>JBKTTM010000007.1:0-86651 GCA_047247485.1 Collinsella sp. | reverse complement strand
CGCTGGTTCAAGCCCAGCCGCAGGAGCTCACCTGAAGCCACCGGCGTGTCGCCGGTGGCTTTCTTGTTTCCCGTCATCTGATTTATTTGATCCAGTTGAACGCGCAGTGCGACCGCTTGGCGTTCGATCTCCATCTTCATGGCACTGTCATCAAGTAGTTTTTCAATACTTGTATCGAGGCTCTGGGCAACATTGACCGCGCTAATCAGAGACCAATGAGTAATGCCTTTGAGTCGTTGAGATACAGCCCCTTCGCTTGTAACCCCCATCGGCTGCATCAGTGATTTCTGGGTTCGCTTCAGCTGCTTGCGCCGGGCGTCCACATTGTAGTTGAGCACACGTTCTGTGTATTCGCCCAAGGTATCGGGGGGTGCCTGATTCGCCTGATCTGCGGATAATAATGTACGCATATTCTAATCCTATTCTATCAATAAACCTTTATCTCATTAAGATACTCTAGTTTGCGATTTGACTTTAGTCAAACCAAAGTGTATTCTAAAAACATTAGTTAGGCTAAAGACTTTAGGAAAAGAGTAGATATGGCTTCTCCGATGAAACAGTGGAGGAAGGATCACGATGTGACTCAGGCTGCCCTTGCTGCCGACATGGGCCAATCCGCTTCCACTCTTTCTCAGAAAGAGAACGGGCATTTGGGCTGGCAGCAGAAGGACTTGCTGTTTCTTTATGACCACTACGGACTTTCCGCTGATTTCGTTCTTGGCATCAATAACCTGCCCTCTTGCGAGAAGGCAATCACTTGATGGCTGGACCCAGTAGAAGAGGAGGTTAGTGGTTTTTCTCATTTCAAGAAAATGCCCGGTCTCGATCTGATACATCGAAACCGGGCGTATGCAACACATCCAATGTCGGACGATTCCCCAGTCGCCAAACTTCGAATCGTTCGCATTGCCTTTTAGATTATGGAGGCTGCACAAATGTCTAGTGTAACCGAAGTCGCTGTGCCGACTTCTGATTTTGATGGTAACGCCCCCGCGAATGGTTCGCGGGACATGGCGTCTACATTTTCCGAATCTTTGTATTGGCGACGTTCTGCCCGGCGCTACGAGCTCTGGGACTTGTCTCCTGGATGCTGGCCGCGTTGTCGTGCGTGGTTTTTCTGGCGATTCTGCTTGCCGCGAGGAATCTGCTTCTGCCGGGATTCGCTTTGGTGCCGGTGGCCTGCGGCCTGGCTTGTGTGGGTTGCTGGTGCGACCGTAACTCGCGCGATGCCTGGGATTTCGCTTTCTGGTCCCTTCACGCGGAGGTGAGGCAATGACCATGACCGTTGGCGCGCGTTCCCTCGATAACGAGGAGCGCTCGAATTTCCGGGACTACATGTCCCTGTTGTCCCTGTCCGTGGATGCGTCGATGACCGTGAGGGAGGTCATGGCGGTCGCCTATCTGATCGGCCGGCATGACGCGCTTCGTGACGTGCGGAACGCTTCGTCGCCGGCTCGGACGGTGAACCGTCGTCTGATCCATGGCGGTCCGTCGGATTGCGTGTTCAATCGCGGCTACGAGGCCGGTGCGGGCATGGTGTCCGACGAGATCGACGCGTTGATGCGCGACGTGGAGGCCCTCAGCGGCGATGACGCGGCGTTCTCGATGCTCAGGCATCCCTCGGTGAGCGGGGGTGATGAGTGGTGGAATTGGTGATCCTGCTGTTCGTGGTGCTTGCGGTGGCCTGTTTCGGCCTGCTGTTGCCGTTCCTGCGTCTGGCAGTCGGCATCGTGCTTCTTGTGGTCCGTCTGCTGGCCTCCCTCGCGCGATCGATGGGGGCGGGCCGATGATGCACCTCATACTCGTGATCGCCGTCGTCATCATTCTCGCCGCGTCCTATCTGCTGACGTTCGCCCTGTGCCGCGCGGCCACGCGCCGCGACATGCTTGAGGCCCGTTGGCGTGAGGAGTCGGCCGGTTCCGTGAGTGAGGAGAGCCATGAGAGCGCATGAAACGCATGAGCGTGCCGCGCGTCATGGCGGCTTCCCGCCCCATGGGTTCGCTTCGGGCCTGTTGGCGGCCTGCCCGTCGGACGGCAGCCACGACTTCTACCTGTCGATGATGCTCGACGTTCCCGTGCCGCGCGTGCCCATGCTGCGCGCACGTCTGCAAGACTCCCGCCGAGGGGGTGCCGCATGAGCGTGAACGCGGTCGATTGGGCGCTCAGGTTCGCGCCCGTGGACGCCAGGCACAACGGTGCCGCTCGCGTGCTGATGTGTCTGGCGAACGTGGCCGACGACGAGGGGCGCAACGCGCATCCGACGCACAGGAAGCTGGCCGCGTGGTGCAAGTGCAGCGTGAGCACGGTCAAACGCCACCTGTCATGGCTGGAAGCGAACGGGCTGATCCGTCGCGGCGACCAGCGCCAGGCCGGGCATTTCAGCGAGTGGCACCGGCCCGTCGTGTGGGATCTGTGCCTGGGGAACCGTCTGGAGCTCGACCCCGACTTCTTCGACTCGAACGACATCGACTCGACCCGAGGCGGACGGCCTTCCACGGAAAACAGGGCGAAGGGAAACCCCGGCTCACATGTGGACCGTGGTTATGTCGACGGGGACACGGGAAAACCCCAGCTCACGGGTGAACCACGGTTCACAGCTGTGACCCCACCCCCAGCTCACCTGGTGAGCTACAGTACGTCCCTAGTACGTAATAACCCCTCTGCCCCTACGGGGCATCTCCCCGCAAGCGGAGAGACCTCCCCGGACGATGACGGAATCCGCGAGGACGGTTCATGGGCCGACGCCGCCGGAGCCGAACCCCCGAGCAGCGAATCCGCCGGGGCCGGTTCCGACGCGGAGGCGGTGTGCCGCACGATGGCGGACGGGCTGCGCGCCATGCCGCCGATGCCGGTGCCCGACCCGTTGGCCCGGCCCGGCAAACGCGAACTCGACGCCGCCCGACGGCTGATCGCCCGCCACGGCATGCCACTGGTGCTGGCCGTGGCCGAATGGGTGTCGCTGCCGCCTTCCAAGACCGACAAGGGCGACGCTTCCGGCAAGCCGTATGACGGTTTCTGGCGTCGCGCGCTCACCGGCCCCCGCTCCCTCGCACGGCACTGGGACCAGGTATGCCTCCAGATGGCCGACGACCCCCACGGGCGTCGCCTGCTCGCCGAACACGGCGTCATCGCCGACAAGGGCGAACCGGCGCAACCGCCGAGCGCGGAATCCACGCCGAAGGCGCCGAACTACGGCATCCCCGACAACCTGGACCGGCGCGTGTGGAAACTGCTCGACCCTTACGACTTCGATGCGGGCAATGACGGGTTCGAGGCACCGCGCACCTTGCGTCGGCTGTTGAAGCGCGTCCCCGCGAACGATGCCGAAGGCGAACGCAATGCCGTGCTGGAGGCATTGCGAGCGGGCCAAGCCTTCCTGGACGCGGAATCCAGGGAGAAGGACGACGGCTTCGGGCAACGGAAGCCGGCCGAGACCGGGCCGGCATCCGTCCGTTTCGGCTTCATCGGCGGCCGTGGGCCGAAGGAGGTGCCGGCATGTTCCTGAAGGGAGAATGCGCGGATTTCCCCGACTCGTGGTCGGACCGCATGTGGGGTCCCGACGACCTGCCCAACCGGCGAACCCAATACGAACTGCGGCGTGCGGCGGTGCGGATCTGCGAGGCCTGCCCGGTCAGGGCCGAATGCCTCGCGTTCGGCATCATGGTCCAGGACCAGTACGGCATCTACGGCGGACTGCCGTTGAGGGCCCGCCGTCAGGTCCTGAAAATCGCTCAGGAGGCCGGATTCCGGTTCGACCCGAACGACCCGACCGCCGAACAGCGGCTCGCACGCTTCATCCGCGCGAACCCGGAAATCGTGGCGGCGGCACGCGAACGCGAATGCAGACGACGCAAGTACCGAGCAGCGCGACCGCACGCCAGCAACGATGGCGCGCCACCACACGCTCGACCGGCAAGGCGAAGGCCCCGGCCGCCGCCACACACACCCCGCCCTTGCAGGACACCCTCTTCTGAAAACAATCCAATCCGGCCCCGCAAGGCCAAGCCATCTACGGAAACCCGTATACGCGGCAAACCGTGGAACCGTGCACCCGTGGACACGGGAAGCCGGAAAACCATTGAAAGGAAAAAACCATGAGCGTGGAAGCATTGCATGAATGCAGTCTGAAAGTCACCTGCTTCAGCCCCGAGCCATACGTGCTGTCCTACACAGGCATGACCGCCGGCCAGGCGCGCCGCAATCTCAGCCAGGCGCTGAAGGGCGTCGATCCCGCCGCCGTCGAAAAGGAGACGGTCGCGGGACTGGAACGGGCCCGTGCCGAATTTGCCTTCCACACCGCGGACTGCGCGCCCTCCTGCTTCTTCGACACGGCCAAGGGACACGGCGAGTACGTGTGCAACTGCGGCGAAGCCTTTGCATCACGCGAGGACTGGGAACGTCACGTGGTGGTGGCGGTCATCGACGCGGCAAACGAAGGAGGCGAACGATGAAGACGCTGTCCGCAAAGCTGGCGAACGTGATCGAGAACGCGGCGCGCGGCGCGATCCCGGAGGCCAGGTTCGGCCGCGAGTTCGCGCCGTCGCCCTCCAAGGACGGAACGGCCAGGACCATCAAACGATTGGAGGTGTATGCGCTTGGCGGCGTGATAACGGCCATGCCCGCCACCATCACCATCGATGCCGGCGACTGTCGGGAACAGTACGTGGCCGTCAGGTTCGAGGCCACCGCCAGGAACGGCGAACGCCGCCGCTGGGACACATCCCCCGACATGACCGGCACGGTCATCAACGCCGCCAAACGGCACCTCGCCGAGGGGCGCATTCCCACTCCCGAAAGCAAAACGGCAAACCAATAAACCAACATTCCGACCAACCGAAACCACCGATCCGGCCCATGAGGCCGAATCATCACGGAAACCCGTATTTACAGGAAACCGGCCACCCGTGGACACGGGAAGCCGGAAAACCAGTGAAAGGAACAATGCAAAATGAACACGAACACGAAAACCGTGGCCTTCGTCAACCTCAAGGGCGGGGTGGGAAAGACCACCAGCGCCATCGGCACCGCCGAAGCGCTCACTCGCCTCGGCCGCACGGTGACGGTACGTGACGCCGACCCGTCCGGCGCGGCGACCCTGTGGGCGCACAAGGCCGAATCGGCCGGCCGGCCCCTGCCCTTCGGAGTGGAGGTGGTCAACCGTTTCACCGTCGCCGCACCCGCCGAGGAGGAATGGGTGCTGATCGACACACCTCCCTTGCAGACCGATCTGGTGGAGGCGGCGGTGGACGCGGCCGACCTCGTGCTGCTCGTCACCACCACCGGACCCATCGACCTGGAACGCATGCTGGAGACCATCCGGCAGATCAACAAGCCCTCCTCGGTGTTGTTGACCCAGACCCGCTACGGCACGCGCAGCCTCAGGCACGCCGAGGAGTTCCTGGCCGAGAACGGACTGGCCCGATGCCAAGAGACCATCCCGTACAAGGAGGCCATGCGCCTCGCATCGGACGAGGGGCGGTTCCCGTCCGCTTCGGGCTACGGACTGATCGCCAGGGAACTCAGCGACGCATTCGCCGCATGACACCCGCAAAACCGACACCCCGCAATCCCGTATCCACGCAAACCCGTGGATACGGGGACACGGAAAGGAACGACATCATGGAGATCAACAAGCCGATGACCACCAGGAACATGCTGGCATCGACGCTCACAGACTACAAGAAACCGGTCAAGCTGCCCAAGATCACGGTGGAGCTCGACCCCATGCTCAAGAAACGGTTCAAGGCCGAGGCCGTGCGACGCGGCACCACCATCCGCGACATGCTCACGGCATGGATCGAACATGACTGCCCTCCCCTCGACGCGGCGGATGCAAGGGCCGAGGCGAAGCAAGACGGAAGAAGGAGTGGATGATGACGGATGACATCGAGGAGCGGGCCGTGCTGGCCCGTCGCGGGATCATGGATCATTCGGATTGCGAGGACTGCGTGGAGGACTGGACGTTCCTGATGCGTCAGGGACGGCGGGAGTTCCCGTTGGGATTGCGCACGGTGCTCGCGTGCCTCGCGTTCGCCGAACGCGAGGGCGCGGTGCCCGAGCTGCCGGCGGATTGGTGGGTTAATATCAACAGGAGGTATCGATGACGACGATGCGCGGCGAGGGGGGCCGACTATGGATGTGTTCAAGGCATGGCCGGGAAGGGCGGAAAGCATCGTGATCAGCCAGGAGTCATACATGGGGTGCACCGGCGGCGTGGCCCCGTGGCGTCGTGACGGCGACAAGGGGCCGTCCTACTACGCGGTGTGCCCGCTGTGCGACAATCCCATCCAGATCGTCGGTCTGTTCCGCCGGCAGGAGGAAAGCCGTGCGCGCCGGCCCTACGGGCGGCACCACCGGGGCGACGTGCCGGGCCTGTGCCGCTACGACGAGGACGCCTACCTGCACTGCCCGTATGCGGATCCGAACCATCGGACGGACACCCGAGCGAGACGTCATTCGAAGGATCCGACCGGGCGGGCCCTGTATGGTCTCATGCGCGGCGAGTTCGACCGGGTGACGCTGGCGTGGGAACGGTTCTCCGGCATCCATCTGGGGCCGGGGGCCGCCCGTGACATGCTTCGCAGATGGCGGGACGACCAGGGATGGCGCTATTACGACGCGACCTACGGCAATCTGCCGCAGATGCTGTTCTTCGCGGCCGGCGGACAGAACCTGGTCAAACGCTACATCGTGCCGGGCAGTCCGTTGCACGAACGGCTGAAAGGCGTGCCGCAGGTGAGGCTCGCGCCGGCGCGCTCCCGGTACGTGCAGGTGGACAAGGCCGGGCCGGGGTTCCTTACTCTGGATTTCCTGCTGTACGCCCGGCGCATCGAATGGGACGGACAGCACATGAACGAGACGTTCAGGCTACGCGGCCTGCTGGGCCGCGACGACGGGCAACAGGCCTTCGATGACCTGACCCTCGACGTCGATCAGGACTGGCTCTCCCACACAGCGGACGCCCAACCCGGCCGTGACGGGCGGCTGCTCGACATCGCGCGGGAGACGCTGCGATGAGAGACGAAATTGAGACGACAATCAAAACAAGGAGAACGACAATGAACCCCGAGAACGAGATCGACAAAACGGAAGCCCTCGAACCCGTCGAAACCGCTGCCGCAAACGTTGCGGAGGCCCGTGGCGGCGTGGACGGAAGGAGGCGGCCGAAGTGGCTGCTGCCCCTGAGGAGCTCACCTGAAGCCACCGGCGTGTCGCCGGTGGCTTTCTTGTTTCCCGTCATCTGATTTATTTGATCCAGTTGAACGCGCAGTGCGACCGCTTGGCGTTCGATCTCCATCTTCATGGCACTGTCATCAAGTAGTTTTTCAATACTTGTATCGAGGCTCTGGGCAACATTGACCGCGCTAATCAGAGACCAATGAGTAATGCCTTTGAGTCGTTGAGATACAGCCCCTTCGCTTGTAACCCCCATCGGCTGCATCAGTGATTTCTGGGTTCGCTTCAGCTGCTTGCGCCGGGCGTCCACATTGTAGTTGAGCACACGTTCTGTGTATTCGCCCAAGGTATCGGGGGGTGCCTGATTCGCCTGATCTGCGGATAATAATGTACGCATATTCTAATCCTATTCTATCAATAAACCTTTATCTCATTAAGATACTCTAGTTTGCGATTTGACTTTAGTCAAACCAAAGTGTATTCTAAAAACATTAGTTAGGCTAAAGACTTTAGGAAAAGAGTAGATATGGCTTCTCCGATGAAACAGTGGAGGAAGGATCACGATGTGACTCAGGCTGCCCTTGCTGCCGACATGGGCCAATCCGCTTCCACTCTTTCTCAGAAAGAGAACGGGCATTTGGGCTGGCAGCAGAAGGACTTGCTGTTTCTTTATGACCACTACGGACTTTCCGCTGATTTCGTTCTTGGCATCAATAACCTGCCCTCTTGCGAGAAGGCAATCACTTGATGGCTGGACCCAGTAGAAGAGGAGGTTAGTGGTTTTTCTCATTTCAAGAAAATGCCCGGTCTCGATCTGATACATCGAAACCGGGCGTATGCAACACATCCAATGTCGGACGATTCCCCAGTCGCCAAACTTCGAATCGTTCGCATTGCCTTTTAGATTATGGAGGCTGCACAAATGTCTAGTGTAACCGAAGTCGCTGTGCCGACTTCTGATTTTGATGGTAACGCCCCCGTGAATGGTTCGCGGTGCATGGCGTCTACATTTTCCGAATCCCTGTATTGGCGACGCTCTGCCCGGCGCTACGAGCTGGCGGGTCTTGCCGCTTCGATGCTGGCCGCGTTGTCGTGCGTGGTTTTTCTGGCGATTCTGCTTGCCGCGAGGAATCTGCTTCTGCCGGGATTCGCTTTGGTGCCGGTGGCCTGCGGCCTGGCTTGTGTGGGTTGCTGGTGCGACCGTAACTCGCGCGATGCCTGGGATTTCGCTTTCTGGTCCCTTCACGCGGAGGTGAGGCAATGACCATGACCGTTGGCGCGCGTTCCCTCGATAACGAGGAGCGCTCGAATTTCCGGGACTACATGTCCCTGTTGTCCCTGTCCGTGGATGCGTCGATGACCGTGAGGGAGGTCATGGCGGTCGCCTATCTGATCGGCCGGCATGACGCGCTTCGTGACGTGCGGAACGCTTCGTCGCCGGCTCGGACGGTGAACCGTCGTCTGATCCATGGCGGTCCGTCGGATTGCGTGTTCAATCGCGGCTACGAGGCCGGTGCGGGCATGGTGTCCGACGAGATCGACGCGTTGATGCGCGACGTGGAGGCCCTCAGCGGCGATGACGCGGCGTTCTCGATGCTCAGGCATCCCTCGGTGAGCGGGGGTGATGAGTGGTGGAATTGGTGATCCTGCTGTTCGTGGTGCTTGCGGTGGCCTGTTTCGGCCTGCTGTTGCCGTTCCTGCGTCTGGCAGTCGGCATCGTGCTTCTTGTGGTCCGTCTGCTGGCCTCCCTCGCGCGATCGATGGGGGCGGGCCGATGATGCACCTCATACTCGTGATCGCCGTCGTTTTCGTTCTCGCCGCGTCCTGTCTGCTGACGTTCGCCCTGTGCCGCGCGGCCACGCGCCGCGACATGCTTGAGGCCCGTTGGCGTGAGGAGTCGGCCGGTTCCGTGAGTGAGGAGAGCCATGAGAGCGCATGAAACGCATGAGCGTGCCGCGCGTCATGGCGGCTTCCCGCCCCATGGGTTCGCTTCGGGCCTGTTGGCGGCCTGCCCGTCGGACGGCAGCCACGACTTCTACCTGTCGATGATGCTCGACGTTCCCGTGCCGCGCGTGCCCATGCTGCGCGCACGTCTGCAAGACTCCCGCCGAGGGGGTGCCGCATGAGCGTGAACGCGGTCGATTGGGCGCTCAGGTTCGCGCCCGTGGACGCCAGGCACAACGGTGCCGCTCGCGTGCTGATGTGTCTGGCGAACGTGGCCGACGACGAGGGGCGCAACGCGCATCCGACGCACAGGAAGCTGGCCGCGTGGTGCAAGTGCAGCGTGAGCACGGTCAAACGCCACCTGTCATGGCTGGAAGCGAACGGGCTGATCCGTCGCGGCGACCAGCGCCAGGCCGGGCATTTCAGCGAGTGGCACCGGCCCGTCGTGTGGGATCTGTGCCTGGGGAACCGTCTGGAGCTCGACCCCGACTTCTTCGACTCGAACGACATCGACTCGACCCGAGGCGGACGGCCTTCCACGGAAAACAGGGCGAAGGGAAACCCCGGCTCACATGTGGACCGTGGTTATGTCGACGGGGACACGGGAAAACCCCAGCTCACGGGTGAACCACGGTTCACAGCTGTGACCCCACCCCCAGCTCACCTGGTGAGCTACAGTACGTCCCTAGTACGTAATAACCCCTCTGCCCCTACGGGGCATCTCCCCGCAAGCGGAGAGACCTCCCCGGACGATGACGGAATCCGCGAGGACGGTTCATGGGCCGACACCGCCGGAGCCGAACCCCCAAGCAGCGAATCCGCCGAGGCCGGTTCCGACGCGGAGGCGGTGTGCCGCACGATGGCGGACGGGCTGCGCGCCATGCCGCCGATGCCGGTGCCCGAACCGTTGGCCCGGCCCGGCAAACGCGAACTCGACGCCGCCCGACGGCTGATCGCCCGCCACGGCATGCCACTGGTGCTGGCCGTGGCCGAATGGGTGTCGCTGCCGCCTTCCAAGACCGACAAGGGCGACGCTTCCGGCAAACCGTATGACGGTTTCTGGCGTCGCACGCTCACCGGCCCCCGCTCCCTCGCACGGCACTGGGACCAGGTATGCCTCCAGATGGCCGACGACCCCCACGGGCGTCGCCTGCTCGCCGAACACGGCATCCTCGCCGACAAGGGCGAAACGGCGCAACCGCCAAGCGCGGAATCCAGGGAGAAGGTGCCGAACTACGGCATCCCCGACAACCTGGACCGGCGCGTGTGGAAACTGCTCGACCCTTACGACTTCGATGCGGGAAATGACGGGTTCGAGGCACCACGCACCCTGCGCCGGCTGCTGAAGCGCGTCCCCGCGAACGATGCCGAAGGCGAACGCAATGCCGTGCTGGAGGCATTGCGGGCGGGCCGCGCCTTCCTGGACGCGGAATCCAGGGAGAAGGACGACGGCTTCGGGCAGCGGAAGCCGTCCGGGACCGGGCCGGCGTCCGTCCGTTTCGGCTTCATCGGCGGCCGTGGGCCGAAGGAGGTGCCGGCATGTTCCTGAAAGGCGAATGCGCGGATTTCCCCGACTCGTGGTCGGACCGCATGTGGGGGCCCGACGACCTGCCCAACCAGCGAACCCAATACGAGCTGCGCCGCGCGGCGGTGCGGATCTGCGAGGCCTGCCCGGTCAGGGCCGAATGCCTCGCGTTCGGCATCATGGTCCGGGACCAGTACGGCATCTACGGCGGACTGCCGTTGAGGGCCCGACGCCAGGTGCTGAAGACCGCGCAGGAGGCCGGATTCCGGTTCGACCCCGACGACCCGACCGCCGAACGGCGGCTTGCCCGGTACATCCGCGAGAACCCCGAGATCGTGGCGGCGGCACGCGAACGCGAATGCAAACGCCGCAAGACCGAGCAGCGCAACGCACGCCAGCAACGATGGCGCGCCACCACACGCTCGACCGGCAAGGCGAAGGCCCCGGCCGCCGCCACACACACCCCGCCCTTGCAGGACACCCTCTTCTGAAGACAATCCGATACAGATAACCGGTCCGGCCCCATAAGGACGAACCATTCCGGAAACCCGTATACGCGGCAAACCGTGGAACCGTGCACCCGTGGACACGGGAAGCCGGAAACCCGAATGAAAGGAACGATCCCAATGACCACGAACACGAAAACGGTGGCCTTCGTCAACCTCAAGGGCGGGGTCGGCAAGACCACCAGCGCCATCGGCACCGCCGAAGCACTCGCCCGACTGGGCCATACCGTGACGGTGCGCGACGCCGACCCGTCCGGCGCGGCGACCCTGTGGGCGCACAAGGCCCTATCGGCCGGCCGCCCACTGCCCTTCGGGGTGGAGGTCGTCAACCGGTTCACCGTCGCCGCGCCCGCCGAGGAGGAATGGGTGCTGATCGACACGCCTTCCTTGCAGACCGATCTGGTGGAGGCGGCGGTGGACGCGGCCGACCTCGTGCTGCTCGTCACCACCACCGGCCCCATCGACCTGGAACGCATGCTGGAGACCATCCGGCAGATCAACAAGCCCTCCTCGGTGCTGCTGACCCAGACCCGCTACGGCACGCGCAGCCTCAGGCACGCCGAGGAGTTCCTGGCCGAGAACGGACTGGCCCATTGCAGGGAGACCATCCCGTACAAGGAGGCCATGCGTCTCGCGCCGGACGAGGGCCGGTTCCCGTCCGCCTCGGGCTACGGGCTTATCGCCAAGGAACTCAGCGACGCATTCAACGCCTGACACCCGCAGAACCGGAAACCCGGAAACCCGTGTCCACGCAAACCCGTGGACACGGGGACACGGAAAGGAACAACATCATGGAGATCAACAAGCCGATGACCACGAGGAACATGCTGGCATCGACCCTCACCGACTACAAGAAACCGGTCAAGCTGCCCAAGATCACGGTGGAGCTCGACCCCATGCTCAAGAAACGGTTCAAGGCCGAGGCCGTGCGACGCGGCACCACCATCCGCGACATGCTCACGGCATGGATCGAACGCGACTGCCCTCCCCTCGACGCGGCGGATGCAAGGGCCGAGGCGAAGCAAGACGGAAGAAGGAGTGGATGATGACGGATGACATCGAGGAGCGGGCCGCACTGGCCCGTCGCGGGATCATGGACCATTCGGATTGCGAGGAGTGCACGGAGGACTGGACGTTCCTGATGCGTCAGGGACGACGGGAGTTCCCGTTGGGATTGCGCACGGTGCTCGCGTGCCTCGCGTTCGCCGAACGCGAGGGCGCGGTGCCCGAGCTGCCGGCGGATTGGTGGGTTAGAATCAACAGGAGGTATCGATGACGACGATGCGCGGCGAGGGGAGCCGACTATGGATGTGTTCAAGGCATGGCCGGGAAGGGCGGAAAGCATCGTGATCAGCCAGGAGTCATACATGGGGTGCACCGGCGGCGTGGCCCCGTGGCGTCGTGACGGCGACACGGGGCCGTCCTACTACGCGGTGTGCCCGCTGTGCGACAATCCCATCCAGATCGTCGGCCTGTTCCGCCGGCAGGAGGAAAGCCGTGCGCGCCGGCCCTACGGGCGGCACCACCGGGGCGACGTGCCGGGCCTGTGCCGCTACGACGAGGACGCCTATCTGCACTGCCCGTATGCGGATCCGAACCATCGGACGGACACCCGAGCGAGACGTCATCCGAAGGATCCGACAGGTCGGGCCCTGTATGGTCTCATGCGCGGTGAGTTCGACCGGGTGACGCTGGCGTGGGAACGGTTCTCCGGCATCCATCTGGGGCCGGGGGCCGCCCGTGACATGCTTCGCAGATGGCGGGACGACCAGGGATGGCGCTATTACGACGCGACCTACGGCAATCTGCCGCAGATGCTGTTCTTCGCGGCCGGCGGACAGAACCTGGTCAAACGCTACATCGTGCCGGGCAGTCCGTTGCACGAACGGCTGAAAGGCGTGCCGCGGGTGAGGCTCGCGCCGACGCGCTCCCGGTACGTGCAGGTGGACAAGGCCGGGCCGGGGTTCCTTACTCTGGATTTCCTGCTGTACGCCCGGCGCATCGAATGGGACGGACAGCACATGAACGAGACGTTCAGGCTACGCGGCCTGCTGGGCCGCGATGACGGGCAACAGGCCTTCGATGACCTGACCCTCGACGTCGATCAGGACTGGCTCTCCCACACAGCGGACGCCCAACCCGGCCGTGACGGGCGGCTGCTCGACATCGCGCGGGAGACGCTGCGATGAGAGACGAAATTGAGACGACAATCAAAACAAGGAGAACGACAATGAACCCCGAGAACGAGATCGACAAGACGGAAGCCCTCGAACCCGTCGAAACCGCTGCCGCAAACGTTGCGGAGGCCCGTGGCGGCGTGGACGGAAGGAAGCGGCCGAAGTGGCTGCTGCCCCTGATCGCCGTCGTCTGCGCGGTCGTGCTGGTCGTGGCGGGAGTCGTCGGCTGGAACATGTACCGTGGCGCGAAGCTCGCGGAAGCGAAGGAGGCGTGCGCCACCGCCGCCGACGGCGTGCGCAGCCAGGCCAACGAGTATAACGCGCTGCTCAACGGGGATGCGGCCGATGCCGCCGCCGTCAAGGCCGAACAGGTCAAGGACGCGAAGACCGTCGAATCATTGGGCAAGGAGCTCAAGGCCTCGGCACCCGAATACGAGGGCTGCGTGGCCGAGGACGCGAAGGGCTTGGATGCCGCCACCGTGAAGCTGGGCGAACAGGCCGACTGGTACAAGACCCACGAACAGAGCCTGTCGAAGGCGGTGAAGGCCGTCATCGAATCCAAGGCCGCGAAGACCCTGGAGACCGCGAAAACGAATCTGACGGCGAAGCTGGACGAGGCGTCGAGGCTGCTCGCGGATTCGGACGGCAAGGTCGCGGACAACGCCACCCGCGACGCATTGTCGAACGCCATCGACGCGGCGAACGGGCTGAAGGACGGGAACGATCCGGCGAAGATCGACGGGGCGCGCAAGACGGTGGAGGATGCCATCAATGGCGTGAACGCGAGCGTCCAGGCAAAGACGGACGCGGATGCGCAAGCCGCCGCAGCGGCCGCCCAGGCTCAGGCGCAGGCCCAATCCGCCTACAACGGCGGCTCCTCCTACTCCGGCGGCGCGTACGGGCGCACGGAAGGCTCCACTTCCGGCTCCAACACATACCGTGGCACCACATCGGGCGGCTCCGGCCCGGCCGCCGCCTCCGTCCCGAAGCCGAACCTCAACGGCTCTTACGGCTGCACTGAGGACTGCTATGTTCCGCCGAACAATCTTATTCAGCACTGATTGATGATTGGCTGTTTGTGGCCCGCACTGGGGAATCGGTGCGGGCCTTTTTTCATGGATTTTGTGAGGAAGGGACATGTTCCCGCGAACCTGTATTCCCTTATTCCCGTGTGCCCGTGTTGCCGGGAAATACTTCCGGATTTTTGTAGACGCCATGCTCCGTGGTTCGGCGTGTCGTCTGTGAGGCTTGTTGGTGGCTGCCGGGCCAACCGGTGGCTACCTCCCGTTATTCCTGCGGTCGGAAGCCCCGCCACCCCTTGAAAAAAAGGCGGCGGGGCCATGACCGGAACGATTGAGGGGAGGGGATGAACAGACAAGGTTAACGGAGGTTCATTTACATGAACTTTGGCAGGAAGATGATGAAGGCCGGTGTCGCGGCGGTGGCTGCGATCGCCACGCTTGGTGCCGGCGGCGTCGTCGCATCGACCGCGTTCGCGGGCGGTGGCGGCGGCAACCAGCCCGGCACGGGCGGCGACCTGGCCGCGGTGCAGTTCTGGCAGTACAAGGACGATGCTTCGGGCGCTTGGGGTCCGGCCACGAGTCTTGATTCGGTGCGCGCCGCCATGAACAATGCCGGCGTCACTTTGGAGGGCAACGGCATCACCAAGGCGCAGGCCGCATTGGACCAGGCCCGCACGGAATGCGAGACCGGTTTCCAGCGGCGTCACCCCGGCGAGGGCAACGGCGACTGCCGAGTGGTCGCGGTCGGCGCGGTGCCAGCCGTCATCGGCGGCAACTACATCTACAACGGGTCCGGCGTGGCTTCGCCGACCGGGACCGGTGGCTGGTACGACAACTGGAACACCTACGTCGCACCGAACACCTATAAATATGCAGGCACTCAGAATTACCACACATCCGATGGCTTCTCGGATGATCCGTCGAACAGCGTGGATGCGATTATGCGTCGTAATGTGGAGGCTTCCAGCAAGCCGTCGATCGTGGTGATCGTGCTGGACAAGTACCAGCCGAAGCCGCCGACCTATCATCTGAGCATCAGCACGCAGGCTGCGGAGATGTCGGGCCAGTCGGGCGACACCAAGGATGCTTCGGACACGATCAGCCTGTCCACCGACGGGTCGAAGACCGAGAACGTGAACGGCACCGCGACCCTGCACTGGCGTGGCATTGACGGCACCGAGAAGACGGTGGCGAAGCAGTTCACCGCATCCAACAAGGGCAGCGCCACAGTGAGCGCGTCCTTCAAGGACATGGACGCCTCGTGGGAGTCGTGGCCTGCGGGCAAGCGCTGGTGGGACGTTGACGTGGCGAAGCAGGGCGACATGGCCGAGGCGGTCTCCCACAAGGGAGAGAACGACGGCAAGGAGTCCGGCGAGAAGACCACCACCCCGCCCGAGAAATGGCTGACCAACGGGGCCGGCGACACGGTGCGGGACGGCAACGACTCCATCGCGTCCGGTTCGCTGTACACGGCGCACATCAAGGCGCATTCCAACGCCTCCGGCAAGTTCTGGATCTACGACACGATCGACACCAGGGACGTGGTGATCGGCGGCACCGAGCAGGACGACGTGAGCAAGGTGACCGTGACCGACGCGAACGGCAACATCGTGCCGGCGGACATTTCCATCGACGATTCCATCGATGGCAAGCGCGTGGTCAAGGCGCACGCCACCGCCCCGCATTCCGGCCTCTACACGCTGAACGTGCCACAGAGCGCGAAACCGACCGGCGGCGACTACGAGATCAACGACGGTTCCGTGGCGTGCTGGAACGGAGACAACGGCACCGGCAGCCTGGCCGACTGCCAGACCGGTGACAGCGACAGCGTGGGCAAGGTCACGCCGACCCCGGACAAGGTGTGGGTGCTGGACGAGTCCGGCGCTCTGGTCGCCGAGGACAATGATTGGACCAACCAGCAGGGCGTCGATCAGAAGACGTTCCTGGTGGGCGACCAGGTGGGCGTGGTCGTCAACGGCAGCATCCCCGCGCACCTGCTCAACCCGCTGGCATCCTATTCCATCACCGATGATCTGACCGGTTCGATCCAGTGGATCGACTGGAAGTCCGGCAAGGTGTTCATCGACGGCAAGGACGAGACCGCGAACTTCACCATCGCGATCGACCGGAAGGCCGGGACCGCGACCGCCACCGCGAAGGCTTCGTACATCGCCAAGACGATGTTCAAGAACAGCGCGAGCAAGGTCAAGTTCTACCTGACGGGCACCATCAAAAAGGGTGCCACCGAGGGCAAGAAGATCCAGCTGACCAACAAGGCGTACGAGAAGTGGAACAACGAGACCCGACCGACCAACGAGCCGCCGGTGTTCGTGTGGACGCCCAACCCCAACAAGGCGTGGGCCATGAAGGTCGGCGGCAAGTGGCAGCTGACCGTCGATCCGACCAAGAGCGACAAGGTGGGCGGCGACGACAAGTACTACCGTCTCGGCGACGAGGTGGCGGCGGTCATCTCCGGCACCCTGCCCACAGGATTGGGCCGCGTGCCCGAGATCGCGTGGACCGACGACTTCGCCAACGTCGATAGCATCCTCGACCTGAAGGACACCTCCAACATCAAGGTCTACGAGCAGGACACCACCGACGAGGCCAACGCCGGCGTCAACGACCTGAACAAGACCGGCAGGGACGTGACCGACCAGTTCGACATCACCGCCGAGGGCACCAAGGTCACGGTCAGCGCGAAGGACTCCTACGAGGCCGCGCAGAAGGACCTGAAGACCGCGAAGCAGATCAGCGTCGTGATCCCCTTCGACGTGAACTTCGACACCGTGAAGCTGCTCGAATCCTACGGCAAGGCGGAGGGCGACGAGCTCAACACGTGCGCGGACCCGAAGGGCGACGACCTCGACAACAAGGGCGGCCAGACGGTCGGCGGCAGCACGGTGGACACCAACACGCCGAAGATCTGCGTGACCGTGCCCCCGATCCACAAGCAGGTCATCGCCGAATCCTCCCAGGGCGGCGACCAGTCCAGCATCGACACCAAGACCGTGTTCCCCGGCCAGACCGTGGAATACACCGTGCGCGTGGACCCGCGGATCCCTGCGGACCAGGCATATTCGGTGACCGCCATCAAGCTGAGCGACACCTATTCCGAGTACACCACCGCGAACAAGCAGACCCTGGAGATCACCGACCTGGGAACCGGCGGCATCATCCCGAAGAGCGCCTACAAGGTGCAGTGGGACGAAGCCAACCACTCGTTCGAGGCCACGTTCGCCAAGGACTGGGTTGCCGCCAACTGGAAGGCCGGCTCCAACCCGCGCGTGCTGCTGCGCTTCGAGGCCAAGGTGAACGAGGACGCGCCCACCGACAAGACCGTCGACAACAAGGCCGCGCTGACCGTCAACAACGGCGTCACCCCGTCCAACAAGGTCGAGAACGAGCCGCCGGTCATCAAGCCCTCCAAGCAGGACACGCAGAAGGACCCGACCATCAGCATCGACGGCAAGACCGCGCTGCTGGGCGACAAGGTGTACTACCGCGTCAACATCGACGCCTCCAGGCTCACCGACACCGCCTACAAGGTATGGCGCTTGGGCATGACGGACGACTACGACCAGGAGTACCTGACCCTCGACGCGAAGCACGTGGAGATCCTTGACGAGACCGGCAGGGACCGCACCGGCGAGTTCAACATCCAGGACAAGGACGGCGTGCTCTACGCCTACGCCAAGCTGGTCGACACCGAGATCCCCGCGACGGGCGAGACCGTCAAGGGCGACCCGCAGCCGGAAGACCTCAAGGCCTACAGCGAGTCCGACGAGCATGACCCGCTCACTCAGCCCGCCATCGACCAGACGCTTCTCGGCCACACGTACACCGTGACCATGCCGATGACCGTCATCAAGGTCACCGACGGCTACACCGTGAAGAACAAGGCCACGCAGGTGCTCAACAAGATCCGCAAGGACACCAACGAGGTCACGAACCCCCTGAAGCCCATCAACCCGGCCAAGGACGTCACCGTGAAGGTCAGCGGCGCATCCGCCAACGGCAAGAGCATCTACAAGGGCCGCAGCTTCCTCTACCAGCTCGACAGCTCCATCCTGCCGGCCAACCGCGCCTACCCGCAGGTCGACAAGTGGGACATCGTCGACTCCCTCGACCCGGCCTTCGACGAATACACCGGCCAGTGGGCCGTGTACGCGACCCGCGACCTGCTTTCAGGCGGCGAGGTCCTCGCGTCCAAGGGCGACAGGATCGCCGGCTCCGGTTTCGACAGCTCGAAGCTCGGCGGCGACCTCTTCACCCTCTCCGCGGCCACCGTCGACGGCCGCAACGTCGTCACCATCGAAGCGACCGACCGCTACAGGGCCCTCGTGTCCGACGACTCCCATGAGGCCGGCTGGCGCGCCTACATCCAGTGCAAGCGCCTCGCCGTGACCGACCGCCACGAGAATCAGTTCACGGAGCACTACAACGACAAGACTCTCGAATCCAACGTCGTGTGGACCCGCACCCCGGACATGACCCCGAGCATCGACGTCCAGAAGTGGGACCGCAAGTCCGGCTGGCCGAACGGCGACCGCGACAATTCGAAGGACGCTTTGACCGTCTCCGGCGACACGGAGATCGTGTTCACCATCACGAACACGAGCAAGACCGACCCCGACACGAAGCAGGGCGCGGTGTTCCGCACCAAGGACATCAAGCTCGAGGACTCCACCATCGTCGGCGACGGCGAGGTCGTGGACCTCAAGTACCCGGCCGACTGGGACACCAAGGTGCTCAAGCCCGGCGAAAGCGTCGAGGTCACCGGCACGCTCAAGGGCGTCACCAAGACCCACACCGACCGAGCCAAGGTCACCGGCACCCCGTTGACCGAATGTCCGGTCGACACGTCGGCCCCGTTCGGTGACGGCACCTCGGACGACGAGTACGGCTCCAAGCCCGAGGCCGAGACCGAGAGCAAGTCCGATGACGTCGTGACCATCGACGGCAAGGACTACTGCGCGGACACCAAGGTGGAGTCCGCCACCGACGACTGGAACGGCTACCGCAAGAGCCTCGCCCAGACCGGCGCGGGCATCGCGCTGATCGCGCTGGCCGCGGTCGTCGTGCTCAGCGGAGGCGCGGCCCTGCTGATCGCGTCCCGCCGACGCGAGGCGAAGGCCCCGGCCGACACCGAGGGCTCGGAGGAGTGATCCGACGAACCTGACCCCGGGCCCGTGCGGCGGACCGTTCCCCATGATCCGCCGTACAGGCCCACGGGCGCGCCCGGATCCTTTCCCTTTCCCTTGCGCACCGAACCGTCGGACACCGGACACCGGCGAACCCCGACGAAACGCGCGTCACACGCCAAGGAGAGGATCAAGAGAAATCAGCTGGGGATATGCGTCCAGTATCAGCTGATGGAGATTCCCGATCTTTGGGGCGGAAATCGTAATCGCAAGCGCGTATTCCAACTTGTCCGTTACGCTGAGCGATGCGCCACCCTCTTCACGGGCGTTATAGTGGATGTCAAACACCGGCTTGGCGAGTCTCGCTGCCTTGAATTGCCTCTCGGAGTGCAGTACCGTCTCCCACTTCCCCTGATCCGATCTTCTCTCGGCCTCTACGGGATATAGACTGGACGTTCCCATGCGGTTGCGGCTGAAGAAGGAATCGGTCCTTGCCGTTTTCTTTCCCTCATCAATTCGGTTCGCGTCAGGCCTGAACGTGACCTCAAGCGTAGAACGCGTATATGAATCCGGGGATTGGGGATCCACCCGGCAGGTAAAAGAAAACGTCGCTCTAATCTTTACGTCACCATGATCAAGCCGTGGCGGCACGGGTATGGTCGCCCGCACTATCTTCCCCGGCCTGATGCTGCCCTTGTAGATGACAAGAGCACGCCCGTCCTCAGTCGTGACGATTTCGGTGGCGTCGGATGGAACCTTCCCCCATCCGATTTCGCTCATATTGTCTTCCTTTCTGCGTTCCGCTGCATGAATCAGCAGCGTTTTCGCCACCAGCGGAGTTATTTCCGGGCCGCAGATCTCGCGTATACGCACAGCCTGCCGTAGCGCGTTGGGCGCGGCAAAACTCGTTCCCATAACCGGTACCGCTGCAGGTGACGTTCCAGGGCCAAGCACCATGAATTCATTGCCCTCCGTTCCGCCGAACGCCACCAAATCGGGCTTGACGATCCCGGGACTTCGCCCCGGGCCGACAGCAGAATACGGGGCTCTCATCCAATACACATCCTCAGAATCACACGCCCCGACTCCGAGGGCGTTGACTGCGTCACCCGGTGATTCGATGCGGTTGTTCCCGCTTTCGGCATCCCCTTCACCGTTGTTACCGACCGCCACGCTGAGCAGCATGTCCTTGGAAGAAAGAATCTGGTCAAGAACCGACGTCCATGCGCTCACATCGTCATCCTCAATCGGCAAATCTGGACCGAGGCTGAGATTGACGTAGTGGAAGGGGTACGATTCCAACACATTCTCGATGTTATTGAGCACTTTATACATCGCGATCGGATCATCGGACCTCGTTTCTGAATCAAGCACCCTCACCGCCGTTATCCGCGTGCGCAGCGGCTGCTGGCCGGACTTAAGGCTGCCGAACAGTAGCGCCGAGCATACCCCCAACCCGTGTTCCAAAAACCGCTCGTCATCATCGGCATCGGGATTCGCCTTGATATAGTCCACCCATGACGATATCGGGTTATCCGGCGGCAGCCCTCCGTCAAGCACCGCAACCCCCAGCTGAGACGCCGTACTCGGAGGTTCGGGAAGCGTAACGGGTTCCCGAATGCTCCTCACGGAGCTGATTGGGCTCAGCCCCAACCTCGGCATTGGGCGCAGAGCGCGGACGCTGGAGTATTCAGCAAGCCGTTTGACGGCTTCTTCCGGTCCCCGAATCGGAAGATACAACAGATTATTGGCCTTGAAGTTCATTCGCTCTTCGACGTTTACTCCGAGCCTTTCCGCGAGCTCCAAGAACTTCTGGGTATTATCTGGCGCCAAATCCTCGTCCAGCTCATGGAGAACCAGTTCGTACCATGCGTCATTGGAAGGCGCGGGATGATACTTGTCATCGAATGCGTAGTTGTCGATACGCTCGATTCTGACGATGTCCTTGATACCTGCGTACTCTTCACATCGAACGTCGGGGTCCTGCAGCAGGGAATCGAAATGCTCCAGCGATTGCCTGTGTCCCGCCACCAGCAACGTCCTAGACAGACGTGCACCTTTGTCTGGATCGTCGGCCGTTGTGATTCGTACCGGCTTGCTGCCCACCAAGGACAGGCCGGCCGCCCTGAGCAGCCCGGATGGATGATAAGACTTTGCCAGATACTTCGGATGCAACACCATCTGCAAGACGTGCACATCATTCGGCGCGAGGGCCGGATCGTCCGGCAGATTTGCAATCGCACTGTGCAGTTCCGGCTGCAACCGCGCACGCGATTCCTCGTATGTGTAGATATCTTTCGGCGTCGCCCCGCCGCGGGGAAGAACAATCGGTTCAGACAGCCGTTCGCCGTGTCCTATCAGATAATGCCGTCCCATGAATCATCCTTTCGAATTCGTTTTCTCAGTTCTGCGTCGTATAGTCTGGCGCGACACCCCGGTCATCTCGGAGGCGAGCCGTTGCGTCACCGCGCCGGTCTCCACGAGCGCGACCGCAAGGCTAATCCTCTGCGCGTGGGTCAGCCCTTCCGTGTTCTCCCTTATGTATTCGGTTATGGCATCCTCCGCCGGACACCGCCTCAGCACACACCGTTTCCTTATGCGCATCGCGACGGATCTCACCTCGCTGAAAGGCGCCCCCTTCATCACGATGCCCAGGGCTTCAATCCACGGGGCCGAAACCCCTCCAAGACTGTCCGATGCGCTGAAATCGCTTTCAAGCGCATTCATGATCTGCTTCTCGTCCGGCATAGGGAAATCTATTCGTAACTCGAACCGACGCCATACGGCGGGATCGATGAGTGACATGTTGTTCGTTGCCGCGAGTATGAGGCTCGCCGGGTTCCTGTCATCAAGTTCCTGCAGGAGAACAGTCACTACGCGCTTCATCTCGCCAATGTCCGAGTCGTCCGACCTGGTCTTCGCGATGGCGTCGATCTCATCGAGGAAGAGAATTCCCGGAGTGACACGAACCTTCGAAAATGCTGCTTTGATGTTGTTGCCCGACTCCCCGAGATGCCTGCCGATCGTCTCGGCCAGATCAAGCCGGTACATAGGCATTCCGAGCTGGGAGGCTATCCACCGTGCGGTCATGGTTTTCCCCACTCCGGGAGGACCGGTAAAAATCGCCGTCGAGGTCGGGGAAAGACCGTTAAGGGCGAGGACCGACGCGTTCTCGCGCTCCTCGAGCAGTCCCTCTACCTGTTTGACAATCCGCTCAGGCAGGAATGGCTTCTCCACATCGGAGCGTTGGCCCACGGGAAGGATCGGCGCCTCCCCAGTCCGACGTGACGCATGGCCTAATTCCCTTATCGGTGTCATATCGGGCACATCGCTGGACTGAAGTAACGATTCCAACGCCTTTGAGAACGACGCATCACCGACCCTGTATTTGCGTATCAATCTAGACACGTACATACGAAAGTCATTCAACTGCCCACCAAGTCCAAATTTAACAAGCTGGACAATTTCATCTTTAATATCTGAATCCTGTTCCACGTTTGCCAAGTATAGTCTATTGACATTCCGCAACATGCTGAAGCTCGCGGGACATTCTGATTCAATTGAGATAAAAGTGTTCCAACTGCTCCATATCCAACGGAAGATGCGGCGTCCCCCCGCGAAGGTGTCCGACCCGGCCCCGTCGCGCGCGCCTTACCTTTGACCTGTCAAACAAGCCAAGCCAAGGAAAGAAGGCAGGGACGAATGAACGGACATGACAGCATCATCCTCGCGGCGGGATCCAACGTGGTGACCAGCGCGCTCGACCTCTTCAGCCAGTTCGCGATCATCGGAGGCGGCCTGTGGGCCGTGTACGCGGCGCGCGACCTGCACAAGGATGGCGCCGTGATCACGGCCAAGGGCGACAAGCTCGCCGGCAGCGGCTTCGATTCCGAGAAGTTCGGCGGTGACCTGTTCACCCTCGACTACAAGGACGGCACCGCCGTCATCACCGCCACGGACGCGTACCGCGCGCTCGTGTCCGCCGACGTGGAGCACGAGAACGACTGGACCGCGTATATCCAGTGCAAGCGCATCAAGACCGCCGGCCGCGTCGAGAACCGGTTCACCGAGCACTTCAACGACAAGGGCCTCGAATCCAACGTCGTGTGGACCCGCACGCCGGACATGACCCCGGGCCTGCACCTGGAGAAGTACGACGTGAAATCCGGCGGCATGTTCCTCAACCGTGACGACGAGGTGATCGTCATCGACCCGGAACGCGAATACCTCGCCCTCGCGGCCGCGTTCGGCGGACAGATCATCCAGATCAGCGCCGGCACCGGCACGCGCGTCAACCCGATGGACATCGTCCTGGAGGACGACTCGGCTTCCGACCCTGTCAAGGACAAGACCAACAACGTGGTCTCCATGATCGGCGCGCTCATAGGCGGCATCGACGGCCTCGACCCGCTCCAGAAGGGACTCGTCGACCAGTGCGTCAGCAACCTGTACACGCGCTACCGCAACCAGGGCGGGGGAGTGGTCCAGCCCACATTGCAGGACCTGCACGACGAATTGCAGGCGGGCGGCGACCAGGTGAGCCGGTACCTCGCCGACGCGCTCAACCCGTACATCACCGGCTCCATGAGCGGCTTCAACGGGCTGGACGGAAGCGACGTGCACCCGCTGCTCAAGGCCGCCGGTTTTCATGCGATGTTCGAGAACATCCATCCGTTCATGGACGGCAACGGGCGGACCGGCCGCCAGCTGCTCAACTTCATACTGCTCGGGCATGGATACCGTCCCGTGGCCATCAAATATGACGCGGGCCGGGCCTACGCGCGTAGTCTGGAAGCATGGCAGGTGGATGGCGATCCCACATCGTTCTGTTCCATTTTCCTTGACTGCGTGGAGCAGGAGGAACGCGCTTTCATTGATCTCGTCGAGACCCTGCGTCGTGAGCCGGAGGAGGGAAAGAGTCAATCGATTCATAGTGGGACGGATTCTCATAACAAGCTTGTCGAGGCATTGCATGGGGATCTCGTCCAGGGCGAAAGTCACGACGGTAAGAACGGAGTCAGACAGAACGTCCCCTTGCGGAAACTGGAAAATCGAGATCAATCGGAATGACGAATCTGGGGGAGCAACAACTGGACGAAGTCAAGCATGCGGCCACTACAGCGCTCATATGCATATATCTATTGCTTGTTGGACTGGCGGGTTTTCTTCATAAAGTGCCGACGGTCCTTGGCGAATGTGCATGTGCTATCGTGCATGTGTTGTTGTTCCTGCCCTTTTCCCAACCGATTTTCTTCCTCTTATTCTCCCCCAGAAAGGAACCCTTCAGCGACAAGTATCTTCTTCTGGGAAGAATCATAGGGCTTATAAAACAAGTTACATCCCTCATCATGTTTTTTGCCGGGGGATACTTTGGCTGGCTAATTAGTTCTCAGCTCGACGACCTCGGTAAAAAACTCAGTGCTCTTGACAAGACCTATGCGGACAAGGGCATCTCTTTGGATGAGAAGAATGCTGCCGTTAAACAGGCGGCATCCGACATGCAAAGCTTCATTAGCGATCAGGCTAATCTCATCTTCTCATTCATATCGATCATCATTGCCGCCTGGCTCTGTTTGCTTGCAGTTGATCTGATGAGAGGGTATATAGATGGTGATCTGATGAGTACTTTCCGGGGCTTTGATTCCCTCAGCGCCAACGAGTCACTCGCTCCCGAAAACTGCGAATATGGCGGATGCGTCAGACTCATTCCGTCGCGAGCATATTTCTGGTACCGCAAGATAGCGGAGCGTATAGCAGAGATGTCTTTCGTGTGGTTCCTTTTCTATCTCTTATGCTTTTTTCTTCTTGCGTATTCGAAGTTTGATGGGGCGTTGCAGGAGCTTCATGTCCAGTTCGATGAATGGTTTTCAGCGCAGATGAATCGACTGTGCGGATTAGCTCTGTCGTGACAGGTATACGTCGTGCGATTAGAATGAGAAGCCAATTCATCATCGAACCGTCAGCGATGCAGGATTGGGGGAATCAATGAAAAGGACCGTTTTTGTCACGGCGAAAATATGCAATCGTTTTTTCAATCTCATACATACCGGGGAAAAACGATACGAAGTGAGATCCGCGCCTTTCGAGGATGCCCAAGTAATCGTGTATGTAAGCGCCGAGGATGGTTCGTTTCTCGGGATGTACGAAATTGCCGAGACAATGATGTGCGATCGTCACAATGATTCCGAGACTATAAAACTCTCCGGTATTTCGGGGGAAGAGTTCTATGAGCTGTTTCCTCCCATCGACAGGGGGAGGAGCTTCAAAGCTATGGATTGCGCGCATAGGCACGCCGATCAATAAGGAACAGTTGTTAAAGGGGCGAAACAATGAATAAGGCGGAGATTATGGATCCGATGCAGGAGGTTCTTTTTTTCGTCGTTGGATCTGGAGGATCCGTTCTTCAGAAGCCTTCGTGACTCCTACGATGACTTTGAACGCTGGTTCAAAAGGAAAAGCGATGCAGGAGAGAGAACTCTAGTGGCCAGGGAGCCGCAGGGCGGAAAACTGATTGCCATGCTCTACCTGAAAACAGAGGACGGCATTGAACCGGGGGTGACACCTGAGCTCTCTGGTCCCCGCTTAAAAATCGGTACTTTCAAAGTCGATCTCGACCATCACACTAGTCTCGGCAAAAGGCTGCTGGCCATCGCATTGAGGAGGTTCGCAAAAAAGCGGTCTTCCACGCATCTATGTCACGATGCATGACAATGACGGCACGAGGGGCCTCCGAAGACTGCTCAAACAATATAGGTTTAACCATATCGGGATGAAGAGAGGGGAGGAGGTCTGGGAAAAGACAAGACCATCTAGAGAAGAGAACGACCCATACAGGTCTTTCCCGTTTCTCACCTCGACGAATCAAAAGCACTACGTCCTTGCCATCCGTCCCGAATATCATCAACGAATGTTTGTGGAACGGCTCAGAACTGAGAAGAGCATACCGATCGAGGATGAAATCTGCACCAATACGTTGGAGAAGCTCTATCTGTCGGGCGCATTAAATGCGTCGTTTCTCATGCCCGGTGACCGCATCGCCATTTACAGAACCAGCCCTAGGGGGAAGTTCTGCAGAGTTCACTTCGGTCATAAGCTCAATTTGCACCGTCACTGAGGTTCGGAACATCCATTCATTCCGAACGAAAGAGGAGTTCTTTTCCTTCATCAAGGGCCGCAGCGTTTTCACCAATGAAGAGTTGGAACAGTTCTGGAATAGAAAAAGATACCCCTATATTATCTGCATGCTTTATAATTTCCCGCTGAAGCGTCACCCTATTCGCAAGACCCTTATTGAGGAGGGGGTCATCAACAGATCGACGAGGCTGGTCTGCGAGCCGATTGATGGCAAACGTTTCGGAAGAATACTTACCTTGGGAGAAGCCGATGAAAGCTATGTTGTCGATTAAGCCCGAATATGTGGATAGGATCCTGTCCGGTGAGAAAACCTACGAGTTCCGTCGACGTATCTTCAAACGGCCAGAAGTGGATACCATTGTGATCTACGCGACGAGCCCTCAGTGCAAAGTCGTGGGCGAGGTGAAAATCGACGGCATCAAAACCGCGGATCCCGAAAGTATCTGGCTCCAGACGGGAAAGGAAGGCGGTATCAGCAAGGAGCGGTTCATGGACTATTTCGATGGTCGTGACGTCGCCTACGCAATCAAGCTTGGGAAGGTGAAACGGTTTGTCCGACCGCGTCCGTTGTCCTACTATGAGCCGCAGGTTCATAGTGCGCCGCAATCATTCGTGTATATCGATTGATGGCCAAGGAAACAACCCGAACTCGGTTATGTGGAACAGGAGGAACGCGCTTTCGTCGATCTGGTCGAGGGACTACGCCGGAAACCGAAGATGCACTGCATCATCCGCAGCAAGACGGATCTGCTGGATAGTTTCGACGATACATTGCAGGAAAACCTCGATCGGCGTGGAAAGAACGACAAAAGCGCCGGAATCGATCAGGAAGGCCCGCGCGTCATATGAGCCATTAGGCCGATATACTCTGGGTATACCAATTCCATGAAGTAGCGAGGAGAACAGGTCATGCCGACTTTGGAATGGATGGGAAAGAACAAGGTGGTCGCCTACCACCGTCAGGTTCCGTACCGTGTTCTCGACCGCGTTCCTGAAAAAAGCGTCCTGGATTCACGTGGATCCGATTGCGGTATATTGTTTTTTGGTATTTACTGATTTCAGTATTTCCGTATTCCGGTATTGCTTATTTGTCTACATTTTTTTGGTAAACGTAGACTTCGTCATTAACTGGAATGTATCCCTTCAGGATTTTATCCTTACGAATTTCCTTCCCGATTATCTTGGGCGAATAGGCCAGTAGATAATCAAGAGTCGCCTGATACGGTTCGAGTATGAAGATGCATCGGCTCAGCGACTCCAGGTAATGAAGCTGCTTTCTGCATTCCCTCTTATTGAACCAATGGCGCCATCTTATCGAGAACTTCTTTTGCTCACTCTGCGAAGAGTCATAGATAAGCGGAAATGGTTTCAAACCTGGTTCAGCCATTCCGTTGCGAAAATACTTATGCCACTTGCGCGACAATGAGGGGAACCTGATTTTAATCCATGCTCTTTGTGCCCAGGTTGGGGATACGCGTGCCGCCGGAAGCGTTATGAAGCATTCATCGTAGAATATGGAATTCTTATATATGGCTTCCCATATCGGCATACTTCCTTCAGCGTCTTTCATGGTCTGATTGACTCGTTCGGCCCATTTGCGGAACTTCTCATATGCCGAGGAGGCCAACCCGAGGAAGAAACCAAACAGTGCGCTGAAGAAATTCTGGAAAACCGGATTCGATTCACTTGGAATCAAGAAAATGGCAATCAGGCAAATGGCGCTCAGCCCGACGGCAATCGCAGCCGGTCTAATGCGGCGGATCCGTCGTCTATAGAAATCCGGATTCATATTCAGCAACTTGCCCAAGTCGTTAATCAAACATCCCGAAGCGGACTCAGGATACACCTTTATATCGCTGGCTGAATCCGCGGTTTGGTTTCCTCCATCGGTGTCATGTCTATCGAAAGCGTCCATGCCGAATACTGTCTTGTATGAGATGGGATTCTCCTTACCGAGATAAATAAGCGAAACCATCATACATAACTTTCTGATTGACGCTCATTCCGTCCAAAACGATATAAGCAGTCTCAAAGCGCGATCACCATCGGTTCGCGGGTCTTCTCGTTCATCGGTTTCTCCTTGTCTCGGTTTTCCAGTGTTTCCATATCCCGGTTTTTCGGTATGTAGTTCTTTCGGTATTTCGGTTTTTAGGTAAAACGGTTTCCCGGTTTTCACCGGTTCCGGTATCCCGTTCCAGCAGGATCTTCCTGAGCCTTTCCACCTCGTCCCGGAGCTTGCCGATCTGACGCTCCTTCTGGGCGATGACGGTGCGGTGGCGTGCCTGACGTGTCATGCGTGGCATCTGGCGAAAGGATTGCGACTGGAATGAAGGACTTTAGGAGCGGAATCAGGCGCGGCTCCGTCTAAGGGCCGTCGGTTTTGCTAGAATCTAAAGAGAAAAGGAGGTGCAATGTTCGGAACGATATCTGAATCCGAGATGCGCCGCCGCACGGAGAACGTCGGACTGTCGGTGCAGTCCGTGCGGCTGGAAGGCGGTGACGTGACGAGGGCCTTCATACGCGATGCCGGAGAATATGCGCGGGGGAGCATCGGCAGCGCCGAGCTTCTTTCCCGCACCCGTCGCCGTTACGGATTGGAGTGACGATGGCGCGTGTCTTCGATCCCTACCTGATTCCAGGAACGAACGTGCTGCGGAACCTTGTGGGCGCCACGGACAAGGATGCGCTGGCGGCTGCGGAGAACGATCTCTGCTCCGCCCGCGCCGCCATTCTGAGAGAGAATCTCCCACCTGCGGAGGGGACGCTGGAACAGCTTCGCCGTATACACCGGTTCCTCTTCCAGGACGTGTACGACTGGGCGGGGGGAGATACGAACCATCGACATGGGCAAGGGCGAGGGGCTTCCCTTCCAACCGTTGGAGCTGTTTAGCATAGGGGTTCGCTACTCCGAGGGGGTGCTTCGCGGTGACGATCTTTTCAAAGGCCTCGGTCATGAAGAATTCGTGAAGCGTCTGAGCGTCAGCTACAACAACTTCAACATCCTTCACCCGTTCCGTGAGGGCAACGGGCGGACGCAACGCATTTTCTGGGAGATCATCGCGCGCGAGGCCGGCTGGCATTTTGATTGGGGACTCATCGACAAAAGGACGAACGATCAAGCCTCGATCGCGGGGATGCAACGAAACGACCTGCGTCCCCTTGAGGATATGTTCAGAAGAATCGTCAAGCCGTTGTCAGAACCGTTGACCATGTCGAATGATCTGGCCCATCTTGGTGAGTATGCGCAACCGGCGAACAAGGCATACGACATGTCTCCCGCACAGAGACAACATGTGTGCGAGCATTACTCCTATCAGCGTGCCATCGTTCCTCCAGGGCAGGAAAAGCCGAAACTCAGGCATAGGTCGAGATGATTTTCGGATAACGCCTCACGTATCTAAGTGTTGCGACGGCAGATGCCGCAACGCTTAGATGCGTGGGCCTGTTCCGTTTGATGCCGGTCTCCACCGGTTTTGGTTTTTCATTATTTCGGTTTTTCGGTTTTTCGGTTTTGGGTATGCTTATCCGGACTGGCTCCGCCCGTCTCCGTCGTCTTCGAGCTCTTCCAGTCTTCTCCGGAGTCCGGCGACGGTCTGCCGCAGCTGGTCGATTTCCTCTTCCTTCTGGGCTATCTGCGCCTTGATGCCGGCCGGATCCCCGGCGGGGAGATATTCGAGCGCCAGTCGTTCGGCGACGTCGCGCCTGTGCCTCGGCACCACGCGTTGGTAGCATCGGACGGCCACGTCGACATCCACATGGCCGAGCTCGTCCATGGTCTCGCGCAGCGTGCCGCCCTGGATCATGAACATCGTCGCGTGCGTCGCGCGCAGGGAGTGGAACGTCACGTCCTCGCGGTTGATTCTTTTCCTCGCGGTGCGGAACTGCCGTTGGATCGTCGTCGGGTTCAGGACCCGTTCCGGGTGCCTGACCGCGTGGAAGAGCATCGTGTCGGGATCCCTGTCGGGACAGAACCTGTCGATATGTTCCCTGATGAGACGGCAGACCGGGGCGGGGATGGGCACGACTCGGTGGCTTTCCGGGGTCTTCGTCTCGTCGAGCCGGTATTCGCCCAGATCGTCCGGACCCTGCGTCACGGAATGCCGCACGTACAGCAGCCTGTGGTCGAGGTCGATGTCCCTGAGTTGCAGTCCGCAGACCTCTCCGATGCGCAGCCCGCCCACCAGCAGCGCGAGATGGATCGACAGACGGTAGTATTCCGGGAAGCCCTCGACCAGCGTGTCGATCTCCTGCCTGGTCATCGGCGCCTGCTCGCGTCTTTTGGACGGTCTCTTCCTCGTGACGAGATTGCATGGATTCGAGGACAATAGCGGCGGACCCCCGTCCGGCTGCCGCTCGGTCGCGGCCCTCATCACGCGCTTGAGCAGCCAGACCGCGTGCTCGAGCGCGGAGGGACGTACCTCGTCGCATGCCTTCGCGTACCATTCGTTGACGAATTCCTCGGTGATGTCGCACATGGGCGTCTCGCCGAACCAGGGGAGCAGTTTGTCCAACGCCGCCTTCTGGATCCGCTTGCTTCTGCCGCTCAGCTCCGACCCGAAGGGCGAACTCTACGCGAAGACCAGCGGAAAACTGAAGAAGATGGGCTACACGGTCAAACAGCTCGACCTGGTGGACCTGACCAGCGAGACGAAATTCAACCCCATGCGCTACATCGACCCCGACAAGCCCGACGTGGCGATCATGCGCCTGGTCACCAACATCATGGACAACACCAACGGTTCCACACCCAAGGAGCACCAGACCGACGACTTCTGGACCAAATCCGAACGCAGCCTGCTGACCGCGCTCACCGCGTTCGTCTACTACCTGCCCGACGACATCCTCAAGGACTGCCTGAACATCGACGCAGGCCAGACCCTCAAGCAGGACGGCCAGGAGCAGGCGGACCGCGACGACCCGAAGCAGGCGCTGAAGATGGACGCCGACAACATCGGCATCACGTTCATCATCACCAACACCTCCAAGACCGACCCGGCCACCGGCGACGGCGCATGGTACAAGGCAAGCGACCTGAACCTCGCCGACTCCACCATCGTCGGCGACGCGCACGTGGACATGGATTCGCTCACCTACCCCGACAACTGGGACACCCTGGTGCTCAAGCCGGGCGAATCGGTCAGCGTGACCGGCACGCTCAAGGGCGTCAAGGAAGGCGATACCCACACGGACCGCGCCATCGTCACCGGCACCCCGCTCGTGGAATGCGCGCCGTCCAACGGCGACCCGTTCAACGACAAGACCGACGGCGGCGAAGACACCGATCCGGAATACTCCACCGGCGACGTGACCGAGATCGACGGCAAGCAGCTGTGCGCCGACACCCAGACCACCAGCAACACCGACGACTGGAACGGATACCGTGCCAAGCCGTTGGCCTCCACCGGCACGGCCGTGCTCGGCCTTGCCGGCGGCGCTCTGGCGGTGCTGCTCGCGGGCGGCTCCCTGCTCGTGTTCCGCAAGCGCCACTACGCACAGGGTTCCGGCCGCCACACGGCCGTGAACGCGGGCAAGTGACCCCGTGGCGTTCCGGCCTCGTCGTCCGATGACGGCCGGGACGCCCTCCATTGACTTCACATGCCGGAAAGGGGCATAAAGCTTTCCGAATCCCGTGCCCCGGACGGCGTGTGAACCCCCAGGCCCTTCGCCAGCCTCTCCCCCGGCGAAGGGCCTTTTCCATGCCCGGAACCCGTGAACCCGTGGAACCGTGGAGCCGCAGACCCGTGGAACCGTGCTCCCGATGGGGCCTGTAGACGGTGCGCCCCGCAGCGGCCCGCGACCCGGCGCATCATCGACTCTGACATTGTTCGCACCATCATCATTCCTCTGGAGGTTGCACATGGCTGACAGGCAAACCGCATTGGCCGTATTCGATTTTCTCGACTCGCTGCGCGCCGGACAATACCGCATCGGCGCGGACGCGGAAAAGGACCATGCCACGGCGGGACTGCTGGCATCGCTGTCCGGCGACACGGGGCTGCGCGACGCCGTGTGCGCGAAGCTGATATCGCCGGGCCTGGAGCGCGCCCGTTTCCTCATGGTCGCCGAGCATGATCCGCGCGCCTTGCCCCTGTTCGCCTCGGGCCAGGTCAAACCGTGGTACCAGGCCGACTACAACGTGCGCGAGATAGCCAACAGCGAGTTCCACCAGGACATACCCGCACTGCTGTGGCGGCTGTCCAACAGCATCCCGGATTCCGCGCGAAGGGAGGGCATGCTTGAGGCGGCCGCGTACATGAGCTTCATGCAGGGCGATCCCGAGGCCGCGTTCACCGGCCATCTGGGCCGGCTCGCGGCGGTTTCGCCCGAGGGCGAGGTCACGCGCTGCCTCATGGACGCGCACGAGCACGGCCAGCATCCCGCATGGGTCATGGAACGGCGGCAGCTGCGCGAACGGCAGGCCGACGCCGCCGACGGCATGGCCGCCACCGCGCCGGACCGCCCGAGCCTTCGCCAGCGCCTCTTCCCGAACCGATGAACACCTCCGGCACGGACCCATGGGAGATGGGCCCCATAATCGCCGCCGGCACCGCCGTCGCCATCGACACGGCACGAGAACCGGAACCGGAACGCCGGCCACCGGCCGAACCCGAACCCGAGCCCGGGCCCGGGCTGGAGCCGGATGCGCGATGCGTGGACGACGCCGGAAGCGAAGACCGGGCGAACCCGGCCGTCGATCCGTGGGAGATCGGCCCGCTGCCATCGGCCTCGAATCCGGTGGGGAATGATATCCCGGCCGATGCCCCGGCATCGGAACCGCAGCACGTTGGCGGTGCCGTGGAGCCGGCCGATCTCGCCGACACGATCGGCCTCACGCCGGTCGGCGACCGGGATGCCGCCATGCCCGTGCGCGAATGGAGGCGCATGGCCACGACCGCGGGCGGCATCCTGCTCGCGGCCTGCGTCACGGTCGCCGGCATGTCCGCGTGGGAATCGCATGAATCCGCCACGGCCGCGCGCGGGCTGGAACAGGCGACGGCGGACTGCGCCGCCGCGCGCGCTGCGGCGAAGAAAGCCGAACGGAAGCTGGCTGAATATCTCGACGGCGACCGGCTCGCACAGGCGAAAGCGGTCACGGCCGACAAGCTCGCCGACCCGGAAACCCTGGAAACCCTCAACGACCTGTCCGAACGATACGCCGCAGGCGAACGGATCCCCACATGCGCAGGCGGCACGGAAACGGCGCAGGCCACCACGAGCACGCTGCGATCCACGGAGAAGCGGAACGCCAAACGGCTCGCACGGGTGAGGAAAACGGTGGAGGCGGTGTTCGCCTCACGGCTGGCCCATACGGTCGAACAGGGCGAACGATTGTATTCCTCCTCCGAAGGCAAGGTGCAGGACGAATATTCTCGCGCCCTGCTGCGCGCCTCCATCGACAAGCGCGACGAGGAGGCCATCACCGACGCCATGGACAAGGTGAACGCCTCCATCGACGCGAAGAACAAGGCCGACGAGGAAAGGAAAGCGCAGGAGGAGGCCGCAGCGGCTGCGGCGCAGGCGCAGGAGCAGAGCACGCCGGCACCGCAACAGTACTCGTACATGCCCTCCGGCTCCGCTTCGGGCTCGGGTTCCGGCCCGACGGGTGGCGGATACCATTCCTCCGGCGGTTCCGCCGGCTCGACCGGTGGTTCCGCGTCTCCGGGCTGGTCGGTGCCCGCGAACCCGGACCCCTCGCAACTGCCCGGCACCGACCCGAGCCTATGAAAGGACCAACACCATGCCACAACTGACCACGTTGATCCCGTCGTTCACGGCACCCGTCACCGACCGCGTGTGGCTGGTGGGCGCGCACGGCGGTGCCGGATGCACCACGATCCGCCATTCGGATCCGGAACGGTTCGCCGACGCCGGCCGCGCGCTGCCGGTCAGCCCGGATCCCTCCATGCCGTCACGCGTCATCCTGTGCGCCATGGGAACCGGGAGAGGTCTCGAATCGTTGCGCGCGCTGCTCGCCGACCAGTCGGCCGGACTGTTCGGCGCATCGATCCTGTTGGGCGCGGCCATCACCGACCCCGCGCCCCGCGTGCCCCGGCCTTTGGTGGCGGCGCGCATCCAACTGTCATCCGCCGTCCGCGTGTGGCGGCTGCCCCATATCAAAGGGCTTGAGCTCGACGGGTTTCCCCGGCGTTATCCGGCCGCGTACTCACGGCTTGTCAGGGACGTAGACGCCATGCCCCGCGCCACGGCCCATGTCGGCTGACGATGGTGCATGAACCTAACACGAAAGGAACGACCCAATGCTGCATGAAACATACATGATCCTCGCCGAGGCCCTTTCCGACCCGACCCCGTGCCTGCCTCCGGGATTCTCGGGGCCGGTATCCACCGCCCTGGGCTGGGTGAAGGCGCTGAGCCTGGTGATCGGCGTGGTCGCGCTGGTGCGCATCGGCGTGCACATCCTGCGCCAGCAGGGCGACGGCGTGCCGGACCGCGACGACACGTTCGACAAGCTCGTCAACTGGGTGATCGGCATCTTCCTCGGGGCGGGCGCTGTCGCCATCCTCGCCGCACTCGGCCTGTCCGTCACCGCAAGCTGCTGAGAAAAGCCATGGAAGGGATTCGACGCATACGGCAGCGCCTGTGCGCGCTGCTGCTCGCCCTCGCCTGCCTCATGGGCCTCGCCGCCTGCGGCGGACCCGACTTCGGATCGTTCAGCAAGGAACTCACGTTCGGCGACAAGCAGATCAGCGACACCCAGACCACCTACGTGATGAAGATACCCGAAGGCAGGCTCGGCGACCTGATCGGCCCAAGCCAGATCCAATGGGTCATCGACAAGTACCGGGCCGGCTGGGTGCGTGCCGGAATGGTGTCCGCGAATCCGACCGACAAGGAGCTCAAGAAGTATGCGCGCGTCCAGTTCCGGGCCGCACCGAACCTGCAATGCGATGCGTTGGAGAACACGTACCAGGAGGAGTCGCCCGACGAGGGCAAATGGGAGTACAAGGATTCCTCGTGCCAGAAGCAGCGCAAGCTCTCCTGGCTGGAGAAGACCCTGTGGAACATGTACCAGGTGCAGTCGGATTCCACGATCGAATGGCTGTCCACCAGCCGCAACACGCTGGTCGCCGCGAACGACACGGTATCAACGTTGCAGGCGAACGCCACGCCGGACTACGATTCATGGTTCACGCCGGTGAACCGGTACCTGCGCATCGCGCAGGGCGTGCTCATTGCTGCCGCCGCGATCAGCCTGATCGTGCTGAGCGCGCGCATCGTGTGGAACATCGGCCAGGGCGGCGAGGGCCGTCTGCTCGACCGCATCGGCTGGATACTGCTCGGCGTGCTGCTCGGCTCCTCGTGCGCGAGCATCGCGCTCACGTTCTTCTCCCGCTCGTCCGGCGGCAATCCGGGCCTTCCGTCATGGACGCCGGGCGGCGGCACCACGTTCTTCCTGTCGGACTACATCCGTATGCAGGTTGACCCGTTCCTGATCATCGCGGCCGTGTGCGGCGTGATCGCGGCCGGCTGGAAGCTCGTCACCCAACAGGAGGGACGTGACCTGATCCCGTTGGGCAAGGCGTTCATGTGGGCGATCCTGAGCGCCGTGTGCCTTGCCGGACTGGTCAACACGTTCCAGGCCACGTTCGACACGTGGACCGCCGCCGTGCTCAGGTCCGCCTCGGGCATGATGAACGACGCCTGGGAGTCGAAAAGCCTGGCCGCGAGCTCGTTCTTCAACTTGGGCGCGCCCGTCGCCATCGTGCTCACCATCGTGATGTGGATCTGCGGGCTGATCAGCAAGATATTCGCCTACTTCCGCGCCGGGATGCTGCCGATCCTGGTGGGCGTGGCACCCATGTGGGCCGCCATGAGCTGGATGGAGACCGGCAAGCAGGCTTTCGCCAAGACAATCGGCTGGCTGGCCGCGTTCCTGGCCTACAAGCCCGTCGCCGCACTGGTCATGGCGACCGGCTCGGCGATCATGGCCACGGCCGGGCCCGGCGACGACAGCCAGGCCATCACGCTGATGCTCACCCTGAGCGTCATCATCCTCCTTCCCGCCATGATCCGCGTGATCGTGCCCGCAGTGCAATCCTCGGTCGGCGGTGGCGGCGGCGGAATCCTGCCCTCCATACTCGGCATGGGAGTCGCCGTGGCCGGCGGCGGCCTGCGCAAGGCCATGGGCGGCAAGGGCGGCAGGAAAGGCGGCGACAGCGGTGGCGGCGAAGCGTCACCGGACGGTGCCAAACCCGGTGCCGGCCGAGGTTTGGCCGGACTGCTTTCCGGACTCGGCCGGGGCGACGGCAAACCACAGGGAACGAACGGCGGCGGCAAGCACGCCAAGCCGCTGGAAGGCAATCCCACGGGCGGCGAACCACAGAACACCGGCGACCAGCCACAGGGAGCGAACCGCAAGGGCAACGGCGGCAAACCGCAGGGAACGAACGGCAATGGCACGGGAAGCCCGGTTCCACCGGCACCCGATGGCGCGCCACCCGACCCGTCAGGCGGCAACAGGCCGCAGGGAACGAACGATGCCGGCGGGTTCGCCCGCGAGGGCGCACCGGACGGCGCGGACCGTTCCTCCACGCGCAAAGGCAAGACATTCTGACGCATTAAGGAGATTCGGATAATCATGGCGTCGAACACGACATACGGCGATTGGATGCGGCCGATGCCGGGAGGCATCCGCAACATCGGCATCCCGCTGACGATAGCGGGCATGGGTGTGCTGACCTGCACGCTGCTGGTCAGCATGGCGAGCGTGGTCGCGGCCATCGCGATCCTCGTGGTCGGCATGGGCGTCATCCTCGTGCTGGCGATCCGCGACCGCGAGCACCGCAACATGGTGGATCGCACCGTGGAGAAACGCACGTGGATGGCCGCGCAGCGTACCGGCGCAAACCTGTACCGTTCCGGCCTGCTCGCGCCGATCGACGGCGGCAAGGCCATGCTGCCGGGCATCCTCTCCAGGGTGGTCCTGACCTCCGCCCTGGACGGGCTGGGCGGCGAGTTCTGCCTGGTGCGGCATTCGCACACCGGCGAATACTCGCTGCTCCTGTCATGCCAGCCGCAGGGCGCGAGCCTCGCCGACGACGACGTGGAGGACTCGTACGTGGCCTCGTGGGCCGGGCTCATGGAATCGCTCGCCTCCGAGACCGGCGTCACCCAACTGGCCGTGACCGTGGACACGGCACCCGATTCCGGCGTGCGTTTCCGCCGCACGCTGAGCAAACGCATCGTGGAGGACGCTCCCGAGCTCGCGGCGCGCGCCATGGCGCAGATCATGGACCAGTACGCAGCCGGCGGCGCTTCCAACGACGTGACGCTCACCTTGACTTTCCGCTACACCGACCGTGACGGCAAATACCTGGAGGCCGGGGAGGCCGCGCGTCGCATAAGCCTGCTGCTGCCCTCGATCCGCGAGCAGATAGCGCAGGCGGGAGGCGGTGCCGCGAGGGCCCTGGGCATGGAGGAGATCACTCGCATGGTCCGCGTCGCCTACGATCCGGCCGCGCAGGAGACCATCGAGGAATCCGACGAGCCCCCGTACATCGCATGGGAGGATTGCGGGCCGCTCATGCACGAGGCCGGCTGGAGCCATTATTCGCACGATTCCGGGCTGAGCCGCACATGGGAGATGGTGGACCCGCCGCAAAGCAACGTGACCGCCGACACGCTCACCCGACTGCTCAGCCCATTGGCGGACTGCGACCGCAAGCGCGTCACCGTGCTCTACCGGATGCTGCCGCCCGACAAGACCATGTTCATGGCCGAACAGAACCGGCAGAAGGCAGCCAACCAGGTCAGCCAGGAGAAACGCGCCACGGTGAGGTCCATGAGCCAGATAGGCAAGGCCAACCGCCAGGCCGTCGAAACGAACCAGGGTGCGGTCATGGTGTTCTTCGGGATGCTCGTCACCGTCACCGTGTCCAGGGGCGAACAGGAAAGCCAACGACTCGAAGCCGCGTCACGCGCCGTGGAACAGGCCGCAGGCGGCGCGAAGATCGACCTGCGCCCCTGCTACGGGGCACAGGACACGGGATTCGCCGCAAGCCTGCCCCTTGGATTGAACGTCAGATCATACACTCCAGCCGGCCCCCTCGGCCGGCTCCTGTCCTGAACGGAGGACACATGATGCCGATGCCATGGAAGCCGTCGAAACGAAAAGGAACCATGCCAAGCGCCACGGCCACGGACCCCGTGGCACGCATGGAATCCATGCTGCTCACACCGTTGAAGGCCAAACCGGACGAGCCCGTGCCCCCGATGCCGTGGCGGGGGAAACGCTCGCGTGGAGGCGGCTATGCGGCCCTGATGCCCACGATCGACGAGTTCTTCGGCACGTCGAACCAGGTGTGCGGCGGATTCTGGCCGTTCGGCACCGACATGGCCCTGCCGGCCGAGGGGGTGCCGGTCGGGCGAAGCCTGATGACGGGTGCCGGCGTGTGCTGCGACCCGATCAGCTGGTTCAAGGCCGGCATCATCAAACAGCCCTCTATGTTCCTGCTCGGCCTGCCGGCCATCGGCAAGAGCACGTTCGTGCGCCGCGAGGTGCTGGGACTGAGCGCCCTGGGCATGAACGCGATCATCCCCGGCGATCTGAAGCCCGACTACGCCTCACTGGTCAACATGCTCGGCGGCCAGGTCATCCGGCTGGGAGCGGGCATCGGCGTGGTCAACCCCCTGGACCCCGGCGACCTCCACCACGCACTGCAACAACTGGAGGGCGAGGCGCGCAAGGACCTCACGGACTACTACAACGACACGCGCGCCGCGCTCATGGAGGTGCTTTTGACGATCATGCGCACCGGCCGCGAGAACGACACCGATGCCGGTGCCAGGGGCGTGACCGCACGCGAATCCGATATCCTTTCCGTCGCCGTGCGCGTGCTCCACGACCGGCATGGCGGCGATCCGCAGCCTCCCGTCATCGCGGACCTGCGAGACCTGCTGCGCGAAGGGCCCGACGAGGTGCGCACGGCGGCGGTCTGGGACGACCCGGAAAACGACGAGCTCTACAGGGCGCAGGTTCGCGGCCTTCTGGCCGACCTGCACGGGTTCTCGAACCGCATGACGAAGTTCGGCCGTCTGTTCGGCGACCAGACCACCGCGCGCATCGACCTGTCCAGGCCCGTGGACTTCGACATCAGCGCCCTGGCCCAGTCGGGCGACGATGTGGTCGCCGCCGTGCTGGCGACCACGTGGACGAGCGCGTTCGCCGCGAAGAACGCCGCCGACGTGCTCGCCGAGGAGGGATTGCAGCCCCGGCGCAACCACGTGATCATCATGGACGAGATGCACCGCGCTTTGCGCGCCAGCCCCCTCATGGTCGAAAAGCTCGACCTGCTCACCCGTCTGAACAGGCAGTGGGGCGTAGGCCAGATCATGATCACGCACACGTTCAAGGACCTCATGTGCATGGAGACCCCGGCGCAGAACACCAAGGCGCGCGGCTTCGTGGAACGCAGCGAGATCAAGGTGCTGGGCGCTTTGAGCCGCATCGAGGTGGACCGCTACCTGCGCGGCGAATGCGGACTGCCCGTATCCCGGCGCGAGGAGGACATGCTGGAGGATTGGGCCACCCCGGTCAACTTCGGTTCCGATGCCTCGCACAAGGGTCTGGGCCGTTTCCTGATCAAATTGGGAGGACTGCCCGGAATCCCCATCAACGTGGAGATGTGCCCGCTCGAAAAAAGCGGGTTCAACGATACGAACCTCAAATGGCACGCCTAGAAGGGAACCCTGCGATGACAGACCACCTCGCCACCGGCATGAAACGCATGATCCGCACCGTGGCACGCTCCGCATCACTCTTCGACCGGCTCGGCGAGCGATCCCGGCTGCTGCGGCTGACGGGCAACCGCAGCACTCTCGACTTCCGCCCCGCCGAGCACGGCGCATCCTCATGGGACTTCGAAATGTCGATAACCCCCGCCGAACCATACGGCAACACGGAAACCCGTGAACCCGTATGGCGTGAGACGGTCGATTCCGCCACCTATGGCGAATCGAGGGCGCGGGTCGCGCACGCCGTCGAAACGTTCAGAATATACGACAACACCGGCATCCTGCCGGAAACGGAAAACCGGTGAAAGGACCACGATGAACGACGCCGCACTGCTCGACTCGCTGCACGCCGCGCTGCGCAATCCCGACCTCGCATGGTACACGGAATTCCATGCCGGCGAATCCATCGTCGCCGGCTACCTCGATTCCCTGACGGACCCGTATGACGGCGATGCCATACAGGTTCCCGAGGGCTGGTTCCGCTACTCGGTCGTCACCCGTGAAGGCGACCACGCCCTTCCATGGATGGAGCACTGGAACGAATACGAGTATTCGATCACCCATCACATCGATTGGAACGGCAAAGGATATACGCCATACAACCTGTACTGCACACAGGACCTCACCGGCATGATCGCCGACGGCTCGCTGGCCTCGATCCGGGAGGACGCGCGAACCATATTCAAGGACCGGTCCCTGACGGACGACTACCTTTTCGCCAACTCCATCTGGCCCGAACCGGAACTCCTCGGCCTTGTGGACGACCTGACCGGCCGCACGGGACGAAACCTGTAAGGACCCTGTAGACGCCATGCCCCACCCCGCCATGGCCTTGGACTGATGATCGGGGTCATGGCGGGAACAGCGGGTTGCCGCCGAGGATTGTCAAGGAGCCGAACATGCCTTTGGAGAACACCGATGCCGAAGAGCGGATCACACGGGAGACGATGATCGGATGGATCGAGCATTGGGGCGAATCGTATGACGACGTGCGACCCGATGACGGTGCCATGCGGCTGGCGAACCGCATCATCGAATACAACGCGGCGACTGAAACCATCGAGGCGTTGCGGAACCCCGATGCCGTGTACGACGAACTGGCATCCATTCTCCAGCCGGTGCTCTCCTCGATGGACGGCACCTATTTCGCGGGCTCCGAATGGTTCGCCGGCGAAGTGGACCGCATGGAAGCGGACCGCATCAACGGGGAGCAGCCGGAAGAAACGGACGGCCTGGCCTCCGAAGAGCCCCGCATCCCGTTCATCGTGGAGAGCGAGGCCGCAGCCGCCGATACGGACGAACCGCCGTTGGACGAGCTGATCACCGCAGCCACGCACGAATATCTGGACTCAGGCATGACCTACGACGGATTCTCGGAACATGTGCGCACCATCTGGCGCAACGCGGCAGCCTACGACTGGTCGAAGCTCATGGCCGAACCACGCTCCACGGGCGAATGGTCGTCCGACGCGAACCGGCTCGCCGTATTGGGCGTGATGATGCAGTTCGCGCCCGAATCAACATGCATGATGATCGCCAGCGACATACTGGCCGAGAACGCTCCCCTATCCCTTCCGGCATTGCGCGAACGCATCAATACGCCGGACGGCATGGTGAACACCGACCTGCTGTTTTCCCGGCTGATCGACAACGGCACCACGCCCGATCCGGCGCGCATCGACATGGCGATGGGGATCCTCGGCCCGTTGGAGGCCAACGCGCCGACGGACGCCTGCTACCGGATCATCGGCCTGAAGGCCATGCTCAGCCTCGCCATGGGCGACGGTGAGAAGGCGCGGGAACTCGCCGAACAGGCCATCGGCTACGACGCCTCGGACCGGTTCGCGTCAAGCGTGCTCGACCGTCTGCCGGAAACCGATCCCGCCATGGAGGCGGCGAACGTGTGGGAGAACGGCGGGCATTTGGGGCGCTGACGTAGACGCCGTACCCCGCGATGCCACCGGTCCGGCCGGATGATGGGAGTCGCCGCCGCCATTGAAGGCGCTGGTATTCCCCGAATGAAAGGACCATCATCATGCCACAGTCAATGCAAGTGGTTCGCGGTCTCCTCGCCGCGAACCCCGATTACTGGCCGGCGAAAACCAACGCGGACGGCACCACGAGCTCGGCGTACCTGCGCGCCACCGTGTATGAGGACCGCCCGCGAGTCCGTCAGAAGGACGGCAGCTATACGGACAATCCGCTCGGCCCGGTGAGAACCACCGTGAAATTCTGGGGCCAGGCTGCCGAGCTCCTGCACGGCATGGATTTCCGCCAGGGCGACGCCGTGGTGGCGACCGGCCGCATGGGCGATCCCGACGCCTTCATCAGCCAGAAGGACGGCAAGGCATACGCACGCCCGGTCGTGATCGGCGATTCCATGCAGATCGATTCCATCGTGTCCCAGCGCATCCAGCTCGCCCGCGAACGCAAACGCCAGGACAAGGAACAGGCCGGTGCCGTGGCCGATGCCGGGCGAACGGATCCATGGACGGACCAGGTTGACGCCTCGCGCGGAGAATACGTTGGCGACGGCGTTCCCCGCACTTTCAACGGCGAGCCCTTCGAACCGCTGTCGGGCTATCCGACACCGGGCGCGGCTCCCGCTCCGGCGGATCCTGCGGCACCGGATTTCCTTTCCGCCCCATCCGATTTCACGACGGGCAACGCCCGCTAGCCATGACGCAAGCCCTGGCGCATCGACGGCGGGACCGCTTCCATCGGTTCCGCCGTCATGCTTGAAAGGAGAAATGAATCTTGGCCGACGTCGATCCGAAACTGCAATCGAACCGAGTGAAGGATCTGGGCGGCACGGTCCGTCCCAGCCGCAAGATCGAACTGGCGATCATTGTCGCGGTGTCCCTGATCCTCACGACGTTCGCCCTCGTGTGCTCCCATGCGGGGCATCCCTTCCAGATCTTCGCGCTCATGTACCTGGTCTCCGGCCAATGGTCGCTGACCGCAGGCCAGTGGGCGCTGGCCGTGGCCGTGCTCGTCGTACTGGCCGTGGTGTGCGGCGTGGGCGCGTGGCTGATCGCCAGCAAGGCCGTGCCGTGGGCAACCGGCGCCAAGGCACGCACCCGCGTGGACGTGTACGCGCCGGCGATGGGCCATGGCGAGGCCGTGGAGAAGGTGACGCGCCAGCGCGCCGAGGCCATGGCGTCAAGGCTCATAGAAGCGGACCACTGGCGAAAGGGCATGTCGCCGGGATATCCGCTGGGGCTCAACATCGTGGACAACACGTCGATGTACACCAGCTGGGAGGACATGGCTATCGTTCTGGCGGGCCCTCGTTCCGGCAAGTCCCTGTGCTACGCGATCCCGGCCGTGCTCTCGGCTCCGGGCCCGTGCCTTGCGACCTCGAACAAGGGCGACATCCTCGACGTGACCGCCCCGATCCGCAGGCTCGACCATCCGAACGGCCGGATATGGACGTTCGACCCCGAACGCATCGCGGACCCGAACCGGAAGAGCGCGCCGTGGGTGTGGGACCTGATCGCGTCGGTGCAGTCCATCGCCGACGCGAAACGCATCGCCGACTGCTGGCGTTACGCCTCGGGCCAGCCGCAGACCGGCGGCGACGACTTCTTCCCCGGCACCGCCGCCCAGCAGCTCGCCGACTACCTGTTCGCCGCGCATCTGGGAGGCCGTTCCGTGTCCGACGTGTTCAGGTGGTGCTCCAACGAGCGCGACACGTCGCCGGCCGACATCCTGAGCGAATACCCGCGCTACGCGGGCATCGCCTCGCGTGTGTCCAGCGTGATCGCGCTGACGCCGGAAACACGGAGCGGCGTGTTCGGCAGCCTTCAGACCATGGTCGCGTTCCTCGCGGACCCCGAGATCATCGACTGGATCGACCCGCACCGGGATACGAATGGGAACATCGATGAAAGGCGTGGTCTGTTCGATCCCTACGAGTTCGCCACGAGCGAGGACACCCTGTACCTGCTTTCCGCCCAAGGCCGTCCCTCCACCGCGTTGACCGCCAGCCTGACGGCGGTGGTGGCGTTCACCGCGTTCCAACGCGCCCAATCCGAGTTCACCGGCAACAACCGCCGTCTGCCGGTCCCGTTGTGCTGCGTGCTGGACGAGGCCGCGAACATCTGCCGCTGGCCCGAACTGGCGGACGTGTACTCGTATTTCGGTTCGGCGGGCATCCCGATCATGACGATCTGGCAGAACCCCGACCAGGGCAGGGCCGCGTTCGGCGAGACGAACTTCGGCTCGCTGTTCAACAACGCGAACATCACCGTCTACCTGGGCGGCATCAAGGACGCGAAGTTCCTCGGCGAGATCAGCCAGCTGGTGGGCCAGAGGGAGATCGTGCGAGGCAGCGTCAACATCGACGGCACCGGCCGGCGCAGCGTGAACAACTCGATCCAGAAGGAGAACATCCTCGACGTTTCCGACCTGACCGAATGGCCCGTCGGCCGCGCGCTGCTGCTCGCATCCCAATCCCGAGCGCAGATCGTCAAGACCCTGCCATGGACGGGCAACAGGCAATGGGCCGACGCCCTGACGCAAGCCAAGGCGAAAGCCCGAGAAGAGCAGAGAAAGGCCGCATAATGAGCGAACACACCTCGAACACCACGTCCGGCCCTGATGGGGAGGAATGGGAGCGCGCGGTCGGTGCCGCCAAGACCCTGCTGTCATCGGACTGCGGATGGCTGGAACTGTTCACCCGCGCCATCCTGGAGGAGAAGGGCGTGCCCTACGGCAAGGGACTGCCCAACCCCGAAGCGCCGCACATCCCCGAGGACAAGGAGATCGAAGAGGAAACCATGCCGGGCCAAGGCGAGCCGACGCCGACCGCACCCGAGGTGCCGGCAGGCCGGCACGCGGCGGAACCCATCCGATCCGGGATTCCGGCCGATGCCGGGAAACCGGCAACGGCTACGAGAACCCGCCGGAAGACGCAACGGACCGTGACGACACCCCTCCAAAGGCCGGTGCGGAGGAATCCGACACCCGTATACTGCCCGCGCCGGAGGGGAAGACGGATCTCGGCCGAGACGAATCCGGCGACCTCGATCCCGCGCGGGCAAGGGACGTGTCCGGCCAGTTCGGCGCGCGAATGCGGCGCAGCGAGACCTACTATCCGAACCTCGCCGCGTTCGTGGAAAGGTTCGTAGCCAACGTGTTCTGCTACCACCAGAGCGCGAGCGTGAACATGCAATGGGTGAGCGACTGGTGGCGCTATCCGGCGCTCGTGTTCCCGCTCGACGCCATGTGGCGCGCCTACGAGAACGCGCGCAAGGCACCCGGCCAGATGATGATCTTCTACATCCAGGCGGCGTCGATGCTCGACCGCGTTTTCGACAAGGACCGTGGCATCGTCGCCAGCCTCGACTGCAAGCAGAATCTCACCAGGAAGGGCGAACCGCTGCCCTGCGAACGCCCGAACCGGGCATGGCGCGAACCGATCCTGGAAACGTTGTCGGTCCCCGCCGCAGGCGGCAAGGAAAACAAGGAAACCACCATCACGCCAACAAGGAGGAGAAACAATGGCTCAAACTGATCCCGAGGACGGCTTCGACCAGATCATGGTCCAGAGCTGGAACAGCGTCGCCCAGCAGCTGCGCACCCTGCACAACGAGCTGAGCGGCGACCGCGCGCGACGCAGGGAACGCGCCGAACGCGCCGTCCAGAACGAACGCTACGAGCAGACCAGACGGCAGCAGCAATCCATCCGCCTCGAACAATGGGAGATGGACAACAGGGAACGCCTCAACAAGGGGTTCGAGTCCACCCTGAACGCGACCGTGCTTGCCGACGGCGACGGCTGGAGGAAGATGCGCGACTCGTCCCTCTTGCAAGGATGGATGGTCGCCGACCAACTGGAGGGCAACGACCCCGGCTACCGCAGGCAGATCATCGAGGCGAAGGCCCGGCTGAAGGACGAATGGTCGAAACGCCACCCGGAAACGCACATCGACGCCGCAGCCGACCAATTGACCAACCACGTGAACATCACCTACACCGACCAGTCGCCCGCGTTGCAGGCCACCCTGAACGCCTTCAACACGGCCGGCGTGCCCGTGGACCTGCAACGGGTGGAGGACACGCAGGCGTTCCAGGCCGCGCACGGCGACGACGCCACGTTCTTCGTGGACTCGCGGCTCACCGGCCAATGGACGGGCTACGACCACGACAGGATCGTCGAAGCCGTGATGTGCGCGCCGGTCAACGGCGTGGACGACGCCGCCTCCCGAATCAGCTTCCTCAAGGACCAGGGCCTGCCGGAATCCTCGCACGCGGACAACAAGGCCACGGGAGACGAGCCCAGCACCATAAGCGAGGCCGAACGCACCGAGAACGCTGACGCCGCATCCACCATCGAAACCCCCACACCCGTGCGGGAGCATACGAAGCCCGCCGCCGATGAACGCAAACCGGCATCCGGACCCGAGCCCGAGACCACGGGAGGCGGCGACCTGACGACCGGGGAGCCCGACGGATACGAGGAACCGCCCCTCGACCTGAACGAACCCGAGGAATGGAACGGGCCCGACCCGTTCGGCGAATACAGTCCCGCCATGGAATCCTCCATGAACCCCACGGACCAGCCGATACCCGACCAGGCCAACGTCTCGACGCCGCAGATCCTGCAACCCGAGACCAACGGCAACGCACGCTGACGCCGATGCCGGCGCACCCCTTGCCATGAGGTTCGTGGGGTGCGCCGGCATCGGATGGCCGTATCATGGTGTCAACGGCTTTCGGAACCGGAAAGGACGAGCATGGCACACGTGACGTTGGATCTGTCGAAATATGATGCCCTGACCGCCTACAAGGGTCTTCCCGACGAGAAGGAGGAGAACCCGGCGCGGTTCTTCCCCGACACCTCGTCGGTCCGCCGTTGCGTGCGCGAACGCATGTCCGTCATGGGTCTCGATGCCGCCGAACTCGCCAGGAGAGCCGGGGTCCCCCTCTCAAGCGCCGAAGAGCTCGTGGAGACCGGTCTGACCTCCATCCGCTACGTGTACAGGATGTTCGACCTGCTGCACATCCGCACCGAAACGCTGCCGTCCGCCTACGCGGGGAGACTGCTGTGAGGGAACTGCACGCCTGGGAGAACGGGCATCATGTGGGCGTGTTCTCGGAAGACGACGAGGAGCGCATATCGTTCGCGTACGACGCGAACGAGGGTCTGCCGATCAGTCTGAGCCTGCCCAGAACCGGCGGATGGAGAGACCAGGCACCGCGTAACTTCCTGGACAATCTATTGCCCGACAATCCGAACGTCCGCCAGGCCATGCGTGAGCACCTGAATGCCTCCTCGGCCGGCGTCTTCGATCTGCTGGACCGGGTTGACGCCACCGGCGGACTGGTGTTCTCCCTCTCCCCGGAACCTCCAATCCCATCGCCGACGCTTCGTCTGATCTCCGATTCCCAGATAGCCAACGAAATCGACCGCATCGAGCGGACCAGGAACTACTGGTGGGACGAGGACAGCCACTGCCGGTTCTCCTTGGGAGGGGCGCAGGGCAAGTTCACACTGTCCCGCGTGGACGGCAAGTGGTATTGGCCGGATATGATGCTGCCCTCCACCCACATCGTCAAACCGAAGCCCCATGACCTTCCCGAGGCGACCAAGGTGGAACTGGCGACGATGCGATTGTCGGAACTGTGCGGCATCGACACACCGGCACGCGGCGAGATCACGGCGCAGCGCAAGACGGCCTATATCGTGGAACGGTTCGACCGTCGCCTGGAGGAAGGCCGAATCGTCCGACTGCGGCAAGAGGACTTCCTGCAAGCGTTGGGATTGCCGACCCGCGACAAATACGATCCGTCGGCCGATGACTGCCTGGATCTCCTGCGACGCATCGATGCGTCGGGTTCCCTGTCCTACCGGTGGCTCGAAAGGCTGGCCTTCAACACGTCGTCCGCCAACAGCGACGCACATGCGAAGAACTATTCCCTGATCCTCGATCCCGCATCGGGGATACGCCTGTCTCCCCAGTATGATGCGGTCGCCACCAGGTATTGGCCCGAGTTCAATTGGGAACTCACCATGCCGTTGAACGAGGATCACGCCTTCGCGGAGCACACCACGCCCCAGGATTGGGAGGATCTGGCGACACGTCACGGTCTCGATGGTTCGAGGGTGGCGGATATGGCCCGGCGTATGGCGGGGAAGGTCCTCGCCGGCATATCCGAATCCTGCGAGGGCCTGGACGCGCGGATGGCCGATCGCCTGAACGCGTGCTGGACGAAGGCGAACGAGTCCATCGAGCCGATCATGCCGGGAGACGAGCCGGCGAACTCTCTCGATCCAGCATCGGCTTTGCCCGATTCGCTCGGTTTTCCTTCCTCGGGCCGTACCATCTGAGCTTTTTCCGGGAAGCGTCCTAACGGCGGGGCCGGTTCTCCTCGTCAGAGGCGACCATGCTCCATAGACCGTATTCCGGCGCGATTCCGTAGCGTTCGCGCAGCATGTCGAACGTGTGCAGGCCCTCGCGCATCGCTGCCCGGTATTCGTCGCCGTCCGCCGCGTTGTTGAGACTGGCGGCGATGCAGAACGCTTCGGATACGAGGCGTTCCATGTCGTGCGTGGACAGATTCTCGGGGTGTCTTTCTCGTCCGTCATCGAGGAAGGGCGGGCGGTTCTCCATCGCGGCGCGCCATTCCTGGACGGCGAGGCTGCGGCTTCTGGCATCGTCCGCCCAGTCGTCGCGCAGTCGTTTCAATCGCATGTCGTCGCCGAGCTCGAAGGCGTTGAACCGTTCCGTCCACCCGTCCGTGCTGCGCCACGTGATCCTGTAGCCGACCACCTGGCCGGGGTCGGTGAACGAGTCTTTGGCGGTTCCCTTGCGCAGCCTGGGGTCGATGGAGAAGCCTTCCCTGCGTATGCGGCGTATGAACTCGTCCTCGCTGCGCGATGCCTTGGCGCACGCCTCCACGATTCGGGCGATGTATTGGCGTGGCATCGTTGAGGCGGCGACCGCCGTGACGAGCCGGCTTCTCTCGTTGCCGTCCAACGCATCCCATCCCTCGTCGTCGCCGTACTCGTTTCGCGCCTTCCATTCGGCCCATTGACGCCATTGCCCGTACTGCCAGCTGACGCGCGTGCCGGTGTCGGAGCGTGCGAGCTCGACCAGTTCGGGGCGCGTCTTCTCCATCCGCCTGCATGATTTCTGCGCGTTGATCCGGTCGTGGTACGGGTTGATCCACCCGTCGTCGGCGGCGAGCTGCACCATGATGTGCACGTGGTCGTTGCCGTTGGCGGACAGTCCGTGACGGACCGCGAGCCATGTGACGCCCTGATCGTCGTCGCCGTCGATGATGTTCATGCGCGTCAGATAGTCGCGGATGACGGCCTCCCATTCCTGGTCGGTCAGGATTCCCTGCCCGGCCTTGATGGCGAGCGAGCAGTGCCACACGCGCTTCCTGCCATGCTCTCGTTCGGGGTTGTTCTTGCCTCGCATGTCGGGCGGGAACGGATCGTCCTTGCGTTCCCTGACGCGGTAGCGTCGGTCGAACCTGCGGCCTATCTCCGCATACGACGCCGCCGGCTTGCCATCCATGTCAAACGAGGGAAACATGTCGCCGCTCGCGCACACGAGATGCTGGTCGGTGTGTTCATTGCGCCGTCCCTTGCCGAACAGGTAGCGCACCAGGCCGGCCGGGTCCGAACCCCTGACGATATTCGGTATCATACGATGATTCTCCGCCCGCGCGCCCGGCACGGCGGCGCATGGCGTCTATGAGAGATATGCGCCCTTTGCCGGCACGGCCACTTCGATAGAATTATCGGAAACGGATAAGGGGCTTTGATGGAACCGGTGAGGAACGATACGACGACGGATAGGCGCACGGCCGTGGAACTGGCGAAGCGGCTGCTGGTCGATTTGATCTGGCGCACCGCCAAGATCGAGGTTGATGGCGTCACCTTCCCCGACACGCAGGAAATCTTCGACGGGCGCGCCCCCGAGGGTATGAGCGTGGACGATATAGTCACGGTGAATAACATCAAGCGCGCGTGGGGATTCCTGCTCGGGAACATCGACTATCCAGTCGATTGGCAGTACATCCGCGAATACAACCGCATCATCGGCGAAGGCCGCGTGCGCGACGCCGGCCGCTTGCGTGAATACGGCGTGAGGATCGGCGGCACGGGATGGGTGCCGGAAATCCCCACCGTCGAGTCCTCACAGGAAAGGGTTCGCGGCATCCTGGAGGAGTCAGAAGGGGAGGACACTGCGATGCTGCTGTTCGGCGCGGTCACGCGGGGACAATGGTTTTCGGACGGCAACAAGCGCACCGCGCTGATGGTTGCCAACCACCAGCTCATACACGACGGCATCGGCGTCTTCTCGATCCCTCCCGAAGACAAGGCACAGTTCGTCTCTATGCTCCTGCGCTACTACGAGACGGGCGACTACTCCCGGCTCTCCGATTGGCTCTCACAGAACGCCGTCGGCCATGTGCCCGGCGGGCTGACTCTGGCCCAATCGTCTGGGGTCGTGGAAAAGACGAATGATGCCGTGAACGGGATGGGCATCGTGCCCGGTGTTCCCCTCGATGGCCTCGATGGAGGTTCCGGCTTACTGAGGTGACGGTCGTGGCGTCCGGGGGAAGTTTGCGCCGCAGACCCGTGGAACCGTGCTCCCGATGGGGCCTGTAGACGGTGCGCCCCGCAGCGGCCCGCGACCCGGCGCATCATCGACTCTGACATTGTTCGCACCATCATCATTCCTCTGGAGGTTGCACATGGCTGACAGGCAAACCGCATTGGCCGTATTCGATTTTCTCGACTCGCTGCGCGCCGGACAATACCGCATCGGCGCGGACGCGGAAAAGGACCATGCCACGGCGGGACTGCTGGCATCGCTGTCCGGCGACACGGGGCTGCGCGACGCCGTGTGCGCGAAGCTGATATCGCCGGGCCTGGAGCGCGCCCGTTTCCTCATGGTCGCCGAGCATGATCCGCGCGCCTTGCCCCTGTTCGCCTCGGGCCAGGTCAAACCGTGGTACCAGGCCGACTACAACGTGCGCGAGATAGCCAACAGCGAGTTCCACCAGGACATACCCGCACTGCTGTGGCGGCTGTCCAACAGCATCCCGGATTCCGCGCGAAGGGAGGGCATGCTTGAGGCGGCCGCGTACATGAGCTTCATGCAGGGCGATCCCGAGGCCGCGTTCACCGGCCATCTGGGCCGGCTCGCGGCGGTTTCGCCCGAGGGCGAGGTCACGCGCTGCCTCATGGACGCGCACGAGCACGGCCAGCATCCCGCATGGGTCATGGAACGGCGGCAGCTGCGCGAACGGCAGGCCGACGCCGCCGACGGCATGGCCGCCACCGCGCCGGACCGCCCGAGCCTTCGCCAGCGCCTCTTCCCGAACCGATGAACACCTCCGGCACGGACCCATGGGAGATGGGCCCCATAATCGCCGCCGGCACCGCCGTCGCCATCGACACGGCACGAGAACCGGAACCGGAACGCCGGCCACCGGCCGAACCCGAACCCGAGCCCGGGCCCGGGCTGGAGCCGGATGCGCGATGCGTGGACGACGCCGGAAGCGAAGACCGGGCGAACCCGGCCGTCGATCCGTGGGAGATCGGCCCGCTGCCATCGGCCTCGAATCCGGTGGGGAATGATATCCCGGCCGATGCCCCGGCATCGGAACCGCAGCACGTTGGCGGTGCCGTGGAGCCGGCCGATCTCGCCGACACGATCGGCCTCACGCCGGTCGGCGACCGGGATGCCGCCATGCCCGTGCGCGAATGGAGGCGCATGGCCACGACCGCGGGCGGCATCCTGCTCGCGGCCTGCGTCACGGTCGCCGGCATGTCCGCGTGGGAATCGCATGAATCCGCCACGGCCGCGCGCGGGCTGGAACAGGCGACGGCGGACTGCGCCGCCGCGCGCGCTGCGGCGAAGAAAGCCGAACGGAAGCTGGCTGAATATCTCGACGGCGACCGGCTCGCACAGGCGAAAGCGGTCACGGCCGACAAGCTCGCCGACCCGGAAACCCTGGAAACCCTCAACGACCTGTCCGAACGATACGCCGCAGGCGAACGGATCCCCACATGCGCAGGCGGCACGGAAACGGCGCAGGCCACCACGAGCACGCTGCGATCCACGGAGAAGCGGAACGCCAAACGGCTCGCACGGGTGAGGAAAACGGTGGAGGCGGTGTTCGCCTCACGGCTGGCCCATACGGTCGAACAGGGCGAACGATTGTATTCCTCCTCCGAAGGCAAGGTGCAGGACGAATATTCTCGCGCCCTGCTGCGCGCCTCCATCGACAAGCGCGACGAGGAGGCCATCACCGACGCCATGGACAAGGTGAACGCCTCCATCGACGCGAAGAACAAGGCCGACGAGGAAAGGAAAGCGCAGGAGGAGGCCGCAGCGGCTGCGGCGCAGGCGCAGGAGCAGAGCACGCCGGCACCGCAACAGTACTCGTACATGCCCTCCGGCTCCGCTTCGGGCTCGGGTTCCGGCCCGACGGGTGGCGGATACCATTCCTCCGGCGGTTCCGCCGGCTCGACCGGTGGTTCCGCGTCTCCGGGCTGGTCGGTGCCCGCGAACCCGGACCCCTCGCAACTGCCCGGCACCGACCCGAGCCTATGAAAGGACCAACACCATGCCACAACTGACCACGTTGATCCCGTCGTTCACGGCACCCGTCACCGACCGCGTGTGGCTGGTGGGCGCGCACGGCGGTGCCGGATGCACCACGATCCGCCATTCGGATCCGGAACGGTTCGCCGACGCCGGCCGCGCGCTGCCGGTCAGCCCGGATCCCTCCATGCCGTCACGCGTCATCCTGTGCGCCATGGGAACCGGGAGAGGTCTCGAATCGTTGCGCGCGCTGCTCGCCGACCAGTCGGCCGGACTGTTCGGCGCATCGATCCTGTTGGGCGCGGCCATCACCGACCCCGCGCCCCGCGTGCCCCGGCCTTTGGTGGCGGCGCGCATCCAACTGTCATCCGCCGTCCGCGTGTGGCGGCTGCCCCATATCAAAGGGCTTGAGCTCGACGGGTTTCCCCGGCGTTATCCGGCCGCGTACTCACGGCTTGTCAGGGACGTAGACGCCATGCCCCGCGCCACGGCCCATGTCGGCTGACGATGGTGCATGAACCTAACACGAAAGGAACGACCCAATGCTGCATGAAACATACATGATCCTCGCCGAGGCCCTTTCCGACCCGACCCCGTGCCTGCCTCCGGGATTCTCGGGGCCGGTATCCACCGCCCTGGGCTGGGTGAAGGCGCTGAGCCTGGTGATCGGCGTGGTCGCGCTGGTGCGCATCGGCGTGCACATCCTGCGCCAGCAGGGCGACGGCGTGCCGGACCGCGACGACACGTTCGACAAGCTCGTCAACTGGGTGATCGGCATCTTCCTCGGGGCGGGCGCTGTCGCCATCCTCGCCGCACTCGGCCTGTCCGTCACCGCAAGCTGCTGAGAAAAGCCATGGAAGGGATTCGACGCATACGGCAGCGCCTGTGCGCGCTGCTGCTCGCCCTCGCCTGCCTCATGGGCCTCGCCGCCTGCGGCGGACCCGACTTCGGATCGTTCAGCAAGGAACTCACGTTCGGCGACAAGCAGATCAGCGACACCCAGACCACCTACGTGATGAAGATACCCGAAGGCAGGCTCGGCGACCTGATCGGCCCAAGCCAGATCCAATGGGTCATCGACAAGTACCGGGCCGGCTGGGTGCGTGCCGGAATGGTGTCCGCGAATCCGACCGACAAGGAGCTCAAGAAGTATGCGCGCGTCCAGTTCCGGGCCGCACCGAACCTGCAATGCGATGCGTTGGAGAACACGTACCAGGAGGAGTCGCCCGACGAGGGCAAATGGGAGTACAAGGATTCCTCGTGCCAGAAGCAGCGCAAGCTCTCCTGGCTGGAGAAGACCCTGTGGAACATGTACCAGGTGCAGTCGGATTCCACGATCGAATGGCTGTCCACCAGCCGCAACACGCTGGTCGCCGCGAACGACACGGTATCAACGTTGCAGGCGAACGCCACGCCGGACTACGATTCATGGTTCACGCCGGTGAACCGGTACCTGCGCATCGCGCAGGGCGTGCTCATTGCTGCCGCCGCGATCAGCCTGATCGTGCTGAGCGCGCGCATCGTGTGGAACATCGGCCAGGGCGGCGAGGGCCGTCTGCTCGACCGCATCGGCTGGATACTGCTCGGCGTGCTGCTCGGCTCCTCGTGCGCGAGCATCGCGCTCACGTTCTTCTCCCGCTCGTCCGGCGGCAATCCGGGCCTTCCGTCATGGACGCCGGGCGGCGGCACCACGTTCTTCCTGTCGGACTACATCCGTATGCAGGTTGACCCGTTCCTGATCATCGCGGCCGTGTGCGGCGTGATCGCGGCCGGCTGGAAGCTCGTCACCCAACAGGAGGGACGTGACCTGATCCCGTTGGGCAAGGCGTTCATGTGGGCGATCCTGAGCGCCGTGTGCCTTGCCGGACTGGTCAACACGTTCCAGGCCACGTTCGACACGTGGACCGCCGCCGTGCTCAGGTCCGCCTCGGGCATGATGAACGACGCCTGGGAGTCGAAAAGCCTGGCCGCGAGCTCGTTCTTCAACTTGGGCGCGCCCGTCGCCATCGTGCTCACCATCGTGATGTGGATCTGCGGGCTGATCAGCAAGATATTCGCCTACTTCCGCGCCGGGATGCTGCCGATCCTGGTGGGCGTGGCACCCATGTGGGCCGCCATGAGCTGGATGGAGACCGGCAAGCAGGCTTTCGCCAAGACAATCGGCTGGCTGGCCGCGTTCCTGGCCTACAAGCCCGTCGCCGCACTGGTCATGGCGACCGGCTCGGCGATCATGGCCACGGCCGGGCCCGGCGACGACAGCCAGGCCATCACGCTGATGCTCACCCTGAGCGTCATCATCCTCCTTCCCGCCATGATCCGCGTGATCGTGCCCGCAGTGCAATCCTCGGTCGGCGGTGGCGGCGGCGGAATCCTGCCCTCCATACTCGGCATGGGAGTCGCCGTGGCCGGCGGCGGCCTGCGCAAGGCCATGGGCGGCAAGGGCGGCAGGAAAGGCGGCGACAGCGGTGGCGGCGAAGCGTCACCGGACGGTGCCAAACCCGGTGCCGGCCGAGGTTTGGCCGGACTGCTTTCCGGACTCGGCCGGGGCGACGGCAAACCACAGGGAACGAACGGCGGCGGCAAGCACGCCAAGCCGCTGGAAGGCAATCCCACGGGCGGCGAACCACAGAACACCGGCGACCAGCCACAGGGAGCGAACCGCAAGGGCAACGGCGGCAAACCGCAGGGAACGAACGGCAATGGCACGGGAAGCCCGGTTCCACCGGCACCCGATGGCGCGCCACCCGACCCGTCAGGCGGCAACAGGCCGCAGGGAACGAACGATGCCGGCGGGTTCGCCCGCGAGGGCGCACCGGACGGCGCGGACCGTTCCTCCACGCGCAAAGGCAAGACATTCTGACGCATTAAGGAGATTCGGATAATCATGGCGTCGAACACGACATACGGCGATTGGATGCGGCCGATGCCGGGAGGCATCCGCAACATCGGCATCCCGCTGACGATAGCGGGCATGGGTGTGCTGACCTGCACGCTGCTGGTCAGCATGGCGAGCGTGGTCGCGGCCATCGCGATCCTCGTGGTCGGCATGGGCGTCATCCTCGTGCTGGCGATCCGCGACCGCGAGCACCGCAACATGGTGGATCGCACCGTGGAGAAACGCACGTGGATGGCCGCGCAGCGTACCGGCGCAAACCTGTACCGTTCCGGCCTGCTCGCGCCGATCGACGGCGGCAAGGCCATGCTGCCGGGCATCCTCTCCAGGGTGGTCCTGACCTCCGCCCTGGACGGGCTGGGCGGCGAGTTCTGCCTGGTGCGGCATTCGCACACCGGCGAATACTCGCTGCTCCTGTCATGCCAGCCGCAGGGCGCGAGCCTCGCCGACGACGACGTGGAGGACTCGTACGTGGCCTCGTGGGCCGGGCTCATGGAATCGCTCGCCTCCGAGACCGGCGTCACCCAACTGGCCGTGACCGTGGACACGGCACCCGATTCCGGCGTGCGTTTCCGCCGCACGCTGAGCAAACGCATCGTGGAGGACGCTCCCGAGCTCGCGGCGCGCGCCATGGCGCAGATCATGGACCAGTACGCAGCCGGCGGCGCTTCCAACGACGTGACGCTCACCTTGACTTTCCGCTACACCGACCGTGACGGCAAATACCTGGAGGCCGGGGAGGCCGCGCGTCGCATAAGCCTGCTGCTGCCCTCGATCCGCGAGCAGATAGCGCAGGCGGGAGGCGGTGCCGCGAGGGCCCTGGGCATGGAGGAGATCACTCGCATGGTCCGCGTCGCCTACGATCCGGCCGCGCAGGAGACCATCGAGGAATCCGACGAGCCCCCGTACATCGCATGGGAGGATTGCGGGCCGCTCATGCACGAGGCCGGCTGGAGCCATTATTCGCACGATTCCGGGCTGAGCCGCACATGGGAGATGGTGGACCCGCCGCAAAGCAACGTGACCGCCGACACGCTCACCCGACTGCTCAGCCCATTGGCGGACTGCGACCGCAAGCGCGTCACCGTGCTCTACCGGATGCTGCCGCCCGACAAGACCATGTTCATGGCCGAACAGAACCGGCAGAAGGCAGCCAACCAGGTCAGCCAGGAGAAACGCGCCACGGTGAGGTCCATGAGCCAGATAGGCAAGGCCAACCGCCAGGCCGTCGAAACGAACCAGGGTGCGGTCATGGTGTTCTTCGGGATGCTCGTCACCGTCACCGTGTCCAGGGGCGAACAGGAAAGCCAACGACTCGAAGCCGCGTCACGCGCCGTGGAACAGGCCGCAGGCGGCGCGAAGATCGACCTGCGCCCCTGCTACGGGGCACAGGACACGGGATTCGCCGCAAGCCTGCCCCTTGGATTGAACGTCAGATCATACACTCCAGCCGGCCCCCTCGGCCGGCTCCTGTCCTGAACGGAGGACACATGATGCCGATGCCATGGAAGCCGTCGAAACGAAAAGGAACCATGCCAAGCGCCACGGCCACGGACCCCGTGGCACGCATGGAATCCATGCTGCTCACACCGTTGAAGGCCAAACCGGACGAGCCCGTGCCCCCGATGCCGTGGCGGGGGAAACGCTCGCGTGGAGGCGGCTATGCGGCCCTGATGCCCACGATCGACGAGTTCTTCGGCACGTCGAACCAGGTGTGCGGCGGATTCTGGCCGTTCGGCACCGACATGGCCCTGCCGGCCGAGGGGGTGCCGGTCGGGCGAAGCCTGATGACGGGTGCCGGCGTGTGCTGCGACCCGATCAGCTGGTTCAAGGCCGGCATCATCAAACAGCCCTCTATGTTCCTGCTCGGCCTGCCGGCCATCGGCAAGAGCACGTTCGTGCGCCGCGAGGTGCTGGGACTGAGCGCCCTGGGCATGAACGCGATCATCCCCGGCGATCTGAAGCCCGACTACGCCTCACTGGTCAACATGCTCGGCGGCCAGGTCATCCGGCTGGGAGCGGGCATCGGCGTGGTCAACCCCCTGGACCCCGGCGACCTCCACCACGCACTGCAACAACTGGAGGGCGAGGCGCGCAAGGACCTCACGGACTACTACAACGACACGCGCGCCGCGCTCATGGAGGTGCTTTTGACGATCATGCGCACCGGCCGCGAGAACGACACCGATGCCGGTGCCAGGGGCGTGACCGCACGCGAATCCGATATCCTTTCCGTCGCCGTGCGCGTGCTCCACGACCGGCATGGCGGCGATCCGCAGCCTCCCGTCATCGCGGACCTGCGAGACCTGCTGCGCGAAGGGCCCGACGAGGTGCGCACGGCGGCGGTCTGGGACGACCCGGAAAACGACGAGCTCTACAGGGCGCAGGTTCGCGGCCTTCTGGCCGACCTGCACGGGTTCTCGAACCGCATGACGAAGTTCGGCCGTCTGTTCGGCGACCAGACCACCGCGCGCATCGACCTGTCCAGGCCCGTGGACTTCGACATCAGCGCCCTGGCCCAGTCGGGCGACGATGTGGTCGCCGCCGTGCTGGCGACCACGTGGACGAGCGCGTTCGCCGCGAAGAACGCCGCCGACGTGCTCGCCGAGGAGGGATTGCAGCCCCGGCGCAACCACGTGATCATCATGGACGAGATGCACCGCGCTTTGCGCGCCAGCCCCCTCATGGTCGAAAAGCTCGACCTGCTCACCCGTCTGAACAGGCAGTGGGGCGTAGGCCAGATCATGATCACGCACACGTTCAAGGACCTCATGTGCATGGAGACCCCGGCGCAGAACACCAAGGCGCGCGGCTTCGTGGAACGCAGCGAGATCAAGGTGCTGGGCGCTTTGAGCCGCATCGAGGTGGACCGCTACCTGCGCGGCGAATGCGGACTGCCCGTATCCCGGCGCGAGGAGGACATGCTGGAGGATTGGGCCACCCCGGTCAACTTCGGTTCCGATGCCTCGCACAAGGGTCTGGGCCGTTTCCTGATCAAATTGGGAGGACTGCCCGGAATCCCCATCAACGTGGAGATGTGCCCGCTCGAAAAAAGCGGGTTCAACGATACGAACCTCAAATGGCACGCCTAGAAGGGAACCCTGCGATGACAGACCACCTCGCCACCGGCATGAAACGCATGATCCGCACCGTGGCACGCTCCGCATCACTCTTCGACCGGCTCGGCGAGCGATCCCGGCTGCTGCGGCTGACGGGCAACCGCAGCACTCTCGACTTCCGCCCCGCCGAGCACGGCGCATCCTCATGGGACTTCGAAATGTCGATAACCCCCGCCGAACCATACGGCAACACGGAAACCCGTGAACCCGTATGGCGTGAGACGGTCGATTCCGCCACCTATGGCGAATCGAGGGCGCGGGTCGCGCACGCCGTCGAAACGTTCAGAATATACGACAACACCGGCATCCTGCCGGAAACGGAAAACCGGTGAAAGGACCACGATGAACGACGCCGCACTGCTCGACTCGCTGCACGCCGCGCTGCGCAATCCCGACCTCGCATGGTACACGGAATTCCATGCCGGCGAATCCATCGTCGCCGGCTACCTCGATTCCCTGACGGACCCGTATGACGGCGATGCCATACAGGTTCCCGAGGGCTGGTTCCGCTACTCGGTCGTCACCCGTGAAGGCGACCACGCCCTTCCATGGATGGAGCACTGGAACGAATACGAGTATTCGATCACCCATCACATCGATTGGAACGGCAAAGGATATACGCCATACAACCTGTACTGCACACAGGACCTCACCGGCATGATCGCCGACGGCTCGCTGGCCTCGATCCGGGAGGACGCGCGAACCATATTCAAGGACCGGTCCCTGACGGACGACTACCTTTTCGCCAACTCCATCTGGCCCGAACCGGAACTCCTCGGCCTTGTGGACGACCTGACCGGCCGCACGGGACGAAACCTGTAAGGACCCTGTAGACGCCATGCCCCACCCCGCCATGGCCTTGGACTGATGATCGGGGTCATGGCGGGAACAGCGGGTTGCCGCCGAGGATTGTCAAGGAGCCGAACATGCCTTTGGAGAACACCGATGCCGAAGAGCGGATCACACGGGAGACGATGATCGGATGGATCGAGCATTGGGGCGAATCGTATGACGACGTGCGACCCGATGACGGTGCCATGCGGCTGGCGAACCGCATCATCGAATACAACGCGGCGACTGAAACCATCGAGGCGTTGCGGAACCCCGATGCCGTGTACGACGAACTGGCATCCATTCTCCAGCCGGTGCTCTCCTCGATGGACGGCACCTATTTCGCGGGCTCCGAATGGTTCGCCGGCGAAGTGGACCGCATGGAAGCGGACCGCATCAACGGGGAGCAGCCGGAAGAAACGGACGGCCTGGCCTCCGAAGAGCCCCGCATCCCGTTCATCGTGGAGAGCGAGGCCGCAGCCGCCGATACGGACGAACCGCCGTTGGACGAGCTGATCACCGCAGCCACGCACGAATATCTGGACTCAGGCATGACCTACGACGGATTCTCGGAACATGTGCGCACCATCTGGCGCAACGCGGCAGCCTACGACTGGTCGAAGCTCATGGCCGAACCACGCTCCACGGGCGAATGGTCGTCCGACGCGAACCGGCTCGCCGTATTGGGCGTGATGATGCAGTTCGCGCCCGAATCAACATGCATGATGATCGCCAGCGACATACTGGCCGAGAACGCTCCCCTATCCCTTCCGGCATTGCGCGAACGCATCAATACGCCGGACGGCATGGTGAACACCGACCTGCTGTTTTCCCGGCTGATCGACAACGGCACCACGCCCGATCCGGCGCGCATCGACATGGCGATGGGGATCCTCGGCCCGTTGGAGGCCAACGCGCCGACGGACGCCTGCTACCGGATCATCGGCCTGAAGGCCATGCTCAGCCTCGCCATGGGCGACGGTGAGAAGGCGCGGGAACTCGCCGAACAGGCCATCGGCTACGACGCCTCGGACCGGTTCGCGTCAAGCGTGCTCGACCGTCTGCCGGAAACCGATCCCGCCATGGAGGCGGCGAACGTGTGGGAGAACGGCGGGCATTTGGGGCGCTGACGTAGACGCCGTACCCCGCGATGCCACCGGTCCGGCCGGATGATGGGAGTCGCCGCCGCCATTGAAGGCGCTGGTATTCCCCGAATGAAAGGACCATCATCATGCCACAGTCAATGCAAGTGGTTCGCGGTCTCCTCGCCGCGAACCCCGATTACTGGCCGGCGAAAACCAACGCGGACGGCACCACGAGCTCGGCGTACCTGCGCGCCACCGTGTATGAGGACCGCCCGCGAGTCCGTCAGAAGGACGGCAGCTATACGGACAATCCGCTCGGCCCGGTGAGAACCACCGTGAAATTCTGGGGCCAGGCTGCCGAGCTCCTGCACGGCATGGATTTCCGCCAGGGCGACGCCGTGGTGGCGACCGGCCGCATGGGCGATCCCGACGCCTTCATCAGCCAGAAGGACGGCAAGGCATACGCACGCCCGGTCGTGATCGGCGATTCCATGCAGATCGATTCCATCGTGTCCCAGCGCATCCAGCTCGCCCGCGAACGCAAACGCCAGGACAAGGAACAGGCCGGTGCCGTGGCCGATGCCGGGCGAACGGATCCATGGACGGACCAGGTTGACGCCTCGCGCGGAGAATACGTTGGCGACGGCGTTCCCCGCACTTTCAACGGCGAGCCCTTCGAACCGCTGTCGGGCTATCCGACACCGGGCGCGGCTCCCGCTCCGGCGGATCCTGCGGCACCGGATTTCCTTTCCGCCCCATCCGATTTCACGACGGGCAACGCCCGCTAGCCATGACGCAAGCCCTGGCGCATCGACGGCGGGACCGCTTCCATCGGTTCCGCCGTCATGCTTGAAAGGAGAAATGAATCTTGGCCGACGTCGATCCGAAACTGCAATCGAACCGAGTGAAGGATCTGGGCGGCACGGTCCGTCCCAGCCGCAAGATCGAACTGGCGATCATTGTCGCGGTGTCCCTGATCCTCACGACGTTCGCCCTCGTGTGCTCCCATGCGGGGCATCCCTTCCAGATCTTCGCGCTCATGTACCTGGTCTCCGGCCAATGGTCGCTGACCGCAGGCCAGTGGGCGCTGGCCGTGGCCGTGCTCGTCGTACTGGCCGTGGTGTGCGGCGTGGGCGCGTGGCTGATCGCCAGCAAGGCCGTGCCGTGGGCAACCGGCGCCAAGGCACGCACCCGCGTGGACGTGTACGCGCCGGCGATGGGCCATGGCGAGGCCGTGGAGAAGGTGACGCGCCAGCGCGCCGAGGCCATGGCGTCAAGGCTCATAGAAGCGGACCACTGGCGAAAGGGCATGTCGCCGGGATATCCGCTGGGGCTCAACATCGTGGACAACACGTCGATGTACACCAGCTGGGAGGACATGGCTATCGTTCTGGCGGGCCCTCGTTCCGGCAAGTCCCTGTGCTACGCGATCCCGGCCGTGCTCTCGGCTCCGGGCCCGTGCCTTGCGACCTCGAACAAGGGCGACATCCTCGACGTGACCGCCCCGATCCGCAGGCTCGACCATCCGAACGGCCGGATATGGACGTTCGACCCCGAACGCATCGCGGACCCGAACCGGAAGAGCGCGCCGTGGGTGTGGGACCTGATCGCGTCGGTGCAGTCCATCGCCGACGCGAAACGCATCGCCGACTGCTGGCGTTACGCCTCGGGCCAGCCGCAGACCGGCGGCGACGACTTCTTCCCCGGCACCGCCGCCCAGCAGCTCGCCGACTACCTGTTCGCCGCGCATCTGGGAGGCCGTTCCGTGTCCGACGTGTTCAGGTGGTGCTCCAACGAGCGCGACACGTCGCCGGCCGACATCCTGAGCGAATACCCGCGCTACGCGGGCATCGCCTCGCGTGTGTCCAGCGTGATCGCGCTGACGCCGGAAACACGGAGCGGCGTGTTCGGCAGCCTTCAGACCATGGTCGCGTTCCTCGCGGACCCCGAGATCATCGACTGGATCGACCCGCACCGGGATACGAATGGGAACATCGATGAAAGGCGTGGTCTGTTCGATCCCTACGAGTTCGCCACGAGCGAGGACACCCTGTACCTGCTTTCCGCCCAAGGCCGTCCCTCCACCGCGTTGACCGCCAGCCTGACGGCGGTGGTGGCGTTCACCGCGTTCCAACGCGCCCAATCCGAGTTCACCGGCAACAACCGCCGTCTGCCGGTCCCGTTGTGCTGCGTGCTGGACGAGGCCGCGAACATCTGCCGCTGGCCCGAACTGGCGGACGTGTACTCGTATTTCGGTTCGGCGGGCATCCCGATCATGACGATCTGGCAGAACCCCGACCAGGGCAGGGCCGCGTTCGGCGAGACGAACTTCGGCTCGCTGTTCAACAACGCGAACATCACCGTCTACCTGGGCGGCATCAAGGACGCGAAGTTCCTCGGCGAGATCAGCCAGCTGGTGGGCCAGAGGGAGATCGTGCGAGGCAGCGTCAACATCGACGGCACCGGCCGGCGCAGCGTGAACAACTCGATCCAGAAGGAGAACATCCTCGACGTTTCCGACCTGACCGAATGGCCCGTCGGCCGCGCGCTGCTGCTCGCATCCCAATCCCGAGCGCAGATCGTCAAGACCCTGCCATGGACGGGCAACAGGCAATGGGCCGACGCCCTGACGCAAGCCAAGGCGAAAGCCCGAGAAGAGCAGAGAAAGGCCGCATAATGAGCGAACACACCTCGAACACCACGTCCGGCCCTGATGGGGAGGAATGGGAGCGCGCGGTCGGTGCCGCCAAGACCCTGCTGTCATCGGACTGCGGATGGCTGGAACTGTTCACCCGCGCCATCCTGGAGGAGAAGGGCGTGCCCTACGGCAAGGGACTGCCCAACCCCGAAGCGCCGCACATCCCCGAGGACAAGGAGATCGAAGAGGAAACCATGCCGGGCCAAGGCGAGCCGACGCCGACCGCACCCGAGGTGCCGGCAGGCCGGCACGCGGCGGAACCCATCCGATCCGGGATTCCGGCCGATGCCGGGGAAACCGGCAACGGCTACGAGAACCCGCCGGAAGACGCAACGGACCGTGACGACACCCCTCCAAAGGCCGGTGCGGAGGAATCCGACACCCGTATACTGCCCGCGCCGGAGGGGAAGACGGATCTCGGCCGAGACGAATCCGGCGACCTCGATCCCGCGCGGGCAAGGGACGTGTCCGGCCAGTTCGGCGCGCGAATGCGGCGCAGCGAGACCTACTATCCGAACCTCGCCGCGTTCGTGGAAAGGTTCGTAGCCAACGTGTTCTGCTACCACCAGAGCGCGAGCGTGAACATGCAATGGGTGAGCGACTGGTGGCGCTATCCGGCGCTCGTGTTCCCGCTCGACGCCATGTGGCGCGCCTACGAGAACGCGCGCAAGGCACCCGGCCAGATGATGATCTTCTACATCCAGGCGGCGTCGATGCTCGACCGCGTTTTCGACAAGGACCGTGGCATCGTCGCCAGCCTCGACTGCAAGCAGAATCTCACCAGGAAGGGCGAACCGCTGCCCTGCGAACGCCCGAACCGGGCATGGCGCGAACCGATCCTGGAAACGTTGTCGGTCCCCGCCGCAGGCGGCAAGGAAAACAAGGAAACCACCATCACGCCAACAAGGAGGAGAAACAATGGCTCAAACTGATCCCGAGGACGGCTTCGACCAGATCATGGTCCAGAGCTGGAACAGCGTCGCCCAGCAGCTGCGCACCCTGCACAACGAGCTGAGCGGCGACCGCGCGCGACGCAGGGAACGCGCCGAACGCGCCGTCCAGAACGAACGCTACGAGCAGACCAGACGGCAGCAGCAATCCATCCGCCTCGAACAATGGGAGATGGACAACAGGGAACGCCTCAACAAGGGGTTCGAGTCCACCCTGAACGCGACCGTGCTTGCCGACGGCGACGGCTGGAGGAAGATGCGCGACTCGTCCCTCTTGCAAGGATGGATGGTCGCCGACCAACTGGAGGGCAACGACCCCGGCTACCGCAGGCAGATCATCGAGGCGAAGGCCCGGCTGAAGGACGAATGGTCGAAACGCCACCCGGAAACGCACATCGACGCCGCAGCCGACCAATTGACCAACCACGTGAACATCACCTACACCGACCAGTCGCCCGCGTTGCAGGCCACCCTGAACGCCTTCAACACGGCCGGCGTGCCCGTGGACCTGCAACGGGTGGAGGACACGCAGGCGTTCCAGGCCGCGCACGGCGACGACGCCACGTTCTTCGTGGACTCGCGGCTCACCGGCCAATGGACGGGCTACGACCACGACAGGATCGTCGAAGCCGTGATGTGCGCGCCGGTCAACGGCGTGGACGACGCCGCCTCCCGAATCAGCTTCCTCAAGGACCAGGGCCTGCCGGAATCCTCGCACGCGGACAACAAGGCCACGGGAGACGAGCCCAGCACCATAAGCGAGGCCGAACGCACCGAGAACGCTGACGCCGCATCCACCATCGAAACCCCCACACCCGTGCGGGAGCATACGAAGCCCGCCGCCGATGAACGCAAACCGGCATCCGGACCCGAGCCCGAGACCACGGGAGGCGGCGACCTGACGACCGGGGAGCCCGACGGATACGAGGAACCGCCCCTCGACCTGAACGAACCCGAGGAATGGAACGGGCCCGACCCGTTCGGCGAATACAGTCCCGCCATGGAATCCTCCATGAACCCCACGGACCAGCCGATACCCGACCAGGCCAACGTCTCGACGCCGCAGATCCTGCAACCCGAGACCAACGGCAACGCACGCTGACGCCGATGCCGGCGCACCCCTTGCCATGAGGTTCGTGGGGTGCGCCGGCATCGGATGGCCGTATCATGGTGTCAACGGCTTTCGGAACCGGAAAGGACGAGCATGGCACACGTGACGTTGGATCTGTCGAAATATGATGCCCTGACCGCCTACAAGGGTCTTCCCGACGAGAAGGAGGAGAACCCGGCGCGGTTCTTCCCCGACACCTCGTCGGTCCGCCGTTGCGTGCGCGAACGCATGTCCGTCATGGGTCTCGATGCCGCCGAACTCGCCAGGAGAGCCGGGGTCCCCCTCTCAAGCGCCGAAGAGCTCGTGGAGACCGGTCTGACCTCCATCCGCTACGTGTACAGGATGTTCGACCTGCTGCACATCCGCACCGAAACGCTGCCGTCCGCCTACGCGGGGAGACTGCTGTGAGGGAACTGCACGCCTGGGAGAACGGGCATCATGTGGGCGTGTTCTCGGAAGACGACGAGGAGCGCATATCGTTCGCGTACGACGCGAACGAGGGTCTGCCGATCAGTCTGAGCCTGCCCAGAACCGGCGGATGGAGAGACCAGGCACCGCGTAACTTCCTGGACAATCTATTGCCCGACAATCCGAACGTCCGCCAGGCCATGCGTGAGCACCTGAATGCCTCCTCGGCCGGCGTCTTCGATCTGCTGGACCGGGTTGACGCCACCGGCGGACTGGTGTTCTCCCTCTCCCCGGAACCTCCAATCCCATCGCCGACGCTTCGTCTGATCTCCGATTCCCAGATAGCCAACGAAATCGACCGCATCGAGCGGACCAGGAACTACTGGTGGGACGAGGACAGCCACTGCCGGTTCTCCTTGGGAGGGGCGCAGGGCAAGTTCACACTGTCCCGCGTGGACGGCAAGTGGTATTGGCCGGATATGATGCTGCCCTCCACCCACATCGTCAAACCGAAGCCCCATGACCTTCCCGAGGCGACCAAGGTGGAACTGGCGACGATGCGATTGTCGGAACTGTGCGGCATCGACACACCGGCACGCGGCGAGATCACGGCGCAGCGCAAGACGGCCTATATCGTGGAACGGTTCGACCGTCGCCTGGAGGAAGGCCGAATCGTCCGACTGCGGCAAGAGGACTTCCTGCAAGCGTTGGGATTGCCGACCCGCGACAAATACGATCCGTCGGCCGATGACTGCCTGGATCTCCTGCGACGCATCGATGCGTCGGGTTCCCTGTCCTACCGGTGGCTCGAAAGGCTGGCCTTCAACACGTCGTCCGCCAACAGCGACGCACATGCGAAGAACTATTCCCTGATCCTCGATCCCGCATCGGGGATACGCCTGTCTCCCCAGTATGATGCGGTCGCCACCAGGTATTGGCCCGAGTTCAATTGGGAACTCACCATGCCGTTGAACGAGGATCACGCCTTCGCGGAGCACACCACGCCCCAGGATTGGGAGGATCTGGCGACACGTCACGGTCTCGATGGTTCGAGGGTGGCGGATATGGCCCGGCGTATGGCGGGGAAGGTCCTCGCCGGCATATCCGAATCCTGCGAGGGCCTGGACGCGCGGATGGCCGATCGCCTGAACGCGTGCTGGACGAAGGCGAACGAGTCCATCGAGCCGATCATGCCGGGAGACGAGCCGGCGAACTCTCTCGATCCAGCATCGGCTTTGCCCGATTCGCTCGGTTTTCCTTCCTCGGGCCGTACCATCTGAGCTTTTTCCGGGAAGCGTCCTAACGGCGGGGCCGGTTCTCCTCGTCAGAGGCGACCATGCTCCATAGACCGTATTCCGGCGCGATTCCGTAGCGTTCGCGCAGCATGTCGAACGTGTGCAGGCCCTCGCGCATCGCTGCCCGGTATTCGTCGCCGTCCGCCGCGTTGTTGAGACTGGCGGCGATGCAGAACGCTTCGGATACGAGGCGTTCCATGTCGTGCGTGGACAGATTCTCGGGGTGTCTTTCTCGTCCGTCATCGAGGAAGGGCGGGCGGTTCTCCATCGCGGCGCGCCATTCCTGGACGGCGAGGCTGCGGCTTCTGGCATCGTCCGCCCAGTCGTCGCGCAGTCGTTTCAATCGCATGTCGTCGCCGAGCTCGAAGGCGTTGAACCGTTCCGTCCACCCGTCCGTGCTGCGCCACGTGATCCTGTAGCCGACCACCTGGCCGGGGTCGGTGAACGAGTCTTTGGCGGTTCCCTTGCGCAGCCTGGGGTCGATGGAGAAGCCTTCCCTGCGTATGCGGCGTATGAACTCGTCCTCGCTGCGCGATGCCTTGGCGCACGCCTCCACGATTCGGGCGATGTATTGGCGTGGCATCGTTGAGGCGGCGACCGCCGTGACGAGCCGGCTTCTCTCGTTGCCGTCCAACGCATCCCATCCCTCGTCGTCGCCGTACTCGTTTCGCGCCTTCCATTCGGCCCATTGACGCCATTGCCCGTACTGCCAGCTGACGCGCGTGCCGGTGTCGGAGCGTGCGAGCTCGACCAGTTCGGGGCGCGTCTTCTCCATCCGCCTGCATGATTTCTGCGCGTTGATCCGGTCGTGGTACGGGTTGATCCACCCGTCGTCGGCGGCGAGCTGCACCATGATGTGCACGTGGTCGTTGCCGTTGGCGGACAGTCCGTGACGGACCGCGAGCCATGTGACGCCCTGATCGTCGTCGCCGTCGATGATGTTCATGCGCGTCAGATAGTCGCGGATGACGGCCTCCCATTCCTGGTCGGTCAGGATTCCCTGCCCGGCCTTGATGGCGAGCGAGCAGTGCCACACGCGCTTCCTGCCATGCTCTCGTTCGGGGTTGTTCTTGCCTCGCATGTCGGGCGGGAACGGATCGTCCTTGCGTTCCCTGACGCGGTAGCGTCGGTCGAACCTGCGGCCTATCTCCGCATACGACGCCGCCGGCTTGCCATCCATGTCAAACGAGGGAAACATGTCGCCGCTCGCGCACACGAGATGCTGGTCGGTGTGTTCATTGCGCCGTCCCTTGCCGAACAGGTAGCGCACCAGGCCGGCCGGGTCCGAACCCCTGACGATATTCGGTATCATACGATGATTCTCCGCCCGCGCGCCCGGCACGGCGGCGCATGGCGTCTATGAGAGATATGCGCCCTTTGCCGGCACGGCCACTTCGATAGAATTATCGGAAACGGATAAGGGGCTTTGATGGAACCGGTGAGGAACGATACGACGACGGATAGGCGCACGGCCGTGGAACTGGCGAAGCGGCTGCTGGTCGATTTGATCTGGCGCACCGCCAAGATCGAGGTTGATGGCGTCACCTTCCCCGACACGCAGGAAATCTTCGACGGGCGCGCCCCCGAGGGTATGAGCGTGGACGATATAGTCACGGTGAATAACATCAAGCGCGCGTGGGGATTCCTGCTCGGGAACATCGACTATCCAGTCGATTGGCAGTACATCCGCGAATACAACCGCATCATCGGCGAAGGCCGCGTGCGCGACGCCGGCCGCTTGCGTGAATACGGCGTGAGGATCGGCGGCACGGGATGGGTGCCGGAAATCCCCACCGTCGAGTCCTCACAGGAAAGGGTTCGCGGCATCCTGGAGGAGTCAGAAGGGGAGGACACTGCGATGCTGCTGTTCGGCGCGGTCACGCGGGGACAATGGTTTTCGGACGGCAACAAGCGCACCGCGCTGATGGTTGCCAACCACCAGCTCATACACGACGGCATCGGCGTCTTCTCGATCCCTCCCGAAGACAAGGCACAGTTCGTCTCTATGCTCCTGCGCTACTACGAGACGGGCGACTACTCCCGGCTCTCCGATTGGCTCTCACAGAACGCCGTCGGCCATGTGCCCGGCGGGCTGACTCTGGCCCAATCGTCTGGGGTCGTGGAAAAGACGAATGATGCCGTGAACGGGATGGGCATCGTGCCCGGTGTTCCCCTCGATGGCCTCGATGGAGGTTCCGGCTTACTGAGGTGACGGTCGTGGCGTCCGGGGGAAGTTTGCTCCCGAACGCCACGGGATTATTTACGGTCGGCTTGCGTGATGATGACTTCGGGCCGGCCTATAAGTTTCCGGCGCTGCCACACCGTGCGCGCGGCCGTTGCCTCGTCGCGTTCGCTGGCGTGCATCTCGCGGTTCACGTTGTGCGCGATCCGGTTCACATTGACGCCGATACGACGGACCTGTGCGCCGATGTCCCTGATCGCCGCGACGGTGGGCGGACTCAGCTGGCACAAGCTCGCGTACGGGGCATGGCGTCTACGCAGCCGATGATCTCGCGGGGTGTCGGGCCGCGCCCTTCTCCCAATCCTCCTTGACGGACGTGGACCCCACGCACGACGACCCGGACGACGTGGTGATCGAATACTACGACCGCAGCTACCTGCTGTTCAAACTCTATGAGCGGGCGGTCATCCAACACGACTACGATGCCGCGCCATTCGTGTCGGACGGCATCATCGACGTTGACTCGTTCACCTCGTTCTACACTTCCGTACGCAACCGGCGCATGAGCCGCGCAGGCAAGGTCCTCGAAATCCACATCGCCCACATCCTCGACGCGCGCGGCATCGAATACGAGGCCCAGGCCAGGACAGAAAACGGGAAGAAACCCGATTTCCTGTTCCCCTCGCAAGCCGCCTACGAGGATCCGACGTTCCCCGAGACGCAGCTGCGGATGCTCGCCTCGAAGACCTCGATCAAGGACCGTTTCCGTCAGGTCGCCGACGAGGCCAACAGGATCAGGGACAAGCACCTATTCACCCTGACCCCCGGCGACGTGACCTATCCCAAGCTCGCCCAACTCGATGAACTGCACATCCACCTGGTCATGCCCAAGGTGGTCAAGGAATCATACGACGACCTTATCCAGGGGAGACCATGACGTTCTCCCGGTTCATCGAGGAGGTCCAGGGACTTCAGGCGGGCCGTCCTCAAAGCCTGACCCTTCTCTGACGGCCCGACGGGAGTCCTCCCTGATTTCGCCGACGGTTCGGCGACGGCGGCGACGCCGTTCCTGAAGTAGAATTGACGGAAAAGCAAGGAGCCACGATGGATGTTTCGATGATCAGACGGCCACAGGACTGGCCTTTCCCCATCCCGCAGATCACGACGGAGAGCATAGACGAGCTGATCGACGCGCTGCACCGGGACGTGTCGGACTCGACTCTGAGCATCTACTACGACGCCGTGGACGGATGCAGCCGCGAGATGGAGAACGAGGATCAGGAGATGATGGTACGCGAGTACTACCTGCATGACGGATGGGCGGCGAAGCATGGAACGGGTGCGTGATTTCTCGCCGTATGAGTTGAAGGTCAGCGTGTATGACGGGGCCGCCGAAAAGCGAACCATGCTGATGGACGGCCACCTCTACATGGTCAAGTTCGGGTATGACGCCGCCCCGCAGGAGGAGCATCCCAGTCGTACCAGCTACGTCAACCTGCCCGTCAACGAGTATATCGGCTCCAAGGTGTTCGCCGCTTCGGGCATCCCCACGCAGGATGTCATTCTCGGTGATTACAAGGGCCGTTCCGTGGTGGCGTGCCGTGATTTCATGTACGAGATGGATCCGAACCTCATGCTGCTTCATTTCAAGCAGCTGGAAATCAGCATGCCCGGTGGAAGCAGCCGATCGAAGGCCAGGCCCGATTGGGAGTTCGTCAGCCAGGTCCTTGACGAACATGACGCGCTCGAAGGCATCCGCGCGCGGGCGCGGCACCGCTTCCTTCAGATGACATGCGTCGATGCGCTGATAGGGAACTTCGACCGCCACGCGAACAACTGGGGGTTCATAGCGGACAGAAGGACCGCGGATATTCTTGATCTCGCCCCCGTATACGACTGCGGTTCGTCACTGTCCCCGAGCCTGTCCCGTGAAGGCATGAGGGAACGGGTCGAGGATCCTCAGCAAATGCGTGAGGCGAACATGGCCGCACCCTACATGGCGATGAACGTCGGCGGCAAGCGACGCAAGTTCGCCTTCTTCCTGACCTCGGAGACCGCACGCCCCTTCAGGGCGGAGCTGCCGGAACTCTGGCCGCGCCTGTCCGAGGAGGTCACGGACCGCATCGTGGAGCAGACCCCCGGACTCGATGACCTTCAACGTGATTTCTATAAGGCCACGCTGGACGCCCGCCGCAAGTACGTGCTCGGACCCGCATACCGGATGGCACTCAAAGAAGCGGAAACCTCCACCGCCACCGTCGGGAACGACACCCTTGCGACCGACATCGTTCCGGGGATCCCGTTCCCTGGCCTTGGGGGAAACCCCGGTCTCCTGCACTGAGGACTCCACGCGGCTCACAGTCCGGGAAGGTCCTCGTTCTCGCCGTCAATCGTTCCCGGATCGTTCGATGACGGCATCGAGATGGTCTATCAGCTCCCGGCATTGCCGGACGGCGTAGGACGCCGATGCCTCGTCCTCGATGGTCGCGTTCATCTCCCTGTTCGCGTTGTGCGCGATCTGGTTGACGTTGCGGCCGATGCGGCGCAGCTGGTATTCGATCTCCCTGAGCGCCTGGACGGTGGGCGAATCATGTTCCTCCTCCTCGACGTACAGGCTTCCCTCCAACAGCTTTACCGCTTCGATGATGGTGAGGGATACCGTCTGGTTCCGTTTCCTCGCGGCGGCGCGGATCATCGCGGCTTCCTCTTCGTTCACCATGAGATGCACTTGGATGGAGCGCTGCGCGCCGCCGCCTTTGCTGCTTCTTTTACGCATTATTCTTTCTCCTCCTCCATCGGCCTTCGGCACTCGGGTTGTTGCTCCTGCGCCGACGGGCGCGGGAGGTGCTGCGTTCGGTTCATGTACATGAACCGTCTAGCTTGCTTACCTTCGATTTGATGGGCATCTCCATGTGGATGTCCATGGACATATCCATGTGGATGTCTATGGACGTGTCCATGTGGATGTCCATGGACATATCCATATGAGCGCATAGGAAAACGCATGAGGGTGGATGATCGTTCGGGGTGATGCCTTCTTCCACGAATGGGAAGGGGCTCTTCCTTTTTTTGGAATGTCATCTTCCCGCATCCTTCGTCTTGAGCTCCTTGAGCAGCATCGTCGCGTTGTCGCGGATGCTCGCGTCCGTGAGCGGGGAGAGCTCGTCCGCATAGGAGCGGCAGAGGAGCGCGTACACCCGTTCCCGCACCCATGCGCTGCGCGCGATGCCCAGCTTGAATGCGGCCCGGCACAGCATCTCGTATTCGTCGCCGGTGAGCATGACATTGAGCTGGCGTCCCCGCTTCAGCGGATGTTCGGGGTCGGGGTCGGTGCGGTACACGTCGTTCCAATCGGTGGTGCCGGGGGCGAGTTCCGTGTAGCTGAACGGCTGGATGGCGTATCTCACGAAACGGGATTTGGGTATGCCCGTCTTGGCGGAGGCCTCGGCAAGCAGATTGAACAGCTCCTGGTCCATGAGGACCCGGAAGGCGTGGCTGTATCGTCGCATGGTTTCATCGTCTCCTTGGTCGTTGCCGTGCCCGGCGCGGCATGGCGCGTCGGGCACGGATGGTTGGCGTTTGGTCAGCGGTCGAAGTCGAACGCCGTGCCGCGTTCCTTGTCGATGCGGATGGCCGCGTCGAACTTCTTCCCGGATTTGGATGTGAAGCCCTTCAGCGTGACGGATTGTCCCGCGAGGAGCCTGCGTGCGGTCTGGTCGGTGATGGTCTTGCCCGCGAGGCTCGCGTACATCTTCCAGCCGCATCCCTCGACGGCGATCCACTTGCCGTCCTTGGTCTTCTCGGTCTTGTTCGTGGAGCATTGCCACATCCGGCCGGTTTTCCTGACCGGCTGGCCGCAGCGCGGGCAGTCGCCCCATTCCTGCGCGTCGGTGTTCGCGGTTCGTGTGACGGCATCGGCCTTGAGGTTCGCGGTCGCGTCGGCGGGGATTCGCAATGCCTCCCGGTGGAACATGTCCATCACCTCAGACGGGCCTCGTTTGCCGTGTTCCACGTCGGACAACGCCTGTTCCATCCGTGCGGTGAGCAGCACGTCCTTCAGGCGTGGCTCCACCACGTCGGTGAGGCGTTCGCCTTCCGTGGTGGCGTGCAATTGCCGGCCCTTGCGTTCCACGAGTTTGGAGCGCACGAGCTTTTCGATGGTGTCCGCGCGGGTGGCTGGCGTGCCGATGCCGCCGGAATGTGATTCGTCGTCATCGAGCGCCGCCTTGAGGTTTTTGTCCTCCACGCACCGGCTCGCGTGCTCCATCGCGGCCAGCAGCGTGGCCTCGGTGAACGGTTTGGGCGGCCGGGTCTCGCCTTCCTCGACCGTGACCTTCCCGACCGGGCGAATGACGCCGCCTTCCATGAGGTTCGATGGGATCACGTTCCTTCCTCCCGCCGGGTTCGCGGTTTCCTCGTCTTCCGGTTCGGGCCCGTGGCCGGTTTCGACGGCCTTCCATCCTGCGGATACGGTCTCGTCGGAACGACTGGAGAACTCCCTGTCGGTGTCGTCGGAAAGCCGGGCCTTCACCTCGGTGACGATGTGCACATGGTCGTCGCCCACGGCCTCCCACATGCGGCGCACGATGCGTGTCATCACCTTGCGCTCGTCATCGTCCAGGCCTTCCAGCTTCCCGGCGTCCAATTGCATGGTCGGCAGGATCGCGGTGTGGCCGGCCACCTTCGCGTCATTGACGGCCAGCTCCGGGCGCGGGTGTCCGGGTATGCCCTCGCGGGTGACGAACCCGTGGGCGAGACGGCCGGATTCGAGGAGCGCCGTGAGCGTTTCGAGGTCGTCATGCGTGATGTACCGGCTGTCGGTGCGCGGATAGGTGGCGAGTTTGAGTTCGTAGAGGTGCTGCAACGCCGCGAGCGTGCGCGCGGCGGTCATGCCGTACATGCGGCTCATGTCCTTCTGCAATCCGGTCAGGTCATACAGGCGGGGCGGCCGGTCGTTCACCCGCCTCCGGTTCACGGACATGATGCGGAAGCGGCCGTGTTCGGCCTGGCCGCACAGCAGCATCGCCGCATCCTTGCTGTCGATCCGTTCGCTGGAGAGCCGCCATCCGCCCATGTCCGCGATCACGGTCCAGAACGGCACCGGTTTGTGGTTCCTGATCTGCCGGTCGCGTTCCGCGATCATGGCGAGCGTCGGCGTCTGCACGCGGCCCACGCTGAACCGTGCGTTGTAGAGCAGCGAGTACGCGCGGCTCGCGTTCATGCCGATCAGCCAGTCCGCCTTCGACCTGATCTCCGCCGACCATGCGAGCCCTTGGTATTCGGATTCGGGTTTCATCGCCCGCCACGCGGCCTGGATGGCCTCCGCCTCCAGGCTCGCCACCCACAGGCGCAGTTCCGGCTTGCGCGAGCCTTCCATGTCCGCGATGCGGCGGAAGATGGCCTCACCCTCGCGGTCGGGGTCGCAGGCGTTGACGAGGCAATCCACATCCGTTCGGCGGATCAGCCGCACGATCTGCCGGTAGCGGGAGCCGGCACCGCGCTCCTCGCTGATCTTCCACCGCCAATGGCCGGACGGGTCCACAGGCAGCGTGTCCAGACTCCATTTCCTCCAATCCCTGTCCTTGTAGTCCTCGGGCATGGCAAGGTCGATCAGGTGGCCCTGCGCCCATGTCACGAGCAGCTGGCCGCACTCATAGCATCCGTCCCTTTGGACGGGCGCGGCGCACAACGCCTGCGCGATGGCCGTGGCGACCGATTTCTTTTCCGCGATGACGAGCTTCATTCTTCGTTCGCGTTCCTTCCGTTTTTTGGGATTCCTTGATTCTTGTCCGACATGCGAGGACCGGCGCGGGAATCCCTTCCCGGCCGGCCCTGGATGGAAAGGCGTCGCCAAGGTCAGGCGGCGAAGCCGAGCAGCGGCGCGAACACGGCGGCGATGGCCAGCACCGCGATCAGCATGAGGATGACGCCGGCGATCCACGCGATGGCCGTCACCAGCGTGCGGCTCCAGGTCTGTCCGCCGGATTCCACGATCATCGGGCTGCCCATGCGTTTGCCGATGATCGCGCACACGCCCGAGGCGACCACGCACAACAGCACGAGCACCACCTGGAGCATCCCGTTGAGCTCGACCAGCCACGTCCACAGGCCCATGAACCAGCCGGCGAGCATAGAGAGAAACGATTCCATTGATTTTCCTTTCACCTGATTGGAACGACGCTTCCGATTCTCGGCCGCAAAACGGCCGGCCACGGGGCACGGCGTCTACACGCCCCGCCTTCCGCCATGGGGAATGTAGACGCCATGCCCCGTGGAACGCGCGACGGGAAGGCAGACTCGCCTTGACGGAAAAACGAGCGAAAGGAAGATCGTCGTGGCGAACAACCAGAACACCATGCGCGACATGAAACGCAGCATCCTCAAGGCGGTGCGCGACAGCCAGAAGACGAAACAGGATGCGATGGACGAGTACGTGGCGGCGCGCGTCAACATCAAATCATTGGAGGAACGTCTGGAAGAGGCCCGCGAGAAGGCCACCCTGCTGCGCAGGAAGGCGAAGGACGCGGGAAACACCAGCGCCGAACTGAAAACGGCGGACGACCTCATAGACGCGCGGTGGACGGGGACGGAAGACGGGTCGGCGGAAGACGGGTCGCCCGAAAACGCGGATCCGGGAACCGTGAACCCCGAGCGGGAGCATCCGGCCATGGAAGAAAACACGCAAGGCGGCATGCCGGGCGAGCCGAACCGTTGGGAAGGCGGTGAATCGTGAACCGGCCGGAACCGCGTCCGCTGCCGAAACCGCTGCGCGTCCTGTGCCTGTTCGTCGCCGCGCTCCTCGTGTGCTCGCTGGGCGTCATCGTCGCCAACCACCAGCCGTCAACGGCCGGCGACGACCACGGTTCCGCGACGGACGCGAAACAGGAGTCCACGGGCAAAAGGAAAACGGATTCGGGCCCGCGACGGTACGCCGGCCTGGAGGCGGCGGGAATCCCGGTTCCCGGCGACTGGTCTCAGCGCACCACCGCGTTCCCCGTTGACACCCACAAGGACGGCACCCGCACGCTCTCCGAAAACGCGGACGGCATCACGCTGCACAATGGTTCCGGCCCGATCGACACCGCATTGGAAACGGTGGACGCGCTGCTCGATCCAAACGGCAGCGACGACGAATGGCGCAAGAACGTGTTCGCGCTGCTCGGCGACGACGGTGCCGGGGAGAGCCATCCGGTCTCCGACGCGCCGCGCTGGTGGTGGACCCAGCGCCGCTTCCACGCCGGATCCGTATGCTCGGGCCAATACGATGACAAGTACGTCAACTACGCCTACACCTGCACCTCCGACGGCAAATGGGAGGGCTCGGATACGGATGCCATCCAGTCCCAGCCGTTCTGGACGACGAAGGAAACCAGCTTCCCGATCCCGGAAGGCGGCGGACCGTCATCCACGACGGATCCGCAGCAGACCGTCAGCCAGGCGTACAACACCGTGCTCTTGCCGATGGACGACGGCAACTGGCACGTCACCGTCTACTGCCCGGCCGCGCTCGACGCGTCATTGCTGGACAAGGATGCCAACGAGCTCGACCCCGATCAGGTGAAGGCCGGCGACGAGGCGTACACGGTGATCTCCGCCACCGGATACGGCACGGTCCAGCATCCCTGCCGGACCGTGGAGGTCGTGGTCGGCGGGCAGAAGCCCTTCTGGTCGCTGAGGAACACGCAATGAGCCGGGCCAGCCGCCATCGGATCCTCGCGGCCATGCTCTCGGCGTGCCTGCTGTCCCTGCTCGGCGGATGCACGCCGTTGACCGTGCTCGCGGTCCTCGGCGGCTGCAAGGACGGCGGCTCCAACGGATCGTCGGGAGGCGTCACGGGAAGCGTCACGACCGGCGAGGTGCGTGACGGCATGACCATCGCGCAGACCAAGGCGTGGTTCAACGGATCCGACGGGCCCGACAACGTGTGCCAGGCCTATCCGGACGGGCAATGCACATGGTGGGCGTGCATGAGAGGCCATAAAATCGGATTGGACGTGGGCTCCTACTGGGGCAACGGCGGCGACTGGGCCGCCAGCGCCACCGCCGCCGGATGGAAGACCACCCGCACCGATCCCGTGGCCGGCAGCATCGTCAGCTACCCGCCCGGCGTGGCCGGCGCGGACACCCTGTACGGCCACGTCGCCGTCGTCGAGGCGGTCGACCGGACGGCCGGCACCGTGACCATCAGCGAGATGAACGGGCGCGGCGGCTTGGGCATCGTCAACCACCGCACGCACAGGATCAACGTCGGCGCGGTCTACATCCTGCCCAACGGCAGTGTGTCCACCAATGGTTCCGCCGGCACGGATTCCACGTCATCCGGTTCCGAATCGTCCGATTCGTCGTCATCGTCCGACTCGTCCTCCTCTTCGGATCCGGTGGAGGCGGCATGGACGTGCTCCAGTTCCGACTCGGGCTCCACGGACGTGGTGGTGGACTACGACGGCGACGGCACCCACGCCACGCCGGAACAGGCCCGGGCCATCGCCCGGAAGATGATCGCCTCGTACAAGGACTGGGGAGACGGCGACTATGACGCGCTCGTATGGCTGTGGAACAAGGAATCGGGATGGCAGTGGAATGCCACCAACCCGAGCAGCGGCGCGTACGGCATACCCCAGGCGTTGCCCGCGTCGAAACTCGCCTCCGCAGGAGACGACTGGAAGGACAACGCCGCCACCCAGATCAAATGGGGATTGAACTACATCGCCGGCCGGTACGGCAGCCCCAGCGCCGCCAAGACGTTCTGGCTCGCCCACAACTGGTACTAAGGAGCGGGACACGTAAAGGGACCGAGCATCAAATCTCGGCGGAATCATCTGCCCCGTAGACGCCATGCCCCGCGCGACCGCCCGTATGGGCTGATGATCGGAGCCATGCCCGCCGGACGGCGCGGCACCGATCATCCAAGGGAAGGAAGGACGCATCATGCTGATGGAACCCGATGAATACACGTCCCAGGAACGGGCCCTGACCGACAAGGCGAAGGAGCTGATCGAGCAGCACGAGCTCGACTGGGGCAACGGGGAATGCTTCATCCAACGCGACGCCGGCCACAGCGAACTGTACATGACGCTGGAGGCCCCCAACCACGCCACGGTCACGGTCACGGTGCCGGCCGAGGCGGACGAGAAGGGGCTGAGGCGCGCCATGGCGGACGGGCTCCTCGACTTCGACCCCGACGAGGAGTTCGACGAATGCTGGTCCCGCGAGTTCGCGGCACGCAACGGGTTCACGCCCTCCGGCTTCCTGTCCGGCCTCCAGGAAGACAAAGCGTATTTCGGTCTCCGATCTGAGGCGTTGCTTCATCCCGGTCAAAGCAACGCCGGGCAAGGCAACGAAACGATTGCGGAGATCCGCTGGACGGAGGAGGACCTTCGGCACTGGCTGAAAGACCATGACTGGCCCGACAACAACGAGAACATGGACGCGATGCGCGACATGATCTCGGCCAGGGAATTGCGGGACCGCAGCATCGAGGAGGGATGGGAGATCATCGACGCGATGGTGGACGACGGCCGGCTCGCCCGCAAAGACGAAGGCGAGAAGGCCGAAACGTCCGAAACCTACGATCCCGCGAACCCGGCCGACCCGTTGAGCATTGCCGATACGTCTGCCTCGGCCGCAGCCACACGATAAAAGACCCGAGCGAAGGAGCATCATCATGGCCGGATTGAAGGACTACCAGATCAGCGTGTACGTCGCCAACCTGGGCAAATACGTGGAGGGCGTGTTGCAGGGCGCGTGGATCACGCTGCCCATGCCCGCCGAACGCTTGCAGGACACCCTGAAGACCGAGGTGGGATTGGGCGGCCGGTACGAGGAGTACGCGATCCACGACTACGAGGGCGGGGAAGGACTGCTCGCCACCGTGGCGAATCCCGGCGAATACGAGTCGCTGACGGACCTGAACCTCATGTGCCGCGCGTTCGAGGCGCGCGAGGACGACGACCCGGACGTGTACGAGAAGGTGCAGACGGTCCGCGACGATCTTGACGCGGTCCCGCGCACCCCGTTGCAGTACGCGAACCTCGCGTTGAACTCGGACGAGATCCCCTATCACTCTTATGATGCGCCGTCCTCGGCCGAATCGAAGGAGGCGAAGTATGCCTGGACCGCCGTGAACCATGGGTGGGCATCGGATGCCGTGTGGTCCATGTTCGATACGGGGCTCGGCTATCTGATCGATATGGAGATGTACGGCCGGGACCTCAAGCTCGACGGCGATGTGTCGCTTGGCGACAACGGCTATCTGGAGGACGCGGACTGGCCGAGCGATATCGACGGCCGGTACTCGCGCGAGGAGATCGCCGAGGAGGTCGAATGGCTGGATGATTTCGACGCGAAGACCGGTTCGCCGGCCGCGTTCGACCTCGCCTCGCTCGTCCAGCCGGGCGAACGCATCGCGGACTACACGATTTCCGGCACCGGCACGAACTGGGGAGCCCCCTCATACCAGTGCATCGTGGAGGAGGGTTCCACCGATATCCATGCCGCGCTTGAGGACACGATGCACCGGATCATCGACGCGCGCGCCGCTACTGGCGACGCCGTGGACGTGCTGCGCGAGACCATGGGCGCAATGCCCGCAGCGTCCGTCGGCGAAGACGACGGCGTGAGCCCGATCGACCTTGATCTGGGATATGTGCTGCCCGGTGCCGTCACCTCGTTCGCGGAACGCGCGCAGGCGTGCGACCCCTCGGACCCGCTGAATATGACCGATACGGCCGGTTCCGGCCTTTCCAAGTGAGAAAGGGCGAGCGAGATGGCCTTGACGCCTTTTGACATGGAGGGTGTGAACCGCGACCTGCTCGCGGCCGGGAATCCCGCCAAGCCCGACATGCAATCCATCCTGCGCAGGAACGCGCGCGATCTCGTGCTGGGGAACGCGATTCTGGTCTCTTCCGTCGATGCCAAGGAATTGGAGTTCGGCGTCCACATGGCGTATTCCGACGCGGACGGCGGCTTCGACACCGATCCGAGCGAGGACGTGTGGTTCGAGGCGTCCTCGCTCCCGATTCCCAATGAACGCCCTGATCTGCCTCCCGACAACGCGCTCAGGATCAGGGTCACGGACGTGCTGACCGAATACGGGTTCACGGACATTGACGTGAAAGCCCCGGACAGGACGCCGGAAGGCATCTGGATCGGTTTCGAGGCCATGCAGCCAGTCAGGCTCGACGTGACCTCGGCCCAGGAAGGGCGTTCCGTTTCCTTCACCCTGACAGCAGCCGAGGCCAACGATTGGCGTTCCGGCCGTCTCGACGCGCACGGCCTCTCACGCATGGCCGTCGAACGGGTTCTCGCCAGGCCGGGCGACACGGTGACGCTCGCCTACGGGGATTCGCTGTTCCGGCCGGCGGTGATGTGCGACGGTTCGGGAAGGCTTCCCGAGCATCGCGTCAAGGCCGGTATCGGCACGTTCGTCATCGGCCGTGAAAGCGAGGCGGTCATGCCCGAGATACTGCGGATCGACCGCACTGTTGACCCACGAGACCCGCTCGTGATCGAAAAGGCGTTCGGAAAGGAGAACGACATGGAGAACGGGAATGTCCCCGAATACTGGAAAGGCCTGATGGACGAGGCCGATCTGCCGTTGGCGGGCATCGTGCGCGAGCACGGCGGCGGGTTGATGGACTTCCACCGCATGAAGGGCATCGAACGCCTGACCGGTTCGAGTGACTGGGATTTCTACTCCTGGACGGTGGAAAATTACGACGATGACCTGCTCGACGTGTGCGAACGGGAGAACGCCGCCGACGTGCTCGCCGACTTGCAGGCATGGTGGAAAACGAGCCAGCCCGACATGCGGCAACACGTGGACGAGATGATGGCGGGCATCGACGCGGCCATGGAACCGCTCGACAAGCGCCTGTACGCCGCCGCCGAAAAGGAGTTCAAGGAGCGCGCGTTGGACCCGGACGGGGAATGCTACCAATTGGACGGCGGCACGTTCATCTCCCAGGAATCATTCGACGGCATCTGCGGCGACCAACGCGACCGCTACATGGCATGGAAGAACCAGGCCGAACCCGCCAGACTCGTGAGCGCATGGGACGACCCCGCACGCCTGGACCGGCTCGTGGGCGACCTGATCGACGCGGACGATGGCGGCGGATGCTTCTACACCGACGCGCAGCCCATCGACTACACGCAGGGCATGGATTACAGCCCACAGCAGCTGGCCGCAGACAGCGGGCTGGGAGATACGGTCCCGCTGGCGTGTGAGTCCAACGCTTCCTACAGCCTCGCGCACCACCCCGATATCAAATTCACCGCCACCGGGTCTCCCGACGGCAGAAAGGCGCTGGAGGTCTCGGCTCCCGGTTCCGCCCGTCATGCGCTAATCACGGCCAAACCCGGAACGTTCGACGTGAGCCTGCATGACGAGCGCGGCATCGTGTCCGGCGAATCCTTCCCTTACGAGGCAAACGATTCCTGGACGTACCGGCTTTCCGGCCAGGCGTTGCGCGGCGCGCTGGACCTCGCCGTCGGCTGGGCCGACCCACAGGAAACGTCTCTTGAGACCGCAGGGCTCGGCCTCGCGTTGGATGACGGCATGGAAACGACACACGGCCGCTGACGCCGTACGGCAACGACGAACAGAACCAAGGAGCACACGATGGACATGAATTGGATCGACGAGATTCGGGATCCCGAACCCCGCAAACGGTACATCTACAACGCTGACGACTACGACCCGCAATACGGGGACCCGTATTACCGTGAACACAGCACCCGCGCCGACAGCCTGTGGCGGCTGTACGAGGAGAGCGGCACGTCGATCACGTTCGATGCCTTCGCGGACGAATCCCGTCAAACCGATTACAGGATGGAGACCGGCGCTCTGCGTGATTTCTTCAATGGATCCCAGTCGGCGCTCTCCTCGTACAGGAACCCGATGGGAGGCAACCCGCTGATCGCGTTCGGAAGCATAGGCCGATGGGACGGCGAACGCACGGGCATATCCTCGTTCGAGACCTTCGATGATCTGATGAACGGCGATGATTCCCCGTTCAAGGACTGCGAGATCGACCACATCTGGGACGAGAACGGAATCCTGAAGATGCGCGGCCACCACCACGACGGCAGTGTGGAGGTGGAGATACGCCAGCTCACCGACCAGGGATGCGAGGCATTGGAATCCTACGAGCAGTCATGGGCTGGCGAACCGTTCGACGCCGCAGGCCGCCACTACGACGGCGGCAAGGAATCCGTGGACCGCTTCTGGAACGACCTGAAAACCGATCGGGGCCTGGCCGTGGAGCCCCGGTACGTGGAACTCGCGTTCGGATGCCCGCCCATCGAATGGGACATCGATGCCAGGGTGAGGGACTTCGCCGAACGCATGGGCGACGAATATACGAGCCTGTACGAGCAGGACACGACCGGCATCAAGGGCGGTGATTTCGAACGTTTCGGCGCGTTCGCGGACAATCACCTCGACTTCATACGCGCCCTGACGAAGGCCAGGGGCATGGATCCCATCAGCAGCGACCGGGAGATAGCCGCATTCCTCAACACATTCGACAAGCTCGCCGCGATGCCCGAACCATCACCGGCATCACAGGAAAAGGACGAACTGTCCGCCGGAGTATGCGATCCGACCGACCCGACGATGGGCTGCCTGCAACCGGATTCGCCGGCAGCCATCCGATAGACGCGAAAGACATCCATCCATTCACGGACGGCAACGGGCGAACCGGGCGACAGATTCTGAATCTCATGCTCATGGCTGCCGGCTACCGGCCCGTAGCAATCAAACATGATGCCGGCCGCAGCTATGGGAAAAGTCTGGAAGCATGGCAGGTTGACGGCGATCCCAAGCCGTTCATTTCCCAGCTTGTCCAATGCGTTGATCAGGAAGAGCGCGCCGTAGCGGAAATCGTCGGCAGATTAAGAGAGAACCCTTTCTCGGAAAACGCCATCGACGGGATTGGTCTCGAAGACGGTCCGGCACGAGGGCGTTCCCTCTGATTGGAACGCTTCAGGATTGTGATAGGTGTACATGAATATGCGTTTTTACATATATTCATGTACACTTATATGCATGAAGAGGAGCGAGGCGATTGATCAGCTGCGTGAGATGGATGCCAAGTACTCGTGCTACGTGTATTGCAAGAACGAACTGGCCGTCGTGCTGGGTGAGCAGGGGCAGAAACTGAACCGAACCCTGTCCAGCCTGGTATCGGCGAAGGCGTTGGTCCGTGCCGCCCGTGGCGTCTACGTGTTCGCGTATTCCTCCCATCTCGGCGAGGGGACACTTCATCAGGTCGCAAAGCGGTTGCGTTCCGGCGAGCTGGTGTGGGAAAGCCTCGAAAGCGCTCTGTCGCGCTGGAACGTGATCAGCCAGATTCCGGTGGATAGGGTCACGTTCATGACCACGGGCCGTGAGGGCGAGTTCCGCACCGCGTACGGGGTGATCGAGTTCACGCACTGCAAGCTCAGCTGGAGTCGCATCCTGCCGAACCTGATCGCCCGCGATGACGGACTGACGCCGCTCGCGTCGAAACAGTGGGCGTATCGTGACCTGAAGGCCGTCGGACGCAACCTCGATCTGGTGGACATGGACGAATTGGAGGACGATGATGACTGGAGCTGACGGCACCTATGACTACAAGGCTATGGCGGCCGGGATCGTCTTGGCCGGGGGCGAGGGCATGGGCAATCTGCTTCCCGTGGTCGAGAAGGAACTTCTGCATTATCGAATCCTGGATGCCATGATGCGCGAGGGTTTCTTCTCCTCGCTGGTGTTCCAGGGCGGCACGAGTCTGCGCCTGTGCCACGGGTCCCCAAGGTACAGCGAGGACCTTGATTTTGCCGGCGGCACCTCGTTCGACATGGACACCCTTAAAGGGCTTGGCTCCTGCATCTCCGATTCGCTCTCGGGGATGGGCGATGATGTGACGGTCCGGGTCAAGGAGCCGAGACCCGACGCCGATGGGCTGACGCGCAGATGGCGTATAGCGATTCGCACGGCCGGTCAGCGCAAGGATCTGCCGAGCCAGACAATCAAGCTGGAGGTGGCATCGATTCCCGCGTACGAGCCGCAGCATCGTCCCGCCTTGGTCAACTATCCGATGTTCCCGGCCTTGTCGGGTCAGATCATCCTCGATGTGGAAAGCCCCACCGAGATTCTTGCCGACAAGCTGCTCTCCTATGCCTGCGCATCGCACCTGCGGCGACGCGACCTGTGGGACATGTGCTGGTTGGCGTCGAGAGGCGACGTCGATTCCCGACGGGCGATGGAGCTTGCGGAATTGAAATCATCTGATTACGGCGAAGAAGGACTTTGGGCAGACCGTGCTGATCGCGTGGCGGGGGTCGCCGATGTGATCGGCTCGGATGCCTTCGCCGACGAGATGCGCCGGTTCCTCCCCGCCGGCCTGATGACATCCACGGTCGAATCCCCACGTTGGAGCGCATGGGCGATCGAACAGATCGGGACGTTGTACGGCACTCCAGGCACTCCATCGTCGGCCGATGCGGTTCCCGGATTCCCTATTTTCGGTGCGTCGAACGACTCCAGTCCAACCCGCTGAACGCTAAGGAGGTCTGCGATGTCGAATCTGGACTATAACTTGCCTGAGCCGACAAAGGCGCAATTGGAGTACGCGCGTTACCTCAGCCGTTTCCAAGCGCCGCGTGAACGCCGGACTCTTTTCGCCCGCACCGAATCGGATATCGCAGCCGCCTTCCGTGAAGAGACCGCGAACCATTCCTGGAACGCCGACGACCTTGCCTCCCAGGCCGGTATCGATCCCCGGTTTGCCGATGCTCTGCTCCAGCGGGGCGAAGCCCCGATTGAAGCGGTGTTCTCCGCAGCCGATGCGCTGGGGATAGACATAGCCGCGTTGCCGCTTTCCAGTCTCGGGAACACTCGGTGAGCGGTGTTGGTATACGCCAATATGCGCAAAGAAGCATGTTGGCGTATACCGTTTGTTCATCCGATCCTCGCGGTGCTAAGGGAATAGGTGGCGACGCTGCCGGCTGTTCCGACGACCTGGTTCATGGGCATGGTCAGTCTCATGTCGGTGCGGGTGGTGGATTCCACGGCGTTGCGCATTTCGTCCTGCACGAGGCCGATGTAACGCATGGTGGTGGCGATGTTGGCGTGCCCCAGCATACGGCTGACAAGCACGATGTTGCAGCCGTTCCTGTAGTAGACGCATGTGGCGAACCTACGGCGCAGGCTGTGCGACGGGTATCCGGTTACCGTCTTGATCCTCTTCGCCACGTAATCGACGCCGCAGTGTCCCTGCACGTCTCCGGGGAACAGCCATACGCCGGTGCGTTTCCGCAATGCCGAAGCGAGCTTTGCCGGCACGGGAAGCATCCGCTCCTTGTTGCCCTTGCCGTGGACGTGGAGCACCATGCCCTCGGCGTTCTCCTCCAGATCGGTCTTCAGGTTGATTCTGGTCATTTCGATGCGGCGCAGGCCGCAGAACGCGCCCAGCATGACGGCCAGCCGCGCGTTCTCGTCGGGTGATGCGAGTCCTTGTTCGATGTTCTCCTCGGGACAGATGCAGCCGGACGGAAGGGTCATGGGCACGGTGGGCACTTCGTCCGCCGGATTGCGGCGGGCGAGCCCTCGCTTCATGCTCCATTGGTAGAAGACCTTGACGCAGCTGCGTACTCCGCGTCTGCCTTCGGTTCCCATGCCGGCTAGGTAGAATATGAGGTCGTCTTCGGTCACGTCGGTGATGCTTTTATCGACGGCTTTGGAGAATCGAACGATCTGGTACCAGCGGGTGCGCAGGGTGTCGTTCGTGCGTCCGATGGCGTCCATCCAGTCGATCCATTTCTCAATGGATTCTTTCCAATCCTCCCGTGGCTCGACGTGTTCGCAGCTCTTCCTGTTGTCGTTCCAATACCTCATGGGGCTCCTTAAGCGCATAGAAAAGGGAAGTGACTTCTTCATCACTTCCCAAGGAATACTATTGCGCGTTTCTGGCCGATGCTCTTCGGAAAACCAGCTGCAAGGCGAACATGCGCGATGACACGCCGATTTGAAGGAACAGCAAGGCTGGTGTATTGTCTACTCCTGTTGCAAAAAGCCCTACGGCTGCGAGCCAGAACCGTATATCGGACGGTCACTGGTTCAAGCCCAGTCGCAGGAGC
>JBKTTM010000006.1:0-2366500 GCA_047247485.1 Collinsella sp. | reverse complement strand
TTTGTACACATTTTGTGATCCGACTAACGTTTGCCAGCCGTTAACTACCGCTCGCCGAGCATCTCTTTATATAAGGCAGTCTCATGGTTAAAGCGGATACGTCCCCCTAGCTAAAGCACAGCCAGCATCGAGCAACTCATCGCGTTCTTCCACCGAGAACCCCTCGGCGTAGACGCGCACCACTGGTTCGGTCCCACTAGGACGGACCAGCAGCCACGTGTCATCCTCGAATGCCAAACGCAAGCCATCCATATGACTAACGTTTTGCGGCACCTTGCCACAAATCGACTTGGGGTTTACGCCCGGCAGCAGGGTTCGTAACGTTTCGGCATCTTCGGCCTCAAGGCGTAAATCGCGTCGACCGTAACTCGTCTTACCAAAACTGTCCTCGAGTTGGTCGACCAGAACGCCCAAAGGCGCGTCCGTCTTTGCCATAAGCTCACACAGAATCAGACAGGCGAGGATTCCATCGCGCTCGGGCATATGTGCGGCGATGCCGATACCACCGGCTTCTTCGCCGCCTATGAGAACGCCGCCCTTCTTCATCTCCGCCGCTATATATTTGAAACCGACTGGTTTGACGGTCACGCGGCAGCCAAGCGCCTCGGCAATGCGACGCACGAGCGTCGAGCACGAAAGATTGACGACGACGCGCCCCTCCAAATTACGAAATTGAACCAAGTCGCCCAAAACGAGCGCCATGATCTGATGCGGATGTATATATCTGCCGCGCTCGTCAACCGCGCCGATGCGGTCGGCGTCGCCGTCGGTCACCAGGCCAGCGCAAGCTCCGTCCTCGATAACCGTGCGCTCGCAAGCGTCCACCCACGGCTCAACGGGGTCGGGGCAGATATCTTCTTGGTCAGACGCCTGCCCGGCGTGAATCTCGTGCACCTCAACGCCAAGCTCGCGCAGCAAGTCGGCTAGATAGCCCTGGGCTGCGCCGCCCATGGGATCGACAACCACGCGCAGGTGCGCGGCGCGGATGGCTTCGGCATCGACAAACGATGCCACCGCCTGCATATAGTCAGGAATGATATCCGCGGTGCGATATTGCCCCTCGATCCCCATTGGCTCGGGAGCCATAGTCTCTTCGAGCTCTTCGATGACATCCTGGTTGGCGGTCGAGCCGTCACCCATGCGAATCTTGAGGCACAGATAGCCCTGCGGATGATGGGACCCCGTCACCATGAGCGCGCCGCACGCCCCACCGTCATAAGCCGCCGCCCACGTAAGGGCAGGGGTCGGAACAGGTCGCGAAGCGAGCACGGCGTCCAGCCCGTGCGCTGCTAGCACGCCCGCCGCAAGCTCAGCGAACTCGCTCGCCAGGGGCCGGGTGTCGAACCCTATATATACCGTTTTGCCCGGATTGGTCTTTTGCCACAACTCGCCGACGGCATCGGCGATACGGGCAACGTTATCGGCAGTGAAGTCCTCATCGACGCGAGCGCGCCAACCGTCAGTTCCAAAATGAATTATCGCGCACACGCGCAGACACCTCACAGTGTTTGGATCATGGTACGCGTGAGGTATACCCGCAACACGCACTCAGCAACCTGCCGGCACCAGCATTCACCATTTGGGCAAATGCTGCCGAGGACATGCAAGCAATAAAAAAACCGCCCCGTATGGAGCGGTTTTGCCCTTTATATATCGAGCGCCTCGGCCATCGCTGCCGCAGTGATTGCCGTGGTTCCACAGCAACTGCCCACCATTGCGGCGCCGGCATGTCTCCATTCGATGCATGCGCGCGCGAAAGCTTCGGGATTCTCGTGCCATACGGGGCCATCCTGAGTCTGGACCGGATCGCCTACGTTGGGACGCACCGTAACGGGAGTAGTCGCCGATGCAACCATCCTGGGCACCGCCGCATTCGCGGCCGCAAGCGAACAGCAATTAACACCAACCGAGTTTGCGCCGTGTTTTTCGGCGTACAAAACGGCTGCCTCGATGTTGAGGCCATCGCCCAGCAGGTCGCCTTTATCGTCAACGACAAAACTCACCAGAACAGGCATGCCGTCGGCGGCATCTCGGGCGCCGGCAAGCATGGGCTGCAGATTACGGATAGACGTCACCGTCTCGATCAGCAGACCGTCAACACCAGCATTGAGCAAGGCGTGCGCCTGTTCGCGCGCAATGCCGCGGATTTCACGATACTCGACAGAGTCCTCGGCAAACCACTCAATACCGATCGGGCCCATCGAGCCCAGCAGTAGCTGAGGGTGCGCCTGGCGGGCATCGTCGACGGCCCCGCGATTGACCTCCGCCACGGACGGCGCAATCTGGTCGTGCTTGAGGGCATAGCTCGATGCCTGAAAGGTATTGGTAATGAGCACCTGCGCGCCGGCGGCGACATACAAGCGATGGATACGAGAAACGGTCTGCGGCTCTGCCAGATTCCAAAACGCCGGTGGAATGTCGGCGGCATCGTACTCACTCAACAAAACACTGCCCATGGGGCCCTGCGCCAACAAGGTCTCGCTCGACAAGCGGCGCGTAAGTTCCTCGGCACCAAAGCGGTTGTAATAACTCGTATCCATATATATCCCGCTATTCCTCGACGCTGATTCCCTGCTTTTCGAGATAGGCGAGCCAGCGGCTCATCGTGTCCTCGGATAGCGCATGCTCCATCATGCAGGCCTCGGAATCGGCTCGCTCAAATTCGACACCGAGCTCCTGAACCAAAAACGTGCGGATGAGGCGATGACGGTACCAGATAGCCGCGCCAACCTCGCGGCCGCGATCGGTCAGGATCACCTTGCCGTAGTGCGATTGCTCGACAAGCTCGGATGCCTTGAGAGCCGAAACCGCTTTATTGACCGATGCCTTGGAGACGCCAAGGCGCTGCGCGATGTCGACCGATCGAACGCCGTTGGTTTCCCCCTCTTCGCTTTCAATGCGAACCATGCACTCCAAGTAGTCTTCGTTCGCCACCGTCAGATGTAGTTCGCGCGAGCTATTTGTCGTATCCATGATCTTCCGTCCCTTCTGCATTCAATGGCTGATTCTACCCCATCCAAGCGTCGCGGTATGCCGTGGCATACCGTGCTAGAGTTCTTGTTGCACACGACGACCAAGATTGGAGCGGTCTTTATGGAAAACACCACCACGAACCCCGATGTCCTCGAGCGCTTTTTGCGCTACGTCCAGATCAACACGCAGTCCGAGGATGCAAACTGCGACCAGGTACCCTCGAGCGCCGTTCAGTTTGACCTTGCCAACGTGCTGGCTGAAGAGCTGCGCGAGCTTGGTGCGGAAGATGCCCACGTGACCGAGCACGCCTATGTCTGCGCGCATATCCCCGCAAGTGCGGGCGCTGAGGACAAGCCCGCCCTGGGCCTGATCGCCCATCTCGACACCACCGAAGTTGCACCGGGTGCCGGCGTGAAACCGCACATCGTACACTACGAAGGCGGCGACCTGGTCTGCGGCACGGTTGACGGTAAGCCCGTTGCCATGAGTACCGCCAAGCTTCCCGCCCTGAACGACCTCGCAGGTGAGGACCTGGTCTGCAGCGATGGCACCACGCTGCTGGGCGCGGACGACAAGGCAGGCGTCGCCGAGATCATGTCGCTTGTCGCGCGTATCGCTCAGGACCCTTCTTTGCCCCATCCCGCACTCGGCATTTGCTTCTGCCCTGACGAGGAGATCGGCCACGGAGCCGAGCTGTTGGATATCGATACCTTTGGCTGCAAGTACGCCTACACGGTCGACGGCGGCCCCATCGGCGAACTGGAGTGGGAATGCTTTAACGCCGCCGAGGCGACCGTCTGCTTTGAGGGCCAGTCCATCCACCCGGGCGACGCTAAGGGCCGTATGGTCAACGCAGGCAATCTGTTCTGCGACTTCAACGCGTTGCTCCCCTACGTACAGCGCCCGGAGTATACGGAAGGCTACGAGGGCTTTTATCACCTTGAGGGTGTATCTGCGACCGTCGATCACGCCACAGCGCGCTATATCGTCCGCGACCATGACGCCGCCAAGTTCCAGCAGAAACTCGACCTTATTGATGCCGCTGCCTCGATGCTCAACCAGCGTCTGGGTGAGGAGCGCGTGACGGTCGAGATTAAGCAGCAGTATCGAAATATGGCCGAGATCGTTCGTGACTATCCCGAGCTTATTGATGTTGCCAAGGAAGCCTACCTTGCCTGCGGCGTTGAGCCCCAAGTGCTGCCAATTCGTGGCGGCACCGACGGCGCCCAGCTGTCGTTCCGCGGTCTGCCCTGCCCCAACCTTTCCACCGGCGGCTATTGCTACCACGGCGTCAACGAGTTCGTCCCGGTCAGTTCGCTCGTCAAGATGACCGACGTGCTCCAGGAGCTCGTCGCCCGCTTTGCATAGGGAACTCGAACAATCTAGGTAAGCAAAACCGCCCCGTCCTCAAAACCGAGAACGGGGCGGTTTTTGGTGCAAGGGGAGTAGTCAGCACCGCAGGTTGAGCCAACGTCAGCGAGCGACGTCCAAGGCGAACAAGTTGGCATGAAAAAGGCAGGGCATTGACCTTCTGGTCATGCCCTGCCTTTTGAATGACAAATTGTCGCTCTGGGCGGCGCGCAGCGTCGAGCCGTTACGCGGGCTGGTAAGCCCGCGTAACTCTAGTAGTTGGCTTCGTAGCCGTTGCCGTCGCCGGTGGGCTCTTCGTAGTAGTCCGAATCGCTCGAATCGTTTGAGTCATCGGAATCGTCAGAGCTGACCGATGAGGTTGCGGTACCGTTTGCGTAGTCGTCAGACGTGTTGTTGTTCAGGTCGCCGATTGTAGAGCTGGAACCGTCGGAAAGACCCATGGTGTTGGGACCCTTGGGGTCCTTGCCGGCATCGACGCGCTCCATCATTTCCTTGAGCTCGTCCTCGTAGACAAAGACGTAGCTCACACCGTCGATCATGGTACTGTCGTCGGCGTACGAGGGCAGGTTGGCCGAGTAGATACCGTCGACATCCATACCGCGCATGGCGTTGACCGTAGCCACGATATCCTGAACGCTCATATCGGTTACAAGCATATCGGACAGCGAATTAACCAGGCCAAAGATCTTCGTGGCATCGAAGTTATTGAGAATCTGGTTGGCAAGGGCGCCAAGCACCTGACGCTGGTGGCGCATGCGCGTGTAATCGCCGTCGGCATAGGTGTAGCGGCAGCGGGCATAGGTAAGGGCGGTGGCACCGTCCATATGCTGCTGGCCAGCGGTAATCTTAATATCCAGGTGCTCGGGGTCGTCAACATCATCGGTTGCGTTAATGTCGATACCGCCAACCGAATCAATCAGCGCCTGCATACCGTCGAAGCTGACCTCGGCATAGTGGGAAATCTGAACACCGCACAGCTCGTTGACCGCCTCGACCATGGCCTCGGCGCCGCCAACGGTATGGCAGGCGTTGATCTTCATGGTCTCGCCCTTGTACTCGACCTTGGTGTCGCGCGGAACGGAAATGAGCGTCGCCTGCTTTTGCGTGGGGTCGATGCGTGCCAGGATAATCGAGTCGGCACGATACGTATCCTCGCCCGGACGGCCATCGGTGCCAAGAAGCAGCACGTAGAACGGATCCTTTGCCTCATCGGTGTCAACCAGAACCCGACGCAGATTGTCGGTAATGACATCAGAATCGCCGAGCTTGCCCATAATGGTGGCAAACCACAGGCCGGCAGCGGTAGTGGCACTCAGCAGCACGCCAAGCACGACAATGAGCGCGACGTGACGAATCGTGTGGCTACGGCGACGTTGACGAGCGCGCTCGGAATAGCGAGCCACGTTATCGCGACTGTAGATCTTGGCCTGCGCACCAGTTGAGGGTCTTCGGGTGGTGGTATCCGCGAGGGGCTTTTTATTAAACATAGGCAACCTGTATTAGTAGATGACGGGATCGGGGACGGTAGCATGCTCGACATGCGCACCGAGCGCCTGCAGCTTTTCGACAAACTGCTCGTAGCCGCGCTTGATGTGATGGATAGCCGAAACCTCGGTCGTCCCGTCGGCGATCAAGCCCGCTACGACGAGGGCCGCTCCGCCGCGCAGATCGGGCGAGGTAACCTGTGCACCCGAGAAGCCCTTGACGCCATGAATCATGGCATGATGGCTCTCGATACGAATGTCGGCACCCATGCGCACCAGCTCAGAGGCAAACATAAAGCGATTCTCGAAAATGTTTTCGGTAATAACGGAACTGCCGTCGGCAAGGGCGGAGAGCACCATAATCTGCGCCTGCATGTCGGTCGGGAAACCGGGGAACGGAAGCGTCTGGATGTCGACCGGCTTGATACGCTCGGCACGGTTCACATGAACGCCATCCTCGACGCGCTCGCAGTCGATACCCATGAGTTCCATCTTCTTGAGCACCATGCCCAAGTGAATGGGGCAAAAGCCCGTGACATCGACACCGCGATCGTCGGCCATCAACGCACCGGCAACGATAAAGGTACCGGCCTCGATGCGGTCGCCCACCACGCGATGGGTAACGGGATGGAGCTCTTCCACGCCTTCGATAGTCACGACGGGCGTACCGGCGCCAACAATCTTGGCGCCCATCTCGTTGAGCATGTTGGCGAGATCGACGATCTCGGGCTCGCGGGCGGCATTATCGATAACCGTGGTACCCTGCGCGCACACGGAAGCCATGATGAGGTTCTCGGTCGCACCGACACTGGCAAACTCGAGCGTGACGGTGGTACCGTGCAGGCCCTGGGGCGCGTTGGCGTTGATATAGCCGTGGGCGGTATCGAACTCAACGCCCAAGGCCTCAAGACCCAAGATATGCATGTCGATCTTGCGAGCGCCCAGGTTGCAGCCGCCGGGCATGGCGATCTTGGCGCGATGGAAACGACCCAGCAGGGGTCCCATGACGGCGGTGGAAGCACGCATCTTAGCGACGAGCTCATAGGGAGCCTCCCAGGAATCGACCTGGGAGGTATCGATCTCGAGCGTGTGCTCGTCGAGAACATCAATCGTGGCGCCCATACCCTTGAGCACCTTGCCCATCACGTGGACATCGGAAATATCAGGCACGTTCTGCAGCGTCGTCTTGCCCGGCGCCAGAAGCGTTGCCGCCATAAGTTTGAGCGCGGAGTTCTTGGCACCCGAAACAGGCACGGAACCTCCGATGGCGTGGCCACCCTCAACGCGGATAATATCCAAGGTCTACCCTTTCAAAAAGCATGCCCGGGGTGGCTGGGCCATCCCGGGCATGATGTGTTCGCAAATGGTCGAACGCTAAAACGTCTGACTATTGGGCAAGCTTGAGCTTACACCATGCGATTTCATTATAGAGGTAGGCGCGGCGTGCATCATCCTCCGACAAATTACCCAGCTTCTCTTCAAAACCTTGAATATCAGCTTTAACCTTGTCGGCGTCGACGGTCGCCAAATCGCAAGCGCGCTCGGCGAGGACGGTCACGACATCGTCCGCAACCTGGGCATAGCCGCCGGCCACGGCAAACGTGTGGTCGACAGTGCCCATGGCCTTATCGGAAACGCGAACGTAACCGCGGTCGATTGTGCAGATTTCGCTGGAGTGAGCAGGCAGAACGCCAAACTCGCCATCCGTGGACGGAATCGACACAAACGCAGCGTCGCCCTCATAGGCGCAGCTCACGGGGCACACGATGCGGATACGCATAACCTACTTCTCCCCCATCTTGCGGGCGCGCTCGCGCACGTCCTCAATCGTGGAAGCATAGCGGAAAGCCTGCTCAGGCAGGTCATCGGCCTTACCGTCGACAATCTCGGCGAAAGAGCGGACGGTATCCTCGACGCGGACGTAGACACCGGGGTTGCCGGTGAACTTCTCGGCGACGTGGAAGGACTGCGAGAGGAACTGCTGAATCTTACGGGCACGGTTGACCGTAAGGCGCTGCTCCTCGGACAGCTCGTCCATACCCAGAATGGCGATGATGTCCTGAAGGTCGGAGTACTCCTGCAGGAGCTCCTGGACCTTGACGGCGACACGGTAGTGCTCCTCGCCAACGATCGAGGGATCGAGAGCGTCGGAGGAAGACGCAAGCGGGTCGATAGCCGGGAACAGGCCGAGCGACGAAATGCTACGCGAAAGAACCGTGGTGGCATCGAGGTGCGTAAACGTCGTGGCAGGCGCCGGGTCGGTCAGGTCGTCTGCGGGGACGTAGACAGCCTGGACGGAGGTAATGGAGCCCGTCTTGGTCGAGGTAATGCGCTCCTGGAGGTCGCCCATCTCGGTTGCCAGCGTGGGCTGGTAACCAACGGCGGACGGCATACGGCCCAGCAGTGCGGAAACCTCGGAACCTGCCTGAGAGAAGCGGAAGATGTTGTCGATGAACAGCAGAACGTCCTGGCCGCGATCGCGGAAGTACTCAGCGGTGGTAAGGCCGGCCAGACCGATGCGCAGACGCGCTCCGGGCGGCTCGTTCATCTGACCATAGACCAAGCAGGTCTTGTCGATAACGCCAGACTCGCTCATCTCGAGGAACAGGTCGGTGCCCTCGCGGGTACGCTCGCCGACGCCGGTGAACACCGAGGTGCCGCCGTGCTCCTGGGCGAGGTTGTTGATGAGCTCCTGGATCAGAACGGTCTTGCCGACGCCGGCGCCGCCGAACAGACCTGTCTTGCCGCCGCGGATGTAGGGCTCGAGCAGGTCGACGGCCTTGATGCCGGTCTCGAAGATCTCGGTCTTGGTGGTGAGCTCGTCGAAACGGGGCGCTGCATGGTGGATGGGGTAGAACTCCTCCACCTCGGGCATGGGCTTGCCGTCGACGGGCTTGCCCATGACGTTCCAAATGCGGCCGAGCGTCTTGGGACCAACGGGCATCTTCATGGGCTCACCGGTATCGGTGGCGATGAGGCCGCGCTGCAGGCCGTCGGTCGAGGACATGGCGACCGTGCGGACGACGCCGCCCGGAAGCTGGCTCTCGACCTCGAGGATCGTGCTCAGATGACCGATCGGGGTCTCGGCCTCGACCGTGAGCGCGTTGTAGATCGGGGGCACCGCGCCGTCAAACTTGACGTCGACGACAGGGCCGATGATTCGCACGATGCGACCATCACCGGCAGTCGTCTTCTTGGTGGCTTCCTCGACCGCAAGCTTTACGGTGTTATTAGCCATTACTGTTCCTCCAATGCTGAGGCTCCGCCGACGATCTCGTTAATCTCGGTCGTGATCGAAGCCTGGCGCACGCGACTATACGTGCGGGTAAGGGTCGAGATGATCGCGGTGGCGTTTTCCGTCGCGGAGTGCATGGCCTTGCGGCGTGCACCCTGCTCGGCAGCCGCCGAATCGATCAGGGCCTGGTAGATGACCGTCAGGATATAAGACGGCACAAGCTTGCCGAGAACATGCTCGGGAGAGGGCACGAACTCGAACGTGGACGAGATGCGCTTAGGGGCGTCGGTCTCGTTCTTACGCGGACCGTGGGCCATAGCGATCATCTCGGGGTCGAGCGGCAACAGATGCTCGACGCGAAGCTCCTGATCCACGCGGTTCTTGGCGTGGTGGTAGACAAGCTCGACACGGTCAAGCTCACCGGCACGATACGCATCGCAGATATGAGAGGAGATCATGCGGGCCTGATTGAAATCGGGCTCAGAGGAGTTGCCCTCAAAGTGCATGACAACGTTTGCGCGGTCACGGAAATACGTGGCCGGCTTACGCCCGCACGCGATGATCTCGTATTCGATGCCGTCGTTCGCCCAAGAAGCGGCGAGCTTTTCGGCCGTGCGCTCCACCGTCGTATTGAAACCGCCGGCAAGGCCGCGGTCCGAGGCAATAACGACAATCAGGCCATGCTTGACGCTCTCATGCTTCTGCAGCATGGGATCGGTGCCCGAACAGGAGGCGTCGCCGGCGACCGTCAACATGACGTCGGTCAGCGCCTCCTTATAGGGCTCGGCCTGCTTGGAGCGATCGAGGGCACGACGAATCTTGGCCGTAGAGACCATCTCCATCGTGCGCGTGATCTGCTTGGTCGTGGTAACCGAGGAGATTCGCTTCTTAATGTCGCGAAGGTTGGCCATGGGGCTTAGTTCTCCTCTGATCCAGAAACATCCGAATGGTGCTTGGCCATGAACTGCTGCTTGAAGTCGCCGATGACGCGCAAGAGCTCAGCCTTTGTGTCATCATCGATCTTCTTGGCGCGAACCTTGTCGAGCAGCGAACCAAAGCCATTGTCCATGTACTCGATGAGCTCGGCACGGAAGGGCAGCACGTCGGCGATCTCCAGGTCATCCAGGAAGCCCTCGTTGCCAGCGAACAGCGTAACGATCTGCTCGCCAACCTCAAACGGCTTGTAACGCGGCTGCTTCAGGAGCTCGGTCATGCGAGCACCGTGGGTCAGCTGCTTCTGAGTAGCCTCGTCGAGGTCGGAGCCAAACTGGGTAAAGCCAGCGAGCTCCTGATAGGAAGCGAGGTCCAGACGGAGGTTGCCGGCGACCTGCTTCATGGCCTTGGTCTGCGCATCGCCACCGACACGGGACACGGAGATACCCACGTCAACTGCCGGGCGCTGACCCTGGAAGAAGAGCTCGGACTGCAGGTAGATCTGACCATCGGTAATGGAAATGACGTTGGTCGGAATGTAGGCCGAGACGTCGCCGTCCTGGGTCTCGATGATCGGCAGAGCTGTCATGGAGCCGTAACCGTTCTTCTTGGACATCTTGACGGCACGCTCGAGCAGACGAGAGTGCAGGTAGAAGATGTCGCCAGGATAGGCCTCGCGTCCGGGCGGACGATGCAGCGTCAGCGACATCTGACGGTAGGCCACAGCCTGCTTGGACAGGTCGTCGTAGATGACGAGCACGTGGCCGCCGGGGTTGGTCTCGCTGGCGGGCTTACCGTCCTCGCCGTTGTACATAAAGAACTCGCCGATAGCGGCACCGGCCATAGGCGCGATGTACTGCATAGGGGCGGAATCGGCAGCAGTGGCCGAAACAATGATGGTGTAGTCGAGCGCACCGTGCTGAGCGAGGGTCTCGCGGATGTTGGCAACCGTGGAGGCCTTCTGGCCGATGGCGACATAGATGCAGACCATGCCCTTGCCGCGCTGATTGAGGATAGCGTCGATGGCGATGGCGGTCTTACCGGTCTTACGGTCGCCGATGATGAGCTCACGCTGACCGCGGCCGATAGGCACCATGGAGTCGATAGCGAGCAGACCGGTCTGAACCGGCTCGCACACCGGGGTACGATCGATGACGCCGGGGGCCTTGAACTCGATGGGGCGACGGTGCGTGGCGACGATGTCGCCCAGGCCGTCGATGGGCTGGCCGAGCGGATTGACGACGCGGCCGAGCATGGCACGGCTCACGGGGATATCCATAATGCGGCCAGTGGTGCGGCACTCGTCGCCTTCCTTGATGGAGTCGACGGCACCAAACAGAACGGCGCCGACCTCGTCACGGTCAAGGTTCTGGGCAAGGCCGAAGACGGTCTCACCGGTATCGGAGCTCTTGAACTCCAGAAGCTCGCCTGCCATGGCGCTCTTGAGGCCGGAGACGCGCGCGATGCCGTCGCCTACCTCGTCGACCGTTGAAACCTCATGCGTATCGACCGTCGCGGAGAGGCTCGTGAGCTGCTCCTGCAGTTTCTTGGCGATATCCTGGGCATTGAGGGTTTCGGACATTAGGCTTCACCTCCGTACGAATTAGCAGAGTTTGCGAGGGTCTCCTGCGCGATACGCAGCTGCGTCTTGACGGAGATGTCACGACGCTCGCCGCGGGCCTCGAGCACCAGGCCGCCCACGATAGACGGGTCGACCTGCTCGATAAGGAATACCTTGCGGCCGAAGTCCTGCTCGCATTTCTTAGTGATGGTTTGACGCAGCTCGTCGTCGAGCGGGATCGCCGTGGTGACGGTCACGCCCACTACATCCTCGTCTTCCTCGGCAACATACTTAAAGGCAGCTGCCACCTTGGGAAGAAGGTCGAGCTGGTCGCGCTTGGACATGGTGTCGAGCACGGCGATGATCTCGGGGCTGGCAGAAGCCAGGCGCTCGATCATCTCGAGGTCCTCAAACACATGGTTCTCGGCCTTAGCGGCTTCCAGAAGGGAGCGCGCGTAGGTCTCGAGCACCTTGTCCTGATAGCGGCTAGTCGGCATTCAGGCTACCTGCTTCCTGGATGTAGCGCTCGATGAGCTTCTTCTGCTCGGCATCGTCCTCGAGTGCCTCGCCCACGATCTTGGTGGCGACGGCAACGGACAGGTCGGCGATGGAGCTCGCGGCACCGGCGTAAATGGACTTGCGCTCGTCCTCGACGGTCGTATGGGCCTTGGCGATGATCTCCTCGGCCTCCTTGTGAGCAGCCTCGATGATACGGGCACGCTCGGACTCGGCGTCCTTACGGGCCTCGAGAACGATGTCGGCAGCCTGACGACGGGCGTCGGTGACGATCGAGTCGGACTCAGCGCGCTTGGCGATAGCCTCCTGCTTGGTCTTCTCGGCCTCGTCGAGGCTCTCCTCGATCTTCTTGCCGCGCTCCTCCATGGTTTTCATGATGCCCGGCAGGGCGACCTTTGCCAGCACGATCCAGATGATCAGGAAGGCGATAAGCGCCGGGATGAACTCCGCCATCTTAGGGATGAGGATGTCCGCACCGGCAGCGCCGTCCTCGGCGAACGCGGAAACTGGCATAAGCAGCGCGGCCGCGGACGCGGAGAGTGCGATCGCGCTCTTCTGGGATGAAAGATTCATACTTGACGCTCCGTGCTATTTAACGATCAGCGCGACAACGAAGCCGATCAGAGCCAGAGCCTCGCCGAAGGCGGAGCCCATGATGAAGACGGTGAACACGCGGCCCTGGACCTCAGGCTGACGGGCCATAGCACCCGTAGCACCCAGAGCAGACAGGCCGATAGCAAGACCAGCGCCGATAACACCGAGACCGTAACCGATAACTCCCACGATTCCTCCTTTGTCGTGCGTGTCTTATTTCACGCAGGATAACCTTTTTATAACTGCCGGGCTCCATGGGTACGGGCACCGGCGGTTTAACGAATTGCCTTACCGTTAAGGCGCGAACGGAAGACTACTCCTCCTCCGCGACCTCCTCTGCCTCGGAGACATACACGGCGGTAAGGACCGTGAAGACGTAAGCCTGGATGGCGCCGACCACAAGCTCGATCGCATAGATCAGGATGAGGATGGCAAGCCAGGCCAGCGAAGGCAGGGCGCCGACGGCGTGGGCCGCGGAAACCTGCTGAAGCAGCGGCTGCATGAACATGCTCGCCATGATGGCAAACGAGCCCATGACCACGTGTCCTGCGAACATGTTGCAGAACAGACGGACGGCGAGCGTGATGAGGCGCAGGAAGGTCGAGAAAAGCTCGACGACCCACACGAGCACGTTCATCGGGAAGCTCACGCCCTGCGGGGCGAGGCTCTTGATGTAGCCGATCACGCCGTGAGCCTTGCATCCGTAGTAGATGAAGTACACGAAGGCGAAGATGGCGAGCGCGGCGGTGGAGCCGATTGCACCGGTGCCGGGCTTCATTCCCGGGATCAGGCCGATCATGTTATTGATCAGGATGAACAGGAAAAGCGAGCACAGGAACGGGAAGTGCTTCTTCCAGTTCTCACCCACGACACCCTTGCCGATATCGTTCTCGACGTACTCGATGATGTACTCGAAACCGTTGACGAAGAAGCCCTTGGGAACCAGGGTCTGCTTCTTCTTGAACACGGCCAGGACGATCAGGAGCACGATCGTGGAGACGATCAGCCAAAACGAGTACTGCGTGATGCCGCAGCTCAGATCGCCCACGACAGGGGTGGAGCTGAACTCGCTGACCAGATGATTAATCTCATCAGGCAGCTTTTCAAAAATTTCCACGACTTACCTTTCGACCTCATGAGGATCTCGCAGCACCTTGGCGACGCGAACCGCGCAAGCGGCCATAAAGGCCACGAAGCCGATCGCCTCGCCCAGGAGGAACATGCGAAATGCCTCTCCGAACAACACAAACACAACCAAGGTAAAGACAAGCAACGCAATTGCCGAGACCGCGAGACTCACCATACCCTTGAGCATGTCCGCATTCTGCTTATCGTCAAGAACCGGCTTGAGCGTAAAGACAAAGGGAAGGAAGGCAATCGCGCCCGCGATGGCACCTGCAACGATAGCGAGCAGATCGGCTATCTGAAACACTGGCGTCCTCACTTTCCTTTTTTATCGCCTCACAGGACAGTTCCCGCCAAACATTGGTGACTATTGTACGAGCCAATCGCTAAAGTACAACCGAAAAAGCATCGGTTAATACGCACCTGTTCGTTTTCTTAAGACCTTCTTTATGCCGCAGGTACGGTAATACGTTTTTCTCGAACCCTGCAGGGCAAAACGTCCGTTAACAGGAGTGCGCGCGGTCGTCTTTTGCTCGCCCGCGCGCACCATTTCTTCGTATTTTCGACGTTAGCCGGTATGGCCCAGAGATTACAGCGTGCCGTAGATACGGTCGCCGGCGTCGCCCAGGCCGGGAACGATGTAGGCAGCTTCGTTGAGATGGTCGTCGATGGCGCAGGTATAGATATGCACATCGGGGTCCTTCTCAGTCAGCGACTTGAGGCCCTCGGGGGCCGCGACGATGCACAGCATGCGGATGTCCTTGACACCGCGCTCGCGCAGGTAGCTGATGGCCATCTCGGCCGAACCGCCCGTGGCGAGCATGGGGTCGACGACCAGGCAGATGCGCTGGTCGATATCCTTGGGCATCTTGCAGTAATACTCATGCGGCTCGTGGGTAACCTCGTCGCGCTCCATACCGATGTGGCCCACGCGAGCGGAGGGTACCAAGTCGAGGATGCCATCGACCATGCCAAGGCCCGCACGCAGAATGGGAACGATGGCGAGCTTTTTGCCGGCGAGCTGCTTAAACGTTGCGGTGGTGATGGGGGTCTCGACTTCGACGTCTTCCATGGGCAGGTCGCGCATGGCCTCGTAGCCGTCAAAAAGTGCGAGTTCGCGCACGAGCTGGCGGAACTGGTTGGTGCCGGTGTTTTTGTCGCGCAGAATCGACAGCTTATGCTGGACGAGCGGGTGATCGACAAGGGTCACACGGGACGTATCGTAGGTGACGGTCATGGGTTGATTGCCCCTTTCGTTGCGGCCGGAAGATGGCCTTGCTGACAAGGCGCATGGCGATGTTGTTGCCGCGCGCCGTGCATAAGTTTAACGGTTTGTTGTATCGAGCAGCCCATCGCAGCCCTACTGTGAGGTGCTGAGCGAGCGCCTGACTGCATCACGCCAGCCCGCAAGGTTTTGCTCGCGGCGCTCGGCGGACATGTGGGGAAGGAAGGTCCTAACGATCTGGGCATTTTGCTCCAGCTCTTCCAGATCTTCCCAATAGCCGACGGCAAGACCCGCCAAGTACGCGGCACCGATTGCCGTGGTCTCCACCGTCTCGCATTGCAGCACGGGGATATCCAGCAGGTCAGCCTGGAATTGCATGATGAACTCGTTGCGCGAGGCACCGCCATCGACAGACAGGCGCTCAATCGAAAGCCCCACGTCCTGCTCCATGGCGCGCAGCACGTCGTAGCTCTGATATGCCATGGATTCGCAGGCGGCACGTACGATGGTCGCACGGCTCGAGGCGCCGGTCAGACCGCACACGATACCGCGGGCATGCGGGTCCCACCAGGGAGCGCCCAGACCCGCAAAGGCGGGAACGAAGTAGCAGCCCTCATTGTCGTTGATCGAAGCGGCGAGTTGTGCCGACTCGCTCACACTCGAGATGATGCCGATGTTGTTGCGCAGCCAGTTCATGGTGGAACCGGCAGCAAAGATGGAGCCCTCGAGTGCATAGCTGATCTTGCCGTCCGCGGCGATACCGATCGTGGAGACCAGACCGTTCTTGGATTCGACGACCTCGTCGCCGGTGTTCATGAGCATAAAGCAACCCGTGCCATAGGTGTTTTTGGTCTGGCCGGGATGGAAGCAGCAGTGGCCGAACAGCGACGCCTGCTGATCGCCCGCCACGCCCATGATGGGCGGCATGTTGGTCATGATGTCGCTCGCGACGCGGCCGTAGTCGCCCGAGCTCCAACGAACCTCGGGCATCATGGAACGTGGAACGTCAAAGAGCGCCAGCAGGTCGTCGTCCCAATCGAGCGTATGGATATTAAAGAGCGCCGTGCGGCTGGCATTGGTGTAGTCGGTGGCAAAGACCTGACTGCCGGTGAGGTTGTAGATGAGCCAGGTATCGATGGTGCCGAACATGAGGTCGCCCGCCGCCGCGCTCTCACGCGCACCGTCGACGTTGTCGAGGATCCACTGCACCTTGGAAGCCGAGAAATACGGATCGAGCGTGAGTCCCGTGCGGGAGCGCACCAGCTCCTCGCAACCCTGTTCAACCAACGCGTCGATTGCCGGCGCGGTACGGCGGCACTGCCATACGATGGCGTTATAGATCGGCTGACCGCTCACGCGATCCCAGACCACCGTGGTCTCGCGCTGGTTGGAGATGCCGATGGCGGCAATGCGGTCGGAGTGGATACCGCTCTTAAACTGGACTTCCATCATGACGGCGATCTGGCTAGCAAGGACCGCCATGGGGTCTTGCTCTACCCAACCGGGACGCGGGAAGCTGGTTTTGACGCTGCGACGTGCCTGCGCGACGATGCAGCCGTACTCGTCGACGATGGTCGCAAGTACCGAGGTGGTGCCGCAGTCGAGCGCCATGATGTAGGAACCGCCAAAGTCAAACGAGGCATCTTCCATGCCCAGGCTGCCCAGATTCAACGACATCGCTTAAACCTTTCTATTGCATCGGGTCGGACAGGACCCGTTCGATCTCTGATGCGGGAAGTGCGCCTTGGCGCAGGATCTGGAGCTCGCCGTGCTGAAACGACACGATGGTCGAGGCGTCGCGACACGGGGTCTCACCGGCGTCGACGGCAACATCGACCCCCTCCAGGATGCGACCCTCGACGGCGGCAAAGCCTGCCGGCGAGGGCGCGCCGTGCGTGTTGGCGCTCGTGCAGGCAAGGGGACTGCCGCAGGCGCGAATGAGCGCTTGGACCACGGGAGAGGCCGAAGCGCGCAGGGCCACGGTGTCGTCGGCGGCGCGCATAAAGGTCGGAACGCAGGGGGCCGCCTTGACCACGATAGTCAGGGCGCCCGGCCAGCATCGTCGGGCGAGCACGCGGGCCTCGTTAGGGATATCCACGCCATAGCGGTCGAGTGCTTCAACGCCATCGACCAGCCAAGCAACGGTTTGCGTGAGTTCACGTTGCTTGAGAGTGAAGATACGTCGATAGCCGGTGCCAAGCGCAGGGACTGCGGCACCGTTGACGGCAGCCTGCGGATCGCGCGGCCACGATGGGAATTCGCTTGTATCTTGGGGCACGGCGTCCGAGAAGGCGTTGACTGCCACGGCGACACCGTAGACGGTCTCGGTCGGAATCAAGGCCAGGCCGCCGCGGCCGAGCACCTCGGCCGTGCGCTCGACGGCAAGCCGATGCGGCTCGCGCGTTCCCTCGTATACCCGATAGACCGTCTGCATGTGTATGCCAGCCCCTTACGCTCCGGTGCAAGTTTGTTTACTGTGGGGCATTCTCGCACGAAACATTCAACCTATTTGCCCAGAGCGCATGTTGGTTTGGTGAGCGGCTCTAGTAGTCGGTGAAAGTGAGGGGGTTAATTGAAGATTTTTAGCGCGCAAGCGTAACGGTACGATCGGGAAACTCGATGCTTGCAACCAGTTTTCCGCCGAGGCTCTCTGCGTACCTGCTCAGCGTGTCGAGCCTCATCGAACCCAACTCCCCACGCTCGAGCTCGGATACACGTTTTTGAGAAACGCCCATCGACTGGGCGACCGACGCCTGTGTTAGATCTTTTAACCTGCGAATCTGAGCAAGCTTATAGGCTTCGATACGATCGCGAGTCCTCTCCTGCTCGGCGGTAATGGAGTCGCGTGTTATCCCGCGAGATTCCATATACTCATGCAGTTCCATCTCGATCGAGCCTCCTTACGTGGCGACGGTATATTTGCTCGGCCCTTGGAATGTTGATCGCATACCAACCGTTCCATTTTGCCCTTGACGATCCCGCTCGCGACTTATCACCCGCCAATAGCAATACCGCCTGGCGCTTGGGGTCAAAGGCGAAGAGGATGCGAATCACCTGCCCACCACACGACGTCACTCTCAGCTCCTTTAAATGATGAAGCTTCGAGCCCTTTACGCGGTCAACCAGCGGACGACCAAGGCTGGGACCTTCCTTCTCGAGCACCAAAAGGTCTGCATAAATCTGCTTCAGCGTAGCTTCATCCTGCTCATCAAGCCAAGGTTCAATGTAATCAAGCACGATACGGTACCGATGCAGCTGATTTGACATACCTTTCTCCTTCTATAGTAGAAGTTTTACGGTATATTGCAAGGACAAACTTGCGCAAATGTCTATTAATTCAGCTTAAATACGCTGTTTGGGCTCGGTGACGATGGCTCGGACGATGCGGGGGCGATCGGTGAGGTCATGGACGATACGCACGTCCGAAAGGCCTGCCTGGCGACAGAGCTCGGCCGCGGCATCGAGGGCACCCTCGTAGAGCTCGCAGGCAAACAGGCCGCCGGCGCGCAGCATGTAAGGCGCCGCATTGAGCAGGCGGCGGAAAATATCGAGGCCGTCGGCGCCGCCCTCGAGCGCCAGGTCGGGCTCAAAGTCCTTGACCTCGTGCGGCAGCGAGCGCATGACGTCGGTCGGGATGTAAGGCGGGTTGGAGACGAGCACATCAAAGGTGCCCCACTCTTCGCGGGGAATGGAACTCACCAGGTTGGTGAGGCTAAAGGCAACCTCATCTGCCGTGAGGCCGAGGGCGTCGCGGTTTTTGGTGGCCAGATCGATGGCGCGCGGCTCGATATCGGTGGCGGTGCAGGTAACGTGGCCGCGGCGCTCCCAGGCAAGGGAGAGCGAAATGCAGCCCGTGCCGCAGCCGACCTCGAGAACGCGGGCAGTGCAGGGCTCGGTTGGGGCAGGCGCAGCGGCATCCTGAGCTGAAGCCGTCTCCTGGCCGGCACCCTCGATGGCGATGCCGTATTCGTCGAGCTCGGACTCGGCGGCTTCCGCGGCTTCGGCTTCTGCTGCCTGCGCGGCGGCTTCCTCGGCCTCGCGGTCGGCCAGTTCCTCGGCATAGGCACGGCTGCCCAGTACGTCGCCGCCTAACGCCGCCTCATCGGCAGCCGTCAGGTTAGCGGCACGGCGCTCGGCAGTCGCGCGCTCGTCGGCCAGCGCCGCCTCGGCTTTGCGGGCCTCTTCGACCTCATCGTTCCAAGGCAGCTCAACACGCTGACGGGCAGCAGCCTCGGGGCTCAGCACCTCGGCATCCAGATAATTGAGGACTTCCTCGACGAGCATCTCGGTCTCGGGGCGCGGAATGAGCACACCGGGGGCGCACGCGACGTCGATCATGCGAAACTGCGTGCTGCCGGTGATGTATTGCAGCGGCTCGCCCTTAGCGCGGCGGACAACGGCCGCATGCATGGTCTCGAGCTGGGCCGCGTTAAGCGTCTCGTCCATACGCATATATAGGTCAATGCGCGCCAGGCCCGTGGCGGCACACAGCAGCCACTCGGCAGAAAGACGGGGGTGCTCCTCGCCGCGCTCGGCCAGGTACTCCTTGGTCCACTCGAGACAACGCTTGATGGTCCAAATCTCGTTTGCCATGGGGCCCTCCCCTCTTAAGCGCCGGACGGCGCGCGAATGTCGGAGCAGATTGTACGCGAGGCTAGCGCTTGGCAAGGGACGATTGAAGGCAATTATCGAGAATCAGCCCAGATTTTTGCTTGGAACCTGCCTGAAATGTTCATTCATCGACGTCTAAATCTGCATTCGTCAAGCTTTTGGCAAAGTTGCCCCAAAACTGACCAATATCTAACCAAAAACTTGCCAAATCACTTGACGCGCGACGCGGTAAAAATCACCCCGCGACTTCTTGAACGATTTTTCGAGCAATATTTTCAATTACAGATGAAGGCTGCTGATTACTTTAAGCAGTTAGACAGCTTAATTTCTAACAAAGCAGATTAAATAAACTTGAAAAGTAATTTACCCAACCTAGTCATTTAAGAACGTCCCCAATGACTACCCCGCATCCGGAGCAAGGCAACGCCGCAGGTAGAGGGCGGACAGCGAAAACGCCCCTAAGCGAGCAAGGTGACGTGAAAGAGGAGGGAAGCGTACTTTGGTACGCGACCGACGATTGAACGTCAGATTGCCGCTTAGGGGCGTTTGCAGCGTCGAGCAGTTACGGCGTTTGGTAAAACGCCGTAACTTAAACGGCCTGTGCCAGCTTCTCGGCTCGCTCGGCGGCAGCGAGCGCCTCGATCACGGTGCCGAGCTGGTCACCCAGAAGGACGCCGTTGTAGGTGGAGTTGAAACCGATGCGGTGATCGGTCACGCGGTCCTGGGGCTGGTTGTAGGTACGGATCTTCTCGGAACGGTTGCCGTGGCCGATCTGGCTCTGGCGCTCGGCACCGAGCTCGGCCTGCTGCTTCTCGAGTTCCATCTCGTACAGACGGGCGCGCAGCATCTGCATGCAGACCTCGCGGTTCTGGATCTGGGAGCGCTGCTCCTGCGACTGCACCACGGTGTTGGTGGGCAGGTGGGTAATGCGCACGGCGGAGTAGGTGGTGTTAACGCACTGACCGCCAGGGCCGGAGGCGCAGTAGGTGTCGATGCGCAGGTCGGACTGGTTGATCTGGACGTCGATCTCCTCGGCCTCGGGAAGCACGGCGACGGTAGCCGTGGAGGTCTGAATGCGGCCCTGGGACTCGGTCTTGGGGACGCGCTGGACGCGGTGCACGCCGGACTCGTACTTCATGACGGAGTAGACGCGGTCGCCCTCGACCTTGAACTCAATGGACTTAAAGCCACCGGCCTCGCTGGGGCTGGAGTCGAGCACGGTAGTCTTCCAGCCGCGCGACTCGCAAAAGCGCTGATACATCTTGTACAGGTCGCCGGCGAAGATGGCCGCCTCGTCGCCACCGGCGGCGGAGCGGATCTCGACGATGGTGTTCTTGTCGTCGTTGGGGTCGCTCGGGATGAGCATGTACTTGATGTCTTCCTCGAGCTGGGGGAGCTTGGCCTCGTTTTCGGAGATGTCCATCTGGAGCATCTCCTTCTCATCGGCATCGGTGGTATCGTGCAGCATTTCCTTGGCAGCCTCGATGTCATCGAGCGCGCCGATGTACTCGCGCGAGGCGGCAATGAGGTCGGACTGGTGCGCATACTCCTTGTTGAGACGCGTGAACTCCTTGATATCGGAGGCGACGGCCGGGTCGGAAAGCTTCTTCTCGAGCTCCTCGTAGGCCTTGATGATCTTTTCGAGCTTGTCGCGCATGACGGACTCCTTTATATGCGTGAAGGCGAAAATCGGCAGAATTGATGGGGCGCGAGGCGCCACTGCGGGGGTAAGCCCAGCTAGAGCATGTCGATCTTCAGATACATGCGCATCCCTTCGCGTATGGGGTACATAGTTGCGGTCTAACCCATACATGATAGCGTGCGCAGGCAAACCTGCATATAACCCGCACGGAATGATTGGTGCAAACAAACCTGACTCCATTGCACCAAGGGCTTGCTTTTTGGCTAGAGCGTTTGGAGTAGAGCGACGAGGAAGCGGATGCCCTGGAGGTAGGCGCGGCGGGTGATGCGCTCGTTGGTGCCGTGGACACCGCGATCGCACTCGTCGTCATCAACTACAAAGGCCGAGAAGCGAATGCACTCAGGGCAAATGTGCTGGTAGTTGGCAACGTCGGTCGCACCGATCACGGTCGAGGGCACAATTGCCACTGGCTCGAATGATCCGTTTTCCTCCGTCCCCTTTGGATCACGGAAGTAGCGGGCGGCAATGGCGCGAACGGCCTCGAGTCCCGGTCCACCGATGCGCGGGGACGGCGAGGGCTCAGAGCTGCCGGGGCCGAGTTCGACCTCCACACGTCCGACAAGGCCCGCCGCGGCAACCGACTCGCAGCAGCGCGCCACAACGTCGGCCACGCTCGTGCCCTCGAGCATGCGGAAGTTGATATTGGCCCACATATTCTGCGGCATTACGTTGGCGCCGGTGCTGCCACCCTCGATCTGCGTGGGCGCGCAGGTGGTCGTCACCAGCGGATAGAGCTTTTTGCTGGCGAGGCAATCGCGGACAATGGCATCCCCGTTGGCGGCAATTTCATCGGCCGTGTAGAGCCCCAACTCGACGAGCTGGGCGGCAAGCAAGTCGGTCACGCGCGTCGGCCACTCGATATCACAGATTGCGGTGATGGCACGGCTGAGCACCTCGAGCGATGTGCCACCGTAGGGGTTGGACGAATGCCCGCCCTCACTCTTCGTCTTGAGCACGATATCGGCATAGCCCTTCTCGGCAAGGTCGGCGTGCATGAGCCAGTCCTCGCCCGCGCTGTACTCGGCAGCCGAAACGATGCGGTAGTCGCCCTCGTCGATCAGGTACTCAAGCTCAATGCCGCGCTCCTCGAGCGCGCGGCCGATGGCGCCTGCGCCGTACTGCGTAGTCTCCTCGTCCTGGCCAAAGGCCAGGAGCAGCGTGCGCTCGTGCTGCCAACCGTGCGCCAGCGCATACTCAACCGCCTCGAGAATGCCTGCGACCTGGTCTTTCATATCGATGGCGCCGCGACCCCAAATGTAGGTGTCGTCTACATGCCCGCTAAAGGGGGCGTACGTCCAGTCGTCCTCGGTACCCGGCACCACGGGGACCACGTCCATGTGACCCATGAGCATAATGGGCTTGAGGGCAGGGTCGGAACCGCTAAGCGTCACCAATAGCGAATGGTCGATAAGCTCGACCTTACCCGCCGTAAATACGTGCGGCCAAGCCTGCTGCATATACGCGCGCAGGTCGTCGAACGGCTGCCAGTTCACCGCCTCGGCATCCATACTCGAGATGGTCGGAAACGACAGCACGCGGCCCAGGCGCTCGCACGCACCAGCTTCGTCCAAATCGGCAAAATCATCCTCATGCGCAAAGAAGCGCCAAACCTCGGCCATGACATCCTTTCGATTGTGATGACGAGGGCCGCCCCACGGGAGCGGCCCTGTCATGCAAACATTTGCGGTCGGTTACTTGTCCTCGAGATAACGCGAGAGGAACTCGCGGGTGCGCTGGTGTTTGGGGTTGCCAAAGATCTCGGCCGGCGCGGCGTCCTCGAGCACCACGCCCTTATCCATAAAGACCACGCGGTCGGACACGGTTCGGGCAAAGGCCATCTCGTGCGTAACGACGACCATGGTCATGCCGTCGGCCGCGAGCTTGCGCATGACCTCGAGCACCTCGCCCACGATCTCGGGGTCGAGCGCGGAGGTCGGCTCGTCGAACAGCATGATCTGCGGATTCATGCATAGGGCGCGGGCGATGGCCACGCGCTGCTTTTGGCCGCCGGACAGGCGACCCACGGCGGCGTGCGCGAACTTTTCGAGCCCCACACTCGTCAAATGCTCCATCGCGACCTTCTCGGCCTCGGCCTTGCTCATCTTTTTGAGCGTGACGGGCGCAAGCGTGCAGTTGTCGAGCACATCCATGTTGTTGAACAGGTTAAAGCCCTGGAACACCATGCCGATGTCCTCACGCAGCTTGTTAATGTTGCAGCGCTCGGCCGTAAGGTCCTGGCCGTGGAACCAGATATGGCCCGCGTCCGGAGTCTCGAGCAGGTTGAGGCAGCGCAGAAAGGTCGATTTGCCCGAGCCTGAGGCGCCGATAATGGTGACGACCTCGCCGGGGTTAACGGACAGGTCGATGCCCTTGAGCACCTCGAGCGAGCCAAAGCTCTTGCGCAGGCCCTCGACGCGGATGAGCGGCTCATTGGTCTGTGCGGCGGCCGCGGTGCCGGTAGTGGCGGTATCTGCCATGATGATTCTCCTCGTCTTGAGCCTAGTTGGAGCTGGGCAGCGTGACCGGAGCCTCGGCGCCTAGCTTTTTGCCAAAGGCCTCGAGCAGGCGGCTCGCCACGAGCGTCAGGATCAGGTAGACCACGAGCGCCACGCAGTAGACCTCCATCTGGCGGTAGTACACGCCGGCGACGGTGGTGGTGGCGTACATGAGGTCAAACACGCCGATGACCGAGAGCACCGACGAATCCTTGATGTTGATGATGAGCTCGTTGGTGAGCGCCGGAATCGCGTTTTTAATGCCCTGGGGGAACACGACTTTGCGCATAGCTTGCCACTGCGACAGGCCCAGCGAGCGTGCTGCCTCGGCCTGGCCGGGATCGATGGATTCGATGCCGCCGCGCAGGACCTCCATCATGTAGGCAGTGGAGTTGAGCGAGATGGTAACGAGGCCGGCGGTGAAGGTGCTCCAAATCTGGTTGGCCTGAGCGGTTTCGAAGCCCATGCCGAGCAAAACGGTGAAGCCCGCGTAATAGATGAGCAGACCCTGGACCATCATGGGCGTGCCGCGCACGATGGTGGAGTAGACGGTCGCAAAGCCGCGGCCGATACTCTTAAAGAAGCGCACCAGGTCGTTGTCCACGCGATCGAAGGTCTGAATGCGCAGGAACACAAAAAGCAGCGCCAGGAAAAAGGCAATGACGGTGCCGAAGGTGGCAAGCGCGATGGTGATCTCGATACCGCGGATAAAGAAGTCCCCGCTCTTGTAGGTCATGTAGACCAGGCTCGACAAAAAGTCGCTGGGGTTGGAATCCGAGACAATACTCACCTGCACCAGGTCGATAAACGACATGACGCAACGGTCGATAAAGAAGATCGCCGCGATGGCGACCACAACATAGCTGCCCAGGCGCGCGCCGCGGCGGAAACGCTCGGATGCGAACGGCGACTTTTCGCGATAGTCGCTCCAGTGCATAAGCTTGGTGACCAGCGCCGCCGCCGACACGACGAGCCACGCCCACAGGATCGCCCAAAGGCAATCTTGGAATACGCCCGTGGGGGCCAAGAAGCTCAGCGGCGTGGGGTTGCGCTGGCTAAACGCCAGGCCGAGCGCCGCGATAACGCTCGTGCCCAGGTATACATAACGGTGGTCGGCCCTGATAAAGGAGGCCAGGCGATTAATGGTTTTCATGCTGCCTCCCTATGCCGGCTGACGGTCGAGGCACGCGTCCCACATTTGGTCGCGCTCCTCTTGGCTAATGCCCTTGAGTGTCTTGTCGATGAGCTTAAGCAGCTTGTCCGAGCCCTTGCGGCAGCCGACGTTTGCCGTGACCTCCTGCTTAAAGCCCTCGCCCTCGGCAAATTGAATCGGCACGATACCCGGATTTTGGGCCATATAGCCCTTCTCGTTCTCGGTGTTGTAGGTCACGGCGTCGCACGTGCCCTGCAGCAGGTTCGAGAACACCGTGGGGACCGAATCGACCGGATTCTTGTGGACGACGCCCGGGATCTCGTCGATGACGGTATCGAGCATGGTGTCCTTTTGACCGAGCACCGTGGCGCCGCTGAAGTCGCTGAGCTTGGTCGCGTTTTGGTAGGGTGAGCCCTCTTTTACGAACAGACCAAAGTACCCGATAAAGTACGGGTCGGAAAAGCCGACGGACTCCTCGCGCTCGGGCGTGGCGCTCATGCCGGCAATGATGAGGTCGATCTGGCCGTTGTTGAGCGAATCGATAAGACCCGAGAAGCTCTGTTTGACGGCAACGGGCTCGCCGCCGAGGGCCTTGCAGACGATCTTGGCGATCTGCACGTCGTAACCATCGGCATAGGCGCCCTGCACGTTGTCGATGGGGATGGTGTACTCGCTGGCTTCGGAGACCTGCCAGTTGTACGGGGCGTAGGCCGCCTCCATGCCAATGCGGATCTTGTCCTTGCCGATCACGGAATCGGACAGGTCGTCGCGACCGCCGCCCGTCGTGGGCCGAACCACCTTGAGCGTTGACGGGCGCTGACAGCCGGCGAGCGCGCCGGCGACGACGGAAGCGCTCGCAGCGAGAGCACTACCAAAAAGATGCGACGGCTGCATACCGGCTGTGGATGCGCGTCGCGTTGATGGGGAGAATGCATAATCTGCCTTCCCTGTTGAATCGTATGCTGACGACTTAACAGGATATACGCCAGCGACCAGCAGCGCAGTACAAGCTCGAAAAATTAATAGACGCACGGTAGCCATTGGGAACACCGATGTTTTGGCAATGCCGGCGAGCGACGTCCAGAGCGAACAAGTGGCATGAAAAAGGCAAGGCATGACCAGAAGGTCTATGTCTTGCCTTTTGAATGACAACTTGTCGCTCTGGACGACGCGCAGCATCGACCGAGCGGCGGAACCTCTAGAGCAAGGTAACGCTAAAACTGCGCTTGTCCGTCTCGCCCGGGGCCAGGGTGATGGTGTTGACCTTGTGCTCAAAGACATCGTCCTCGGTGTCCATGGTGGTATGACCGGTCCAGGGCTCGAGCGCCACAAACGGAGCGTCGTTGGCGGCAGACCACACGCCAATGTACTTAAAGCCCTCAAAGTCGATCTTGACGCCGTGGCCCGACTTGCGGCCGCGCAGCGTGAGCGTGGAGCCCGGAGTATCGGTGAACATGATGGCATCGTTATCGAAACTGCGGTGCGTGATGGGCAGCACGTCCGAGTTGTCGGGAGCCTTATAGCTGCCCTCAAACGTCATAAGACCGTCGGGCGTGATGATGGGAGCCTCGTTGGTCCAAACCTCGGTAAACGCCAGCTCGTAATCCTCGAATGCCTCGTCCTCGGCACCGGGGGCGGGCACGTTAAATGCGGGGTGGCCGCCCACCGAGAACGGCAGGTCCACATCGCCGGTATTGGTGACGGCAAAGGTCTGCGTGAGGGTGGCGTCGCCGGTCAGGGCATAGGTCATGTTGAGCTTAAAGTGGAACGGAAAGGCCTTGAGCGACTCGGGCGTATCGGTGATCTCGTAAGTTACCGAGGAGCCGTCCTCCGAAACCTCGACCAGCTCGTGCTCGACGATGCGCGCGAGTCCGTGGCGCGGCATCTCGCAGGTGCCGGCCGCAGACGCTGCCGTGTTGTTGCGCAGCGAACCCACAATGGGGAACAGGATGGGCGCATGCTTGCCCCAAAAGGCGGGGTCGCCCTGCCACAGATACTCGTTGCCGTTGAGGGCAAGGCTCGTGAGCTGAGCGCCCATGGAATCGATGGCCGCGGTGAGGCTGCCGCGCTTGATGGTAGTGACGGTAGACATGCTACTTCCTCCAAAAGTAAACAATAGTGTCGAGGGCTATTGTCCCACTCTTGGCGGCGGGGTTGAGCGACAGGCGCAGTTATTGAGCAATAGCGTAAAGGTCAAACCCGCCCTGCGGAGTGCTATCGACCGTATCGGGCGCCTGCGAGTTAAAGCTCACGGGAACCATGCGCTTTGAGGCGCGGAAGCGCGTGCCGTCGGTGGCGACGGGCGGTTCGTCGACGGTGAGCTCGTAGTCGCCGGGCTTGAGCTCGATGCCGTCACCAGCGGAATTGACGTATTGATACTCGTCAATCGTCTGCCCTTTGAGCGTACGCCCCACGATGTGGATGAGCATTTGGCTGTCGCCACGCGCGGTGTCCCACATCGCGCCGTCCTTGACCTCGACCGACACATGTACCGAGCGCGTGCGGCTGAGCGATTGCTCGACAGACATCTCGACCTTGGCGGCGTCTTGACGCTGCTGCTCGACATGGCTCCAAACGCTACCGATTGCCGAGCAGGCGATAACGCCGGCCATGAAGGCGATGAGGATGGGGCCGAGCGGAGAACGGCGGCCCGCGTCTTCCTCACGAGCCAGGTCGGGGCGATGTGTGGGCGCAGGCGCCTGGGCGCCTTGCGCGGGCACGTCGAGAATGCTGAAGGATGCCGTGCTGTCGGGGTCGATGGTGTGACGCGGCTGCGGGATCTTTGCCGGCGAGATGGACATGTCCGCCGGCTCACCGAGTGTGGCCGTGGCATCGGCCTTAGCCTCATCGGCCTCGGCTTGGGCCCAAGCCTGCTCAAAGGTCAGGGGCTCGGCGGCATCGGAGGCGGCATCAGGCTCGACAGCGGCATCGTTGCCGGTCTCGTCCTCGTCGCTCGACACGTCACGCGACGCGGGCTCGTCCCACTCCTCGTCCGGAGCCTCGCCCTCGCTATACCACCATTCAAAGTTATCGATATCCATACGGGGCGCCCCTTAGGCCTCGCAAATAAACACTCGCTAGTCTTATACCCCCAGACGGCACCGAAGCTCACCCGCGCCGGACACGAAAACCGTCACAACATTCGACGTTTTTCCTCGTTTTCGAGATTTTCATCGAATGTTGTGACGGTTTAGGCGGCAGCCACGCCGCGAATGTGACAAAGAGACTGTCCCTTTGTCACATCTGGAGGGCGACGGGGATTTGGATGCAGCAGAAGTCCTCTTGATGGGACTCGTCGTAGCTCGTGGTGTCTAAGTAGCAAAAGTCGAAGGCGTTGCCGATGGGCTGGAGCGCATGCTCGTCCATGCAAGCGACGATGGCGCGAATGCCCTCGGGCTCGTACGGCATACCCCAGCGGCTCATGCACAGATATGTGCCCTCGGGCAGCACCTCCACGCCAATCTCTGCCAACTCGACAGGGTCGCTCGACAGCATCTCTTCGACACCGCGCGGCAGCACGGCAAAGGAGCCGGCGCCGGCGATGGGGTCGTCAGAATGCAGCGCCTCGCGACGCAACATGGCGCCCCAGCCGCGCATGGGGCGTGTGCCCGTGAGCGTGCGCATGCGCAAAATGGCCCGCATGAGTGTGGGGTGGAGCATCGAACGACCTCGCTCGATATCGGACGGAAATTCCTCAAAGACCACGTAGCGACGCTCAAACTGCTTGAGCTCCGGCTTGCCCTCGCGCTCACGCCAGTAGACCGCCTCGTCGTAAAAGCTCAACCGCTCCTGCACGCTGGCGCGTTCGGCTTTGAGCCCGGCAATCTGCTCGTCGAGCGCCTGCACCCGCGAGCGCAGGTGGTCGGTCATCTCACCGATATCGAACGTCGAGGTTAGGCGGTCAATCTCGTCGAGCTCCAGCCCCAGGTCGCGCAACATGCAGATCAGACGCATAAGCGGAATCTGCGTAGGCGAATAGAAGCGGTAGCCCTTTTCGTTCACCACGGCGGGCTTAAACAGGCCGATCTTGTCGTAGTAGATGAGCGTTTGGCGCGAAACGTTAAACAAGCTCGCCATCTCGCTAATCGCATACATGCCCGTCTGCATAAGTCCTCCCGACACATCCTTTTAGCGCACAAAGCCCGCCGCCCACAGGGGCAGCGGGCTCAAACACTACTCGTATCCTACCCTAAAGACGCCCATGACCAGCGCTTATAGTTTGCGCATGACACGCCGACGGCCTCTAGCGCCTTGGCGGCGATGTGATGCACCGCGTCGTCGAGCGTGGCGGGGCCGTTGTAAAACGTGAGCATGGGCGGCATGAGCATGACGCCCGGTACGCGCGCCAGGCGCGCCATGTTGTCGACGTGAATGGCGCCGAAGGGCGTCTCGCGCACCATGAGCACCAGGCGGCGCTGCTCTTTCATCTGCACGTCGGCCGCGCGCAACAACAGGTTTTCGCTGTAGCCGCTCGCAATGCCGGCGAGCGTCTTCATGGAGCAGGGGGCCACGATCATACCGTCGACCGGATAGGTGCCGCTTGCGATGGCGGCGCCGATGTTCTTGTTGTCGTAGACCACATCGGCGTGCGCGACAAACTCGTCGAGCGTCATGCCGAGCTCCTGCTCGATGGTGATCTCTCCCCCGCGCGTGACGACAAGCGCCGACTCGGCGCCGGCCTGGCGCAGGCATTTGAGGCACTCAAGGCCCAGCGCGGCACCGCTGGCGCCCGAAACGCCAACGACGATGCGACGGGGACGGACAGAAGACTCAGGCATGACAACTCCTTAACTACTTGGTAGGGCTACTTACTAGAAAGCAATCTCCTTGGCCCACTTGTCCTTGTCGATTTCCATGAACTGCGAGCGGATGAAGTTCTTCTTGAGGTCGAACGGGACCGTGCAGTCGAAGATGGCCTTGCAGGCGATGCCGTGCTCGCGGATCGTGGGGTCGAACGCGGGGTCGTTGGACGGATCGAGCACGTGGCAGTGGCAACCGGGGATGGTGATGAGGTCCACGTCGGCCTGGAAGCGCGTGGTCATGGCCCACATCACGTCGCTCATATCGAAGATATCGACATCCTCGTCAACAAGGATGACGTGCTTGAGCTCGGAGAACGCCGAGAAGGCGAGCATGGCGGCGTTGCGCTGACGGCCCTCGTCATTTTTGCTCGACTTCTTGAACTGCATGATAGCAACGAACTTGCCGCCGCCGCAGGGAGCGGCGTGGACGTTGAGCAGACGGCCCGGGATGGCGGTCTCGACCATCTTGTAGATGGAAGCCTCGGTGGGGATACCGGCCATGGACACGTGCTCGTGCGAAGGACCGATGCAGCTCTCCATAATGGGGTTGACGCGCGTGGTAACAGCGGTGATCTTGATCACCGGGCAGACCTTGGCGCCACCGGTGTAACCGGGGAACTCGGGCATGGCGTAGCCGTGGCCGTTGACGTCCTCGTTGATGGTCTCGTCGTGCATGAGGTAGCCCTCGAGCACGTACTCGGCATTGGCGATGCACTTCTGCGGAACGGTGACGCAGTCGGCAAGCTCGACAGCGTGGCCGCGCAGGGCGCCGGCAATTTGCAGCTCGTTGAAGCCGAGCGGTGTGGTGGGAGCCTCAAAACCGCAGCACATGTACACGGCGGGGTCCAAACCGATGGAGATGGAGATGGGCATGTCTTCGCCGCGCTGGCAGTACTCGTCAAAGAACGCGCCCAGGTGACGGCTGCCGGGGGTAATCCACATGGCAAGCTTATCCTTGTCGACGCAGGAGAAGCGGTGGATGGTCACGTCGGACTGGGAGCCGTCGGGGCTCGTGCCGTAGGCGAGGCCCATGGTGATGTAGGGGCCGCCGTCGACGGGCGTGTTGGTAGGAGCGGGAACGATCTTGCGCAGGTCAAAGCCCTCGTCGGTCGCCTTGTACACGACCTCCTGACAGTCGACGTGCGCACCCTCGGCGATCTGCTCGGGCGCGATCAGGTTCTCGAAGCGCTTGCCGATCTCGAGGCCCAGGTGCTCCTCGTCCAGGTCGAGCAGGGCGGCAACGCGCTTGCGGCTGGCAAGCATGCCGATGCAGACTTTGGCATCGTCAAAGCCATTGACGTTGTTGAAGACCATCGCCGGACCCTCTTTGGTCGGGCGCATAACGGTGCCGCCGGCGCCGACGTGACGGTAGACGCCCGAGACCTCGGCATCGGGATCGACCTGAGTGTCGGTCTCGAGCAGCTGGCCCGGCATCTCGCGCAAAAAGTCGAGCGCGGAGCGCAGGTCGTGGATCTGGGAAGCATCGGTAGTGGACATAGCATGCTCCTTTCGGGAGAGTGCCCGGCGGCGAGGATGCCGCCGGGCTTGGTAACGTAATGGGGCCGCAGCGCTCATAGATGGGGCGCTCGGGCACTCGCAGTTCAAGCACTCGGCTAATTACAGCCAAGCACTCGACTGCTTACATCAGGCCAAAGAGGTGGAACCAGGCGGCCTCGACCAGCACGACGATAAAGACGACCGCGGTGAGGGGAATACCCATGCGCATGGCCTCTTTGGAGGTGTAGCCGCCGGCGTCCTTGCCCTCGCCGATAAGGATCGGCAGGTTGTGGAACGGCAGGATGTAGTGGATGTTGATGGACGTGAAGACGATGAGCGCCACGGCAAGCGGGCTTACGCTGGAGCCGGCCGCGAAGCTGATGAACGCCGGCACGCACACACCGAGCACGGCCATGACCGAGCCCATGAACATGTGGATGATCATGGAGAGCGCGGCGACGAGCAGGGCGAACAGGAAGATGTTCTCGGGCACGGAGCTGGGAAGCACGACGTCGGCGATCCAGGCGTTCATGCCGGTGGCGCCGCCCACGGAACCCACGGCCATGGCGGCCGTCAGGAACATGAGGGACTTGATGTCGACAGCGTTCCAGCTGGCAGGAGTGAGAACCTCGCCGATGATGGGCATGGCGAGCGCGACACCGATGGCAAGTGTCACCCAGCCGATGTAATCGCCCGAGACGGTAAGCCACAGCGCGATGGCGATGACAAGCCACACGATGGTGCGGATCTCCTTGACGGAGAGCTTGCCGAGCGCGGCCTGCTTGGCCACGATCTGCTCGCGATCGTAAACGAGCTCCTTGCTGGGCTTAAAGAGGAAGAGGCCCAGGAACAGGGTGCACAGCAGCGCGACCAGCATAGGCACGCTCATGTACAGGAACCAGTCGACGAAGGACGGGCTCATGCCGCCGGCCTCGGCGCTGTACTGCGCGACGAGCGGGTTGAGTGTGGAGTCGCCCGTCAGGAAGAACATGGAGCCCGGGGCAGCAGCGGCAAACACGAGGAAGCCGAGCTTACCCTTGTCGTCGTCACCGTAGCCGGCGGACTCGGCGATGACCGAGACGACGGCGAGGATGAGGAAGGCGCGGGGGAACGGATGCGGGATCAGCAGCGACAGCACAAAGGTGAGCGCGAAGATCGAGATGATGAGCGACTTGGCGTCGCGCACGAACTTGAGCATAAACGCATAGGCGATGCGCTCGCCCAGGCCTGACTCCTTGACCGCGCTGGCGATGAGGTAGGCACCAATGACGAGCCACATGGTGGCTTTGGTCCACGAGCTAAACGTGGAGGCGACTGTCGCCGAGATGCTCGCGGCGCCCGTGTCGTCCACGCACACCTTGAACAGAACGAGCAGCGCGCAGTAGAGCAGGCCCACAAAGCCCGACTGCGCCACGCCACATGCCCAGAACACCACCGTGGCGAGCGTCAGTGCCAGACAGGTCTGACCGCCGACCGTAAGCTCGACCGTCGAGCTCAACTCCGCCAAAGGAAGAAACTTCACCAGCAAAAAGACAACGATACCCAGCACAAAGCCAATTTCGCGCTTGGTGATCTTAAACGCCTTCTTTTCCGCTTCCATCTCCCCACCTTTCTTGTTGGGGGCGCTCCGGATTCGCAGCCACGTTGCCACTTAAAAAGGGGCGCCCGTTATCGGACACCCCTTACGTTGCGCTGTGTTGTGGCAATACAGTCAAGCGGGTTTTTTGGATGAGAAGCGATCCTCTGGACAAAAAGCGTCACAACATTCGACGCTTTTCCTCGTTTTCGAGATTTTCATCAAATGTTGTGACGGTTTGGATGTGGCAAAGGGACTGTCTTTTTTCACATAGCGAGGGCTGCGCGGATGGAGGGGACCTCCAGAGCCTCGCGGAGCCAGGGGGCCAGCTGCTCGGGGTGACCCTGCAGGTAGCCTTTAAGCTCGGACGGGGCCACGCGGCGCACTTCCGAGATCTCCTCTTGGTTGATATGCAGCTCGCCCGGCTCAACATGGGCTACGAACACCTCGCACCATTCGCACTCGCAGCGGCCGTCGCCGTGGTCCTCGCGGTACACCACGTGTCCGAGGTGCTTGAGCTGATCGGGCTCGCGCGTGATGCCAAGCTCTTCGTTGATGCGACGTGCCGTGGCGGCCGCGACGTCTTCCCCGGGGAGCGGATGGCCGGCACAGCCATCGGCCAGCACCCCGCCCCACAGGCGTTTGAGCGGACTGCGACGACAGAGCAGCAGGCGCGCGTCTTCGCCCTGGCCCTCGACCAGAAGCGTCAGAAATGCCTGATGCAGGATTCCCTCGCCGGTATGGGCCTCGATGCGGTCGACGGGGCCAAGCGCCTCGCCGGTCGCGGCATCGACCGCCACGACCTCGGCGCCTGCGCCGCCCTCATCCCAGCCGGCGCGCAGAATGCGGGCTGCGGCCTCCTCGAGCGCGGCGATGAGTTCCTTGGTGGTATCGAGCATGCGCCGCAAGTCGTCCGCGGTCGCGTTCTCCACATGAAAACCCGTGCTTGCAACTACCGGCACGCCAAAGCGCGTGGCCAGCGCCGCCGCAATATCGTGCGCCGGGATCTCGTCTCGATGGCACGGAACGGCCAGGATGCTCACCGTCGCCGTGCGACCGGGCTCAGGGCGCGGAATGGCCTGCGCCGTGGCGCCCAGGTGCGCGAACTCGGGCGAGCAAGCGTACACCGCCATGCCCCGCAGCGTCACCGTCAGCTGGGCCTCGAGCGCAAACTTGCCCTCGCCCACTGCAACCTTTGTCGTGTGCATACCCATGGGATCTCCTGTCGCCCGCGATGTACCTGAGACCATCTTCGCCTGTATTGCGACTATACAGGCAAGCGCAGACCGTGACAAAGGCGCTGCTTCTTGTCGTATTCTGCTAGAGTTGCAGAGACTGAATCTAGCTCATATAACGCAACATGGGAGCAACCGCCTTGACCACCGCAACCTCGTCCACAACAGCATCAACCGCTGCCGCGCTTTCCCCCGCGCGCACCAACCTCTGCCTAGCGCTGCTCGTGTTGTTAGGCTTTTCGCTCGGCTGCTCCGAGTTCGTGGTCATCGGCATCGAAAGTGACTTGGCGACGGAACTCGGCATATCGCTTGCCGCTGCGGGCCAGCTCATCAGCGTTTTTGCACTGGTCTACGCCATCGCGACGCCGGTGCTTGCGCTCAGCACGGGGCGCTTCCGTCGTTACCAGCTGCTCGTGTGCTACAGCATTATCTTTGTGCTCGGCAATCTGGTCATGGCGTTGGCGCCCAACTTCCAGGTACTGTTTATCTCGCGCATTGTCCTGGGATCCGTCTCGGGCGCACTGCTCGCCGTGGGCGTGACGTACATCCCCGAGCTGCTGTCCCCGCAGCAAACTTCGCTTGCCATCTCGGTCGTGTACGGCGCGTTTTCCGTGGCGATGGTCTTTGTGACCTCGATCGGCAAGTTTGTGGCCGACACGCTCGACTGGCACGTTGCCATGTACGGCACGCTGACCTTCGCCGTTCTGATCTGCGCCGCGCTCGTGGCGTTTATGCCGCGCGCCGGACAAACCGACGAGCCTGCCACCTTCCGCGAGCAGGCGGGGCTTCTGCGCGAGCCAAGCATCATCACCGGCATGCTCATCTTCTTGTTTGGCGTGGGCTCGGTCTATGTGTTCTACGGTTATGTGACGCCTTATCTAGAGCAGGTGTTGGGCATGGGCACGGTCGAAGCCAGTACCACGCTTATGGCCTACGGCGTATTCTGCCTGATCTCGAACATCCTGGGCGGATGGATCGATGCGCGCTTTGGCATGAAAGCGCTGCTTGTGACGTTTGTGCTGCAAGCTGCGGCGTTACTCGGGCTGTTTGCTGTGGGCGGCACCATGCCGCTCGCGCTGGTCTTTGTCTTTAGCTTGGCGCTGCTCATGTACCTGTTCTCGGTGTCGTGCATCACGCACTTTATGGACGTGGCACGCAGCCGCCATCCCAAGTCGATGGTACTCGCAAGTTCGGTGGAGCCCATGGCGTTTAACGTCGGCATCTCGTTTGGCACCGCAGTGGGCGGCGCCGTGGTAAGCAGCGTTGGCATTGCGCACGTGGGCGCCGTGGGCGCCGCGTTCTCGCTTGTGGCCTGGGCACTCACGCTGGTGACGATTAAGCTGGCACGTTGGGAGCGCAAGCGGGCGCAGGCGTAGGCGCAGATACGATACTCGAGCTTGATTATGGCGATCGAAAGGAAACCGCATATGCAACGCGTGCTGTTTATCTGTCACGGCAATATCTGTCGCTCGACGATGGCCGAGTCGGTGTTTACCGAGCTGGTGCACCGCGCCGGGCGCGAGGGCGAATTTGTCATCGATTCCGCTGCGACCTCGACCGAGGAGATTGGCAACCCGCCACATCACGGTACCGTTGCCAAGCTACGCGAGGTTGGGATTCCCGTCGTCGCACATCGCGCACGTCAGGTGCGTCGCGCGGAGTATGGCGACTGGGACCATATTGTCTATATGGATGCTGAGAACGCGCGTGGCCTGCGTCGCATCTTTGGCGACGACCCCGACGGCAAGATTACGCGCTTGCTCAATTGGACTGATCGCCCCGGCGACGTGGCCGATCCCTGGTACACCGGCAACTTCGATGCCACCTACCGCGACGTGCTCGCCGGCTGCACGGCCATGCTCGAGCAGCTGTAGGCAAGCGAGGTCGCGGACCACGCCTTCGGCGCGAAACGAGCGTGGATAATCTCCCACACTCATGAATGTGGCAAAGGGACTGCCCCTTTGCCACATCCGGGACTGGCCCTAGACCGGCTTGACCTCCAGCTTTATCCCCTCGGCACAGGAGTCGCCCAAAACATCCGAAAGGGCCCAGGTCGCATATAGCGGCAAATAGAGAACCGCTCCGTTGCGCTCAACGTTGCCTCTCGAGAAAACAATCCCGAGCCTTACGCCATATTCAGCCGTATCAAGCACATGAACGAGCGCAGCGTGCGCGTGGTAATAGGAGCCCGATTTAACCTCGATCGGAACAGCCGTCCCATCCGGTCCATCGACCACAAAGTCCACTTCACCGCGCTTTTTTGTCTGATAGTAGTAAAGCTGGCGATTTTGGGCAGCCAGCTGCTGGGCCACCACGTTTTCGTAAATGCCGCCCAGATTGGGCTCCTTGCTATCAAGATACGCCGCTTGGGCGACTCCAACGGGGTAGCGCGCCATCAACATGCCCGTATCCGATTGATATAACTTGAACTGCGATGGCCGTGCCGTCTTGAGCAGAGGCGATTTTGGCTCGGTTACGATATCGGCTTTGAGAGCAACGCCGGCATCGACAAGCCATACAAAATCTCGCTGATACTTCTCGTAGTGCGCCTTAGGGTCAATGGAATTGAGCACGAAGCGCTTGTTTTCGCCCTCGAGCATAATAGGGAGCTGATCGTAGATGCTCTGCACCTGAAGGGCTCGCCCGCTTGCATACTTGGAGATATCCCGCCGGTACTGTTCGTTGAGCTCTGACTGTAGCTGACGAACAGAGGCAAGGTCGCCCTGCGTGTCAAGGAAACGTTGCACGACCTCCGGCATTCCGCCGACAACGGTATAGGTCCTGAAGTTTGCCATCATCGCGTCATGAATATAATCAGGAACGGGCCTCTCGCTGATACACGCGTCATGTATCGTTTGGCGAGCCCCCTCGCTCACCCCGATTGCCCAGCAAAACTCCTCAAAATCGAGCGGGAACATCCTAAGCTCGTGAACATACCCCACGGGATAGGACCTGACGCCCTTGAACTGAGTCCCGAGCATTGACCCCGAAAACGCCCAGCGGCAGCGCCCATCCTCAACAAGGAACTTTGCCATTGTCATGATGTCGGGGGCCTCTTGGACCTCATCGATAAACACGAGCGTTTTGCCTGGCGCAATCGACTTTCCCGAAAGAAGCGTCACCCTGCTGATGAAATCATCGGCATCCCGCGCCTCGAGAAGAGCATCTTTTGCCTGGCGGTTTTCCATGAGGTTAAGCTCGATGTAGGTTGCATGGTTGGCTTTGCCAAATGCGCGAATCGAATAGCTTTTGCCAATCTGGCGAGAACCCGTAATGAACAAGGCCTTTTGCTCGGAAGACTTCAGCCAACGCTCCAGCTCTGCCGCTATTTTCCTGCGCAGCATAGGCTCACCCCTCGGTGTCATCGAATGAAATGCAAAGTTTTATATGCTTGATTATCGATGAAATGCAGAATTTTTAGAACCTAAAATCGGATGAAATGCAGAGATTTGAGATTATAAGTAAAAGAAGGGGCACCACCGGCGAATGTGGCAAAGGGGCTGTCCCTTTGTCACATTGCGCCCGACTACTCGTCTACGATCTCGGCAAGCCAGACGTTCAACGTATCGACCTCGGGGCAACAGAACTTTGCCGTGCCGGGCTCGTTGCCGGGCACGGTGCCGCCGTAGCGCAGGATGTCGATATAGGGAAAGCCCACATGGCAGGCCATGGTGCACATCTTGCCGCGATCGCGGTCGAAGTCAAAGACGTCGCCCGGCTTGTGGCCATGATGGCAGCGGCACGTCCCCAGCTGGTCCACGCAGCTAATGCGGATACGCGGACGCTTGCCGCGCGGAGCGCCGAGCGGTTTGCTCTCGCCCGCTGCCTCGGTACCGCTCTCGTCGGCGCTACTCATGGTCAATCACATCCAGGCAGGCCTCGATGGGCAGACCGGCGGACTTGTCCTCCTGGTCGGCATTGCGCTCGATAAGCTCAGCCACCACACGCATGGCATCGGCCGTTGCGCGCTGCAGGCTCCAACCGGCCATCACGCGGCCGACGAGCACCGCCGAGAACGTGTCGCCCGTGCCCGGGAAATAGACCGGAATGAGCTCAAAGGGAATCGTAAAGTACTCCCCCGCCACATGGTCGTAACCGATAACCGCGTTCGTGCCATTGACTACGGCGCTCGTAATGACCACAGACTTGGCACCCAGCTCACGCACGGCGTCCACAAGAGCGCGGGCCTCATCGGGCGTAATCTGCTCGGCGATAGGCCTATCGGCAAGCAGGCACGCCTCGGTATAGTTGGGCACCGCGTAGTCTGCGCACTCCAGTAGATGCCGCATAAGGCCAATCGTGGACTCGGGCACGCCGGCGTAGAGCTTACCGTTGTCGCCCATGATGGGGTCGACGAACACCTTGGTGCCCTTTTGCGCGCGGCGGTGACAGAAGTCCGAAATGATACGCGTCTCTTCCTCGGTCACGATAAAGCCGGTCGAGATGGCGTCGAACTCAAAGCCGAGTTCCTCCCAGATGGCGAGACTCTGACGCACGTACTCCGTGGTGTCGTGGATGTAGAACTTGGGATAGTTGAGCGTATCGGACACCAGCGCCGTCGGCAGGTTGTGGATGCGGTAGCCCATATGCGACAGCACCGGAAGCATGGCGGAAAGCGCGACCTTGCCATAGCCGCACATATCGTTGATCAGCAGCAGCTGAGTGTTCTTCATGAATGTCCCCCTTGGGTCGGGCGAGGCGCGGCGGCGCCACAGTGCGACTAAGTGTAGCGCAGGGAACGCTGCGGACGAAAGCTTGCACCGTGGAGGACAGTTTGTTGCGGAAAGGTTTCGGAAACGAGGGGCCCAGCCTGCTTCATTGCGGCTCATTCGCCGCCACTCATTCAGCGCCATTTCAAAACTACACCGGATTACGGGGCTGAACCTGAATGAGTCAACCACACCCTCTATTTTCAAATCATAGCAAGCCTTCTACCTGCGGTTTTCTTTTTACCAATTTCGGTATGGTCGACAATCCGCAGTTCAGCCCCGTAATCCGGCATAGTTTTGAAGTTAGTCGTTGGGGACGTTCCTAAATGACTAGTCGAACAAGAACGTCCCCAACAACTAGTCGTTTAAGAACGTCCCCAACGACTACCCCGATGTTTTTGCAGCGCCGTAACTAAATAAGTTTGGTACCTTGACATTCCTGTCGGCCACTCCTAGATTAGTTAGGCACAAAACAATCCCACTACCTAACTAAAGAAAGGAGCGATACGAATTCATGTGCGATGAACCCCTTAACCTTCGTCCGCATGAGCCCGGCGGTGACCCGTCGCAACCGGTAGACATACCCGAAGCGGTCAGCGCTGAAGACAAACTCGCCAAGCGCATTCTGAGCGGCCTGGGCTTTTGCGGCCATTACATGCATTTTCACGGCGGCGGCATATCTGGCAAGGCGCCTATTGTCTGCCTACTCGCCAAGCAGCCGACCGGCGAGCTGTCCCAACAGGAGCTCGGCATGCACTTCGACCTCAAGCCGGGGTCCCTTTCCGAGATTCTGTCCAAGCTCGAACTGGGCGGTCTTATCGAGCGCAGTCGCAATCCCAAAGACCGTCGGCAGCTCACCATCCGCCTGACCGATGCGGGATGGGAAAAGGCCCGCGTTGAGCAGGCAGCCCGCATTCGCTTTAGAGAGCAGGCCTTTAGTGCCCTCACCCACGACGAGCGTGAACAGCTCGCCGAGATGCTCGAGAAAATCCGCGTAACCTGGGAGGAACTGGATGATTAAAACCCTTATGGGCAGCATCCGCGATTACATGAAGGTCACGATCGCCACGCCGCTGCTGGTGCTTGGCGAGGTAATCTGCCAGATGATGATCCCGTTTATCACCGCCGACATGATCGACGCCATCAAGGACGGCACCGCCGTTACCGAGATGCTGCCCACCGCCGGCCTTCTCGTACTCATCGCGCTGACGTCACTCGCCTTTGGCGCCGCTGCGGGCATCACCTGCAGCCATGCCAGCTGCGGCTTTGCCAAGAACCTGCGTCGCGACCTGTTCTACAAGATCCAGACGTTCAGCTTCGCCAACATCGACGAGTTCTCGAGTTCCTCGCTCGTCACGCGCCTCACCACCGACATCAACAACGTGCAGCAGGCCTTTATGATGCTCATCCGCATCGCCGTGCGCTCGCCGCTGGTGCTGGTCTTTGCCTTTACCATGGCATACGCCATGGGCGGCAGCGTCGCCATGGTCTACCTGGTCATCATTCCGCTGCTGGGCTTTGGCCTGTTCTTTATCATCTATAAGGTGCGCCCGATCTTTACCCGCGTGTTCCGCAAGTACGACGCGCTCAACGAATCGGTCGAGGAAAACGTCACCGGCATGCGCGTGGTCAAGAGCTACGTGCGCCAGGACTACGAGAAGGAGAAGTTCGCCACCGCCGCGCGCGACGTCCAGATGGACTTCACCCGCGCCGAGAAGTTGCTCGCCTTCAACAACCCCATGATGAACATCTGCGTCAACGGCGCGTTCGTCGTCATCATCTACCTGGGCTCCAAGCTCATCATCACGAGCCAGGGCACCCTGTTCGATGTGGGCCAGCTCTCCTCCATCTTTACCTACGGCTTCCAGATTCTGATGAGCCTAATGCAGCTGTCGATGATCTTTGTCATGGTGACCATGGCAGATGAGTCGGCGCACCGCATTACCGAGGTGTTGGCCGCCGAGCCCACGATCGCTAACCCGACCGAGCCCGTGCACGAGGTTGCCGACGGCTCCATCGACTTCGATCACGTGAGCTTTAAGTATTCCGAGCATGCCCGCCGCCAGGCGCTCGACGATATCGACCTGCATATTAAGAGCGGCGAGACCATCGGCATTATCGGTGGCACCGGCTCGGCCAAGTCGACGCTCGTGAACCTGATCGCCCGTCTGTACGATGTCACGGAGGGCACCGTGCGCGTCGGCGGCGTGGACGTGCGCGACTACGACCTGGACGCGCTGCGCCACCAGGTAGCCATGGTCCTGCAGAAAAACGTGCTGTTTAGCGGCACCATCGCCGAGAACCTGCGCTGGGGCGACCCGAACGCCACCGACGAGGAAGTCCGCGAGGCCGCACATCTGGCCTGCGCCGACGAGTTTGTCGACGGCTTCCCCAAGGGCTACGACACCTGGATCGAGCAGGGCGGCTCCAACGTTTCCGGCGGCCAGAAGCAGCGCCTGTGCATCGCGCGTGCCCTGCTGCGTCGCCCCAAGATCTTGATCCTGGACGACTCCACGAGCGCCGTCGACACCAAGACCGACGCCAAGATCCGCGAGGGGCTGGCGAGCTATCTGCCCAACACGACCAAGCTCATCATCGCCCAGCGCATCAGCTCCGTGCAGGACGCCGACCGCATCATCGTCATGGAGGGCGGCCGCATCAAGGACATCGGCAACCACGATGAGCTGCTCAAGACGAGCGAGATCTACCGCGAGACCTTTACCTCGCAAAATAAGATGAGTGCCGAAGGCGAGGACGCGGGCGAGACCGCCGCAGCCGACACCGAGGCATCCGCACCGCAAGCTCAGACCCAGGAAGGAGGCGAGGCACATGAGTAAGGCCGCTACCGCCGAGCGCGCGCGCAACCGCAAGGGCGGCACCATGACGCGCCTGATCAAGATGCTCTTTGGCTTCTACCCGGTGCTTTTGCCCCTCGTCGTCGCCGGCGTTGTGCTCTGCGCCATCATCAACTCCATCGGCGCGACGTTTCTTCAGAGCGCGCTGCAGGTCATTAGCGAATCGTGGCAGTCGGGCGACTGGACGGCCGCGCAGCCCAAGATTCTGAAGCTCGTGACCACCCTCGGCTGCATCTACGCCGTGGGCGTCGTCTCCTCGCTCTTCTGGAACCGCGCCATGGCCGTCATCACGCAGGGCTCGCTCGAGAAGCTGCGCGAAAAGATGTTCAACCGCATGCAGGACCTGCCGATTCGCTACTTCGACACGCACCAGCGCGGCGACATCATGAGCCACTACACCAACGACATCGACACGCTGCGTCAGATGATCAGCCAGTCGCTGCCCAACCTGCTCATGACGATCATCGTCATCGTCACCGTGTTCTTCATCATGCTGTATTACAGCGTGTGGATGTGCCTGGTCATCATTGCCGGCGTCGCCTTTATGACCTTTATGACCAAGCTGCTCGGCTCCAACTCCGCGCGCTTCTTTATCGCGCAGCAGACCGAGCTCGGCGTGGTCGAGGGCCATATCGAGGAAGTCATGAACGGCCAGAAAGTCGTCAAGGCGTTCTGTCACGAGTCCGCTGCCGAGGCCGATTTTGACGAGCGCAACGAGAAGCTCTTCGAGGTCTCGCAGAAGGCCAACATGTACGCCAACATCCTCATGCCGATCCTCGGGAACCTGGGCGACTTGCTCTACGTGCTGGTCGCGCTGACCGGCGGCATCTTCCTGGCGCTGGGCGTGCCCAACCTGAGCCTCTCGGGCATGGCGCTCTCCATCGCCGTCGTGGTGCCGTTCCTCAACATGACCAAGCAGTTCTGCGGCCAGATCGGCCAGATCTCGCAGCAGATCAACGCCGTGGTCATGGGCCTTGCCGGCGCCGAGCGCATCTTTGAGCTGCTCGACGAGGAGCCCGAAGCCGACGAGGGCTACGTGACGCTCGTCAACGCACAGGTGAACCCCGAGACCTGGCAGCTCGAGGAAGCCGACCACCGCACCGGCATGTGGGCATGGAAGCACCCGCACCGCGCGACCGGCGAGATCGAGTACGTGCCGCTGCGTGGTGACCTGGTCATGGATAACGTGGACTTTGGCTATACGCCCGACCACGAGGTGCTGCACGGCGTGTCCGTATATGCCAAGCCGGGCCAGAAGGTCGCGTTTGTCGGTGCCACCGGTGCCGGTAAGACGACCATCACCAACCTCATCAACCGCTTCTACGACATTGCCGACGGCAAGATCCGCTACGACGGCATCAACGTCAACAAGATTCGCAAGTCCGACCTGCGTCGCTCGCTGGGCGTGGTGCTGCAGGACGTGAACCTGTTCACCGGCACCGTGATGGACAACATCCGCTACGGCAACCTGGACGCCACCGACGAGGAGTGCATCAAGGCGGCCAAGCTCGCGGGAGCGGACGACTTTATCACCCGTCTGCCCGACGGCTACGACACCATGCTCACCGGCAACGGCGCGCAGCTGTCGCAGGGCCAGCGCCAGTTGATCTCGATTGCGCGCGCCGCCGTCGCCGATCCGCCGGCGATGATTCTGGACGAGGCCACGAGCTCCATCGACTCCCGCACCGAGGCAATCGTGCAGGCGGGCATGGACAAGCTCATGGAGGGCCGCACGACGTTTGTCATCGCACACCGCCTGAGCACCGTGCGCAACTCCGACGCGATCATCTGCCTGGACCACGGCCGCATCATCGAGCGCGGCAACCACGACGAGCTGATCGCCAAGCGCGGGTATTACTACCAGCTCTATACCGGAGCGTTTGAGCTGGAGTAGCCTGGCTCACCGAGATGGCCGATTTGCCGCTCATTCGTCGGGCATGACCCTAAGGTCAATGCCCTCCTCTTTCGGGGCAAATCGACTCATCTCAGCGACCCAAACACAATGCGCCGCAACGAATAAAGCCTCCGCAGTTCATCATATGAGCTGTGGGGGCTTTTTTCATGCCAGCCGGAAACCGTATCCCACTTTTCGGGCCCAGAATGGGATGCCGTTTCCCGCTGGACCCCCTCCGGGAAACGGCATCCCATTTCAAGGGAGTAAACCGGGATGTAGTTTCCCCTAACGGCACCTTTGGGAAGCCGCATCCCACTCTAGACGCACAAAACGGGATGAGCTTTCCCATGGTGATCCAAGACCAGAAGCATGTCCGATAGCGCAGCCAGGTCAAGAACAACAAGGCAAGCGTCACGCCAATTTGGACGAGCGTCTGCTGCAGTTTGAGGCTGCTGGCCCATATGGTAGAGTTAACCACCCATGAATTTCAGCACACTGCGTGCTACCTGCTCTTTTGTCATTTAGGGGAGTGAACTTGTGAATACTTCTGTCGCCAAGAAGGCCAGCCAGGCGGTGCGCCTGCTCATGATGGTGCTCACGGCAGTTCTCATCTTCTTCTTCATCAATGTTATGCTGCTCGTCTCCGATATCCAGGGCACGGCGCGCGTGGTCAATTACGCCGGTCTGGTGCGCGGTACCACGCAGCGAATCGTTAAGCTCGAGGACGCGGGCCAGCCTCAAGATGACCTGCTCAAAGCCGTGGATTCATACATCAACGGCTTGCGTTACGGAAGTGACGACCTCAACCTCGTCCGTCTCGACGACGATGAGTATCAGGCAAAGATGACCGAGCTTGCAAATTATTAGGCTCTGTTAGACCAGGATTGACATACATGTGTCCCCACGGTGCCATATCGTTAGCCCTGTAGACGCGCGGCGATGGGGGGCAGCATGAACGCCGAAGACCTGGTGGTCGCCTTCAAGCGGAACATGGCGAAGCTGAGCAGGTCGGAGCGCCGCCGCGCGATCGAATCCGTCAGGGACGTGATCCGCGCGGCGGCGTTCGACGACGCGGCCGACTCCGCCTACGAAGTCGAACGCTGCCCGCGCTGCGGGTCCGTCGCGATCGTGAAGAAGGGCAAATCAAAGAACGGTGAGCAGCGCTACCTCTGCCGAGACTGTGGCAGGACCTTCGGCATGGGCAGCGAGCGCATCCTGGGGACGAGCAAGCTCCCGAAGGAGACCTGGATGGCCTATGCCGAGTGCTTCGTTCTCATGCTGCCCCTGCGCGAATGCGCGAGGCGCTGCCATGTTTGCCTCAAGACCGCCTACACCATGCGCCACAGGCTGATCGAGTGCCTCTCGGCCTACTCGCCCTCGTTCAAGGTCGAGCGGGGCTGCGGCTGCGAACTCGACGAGACCTATTTCCCCGAGTCGTTCAAGGGCAACCACACGAAGGGGTCGTTCACGATGCCGCGGGCCTCCCGGCATCGCGGCAAGCAGGTGCACAGGCGCGGCCTGTCGCGCGAGCAGATCTGCGTCATGACCGGCGTGAACGACTCGAACGAGACGTTTTTCGAGGTCTCGGGGCGGGGCGTCTTGTCAAGGAAACGCGCCATGGACGTGCTGAGGGGCCGCATCATGCCCAGCTCGGTCGTGGCGACGGACAAGGCATCCGCCTATGTTGACGTCCTCGCCGAGCTCGAGGTCGCCGCACACGCGGCATACGATTCCAAAGACCGCTCCGAGGGGACCATCAACCGGATTAACACCGTCCATTCGCTCCTCGGCGCCTTCATGGAGCCGTTCAAGGGCGTGTCGACGAAGCATCTCGATGCTTACCTCGCTTGGTTTAAGTGGTGCCGAACCTTCATGGCGGCCGACTCCGGCACTGCCGAGCGCACGGTCGCGCGACAGCTTGCGAACGGCGTATGCAGGAGCCGTATCCGCGACATGTTCAACGTGGAGCCGCCCTATATGGACTACTGGGTCGCATCCGCCGCATAGAGACGATAAAATAGTTGCGCCGTGATATACGAGGAAAGGTACAACCATGCCGTCGAACATACCGGCCACGACGATCCGCATCGAACCGGAGGTCAAGAAGGAGGCCACGGCCATCCTGGACGAGCTCGGGCTGTCCATGTCCACCGCCGTCAACGCGTTCCTCAGGGCGCTCGTCCGCGAGGGCGGGATGCCGTTCGAGATGAGGGTCAAGACGCCGGCACCCGACGGGGAGACGGCGAGTTAGCCGGCAGGTCGGCATGAAACGGCAGGGCCGGGCGAGCAACTCGTCCGGTCTCGGGCGCATCGCCCCCTTGCCGGATTTGAATCCGGCAAGGGGGCGACCATTGTGTAATCGCAAGAAGATGATGGGGCGGAATGTCAATCCTGGTCTAACAGAGCCAATTATTATGATGAGCTTTGCGCCGAGATTAGCCGCGTGCGCGAAGTCGGCTACGAGAGCACCGACATCATCTCCATGAGCGAGGAGTTCTTTGGCATTTGCGACGATGCTACGCGACTCGCAGAGGACTACTCTCAGGAGAAGGCGTCGGCGCTCAACTATCTCGAGGGCTTGGTGATCATCGACATCGTGGGCTTGGTGGCGACCTTTGCGGTCGAACTTGTTCGCGCGGTGCGCACTGCCGCGCTCAACCGCGAGCTGCAGAGCAAAGTCTATCTCGACGAAGCCACGGGACTGCCCAATAAGAATAAGTGCGAGGAGATCTTGGGACAGGAGCATCCCGTTTCCGCTGAACCGCCCGTTGCGCTGTGCGTCTTCGATCTTAACAATCTGCATTTGGTCAATAACAACTTCGGCCATGAGAAGGGCGATGAATACATTCGCTCTTTTGCCCAACAACTGGGAAGTGTGGCGTCGGAGACGTGCTTTGTGGGTCGCGACGGCGGCGATGAGTTTATCGCGGTGCTGTGGGATGCCGACCGAGCCGCTGTGGAATCCTGTCTCGCTCGGGTTCGTGCGAACGTGAACGAGTATTCCGGGGCTCACCCCGACATGCCTATCAGCTATGCGGTGGGCTACGCGCTTTCCAGTGATTTTGATGAACCGCCTATGATGCGTGAGCTCTTTTCTCAGGCCGACAAAAACATGTACATCGACAAGAACCGCGTAAAGACAGCCGAGGCAGCCGGGCCGCAACGCGAGGACCGCTAAACCCGTAGCAAAGGGTAGCTAATTTGGGACGGGACTCTTTTGGCTATTTGAGAAGTTGTGCCATGGCGTTGACGAATTTTTGGACTTGGAGGGTGGGCTCGAGCGGATAGTGCAAAAAGACCGGCACCTCGCGACCGCATAGGAACGGCACGCCCACAAAGGCCGGGTGTACCCCCGACCATGCGCCGCAGGTGAGCACCGCGTCGCCCTTTTCCTCTGCCTCGTTAAAGAGCGCAAAGTCAAAGCTGTCCACGTCGATCACGTCAACGCCGCCGTCGGCCAGAAGGTCGATGCGCAGGCTGTCCATTGCGTCGTTGCCGTGGCGGAGCACGCGCAGGCGCATGCCCTCCAGGTCGGCAACCGTAATGCGTGTCTTGCGCGCCAGCGGGCTCGTGCGTGGCACGTCGATATAAAACGGCACGTTAACGATGCGGAGCTTTTGGCAGGCGTCACCCCAGCGCGGGGTCGAAAAACTCGACTGCACCACATCCACCTCGCGACCGAGGCTGCGCATGACGGTCTCGCGTTCGTCGTAGAGGTCGCTTACCGGCACGATCTCAAATCGCAGCGACGGTTCCAGATCGTGGATGCCCGACCACATCGACAGCGTTTGGCGCCCTGGGCACATCATCGACACGCCCAGGCGCACGGCACCGCCATCGCCCGCCGCGCGTCGGGCACGGCGCAGCGCGTCCTCGGACTGCCGCATGATCGAGCGCGCGTCGTCCACCAGCAGTGCGCCCGCCGGCGTCACCTTGACGCCCGAGTGCGAGCGTTCGAACAGCGTGATGCCGAACTCGGCCTCGAATCCCGACACCTGCTTGACGAGCGCCGGGGTCGACACGCGCAATTTTGCCGCCGCACGCGAGAAGCTTCCCAGCTCCGCGGCGGCCGATATGGCCTCAAGTCGTCGATCGTACACGTCATTCTCCCGTTTTCGCACCCGTGGCCACATGGCGCCACAGGGGGTTATTTTCGCAGGTCACGCGCTCGGTTAAGCATAAACTACATTGCACAGCGTAAACCTACGGTTAACTCCATTCTAACAAATATGCAATTCACCTGCGCAAATGCAAAGCATACGATAACCAACGAAAACCACGTGGGTCGGTTAATGGGAGCGACCCACCGGGAGGCACAAGAAGGGAAGTTCCTATGAGCAATTGGCTTAAGCTCGAGGGCGATGTCTGCGCCGTAACCGGCGCACTCGGCGGTATGGGCGTCGAGATTTGCCGCGAGTTCGCCCGCAATGGCGCCAACGTCGTTCTGCTCGACCTGGACGAAGAGAAGGTCAAGGCCGCAGCCGCCGACCTCGCCGCCGAGTTTGGCATCCACGCCGAGGGCTACAAGATGAACGCCACCGACGAGGCCGAGGTTCAGGCCGCCGTCGATGCCACCATCGCCGACTTCGGCCGCGTCGACGTCCTTGTCAACACCGCCGGCATCCTGCGTTTTGCCGCTATGGAAGACCTGCCGCTGAGCGACTGGGAGCAGGTGCTCAACGTCAACCTCACCGGCTACTTCATCACCTCGCAGCGCTTTGGTCGCGAAATGATCAAGGCCGGCCAGGGTCGCCTGGTGCACATCTCGACCGTTGCCAGCCACTCCCCCGAGACGTTCTCGGGCGTGTACAGCTCCACCAAGGCGGGCGTCAACATGATGTCCAAGATGCTCGCCGCCGAATGGGGTCCCTACGGCGTGCGCTCCAACTGCGTCGAGCCCTGCTTCGTTAAGACCCCGATGTCGGCCAACTTCTACGCCGACCCCGAGGTCGAAAAGAGCCGCAGCCGTCTGATCGCCACGCGCCGCATCGGCGAGGTCAGCGATATCGCCAACGCCGTCATGTTCCTGGCGTCCACGCGCTCGGACTTCACCACCGGCGACGCCATCAAGGTCGACGGCGGCTTCTCCAACATGATGGGCGACCTCACCGCCAAGCCCGGCGGCCGTCGCGCCTATGCCGACAACTACCTTAAGAACAAGGGTGTCGAGCTCTGGTCCGATGAGTCCGGCGTCGCCAAGCCGACTGACCAGTAAACCAACCTGACAGGGAGGCCCCGCGGACACGCCCGCTCCTCCCCCGTATCGATTAGAAAGAGTCCAATGGCTTCCACCAACTCCAACAAGGGTCGCGCCGTCGTGCTTTCCGCCGCGTGCGTCACCATGTTCTTCATTAGCTCCATCGCGCTGTATTCCGTCGTGAGCAAGAATCTGCTCGCCGTCTACCCCGAGTGGTCGAGTGCCCTTACCTGGGCTTTCCCCGTCTTTCAGACCATCATGGCCGTAACGGGCATCTTCGCCGGCCGCATCTCCGATAAGATCGGCCCGCGCAACGTCGTGATCGCCGCCGCCGTGTGCTACGGCCTGGGCTGGTTCATGTCCGGCACCGTCACCGAGCCGTGGCAGTTCTACCTGTGGTTCTCGCTCGTCGCCGCCGTCGGCAACGGCCTGGGGTACAACCCGGCGCTCACCACGGGTCAGAAGTGGTTCATCGACAAGAAGGGCCTCGCCTCCGGCATCACCCTGGCCGCTTCGACCGCCGGTCCCGCCGTGCTGTCCCCGGTGCTCGCCTCGCTGCTCATCCCGAGCCTGGGCATCTTTGGCGCCCTTAAGGCGCTCGGCGTCATCTTCTTTGTGATGATCGCCGCCTCCGCCCTGTTCCTGAAGGCCCCCGAGGCCGGTTGGCTGCCCGAGGGCTTCGAGGCCCCCAAGGGCGGCGCGCACGCCGGCACCTTCGGCGACCTCACCCCGGGCGAGATGGTCAAGACCCCGCGCTTCTGGATCCTCATCGCCACCTTCGCCTTTGCCGCCACCGCGGGCACCCTGCTCGTGGGCAAGGTTGCCTCTATCGCCGCCGTCCAGCTCTTCGCCGACCCCACGAGCGCCGCGGCCGTCGCCCTCGGCGGTGTGGTGGTCTCCGTCAACACCTGCGCCAACCTGGTTGGCCGTCTGTCCTTTGGCCAGATCATCGACAAGCTCGGCGCCTATAAGTCGCTGCTCATCAGCCTTGTTGTCACCATCGTCGCACTCGTCATCATGTCGATGAGCTTTACGCAGGCCATGTTCTTCGTGGCGCTCGCCCTGCTCGGCTTTAGCTTTGGCGCCCTGCTCGTCATCTACCCGCCGCTCACCGGCGGCGCCTTTGGCACCAGCAACATCGGTGTCAACTACGGCATCATGTTTTTGGGCTACGCCGCTTCCACCTGGATCAGCCAGCCCATCACCGCCGTGCTGTATCACGCCGAGGCCGGCAGCGCCGCCTACCAGCAGTCCTTCTACGGCGCTATTGTGATCGCCGCCATCGCCGTCGTGCTCACCGTCTACATGATGGTCTCCGACAGCAAGAAGAAGTCTGCCTAGTTTTACCGATGCGACAAAGGGACGGCCCCTTTGTCGCATTCCACCGGTCACCAGTATTAAGGAGTCGAAATGTCTGAGCTCAACCCCGTCCGCATTGCCGTTATCGGCGCCGGCGCCATGGGCCGCAACCACATCCGCTTTGTCACCGAGGAGCCCGAGGCCGAGCTCGTCGCCATCGCCGACGCCTTTGAGGGCGCCCGCGCCACGGCCGAGGCCGCCGGCGTGCCGTTTTACACCGATCCCGCCCAGATGATGGACGAGGTCAAGCCCGAGGCCGTCATTATCGCCACCCCCAACGACCTGCACTTGGGCGTTGCTCGCGAGGCCGTAAAGCGCAACATCGTGCCGCTGGTCGAAAAGCCGATCTCCAACGATCTTGAGGATGCCCAGGCCTTCGCCGCCGAGGCCGAGACCGCCGGCGTGCCCGTGCTCGTGGGCCAGCACCGTCGCCACAACCCCTTCGTCAACAAGGCCAAGGAGATCATCGAGTCCGGCGAGCTGGGCAAGCTTACTGTTTCGAGCTTCCACTACATGATCTATAAGAACGACGAGTATTTCGATGTCGAGTGGCGCCGCAAGAAGGGCGCCGGCCCGATCCTGGTCAACCTGGTTCACGACGTCGATCTACTCCGCTATCTGCTGGGCGAGCCCGTTGCCGTCCAGGGTATGCAGTCCAGCGCCGCCCGCGGTTTTGAGACCGAGGACTCCGCCGTGGTCAACGTCCGTTTTGCCGATGGCGCACTTGCGAGCATGACCATCTCCGACGCCACCGCCAGCCCCTGGAACTGGGAGGCAACCGCTCGCGAGGATCCGCAGTACCGCCCCTTCGACGCCGACGCCTACTTTATCGGCGGCACTAAGGGCGCCCTGTCGCTGCCCCGCCTGCACCAGTTCTCCTACGACGGCGCCTCTAACTGGCACAAGCCGCTGCAGATGGAGATCCCGGCTGTGGACCCGGCGCTGCCGCACAAGATGCAGCTCAAGCACTTTGTGAAGGTCGTCCGCCGCGAGGTCGAGCCCGTCGTGACCCCCGCCGATAACGTCAAGACGCTCACGCTTCTCAACGCCATCAAGGAGGCCGCCGAGACCGGCCAGCTCGTCGAGCTGTAATGCCTTAAGAGCGGGTCGCGGCAAACTCCCCGCCGAGCGCCTTGGCCCGCCGCCAACAAGCCCCTCTTCTTTGCCCCGCGAGCAGCCTCCTGCCCGCGGGGCCTTTTGCTACCTTGCCGACGATTTTTCTGGAGCGGGGGCTATTTTGCACCTCAGTCTGATTCGTTCGCCACGAAATGGGCCTATCTACTACGTTTAACCGATCACCCTCAAGCATGCCGAATTTCGAGAAATAAAAACCGACGCTCCTATAAGTTGTCAAGAGGCAGTTTGCGGGAGCGCTCTCTCCAATTCGCACAGGAGCTCGTAATACCTCCTCTCCAGTTTCGTCGACCGCCGTTTCCCCCGTTCCAAGTGCCCGAGTGTGGCTGCGGACAGGCCGAGCTCCGCGGCGGCTTTCTTCTGAGTCACCCGCATCGCCTTGCGCATCTTCGCGAGCTCGGGGCCTTCCGGCGCGGCGCCGTCGGGGTTCGGGTCCATGAGCACGTGGTACACCTCCCGCGCTATGTAGCGCTTCAGGCAGCGGACCGCCTCCCGCCGGGACTTCCCCTCGGAGGTCCGCCTCGCCACGTACCTCCTCGTCCTCTCGTCGTACGCCATGCGCTTCGATCGCGATCTCGTAGAGCGCCCAGTTCGCCTGCCGGTTGCCGCCGCGGTTGAGCCTGTGCCGGTCCGTCTTCCCGCTCGACGCGGGGATCGGGGAGGCGCCGCACATCATCGAGAACGCCGCCTCGCCCTTCAGCCTGCCGGGGTTGTCGCCGGCGGCCACGACCAGGGCGGCGGCGGTCGTGGTGCCGCAGCCCTCGACGCCGAGCAGCGCGGGCGCGTTCGCCTCCAGCAGCGCGCGGATGCGCTCGTCGAGGGACTCGACCTGGCTGCGGGCCTCCTTCCAGACCGCCGCGACGGACCGCAGCGAGGCCAGCACGCTCTCCTCGAGCGCGTCGCCCGCCTTCCTCCCGCGCGCGAGCAGCGGCATGAGGTCCTTCGGCCGCTCGCGGCCCCTGAACCGCTCCCTCAGGGCGCTCGGGGCCGTCGTGAGCATCGACTTCGCGCAGGCCACGCAGGACGTGGACGTCGCGACGGCCAGCCTGCGCGCGACGTAGAGCTGGCGCACCGCCTCGACCCAGCCGTCCTGCGACTTCGGCACGGAGCAGCCCTTCCCGGACGCCGCCTTGCGCGCCGCGCGCTCGGCGTCCAGCGGGTCGCTCTTCCCCTCGCCGGGCCTCACCTTGTCCCTCTTGGGCCTGAGCACCTCGACGACGTTGTACCCGAGCTCCACGAGCCTCCTCGTCAGCCCGGCCCCGTACGATGCCGTGCCCTCGACGCCGACGACCATGCAGCTCCCCGGGTCGCCTATCGCCTCCGCCAGCCTGTCGTAGCCCTCGGGGTCGGCCCCGAAGCTCCCGCTCCAGATCTTCCTCCCGAGGCCGTCGAGCAGGCACAGAACATGCACGTCCTTGTGCGTGTCGACGCCCGCGATGACCGTTTCGCCTTCCATTTTCGCTCCCCTCGGTCTGCCGCCTGCTCCGCGCCCGGGTCTCCCAGACATTGCACTGACGGGAGCGCTACAATCCAATTGGCTTGTCCGATTGTCCGCGCTCATGCTCCTATTAGGTCATGGCAGGACTCCGGGACGCGGATGCCGGGGCGAGACAGGTCGGATTTGAGGACGGCCGAAGAGGCGTCAGCAGGTCAGTGGGTCATCGTCCCGGCATTCAGCATCAGGGTAGCGCTGCGACGCGGAAATCGCGCGCCGTTGCCGCGCCCCGCAGTGCCCGCTTCCCCCGAGAACAATTATCAGTGCAGGTAGGCGGGTTGCGTATTTTCGGAAAACCGGGGGATGGTCGACCCATATGGTTCAAACGTAGTAGATAGGTCGTTTTCGTGGCGCGGCCCCAAAACAGTCTTTTGGGACGGGTGGTATCCTTGGTAGCCCTGTGCTGCAAACGCACCTTAAACGCAAGGAGTCCCATGGATCTTATCGCCCAGCTCGCCCGCGAGCTCAACCTTAAGGCCGCCAACGTCGAGGCAGCCGTCAAGCTCATCGACGAGGGCAACACCATCCCCTTTATCTCGCGCTACCGCAAGGAGGCCACAGGCGGAATGGACGACGTCGCCCTGCGCGCACTCGACGAGCGCCTGTCCTACCTGCGCAATCTTGAACAGCGCAAAGAGGACGTCCTTCTGCTCATCGACGCCCAGGGCAAACTTACGCCCGAGCTCGAACAGCAAATTCGCGAGGCCGCGCAGCTCCAGCGTGTCGAGGACCTCTACAAGCCCTACCGCAAAAAGCGCATGACCCGCGCACAGAAGGCCCGCGAGGCAGGCCTGGAGCCGCTTGCCAACATGATCATCATGCAGGCCTCGGCCAAGGGCAGCGCGCTCGACACCGCTGCGGCATACGTCAACGAGGAAGCCGGCTTCGACACGCCCGAGAAGGCGCTCGCCGGCGCGGCGGACATCGTGGCCGAGACGGTGGCCGAAGACCCCGAGAACGTCGCCGACCTGCGCGCCTTTACGCAAAACACCGCCGACATCATCGTCGAGGCCACCGACCCCGCCGAGAAGACTCCCTACGAGCCGTACTACAGCTATGATGAGCCGCTGCGCCGTATTCCCAACCACCGCGTGCTGGCTATCGACCGCGGTGAGCGCGAGGGCAAACTCCGCGTGCGCGTGAACGTCGACGGCGCTGCCGCCACGGCGCGCCTCGGCAGCCGTTGGCCCCGACGCCAGGGCGTCTTCGCGCCCGTCTTTGACGCCGCCATCGCTGACGGCTACAAGCGCCTCATGGCCCCCTCGCTGGAGCGCGAGGCCCGCGCCAAGCTCACCGTTCGCGCCCAGACCGAGGCCATTAATGTCTTTGCCAAGAATCTCGAGGGCCTGCTCTCGGCACGCCCCGTGCGCGGCGCCCGCGTGCTCGCGCTCGATCCGGGCTACCGCACCGGCTGCAAGGTCGCCGTCATGGACGAGACCGGCAAGCTGCTCGACCACGGCGTGGTCTACCCCACCAAGCCGCGCCACGACGTCGCCGGCACCAAGCGCGAGCTCGCCCGCCTCGTCAAAAAGGACGGCGTCAACACCATCGTCATCGGCAACGGCACCGCCAGCCGCGAGACCGAGGAAGTCGTCTCGGAGTTCATTGCCGAGCAGGCGCCCAGCCTTCGCTACACCATCGTTAACGAAGCCGGCGCGTCGGTGTACTCCGCTTCCGAGCTCGCCAGCCAGGAATACCCCGACCTGGACGTCACCGTGCGTGGCGCCATGAGCCTGGGCCGCCGCCTGCAGGACCCGCTGGCAGAGCTCGTCAAGATTCCGCCCCAGTCCATCGGTGTGGGCCAGTACCAGCATGACCTTGACCAGGCCGAGCTCTCGCGCACTCTGGGCCACGTGGTGGAGGACGTCGTTAACCGCGTGGGTGTCGACGTAAACACCGCGAGCGCAAGTCTGCTGGGATACGTATCGGGCATCACGCCGAGCGTGGCCAAAAACATCGTGGCCTACCGCGAGGAAAACGGCGCCTTTACCGATCGCCGCCAGCTCAAGAAGGTCCCCAAGCTGGGGCCCAAGGCATATCTCAACGCCGCGGGTTTCCTGCGCATTAGCGGCGGCAAGAACCCACTCGACGCGACAAGCGTCCACCCCGAGAGCTACGAGGTGGCCACGGCCGTCCTGGAGCGTGCCGGCGTTGCGGCAAGCGAGCTCAGCCGCGGCGGCGTGCCCGACATCGAGCGCCGCCTGGGCAGCATCTCGGCGCTAGCAAGCGACCTGAACTGCGGTACCCTGACGCTCATCGACATTGTCAACGAGCTCAAGAAGCCCGGCCGCGACCCGCGCGACGACGCGCCCGAGGTGGTCTTTAGCCGCTCGGCACTTTCCATCGACGACCTGGAACCCGGCATGGAGCTCAAGGGCACGGTGCGCAACGTCGTCGACTTTGGCGCCTTCGTCGACGTGGGAGTGCACCAGGACGGCCTTGTGCACATCTCCAAGCTGGCCAACCGCTTTGTCAAGCACCCGAGCGACGTGGTGCGCATCGGTGACACGGTCAAGGTGTGGGTCGAAAAGGTCGATCGCGACCGCAAGAAGATCTCGCTCACCATGGTACAGGGCAAGTAAACCGCCAAAGCAAAGGTACCCCCTGTAGCGATGTGCAAAATCGCGAGTATTCTGCAAATTCCACCGTTCCGGATGCCCCTCAGAGACGAAAAAGCATGGAACAGCCCCCGTTTTAGCGTCATCAGAGCCAAAACGGGGGCCGTTCCATGCTTCGGTTAACTGATAAAGACCTTTACCTTGCTGAATACTCTCAATTTTGCACGGCGCAGGCGGGGGTACCTTTGCCCACGGCAGGATATGGAAGCCAAGCGCCAACTTGCTGGCAAGCTCGTGTCGGCAGCCCCGGCCTTTCCTTTGCCTAGCGCGACCCTCGCGGAGCGCGTGAGCGATAGGGAAAGGAAAGCCGGGGCGAGCAGCCCGCGGCGTAGTCAGTGTTCGCGCTACGGCAGGATATGGAAGCCCAAAGCGGCGATATCCTTGGCAAAGCCGCGCACGGTGTCGAGCGAGACCTCGTACGGGTCGCGACCGATGTTCTTGCGCTTGGCCAGGATGCTGTTGGGCACCGTAATGATCTGGCAACCGCAGGCTTCTGCCTGGTAAATGTTGATGAGCTCGCGCGTGGACGCCCACAGGACCTCACAGTTGGGCTTTGCGGCGGCCTTCTTAACCGACTCCGTCATAAACGGAATGGGGTCGACGCCGGTATCGGCGATGCGGCCGGCAAAGAGCGAGATGATGGACGGCGTCTCGGCGTCAACGGCCTCGACCATCTCATCGACCTGCGTAGGCGTAAAGATGGTGGTGACGTTGACCTTGATGCCGTCGGCCGAAAGCTTGCGCACCAGCTCGGCGGTGGACCCGCCCTTGGTGGTCACGCACGGAATCTTGACGTAGACGTTCTCGGCCCAGGTAGCGATCTCGCGCGCCTCGACCTCCATGGTCTCGACGTCGTCGGCAAAGACCTCAAACGAGACGGACACATCGGTGATGTGGGTCAAGACCTCTTTGGCAAACGCGCGGTAATCCGTCACGCCGCCCTTCTTCATAAGGGACGGGTTGGTCGTGAAACCCTGAACGTTGCCGTTCTCGTACATGTCGAGCATGCCCTCGAGGTTTGCACCGTCAGCGAACACCTTGATTGCCATCTGCCTGATTCCTTTCGCTTGCATAAGGCCGGTAAACTGCTAAACACTTTACCTACGTTTATCAAGGCGTGAGCTGCGGTTTTTTATCTTCTCGGCGAACGGTATAAACACCTCAGTGTTTGGATTGATAAATCGATTGAGCATGCAAAAGCAAAGAGTCGCAGTTTGAGCAAACGTCAGAACGTGGGATTCATTAGATGAGGCCGAAATGCTGCATCGCTGTGACGGTGCCGTCGTGTGCGACATCATCAGTCACGTAGTCGGCGAGCGCCTTGACCTCGGGCATAGCGTTGCCCATGGCCACGGCCGTCTCGACAGCGGCGAGCATACCCAGATCGTTGCCGGAATCGCCAAAGCCAAAGGTGCGCGCGTTGCCGGTGCGACCCAGGTATTCCAGCGCTCGCGCCACGCCCACGCCCTTGTCAATGCCCTTGGGGCTCAGCTCGCGATTCTGGCCACCGGTGTTGCACAGCTCAAACTCGCGATCGATAAAGCCGTCATCGTTGGCCACGCGAGCCAAACTGGGCACACTGAGGCATACCTTGCCCACGCGCAGACTGCCGTCGACGCGCATTTCCTCGGTGCTGTGCACCACAGAAGTGCCGATCAGAGACGACTGCTCAACACCCGCGGGTTCCAGGGCAAAAGTAGCCACGTTGGTCTCGAAAAAGGCCTCAATCCCTGCCGCTGCCATACGGCGCGCAAGCTCCTCGATAACGTCCTCGTCAAAGCAGTCCTCATGCACCACGCGACCCTCGACCTCGAGCGTGGCGCCCGCCATGGCAACGACACCCGCAGGCTCCAAAGCACGCAGGCCATCGGCAATCAGCCACAAGGGACGACCCGTGCAGATAAACGCCTTGTGCCCTGCGTCGTGCAGACGATGAAACGCCTCGATCACCGCCTGCGAGGGGCGAACCGCCGAAAAGTCCTTGTCGGTCATGTTGTCGGGATCGAACGACGTCAGCGTGCCGTCCACGTCAAAAAAGAGCACGGCAGAATCGGGGCACGCATCAATCATATGGGTTCCTTTCGGGGGCGAGAGTAAACGAAGCATCCATCATATAATGGAGCGACGCAACCAGAGAGGTCACCCATGGAATTTTACGCAAGCTGCCCCGAGGGCTTTGAGTCCGCACTCGCCGATGAGCTTAAACGCCTCGGGCTTTCGCATGTTCGCCGGCTGAAGGGCCGCGCTACATTTGAGGGCGAGCTCGAAGAAGGCTACCGCGCCTGTCTGTGGTCGCGCCTGGCGAGCCGCGTGTTCGTGGTACTCGGGCGCTTTGAGGCGCAGGATGCCGATGAACTGTACGATAGCGTTTACGACATCGCCTGGGAGAGCATCGTCCGCCCCGGCGCCACCATCGCCATCACCGCCCGCGGCGTGACCGAGCAGCTGCGCAACACGCGCTTCTCGGCCCTGCGCGCCAAAGACGCGCTGTGCGACCGCCTGGCCGAGACCACGGGACGTCGTGCCGACGTCGATGCCGCCGACCCCGATGTTCACCTACTGCTTTCGCTGCGTCAGCGTCGCGCGAGCATCAGCCTGGACCTTTCGGGCGACCCGCTGTTCAAGCGTCTGCCGCCCGCTGCGACTCGTGCCGGCGAGGGCGCACACGTGTTGCGCCCCGACTACGCCGCCCTGGTGCTGGCGCAGGTCGGCTGGACCGCACTATGCGAGCGCGAGCTGACGGCCGACGATTACGAAAACGAAGCCCTTCCCACGCTGATCGATGCCTCGTGCGCCGGCGGCGGTCTGCTGCTGGAGGCCGTGAACATTCTGACCGACCGCGCCCCGGGCGCCGCACGCGAGCGCTGGGGCTTTGAGGGCTGGCAGCTGCACGACGCTGTCCTGTGGGAGCAGCTGCTTGCCGAGGCGCGCGAGCGCGAGGCGGCAGCGCGCGAGCGCCAGGCGCGCATCGTGGCCGTAGACATCGACCCCGCCGCCCGCAAGACTGCCGAGCGCATGGTCAAGTGCGCCGGCTACAAGCGTTTTGTCGACTTTTGTGCCGCCAAGCCCGCCACCGTGCTGGACCATGCGGGCGCCGTCGCCGGTGCCGCCCTGGTCGCGGACACGACCGAGACCCCGCTTTCGCTCATGCACGATGCCATGACGCTCATCGGCGAGCTGCGCCGCGCCCCCGAGCTCGCTTCGGCGCCGGTCGCCGCTCTCACCCGCGACGGCTTGCTGGCCCGCGCGCTCCACGCCGAGCCCGAGCGCTCGATCGCCGTCATGCCCAATAACGAGGAGGCGGCTATTGAGGTTTGGCCCTCGCTCGACCACGCTGCCGCGGCATTCGAAGCTGCGACCAGTGCGGATGCCGAGGCCGAGGTTGCGGATGCCAACGAAGTCAACGATGAAGCCACCGCTTCCGCCATGCCCGAGCCTGCCGCCACGCTCGACCTGGGCGACGGCAAACCGCTGCCCGTGCTCATCCCCGAGTCCGAGCAGTTCGCCAACCGTCTGCGCAAGAACGCCCGTCTGCGCCGCAAGTGGGCCAAGCGCGAGGGCGTGAGCTGCTACCGCGTCTACGATGCCGACCTGCCCGACTACTCCGCCGCCATCGACCTGTACGAGGGCTGCCCGCAGACGCCGGGCCGCTGGCTCGTCATCGCCGAGTACGCCGCGCCTAAGACCATCGATCCCGCGCTAGCCCAGGCCCGCATGCTCGACATTCTGGCCATCGCGCCGCGCATCCTAGATGTTCCCGCCGAGCATGTGCACGCCAAGGCCCGCATGCGCTCGCGCGGCGGCTCGCAGTACGGCAAGCAGGGCGCCGGCAAAGGCGGCTCGGGCGAGCGCGCCAACATCGCGCGCCGTCGCCTGCCGCTCATCGAAGAGGGCGGACTCACCTTTGCCGTCAACTTTGACGACTATTTGGATGTGGGCATCTTCCTGGATCATCGCGTCACGCGCAACCTGGTGCGCGAGCACGCCAAGCAGGCGCGCCGCTTCCTCAACCTGTTTGCCTACACCGGCACTGCCACCTGCTACGCGGCCGATGGCGGCGTCGAGGAGACCGTGACGGTCGACCTTTCCAACACCTACCTGGACTGGGCCGAGCGCAACATGCGCCAGAACGGCTTTGTTGGCCCGCAGCATCACTTTGTGCGCGATGACGTGCTCGCCTGGATTCGCGACCAGCGCCAGACGCGCAACCGCTGGGACCTGATTTTTGTCGACCCGCCCACGTTCTCGAACTCGTCAAAGATGGGCCGCCGTACCTGGGATGTCCAGCGCGACCATGTTGAGCTTTTGGCCGGCGTATCTCGCCTGCTCGCGCAGGGCGGCCATGCCATCTTCAGCTGCAACCTGCGCGGCTTCCGCCCCGAAACGCGCAAGCTCGCGCGCGCGGGCGTCGTGCTGGAGGACATTACGGCGCAGACCATTCCCGAGGACTTCGCACGTAACCAGAAGGTGCACCACTGCTATATCGTGCGCCGCCTGCCCATCGAGGACGCCATGGCCGAAGTCGGCTTTAGCGCCGAGGAGATTGCCGAGCGAACCGAGGAGCTGCGCAGCCCCGAAACCCGCAAGCCCCGTGCGGCAGTACCCGCGCACGCGCAGGCCGGCAACGGCAAGTCGAACTTTGCCGGCAAACCCTCTCCTGCCGGCAAGCTCAAAAAGAAGAAGTTCTACGCCAGCAAGCCCAAGGGCAAATAAAAAAGTTGCGGTGGAATACGGACTGTTTTGCCTGGAATTAGGCAAAGTTAGACCGTATTTCACCGCAACTCATATTGGGACGGTGGTTGGCGATCTAGCCTTGGGTAACTAGGCGGTAGCCAATGCCTACGTGGGTTTGGATGTAGCGCGGATGCGCGGGGTCGGACTCGATCTTCTTGCGCAGCGTGCCCATAAAGACACGCAGGCTCGCCAGGTCGCTCTTGGTTGCCGTGCCCCAAATCTCGTGCAGGATAAACTGGTGCGTCAGCACCTTGTCGGCGTTGTGCGCCAGCAGGCACAAGAGCTTGTACTCGATCGGCGTCAGATGCAGTTCCTCGCCATCCATCGTGGCGATGCCGGCATCAAAATCAATATGCAGCTCACCGGTATTGAACGAACCTTCGGAGGCAACGCCGCCCGTTTGCGCATACGAGAGACGCCTGAGCGTCGTGCGAATGCGCGCGAGCAGCTCCTCGACCGAAAACGGCTTGGTCAGGTAGTCGTCGGCACCAGCATCGAGCGCGCGGATCTTGTCCGCATCCTCGCTGCGCGCCGAGACCACAATGATCGGCATGCCCGACCATGTGCGCACCGACTCCACCACCTTGACGCCGTCCATATCGGGCAGGCCCAAATCGAGAAGCACGATGCTCGGCGTCTGCGATGAGGCGGCGGCGATGGCGGCATGGGCGGTCTCCACGGCCATATGGCGCAAGCCGTGCGCCTCGAGCGCAGCAACAATAAGGTTGCGAACAGCTGGGTCGTCCTCAACGACCAAGATGAGCGGTTTTACGGCAGAGTTCGACACGGCGCTACTCCTTATCAAACGAAACGTCGGCGGCGGGAAGTTCAATCGTAAAGATCGAACCGTGCAGGTCCGCCGCGGCAACCTCTATGCTACCGCCATGCGCCAACGCAATGGAACGGCAGAGCGAAAGACCCAAGCCCACGCTGCGGTGGCTGTCGGCCAGACCATGGTTGGCGGTATAGAACGACTCAAAGATCCGCTCGCGGTCCTCGGGTGCGATGCCCGGACCATCATCGGCCACCGAGCACGCCACGCGTCCATCGTCGACGCTAATCGAAATCATGATATGCGAGCCTGCGGGCGTATAGGTGATGGCGTTGTTCACCAGATTGACCACCAGCTGCACCATCAGGCGCGCATCGACGTTGACGAGCGCCGGCTCATCGCACGCCACCACCTTAAGGTCGTGCTCGCGCACGGCAGGGTTCACGTGGCGCAGCGCCTCCTCCACGATATCGTCCATGAGCTCGAGCGTGGTCGACAGGCGCATACCGCCGCCCTCGAGCTTGGTGATGGCGAGCAGGTTCTCGACGGTGGCGTTGAGCCATTGCGCATCCGAGCGAATGGACAAGAGCAGGCCGCGGCGCGTTTGGGCGTCGAGCACGGCGGTGCCGGTCGAGCCCTGGTCGAGCAGCACATCGGCATTACCCGAAATACTGGTGAGCGGCGTGCGCAGGTCGTGCGAGATGGAGCGCAGCAGGTTGGCGCGCAGCTGCTCATTTTTGGCAAGCACCGCCGCCTCCTCGCGGGCCTCCATGGCGCGGGCGCGATCGAGCGCCAGCTCGCCTTCGCTCACGATAGCATCGGCAAGTGTCCGCTCCTCGTGCGTCAGCACGTCGGGCTCGGCAACGATAGCCAGCACGCCCACCACCGAGGCGGGGTCGCCCGAGCGCGCGAAGCCGTCGCCTGTGCGAACCGTCAGGTAGATGCCATAAAACGCCGAGCCGCCGAACGTAGCATCGAGCGGCGTTCCCACATAGGCGGACGCCGAGAGCCGCGGTGGCATCTGCGGCGCCAGCTCGTGCACCGGCGCGGCATCGCCCACGGCCGTGTATGTCGCACGCGGCAGCAGGTCATCGCCCTCGGCGTCGGCGCTGTACCACACGACCGGACAGCCCGAAAGACGCGCCAGCTGCGTGGCCATGGCGTGAACGATCTGCTGCTCGTCGGCGCAGCGCTGCAACATGCGATTGGTCTCGAGCACCATATGCGTGCGGCGGTCGCTGGCGGCAGCCTGTGCCAAGGCGCGGCGCAGGGCCAACGCAATCGAGCTCGACACAAGCGAGACCACGAACATGATGAAGAACATGCCGGGATAGCCGCGGTCGATAAGCGACAGCGAGTAGCGCGGGTCGACAAACAAGAAGTTGTAGAGCGCCACGGCGGCAGCCGAGCTCAGCAAGCAATACAGGCGACTCCAGGTAAAGAATGCGCACAGCTGAACGGCGAACACATAGACGATCATGATGCTCGGCGCGAGACCCGGATGGTCGAGCAGCGCGCCCACAATCGTCGCCGCGACCAGCAGCCCCACCGACACGCAGATATCGTACAGGGGGCCGCGACGCGTCATCGTAGTGCGCCGCCACCAAAAGTTCTCGGCAATATCACCGTCCGCACGGACGTCCATCAGCGCCCCGCCCCTCTCTCAAAAACAAAAACCACCACAAAGGGACAGGCACCTTTGTGGTGGTTTCCCTTGTGGTGGTTCCAAGTGTATAGCCTTTGCAACCTGCGGTCGCTAGACAAACAGCACGTGCGCGAGCAGGGCACACACGCACACCGCTCCAAATACCAGTGCCACGATCGAAATTACGCGATCGGCCATATCCATGTTGGCACGATTCGTAAAGAACCGATCTTCGGCGGCGTCGACGCGCGCCTCACGCACCATTTCGACCACCGCCTCACGGCCATCGAGCGCCTTTGTATCCATGTTTACCTCCCCGGCCTCATGCTTATCCATCAAAAACCAACTCCGTGTAGCCGCCGACGTCTACGGCCGCTCGTTGGGGGCCAGGCGCTGCATCTTGTTCACGGCCTTGAACTTGGTGAACAGCGGCACGTACTCAAAGCTCACGTTGGAGTTCTCCAGGCCGTACCAACGCGCAGGCGTGCCGGCGGCGCGGCGGATGATGTACTTGAGCGTGATGGCCGTACGCTCGCTCGGCTCCACATCGCTTTCGGGCGCCAGAAGCTTACGGATCAGGACGAACTTGAACGTGCCGATGTTACCCGGATCCTTGTAGACCGAGTAGTCATGCGTCTGCGGCGGCAGCTCGCCGGTGGCAGCCAGGTCCTGAACGACCTGACGCAGGTAGGCATTGACGCGCTGGTTGATCTTGTAGCCCAGGTACAGATGCACGCGGAACACGTAATCGGTGCCGAACGTCTCGACCGAATAGGCAAAGGTGTGCGGTTCGTCCATGGTCTCGACATTCACAAACCACCAGGCGCGGGCGCGCTTGGGATGCTTGTCCAAGATCGAATAGACGATATCGCGGTCGATGTAGTCGGTATGGGTGTCCTTGGTCAGGTACACGACGTTGTCGCTCATGCGCTCGTAACGGTCGTCGTCGCGCAGGCGCTTGAGCTGCGGCAGGTAGCTGCGCAGCGGCAGAAGCGTAAACTGGCGCTGCTCAACAGCCGTACCGTTGTACCAGCACACCATGATGCCCATGATGAGCGCGGCCATGAGGATGGTGAAGTAGCCGCCGTGGAAGAACTTGGTAAGTGAGCTCACGAAGAAGAAGCCTTCGAGCAAAAGGAAGAAGGCCGCGAAGATCCACGGAGCAACCTTGAGCTTGCGCTCCTCGTGCAGGTAGAAGAAGAGCAGCAGCGTGGTGCACATCATAGTCAGCGTAATGGCAAGGCCGTAGGCGGCTTCCATATGCGCCGAGTTCTGGAACAGCAGCACCACGATGACGCAGCCGACAAGCATGACGTTGTTGACCATGGGGATGTAGAGCTGGCCCTTGGTCTCGGCAGGGTAGAAGACCTGCATGTGCGGCATGAGGTCCAGACGGCTGGCCTCGGACACCAGCGAGAATGCGCCGGTGATGAGCGCCTGCGAGGCAATGATGGCCGCGACGGTGGAAAGGCCGACGGCAAACGGGCGCAGGCCCGGGGCGAGCATCTGGTAGAACGGGTTGAGGTCGGCAATGCCCATGAGCTCGGGGTTGGCAGCGTTGTTCATAAGCCAAGCGCCCTGGCCCATATAGGAAAGCAGCAGGCAGCACTTAACGAACGGCCAGGTAGCGTAGATGTTGCCGCGGCCGACGTGGCCCATGTCGGAGTAGAGCGCCTCGGCACCGGTGGTGGCGAGGAAGCAGCTGCCCAGAATCATGATGCCCGCGTGGTTGTTGGGGCTCAGCAAAAAGGCGATGCCGCGCACCGGGTTGAGGCACAGCAGCACGGCGGGGTGCTGGAAGACAAAGAACAGACCCGTGCCGCCCAGGAACAGGAACCACAGCGTCATGATGGGGCCAAAGGCGTGACCGATCTTGGCCGTACCGATGCGCTGTACCAAGAAGAGCACGATGATGATGGCGAGCGTAATGGCGACGACGCGGCCTTGGTCATCGCCCAGCACGGCATGGACCGCCGGGATGGTGCGCAGGCCCTCGATGGCCGTGGTAACGGTAACGGCCGGCGTCAGGATGCCGTCGGCGAGAAGCGCGGCGCCACCCAGCATGGCGGGGATGATAAGCCACTTGCCGCAGCGCTTGACCAGGCTGTACAGGGCAAAGATGCCGCCCTCACCATGGTTATCGGCGCGCAGCGAGATGAGCACATACTTGATGGTGGTCAGCAACGTGACCGTCCACACGACAAGGGAGAGCGCGCCGAGCACGAACTCCTCCGTGACGCTTCCGATGCCGCCGTTGCCGGCGACGAGCGCCTTGGTTACATACATAGGGCTGGTGCCGATATCGCCGTACACCACGCCCAGCGTGACGAGCATCGCCGAGATGCTCACAGGAATCGCAGCGTGCGAGGCTGCCTCCTTGGCCTTTTGTTCCATAAGCCGGTTTCCTCCCAACTTTAATGTTCGAAGGGATTATAGGTAATCGGCCCATGTTTTAATGCACTGTTTTCCCAGCTAAATAAACATTTATACGGCCTTTAGGCCACCTCGGCGATATCAAAACCACCCCTAAAAGGGGTGGTTTGCTCTTAGGGTATAACCCTTGGATTTCCGGCACGCGTCTAAAGGCGCCGGCCCTCACGGGGTTCGGGCCGCACTGCAGATTGACCCGTGGCGGGCCGGTCAAACCGGCGCTATTTACGCCCCGGCCCCCTGCCGAAGGGGTCCTCGTACTCCTTGACGCTCAGCCGGTCGAGCGCGATGTCGGCCTTCTCCTGCTCCCTGATGTACTTGGCGATCGTCGCCTCGTTCAGGCCGACGGTGGACACGTAGTAGCCCTCCGCCCAGAACTTCCTGTTGCCGAACTTGCACTTCATGTTCGCGTGCTTGTCGAATACCATCAGCGAGCTCTTCCCCTTCAGGTAGCCCATCACGCTCGACACGCTGTACTTCGGCGGTATCGCCAGCAGCACGTGCACGTGGTCGGGCATCAGGTGCCCCTCGATTATCTCGATCCCCTTGTACTGGCAGAGCTTCCTGAAGATCTCCCCAAGGTCGGACCTTATTTGGTTGTAGATGACTTTGCGCCTATACTTCGGCGTGAACACGACGTGGTACTTGCACATCCACTTCGTGTGGGAAAGGCTGTAGGCCTTCTGGGCCATACGCCACCACCGCCCTCTCGACTCGGATTCCTTGCGGCCTGAACAATCGCAAGTGTCCGGCGAGGGGGCGGCTTTGTAAAGCCGTTTGGCCCCACCCGCATAGCGGGTGGTTTCTGATGCGGCGCGCTGCGCGCCCCGCACAGGCTAAAGCCTCTAAATGGAATGTGACAAAGGGACTGTCCCTTTGTCACATCGCCGCATTCGTTACTTGCCGAGCCAGTTTTTGAACCACCACTCCATGGAACGGCTCATCTCGGCCATAAAGGGACTCGTGTGCTTGCGGGTATAGATGTCCACGACGCGCTCCCCCACCTCGCGGGCATGCGGACGGAACATTGCGTCCATCTCGGCCACCTGCGCGTCCATGGTCGCGGCATCCGCGCGGCAGTAGCGCTCCTCGTGCACCAGGTTCACCACGGGATGCGCGATTGCCGGGCGCTCCTTACGGGGCGTGCCGATGATGAGCATCGATAGCGGCATGGTATAGGGCGGCAGATCGAGCAGCTCGGCGACTTCCTCGGCATTCTCGACGATATCGCCGATGTAGCAGCTCCCCAGCCCCAGGGCCTCGGCGGCAACCACGGCGTTTTGCGCGGCGATCACGGCATCCTGCGCCGCGATGGCAAAGTCGCCCAAACCCGGCGCGCGGCGGGGTGCCTTGCCCGTGCGCTCGACAAACTCGGGCTCAAAGCAGCCCACGTGCTCAAACAGATCGATCCACTTGGCATAATCGACCACAAATATTAGTGCCCAGGGCGCCTTGGCAATCATGGGTTGGTGGTCGCACAGGTCGGCCAGGCGGTCGAGCGTTGCCTGCTCGCGGATGCTCACGATGGAATACATCATCATGGCGCCCGCCGACGGCGCGCGGCTCGCCGCATGCAAAATCGCCGCCCGCTGCTCGTCGGTCACCGCCACGGGGCGGTCGTCGTCATCACGCGCGAAGGCACGCGTGGAGGAACGGTGCTCCAACGTGTCCAGCACCGCATTACCCGTAGTCTCGACCGGATAACCGTTCGCATCCACGCCCGCAGCTCCGCCGCAGTACTCGGCACCCGTCATACAAACCTGCTCGCCCATAGCTCTATCCTCGCTAATTCTTTAAGAAGCCTTTACGTTTCCGTGTAATTCCCGTCCATTATCGCGCAGGTCGCCACTACATTGCGCCACACCGCCACACGTGCGCGTTAATATGGCTGGTTGTTGTGCGCAGACACCAATTGCAGCGCATATCTTGGTAACAATCGGGTAAACCCCCGCTTTCGTACGTTTTAGTTTGTGAGGAGTCTCAGCATGTTCGCTGCCGCCATCTCGCTCGTCGGTCTTGCGGCGACCGTCTACCTTGTCTTGCGCGAGGCCAAGGCCATTCGCGCTCAGTCGGGCACCGTTGCCAAAAGCGCTCTTGGGTGGAGCGTCGCCTTCGGCCTGTTCCAGGTCTTTTTGACCATTTGGGGCGCCATTGGCCTCGTCGCCCAAAACGAGCCGCTCGCCTTTGTGATGCTCATCCTGACCAACGCCATCCTCACCGGCTGCGCTTGGGCCAGCATCGCACGCGACCGCATCGCCCCGCGCGTCTTTGCGTTCGCCGCGCCCGGCGCCCCCGCCCCCACCGGCAAGCTCGCCCGCCTGCGCGGCGCCTTTGTAGGCAAACCGCTCGTCGCCGCCGTCTTGTGCCTGCTGCTCGCCGGCGTCTTTGCGCTGCTGGGCATGGAGGTCTCGTCCAACCACGACTTTACCTGGGTCTACCCCCTGTGCATCCTGCTCGAGTGGGCCATCATCACCACGCTCATGACCGGCTTGTTCTTCCTGTTCCAGCGCCACGGCGCAGCTCCCGCGGTCCTGGCCTTTGCCCTCTTTGTCCTGGGCATTGCCGAGTTCTTCGTCATCACGTTTAAATCCATGCCCATCCAGCCGGGCGACCTTTCGGCCATCTCCACCGCCGCCGCGGTCGCCGGCAACGGCTACACCTTCTCGCTCTCGCTGTTCTGCGTGCTGTCCATGGGCTTTACCGCCATCGCCATGCTGCTATGTGAGTACGCCGGCCTGGTGGCACCGCACCGTCAGAAGGGTGCCGCCAACGCCAAGCGCATGCTGCTCACCAACCTGCTCGTCGCCGTGCTGTGCCTGGGCGGCGTGACCGCGCACGTCACCCTCATCGACTACTACAACACCCTCGGCATCACTGTCTACACCTGGCGCCCGCTCGAGAGCTACTGGCGCGAGGGCTACCTGCCCGCCTTTATTAGTGCGGCACAGTCCATCAAGCCGCCCAAACCCGCCGACTACTCCGTCGACGATGCCAAGGCCACGCTCAAAAAGTACGCCAAGGCCTACGACAAGTCCGACGCCGCCAAGAGTGACGAGCGCACCGCCGCGAAGGAGCAGTTCGATAGCGAGAAGCCCACGGTCATCGCCATCATGAACGAGACCTTCTCAGATCTATCCATCTACCAGAACATGCGCGCCGGCTACGAGGGCCCGCAGTACTTTAAGAACCTGTCCAACTGCCTCAGCCGCGGCAAGCTCTACGTGAGCGCCTACGGCGGCGGTACCGCCAATACCGAGTTTGAGTTTATGACCGGCAACTCCATGGCCAACCTGGGCTCGGGCGTGTACCCCTACACCATCTACAACATGGAAACGACCGGGAATCTGGCAGAGCAGTTCAAATCGCTCGGCTATTCCACCACGGCCATGCATCCCAACCACGCGACCAACTGGAACCGCGAGAACGTCTACAAGGACTTTGGCTTTGACCAGTTCCTGTCCATCAACGATTTCCAGGGAGCCGATACCCTGCGCGGCATGGTGACCGACCAAGCTACCTACGACAAGATTCTTGAGCTGCTGGACCAGAACGCCGATCCGCAGTTTATCTTCGACGTGACCATGCAGAACCACTCGGGCTACGACACGGGTCTGGTGCCGCTCGACAAGCAGGTACACCTGAACATCGACACGACCGACCTGGATGCCAAGACCGTCGAGGACGGCACGCTGTCCGATGTCGACGAGTATGTCTCGTGCATCGAGCAGTCCGACCAGGCGCTGCGCTACTTCCTCAACGCCCTGAGCAAGCTCGACCGCAAGGTGGTCGTGGTGTTCTGGGGCGACCACCAGCCGTTCTTCCCGTCCAAGTTCAACGACAAGTGGTTTACCGACGAGGACGACGCCACCCATCAGGAGCGCCTGTGGCAGACCGACTACATCATCTGGGCTAACTACGACGTCGCCGGCTGCGACCAGACGAGCGAGACCGACGACCTGTCCACCAACTACCTGTCCACCCAGCTCATGCAGCTGATCGGCGCTCCGCTCTCCGACTATCAGAAGGCGCACATGACGCTGCGCGAGTCGCTGCCCGCCATCAACTCTGTGGGCTACGAGGACGCCAGCCTGCGCTGGGCGCTCTCCTCCAACGTCACCGGTGACGACGCCGTTGCCGCTGCCGCCACCAAGGCGCGCGAGAATTACGCCAAGATGCAGTACTACGAGATGTTCCGCGACGGCAAGAACGTCTACACCGAGCACTTCCAGACCGAGGCCAACGAGACCGACCCCAACCTGGCACCGGGTACGACCAAGATCAAGTAGCGGCGCGTCTTAACTGGTTCGTCTGCCCGGCGGCGCGGAATGTGAGGTTCCCTGCTCGGACAGTCCTGCTCGCACGGAGAGCACATTAAGTGCTCTCCGGCTCGTGCGGAACTCGCGATGAACCTTACATACCTCCGCCCGGACAGACGCCCTGTTGTTGGAGCGTGGCTTGTCTTGGGTGTATCGCCGAACATATATAAGTTGAAGGCCACGTCATGTGGCCTTCTTTGTATCCGGAAAGCCTGTCCCACCCTGAATACATCTGGGAATGAAATCATCAGCTTATTAGGCCTTCCATCAATAAAGGGGCGCCCTCCCGGGCGGCGGGCACGAAGTTCATCGCGAGTTCCGCACGCAAAGAAGGCCACTTAATGTGGCCTTCGTCTTGCGCAGAACTGTAGAGCAGGGAACTTCGTGCCCGCCGCCCGGGAGGGCGTTGCGTTTAGAAGATGGACCTAGCGCTTATCCCGCCGGGACAAGAGCAGCGCGGCCATAAAAGCGATAATTGCTAGCGTTAGCAGCGTCAAAAGCAGAGCGAGCGAGCTGTCGCCCGTCGCAGCCAGGCCAAACAGGCCGGGCTTTTTGGAGCCAGCGGGCTGCGCAGGAATTGTTTCGCCATCGTCCTCGGCGGTAATCTCCCAACGAATGGTCTTGCTTGCGTCGGCAAGCTCGTTGCCCACCGACGTCGGGACACTTAGCTGCAAATTGAGCACCGTGCTACCATCGCTCGTAAACGTGGCGACCTGGGTGGGGCGGGCGAACACACTGCCCGGCGTTCCCGTCTGGAGCCAACCGGCAGACGCATCGCCCGCCGACGCCGTTAAGGTAATGGGCGACAGCAGGCGTGCCGTCTCGTGATCGGCAACGGCCCGCACAAACACGCGCACCTGGGACTTTACGCCCGTGGCACGAACCTCAATCTGCTGCTCGCGCACATCGCCGGGCATTAGATCTTTAAAGGCTGGAAACAGATCGGGCTCCCCCGAGGAGTCCGTCGCCCCCGAGACCGTCAGCTGGCGCGCATTTCCGTCATACGCAATCGCGGGAGTATCGGCGAACGCACGGGCAGGAACGGCAAGCGCGACCATGCAGAGAACGGCCGCGACCACGCAACGCAAGGAGCGCGCAACGCCTTTGCGAATCGGGAACGCCATACTTACGCACCTCCATGTGGCGGCACCAGCACGCCATCCTCGACCGTGCAACCCCATGCCTCTTTAACTGCATCGTCGGGCGTGGATTGAATTGCTTGGGTCGAAATGTCAACGACTAGGTTTTTACCATCTGTCTTCTTCTCGGACACACTCTTGATGAGCACGCCCTTCGTCTTGTCCATCGGCGCAACAGGAGACGTCCAATAGTAGAACCCGTCGGCCGAGCGAACCCAAGACGAGGCGCTATTAGTAGCGGAGGCGTTGAACACGTCGCCCCACACAATGGCGTAGTCGTTACCCTCGATCGGTTCATCCCACAGGCGTGCGCCATCCTTATCCTGCCAGTAGATATCCACCGCAACACGCAGGTACGCCGGAGCGGAGCCGCTATTTTTAACCGCAACGTCGCTCTTTACATTATTGTCGAGCTTCTCGTCCACCGAGGGCGCCACCGAGCCAAAGCCAAACTCGTTGACCAGCACGCCCGTAACCGAAAGCCACGCAAAGGTGCCGGCAGCGCCGGCCAAAAGGAGAACGCCGACAAGGAGGGCGACGATCCGCTTGCGCTTAGTCATCCTAGTCCTCCCTCCTCAGCGTGCCGTTTTCCCAAACATTCTTGGCACGCGAGCCGCCATCGACCCATTTGTCCTTCGCTCGCGTGTTGACGCACGTTACCACAGCATCACCCGCACTCGAAGCAGACGAAATCTTCAGCTCGGCAGATTTACCGGGCGCCTTACCCGGCGTGCTCAGCTCACCCTGGTAGCGCCATGCCCAAGCCGTGTCTTCCACGACGGTATAGTCACCCGCCGGAGCGGCAAGCTGCACGCTGCCGACATACCAGGTTTCACCGTTTTCCTGCTGCGTTTTATCGACTTTAACCTCGACCATGCGTGTCTCGGGAGAGGTTCCCTCTACCGTCTTCGTCACCTTAAAGCGGAACATCTGCCCCATAGCACTTGCATCGGTGGTCTTTTTGACGATCGTCAACGCGTGAGTCTGGGCGAAGTTGAACACGGCATTACCGGGGCCCTGTTCGCCTTCACCCGTCTTCTTGGACTCCAGACGATTGGCTAGGTCGAACGATCCATTGCCCGAGCCCAAACTATAGAGTGAGACGTATTTGTCGTTTACGGGCTTCTCCGTCATGGATGTACCAGGGCCGTAGCTCGCCTGCTTAACTGTGACAATCAGCTGCGTTCCCATAAACGGCTCGGCAAAGCAGGCCTTAAACGGTGCCTTATCGGCATTGTCATCGACCGTGTTTGCAGCAGTTGGATCGAGGAGCCACTTGAGACGCGAGGTCATGGCTACGGGGTTCGCAGCGTCGGACGTGTTATTGGCAGTCACACGATACGTCACGGGATACAGGTCCATATCTCCCTTGACCGGATCGCCCTTAAACTCATCCCAAGACTTCGCAGTGCCATCGGCACCCACATATCGCCACTCCAAGAAGAGTTCGCGCACGTTGCCGCCAGCCGCCGCCTGCTCATCGAGCAGCGCAACGATCTTGGAATAGGCATCCGCGTCGTACGCGACGGACTTTTGCTCCATCACGGGATTGCCGTTGTTGTCATAGACCGGTTTGCCGCTCTCATCCACCTTGGGAACCTCGACGTTATGGACAAAGCCGGCGCCTGTCGCGCGATCGTCGCCCGAGTCGACCGTCGCCGTAAAGATGGGCGCGGCGTCAACGCCGTGATAGCACACCTTATACGGCGTGATCTTATACACCGCGGTATACGTTACGTCCTTAAATGGCTCACCGCCCTCGAGGGGATACTTCTCATCGTCGGTCATCAGGGTGTATTGGCTATCGGATTTATAGTCGCACGACCAGCCGACAAAGTCGTACTTGGTGCCGTTTTTGCCGACGACCTCGGTTGCAGCTTTTACCTCCAGCGAAATCTGATCACCAGAGTCGGTGCGCGTAAGCGAGCGTACGGAATCGGGGTCATCCAGATTGGCATCGATATTCGATCGGACCTTGACTGCACTGGCACGGTAGACCGGGAACAGCTCCATAGGAGCCTTGACCACGGTGTTTCTATTCACCATGGGAAGGCCGTCCGACCAAACGACATAGCCGCTACCTGCCGCCGGCTTGGTTTCCGTCCAGCCCACGAAGACGTTGTATGCACCCGTTGCGGCATCGATGTCGCCAACGTTATACGTTGGCAGCGGGATACCATCCTTAAGGCTGCCGAGCGTCTTGCCCTCCTGCGCGAGCTTGCCATCGATAGCGTTGTCATCCAGGTGGTACACCACCGCAATAGGCGTGTAATATGCCACAAACGTATAAGGCTTGCCGGGCTCCACGGGACAGGAATAGGTGTTGCCGCCTTCGTCCGTCGGCTCGAGCTGCTCGACCGTTCCGTCGGGAAGCTCGATTTCGAGCTTCTTAAGCTGATAGGCGCCACCGGTACCGTCAGCGTACACCGTCGTCCTGATGTCGGGGCTCACCGTAGCCACCACGTCGCCGTTCTCCTGAACCACAAGTTGGGGCGTAATGTCGAACTGCGGAACATTGATGATGCCCGGCGTTCCGTCAAAGCCCTTGCGGTGCAGGTTGGTGGTGTAGTTAACGTCGTACTTTACGTACACGGGATAGGCATCCTGCCACTGGGTGACCTTGGACGCGTCGGTTGCCAGATACGGCGCCGCCTTATCCGGATCACTCGTCACATAGGCGTCGCCGGCGACGTCGTAGATATAGTTCCAGACGTCAGAGTCCTTCTGGACCTCAGCCGTAGAGATCCAGCCCAGGAACTTATAACCCGGCACAGCCATGTCAGCATCGGTCGGGGAAGCCTGAAGAGTCAGGTAGGGATTGATGTCGCCCTTTTTTCCGTCGTAGGGCTCATCATTAACCGTCTTGTCCTTATAAAGATGCGGATAACAATACAGGAACGTCGGGTCTTTACCTTCTGGCGTTTTCTGTTGAAGCAAGTTGCTTTCATAGCGTCGAGTAGCGGTTTGCTTGACGTTGTCATACTTGTCATAGAAGGTGACATCCGTAGTCACCATAGCGCGAACATAATATTGTTCCGTCGTTTTAACGAGACTCGAAAAAGGATTATTTATATATGTCCAAGAACCGTCGCCGGGTCTTTCGAGCGTCCAAAAACTGAAGTGATACCTATCATGCGCAGAATGAAATTGGACTTTGATGCTAGCGGCAACCTTCTCATCGCTCAGTTTTCCAGCTCCCGGAAAATCAGTGTCGGCAATCATATCCTTGAGAGTGTTTGCGCCGCTGTCGTTACGCACGTTATGGGAGTAGGCGTTTATAGGCGCAACGATTTTCGTCGCATTAGAGAGAACGGTAGTGCACTTATCTGCTGGATTCTCATCATTGTGTAGCACATGGGCGGAGGCGTCCGTGCCGGCACCCCAATGGATAATGTTTTCACGAACATATGTCGCGCCGACGTTTTCCTCGAAGGGCGACTTGTATTTATTCCAAATCGAGCACAACTTCTTACTGTCTGTTAGATCGCTATTTGTAAATGCCCGAACGTAATAATCCACGCGGTACTCAAAGCGCGCCGTATAGGTATGTTGGACGGTCAGATCGACGCTGGCGGGAAGTGTGTAGCTCGGGTCGCGGCTTACGCGCACCTCGAGCGGGGCATCCTCGGTTCCCTTGTTTTCATACCAACCCAAGAAGCGATAGCCATCGGGCAGCTTGCCGCCATTGGACAGGGGCGTACCGTCCGTGTCGCACACCTGTACCGTGTAGACGCTGGTGCCGTCCTCGGCAGTCTGGGGGTCGACTTTGGTTTCGCCAACGCCGTCACGTAGAGACTCATTGTCGATTTTGTCCTGCTCATTGCCTTCGAACACCGTCATGATGTTCGAAACGTAGTCGCTGTACACGGGATAGAAATCGGTGGGACCGACCACGGTGATCTCGCCACCTGCAGGATAAAATGCTCCCTTGTTTTTCAGATCAGCCAGCTGAGTAGAGGTGATGGCAGCATAGGCGCCGTTCATGCTCTTCTCGTCGTTCGGCTGCGTGGTCCACCCAATAAACGTCGCGGTTGGCGACAAGCTGCCGCGATCATCGGGGGCAGCCGGCGTCAAACCGACGCCATAGCGGTACCAGTCCACTGAAGCATCGTGCTTGACGCCGTCATGCCAGTCGAGCGTCTCGCCCTTAACGTTATAGAACAGCACCTGCGCCTCATACGAAGCGATAAAGAGGTCGTTGCCCTTGAAGCCCTCACTCGCGTCATGATCCTTACCGTTGTCGGCAGTATAGGTCGACGTTTTGTCGTGCTCCTCGTTCTTCTGGACCTGCTTGCCAGCATCCGCGGCTTTGGCATCAGTCTTGCCATCAAACCAGCTGTTGTCTTGTCCAATTCGGTTCACACGCACGTCGGGCTCGCGGAACCAGCCCATAAAGCGGTAGCCGCCGTTCGCCTCGCTCAGCCCCTCAGGCTTTGCAGAGGTATCCTGCCTGAACGTCACCGATGTATCGCCCTGGGCCAAGCCCTGGGCCGTTCCCGCCAGCACGGCGCTCACGGCAAAGGCGTACGGATCCGCGGTCGCCTGGTCTTTGCCAAGTTTGGTCTTCTCGATTGTCGCGGTGCCCGCGCCGGGAAAATCGATCGTCGCCTTAACGCTCTGGCCATGCACGGGGATATTCAGCCTGTAATCCATCGCCCACTCATTGTAGTGCTGGCCACCCAGGGCATTATCGTTATCAGTCGAGCGCTTGGTGCCGGCACAGAAGTCGTAGTCGTGCTGTTCCCACAGCTCACGCGTGATGTAGCGCTCGTCATCCCAAGGACCATAGCTGTCGCCCTTGGTGGTACCGTCGCCGCCAAACGAGGGGATTTTCTTTTTGGCCGCATCGCCCTGGCTATTGCCGGAAAGGCTCACGCTCGGCTTAAAGTAACACTCGGTGACCGTGGCGTCACCCTTGTTGGCGCGCGCAGCAATACCGCCCAGGTTCACATCGTTTTGAATAATGGGAATCACGGCGATTGGATTATACTGGCGCGAGCTCAGGTCACCCGCAAAGTGGCTTCGAACGAGCTCATTGCCTTCTTTGGTTAAAATACGGCCCGCCAGGCCGCCTGTCCACGCGCGCGTCACGGAGATGACGCCCACGTATGATGCGGCATAGCTGTAGCACTGCGCCGTCGAGAAGCAGTCGATAATCTTGGCGTCGCCTGCCATGCAGCCCACAAAACCCGAGGCGTACACGTTGTTGCCGCCCAGGGCGCCGACGGCCACATCGTATTTATTGGTGACGTCGGTCATGCCATTCTTGGCAATCGAGCCATCCTCGTTGCGCGTAGGCGTCACGCGGCAATACTCGATTGTCGAGTTTTTAACGTAGCCGGCAAATGCCGCCATGTACAGGCCCTCGCCACCGAGCGCCTGCACACCTGCCGTGGTGTTATGGACGGCGCGACCGCCGCGCACCTCGCAGTTGTACAGATTGCAGTCATTCAGCTCGCCTGCGATCATGCCGCCTTCGAAGCCGGCGTTCGTGATAACGTTGAGCATGTTGTTGGCGCACGTGACGTGCAGGGTGCTCTCCATGACCATGACGTTTTCGAAGCTGGTGTTGACGGCCTTGCCCACGATGATGCCGCCGCGGAAGTCGGCCCAAATGTTGGCATCCTTGATCAGGAAGTTCTTGATGGTGGCGCCATCGGTCTCGGCAAAAAAGCCCGTGTCGCGCTCGGGCTCCAACATATTGTTGGCGTAGTTCAGACCCGTCACGGTGTGATTCTGGCCATCGAAAACGCCCTTAAAGGGATGCTCCTTATTGCCAAAGGAGAGGTGCTTGACCGTATCCGCAACAATGGCGTTCATATCAGCATCGTTAAGAACGATATCGTTATCGAGATAGACGCGCCACTGCGACGTGTCGCGCTGCCGCGACAGCGCGACGCACGCCAAGAAGTCGTCCCTGTTTGTGATATGGAATTCGGTCTGGTCCTCGGCATGCGCCACCGCCGGCAGCACCATAACGCAACAAAGGGCAATCGCCGCGACGGCAACCAGCCTGCTAAGCACACCTCGGTTTCTGTTCTTGATCTTCATGGGCTAGTTCGCCTCCGGCCAGCCCACGACGTCGAGCACGTCGAGGACGGTATCGTTTGCCTGTTGGTTTTTGGCCTGCACGGCCTGAACGTCGATATCGAGTTTGAATGAGCCACCGCGCGCGGCCTCGTTGTAGTCGCCCACAAAGCGCAGCGAATCCATGAGGCTTTCCGTCATGGCGCCGGGGTCGAGCATGCCGCCACGCCCGGCCAATCCGCGGTAGTAGTACCACCCATCGCCACCATCGACCCACGGGGAGCCCTCGCCCGCACTCACGTTAAAGGCAACGTTGCCCGAGGCATCCACACTCGAACCGTCGGGTGCCACTGACGTCATGCGCAGACGAACGCGAACGTACTCAGGCTGCGCGCCGGCGTTCTCCACGCGCACAATGCGGCTGATGTCAGGGCCCCCGGCCTTGGTGTCGGGATAGTCCCCGTGTTCGTCGGCGTCAAACGGAATCTCCTCGCCCTGCTCGTTGAGGGTGTATTCGCAGACTCGTACCTTCACGCTGCCAAACGATAGGACGTTGTTCGTCGGAACCATATCAACGGTAAAAGCCAGCGTGCCGCACAGGCACGCCAGGGCCAACAGCGCCATCGCGGCAAGCGCCAAGGTGCGTTTCTGATTGTCGGAAAGATTGTTGAGCATTACGTTCGCCAATCGTCGATCAAAGGGGAACCGAGATCCCGACCCGAATATAGGGATGGGGAGCGGGTCGGGATCTCAGTGGGGAGGGTGGAATTACTGCAGTTTGGCAGCCCAATCCTTGGCCTGAGCAATAGCGTTATCTGCTGCGCTGGTGGTGCCGTTGGACTGGTCAGCACCGAAGATGTAGGCGGAAACGACCATCTTAGGTTTTGTGCTCTCGCCCGAAACAACATCATCGCTCGTCATTTCGCCGGGGAACACAACCCTGCTGAAAAGCTCGCCGGTGTAGACATCCTTAGTGGCGCTTTTGGCAGCCAGAACGGCAGGACCGCTCTCGGAGTCCTTTGCATACATGAACAGACCGCTCACATACTGGCCCTCAACGCCATTGGTTTTGGTCTGGTCAGCAACCGGCTTCCAATTGCTGTTGAGGGTGAAGTAGGGGGTATTTACGAGAGCGGTATTATTCTTGACCATTGCGTTCTTCACATAGATAAAGACATAAGCGTCGTCGGATTTCGCTGCAATACCAACGTTCGGGTTTTTATCGACGGAGGACCCGGGGATGATTTTGGAATCCTCTTTCCACTTGGTCTCGAACAGGTAGGCATTGTCAGTGTTCGGATCATTGGGTTTCGGCTTCTCGGGATTGTCCGGATCAGGCTTGTTTTCCGGGTGGCCAAAGCTACCCACCGTAAACACGTTCTCCAGCGACTGCGTGGCCGTCAGCCATGCATAGGTACCCACGCCGGCGGCCAGTACCAGCAGCAGCAAGGCGGCAATGATGCCGTAGCGCTTTTTCTTCTTGTTTTCCATCGTTCTCTTCCTTTCCAGAATCGTCTTCCCCGACGGCAACCCCAACTGCCGCCGACACTTCTCCCTGCCGTTATGAACGCCGCTCCCTCGCATACGCGCGGGCATGTTTGCCCGCAGGTTCGTCGGGAACCATCCGATCGAGCACAATCGACGCCGCGACCAGCAGCGCCAGAACGGCCACCACAACAAGCAAACCGGGCATCGTCGTGCAATATGCGTTAACGAAGCCCAGGTAAGGGACACAAAAAGAAACGACGCCGATCACGCGTGAAAAAGGCGTCTGCTCGGCGTCGTGCATGATGGTTCCATCTGCATTTTTGTTTGCGATTCCCTGCGTGCTGATCGTCTGCGCCACAGGGTCGACCTCGTACACCTGGTGAGTCACCACGGCGCCGTCCGATCGGTAAAAAGTTGCACTGTCGCCCACGGCAATATTCGTTGGATCAACCTGGTGAACAAACACCATGGAGCCGACGGGAAGCTCGGGTTCCATAGAGCCCGAAAGCACTGCATAGGGCGTGTATCCAAATGCGTGGGGGACAAAAGAAACGACGGCAAGAGCCATGACGAGCGCAATCGCCAAGCTACTAAGAAGTGCAATAAAATGTTTGAGTGCACGAGCCGTCAAAGTGTTTAATCCATCCCCATCGAGGCCACATTCGATCCATTCAAGGGCCCGCCACTTTCCTCAAACGCTACAAGGCCCTTGAAAATGGGATTCGAAAAAGCCAATTTTAAATCTTTTTCATGGCATATACCATACTGTTGACCTTGACTTTTTGCAACACTTGATACCGAAATGCTCAGAAATTGGCGTGAGCGGTCTTTTATACCCGTACCGGCCTGCCTTGTTCGATACCTGCAACCAACCCCCCTGCGCAATTCCCTCACGTTAAGTCTGCTTTGTTGTACAACTCATATGATGTTACCCCCCCAATTAAAATTGCTATTCAATGTTACATTTCATTCCAAGACCCCGTCCATCCGGAAAGCCCGTCCCGCTCTGGGCACATCTGGGCATGGAATCATCAGCTTATTAGGCCTTCCATCAATAAAGGGGCGCCCGCCCGGCGGCGGAATATAAGGTTTATCGCGAGTTCCGCACGAGCCGGAGAGCACTTAATGTGCTCTCCGTGCGAGCAGGACTGTAGAGCAGGAAACCTTATATTCCGCCGCCGGGCGGGCGAAACATTTAGAAGATGGACCTAGCACTCCGCTTTCATGGCGTTGTAGCCGATCAGCACGGTCCATACATACGCGCAGGTCTTGGGAATCATGAGCATTCCGATGGCCGGAATAACCTCGGCCCACAGGAACACGGGGATGTAGAAGCCAAAGCTCAGCACAATGGTGAGCCACATCCAGCGGAAGGCCTCGTCGCCATCTTCCTTCGCACTGCGGTAGAACAGCACGATGACCATCAGGCCCATAATGGCAAACGGAATGTTGCGCAGGATGCCCCACGTAGGCGGGGTCTGGTTGGTGAGCCACTGGTTCTGCGGCAGCATGCACAGCGCGACACGTATGGCGGCAAGGGCAAAGATCGCCGCGGTCGTCGCGACGTGATTCTTGACCTGATAGCGCTCGCGCCACACGAAGTACAGCAACACGTAGAAGACGGTCATAGTAATCGAGGTAATCCACTTGCCCAGGCCCAGCTGCACAGCATAAGCGTCAAAGCCGGTCGTGCAAAGTGCCAGTGCGCGAGGCACCAGGTGAAATGAATCGCCGGCACCCAATACGACCGCCATCCAGCCAAACAGCTGGAACTGACGGTTGCCCTTGCTGCCGCGAATCATACGGACACCGATAGTGATGACCGTCACCAAGTACACGATGTCAAAAAGCGTTTCGAAAATAGCACGCATATATATGTCTCCTTATAAGAATGATTGCAAAAGAACGGTTTGGCTTCTTGGCGCCACGCACCACCTCCTTAACGTGAACGCTGTTCACTTTCTAACCGTAAAAATCCCCGCATTGCGCGGGGACCGTTAGTAGAGGGTTCGACACGTGATCTCGAGCACGGCACTCGGATCAAAATCTTGCCGAATCACGGCGGAGAGCATGAGCGAGAACAGGACCTCGGCAAATTGCTCGGCAGTAAACTGATCGGTAAAGGCGTCCGGGCGCACCCGAGGATCACGCTTGAGCACCACGCAAAGCTGGTCGAGGATATGATGCCAGGCATGATGCATGCGGCGCTTGCCATCCGCAGCGCCTTGTTGCATGAATCCCATCGAATGGTGCGTAAAGAAGCCAGGGTACGTTTGGCAACCGTTCTCCATCTGGCGATACATCCAGCGGATGCAGGAGAGCGTGTCTTCCAAGACGGTCTCGTCATCGGGGTGATGGAAAATGTCACCCCAAACGGTTGCCACGGTTGCGCCCACGAGTGTCAAGAAAAAAGCCTCGAGGATTTCGAGGCTTTCACATTTGTATTGTTTTGCACGAAGGATCGCGGACGGCGAAGCTACTCTCCCAGTACGGCCTTCTTGGCGGCTGCGGCCATGTTATCCAGATCTTCCTTGGTGGGATGGTCCTTCGCAGCAATCCAGTTGTCGAGCAGCATCTTATAGCGCGCGTTGTCGGGATCTTGCTCGAGCATGGCCTCGTAGCGCTGCTTGACCGCGGGACCCATCTTGCCCTGGCACATCGCCCAGCCCGCAAGCTCGGCATCCCCAGCCAAATTGGAAGTCACGCGATCAATAATCTGCTGGTAATAGCTCTGGTCGGCCCCAAAACCGCAGGTGCCAAACAGAAAGACGCGCTTGCCGTGCAAGGCGGAAAGCAACGCCGCGACCGAAGGCGTGCACGCGCCCTTGTCGCACCAAAAACCGACGAGCACCGTATCGGCAGCGCAGGCACCCTGCGCCTCGAGCGCAACCTGATCTGCATCCGCATCATCGCTCAATGCCGCGGCATGGACAAACTCAACACCCGCAGCCTGCAGAGCGCGCTTGATCGCGCCCGAAACCATCCTGGTATTACCGCTCTTGCTGTTAACCACCAAAGAGCATGTCATAGTCACGTTGCTCGTTTCCCCCAAAACTAAAGCCACTAATGCAATTTATTAGATGAATATCTTAGTACTAACGTGACAGATGTAAACCACCGTCTGTCGATTGGCGACGCAGGCGACATCTTTGGACAAAAGCTCGCAGCGCAAACCCCATACTTTTTAAAATTTGGGACAGCCAAGCGGCCCTGCCCCCGAATCAACGACAATCGTCACCATAATATGCCATCAATCGTCACCATAATTCTCCGTCAATCGTCACCACAGATAACCGTCAATCGTCACCACGCAGCTGGTAGAATACATAATCAAGGCAAGTTAAGAAGGTGACGGTATGGATCGGTATGTAGACAGATGCATCGACAAGGCAATCAGGCATAATCTCGATATCTTCGGTGCGGTTCTCATTCAAGGCCCGAAGTGGTGCGGAAAGACCACTTCGGCCAGACGTTTTGCCAAATCATCCTTGTCTCTTTCCGATCCGACTGGAAATTTTTCCGCTCTCCAGTTGGCTCGGATCGACCCAGCGCAGGCAATAGCAGGACCGTCGCCTAGACTCATCGACGAATGGCAGGAAGAACCAAAACTATGGGATGCCGTACGTTTCGAGTGTGACGCAAGACAGGGAGAATCCGGACAGTTTATTCTTACGGGCTCAGCAACGCCGCGAGATTCGAAGCAGCCGATGCATAGTGGCGTTGGGCGAATAGCTAGGTTGCGAATGGACACCATGACGCTGTTTGAGCTCGGCGTTTCTTCGGGCGCGGCTTCAATTGGAGCGCTGCTTTCCGGACACCCCGCCAAGCAGGCGGTCGGATCGATCGCTGGTGTCGCCGGCATCGCCGATTTGCTGTGTCGCGGTGGTTGGCCTCAAGCGATGGGGAAAACAACTGAAAATGCTATGCGGATTGCCGCTGCTTATGTTGATGGCGTATGCGAATCGGATGTTTCTAGAACTGACGGCGTCAAGCGTGATCCGGTCAAGGTCAGGTCTCTTTTGACATCGCTTGCGCGAAATGAGTCGACGCTTGCTGGGTCGAAATCCATCGACAAAGATATCGGTACCGGCGTTTCGAAGAATTCGGTCTCCAGATACATGGATGCGCTGAGACGAATCAATATCATCGACGATATCCCAGCTTGGCATCCGGCGCTCAGGTCGCCGGTAAAGCTGCGGCAAAGTGCGAAAAGGCACCTCGCCGACCCTTCGCTTGCCGTCGCGCTGCTCGGAGCAAATCCGGAGTCATTGGCATCCGACCCGAAGACGCTGGGGCTGCTCTTCGAATCCCTCGTCCTGCACGACCTTAAGGTCTATGCCGCCGCAAATGACTCATCGGTGTCCCACTACCACGACGCCGACGATCTCGAGGTCGACGCCGTCATACACAGGCGCGATGGAACTTGGATTGCCGTGGAAGTAAAACTCGGAAGCCCGCAGATCCCCGAGGCATCTGCAAACCTGCTTCGACTCGAGCGCAAGCTGGTCGAACGCGGCGAGAGGCCTCCCGCGGCCAAACTCATCGTCATCGGGTTCGGCATGCCGGTCCACACAACGCCCGAGGGCATCATCGTTGCCCCCGTTGACACGCTCGCGCCCTAGCGCTGCGTTATACGTCCCGCGTCTTGCTTATTGGGCGAATTGGCTGCGGTAGAGCTCGGCATAGAAGCCGTCCGCCGCCAACAGCTCATCGTGCGTGCCGCGCTCGATAATCTCGCCGTCGCGCATGACCAGGATGCAATCGGCGTTACGGATCGTCGACAGGCGATGCGCGACGACAAAGCTCGTGCGGCCGGCCATGAGTTCGTCGAACGCCGCTTGTACCTGCAGCTCGGTGCGGGTATCGATGCTCGAGGTGGCCTCGTCCAGCAGCAGAATAGCCGGGTCGGTGAGCATGACGCGCGCGATGCACAGCAGCTGCTTTTGACCCTGGCTAAACGTGCCGCCGTCCTCGCCGATCACCGTGTCGTAGCCGTCGGGAAGCTGCACGATAAACTTGTGCGCATGCGCGCGCTTGGCGGCCTCGATGATCTGCTCGCGCGTGGCGTCGGGGCAACCGTAGGCGATATTCTGGGCCACCGTGCCCTCAAACAGCCAGGTGTCCTGCAGCACCATTCCAAAGGCGCGGCGCAGGCTCTCACGCGTGTAGTCGCGCGAGGAATGCCCGTCGACCACGATGCGCCCGGCATCGATATCGTAAAAGCGCAGCAGCAGGTTGATAAGCGTCGTCTTGCCGCAGCCCGTGGGGCCGACGAGGGCAAAGCGCATGCCGGGCTTGGCGTCGATGCAGATGTCCCGCAGCAGTTTGCGGTCGGGCACATAGCTAAAGTCCACATGCTCAAAAGCGACCTCGCCCTGCGGGGCCGTGAGCTCAACGGCATCCACAGCGTCGGGCTCCTGCTCGCGGGCATCGAGCAGCGCGAACATGCGCCGTGCCGAGGCGTACGCGGTCTGGATCTGCGTAATGACGTTGGTGACCTCGTTGAACGGCTTGGTGTACTGGTTGGCGTAGGACAGGAAGATCTGCACGCCGCCCACCGTGAGCGCCGCGGGCACGCCTGTGATCACGCCCACGCAGCCGATCACGGCGACCACGGCGTAGATGATGTTGTTGATAAAGCGCGTGCCGGGGTTGGAAAGCGAGCCCATAAACTGCGCGCGCTCGCCCGCAGTGTAGAGCTCGGCGTTGAGGGCATCGAAGCGCTGCTGCGCATTTGGGCCGTAGGCAAAGGCGTCCACGAGCTTTTGCTCGCCCACGTATTCCTCGATATGGCCGCCCAGTTGGCCCTGAATGCGCTGCTGGGCGGTGAAGCTCTTGTTGGAGAGCTTAGCGATGGCGCCGGCCGCAAAGATGGAGAGCGGTGTGACGAGCACCACCACGAGCGTCATGGTCAGGTTGATGGAGAGCATAAACGCGAGCGTGCCCACGATGGTGATGACGCCGGTAAAGAGCTGCGTAAAGCCCTGCAGCAGACCGTCGCCCACCTGGTCGACGTCGTTGACCACGCGGCTCATAAGGTCGCCGTGGGCATGGCCGTCGATAAAGCTGAGCGGCATGCGGCTGAGCTTGTCGCTCGCCTCCACGCGCATGTCGCGCACCGTCTCGTAGGACAGGCGGTTGACGCAATAGCCCTGCAGCCACTGGAAGGCCGCGGCACCTACCACGACGAGCGCAAGTTTGGTAACGAGCGGCAGCAGCGCGTCAAAGTCCACCCGTCCGGCGGCGACGATGAGGTCGATGCCCTCGCCAATGAGGATGGGCGTGTAGAGCTGCAAGATCACCGAGATGGCGGCACTCACAAACGACTCAACAAACGAAATGCGATGCGGACGAACGTAGCCCATCAGACGGCGAGTCACCGCACCCACGGGATAGCGCTCGGGGTCGCCGGGCTGGCGCGGGCCGTCACCCAGATCGTTGAGGTTATCGCTACCGGACACATTGGCCGTCATCGTGGCGACCGAACCGGAAGAAGTATACGGATTCATTTAGCAGCCCTCCTTTGCGCGGGTGGATGCAGGGGCGGTCGGGGCACCTGGGGTGGGCGCGGGCGCCGCACCCCCCTGCCGGCCCTCGAGCTCCTCGCGGCGAAGCTGCGACTGGCAGATCTCTCGGTAGAGCTGGCAGCTTGCATACAGCTCGTCATGTGTGCCCAGGCCGGCAACCGAGCCGTGGTCGAGCACGCAGATCACGTCGGCATCGCGCACGGTCGAGACGCGCTGGCTCACAATCACCGTGGTCAGCGGCAGCCCGCCCTTGGCGGCACCGCGCATGCTGCGCTCGCGAATGGCATGGCGAAGCGCCGCGTCGGTCTTAAAGTCGAGCGCCGACGCGGAGTCATCCATGATCAATATCTGAGGCGAACCAACCAAGGCACGCGCGATAGTCAGGCGCTGACGCTGGCCACCGCTAAAGTTCTTGCCGCCCGCCTCGACCGGGGCGTCTAAGCCCTGCGGCTTGTTGCGCACGAACTCGCTGGCCTGCGCCATGTCGAGTGCCGCCCAGAGCTCCTCGTCGGTCGCAGCTTCATCGCGCCAGGTCAGGTTGCTGCGGATGGAGCCGCTCACCAGCGATGCGCGCTGCGGAACGGTCGCGACCACACGGCGCAGCTGGTCGAGCGGCCAGGTGCGCACGTCGGCGCCTATCACGCTCACGCTGCCGGTGCTCGCATCGTACAGGCGCGGGATGAGCGAGACGAGCGTGGACTTACCGCTACCCGTGCCGCCGATAATGCCGAGCGTCTTGCCCAGCGGGAGCTCCAAGGTCACATCGTTGACGGCGTTGGCCGCGCCCGCGCCAAAGGAGAAGCTCGCATGGCTAAAGCTCAAGGCGGGCACCGGGACGGCATCGCCCATCGCACCCGGCTCGGGCAGAGCGACCGGCTGGTTACCCGCGTCGGTAATGCTCGGCACGCAATTGAGCACCTCGTTGATACGCGACGCGCTGGCGCTCGCCTTGGTAAAGACCACGACCAGGTTGGCGACATACACGATGGAGGTGAGCGTCTGGGTCATGTAGTTCACAAACGCCATGACCTGGCCCTGCGTAAGCTCGCCCACGTTGACCTGAATGCCGCCCACCCACAGGATGGCGCACACACCCAGGTTCATCACCAAAAACGTGACGGGGTTGAGAATCGACGAGAGCTTACCCACGGCGATGGCGACATGCGCCTGGTCATCGGCCGCCTGGGCAAAACGCTCACGCTCGTGATCTTCGCGCACAAACGCACGGACCACGCGGGCGCCCGAAAGGCCCTCGCGGCAGATAAGCGCGATGCGGTCGAGCTTTGCCTGCAGCTGCTTGTAGTACGGAATGCAGCGCGCCATGACAAACCAAAACACCAGGCCGATGGCGGGCGTGCAGATCAAAAAGATAATGCCGAGCTTAAGGTCGATGGCAAGGGCCGCAACCATGGAGCCCACCGCCAGGAAAGGCCAGCGGATGAGCATGCGCACGCCCAGCGCCACGGCGAGCTGGACTTGGTTGACGTCGTTGGTGATGCGCGTGATGAGCGACGGCGCACCAAAGCGATCGAGCTCGGCATAGCTCAGCTTGTTGATATGCTCATAGAGTGCGCCGCGAATATCGGTGCCCATGCCCTGTGAGGTCAGCGCCGCCATCTTTTGGCAAACGAGCGTAAACGAGATGCCGATCACAGCCATGGCGCCAAGCAGCATACCGTAGTGGACGACGGCGCTGACGTCGTGCGCGCCGATGCCCTTGTCGATCATCTGGGCAATCACGAGCGGCGTCAGCAGGTCAAAGATCACTTCGATCAACTTGCACGCAGGGCCGATCACCATACATCGGCGAAACTTACCGCCAAAACGCCTGAGCAACTCAATCATAAAAAGGCGCTCCCTATCATCATTCACACTCAATTCGAACCATGATAGTACGGTGAGCCCAAAAGACGAGTAAACGGTTGATTTCCGATCTCAGCCGAACACATTGAGCGGATAGGCCATTCCCGCAGTTAGCTGAACGCCCCCGCGGCCCCTCCTGGGGTCCGGGGGCGCCGTTTTCCCAGTTGATGGAACGGTGGAGATGTGTTTCGATGGGTCCGGTGGCCATGCTCCGCCCGCCGCCCGGCACCTCTTCCCAGACTCAGCCGGACGGTCGGTCCGTCTATTCCGTTTTTCCTTCTAGGCTAGGCCAGCGGGGCATCGCCCCTCTCGGCGCGCGCCCTCTCGATGAGTCCCGGCGTCAGGTCGAGGTCGCCGAGCGGCACGTCCCACACACCGTAGGCGTCCAGCAGCGCCGCCGCGTCCTCCCCGAGCATCGCCCTGAAGGCGCGGGCGGGCGTCGCGAAGCCGAGCGCGCCGCGGGGCTCGGAGTTCACGTGCGACATCGCGAGCGCCAGGTCGGCCGGGGAGAGCCGGTCGAACCTGAGGCCGGCGCCCTTGGGCAGCAGCTTCCTTATCTCGACGTGGTTGCGCTCGCAGGCGCCCTTCTGGTCGCTGCGCCCGGGGTCGCAGTAGAACAGCCTCGTCTCGCCGGGCCCCTCGCCGAGCAGCGCCGCGATCGCCGCCTCGTCGGAGAACTCGGCGCCGTTGTCGGTGAGCACGGCGCGGAAGACCCTGCCCATGCCGTCGGCGCCGAGGACCTCCCTGATATCGCCCAGGGCGTCCGCGACGCACCCGGCGGTCTTCTCCTCCAGCGGCAGCGCGAGCTGGAGCCTGCTGGGGCGGTGCAGCAGCGTGAGCAGGCAGGCGGAGTCCTCCCGCGCGCCCTCGACGGTGTCCATCTCCCAGGCCGCGGCGCACGCGTCCTCCCCGAGGGCGAGGAACGCGGCATGCGACCTGCGGGCGGAGTGGCGCGTGGCCGCCCGCCCGGCGGCGCGCTTCCTCGGCCTGTAGCCGACCTTGCGCCTGAGCTCCATGTTGGTCATGCCGTCGTAGCCCGCCGAGACCCAGCGGTAGATGGTCGAGGGAGACAGGTCCACCGGCCCGCCGTTGCGCGCCGCCATCTGCTCGGGCGACAGCCCCCGGCGCAGGCAGTCCCTGATGGCCTCCAGCCTCGCCGCCGCGGCGGGCTCGTCGGCGTCGATCCCGCGCCTGGACGAGACGAGCACCGAGTCCGCGCACAGCTGCGCGGCGCGGGCGTCGTAGAAGACGTGCGGGCGGCGCTTGCAGCCGATCGCGCGGTACCGGCCGCAGCCGTTGCAGCATCGCGGCCACGCGGCCAGGCGCGGGCAGGCCGCCGACAGGTCGGCGGAGGCGTCCACGCGCTCGCCGCGCCTGGGCTTCGGCGCCGTCACGAACCTGTGCGACGCCACCTCGGCGCTCACCGTCGAGGGCGACCTGCCCAGCTCCCTCGCGATCTCCCTGCACGAGGCCCCGCGCTCCAGCATCCTCTGGACCGTGTCCCGCTCGTGCCTCGTGAGCCTTCCGTAGGCCCTCGGGACCGCCCTCGCGGAGCCCCTATTCTTCTTTCCGGACATGCCGTCCTCCGATCTCCCGGGGCCGGCCGGTCCGGCCCTCAGGGTATCGGGTTCCCACATTCATCCGCACATGTGCGGATGAATGTGGGAAGTGTTCGGATGAAGTTGACAATCAAGGAAGACGAGTAAACAGCTCGTTATTTCTGGCGAGATTCAAGAGCGGGTTAATCGCCTGATATACTTACATTAGTGCTACCAAGTGAGTCGCCAACCCTTGAAATGAGGTGCCGAGATGAACGACATTCTCGCAAGAAGAGCAAGACGAGCAACTATGGGCATCGCCCTTTCCGTGGCACTTGCCGCGGGAATCGCCCCCGTAACGGCGATCGCGGCAGAAACCAGCTCCCCCATCGGTGCAGTTGCCTTGCAGACGGAAGACGCGGCCACCGAAAAAGAAAAAGCGTATGCAGCCATGCAGGAAGCGCTCAAAAACCTCGAAGCCGCAAAAAAGGCCGCGAGTTCCGAGAAAATTGCGCGCTTTAATAATGACATTGCCCGTTTTCAAAAGTACCGCGACGAGATGTTGGCGCAAGCCGCCGAATCGAAAGAATCCCTTCCTGCCATGCAAGCGGACATCGATGCAGCCCAAGCCAAATACGACGAGGCCGGCAACCGGGTAAGCGAGCTCCAGGCAAAATTAGACAACAAACTTGAGGTGCTTAAGGCACTCGAAGCACTCGGCGACGAGGAGCTTGTCAAAACTGTTAAACAGCAAATAAGGCAGTTGCAAAATGAGATCGTAGGGGCAAAAGCGTATGTAGATCATTGTGAAACGGAGCTTGACGAGTTCCAGCGCCGCCTCAAAAGTCAGGAAAGACGAGTTAATGACTGTGAAAGTTCTGCAGAGAACTATAAAGCCCGTATCGACCAGTTCATAGCCTGGCGAGATGCGCTCCTCGACAATTTGGAAAAAGCGCAAGCGGCTTATGACGACGCCTGCAAGGCATACGAAGAGGCAAAAGCCGCGGCAGACAAGGCCACCTCGCCCGAGATAACGCAACCCACCGAGACAACGCCTCCCTCCAACTCGGCGCAACCGGCCGAGACGGCACAGCCCGCCGGCTCGCCCGCGACCGGCGAAGACGCCGCACCGAGCTCCGCCAAGCAGGCGAACTCGAGCAACGGCAAGCAAGCAACCACGACCGCCAACAAGCTCGCAAACACAGGCGACACGAGCGCAATCTCACTAGCAGGAATCGCCGTCGCAGGACTCGGAATAACCGCCACAGCCACACGCCGCCTCAAGAACTCAAAATAGCCGCCGACCCTTGAAATGAGGTGCCGAGATGAACGACATTCTCGCAAGAAGAGCAAGACGAGCAACCATGGGCATCGCCCTTTCCGTGGCACTTGCCGCGGGAATCGCCCCCGCAACGGCGATCGCGGCAGAAATCAGCTCCCCCACCGATGCAGTCGCCTTGCAGACAGCGGCCGCGAACTCGAGCGAAACCGCGGCCACCGAAAAAGACAAAGCGTATGCAGCCATGCAGGAAGCGCTCAAAAACCTCGAAGCCGCAAAAGAGGCCGCAAGTCCCGAGAAAATCGCGGTAATCGATGCTGACATTGCCGCTTCTCAAGAGCTCCACGACATGATGTTGGCAGAAGCCGCCAAACGGAGGGAACCCCTTCCCGCCATGCAAGCGGACGTCGATGCGGCCCAAGCCAAATACGATGAGGCCCACAACCGGGTAATCGAGCTTCAGGCAAAATTAAAAGAGGCATACGACAACGGAGATTACGCAGCTGCTCAACAGTTGCGTTCGGAGATCATGATGGCAGATTCGCGAGAACGTTCTTGCGAATATGAGCTTGCCCACTACCGAAGCCGCCTCGAAAGTCAGAAAGGACACGTTCAGTATTTCGAGAGTGCGGCGGAGGAAGCCAAAGCCAGCGTCGACGAAAGCATAGCCAAGCGAAATGCGCTCACCGGCGATTTGGAAAAGGCACAAGCGGCCTATGATGACGCTTGCAAGGCATACAAAGAGGCAAAGGCCGCGGCAGACAAGGCCACCTCGCCCGAGATAACGCAACCGACCGAGACAACGCCTCCCTCCAGCTCGGCGCAACCGGCCGAGACGACACAGCCCGCCAGCTCGCCCGCGACCGGCAAAGACACCGCACCGAGCCCCTCCAAGCAGGCGAACACAAGCAACGGCAAGCAAGCAAATACGACCGCCGACAAGCTCGCAAACACCGGCGACACAACGCCGAGCGCAATCGCACTAGCAGGAATCGCCGCCATGGGACTCGGAATAACCGCCGCAGCCACCCGCCGCCTCAAGAACTCAAAATAGCTGCCGACGAACGTCACCTTCGTCAATCCACAAACCCAAACCCAAAAGAGGCCCGTTTCCCCAACCAAAACCAGGGAAACGGGCCTCTTTAACTGCAAAATCCAAGCAGCAGCAACGTCTCTTGAACTACGTAGCCATCAATGCCCAGGCAACGCCAGCAAGCAGCACAAAACACGGGATTCAATTCTGCAGCTTGCGCCGTTGAACTCCACGAGCCTGCCCGTGTAGACGAGCCTGTCCACGACAGCCGCCGCCATCTTGTCGTCGCCGAACACGGTCACCCACTTGCTGAACTCTATGTTGGCCGTGACGATCATGCTCTGCCTGCCCTCCGGCACCGACATCACCTGGAACAGCAGCCTCGCGCCCTCGATGTCCAGCGGCACGTAGCCCAGCTCGTCCAGGATGAGGAGTTCGCGGCGGGGGCGACGCTCTCCGGGCTGCTGCCGCGTATCTCGCGGCGTAGAAAGGAGTGAGTACCATGACCAGCGGAGAAGAAGATTTACCTCGCCGTGGCGGGCGGGCTTATTGCCGCGGGCATCGTACTCGCGGGCATCGGCTTTATCGCCTCGGGCCGCGATCAGGCCGTGTTCACGACCCAAATCGACATGCGTGACAACACCATCGTGCTCGGCGGCGTCGAGGTGGACGAACCCGAGGGCATCCCGTTCATCAGCCGGCTCGCCATTCTTGGCGAGATCGACACCTCCGACGTCGCCGACCCCGCCGCGCCCTAGGCGCAACGAGCCCGGGCACTCCGTCCGCTAATTTGATTGAGATGGATCGCTCCTACTACGCGAGCATTGAGGTCGGGCAGCGCAATGTCAGCCTTTCAAATCTCAACAAGATTGCCGACGGCTTTCACATCACCATTTCGGAGCTCATGCGCGGTGTCGAGTAGATGATTCTCATCTGACTTGGCTCGTTCATGTTTAATCTGTCTCGTTAACCGAAATATGCAAATCTGGTTAATCAAATAATTGAAATCTGGTTAAATGAAAACGGAAAATTTAGTTAAACGCGCTGGTAAGCAATGGTGAAAACTATGCCAAAAAAGTACTACGCTAGAATTATCGAAAATGAGCTCGACCAGATGCTTGGGATATTCGGTGCCGTTCTCATCGAAGGACCTAAATGGTGCGGGAAGACAACCACGGCCGGGACCCGTGCGGCGTCCAGGCTCCTCCTCATGGACCCGTCGCGCAACTTCGAGAATCGCTTCCGTGCCGAGACGGACCCGGCGCTTGCCGTTTCCGGCGAGGTGCCGCGGCTGATCGACGAATGGCAGGAGGTCCCGAAACTTTGGGACGCGGCGCGGTTTGAGTGCGACAACCGCGGCGGCGAGCCTGGCCAGTTCATATTTACGGGGTCGGCGACGCCGCGAGACAATGAACGGCCGATGCACAGTGGCGCTGGAAGGTTCGCTAAATTGCGCATGGACACCATGACGCTTTTCGAACTTGGGAAATCTAGCGGTGCGGTTAAGCTGTCGGGCATCATTTCTGGCGAAAAGTTCAATGGCGCTTTCGGATCGTTGGATTCTGCCTCGATTGCCGAGTGCGTTGTTCGCGGCGGATGGCCCGCGGCGGTCGGGCGCGATGTGCTGGCTGCATCGGCGATGGCAAAACGTTATATCGGCATAGTTGCCGAAGAAGATTTGTCTCGTGTTGATGGCTCTCGACGTGATCCTGAAAAGGTCAAAGCTGTTATCGAATCGCTTGCGCGCAACGAATCCACTCTTGCGACGCTCAAGACGCTTGTGGCCGATTTGGGTGGCGACGTATCGAGACAAACAGCGGCATCATACATATCCCTTCTTAGCAGATTGAGTTTCGTCTGCGATATCCCCGCATGGAATCCCGCGATGAGATCTCCGGTGCATCTGAGGGAGGCGCGTAAGCATCATCTTGCCGACCCGTCGCTTGCAGCGGCTGCGCTCGGGGCGACTGTGGAGACGTTGTTGTCAGACTTCAAGACACTTGGGCTGCTTTTCGAATCGTTGGCGCTCCATGATCTATGGGTCTATGCGAGGGCAAACGGAATGGGCCTTTATCACTATCACGATTCCCGCGATCTTGAGGTCGACGCTGTCATAGCGGCTCCAGGTGGGATGTGGATTCCCGTTGAGGTCAAGCTCAGTTCCGCTCAAATCGAAGAGGCATCTGACAATCTTTTTGCCGTCGAAGAGCGGATGGTTGCTGCCGGAAACACCCCGCCGGTTTCTAAAGTAGCGATTATTGGATTTGGTTCACAATCCTATGTTACCGACCGCGGCGTCCAAGTTGTTCCATTGGACGTTCTCGCACCGTAACGCTGCGGGCGAAGTGAAATCGACGCATCTTTTAGATTTCTTCAATTTGTGCGTAAACCAACAATGCCGTAATTACGCTATGTCGTTAGTGCGAACATCGCATCTTCAGTAGTCGAAGCTCGTTCGCAAACGGACCTCTTTACTTGCAAAAAAGGAGACAGCACCGCCGTCTCATGAACCACGTGGCCACCGCGCTCCCGGCAACGCCAGCAAGCAGCACAAAGCACGGGATTAAATTATTCAGATAAATGCGCCTTTACGGGTGATTTTTGGACGATTTGGCCCGGCCGGCGGCGAGATATTTGGTAGTCGAGCGATCCCGCAGGCGCAGCCGAGGACCAGCGAGACACCAAATGCCTCGCCGCCGGCCGGGCCATGTCGCGGTAACAAAAAAGCGCCCGTGCGTTCGATGGATTCGGATGCCCGACAGAGGCTCCTTATGGCTGCTTCCTTCCGGACCTGACCAGATTCGGAACATGTCGTCATCCGAACCCATCGAACGCGCTAGGCGCTCGGTATATCTTACCTGCTCCCGCCCAACAGGGCAAGTGGGGCGAACCCATCGGATGGATTCGCCCCACTCGTGCATATCGCTAACGGCGCCTGCGGTACAGGACCGCGCCGCCCACTGCGGTCAGCGCGCCGATGCCGGCCATGACCGCGAGCGCCTCGACCGGTAGGCTGCGGTCGCCGGTGTCGGGCATGCCGCCCTTGGAGCCGTCGCCGCCGGAGCCGCTGCCGGAGCCGTTATCTGAGCCGCCGCCCGAGCCACCGCCCGGCGTGCCGGGGTTCTCCGGGGTGCCGGGGGTCTCCGGGGTGCCGGGCTCCTCGGCGTAGCTGTTGGTGAAGACCGGCGGCAGGTTGGCGTCGCCCTCGTAGGAGACCTTCGCCGACAGGTAGCCCGTCTTGGAGCCGTCGGCCGCCTCGTCGCTCACCGTGACGACGATCTTGCGCACCGCCTTGTCGTAGGTCACGTGCGCCCGGCCGTCGTCGACCTCGCTCACCGTGAAGGTGTAGGTGCCGGCCTGCTTGAACGTCAGTGCATCGAACGTGACGCTGCCGTCCGCGGCGTTCCTGGCGGTCGACATGACCTTGCCGTCCCGGCTCTTGAGCTCAAAGCTAAACTGGCCCGCCTTGAGCTCGGCGCCCTTGAGCACCTTGGCGGCGCCCAGCTTGAGGGTGACGGGTGCGGCCTCGTAGCCGTTGGTGAACGTCACCGAGTCGTCGCCCGTGGGATTGCCCTCGGCATCCACAAGGTCGTGCTTGACGGTGAGCTTGCCGTTGCCGGCATCGGTGACCGTCGTGCGCACGCGGTGCACCGCCCTGTCGTACGTCACGCCGCCCGCCGCGCCGGCGACCTCGCGCAGCTCGTAGCTATGCGTGCCGGGCGCGATATAGGTGACGGGGCTGAGCTCCACAGTGCCGTCTGCGGCGTTCTTGCCCGTCGCCGCAATACTCTCGCTGCCGTCGGCGTTGATCTCGATCAGCTGGAACTCGAACTCGCCCTCGGCCAGGTCGCGGCCCTTGAGCTTCTTGTTCACCTTGATCTGGTCGGTGACAGAGCTCGGCGTCGGGTCCACGCCGTAGGTGTTGGTGAACTCGAACGCGCCCTTGCCCTCGGGCGTGCCCTCGGCGGGCAGGACCTCCGCGACGAGCGTGCCCGCGTTGGTGTCCTCGACCACCTTGACCGTGAAGGTCCTGGACGCCACCGCGTCATTGACCACGCCGTCGACCGAGCCGGACTCGCTCACCCGGTAGGCGAACGTCTTGGTGCGCATGCTATCGCCGTCGATCGCGGCATCGTCGAGGTCACTCGGCTGCTTGAACGTGACGTGGCCCAGCTCGACGTTGCCGGCGGCATCGTTGACCGCCTCGGTCACCGTCTTGCCGGAGGCGTCGACCGGTGCGGGCGCGCCGTCCAGCGGCTCAATCTTGAAGGTGTACTTGCCCTCGATGTCGGCCTGCGTCAGGCCGAGTCCGGCCTGGCCGAGCGCCAGCGTCTTGGTGCCCGCGAGGTCGACCGTCGCCTCGTTGGTGCCGTAGCCGTTCACGAACGACAGCGTACCGTCGGAGCCCTCGGGGTAGGTCACGACCACATCCAGCCCGCCCTTGCCGTTATCGGTCACCTTGACGGTGATGTCGAAGCTCGAGGCGGTCGCCGTCACGCCGGCGGGCAGCGCCGCCGTGTCCTCGGAAACGGTATAGGGGATGGTCCAGGAGCCGTCGGCCGTCTTGGTGGCGGCGCCGTCCTTCACCATCTGGTCGAGCGAGCCGGTGGTGTAGTCGATTCGCGAGAACGTGAGCTCCGCGGCCTCGCCGTCGCCGGAGGCCCGGTTGGATGCGGTCGCGACCACACTGCCGCGGGCATCGCGGACGGAGAACTTGAACTCGCCCGCCGCCGCGGCGCGGCCCGCCAGCGTCTTGGTGGCCTCGATGGACGCGCTGCCCTCGCCGCCGAGCGTGCCGGCGGCCTCGTAGGAGTTCTGGAACGCGACCGTCACGGGCGCGGGCAGCGCCGTGGCGTCATCGGCCGTCGAGACCTCGCTGCGGGCGACCTCAACGCCGTCCTTGACGACCGTGGTCGTGACCGTGAGCTTGCCCGTCGCGGCGTCGTAGGCGGGCGCGATGGTCACCGTGCGCGGCGCGGTGTCGTTGGTGTAGCCGGCGCCGCCGAGCTTGGTCTCGGTGGCGGTGAAGCTGTAGATCTTGCCCGCATCGGCGTCGGTAAACTTCACGTCGCTGCCCGCAGCACCGCCGACGAGGTCGACCAGGTCGGCCTCTCCATCATCGGCAGCGGCCACGGCGTAGGCGTCCTTGCCGGTCTTGAGGCCGAGCTTGGCGGCCGTCTCGGCGTCCGCGGTCACGGTGAAGGCGAACTGCCCCACCTCCATGGCGCGGCCGGAGAGCGTCTTGGACAGGCGCACGCCCGCGCGGGCCGAGTAGTCGAGCTCGGTCGTGTAGGTGTTGACGAAGTCGCCGCCGCTCACCTGCGCGATCGCGGGCGTCGTGGCCGTGAGGTTGCCGGAGCCGTCGTCGGTCACGGTCACCGTCATCGTGGCGGCGTGGCCGTCGTAGTCCACACCGGCGATGGCAGAACCGTCATCGGGCCTGACCTCGCGCACCTCGTAGGTGAAGGTCTTGGCGCGCACGCGCTTGCCGCCGACCTCGGCGAACCCGGCGTCCTTGATGTCATCGAGCGTGTAGCGGATGGAGCCGAAGTCGAAGGCGACCCTATCGCCCGCCTTGGTGCCGGCGGCGGCCGTCACGCTGACGGTCTTGGAGCCGTCGGCAGAGCCCTCGGGCATGGGAGCGCCGTCCTCGCCCGTGAGCGCGAACTGGAAACTGTCGCCCTCGGCCCAGTCGCGGCCCTCGAGCGTCTTGGTGAAGAGCCCCGCGGTGGAGACGTCTCTGCCCTCGGTGGCCGTTCCGTACGTGTTGGTGAACGCGACGGTCGCGCCGTCCTCGGTCACGGCGCCTTCGGCCTTGGAGCCGTCAGCCTCGTTGACCGTGGTCGTATAGCCCTCAACGGCGTCCTCGGCCACGGTGTAGCGCGCGCCCACGGGCAGGCCGGTGATGGCCTTCTCCTCACCGTCCTTAAGCTTGAAGGTCGCCTTACCGTCCGTGAAGGTCACGGCGTTCTTGCCCTTGCCGAAGGTGCCGGAGACGGGCTCGCCGTCCCCGTCGGTCAGCGTGACCGCAAAGCCGAATTCGCGCTGGCTGTCGCCGCCGACGACCGTCTTCTTGACGGTGAGGCTGCCAGTCTTGGCGGTGTTGGTAAAGACCGCCGCCTCGACCGTGCGCTCAGCAGCGTCGCCCGCATCGTCGGTCAGCTGTGCAATCTTGGTCTTGGCAGACAGCTTACCGGCACCGTTGTCGGTCACCGTAACGGTGGCACGATAGGTGGCCTTCGAGAACGTGAGTGCCGCCTCGTCACCCGCCTGCTCGGTAATCACATAGGTATAGGTACCGGGCTTGGTGTACTCGATGGTACCGAAGTTGCCGACCTGGGCATCCTTGTGCAGCCCAATCGTCGACACGCCGTTTTTGACGCCCTTGGGCATAGGTGCCTCGCCCTGGGCAGTCAGCGTCATGGTAAAGGCATCCGATGTCATCCAGTTGCGTCCGGAGATCTTCTTTTGCACCTTAAAAGCGTTTTCCACCTTTGTGGACTCCACGCTGTAGACGTTGGTGAAGCCCACCTGCGTCGCCTGTCCGACGGTACCCTTCTGGGAGTTCGCCTTATCGACAACCGCAAAGCCGTCCTCGCTCGTCATGAGCTCACCCTTGGAGTCGAGCTCCTGCACCTCGTAGTGCGCACCTATGGGCAAGGTAACCGTGACGGAGCCGCCAGCCTTGAGCGCGATGGTGTCACCGCTCTTGATCTGTCCGCTTACATAAGTGCCATTGGTGCCACTGGGGCGACCGGCGTACGCAAAGGTGCCGGCCAGAGGCGTTGTGCCATCGGCCTGGTAGAGCAGTACCTTAAAGGTAAATGCCTTGTTGGGCGCGGTGATGCCTTCGGCGGCCGTGACCGTCTTGCTCAACGTCAGGCGCCCGTCAGAGACCTCATCGGTAGTAGTGTTGGTCTTGACGGCAGGGTTGTTGCCGACCGTCACCGACGCCTGGTTGGAAATATTGCCCGAAGCGCCACCGCTCTCAAACGCGTCCTCGGTCACGCGGACCTTAAACTGAACCGTGCCCTCCTTGCCGGCGGGAACGTCCGTCAGCGTCCAGGTGAGGTTGCCGTCATTGTCCCTGGAGCCGACATCCTTATGGTCGCCGGCGAACTCTACGAACTCGGTTCCCGCGGGGACGGCATCGGTGATCTTCACCGTGGCAGACGCGCCCTCGGTGTTCTTGTAGCCGATGGTGTAGGTGAGCTCATCGCCCAGCTTAATGCCCAAGCCACTCGAATCCTGAGCATCACTCTCGGACTTCTTGGGCACGTAGTTGGTCGTGGTGCCGGTATAGCTCTTGTTGCCAACCGTAATAGTGGTGGCGTTTTTGACGGTGCCGACAGCGCCCTGGGCATCCTCCACGGCGTCCTCGGTAATCTTGACGCGCACGCGCACCGAACCGTGGCTGCCCGCGGGTTGCTTACCCAGGTCCCAAGTAAGCGACTGTCCGCTCGCGGCGCCCTTATCGGCACACTCGCCCTCAAAGGCCTCGAACACAACGCCGGCAGGAAGCTTGTCGGTCACGGTCACGTTGGCCGGAACCAAGTTGCCATTGGCATCGGCCTCGGTGTTGACCCAGTTAATGGTGTAGACGTAGGAGTCGCCCACGGAGAGCAACTGCCCGTCGATGTCCACATCGGGCTTCGCAACCGTGCCGATCGTCTTGACCTTATCGCGTGTGTTGTGGAAGACGATCTTGCCGTTCTCGGTACCATTGCGATAGGTCACCTTGGACGTAAGCTTGCCGTTGTTGTTATCGGTCACCTCGAGCAGCACGCGGCACGTCGCGGACGTGTCCACGGGACGCACGCCCTCGGGCAGGTTGGCCAAGCGCTCTTTTGCCACCAGGTTAAAGCTGTAGGTAGTGGTGTGGTCGGCATTGTGTTGCTTGGTGGCAACACCATCCTTCACAGCGCCAGCAAGGTCAATCGTCAGCTCATGGGATCCGCCGAGAGCGCCGCCAAGCTTAAAGTTAACCTTGCCGAAGTCGACCGTGGCGATACCGTTATCGCTCGCCTGGGTCTTACCCTCATCCATCTTTTCGAGCGAGCCATCGGTCTTCTCGGCATACAGGTCAAACGTATACTGACCCGCCTCAATCTTGTCGCCGGAGTCCATTACCTTCTCGGCAGCAAGACCGTCGAATGTTCCGGTCGCGATGTAGCTGTTGGTAAAGGACACCTGGGCCTTGGCGGTACCGCTCTCGGAGCTAAAGGCATTCGCATCGCGGGGCTCTTCAACGTCGTTGGCGTCATAGTGCTTGACCGTGGTCACGGTATAGAGCGAACCGTTATCGCGCTTCTTAACCGCAATCTCTACCTTCCAATAGGTGGAGTCGTATGTATAGCCGCCCCTACCGCCGCCATTCTCGACAATCTTGTAGGCAAACGTCTTGTCCGCATCGCCCGTCGCGAAGGTCAGGCCGCCCAAAATACCGGTGTGGGACGTGCCATCGGCCTGCGGTTCATCGTTCGTAACGGTGAGCTTACCCTCATCCGCGCGCAGCAGCTTGTTGAGCTTTTCGATTGAAGCATCGTCTTCGCCCGTCACCGTAAAGCCAAACATGCCGGCATGCAGATCGTGCCCGTTAAGCGTCTTGACGATCTCCAAACCGCCCTGGAGCTCGTAGCTCGTTGAAGTTTGGTAACTATTGGTAAAGATGAAGCCTTCCGAGCCGGTCGTGCCATCGGCACGCGCTACAAGTTTGCCGCCCTCATCGGTTACGGTGACCGTCACGGTATAGACGTGCTGGTCATACTTCCACTCGCCAAGACCGCTGTTCGCAGCCACCTCGTTAATAGCGAACTTATACGTGCCCGGCTTGTTGAAGGTGAGCTTCGAGAAGTCAAGCTGGTAGTGCTCCCCGTCCTTGAGGCCCTCCTTCGTTTGCTTCTTCTCAGCGTAGCCGTTCTCCGCACTCATCGAAGAGCCGGTGATGAGCTTGCCGTCGATAGCAGCCTTGGTGACATCATCGGCCGCGGTCATGGCAAAGGTAAACTTGTCCGGAGCATTGGCACCGGCAACCACCTTGGTCACGGACGGAGTATAGGTTGCTGCCTCGGCGACCGTATAGGTGTTCTTGAATTTGACCGTCGCGACACCGGTAGACGTCGCATCCGACGGGTAGATCCACTGGCCCTCGAGCTCGTCCTTGCCATCGACCTGCTTGCTTACCGATGTCGTGACCCTAAGCGTGCCGTCGCCGTTATCCGCTACGACGGCCCTAACCGTATGGACCGTCTCGTCGTACGTATAGCCCGTCGCTTTGTCGTCAATCTCGCTCACCGTATAGGTGAACGTCTTGCCGGCATCATCCTGAGTGAAGGTCAGCCCGCCCGCAGGTACCAAACTTACGGTCTTGGGAGCGTTGGCCTCGACATTTGCGGTCTCAAAGACCTTGCCATTCGTGGAAATGCCAACCTTGCTGGCAGACGTCTCGTCAGCAGGCTTGACGATATAACGGAACGTGCTCTTAGGCGAGCCAAAAATGGTCGCGTCCTTGGGATACGTCAACGTCTTCTCGATCTGCAAACCGCCATTGGCGCCATAGTCGAGACTTGCCGTGTAACGGTTCACAAACGAGACAGCAGGCGTCGTGGCGCCGGTCTCACTTGCATCGTACTGCTGCACGTAAGTATGCGAATCTTGCTTGAGCTCGACGATCTTTTCGTCCGTCAGCGCGCTCGCGTCGGCGCCGTCGCCCAGCAGCTCCGTCACACCCGCACCCTTGAGCACGGTCGTCACGGTGTAGAGCTTAGCGGGGTCGTCCTTGCGTGCTAGAACCTTGACGAGCACGATAGCGTCACCAGTGTAGCCGGTGTCATAGGCGTAGCCGGCAGCCGCAGGCTGGTTCTCGCGGATGCGATAGGCAAACGTATGGCCCAGATCCTGCTCCGTGAGCGTACGAGCAAAGAGCTTCTCTTGCCCGCTTGCGCCCACCACGGCACCGGACACGCCGGCCCCCGCAGCCTTATTGGACAGGCTAGCATCGGCGCCGTCGACCGACGTCTGAATGCCGTTGTACCAAAGGCCCGTCACGGCAAAGGTAAACTGGCCCGCGGTAGAGGCGCGACCCTCAAGGGCCTTGCTCACCGTCACACCACCAAAGGTGCCCGACGCATGGTATGCGTTGGTAAAGGCGGCCTTGTCAGTTACGGCCTTGTCCGCATCGGAGGCGCCGGTGTTGGCGTAGGTCACGCTCGACACGCGCAGCTTGCCCGTGTGGTTGCCCGACTCGTCCAGATCGGTCACCACGACGGTCGCGCGTGCGGTGTGCTTGTCCATGGACATGCCCGCCTGGCCATCCTGCGCAGCTTTCTCGGTGATGTTGAAGCTAAAGGTGCCTGCGCGGTTGAACGTCACGGTCGGGGCGGCTTCGGTGCCAAAGACGAACGAGGCCACGCGCCCCGTCGCGGGCGCACTGGCGACAGCCCGGTTGACGCCGATGGCAACAGCCCCATCCGTTACCGCCTGCTTTGTGGTCTTGCCCAAACCGGTCGCACCGGCATCGTCCGTAGCGGCAGCAAGGTTAAAGGCATAGCTCTCGCCCTGATTCCAGTCACGACCGCTCACCGTCTTTTGGCCCTGTAGGGTCACGCTCGTGGGATCCACACTATATTTATTGGTAAAGGAAGGCGTGGCCTTGTTGTCCAGTTGCCTTACCGAGCCGTCTTCTGCGACCTTGTAGTACTCGATCGAGGTCAGGATGCCGGCGCCATTCTTGGCGTTGCGAACCACGGCGTAATAGACCGACCCGTCGTAGGTCATGCCCGCGACCCTGTCGGGTTTCTCGGGCAACTTCTCGGCAAACTTGTATACGTAGGCACGCCCCGCATCCGCCTTGGCGGTATAGGAGATCGCCGGCCACGTCACCGTGCCGTCGGCGTTGTTGCCCACGGTGGCGGTGTTGTCCTCGGTACCCTCGGGCATGGGAGCCGTCACGTTTGCGTCGACCGTATCGGGACTAAACACTGCGCTAGCATCCGCATATCCGCCCACGCCCTCGAGCTTAAAGCTAAAGGCGTTCTGGGCAAGCGTGAAGGTCCCCGCGTTGTCGATCAGGTTCTTTTGGGCATGGATGATGATGTCCTTCTCATACTCGTCGTAGTGATTGGTGAAGGTCGCGGTCTCGACGGCAACCTCAGCTGTAGCCGGTTTGCCCGCATCGTCGCGTACCTGCGTCATCTTCACGCTCTTAACGACCAGAGCACCGGCATGGTTGTCCTCCACCACGACCGTCGCGGTATAGGAGGCGGCGGAGTAGCTTATGCCATCTGCCCCGGCATCGGAACCGGGGACAACCTCCGAGATGGTATAGGTGTACGTGCCGGGCTTGGTATAGGTAATGTCGCCAAACGTTGCCGTCTTATAGGTGATGTCGCCAACCGTTTGCGTCTGGGAATCCTTGGTAAGCTCGACCGTCGACACCTTGCTCTTGGCGCCATTGGGCATGGGGACGCCGTCGTCGGCTGTAAGCTGCACGGTAAAGGAATCGTCATCGGCCCAATCGCGACCTTCGAGCACCTTCTTGGCGCCCAGCCTATTCTGGGCGTCGAGCGTTACGGGCTTGGCGCTGTAGTTGTTGGTGAACTCAAGCGTGTTATCGGCGGGAATCTGTCCGCCCGCAAGCGCGACAATCTTGCCCTCGATGGTGTTGCCAGTTCCCGACTGCTCCTCGCCGCCGGCCTTGCGGCTCACGAGGCTAAAGCCAGCCGGAAGCACCGACTCGCCGGCAGAGCCGGTCACAGTGTTAACGATGCTCGCCAGCACATTGCCACTGGACTCCTCGCCCTTGGTGGTGAGCTCGCTCACGCTGTAGCTGTCGTCCTTCTTAAGGTCGTAAACGCGAATGGTCTCGCCGGCCTTGATGGAATGGGTGTCGCCGTTCTTAAGCGTAAAGGAGTTGCCCATGGACTTGCCATTCGCATCGAATACGCGTGCCTCATAGCCCTCCTCGGAATCCGGCAGGGTGAACTTAAACGTAAACGTCAGATCGTTGCCGTTCGCATCCTTGGTGGGTGCAGTAAGACCAGCATCTGCCGTCACCGTCTTGGTCACCTGCAAAGGTGCCACGCGACAATCGGTATACTGCACGGCCGTCGCCGTGGTAAAGAGATGATTGAGCTGGAGCGTGCCCAGGTTAGTACGAGCCTTGGAGGCATCATCGATATATGATGAGTCGTCCTCTTGGTAGAGGGCCATACGGTTGATACCCGTATCGGCAAAGATCGTCGCCAGCTGGCCGTCGCGGACGCCCTTGTCCTCGACATAACGCAGAACGGTCTTGGTGCCCTGAGGCGCCTTGTCATAACGCATGTGCATCAAGTCGTCCGCCAGAGAAGGCGTCACTCCCTCGGCGGTGCTCGTCTGGCCCCACGTCAGGTTACCCTTGACATCTGCACCAGTCGCGCTCTGCAGCTTGCCCTTGATGTGTGTAAGCGTGTTGTCGATCGAGTCAGGAGAGCCAAACTGCGCCAACGAGGCAATCAGCGAGCCCGGGCCGCTCATACTGCGCACGCCGTCGTTCTTCTCACCGGCATCCACGTACACGCCCGAATCGTCCACGATCACCTTGGTAATGGTGGAATTTATCTCGTAGCCATCCGGGCTCAACGATTCGCGCAGATAGTACGTACCCTTGATAAGGGGCGCATGCTTTATCGAATCGAGCGGGAAGCATGCAGCACCCTCAATGTCATACGGATAGGTCATGCCGTTTGCCTGCACGGTGTCATACGGCTCGGCATTGGGCTTGATGGCATACGTGCTAGGGCTTTCGCCGGTAACGTCGTCGGACTTATACAGTTCAAACGTCGCGCCGTTCACAGGCTTGCCCAGGTCGTCGATCTTCTGCACAAACAGACGGTTCTGAACGTTCGTAAGGTGGATCACGGTTGAGAACTGCCTGTTTATCGACAGGTATTGAACCATGGAGGTGTTCTCCGTGGTTGCCTCTGCCAGAGACGACGCCGTGGTGTGATACGCCGCCACGGTATATTCGGACTTCGACTTGTCCTCCATCATGGCGGCATACTTCTCGATATCGCCGGGCAGCGACCTGACCGTCACCTCGTAATCGCCCTTGGTGTTGACGGCAAAGACGCTCGTGTCCGCCGATTTGGCAGCCTGGACTGCGCCCTCAATGCCGTGTTTGGAGCACAGTTTGTAGCCATCGAGCGGATTGCCCGTGACCGCCGTCCATGCGTCTTCGCTTGTGTGGTCCTCGCCCGCACCGGTGAGCTTGAGCACAACGGCAAAGGTCGTACCCGAACTAATGGGATTTTTCTTATTGTCTTTTGTTTCTTTGGACAGGGAGATGGTCTCCTTGGCGGCCAGATAGCCACCGTTCAGCCACATGCGGCTGCCTGTCCATGGGCTGCCGTCGGCCGTGGTGACCGTTGTTTCCGGTGCAACAACCACGCCGCCCGTGCCGCTCGCAGCTTCCTTGTACTGCAGATGCAGCTCACCTGACTTTGCGGAGGTCGACGAGGTCAGACTCGAGCGGTACCCCGCGGGCAGGCTTATCTCTTTGAGTACAAAGTAATCGCTTTGGCTGGTATTGTGCTCTTCGTCGAAAGAAAGAACGGAGCCATCCGCCTTTTTAAGTATCAGCTGACCCCTGTCTTTCGTCGTGCCCTGAGCGATGAGTTCGCCCTCGTTCCAGTCGACACTTGGTCCACCGGACCGATACAACGCGAAGGTTGCATCATTGACCGCCTCGCCGTTCTGGTTGACCTTCTCAACCTCAGATGACGGCAGGGTAGTGAGGTTGAACTTGAGCGACATGTTCGATGCACCCGCGCCACGCTCCAGATAGAAGAAACTCAGCGTGTGCTTGGTGCTGTTGCTGAAGGTGTCGCCGGTGAAGTTGGTGGTATCCGCGCCGGCAGCTTGGAACTTCGCCTTGATGTTGGTCGTTTCGATTTCTTTCTTGGTTCCATTCGCACCGTCAATATGACCGACTTTCACTTCACCGGTAGCAAAGTTGATCTTGAGCGTTGCCTTCTCGTGAATGCCGCCCAGATCGCCCACAAGCACGCCATCGATATACACCCATACGTCGTCGTCGCCCGAGAACTCAAAGATCATGTCTTTGTTATCGGCGGTCTTGCCACCGTTAGGCTGGACAAACTCCGTGGTCATGGACATGCCAAAGTGATGGTTGAGCTGATCGTTCGTTCCGTCCGTTATTTTTAAAGGAGAGAGCTGGCTGTTCTTTTCTTCAAAAACCTTGTCAGCCGAGTCAAAGGGGAAGAACTGACCCAAATTATCACTTGATACGCTGTCCTTATAAACACCCGCTTTATCGTAGACGTTAAAGGAATTCGTTGTGTAGTTATACACGGCATAGTTGCCTTTAGAACCGTACGAGTCGTAAACGTAGTATCCGTTCTCAAGTTGGAAAAGGCCCTGCACGTTGTTGTAGACGGCTTTGCCGTCCTGCTGGTGATTTTCCTGGCTGGCGTTGTTAAAGAGGTATGCGAGCGATTCGTCAGTGTACTTATCGCTCGAACCGTAGGAGGTATACGTACCGGCATCGATCGACGGGTAACCGCCTACCAGCTTCTTCTTCACAAAAGAAAGGCGTCCGGAACCATCAATAACGCTTTTGCCCGTCCATTTGTTAATGCCCGTGCCTGCGCCACTATTAAATTTGAGCTGATGACCCTTATTGATGCCGCCGTTGATATTATTGACAGTTGCCGATTTATCGTTGTCACCATCCACGACCCAGTAGTCAAACAGATTGACCGTGGTGTCGGTGGGATTCACCGTCTTTACGGTATGGTTGCTATAGGGAACAACCTGGTCGGCCAACGCACTCGTTGCACCAAACAAGAGCGCACACGCCGCCAGCGGGACGGTCAAAACCTTTAGAGCACGCTTGGCTGTATTGGTTTTTGTGCCCAAAGGCTTCAGCATTTCTCGAGCTTTCGCATATACGCGATTCATGAAGGCCCTCCCCAATCCATGAGGACGGCAAGCAGTGGCTCGCTATATGTGTGTCGTCGTCCCCATCGATGCAAATATACGCCCCCCCCCGCGCAAAAACGCAAGGCGGGACATCGCAATATACTTAAAATTGTAGCAATTTAAACGACCCACTATTCCGCGTCAGGTTGCCACTCGGTCGTCAAATCGAACCATTCGCGCCATCAAAGGAGCTCGGCAGGATAAAACCGTCGGCAATCTTTATCCCCCACACCCCACAAAGTGGCTAATTTGGGACGGGGCTTTTTTGACTACTTGGGCAATCAGATCGGCATGTAGTCAAAATAGCCGTCCCAAATAGACTGGTCTGACGCTGCGCCACGAAAAGGGCCTATCTACTATGTTTAGACCGCAGGGGTCAACCATAGCCGGCCTTTTCGAAAATCGGCAAGCCGTTTACCTGCAGTTTTAATTTCACAAAATCCGGGATGGTCGAGGTAGCTCGGTTAAACGTAGTAGATGGCCGCATTTCGTGGCAAACGGTCCGACCCAAGGCCCAAGGCGGCCAGCCTCGGATGACCATTCATGAAGTTGCGGTGGAATACGGACTGAATTGGCACCTTAAAGGCAAAAACACTCCGTATTTCACCGCAAGTTATTGGGGGGGATGGGTTTTAGAGGCGGGCGAGGTCGTAGGCTTGGGCAGTTGCCTCGCCGGCGCAGATGAGGTTGGTTGTGGCTTCTTGCGGATCGAGTGCCCGCTCCAGATCCATGGGCTTGCGGCAAATCGGCAAAACCAAGTCGATACCCTGCTCGTACACCGCATCCAGATTGTCGGCGCGGCCGCCCACAACGGCGATCACCGGCTTGCCATAGCGCTTGGCACGGCGAGCCACACCCACCGGTGCCTTACCGGCGGCGGACTGCTCGTCCATGTTGCCCTCGCCCGTTATGACCAGGTCGACATCGCGCACGCGCTCGTCAAACCCCACAAGGTCAAGCACCGTCTCCACGCCCGAGCGCAGCTCGGCGCCGAGCGCCAGCAAGGCAGCGCCCAGCCCACCGGCAGCACCCGCGCCGGGCACGCCGAGTACCGAGCCAAATGTCCGCGCACCCTCGGGCACGCGCAGCAGCTCCTGTGCTCGAGCCTCGGCGATCGCAGCGTCGAGCAGGCGGCCGTAGCCGACCATCCAGCTGTCGTACTTGTGCAGCGCCTCGGCGTCACCCGTCGGCAGGCCCTTCTGCCCGCCGAACACCGCCAGTGCGCCGCGACGTCCCACGAGCGGATTCTCAACATCCGAAAGCACGACGATGCGCGCGTCTTCCAGCGCCCGTACCGCCGGCATCAGGTCAACACCAGCCACCCGCTCAAGACCCGCGAGTCCTGGCGCAATATCGCAGCCGCGGTCATCGACCACACGTGCGCCCAGCGCCTGCAGCATACCGGCGCCGCCATCGTTGGTGGCGCTGCCGCCCAAACCAATATAGATAGTCTTTGCGCCCATGCGAACCGCGCGAAGCATGAGCTCGCCCACGCCATAGGTTGTAGTAGCCAGCGCCGACGACTCCGTGCAAGGTGAATACCCGATGCCTGCGGCTTCGGCCATCTCAATAACAGCCGACTCGTGCTCGATATCAACCAGCATCCGGGCAGACGTGCGCTTGCCCAAGGGACCTGCCACCTCGCAGGTCACAATCTCACCGCCGCACGCGGCGATAGCATCGAGCGTTCCCTCGCCGCCATCTGCCAGCGGCAATACGCACACCTCGGCATCGGACCACACACGGCGCATGCCCTCGGCAACCGCCGCCTCCGCCTGCGCGCTCGAAACGCTACCCTTAAAGGAGTCGATCGCCAGCAGCACACGGCGGGGCCGGCGCTGCACGGGGCCAAAATCAACCGCCGTGCCAGCATCCTCTTCGGCACACGCGAGCGCCTCGGCATGAGCGGCATGTGCCTCAAGATCGGCCCCACAACCGCAACCAGCGCCGCCCGCTCCGCGCAGACCGCCAAAATAGCTACTCAGCAGCTCGCGGCATTCATCCGCCAGGACCCCAGCCGTCACGTTAAAGCGATGATTCAGGCGCGAGTCGGCATTGAGGTCATACAGGGATCCCAGCGCGCCCGCCTTGGCGTCACGCGCGCCATACACGCAGCGCCCCACGCGCGCGTTAACCATAAGCCCCGCACACATGCAGCATGGCTCGAGCGTCACGTAGACCGTGCAATCGGAAAGGCGCCAGCGACCGAGCGACCGAGCGGCAGCGCACAGGGCCGCAAATTCTGCGTGCGCCGAAGGATCCTGATCGAGCTCGCGTCGATTATGCGCCCTCGCGACAATCTCGCCGTCGCGCACCACTACGGCTCCGATGGGCACCTCGCCCACCGCCGCGGCGGCTCGCGCCTCGGCCAGCGCCTCGCGCATGAACTTCTCGTCGATTTCGGTGATCGTCATCGTTCGCCTTCCCTGTTGCAAATTCAAAACGATGCTATCATTACGACTCACGGAGAGATGGCAGAGCGGTTGAATGCGGCGGTCTTGAAAACCGTTGAGCGCGAGAGCGTTCCGGGGGTTCGAATCCCCCTCTCTCCGCCACTTCTAGTGATGCACCGGCGTCATGGTTCGCTCGAACAGCGCATCGACCACGTCGGCCATCTCGGGTCGACGCTCAAGATCGTGACCCGACTCCCACCATATCGTGAAAAGTCGAATAATACCGCCGGCGACAAACTCAGACGTCGTCTCGAGTGACACGGGGGCCAGGGCATCCTCGGCAAGCACGTTCATCACACGCTCGCGGATGGAACGGGCAATGCGGTCGCAAATAACGTTGGTCAACATGCCCGACATGCTGCTAGCCAAAATGTTATCCATGAGCTGCTCGTGCGCCAGAATCAAATCCATGGCATCGTCCAAAATCGCGTGTCGAAGCGCGCGCACGTCCTCGGCAGACACTGCGCCGGCCTCATGGGGCTGTTTTTGCGGCAAGCCCGACATGAGCTCATCGATATAAAAGGCAAAGTAATCGTTCTTGTCGCGAAAGTGCTTGTAGAACGTCGTGCGGCGAATCATGGCGCGGTCGCACAGCATGGCAACCGTCAGGTCCTCAAAACGATGCTCCTCGAGAAGCTCGGTAAAGGCATCGAACAGGGCGCGGTAGGTTTTCTTAATGCGAAGGTCCACTGGTATCGCCATCCTCAGGGCAAAGACAACACTCGTCAATCTGTCGCATATCTTACACCTGTACCTCGCGCGCTTTGCCCCGGTGCCGACCCCGCCGAAAACACAACGCTTACCGGAAAGTTCGGCACGGCAAAACGTTGCGGGTATACTAGTAGCGTTATACCAACGGCAGCTGGCGCATGCCGCCGCGGCCATTCGAAACGGAGACATCATGATTACCGTCATCATCGGCATCGTTGTTGTCATTGTGATTGTCTGCGCCATCGCCGGCATTTACAACAACATGGTCACCAAGCGTAACCGCATCGATAACGCCTGGCAGAACATCGATACGCAGCTGCAGCGCCGCAACGACCTGATCCCCAACCTGGTCGAGACCGTCAAGGGCTACGCCAAGCACGAGCAGGAGACGCTCTCCGCCGTGATCAGCGCGCGTAACACCGCCGTCAAGGCCACCACGCCCGAGGCCAAGATGGAAGCCGACAACGTGCTGACCGGTGCGCTGCGCCAGCTCTTCGCCGTGGCCGAGGCCTATCCCGATCTTAAGGCAAACACCAACTTTACGCAGCTGCAGGCATCGCTCGAGGATACCGAGAACAAGATTAGCTATGCACGCCAGAGCTACAACGATTGCGTGCTCAGCTACAATAACGCCATTCAGACGTTCCCGGCTGTCATCTTTGCCGGCATCTTCCAGTTTAAGGAGCGCCAGGGCTTCGAGGCCGCCGAAGCAGCCCGCCAGGCCCCGACCGTCAAGTTCTAGTAGTTTGGCAGCGCATCCTTAATCGGCCAAATGTATAAACTGCCCCGTCGAATGCATACTTCGACGGGGCGGTTTCCTTTTTCGCGAAGGTCCCCCTCTGAGCGCCGTGCATTTTCAGGAGTATTCAACATAACCAAGAGCTTCGGGCGCCACGATAAATGCCAAAGACCGCGAATATCCCTGCAAATCAAACGCTGCCAGCCCATAACCCCGCCCATCATTCGTAGAAAACATCGAGAAATCCCGATTTTTTGCCCGAGGTCGGTATGCAGGGCCCTTCGATTGCAGAATACTCGCAAAAATGCACGTCGCCACCACCCCCACATGGCGCGACCCAAAACAAAAGCGCGGCCTTCCTTTCCGGCGCACTTCGCAGGACGAAAGAACCCCCGCCGCACGTAGTGCGCAGCGGGGGTTCTTTCATGTCCGAGGACGCGCCGGAAAGGAAGATCGCCCTCGGGCCGGACAGCTAAGACAGCTTACGCGACGGTGTAAACCCAGTTGTGCTTATCCTCGACAGCACCAGACTGGATACCAGTCAGAGTCTCGCGGAGCTTCTTCATCACGGGGCCGATCTCGGTGTAGCCAGCCGGGAAGGTCACGGTCTCGTCGGCACCGTAGACCTTGTTGTCAATCTCGCCGACCGGGGAGATAACGGCAGCGGTGCCGCACAGACCGCACTCAACAAAGGTGCCGGCCTTGACCTCGGCCCACTCGACGGGACGCTGGTCGACGGTCATGCCCAGGTCCTCAGCGACCTGAACGAGCGAACGACGGGTGATGGAGGGAAGAATGGAGTCGGTGTGCGACTGCGGGACGACAAGCGTGCCGTCCTCCTTCACGAACAAGACGTTGGCTCCACCGGTCTCCTCGACATAGGTGCGGGACTCGGAGTCGAGATACAGGTTCTCAGCATAGCCCTCGCGGTGAGCCTCCATCGTGGGCTTCAGGGACATGGCGTAGTTGAGGCCGGCCTTGATGTTGCCGGTGCCGTGCGGTGCGGCGCGGTCGTACTCGGAAACGCGCAGCTTGACAGGCTTGAGGCCACCCTTAAAGTACGGACCGACCGGGGTCACGAGAATGCGGAACGTGTACTCAGGAGCGGGAGCCACGCCGATCACGTCACCGGAGCCGATCATAAACGGACGCACATACAGGGTTGCGCCAGAGCCGAAGGGCGGAACCCATGCGGCGTTGGCAGAGACGACCTGCTTGACGGCCTCAACGAACTTGTCCTTGGGGAACGGGGGCATCTCGAGGCGCTGAGCGGAGTTGTACATACGCTCGGCGTTCATGTCGGGACGGAAGCAGACGATGCTGCCGTCCTCGGCGGTGTAGGCCTTCAGGCCCTCAAAGACCTCCTGGCAGTAATGGAAGATGCCGCCGCACTCGGAAACATGCAGGGTGTGATCGGTGGTCAGGCCGCCCTCGTCCCACTCGCCGTCCTTCCAATGGGCCTCGTAGCTGTAATCGGTCTTCATGTAGCCAAAGCCGAGGCTACCCCAATCGATATCCTTCTTCTCGACAGTCATGTGTCGCTCCTTACATACACGGTTGCATACTCGCGAACCTGCACACAAGGACCGAAGCCGGCCGCGTCGCAACGTCACATGCCCGGAGCGTAGAGCCGGGCAGGACACGCGGGCAACATCAAAGCCGATGGCGCGTCGATTCGCATGCAGGAGATTGTACTCCCCGTGCGCCGCGGATAAAACGCTTTTCTTTAACTAAGTAAAGTATTTTCATTTGCCTTCGGCATAAAAAGGCCCGCCACCGCAATCGGTGACGGGCCCTGAAATCAGCATTCGAAAGCAAGCGCAGGCTAGGCGTTCTTTTTGCCGAGCTTGGACTTGACCAGGCCGACTACGGTCGGAATGATCGACACGGCGACGATGCCGATGATCAGCAGCTCAAAGTGCTCCTGCACAAAGGGGATACCACCAAAGAAGTAGCCCAGCAGCGTAAAGACCGTCGACCAGGTAATGCCACCCAGTACGTTAAAGATGACAAAGTTGCGCCAGTGCATGCCGCCCATGCCGGCGATAAAAGGCACAAAGGTGCGGATGAACGGGAAGAAGCGACCGAGGAAGATGGCCAGATGGCCCCACTTATCCAGGAAGTCCTCGGACTTTTTGATGCGCTCGGGCGTCATGGCCTTTACCTTGCCCGAGGCGATGATCTTGCGGCCGAAGAAGTGACCGATCATAAAGTTGCACTGATCGCCCAGGATGGCTGCGGCCCATGCGGTGGCCAGAAGCGCCACGATGTTAAAGCCGCCGTTATGGGCGAAGAAGCCCGAGGCGAACAGCAGCGAGTCACCGGGGAGGAACGGGAAGAACACCACGCCCGTCTCGATAAAGATGATCAGGAACACGCAGCCGTAGGCCATAAGCGGACCGGCGGCGATCCAGCTGGCGATTGCGGTGCGCGGATCCTTAAGCAGCTCGGCGATAAAATTGATGAAACCCATGAAGTAAAACCTCTCAGTTGTGGGCGCGGACACGTCCAAGTTGACCAGTATACGGTTACGGCGCGAGCACGGGCCAAACCCCTCAAAAGTCTTACTTCATTACCAGCAAGTTTGCATAACTGACACTTGTCGCCCAAAGCGAAGCAAGATCGCCCTTCCTAATCCCTAGCGAATCGCTATACTTTATTGAATCGCATTGTCACGGCGCTAAGGGAGGGCGGCCGGTGAGCTTTATCAATACCATTCGCGAGGACATCAAGACCGTCCAGGCGCAGGACCCTGCCGCGCAAAACGGCCTGGTCATCTTCCTTTCCTATCCTGGCCTGCACGCCAAGTGGAACCACGTGCCCGAGCACTGGCTGTGGGAGCACGGTCATCGCTCACTCGCCCGTGTGCTCTCGCAGTTAACCCGCCATATCACTGGTGTTGAGATTCATCCCGCCGCGCAGATCGGCAAGCACTTCTTTATCGACCACGCCATGGGCGTCGTTATTGGCGAGACTGCCATCGTGGGCGACAACTGTGTGCTCTACCAGGGCGTCACGATCGGCGGCACCGGCAACGAGACCGGCAAGCGTCACCCCACCCTGGGCAACAATGTCACGGTGGGCACGGGCGCCAAGGTGCTTGGCAACATCCACATTGGCAACAACGTCAAAATCGGCGGCAACTCGGTCGTCGTCAAGGACGTGCCCGACAACTGCACCGTCGTGGGCGTGCCCGGGCGCATCATCAAGCGCAACGGCTGCCGCGTGTTCGAGGAGAGCTTCGACGCCAAGCAGCATCGCGAGTACATGCCCGACGATGCCGCCGAGCAGAGCGCCCTCAACCGTCAGGGCATCACCGAAAACGCCCGCCGCGTCAAGGAACTCGAGCAAGAGTTGGCCGAGCTCAAAGCCCTCGTCGCCAAGCTCGTGGACGAACGCTAGGGCCGCGGACAACCGCCACAGCATGAACGCCAACACAAAAGGCGCGCCGGGGAATCCGCCCCCGGCACGCCTTCTTTTCGATGTGACATGCGGGACTGCCCCCCATGTCACCTTATGCGAACTGGCTTAGGTAGAGGTCGGCATAAGCGCCCTCGGCAGCCAGCAGCTCCTTGTGCGTACCCTGCTCGATGATATTGCCGTGATCCATGACCAGGATGAGGTCGGCATCGACGATCGTCGACAGACGGTGCGCGATCACAAAGCTCGTGCGTCCGCGCATGAGCGCATCCATGGCACGGCCGATGGCGAGCTCGGTGCGCGTGTCCACGCTCGACGTCGCCTCGTCCAGGATGAGGATCGCCGGGTTGTTGAGCAGCACGCGCGCGATGGTCAGCAGCTGACGTTGGCCCTGGCTGATGCTCTCGGCATCGTTAGCCACACGCGTGTCGTAGCCCTGCGGCATGGTGCGCACAAAGAAGTCGACCTGAGCGGCACGTGCAGCCGCGACAATCTCCTCGCGCGTCGCCTCGGGACAGCCATAGGCGATGTTCTCGGCAATGGTGCCATCGAACAGCCAGGCGTCCTGCAGCACCATGCCAAACTGCTGGCGCAGCTCGCCGCGGTCCATGCGGCTCGTGTCCACACCGTCGAGGGTGATGCGGCCACCGTCGATCTCGTAGAAGCGCATGAGCAGATTGATGAGCGTGGTCTTGCCCGCGCCCGTGGTTCCCACCACCGCGATCTTTTGGCCCGGCTCGGCGGCAAACGACACGTCGCGCATGAGCGGCTTGTCGGGCGAGTAGCCAAAACGCACGTGTTCAAAGGCAACACGGCCCTCCACCTTGCCCGGCAGCTTGGCGGCGGCCGCCGGCAACGGATCGGCCTCCATCTCGGTCTCGTCGAGCAGGTCGAACACGCGCTCTGCGCTCGCCAGCGCGCTCTGCAGCGAGTTAAAGGTAAACGACAGCTGCGTCATGGGCTCGGACGCCTCATAGATAAACTGGAAGAACGCCTGGAACACGCCGACGGTCATATGCCCGGCAACCAACATGCTGCAGCCCACAAGCGCAATCACGATCTGCGCCAAGCGGCCGATAAAGCGCACCGCGGGACCAACGGCGTTAATCATAAAGTCGGCCTTGGTGCTCACGCGCGCCAGCTCCTTCGAAGCCTCGTGTACCTCGGCAGAGCTCTGGCGCTCGCGGTTAAACGCACGGATCACCAGACGGCCCGAGTAGCCTTCCTCCACCGCGCTCGTAATCTTGGACACCCACTCCTGGCGCTCGCCCGTCACATCGTGCGTGCGGCGCGAAACGACCTTCGTCACCAGCAGCGAAAGCGCCGTAAAGAACAAAAATACAAGCGTGAGCGGCACACTAAACACGAACATCACGCTCACGGCGCCCACCACGGTACCGATTGACACCAGAAGCTGCAGCAAGCCGCGCTGCATGCTCTCGGACATCTTGTCCAAGTCGTTGGTCGCACGGCTGACGACCTCGCCGGGACGATGCGCGTCAAAGTAGGCAAGCGGCAGACGGTTGAGCTTTTGTGCGATGCGGTTGCGTAGGCGCAGGTTGAGGCGCTCGGCAACGCTCGACATCAAAAAGCTCTGGAGTGCGTAGAACGAGGCGGCGGCGGTCCAGATCATAAAGTAGATGAAGATGGTCCTGCCGCAATTCTCCCAGGTAATGCTGAAGGTAGTGTTGTTGGCAAACGCCAGCTTCATGTGCCCCCACAGCTCATCGATCACGCGGGCGCTATATGCCGGCGCAGCGGTGTTAAAGATGGCGTAGAACACAATGCTCGCGAACACGATATAGAAGCGCCAATGGTCGCCGGCAGCCTCGCTCCACAGGCGGCGCACCGTCGCCCAGGTGTCGCGGGGTTTCTCGTCCTCGTCCTCGTCGTCCACATCGCGCATGCGCTCTGCCTCGGCGCGGGCGCGCTCGTCCTCGGCGCGTTCGTTTTCCTCGTAGAGCGCTTGGCGGCGAGCCTCGCGCTCGGCTGCAGCCTTGGCGGCCTCGTCCAGCTCGGGTGCTACGGCAGCCGTTTCCTCAACCAGCCCCGCGGCAACGGCGTCATCAACGCCGCCCTGCTTCTTGAGCTCCTCGGCCATGCTACTCACCTCCCTTCATTTGCGATTCCGCGATGGCGCGGTACACCTCGCAGGTTTCCATAAGCTCGCCATGCGTGCCCAAGCCCACAACCTCGCCGTCCTTGAGCACGACAATCTGGTCGGCATGCAAGATCGTCGAGATGCGCTGCGCGATGATGAGCACCGCGGCATCGCGCGTCTCGTCTTGCAATGCATGGCGCAGGGCCGCATCGGTCTTAAAGTCCAGAGCAGAAAAACTGTCGTCGAAGATATACAGGTCGGCGCGCTTCATGAGCGCGCGAGCAATGGCCAGGCGTTGGCGCTGACCACCCGAGAAGTTCGTACCGCCCTGGGCAACCGGGGTATCGAGCCCCTGCGGTTGATCGAGCACAAAGGTGCTCTGGGCAACCTGCAGCGCATGAAGCATGTCCGCCTCGGTCGCGTCCTCGTTGCCAAAGCGCAGATTGCTTGCCACGGTGCCCGAGAACAGCCACGCCTTCTGCGGCACATAGGCAATGCGCCCGCGAATCTCGTCTTGCGAAAGGTCGCGCAGGTCAACACCGTCCAGGCGAATGGCGCCCTTCGTGGCATCGTGGAAGCGAAGCAGAAGCTTTGCCACCGTCGATTTGCCCGAGCCTGTCGAGCCAACGATCGCAGTCGTCTGACCGCGACGGCAGGCAAAGCTCAGGTCGCACAGGGTATCCTCGTCGGCATCGTCAAAACGGAACGACATGTGGTCGAACACGGCCACCGCGTCGGCACCGTCAACAGACTCCGCCGCGCACGTGTCCAGCGTGCGCTTGCCGTCCACGATGCTCGGCTCAATCTCCAACACCTGCTGCGCACGGTTCAGGCATGCGGCGGCGCGTGGGAGCGTCAGAATCACCATCTGCGCCGTCATCACAAAGAACAGGATCAGGATCGCGTACTCCAGCACGGCCGAGATGCTACCGATTTGCATGGCGTGGACGCCCACGCGGTTGCCGCCCACCCACAGCACCGCCACCTCGGCGATATTCATCAAAAAGAAGCTTGAGCTGTCGAGACCCACAAACAGGTGGTTGACCTTGATGGCATTGGCCGCGTAATCGCTAAACACCTCGTCCAGGCGCTGCTCCTCGTGGCGCTCCTTGTTAAATGCGCGGATGACGCGCACGCCCACGATGTTCTCGCGCAGCACCACGTTCATGCGGTCGATAAAGCTCTGCAGGCGCATAAAGATCGGCGCGGCGTTGGCAACGGTAAAGACCGCCGCCACCAGCACGATCGCAACCACCACGCCCAGCAGCGTGCCCATGGCGGGATCGATGAACCAAGCAAAAATGATGCCTGCCACGGCCAAGAACGGCACCGGCAGCACCAGCTGAATCGTCTGAAGGACAGCTTGCTGAATCACGTTGATGTCGTTGAGCGAGCGCGTGATCATCGAACCCGTGCCAAAGCGCTCAAAGTCGCTGGCGGACAGCTCGAGCGACTTGTCGTACACGGCATTGCGGATATCGCAGGCCACGTTGGCGGCCAGGCGCGCCGAAAGATAGCAGCCCAGCACCGTGCCGCCGCTGGCCATGCCGGTCGCGATAAGCATGTACAGGCCGTTGCGTAATATATAGTCGACATCACCCGTGGTAATACCGGTGTTGACCATGTTCGCCAGCATCGTGGGAACCAACAGCGTACCGACGTTATCTATCAGCACCGCAAACAGCGTCACCGCAATCAGACCGCGGTACGGCCTCATAAACCTCATTAAGAGTCGCATGCGTCCCCCTCGCCCTTATCGTCAGTCTCGTTCTCGGCGGCCACTTGCCGTTTAAATGCCTCGCACTCTTCGTTAAGAACATGGGAGAACTTACCGACCAAGCGCATGATCTCGCACTGTTCCCACGGCTCGAGCGCATCGAATGCCTGTTGCTCGGCTTTTTGCGCCGGCAACGCGTAGCGCTTGGCAAACCGCACGCCTTCTTCGGTCAGTCGTACAACCTTGTTTTTACGACTACCCTCGGCAAACTCCAACGTCGCAAGCCCTCGCGCCCTAAGCGTTTTAATCGCCGAATTGATGGTCTGTTTGCTGTAGAACCATTCACTCGTCAGCCGACTCACGGCAACGCTTCCGCCCGCTGCACTCGTGTCGACGAGCATCCAGTAGGCGCAGTCCGAAAGGCCGCAGGCGCGCGAGAACTCCGAATAGATATGGTCGAGTCCATTGAGCAACCGATCGAAGTCGACCAGCGTAACCGCACTATTCATCTATCCCACCATTCAATTGTCCGATTTTTGACCAATTATGTGTCTCTAGATTAGTCCGAGTTTTGACTATCGTCAACAGGCTCTCCGCAAATACGTGCACTTTTATGGCCTATCGGCAGAAAAAGACCGCCGGCGCGGGGGCGGCGCCAGCGGTCACGTGAAAATCGGGTTTTATTGCCTGTTAGGCGGCGACGGCCTCATAGACCGTAGCGCCCGAGAAGCTGTCATGCAGGCTCTTGCCGGCAATCCACGGCAGCTCGACGACCTCGCAGACCGTGTTGACCAGCTCGGAGCAGTCAGTAAAGTGGCCCTTGTCGTTGAGGGCCTCGCAATCCTGAACACGCCAATAGCCATCGGTGTGCGTGATGTAGTACTCGTGATCGTTGATCGACACGAAAGCGCGCGTCTTGGAACGCAGCAGCTTCAGAAATCCTTCGAAGTCGGTCTCGACGACATCTCCAGCCTGGAACATGATAGTTACCTCCTGGCCCGGCGCCACCACGGCGCGTTGATAAACGTTGGTACTCCTTTAGTAAAACCTTTATCAGAGGTTATGCGTTCGTCATTTAGGCAAGTGGTAAAAAACCGCAGGGTAGACGGGATAAAACGTTTAACCATCCCATTTGTTTGTCACATTCTGAAGGTACTTTTATGCAAACCTACTTTCCCAATTGGAATCTATCCTTTTGGCCGGGCAATTGACCGTCTATCGTTTGAGCCCGACGGGTATGAACGGGGCATCTGCAACGCCACCGCAAGGAGACACCATGGAGACTATCGAAGCACTCATTCACCGCCGCAGCTGCCGCAACTACAGCGATCGTCCCGTCGAGGCCGAAAAGCTTGCACGTATTATCGAAGCCGGCCAATATGCACCGAGCGGCATGGGCCGCCAGCCGGTGACGTTTGTCGCCGTCACCGACCCCGCGACCGTCGAGCGTCTCTCGCAGCTCAACGCGCAAGTCATGGGCAGCAACAGCGACCCCTTCTATGGCGCCAAGACCGTTGTGGTGGTGCTGGTTGACCGCAGCGTGCCCACACATCTGGAAGACGGCTCGCTCGCCATGGGCAACTTGCTCAACGCCGCTTATGCGCTGGGTGTCGATTCGTGCTGGATTCACCGCGCGCATGAGGTCTTTGACTCGCCCGAGGGCCTGAAGCTGCTGGCCAGCTGGGGCCTGCCCGCCGACGGCAGTCTGCGCGGTGTCGGTAACTGCATTCTTGGCTACGCCGAGGACACGCTACCCGAGGCAAAGCCGCGCCGCGACAACGTGGTGTACGTTAGGTAGCGCAGGAGTGTCCCAAACTGCCGGCAGAAAAGGAACGTCCCCTTCTGCCGGCAAGCTATGTTGATATTTGAGTTGTCGTCGCTTCGCTTGTCTGGGCCGTTTCGGCGTCGTCGCCTTGCTTGTCTTCGTCCTTTTGCGCATCGGCGATGGTGGAGGCCGCCGCGACGATGCCGCGCTGGGGCGCGACGCCTGTCTGGGTCTGCGCGCCCTCGACAACTTCTGTGCCTGCATGCGCGAGCTCGGGCGATTTAAACACTGCGTCCAAGTTGGCGCCACCGCCGGCGTAGCCAAGCACAGCGAGTGCGATGACGATCACTGCAACGGCGACCGCGATCGGAACATAACGGTGCCAACCAGCCGGATTGAGTCCGCTGCGGCGAGCCGCCCCGCGGCTAATATAACCGAGCGTTCCGTCGTGCTTGAGCTTTGAGCCCACCACGCGTTTGCGGCCCCACAGCGAGGACTCGGCCTGCATTGCCAAGCGGGCGCTTGCCGAAGGATAGCCGTATTTAGTGCGCTTGAACGAGCCATCAAACCCCGAGGCGTGTTTGCCCCACGTCACCGATGTTGTGCGTCGGTTGACCGGCGCGGCACTCCGCCTTCTGCGGCTCGGTTTTGAAGTCTCAGCCATATGCCCTCGCACGCCGTAACCAAATCGAAACAATAACGCTTTGGACTGTAGCACACGCGTCGCGTGCGGTCACGGGCGCCTCGCTCAACGGTCATCGTCCTTCAGCAAGCGCCACAGCGTTGTACGGCTTATGCCCAGCACCTCCGCCGCACGGGTTCGGTTGCCGTGGAGATGGTCTACAACCAGATGCGCGATATCTCGCTCGGTATCGGCCAGCGGTCGCAGGATATACAGGTCACTTTCGAGCGTCGGGGCGCCAAAGGTTGCGGTCTTAATCACGTCCTCTTGGGCGAGCACTTCCTCCGCCACAGCGCGGTCCACCGTGCCCGCCCCCACCAATATACACAGTCGTTCCGAGACCTCGCGGAGCTGCAGATAATTGCGCGGCCAGCGGTAAGCATCGAGCGTCTTCGTCGCCGCGACAGACAGCGTGGGCGCTGCCGTCCCAAATGCATCAGCGAGATATTCCAAATAGCGCGCAGCCTTCGTCGACGCGGCTCCCTGCTCGGCGATTGCCGGCGCCACGCTCACCGCACAGGCGAAGCGCTCGGTCACAAAGGCGGCTTGATCACTTTCGCCGCCGCCCGGCATGTCATTCGCCGTCAGCACCACATGGCAGCGCGTCGCCAACGCGGTGTCGGTCATCGTGGAGACAAGCTCGCGGAGGCGCTGGGGGCCAACCGCGTTCCAGCCCTCAATGCAAAGGGTCAGCCCCATTTGGAACAACGGCGATTCGGCGCTTTTGAGCACATGGCGCCAACCGCGCTCGGTGAGCTCATCGAGCGCAACGGAAACAAAGGGCTGATCGGCAAAAGGACCGTCCAGATAGAGGCGCTTGGCAATCTCGACCTGACCCGCTCCCAGCTCGCCCTCGAGCATAAGGGGCACACCGCGCGCGTAGCTCTCGGCAACCGGTGCAGCCACCGCAGCGGCACCCTCAACGATGCCGTACGCGCTCGATTCGTAGCGGGCCTCAACCTCGTCGGCGTTGAGCCACTCGATGCCCGCATGCGCCGCGGCGCCGCGCACCTCGCGGACCACGACGGCCCAAAGGCCCCCGCCCTCTTTGTCGGTGGGGCGAACGGTCAGGCTCAGGCGCGTACCCGCGCGCCCCATAACAAGACGCGCGCCGTCTCCTATACGGTCGAGGCGTTCGGCAACAAAAGTCGCCACATCCCGCTCAAGCGCCGCGTCATTCATGGTCGAGATCGCGACGTCCCCACGCGCATCGATTGCCAATGCCGAGGCCCCGGCAGCAGCCAGGGCCTCGGTCAAGATGTTCAGCTTGGCATCGCTGTCCATGATTCGCCTCTGTCCGCAGCGACGTGCAACCGCCGACGGTCGCACGACCGAGTGTTTCAAAATTGAACGATATTGCTCACCAAACACTATAGGGCAGAAAGCGCCGTCCTGCGAGTATAGGTGTTGCCCCGCATCGCCATCCTGGCGGGGCGATAAGAGCTCTTCGGGACTTATAAACCTGCGGACAAGCCATACCCGCAAGAGCTCCTATCGCTCCACCGTGAGAATGCGCTCACCAGCACGCAGCACGCAAATAAGCTACTTCTCTACCAGATTCCCAGCACGTGCTGCATTCCCAAACTCATGCACGCAATGCCAATCCAGCAGCAAAAGCCCAGCGCGATGGGCTTGCCGCCCTTTTTGACCAGCTCAACGATATCGGTATTAAAACCAATAGCCGCCATGGCCATCACAATAAAGAATTTCGACAGCTCCTTGATGGGCGCCGTAAAGGACGCGGGAAGCTGAAGCACCGTGGTGATCACGCTCGCCAGCACAAAGAACAGCACGAACATGGGAAACGCGCGTTTAAGCGAGAACGTGCTTTTGGCGTCACCGCCGGCCTTGCGCGCCAGATGCATCTGCCAGCATGCGAGAACCAACGTGATGGGAATAATGGCCAGCGTCCTGGTGAGCTTGACCACTGTGGCGCTCTCGAGCACATTGGCGCCGGGGTGCATGCTGTCCCAGGCGCTCGCCGCAGCCGTTACGGACGAGGTGTCGTTGATGGCGGTACCGGCAAACAGGCCAAAGCCCTCGTTGGTCAGCCCGAGCATGCCGCCGAGCGTCGGAAACACGAGCGCCGCGATAACGTTAAACAGGAAGATGACCGAAATAGCCTGGGCAATCTCGCGATCGTCGGCATCGATGACGGGTGCGGTCGCAGCGATGGCAGAACCGCCGCAAATCGACGAACCCACACCCACAAGCGTCGCGATCTTGCCCGGCACGTTCATAACGCGGCAGAGCACAAAGGCGATGACAAGCGAGGTCGAGATTGTCGCCACGATAATCGGTAGCGACTGGGCGCCCTTGGACAGAATCTGGGAGAGGTTCATGCCAAAGCCAAGCAGGATAACCGCGTACTGCAAGACTTTTTTGGACGTATAGGTGACGCCGGCGACGAGCTGTTCGCGACGATTCTTGGGAAAGACGAGCGCCAGGACCATGCCAAAGAGGATGGCAAATACCGGACCGCCGACCACCTCAATTTGTTTGCCGAGCAACGTCGCGGGAATGGCGATGATCAGGCAGAACAAAACGCCTTTCCAGCGCTCGCGTACGATATTTGCCAGTTGCATATGGGATTCCTTCTTTCTATTTCACGTTTGCGACGGCTTATGATACGGCAACATTGAGCGCAGCCTTGCGCAAACACAGACTAAGATGCCGCAATAGTTCTCAGGCAACAGCCGAATTGCCCACCGCGGAGAGCTGATTCGCGGCATAATTAACAACTGACATATGAGTTTGATAGAACAGTTGCGAGGCGCTATGGAAGAATCGATGCACGTCGGCGAGCAGGAAACGAGCCTACAGGACCAGTCCTACCACACCATTCGACGCAAAATCGTCTACCTGGACTACAAGCCGGGCGAAAAGCTGGGCGTCAAGCAACTTTGCGACGACCTGGATATGGGGCGCACCCCTGTGCGCGAGGCTTTGGTTCGCTTGGCGCAGGAAGGCCTGGTGCGCACCGTGCCCCAGAGCGGCACCTACGTCTCACCCATCAACCTCACCCTTGCCGAGAGTGCCTGCTACATCCGCGAGCATCTGGAAAAGCAGGTGATTGTGGAGTGCTGTGCGCGCGCCACGTCGGCCGGCATCGAGCAGCTCGACCGCGCCATCGCGCTGCAGGAAAAGGCCATGGCCGAAGAGGATCGCATCGGCTTCTTTTTGAGCGACAACCTCATGCATCACATGATTTTTAGCATCGCATGTCGCAGCACCGTGTGGTCGTGGCTCGAAGAGACCAATGCCGACCTGGAGCGCTTCCGCTGGCTGCGCGCCGCCACGCAGGTTCTCGACAATCAGGACATCGTGAACGAGCACAAGCAGATTCGCCGCGCTATCGCCGGTCGCGACCCCATCGAAGCGAGCTTTTTGGTCAGCAAGCACCTGCACATGATGTTCCGCAATCAAACCGAGGTTCTGGACCAGTTCCCCGAGTACTTCGAGACCAGCAAGCTCCGCTAACCTGCCAAAAAGGGACAGGTTTATTTTGGCAGGTTTTATCCGAGCAAATGCAACAAGGCCCGGCTCCGTCTTGATGCGGAGCCGGGCCTTAGTCGCTAGAACGGCGGAACCAACTACTCGACCGTGACGCTTTTCGCCAGGTTTCGGGGTTGGTCGACGTCGCAGCCGCGCAGGATGGCGACCTCGCGGGCGAGCAGCTGCAGCGGGACGCTCGCCGTGATGGGGCTGAACACGTCGCGGACTGCTGGCACGCGGATAATGCAGTCGGCGATCTTGTTGATCTCCTCATCGCCCTCGGTGGCAACGACGATGACCTTGGCGCCGCGCGCCTTGCACTCCATGAGGTTCGACACCGTCTTATCGTACGTTGCGCTCTTGGTTGCCACCGCGATGACAGGGAAACCCGGATCGATCAGCGCGATGGGGCCGTGCTTCATCTCACCGGCGGCATATGCCTCGGCATGCAGGTAGCTGACCTCCTTGAGCTTAAGCGCGCCCTCATAAGAAATGGCGGCGCCCATGCCGCGACCCACGAACAGCGCGGACTGCGCGTCCTTGCACACAAGCGCGGCCTCGTGCACGGCCTCGGTCTGCGTATCCAGGATCCACTGGATCTGCTCGGCCGTATCGGAAAGCTCGCGGAACAGCATGCGCGTCTGCTTGGTGGTCAAGCGGTACTTGACCTGCGCCAGCAGCAAGGCCAAAAGCGTGAGGCTCACGACCTGACCGATGAAGCTCTTAGTCGAGGCGACTGCAATCTCCTTGTTGGCCTTGGTGTAGATGACGCCGTCGCTTTCGCGCGCCACCGGGCTGCCCACCACGTTGGTGATGCCAAAGACCTTGGCGCCCTTGATGCGCGCATCGCGAATGGCGGCAAGGGTGTCGGCCGTCTCGCCCGATTGGGACACGGCCACGACGAGCGTCGTCGGCGTGATGATGGGGTTGCGGTAGCGGAACTCGCTAGCCGCCTCAACCTCGGTAGGAATACGAGCCCAGCCCTCAATAAGGTTCTTGGCGATGAGTCCGGCGTGGTAGCTGGTGCCGCAGGCAATCACATATACGCGGTCGATATCGTTGAGTTCCTCGAGCGAAAGGCCCAGCTCGTCGATATCGAGCTCACCGGCAGGGGTCATGCGGCCCACCAGCGTGTCGCGCACCACGCGCGGCTGCTCGTGAATCTCCTTGAGCATAAAGTCGGGATAACCGCCCTTTTCGGCCATGTCCAGGTCCCAGTCGATATGGGTGATCTTGGGCTCAATCACATTGCCGGCCTCGTCGGTATACTCGACGCCTGCGGGCGTGAGCTTGGCAAACTGACCGTCTTCGAGCACCACTACATCGCGGGTGGCATCGATAAGCGCGATCACATCGGAGGCAACGTAGGAGCCGGTCTCGCCCACGCCGACCACAATCGGGGAGTCCTTGCGGGCAACGGCGATCACGCCAGGTTCGTCGGCGCACACGGCGGCCAGGCCATAGGCGCCCACCACGTGGGTGCAGGCCTCGCGCACGGAAGCCATCAGGTCGCGCGTCTCGGCATAGGCCTCTTCGATCAAGTGCGCGAAAACTTCGGTATCGGTCTCGCTCTTAAAGTGATGGCCGCGGCCCTCCAACTCTTCGCGCAGCTCGGCGAAGTTCTCGATGATGCCGTTGTGGACGATGGCGATGCGACCATCGCAGCTGGTGTGGGGATGGGCGTTGACAACGGAAGGCTTGCCGTGGGTGGCCCAACGGGTGTGGCCGATACCGCAGGTAGCGTCGCTGTCGATGTTGGAAAGCTCGCTCTCCAAGCCCGCGACCTTGCCCACGCGGCGGATGACGTCGAGGTGCACCGCGGCGTCCTCGCCCACCTCGAGCGCGACGCCCGAGGAGTCATAGCCGCGATACTCCATACGCTTGAGGCCCGTGACCAGGATGTTCTTTGCAATATCAGAGCCGGTGTAGCCGACGATTCCGCACATAAGATAAATCCCTTCGTTCGCGTGACTGCAAGACGTCCACGCACAAAGGGCGCTGAGACGTACGACGTTCGAGTATTGTACTCACGCAAACGCAAGCTGATATACCAGAAGTGGTATCTCAACTTAGATACCACTCGATGCACACACGTCCAGCCGGTCCAAACCACCACAAAGGTACCTGCCCCCTTCGTGGTGGTCGCGCTGGCAACAGCGTTTCCCCAGATAAAACCTGCCAAAATAAACCTGTCCCTTTTTGGATGTTTTGGGATGCTACAATCTGGCTTGTACTTGAAACGCATCAAAGGGGCCGCTATGGCAAAGGTTAAAATCAGCGACGTCGCGCGCGAAGCCGGGGTTTCGTTGGGCACGGTTTCCAACGCGCTCAACCATCCCGAAAAGCTGCGCCCCGAGACCCTCAAGCTCATCAACGAGACCATCAGTCGCCTTGGCTACCTGCCCAACCAAAGCGCTCGTCAGCTCGCGGGCGGCGCCACCAAGTCCTTTGGCCTGGTGCTCCCCCGTCTCGATCACGGCTTTTCGCTCCAAATCGCCAGCGGCGCCCACAACGAGGCCCGCAAGCACGGCTACGACTTGCTCATCGCCAACGCCGATAACGACGATATTCTCGAGGACCATTACCTGCGCTACTTTATGGGCACCCAGATGTCCGGCGTCATGGTTCAGCCCATGGCATCCCCCGACTGGCACCCCGCCATGACCAAGATGCCCGTGCCGATCGTCCATCTGGACATCCATTGCTCTGAGCCCGGCTACTACGTAGCGGCCGACAACGAGGCCCAGGGTCGCATCATTGCCGAACTTGCTATCGCCCGCGGCGCGCACCATATTGTCGTCGTCGGCCGAGCAGCATTTATGCAACTCACCCTGCGCGTCCTTGGCATTCATAAGGCGCTCGCCCTGCACCCCGATATCAAGATCGAAGTCATCGACGCCGGCGAATGGAATACCGCTGCCGACGGCTACGGCATCGGTGCCCAAATCGCCGAGCGCCCCGCGGACGAACGTCCCGATTTTGTCGTCGGTCTGACCGATGTGTTGGCCTCGGGCGTCGTTTCGGCACTGGTCGACAAGGGCATCTCTGTCCCCGGGCAAGTACGCGTGGCCGGATGCGACGGCAACCCGCTCGCTTGGAGCGGATCGGTCCCGCTCACTACGGTAGCGCCCCCGGGCTACGAGATTGGCCGCAAGGGTGTCCAACTGCTGATGGAGCAAATCGAGAACAAGGCCCCGGCAAAGATCAAGCATATCCGTGTCGGCTCCGCAGCGCGTACCGTCACCGCAGTCGCCGCCGAGGATATCAACCGCCAAGAACTGGTACGTCCGTTCCTACTGGAACGCGCCAGCACCCAGGCAAGCAGCCAGACCGACGCCACGGCCATCAACCTCGGTGCGTATCTATAGCACGCCCGCGAGTATGCTAAGTCGCCGCTTAAGCAAAAGGGGCCCGACCATTGCCGGACCCCTTTTGCTTAAGCGCAAACGTAAGCAATTGCTCGTTTCAACGCCGCAATTGTCTAGCGCACGGCCTTGACCGCCGCCGCCAGATCGAACAGCGTATCGAGCACGGCCTCGCAGCCATCCACCACGTCCTGCGGCAGCGGCACGATATCGGGGACGGCAAAGACATGGCAGCCGGCCGTAATGCCCGAGACGCAGCCGTTGCGCGAATCCTCGACCACGGCACATTCCTCGGGAGCAAAGCCCGCGCGCTCGCAGGCGAGCAGGTACATCTCGGGATCGGGCTTGCCATGCACAACGTCCTCGCCGCAGGTCACCGTTTCAAACTTGTCAAAGAGGCCGAATGCTTTAAGGTTGCGCTCGGCGGTAACGTGGCGCGACGACGTCGCTAGACCCACGTGATAGCCCGCAGCCAGCAGCTCGTCTAGGCACTCGGCGGCGCCGGCCTTAAGCTCCAGCTCGGTCTTGACCATCTCGTCGCGAATCTCCTTGTGGCGACGATAGATCGCCTCGGTGGTTTCGTGGCTGCCATAATGTTTATCGAGGATGTCCATAACATCGGGCAGCGTGCGGCCGATAAACTGATGGATCAGCGCTTCATCAATCGCGAGCCCCAGCTCAGCGGCGCCTGCCTTCCAGGCCTTAATCCCCAAACGCTCGGTATCGACCAGCGTTCCATCCATGTCAAAAATAACAGCCTTGATCATATCGGTCCCCCATCGACTCTCGCTGTCGCGTTGCTGTAACTCTACCGCATTTGGCAACTTGTATATAACGTATATACCATATTGCACTTTCGTTACATAGGTAGAAGTCTTATGGCAAGTAACGCATTAGGATTATAGTTTTCGATCGAGTACTCAACGATAAGGACCGTTTCATGATTTTAGACACCACGGCACCCGCAGAGGAGCTTCAAGACAAGCTATCGGCGCTCGAACAGCTGCTTTTGGCATACGGGCGCGTGGCTATCGGGTTTTCCGGCGGCGTTGACAGCAGCTTTTTGGCCGCCGTATGCGCCCGCATCATGCCTACCAATACCCTCCTCGTCCATCTCACCACGCCGCTCATCGGCACGCCCGAGCAGGCCTCGTTTGAGCGGTCCGTTGATGGACAAGCCAATGAAGGGGCACATTTTAAGCTCCCCGTGCTCAATCTTTCGGTCGATCAGCTGCAGCTCCCCCAAGTAGCCTGCAACGATGCTAATCGCTGCTACCACTGCAAGCACGCCGGCTTTACCGCCATCGTCAACCACGCCAAGTCGCTCGGCTTTCCCACCGTCATCGATGGCAGTAATGCAAGCGATCGCGGTGACTACCGCCCCGGCATGCGTGCGGCAGAAGAGCTCGGCGTACGCTCACCCCTTATGGAGGTCGGCTTTACCAAGGACGAAGAGCGCGAGCTGCTGCGCGCATGGGGCTATCCCGTTTGGAACCTGCCGGCGGGAGCATGTCTTGCCACCCGCGTCCCCACGGGCGAGGAGCTTACGCGCGAGAAGGTCGATTTAATCCGCGCCTGCGAGGATTACCTGCACGATCTTGATCTGGCACAGGTACGCGCGCGCTTGATCGGCGGCTGCATGCATATCGAGGCCGCACCCGCAGATGTCGCCAAGATTGCCACCCTCGGCGGTGCCGCCGTCGACGACAAGGGCAAGACCCCGCTGCCCGCCGTTATCGAGTCCGCGCTGCGCGAGCTGGGCTGCGACCATATCTCCCCTGAGGTCACCCCCTACATCCACGGTGCCATGAATCAGTAACCTGCCAATAAGGGACAGGTTTATTTCGGCAGGTTTTATCTTGGGAAACGCGAACAGGGCCGTGACACCCATACGGCGTCGCGGCCCTTTTCCTTGGAGAAGGATCAATTGATTGAACGGGATGACCGTTCTAGTCTTCGAGTCCGCTATTGATGAGCTCCGCAATCTCAACGGGATCGGTGCTCGCGCGCACCTTGTCACGGAAGCCGGCGTCCATCAGCATCACGGCAGCCTTGGAGAGCAAGCGCAGGTGCGTGGTTCCTGCCTCGCCGGCAGGCACGTACAGCGCGAGCGCAACATCGACGGGCACACCATCGAAGCTCGGCCATTCAACGGGCTCGACCAGCTTAAGCACGGCAACGCCCGGCGTGTGGATAGCATCGCTTTTGGCATGTGGAACGGCAAAACCGGCGACAAGGCCAGTCTCGGCCTCGTTCTCGCGAGCCATGAAGGCAGTCTCTACGGCAGATGCGTCGTCAGCAAAGCCGAGCTCGACGGCCTGATCGGACAAATAATGCAGGGCATCCTCGCGCGAGGCGGCGGTATACCCTATCGTCACTTGGTTGGCAGATACAAATCCCATGGAAACCTTCCTTACAACACAGACCTGACCGCAGCTTCGATGCCGTCGGCGTCCAAACCGTACTTGTGCAGCAAATCGACCGCAGGGCCGGACTCGCCATACACATCGCGCACGCCGACGCGACGCATCGGCACCGGATACTGCTCCGCTAGCACCGAGGCAACGGCCTCGCCAAGACCGCCGATAATCGAATGCTCCTCGGCAGTGACCACGCGACCGGTCTTCTTGGCGCTGGCTACAACCAGGCGTTCGTCGAGCGGCTTGATCGTATGCATGTTGATGACCTCGGCATCGATGCCATCGGCAGCGAGCGCCTCGGCAGCCTCAAGCGCCTCGGCGACCATAAGGCCACAAGCGATGATGGTCACATCGGACCCCTCGCGCACGACCACGCCGCGACCAATCTTGAACTCATAGTTCTCGCAGTCGTTGATGACCGGTGTTGCCAGGCGGCCGAAGCGCATGTAAACCGGGCCCTCAAACTCATAGGCGGCGCGCACACAGGCACGAGCCTCGACGTCGTCGGCGGGAACGACCACCGTCATACCCGGAATCGTGCGCATGAGTGCGATATCCTCGCAGCACTGGTGCGTGGCGCCGTCCTCGCCCACCGAAATGCCGGCATGAGTAGCGCCAATCTTGACGTTGAGGTGCGGGTAGCCGATGGAATTGCGGACCTGCTCGTAGGCGCGACCGGCGGCAAACATCGCAAAGGTGCTCGCAAAAGCAACGCGGCCCATGGTCGCGATGCCGGCGGCAAGACCCATCAGGTTGCTCTCGGCAATGCCGGCGTCGTAGAAGCGCTCAGGGTGCGCAGCCTTAAACTTACCGGTCTGCGTGGCGGCGGCCAGGTCGGCATCGAGAACCACAAAGTCATCGCGCTCATTGCCCAGCTCGACAAGTGCCTCGCCATAGCTAACGCGCGTGGCGACTTTCTTGACGTCTGCCATTAGAGCTCCTCCCCTGCTGCTGCGAGCTCGGCCATGGCCTGCTCAAACTGTTCATCGTTGGGTGCCTTGCCGTGCCAGCCCACCTGGTTTTCCATAAAGGAGACGCCCTTGCCCTTCACCGTCTCGGCGATAATGGCCACGGGCGAGTCGCTCACTTTGCGGGCCTCGGCAAAGGCGGCGGCAATCTGCGCCATGTCGTTACCGTCGGCGAGCTCGATCACATGCCACTTAAAGGCGCGGAACTTGTCAGCGAGCGGCATGGCCGAGTTGACTTCATCGATCGTGCCGTCAATCTGCAAGCCGTTGTGGTCGACGACGGCAACAAGATTGTCGAGCGCATGGTTGCCGGCGAACATGGCCGCCTCCCACACCTGGCCTTCCTCGCACTCACCGTCGCCCAGCAACGTGTAGACACGGTAGCCGTCGCCCCAGTGCTTAGCGGCAAGCGCCATTCCAACTGCAGCAGAGATGCCCTGACCGAGCGATCCGGTGGACATATCGATGCCAGGGGCGTCGTTCATGTTGGGATGGCCCTGCAGTCGGCTGCCAATATGACGGAGCGTCTCGAGCTCTTCGACGGGAAAATAGCCGCGATTTGCCAACACCGAATACAGGCCCGGCGCCGCGTGACCCTTGGAGAGCACAAAGCGATCGCGATCGGCCTTGTGAGGGTCGGCAGGATCGATATTCATTTCCTCAAAGTACAGATACGTCATGATGTCGGCAGCACCGAGCGATCCACCCGGGTGTCCCGACTTGGCCGCGTGAACCGCAGTCACGACACCCTTCCTGACCTCATTGGCGACCTTCGCCAGCTCCTGGTTGGTCATACGAATTCCTCTCTTGAGAACAACCCCGGCACCGGATGACGCGATGCCGGGGCAATCCACTCGTTAAGCCTGAGCGACGACCTTCTGCCAGTCAGCCTCAAAAGAGGCGAGGCCCTGGTCGGTCAGCGGATGATGCAGGCACTTCTTGAGAGCGGCCATGGGCACGGTCGCAATATCGGCACCGAGTAGCGCGGCCTGGGTCACGTGGTTGGGCGTACGAACCGAGGCGGTGATGATCTCGACGGTGTCGTCGACGTTCTTGCCCGTCCAGTCGTAGTTCTTAATGCAGGTCACGACGTTGTCGAGCTGCGAGATACCGTCCTCGGCGATGTCATCGAAACGACCGACAAACGGGCTGATGTAGCGAGCACCGGCATTGGCGGCCATAAGGGCCTGCGTCGGCGAGAAGACGAGCGTCATGTTGACGCGCACGCCAGCATCGGCCAGTGCACGGCAGGCGGCAAGGCCGGCCTCGCACACGGGAAGCTTGACCACGATGTTGGGGGCGAGGGCGGCAAGGCGCTTGCCCTCCTCGATCATACCCTCGGCAGTGGTAGCGGTAGACTCAGCGGAAACGGGCAGGCCCTCGCAGAGCTCGGCAATCTTGAGCATATGCGGCTCAAAGTCGGCAAGCTTGCCGCCGGTCTTGGCGTACAGGGACGGGTTGGTGGTAACACCGGCCAGGCAGCCCCAGCTCTTGGCCTCGGCGATCTCGTCCAGATTGGCAGTATCGATAAAGAACTTCATGGTGCAAACTCCTTCGAAGGAATCCAAAACTCAAAAAATAGGACAAAGGGGATGTCCCTTTGTCCTATGTGCCGGGCCTGCGGCTGGGACATGCCCCAGGCCCGGCGTCGTGTAGGAAAAGCTACTTAGTCCTCGAGAGCCTTCTCGATGCGGCTCGTGACGCCCTTGAGGTTAAGACCGACGACGTACTGCTTGATCGGGCGCTTGATGTGCTCGATCACAAAGCGCTTGCCGTCGATGTCCTGGGCAGCGAGGTTGCGATAGAGCTTCTCGACCTGCTCCTTGACCTCGGGATCGTTGAACGCATAGTGGCCGGAGACATCCAGGATCTTCAGGCTGAGCTCATCGTCGGCAAGGATGTCATCGACCTGCAGGTTGACGTCGTCGCCAGTCATCCACTTGCGCCAGCGCTCGGTCTTGATAGCCTTGACCAGCAGCGTGTGATACAGGTCGGAGGGGTCATCGCACAGACCGTTGTCGACCAGGATCTGCTCGGTGGCGCAGAGCTTGAGGTAGGCGCGGGTCTCCTCGGTGCCATACTGCGGAGCGACGTTGGAGGCGGTCACGTGTGCCGGGATGTGCTCGAGCAGCGTCGCGTCGTCCAGATAGTCGGCGTTGTGCTCCTTCAGGCCCACGCCATAGCGCTTGGCCATATCGGCAAGCTCGCGGGCGTTCTTGAAGTTGTAGTGACCGACCTGCTCCGTCCAGCGGGTAAGGGTGCCGGTCTGGCCGACGATAAAGGTGGGCATGGGGCAGCCGCGCTTCTCGAGCTCGGGCTGCAGCTGAGAAATGAACTCCTCGTACTTATCGGTAGAGGTCAAGCCGCCATTGGTCTCCTCGGTACCGACCTCATAGGCGACCTCGGGCAGGTTATGCTCGCGACGGTACTGCTCAAGGTAGTCGATAAGATCGATCGTGCGGCGAAGCACCACGTCGAGCGGAATAACCTTGCCGATCTGATAGGGGTCCTTGGTGGGGTCGACCATCAGCAGGTCAAAGCCCGCCTCCATGTCGGCGACGAAGGACTTGCGGGCGAGCTCCATGGCCTCGTCCTCGGGCAGGTGGGCGTTACGCTCCTCGTCGCGCTGCCACGGACCGCCGTGATCGCGGCACAGGTAGTACGGACCGGTGTAACCCACCTCGTCGGCAACCTTCTTGATGTCGGCGGCAAAGCGCGTCTGGTCCCAACCGTTGACGTAGCCGGCGCCCATCTCGTCCATATCGACCTGGTTGCGGCTGGCGATAAACATGGGCGGGAAATCCTCGTCCTTGGCAAGCTCGAACACGGCCTGAATCAGGTTGGGGCTCATGGGGCCAATGCCGACCATGGTTGCGTGATCGCCGCTATCCTGCAGCTTGAGCATGCCCTGAACGGCCTGACGGATGGTGAGGTTGGACATTTTGTTCTCCTTCTCCAGAGGATTTTTGACAAAAGTTCCCTGGGACCCAGATGTGGGCCCTATCAGTACGGATGGATTTTGTTGTGTAGGGGCGGTTGTGCGGAGTCAAATCCATCCCTCCGCACAACCGGAGTCCTTAAAGGTTTACTTGGCCTGCTTATCGAGCGTGGGCTTCATGGCAATCAGGATTGCAGCGGCGACCACGGCGCCAATCACGATGTCCAGGCAGAACAGCGCGACGTTGTTGGTGGCAAGGGCGACGATAAAGCCACCGTGCGGGACGTAGCAGTCGATGCCCTGGAAGGCGGCAAGTGCCGCACCCACGGCAGAGCCGATGCAAATGCCGGGCAGGGTGTGACCGAGGTCCTTGACCGCGAAGGGGATAGCGCCCTCGGTAATACCGATGCAGCCCATGAACAGCGCGGAGATGCCCATCTGGCGGTCAGCGTCATCGAACTTGTTCTTGGCGATGAGCGCAGCGAGGCCACAGGCGATCGGGGGAACGGCGACGGCGACGCGGAACATACCGTTAGGACCGTAGATACCGGAGGCCATGATGGCCATGGTGAAGGTCGAGGCGGTCTTGTTGATGGGGCCGCCCATATCGAAGGCGGTCATAACGCCAATGACCAGACCCAGGACAACTGCGGAACCGCCCTGCAGGCTGCCGAGCACGCCGGTGAGCCAGTCCATCACAAAGCCAAGCGGCGTGGCCAGGATGTAGATATAGGCCATGCCCAGGACAAGCGAGGTCAGAATCGGGATGATCAGGATGGGCATGATGGTCTGGATGGTGTTGTTGACCTTCCAGGTCTTCATCCAGCGGACAAAGTAGCCGCAGATGACCGCCATGATCATGGCGCCCAAGAAGCCGGTCGAAACGCTGTTGCCGTTAGGGGTAACGACTGCGTTATTGACCAGGTAGCCCAGGACAAAACCGGGGGCGAGCGCGGGCTTGCCGGCCATCGAGTAGGAGATGTATGCCGCAAGCACCGGGATCATCATGGAGATGCCGGCCATGCCGATGGTGTTAAGGCTCACCATCAGCGGGTTCGTAACCTCCATGCCGTTGGCGCCGGCGGTACCGGATGCCAGCGAGAAGGCAAGAAACACGCCGCCGATAACGACGATGGGGATAAAATAGGAAACGCCGGTATTGAATGCATTGAGCAGCGTCTTGCCAGGATCGGCAAAGATAGACTGCTTGGACGCCGGTGTCGGGGCCTGCGGGGCAGCGGAGACGGCCTTCTTCTCTGCCTTGGCCTCGGCCTTGGGCGCGTCAACGGCGCCACCCGTCGCCTTGATGATCTCAATGGCCTGGTCGATGATCTTTACCGGATCGGCGATTACATCAGAGGTGCCGACCTTCAGGAACTTGCCCTCGGCCATCTTCTGCTCAAAACGGTCCTCGTTCTCGACACCCACGTCGACGGACTCCAGGACCAGGTCGGCGGAGTCCACGTCTTCCTGCGTGAGCTCATTCTCGATACCCAGGCCACCCTGAGCCTCGACCTTGCACTCGATGCCACGGGCGGCGCATTCATCCTGAATCGCCTTCTGGGCCATATACGTGTGGGCGATACCCACAGTACAGGCGGCAACGCCTACGATCTTCATTGCTTCCCTCTTTTCATAGAGTTGCGTGCGCAAGACACCGTTTGCGGAGGCCTCCGGAGCATCCCCTGCCGTTTGGACTTGCTGTCTTTTCGACAAGAACAATATAGGTGCTCGTTTTTCTTAATGCCAGCTTATTTCGGTAAACGCGCAGGTCAGAGCGTTGGTTATGCGATTTAGTTATGCGTTTAACCAAAAATGAATCCTGCGATTTTGCCCTCGATTTCAAAAGTCAAGAAGTATTTGATTTTCTCGGTAGACGGCAGATGCGCATGCCGGTCACAAATTTCGACCCCACCCGTATGCCGCATTTGTTGCATACTCATATGAAAGGAAAAAGCCGCTCACCGAAGCGTATCCTTCACCAAGACTCAAAGTCATCATGTTGGAAAATGCTCATCTGTCGGAAGGAGTCGCTGTGGCAAAACAGCGCGTTACGATCGCAGACGTCGCTCGAGAGGCGGGAACCTCGACGGCAAGCGTCTCGTATTACCTCAACGACAAACGAGAAAAGCTTAGCGAGAAGACGCAGAACAAAATCGCGCGCGTCATTAAGGAACTCGGATACGTTCCCAACGCCCAAGCGCAGACGCTCACCGGCAAGCAAACCCACGTCATTGCCATCATCATTTTGGATAACACCAACAAATGGGCGGGGCTCGTTCTCAATGGCATGGAGCAGGTCATGCTCCCCGCGGGCTACCAGACGGTCGTTTGCACGAGCAACTTTAACCCCGAGACCGAGCTCATGTACGTCGACAAGATGCTCTCGCTGGGCGTCGATGGCTTTATCATCCAGCCCACGGCAAACTTCAAAGCCGTGCATGACCGCATTAGACGCGCCGGCAAGCCGGTCGTCTTTTTCGATGCGGCCATCTATAGCCCAGGTACCAGCTGGATCAAAACCAACCTTTACGACGGCGTGTACAACGCCACACAGGCACTCCTCGACGCCGGCTACGAAGATTTCTTTTCCATTGCCGCCAACATGACCGAAATGCGCACCCGCATGGAGCGTTTTCAGGGGTATGCCGAGGCGCTGGCAGCGAACGGGCAGCTCTACAAAGCGATTCCCATCGATCACAACAAGCCGTCAATCAACGAGCTCACTGAATACTTTAAATTCAAGTTCAATCCCGCCAAGCGAACCCTTATCTTCGTGCAAAATCAGTGGGCACTTCCCCGTGTCTACAAGGCCCTCCAGCCAATGGCCCATCTGCTTCCGCAGCAAATCGGCCTTTTGGGACTCAACTGCGAAGACTGGACTAATCTCACCACACCGACCGTCTCCACCATCATCGAGCCCGTCGACCAAGAAGGTCGCGAAGCAGCCGAGATGCTGCTCGCCCTACTTGACGGAAGCAGCGAACCCGGCGAGCAGCGCATTCTCGAGTGCAAGCTCAACTGGCTCGACTCCACCTCGATCTAGACCGCGGGACAAATGAATCAGTAGCGTTTGTCTCAAATCTTAAGTATTTGTTCGACAGAACGGCCCTTGCCGGCTCCTGCTAGACTGGTAGATTCCCAACCGTCCATCCAGGAGCCTCAATGTCGCGCAAGCCCGCCTACAAGCAAGCACTTTCCATCGGCACCGCCGTGGTGCTGGGGTTTGCGCTGTTTACGGGATCGCTCGACGGAGCGCCCAAGTTGCTGTCGCCGCAAGGCGATGAGCAGGCGGCGGCTCTGGCCGAAAAACAAAACGAGAGTCCCAGCCGCACCGACGACGAGGCAGACCTGGTCGCTCGGCTCGAATCGGGAACGGCGAGCGCGGCGGACCCTCAAAACAGCCAGGACTCTGGCGATGGCTCCGATTCCGCCGCGACCGACACCGATGACGACGTTTCCGCGGGCAGTGCCGCCACCCCCATCGACGAGGTCGAAAACCCCGACCTCAACCGCGCCCGCGGTGTTTATCTCAGCAGCATTCCCGACTACGCCGGCAACCCCTACGTTGCCCTTCGCGCCGACAGCACGCACCCGCTCGGCACGCCGTCATTCACACTCGATGAATACGATCGCGCCACCGAAGAGGGCTGCTTCAAGAAATTCTCCAAGCTCGACAGCCTGGGTCGCACTCGCAAGGCGCTCGCCTGTGTAGGCCCCGAGTCGCTCGGACAGGGAAAGCGCGGCGATATCTCGCGCATCCATCCTGCCGGTTGGCACCAGCAGCGCTACGACTTTATTCCGGGCCAGAGCCTCTACAACCGCTGCCACCTTATCGCCTGGTCGCTCTGCGGCGAAAACGCCAACCGCAAGAATCTCCTCACCGGCACGCGCTATCTCAACGAGACGGGCATGCTGCCGTTTGAAGAGCAGATTCTCAACTATATTCGCGATACGGGCAACCATGTGCTCTACCGCGTCACGCCTATGTATAACGAAGAGGAACTTGTCTGCCGTGGCATGCGCCTTGAGGCGCAATCGGTCGAGGACCACGGCAAGACCCTCTGCTTCCACGTATATTGCTACAACCTGCAGCCGCACGTGCAGATCGACTACACCACCGGCCGCAATCAGGCCTCGGGAGACTAGGACCGACCAAGCTGCCCCAAAGCCTAAATGATCCGTTTTCCTCCGTCCCCAAGGAATCAAAAAGAGCCGCCCCGGTTACCCAGGGCGGCCCTTTCGTCAGCACCTACATTGCAGACAAAATCACGTGCTACTTGGCGCGGCCCTCCTCATAGCGCTCGACCAGCTTGGCCTGAACGTCATAAGGCACCTGCTCATAGCCTGCGGGCTTCATGGTAAAGTCACCCGTGCCGCGCGTGATAGAGCGCAGGCGCGTCGAATAATCCGTCAGCTCTGCCAGCGGCGCCTGGGCAATAACCACGGTATCGCCGCGCTCATCGGTCTCCATGCCCGTCACGCGACCGCGCGATGCCGAGATGTCGCCCATCACGGCGCCGGCGTAGCTCTCGGGGATAGTCACCGTGATTTCCTCGATGGGCTCCAGCACCACCGGGTCGGCATCGGCGCATGCCTTGCGCAGGCCGATGCGAGCCGCCGCGCGGAACGCCATCTCGTTGGAGTCGACGCTGTGATACGAACCGTCGTACACAGCCACGCGAATGCCCGTAAGCGGGTAGCCGGCAATGATGCCGTCCTTCATGGTCTCCTGAACGCCCTTGTCCACGGCGGGAATGAGCGAACGCGGAATGCGACCGCCCACAACCTCGTCTACAAACTCATAGCCGTCGCTCGTACCGTCGGGCCCAATGAGCGGCTCGACGCGCAGCCAGCAGTCACCATACTGGCCGGCGCCGCCTGTCTGCTTCTTGTGGCGGCCCTGGGCACTTGCCGTACGGCGAATGGTCTCACGATACGGGATGCGGATCGGCACGCTCTTGGCCGCGACCTTGGTACGGTCCTCAAGGCGATTGAGCAGGACCGAAACCTGTGCCTCGCCCACCGCCGAAATGATGGTCTGGCCGGTCTCTTCGTCGCGGTCGATGCTCATGGTCGGATCGGCCTTGCAGGCCTTCTCGATAAACGTGTAGAGCTTCTCCTCGTCGCCGCGATTCTCGGCCTCGATGGCGATGCGGTACTGCGAGTTGGGGAACTTAAACGCCGCAGCCTCGACCTTGCCGGTAATCGAGAGCGTATCGCCCGTCTCGGCCGCCAGCTTGGGCGCCACGATGATATCGCCGGCATAAGCGTGACCGACCTCGGTCATGTCGCGGCCGCACATCACATACAGGTGAGCCAGACGATCGCTCTTGCGGGTACGCGCGTTGATCAGCTCAAGGCACGGCTCAAGCGTACCCGTCAGCACCTTGATAAAGCTGATGCGACCCTGCTGCGGATCGGCCAGGGTCTTAAACACAAATGCCACCGGACGGTCATCGTCACTCGAGATCTTAAGCGAATCGCCGTCGATGAGCGGCATCTCGCCGTAGTCCGTCGGCGCCGGGAAGTACGTGGCGATGTCGTCCATCAGCGAGTTGACGCCCTGCTCCTTAATGCAATCGCCCGCAAAGACCGGCACAAAGATGCGCTCGGCGATCGCCTTCGACAGCAGGCCCTCAAGTTCCTCCTGCGTCAGCGTCTCCTCGCCTTCCAAGTACTTCATCATCAGTTCGTCATCAGCCTCGGCCACCAGCTCGCACAGATGGTCATGGGCCTCCTCAGCCTGGGCACGATACTCCTCGGGAATCTCCGACTCAACGGCTTCGGCGCCGTTGCAATGGCGCGCCTTCATGCGCACCAGGTCGATGATGCCGTCAAAGTCCTCGCCCTCGCCCCAGGGAAGAGTCACGGCGCCCAGGCGCGTGCCAAAGCGCTCCTGCAGCAGGTCCATCGTGGTCGCAAAGCTGGCCTCGGAGCGCGACAGGCGGTTTACGAACACCGCACGCGCCAGGCGCAGGTCCTCGGCGGCATACCAGAGCTTAACCGTCGTAGGCTGCGGGCCGGCCTCGGCGTCGACCACAAACAGAGCCGTCTCGCAGACGCTCATCGCGGCAAAGGCGTCGCCGATAAAATCGGGGTAGCACGGGGCATCGAGCACATTGATGCGCGCGCCCTTCCAGTCGATCGGCGCAATGGTCGTCGAGATGGAAAACGCACGCTTGACCTCTTCGGGGTCATAGTCGAGCGTGGGCTTGGTGCCGTCGTGGCCGCCCAGGCGGGCGGTCTTGCCGGAAAGGTGGAGCATGGCTTCGGCGAGTGAAGTCTTGCCCACCCCGCCTTGGCCTACGAGCACCACGTTCCTTACGTTACCGGTCTTGGGAGCACCCATGATGACCTCCTTGCAGGGCCGCGCGCAATGCGCGACGCCAACGGGGAGAGTTCGCGGTCGGTGCCATCCCGGGAGCAGCATGGTCGGCAGCCGAGCCGACTCACCCTCCAAATGTCCTATGCCACCACCCTACCCTCACGGGCGACCGTCCATGCACACCTTTCGGCACACGTATGAATACAGGCGGCGAGAGGAAGAAGAACGCATGCGGGGCGATTATTGGACCCCGCCGATGCAAACAAAAAGCCGCCACAGACCGTAAGACCTGCGGCGGCTTCGCCTCAATTAATAGTTGAGCAAATACCTGAGCCTATCCCTCGATACGGCTCAAAAACTCACGCGTGCGCTGCTCGCGCGGATGGTCGATAACCTGCTCGGCGTGCCCCTCCTCGACAATACGACCGCCGTCCATAAATACCACGCGGTCGGCAACATCGCGCGCAAACTGCATTGCGTGGGTCACGATCACCATCGTCATATTCTGCGCGGCAAGGTCTTTAATGACACGCAGCACCTCGGCCGTCAGCTCGGGATCGAGCGCCGAGGTCGGCTCGTCAAAGAATAAGATTTCCGGATCGAGCGCTAGGGCGCGGGCAATACTCACGCGCTGCTGCTGACCGCCCGAAAGCTCACACGGCACCTTGTTCTCGTTGCCCGTCAGCCCCATTTGCGCAATCAGCTCGTGAGCGCGGGCTTCCGCCTGCTCGCGCGGACGCTTAAGCACACGAATCGGCGCATCGGTGATGTTTTTCATCACGGTATAGTGCGGGAACAGATTGTAGTTCTGAAACACCAGGCCAAATCGCGAGCGCGCCTGCCTGGGCACATCGCCCTTCGCATAGACCGCGCCCGAACCCGCATCCGTCGCAACGGCAAGGTCGCCAAACGAGAGCGAGCCTCCGTCGAGCGTCTCGAGCAGCGTGGCACACCGCAGCAGCGTGGACTTGCCGCCACCCGAAGGCCCGATAATCGCCACGACCTCTCCACGCTTTACCTCGAGCGAGATATCCTTGAGCACCTCATTGCCGCCAAACGCCTTGCGAGCGTTCGATATATTCATTACCGAATTAATCATGGTAGTAATCCAATTTTTTCTCGGCGGCGCCCAGCAGCATCTCGACAACGAAATTAAAGACCCAGTAAATCAGCGCCGCAATCGCAAACGGCACCATGCTCACCTGCGAGGCGACCAGCGCCTTGGCCGTCGAGAACATCTCACCCACGCCAATGGCAAACGCCAGCGACGTGTCCTTGACCAGCGTGATGATCTCGTTGCCCATCGCCGGCAGAATACGCTTGGCGACCTGCGGCATCACGATATACAGAAACGTCTGCACGCGCGAATAGCCCAGCACCTCGGCAGCCTCGTATTGACCGCGCGGAATGGACTGCAAGCCCGAGCGATAGATCTCGGCAAAGTAGCCGGCGTAGTTGATGATGAACGCCACAACACACGCCGTCCACTTGGAATCGGGCGTAAGCGAAATACCAAACACGTAGTACGGGGCAAAGTAGATGGCAAACATCTGCAGCATGAGCGGCGTACCGCGCATGACCGAAATGTAGATGCGCGCAATCCAACGCAGCGGCGCGATTTTACTCATGCGCATAAACGCCACGGGGATTCCCAGGGGGATCGACCCGAGCAGCGTCAGCACAAACAGCTGCAAACTGACCAAGAATCCCTGGCCAAGCATCTGCATCATGACCTGAATAGACATTACTTGAGCACCCAATTATCGAAAGATAGACCATAGCTTGAATACTTATCGCACAGGTCCTTGACCGTGCCGTCCTCGTAGAGCGCCTTGAGCGACTCGGTCACGGCGTCGGCCGACTTGGTGTCGCCCTTCTTAAAGCCGACGGCGTAGTGCTCGCTGGACAGCGGCTTATCAAGCTGCGTATAGGCATCGGGCTTGGCGGCAAGCTGATACTGGGCAATCGAAAGGTCGCAAGCCACGGCATCGACCGCGCCGCTCTCGAGCTGCATAAAGGCCGTGTTGTACTCGCCGATGGTGTCGAGCGTGGCAAACGTCGCCGCCAGATCCTTCTGGTCGCCCTCGAGCACATCCTGCGCAGCGGAATCGGTCTGGGTAATCACCGTCTTGCCAGCAAGATCGTCCCAGCCCTTGATACCCGCGTCCTTCTTGACCACGAGCGCTTGCTCGTTGAGCATGTAAGGCTCGGAGAACGTGTAGTCGTCCTCGCGACCCTCCATGGTAAAGCCGTTCCAGATGCAGTTGATGGCGCCCGAGTTGAGCAGCGTATCCTTGGCGTCCCAGTCGATAGCCTCGTATTTGACCTCCCAGCCCTGCTTATCGGCAACGGCCTTGGCCAAATCGAGATCAAAGCCGGTATACTCGCCATCATCGCCCACAAAGCCGTACGGAGGATAGGACTTGTCAAAGCCCACCACGAGCTTCTTGGACTCCGCAGCGCCCTTCACATCCTTGGCCGCGGCAGAGCCAGCAGCGGAGCCCTTGCCGGCACCACCGCCGCAACCGACAAGACCAAGGCCAAGCACCGTGGCGAGCGAGCCGGCTAGACCAACAAACTGACGACGAGACATATCGGTGTTCATGGTATTCCCCCTTGATGGCACTTTAGTTAGATAAAGTGAGTCATGTAACGTTCAGAATCATACACTTTAGCGTGATAGAGCACAAGGCGAGTTTGCCCGCCGCGTGAGGGGTGTGGGGTTAAGTTTCCTGCTCTACAGTCCTGCTCACGACGGAGGCCACATTAAGTGGCCTCCTGTTCGTGCGGAACTCGCGATAAACTTAACCCCCACACCCCTCACGCGGCGGGCAACCGTCGTTGGGCTTATCGCTGACACGATTAAACCGCTTGCATATCGTCTGCTGGCTTGGCACGGTACAATACTTGCAGCTTTAATTCATGAATTAGTGGAGTTATTGATGGCAGAATCTCGTGCGGAGCGTAGGGCTCGTCGTGCTTTGGTGGAGGCGGTTGAGGGGTCGAAGGAGGAGAAATCTTCTACGAAATCCAAGTCTTCTAAAGCTGCAAAAAGCAAATCGGCTAAGGGCAAGGCCAAGCGTCCCGGCTCTCGTCGGAACGAGGATAAGGCATCTCAGACTCGCTCCAAGCGCTCGCATAAAGATCAGGTTTCGTCTGCGCGTAAGGCTGTGGACCCCAAGTCTCCCTGTTCGATCATGAAAGCTTGCGGTGGGTGTACGGCGCTCAATCGTCCTTATAAGAAGCAGTTGGCAGCCAAGCAGGCCGCCATGGAGGAGCTTTTTGCTACCCTTTGCGAGCGCGAGGGCATTAGCGTCGACCCCATTCGCGGTATGGGCGTCACCCTGGGCGACCCGGGCAAATATCCTGCGCCGCGCGGTTTTCGCCATAAGGCCGCCACTCCCTTTGCTCCCGGTAAGGAGGGTGCTGTCCGTTGCGGTTTCTTTGAGCGCGGCACGCACAAGATCGTTGCCGTACCCGAGTGTCCTGTCGAGGCACCGGGTGCCCGTCAGATTCTCAACGGCATCGCACGCGAAGCTGAGCGGCTGCATATTCCCGCCTTTAATGAGGACAAGCATCTTGGTTTGCTTCGCTATGCCGTCGTCCGCTGCGGTTGGCGTACCGACCAGGTCATGGTCACGCTCGTGACCGCTCAGCGCGACTTGCCGCATGCGCAGGAGTTCTTTGAGGCTGTCGCCGCGCTCAATCCGCACATCGTCACCGTCGCCCAAAACATCAACGGACGTCCCGGCAACGCCATCCTCGGCGAGGAAACCCGCATTGTATATGGCGCCGAGTGCATGCGCGACCAGCTGCTCGGCTGCGAGTTCGATATCTCCCCCACCGCGTTCTACCAGACCAACCCGCAGCAGACCGAGCTGCTCTATCAGCTCGCGATTGACGGCATGGACCTGCAGCAGGGCGACGTACTCATGGATGCCTATTGCGGTAGCGGAACTATCGGCCTGTGCGCAGCCAAAGCCGCCCAGGACAAGGGCGTCGGCATTATGCTGCTTGGCGTGGAGCGCAACCACGCCGGCATTGCCGACGCACGTCGTAATGCCGAGCTCAACGGCCTCACCCGCAGCGCTTGGTTTATGGCTGACGATGCCACCGACTACATCCTAGATGCCGCCGACAACAACGAGCGGGTCGATGTCCTTTCCATCGATCCGCCGCGCGCCGGCTCTACCCCCGAGTTCCTCGAAGCTGCCTGCGCGCTTAAGCCGCGCCGCATCACCTATATCAGCTGCAACCCCGTGACTCAAGAGCGCGACCTGCATCAGCTTCTCGACGGAGGCTATCGCCTGCTCAAGATCACGCCCGTCGACATGTTTCCTCACACCGACCACACCGAAACCGTAGCGGTCCTCGAACGCCGCTAACCAACCTCAGTAGATTTTTGGGACAAGAAAGGGGGCGACCCGTCTGGGCCGCCCCCTTCGCTTGGTTTATAAATTCCGCTACATCCCATTGCGCAGATCGCACACGCCGGCTGCCGCCATCTCGCGCAGCAGCGTCTCGCGGTCGCGCGTCACGATCAAATCCAGCGGGAAGTGAATCTCGTCGAGCATCTTGCGCGCGTGATCGAGCTTGCCAATGGCCATGCCAATGTGCGCATCGGTTGACACGCCAATGCCCACGCCCAGCTCGGCGCAGCGCTCGGCGATCTTGCGGCATACGGCCCAATGCTCAGTGTCGACACCGTGTTCAAGACTATGGTTGTTGATCTCAATAATCTTGTGCTTGGCCTTAGCTGCCAACAGCACCTCGTCGATATCGAACGGCACGCCCGAACGCCCCGTGTGACCCAGCATGAACACCTTGGGGTGCTCCAGGGCATTGATATACATCTCGGTCGTCTGGGCCAGCGTCGCGCCCTCAGCAATCTGCGGATTATGCACGCTCGCAATCAAATAATCCAAATTACGCGTAACCAAATCGAACAGCGAATGCTGACGGCTGTACGAATCGCCGGCAATATCGAGCGTGACAGGAGTGTCCTCGCCAAACAGGCTTCCGTCCAGCGAAACGATATCGGCCTCGGCACCACGCAGCACCAGCACGCCGCTCCAAATGCGCGGCCAGATATCCTGGTTGATAAAGAACTGGTAACTGCGCAGGTCATTGGGGCAAGCCGTAACCATAGAGCTCAAATGGTCGGCAGATCCGAGTACCTGCAGACCACGCTCTGCCGCCCAGTACACATTCTCCTCAATGGTCGAATATGCATGCGCAGAGAACATCGTATGGGTATGAATGTCACAAGAAAGCAGGTAGGGCATCAGGTCTCCTTATCTGGCACGGCCGTCGCTTATATTCATTGTACGCATAGCCTTCGATAGTCGTAAAACCACTCCATCCCAAAGACACAACGTCCATGACAACGGGGTCTGGCTTAACACCAAACCCCGTTTCACGTAAAACATTGTAGGCAGAGCGCTTTACTTTTAACGATACTCGTCCGCCAACTGTTTCCAAGCGGGTAGCGAATTGACAATCGTTTCGTAGCTCACGCAATAGCCCAGGCGGAACCAACCCGGCATACCAAAGCTGTCCGAGGGAACCGCAAGCAACTCATACTTCTTTGCGCGCTCGCAAAACGCATTCGCATCGGGCTCCAACGCTTTCACCCATAGGTAAAACGCGCCATCCGGCTCAACATAGGTGTAGCCATACTCCGCTAGTGCGTCGGTAAGCGCGGTGCGGTTGCGTGCATAGGCCTCAACGTCACTCGGCTCATCGATGCAGTCGATAATTACGCGCTGAAAGAGCGCCGGCGCGCACACGAAGCCCAGCGTACGGGCGGCACCGGCAACGGCGGGCATTAGACGGGCGGCCTGCGGATTGGTGTTGGGAACCAAGATCCACCCCACGCGCTCACCCGGCAGCGACAGCGACTTGGAATACGAGTAGCACACGATGGTGTGCTCGTAAATCGAGGGCACCCAAGGCACCTCTGCACCGTACACGATTTCGCGGTACGGCTCATCCGAGATGAGCATAATCGGATTCTCAGGATCGCGCTGAGCGTTGGCCTCGCGCAGAACGTTGGCCAGTCGCGTCAGCGTGTCGCATGTATATACGGCACCGGTCGGATTGTTGGGAGAGTCGATGATGACGGCCGCCGTCTTATCGCTGATCGCCTTGAGCACGTTGTCCACGCTCAGCTGGAACGTATCTTCATCGGCGAGCGCCTCAACACACGTACAGCCGGCCTTCTCAATCCAAACGCGATACTCCGGAAAGTACGGGGCGATAACAATAACCTCGTCGCCCGGGTTCGTAACGGCGTTGAGCGTGCAGGTGAGCGAAGCCGCGGCACCCACCGTCATAAAGACGTCTTTGCCCTCATAGCTCGTGCCAAAGCGGCGGTTGAGCGATTCGGCCACAGCGGCACGACATTGCGGCAGGCCCGGTGCGGGCGTGTAGCCGTGCAGCTGGTCGCTCGGCAGCTCCAGGGCCTTCTTAATCGACTCAGCCACAGCAGCGGGCGCCGGAACGCTCGGATTGCCCAGCGAAAAATCGAATACGTTTTCCGCACCGATCTGTGCCTTGCGCTCAAGGCCATAGCTAAAAATCTCACGGATGATGGAGCTTTCCGCGCCGCGAGCATACATAGTTTCGTTGATCATCTGTTCCCCTTTCGCATAGGCGCTATTGTACGCTTTAGCCGAGCAAAGTGCCGCAGCAATGTTGATTGGGGACAGACTTAAATGCGTGAAAACGCTCATTTAAGTCTGTCCCCAATCAACAGACGGCCCCATATCGCTCAAAAGAAAAAGCCTCCGCAGGTTTCCCCGCGGAGGCTTTCGCCACAAAGACTATTTGTCGGCGTCGGTGTCGGCATCGACGACGGCATGGTCATCGTCAGCATCATCGGATGCGGCTTCGGCATCCTCCTGCATGGCCGCCTGCGCAAAGGCCGCGGCATCAGCCGCCAGCTCCTCCTCGCTCATTCGAGGCACGCGCTTCTTGGTCGGCATGCCGGCCGCCTTGGCATTGCGCTCCTCCTTGGCCGCCAGGATATCGCCCTCGCGCTCAAGGTAGGCGTCCCACTCGTTGTCGAGCAGGGCATTCACGGCGTCGCCTTCGACGGTCTCGCGCTCAAGCAGCACCTTGGCCATCAAATCGAGCTGGTCGCGACGGGCATCCAAAATCTCGACCGCACGACGATGGGCCTCACGCATAATGCGCTGGACCTCGATGTCGATGCGGCGCGCCGTCTCCTCGGAGTAATCCTGGTGATCGGCGTAGTCGCGGCCCAGGAATACCTGATGCTGCGCCTCACCAAACACCTGCGTTCCAAGCTCCTCGCTCATGCCCAGGCGCGTGACCATCTCGCGCGCCATCTTGGTCGCGCGCTCCAGATCGTTGCTCGCGCCCGACGTGATGTCGTCGCACATGAGTTCCTCGGCAACGCGACCGCCCAAGAACACGGCAAGCTCGTCGAGCATCTCGTTCTTGGTCTTGAGGAAGTGGTCCTCCTGCGGAAGCTGCAGCGTGTAGCCCAGCGCCTGGCCGCGGCTGACGATCGAGATCTTGTGAACCGGATCGGAGTGCTCCAGGATGTGACCCACCAGGGCATGGCCGCTCTCGTGGTAGGCGATCGTGGTGCGCTCGGCCTCGGTCATCACGCGACCCTTGCGCTGCGGACCGGCAATCACGCGCTCCATCGATTCCTCGACCTCGTCCATCGAGATCACGGAACGATGGCGGCGGGCAGCCAGCAGCGCAGACTCGTTGAGCAGATTTGCCAGATCGGCGCCGGTGAAGCCAACGGTCATCTGGGCGAGCTTCTCAAACTTCACGTCCTCGTCCATCGGCTTGTTCTTGGCATGCACGCGCAAGATCTGCTCGCGGCCCTTCACATCCGGACGGTCAACCGTAACCTGACGGTCAAAACGACCGGGGCGCAGCAACGCCGGATCCAGGATGTCAGGACGGTTGGTTGCGGCGATCAGGATGACCGACTCGCTCTCCTCAAAACCGTCCATCTCGACCAGCAGCTGGTTGAGCGTCTGCTCGCGCTCGTCGTGACCGCCGCCCAAGCCAGCTCCGCGCTGACGTCCCACAGCATCGATCTCATCGATGAAGATGATCGACGGAGCCTGGGACTTGGCCTCCTTAAAGAGGTCACGCACGCGGCTGGCGCCGACACCCACGAACATCTCGACAAAGTCGGAACCCGAGATGCTAAAGAACGGCACGCCCGCCTCGCCGGCTACAGCCTTGGTCAGCAGCGTTTTACCGGTGCCCGGAGGGCCCACCAGCAACACGCCGCGCGGAATCTTGGCGCCCAGCTTGCGATAGCGGTCCGGATCGCTCAAAAAGTCACGGATCTCCTCGAGTTCCTCGACTGCCTCGTCCACGCCGGCAACGTCTTCAAACTTGACCTTGGGGCGCGTGGCCTCGTTGGTCTTGGCGTTGGTCTTGCCAAACTGCATGTTCCTGTTGTTGGCGCCCATCATCTGGCGCATAAAGTAGAACATGATGGCGATAAGGGCGATCGTCGGAAGCACACTCATCGCCAAGTCGCCCCAAAAATCGGGATCGTTGGTGTTGACGATGTACTTGGTATCGGGGTGCTCCGCCATGAGCTCGGCAAGCGAATCGGAGCCGACATAGGTCGAGGAGAAGCTCTTGAGCTCGCTCGTATCGCCCTTGTCCTTCTTCGTCTTCCAGTAATGACCCGTCACGCTTCCGTCTTGAACCGTATAGGTCAGATCTTCGACGCGATCCTGCTTGATGGCGCTCACCATCTCGCTCGTCGCGAGCTTAACGGTATTGCTGGAATTGGCAAAGCCGGAGCCCATGTTAAAGAAGGCGTAGCCCAGAAGCGCGCAAGCCAAAATAAAATACAGCCAGCCCGTACGCGTGGGCTTCTTGCCTCCGGGCATCCCCGGGATCTTAGGCTCCCGGGGAGTCTGGGAATTGTTATCGTTATGGTCGTCGGGCATCTTACGAATAAACCTCCGGTTTCAAAATGCCCAGATACGGAAGGTTACGATAGCGCTCGGCATAGTCGAGGCCGTAGCCCACCACAAAGGCATCGGGGCAATGGGTTCCAACATACTTGGGCGTGATGGCCGAGGTGCGGTCCTCAACGTCCTTCCACAGGAAGGCAGCGACCTCCAGCGAAGCGGGCTTGCGGCTCTCGAGGTTCTTCATCAGGTACTTGAGGGTCAGGCCCGAGTCCAGAATGTCCTCGACGATCAGCACGTCGCGACCACGGATGTCGATATCCAGATCCTTAATGATACGCACGATGCCCGAAGACTTCACACCGTCGCCATAGCTCGAAACAGCCATGAAATCGATGTTGGTCGGTAGCTCAATCTTGCGCATCAGGTCGCCCATAAAGACAACGGCACCGCGCAGAACCGCGATCAGCACCAGATCCTTACCCGCGTAGTCGCGAGTGATCTCCTCGCCCAGGCGAGAAACGATGCCGTCGATATCCTCCTGCGTAAACAGAACCTTCTCGATATCCGGATGTTGAGAAGCCATGACAACCCTTTCTTGTGCTTAATCGCCCACACACCGCCGTATGGACGCGAACTACACATTCTAGCAGCGCACGGGGTATATTTTCCAGCCCGCGCACCATCAGCGCGGGAATACCGTCAACGCCGCACAGAACAGCTGGTGCGAGGGGCTAATCCGCGTCAACCACGCGAAGCAGATAAGCCACACGCGTCGCCGCCGTGCATTTAAAACGTTCGTCCGCGCGAACTCCGGCGACCCACACCACGGCACCTCCCGGCGCCGTCCTCACCACGGGCACGCCGGCGCGCTCGGAAACGGGAATGCGAGCCTCGCCTAGCAAGTCGGATACCTTCTTGCTTCGGCCACTCATTCCTAACGGGCACATCACGTCTCCCGGTGCGGGACCGTCCACCCACAGGCGCGCCAATCGCGCCTCTGCAGGGATCTCGCCACGTGAGCTCGCCAGGATCCGCTCACTATCGCTGTCGGCAAAACCCAGGGCAGCCGCGTCTACCAAAGCTGTCACTTCCCCGGCAGCCGCAAGCTCACGGGCGCGGCGCACGATATCGCATCCCGGCTCAACGGCCATCGGCTCTGCGACCAGCATGCGCCCCCCGCCCAACGGCAAACGACCGGGTATGGTAATCCAGTCCGCAACCAGCCCCTCACGAGCCGCCGGCGCCTTAAACGCTAGCATGCCAAACTCGACGCGCGCGTCAATTCCCGCCGGAAGCGTGACCGAGCCTGTGCCTTCGGCAACGCAGGAAAGGACTCGCTCCACATGTCGCATCTCTGGACGAGCGCCCGGATCGATGCGTTTGATCGCCAGTCGCACGATGCGCCGCGCGATTACCACCTCGGCCGCAGCAAGGCGTCTGGCATCGAGCACTAGCGCGCCCGCCGCCTCCTTGCGCAGGCAGCTTCGAAACGCCTGTGCCGACAGCTGGGATAGAAACGCATCTTCGTCACCCAAGATCTCACAGGCGGCGCCAATCGTCTTGCACACGCTCGCATTACGCTGTGCCACCACTGGCATTACCCGATGGCGCACGTAGTTTCGCAGATACGAGATATCCTCATTGCTCTCGTCTTCACGCCACGGCTGACCATGTACCTGTAGATAGCCCACGAGCTCGCCATGAGTTAGGTCGAGCAAGGGACGCACCACGATATTCCTCCGGCGAGGAATGCTCGATAGACCAGCGGGCCCCGAACCCTTAATCGCGTTCATCAAAAACGTTTCCGCGCGATCCGAAGACGTGTGCGCGGTGCAGATACGAGCCGCCGTTCGCGGTGCCCCCGTCTGGGCGCAGAGTTCGCGAACATACCTCCGCGCCGCGGCATAGCGCACCTCGCGGGCCGCGGCCTCAATATTGCCCGACTCCCCATCAAAATAAGCGTGCTCCACACACAGCGGCAAGCCATATTGTGCGCATAGGCTGCGCACAAAGGCCTCGTCGCCATCGGATGCCTCACCGCGCAGATGATGGTTCACATGCAGCACGTGCAGTCGCTCGCGCGCGATGGGGGCTACACCACGCCCATCCAGAATATCCAACTTTGATGTGCACGCCATAAGGAGCAAAGCCGTCGAGTCCGCACCACCTGATACCATGAGCACCACGGGGGCAGCCGTCTGCCGCGTTGCCAGAGCTTTATCATCAGCCCACGATGCAGCATGGTGTCCATAATGCTGAGATACCGTTGGCATTTGCTTCCTCCTCTATTCGTTCGCACCCATTGTATCCTTTGGAATCTTATGTCTCGTCTGCACCTTCATATCCTTGGCAGCGGCTCAAAAGGCAACTGCGCGCTCATCGAAGGCCCCCGGGGGCTCATCATGATTGACGACGGTCTTTCTCGCCGCGAGACATTAAAGCGCATGACAGAACTGGGGCTCTCGGCAGACAACGTCTCGGCTCTTCTCATTACTCATGAGCATAGCGATCACATCAAGGGTCTCGATGTCTGGTGCAAGCACTGGCACGGTCCCCTCTTTGCCAGCAGGGACACACTTTCGAGCAAAGAAAATCTTTCGCATCTGTCTGTCGAGGAATTCGATCCCGGTGACATCCTATCCATTGCCGGCATCCATGTGCAAACCTACTCAACATCACACGATGTCATAAATCCAGTCGGCTATCGATTCGACGCCCTCGATGATTCCATCGGCTTTGCCACCGACACCGGAGAGCTATCGAGCCAGGCCATGAACACCCTCAAAGATTGTCGAGTCCTCGCGCTCGAAAGCAACCACGATGTGACCATGCTGCGCGAGGGAGAATATCCCCGCTTTCTTCAGGAGCGCATCCTATCTACAAAAGGGCATCTGTCCAACGATCAGGCCGCCGAAGCCGCACGCGAGCTTGTTGCCGATCGCACCGAACAGCTCATTGCCATGCATATCAGCCAAGATAACAATCGTCCGAGCCTTACCGTCAAAAGCTATGCCAAAGCTCTAGCCGCAACCCTGGATGACGAGCTCGGCAGTTCAGCCACCCTTCTCCAAGGGACGCGGAAGCTCTCAATACGTCCTGCAAGTCAATATCAACCGGCAACCATTCAATAGACCACTCAAGAGAGCAAAAGGGGCCGGGAATCGCTTCCCAGCCCCTTTTTTATCTTTTAATAGCGCAGAACACCAACGAAGTTAGTCGATGGAGATCTTCGTAACGTTCTTCTTCTCGACGATCTTGGGAACCGTAACGGTCAGGATGCCGTCAGCGTACTTAGCCGAGAGGCCCTCGCTCGAAGCGTCCTTAAGATACACGCCACGCGTCGCGCTGTACGAGCTGAACTCCTTCTGCAGGAAATTCTTGCCCTCGTTCTCCTCGTCTTCCTCGACATTCACGCTAATGGAGAGACGGCCCTCGTTAAGCTCGACATCGATATCGTCCTTGGCGACGCCGGTAAGATAAGCCTTGACCTCATAGCCATCGCCCTTATCCTCAACGTCAACGGGGAACGCCTTAGAGGCAATCGAGCCGTTCGCTAGGTCACTCATATCATCAAACAGATCGAACAGCGAGCTTGCAGAAGGACGAACGCCAAAAACCGAACGATAAGGAACCATGCTTGCCATGTTTACCACTCCTTTATAGGACTGCCGAGTCATCTTCTAGGTGACTGGGACTTCTTTTGACGCTCTTATATATGCCCACCCGATGCTCATATATACATCGACTATAAAGTTTTTTGAGTCCAGTACTATAAGCATATCTAAGTGTGTAGCACTAAGGTTTTAGGAAGGTTAAGGTTCTTTGAACCAGAGCTTAAATAACGAGTATGTCCACAGCTACTAATAACAAGGGGCTTACAATGAGCGCGTACACGTTGTTGGTAACGAGCTAAAGGGCATCATGGACGACCAAAACCAGAACAATATGTTTATGCCGACGCAGGGGGAAGATATTTCCACGCAGCCGCCACGGTTCCATCGCCCCCACATCTCGCAAGAGCCCATTAATGATGCAGAGCCCGAATATGTGACGAGAAATCGATATCAAACGCTCGAGGATGCCCAGACGGGACGTAAGCACATGGGCGTCGCATCGAGCGATCCCGTATATCTGAAAGATGCACCGTTATCAAAAAACAGTGCGATCATTGACGAACCGACGAAAACACCCATAACTCGGCAGCAAAGAGGTCCCCGACCTAAGCAAACCTTAACGCATTCGGCTCGTTATCTCGAAACGCCAAAACAGGGAAAATCAATCTTCGTTTCGTCAAGTAAACGACGCAAGCAGCATCGACTCCAATTACTGCTATTGATCATTGTGGTTATAGCAGTTGCCCTTTTGATTCGATTTTTTGTCTTTAAATAAAAGCTCATTACCCATAAGCCCAACCGAGTCACGGCTGAAATGCAACTACATTGTGAAGTATTAACGCAAAAAAGGGGGAGGCCGCGAGGCCTCCCCCTTCTCAGTTCAAGCGCACGGCTCGGTGCCGTCCACCGGTCAGCGGCGCCCTGGCCTCCCACGGGCTGACCCCGCAGTACTCTCGGCGCGATGGGGCTTAGCTTCCGGGTTCGGAACGGGACCGGGCGTGCCCCCCCATGCTCTGGCCGCTGACCGGTGGGCGGCGCCCACCGTATCTTCGGTGTCCTGGGTCTCATCTACGTGCCCTGGGGGCCGCATGGCGCATAGGGGAGGTGACTCGGGGGCATCCTCGTGCCCGGACCGCGCGTGAGCGCCAGGTCCCGCGGGCCGCGAGGTGCGGTTCCGGAAGAGCTCGGGCGATTAGTGCGGCTCGGCTGAGGACGTCGCCGCCCTTGCACCTGCCGTCTATCGACCAGGTAGTCTACCTGGGCCCTTACCGGAAGGAGAACTAATCCCTGGAACGGCTTCCCGCTTAGATGCCTTCAGCGGTTATCCGCGCCGCACGCGGCTACCCGGCCGTGCCGTTGGTCGACAACCGGTTCACCGGAGGTGCGTCCACCCCGGTCCTCTCGTACTGGGGGCAGCCTCCATCGATTCTCCTGCGCCCACGGAGGATAGGGACCGAACTGTCTCACGACGTTCTGAACCCAGCTCGCGTACCGCTTTAAACGGCGAACAGCCGTACCCTTGGGACCTGCTCCAGCCCCAGGATGCGATGAGCCGACATCGAGGTGCCAAACCTTGCCGTCGATGTGGACTCTTGGGCAAGATCAGCCTGTTATCCCCGGAGTACCTTTTATCCGTTGAGCGACGGCCCACCCACTCGGGGCCGCCGGATCACTAGAGCCTGCTTTCGCACCTGCTCGGCTTGTGGGCCTCGCAGTCAAGCCCGCTTGTACTCTTGCATTCAAAAGGACGGTTGCCGACCGTCCCGAGCGGACCTTCGCGCGCCTCCGTTACCCTTTAGGAGGCGACCGCCCCAGTCAAACTGCCCGCCTGGCACGGTCCCCGAGCCGGTTGACGGCCTCGGGTTAGGACGCCGGTCGCGCGAGGGCAGTATTCCAAGGGCGGCTCCCCGGGGGCTGGCGCCTCCGGATCTCAGCCTCCTGCCTATCCTCTACACGCGGGACCAGCGGCCAATGCCAAGCTGCAGTGAAGGTTCACGGGGTCTTTCCGTCCTTCCGCGGGTAAGTCGCATCTTCACGACCAGTGCAATTTCACCGGGTCCATGGTCGAGACAGCGCCCAAGTCGTTGCGCCTTTCGTGCAGGTCGGAACTTACCCGACAAGGAATTTCGCTACCTTAGGACCGTTATAGTTACGGCCGCCGTTTACCGGGGCTTGGCTTCGGGGCTTCGCGCGATGCGCTAACTCCTCCGCGTGACCTTCCGGCACCGGGCAGGCGTCAGACCCTATACGTCGCCTTGCGGCTTCTGCAGAGTCCTGTGTTTTTGGTAAACAGTCGCTTGGGCCTCTCCACTGCGGCCCGCCTCCGCTCCCCGGGCAAGCCGGTTCACGTACGCGCGGGCACCCCTTCTCCCGAAGTTACGGGGCCATTGTGCCGAGTTCCTTGACCATGGTTGACCCGATCGCCTCGGTATGTTCTACCCACCCACCTGTGTCGGTTTGCGGTACGGGCGCGCACGCGCCTGCCTAGGGGTTTTTCTAGGGACCTCGGGCTCACTCGCTTCGCTTAAGTGCTTCGTCCGGAGCCTCGCCCTCGTGCGGACCGGATTTCCCTGGTCCGCGGGCCGCGCTCCATCACGGGGACGTCCAGAACCCCGCCGAGCCACCCCCATCCGTCGCCCCGTCGGTCGTAGCGCCGCGTGCGCGGTGCAGGAATGTCTGCCTGCTGCGCGTCGGCTACGCCTACCGGCCTCGCCTTAGCCCCCGACTGACCCTGGGAGGATTAGCCTTGCCCAGGAAACCTCGGGTTCACGGCGGACGAGTTACTCTCTCGTCTCTCGCTACTCATGCCAGCATTCTCACTCCCATGCGCTCCACCGTCGGTCGCCCTCCGGCTTCTCCGCCCATGGGAAGCTCCCCTACCGATTCTGTAAATCAAAATCCCGCCGCTTCGGTGTCCAGCTTAGCCCCGTGTATTGTCGGCGCATGTCCACTCGACCAGTGAGCTGTTACGCACTCTTTGAATGCATGGCTGCTTCTAAGCCAACATCCTGGTTGTCTGGGCGGACGCACATCCTTTGCCACTCGGCTGGAACTTGGGGACCTTAGCGGGCGGTCCGGGCTGTTTCCCTCTCGAGCACACAGCTTAGCCCACATGCTCTGACTGCCGCGCTCTGGGCCGCCGGCATTCGGAGTTCGGTTGGATTCGGTAGGCGGCGAAGCCCCTCGTCCATCCGGTGCTCTACCTCCGGCGGTGAACGCGCGACGCTAGCCCTAAAGCTATTTCGGGGAGAACGAGATATCTCCGGGTTTGATTGGCCTTTCACCCCTATCCGCAGGTCATCGCCGCCGTTTTCAACCGACGTGCGTTCGGCCCTCCACGGGGTCTTACCCCCGCTTCAGCCTGCCCACGGATAGCTCACCCGGCTTCGCGTCCGCGGCGCGGGACTCAAGTCGCCCTGTTAAGGCTCGCTTTCGCTCCGGCTCCCTTTCGGTTAACCTCGCCCCGCGCCAGCGACTCGCTGGCTCATTCTACAAAGGCACGCCGTCACAACTAAAAGTTGCTCCGACTGCTCGTGGGCGCACGGTTTCAGGTACTGTTTCACTCCCCTCCCGGGGTGCTTTTCACCTTTCCCTCACGGTACTGGTGCGCTATCGGTCACAGGGTAGTACTCAGGCTTGGATGGTGGTCCACCCAGGTTCGGACCGGGTTTCACGTGCCCGGCCCTACTCAGGGACCGCGTCGCGCCGTCCGGTCTGGGTTCGCGTACGGGGCTGTCACCCGCTGCGGCCGGCCCTCCCATGCCGTTCCGCTCCCCAGCCGGACCTGCGCCCGGGGGCGGCAGCCCCGGATGCGCGGCCCTGCAACCCCGTCGGCGGAACCCCTGCCGGGTATGCCCGCTCGACGGTTTGGCCATCGGTCCCCTTTCGCTCGCCGCTACTCGGGGAGTCTCGAGATTGATTTCCTCTCCTCCGGGTACTTAGATGTTTCAGTTCCCCGGGTTGTCCTCCCCCCGCCTATGTGTTCAGCGGGGGGATATCCACACTGCTGTGGATGGGTTCGCCCATTCGGAGACCCCCGGGTCGAAGGATGTGTGCTCCTCGCCGGGGATTATCGCAGCTTGCCGCGTCCTTCATCGGCTCCCTGTGCCAAGGCATCCGCCGTGCGCCCGTGGTATCTTGCGGGACCGCATCGGGCCCGCGGGATATCCACGTGTCGCTAATTAAGTTAATTAATCGATATCATGAATAGCGCTCGTATGTCGCAATTCGGGTATCTCATACCGCGGCACAGTCTGTTTCACTGTGCTCGCGATCAGATGCTCCTCACTCATATATAAGTGAATTCTTCTTGTTTGGATCGGATGAATGATTGCTATCATTCTTGATTAAATCGCAGAAAAGAATCGAGTCTGGAAGAGGATACTCTTCCATCTCTCTCCTATCGCTATGCGGCTCTCAAGGTACGCGGGTGCGACCCCGGGGACCGGGTGCTGCGGGGACTCCATCGCGGGCGACATCCACCGGACGGGCTCCTGCCCTCTATTCGAGTTAAAGTGTTTTCTCTCTAGAAGATTTATCTCCCTAGAAAGGAGGTGATCCAGCCGCACCTTCCGGTACGGCTACCTTGTTACGACTTCACCCCCTCACCCTCCACACCTTCGGCGCCTCCCCCCTCTCGGTTGGGCCGGCGACTTCGGGTGCAGACGACTCGGGTGGTGTGACGGGCGGTGTGTACAAGGCCCGGGAACGCATTCACCGCGGCATGCCGATCCGCGATTACTAGCAACTCCGACTTCATGGGGGCGGGTTGCAGCCCCCAATCCGAACTGGGGCCGGCTTTCCGGGATCCGCTCCCCTCGCGGGGTGGCATCCCTCTGTACCGGCCATTGTAGCACGTGTGCAGCCCAGGGCATAAGGGGCATGATGACTTGACGTCGTCCCCGCCCTCCTCCGCCTTGACGGCGGCGGTCCCGCGTGGGTTCCCGGCATCACCCGATGGCAACACGCGGCGGGGGTTGCGCTCGTTGCGGGACTTAACCCAACATCTCACGACACGAGCTGACGACAGCCATGCACCACCTGTATGGGCTCCTCTCGGCCACGGGGTCTCCCCGCTTCACCCATATGTCAAGCCCTGGTAAGGTTCTTCGCGTTGCTTCGAATTAAGCCACATGCTCCGCTGCTTGTGCGGGCCCCCGTCAATTCCTTTGAGTTTTAGCCTTGCGGCCGTACTCCCCAGGCGGGACGCTTAATGCGTTGGCTGCGGCACGGGGGGATCGTCCCCCCACACCTAGCGTCCATCGTTTACGGCTGGGACTACCAGGGTATCTAATCCTGTTCGCTCCCCCAGCTTTCGCGCCTCAGCGTCGGTCTCGGCCCAGAGGGCCGCCTTCGCCACCGGTGTTCCACCCGATATCTGCGCATTCCACCGCTACACCGGGTGTTCCACCCTCCCCTACCGGACCCAAGCCGCGGAGGTTCCGGGGGCTTCGGGGGTTGAGCCCCCGCTTCGACCCCCGGCCTGCCGGGCCGCCTACGCGCGCTTTACGCCCAATGAATCCGGATAACGCTCGCCCCCTACGTATTACCGCGGCTGCTGGCACGTAGTTAGCCGGGGCTTCTTCTGCAGGTACAGTCTTGACTCTTCCCTGCTGAAAGCGGTTTACGACCCGAAGGCCTCCGTCCCGCACGCGGCGTCGCTGCGTCAGGGTTCCCCCCATTGCGCAAGATTCCCCACTGCTGCCTCCCGTAGGAGTCTGGGCCGTGTCTCAGTCCCAATCTGGCCGGTCGGTCTCTCAACCCGGCTACCCGTTGTCGGCACGGTGGGCCGTCACCCCGCCGTCTACCTGATGGGCCGCGGAGCCATCCCCTCCCGTCGGGGCTTTAGCCCGGGTGCCATGCGGCACCCCGGGGTATCCGGTATTACCCGTCCTTTCGGGCGGCTATCCCGGGGGAGGGGGCAGGTTCTCCACGTGTTACTCAGCCGTTCGCCACTCGCTTCTGCCCGAAGGCAGGTGCCGTTCGACTTGCATGTGTTAGGCGCGCCGCCAGCGTTCATCCTGAGCCAGGATCGAACTCTCCGTCCAAAATATGCTGGGCTTCGAGCCCGTCCGGTCCTCTCAGTTCATCGCTGATCGGTTCCGTTCGATTCATATGGTTCTAGTATAGGAAAAGGAATTTCTCGGGGCCGCCTCTCGGCGGCCTTGCGAAAAACAAATCCAAGTTAGACCATTTCAAATGGTTCGATGTCTGCCCGGATGCGACACTGAAGTGAGTGTCCATCCTCGCAGTATCCGGTTCTCAAGGTGCACGCCTGCGCTGGTTCCCGGTCCGACCGGGACGCGCGGCAAGGAGATATATTGCCAGACCGGAGGGCCCCCGCGGGCGGGAATCTGGGCGTACACATTTCCTACACATATAAGTACTCTCGGCTGGCTGGTTAAAACAGGAGGGGACCTCGCTTCCGAGATCCCCTCTTTTGCCTATCTATAGCAATAGACTCTTAAATACCTTATGCCAGCAGCTTGCGACCGGACTCCTCGATCGCGTCAAGTGCTGCATCTGCCTCGGCGGCATCCGCGCCCTTAGCGAAGATATACAGCTTGATCTTGGGCTCGGTGCCGGAAGGACGAACGATACCCTTATTGCCACCCTCAAGATTGAACTCAATAACATTAGCCTTCGGCAGGCCGTTCACGCAGGTGTTGTAATCAACGACGGCCTCAATCTTGGAACCGGCGAGCTCCGCAGGCGGGTTCTCGCGCAGACCGGCCATGATGCCGGCCATCTTTGCCGCACCCTCAGCGCCCGGATAGCTCAGCGAAATCGTCTTGTTGTGATAGTAGCCATACTTCTCGTACAGCTCGTGCATCGCATCGGCGAGGTTCTTGCCCTGGAGCTTGTAATACTGTGCCATCTGGCAAATCAGAAGCGAAGTGCTCACGGCGTCCTTGTCGCGCACGTGGTCGCCGGCCAGATAGCCGTAGCTCTCCTCGAAACCGAAGATAAAGCGGTCGACCTCGCCAGCATCGGAAAGCGAGGTAATGATGTCGCCGATGTACTTGAAGCCCGTCAGGCAGCGACGGAGCTCAAAGCCATACTCCTCGGCCAGAGCGTCAACCATGGCGGAAGAAACGATAGTAGTAACGGCAACCTTCTTGGTGAGATCCTCGCCGCGGGCGGCACGGGTCTTGCAGATATAGTCAAGCAGCAGAACGCCCATCTCATTGCCGGTCAGCAGCAGATAGTCATCGCCATTCTTAACAGCAACGCCAACGCGATCGGCGTCAGGATCGGTTGCAAGCAGCAGATCAGGGTGAACCTGCTCGCAGAGATCGATGCCCTTCTGCATGGCCTGACGGATCTCGGGGTTAGGATACGGGCAGGTCGGGAAATCGCCGTTAGGCTCCTTCTGCTCGGGAACAACCGTGACATCGGTGATGCCAGCGCGCTCGAGCACCGTCGTGACGGGAATGAGGCCGGTGCCGTTGAGCGGAGTGTAGACGAGCTTAAGCGGTGCGCCGGCAATCTCCTCGGCAGAAAGGTTAGTCACACCGCGGGCGAGAACGGCGTCATAATAACGCTCGAGGCACGAGTCATCGATCCATTTGACCAGACCCTGCTCAAGAGCCTCATCAAAGTCCATGGACTTCACGCCGGTAAACGTATCGGTCTCGGCGATAGCCCTAGAAATTGCATCGGCGGCCTCACTGGTGATCTGGCAGCCGTCGGGGCCATAGGCCTTATAGCCGTTATAAGGCGCCGGATTATGACTAGCGGTCATGCAAATGCCACCGGAGCACTTAAGGTCACGGACGGCCCAGGAAAGCGTCGGCACGGGAGAAATCTTAGGATACACGAGAGCAGTCACGCCGTTTGCCGCAAGAATGGCAGCCGTCGTCTTAACGAACAGTTCACCCTTATTGCGGCTATCGCGAGCGATGGCAACCGTCGGATGCTCGAAGGTCGCATTGAGATAGTCAGCAAAACCCTGCGTCGCGCGACCGACCGTATAGAAATTCATACGGTTAGTGCCTGCACCGATAGTGCCACGTAGACCGGCGGTACCGAAGGCGAGATCTTGGAAGAAAGCGTCGGTGATGGCGTCTTCGTCACCCTGCTCCTTCATCGTGTTGAGCTCAGCGAGGAGCTCCTCGTCCTTGACATTGGCAATCCAAGTATCAAGCAGCTCATGAACATCTGCCATGTGAGTCCTTCCGTCACAATCAATAAAACAACCCGTGTAAAACAGGTCAAGCGCATCAGCGCGCTAAAGCAAATATTAGTCCATTGAGAACAGAGAACCGGCCACAGAACGGTGAACGTTTATATTCACCGGTGGATGATTGGATTGATTTAATTGCTTAGCGAATGCCGCCTTTAACGCAAAAAAGGGGGAGGCCGCGAGGCCTCCCCCTTCTCAGTTCAAGCGTACGGCTCGGTGCCGTCCACCGGTCAGCGGCGCCCTGGCCTCCCACGGGCTGACCCCGCAGTACTCTCGGCGCGATGGGGCTTAGCTTCCGGGTTCGGAACGGGACCGGGCGTGCCCCCCATGCTCTGGCCGCTGACCGGTGGGCGGCGCCCACCGTATCTTCGGTGTCCTGGGTCTCATCTACGTGCCCTGGGGGCCGCATGGCGCATAGGGGAGGTGACTCGGGGGCATCCTCGTGCCCGGACCGCGCGTGAGCGCCAGGTCCCGCGGGCCGCGAGGTGCGGTTCCGGAAGAGCTCGGGCGATTAGTGCGGCTCGGCTGAGGACGTCGCCGCCCTTGCACCTGCCGTCTATCGACCAGGTAGTCTACCTGGGCCCTTACCGGAAGGAGAACTAATCCCTGGAACGGCTTCCCGCTTAGATGCCTTCAGCGGTTATCCGCGCCGCACGCGGCTACCCGGCCGTGCCGTTGGTCGACAACCGGTTCACCGGAGGTGCGTCCACCCCGGTCCTCTCGTACTGGGGGCAGCCTCCATCGATTCTCCTGCGCCCACGGAGGATAGGGACCGAACTGTCTCACGACGTTCTGAACCCAGCTCGCGTACCGCTTTAAACGGCGAACAGCCGTACCCTTGGGACCTGCTCCAGCCCCAGGATGCGATGAGCCGACATCGAGGTGCCAAACCTTGCCGTCGATGTGGACTCTTGGGCAAGATCAGCCTGTTATCCCCGGAGTACCTTTTATCCGTTGAGCGACGGCCCACCCACTCGGGGCCGCCGGATCACTAGAGCCTGCTTTCGCACCTGCTCGGCTTGTGGGCCTCGCAGTCAAGCCCGCTTGTACTCTTGCATTCAAAAGGACGGTTGCCGACCGTCCCGAGCGGACCTTCGCGCGCCTCCGTTACCCTTTAGGAGGCGACCGCCCCAGTCAAACTGCCCGCCTGGCACGGTCCCCGAGCCGGTTGACGGCCTCGGGTTAGGACGCCGGTCGCGCGAGGGCAGTATTCCAAGGGCGGCTCCCCGGGGGCTGGCGCCTCCGGATCTCAGCCTCCTGCCTATCCTCTACACGCGGGACCAGCGGCCAATGCCAAGCTGCAGTGAAGGTTCACGGGGTCTTTCCGTCCTTCCGCGGGTAAGTCGCATCTTCACGACCAGTGCAATTTCACCGGGTCCATGGTCGAGACAGCGCCCAAGTCGTTGCGCCTTTCGTGCAGGTCGGAACTTACCCGACAAGGAATTTCGCTACCTTAGGACCGTTATAGTTACGGCCGCCGTTTACCGGGGCTTGGCTTCGGGGCTTCGCCGATACGGCTAACTCCTCCGCGTGACCTTCCGGCACCGGGCAGGCGTCAGACCCTATACGTCGCCTTGCGGCTTCTGCAGAGTCCTGTGTTTTTGGTAAACAGTCGCTTGGGCCTCTCCACTGCGGCCCGCCTCCGCTCCCGGAGCAAGTCCGTTCACGTACGCGCGGGCACCCCTTCTCCCGAAGTTACGGGGCCATTGTGCCGAGTTCCTTGACCATGGTTGACCCGATCGCCTCGGTATGTTCTACCCACCCACCTGTGTCGGTTTGCGGTACGGGCGCGCACGCGCCTGCCTAGGGGTTTTTCTAGGGACCTCGGGCTCACTCGCTTCGCTTAAGTGCTTCGTCCGGAGCCTCGCCCTCAATGCGGACCGGATTTCCCTGGTCCGCGGGCCGCGCTCCATCACGGGGACGTCCAGAACCCCGCCGAGCCACCCCCATCCGTCGCCCCGTCGGTCGTAGCGCCGCGTGCGCGGTGCAGGAATGTCTGCCTGCTGCGCGTCGGCTACGCCTACCGGCCTCGCCTTAGCCCCCGACTGACCCTGGGAGGATTAGCCTTGCCCAGGAAACCTCGGGTTCACGGCGGACGAGTTACTCTCTCGTCTCTCGCTACTCATGCCAGCATTCTCACTCCCATGCGCTCCACCGTCGGTCGCCCTCCGGCTTCTCCGCCCATGGGAAGCTCCCCTACCGATTCTGTAAATCAAAATCCCGCCGCTTCGGTGTCCAGCTTAGCCCCGTGTATTGTCGGCGCATGTCCACTCGACCAGTGAGCTGTTACGCACTCTTTGAATGCATGGCTGCTTCTAAGCCAACATCCTGGTTGTCTGGGCGGACGCACATCCTTTGCCACTCGGCTGGAACTTGGGGACCTTAGCGGGCGGTCCGGGCTGTTTCCCTCTCGAGCACACAGCTTAGCCCACATGCTCTGACTGCCGCGCTCTGGGCCGCCGGCATTCGGAGTTCGGTTGGATTCGGTAGGCGGCGAAGCCCCCTCGTCCATCCGGTGCTCTACCTCCGGCGGTGAACGCGCGACGCTAGCCCTAAAGCTATTTCGGGGAGAACGAGATATCTCCGGGTTTGATTGGCCTTTCACCCCTATCCGCAGGTCATCGCCGCCGTTTTCAACCGACGTGCGTTCGGCCCTCCACGGGGTCTTACCCCCGCTTCAGCCTGCCCACGGATAGCTCACCCGGCTTCGCGTCCGCGGCGCGGGACTCAAGTCGCCCTGTTAAGGCTCGCTTTCGCTCCGGCTCCCTTTCGGTTAACCTCGCCCCGCGCCAGCGACTCGCTGGCTCATTCTACAAAAGGCACGCCGTCACAACTAAAAGTTGCTCCGACTGCTCGTGGGCGCACGGTTTCAGGTACTGTTTCACTCCCCTCCCGGGGTGCTTTTCACCTTTCCCTCACGGTACTGGTGCGCTATCGGTCACAGGGTAGTACTCAGGCTTGGATGGTGGTCCACCCAGGTTCGGACCGGGTTTCACGTGCCCGGCCCTACTCAGGGACCGCGTCGCGCCGTCCGGTCTGGGTTCGCGTACGGGGCTGTCACCCGCTGCGGCCGGCCCTCCCATGCCGTTCCGCTCCCCAGCCGGACCTGCGCCCGGGGGCGGCAGCCCCCGGATGCGCGGCCCTGCAACCCCGTCGGCGGAACCCCTGCCGGGTATGCCCGCTCGACGGTTTGGCCATCGGTCCCCTTTCGCTCGCCGCTACTCGGGGAGTCTCGAGATTGATTTCCTCTCCTCCGGGTACTTAGATGTTTCAGTTCCCCGGGTTGTCCTCCCCCCCGCCTATGTGTTCAGCGGGGGGGATATCCACACTGCTGTGGATGGGTTCGCCCATTCGGAGACCCCCGGGTCGAAGGATGTGTGCTCCTCGCCGGGGATTATCGCAGCTTGCCGCGTCCTTCATCGGCTCCCTGTGCCAAGGCATCCGCCGTGCGCCCGTGGTATCTTGCGGGACCGCATCGGGCCCGCGGGATATCCACGTGTCGCTAATTAAGTTAATTAATCGATATCATGAATAGCGCTCGTATGTCGCAATTCGGGTATCTCATACCGCGGCACAGTCTGTTTCACTGTGCTCGCGATCAGATGCTCCTCACTCATATATAAGTGAATTCTTCTTGTTTGGATCGGATGAATGATTGCTATCATTCTTGATTAAATCGCAGAAAAGAATCGAGTCTGGAAGAGGATACTCTTCCATCTCTCTCCTATCGCTATGCGGCTCTCAAGGTACGCGGGTGCGACCCCGGGGACCGGGTGCTGCGGGGACTCCATCGCGGGCGACATCCACCGGACGGGCTCCTGCCCTCTATTCGAGTTAAAGTGTTTTCTCTCTAGAAGATTTATCTCCCTAGAAAGGAGGTGATCCAGCCGCACCTTCCGGTACGGCTACCTTGTTACGACTTCACCCCCCTCACCCTCCACACCTTCGGCGCCTCCCCCCTCTCGGTTGGGCCGGCGACTTCGGGTGCAGACGACTCGGGTGGTGTGACGGGCGGTGTGTACAAGGCCCGGGAACGCATTCACCGCGGCATGCTGATCCGCGATTACTAGCAACTCCGACTTCATGGGGGCGGGTTGCAGCCCCCAATCCGAACTGGGGCCGGCTTTCCGGGATCCGCTCCCCTCGCGGGGTGGCATCCCTCTGTACCGGCCATTGTAGCACGTGTGCAGCCCAGGGCATAAGGGGCATGATGACTTGACGTCGTCCCCGCCCTCCTCCGCCTTGACGGCGGCGGTCCCGCGTGGGTTCCCGGCATCACCCGATGGCAACACGCGGCGGGGGTTGCGCTCGTTGCGGGACTTAACCCAACATCTCACGACACGAGCTGACGACAGCCATGCACCACCTGTATGGGCTCCTCTCGGCCACGGGGTCTCCCCCGCTTCACCCATATGTCAAGCCCTGGTAAGGTTCTTCGCGTTGCTTCGAATTAAGCCACATGCTCCGCTGCTTGTGCGGGCCCCCGTCAATTCCTTTGAGTTTTAGCCTTGCGGCCGTACTCCCCAGGCGGGACGCTTAATGCGTTGGCTGCGGCACGGGGGGATCGTCCCCCCACACCTAGCGTCCATCGTTTACGGCTGGGACTACCAGGGTATCTAATCCTGTTCGCTCCCCCAGCTTTCGCGCCTCAGCGTCGGTCTCGGCCCAGAGGGCCGCCTTCGCCACCGGTGTTCCACCCGATATCTGCGCATTCCACCGCTACACCGGGTGTTCCACCCTCCCCTACCGGACCCAAGCCGCGGAGGTTCCGGGGGCTTCGGGGGTTGAGCCCCCGCTTCGACCCCCGGCCTGCCGGGCCGCCTACGCGCGCTTTACGCCCAATGAATCCGGATAACGCTCGCCCCCTACGTATTACCGCGGCTGCTGGCACGTAGTTAGCCGGGGCTTCTTCTGCAGGTACAGTCTTGACTCTTCCCTGCTGAAAGCGGTTTACGACCCGAAGGCCTCCGTCCCGCACGCGGCGTCGCTGCGTCAGGGTTCCCCCCCATTGCGCAAGATTCCCCACTGCTGCCTCCCGTAGGAGTCTGGGCCGTGTCTCAGTCCCAATCTGGCCGGTCGGTCTCTCAACCCGGCTACCCGTTGTCGGCACGGTGGGCCGTCACCCCGCCGTCTACCTGATGGGCCGCGGAGCCATCCCCTCCCGTCGGGGCTTTAGCCGGGGTGCCATGCGGCACCCCGGGGTATCCGGTATTACCCGTCCTTTCGGGCGGCTATCCCGGGGGGAGGGGGCAGGTTCTCCACGTGTTACTCAGCCGTTCGCCACTCGCTTCTGCCCGAAGGCAGGTGCCGTTCGACTTGCATGTGTTAGGCGCGCCGCCAGCGTTCATCCTGAGCCAGGATCGAACTCTCCGTCCAAAATATCTGGGCTTCGAGCCCGTCCGGTCCTCTCAGTTCATCGCTGATCGGTTCCGTTCGATTCATATGGTTCTAGTATAGGAAAAGGAATTTCTCGGGGCCGCCTCTCGGCGGCCTTGCGAAAAACAAATCCAAGTTAGACCATTTCAAATGGTTCGATGTCTGCCCGGATGCGACACTGAAGTAAGTGTCCATCCTCGCAGTATCCGGTTCTCAAGGTGCACGCCTGCGCTGGTTCCCGGTCCGACCGGGCCGCGCGGCAAGGAGATATATTGCCAGACCGGAGGGCCCCCGGGGGCGGGAATCTGGCACTCCATATTTTGTTCACAAATGAATATGTCCCTCAGTCGCGTCCCTGAGGTTATAACTGAAGCATTGGCTTCTGATATTGGCGATGACCAGCTGGTTTATAGGTGTTAAGGCATCGGTCATCTCTGGAGCGCCACTTTACTCCAAAAGCATCAGCTATTTGTTTCCCGTCGGTAAAAGGCAGGTTTTGTTCGCCAAGCGTTCTTATATATAGATAGATACGGGTTCGAACCCGTGCACCGGCAACAAAAAAGACGGCCAACCGAAGTTGACCGTCTCAACAATCTTTGGGTGGGCCGTCAGGGGTTCAGCCTGCTTCGCAGGCGGCCGCTGCGGCGCTTTCGCGCCTTGCGCGCTGCGCTGGCAAACGCTCATGCGTTTCCTCAGCTCCGCGCCCTTTCGGGTTCGAACCCGTGCCGCGGTAACAAAAAAGCGGCCGGCATCCGCCAGTCGCTTTTCTATTCTATGGTGGGCCGTCAGGGGTTCGAACCCTGGACCTTGGGATTAAAAGTCCCCTGCTCTGCCAGCTGAGCTAACGGCCCGCGGGTGGCATTGTACCACGGTCTGGGACTATTCCCAACTCCATTGGCCGTTCTGGAAAATCACAGCTTCACGTCCATCAGGCGTAATGCCCGTAATATCGATGTCGTCCGTGCCGATCATAAAATCGACGTGCGTGCTCGAGACGTTAACACCATGCTCCAGGAGCTCCTCCTTGGACATGTCGTACCCACCCTCGATGCATTCGGGGAAACCGACACCTAGCGCGAGATGGCAGCTAGCGTTCTCGTCATAGAGCGTATCGTAGAACAGAACACCACTTTCGCGGATCGGCGTGTTCTTGGAAATGAGCGCGACCTCTCCCAGGTGAGCAGCGCCCTCGTCAGTATCGATGATACTTGCGAGCGTTGCCTTGCCCACGCGGGCGTCGTAGTCCACCACGCGGCCGCCCTCGAACTTAATCCAAAAATCGTCGATTTTATTGCCGTGGTGGATGAGCGGCATGGCCGAGTACACGATACCGTCGGCGCGCATGCGATCGGGCGAAGTGAAGACTTCCTCGGTGGGAATGTTGGGGAAGAAGGGGTGCCCATCGGGCGTCTTGCCCTTGCCGCCGGCCCACTCGTGACCCTTCGTCATGCCAATCGTCAGATCGGTTCCATTTGCCGCGGTGTAATGTAGGCAGTCGAAACGATTGTCGTTCAGGAAACGCAGGTTCTTTTCGAATGCCGCGTCATGAAGCTCCCAGTCGCTCTCCGGGTCCTGGCCATCGGCACGAGCGGTGTGCAGAATCGCATTCCACAGCTTATAGATTGCAACCTCGTCGGCGTCTCCCGGGAACACCTCGCGCGCCCAAGCCACGACCGGAGCGCCGGCGATGCACCACGGATTGATGTTGTAATCCAGTCCACGGCGGAAAACTTTGCACTGCGTGTTCTTTGCCTTAGAAGCTGCAGCGGGCTTAGCGGGATCGATGCCCTTAAGGGCGGCGGGGTCCGCACCCTCGATAAAGACAAAGCAGGCACCATCCTGGGCCAAGGAATCCAGCTGCATGCGCTTCCACTCGGACGTCTGCTCAAAATAGCTTTTCTCGACATGCTCGTACGTGAGCCTCGTCACGGCATCATCGGCCCAAATGACCGTCACGTGGCCGGCGCCGGCAGCATAGGCCTCCGCGACCACCACGCGCGCAAACGGCGCGCACTCGACCGGAGACTGAACGACGACCTCCTGGCCGGGCTTGACGTTTACGCCCTTGCGGACGACCAGGCGCGCGTAGTTTTTAATCTTGGGCTCCAGGGCCTTCATGCCCTCCAGAGCCTCTTCGACCGTCAGGGCAGCTCGAATCATGTGCCACTCCATCTATCTATAGAACAGTAAAAAGGCGCGCCGCAAAAACGACGCGCCTTATATCTTAGCGATAAGTATGTATGCAAACGCTACTTCTTCTTGGAGTCCTTCTTGTCCTCCTCGGCAGCCGCGCGCTCAATAAGAGCGTTGAGCTTGTTCTCGGACATGCCCTCGGCCTGCGCGCGGTACATGTTGCGCAAGGGACGAATACGAGCGAAGTCATAGATAAAGTCGCCCAAAATGATGACGTAGGACAAAACAATGCCGACCATCTGGACAGGGCTGGACACCATGCCAGCGGGAGCGAAGTACAGCGAGGCCCAAATTGCCACGACGAGCACCATGCCAATGGCGAGCACAATCCACCAGATGCGACGGCGCTTGGTGTAGTCCTCGTCCTGCTTGAGGAGGATATTCGACACCGTATAGATGCGGTCCTCCTTGGCGCGCTGCTTAGCCTTGCGGGCGCGCTTCTCCTCTTTAGAGAGGCCCTCGAGGTTCTCGCCCTTCTCGAGCTCTTTGCGGCGTGCCTTAGACGAAGCCGGCACGACGCGAACGGAGCTCGCTGCTTGGCGGGCGGGCTTAGCAGATGCGGCAGACTTGCGCGCAACCCCGGTAACTTCGTGGGATTGCGTGCGCTTGTTCGTGGCGCTACGGGTACTCACTTATGCGTTCTCCTTCATGCTTGTGAACTGGGAGCCCGTGATGATCTGGAAGGCCTCGCGATAGCGCTCGGACGTGCCATCGATGACCTCGGCGGGCAGGTGCGGGGTCTCCCCCGTCATATCCCAGTTGGCCTTGAGCCAATTGCGGACGAATTGCTTGTCGTAGCTAGGCTGGATCTTGCCCTCCTCGTAGCTGGCAGCAGGCCAGAAACGGCTGGAGTCGGGCGTGAGGCACTCGTCGATCAGCGTGACCTTGCCATCGATGACACCGAACTCGAACTTGGTGTCGGCAATGATGATGCCACGGGTCGCGGCGTACTCGGCAGCGGCCTTGTAGATCTTGAGGGAAAGGTCACGAATCTGCGTGGCGATGTCCTCGCCCACGATCTCGCAGCAACGCTCGAACGAGATGTTCTCGTCGTGGTCACCGATCTCGGCCTTCGTGGACGGCGTGAACAACGGCTCGGGAAGCTTGGAAGCCTCGGTCAGGCCCTCAGGCAGCTGGATGCCGCAGACGGTGCCGTTCTCGTCGTAGGTCTTCTTGCCCGAACCGGTCAGATAGCCGCGGACGATGCACTCGATAGGAATCGTCTGGGCCTTCTTGACCAGCATGGCGCGGCCAGCGAGGTAGTCACGATACTCAGCAAACTCCTCGGGGAAATCCGCCGGGTCGATGGAAACGAGATGGTTGGGGACGATGTCGGCAAACTTATCGAACCAGAATGCCGAGATGCGATTGAGCACCTCTCCCTTAAACGGAATCTCGTCGGGAAGAATGAAGTCGAACGCAGAAATGCGGTCGGTGGCGACCATCAGCAGGTTTTCACCGGCATCGTAAATATCACGAACCTTGCCACGGGAATCCGGACGACGCTCCATCGTTGTCACGTGAGTCACTCCTTACCTAAATACGACAGAAATGCGGGTTCTTTCCCGCATGTTTTCGCAAACTCGGAGCGGCAGGGACGCGGCCCCTCCTTCACCGAATAGCGAAAAGCTAGTGCTCCATTGTAGTAGATGCCGCGTCCGCCGTGTGCTCGCGGGGCAGATGAATTGTAAAAGTCGTACCCTTTCCAAGCTCCGACTCCACGGATATGTAGCCATGGTGACGCTCGACGATCTGCTTGGTCACGGCGAGGCCGACGCCCAGGCCGCCAGCTTCGCGGGCGCGGCTGGCATCGGCGCGCCAAAACCGCCCGAAAATGCGCGACAGATCGTCCTTGGCAATACCGATGCCGGTATCAGAAACGGCAATGCTGACGTGCCTGCGGTCACTGAGCACCGACACCACGACCCAACCGCCCTCGGGGGTGTAGCGCATGGCGTTGCTCATGAGGTTGATAACACATTGCGTGATCATGTCGGGATCGGCCTCGACGACATCGTCGTGCCCTTGGGTTTCATCTGCAAAGCGAAGACGAAGGTCACGGTCGGCAAACAGACGCTCCTGGCCGTTCACAATCGATCGCACGAAAGGAACCATGTCCACCGGCTCAAGGTTGAGCGGAGCCGCGCTGTTTTCCATGCGCGACAGGTCGAGCATCTGCTGCACCAGACGAGCCAAGCGACGCGTCTCGGAAGCAACGGTCTCCAAATGCTCATCGTCGGTGGGATACACGCCATCCTGCATGGCCTCGACCGTTGCGAGCATGGCCATAAGCGGCGTGCGAAGCTCGTGTGCAACGTCTGAGGTCAGGCGCTTCTCGTGTTTCATATCCTTCTCGAGAGAAGTGGCCATCTCATCGAAGGTCTCACCCAGCTGATCGATCTCGTCATCACCGCGCAGTCCCGTGCGAGCCGACAGGTCGCCGTCACGGATTTGCTTTGCGGTACTGGTGATGCGATGAATCGGCTTGGTGAGCATGCGCGACACGAGCGATCCGATAACGACCGAAATGCAAATTGCAACAACCGCGGCGAGGGCCATGGCGTTAAAGGTCTTCTCCCTAAACGCAGAGTCCGCCTTGGTGAGCAGAGCGTCGGAGCCGATGGCCCACAGCTTTACCTGTCCGACATGCTCGCCGGAAGACGTTACAATCTCGACGTTAGCAACGCTATCGGAGTCGGTTGGAGCAGACGAGACCGGACTATGCGATGCCCTCTTGCCGCTCGTGTCGTCGGTCGTAGCCTGGTTTTCGCGTACATCGGCGGTGGCGCTTGCCGAGGGCCAGGAATCGTCATAAACGATCACGCCCTTTTTATTGACGACCTGCATACCCAGATCGTCGGAAACCAAACTCGACGTTGCGACCGTGCGCAGTTCTCCCGCGGTCCAAGAGCCGTTTTCCTCATATGAGGTCGCCAACTTCTCGGCAGCGGAATTTGCGATTTCGACGATATTGGAGCGTGTGTAATCCGAAAAGACCGTGCCCCACACAACAGAGACAACGCCCACCAGCACCAATACCGTCATGAGCGATGTCAGAGCAAAAGCAAGTGCCATGCGCGAGGGATAGCTCATCGTTGGCCGTGAATCGGAACGAGGCGTGTTCCAACTAGCCTTGGAACCCGCCTCGCTCTCCTGCTTGTGCTTTTGTCCGATTTCAAAGCGCGCAGGTGTCATATGTGATTTCCCTATTTCTCGTCCGACTTATCGGTCTTGGCCGGAGCCTCGAAGCGATAGCCGACACCATGGACGGTGTAGAGCCACTTGGGCTTCTTGGGATCATCGCCCAGCTTGGCGCGAAGATTCTTCACGTGGCTATCGATGGTGCGCTCATAGCCCTCAAAGTCATACCCGAGCACTTTCTCGACCAGCTCCATGCGGTTATACACACGGCCGGGATGGCGGGCAAGCGTGGTGAGCAGCTTAAACTCGGAAGCCGTCAGATCGACTTCCTTGCCCTCGACCAAGATCTTGTGGCCCGAGATATCGATGACCAGATCGCCGAAGTCGAGTACCTCGACGGCGGGCTCGTCGGCCTGATGGGCACGGCGGAACAGAGCGCGAACGCGGGCGACGAGCTCGCGCGGCGAGAACGGCTTAATCAGATAGTCGTCGGCGCCGAGCTCAAGACCGATAATACGGTCCTCGATCTCGCCCTTAGCCGTCAGCATGATGATGGGGACATCCGAGGTATCGCGAATGGTGCGGCAAACGCGCTCGCCGGGAATCTTGGGGAGCATAAGGTCGAGCACGACCAGGTCGAACTGATGCTTCTCGAACTCCTCGATCGCGGACTGGCCGTCGCCGACGCCCACAACCCAGTAGCCTTCGCGCTCGAGATAGGCAGCGACGGCGTCACGGATTGCCTTCTCATCCTCGACCAGCAGAATCTTTTTTGCATCTGAAGCCATAACACGGCCCCCCTGTCTCAATTAGCTAAGAACAAGCTCATTTTAACGCACCTGAGCCCACCGGGCGTCGCATGGGTGCGATAGCTCGGCGGGCGGTACTCATAGTCACAACGCGCTTATTCCCCTGTCGAGCCCTTTTTAACCCCTCGGAGACTAAAGAGAGAACAAGCGAGCGGTAACCGTCTCGGGGATTCCCTGACTGTTACGCACCGTTGCGTACGTTAAGAACGAGTTCGATTTACCCGCCGTAGCAGGATAATCGCCATACTCCAAAGCTCGGTCGGGCGACAGAAGCGAGCCGTAGGTCTTAGCCGAAGTGTCAATCAAAAAATGCGACGCCTGAACTTTAACCAGGTATTTGTTTTTCCTTCCCGCAGCGCACGCGAGCGGCTCACGCGAAAGGAAGAGGTACGGCCCGCCCTCGTTACCGATATAGGTGCCCATATTGCCCAGGCTGCCCACACCGCTATACGTCGCCTCAATGGAGAACACGAAGGTGTCGCCCATATACACGGCCTCGAAAGGCGAAACCGACGAAGGCAGCACCAGCTGAGCTCGCTTCGTGTTGTTGCCGTCAGTCAGGTCGATCGCCGTCATACCGTAATAGACGCCCTCATCATTGTGCACGCGGGGCGAGATGGTCAGGATGCCGTCGCTCACACGCGGGGCGGATGCGAAACGGCCCGTCGACTTCCAAATAACCTCAGGCTTGGACTCGCTGGGCGACTGACGGTAGCAGTACGAATCGTTACTCGTCTTGGTGCCGCCGGACGAAGGCATCTTATACCAGATGACCGACGACCCATACGCTGTGAAGAGCGGCGGATCGTAGTTTTCGCCACCGCGGTCGAGCTCGATAGCGTTGCCGGTAAGGGAGGAGCCTGCAAGGTTTTGCGCATAGAGTTTCCAGGACGCATTGGCAAAGTTCATCTCGACCCACGCGAACACGCCATCACCCGCGCGAACGTCGTAAAACGCATAACCGGTTCCCTCAATGGGATCCTCAATAAGTGTGGTAAGCGAGCCATCGCCTAGGTTGAGCACACCAAGCGTATTGGCATGCAGGGCAGAAGCAGGCGCCATCATCGCGGCAGCGTAGTCGCCATCGCAGTAGTACAGCAGCGTGCCCAGCGGCAGCGTCCACGAGGCTGCGGGCTCAAGATCGATATCGACAGCCTCGTACTCATCAGTGATCGAGACAATCTTCGAATCATCCTTGATAACCTGCGGCTCGCCAGCGGCGTCATCACTCGTGCCCGTTTTTTTCGAGCAACCGGCCAGTACGGCAGCAGCACCGGTAGCGGCGCCACCCAGCACAAAACCTCGACGCGTTATTCCATTCTTAAAGCGATCAGCGATGCTCATTAGGCGATCTCTGCGCGAGCGGCCTCGATAGCGCGCGTAAGCTGATCGGCGCAAGAGGTCTTTTTCATACCGCAGGTATTACCGGCGAGAACCTCGATTATGCGATCGGCGGGAGCGCCTTCGACCAGCCTGGAGATGGCCTTGAGGTTGCCATCGCAGCCGCCGGTAAACTCGACGCCCAGCACCTTGCTGCCATCGTCAGAGAGATTGAGGTGAATATTGCGAGAGCATACACCCTGAGGCTTGTAGTCAAAACTAATCATTGAGATCCCCTCTCAGAAAGAAATTTCAGACGTCTATTATCCCCGCCTGGACCGACTTATTATCGCAAGCACCGATTCAACATCCTACGATGCTTGGACTGGCGGGGGCAAGATTAGCAGTCCGCACCCTGTACGTGGACCATGCGCTTCTCCCGATACATATTGTGGTCGGCGACGCGATATAACATCGGCCAGCGTATTTCCAGCCGTCTCGACGGTCGCCACGCCAATCGATGCGCTGACCGTCAGGGTCTCATCGCTTACCGCGGCAAGACCGAGACGAAGATCCTGTTCCAGCCCGAGCGCAGACTCGTTGTCAGTATGGGGGCAAACCAGCAAAAACTCGTCGCCGCCAACGCGCATCGGCAGGTAATCCGCACCAGCCACCCGCCGCAGCACGGACGCCGTCCGTCGCAGCAGTTCATCCCCCATCTCGTGACCATAAATGTCGTTGGTCCGCTTGAGATAATTACAGTCCACCATAATCACGCTCACTGGCAAGTCCTCGTTTACCAGGCTATCTCCACGCGATTCCAGATAGTTGCGGTTGCGAAGCCCCGTCAGTTTATCTTGGTATGACAGCTCCTCGGCATGCTTGACCATCGATATGTTGTGCGTCGCCACGACGACCGAATCCAACCGGCCTTGCTCATCGCGATGCTGGGGGACAACCTGTAGCGAGTACCAAGTGCCTCGACAATCTCGCACCTCGGCAGCCAAGTACGGTACGCCCTCCATGCGTTCACGAAGCGTACTTATATCTACGAGCCCCACGACCGCTTCGCGGCTTTCGGGGCTCACGATATCCCGGCAGACCGTGTCCATAAAGTCATATGCCTCGCTATGCTCGGCAAACATCTTCGCTATCGCCGGCGACATATTGATTCCCTCGATCTCGAGGGTGTCAAGATGCAAAAGGAAGGTCGAATCGTAGATGGCGCTTATGGCATTGATAATGCCGAGCTGTTTATCCTTTTCGACCAAATTGCGGTGGTCAGCGATATTTCGAGCCAACAGTACCACGACCCAAAACGCAAGGCACACCAAGACGCCGACGGCGACAAATGAAATCCTGTCGGACATGACCTCAGATTTGGGATATAGCGCAAACAGGCGGTAGTCCTTATATGCCGCACGCACGGCATACCATTTGTCTCCTCGATATTCGATGCGCGTCAGGCCGTCTTCTTTCCACTCAACTCCTGTACTGGTGAGGAGTCGGGCGAGCGACACGTCAGCATCGGCACTGTTGGATGAGACAATCTCCGCATCCTCCATAACAAGCACCATGGGACTTTGGTGGAAGGTGTTGTTCGCAAGCACATCGGCTATGGCATATGAATAGTCATCCGCCGTATCGGGAACAAATGAGCGGTATGCCAGGGCAACGCCGTCGCCATACGGAACAGCACAGACGGCAAACACAACACCACGGCGCTCGACGACAGTTGAGTAGGACACTTTGGAACCTTGATACATCGATGTGACCGGCGAACATGCCAGCTCCTCTCGCCACAACATGAGCGGATCGCGACCATCGATGTCGTAGTGGGCGGCCATATGACCGTCGGAGTCCATGACCATCAACCCCGAAAGGTTCTCGGCATGGACAAATTGCTCGATAAGGTCGTTGTTAACCTCAACACGATCAGAGGACAGGAACGTCGCAAACGATTCGACCGCGGCGAGCAAATCGTGCGTCTCCTCGGTTTTTCTCCCCTGTTCGTAGCGGTCATATTTTTCGCAAGCGTTTTCCAAAAACACCATGGTTTCTTGGCCAAACCCAAGCGTTTTTTCGAGGCAGCGATGGGTTCCAACCGCATACAACAGGCCTAATAAGACAGCGCTGACAATAACGCCGACAGCTATGACGGTCAGAGTCTTTCGACGCAAGCGGTGCTTGTCATTTGTCATGATTCCGCTCCTTGCCCGCCCGTCGTCGCTCCTGCCTTGTAATTGTCCACAATGCGCTCTATCGTGCCGTCTCGATCCATGTCGAACAGCGCGGTATTGAGGTTTTTGACGCACTCTCCCTCATAGGCAACATCAAATGCAACGCCCAGGTCAACCGTCATAACGTTGTCGGCAAACACACGATAAACGCCGGGATACTGGGCGACGAGTCGATCAAGCGATTGAACGTCCGCCATCCAACAGTCGACATACCCTTTGGCGAGGGCGGCTTTGCAGAGCTCGGCAGAACCATACGATTTGATTTGCACGTCCGGCGAGATTTCCAGATCCCCTGCGAGCAATCGGCGTTCGCTCACCGAGCCCGCAATCACCGCGATGGTCTTGCTTCCATCGAGATGCGCCAAGGACTTGATGCCACTCGTTTTCTTGGCGACAACCGAAACCGTCACGGTTAGATACGGCTCGGTCCAGTAATACTTATCCTCGCGATAACAGGGAGAATAATCACACCACAGGCAATCGATATCACCGTTTTTGAGCAGCCGGTCGCGATCGTTCCAGTCAATATCGACAAACTGTGGCTTGAGCCCCGCGCGCCTGCAGGCCTCGCGGGCGATGTCGATATCGATACCGGCGTAATCGCCCGTGGTATCGACATACACATAGGGGTCGTTATCCGTAACGCCGATTTTGAGTACCGGGAGATCTTTGTCGCCTTCATTCGAGGAGGAAGAACTGCTTCGAACGGTATACGTCAGGGCGGCCAAACAGGCGGCAACAAGGAGCATGAGCGTAAACGAGACGATGGCGGCTCGCTTGGTGCGTCCGGGCACGCGCCTCCCTTCATCGAAACAGCAGTCGGATTTCATTGTATACCCGGGGCTGATGCGGCAATAAAAAAGCGCCTCACCCAAGATGGGCAAGGCGCCAAAGGTTGAAATGCATCCGCAAGCGGTCGAATTAGGTTAATCCTACTCGAAGTTCAGCTGCTCCCGAATGCACCCCGACCGCTGCCTCGTTCAGGCCGTTGGCGCCGACCGCGTATCTGGCGGTTTCCGACGCGCCGCACTGCACGCGACACACGGGCTGAAGTCTTTAACGTAAAAGCCCCGTTGGTAAAACGAGTTACCAACGGGGCTTGGACTGAAAGGTCGCGCTTAAACGAGAGGGCGCCCTAACACTCGAGACGTTTGCGCATAAGCGCGAAGGCAATCAGCGAAGCGCCGACAACGGTCATAATAAAGGCGACGGCAAGGGTTTGGTCGCCCGTGTTGGCGAGCGCACCCTTAGTAGTCTTAGCGGACGTTTTGGTTACCTTGGTCGTCGTCTGCTGACCGGGTTGGGACGGCGTCACGGGCTGCGCAGGCTGAGCCGGCTCCCCCTTGGCCTCCTCGCCCGTCACCACGTACGTCGAGAAGTGGCTCGTGCGGAAGCAGAGGTAGTCGCCCTCGGTCCACGTATCCATAGCCTGAGTGGAACCATCCTCGGCAACGTAGAGCACCTTGAGATTGGTGAGCGCCTTCATGGCGGCAGTCATCTTGACACGGACGATGAAGGACATGCCTTCGTAGTCCTCGATAACCTCGCCGTCCTTGAGAAGCTTGATATCGAGCTTATCGGCAACCTTGGTAGTCCCCTGCTCAAGGCCGGAAATCGTAGCATTGGCGGCATCGGTAAGATCCGTCGGTTCCTCGACCACAAGAGAGATGCTGTTGTTCTGGGCAATGCCGGCAGCGACATTGTTCTCGGCGCTTACGCTAACGTCCGTTCCGTTGCTACCCGCAACGCCTGCAATGGTCTTTGCCGCTACGATAACGGCGCAGGTCGCGGTTTTGTCGCCACAGGTGGCGGTAATCGTGGCGGTACCGGCCTTAAGCGGCGTCACGACGCCGTCTTTGACCGTGGCGATCGACGAGTCGCTGGAGGTCCAGCTCACCGTCGTATCGTCTGCATCGGCAGGACTCACCGTTGCGGAGAGCTTTGTGGAGGCATCACCGACGGTAAAGGACAGGCTCGCCTTGTTGAGCTCAACCTTTTGGGCGGGATTGGTCACGGTCACCGAAACGGTCTGGGAGAGCGACCCTGCAGTGATGACAAAAGAACCAGAACCGGTCTTGAGGGCGGTAACGGTGTAGGAGCCATCACCGTTGTCGACAACCTTAAACGCCTTCGAAGCGCCCGTGTCATCCAGAGCAAGATTGGTCTCGTCGACCTCACCCGCAAGGGTTCCAGCAAGAGAAACCTTCACGGTGCCCTCTTCGCCCTTCTTGAGGCCGAGGACGCTCTGGTCGACCGTAAGGTTCGTTGCGGGATTAGAGACGGTCACCGCGCAATCCTGAGAATAGGTGCCGTCTTCAGTCGAAACGGTGATAGTTGCGGCGCCCTTGGAGACAGCCGCCACCTTTCCGGTTTGATCGACTGTAGCGACACTTTCGTTGCTGGACTTCCAGACAATCGTCTGGTTAGCCTCCGCGGGAACGACCGCCGCCTTAAGCTGCTCGGTTGCAGCGCCCACAAGCACGACCTTCTGCTTATCGAGCGTGATGCCCGTAGCAGGCTGAATAACCGTCACCTTGCACGTGGCGCTATGCTCTCCGTCCTCAGTGGTGACGGTAATCGTAGCAACACCTGCCTTGACCGGGGTCACGACGCCGTCTGCAACCGTGGCGACCGTAGGATCGCTCGACGACCAGGACAAGTTCTTGTTCGTTGCATTATCGGGCTCAACCGCTGCGGTCAACGTCGAGGGCTCACCGCCCACAGCAAGCTTAAGGTTTGAAGCGCTGAGCTTGACGCCCGACACCTTTACAACCGGAGTGGTTACCGTAATCGCATCCGTGGTTGCAGAGACCCCATCAACCGTTGCCGTGATCGTGGCATCACCGTCACCGACAGCGGTAACAAGACCGTTAGTGTCGACGGTAAGGACGCTCTCGTTGGAAGAGGACCAAACAACTTGGCTGGCCTTGTCATCAGGGGAGACCTTTGCCTTCAGCTGCTGAGTCGTGCCATTATCCATGGAGGTTGAGTAGCTGTCCGCAATGGAAACCGCAGTCTTTGCAGGCTCCTCGCCAGGCTTGACAACATGAACGGTCATCGTGTCGCAGAGACGACCACCCAAGTACATTGAAACCGTTGCATCGCCGTAACTATGAGGCACTAAATACCCCAAGTAACTGCCACCACTAAACATCGGTCCTTTTACCTCGAGGACATCCGGATTATCTGAAGTGAAAGAATACTTTGCGCCGGCATAGGAGTCCATCAATTCCTCAGCGCTTTTACTCAGCACGCCCTTTGGATATTCAAACCCCCTGTCACATTCCAGCCAAAGCCAATCTTTGGATATACTATCTGAACTGACCTCACAGGGAAATGTATAATCGCTCGACACAAACTTAGCCTTCGAAAGGCTCACTTCCGCAGGGTCGACAACCTCTATCTCAAAGGGATGGTCATTGCCAAGGCCATCACGAGCATGAGCCTTAACGGTGCCAGGCTTTATTGCCTTAAACGAGTTTTCACCACCGATAAGCTCAACGACATCGTTGCTTTCCAGAGAATAGGTTACAGCGCCAAAGTCCGCACCCCAATGTGCGCGCTGGCATGCCTTCAGTACTTCATTTGGAGAAACGTTGAGAATGGCAGTCAGATAATAGCTGTCCCCAACCAGCATCTTTTGCTTTTTGTTCCCACGCTCATTGAATCCGGGCTCCTGATTCTCGGTTACAACATCACATAGCTTCTTCGTCTCAACTTCACCGTTGCAATAGTCGACAAGAACCTTGGCCTCTTTAGCATCTTTCGACAACGCCTCGAGTTGCAAAGAAGCGCTTAGCTCGGAAGTTCCATATGATGAATAATTCGAATTCACCCTTGCCTGGACTTTGGAATCCTTTGAGGGGTCTTCCTTAATAACAAAATATGTGGCCGCACGGCTCTCGTCCACGGGACGAACGTCAACTCTCCCCTCTAGTAATGCATAATGCGTGTTCCCGCATTTTTGCGGACAATCATCCGTGTAACCCAGCGTTGCGGTGTTTGTTGTCGCACCAGATTGGTCGTAAGAAACGAAACTGACCTTAATTGGATTGACTTTAGCCACACTTTTAATCTTAAGAGAACCGTTTAAACTCTCGTCGGTCTTGCTCTTCAGGGTTATAGTCGTTGTGCCAACTTTGGTGGGGCTAATTGTCAATACCCAACTATGTGACTCATAACTTACCTTAGCGATATCCTCGTCAGACGATGTGATATCGATATCGCTAGGGTCAATGTGCGCCCATTCGTGATTTTTATTAAAAAAGGAAAGCCTTCCTTTCACCGTCTGTCCAACAGCGACATCAAATTCTGACCACACATCGCCTGTAGACGAATCGTATGGGAGAAACGATGCACCCATGGAACCGTCCTGCGACTCCAGCATGACAGCATCCGCATGCGGAGCGGCCACCGTCAGCCCAAACGTTGCCGCCGTTAAAGCAACACAGATGCCTGTGGCTATCCTCCAAAACCCTTTTCTCATTCCCCTAAGTCCAATCTCTCGTGAAAAAACGCAGCATTCTCCCACACCTTAAAATTGGCTTAAGGATACCCCCCCCCGACAGTTACCGGCAAGGTAATGTTTGTCAGATGTCTCAAATTATCGGCAAGCAGCACAGTTGACGCGCATATATCGCTGACGTCCAGCTTTCTAGGTGCGCTCATGCACAAGCCCCGCTGGCAGAGCGAGCTGCGAGCGGGGCTTGTGTTGGAAAGTCGCACTCGAACGAGGGCCGCGGAGAATTGATCGATTTGACTACCTCCCCGATCGGTCAATTAGAACTCGAGCTGCTCCAGGCGATCGAAGACCGTGTCGATGCGGGTGAGGAAGTCCCACGGATCAAAGATCTCGTCGAGTTTTTCCTGGCTAACGGTGCAGCGCGGATCGGCCTCGAGACGCTCCTTAAAGGTGGGGCCGGAGACACAATCCTGCACCTCGTGCCAGGTGGCCATGGCGTTTTCTTGCACGATAACGTAGGCATCCTCGCGGGTGATGCCCGTATCGACGAGGGCAAGCAGCACCTTAGAGGAAAAGATGAGGCCGCGGGTCTTGTTGAGGTTGGCCATCATGCGAGCAGGATACAGCTGCAGGCCGTCGATAACGCGAATGAGGCACTGGAACATGTGGTCGAGCGCGATGAAGCTATCGGCCTGGGCGACACGCTCGGCGGAAGAGTGCGAAATGTCGCGCTCGTGCCACAGGGCGACGTTGTCAAAGGCGACCTGAGCGTTTGACTTCACGACGCGCGACAGGCCGCAGACCTTCTCCATGGTGATGGGGTTGCGCTTGTGCGGCATGGCGGAGCTGCCCTTTTGACCCTTGCGGAAGGGCTCCTCGGCCTCGAGTGTATCGGTCTTCTGCAGGTTGCGGACCTCGGTCGCGATGCGCTCGCAGGTGGCCGCTGTGGTGGCAAGCACGCCGGCAAGGTAGGCGTGGTGATCGCGGCTGATGACCTGCGTGGACAGCGGATCGTGGACCAGGCCCAGGTGCTCGCAGACGTACTCCTCGACGAAAGGCTCGATGGAGCTGTAGGTGCCGACGGCACCGGAGATGGCACCGAAGGCAACGTTCTTGCGGGCGTCCTCAAGACGATCGAGATCGCGCTTGAGCTCCCATGCCCAAGAGCCAAACTTCATACCGAAGGTCATCGGCTCGGCATGGATGCCATGGGTGCGGCCGGCGCAGAGCGTGTTGCGCTCCTCGAAGGCGCGACGCTTGCAAATCACGCCGAGCTTCTTGACGTCCTCGATAATCAGGTCACACGCCTGAGTAAGCTGATAGCACAGAGCCGTATCACCCAGGTCGGAGCTGGTCATACCGTAGTGAACCCAGCGGCTAGGCTTGGGCTCGCCCTCGGGAACATCGGCGTCAATGTACTCCTTCATGTTGGTCAGGAAGGCGATGACATCGTGGCGCGTGACCTCCTCGATCTCGTCAACCTTAGCCTTCTCAAAGTTGGCGTGGTCGCGAATCCACTGGGCCTCTTCTTTGGAAATACCGATCTTGCCGAGCTCCGCCTGAGCCTCACAGGCCAGGACCTCAATCTCCTGCCAAATGGCGTACTTGTTCTCGAGGGAGAAGATGTGTCCCATCTCCGGGCGGGTATAGCGATCGATCATAGCGGCTCCTTTTTGGTTATTGGCACGTTGGTCGTAACCCAACCATTGTACCGTGCGCGGGTGCAAGTAACGATAACGGGCATTAACCTAACATTTTGTAGCATAAGAGCGGGCATGGGAACGTCCGCGTATTTGCTTCGCAAATCCGCACCGGCTTCAGGCGGCATGCCCCGGTCCGTGCACATGCACGGGCATAGCGGGTTGAATCCGATGTTCCCAAGACCTCCCATGCTCGATGGAGCGGGCAACGGGACGTCTACACGCCCGCGTCGCGGACGCACATCGGCTGTGGGCAGTCTCCTCGGAGTCACGGAGACGATGGGGGAAGACTTTGCTGGATTCGCCGCTCCCGAGGTCTCCCGTGCTCGATGGAGCGGGCAACGGGACGTCCGCGTATTTGCTTCGCAAATCCGCACCGGCTTCAGGCGCCTGCCGGCGCCTTCGCCTGCTCGCTACAAACGCTTCGCGTTTGCTTTACGCTCGCACCCTGGCGGGTTCGAGTCCCGGCACTTTATTGAAAAAAGCACGGCACCGTGATGGTGCCGTGCTCGTGCTTTTTACTGGAGCGGGCAACGGGACTCGAACCCGCGAGTGTCAGCTTGGGAAGCTGATGCCTTACCACTTGGCGATGCCCGCTTGTGTGTTGGCTAGTATAACGCGGTTGTCTTGTTCGATACAAGGGTGTCGATGCTTGTTTTAGCTGTGGAGAATCGTTTGAAAACCGCGCCAATTGTGGAGATGAGGACCTTTGTCTTTCTTTTCTTGCCTTCTTCTGCCTGCGCTTTTATCTGATTGTTGTATTTGAGCTCGATTTGTCACAAATCGGGCAAGCTTTTGGTCAGCTTCTGGTACTTACCCGCATGAACCATGGCGGTAGCCTCATCCCAAGCGCCGCGGCCTCCCCGTGCGGCGCACGAGGGATAAGGAGCAGCCATGTCCAACGCACCCACGCACTCTGTCCACAGCGCAATCGCAACAGGTCCGCTGCTCCTGCTCCTCTTTTTTCTGATCGGCTGCCTGGCACCAGGGGCCGCACTCGCCGTCGATGGGAGTGACACTCTTAATTTCCGCACCATAAGCGACGGCTGCGGTCCCTTCGGTGTCGGTAAATACGAGGCGCAGGACACTTCAATTTCGTACTGCATGAATCAAGACTGCCCCGGCCCCAGCAAGCCGGGAGGGCCATGGCGTACATATAACCAGGGCTGGACATGGCTCGATGACGAATTTGCCGCCATCGTCTGTCACGGATACCCCTCCAATACATCCTTTGGCGGCCACAACCTGTCGCCCGATCTCGCCCGTGCCGCCACCCAGATTGCCGTGTGGATGCTCAACGGAACCACGCGCCCCGACGGCACCTATTCGTATACAAACAGCAAGGGAGTTGCCAGGAGCGGTAGGTTTTACGAAAACGCCGAGGCCGTAGCGGCTGCACGTTGGCTCTACGACAGCGCTAAGTCCGGATCCATTAAGGCAGCCCCACATCGAGCCAGGCGTTATCACGGCCCGGTCTCGGGTGAGGGTCGACACCAGGACATGCTCTATGTTCTGCCCGCCGTCTCCGTATCTTTCCAAAAACAATCGTCCCAGGCTGATATCACCGCCGGCAACGACACCTACAGACTCGGTGGCGCAACCTTCGATATCTTTGAACGTGCGGGCGATGCACGTGTCGGCGCTATCCAGATGGACGAAAACGGGCGTGCACAAGCAACACTTTTGCCCAATACGGCATATTACCTGGTCGAAACCAAAGCCCCGGCAGGCTATATCCCTCGAAGCGACCGAATAACCTTCACCACACAAAACAGCGGCGAACATGTCACTATCAACGAGCAGCCCGGCACCATCACCTTGCGTATTGCAAAAATCGATGCCGCCACGGATGCTGGCGCCCAAGTTGGGGCGTCGCTTGCGGGCGCTGAATTTACCTGCGTCTCGCAATCAACTCCCGGCTGGACTCGCACCCTTACGACCGACGAAAACGGACGGGCGATCCTCAATGACATTCCTCTGGGCACCTTTACCATCTACGAATCGAAAGCGCCCGAGGGCTACCTGATTGCAAACGACTGTTGGAGCTACACCGTCGGCGCCGAGCAGCTCGGAGATACGGGCATCGTTGAGCTCGAAAGCCGTATTCCCAACATCCCCATCGCCTTTGACCTTGAAATCTCGAAGTTTAAGGACCGTGGCGATAACGATGAGTCCGGCCTTGAGCAGCCGGCGGGAGGCGTCGTCTTTGAAGTTGTCAGCAATAGCTCCCAGCAAGTCGTCGGCACGTTGACCACAAACGTTTACGGCTTTGCCTCCACCAAAGACCAGCCCGAAGCATGGTTTGGCGCAGGCAAGCGACCCGCTGGCGCTCACGGTGCCATTCCCTACGACCGCGCGGGCTACACCGTTCGCGAGGTTGCAGAAACGGTCCCTGAAGGATTTAAGCAAGCAGGGGAATGGACCATCACAGCAGAGCAGATCGCAGACGGCGCCGAGCTTCAGTACATCGTTGACAACCATGCCCTATCGACACACCTTCAAATTGTAAAGCGCGATGCTCAGACCGGCGGCACCGTACCACTTGCCGGCTTTACGTTCCAGCTGCTCGATAGCCACCACGAGCCCATCTCGCAAACATGTTGGTATCCGGCCCACAATGTAATGAACACCTTCACAACCGATACAGCCGGCGCCGTCACGCTGCCCGAATCACTTAATCCCGGAACGTACTACGTGCACGAGGTATCGGCCAAGGAACCGTATCTGCGCGGAGAAGACCTGGGGATAACGATTCCCGCCGACAGAAATCTGACACCGGTCGCCGTCGCCTCGTTCTATGACGACGCCGCAACCGGAAGCATCGAAATCATTAAGGCGGATGCCGTAGATGGGCGCGCCCTCGCTGGGGCCACGTTTGACATCCGCGCTGACGGCGACATCGTGCGAACCGACGGCAGCATCGTCGCCCTGGATGGCGAAACCGTCGCCACCGTTACGACCGACGAACGGGGGCATGCGCGAGTCGACCATCTTTCGTTGGGATGCGGTACCGCCACCTACGAGGTCGTCGAAACACAAGCGCCCGAAGGTTATCTGCTCAACCCCACCCCACACACTGTGAAGTTGTCGTACGCTGACCAGCAAACGCCCGTAATCGAAGTGCACCTTGACGTTTCCAACGACTACACCAAGCTCGATGTCTCCAAAGTCGACGCGTGCGGAGGTCAGGAAGTGACAGGCGCTGAGCTTGTCCTCTGCGACTCCAATGGCAACGAAATTGATTCTTGGACTTCATCCGGCAAACCACACCGCATTGAGCACCTTTCACCCGGCACCTACACCCTGCGCGAAACGATGTCTCCGCGTACCTACGACCTTGCCGAAGAGATAACATTTGAAGTAAAGGCCACGGGAGAAGTTCAAACCATGGCCATGAAGGATACCCCTATCGAGATCAGGGGAAGTGTCGATAAACGCCAAGAGATTGCGCAGCCAGTCATAAGCAAACTCGTTGCCAACGGTGACGGAAAAAACCGAGCCAAAGCACGGACTAATACGCAAGGCGCCTTCTCCTATACCATCGACGCCAAAAATGAGTCGAGCGCCTGGGTCGACGAGTTGACCATCACCGACGACCTCGAGTGCGCCAAAGATGGCGCAGCGAAACTTGTTGCCGTTGAAACCCCTATTGCGGTCGGTGATCTAAATGGGCTGTGCAACGTGTGGTATCGAACGTCTCCGGCAGGAACAAGCGATACGGGCAAGCAGGCCAATGCAACACTTAACGACGAGCATCGCAATCCTTGGCTCGAAACGGAAGAGGTTGCAAAGCTGCTGGGCGACGATGTGCGTCTCGTCGATTACGACGGGTGGCACCTATGGAAAGCAGATATCCCGACGGACAAGTCCGTCACGCTCGATACGAAAGAGATTGATCTTACAGACGACGCCGTCATCACGGGCATCCGTTTTGAATACGGTGCGGTAGCCGCCGACTTTACAACCAGAAGCGAGGCGGGCTCTTGGACCCGGGATGACCTTAAAGACGAGCACGACGATCTTGACGATGCCAAGGCGGCCCTTAACTCGGATGCCCGAGGCGCAGTCGTGCATATGCAGGCAACGTCGTCCTATACGCCCCAAACCGCACTTGCCAACAACGTGCGCGTCGATCTTTGCCGCAACGGCGGTGGCGATAAACTCGAGGCGCATGATGAGGACCGCGTCATCCAACGATGCGCCCTGCCTCAGAACCTGCCGGCAACGGGATCTGTTCCCATCGCCGCATGCATCACCGCACTCCTGACCTCGGGCGCTGCAGCCATATGGTTCGCTCGCCTTAGGTCAGCCACAAAGAGGCGCTAGCACGACGAAAAAGCGGGCGAGCCAGTCTCCCGGCTCGCCCGCCTTGGGCATAAACGATGAATCGGCTATTCAGCAGATGACGAACCGCCATCGATGGCTGCCTGATCGGACTCGGAAATACCGTCAGCACCCAAACTTTGCTCTTGCTCCACCTCTTCGTTCATTGTTGTCTCGGGCGTCGAGCCCTTAACGCCAACGACATACGCGGCCCCAAAACCCAATGCGACAGCGATCAGGGTCAAAATCAGATAGATGGGCCAATGGCGCTTGATGTACGAAAACACGCTGACTCCTTAGCGGGTCTGTCTACGAACGACGAATGACCTCGGTCACGACCTCGGACACCGTAGCGATATTGGTCGGATTGACGTTGTACGGCAGGTCATCCTCGGTGCGAGCGCAGGCAAGGCGCGGGCCATCCACACCGGCGATCGTAAGGGCGCGACGGCTCGCCTCGAGCGCTGCGGATGCATCGGTTTTTGCATAGGGCATCTCGAACGCGCCGCAATCGACGTGGAACGACTTACACACCTTGCTGACAAGGTTCATGATGCGGCGGTCGCCCTTAAACAGCTGCTGCTCGCCCTCGACCGTTACCACCGAAAGCCTGCCAGCACCGATAGCCTCGAGGTTGATGAAGAACACACCGCGGAGCTTGTCGCGATGCGAGGCCAAAAACGCCCTCATGCCGGCGCCATCGCAATCGGACGCGCCCGTTGCGACGAACCAGATATCGTGGCCGAGCAGCTCATCATCACCCATGGAGGCAACGGCCGAGAGCATATCCTCGGCAGAAGCACCATCGGAGGAGGTGGCGCCGCCCTTCCAACCGTCGTCGTCATCCTCAAAGTTATCCCACGAGCCAATGCCGCGACCAGACTTCTTGGCATCGTAATCGTCTTCGACGCCCAGCCAGTCGCTCATGCTGTCCTGCTCGTTCTTCTTTTTGCGACCGAACAAGCCACCCAGGCCACGCTTCTGCGGCTTGGCACCCGTCGAAGCAGGAGCCGAGATGGTCTCGAGCGGCTGTGCGCCCGAAGAGATGGGCATGGGGGTCGCGACCGGTGCCGATGTGGGCTCGGGGCCCTGCGCCGTCGCAAAGGGATCATTTGTCTGTGCCGAAGGATCGGGAAGATCGAACAGCGACGTGCGGGACGCGACGTTGGCCTGTTGCATCGAAGGCAGTGACGGATCGGGGACCGAGGCCAGCGGCGACGAAGAGGGCGCGGGTGCGGAGGCCGGATCGGGGATATTCATTTGCTGGCGTGGAGGCACCTGAGACGAAATCTGCGCCATGAGGGAGTCCACTGTCTCGTCCTGCGTGGGAGCGACATTGGCCACCGTGGCAGCGGGGTCGCTCGGCGCGGGCATGGTAAAGATCTGCGTAGAATAAGGCCTGGACTCATCAGTCTTGGGAGCCTCGTCAATCGCAGGGGGTTCCCGCTCCATAACAGGAGCCTCGACCTGCTCGGGTGCGCTGGCCTCAACGGAATCGGCCTCGTCGACAACAGAATCATCGGCGGCGTCCCGGGCATCATCGGAGATGGAAAGGGGCTCGGCAATTGCGGTGCCCTGCTTCTCAAACGTCATCGTGGCATCGAATGACATGGTGCCATCGGCCGGCTGCTGCGCCTCAAAGGACGTCGTAGCCTCGGCAACGTCAGCGGATGCCGGCTGCGGAGCCTCGAAGGACGTCGTGGCGTCGGCGACATCGACAGATTCCGGCTGCTCGGCCTCGCTCTGCTCGAACTCCTGTGCCGCACGCTCACGCTCGGCCTCGGCGGCCTGCTGCTGGGCGATGGCCTCCCGCTCGGCGGCCTCGCGGGCAGCGGCGCGCTTTTCCTCAAAGTCGTCGACGAACTTCTTGCCCTTCGCAAAGGCACCCTTAAAGAAGCTAGAAGCGCTGGCACCAATCGAGGAGAACGCGGAAGCGATATCGGCATGGGGCGTTGTCGAGGGAAGCTCGGCCGAGAAATCGGTGTCACTCTCATAGGACACGCGCTGCGGATACTCGTCGTAGTCTTCCTCGGCGGTCTCGTCTTCAACCTGTGCCGGAGCGGCAGGCGCCAGAATATCCAGACCGGCTGCAGGATCGAGCGCGGGCTTTGCGTCAGACTCCGCGGCAGCAACAGGGGCAGCGACCGGCTCGGCGGGAGCAACAGCCGTATTTGCCGCGGGTGCGGGCTCCTGTGCAACGGGAGCAGGCTCCGGCTCGAACGTCGGCTCCTCGCCCTCTTTGTAATCGAGCGAGCAGGACTCGGGAAGCATGCCGAGCGCACGGATGGCATCCGAACCAAAGCGGATATTGCCGGCGGCATTGCGATAGAGCTTGGGCTCGGGCTCGGCGACTTCGACCACCGCGGGCTCCTCCGCCGGCTCGGCGGTGGACTTTTCCTCGGTGGACACTTCGGCCTGGGCAGTCTGGTCTTGAGCCTCGGGCGCGATGACGCCGATCAGCGTCTCGTCGGCAGAGGCGCCCTCAAAACCATCAATCTGTCCATCAAAAGCCTCGTCCTGCTCGGGTACATCGACGGGCGCCACCGGCTGGCCAAACTCGTCCTCGTCGTAGGAAGGTTCCTCATATTCAATGGTGTTGCCGTAGTCGTTTTGCTGTTGGGCCGCGGCATACTCGGCCGCCGCGCGCGCCATTTCCTCGGCGCGACGCTTCTGCTCGCCAAAATAGGTATCGAACGGAATGTCGTCGGGGAACTCGTTTTCGCCCTGATAGGGGGCAACGTTGTCCATGACACCGAGCATGGCGGCAACAGAGGACTTGTTGCACACCGCGCCAGACGTGTAGGGAAGCACAAAACGGTTGGAGATGATATTGGCGGCGTTGGCCAGTGCCACAAGGGAGGCCAGAATCGCGACAACCCACAGCAGTACCTTGAGCACGCCGGGAAGCGGCAGGATACGCAGGATGGCGACAGCCGCGGGCGCGATCGTGGCGACAGGCAGGAGCTTGGCGATGAGCGCGCGATACGGAGCGTAGGGCTCGCGAGCAAGGAGCTCGGCGCGGGGGGAATCATAGTGGGCCACCACGACGACCGGGCGGTTGCGCGGAGACGCAAGCGGGCCCGAGGCCTTGTGATAGGCGATGACATTTTGACTCACACCGGTCTTTCCCAGGCGCGAAACCACGGGATGCCCCGTGCGCTCGAGCACGTAGAGCACGGCACCGACAATGGCCAGCAAGGTGCCGACCAAGCCGATACCGCCGCCGATGCCCATCAGCAGGGCGCCGACAAATGCGAGAATACCGGTAACGGCAAACGCCAACCTGCTGGGCGCGGGAGCATTAAATTCCTGCACCTCGGGGTCAAAGCCGTGGTTGCAGAAAATCTGAGCGATATCCTCGGCAGCCAGGCGCTCTTCTTCACTGCACGCCGGCGTAATGCCGGTGTTCTGCAGCAGGTGGTTAATATAGTTCTGGGTGTTCGCCATGTGCGCTCCACATCCATAATCCGACAAATAGGCCCAATGCATGCACATTAGAACCGTATATAGTCGAAAGTATACCCCGAGCGAGCGCAAACGACCGAATTCGGGCCATCTTAACGCCGCGAGCGGACAAGGATATAGCCTAATCTCCATATCGGACTAAAATCATGGCAACAAACGACCTTCTCATGCGAGGATTCTATGACGGCAAGCGACGCGACCGCGACAATTAAAAAGGGGGCACCCGAGCCCGGTTTCGATAAAACGGCTCAGCGCATCCTCAACCTTTTCTTTGTACTCAACAGTTCTCCCGAACCGCTGACGACCGAGCAAATCGTCCTGGATTCCGATCTGGGATACGGCTCGGGCAATATCGACTCAGACAAGCGCAAGTTCCGCCGCGATCGCGACAAGCTGCTCGAGCGCGGCATCGTTATCAGGGAGGTTCGTGCCGCCGGAGCGCAGGAAACCGAAGAGAGCGCGTGGACAATCGACCGCGAGCACACGTTTGCCGCGGGCGGTCTCATCACCGCAGACGATGCCGACATCCTGCTCAATGCCATCGACCAGACACTCGCGGCAGGCTCATCCACCTTTGCCGCGCCACTTGCCGACATTCGCTCCAAGATTGCCTACCTCACCGGCATGTCGACGACAGGAGAGGCACCGATCCGCCGCTCTCCCGCCGTCGATGCGGTATGGAGCGCCTTTGCCGAGCGTTACGCGCTGCGCTTTTTGTACCAAAACGGACGCGGCGAGCAACGCGAGCGGACCGTTTGCGTCTACGGCATGTTCGAGCGCGAGGGCACGGCATACTTCTGCGGCCTCGACAATGCCACCGACAATATCAGAACATTCCGCTGCGACCGCATCATTCGCGCCTGGAGGCCTTCGAAAGCCTACGCCATCCCTGCGGATTTCAACCTCAACGATTACTTATTCTTTGAGTTCGATTTTGCCGACCGCCCACCCGTTGCGGCTACGTTCTCGTTTGCGCGTGAAGCGCAGGCCGATATGATCAGCGGTCTCACGCGCGGACAAGGCGAACTCATGCGCACCGAAGCAGGTTGGACATGGACCGTTGACGTGCGCGACTTTGAAGCCGCAGCCTCGTTTTGCATGGCCCATGCCATGGATGGCATGAGGCCTGTCGCCCCCGATTCTCTCAAGCGGGCGTGGAATCACCTCATCGAAAGGACGGTGCACGAGCATGCCCGTGCGTAAACTCACCAGCGAGCAAAGACTCTCGTTCGCCATCGACATCATGGAGGCCCTCTACGCCGCCGGCGAGAACGGCATGACACGAGACGAGCTTTGCAGCCGCTTTGATATCACGGGAGCATCGCTCGACGAGATTCTCGAGATTGTCTCGACACTTGCGGACCGAGAATCGGGCGCACGTATTATCTGCGAACGCCGCGGCGAGTGCGTGGTCCTCACCGGTGATGCGGGGCGCGTGCTACCGCTGCGTCTGAGTGCCGCCGAGGGCGCTGTGCTCAACCATGAACTTGAATCATTGGGGATCGAACCCCAGGCGGGGGCTCGAATACGGCGAGCTCTTCTTCCCAAAGAGCTCGGTTACAACCAGCGCGTCTTTGACACCGTCGCCCACGGATCGCACTGGCAGCAGCTGAGCTGCGCCATTCGGGACGGCGTTCGCTGCCGCATCTCGTATCGCTCGATGGATGACACACAAGCGCGCGAGCGTTTGGTCGACCCCTTGCGCATCACAACAAACGGCGATCAAACGTATCTGATTGCCTGGGATGTCGCGGTCGATGAACAGCGTACCTATCGTATGGATAAAATCGAGGGCTTGGTCTTGACCGACGACTCCGTCGTGCGCCACGCACCGGAGCCCGCGACCCTCCACGACTCCCTCGCCCAGGCGGAGCGGAGCGCGAAGCTTCTCATGCCGCGCGCCTTGGCGGAGCGCCTAGACTGGCCCGGCATTATGTCGATTGAACCCAATGGGGCGGACAGCTCAACAGTGAATGTGCGCTACGGCTCCGAGCGCTGGCTGTTAAGCCAGGTAATCGCAGCGGGCGGGGCCATCCGCATCCTGGATGACCCCGCCCTGTCAGAGCGTCTGTGCGATATGGCAAAATCCCTCGTCTGTCCGCTTTAGCGGCGCCGCTCGTGGCGTGCGCGCCACAGCTGTAGATAGTGCCCGATTTGTGCCGACTCGATGCGCTGATAGGAGCTCGTGGGCAGCGACGTTAAGAATTTCTTGCCGTAGCCCTTCGTCACCAGGCGCGGGTCGGCCAAGATGAGTACGCCACAATCGGTCGATGAGCGAATGAGGCGACCGGCGGCCTGCTTGACCTCGAGCACGGCCTCGGGCAGCGAATAGCGCGCCCAAGCGCGGTCTTCGCGCAGATTGCGCTCGCATGAGAGCGGGTCTGTGGGGCTCGAGAACGGCAGCTTGGGGATGATGACGCAGCGCAGCGTCTCGCCGCTGGCGTCAAACCCTTCCCAAAAGGCCTTAAGCGCAAAGAGCGACGAGGTCGGTTCGTTGATGAAGCGATCGCGCAGACGGCGAGGAGACGAGTTGCGCTGCTGGCAGTTGAGTTCCAGACCCGCACGAGCCATCTTGGGCTCGACGCGAGCGTACAACTCCTCCATGTCACGCCTGTTGGTGAACAGCGTGAGCACCGAGCCGCCCATGGCAAGATGAGCGTCGACCAGCACACGCTCGAGCGCCGAAAGATAGCCTTCGCGGTCGCGCGGATCGGGAATATCCCCAGCCACGACCACGGCCATATTCGAATCAAAGTCGTAGCTCGAATCCAAGTGCAGCGACGATGATGTCGAGGCGCCGATGCGATCGAGGCCGACGGCGTGATTAAAGTGCTCAAAGCTCTTGGAAACCGTCATGGTCGCCGATGCAAAGATAGCCGTGTGGACCTCGGGCAGCCACTCGGTTGCCAAGGCCTCGCCAATATCGAGGCGCTCCGCAGTCATCGACTCGCCGCCGGCACGCAGCCTGCGATTGACTTGCAACGAGTACACGTAGTGTTCGTCGATACCGTCGATGATGAGCTTGAGGTTCTCGACCAGCTCGTGTAGGCGGCGCGAGATATCACCCAGGTCGACAACAACCTCGGGCTTGTCGGCGGCGACGGCCTGTACCAGCGCGTCGACGCTCTTGTCCGCTTGCTCCAATGCGTCGATGGCAGTGTAGGCCGACTGTAAGAAATCATGCCAGTCGTCAGATTCGCGCAGCTCGGGGCCAATCCATAGGTTCGCATTGTCATAGCCCCCGCGGGCACGGCGGCCAAGCTCGCGAATGCCGTCGAACACATCGGCAATCGCCATGCTCGCGCGCGCAACCGTCGACGTCGCCTTGGCAGTAAGCCCCAGATAGAGCGTAGAGCCCTCCGAGGTTGCCAAATCGCGGGAAACCTGGCTCAGCGCACCGGTGCTCGAGCCACCCAGGCGCTCAAACAGAACGCGCGATTCATCCGCCGGCACCACGCGCGCCCATTGACGGCGCGCCTCGCGCTCGATGGAGTGGGCCTCATCGATCACCCAGTGACGAATCGGAGGCAAGATTCTGCCCTCGGCCGCAACGTTGCGGAACAGCAGGGAATGGTTGGTGACTACCACATCGGCATGCGCCGCGCGACGGCGGGCGCCGTGGACCAAGCATTTATCGGGGAAAAACGGGCATAGACGGCGGGCGCACTCGCGCGACGCCGTCGTAAAGTCGGGACGGTTGACGCTGCGCCAGCGAATACCGAGCGAGTCGAGGTCGCCATCAGCCGACTGACACACGTACGCCATGATGACCGCGACTGCCGTAAGCGTGTCGGCAGGATCACGCTTGGTCGTAATTTCGACTTGGCCGCGGCTCATGCGCTCAAGTTTGCGCAAGCATGGATAGTGGTCATAGCCCTTGAGGGCGCAAAACGATAGGCCCCCGTCCAGCTGCTCGGCAAGTTTGGGCAGCTCATGATACATGAGCTGGTCCGCAAGATTATTCGATTTAGTCGCGATACCAACCGTGATGTTGTTGCGGCGTGCGGCCTCGGCAAAAGGCACCAGGTAAGCCATCGATTTGCCGACGCCCGTCCCCGCCTCAATCACGCGATGCGTTCCCGTAACGAGTGCGTCACGGACCTCGAGCGCCATCGCGATCTGCTCATCGCGCGGCTCGTACGTGGGATACATGCGATTAACCAGGCCGCCCGGGGCATAGTCCGCCTCGATTTCCTCGCGACTCGGCATCTTAAGGACCGGTAGCTCGTCCGAATCAACGCGGTCATCGGCCCGATCGGCCTTGAGTACGTCGGCGCGGGCGGCGCTGAGAGAGAAGATGGAACCGGGGTTCTGTCCCGCCAAGAACGAGAAGATGGGACGATAGGACCAGGGTACGTCGGGGTGCATGTCGGCCAAGCGCGCCATTAAGCCCTGGGGCAAGTCGGTGAGTGCCACGAGCAACACGCGCCATACGCCACACAGGGCGTCGACATCGGCGTTGGCGCGGTGCGACACCGAATCGCAGCCAAACAGGTCGGCCATAAAAGACAGCTTGTGCGAGGCCAGGCGCGGAAGTGCGATGCGCGACAGTGCCAGCGAATCGATCCAGATGTCGCTGACGTTGACACCGCCCTTGACCGACTCGATAAACGAACGGTCGAAGGTGGCGTTATGCGCAATCACCGGGCAGCCGCCGACAAAATCGGCGAGAGCAGCCACGGCCTCGACGGCCGATGGGGCATCCACCACATCGGCGTTTGTAATGCTCGTGAGTTCGGTAATCTCGGCGGGAATCAGCTGTTTGGGATTCACGAAGGTATCGAAGCGGTCGACGATCTCGCGGCCCGAAAGGCGGGCCGCCGATATCTCAATAAGCTCGTTGTCCTGCACCGAAAGACCAGTGGTCTCGGTATCGAGGACGATAACATCTTCCTCGATGAGACCAAACGATTGGGTTTTGGCGCGCTCGGCAAGCGTGGCATAGGAGTCGATGACAAACTGCGGCGTTCCTGACGAAACCGCGTCCTCGATTAGCATGCAATGCCCGCTCGACGAAGACCCATACGGATCAGGCTGTCACAGACCTGCGGGAACGTCATGTCGTCGGTGTGGCGGATCTCATCCGGATACAGCGACGTATCGGTCATGCCGGGAATCGTGTTGGTCTCGAGGATGACGGGGCCATCCTCGCTCACGATAAAGTCGCTGCGCGAGATACCCAGGCAGCCGAGTGCCCTATGGGCGGCACAGGCGAGCTCCTGGGCACGAGCGTAGTTCTCGGGCGAAATCTGCGCCGGAATGCGATGAATGTCCGTAGGGTCGACATACTTCACGTCCAGATCGTAGAACTCGCAGTCCTCGGGCTTACGAATCTCGACAATCGGCAGAGCGCGCACGTCATCTTCGCCGTATACACCGACGGTAATCTCGGTACCCTCGATGCACTTCTCGACCAGCACTTTGTCGCCGTACTCAAACGCCTTAGCGATTGCCGCGGGTAGCTCGGAGGGCTCATGGACCAGGGAAATGCCATAGCTGGAGCCGTTAATGGCCGGCTTTACAAAGCAGCGCTCGCCACAAACCTTGACGATATGATCGATATCGACTTCATCGCCCACCTCGAGCGCAATGCCGGGGGCAATGGGAATGCCCGCCTTGGCGTACAGGAGCTTAGAGACCTCCTTGTCGGCACCGCATGCGCTTGCGAGCACGCCCGAAGCCGTGTAAGGGATACCCAGGGTCTCCATGGCACCCTGCATGGCACCATCCTCGCCGCCGGCACCGTGCATGGCGATAAACGCCACGTCGAAACCACCGGTCGCCATGGTTACCATAAAATCATCGGCAGCCGTGTCGAGCAGCTCCACCGAAGTGTAGCCGGCCTCCTTCAGGGCCACCACGACGTTCTTTCCCGAATTGAGCGAGATCTCGCGCTCAGCGGAATGACCGCCCGCCAAGACCGCTACGTGCATGTTCTCTAGGCTTTTACCCGGCATGGGCAGACTCCTCCTCTATAATTTCTGCAGCTGATACCATATTGTAGCGATACCCTCTACGTTTCCCCAAAATCGAAAGGCTTCCATGAATCCCAGGACTAAATCTCAGGACATTCGCGACTTGAGCCAAAACGATATTCGCGAGCTTGTTGCCGAACTTGGCCAGCCCGCCTTCCGCGCGAAGCAGCTCATCGAATGGGTCTTTGAGAAGAACGTTTGTTCGTTTGACGATATGACCAACCTTCCCAAGGCTTTCCGCGAGCAGCTTAAAGAGGCTTTTGCCTTTGACACGCCGACTGAGCTCACCAAGCAGGTTTCCAAAGATGGCTCTCGCAAGTATCTGCTCGAGTACCACGACGGCATTTCCGTCGAGACTGTCGGTATGCCCCGTCGTAACAAGCTTTCCGTCTGCGTTTCCACCCAGGCAGGCTGCGGCATGGGCTGCGCTTTTTGCGCTACCGGTCTCAATGGCCTCAAGCGCTCTCTGACCGCTCAAGAGATCGTCGACCAGGTGTTGCACGTCTCGAATGATTTTGGCGAGCGCGCCACAAGCGTCGTTTTCATGGGACAGGGCGAGCCCTTTGCTAACTATGACGAGGTTCTCAAGGCGCTGCGCATCCTCAACGATCCCGACGGTATCGGTATTGGAGCCCGCCACCTTACTGTCTCTACCAGCGGCGTTATTCCCGGTATTCGCAAGTTTGCCGACATCCCCGAGCAGTTCACGCTTGCCGTTTCCTTGCACTCCGCTATCCAGTCCACGCGCAACAAGCTTATGCCTGGCGTCAAGAAGTACACGCTCCTGCGCCTTCATGAGGCACTGCAGCTCTACACCGAAAAGACGGGCCGCCGCCCAACCTATGAGTACGCCATGATCGAAGGCGTCAATGACACAAACCCTGAGATGCAGGCGCTTTGCGACTTCTGCGAGGGAACGCTGTGTCACGTCAACCTGATTCAGCTTAACGACATTGAGGGTAGCCCGCTCAAGCCGTCTCCGATTCATAAGGTTGAGGATCTTCAGCGCCGCCTTGAGTCTCGTGGCATCGAGACCACGATCCGTAATTCTCGCGGCAATGATATTGATGCCGCCTGCGGACAGCTGAAGCAGCGCTTCAAAGTTCAGCAAAACGCATAGGGGAGTCGCGCCCCAAAACGTTTCATGTGAAACATCGAACAGCCCCGGTTATAGATAATGCAACCGGGGCTGTTTCATTTTTTTATACTATTGGATTTGATTTACCCAAGCATAGTTTTATTGCCAAAATAAGGGATCCTTGTCTCACAAATCAGACAAGGACCCCTTCAAAACAGGCAAGTAATTGATAGGTACCTAATAACCAACCTTTTCCCATTGATGGTTAACCCAGTCTTGGTTAATCTTGGGATTCTTAGTCACCTGAGCAGTACGCATAGCAACATCTTCGGTCATCACATCCATTTTCTTCTTGGATGTATCGACGATATCCTGAGCTCCGCGCAGCAGTCGACCACGCAGTTCATCATCTGTCGCAAGCTTATAGCCTGCAAAAGCACCAGCAGCGACAGTGGTTGCCAACGCAATGGCCGCGAGAACCCTATTCTTCATCCTGATCCTCCTGCCCGAATTGAATCATTTCGCCAAGGATACGGGAGAGCTCCTCTTCGTCTTTGAACTCGATTTCAATCTTGTTTTTGCCACGCGAGCTCTTCACGCGCACATTCGTGTTAAATACTTGACGAAGGACTCGAGCGGCCTTTTTGAATGACTGAGGTGTTGCTGGCCTCGGCGTCTTAGGTGTTTCTCCGGCAGAAAACAACGGAGCAAGATTTTCTGTCGCTCTGACGGAAAGGCCTTCTGCAACAACCTTCTCAGCAAGTCGAATCCTGGCATCTTCATATGGAACTGCAAGAATCGCTCTCGCATGACCGGCTGTAAGCTTGCCTTCGAAAATCATCTGCTGTACGACTTCGGGAAGATCTAGCAAACGAAGTGAATTTGTAATTGCGGAACGAGACTTACTGACAGCCTTTGATAACGCCTCCTGCGTCATCCCACTGGCATCAATGAGCTGACGATAACCCTTCGCCTCTTCGACGGGATTCAAATCAGAACGCTGAAGATTCTCGATAAGTGCAAGAGCGAGCATTTCCTCATCATTAACTTCTTTAATGATGACAGGCAGCTCCTCAAGACCAGCAAGCTTTGATGCTTGGTAACGACGCTCACCAGCGATGATCTCATAGCCGTTTCCATGCTTGCGAACCAAAAGCGGCTGCAAAACGCCATGTTCTTGGATTGACTCGCTCAACTCGCGAAGTTCAGTTTCGTTAAAGTGAATTCGCGGTTGATTAGGGTTGGGAACGATATCTTCAATAGGCAGTTTTGTTTCAGATGCGACATTTGAAGCTGATGCAGCCGAACCACCGGTCTCATACTCAGCCTCTGAGACCAAAGCATTGAGTCCACGTCCCAATCCGCCACGTTTCTTTGCACTAGGCACGCTTGATCACCTCTTTTGCAAGGTTCATATACGCTTTTGCACCCTTATTTTGAGGTGCATAGGTAATTACCGGCTCTCCAAAAGACGGAGCCTCAGAGATTTTTACGGTACGGGGAATTAGAGTCTTAAAAGCCTTATCACCAAAGTACGACTGAACCTCCTCAACAACCTGATTCGACAGAGAAGTACGCGAGTCATACATGGTCATAAGCACGCCATAGGTGTCTAAGCCCTTGTTCAGACGTGATTTGACCATCTTCATTGACTCAAGCAGCTTCGTAACGCCCTCGAGTGCGTAATACTCGCACTGAATCGGAATCAAAACGCTATCTGCTGCGGTCAGAGCGTTGATGGTAAGCAGGCCAAGCGAAGGAGGACAGTCGATGAATATAAAATCGAACTCGTCCTGAATCGGCTCAAGCAAATCTTTGAGGCGGGTTTCACGAGCAATTGCGCTTACGAGCTCAATTTCAGCGCCTGCAAGCTGAATGGTTGCCGGAATAACGAATACCTTTTTGCAATTCGTATCAAGAACAAGCGATTCTGCCGGCACGTCATTCAGCAATGCATCATAGATGCACTGATCAAGGTCTTCTTTTTCAATTCCGAATCCACTGGTACTGTTTCCCTGCGGATCAAAATCGACAATCAGTGTCTTGCGACCCTGCTCACCCAGAGCTGCTGCAAGGTTTACAGCCGTCGTTGACTTACCGACGCCGCCTTTTTGATTGATGATTGCAATAATACGCGTGTCTTTTGCGCTCTTCGAACGCTTAACGTCGCGAAATCCCACGGTCCCTCCTGGTGTGTATTAAAGCTGTCAAACGGAGGATGTTTCACGTGAAACATTCCGATTCGATATCAACCGCCATGTTTCACGTGAAACAGTGCAAGTTGTTAGTATCCATTATGTTTCACGTGAAACATCTAGGCAAGCGGATTCTTCTTTGCCATGCCATTTGCACGAGGCAATGAAACGGATGCTGGATGACTCTTCTTAAGAACAATGAACTCCCTGTGGCCCAAGCCCTCTGGCAAATCGATTGCGTCATTCAAAAGCAAAGTGAAGCCACAGATCTTAGCGGCCGACATGCCGGAAGCAAGCTCCTCATCAGATGGATTACCCTTCGTGATGACAAATAACCCTCCATCTTTGAGATACGGGGCCGCATACTCAACAAGAATCGGTAGAGGGGCCAGCGCGCGGGCGGTTACGACAGAGAACTGCTTCTTATAGCTTCGAGCATATTCTTCAAGGCGATTATGGACTGCATGACCATATTTCAATCCGAGAGCATGAACAAAAGAATTGACAGCATCAACCTTTTTGCCAACAGAGTCAATATAAGTAGCTTTACGATGCGTGGTTATCGTTAATGGAATACCAGGGAAGCCTGCGCCTGTTCCCATATCGAGCAAAGCTCCATCAGGAGCCTTATTGACATAAGGAAGCAAAACAAGTGAGTCGAGGATATGAAGTACCGCAGCATCTTCAACGTTAAGAATACGAGTGAGATTGGTTGTCTTATTTGTTTCCAGAACCAAATCCAAATGCTGGATACATTTCCTCAGCTCAGCATCAGTTATGCTCAAGGAATACTCTTTGCAATAGGAAGTTAGACGTCTGAGCATCTCGTCAGTCTGCTGATCAGTAAGTACAAACAACAGAAGCTCCTTTCTGACAAAAATCAGTGTATCGAGAACTTTTGACAAAAAAAGGGGACGTGGAAACCACGCCCCCTTAGCATAAGCTCGAGTAGATTATCGAGCAACAATCACCACATGGCGATCAGGGTCAGAACCCTCAGAATGGGTATCGACAGCATCATTGCCACGAAGTGCAATATGAACCAGTCGGCGCTCATAGGCATTCATGGGCGGAAGCGAAACACTCTTATGGGTACGGATGGCACGCTCGGCGGCCGACTGAGCCATTGAGGCAACCTTGTCCTGACGACGGCTCTTGTAGCCCTCAACGTCAACCACAACCGGATACCTAAAGCCAAGCTTGCGGCTCACCAGCAAAGAGAACATGACCTGAAGAGCATCAAGGGTACGACCATGACGGCCAATGAGAACAGCAAGATCAGGAGCCGTAACATCCAAAATCAGCTCGCCCTCGTCGCCCTCGTACTCATCAATAGGAGAGTTGGCGGCATCGAAGTGCGAAAGGATGGAACGCAGAATGGAAATCGCAACATCGGCAATGGTGTCGAGCTCCTCATCGGTCAGCTCTTCACCGGCCTTGTAGCGCTGTGCAATCTCGGGATAATCGCCCGCAATCTGCGGGGCAACCTCCTCAAGCATATCCTCGATGATCTCTTCAGACATAACGTACTCCAAAAGTTAGGTACCTAAATAAGATTGATATCCCGACTACTTCTTCTTGTGCGGACGCGGCTTCTTCTCGCGACGGGTAACCTCGACCTGCAGCGGAGCGTTCTTGAGGCGCTCCTCCTCATCGGCCTTGGCCTTGTCGATAACCTTCTGCGTCACGAAGATCTGCTGGATAACCTGCCAGGCAGAAGACACATCGTAGTACAGCAGAACGCCGACGGGCAGGCTCCAGCCCATCCAAAGCATCATGACGGTCATGACGACAGCCATCATGCGCATGCTCTGGGCCTGCTGACCAGTCTGATTGCGGGACATATACAGCTGCGGAATCAGGGTCAAGACAGCGAACAGAATCAGGCAGATCAGCGCAGGCAGCGCAACCATAAAGCCATCGGCAAAAGAGGCGCTCGGCGTGGTGGTAAGGTCAGGCAGGATGTTGAAGAACGAAAACGTGCCGTCGCTAAAGTAGTTCGGCAGGTTACGCAGCAGCGTAAACAGGGCGAACAGGACAGGCATCTGGATCAACAGCGGCAGACAGCCAGCCATGGGGTTGAACTTGTTCTCGCTGTAGAACTTCTGCATCTCCTCGGCCTGGCGCTGGGGATCGTCGGCATAGCGCTCCTGAATCTCGAGCATCTTAGGCTGCAGCACCTGCATGCGAGCCGTCGACTTGGTCGACTTGAGCATAAGCGGCGTCAGCAGCAGACGGATGATGACCACCAGGATGATGATGGACAGGCCCCAGTCGACCGCAAAGGTCTGGATGAGCTTGAGCAGCTCGAAAAGGATGTTAACGATCCAATCCCACATGTAAGTTTTCCTCCGATAGCGAGTGCCCGCTAAGGCACAGGGTCATAACCGCCGACGTGCAGGGGATTGCAGCGAGCGATGCGCCTCACGGCAAGCCAGCAGCCTCTAAAAACACCGTACTTCTCAATCGCCTGGATAGCGTATTGCGAGCACGTTGGGTAATAAATGCAGGCGTCAGGCAATAAGGGCGAAATAACCTGTTGATATATGCGAATAGGAGCGATGGCAACACGTCGCAAAACGTGATTGCTCATCGCTCCTCCCCGGCAACGCCGGCGCGTTTCATAAGCGAACGCAACGCCTTGTCCATCTCCTGCGGCGAGGAAACCCTCGTTTTGGGAGTCGCGAACAAGATGATGTCATAACCCGCAACGGGAAATCCACAGCTGCGGGCGGCCTCGCGCATCACGCGCTTAGATCGGTTGCGCACCACAGCACAACCGAGTCGTTTAGCACCAACGAAGGCGACCCTTCCGGAGTCGCCTTCGCCAACCGATTCACATATGGTCATTCGAATCAGAGGGTGATTGAAACGACGCCCCTGACTGAACACATGCTCGAAATCTTGCCGAGACTTAATAGTCTTCATGCGAGATGTGTGTATCGCTGCTAGACAGTGAGACGCTTGCGGCCCTTGGCGCGACGACGGGCGAGCACGGCACGACCACCCTTAGTGGCCATACGGGCACGGAAGCCATGGGTCTTGGCACGCTTACGCTTATTAGGCTGATACGTACGCTTCATCTTAAGTTCCTCCTGCTGCATTTCGAGTGTCCGCGGGGGCGCGGACGCAGATATAGACACGTGAGCTTGAAGATTGTAGGGAAATTAATGTTCAAATGTCAAGAAATCAAAGGTAAAAGGTTGCAAAGAGTACACGGTTCCCCCATAAGCAGAATCGGCATTTGAGGCAGCAGACAACTTTTCACGGAATTTCATCGAGTTTTCAACAGGTCATGTTGGAAATGTTGAGAACTTTTCGTCCGTTTTCCAAAGTTTTCAACAGGTTTTGAAAACTTGTCGAAAGATGAGAAACATTGCGCGGTGAGCTACTATTTGTTCAAAACCTTTTGAAAGATTGCGAGCGGCATGTCTGACGACTTCTACACCATGGTCGATTCCGGTGATCCGGCACCCGACAACGAGCACATCACCGGCGTGCGCGAAAAACGCAACGAGGGTGAGCAGGACACCGCACAAGCACCAAAGGCCATGTATGCGGCGCGCATCGCGGTCTACGATGACATGCTGTCGACACCGCGTGTCATCGTCATCGAACCGCAAGACGTCCGTACCTACTTGGAAGAGACAACCAACACCGTCTACCAGTGCATGAAAGAGCAGGGAGGACGCATCTCGCTGATGGTTATCCGCGAGATTGTCGAAAACTTTATCCACGCGCATTTTGCAGAGCCCATCATCTCGATTCTCGACGGTGGCGATACCATCCGCTTTGCCGATCAGGGTCCGGGCATCGACGACAAAGAGCGTGCCTTCGATTTTGGCGTAACCAGCGCAAACAGCAAGATGAAACGGTATATCCGCGGTACCGGCGCCGGGTTTCCGATGGTACAGGAGTACTTGGAAAACGCCGGCGGCGCCGTCTCCATCGAGGACAACATGGGCAACGGCACCGTCGTGACGGTAAGCCTGAACCCCAAGCGCGTTCAGGAAATCGAGCGTGCTGGCGGGCGCGGGGCAGCTGTGCGACCCGAGGCGGAACAGCAGGCATACCCCCTGCCGGGAACATATTCGCAACAGCCTATGGCGGCACAGCAGACACAACAACCAGCCATGCCGATGCAACAGCCAAGCATGCAGCATATGCAGGAGTTCCAGACAGCGCCGGAGCCAGCGGCACAAATGATGCCGGATACGACGGCGATGACAGGTCAGGAACCCGTCGCCATGCCGCAGCAGCCGACGGGTGCGCCGAGCGCCCCGCAGATGGGTTACCAACCGTATCCCCAGGGATACCCCGCCCAATACATGCTGCAGCAGGGGTATGCCCAGCCATATCCTCAGCAGTATCCGCAGGGATACCAACAGCAGTACCAACAGATGTCCCAGGCGCAGTACAACCCATGGGCCCAGCAGATGCCCCCGCAGCCTTACCAACAGTGGCCGCAAAGTTTTCAACAGCAGCCGCTGCCCATGCAGAGTTCTCAACAACCAGCAGCTCAAATGATGTATCCTAATGCGGCGAATCAATATGCACAGCCGCAGCAAAACGTATTTGTGAGCGAGCGCGGCGAAGCGGCACTGGGCTATCTGGCTCAAAACCAGGAGTGTGGCGCAACCGACCTGGCACGAGCGTTTGGAAACTCGGCGCCCACATGGTCGCGAACGCTCAACGACTTGGCACAAGCCGGCTTGGTAATCAAACATGGCCAGAAATATCATCTGACCGAAATAGGCAGCGCTCGCGTGCGAGCCCAAAGTTAAGGAACGGGAGAAACAGTGGACGAGGAAGCAAGCATCATCCTGGGGGATGCCATCGCCTTTTGTCAGCGCGACGGCCAAGATGCACGCCTCATCAATATGCTGGGACAATCGCGCGCCGTGAGCTTAACCGAGGACACCTTGACGATTGAGGCCCCCTCACGCTTTGCCATCGCTCAGCTCAAAAAGCATCAGCCGACCATCGAGGCCTATCTTGAAGATATCGCCTTTGCGCCGATCGCGCTCAATATCGTGGCACCGCAAAGCGCCTCGGCAAATACGACCCCGGTCACTCACCCGGTAGCGACCGCCGCCGCGGCGGCAACGCCGGCGCCCGAGCCTCGACGCGACGATGATTCCCGTGAAACCATGGCACCGCAGCCGGCCGCTTCGGTCGCACCGGCGGTAGAGCCAGCCCCCTCACCCATCCCGACCGCCACGCATATGCCCGTGGCACACGAGGCGACACCCGGCGAGGAATCGGGCATTGCAATCAAAAACACGTTGTCCGCCGACGATTTCCGCCGCATGATGACCCAAATGAATGGCAGGCCGCCGGCGAAAAGCGCGAGTTCCTCCGCAGTGCCGGCAGCACCTTCGGCGGCGGCCACCGCGGCAGTCGAGAAAAACGCGGACGGGGCACCCCTCGCAGCGAATTCGAAATTCACGTTTGAAAACTTCGTCTTCGGACCGGAGAACAGCCTTGCCTACCGATCGGCGCTCAAATTCGCCATGCTTGCAGACACGCCCGGTACCTGCACGTCGCTGTTCATCTACGGCAAATCGGGCCTGGGCAAGACGCACCTGCTGCTCGCCATCAAAAATGAACTGGCAGAGAAATCGCCCGAGATCAAGGTGAAGTACGCCAACTCGCAGGCATATCTGGACGACTTGATGACGGAATTCGACCGCCAAAAGAAGAGCAACGCCCCCATTATGCAGGCGTACCACGGCGTCGACGTGCTTATCATCGATGACATCCAGAACATCATCGGCAAGCGCGCGAGCGTGGATTACTTCTTCCAGTTGATGGACGAATTTATCCGTAACAACAAGAAGGTCGTGATCGCCGCCGACCGCGCCCCCAAGGACCTTAATATGGACGAGCGCCTGACCAGTCGCTTTAATGCCGGTCTGCTGTGCCTGGTGGCGGAGCCCAGCTACGAGATGAAGTACAAGATTTTGCAGCGTTATTACGAGAACACGATCGCCGCCGCACCCGAGGCAGGCAACGACTCGCTGCTGGCGGCCTACGGGGGCGACGGCGGACATCTGACCGACGCGCACTTTAAACACATGGCCGAGGTCTCGGGCACCAACATCCGCGAGCTCGAGAGCTTTTGCGAGCGTTGTGCCGGCGAAGCGGGCGATCGCGAGCGCGAGGGCGGGGAGCTCACCTTTGACGACATCGACGCCATCGCCAACCAGTACTTCGACACATCGGCCAAGAAGATCAATGTGCAGACGGTCCAGTCCGTCATCGAAGAGCAATACGGCGTGACGCACGAGGAACTCATCGGGCCTCGCCGCAACGCCAATATCGCCAAGGCGCGCCATATCGCTATCTACCTGGCGATCGAGATGTGCGAGATGACGACGACGGCCGTGGGCGCCGAGTTTGGCAACCGCAACCACTCGACCGTCAGCACGAGCTATAAAAAGGTTCAGAAGATGATTCAGGAAGACCGGACTGTTACCGAAGACCTCAAGTCACTGCGCGATAAAATTACACTGCGCTCGTAGGTAAATGGACACACCTGTTGAAAACTTGTCGAAACGGCGGTTATAAGGTGTCAAAAACTCGAGCCGCGGTGATGAAAAGTTTTGCGCAGGTTTTGAACGTGGAAAACACACCCGGTTGCACACAGGTTCCTGTCGATTCTCTTTTTAGGGCTGACCTGCACTTTTAGGAGTAATCAACAGTTTCGTCAGTACTATTACTATTATTAAGATATTTATATCTATAGAAAGGTATTAAAAGATGAAGTTCACCGTCAGCCAGAGCTCGCTTACGCAAGCCATCGGCGTCGTTATGAAAGGCGTCGCTTCGGCATCCACCCTTCCCATTCTGTCGGGCGTGCTCGTTAAGGCACAAGACGGCATCTTGGAATTCCAGACCTCCAACTACACCATCTCGATTCGTCACCGCATTGCGGCTCATGTCGAAGAGGAGGGCGAGATGGTGATTCCCTGCAAGATGCTCTCCAACATCACCAAGACCCTTCCCGATGCCCCGGTCACCTTTGAGCTGTCCGAGCGTCAGGTTTTGATTGGCTGCGAGAAGAGCTCTTTCCGCCTCAATACGCTCGATGCCAACGACTTCCCCGAGTTCCCGGCATACGCCATCGAGAGCGCCGTCGAGCTGCCGACCGATATCCTGTCCGAAATGGTGAGCCGCGTATGGCGCGTCACCTCGACTGACAAGGCCCGCCCCATCCTGGGTGGCGTGCACATGAAGGTCGAGAACAACACCGTGCGCCTGGTGGCGACCGACTCCTTCCGTCTGGCCGTGTGCGATACGCAGGTCGAGACCTCGACCCTCGAAGGTTCCTTTGAGCTCAACGTGCCTGCTGACGCCTTCAACGACGCGCTGAGCATCATGGCCAGCCAGGCGACCATCATGATCGGCGCAACCGACACTCAGGTTGTCTTTGAGGCCGGCAACACCACCTACGTGTCGCGCCGCATCGAGGGCGTATATCCCAATTACAAGCAGCTCATCCCCGATTCGTGCGTGACGAGCGTCAAGATCGACGTAGCCGCCTTTAACGCCGCCCTTAAACGTGTGGCCGTTATCGCGAGCGCCAACCCCGCCGTCAAGTTTGAGATTGACGTCGAGAACGGCCAGATGGGCCTGTCCTCCATTTCCAACGACCAGGACCTGGCGCAGGAGACGATCGATGTCGAGGCCGAGGGCGAGTCGGGCACCATCGCCTTCAACTACCACTACATCTTTGGCTGCCTCAATGCCCTGTCCAAGGAGAAGGAGATCACGCTGGAGCTCAAGAGCTATTCGCAGGCTGGCATCTTCAAGTCCTACGACAAGATCAACTACCTGTACCTGGTCATGCCGGTACGCATCTAGCACTGCCCATGACCATGTTCGCACGCGATCTTTCCGTTGCGCGCTATCGCAGCTTCGACAGTTACCGCCTTGCCCTGAGCGATGGTGTGACAGTGCTCGCAGGTCCCAACGCGGCGGGAAAGACCAACCTCATAGAGGCGCTGCAGCTTTTGACGAGTGGCGCCTCGTTTAGGCATCCGACCGCAGCCGAGCTCGTGCACGACGGCGTGGGCTCATGCAAGGTCGAGCTGAGGCTCGAAGGCGATGGGCGCGTGCTGGACATGGGACTGAGCGTGGAAGACGGCAAGCGTTCGTTTAGTCGCAACGGCAAGCGCTGCGCTGCGTCCGGCGTGCGCGGGGTGCTGCCGAGCGTTCTGTTTTGCCCGGACCACCTGGATATGGTCAAGCGGGGTGCCAGCGTGCGCCGCACCGCACTTGATGACTTTGGCGTTCAGCTGAGTGCGCGCTATGCCGATCTGGCTAGTGCCTACGGGCGCTGCGTGACCCAGCGCAATGCCCTGCTCAAGGAGACCTGGTGCTGCCGCGAGATGCTCGGCGCCTGGAACGAATCTATCGCCCGCGCCGGTTCGGCCCTGCTCGTGCATCGTCTGGCTCTGCTCGACCGACTGTCGGGCCATGTGCGCGACGCCTATGGCCGCGTGGCATCTGGCGAGCCCGCCGGTGTGTCCTATGTGTCCACGCTTGGCGACCTGCCTCGCACCGAGGATCGCGACGAGCTCAGGGGGTGGGCGTACGAGCACATGCTCTCGGCGCTCGATGAGCGCGCCGACGAGGAGATCCGCCGCGGCGTGACGCTCGTGGGTCCGCATCGCGACGAGATTGAGTTTTCCGTCGCGGGCCGATCGGCCCGTTCATTTGCCAGCCAGGGCCAGCAGCGAACGCTGGTGCTTGCCTGGAAGGTGGCAGAGGTGGCCGTGGCGCGCGATATCCTGGGCACCGCGCCGCTGCTGCTTTTGGACGACGTGATGAGCGAGCTCGACGCCGGGCGCCGAGGCGCTTTTCTGCAGCTGATCGGTGATGATATCCAGACAGTCATAACCACCACCAATCTGGGGTATTTTACCGATGACCTGCTTGATCGAGCCAAGGTGGTGAGCATGGGTGAGACGTGCTAATTACGAGCGCGAGAACGGAATGGTCGCCTTCGGCGGCTTTTTGGATGCCGAGCGTCAGCGCATCCTGGCGGCCGCGACACCTGAGCGCCGCGCGCAAATGGAGGCTGCAGAGGAGTCTCGTGCGGTCTATCACGCCTGGAATGCAGTGTGCTCGGGCACGCGCGAGGGGCGCCATGTGACGGGCCTGCGCTATCTGCCCGAGTCCAACGAACTGCTGGTGTACCTCGATTCGCCCTCATGGACGCAGGAGATGACACTTTTGCGCGAGATTATCCGCGCGCGCATGGAGCGTGCCGGCGCGCACGTCGACGGCCTGGTGTTCAAGACGACCGCCCCCGGCCACACACCGCCCGCTGCAAAAGAGCGCCTGCGTCCGGCCGTGGCCGAGCGTCCGCCGGCTCCGCATGCCGACCTCAGCGATGCCGAACGTGCCGAGATCGAGCACCAAGTGGCACCCATCGAGGACCAAAAACTGCGCGAGGCCCTCGAGAACGCCATGAGAGCCAGTGCCGAGTGGGCCAAGGGCGTGCAGAGCAAAAAAGAGCCTTAAATCGCATCTGGTGGCCTTGTAGAGCCAAATACCCTCGTTCCCGAGGGTATTTTTTTACGATAAACTAGTAAGGCTGTACACATTTTCTTAACTGAAGGAGGACGTGTGGCAAACGAAAACGATTACGATGGCGGCGAGATTAAGATTCTCGAAGGTCTCGAGGCCGTTCGTAAGCGCCCGGGCATGTACATTGGCTCGACGAGCGCCAGCGGTCTTCATCACCTGGTGTGGGAGATCGTTGACAACTCCGTCGACGAGGCCATGGCCGGTTTCTGCACCGAGATTCAGGTGACGGTCCACGCCGACAACTCCATCACGGTCGTCGACAACGGGCGCGGCATCCCCGTCGACGAGCATCCTATCAAAAAGATCCCGACGCTCGAGGTCGTCATGACGATCCTGCACGCCGGCGGTAAGTTCGATAACTCGGCCTACAAGGTCTCGGGCGGCCTGCACGGCGTGGGCATCTCCGTCGTCAACGCGCTGTCCAAGCGTGTGGTCGTACAGGTATGCCGCGATGGCAACATCTACGAGATGGAGTTTTCGCGCGGCAAGACCGTCAAGAAAATGGAGGTCGTGGGCACTTCGGAGACGACGGGCACCACTGTCAACTTCTGGCCCGACGACGAGATCTTCGAGACCTGCATCTACGATTTCGATACGCTGCACAACCGTCTGCAGGAGACGGCGTTCCTCAATAAGAACCTCAAAATCGTGCTGACCGACGAGCGCGAGGCGACTCCCCACGTGGAGGAGTTTTGCTACGAGGGCGGCATCATCGACTTCGTCAAGTTCCTCAACGAGGGCAAGGACGTCCCCGAGGCCTTTAAGGAGCCCATCTACATCGAGGGCAAATCGGACCCGGACGCGCCTGTGACCAAGATGGGCGAGGTCGAGGTTTCTCTGCAGTGGAATAGCGGTTACGGCGAGAACGTCATGTCGTTTGCCAACGACATCTACACCCCCGAGGGTGGCATGCACCTTGAGGGCTTCCGCACCGCGCTCACCCGCGTGATCAACGATTACGCGCGCAAGCAGAACCTGCTCAAGGAAAAAGACGCCAACCTGACCGGCGACGATGTGCGCGAGGGCCTTTCGGCCGTTATCTCGGTCAAGCTGCCCGATCCGCAGTTTGAGGGCCAGACCAAGGCCAAGCTCGGCAGCTCCTATATGCGCGCGCTCACACTCAAGATTGTGACCGACGGCCTTGCCGATTACCTCGAGGAGCATCCCAAGCCCGCTCGCGAGATCGTCAAGAAGGCGCAACAGGCCTGCAAGGCGCGCAATGCCGCCCGCAAGGCGCGCGAGGCGACCCGCCGCAAGAGCCTGCTCGAGACGGCGTCCCTGCCCGGTAAGCTCGCCGACTGCTCGGTGCGCGATGCCGAGCTGACCGAGCTCTTCATCGTAGAGGGCGACTCGGCAGGCGGTTCGGCCAAGGACGGCCGTCGCCGAGACATCCAGGCGATTTTGCCCCTGCGCGGCAAGATTTTGAACGTCGAACGCGTTGGTGACCATCGCGCGTTCTCGAGTGACACCATCCAGTCGCTGATTACCGCGATCGGTTGCGGCGTCACGACGAGTGCCGGCGACGGCGGCGACTTCGATATCACCAAGGCGCGCTACCACAAGATCATCATCATGACCGATGCAGACGTCGACGGCGCGCATATCCGCATCCTGCTGCTGACGTTCTTCTACAAGTACATGCGTCCGCTGATCGATGCCGGCTATGTCTATGTTGCCTGCCCGCCCATCTTTGGCATTAAGGTGCGCAACAAGATTCACTACGTGTATCCCAACGGCCGCCAGCCCGAAGACGAGATCCTGCGCGACACCATCCAGAGTCTGGGCCTGAACCACGACGATAACGACGAGGACGGCAAGGCCAAAGACGGCAAGATCACCAAAAAGCGCAAGGGCTATACCGTCCAGCGCTACAAGGGCCTGGGCGAGATGGACCCCAAGCAGCTCGCCTCGACGACGATGGACCCCAAGACCCGCATCCTGCAGCGTGTGTCGATCGAGGACGCCGTGGTGGCGGACCGCGCCGTGCGCGAGCTGATGGGTTCCGAGGTCGGCTATCGCCGCGAGTACATCGAGAAGCATGCACATGACGCACGATTCTTAGACGCTTAAGAGGAGGTAACGTGGCAGACGATATCAACAATAACGAGGGTATGGGCGAGACCGGCGACGCCGGTATGCCCGACGATCTGAAGCGCCTGCTTGCCCGTGCTGAGCAGGGCGAGGACGGCGATCCGGACGCCTATAACCCCGATGCCGATGATGACGAGGAAGAAGACGACGACGGTGAGCTCGAGGAGAGCTTTGGCGAAGTCGACCGTGGCGCCTCGGCCGGCGAGGATATAAACGGCGGCCAGCTCCAGATTTCGGAGTTCGGTCGCGAGATGAAGCAGTCATTTATCGAGTATTCGATGTCGGTCATTACGGCGCGCGCCCTGCCGGACGTGCGCGACGGCTTAAAGCCGGTGCACCGCCGCATCCTGTACGCGATGAACGAGAGCGGCATCTACCCCAACCGCCCGCACAAGAAGTCGGCCTGGACGGTCGGCGAAGTTATCGGTAAGTACCACCCGCATGGCGACTCCGCGGTCTACGAGGCAATGGTTCGTCTGGCGCAGTGGTTCTCCATGCGCACGCCGCTCATCGACGGCCACGGCAACTTCGGCAACATCGACGGCGACGGCGCCGCTGCCATGCGTTACACCGAGAGCCGCCTGGCAAAGCCCGCCATGGAGCTGCTGCGTGACCTGCAGAAGGATACCGTCGACTGGCAGCCCAACTACGACGAATCGCTCGCCGAGCCTCAGGCGCTGCCCGCGCGCTTCCCCAATCTGCTGGTCAACGGCAGCCAGGGCATCGCCGTCGGCATGGCCACCAACATCGCCCCGCACAACCTCACCGAGGCGATTGAGGCCACCTGCTACCTGATCGATAATCCCGACGCCACTGTCGACGAGCTCATGCAGATCATGCCCGGTCCGGACTTCCCCACCGGCGCCATCATCATGGGCAGCGCCGGCATTAAGCAGAGCTACGAGACCGGCCGCGGCTCCATTACCGTGCGCGCCAAGGCCCACGTGGAATCCACCAAGACCGGCCGCAACCGCCTGGTCTTTACCGAGATTCCCTACATGGTCAACAAAGGCACCCTGCAGGAGAAGATCGCCCAGCTCGTCAACGACAAGCGCATCGAGGGCATCTCGGACATGCGCGATGAGTCCAACCAGAAGGGCATCCGTCTGGTCATCGAGCTCAAGAAGGGCGTCATTCCACAGGTCGTGCTCAACAACCTGTATAAGTACACCTCGCTGCAGACGACCTTCGGCGCCAACAACCTGGCGCTCGTCAACGGCGTTCCCAAATGCCTGAGCCTGCGCGAGATGCTGCAGCACTACATCGATCACCAGGTCGACGTCGTCACCCGCCGCACCCGCTTCGACCTTAAGAAGGCCCAGGCCCGCGCGCATATCCTCGAGGGCTACCTGATGGCTCTCGACCATATCGACGAGGTCATCAGCATCATCCGCTCCTCGCAGACCGATTCCGAGGCCAGCAGCCGCCTGATCGAGCGCTTTGGCTTTACGCCCGAGCAGACCACGGCCATCCTCGAGATGAAGCTGCGCCGCCTGACCGGCCTGGAGCGCGACAAGATTCAGGAAGAGCTGGACGGTTTGCGCCGCGCCATCGCCTACTACGAGGACCTGTTGGCGCACGAGGAGAAGATCCTGGGCGTCATCAAGGAAGAGATGCGCGAGATCTCCAAGAAGTTCGGCGATAAGCGCCGCACCGAGATCAGCCATGTCGAGAAGGACCTGGATGTCGAGGACCTCATTGCCGACGAGGACATGGTCGTGACCATCACCCACACCGGCTACGTCAAGCGCATCCCGGTGGCCGCCTACCGCGCCCAGAAGCGCGGCGGCAAGGGCGTGTCGGGCGTCAACCTCAAAGAGGACGATGTCATCGACGAGATGTTCATCGCGTCCACGCACGAGTACGTGCTGTTCTTCTCGAGCAAGGGTAAGGTCTATCGCCTGAAGGTGCACGAGCTGCCGGTGGGTACGCGCCAGGCGCGCGGTACCGCGATCGTCAACCTGCTGCCTTTCGAGGAGGGCGAGAAGATCGCGAGTGTCATCAGCTGCCGCGAGTTCCCCGCCGACGAGTACCTGATGTTTGCCACCAAGAGCGGCATGGTCAAGAAGACCGTGATGAGCGCCTACGACCGCAGCCGCCGCGACGGCCTGATCGCCATCAACCTGAGGGACGACGACGCGCTGCTCGCCGTACGTCGCGTGCGCGAGGGTGACAAGATTATCATGGCAACCACCGCGGGCAAGGCGATTATGTTCCCCGAGGACCAGGTGCGCGCCACCGGTCGCGATACCAGCGGCGTCCGCGGCATTAGCATGAAGGAAGGCGTGAGCGTTCTTGGTATGGAGATTACCAACGGTAACGGCGACCTGTTCGTCATTACCGAGCGCGGCTACGGCAAACGCACGCCGGTCTCGGATTACCCGGAGCAGAACCGCGGCGGTCAGGGCGTCTACACCATCCAGATGACCGAGCGCAAGGGTAACCTCGCAGCCATGAAGACGGTGGGCCCGCAGCATGAGCTGTTCATCGTGACGGAGGGCGCGACGGTCATTCGCGTCAAGACCGACGAGATCAGCCAAACCGGTCGCGCCACCCAGGGCGTCAAGATGATGACCGTCGACGATAACGACCGCATCTGCGCCGTAGCCCGCATGACGGCCGCCAAAGAGAGGCCCGAAGGCGAAGGTGCCGAGGCCGCAGCCGACGCCGAAGAGGCCCCAGTCGACCTAGGCGACGGCAACGACATGCCAGAGGATCTCCTCGACGAGTAAGAGGAACCAGCTGGTAGAAAATATCAGACCCCATATATCGGCGGTCGGCGCACCTGCGCGCCGACCGCTTTTTTGAAAACCTTGGGACTCGCGTTCGCCCCGGTCGCACGGCGGCATGTGAAGTCGATCGCGAGTTCCGCACGAGCCAGAGAGCACTTAATGTGCTCTCTGCGCGAGTCAGGACTGTCCGAGCAGGCGACTTCACATGCCGCCGTGCGACCGGGGCGAACGCGAGTCCCAAGGTTTTCAAAAAAGTTGTTGACGCGCGCGTAACGACTCGTCTAATATATCCCTTGCGCGATGGACCTGTAGCTCAGTTGGTTAGAGCGTCCGGCTGATAACCGGGAGGTCACAAGTTCGAATCTTGTCAGGTCCACCACTTTCTTTCGCAATAAACACCCCAGCGAGAGCCGAGTCGCCGCTGGGGTGTTTATTACTTTCTCCGTGGGGGTTTAGCTCAGCTGGGAGAGCGCGGGCTTTGCAAGCCTGAGGTCAGGGGTTCGATCCCCCTAACCTCCACCATGATGGACCTGTAGCTCAGTTGGTTAGAGCGTCCGGCTGATAACCGGGAGGTCACAAGTTCGAATCTTGTCAGGTCCACCATCAAAACGTTAAGAGCCCTGGGGCGTTGCCTCGGGGCTTTTTTCTTATCAAACAAAAGTAGTCAAAATAGCCCCGTCCCAAATTAACTGCTTTGATTTTGTGTGCTGGGCGAAAGATTGGGTAGTATAGCTATTCAATGCGGCGACCCTGCCGTGTGTTAACCGCTACGTACCGGAGGTGTTCCATGGTTCGTGTCGACATAGAGACCATCGTCATGGCCGCCGGTCCCGTGCCATCGCTTATCGTGCTTCGTGAGCGCTGCGGCAAGTCGGATTCGACGGCACCCCTGCGTTCGCTTTCCATTCAGACCGGCTCGTTTGAGGCCGCGGCCATTAGCCGTGGCATCGATAGCGGTCGCGCCGAGCGTCCGATCACGCACGACCTGCTGCTTGACACCGTCGATGCCCTGGGCGCCAAGCTCGAGCGCATCGAGATCGTTCGTGCCGAGCCGCCGGTGTTCTATGCGACGGTTGTCGTGTTGGCCGATGGCAGCGAGCATAGGATTGATGCACGTCCGAGCGACGCCATCGCCCTCGCCGTACGCAGCAATGCCCCCATGTTCGTCGAAGACGACATCATGAATCGCTTGGGTACCGTCTCACCGCACGCCGAGGAAGTTGACGACGAGCAGGAGTTCGAGAAGTTCGACGAGTTCGTTCATACGCTCTCCCCCGATGATTTTTAGATGTCTTGCACGCGAGCGGAGAGGTCGCTGATGGGTACCCGCGTATCGGCTGAAGCGGCCGCCATCGCGCGTGAAGCCCAGATGCGCTCGGAGGCATCCGAGGCGGCTCGCATCGCCTATGTGACGCAGGCCCGCACGCTTCGCGAGCGCCGCGGCTCCTATATCAAGATGGTTATCATCTCCGCCCTTGTCGCGGTAATCTGTTCTCGTCTTCGTGGTACAGTTGGTGCGCTTGGGTTTTCGATTTCAACAGGCTTGGTAATCTGGGGTGTGGTCGATGCTGTCATGCTGACCAACCAGATCAAGGTACTCGACAAGCGCGCGATGGATATGACGCGCGCCCGCGACGCTGCCGCCAAGATCGCTGCCGAGGCACAAGAACTGTAACGACGCCGGATTCGATGGGAAGGTCTAGAGATGGCACAGGATATGCAGGACGCCGGTAACGTCTCCGCCGAGCTCGACGCCATGGTGTGTGACCTGATCGGCGCGTTCTTGGACGACCTTGCCGCCGGCGAGAATCCGGGCGTAGTTGTGGCGATCGAGGACGCTGCTTCCAACCGCTATCTGGCGGCACTCGACGAGGACGGCGAAGAGGCGTGCCTCGAGGCCGCCACCAACTTTATCTCCGAGCACAAGATGGGCCTTAAGGACGAGGGTCTGGGCCGTATCGCCCGCTATGCCATCGGCTATACCGGCTGTGTCGAGATTGACGGCGGCTACCATGACGCTCTGCTCGTGAGCTTCTTCGAAACCACGCTCGAGAGCGGTTTTTCGGCATATGTGCTGTATGAGGGCATGGGTGCCGGCGATGGTTTTATGTGGAGCGACCCTGAACCTGCAGGTGAGGAAACCCCTCTCATCTAAAATCGCTAAAATAAACGAGTTTTCGGTAAAAGGCTCAATATTCCCGCCGAGCGTTGTATTGCTGGGCGGGTCGCATACGCGTGCCGTTTGTATATGGATAGAAGATAGGGGAACTACATGCGCGTAGACAATCTGAGGAACATCGCCATCATCGCCCACGTCGACCACGGCAAGACGACGATGGTCGATAAGCTCCTGCGTGCCACGGACGCCTTCCGTGCCAACCAGCAGGTCGAGGACCGCGTCCTGGACTCTAACGACCAGGAGCGCGAGCGCGGCATCACGATTCTCGCCAAGAACATCTCTATCGAGTATAAGGACGTCAAGATCAACGTCATCGACACCCCGGGCCACGCCGACTTTGGCGGCGAGGTTGAGCGCGTGCTGCGTATGGCCGACGGCGCCCTGCTGCTGGTCGACGCCTTTGAGGGCCCCATGCCCCAGACCCGCTTCGTGCTGCGTCACGCCATCGACACCGGTCTCAAGATCATGATCGTCATCAACAAGATCGATCGTCCGGGCGCCAACCCCGAGAAGGCCTACAACGACTGCCTCGACCTTATGGCCGACCTGGGCGCCACCGACGACCAGCTCGAGTTTGCCATGGAGCACGTGGTCTACGCCAGCGCCATGAATGGCTTTGCCCGCCTTGACCCCAACGACGGCAACATGGACATGTATCCGCTGCTCGATATGATCATCGACGACATGCCGGCGCCCGAGGTTGACGAGAATGCCCCGCTAGCCATGCAGTGCGTGACCATCGACCACTCCAACTTCGTCGGCCGCATCGGTATCGGTCGCGTGTACTCCGGCACCATTCACCAGGGCGATCAGATCCTGGTTGTCAAGAATGACGGTTCCAGCGCAACCGCTACCGTCAAGCAGCTCTTTACCTTTGACTACCTGGGCCGTACTGAGTGCCAGGAAGTCGGCGCCGGCGATATCGCCGCTGTCGTGGGTATTGACCGCACCGATATCGGTGATGTCTACACCGACCCCGAGAACCCCGTCGAGCTCGAGCCCATTGAGATCGACCCGCCGACCCTGTCCATCGTCTTTGAGGCTTCGACCTCCCCGCTCGTCGGCCGTGACGGCGACATCGTGGGTGCCCGTCAGCTCAAGGAGCGCCTGTTCAACGAGGCCGAGAACAATGTGACCATGAAGATCGAGGAGCTCGAGGACAAGAGCGGCGTCGAGGTCTCTGGCCGCGGCATTCTGCACCTGTCCGTCCTGATGGAGTCCATGCGCCGCGAGGGCTTTGAGTTCCAGGTCGGTCGTCCCCGCGTTCTGTTTAAGAAGGACGAGAACGGCAACAAGCTGGAGCCTGTCGAGCAGGCCGTTGTCGAGTGCCCGGACGAGTACTCGGGCAAGGTCGTTGAGGTCTTCGGCACCTCTGGCGGCATCATGACGAGTATGGACACCTCGGGCATCGTGACGCACCTCGAGTTCAAGATCCCGACCCGCGGCATTATGGGTCTTAAGAACCGCATTATGAACGTCACTCACGGCGAGGGCGTGTTCTACCACACCTTCCTGGAGTATGGTCCTTACGCCGGCGAGATCGGTAACCGCCAGAACGGCGCCATGATCTCCATGACCACCGAGAAGGCCGTTGCCTACGCTCTGGGTACGCTGCAGGAGCGCGGCCAGCTGTTCGTTGAGCCGGGCACCGAGTGCTACGAGGGCATGATCGTGGGCGAGCGCAGCAAGGCCGGCGACATGGTCGTCAACATCGCCCGTACCAAGAACCTGGGCAACCAGCGTTCCTCGACCTCCGACATCTCCGTGCAGCTGGTGCCGCCCCGCACCTTCTCTCTGGAAGAGGCGCTGGAGTACATCGCCGACGACGAGCTGGTCGAGATTACTCCCAAGAACATCCGCCTGCGCAAGCGTCTGCTCAACGCCACCGACCGCAAGAAGGCCGCCGTCCGCGCCGGTCAGGTCAACAAATAAGCGCTGGGGCTTATAACCGCCAATAAGAAAGGGCGTCGACCGCAATGGTCGGCGCCCTTTTTGGTGCAATGGGGGCAGGATGCTTTGCACCACCACAAAGGTGCCTGGCCCTTTTGTGGTGGTTGGCGGCTAGGCGGTGGGGAGTCCCGGCGTGTGGGAGGCCTGCTGCGGCTTGAGGCGGGCGTTGCGCCAGATGATTTGGATAACGTAGCCGAGCATAAAGACAAAGGCCACGCCGCTGACGAAGTCGCCGATGAGGGGAAGTCCTGTGAGGGCGCCTGCGGCCACACCGCCGACGGCTGCCATGGCGTAGCGGTTCTGGTTGTGTCCGACCATGCGGGCGACTGCGCACCCCGCAAAGGCGGTGGAGACCAGCGCGACGCCGATCACGGCGCACATGAGGGCTCCGGCAAGCGACAGGCCGGCGATAGAGATAATCAGCAGCAGGACGGCGGGGACGACAGCAATCGTACCCAGAAGACCGCTCACCCACAGTGGCGTGGGGCGCTGGTGGAGCATGCCGGCGGCACTGGCAGTCGCACGCGGAAAGACGAGCTCGAGCAGCAGGGCGACAAAGCAGGTCGAGAGCGCCGCGGCCACGATGCCGCCGATGACATCGTTAAGGGTGGAAGTATCTTCGTTCTCGGTGCGGTCGATCTTGAGCGAGCCGACCTCGGCTCCTGCGGCGCGCTCGGGGTCCTCGGAGACGTGCGCGTTCACGGTGCCGGTAATGCGGGCATTCTTGCCCAAGACGAGCTTATCGGCCCAAACCTCGACATCGCCCTCGACGGTGCCGTCGATGGTCACGGTGTCGCCTGCGAGCGCTGCCGAATTGGTAGAACCGCGCAGGGCAACCGTCTCGCCCATCGCGTAAAAACAGTTGGCGGTGCTACCGGTGTTGAGCGCGACATGCTGGCCAGCAACCGTTACGCTGCCATCAATTGCGGTTTTGGAGATATCGATGGTGCGCGCCGCCAGGCGAACGGCTCCGCCTACGGTGCAGTCGCGAATCGACAAGCTCTCGCCTGCCGCGATAATATCGCGGCCGATGGAAGCGTCGTCTAGGTTAAGGCTTTGGCCGGCCCAGTACAGGTCGCCTTCGACGCCAGACGGATTTGAGTCAACTTCGGTTGCGAGCACGTTGCCCGCGGTGTCTGTGCCGGCGAATGACGTCGTGGGAAGCGCGGTCAGCGCAAGTGCAATCAGTGCGAATAGGAGGGCGATGCGGGCCTGCGCTTTACGGCGCCGGGACGACGGTTCTAGGTTGCAAGGCATAGTGAATCCTTCGTTAGATACTCGACATGTATCTAACAGGGTACCCAACGCGCGGGCGCTCTAAAAGAACCTCTCAGTTGCATTTCGGGGACGAGCTCGCGCTAGCTATTTTTTGCGATGCAAGAAGCGCGCGATGTCTTCTTCGGTGGGGCTTTTGATATCAAAGCGCAGCGAGAGCCAGCGCAGACCCATGGTCACGACAACGCATACGACTAGCGCAGCGACATTGCTGACCAAGCCACTCATGACGAGGCTTACATAGCTTGCCGATCCGGCGATGGCCGCGATGGCATAAAAGTTAGTGCGTTGGAAAATGCCTGGGACCACGCCCATAAAGCCGTCGCGCAACATGCCGCCACCCACCGCGGTGAAGAAGCCCATCATGATGCATACGGCCGGCGCAAAGCCATAAACCAGTGCCTTGTCCGCTCCGGTGGCGGCGTAGATGCCGACCGAGATGATGTCGAGCAATGGGATGAGTTTCTCGGGTTTATCGACGATTGCCGGGAAGATGTAGATGATGGCCGCCGTGGCGATGGAAAGCGGGAGTGCCATCGGCTGGTTGAGGATGTAGACGTTGCCCACCTGCAGCGTCATGTCGCGTAAAAGACCGCCGCCCAGACCGCAGACCACGGCGAGTGCGACCGCGCCCACCAGGTCGAGCTTGTGCTCGCGCGCAACCAGCACACCCGAGATCGATGCCGCGACAACGGCGAACATCTCGAGCCAAAATGGGATAGCGACCATGGCATCCGAGGCATGTGAGGTAACGGTTATAGCGGCGACGACGGGCAAGATGGGGTCCTTTGAGTTGCAAGTTTAGACAATGCCCGTACATAGTACATGTTCGGCGCCGATTGCGACCCTATTGCTCGGCAAACGGTCGGGACTGGGCGCGGTCATAGGTTCCAAGCATGTACATCAGCCTCCAAAGATGTCGAAAAATGTCGGTTTTGGAGGGTGGTGTACATGTTTGGGGAAAGCGCGGGGTGAGTGGGTTCGTCGTTACTCAGAAGGCGACTCTTCGGCTTGATTGCTCTTCCAGTTGCGGATAAGCACCTTGCGCAGTTCGTTTTGCTTTCGCTGATACTCGGCATCTACGCAACGAGGCATGCCGAGTGCTTCGCGGATATTGTTCATGGCACGGTGGAAAGCGAGTTGGCTGGCAAATTGCGTTGAGGTGAGCGTGACGATGCGATAGCCCATTTGGGCGAGTACGGCCTCTCGCTCCGCATCTGCTCCCTTGCGTTCGGCCTCGTCGTGAAAGCCGCCCTTATATTCGATGCCGAGCTCTCTGCGCTTATAGGTAACAAGAGCGTCGATTTTGAGCGTTCGAGCTTTGGTGCAATGCCAAAGTCGTTTAGGGATTTCGAGCGGCTTGTTGAGTTCGACACCTCGGATGCCAACGCCGCCTTCGCTCGTCGGAAGTGAAAGGGCGATAGCGGATGCGGTCTCCATGGGTGAGGCTGAGTGGTCGTAGATATGCCTGAGCGCGAGTCGGGCGCGTGTGGCACCGGGTTTGCCGGGGTGCCGATCGAGCAGATCGACAATTTCGTTCTTGGAAGCGGTAGCTGGTTGATCGGTGTAGGGGCCATCGGGATTGAGCCCCATGCGATAATCACCGCAAACTTCGTAGCCGTATTCGAGGTATTCGATTCTGTCCATCCACTCGGCAGCGAATACGAAGGTAAGGGCTTCGTCGGTGATAAAAATACCAGGGGACAGCTCGTCAATATGGTCGTAGGGTAGATTTTGGCCAAGAACGTGGCAATTTACACCGTTGGCGCGGATTCGCTCGAAGGCAAATACAACGGAGATATCGATAGTCTCAAGCATGCTAGTGGGAATACCGCAGTCGGTAAGAGCCTGTCGAATGCGCGTGATACGCTGCTGGGTGGAGAGGCCTCTTGCGCCTATCTGGTAGTCGTGTTGCGCGATCGCTTGAACCAGGTCTTGTGGCGCATGATGGACGAGCCATGCGGTTTTATGCGTAATGAGAACAGGAGTATCCATTGGGGACCTCTCGCTTTATGCCGATATGCAGTCCTTATGTCCGTTGAAGTGAGGAAATATACCGAATGCTGGCAAAACGGCCGATCGTGCGCCGGGTGCGATATGCAAACATGTACATCAGCCTTCAAAGATGTCGAAAAATGTCGGTTTTGGAGGGTGACGTACATGTTTGGTTGGGATGTGCGGCCGAGAGGGGATCCGATAACAAAAAAGCTCCCATTCCTGGGAGCTTTCTCAACCAAAATGGCGGAGGAGGAGGGATTCGAACCCTCGTGACCTTATACAGGCCAAACGGTTTTCGAGACCGCCGCATTCAACCACTCTGCCACCCCTCCGCGTGGGGTAAAAACAAAGCAGGCTCGAAGGCCTGCTTTGGAATTAACTGGCGGAGAGTCAGGGATTTGAACCCTGGAGACGCTTTTGACGCCTACACGATTTCCAATCGTGCTCCTTCGGCCACTCGGACAACTCTCCGTTAAATGCGAAAGTCAGTATACACGAGGAATCGCAAAGTGCAAACAGAAAAGTTGGCATTTTTTAAAACGCTTGGCCGCGCCTGGCGTTGCAGTGGGGTTTGAGGTGCCAAAAAACGGCTTCCGACCAGCGTGGTTGATCAACTCAATTGTTCAAAAGGGGTATTCATAAGCGACTTGGTAATGAATTTAAAAATCTTTGGGTGGTACTGTGGACCACTGGTATGCATTTTGCGACCACAGCCTTGTGTCCGTTGACCTGCGGCTTGGCTCAGCTTGTCCCCGCGGCATCGTATCTTGTCCACAAATCCGTCAAGCTCTTGGTCGGCATTTGGTTGGAATGCGCATGAAACGTCGTGCGAGCATGGGCATATGTGGAGGTCATGAGGTTGTAGCTGCACATTCTTGCAGCCTGGGAGGTTGAAAGATATTATTACCAAGTCTTTTCCTGCTTCAGGCGCACCTTCACGACCTGAAGCCACATTTGCCCAGAGGAGGTGACAATATGAAGGCTTATGAACTGCTGTTCTTTGTTGACCCGTCGCTCGACCCCGAGACTCGTCTCGCTGTTATGAAGCGTATCGATACCACGATCGCTGAGGGCGCTGGCAAGGTCGACTCCGTTGACGAGTGGGGCAAGCGCAAGCTCGCCTACGAGATCAACGACCTCACCGATGGTGACTACACCCTCATCAACTTCCACGCAGATCCTACCCAGATCGCCGAGCTTGATCGCGTCCTGCGCATCACCGACGCCGTGGTCCGCCACATGATCGTCCGTCGCGACGACCAGGAGTAAGACTGTCGTTTTGGACTGGGCTTGTGCCCCAAGAGGAAGTAGTGAGTTATGAGCATCAATCGAGTGAACATCACCGGTAACCTCACGCGTGATCCCGAGCTGCGCGCCACCGCCGGCGGAACCCAGGTTCTGTCCTTTGGCGTCGCCGTGAACGATCGTCGCCGCAACCCGCAGACTGGCGAGTGGGAGGACTATCCCAACTTTGTCGACTGCACCATGTTCGGCACGCGCGCCGAGGCCGTGAGCCGTTTCCTGGCAAAGGGAAACAAGGTCGCGATCGAGGGCAAGCTGCGCTACAGCTCTTGGGAGCGCGACGGCCAGCGCCGGAGCAAGCTTGAAGTCATCGTCGATGAGATCGAGTTTATGAGCTCCCGTGGTGGTCAGGGTGGCTACGATCAGGGCGGTTACGCCCCCGCAGCTCCCGCGCCCGCACCGCGTCCTGCCGCACCGGTGGCTACGCCGCCCGCGGTCGACGTCTACGATGAGGACATCCCGTTTTAAGGGCTGTTCACCTATTTTTGAGTGAGAGGCGGCTTCGGTTCGCCGAAGTTGCCAAACGAAAGGTATTTTGACATGGCTAATGATTTTTCTGCACGTCAGCCGCGTCGTAAGTACTGCCAGTTCTGCAAGGAGAACACTGAGTTCATCGACTATAAGGATACTCAGCTTCTCCGTAAGTACATGACCGACCGTGGCAAGATCAAGCCCCGTCGCGTCACTGGCGCTTGCACGCAGCATCAGCATGACATCGCCAACGCCATCAAGCGCGCCCGCGAGATGGCTCTCCTGCCGTACACCGTCCCCGTGGTTTCCTCTCGTGGCAACCGCGACCGCGGCTAAGAAGGGAGACGCATCATGAAGGTTATTCTTCTCGATGAGATCAAGGGCAAGGGCGGCGAGGGTGACGTCGTAGAGGTCGCTCAGGGTTACGCTGAGAACTTCCTGTTCCCCAAGAAGCTCGCTGTTGCCGCCACCAAGGGCAACCTCAAGCAGCTTGACGAGCGTCGCAACAACATCGCCAAGCGCGAGGCCGTCCGTCTGGCTACCGCCAACGAGACCAAGGCTGCCTTCGAGGGCAAGACGGTCACCGTTGACGTCAAGGTCGGCGACGAGGGCATCCTCTTTGGCTCCGTTACCGCCGCTATGATCGCTGACGCCATCAAGGCTCAGCTCGGTATGGACATCGACCGCAAGCGCGTCGAGCTCGGTAAGCCCATCAAGGTTGCCGGTGCCCACACCGTTGCCATCTCGCTGTACCGCGAGATCAAGGCCGAGGTTGTCGTTCTCGTTGGCGTTACCGCCGAGGAGCTCGCTGCCGAGGCTGAGGAGACCGCTGAGGTCGCCGAGGCCGAGACCGCCGAGGTCGAGACTGAGGCTGCTGCCGAGTAGCATTTGCTGCAACGCAACAATCTTGTTCTAAGAAGGGCGCTCTGGGAGACCAGGGCGCCCTTTTGTTTTCTACGCTCGGCGAGCGCCATGGCAGGCGTTGTGGTGAAGTCCCACATGCGGGACCGTTCATCCGTTTCGTTCGGTGATGATTGCCAGGGCGCGGCCCGTTTTGGGGCTGTGGCTGATACTATGGATGCTCGCAAGCGATATGAATGAGGATGCTCATGGCATATGACGAAAGGGAGGCGGGGCTGACGGTCGAGGACCGTGGCTCCAAGTTGGGTCTCCCTCAAAACCAAGATGCAGAGGCCAATGTACTGGCCGCCATGCTGCTGTCGCCCGAGGTGGTCGAGGAGGCCCAGGTCGAGCTGCAGCCCGATGACTTCTACCGGCCCATTCATAAGACCATCTACACCGCGATGGTCGATATGTACAACAGCCGCATTCCCATCGACTCCATATCGCTGATCGATTACCTGCGAAGCATCAACAAGCTCGATGCCGTGGGTGGCGAAGCGTACATTTTGGAGTTGATGGGTCAGACCCTGTCGCTCGTGAACTGGCAGCACCATGCCGCCATCGTCCGTCGCGACTCGATGCTGCGCGAGCTGATCGGCGCTACCAACGAGATTAACGCGCTGGCCTATAACGCCCCCACCGACACCAAAGAGGTCGTGGAGCTGGCCGAGAGCAAACTGCTCAAGGTTACGGCACGCGAGGTCAAGTCGAGCTACAAGACACTGACCGAGTTTATGGTCGAGGCCTATAACGAGGCCGAGGAAGTGTGCCAGGCCGGTGGTCAGGCGGCGGGCGTGCCCACCGGCTTCCCGTCACTCGACCGCATGCTCATGGGTTTTCGCGAGGGTCAGCTCATCATCATCGGCGCCCGCCCTGCTGTGGGTAAGACGTCGTTCGCCCTGAACCTGGCACTTAACGCTGCCGCTGCTGGTTATACCGTCGGCTTCTTCTCGCTGGAGATGTCGGGTAAGGAAATTGCCCAGCGTCTGATTTGCGCCTATGCCATGATCTCGATCAGTGACTTCCGCATGGGTCGCATTAGCCCCGAGCAGTGGGCCAATATCAACGAGGCCACGCAGACCTTGTCCAAGCTGGATATTCTGATTGACGATACGCCCGGCACCACAGTGACCGAGATTCGCGCCAAGAGCCGCCGTATGCTCCATAACAAGGAGAAGGCAATCATCATCCTGGACTACCTGCAGCTGGTGAGTCCTCCGCCGGGACGCCGCTCCGAGAGCCGTACCGTCGAGGTTTCGGAGATGTCGCGTGGTCTGAAGATCATGGCCAAGGAGCTCAAGATCCCGCTCATCGCGCTGTCGCAGCTCTCGCGTCAGGTCGAATCCCGTACCGGCAAGCGCCCGCAGCTTTCCGACCTTCGTGAATCGGGCTCTATCGAGCAGGACGCCGATATCGTTATGTTCTTGGACCGCTCCGCCGACGAGGCCGAAGCCTCACGCGACGATCGACCCGACGAGGGCGTTACGCGTATCGTCGTGGCCAAGAACCGTTCGGGCCCGATCGGCGACGTCGACCTGATGTTCCTGCCGGCATCCACCAAGTTCTATGAGCTTGATGGGGCACATGCCGAGGAGTAGGACAGGCACCCGTTGCACGGGTATACTGGGAATGTTTTGTGCTTCTGCGTGCCGGCGTGGCGCGTAGACAGTCCATGAATGTAAGGAGTAAACATGCCGTCAACCGTTTTGGTCGGTGCCCAGTGGGGCGATGAGGGCAAGGGTAAGATTTGCGACCTGGTCGCCGGCGACTTCGATGCCGTCGTGCGCTACTCGGGCGGCAACAACGCCGGTCACACCATCGTCGTCAACGGCAAGAAGTACAGCCTGCACCAGGTGCCTTCCGGCATCATGTATTCCGACCACGTGTCGGTGATCGGTAACGGCTGCGTCGTCAACCCCAAGGTTGTCCTTGAGGAGATCGACATGTTCGAGGCCGACGGCATCACCACCAAGAACCTCAAGATTAGCGGCAACGCGCATGTCATCATGCCGTACCACATTGATCTGGATGGCGCCTTTGAGCAGAAGCTCGGCAAGAAGAACATCGGTACCACCAAGCGCGGCATCGGTCCGTGCTATCAGGACAAGATGGCGCGCATTGGCCTGCGCATGCAGGACATGCTGGACGAGGCACTGTTCCGCGACAAGCTGGAGACCGCTCTCGCCCGCGTGAACCCCGAGCTCGAGCTCATCTACAACCTGCCCACCTACACCGTGGACCAGATTTGCGACGAGTACCTGCCGATGGCCGAGCGCCTGCGTCCCTACATCACCGAGACGAGCCTGCTGCTCAACAACATGATCGATGAGGGCAAGAACCTGCTGTTTGAGGGCGCCCAGGCGACGCTGCTCGACATCGACCACGGCACCTATCCGTACGTGACGTCTTCCAACTGCACCGCCGGCGGTGCCATCACCGGCTCTGGCGTGGGCATGAAGAACGTCGACCGCGTGCTGGGCGTCATGAAGGCCTATATCACCCGCGTCGGTTCGGGCCCCATGCCCACCGAGCTTTCCTATGAGTCCGAGGCCGGCCACACGCTGACCGAGGAGGGCTATGAGTACGGCGTGACCACCGGTCGCCGTCGTCGTTGCGGCTGGTTTGACGGCCCTATCGCCAACTATGCCTCGCGCGTCAACGGCCTCACCGACATCGCCGTGACCAAGCTCGACGTGCTTTCGGCTTTCGACACCATCAAGGTGTGCGTTGCTTACGACGTCGATGGCGAGCGCTACACGAGCGTGCCCGAGCATCAGGTGCGCTTTGAGCATGCCAAGCCCATCTACGAGGAGCTCCCCGGCTGGAAGTGCGACATCACCGGTTGCCGCAGCTTTGATGAGCTGCCGCAAGAGGCTCAGGACTACGTGGCGTTTATCGAGGATCTGGCACACACCCGCGTGACGTTCATTGGCGTTGGCGCCGGTCGCGAGCAGATCATCAACCGATTCTGGAAGTAATCGGGACTATTTGGTTATTGCGATATACCCCTTTGCAGCCCGGACGGGCGGCCGAGGGGTATATTTGCTTGCAAAGGGCTCGCGCGGAGCGGGCCGTTCATCCATAGAGGAGGCACCCTTGAAGGCGGACACTCAAACCATCGACATCCTGTTGTTGGGCAGCGGCGGCCGTGAGCATGCTTTGGCAGCCAAGCTCGCAGCATCACCGCGCGCCGGCAAGCTCTACATTGCGCCGGGCAACGGCGGCACCGCGAGCTGCGGCGAGAACGTTGTTCTCGACGACTGCGATCCTGCGGCCGTGGCGGCGTTTGCGCAGAGCCACGGATGCGGACTTGTGGTAATTGGCCCCGAGGCTCCGCTCGTGGTGGGCGTGGCCGACGCCGTGCGCGCGGCGGGTATTCCCTGCTTTGGCCCGGGTGCCGAGGGCGCCCAGATGGAGGGCTCCAAGCTGTTCTCCAAGCAGCTCATGGAGCGCGCCGGTATCCCGACGGCGGCCTACGGCTCGTTTACCGACGAGGCTTCGGCTCTCGCCTACGTGCGCGAGCAGGGCGCCCCGCTGGTCGTCAAGGCCGACGGCCTTGCCGCGGGCAAGGGCGTTATCGTGGCGACCGAACTTGAGCAGGCCGAGGAGGCCGTGCGTGAGTGTTTTGGCGGCACCTTTGGCGATGCCGGCAACACCGTGGTTATCGAGGAGATGCTCGTTGGCCCCGAGTGCTCGCTGCTGGCCTTTACCGACGGCAAGACCGTTCGCCCCATGGCCACCTCGCAGGACCACAAGCGCGCGCTCGAGGGCGACAAGGGCCCCAACACCGGTGGCATGGGCGTCTACAGCCCGGTGCCCATCGTGACTGACGAGGAGCACGCCACGATGGTGAAGGTCATGGAGCAGACCGTGGCCGAGCTCGCTGTCGAGGGTATCGACTACCGCGGCTGCCTGTACGGCGGCTTTATGCTCACGCCTGCCGGCCCCAAGGTGCTGGAGTTCAATGCCCGCTTTGGCGACCCCGAGACGCAGGTCGTGCTGCCGCGCCTTAAGAACGACTTGGTCGAGGTCATGCTGGCTTGTGCCAACTGCGAGCTCGATCAGATTGAGCTCGACTGGCGTGACGAGTGGGCCGTGGCCGTTGTCCTGACGAGCGCGGGCTATCCCGGCAGCTACGAGAAGGGCAAGGTCATCACCGGTATCGCCGATGCCGAGGCCATGGAGAACGTGACCGTGTACCACGCGGGCACCGCCGTGGTGGACGGCCAGCTCGTGACCAATGGTGGCCGCGTGCTTGCCGTGACCGCTCTGGGCGACACGTTCGAGAACGCTCGCAACCTTGCCTACGAGGCCTGCGAGAAGATTGATTTTGAGGGCAAGACCCTGCGTCACGACATCGGCCTGCGCGCGCTGCGCGGTCGCGACGCCTGGGATGCCTAAAATCCGAGAGGAATGAGACGGATGGACGAGAAGAACGAAGAGCTCGTGGACGCGCAGATCGTCGAAGAGGACAGCCGCATGTATGGGCACGCCGAGGGCGAGCCTGGTGGCGAGGTCGCTGACGAGCCGGCGCTGGTGCTGGGCGACGACGACCCGCATGATGCCGAGCTGCACGAGAAGATTCTTTCGGAGGAGTGCGCCTGGAAGGGCAAGATCCTCGACGTCCACCGTCTTGAGGTTGAGCTGCCCAACGGCCACCGCAGCGCCCGCGATATCGTTCGCCATCCGGGCGCGGCGGCCGTTGTGGCACTGACCGAGAGCGGCAAGATCGTACTGGTGCGTCAGTACCGCACCGCCATCGACCGCGTGACGGTCGAGATTCCCGCCGGCAAGCTCGACCCGGGCGAGGACCCGCTCGATTGCGCCAAGCGCGAACTGCATGAGGAGACGGGCTTTAGGGCCGGTCGCATTCGCTTTTTGACGTCGATTGTCACGTCTTGCGGTTTTTGCGATGAGATCATCCACATCTACTTGGCTACCAAGCTCGAGTTTGATGCGCCCAACCCCGATGATGACGAGTTTGTCAACGTGGACCTGGTGCCGCTGCACGAGCTGATCGACGCCGTGCTCGACGGCAAGATCGAAGACGCCAAGACCGTCGTAGGCGCGCTTGCCTGTGACAGCATCGCGCACAGGCTGGGCGGAACTGAGCTTTAAAAGCGAGGGTGACCCTGGGGCAAACACTACTGATTATTTGCCCCAGGGTCTTACGTTATTGTTTTATCTCCGAGGACTGCATGTTTAAGAGGTTTCTTTCGTATTACGAGCCCCAGATGGGGCTTTTTGTTGCTGATACTGTTTGTGCTCTGGTGCTTGCCGCCATTGACCTGGCGTTCCCCATTATCCTGCGCAATTTGACCGGTGGGCTATTTGCTCAGGGTCAGGCTGCCATTATGCAGGCGCTCGGCATGATCGCGGTGGGCTTGGTGCTGATGTATGCCGTCCGCTGCGCCTGCCGCTACTTTGTGAGCTATTGGGGTCACGTGATGGGTGCGCGCATGGAGTCCAAAATGCGCGAGGACCTGTTCGACCAGTATGAGCGCTTTAGCTTTGCGTACTTCGACCGCAACAGCTCGGGCGACATGATGAGCCGCGTGGTCAACGACCTGTTCGATATCTGCGAGGCGGCGCACCACGTGCCCGAGTGGATCATCATCTGCGGCATCGAGATTATCGGCTCGTTTGTGATCCTCTTTACCATCGCCCCGGTGCTGGCGCTCGCCATGGCCGTGGTGACGGCGGCGTTTGCGGTCATCATGTTTTGGCAAAACATGCGTATGCGCGAGGTCTTTAGCGACAACCGCAAAAAGATCAGCGGCATCAATGCGCAGCTGCAGGATTCGCTGGCGGGCATGCGCGTGGTCAAGAGCTTTGCCAACGAGGAGACCGAACGCTTCAAGTTCCGCGCCTCCAACAATCGCTATCTTTCGTCCAAGGAGAACATGTATCACGCCATGGGCGTCTATACCGCGACGTATGGCCTGCTCTCGGGCGTGCTCTATGTGATCGTGGTGCTGCTGGGCGGCTGGCTGGTCGCCCAGGGACAGCTGCAGGCGGTCGATATGGCGACCTTTGCACTCTATATTTCGCTGTTCTGCACGCCGCTTGAGACGCTCGTCAATTCGGCCGAAACGTATCAGAAGGCTATCGCCGGCTTTAAGCGTATGGACGAGGTGCTCTCGACGGCGCCGGATATCCAGGACAAGCCGGGCGCCACTGATCTGCAGGTGACTGCCGGCGCCGTGGAGTATCACGACGTGTGCTTTAACTACGAGGACGTTGAGCTGGGCGAGGGCTATGCCGACGAGCGACCCGTTATCGACCATATGGACCTGTCCATCAAGCCCGGGCAGACCATCGCTTTGGTTGGCCCTTCGGGCGGCGGCAAGTCCACGACCTGTTCGCTGCTGCCGCGCTTTTATGACGTGGCTACCGGATCCATTAGCATCGACGGTCAGGACGTGCGCGATGTGACGCAGCAGAGCCTGCGCCGCGCCATCGGCCTGGTGCAGCAGGATGTCTACCTGTTTGACGGTACGATTGGCGAGAACATCGCCTACGGCAAGCCGGGTGCTACGGCAGAAGAGATCGCCGAGGCGGCCCGCCGCGCCAATATCGATACCTTTATCGAATCGCTTCCGCAGGGCTACGACACCGTGGTGGGCGAGCGCGGCAGCCGTCTTTCGGGCGGACAGAAGCAGCGCGTTGCCATCGCGCGCGTGTTTCTCAAGAACCCCAAGATCCTGATTTTGGACGAGGCGACGAGTGCTTTGGATAACGAGAGCGAGGAGGCGGTGCAGGCGTCGCTCGAAGAGCTGGCACGCGGCCGTACCACAATCATCATCGCCCACCGCCTTTCGACCATTAAGCATGCTGACGAGATTGCGACCGTTGAGCATGGTCGCGTTGTGGAACGTGGCACGCATGAACAGCTTCTCGCCCGTGGCGGCACCTATGCCCGTTACTATCGAATGCAGTTCGAAGGTGCGCGTGCGCACGAGCTCGACTGATTGATATGACAGGAAGTTTATGGCTGACAAGAACCCTTTGACTCCGGAAGAAGTGACGGAGTTATTCTCCGAAATCGATGCATCCGGTGTCTTGGATCCCACGCTTGCCAAAAAGCGAACCGAGCGCATGCGTGAGAAGGAGGCTGCGGCCAAGCGCGGTGACAAAGCTGCGCTAGCGCAGCTGCGCAGCGAGGACCGCGCGAGCCAGGCAAAACATATCGACCCGCTGTCCGAGGACGATCCTTCGGGCTCGCAGGTGAGCCATACCATTACAAAGACCGCGATGGCCGTGGTCATCGGTATTTTGGTGCTGATCGTGGGCATGCAGATCGGCTACGGCGTGATGCGTCGTCTGAACACCGCGAACCTCTCCGAGAGCGTTTCGGTCGATACCGTTTCGACGGCGCTGAAGGGCGGCCTTGAGTGGGGCAACGGCTTTACGCAGTTCCCACTCGACTTTACCGTCGATGAAGCCGATGAGCGTACGGGCACGGTCGAGGTGACGGTGTTGGACACATCGTCTGCCAACGAGCTCGAGCTGCTGTCCAACGGGCAGATTCAGGCCGCGGCGCTTGCGACCAACGCGCTGCTCAACGATAAGATCGACCGCGTGGTGTATAACGTTCACGCCTATATCGACGAGGATAGCAACATTCAGCACGATTCCTTCTTTGGCATGTTCCCCGCGCGCGGCCACCAGAGCGCCATTTTGACGTTCGTGTGGACCAAGAGCTCATCCAACGCCACGAGTATCGACTGGAAGATGCGCATCGTGAGTATGGATGACACCATCGCCGAGCGCATTCAGAAGCAGGTGAACTCGGTGTCGTCGTTGATTGAGGACCCGGTGGTGAGCCAGACCAAGATTGACGAGGAAAAAGCCGAGCGCGATCTGGAGCATCGTCTGCATGGCCGCGAGATTTTCCGTGGCGGCAAGCCCGATCGCACACCGTCCGAACTGCTGGAGCAGGACAAGAAAAAATAAGACGCCATCATCCCGCGTGAGCCACAAGCCCCGCGGGATGATTTTTCTGGGACGGGGATTAAAAAACATTATGCATAGAAAGTCATAATTATCATTTCGTAAACATTTCGATGAAATTAACGCCATGAGGCATGCTTGCGGTTACAATACCGCGAGGCCTAACTACACACCTTTAAGCCGGTCCTGTGAGACCGGGAAGGAGAATTATGGCGAACAACCATACCGCGGGCGCTGCCGCCCGCACCTTCGCGCCCAGCGAGCTTTGCCAGCGTATGCTGGCCAAAACCAGCAAGGGCACCTGCGGTCCCTGCATCCTGTATCTTGAGGATGGGACCATTTTTTATGGACGTGCATGCGGCGCCGAGGGCACCGCGACCGGCGAAGTTTGCTTCAACACCTCGCTCGAGGGCTACTTTGAGGTCATGACCGACCCGAGTTATGCCGGCCAAATCGTAACCATGACCTATCCGCAGATCGGCAACTACGGTATCGACGAGACCGACGTCCAGTCGGCCTTCCCCGGCGACGCCGTGCGCCCTGCGAGCGCTCCGGCCATGCGCGGCATGATCGTTCGCGACATGTGCGCCACGCCTTCTAACTGGCGCTCGGCCGTCAGCGTGCCGGAGTACCTGCGCGCTCACGGCATCGTCGCTATCGAGGGTGTCGACACTCGCGCCCTGGTGCGCCACCTGCGCGACAATGGTTCCAAGATGGGCATTATTTCGACCGAGATCTTCGACGTCGACGAGCTTGCCGAGCGTCTGGCCGCTGCGCCCACGCTGGTAGGCGAGAACCTGGTCAAGACCGTAAGTTGCCCCGTACCTCACGAGTTTGTGGCCGCCGACCTGCCTGCCACGCATGACTTTGCGCTTACGGCTGCCGCTCCTGCCCGTCACAAAGTGGTCGCCTACGACTGCGGTGTGAAGCGCGGCATTCTGGAGGGTCTGGTCCGCGCCGGCTGCGACCTTACCGTCGTGCCGTGGGATACGCCCGCCCAGCAGGTGCTCGACATGAATCCCGACGGTGTCTTTTTGTCCAATGGTCCCGGCGACCCCGACGCCGTGGTGGAGACCTACGAGCAGGTGCAGCAGCTGATCGGCAAGGTGCCGGTCTTTGGTATTTGTCTTGGTCACCAGATGATCAACCTGGCCTGCGGCGCTCAGATGGAAAAGCTTAAGTTCGGTCACCGCGGTGGCAACCAGCCGGTCATGAACCTGGTAAGCCGTCGCGTGGAGATTACCGCGCAAAACCATGGCTTTGGTCTGCTGTTCCCCAGCTTGGGCAAGCTTGTCCCCGAGCTTTCCGGCGGCGAGACCGAGCATGCGGCCGATGGGGATCTGCGCGTCTGGGTGCGCCGCGGCATCGCGCCAGTCGTGATGAACGAGCGCTTCGGCCGCATTCGCCTGACGCATGTGAACCTCAACGACGGCACCGCCGAGGGCATCCAGCTGCTCGACGCGCCGTGCTTCTCGGTGCAGTACCACCCCGAGGCCTCGCCCGGACCCACCGATGCCCACTATCTCTTTACTGCCTTTACGCGACTCATGGACGGCGAGGAGAACTACCTGGACATCGACACCGCGAAGGACCGCCTGCAGGGCTGGAACTTTGCCGACAATGGTTCCGCTGCGACCGAGACCGAGGAGAACTAACATGCCGAAACGTACTGACATCAAGCGTATCCTCGTCATTGGCTCGGGCCCCATTGTCATTGGCCAGGCCTGTGAGTTTGACTACTCCGGCGCCCAGGCCTGCAAGGTGCTCAAGGAGGATGGCTTTGAGGTCATCCTGGTCAACTCCAACCCGGCGACCATCATGACCGACCCGGGCTTGGCCGACCGCACCTATGTCGAGCCCATCACTGCCGAGTTTATCGAGCGCGTAATCAAGAAAGAGCGCCCGGACGCGCTGCTGCCCACGCTGGGCGGCCAGACCGGTCTGAACGCCGCCGTCGAACTGGCAAAGGACGGCACGCTCGACAAGTACGGCGTCGAGATGATCGGCTGCGACCTTGCCGCCATCGAGCGCGGCGAGGACCGCAAGCTCTTTAACGAGGCCATGGCCGAGATCGGCCTGGAGGTCGCGCGCTCGGGCTATGCCTACAGCGTGGCCGACGCCGAGGCCATCGCCGAGCGCGTGGGATATCCCTGCGTGCTGCGTCCGAGCTTTACCCTCGGCGGCGCCGGTGGTGGCATCGCGCATACTCACGAGGAGCTCGTCTCCATCGTGAGCCAGGGCCTGGAGCTCTCACCTGCCCACGAGGTATTGGTCGAGGAGTCCATCGAGGGCTGGAAAGAGTATGAGATGGAGGTCATGCGTGACCACGCCGGCAACGGCATCATCGTGTGCTCCATCGAGAACCTCGACCCCATGGGCGTGCATACCGGCGACTCCATCACCGTGGCGCCGGCGCAGACGCTCTCCGACCTTGAGTATCAGCGCATGCGTGTCGCCTCGCTCGCCATCTTGGAGAAGATCGGCGTCGAGACCGGCGGCTCCAACGTACAGTTTGCCGTGAACCCCCAGACCGGCCGCCTGATCGTCATCGAGATGAACCCGCGCGTGAGCCGTTCGTCCGCGCTGGCCTCCAAGGCCACGGGTTTCCCCATCGCCAAGGCCGCCGCGCGCCTTGCCGTGGGCTACACGCTCGACGAGATCGTCAACGACATCACCAAGGCTACGCCCGCCTGCTTTGAGCCCACAATCGACTACTGTGTGGTCAAGGTGCCGCGCTTTGCCTTCGAGAAGTTCAAGGGAACCGACCCCACGCTCACCACGCGCATGAAGGCCGTGGGCGAGATCATGGCGATCGGCCGCACCTTTGAGGAGGCCTTTGGCAAGGCCATGCGCTCGCTGGAGGACGGTCACCAGGGTATCTGCGCCGGTGGCAAGGAGGGTGCCGATAAGCTGAGCGACGACGAGCTCGCTCAAGCCGTGGCCACGCCGACCGAGCATCGCATCTTCTTTGTGGTCGAGGCCTTACGCCGTGGCTGGGACATCGCTCGCATCCATGCCATCTGCGGTATCGATCCGTGGTACCTCAACCGTATCAACGATATGGTGCAGGTCCAGGAGAGCATCCGCGGCCTGCGTGTGGAGGATATCGACGCCGACGCGATGCGCCTGCTCAAGCAGTACGGCACGAGCGACGCCGAGATTGCCGCGCTGACCGGCTCGGACGAGCGCTTTGTGCGCGCCTATCGCAAGGGCCTGGGCGTGGTTCCCAGCATGAAGACGGTTGATACCTGCGCTGCGGAGTTCTCGAGCGCCACGGAGTACCACTACAAGACGTACGAGAACATCTACCGCACGAGTCCGGATGCCAAGAAGTGCGTGGCTCCCGACGAGACCACGCCGGCGGACAAGCCCAAGGCGATGATCCTGGGCGCCGGCCCCAACCGCATTGGCCAGGGTATCGAGTTCGATTACTGCTGCGTGCACGCGAGCTATGCGCTGGCGGCCCGCGGCTTCGAGACCATCATGGTCAACTGCAACCCCGAGACCGTTTCGACCGACTACGACACGTCCGACCGCCTGTACTTTGAGCCGCTCACCTACGAGGACGTCATGGACGTTATCGACGTTGAGCGCCCCGATGGCGTCGTGGTGACGCTTGGCGGCCAGACCCCGCTTAAGCTGGCGCGCATGCTCGAGGAGAGCGGCGTGAACATCATGGGTACCAAGCCCGACGCCATCGATTTTGCCGAGGACCGCGAGCGCTTTGCCGCCCTGCTCGACAAGCTGGGCATTATGTATCCGCCGGCGGGCCAGGCAACCTCGTTTGAGGAGGCCGAGGCCGTGGCCGCGCACATCGGCTACCCGCTGCTGGTGCGTCCGAGCTACGTGCTGGGCGGCCGCGGCATGATGATCGCCTACGATGCCGAGCATCTGCGCGATTATATGGCCGAGGCTGCACGCATTAGCCCCGACTACCCGGTGTATCTGGATCGCTTCTTGGAGGGTGCGATCGAGTCCGATGTCGACGCCCTGTGCGATGGCGAAGAGGTCTACATCGGCGGCATTCTGGAGCATATCGAGGAGGCCGGCATTCACTCCGGCGACTCTGCGACCTGCATCCCGCCGTTCAGCTTTAGCGAGAGCCTGCAGGCAAAGCTTCGCGAGACCACGCGCCGCATCGCGATGGCGCTGGGCGTACGCGGCCTAGTCAACGTGCAGTACGCCATCAAGGGCGAGACCGTTTACGTGATCGAGGCCAACCCGCGTGCCAGCCGCACCGTGCCGTTTATCTCCAAGGCCACCGGCGTGCCGCTGGCCAAGTGTGCGGCGCGTATCATGGCGGGCGATTCCATCGCCAGCCTGGGCCTGCCGAGCGACGAGCGTCAGCTCGATTGGTTCTGCATGAAGGAAGCCGTTATGCCCTGGGGCCGTTTCCCCGGTGCCGACGTTATCCTGGGGCCCGAGATGAAGTCGACGGGCGAGGTCATGGGTATCGCCAAGAGCTATCCCGAGGCATACGCCAAGACGCAACTGGCGATTGACTACAAGCTGCCCGACCCGAGCGCCGGCAAGGTGTTCATCAGCGTGTGCGACCGTGACAAGCGTCATATCCTTTCGGTCGCCCGTATCCTGCGCTACCTGGGCTTTGATATCTGCTCCACCGAGGGCACGGCGCGCGTGCTGCGTGGAGGCAACGTGACGTGCGAGGTCGTGGAAAAGATTAGCGGCCCGCACGACGGCGAGCGGCCCAACATCGGTGACCTCATCGCCGATGGCAAGATTGCGGTAATCATCAATACGCCGTACGGCCCGGGCTCGCGTGGCGATGGCTACCTGCTACGCACCGAGGCCGTCCGTCGTGGCGTGACCTGCGTGACGGCGATGTCTGCGGCCAACACGTACGTGAGTGCCATCGAGGCCGTGCGCGAGGACGAGCAGGGTCACGGCAGCGCCAACGACATGGGCATGGACGTCATCGCCCTGCAGGACCTGCCGCAGTACACGGTGTAAGACTCATCCCGTCGCCCGGGGCGGGATCGGACGCTTTCTCTCGGAAACTGGGCTTCGCGAAGTTTTCCGAGAGAAAGGTCCGCCTCCCGCCCCGGTCTGCGGTGACTCGGCTGCACCGTGTGCTGCCGAAGGGGCTTTGCGCGATGACTAGGGCTGAATAAAAAGTGAGCGTGGGCTCTGTCGTTCATTCGAACGACAGAGCCCACGTTTTGTATGGGGTCTCTTGGCGAATTTTCATTCGCCAAGATACTTTTTGCTATGGGGGAGACATGTCCCTGGACAGTTAGTTCAGATACGTATTTTTTTAAAGGCTGACGAAGGTCGATTTGGGGTCAAATGAGCCGTTTTTGGCCTTCTGGGCCGACAGAGGCGCTCGCTCAAGGGCGAGAATAGCCCATTATTGGGTCCAAAGTGGCTCCAAACCAATCCATTAATGCCAATTGGCACGGCCAAATAATACGTATCTGAACTAACTGTCCACCACCGGTAGCGCGCAGAGATGTGGTGTAAGAGGCGGGGCATGCCCCGCCTCCTCCCTTTCTTGAAAGGGAGGGGACACCGCCTAGAATTCGTCGTTGGAGTAATGAAGGTGACGAATGGAAGGAAAGGCGATGCCCCAAGAAGAGAGTGTACTGCGCCTCGGCCGCGACGAGGCCCTCGAGGCGGCGAGGCTTTGGCAGGAGTGCGGCGACGCGCGCGAGTTCGCGTGCAGGGTGCTGGGCGGCGTGATGAACGCGCTGATGGACTCCGAGGCCCAGCAGATGTGCGGCGCGGGCCGCAACGAGCGCAGCGACGGCAGGGAGAACAGCCGCAACGGCTACCGCCCCAGGTCGCTCAAGACCGCCGTGGGCGACGTGGAGCTCGAGATACCCAAGCTCAGGCACGGCACCTACTACCCCGAGGGCATGCTCGCGCGATGGTCGCGCGTCGACACCTCGGTGGCCGCCATCGTGCAGGAGATGTACGTGTGCGGCGTGTCCACCCGCAAGGTCGAGCGCGTGGCGTCCAAGCTGGGCATATCCTCGCTGTCGAGCTCGGAGGTCTCGAGCCTCTGCTCCGACCTCGACGCCGAGGTGGCGGAGTTCCGCAGCCGCGACCTGTCGGGCACGCCGTGCCGCTACCTGTGGCTCGACGCCACCTACATGAGCTGCAGGGTCGGCTCGTCGGTCGTCTCGCAGGGCGTCGTGACCGCGATCGGGCTGGGCGCCGACGGGCGCAAGCACTTCCTGGGCTGCGACGTGGTCGACACCGAGAGCGAGGACTCCTGGGCGGCATTCCTCGGCGGGCTGCGCGAGCGCGGGCTGGCCGGCGTCCGCCTCGTGGTCTCCGACAGCCACGCCGGGCTCGTGGCCGCCGTCTCGCGCCTGTTCCAGGGCTGCGCCTGGCAGCGCTGCGTGACGCACCTGCAGCGCAACCTCCAGAGCGCCTGCTCGGGCAGGCCCGAGGACTCCAAGGCGGCCGTCAGGGACCTCGTGCACGCCGCGGTCTACCAGGACGACCCCGACCTCGCGCGCTGCGTGTGGGCCGAGGCGGCGCCCTGGGTGGCGTCGGTGTCCGCCAGGGCCGGCGAGGTCTTCGAGCGGGCCGAGGACTCCGCGCTGGCGTTCACGGCCTTCCCCAGGGCGCACTGGGCCAAGCTCCGCACCAACAACGTCCAGGAGCGCGCCAACCGCGAGATCGAAGCGCCGCTACAGGGTCGTACAGTCCTTCCCCTCGAGGGAGTCGATGCTGCGCCTGACGTGCGCGAGCCTCATGGAGACCGAGGGGCAGTGGTCCCAGCAGCGCGTGTTCTCCGAGGCCTCGGCCGCCGGGGGCTTCGCCGAGCCCGCGGGCAGGCCGGCCCCGACGGAGGGGAGGCGCCGCGCGCTCGGGCGGCGCGCCAGGGAGATAGTGGACGAGATAGTCGAGAGGCACGGTCTCAAGAAGGAGTAACATCGGGACTTGCAGCGACGGACCTCAGGACGCTCTTACACCACGTCTGCGCGCGCGACCCCACCACCCTCCGTCAACCTTCCATTCCAACCAAAAACAGCCAAAGTACGTCATGGTAATTCCCGGTGGGTCGCGGGGTGGCGGATACGACTTTCCCTCAGGATAATTCGCGAAGCCCGTTTTCCGAGGAAAGGTATTGGTTATGTAATACCAGTTAAACAAGTAAAACTATGCTTAAGTGGTATCTGGCTGGAGAATCAATTGGTATGGTTGGTTAGACCCACTTCGCCATCTACGTTCATTTTTATACCGCTGGGAGAATCCCAAACTTAATTTGCGCAACTGCTCATGTATGCTGATTCAACCTTATAGGTGGCTATCTGGTTACTACCAGTTGACCCCTTGGTAACGGGTGGGCCAATTGTACGGAATGTACCGAACACCCCCCCCGTTGATGCGTTCGCCCATGCTGCGGGGCGCGCGTCCGCGACACTTCCGCATGTCGGAGGGAAGGAGTCCAGGTGCGTAGGAATTCCATTTTTACGAAACGGTGGGTGAAGGGAAGCGCGGTCCTCGTCGCAACAGCGGCGACTCTCGTGTTCGCTAGCCCCCAGCAGGCGATTGCCACGCCGCTTAAGGGCGTCGACTCGGCGACCGTGTCTCAATCCGCCTCGAACGTCGTCGACATCGATTTCGCCGACGGCATCAAGGGCCGTATCACATTTCTAGAGGACGGCATTTTCCGTTACAATGTCGACCCCAAAGGCGAGTTCTCTGAGTATGCCACGCCGCGTAGCAAGTCCCACACGGCTAAGATTCAGGCCCAGCCCGACACCTCGGATACCTACAGCAAGCCGAGCGCGACGGTTGTCGACAAGGGTGACACTATCGAGATCACCGGTGGAAAGGCGACCGTGATTCTGGACAAGGCGACTGGCAAGATGAGCATCAAGTCGGGCGACCGTGTCGTGGTCTCCGAGTCCGCGTCCCTCGACCTTGATAAGAAGGGCACCGTCCAGACGCTCGCCAAGGCGAAGTCCGAGAACTTCTTTGGCGGCGGTACTCAGAACGGCCGCTTCCTGCACACCAACCAGACCATCGCCATCTCCAACACCAACAACTGGACCGATGGCGGCGTTGCTTCGCCCAACCCGTTCTATTGGACGAGTGACGGCTACGGCGTGCTCCGAAACACGTTCGCAGAAGGTTCCTACGACTTCGGTTCTACGGATGCATCGACGGTCACGACTTCGCACAGCGAGAATGAGTTCGATGCCTACTACTTCGTGGCGACCAACGATGGCGCCTCGAACGTGGCAACCGAGATGCTGCAGGACTACTACAAGGTAACCGGTAATCCGGTGCTGCTGCCCGAATACGGTTTCTACCTGGGTCATCTGAATGCCTATAACCGTGATGGCTGGTCAACGACTTCGGGTCAGAAGAAGTGGGAGACCAAGGGCAGCAAGTCCTCGAGCGAGAAGGGCGACGTTAAGTACGAGTCTGGCATGGCGACGGGCTACAAGCTCGACGGCACGCTTGCGTCCGAGACGCTCAACGGTGAAGGTCCTACGGTCGATACCGAGAACATGAAGGCGACCGATTTCGACCGCCAGTTCTCTGCCCGGCAGGTTATCGATGACTACGAGGACAACGACATGCCGCTCGGCTGGTTCCTGCCGAACGACGGCTACGGTGCCGGCTATGGCCAGAACGGTTACTACAAGACCGGCGGCGTCAACTCCGACGGAACGAGTTCTGCCGAGCGCCTCAACGCCGTGCGCGCCAACGTCGACAACCTTAAGAAGTTCACCGAGTACGCTAACTCCAAGGGCGTGAGCACGGGCCTGTGGACCCAGTCCAACCTTGAGCCCGATAGCAACTCCGAGACTCCGTGGCACCTGCTTCGCGACTTCGACGCCGAGGTCAAGACGGGAGGCATCACTACCCTCAAGACCGACGTCGCCTGGGTTGGCTCTGGCTACTCTTTTGGTCTTAACGGCATCAAGACGGCTTATGACACGGTGACGACCGGCGCCAACAAGCGCCCCAACATCATTACGCTCGATGGTTGGGCCGGCACGCAGCGCTTTGGCGGCATCTGGACCGGCGACCAGTACGGCGGCAACTGGGAGTACATCCGCTTCCATATCCCCACGTATATCGGTCAGAGTCTTTCGGGCAACCCCAACATCGGCTCCGACATGGACGGCATCTTTGGCGGCGACCCCATCATCTCGGCACGCGACTACCAGTGGAAGACGTTCACGCCCTCTATGCTCGACATGGACGGTTGGGGCACCTACCGCAAGTCGCCCATGACGCACGGCGATCCCTACACGGGCATCTCGCGCTTCTACCTCAAGCTCAAAGCGCAGCTCATGCCCTATATCTACACGAGTGCGGCTTCGGCGGCCAACATCGATACGGGTAACGGCGATACCGGCCTGCCCATGATCCGCGCCATGCTGCTCTCCGACAACTCCGAGTACGCCGCGAGCACTTCGACGCAGTACCAGTATATGTTCGGTGAGAATTTCCTGGTTGCGCCGGTGTATCAGGATACCCAGGCAGATGACAAGGGCAATGACGTTCGCAACGGCATCTACCTTCCCAACTACGGCACCGATGATAATCCCACCATCTGGATCGACTACTTCTCGGGTAAGCAGTACCGCGGCGGCCAGGTCCTCAACAACTACGATGCTCCGCTCTGGAAGCTGCCGCTCTTTGTAAAGGCCAATTCCATCGTGCCGATGTATGCCGAGAACAACAACCCCGAGGCTGTGACCGAGACCAACACCAAGGGCACTGACCGCAGCCAGCGTATCGTCGAGTTCTTCGCCACCGAGGGTGAGGGCAGCTTCACGCAGTACGAGGACGACGGCTCCTCCATCGAGAACAAAACGACTGAGGACAATGCCTACGGCACGATCGACAATATCTCTTACGGTGACCATGTGAGTACCGTCTTTAGCTCCAAGGCCACGGGCGGCACCGCAACCTTTACCGCTGCGGCGTCCCAGGGCAGCTATAGTGGTTACGATTCCAACCGTACCACGACCTTTGTGGCCAACGTGTCCGCCAAGCCTGCGAGCGTCATCGCCAAGAATGGCGGCACTGCGCTCAACGTGACCGAGGTCGACTCACAGGAGGCTTTCGACGCCGCGACCCCCGAGGCTGGCCAAGCGGTCTACTTCTACAACGAAAGCCCCAACCTCAACCACTACGGCAGCGATGCGGACAGCACCGAGGCCGAGAAGGGCGAGAGCTTCAACGACACTAAGATCACCACGAACCCCAAGGTCTACGTCAAGTTTGCGAAGACCGATGTCGCTGCAGCGGAGCAGACGCTCGAGCTGGGCGGTTTCGTGAACGCCGACGCCACGCTCGCGGCCGACCGCCTCAACGAGAACCTCTCCGCACCAGCGAACCTTGCTGCCCCCGAGGACGCCACGACTCCCACGAGCATTAAGCTCACCTGGGGAAAGGTCGATGGTGCTACCTCCTACGACCTTAAGGTCGATGGCACCGTGTTCGCCGTGGGCGATGCAGCGGAATTCACGCATACCGATCTTGCCTACAATAGCAAGCACACCTACCAGATCCGTTCGCGCAACGCCGAGGGCTACTCCCGTTGGAGCGATGTGCTCGCGGCGAACTCCGCCCTCGACCCATGGCGGAACGTGCCCGAGGCCGAGAAGATCACCTGGGAGGGCTCGATCTACGGCAGCCATAAGGCCGATCTCGCCTTCGACCATGAGTTCCAGACGAGCGACGGCGGCTTCCACTCCGGCGGCAACGACCTGGGCAAGGCGCTCACCGTCGACTACGGCCGCGCCTACAAGCTCGACAAGCTCGAGTACTATCCGCGTACCGACGCCGGCAACGGCACTGTGACCAAGATGCGCATCGAGACGAGTCTCGACGGTGTCCATTGGACGAGCCAGGAGGTCGATTGGGAGCGCTCCGCCGCCTGCAAAACGGTGACGTTCGACGGCGCCGTGGCCGCACGCTACGTGCGTATGACGCCGCTCGCTTCGGTTGGTAACTTCTTCTCCGCGTCCGAGATCGCCATCTACAAGGCCGATGGTACGGACGGCTTTGCTGTGGGTTCCAACCTCAACAAGGCAACGATCTCCGATGGCGACTTTTCCAACATGAAGAATTATCTGGGTCTCGAGAACCGCGAGCCCGATACCTCGACGTTCGACTCGCAGATTCGCGACCACTTTGCCGATCTCAACGGCAACGGGGTCTATGATGTCTACGACTACTCGTTTACCATGGCGGGGCTTGATGGCGGCACCAAGCAGAAAGGCAAGGTCGCCGGCAAGCTCGCGGTGATTCCGAGCAAGACCGAGGTCGATGCCGGCGATGAGATCACCGTCGATGTCTATGCGGCCGACGCCAAGAACGTCAACGCCCTGGGCGCGCTCGTCAACTTTAAGAGTGACCAGTTTGAGTTTGTGTCCGAGAGCATCTCGCAGGATGGTTCGACCGCCGGCATGGAGAACCTGTCGCGCGAGAAGGTCCAGTTCGCGGACGGCACACAGACCATCAACCTCGCCTTTGCCAACCGCGGCGACGGCAAGCTCTACAACGGCACTGGCGCGGTGGCGAGCTTCAAACTCAAGGCCAAGACGGCCGGCAAGGTTGAACTGCCCTCGACGTCTTGGCTCATCGGTCCGGCGTGCGATGCGCTCGAGTTTACGAGTGACGGTACCGTGACGATGCCGGACGTTCCGCAGCCCACGGTTGCCGAGTACGGTCAGGATGCCTTCAACATCACGATGACCAACGACGAGCTCACGACCGACGACGGTTCCAACGTCGAGAAGCTTATTCAGCAGAAGAGCTATAACGCGCTGTTCGATAACGATGAGGGCGACAACGGCTTTGAGTTCCTGTGGAACTGGAGCGGCAACTGGGACAGCGAGGGCAAGCTTCCGAGTTACGTGAAGCTTCCCACCACGATGACATTTGCCTTTAAGACACCATCGAAGCTCGATGCCGTTGAGGTCGTCAACCGCGACGGCGGTAACGGCACCGTGCAGAAGATCAAGGCCGTCGTGACGTTCGAGGATGGCTCGACCCAGGAGTTCGCGGGTGGGGAGTACGATTCCTTCCAGGCTCGCTACGCCTTTGGCCTCTCTGCCGAGAACAAGGGCAAGAAGGCGACTAAGGTCGAGATCACGCCGCTTGAGGCATCGGGTGACCAGATGCTCACACTGCGCGAGATCAACTTCAACTACACGCAGGGTGTCGAGGCCATCGAGGGTATCGAGCTGGGCAAGAACCAGACCGAGTTCTTTGAGGGCGACGTTACGCTCGTCGACGCTAAGGCCACGCCCGAGAGCGCCGGCTACCCCTATGTGACGGTCGAGAGCTCCGACTCCTCTGTGGTGAGCGTCTCCGCTGTTCAGGCCGGCGGTAGCGTGAACTACTACTTGCGTGCCAACAAGGCCGGCAAGGCAACGATCACGGTGGCGTCAGTGCTCGACCCCTCCAAGACCGCATCCTATGAGGTCGAGGTCAAGGCTGGTGTCGACACCTCTGCGCTCATGGCGGCGCTTTCCAAGGCCGCGGGCTACAGCGAGTCCGTCTACACCAAGGATTCTTATGCAGCTCTCACCGCTGCGGCCGAGGCGGCTCAGAAGCTTCTCGACGGCGGCCAGGGCAGCTATAGCAAGAAGGATGTCGCAGACGCTACGACCAAGATCGAAAAGGCAATCGACGGCCTCAAGATGCGCCCCGTTGATGAGAAGAAGCTCATCAACACGCCCGAGAACCGCGAGAACGTCAAGGTGACCGGCTTCTCGAGCGAGGCCGACTATGAGGGCAGCAACGCCGTCAACGCTCTTGACGGCGATGAGCAGACGCTCTGGCACAGCGACTATGCTTATAAGACCGGTATGCCCCAGCACCTGACCGTCGACCTGGGCCGCGACTACGATCTCACCGACGTCACGTTCCTGCCGCGCCAGGACGGCGGCACGAACGGCGATATCTTTGAGGCCGAGGTGCTGGTCTCCGACACCGCCGACGGTTATGAGATGGGCACCGCCGCGTCGATGGGTACGTTTACCTTCGACAACGACGGCCGCGTGCTCACCGACCGTGGCGACTGGAAGCAGATGAGCTTTGGTGCCGCGCGCGGTCGCTACGTGACCGTCAAGGTGCTCCACGCCGGCGGTGGCAGCGTTGACGCCTACTGCAGCATGGCGGAACTCAAGTTCTACGGTGCGGCCGTTCCCGATCCGGTGGCGAAGGACGACCTCACTGCCGCGATTGAAAAGGTTGATGCCGAGGTTGCAGCCGGCGACCTTAAGGCCAGTGACTACACCGAGGCTTCCTGGACCGCGTTCCAGAACGCCTTGGCGAGCGCCCGCGCCATCCTGAGCGACGAGAACGCCACGCAGGACGAGGTCGACCAGGCACTCAAGGCGCTCGAGGATGCCCGTGACGCGCTCGAGAAGACCCCGGTGACCCCAGTTGAGAACCCGACCAAGAAACAGCTCAAGGCCCTGGTCAAGCAGGCGAAGGAGACTGACACCAAGGGAAAGACGGCCGAGTCCGTCAAGGCCCTGACGGATGCCATTACCTACGCCGAGGATGTCTTGGGTGATGAGAATGCTTCCGACACCCAGCTCCAGGCGGCTTATGACCAGCTCAGGCTGGCCATCGAGGGCCTTAAGGATGCCGACTCCGGCAACCAGGGCGGTTCGGGCAACCAGGGTTCCGGCAATGGCTCGAACGGCGGCAGCCAGGCGGGCAAGCCCGCAGGCGACAAGGCCCAGGGCGGCAAGAAGAACGGTTCGGCGATCCCCGTTACTGGCGATCAAACGGCGGCAACTGTCGCGACTGTCGGTGGCCTTGGAGCCATCATCGCTGCGATCGGTGCCTTCTTCCACCGTCGCAATAAGGCTGAGTAGTCCCAGCGACAACTAAGCAAACGTGCCCGCCGTCCCACCCAAGGACGGTGGGCACGCTTTTTTATTTCAGCTAACGTACGTCATGGCAATCCCCGGTAGGTCGAGGGTGCCCCGCGGCGGTCTGGTGTTTTCATCTGAACGACTTCGCGAAGCAACCGGAGTGAAGATGAAAACACCAGACCGCCGCGGGGCACCCGCAGACCGCAGGGACGGGAGCAGCTATACTACTCTCAGTAGTTAAGGGTCGCGGATTGGCCGCGTCACCGCTCTCAACAGGAGGTCTTTGTTTATGGCAGATCAAAAGCCGGTTGTCGGGATTATCATGGGCTCCAAGTCCGATCTGGGCGTTATGGAAGGCTGCACCGCCGAGCTCGAGGCGCTTGGTGTGCCCTATGAGCTCGTCATTGCGAGCGCACACCGCACGCCGGCGAAGGTCCACGAGTGGGCCTCGACTGCTGCCGATCGCGGTATCAAGGTGATTATCGCCGCCGCCGGCAAGGCCGCTCACCTGGGTGGTGTCGTGGCTGCCTTTACGCCGCTGCCGGTCATCGGCGTGCCTATGAAGACGAGTGACCTGGGCGGCATGGATTCGCTGCTGTCGATGGTGCAGATGCCTTCGGGCGTGCCCGTGGCCTGCGTTGCCATCAACGGCGCCAAGAACGCCGCCATCTACGCCACGCAGATTCTGGGCGCTTGCGACCCCGAGTACCGCAAGGTTATCGAGAAGATGAAGCAGGAGATGGCCGACGCCTAGGCGTTCCGCCGTTTCACCGCAGTATAAGGAGAGCCATGTCCGACTATCAGGGAAAACGATTCAAGGCTTCTCAGATTCCCGATCCGTCGAAGCCGGGTGCTGCCCATGCGGCACAGCAGGGTCGGACATCCTCTCCTCAGCAGCCGCGCGCGCCGCGCCCCGTGACGCCGGCGAAGCATCGCCGTCAGGATACGCCTGCTGCATATCGCCCCTCGTCATACAGTACGGCCAAGAAGCCACCTCGCTCTTCGGCGCATACCGCGCCATCGAGCTATACCGAGCCGCCGCGCAAAAAGCGCCGCTCCGTCATTCCCATACTGCTCATCATTATCGGCATTGGCCTGATCGTTGCCGCCGCCGCCATCTTTATCAACGCGCAGATTGGCTACAAGCAGGCGAGCGAGTCGTATCAAAAGATCGAAAAGCAATATGTGAGCGATAAGGACGCCAGTGGCGTGCCGATTATCGACTTCAATGCGCTTGCCCAGACAAATCCCGAGGTTGTGGGTTGGATTTACGCGCCCGGCACCAACATCAACTATCCCGTCGTGCAGACCAACAACAACTCCAAATACCTCAACACGCTGTTTGACGGTACGGCTAACGCGTCCGGTGCCATCTTCTTGGATAGCGACGACACCGCGCCGGGCATGGTGGATCAGCAGACCACGATCTACGGCCACCATATGAACGATGGGTCGATGTTCAACGTGATTTCGGACACCACCGACCAAGCGACGTTCGATAGCATCGAGTACGTGTATTACATCACGCGCGATGCAACGTATAAGCTGCGTCCGCTGGCGACCAAGGTGGTCGAGGACACGTATGCCAAGGCGCGCACGCCCAACTTTGAGGGCGATGACGGACTGAAGAATTATCTGTCCGAGATGCTCGACGGTGCCTCTGCCGTGGCGAGCGATGCCACCGATCGTGCCGCTTCGGCAACCAAGGTCGTAACGCTTGTGACCTGCCGTTCGCTGTCATTTAGCAATACGCGCGCCGTCATGGTGCTCACGCCGGTCGAGGAATAAAGTGTCCGGGCCCCGTCCCAAAAAGACTACCCTGGAAATCAAAAGGAGAAATGATGCTTGAGAACGGCAAATCGATGCCTTCGGTTGATGCTTGGCTGCGCGAAGCCAAGGCCGATGTTTCGGCGGCTGATTGTGGGATGTACCTGACACACAACGGCGTGGTGCGCGCGACGCCCAAGGCCGAAGTGCGCGGAGTCGAGACCGATGGCGTGGCGCCAGGCCACAAGGTGGGCGGCATGGTGTTTGGCTTCGATGCCGAAAAGGTGCAGGCCGCTATCGAGGCGACGCGCACGATGCCGGGTATCGGCTATGTGCGCGTGTGGCTGGCGAGCGGCGAGCTTACCGTGGGCGACGACATCATGCTCGTGCTCATTGGCGGAGACATTCGCCCGCATGTGGTCGATGCGCTGCAGTCGCTCGTCGGCACCATCAAGAACGAGTGCGTGAGCGAGGTCGAGCGCGAGGCGTAAGGCCTCGTCGGCAATCCGAGTCTGTCTATAGCGAAAGCCCGCCGGCAGTTCATGTAGATCTGCCAGCGGGCTTTGATGTGTTGGAGCTATTTTGCTCTGGCGTTTGCTACACGCGTGTGGCGTCCTTGGGGCTCATGGTCATACTCTGAAAACGGTTCTCCATATATTCGTTATCGAAATGCTTGTCATAGAACTGTGCGACGGGAATATTTCGAACGGTTCCGTTGACGCGCTGATACCAATAGTCGAGCGATTGCAACGTCATGACGCCGTCGATCAACATGACGGCGGTCAGGATGACGGTAGCAGAGTAGCGGCGTTTCCATGGAATCATATTGATGAGCTTAAGCAGGCGCGGCAGCAAGACCTTGATCCAGATGAGGCCACCCAGGCCCCACATGCAGGCAAACGGCGTGCATGTGCGTCCCCCGGTCAATACTGCGATGGGATCGGGCATGCCGAATAGCCTAATGTGTGAATAGCTCCACGACACCACGCCAAATGAGGTCTGCATAAACCAGCCTACAAACACCTCGAAAGCGCCGCCGATCAGGGCACTTACCAGGAAAATGATCAGAGGATTCTTTTTATAGAAGCGGTTGAGCGCCATGGTCATGAGCACCGCGCCAAATCCGTAGATGGGGCTAAAGGGGCCAAATAGCATACCGGCACGGTCCTGATAGACGCCGGGATCGACGACGACCATATGCCAGACTTCCTCGAGAATGAGACCTAACACGCTGCAGACGAAGAATACCCAGAACAGGTTGAAGTAGTTGAGCTTGATGTAGCCCTCGCCGGTTTCGTCGCGGCCGAGCATCCCCTCGGCGGCGGCATCGCGGTCGAGCATCTCTTGCAGACGGCGCTGCAGTTCGCGCTCCTGGCGTAGCGTGGGGTCGACGGTGGCCGACAGCGCAATGAGGATGACAAGCTGGACGGCGGGGCGCAGCAGGAAGGGTCCGATGCCCTGGAGCATCACGTCAACTAAAAGCTCCACGACGGTAAATGCGATGAGGACGTAAGACAGGCGGGCGGCATTGCGCCGCTGGTCCTTGATGAGGTCCAGGCCAAAGACGATCAAGATGATCGCGCTTGCCGCCGAGAGCATAATGCCGGCGACGATAAGGCCAACCGCGACTAGGGTGTTATCACCGAGCTTAGCGGCGACGTTGCCGTTAATGAGTGCGGTGATGACCTGCCACATAAAGACGGCGACTGACGGGAGCGTGCCCACGCCAGATAGGGTGCACAGGACTGCGTAGACCTTGATGATAAGGGGGATCTTCTTGGCCTCCGTGGTGCTGGGGACACTGGGGTCGAGTTGATTTCGATCCATACGCTACCTTTCTCGTCTTGTAGTAGCCTACAAGGATACGCCGACGACCAGCTAAAAGACAGGACGAACGTCCCAATTGCAACAATGTAGCCCCTAGCGCGGGCGAGACACGGCGCACGGGAAGTCTTCGAGGCCGTTGCCCCTGAGAGTGGACTACCCAATAAAATGTTTGGCTGCAAAACGGATTATAAGCTCGGTGGGCTTTTAAAAAGCGCTGTTCATGCGCGGGAGTGCTTGTCTTGCCGTGCGTATAATAGGGCAGGTAACGCCAAATAACGAGGCTCTGAGGGGATGCCATGTCTCAAGAAACCATCCACGCGGCCGAGCGTGCCGCGGGACAGGTGAAGACCATGTCGACGTATGATCCGGACTCCGACCAGCTGCATGAGGAATGCGGCGTTTTTGGTGTGTGGGCGCCCGATCGTGACGTGGCTCGACTGACGTACTTTGGCCTGCGTGCACTGCAGCACCGTGGCCAAGAATCGGCGGGAATCGCTGTTGGTGACGGCGGTACGGTTATGGTCCGCAAGGACCTGGGCCTGCTCGACCGCGTGTTCTCCAATGCCGACTTATCGACGCTCTCCGGTCAGCTGGCCGTGGGTCATGTGCGCTATGGCACCGCCGGCGCCAAGAGCTGGGAAGCCTCTCAGCCGCACCTCTCTACCATCAATAGCGTCATTATCGCGCTCGCGCACAACGGCACCCTCGTCAACACCGACGAGCTGCGCCGCCAGCTGATCGAGCTGGGCGTGCCGTTCCTCTCCAACTCGGATTCCGAGGTCGCGACCAAACTCATCGGCTACTTTACTCAGCGTACTGGCCATCTGCGCGAGGGCATTCGCAAGACCATGGAGCTCGTGCGCGGCGGCTACGCCATGACGCTCATCAACGAGCAGGCGCTCTACGCCTTCCGCGATCCGCACGGCATTCGCCCGCTTGTGCTGGGCAAGCTCGTGGACGAGGGTCTGGACCAGGCCGATGCCGCATCCGTTTCGCAGCTGCCGTCGCAGGACGGCGCCGCGACGGTCGACGCCACCACCCATGTCACCCGCGCCGGCGGCTGGGTCGTTGCCTCCGAGACCTGCGCACTCGACATCGTGGGTGCCGAGTACGTCCGTGACGTCCGTCCCGGCGAGATCTTGCGCATCAGTGCCGAGGGTCTGGTATCCGAGCAGGGCGTGCCTGCAGCCGAAGAGCCCGCCAACTGCATCTTTGAGCAGGTTTACTTTGCCCGCCCCGACTCCATCATGAACGGCAAGAGCGTCTATGCCTGCCGTTACGACATGGGTCGTCAGCTGGCACACGAGGAGCCCGTCGAGGCCGACCTGGTCATCGGCGTGCCCGACTCCGGCCTGCCGCCCGCGGAGGGGTATTCGCACGAGAGCGGTATTCCCTTTGGCGAGGGCCTCATCAAGAACCGCTACGTGGGCCGTACGTTTATCGAGCCCACGCAGGAGCTGCGCGCCATGGGCGTGCGCATGAAACTCAACCCGCTGCGCGACAACATCGAGGGCAAGCGCCTGGTCGTCATCGACGACTCCATCGTGCGCGGCACCACCATGGTGCAGCTCGTCAAGATGCTGCGCAACGCTGGCGCCAAGGAGATTCATATCCGCATCAACTCGCCCGAGGTCATCTGGCCGTGTTTCTACGGTATCGATACCGACGTGCAGTCGCAGCTTATCAGCGCCAACAAGACGGTCGACGAGATTTGCGAGTATATCGGCGCCGATTCGCTGGCCTTCCTTTCGGTCGAGGGCCTGCTGAAGGTCATGCCCAAGGGCGGCTACTGCGATGCGTGCTTTACCGGCCGCTACCCCGTGGCGATTCCCGAGAGCTTTGGCCGCGACAAGTTTATGGAGGGCTTTAAGCCTCGCAACCTGGATAAGCCGCTGCACTTTGACGACGACGCCGTGGTCGAGAAATACGACGACCGCAGCTGGGAAGAGGAGCACGGCGAGGCCTAAAACCTGCCATGTAGGGACAGGTTTATTCTGGTAGGTTTTACCTGCTGTTTTGTTGATTGAGCGGTGCGCGTTGTTATGGCGCGCGCCGAAATGAACGCAACTATGAGCACCGTTTGGCGCCCGGGCGGCGGACGGTAGTGGGAGAGGAAGGCTCAGATGAGCGACAGCAAGCATGTGACGTATGAGGACGCCGGCGTCGATACCGCCGAGGGCGGCCGCGCCGTCGACGCTATTAAGCAAATGGTTAAGGACGCCAACCGTCCCGAGGTTATCGGCGGTATCGGTGGCTTTGGTGGCCTGTTCTCGGCTGCCGCGCTTAAGGATATGGAAGACCCGATTCTGATCAGCGGTACCGACGGCGTGGGCACCAAGCTCGTGCTCGCCCAGATCATGGACCGTCACGAGACGGTGGGCCAGGACCTGGTCGCCATGTGCGTCAACGACATTTTGGCTTCGGGCGCCGAGCCGCTGTTCTTCTTGGACTACGTTGCCATTGGCCACATCGAGGCCGAGCATATGGCAAAGATCATCAAGGGCGTTGCCGACGGCTGCAAGCTCGCGGGCTGCGCGCTCGTGGGCGGCGAGATGGCCGAGCACCCAGGCGTCATGGCCCCCGCCGACTACGACCTCGCTGGCTTTACCGTGGGCGTCGTCGACCGTCCCAAGATGCTCGATCCCGCCAACGTCCGCCCCGGCGACGTGATTCTGGGCCTTCCTTCCACCGGCGTGCACTCCAACGGCTACTCGCTCGTGCGTAAGGTCATCGGCGTTGATGGCATCAAGCCGGGTACGCCCGAGGCCGCCGCTAAGGCCGAGGAGCTGAGCCGTCCGCTCGAGGAGCTCGGCGGCGCTTCGCTGGCTGACGCCCTGCTGGCCCCCACGCGCATTTATGTGAAGCCGGTTCTTGAGCTGCTGCGCGGCGGCGCCAACGTGCATGCTATCGCCCACATCACCGGCGGCGGTATTACCGAGAACCTCAACCGCGCGCTCGCCGACGACGTCGACGCCGTGGTCACTCGCAACGGCGCCGAGATGGGTTGGGACGTTCCGCCCGTCATCACCTACGTGTCGCGCCAGGCCGAGCTCGCGCCCAACGAGGCATGCAAGACCTTCAACATGGGCGTTGGCCTGTGCCTGATCGTCGCCCCCGAGGACGAGGCCGCGGTTACCGAGGCCCTGGTCGCGCTGGGCGAGAAGCCGTTCCGCGTGGGCGAGTGCGTCGAGGGTTCCGGCAAGGTCGTGTACTCCGATGAGCGCTAACGAGCAGATGGCTGCCGCCGAGGGCCTGGGCTTTGTGCCCTATACCCGTCCGACCGGCACCGATACGGCCGAGCCTCTCAAAATCGGTGTGCTCATCAGCGGTTCGGGTACCAACCTGCAGGCGCTGATCGATCTGATCGCCGCCGGCAAGCTCAACGCTTCGATTGAACTTGTGGTGTCGAGTCGTCCTTCGGCTAAGGGTTTGCAGCGCGCTGAGCGCGCGGGCATCCAGACGCTCACGCTGTCTAAGGATATCTACGCCGACCCTATTGCCGCCGACGAGATCATCGCGCACGAGCTTCTCGAGCGCGGCTGCGAGTATGTGGTCATGGCCGGCTACATGCGCATGGTGCACACGCCGCTGCTGGCGGCGTTTCCCAACCGCGTGGTCAACTTGCATCCGGCGCTGCTGCCGAGCTTTACCGGTGCGCATGCGATTGACGACGCCTTTGCGCGCGGCGTCAAGGTAACTGGCGTGACCGTGCATTTTGCCAACGAGATCTACGACAACGGTCCCATCATCGCCCAGCGTGCGCTGGCTGTTGAGGAGGGCTGGGATGTCGATACGCTTGAGGAGCACATCCACGCGATTGAGCACGTGCTGTACCCCGAGGTCGTGCAGATGCTCGCCGACGGCCGCGTCCACGTGCTGGAGAGCGGCAAGGTCGCAATTGACGCGCCTCGCGGCTAGCGGCGCACAGTACAATTTAGCCGAGTAGTCAGGGTGGTCATTGGCGCCAAGGCGCGCGTGGCCACCTTTTGTTTTGGGTAGTCATCGGGAACGGGCTTTAACGACTGGTCATTCAAGAACGTCGCAGGTGACTAGATGAGAGAGGTGAGCGCATGGCGGATAACGAAGCGCTGTTTACGCCTGAGTTGGTGTTTTTTGATTGGGAGTGTGCGACGCCGGATGAGGTGTTCGCGCGGCTTGAGGGCGAGCTTGCACCACATGGCTACATTGCATCCGGTTGGCTCGATGCCGTCCGCACGCGCGAGGATGCCTATCCCACGGGTCTCGCTATGCCGGCGGCAAACATTGCCATTCCGCATACCGATCCGGGGTTTGTGGCCAAGCCCTATATCGCGGTGGTGAAGCCCGCCGCGCCCGTGACATTTAACGCTATGGCTGGCATGGGCGCTCCGGTGCCGGCGCAGATCGTCATCAATCTGGGCATCGCCGAGCCGGGCGGCCAGGTCGAGGCCCTGCAGGCACTCATGAACATCTTTATGGGCGCCGATGCCGCAGCCGACGTGCTCGGCCAGACCACGCCCCAGGGCATGGTCGACGCCATCCGCCGCCACTTCTAAGGTGGGGCTGAGTCGGCACTTGGGGACTGTCCCTAACTGCCGGCTGCCAGAGCTGTCCCCTTTGCACCAAAATGGTGCAGATTAATCTGTCCCCAATGCACCAAGCGTGCCGCGGGGGCTGCGTTGTGACACAATGGCGTTTGTTCGATTCGTTATGCGAAAGGCCAACTATGGCAAATAAGAAAAAGAACTCCGAGGCCGCGCCGACGCCCGAGCAGCAGGCCCGCGCTGCCTCCAGCTCTCGCAAGAAGCAGCGCAAGACTCGCGTGTCCAAGACCGTCAAGATCGTTCTGGTGGTCATCGGCGTGCTGGCGATGCTGCTTTCCGTCTCGGCGATGGCGTGCTCCGGCCTTATGTCGCAGGCTGAGGACACCTCGGGCTACAAGCTGACCGGCGGTGTTGCTGCCACTATCAACGGCACCAACCTTACCGAGGACACCGTGACCAAGCAGATCATGAGCATGCGCACGTCCTACGGCTACACCAAGGATGAGGATTGGGCGCAGTATCTGGTTGACAACGACCTCACGCCCAAGAAGTACCGCAAGCAACTCATCGACTCCTACATGCAGCAGATTCTGCTTCAACAGGCACAGAAGGAGAACGGCGTGACGGTGTCGGACGAGGAGGTCGAGAAGGCTTGGAAGGACGCGTGCAAGAGCGCGGGCGGCGCCAAGACCTTTAAGAAGACCCTCAAGACCTACGGCTATACCGAGGACACCTACAAGGACTCACTCAAGGAGAGTCTGGCGCAGCAGAAACTCAAGGATGCCGTCGCGCCCACGAGCAAGCCCAAGGACAGCGAGATTGTCGATTACATCAACGAGAACCTGTCCAGCTACAACGACGCCCGCCGCTCGTCGAACATCTTGATCAAGGTTGATTCCGACGCTTCCGACGAGGACAAGGCTGCCGCCAAGGCCAAGGCGCAGGAGTGCCTGGACAAGATCAACTCCGGTGAGCTGAGCTTTGAGGATGCCGTGGAGCAGTACTCCGACGATACCGGCTCCAAGGATAAGAAGGGCGATGTGGGCTGGGACAAGCTCACCACCTTCGTCGACAGCTACCAGGCGGCGCTCGAGGGGCTCAACAAGGGCGATGTGAGCGACGTCGTCGAGTCGACCTATGGTTACCACATCATCAAGTGCACCGACTACTTCCATGTCGATAATCAGGTCGATGACATTAAGCAGGTGCCCAAGGACATCAAGAAGTACGTCTCCAACGTGGTGAAGACGCAGGCGGCAAGCACTGCGTACAGCGAGTGGCTGGAGCAGTACAAGAAGGACGCCGACATCACCGTTAACCCCATGCCCAAGGACGTGCCGTACAACGTGAGTCTGAAGGGCGTCACCAAGAGCTCGACCGACGATTCGTCGACGACTGAGTAATCATGGGGCGGTGCTCGCACGAGTGCCGCCCACGCTATTAGAGAGGATTTGCAGATGACCAACGAAGAGCTGCAGAAGGAAATGATCGCGGCCATGAAGGCCAAGGACAAGGTTCGCCTGTCCATCATTCGCCAGGTTAAGGCCGAGGTGAAGAATATCGAGGTCAATGAGCGCCGCGATGTGACCGAGGAAGACGTCAACAGCATGATCAAGCGTCTGATCAAGCAGACGAGCGAGACGCTGGAGATGTCCATCAAGGCCGGCACCGACCAGGAGCGTACCGACAACCTGACCGAGCAGGTCAAGATTCTGGAGAGCCTGCTGCCCGCGCAGGTTTCGGGCGAGGAGCTCGAGGCCCTGATCGAGCAGGTTATCGCCGAGCTGGGTGCCACGTCCAAGAAGCAGATGGGTCAGGTCATGGGTGCCCTGGGCAAGGCCACCGGCGGCAACTTCGATAAGCCTGCGGCTGCCAAGATTGTTGGCGCAAAGCTTGCGTAAGGGCCGAGCGGTACATAGTTGATGTTGAGGGGGCGTGGCCATTGCGGTCGCGCCCCTTCATTTCACGTCACCTTGCTCGCGTGTACGGGTTTTCGCTGACTTGTGCTCAACAGGGGGGGTTGGGTGCTCATTGGGGACAGACTTAAATGAGTACCCAATGAGCGGGCACTCATTTAAGTCTGTCCCCAATGAGTGGGTTAAAGGTTGCGGGTTCTTTACGGGAATGTAGTGTGGGCTGCGGAAACGTGGTTCTTTCCGTACAATAGTTCAACTCGTGTAAACGCAGGGAAGGGACATTCATGGCAGACATGATCGAGATCAAGCATCTCAACAAGTACTTTGGCGACCTGCATGTGCTCAAAGATATCAATCTCACCGTCAAGCGCGGCGAGAAGCTCGTAATGATCGGGCCTTCCGGCTCGGGTAAGTCGACGCTCATCCGCTGTGTCGATTATCTTGAGGAGCCCACGTCGGGCGAGGTCGTCATCGATGGTACGCCGCTCACCAAAAAGAACCACCTGGAGATGGCTCGCAAGTACAGTTCCATGGTGTTTCAGCAGTTCAACCTGTATCCCAACATGACGGTGCTCGGCAACCTGACGCTCGCGCCCATCAAGCTGCAAAAGAAGAGCAAGGAGGAGGCGACCGAGATCGCCATCGCCGCGCTCAAGCGCGTTGGCATGGCGCATAAGGCCGGCGAGTATCCGCAGAATCTCTCGGGCGGTCAGCAGCAGCGCATCGCCATCGCCCGTGCCCTGTGCACCAAGCAGCCCATCATCCTGTTTGACGAACCGACCTCGGCGCTCGACCCCGAGATGGTCCAGGAGGTTCTGGACGTTATGATTGAGCTCGCGCAGGAGGACATCACCATGATCTGCGTGACGCACGAGATGGGCTTTGCGCGCCAGGTGGCCGACCGCGTCATCTTTATGGAGGACGGCCGTATTCTGGAGGAGGGCACGCCCGAGCACTTCTTCGATAACCCCGAGAACCCGCGCTGCCGCGAGTTCCTGTCCAAGATTCTGCACTAGGCGCGGTGATGGACATGACGGATATGACGAGGGCGGCCGTGTCGCGCCGTCACTTTTTGCAGCTGGCGGGCGCCGGTATGCTTACGCTGACGGGGGCCGCGCTTACCGGTTGCGGCAACTCCGCCAGCGGCGAGGGCTCCGACAAGGGGTCCAAGCTTGCGGCCATTAAGTCGCGTGGCCATCTGAATGCCGGCGTTAAGAAGGACGTTCCCGGTTACGGCTATTACGACACCGCTAAGGGCCGCTTTGAGGGTATGGAAGTCGATTTGTGCTACCAGATCGCCGCTGCCGTCTTTGGTGTGAGCTACAAGGATGCCCGCGCCCAGGAGCTTGTCGAGTTTACCGACGTAACGCCCAAGACGCGCGGCCCGCTGATCGATAACGGCCAGCTTGACGTGGTCGCGGCGACCTACACCATCACCGACGAGCGCAAGAAGAGCTGGGATTTCTCGACGCCGTACCGCACCGACTACGTGGGACTCATGGTCAAGAAGCGTTCGGGCTTTACCTCGATTGAGGACCTGGACGGCAAGGTCATTGGTGTGAGCCAGGGTGCTACCACGCAGGGCCTGATCGAGCAGATGATCAAGGACAACGGCTTTAGCTGCGAGCCCGAGTTTAGGGCCTTTAGCGGTTACCCCATCATCAAGAGTTCGCTCGACGCCGGCAATATCGACGTCTTTGCCATGGACCGCTCCACGCTGGCCGGTTACATGAACGAGACCGTTGAGTTGCTGCAGCCCGAGGTCAAGTTTGGCGAGCAGGGCTACGGCGTGGCGACCAAGAAGGGCTGCGACCTTTCGGCCGTGGTCGATCAGGTGATTTGCGATCGCCTGGCCGACGGCTGGCTCGACCAAGAGGTCAAGACCTGGGGTCTTGTATAGGCGCATCGTCCAAGGAAGGAATCAAATGCTCGAAGGATTATTTGACGCCGACCGTTGGTCGACGACATTTCAAAACATGGGGCCCTTCTGGGAGGGCTTTGGCGTGACGCTACAGGTGGTCGTTGCCGGTCTGCTGCTGTCGCTGGTGCTGGGCACGCTGCTGGGCGTGTTCTCTACCACTCGCTCGCGCGTGCTGCGCGCCATAAGCCGCGTGTACGTGGAGTTTTACCAGAACACCCCGTTGCCCGTGCAGGTGCTCTTTATGTACATGGCCGGTCCGCAGTTTTTGCAGGCCATAACCGGTGCCGACCAGCCGGTGCGCATCGCGCCGTTCGTGCTGGGCTTTTTGGGCGTGGGCCTGTATCACGCGGCCTACATTTCGGAGGTCATCCGCACCGGTATCGAGGCGGTTCCGCGCGGTCAGATGGAGGCGGCCCAGAGCCAGGGCTTCACCCGCGCGCAGGCGTACTGGTACATCGTGCTGCCCCAGACGTTCAAAATCATTCTGCCCCCGCTGTGTAACCAGGCGCTCAACCTGGTCAAGAACACGTCGGTGCTGGCGCTCGTGGCCGGCGGCGACCTTATGTACCGTTCCGACAACTTTGTGAGTCTGTACGGCTACCTGCAGGGATACATCGTCTGCTGCCTTATGTACTTCATCATCTGCTTTCCGCTCGCCATGCTGGTGCAGTGGCTCGAGCGCCGCTCCAAGGAGCGTCCGCGCGGCGTGAGCCTGGCCGAGCTGGGGCTCGACAACGTAGAGGAGGCCTAGCGCATGGAAATCTTCAACGCGACTAACCTGCTCTACATTTGGGGCGGCTTTGTTAAGACAATCGAGATCTCGGCGCTGTCGATCTTTTTCTCGCTCATCTTGGGCACGGTGCTGGCGCTTGTTAAAAGCTATGCGCCCCGCCCGTTCCGTATTTTGGTGAGCGCCTATATCGAGCTGTTCCGTTGCACGCCAAACTTGCTGTGGATCCTGTTTATCTACTTTACGGTGCAGGGTTTGGACATTGTGATTTCGACCATCGCCTTTACGCTGTTTACCAGCGCTGTTATGGCCGAGATTGTGCGCGGCGGCCTCAACTCGATTCCGCGCGGCCAGTTTGAGGCAGCGCAGAGCCAGGGCTTTGGCTTCTTTGCCACCATGCGCTACATCATTCTGCCGCAGACGTTTAAGACGATCATTCCGGCGCTGTTTAGCCAGTGCACGACCGTCATCAAGGACAGCTCGTATCTTTCGGGCATTAACGTGGCCGAGCTCATGTACACGGCTAACGTCGTGATGGCCCACGCGATCGACCTGTCGCAGGTGCTTATGCTCTACGGCCTGGTGTTTGCGATGTACTTTGTGCTCAACTTTGGTATCTCGCTGCTGGTTCGCGCATATCAGAGGCGAATGGTGGCAGCGTAGAATGTGGCAAAGGGACAGCCCCTTTGTCACATAGAGAAAGGAATCGCGATGAGCGATCTGGAGAACAAGAAGAATCCTGTGGTCATTACCATCGCGCGCGACTTTGGCGCCGAGGGCCACGAGATTGGTCGTATCCTCGCCGATGAGCTGGGGATTCCGCTGTACGATAACGAGCTGCTGGTGCGTGCTTCGCTGCGCGCGGGCGAGTCGCTCGACAAGATGGCCGCCTACGACGAGCGCCTGGCCGTGGAGAACATGGCGTTTCTGCCCGACCGCTACGATGCGCGTTCGTACTCGGACAAGTTGTTCCAAAAGATGAGCCAGGTGATTTTGGATCTGGGTGAGACCGAGAGCTGCATTATCGAAGGCCGTCTGTCCGATTATCTGCTGCGCAACAACCCCAACCACATCGCCGTGCTGGTGACTGCGCCCTTTGAGGACCGCGTCGAGATCGTGCGCAAGAAGCGCGGCCTCAACAAAAAGAAGGGCGCCAAGCTGGTCAAGCAGCAGCAGAAGGCGCGCGAGGCGTTCTATAAGCGCTACAGTGCCGGAAAGTGGAAGATGACGAGCGGTAAAGACATCGTCGTCAACCGCGCCAAGCTGGGCCGCGAGGGTTGCAAAGACGTTATTGCCGCCGCCTACCGCTACAAGGTGGCGCAGCTCGAAGACTAACCGACCAAAACCACCACGAAGGCGCCGCCCCTTTATGGTGGTCGGGCGGCCGGTATAAAAAAGTCCCCGCCGGGCGCGTGCTCGACGGGGACTTTGCCGTTTGGTGGCTAGTGCTGTAGGTGATTACTCGCCCAGCAGGCTCTTGGTGATGGAAGCGGCGGCCTTCTTGCCGGCGCCCATCGCCAGAATGACCGTAGCGGCACCGGTGACGATGTCGCCGCCGGCCCAGATGCGGGGATCGGTGGTCTGGCCGGTCTCCTCGTCGGCGACGATGTAGCCCCACTTGTTGAGCTCCATCTTGCCGCCGATCTTCTTTGCGAAGGGGTTGGCGTTGGTACCGATAGCCGAGATTGCGACGTCGCAGGGAATCTCCTCGATGGCGCCCTCGATGGGCACCGGGCGACGACGGCCGGACTCGTCGGGCTCGCCGAGCTCCATCTTCTGGACCTTGACGGCGCACACGGAGCCGTCCTCGCCGGCGACAAACTCGAGCGGGGAGACGAGCGGCAGAACCTCGACGCCCTCGGCCTTGGCATGGTGCAGCTCGGCGCGACGGCAGGGCATCTCATCCTCGGTACGACGATAGGCGATGATGGCGTGCTCGGCGCCCAGGCGCTTAGCGGTACGGACGGCGTCCATAGCCACGTTGCCGCCACCAAAGACGACGACGTTCTTGCCGTGCTTGGTGGGGGTGTCGTACTCGGGGAACTTGTTGGCCTTCATCAGGTTCACGCGGGTGAGGTACTCGTTCGCGAAGAAGACGTTGGGCAGGTTCTCGCCGGGGACATTGAGGAACTTGGGCAGGCCAGCGCCGGTCGCCACGTAGATGGCGTCGAAGCCCTGCTCGAACAGCTCCTCGGCCGTGGCCATGTTGCCTACGACGGAGTTGTACTCAAACTTGACGCCCATGTCCTCCAGGCCGTCGATCTCGCGCTTGACGACCGCCTTGGGCAGACGGAACTCGGGGATGCCGTAGACCAGCACGCCGCCGCCGGTGAAGAAGGCCTCGAAGACGGTGACGTCAAAGCCGTTACGGGCGAGCTCGCCAGCGCAGGTGATGCCGGACGGGCCGGAGCCGACGACGGCGACCTTCTTGCCGTTCTTGGGGGCCATCTTGGGCGTGGAGGCGAGCTCGGGGCGGTCACCCAGGAAGCGCTCGAGCTGGCCGATGGCCACGGGCTCGGACTTCTTGCCGCGGATGCACTTGCCCTCGCACTGGTTCTCCTGCGGGCAGACGCGGCCGCAGATGGCGGGAAGCATGGAGTCCTCGCGGATGGTATCGAGAGCGCCGCCGAAGTCCTTCTCGCGGATCTGCTCGATAAAGCGGGGGATGTTGATGTTGACGGGGCAGCCCTCAACACAGAACGGCTTCTTGCAGTTGAGGCAGCGCTCGGCCTCGGCCAGCGCCATCTCCTCGGTGAAGCCCTTGTCGACGGGGCGGAAGTCGCAGGCGCGCTCGGCAGCCGGCTCCTCGTTATCGGGGGTGCGGGGCGACTTCATATCGGCAACGAAACGACCGTTAACTAGTGGCATGCGCAGCTCTTTTCCTCATAGGCCTTGAGGGACGCGCCCTCTTCGGAACGGTAAGCGGCCTGGCGGGCACGAAGGTCATCCCAGTCGACCAGGGTGGCATCGAAGTCGGGGCCGTCGACGCAAGCGAACTTGGTCACGCCGCCCACCTCGACGCGGCAGCAGCCGCACATGCCGGTGCCGTCAACCATGATGGGGTTGAGCGACGCGGTGATGGGGGTGTCGTACTTCTGGGCGGTGAGGGTCGAGAACTTCATCATCGGAACGGGGCCGACGCAGAAGACCTGGCTGACGGCCTTGTCCTGCAGCAGGCGCTCCAGCGGAGCGGTGACAACGCCCTGCTCGCCGTAGGAACCGTCATCGGTAGTGATGTGGATGTGGTCCTCGTCGAGGAGCTCGCGGAACTGGTCCTCCATGAGCAGGAGGTCCTTGGTGCGGGCGCCCATGATGGCGTGCACCTCATGACCGGTCTCGACCAGGTGCTTGGCGACCGGGAAGGCAATTGCCAGGCCGACGCCGCCGCCAATGACGGCGCAGGGGCCCTCGGCCATCTCGGTGGGAACGCCCAGCGGGCCCACGACGTCGCGCAGCGACTCGCCAGCCTCGTAGGTGGACAGCATCTCGGTGGTCTTGCCGATCACCATGAAGATGAACTCGACCCAGCCCTCGTCACCGTTCCAGCCGGCCAGGGTAAACGGGACACGCTCGCCCGTCTCGTTGGCGCGAACCATGAGGAACTGTCCAGCGTGCGCATGCTTGGCGATTGCAGGCGCCTCGATGCGGAACTTGAACACCTTCTCCGAGAACTGCGTCTTCTCCAGGATCTTATACATAGAACCCCTCTCTTGTTAGGGCCGCCGAACCGTGCCTCCACGGAAATGGACGGTAGCCCGAATAAAACCGTACGCGCACAGGCGTTGTGCAGACATACGGTGCAAATTATACCCTCATGGACATGTCACTTACGTGTGTCTTCGGCGGTTGGGAGCAGGGTTTATCCACTTCGGCCTACCAAACAGGGGCAGGTTTATTTTGGTCAGTTTTATCGGGTAAAACGGCAAAGGGGGCCGTCCTCGGGTTGTGATGAGGCCGGCCCCCTTTGGGGCACTATGTGTGTATGGCGGCGCGCGGTTTATTGCGATGTGGCCGCCGCGGCGTTTTCGCAGGTAAAACCTGCCAAAATAAACCTGTCCCTAAATGATAGGTTTTAGTGCTTGCCGTTGGCGGAGGCGGCGCCGTTGACGTGGTCGCGGGCATAGATCACGCCGTGCACGATGGCGAGACCCGCGGCATCGGCCGCGCGGGCACAGGTGTCCTGGAAATCCTCGGCCTCGCGGGCGCGCAGCTGCTTAAGTACGTAGTCGGCGACGGCCATCTTGCCGGGAGGGTTGCCGATGCCAGTGCGGATGCGGCTGAAGTCGCGGCTGCCCATCTTGTCGATGATGGAACGCAGGCCGTTGTGGCCGGCATGGCCGCCGCCGACCTTGACGCGCACGTCACCGGCGGGAATATCGAGCTCGTCGTGGATTACGAGCAGCTCCTCGGCCTTGATCTTGTACTCGCGGCAGAGCTTGGAGATGGGGCCGCCCGAGGTATTCATGTACGACTGCGGCTTGACCAGCACTATCTGGCGCTTGCCGCCCTCTTCCTCGGGGTCGTTGATGTTGATGAGCGCGACCTCGGCGCCGGCCTGGTTTTTCCAGTACGTGACGCCGGCCTGACGGGCCAGCTCGTCGATTGCCTTAAAGCCGGCGTTGTGGCGGGTCTCGGCATATTCCTCGCCCGGGTTGCCAAGCCCGGCAACCATGCGAATCTTAAGCGGCTGTGCAGCTGCCATGTTCATCCTTTCGTTGATTTGTCGCCTGCTATGGTGAGCGACCCTGTTGCCGCTGTCAAATGGAGGGCAATTGAGGTTGTTTGGGGGCGTTTGGACGGCCGTCAAAATCCGAGGTGGACAGTTAGTTCGGATACGTATAAGTTCTGAGGACTCGAATTGCTCAATTCAATGCCGATACGTTGTTTTGGAACTTTAGTTAGTCCATATGACGCTGTTTTGAAGTCTACCCCGCTTTCAAATAGGGCGAATGGTATAGAGATAGCTGCAAAACAGCCTAATTCAATGTGTCTATTTATACGTATTTGAACTAACTGTCCAGCCCTGTTCGACGGCGCACGGGTGATTCGCCGTTTAGACCGGCGCAAGGCCGATTCCGGCCCGCAGAGCGTTGAGCCAAGCGGCCTGACGCTTGCGATAGCCCTTGATGCGATATCGGAATCGGACTCCTGCGAGTCGATGCATCGTTTGGGCGAAGGCTTCGAGTGCAACAAGGTCTTTCATTTGGTCGCGATTGATAACCAGGACGTGGATGCCCATTGCCTTGAGGCCATTATTTCGATTGCCATCGTGGATGCGAGCGTTTTGAAGCTCATGCCCAATTCCGTTGTATTCGTTGTCGACTCCGGCGGCCGGGCAATATAGGTCGCAGATGGCGTAAGGGATGCCGGAGGACATGTTAACCGCAAGAGTGTCGAAGTCGATTCGATAGTTGAGTAGCAGGCCTCCCATGGGCAGGCTGCAACATCCGAATCCGCCAAAGCGCATGGGCGCTCCGAGAACGGCTAACATTAGGGATTCGGCTGGGGATGCAGATCCGGGTCGGGCAAGCTTGACTGCCGTGCGAAACGAGGTGTATGAGCTACTTTTGGCGAAGCGCGCGACCGCCTCGAGATCTTCGGTGGTCGTGGCGGGCTCGCATTTGTAGTGCGCCTGTTCGTAGCGGGTTTCGTTCTGCTGTTTGGCTGCCGACTGGCCGCCCAGGCAATCAAGATCGCCCGTCGCTGCGCAGCTATCGCCCTTGGGCCAGATGTCGTCATAGGCGATGGGGTAGGTTGCCTCGGGCGGAAGGGAGTAGGTTCCGAGCAGCTCCATAAGGAGCATCAAGGTTTTGGCGACCGATTCATTTTTAGAACAAAGCATGGCTGTCATGGCAGGAGACGTTGCGTAGATGTCGGCCTCGACGTGCATAATTGCACCTTCAGGAAGAGGAGTGGAGAGAATATGCTGAAGAAGTCGCTTGTCGGGGCGCCTGTTGTCTTCGTTTGAAACGAGAAGATCGAGCAGTTCGGAATCATCTTCATTCCAGGCGTCGAGTATCGAAAGTGCGCCAAAGTCTATCGCGTCATTGTTGGGAATGCAGCCAGCCAAGGCCTGTGCTTGCTGTTCGCTATCAACGGAGTCCCAGGGTAGGGCAGAGTACGCCCGTCGTGCGCGACGAATTGCGCGGAGGGCGGAGAGATGTGAAATCACGGTCGTCATAGCTATAACGTACTAAGTTGGCGGCAGAATGCGACCGCCATACCGTTCTTTTCGCTCAGCGGGGCGCTGCGCGCCATGAACGGCTGGGTGTTATGAAATCGGTGGAATCGGTTGAGGGGATTGCAGGAAATTGAGCTCTGCCGCGAAGGTTGACGATAGCTACTGGACAGTTAGTTCAGATACGTATAAGACGGCGGGCGTTCGAGGCGTTTCTAAGGGCTTTCGAGGGCGATTTGAGGGTAAATATGCGGCGGTCGTACTCGAAAGCGATGAGCTTTGGGCAGTATGGCGTTCGCCGGGGAGCTCAGAAGGCTCAGAACGGCCTTTGGAGCTTTAAAAAAATACGTATCTGAACTAATTGTCCAGGGAAGGTTGTCGAGGGGTAGAAAAAGGGTCGGAAGCGAGCTTCCGACCCTTTAAAAACACCAAAGATGATGAGATGCACGCTGGATTACAGCGCGAAGTCGCCGCCGACGAGCGTGGAGACGGGCTCCTCGTGGTAAACGGCGGAGATGGCCTGAGCGAACTCCTCGGCGACCGAGATGGTCTTGATCTTGCCGCCGACCTCGACGGGAATGGCGTCGGTGACGAGGCACTCGACGATCGGGGCGTCGTTCAGACGCTCGATGGCCGGACCGGAGAAGATGCCGTGGGTGGCGCATACGTAGATGTCGCCGGCGCCCATAGCCTTGAGCTCCTTGACGTTGGCGCACAGGGTGCCAGCGGTGTCGATCATGTCGTCGTTGATGATGCAGGTCTTGCCCTTGATGTCACCGATGATGCCCATGACCTCGGCGGCGTTGTGGCGCGGACGGCCCTTGTGGGCGATGGCCAGGTCGCAGCCGAGCATGTCGGACAGCTTCTTGGCGGCCTTGGCGCGGCCCACATCGGGGGAGACGACAACCAGGTTGTCGGTGTCGAAGTGCATGTCGTTGTAGTACTGGCCAAACAGCGGCAGCGCGGACAGGTGGTTAACCGGGATATCGAAGAAGCCCTGAATCTGGCCCTGGTGCAGGTCGAGGGTGATGATGCGGTTGACGCCGGCGCGCTCGAGCAGGTTGGCGACGAGGCGGGCGGTGATGGGCTCGCGCGGGCCGGCCTTGCGGTCCTGGCGGGCATAGCCGTAGTGGGTGATAACGGCGGTGATGGAGCGGGCGGATGCGCGCTTGGCAGCGTCGGTGGCGATGAGCAGCTCCATGAGCATGTCATTGACGTTGCCGCCGGCCACGGACTGAATCAGGAAGACGTCGGCGCCGCGGACGGTCTCGTCGTAGCGGGCGTAAATCTCACCGTTGGCGAACTGCTTTAGCGTAAGGCCCGAAAGCTCGACCCCAAGGTACTCAGCGATCTTCTGAGCGAGGGGACGGTTGGAGGAACCGGAATACACGCGGATGGACTTGCGCATATTCTCCGACTTCTCGGGATCATTAATCGGCATTACCCTTCTCCTTTATATCGAATGCCATATAGATGCCTTGTTGCATTGTAACCGCGCGACGGGGTTAATCGGGTCTTGATAACGTCTTTACCGTCAACGGACACGAACCGACCACTCATCCTGTCGCGCAGGTCACGATAGAAAAAAGGAGCCGCCCCCCATGGGAACAGCTCCTTAGATGCTTGGTAAAACGTTATACCTCGTCGTCCTCGTGCAGACGGCGGCGATAATCGGCGGCCCAGCCCTCAATATTTATCTGGCGGGCACGGCCCAGGCCGAGTGCGTCAGCCGGGACCGGCTCGGTGATGACGGAGCCGGCGGCCACAAGCGCGCCGTCGCCAATCTGGGCGGGCGCGACCATCATGGTGTCGGAGCCGATGAAGGCATCCTTGCCGATGACGGTCTTGTGCTTGTGGACGCCGTCGTAGTTGCAGGTGATAGAGCCCGCGCCCACGTTGACGCCGGAGCCCATGGTGGTGTCGCCGATGTAGGACAGGTGGGGCACCTTGGAACCCTCGCCGATCGTGGACTTCTTGATTTCCACGTGCGTACCGGCCTTGGAGCCGTCGAGCATGTGGGTGCCCGGGCGCAAGTAGGCGCGCGGGCCGCAGTCGACGCCGTTCTCGATGACGGCCTCGATGGCGATGGTCTCATCGATGATGCAGCCGCTGCCGACGGTGGTGTCGGTGAGACGGCTGTTGGGGCCGAGCTGGCACTCTTCGCCCACGGTGACGTGGCCGATCAGATGCGTCTGCGGCCACACGACGGTGTCGCGGCCGATGGTGGCGTCGGGGCCGATCCAAGCCTGCGTGGGGTCGATGAAGGTGACGCCCTCGGCCATCCAGTGCTCGTTGATGCGGTCGCGCGCGATGGCGGTGAGCTGCGCGAGCTGGATGCGGCTGTTGACGCCCAGGCCGTCGCGGTAGTCATCGCAGTGGAAGATGGAGACTGCCTGGCCGTGACCCTTGAGGATTTCGAGCATGTCGGGCAGGTAGTACTCGGACTGCGCGTTGTCGTTGCCGATCTCGTTAATGTGGGCGGCGAGCTGCGCGCCGTCGAAGGCGTAGCAGCCGGCGTTGCACTCCAGCAGCGTGGCGGCCTGCTCGGGCGTGCAGTCCTTCTGCTCGATGATGCGCTCGATCTGACCGTCGGCGCCCAGCTTGATGCGGCCGTAGCCAAAAGGATCGGGCGGGGTCATGGTCATGACGGTGCAGGCGAGCTCGCCGGTGGCGACGGTCTGCGCGAACTTGGCGACGGTGTCGGCGGTGATGAGCGGCAGGTCGCCGTTGAGCACGACGACGGGACCTTGCGCGATGCCGCAGGCCTCGAGCGCGACCTTGACGGCGTGGCCGGTGCCCAGGCGCTCGGTCTGCTCGACGCACTCGACCTTGGTGGCGCTGTTGGCGTAGGCGCCATCGATAAGGGCGCGCATCTCGTCGGCGTGGCTGCCGATGACGACCACGACGCGGCTGCAGCCGGCCTTGATGGTGGCGTCGACGATCCACTGAACCATGGGCTTGCCCAGGATCTTGTGCGAAACCTTGCAGTGGTTCGACTTCATGCGGGTGCCCTCGCCGGCGGCGAGGATAATTGCGGTTGCGTCCATGTGATCTCCTGTTACGTTATAGAGACGTGTGTTTGGAAACGATACACGGCGCAATATGATACCGCAGGCATATGATGAGCGCGTAACGATTGGTTTGCGGCGGTTGAGGCTTGCGCCGCCGGCATGGCGTTTGCACTGCTTGCGTGCGGCGTTGGCGGTGCTGCGGAGCTGTCGTTTGAGCGAGGGGACGGGGGTGCCCGTGGACAACATACGAGAGGAGTTTGGCGGCGAGCCCGTCGCGGCATTCTCGATGTCGCATCCAGCTGTGCCGGCGCTCTATATAGTGCTGACGCTGGGGCTCACCATGTTCTCGATGCAGCCGGTGCTGATTGCGCTGTCGCTTGCGGGCGGGCTGGCGTATGGATTTGCGACGCGTGGGGCTGCCCGCACGCTGGGCGCACTTCGCTGGCAGCTGCCGGTGATTTTGATTATCGCGCTGGTCAATCCACTGTTTAGCGCTTCGGGTTCGACGGAGCTGTTCCGTATTGGCATGCGCGCGGTGTATCTGGAGAGCATGGTATATGGCCTGTGCATGGGCGGGCTGTTTGTGGCGAGCGTGCTGTGGTTTGAGGCCGCGGCGTCGATGCTCGAATACGACAAGGTACTCGCACTGTTAGGCAACGCCGCGCCGGTGATTGCGCTCATGATCTCGATGTGCATGAGGCTTATCCCGCAGTTTTTGCGCCGCGGCCGCACGGTGCTGGCGGTGCAGGACGCGATTGATGTACCGGGGCGTGCGCCGGCCGACCCCGTGCGCTCGCGCTTGCGGGCATCGAGTGTGTTGATGGGCTGGGGCATGGAAGATTCGCTGGAGCGCGCGGACGCGATGCGCTCGCGCGGGTGGGGTGCCGCGACGCGTCGTACGACGTATGCGCGGTATCGGCTGGGGCGCAGTGACGTTGCCGCGCTGGCCGGGCTCGTACTGTTTGGCGCTGCCGCGGTGGCGGTGGCGTGGACCGCGACGACGCAGTATTCGTTTTATCCGCAGCTCTCGGTGCCGGCGCCGTGGCCAGGCTATGTCGTGTACGCCGCCTGGATGGTGTTGCCTTGCGCGTTGCACGCGATTGATGAGAAGAGGTTTGGCTGATGGCTCGGTTGGATAGCTGCTCGGTAACGGGCGGGGCGTGCGGCTCCGATGTGCCTGCGATTGAGGTACGGGGCCTGAGCTTTACCTACCCCGGGGCTGAGGCGTCGGTACTCGAGGGGCTCGACTGGTCTGTTCCCCAGGGTGCATTTGTGCTGCTTGTTGGCGGTACCGGATCGGGTAAGTCGACGCTGCTGTCGCTGCTCAAACCCGAGATCGCTCCGGCGGGCGAGCGCACTGGCGATGCGCGCGTGCTGGGCGAGAACGTTGCCGACATGGACGTGCGCGCGTCTGCGGAGCGCGTGGGCTATGTGTTCCAGGATCCCGAGAACCAGATCGTGTGCGAAACCGTGTGGCACGAGATGGCGTTTGGCCTGGAAAACTTGGGGCTAGCGCGTGATGAGATGCGCCGTCGCGTAGCTGAGACCAGCTATTTCTTTGGGCTGGAAGATTGGCTTCACCGCGATACTGACACGCTTTCGGGCGGTCGCAAACAGTTGCTGTCGTTGGCTGCCGTTCTGACGCTGCGCCCGCGCGTGCTGCTGCTCGACGAGCCCACGTCTCAGCTTGATCCGGTTGCGGAGAAGAATTTCCTGCACGCGCTGTTTCGTGTGAATCGCGAGCTGGGCTGCACGGTTGTTGTGGCGACGCATCAGCCGCGCCCAATGCTCGAATACGCGACGTGTGCGTACCGGATTGAGAACGGTCGCGTGCGCGAGGTGGCGGATATGGCTTCTTTGGGACGCCGAGAATCGCTGTTTTCCGATGACATGTTGGGGTGGGGTGCCATCCGATGTGCAAATAAAGGAGTATTCAGCAGGCGCGAGGACAATTTGGGCTCTCTGGAGCCGCCCGGGGACGTATCGAGCGCGAAAAAAAGTTCAGAATTGGACAAATCGTCCGAATTTGTGGCGCAAACGTCGCTCGAGAACGGCTCGGAAGCCTTCCCGCGCACGGATGGAAGCAGAATACTCCAAAAAATGCACGGCGGGTCGGCTACCACCCTGTCGGAAGGCTGGTTTCGCTACGATCGAGCGTCCGGCTGGGTGCTGCGCGGGCTCGATGCGTCGTTTTCGACTGGCGCGGTGCATGCGGTTGTGGGCGGTAACGGCTGCGGCAAGTCGACGATGCTTTCGGTGCTGGCCAAGACTGCCAAGCTGCAGCGTGGTCGTATGGTGCGCGGGGCGGCCTCGGCTGCGCTGCTGCCGCAGAACCCCAAGGCCCTGCTGGTTGCCGAGACGGTGCGCGACGAGCTGATGGAATGGGCCTCGACCTGCGGATATGACGAGAACTTGGCGCGGGAGCGTGCGGCGAGCTTGGGGTTGTCGGGTCTGGATGGACGCCATCCGTACGATCTTTCGGGCGGGCAGCGTCAACTGCTTGCATTGGCAAAACTGCTGCTAATCGGCCCCGAACTGCTATTGCTCGATGAGCCCACCAAGGGTCTAGACCTGTTCAGCCGCCGCATTATCGCCCGCGCCCTGCGTGGCCATGCGAAGGCTGGCGGCACCGTCATCACGGCTACGCACGATTTGGACTTTGCCGAGCAGGTAGCCGACGACGTCGCCATGATGTTTGACGGCGAGATTGCCTGCATGGAGTCCCCGGCCGACTTCTTTGCCGACAACGTGTTCTATAGGGCGTGATGGGATGACGGACTGTCGTTTCTCGCGCTTGCTTGCAAAACTGGAGATCCCGCTGTTGTTGGCGGTGCCGGCGGTGATGGCTGCGGCGTTGCTGTCGGGTGTTGAGCAGGCAGCATTGGCCATGCTGGTTGTGGTGGCGCTGGTGCTCGCGCTGTTCTTTGCGGGTTACGAGGCATCTCGTCCGGGTTTGCGCCAGATTATGCCCACGCTGGTTCTGGCAGCATTGGCCGCGGCGGGGCGCATCTTGTTTGGCCCCATTCCCGACTTTAAACCCGTGAGTGCCATCGCCATTATCGCCGGGGCGACACTCGGTCGTCGTAACGGCTTTATGGTCGGTGCGTTGGCGGCGCTGACCAGCAATTTCTTTTTTGGGCAGGGCATGTGGACGCCGTGGCAGATGTATGCCTGGGGGCTCGTGGGATACGTTGGCGGTGCGCTGGCGCATGCCGGCGCTTTTGATCGCGCCGATGGCACCGTGCGTATGCCGGCGCTGCTGACCTACGGCTTTGCTTCGGGTTTGCTGTACGGCGTTGTGATCAACGCCTACGACATTATCGGTTTTGTTCAACCGCTCACGTGGGCGGGTGCCATGGCACGTCTTGCCACGGCAGTGCCGTTCGATATCACACACGGCCTCGCGACCTGCGTGTTCTTGGCTGCCTTGTACAAGCCTTGGTGCCGTCGCATTAACCGTGTCGTCGTGAAATACGGGCTGTAAGGCATTTCGCGTTCCCTCACGAACTTGCGGTGGAATGGTTCTCGTTTTTGGCTATTTGCTGCCCAAACAGGAACTATTCCACCGCACCTTATAGGGGGAGAGGGGCCACATAATCTGTTTTCCTCTGTCCCCCCAGGAATTACTTGGGGCTAGAGTTCTAGCGTGAGGGTGACGGGGCAGTGGTCGCTGCCGAAGATGTCGCCGCGGATGCCGGTGTCGCGTACGTTGTCGGCGATTGCGTCGCTTACCAGGAAGTAATCGATGCGCCAGCCGGCGTTGTTCTTGCGGGCATTAAAGCGGTAGCTCCACCAGCTGTAGACGCCCTCGACGTCGGGGTTTGCCGCGCGCCAGGTATCGGTAAACCCGGCGTTGAGCAGCTCGGTAAACTTGCCGCGTTCCTCGTCCGAAAAGCCTGCGTTGCCGCGGTTGGACTTGGGGTTCTTAAGGTCGATCTCCTCATGCGCCACGTTAAAGTCGCCGCAGGTTACGACGGGTTTGCCGGTCTCGCGCTCGAGCGCGTTCAAAAAGCCGCGGTAGGCATCGTCCCAGGCCATACGCACGTCGATGCGCGCGAGCTCATTTTGTGCGTTGGGCGTATAGACGTCGACAAACCAAAACTTGTCGAACTCGAGCGCACAGACGCGGCCCTCGGTTGCGGCTTGGGCGACGAGCTCGGCCGCCTCGTTCTCGCCGGCGTAGGGTAGCAGTGCGTCGGCGTGCAGCACGCGCAGTGGTTCCTGGCGGCTAAAGACCGCAGTGCCCGAATAGCCTTTACGCTCGGCGTAGCTCCAGGTTTGGTGATAGCCGGGCAGGTCAATATCGACCTGGCCCTCCTGCAGCTTGGTCTCTTGCAACGCCAGGATATCGACGTCGAGTTCTTGCGCGATCTGGATAAAGCTCGGGTCCTTTTTGAGCACGGCGCGCAGGCCGTTTACGTTCCACGAGGCGAAAGTGTAAGTCTGAGGCATGGTGTCCTTTCGACGGGGTTGGCAGGCTTAAGATTAGCGCAACAGGGGCGGTGGTGGGCACCGCGCGTGCTGACCCAAAGGCCGCATGCTGGGACATCGCCCGACGCTGCCCGACCAACAAGGACGGAGGACTCATATGACGCAGGCAATAACGGATCCCAAGCAGGCCTCCGCCGCGCTGGCGGAGCTGTTCGGCACCCATAAGCGCGTGGTCTTCTTTGGCGGCGCTGGTGTTTCCACGGCAAGTGGCATTCCCGATTTCCGCAGCGTGGACGGCCTGTATCACCAGCAGTTTGCCTATCCGCCCGAGACCATGCTGTCGCATAGCTTTTACGAGGCGCATCCTGCGGAGTTCTTCGACTTTTACCGCACCAAGATGATCGCGCTCAACGCTAAACCCAACCGCTGCCACACCAAGCTGGCCGAGCTGGAGCGCGCCGGCAAGCTCGACGCCGTGGTGACGCAAAATATCGACGGCCTGCATCAGATGGCCGGCTCACAGCGAGTGTTTGAGCTGCACGGATCGGTCCATCGCAACATTTGCCAGTCGTGCGGCGCGGTCTATAGCGCCGAGTGGATTTGCTCGCGCGAGCACGAGGATGCCGCGGGCGTGCCTGCGTGCCCCGCGTGCGGTGGCCGCATCAAGCCCGATGTAGTGCTCTACGAAGAGCCGCTCGACGAGCATGTGTTGACCGGTGCCGTTGCCGCCATCGCCGCGGCCGATGCCCTCATTGTGGGTGGGACCTCGCTCGTGGTGTATCCGGCGGCGGGCCTTACGCGTTACTTTACCGGCGATACGCTGGCCATATGCAACCTTGCTCCCACCGATCAGGATGCAAATGCCGACCTGCTGATTTCTTGCGACATCGCGGCCGCGTTTGCGTTCTAGCCCGCGCGCGCGGATACAATAGAAAGACTGAGTGCAAAGCGACCCCGCCGCCAGCTCCCCAAGCTCGGCGGCGTGGGCATTTTAGGAGGATGTTCATGGCGAACGACAGCAAGACATGGCGGTGCGGAAAGTATGAGCTCAGCTTTGACCGTCCGCGCATCATGGGCGTCCTCAACGTGACGCCCGATTCGGTTAGCGACGGCGGGGAGCACTTCGACCCCGATGCCGCCATCGAGTACGGCCTGGCGATGCTCGATGCCGGCGCCGACATCATCGACGTGGGCGGTGAGTCCACGCGCCCTGGTTTTACCCCGGTCAACCCCGACGAGGAAGCTCGCCGCGTGCTGCCCGTGGTGCGCGCGCTGGCCAAGGAGGGCGCCATCGTCTCGATCGACACGCGTCATGTGGCGGTTGCCAAGGCGGCCGTGCGCTGCGGCGCCTCGATCGTCAACGACGTGACGGGCTTCACCGATCCCAAGATGGTCGAGTTTGTTAAGACGAGTACCTGCGGCGTCATCGTGATGCATGCCGGCGAGGTCGCCGCGCCCACCCGCACGCACGCAACGGTGCAGCTCGATACCTCGGCAGCGGCGTTTGCTGCCGAGAAGGCGCGCGAGGCGGCTGCCGAGGCCGCGCGTGAGGCCGAGAAGCCGGCTCGCCGCCGTCGCGGCAAGCTGCTGGGCGATCCTAAGCCGGAGACCAAGCTTCCGGGCGGCGTGGTGCAGCCCTCGTTGCCGTTTGGCGAACCGGAGCCCACGTCCGAGCCTGCAAGCGAGCAGGATACGCCGGCCGCCGAGCAGGCTGCTGCAGCCGAGACCGTCGCGCTCGCGCCCGAGGCCGCGCCCGCAGCCACCGAGGCCGCATCGGAGCCCAATGACCGCCTGGCCGCCATGATGCGCCGCAGCGCCCGCCGCGAGGAAGCCTACGTGCCCACCTCGCAGCTCCGCCGCTTCACCCTGCCCGATTCGGCGCCCATCATGCGCCGCGTCATGGGCTTTCTGTCCGACCAGGCCCGCACGCTCATCCATGCCGGCGTGTCGCGCGACCGCATCTGCATTGATCCTGGCCCGGGCTTTGGTAAGTCGGCTAACGAGGACATCGTCATCCAGCGCGAGACTGCCAAGATGGCGTCACTGGGCTATCCGCTCATGTGCGCCGTGTCGCGCAAGCGCTTTGTGGGCGCCGTCTCGGGCGTGACCGAGGCCGCCGAGCGCGATGCCGCTACGTTTGGCGTGTGCCTGGGCGCCATCCAGGCCGGTGCCAACATCGTGCGCGTGCACGACGCCGCGGGTTTTGCGCAGTTCCTGAACGGTTACTGGGCGGTTGCCAAGCCGCAGCCGCGCCGCGCGTTTGTGGCTGTGGGCTCCAACCTGGGGCATCGCTGCGACAACATCCGCGCTGCACGCGAGATGATCGCCGAGATTCCACTCACCTGCGTGTCCAACTCCTCCAAGATTTACGAGAGCGAGCCGGCCTACGAGACGCGCCAGGACGCGTTTGCCAACGCCGTCATCGAGATCAAGACCGAGCTGGCGCCGCTGGTGCTGCTCGATGAACTCATGAAGATCGAGGCTGAGCTGGGGCGCGACCGCTCCAAGAAGGCCAAGGCCAACGGTCCGCGCACCATCGACCTGGATCTGCTGTGGATGGATGGCGAGACCCACGGCGGCAAAAAGCTGCGCCTGCCGCATCCTCTCATTGGCGAGCGCGACTTTGTGCTGGTGCCGCTCGAGGACCTGATGCACGACCCAGCGCGGTTCTTCCGCTACAACGGTGTCGAGGTCAAGGAGCCCGAGGACCGCGTGGGCCATATCGTTGGCGAATTGGGGCGTATGTAGATGATCGAGATGAATGCTGTTGCCGCCGGCACCGAGCTCGACGCGGCGCGTAACGCGGGCCGCGAGGGCGTGTCCGCGGGCTGGTGCGCGTGGAGCGCGGGCGATGCTTCGCTGACGTTTTCGCTGGTTGTGCGCCCCGATGTGAACATGCATGCCTTCCACGGCCTGCCGTTTGTGGCCGCGATGGGCATGATGGACGCGCTCGTGGGCACGGCATCGACGCCGGGGTTGGGCCTTGCCGGTAAGGTGGGTATCCAGTGGCCGAGCGATATCGTGTGCGGTGCGCCTGCGTTTGAGACGTCGCTCGCGCGTGTTACCGTGAACGGCGGTGCCGGTGCTGTGGGCATGTTCGGTGCCGTGACGGTGGATATTGAGCGTTCGGCGTTGAGCGAGCTTGGTGTGGACGTGGCTGACGAAGCGCTGGTCGAGGCGCTCGCCGCCGCCGTGCTGGCCCGCGTGGACGCCTGGGCGGTTGTTGTCAACACGCCGCAAGGCGCCGCAGGGCCGTTGGCCCCCGTGTTGGGCGAGTACTTCGATATGGTGCCGCTGCTCGGTCGCCAAGTTGCGGCGGTGTCGCCCAACGGCTTGCCGCTTGCGGTCGGTGTGTTTGCGGGCCTGGACATCTGGGGTCGCGCGACCATCAAGACCGATGCCGGCGAGCAGGAGTTTCCGCCTGAGGCCGTACGGATTCGCGGTCTGTAGCGTCTCGGCTTCGCCAGAGCCTACGCTAGCTCCTGCATGCGGCGGTAGATTTCGCAGATACCCTTGATGGTGAGCTGTCCGTCGACCACGTCGAAGGCATCGGTCGAATCGGCGACGATGCTGGCGAGACCGCCCGTGGCGATAACGGTGGCATCCTCGCGGCCCAGCTCGCGCTTCATGCGCGCGACCAGGCCCTCAGCCATGGCGGCGGCGCCCGTTACGGCGCCGACCTTGATGCACTCCTCGGTATCGCGGCCGATGGCGTGCTCGGGCGCCTCGAGCGGCACGCTGGCGAGCTTGGCGGCACGGGCGGCAAGCGCGTCCATGGAGATGCGAATGCCCGGCGCGATCGCTCCGCCAATGTAATAACCGTCCTCATCGATGACGTCGATATTGGTCGCGGTGCCAAAGTCCACCACGATCGCCGGCGCGCCATAGAAGGTCTCGGCAGCGACGGCGTTGGCGATGCGGTCGGCACCAACGGCCTGGGGGCGCGCCGCCCGCAGCTTGGTTACGGCGGCCGTCTGTGGCCCGATGACGATGGCGTCCGCGGCAATGCGGTCGGCCACGGCGTGCCACTCGCGCGAGAGCTGCGGCACCACGCCCGCAAAGGCGATCGCGTCGACCGCATCGAGCGAAAGGCCGTACATCTTAAAGAAACCCATCAGGCGCACATGGATCTCGTCGGCGGTATAGGAGCGGTCGGTGGGCATGCGCCACGACTGCACCAGCTCGTCTCCGTCAAACAGGCCCATGGCCGTCTGCGTGTTTCCCATATCGATAGCGAGCAGCATGTCTACTCCCGGTGTCGGCATAAAAGGACGCGCACCATTGTATACGTGCCGTCGACGGCGCTCGGCTGCGATTCGTTTACGGTGATAGGGGCTGAGGGGTTTTAAATATGAAGGAATTATGCTCTACGAGATTTTCCTTGCCGTTTACCGAACTCCCGCGTAATATTCTTTCTTGCGCACATGAGGCGCCCAGACATTGCGGGGTGGAGCAGTCTGGTAGCTCGCCGGGCTCATAACCCGGAGGTCGTAGGTTCAAATCCTGCCCCCGCGACCAAGACTTTTAGCAGCTCGGAAGCAAAATTGCTTCCGAGCTTTTTCTTTATCGGTTTACTTTGCGGGTGAATCCTGAGTCAATTTATTATGTGAAGCAAATAAACCATTGATAATCGCGGGCCGGTCGGCTTGACTTATCGACCGATAAACTCCAATTGGGAGGAGTTCCGGCGGTCCTTAGCTAATAATAGTGCCGGGGATGGACCGCGCCATCCCCGGACCCTGCGCTCCAAAGGGACAAGTCCCCTTGGAGCCCCGTCTACTGCTCTCAACACGGAAACAGGGGAGAGGGGGATACAGGTCGTAGGATGCCGACGAGCGAGCGCTATGCTGTCTCAAGTCCGCATGTAGCTTGTTCGGAGGCCGTCTCTGCGTCTCAAGGCGGGCAGTGAATTCTGGCAATCGAACTTCTTCGTATCTGTTCGCTGAGACTTGAGCGATGTGCTCCGCACAAATAATGTTGCCGAAGCATGCGGAATATCAGAAGAGAGATTGCAGGGCGTAAGTCAGCGTATGAAGAGCTGCCCGTCGTTTTGATAATGACATAATTAAGTGACAAACTAAAGCGATCGGAGCGACCATGATTCTTGACAGCCTGCGTAACAGCGCGTCTTTTAATGAAACCGACCGAGCCATTGCTACCTATCTGCTCAATCATACCGGCGACCTTAAGACCCTCACTATGGCAAAGCTCGCACAGGAGACTTACACTTCGAACGCGACTATCATCCGCTTTTGTAAGAAATTGGGCCTAAGCGGCTATCGAGAGTTGATCATGCAGCTCATCCAGGAGATAAGCGGAGACTATCTTCTGGCTGCCACTGTCGATCACAATCGTCCTTTTGGCAGTACCGATTCAATTGAGGCCATCGAGGGCAACCTTGCAAATCTCTTGAAGGGCGTCATAGATCAAACGAAAATTGAGCTCGATAGCGCCAAATTGAGCATAATCGCCAAGGCAGTTCTTAGCGCCCCGCGAATTTACATCTTTGCTAAAGGGGAAAGCTATCTGGCGGGATGTATCTTTCGCAACAATCTTCTCAAGCTCGATCGTCATGTCACCATGGCAGACGACGGGGGCCTGCAGACACTGCACGTTAAGAACGGTAGGCCCGGAGACCTGTTTTTATTCCTAAGCTACAGCGGCATTCACTATGATTATTCCAAATACGCCGCCGCTCTTTCCGAGCGCGGAATCAAGCCGTGTTTAATCACGGCGTTTTCTGATTCGGCGCTCGCCAGGCAATGCGATACTGTCCTGCTCATTCCAAAATCAGAGCGCGTGATTGGAAAGGTTGCCAATTACTCTTCCATGATCTCGCTCACGTATACGCTTCAGGTTATTTATTCGCTTATATTCAATCAGGATTATCAAGAGAACTATCGTGTAAAACACGAGGCCGATTCGTTCATCTTTACGAGTTTTGCGGAGATTTAGTCATACAAAAGGTGACCCCAAAGCATTTTTGCCTTGAGGCCACCTTTTGTGCTTTTGCTATTTGGATGGTTTCTCTACTTCAGTTCAGGCCAATAGCCCTTGTTCGCCTCAATCATGTCGTCCAAGACTTCCTTAGCCACGCGCGCTGAGGGGATCGTGCGATTGAGGGTGAAGGCCTCGAGTGCCTTCTGGTAGGAGCCTTCGATAACGGCTTCGACCACAAGGCCTTCGCAGGCATCCTGCTGTTCGATAAGGCCCTTGTAGAAGCGGGGGATCTTCCCGACGCGGACCGGTTCGGCTCCTCGATCGGTGATGTACGCCGGAATCTCGACGGTCGCGTCGTCCGAGAGATTCTCGATTGCGCCATTATTGGGCACAATTACCAGCTGGCGATGTCGCAGGTCATGCGCTAGAGACTTGACGACATCGACAATGAATCTGCCGTGGACGCCTACATAGAATTGCGTGAGATCGACCTTTTCACCGCGCTTAAGCGCCGCAGAAGCATCAAAGATCCGCTTTTCGCGGCCGTTTACGACCTGCATGCCACGCGTGTTATTGATGTCCATGTATTCCACGCAGGCATCGGGCAACAGGTAGTACTGGTAATAGGTGTTGGGGAGGTAATCCTGGAATAGCGTGGAAATCGTCGCCGCATTCTTGAAGGTATGGGCCCAATCGGGGTCCTTTACCAAGGCGTCATTGAGGCTTGCCTCGGAAATGTAGCCGAATTTACGCACATGCTCTTTGAGCTTGTCTGTAACGTCGACGCCCTTGCAACGCACGTTGGTAAACCACCCAAAGTGGTTGAGGCCGAAGTAGTCGACTTCAATGTCGCTGAGTTCGCAGCCCAAAATCTCCGCCATGCGGGCTTCAATCTCTACTGGCATATCGCAGATGTCGAGAATGCGAGCGTTTGGACGTAGCTTGTGCATCGCCTTGGCTACGATGGCAGCGGGGTTGGAGTAGTTGACGATCCAGTAGTCCTTGCAGGCGTACTCCTCGCAGAAATCGACAAGCTCGCACATGGGGAAGATGGTCCTCATGCCATAGGCCATGCCACCTGCTCCGCAGGTCTCCTGGCCGACTACGCCATGGCGCAGGCTGATCTGCTCATCTTGGATACGCATCTTGAGCCCGCCCACGCGCATCTGCGCCATAACAAAGTTCGCATCTGTAAATGCTTCTTTGGGGTCGACAGTTACATGCAGGGGAATCTCGGGAGCAAGGTCATCGATAACTGCCTTAACCACCACAGCGACCGTGTCCTGGCGTTCCTTGTCGATGTCATAGAGCCAAAGCTCACGAATCCCCAGTTCGTCCTTTTGATCAATCAGGTCTTTGACGATACCGGCGGTATAGGTGCTGCCGCCGCCGCAGATTACAATCTTGTATCCGTTCATGTTGTTCATGCCTTTCAAATCAAATCGAGCCGCAGACAATCCTGGTCGCTATCTGTATGAAGTAAGTAACGATGTTGATAACGGCCGCCATGCCCGCAACGCTGCCCGCATCCGCGTGCTTTCCTGAATGCCGGGTCCAAACCGCAGCGAGTAGACCAAGGAGTGGCCAGATAAAACCGCATACGAATGCAGCCATCAGAGCGAGAAGACCCCTTGTCGACTTTTCTTTGTACATGTTGAGCAAGCGTTCGAACATGCCTCGGATTGAATGTAACGTTTTGGTCAACATGAGGTCTCCTTGCTTGTCGTCTGTCGATCAGGCGACTGTTAATCTTCCAGATTAAGGATGGGACGAAGCAGGTCGTAGACGGAGTGCACGTTGGTTCCCACGATAATTTGGACATTAGTGCCGTTCTTAAATAAGCCCTTGTCAATAGCCTTCTTGATGATCTCTTCGTTGACCTTGTTGGGATCCTTGACCTCGACACGGAGGCGAGTCATACAGCAGCCCATGGTGTTGATATTGTCCTTACCGCCAAGGCCGTCGATGATGTTTTGCACCATCTCCTGCTGTTTTGCGTCGACTTCCGGCGTTCCGGAAGACTCGAGAGCGTTGGCATCGCCAGAGACCTCGGCAGACCACTCTGCAGAACGACCGGGCGTCATGAGGTTGAGTTTCTTGATCACCATCGCCAGCACGACGAACGAAACGGCGGCAAACACGATGCCCAAGACGATGTAAATCGGGAACTTGGTGACGCCCGTTGGCAAAGGCAGGCTGAGCGTGAGCAGCTCGATGCCACCGTACATGTTAAGCAAGCGGACTCCCAGGACAAACAGGAGCATCTCGCCCAGTCCGTAGAACAGGCTGTAGGCAACCCAGAGAATCGGAGACGCGAACAGGATCATGAAGTCGAGCGGCTCAGTGATGCCGGAGAGCATGGCGGTGATGTAAATTGGCACCAGCATGGCTGCGACGGCTTTTCGATTCTCCGGACGGGAAGTTGCAATCATTGCGAGCACGGTGCCAAGGGTTACGAATTCCTTGCCAAAGCCGAACATGGCAAAGCGGACAGAGGGGTCGACTGTGGTGAGGGATCCGTCGGCGATATGGGGAAGCTCGGCATAGAAGATGTTTGCTGCGCCGGAAACGCTCTGGCCGGCGACGACCGCCGTGCCGCCAATCGCGGAGTAGTCAAACGGCATCCACATAAAGTGGTGCATGCCGAGAGGTACGAGGACGCGGTTCAGGAAGCCGTAAATGAAAACGCCCAGACCGCCCGAGGCTGCGATGAATGAAGACGCGTTGCTGATGGCGTTGGCGATAGGGGGCCACACGACAGTCGCTCCGATGCCAAAGACAATGCTCAGCGGGATCATCGCCAGAAGTGCCAGGCGGGGTCCGCCGTAAATCCGGATATAGTCCGATACCTTTACATCGATCAGTTTGTTATAGAGCCAACCGCAGAAACATCCGATGAGTACGCCGCCGAAGACGTTGACATCGGTAACTTGAAGACCCAGTACCGTTGCCTGGCCAGTGCCATACAGACCCATCGCGCCGGCTTTTGCCAGCTGATCGGTGAGCGTCAGGTAGGCGTTGTTGACATACAGGAACATGAGGTAACTAATAAGTCCAAACACTGCCGCGTTGGATTTTTGCTTCTTTGCGAAGCCTGCCGTTAGGCCGACTGCGAAAATCACCGGCAGGTTGCCGATCACCGCGGAGTTGGTTGCCGCGGAGAGCAGCGTACCCAGATCCGCGACAACTCCGCTGCCGAGCGAGCATACCGTGGCGATGGCCAAAATGATGCCCGTTACCGAAAGGTACAAAATAGGGTCGACGATAACGCGGCCAAAGTTCTGGAAGGCCGTTTTGACTTTATCCATCTCTTCCCCTCTCCTAACTAATCTCGGGGGTTTGCCCCTTAGGCAGAGGAGGCACCCGCATGCTTGCCGGCGTTGGATGTTGATGTCCGCCTCTGTTTACTGGATTCATGATAGTTGGGATGTCTGCAATTGGGGCGGGCTGGAACAAACGGTGCTTAAAACGAGCTTGACTAGTCTTTTTCGTTGTTACCGTATTTCCATTTCGGTCAACGGTATTCATTTTTAGGCAAATGGCTTTGGGTGCGAGCGGCTAGCCGTGTCTTGATTTGCCAGGTCTGTCTCTATTCGCATTAGGCTTGCGTGAAGTTTGGATATTGAGGGGACGTTCCGAATCTTGCCGTCCGGGCATCCTGGAGGAAAGGAGGAGGAGCCGGATAAGGGCGCACTACGTGCGCCCGGGATTTTGCGGCGCAACTCGGCGTGCCGAGTTCGTTTCCACTGGTAGCGTGGTCAGATAAACCGGAAGGCCGTCAAGGCCCGGCGTCATACGCGCCCCGCGTGCCGTAGCTGCTTGCGCCCGCTGCGCATGTTGTCGTTGAGCTAGGACTCGATCAGGGGCCTGTACGGGTCGAGCTTTGAGCCCTGCGCCCGCCTCGCGGGCGGCTCGGGGCTGAAGTCGTCCATGTTGCGGTACTTGTAGACGGTGTCCCGGCTCACGCCGGTCTTGCGCTCGACCTCGGCGACGCTGTCCCCCTGCCGCCACAGCAGGCGTATAGAATTCTTGTCGGTCATGCCGATCATTTCCTCTCCGGGCCTCCTTTGGTAGATACGAAGCACCACCAAGATGGCCCTGCGATCTGGTCAGCATGCCCCTTGCGGGAAGTTTCGACTTTATGCTGCCGTTTTTGTCGATTTAGATGTTACGGAAAACACTCGGCATCGAGGTAGGCCCCGAGCCTCTGGCCCTCGGGCCGCGAGGCGTCGATGGCGCGCAGCATCTCGGCGCGGTCGTGGGCCCGCTGCTCATCCTCGGGGCGGACATCCCGTATCCCGGTGGGCTCCCAGCCGGGGTCGTACTCCGCCCGCAGGCGCTCGGCGATGCGCCACCCCTCGATGACGTAGATCCCGTTGTCGCCCGGGTCCATGCGCGCGTCGCCCTCGTAGCGCGAGATGCCCACGCTGAGGCCGTCGGCACCCATGAAGTTCGCCACCGCCTGGCAGACGCGCGCCCAGCCGTGGGGGTCGTTGTCCGGGGAGCGGAACCCCCGCAGCTCGCAGTACTCGAGGAACGCCCCGACGGCGAACTGCATCCCATTTCTTGGACTTTGAAATTAAGGTTCGAGAAAAGGGAGGCATCGGAAATGTCCCGCAGGAAGAAGGCAAGATACGGTCGCGAGATGAGGGCACGCGCCGCCGACCTGTTCGAGGCTGGCCTCGGCTTCGAACTCGCGGCCAAGAAGCTCGACGTTCCCGCCCCGGCGGTGAGAAAATGGCTCTACGCGTACCGGGCAACCGGGAGGAAGGGGCTGATCGGGATGGGCGAGAGCCGCAGGACCTACGACATGGAGACCAAGCTCGCCGTCGCGAGGGCCGTCGTGGACGAGGGGATGCCGCGGTCGGAGGCGATGGCCCGCTTCGGCATCGCCGCCGCTACATCGCTCGACCGCTGGTGCAGGCTGTACCGCGAGGGCGGGCCGGAGGCGCTCGAGCCGGGAGCCCCTGTCCCATGCGCTGCGGTCCCTGCGCCCCTCCGGCTCCACGATGACCTCGCTCGCCTTCATGTCCCGCTCCCTTCCGGCCTTCCGGCCCGTAGAATCTCTGCCTGCGGGCAAAGCGGAAGGCGCTTGCCCTGCGGCGCCTTGCGCTTTGCTCCCTGAAGCGCCGCGCCGAGGCGAAGGGGGTCAGGGGTTGTTCGCGGCAACCCCCACCAATCGGAGCGGAGCGCAGATTTGCGCGGGGTTCCGCGAGCGCCCTTGACGCCGCGCAGCTGAGGCGCAACACGTGGGAATGGGACGGATGGGAAGTTAAGGAAAGTTAGAGGCGACTTGAAGAGATGCGTATCCGCAGCTCGAAACCCCGCCCATCAAAAAAAGAGGGGCAATTCTCCTCTTTTGGAAAGTTACGGAAAGTTAGGCTGCCCCTTAGGCCCAGTATGGGACGTAGCGCATATGGTGCGGCGCCGTGTTGGGGTCGACGGGCTTGACTAAGCCTGCGGCAACGGTGTCTCGAATCAAGACGCCACCCGAAGGCCACCGCCGTATCTCGGGCATGGGCTGCCACGAAGTTGGGTCTTAGGACGGCGTGGCTGGTTTACTACGACGTTGCTACGACATTTACTGCGACATGGGATGTCGTAGTATTTTCCACTCCCCACTTTTATCGGAGCCCGCTGGAGGTGGGATCCTTGCGACGTGCAGATGGGCGCGGTAATGAGGTGGATCGCTCCGGTGGAGAATCGCAACCGGTCAGGTTTATACTGATAAGGAGCTGTTTTTATATGCGAAAGGTGAGATTTATGGAAAAGAAGACGGTATTCGTTGCGTTTGCAATCGAGGACGAACGTCAACGCGATTTTCTGAAGGGTCAGTCGCTCAACACGAAGTCGCCCTTCGAGTATATCGATATGTCGGTCAAGGAGCCGTACGCAACCGCCTGGAAGGAGAAGGTCCGCACTCGCATCAAGCGCTCCGACGGCGTGATTGCGCTCGTAAGCAAGAACTCGTTGAGCTCAAGTGGGGAAAAGTGGGAAATCGGCTGCGCGCGCGAGGAGGGGAAGAAGGTGCTGGGAATCTGGGCGTATAGCGATGACCGAACTGATCTTCCCGGTGTACGCACGGTTTCATGGACCTGGAGCCATATCGAAGATTTCATCGACAGTCTGTAGGAGCTGGGCGATGGACAGAATGGCCCTAGTAGTTGGAGTTAACTACTATTCTGACAAGCGCATACCAAATCTTTCGGGTTGCGTGAACGATGCCGAGGAGGTCGCGCGCCTCCTCAAGCGCAACGGGGATTCCTCTCGGAGCAGAAACTTTGACTGCAAGGAGCTGTATGCAACCGGCCCAGACCATGTCGTGAATCGCGCTGCAATCAAAGATGAGGCGCGCAGGCTGTTTCAGTCAAAAGCCGAAATAGCGCTCTTCTACTTTTCTGGACACGGGTATATCGCGTCAACCGGCGGGTTTATCAATGGGTCTGATTCCACTCGGGGAGACGAGGGGCTCTCTCTGAGGGAACTCGTTGATCTGGCGAACGGCTCGAGCGCGCGCCACAGAATCGTTATCCTTGACAGCTGCTATTCGGGGGCGGCAGGGTCGGTCCCGGGCATGGAGAACCATGCCGCAATCTCGGAGGGCGTCACCATACTCACCGCCTCGCGAAGCGATCAGCCCTCGCTTGAGCGTAAGGGGCATGGCGTTTTTACAAGTCTCCTCATAAACGCCCTAGAGGGTGCTGCGGCGAACCTGACGGGCAGCATCACGCCGGGCAGCGTCTATGCGCACATCGATCAATCGCTTGGCATGTGGGACCAAAGACCCGTTTTCAAAACGAACACGGACAGCTTCGTGTCGCTGCGCGAAGTCGATCCCGCAATCTCACTCGATGATTTGCGGAAGCTGAAAAAGCTCTTCCCAACAGAGGACTATGAATACAGGCTGGATCCGTCGTATGAGCCAAGGGACGAGGGAAGAACAGACGCTATGCCTCCAGCAGAGCCCAGGAACAACCTGGTGTTCTCTCTGCTCCAGAAATACAACCGGCATGGTCTTCTGGTTCCAGTTGGCGCCGACCATATGTGGAACGCGGCGATGGAGAGCAAGTCCTGCCGGTTGACGCTCCTCGGCAAGCATTATCGAAGGCTTGCGGACCAGGGCCTGCTTTGACATGTTGACTAACGAGGCTTTCAGCGATCATGCTCAAACTTTAGGGCTTGTGGCTAGAGGTCGGATAACGCTCAAGCCGTTTGATGCTCATCGAGGAGCTTTAGTTTCTCGATGAGCATCTTCGTCAGCTCCTCGTCTTGGATGAGGTCTATGCCGAAGCATTTCTTTCCCGCGTCCTTGAGGGATGCACCGATGTGATATGCGGTCGCACTGTCGAGGATAAGGAAGCGGTCGTGGAACGTTCTGGTGCGGCGGACGGTGAGCTGCGGGTACTGTGCGTTGAACACGTCGACGTCGCCTTGCGTGAGCCGGTTGCCGGACGTGTAGACGGTCACCGCGACGCCCTTGCGCTTCTTTGCGAGGACGTTCAGGGTGTGGACATCTACGTAGCCATCCACGAGGGAGATTTCGCGCTCGGCGCGGCCCACGAGATCTGTCAGCAGGCTGAAGGCGTCGAACATCTGCCCGGCGAAGAAGATCCGCTGGGGTTTCTCTACCTCGCCTTCGAGCAGGCGGAACACCTGGTTGAAACGCTCGTCGGTCGATTGCTGAAACGCCGCCTGACTCAACTCGACACCGCGCAGCCGCTCAAACAGGGTGGCATTTTCGGCGAGGAAGTGGCGCATGGCGACAAACGCCCTCATGATACTGATACTGGTCTGCACCGCCACTTCGCTGCGTAGCACGCCGGACAGCATGGCTATGCCCTGCTCGGTATAGGCATAGGGGAGGTAACGCCGCCCGCCGCGGCCCTCCATGGTCTTTGAGGTTCCAATTTGGCACCTCAAAGACTCGTCCTCCTCCTTGGTCAGTTGAAAACGGAAGTCCTCGGGGAATCTGTCGGCGTTGCGTGCGGCGGCGCGGTTGAGATTCTTTGTCTCTACCTCGTATAACCGAGCGAGATCGGTGTCGAGCATGATTTGCTGCCCACGGACGGTATGGATTAGGGTCTCTATGTTTGCGGAATCGACCAGGGCTATCGGCGCGCTCGTTTCGACCGATTCGTTCTCGGCATCAAAATCGCTCATGGTTCCTCGATTCAAAGATGGGGACGCTCCTGCGTCGAAAGCATTTTATCATCCTGAGCTTTGTCGCCTGCCGGTCCAGCGGCGATGACCTCTGACGTTAGGGAGGGAGTGTGCTTCGTCGTGGCGACGTCGGCCCCAAGCCTTCCTCGCCATGACGGTGATCCGGCTCCCGTCGATGGTGATGGGCGCGCCCGCCCCGCGCTGGATCTCCAGGAGATCGGCGGCCGAGGACGCCGTGATCCGCCACTCCTCGACCCAGGCGGCGCGGCCGTCGCGCACGACCTCGCGCTCGACGAGCTTCGCGCCGGGACAGGGGCAGAGGTCCGGGTTCGGCCCGACGACGGTGAGCCTCACCGGCTCCCCGGCCGCCTGATTGGCGCGCGCCTCCTCGCCCGGGGCCTCCTGCCCGCCGCCTCCGGTTCGCAGCAGCCTCCCCATGAGATCGGCGGCTTCGCGGTCGTTCCCTCCCATCATGTGCGCGTACACGTCCATCGTCATGCTCGACACTTCGTGGCCGAGTCTCCCCTGCGCGCTCCTCGGGTCGATGCCGTTGCCGATCAGGAAGGTGGCCTGCGTGTGCCTCAGCTCGTGGAAGTCGTAGCCGACGTAGCGCCTCCGCTTGCGGCCGCCCTCCTCGGCCTCCTTCATCCTGCCGAGGCCGTGCTCGATCAAGTAGCCCCTCTGCCACGTCGAGAAGTTGTCGGGGTCGTGGAAGCCGAAGTCGCCGTCCGAGCACATCGGGGTGTTCGGGGTCTGGGAGAGGCCCTGAACCTGCATCCGCCTCACCTGCACGGCCTTCCAGGTGCGCAGGTACCGCGCCGTCCCGTCGTCGATCGCGATCCAGCGCGACCGGCGGTTCTTGGTCTCGCGCAGCGCCTTGTTCTCGGTGTACTGGTACTTGATGAACACCCGCATGTTGTCGAAGTCCACGTAGCGCCACGTGAGGCCGAGCGCCTCGCCACGCCTCACGCTGGTCGCGAGCGCGAGCCAGATGGCGACGCGCCTGTCGTCGAGCTCGTCGCCGTGGAGCGCCTGACAGAGCGAGATCGCCTCCTCGAGCGTGAGCGGGGTCCTCTCAGCCGAGCGCGGGCGCGAGACCTCGACGTCGCGGCAGGGGTTGTGCTCGGTCAGGTGCTCCTTCACGGCGAGGTCCATCACCTGAACATGACGGCGTTGAGCTTGTGGACGCCGCGCTGCGACATGCCGTGCTCCTCGCGCGGGTCCGCGTAGACCATGTTGAGCAGCGACAGGTCGCTCACGAGCACTCCCGCGAACCACCGCTCCGCCTTCTTGAGCTCGCACTCGTCGGTCTTGTGCGTGAGCGGCGAGAGGTTCTTGAGGAGCTTGCGCTGCTCGTGCCACCTCCACCCGAGCTCGGGCGCCGTCACCTTGTCGGGGTTGGCGAACCCACTCTCCAGCTCGCGGCGGTACTCCTCGAGCGCCCGCCTCACGTCCGACTTGGTGCCGTGCACCGTCCTCTTCGGGGAGCGGATGTACTTCCTCGTGGCGGGGTCCTTACCCAGATGGTGCCTGATCCTGTGGACCTTGCCCCGCTCGATCTCCTCGATCTCGCCGCAGCCCGTGACCTTCGGCATGGCCTCCCTTTTCCCTCACGTATCCCGCGCGGCCCGTGGTGTGGAAGAGGGGCCGCGCGGCCCGGTGTCGAGGGGGCTGCTCGGAGCCCCCTTCTAGCGCGAATTGTATCAGGGGGGGGGATTTGTTAGACGGGGCGAACGGAAATGGGGGAAATCGGGGGGAATCGGCAGGGCTACGCGGTTTCGCGTGGTTGTGCGAGATTTATCGAGATTGACTAAAAGCCGCAGGTCAGAGCCACAAAAGAAACACAAGCGTTATAATCGGAATAATATGCTTTACTCATCGGGAAAGGGCTCATAACCCGGAGGTCGTAGGTTCAAATCCTGCCCCCGCGACCAAGAACTTGCAGCTCGTCGGCCTAGCCGGCGAGCTTTTTTGTTATTTCGGGACCGTGTTTTCGGTCCAATTCTCGGTCTCTCAAACAAAATCTCGATCTGTAACATCTAGACCCGATTTGGGCGGCTAGGTGTTACAGACCGAGATATACCGGTGGGTTGGGTCGTGTTTGTCTAAATCTGTAACACGAGGGACGGATTTTGCCGAGTTGTTGTTATAGATTGAGATTTTCTAGCAGGCGGGTCCCGTTTGTCTCGATCTGTAACGGGTAGGGGCCAAAAGTGGGCCTAGATGTTACAGATCTAGATTGTCGAGGATGGGTCGAGAGGAATGTCTCGATCTGTAACAGTAAGCCCCGGTTTCGCCGCGTAACTGTTACAGATCGAGACAAACCGACGGGCCGCCCCGTCCCATCCACCTGCCGCTGCCTGCTGTCCGCCGATTTCAGTTGTGCCGCCGTGCTCCCATGCCATATCCTTTAGACAACTACGCGGCACCATCGCCGCCGCGCCTACAAGAGAGGAATGTCCATGACCGCACCTGCATCCAAGCTGCTCCAGCCCATTACGGTTGGCCCCCTTGAGCTCAAGAACCGCATTATGTTCCCGCCGCTTACCACCGGCTACGAGGAGCGCGACGGTTCCATCGGCGAGCGCAGCCTGGCTTTTTACGAGCGCCTGGCCCGTGGCGGCGTGAGCTACATCGTCATCGGCGACGTCGCTCCCGTTATGACCGCAAGCCCCACACCCAAGCTGGCGACCGACGCCCAGATCCCCACGTTTAAGGCGCTGGCCGACGCCGTCCACAAGCACGGTGCCAAGGTCGCGCTGCAGCTGTTCCACCCCGAGTACGACGTGCCCGGTGTCGGCCGCATGGTCATGGGCTCCATGGCCGCTGCCAAGGCCGCGCAGGAGGCCAAGGCCGCCGGCGACGAGGAGACCTTTGCCGCCAAGATGGCCGAGTCCAACGAGATCCGCAACCAGGCCTACGCCAAGCTGCACCACGACATGCAGCACTTTGTGAACGAGGCCAGTGTGGAGCAGCTCACCCAGATCAAGGAGGCCATCGCTGCCTCGGCCGCCCGCGCGCAGCAGGCCGGCATCGACGCCATCGAGGTCCACGGCGACCGCCTGGTGGGTTCGCTGTGCTCGGCCATCCTCAACCAGCGCACCGACGAGTACGGTGGCTCGTTCGAGAACCGCGTTCGCTATGCGCTGGAGGTCGTCGCTGCCATTAAGGAAGCCGCACCGCAGCTGATGGTGGAGTACAAGCTCCCCGTGATCATGGAGAACCCCGACGGCACGCCGCGCGGCAAGGGCGGCCTGCTGCCCGACGAGGCCTGCGAGTTCGCCAAGCTGCTCGAGGGCGCGGGCATCGATATGATTCAGGTCGCACAGGCCAACCACACCGGCAACATGGGCGACACCATTCCGCCCATGGGCGCCATGCCCTACAACTGGACGCTGCCGGTGGCCGAGCGCGTCAAGGCCCTGGTCTCCGTGCCGGTGGCAACCGTCGGCCGTGTTGTCTCGGTCGAGGCCGGCGAGAAGATTCTGGAAGACGGCGCCGCCGACATCATCGCCTATGGCCGCTCGCTCATGTGCGACCCCGACATTGCGCTGAAGGCCGCCACGGGCGAACCCATCCGCGAGTGCCTCAACTGCAACAAAGGTTGCGTCGACGCGATTCAAAACCGCAAGTACATCTCGTGCGTGCTTAATGCCGAGAACGGTGACGAGGCGACCATCGCCATTAAGCCGGGCGAGGGCGACAAGAAGATCGCCGTGGTGGGCGGCGGCATCGCCGGTCTGGAGGCCGCACGCGTGGCGGCCAAGCGCGGCTACGACGTGACCGTCTACGAGGCGAGCGATCATCTGGGCGGCCAGATTGTGCTGGCGGCCGCGCCTCCGCGCAAGGACGAGATCATGCGCTCGGTCGAGTACTACGAGAAGATTCTGCCCGGCCTGGGTGTGAAGGTCGAGCTCAGCCATGTTGCTACCGCTGAGGACCTCAACGCCGCCGACGCCGCGATTGTGGCCGTGGGCGCGCACGACGTGGTCATCCCCGTTCCGGGTGCCGACTCGGACAAGGTCGTCTCGAGCTGGGACGTGCTGGCCGGCAAGGTTGAGCTTACGGGCCGCGTCGCCGTCATTGGCGGCGGCCTGGTGGGCACCGAGACTGCCGAGTACCTGCTGCAGCACGGCTGCGAGGTGGCGATCGTGGAGATGCTCGACAAGATTGCCGCGGGCGAGTCCGAGACCATTCTGCCGCTGATTATGAGCGACTTTGCCGAGCACAACGTGGAGCAGCACGTGAAGACCCGCCTGACCGCCATTACCGACGAGGGCGTGGAGGCTGTTCGCACCACCGAGGACGGCGCCGAGGAGCCGGTGAAGATCGCCTGCGATTACGTGGTGATGGCCGTGGGCTCCAAGGCCAACGCGTTTGACCTGGATGGCGTGACGGTGCCCGTGACCTACGTGGGAGACTGCTCGGGCGAGTACACCGCCGACATCGCGAGCGCCATTCGCACGGCATATCACGCGGCCAACGAGCTGTAGTTGAACATCGCGGCCAGGCGGGGCGGTAGCACGGATCCGTCTCGCCCGGCTGTGTCCCGTCGGGTGTCAACCGGTGCGGGGCCTGCAAGGGCAGCAGGTCCCGCCCTTTTTGTTTTGCTCCGGTGGATGGCAATGCGAGGTAATCATGAGGAGTGAGGACGTCTACTGCCTTGCAGATCACTCAAAATTATTGGGGGAGGGGTTAATAACTATATCCTCTATACCAAAGGACATAAAGAGATGTCAATTTTGTTGACAAGCGAATGACGATTAGCTGCGAGTCAGCTACCAGCGTAAATAATCGATAAAGAAATGTCGTAATTTGGTGCCAAATGCCCAGATAACGCCGCGTCTATTTTAATTAACTGCTTTGAGCAAACAGTAAAATGCTACTATCTAACTTGCACGTAAGAAAGCAGATTAACGGTTAAGGCTAAGAAGTGGCAGGTATGTCGGAAGCAACTAGGACTCGCACGCATGCGCCCGAGGTTAGGCAGCGCGCCGTCGAGATCCTCCAAGAGGGGGTCGGCCATCGCGCCCTCGCCGCGGAGCTTGGCATTCCCCAGGCCACGGCTCGTCAGTGGGCCCGCGCGTATGCCGTGGGCGGTGCCGACGCCGTTCTCAATGCCGGTTCGCATCATCACACCTATTCGTACGACGTAAAGCTCGCTGTGGTTAAGGACCGTCTGGAAAACGGCTTGACGGTTCGCGAGGCCATGATCAAGCACAAGATTCCCAGCGAGTCTTCGGTCAAGGCTTGGTGCCGTCAGTACCGCGAGAGCGGTGAGTCCGCACTGGTCGATAAGCCGCGCGGCCGCAAGCCACGCGTTAAAAAGGCGGAATAGCAAACGGGATGGTGCGCCCACAGGGGCGCATTTTTCTTGCCGCGCCAACTTTTTGGACCGGCGCGAGCCTGTCGGGACATCCTCCAAAGTGGCCAATAAACTGCGCACAGTGGCCCGCGCGCCTGTCGCTGCGATAGGGGAGCGTCGCCCCGCTGCTCCAAAGCGGACGTGCCCTTACCCCGTACGCCTAAAACTCCCCAGTTGACCGAAAACCTGCCGCCGCTGCTCCTCAATTGAGCTATAACGTTAAACAATTGCAGCGTTTTTGCATGGGGGAGTGATGGTATGACGCTACTGTATTTCCTTACCCTGTTTCCGCTGGTACCGGCGCTGGGCATGCTGCTCGCGCGCGGTGACCGCGCCCGCGATGCGGTGGGGCTCATAGGTTCCGGCATTATTATGGCGGTGACAGTTGTAGTCGCCGTCATGTTTTTTGGCACGGGTCCGCAGAGCTTTGAGGTTGCCCCCGGCACCTCGCATGTGCTCTCGATCATCAGCTCCGTCATCGACGTCATCCTGTGCGCCGTAATCCTGTACAACGCGTACAAATATAGGAACGCGCTCGCCACGGTGCTCGGCATAGTCCAGCTGGTGGGCTCGTTCGCCTTTGCAGCCATGACGCTGCCCGCGGTCGAAGCCGTCACGGCGACGCCGCTCTACCTGGACTACATGAGTGTGATCATGGTCCTCGCCGTCGGCATCGTCGGTAGCCTAATCTGCGTGTATGCCCTGGGCTACATGAAGGACTTCCAGGCCCATGACGAGCACGAGGCTGCGCTGCGCGGGCAGACCGCGCCCGACCGTCGCCCGCAGTTCCTGGCGCTTATGTTTCTATTCCTCTCGGCCATGTTCGTCATCGTGACGAGTGACAACCTTGAGTGGCTGTTCTGCGGCTGGGAAATCACCACCGTGTGCTCGTTCCTTATGATTGGCTACACGCGTACGCCCGAGGCCATCAAAAACGCCTTCACCCAGATCATCCTCAACATGCTGGGCGGCATCGCGTTTTTGGCCGGACTCATGTACCTGCACGTTAACGGCATGCCGCTGACCATCTCGGGCATGATTGAGCTTTCCGGCGCCGGAACCGCGCAGTCCGCGCTGCTGGTGATGCCGGTCATCCTGTTGTCGCTCGCCGCGCTCACCAAGGCCGCACAGATGCCGTTCCACACTTGGCTGTTGGGTGCCATGGTTGCCCCCACGCCCACGAGCGCCCTGCTGCACTCGTCAACCATGGTCAAAGCCGGCGTGTTCCTGATGGTCAAGCTGAGCCCGCTCTATGCCATCTATCCCGTGACCGGCTTTATGGTCACGAGCGTGGGCGCCATCACGTTTTTGCTCGCTGCCCTTATGGCCATCTCGCAGAGCAATGCCAAGCGCGTGCTCGCGTACTCCACCATTTCCAACTTGGGCCTCATCAGTGCTTGCTTGGGTGTCGGCGCGCCCGAGGCCGTATGGGCGGCCATCTTCCTGATCCTGTTCCACACGGTGGCAAAGTCGCTGCTGTTCCTGTGCGTGGGCACGGCCGAGCATCATATCGGCAGCCGCAATATCGAGGACATGGACGGTATGTTCAGCCGCATGCCGCACCTGACGCGCCTGATGATGCTGGGCATCATGGGCATGTTTGTGGCGCCGTTTGGCATGCTCGTGTCCAAGTGGGGCGCTCTGGTGGCGTTCGCGCAGACCGGCAACGTGCTCATGATCATGGTGCTTGCCTTTGGCTCGGCCGCGACGTTTTACTTCTGGGGTAAGTGGCTCGCCAAGCTTTCGGGCGTCGACCCCACGGCTCAAAACGTTGAGGTCAATGTCCATAAGACCGAATGGATGGCCCTCAACACCATCGCCGCGCTGCTGATTCTGTGCTGTGTGGCGTTCCCGGTTATCTCGAGCGGCCTGGTGTCGCCTTACTTGGCCATGGTGTTTGGCCGCGTGCCGTACGTTATTGGCAAGGACGCCATGTATCTGATGGTGGTTATCGTGGCGTTTATCGCCGTGGTGCTGCTGACGTCGTTCCGCGTGAGCAACAAACCGCATGTAAACGTATATCTTTCGGGTGTGGGAACCGACAATTACCGCCATTTCCGTGGCTCGATGGGACACGAGGTGAAGGCCGAAAAGCGCAATTGGTACTCGGAGGACGCCCTTGGCGAGAAGCGTATTGGCCCCGCGGGTAGCGTCGTGTGCTGCAGCATTATCTTGTTTGCGCTGCTGTGTTGCGCGTGGATTGGGCCCGAGAGGCTTGCTATGAGCGCGCCCTCGGTGTTGCGCGGCAAGTATTTTGAAGGTTCGGGCGTCGTGGGCATATTTATTGGCACCGTGGCGTTTGCCTTGATTGCGCCGCTTGTGGGTGGCCTGATCGACGGCGTTGACCGCAAGCTTTCGGCCCGTATGCAGGGCCGCGTGGGCCCGCGCCTGCTGCAGCCCTTCTACGACGTTGCCAAGCTGCTGCGCAAGGCCCCTGCCAGCGTAAACACCATGGATGATACCTACATGGCGTGCGCGCTCATCTTCACCGTCGTGGGCGGCGGCATCTTTGTGTCGGGCTCCAACACGCTGCTGTGTGCCTTTATGGTGACGCTCGCCGCGATCTTTGTGGTGCTGGCGTCCGCCTCGACGCAAAGCCCGTTTGCCCAGGTCGGCGCTGATCGTGAGTTGCTGCAGGTTATGAGTTACGAGCCCGCCGTTCTGCTGATGAGCGTGGGCCTGTACCTTGCCACCGACAGCTTCGATTCCATTGCCGTGACGGGGCAGTCGGCCCCCATCATCGTGTACAGCGCGCCCATTTTCCTCGCGCTGCTCGCGGTGCTTACCATCAAGCTGCGCAAGTCGCCGTTCGATCTTTCGTACTCGCATCACGCGCATCAGGAGATTGTCCAGGGCGTCGCCACCGAGATGAGCGGCGGCACGCTGGCCAAGATGACCCTTATGCACTGGTGCGAGACCGTGCTGTTTTTGATGTGGGTGGGCATGTTCTTTGTCTGGGACAACCCGGTGAGCTGGGTGGTCGCCCTGGTCGTGATGGTCGCGACGTATTTTGTCGAGGTACTGATCGATAACACCTTCGCACGCAGCACCTGGCGCAGCTGCTTTAAGCTCGGATGGGGCGTGGCACTGGTGTTTGGCCTGCTCAACCTTATGCCCATCCTCGTCGACGTGTTTATTTAGGAGGCGGCATCCATGGATCATAAAATGTCACGCTCGCCGTGGGTTATTCATTACGACGGCTCGAGCTGCAACGGATGCGATATCGAGGTGCTGGCCTCGCTCACGCCGCTGTTCGATGCGGAGCGCTTTGGCGTGGTCAACACCGGCAACCCCAAGCATGCGGACATCTTTTTGGTGACGGGGTCGGTCAATGCCCAGAACCTGCCCGTCGTGCGCCAGATCTACAACCAGATGCTCGAGCCCAAGTGCGTGGTGGCCTGCGGCATCTGCGCGTGTTCGGGCGGTGTATTCCGCGATGCCTACAACGTGATCGGCGGCGTGGACCGCGCAATCCCCGTGGACGTGTACGCGCCCGGGTGCGCCATTCGCCCCGAGACCGTGATCGATGCCATCGTGGAGGCGTGCGGCATCCTGGACCAGAAGGAGGCTGTGATGCGCGCCGGCGGCGACCCGCTCACCGTGGGCGGTGCCGCTACCTGGGACGGTGGCGTTGAGCTGGGCGAGGACGGGTTTGTGGCCGCGGGGGCCGGGGCTGACGGTACTGGCGACGCGCCTGCTGAGACGCTCGCCGCTGCAAAGGAGGCCGAGTAATGCAAAAGGCTATCTATACCACCGTCGGGATCGACGAGCTGTTGCCGCATGTGCAGGCGCTCAAGGGTGCCGGCGCGCGCTTTGTGCAGATGCATGCCGAGCGCAACGTTGACGACGGCACGTATCGCCTGCTCTATACGTTTATCAACGTTCGTGCTGCTCAGGAACATATTGCGCAGGACGGCAGCTATGCGATCGAGAACCTGGTGGTTGAGGGAATTGATCGGTACCAGGAGATTCCGTCCATCAGCTCGTACTATCCGGCGGTGTTCCCGTTTGAAAATGAGGCACACGACCTGTTCGGGCTTGCCATCACCGACATGCAGATCGACTTTAAGGGCTTTTTCTACCAGGTCTCGACCGCTGAACCCATGAGCGTTATTACGCCCGAGGTGAAGGCCGCGCGCGAGAAGGCCATGAAGGTCCGTGCCGCCGCCGAGGCCAAGGCGCGCAAGGCTGCGGCTGCTGCGGGGGAGGGCGCTGCGAGCGTCGGCGATGCCGCGGGCGCCGCTGCCCAGCCCGCTGCGGCTGCCGGCTCCGATGCTCAGCACGATGAGGCTGCTGCGAAGGCTGCGCTCAGGGCTGCCGAGATGGAGGCAAAGCTCGCCGCCATGGATCCCGAGAAAGCGGCCAAGGTCCGCGCGGCGCTTGCCGCCAAGGCCGCCCGCGATAAGCAGAAAAAGGAGGCGTAAGGCCCATGGCACATCGCTCCGTTATTCCGTTTGGCCCGCAGCACCCGGTGCTGCCCGAGCCGCTTCATCTGGACCTGGTGATCGAGGACGACCGCGTCATCGAGGCAATTCCGCAGATCGGCTTTGTGCACCGCGGACTCGAGAAGCTCACCGAAAAGCGCGACATGCATCAGTTTGGCTACATCGCCGAGCGCATCTGCGGCATTTGCGCCGTGGGCCACAGCTGCGGCTATGCCAGCGCCTGCGAGCACATGCTCGACATCGAGGTGCCCGGTCGCGTGCAGTATATCCGCACCATCTTGCATGAGCTTTCGCGCATCCACTCGCATCTGCTGTGGCTGGGCCTGCTCGCCGATGCCTTTGGTTTTGAGGCGCTGTTCTATCGGTCGTGGACCCTGCGCGAACAGATTCTCAAGATCTTCGAGAGCACGTGCGGCGGGCGCGTGATCCTTTCGATTAACGAGATCGGCGGCCTTAAGCACGATATCGAGGATTCCGAGCTGGCGGGCATTGTCCAGACGCTCGATGCCATGCGTCCTGACTACGAGGCCCTGGCGCATACGTTTTTGGACGACGACAGCTGCGGCGAGCGCCTGCATGGCGTGGGTGTGATCAGCAAGAAGGACGCGTTGGATCTGTCGATGGTCGGCCCGTTCGGCCGCGCCTCGGGCGTGGACTACGACGTGCGCATGTTCGGTGACGGCGCCTATGCGGATTTGGCCGCGTTTGAGCCCATCGTTGCCACCGACGGCGATTGTTATGCCCGCTGCCAGGTGCGTTGTGCCGAGGTCACGCAGGCCATGGATATCATCAAGGAGCTTGTGGATAAGATTCCGCACGACGGTATCGGCGCGCGCACCAAGCTTACGCCAGCCGACGGCGCGCGCGGCGAGGTTGTGATTGAGCAGCCGCGCGGTGAGGCGTATTACTATGTGCGCGGCAACGGCACCAAGAACTTGGACCGTTTCCGCGTGCGCACGCCGACGTCGCAGAACCTGGCGGGTCTGACACATGCGCTGCAGGGCGTGCTCCTTGCCAACGTGCCCATGATTATCCTGACCATCGACCCCTGCATTAGCTGCACGGAAAGGTAGGCACGGCATGAGTTTGCTGACATTTGCCAAGACGGCCTTGGGTTCCATGGTCAAACAGCCGGTAACGGTGTGCTATCCGCAGGAGAAGCTGACGGCGCCCGAGCGCCTGCGCGGGCACATCGTCAACGACATGAACGTGTGCATTTGCTGTGGCATGTGCGCGCGTCGCTGCCCGGCGGGCGCGCTCGCGGTCGATCGCAAGGGCGGAACGTGGTCGATCGACCCGTACGCCTGCGTGGTGTGCGGTGAGTGCATCGAGAGCTGCCCCAAGCACTGCCTGACTATGGACACCGCCCGTACTCCAGTCGCAGCGGACAAGACTCCCACGGTAGAAACCAAACCGGAGTAGCTCTGGAATGGGGCTGGTATAGCGCTGGAATGGGGGCCGGCGGGGCAAAAATGCCCCGCCGGCCCCGCGCGCGAACGCGCGGTTGGGCCGCCGCGAACAAAACCATGCCGGTATACGGGGCTGGATTGCGAATCCCCAACCATATCGAAAATCACGAAAATAAAACCGACGCTCCTATAAGTTGTCAAGAGGCAGTTTGCGGGAGCGCTCTCTCCAATTCGCACAGGAGCTCGTAATACCTCCTCTCCAGTTTCGTCGACCGCCGTTTCCCCCGTTCCAAGTGCCCGAGTGTGGCTGCGGACAGGCCGAGCTCCGCGGCGGCTTTCTTCTGAGTCACCCGCATCGCCTTGCGCATCTTCGCGAGCTCGGGGCCTTCCGGCGCGGCGCCGTCGGGGTTCGGGTCCATGAGCACGTGGTACACCTCCCGCGCTATGTAGCGCTTCAGGCAGCGGACCGCCTCCCGCCGGGACTTCCCCTCGGAGGTCCGCCTCGCCACGTACCTCCTCGTCCTCTCGTCGTACGCCATGCGCTTCGATCGCGATCTCGTAGAGCGCCCAGTTCGCCTGCCGGTTGCCGCCGCGGTTGAGCCTGTGCCGGTCCGTCTTCCCGCTCGACGCGGGGATCGGGGAGGCGCCGCACATCATCGAGAACGCCGCCTCGCCCTTCAGCCTGCCGGGGTTGTCGCCGGCGGCCACGACCAGGGCGGCGGCGGTCGTGGTGCCGCAGCCCTCGACGCCGAGCAGCGCGGGCGCGTTCGCCTCCAGCAGCGCGCGGATGCGCTCGTCGAGGGACTCGACCTGGCTGCGGGCCTCCTTCCAGACCGCCGCGACGGACCGCAGCGAGGCCAGCACGCTCTCCTCGAGCGCGTCGCCCGCCTTCCTCCCGCGCGCGAGCAGCGGCATGAGGTCCTTCGGCCGCTCGCGGCCCCTGAACCGCTCCCTCAGGGCGCTCGGGGCCGTCGTGAGCATCGACTTCGCGCAGGCCACGCAGGACGTGGACGTCGCGACGGCCAGCCTGCGCGCGACGTAGAGCTGGCGCACCGCCTCGACCCAGCCGTCCTGCGACTTCGGCACGGAGCAGCCCTTCCCGGACGCCGCCTTGCGCGCCGCGCGCTCGGCGTCCAGCGGGTCGCTCTTCCCCTCGCCGGGCCTCACCTTGTCCCTCTTGGGCCTGAGCACCTCGACGACGTTGTACCCGAGCTCCACGAGCCTCCTCGTCAGCCCGGCCCCGTACGATGCCGTGCCCTCGACGCCGACGACCATGCAGCTCCCCGGGTCGCCTATCGCCTCCGCCAGCCTGTCGTAGCCCTCGGGGTCGGCCCCGAAGCTCCCGCTCCAGATCTTCCTCCCGAGGCCGTCGAGCAGGCACAGAACATGCACGTCCTTGTGCGTGTCGACGCCCGCGATGACCGTTTCGCCTTCCATTTTCGCTCCCCTCGGTCTGCCGCCTGCTCCGCGCCCGGGTCTCCCAGACATTGCACTGACGGGAGCGCTACAATCCAATTGGCTTGTCCGATTGTCCGCGCTCATGCTCCTATTAGGTCATGGCAGGACTCCGGGACGCGGATGCCGGGGCGAGACAGGTCGGATTTGAGGACGGCCGAAGAGGCGTCAGCAGGTCAGTGGGTCATCGTCCCGGCATTCAGCATCAGGGTAGCGCTGCGACGCGGAAATCGCGCGCCGTTGCCGCGCCCCGCAGTGCCCGCTTCCCCCGAGAACAATTATCAGTGCAGGTAGATTGCTTGCTGTTTTTCAAAAATAGAGGGCATGGATGAGGGCTCCGACTTTTGCCCCGTAATCCGGCATAGTTTTGAAATGACACCATATTGGTACCAGCCCCGGATCCCCCGGGGATGGAGGAAAACGGACTATTTTGGCCTTGCGAGGGCGCCCGCGCGACCCGCCCGCCACGAAATGGGCCTATCTACTACGTTTAAGCTACTGCCCTCAACCATGGCGAAAAATGCAAAAATAAAACCGCAGGTAAAACGCCTGCTGTGTTTCATGAAACGCGGCTATGGTCGGGGGCACCGGGTTAAACGTAGTAAATGGTCCGGTTTCGTGGTGGAGGCTATCTCCTAATCCTCTCCAGATGGAAGAAAATGGGCAATTTTAGCCCGCTCATCTTGAGTCGCACCCGTTTTCCTGCGAAAACTCTCGTGTCTCAACTTTGGTGAGACATTTGTCTCACGTTCAAAATCGAATCTGGAACGTGTGTCACCTGCCCAAATTGTGTCTCATTCCGTAACTTTAGGCTGATGCAAGGTCTGAGACCGCGAGAAGGGAGACGCGATGAGTAAGTACACGAGGGGTCTCTTGGCGGTGATACTGGCCGTGGTGCTGGTGTTGCCGGCTGCAGCATTTGCCATGCTGCCCGAGGCCAACGCCAGGTCCAGCACCGGAATGGACGGACCGACGGCGACAAAGATAGTCGATCCTGACACCACTAGCCGTTGGCAATACTGGGCGTCGGGCGGCGAGCAGGACCAGACGACACGTTATGTGGGCCGGATTTGGACGGACAAGACGGTCGAGCCCGCGCAGGACGAAAAGTCCGACTTTGTGACGACGCTTTCCACGATCTCTTCGACTTCTGATACAACGTCGCTGGTTACTAAGCCGCTCGATATCGTGATGGTGCTGGACGCCTCCGGGTCGATGGGTGATGACATGGGTGGCAGCGATTCGACCAAACGCATCGACGCACTCAAGGCAGCTGCCAGTTCCTTTATCGACACCATCGCCGAACAGAACGCAAAGATCAAAGATGATTCCAAACAGCATCAGGTTTCGATTGTCAAGTTTGCCGGTACAAAGAGCTACGATATCGGTAACGGTACGTATAGCCGGAACAAATATAACTATTCGCAGGTTATGAAGGGCTTGACGCCGTGTGTCGGTAGCGATGCGACGGAACTTAAGAATACGGTCGGCCACATCGAGCCCGCCGGCGCTACGCAGGCTGATTACGGCCTTGAGCTTGCTCGCGACATGTCGGGCCGCACGGATGCCCAGAAGGTCGTCGTGTTCTTTACCGACGGCTCTCCTACAAGTTCTAATGGTTTTGAGTCCGATGTCGCTAATGATGCCGTTAATGCCGCCAAGACCATGAAAGATAAAGGCGCCACCATCTACACCATCGGCATCTTTAGCGGTGCGAACCCGGATCAGGCCATTAGCAAGGCAAGCAAAGAAAACAAGTTCATGCACGCCGTGTCGAACAACTATCCAAACGCCACGTCCTACACAACCAATAAGCTTGGTAAGCGCACCGAGAATTCCGATTTCTACAAGGCTGCGTCGAATGCCGATGAGCTCAAGAAGGTGTTTGATGATATCTCGAGCTCTATCACCTCGGGCAAGGGTTCTCCCACTCAGATCGAGGATGGTTACGACGAGAGCAAGTCCGGCTACATCACCTTTAGTGATGAGCTGGGCGACTTTATGCAGGTCGATACGTTTGTCAGCGCTCAGATTAATGGCGTCCCCTTTGATGAAGTGACCAAGACAACCAAGGGCAATACGGACACGTACGAGTTTTCGGGCGTGGCCAAGGACCTGGTCATCACCGTCGAGCGCTCTACCAATGCGCAGCAGGGCGATATCGTGACGGTCAAGATTCCCGCATCGCTGATTCCGCTGATCCGCTATCACGTGGACATGGAAAACGGGATCTTTGAGCGCACGTCGCTCAATGACATCAAGCCTATTCAGATTAAATACACCTCGAGCGTCAAGGACGCCGCGCGTAACAACCTGTTTACGCCCGATGACGGACTCAAGAAGTATATCGAGAAACATAAGGGTGCCGACAACCAGACGGTCTACTTCCTGGCCAACAAGTGGTCGGGCGGCGAGCTGGGCGATGTTGTCGCCGAGTTTGAGCCCGCCGATACCAACAGCTACTATTACTTCCAAAAAATCACGCCTATCTACACGGACAAGGAATGCACCCAGCGCGCGACGGTAAAGCCGCAGGGCAACGACGTCTATTACTACAAGGACGAGTTTGTGGCGATGGGCGAAGACCTTAAGCCGAAGAACGACTATGCCGTTGTGATGTTTGAAGGGCACGAGATCGCCAACTACGACGGCGCTCTGGTCAAAGAGGACGGCTACTGGTCCTTTAACAAGGGAACCGCGCGCTTGGCCTATATCGACCAGCTGCATACCACCAAGGACGATGTGGAGGCGAACGGCAACAAGACCGAGACCGCGCGCGACGTGCTTAACCCCAGGTGGAATGACCTTTCCTCCGTTGCGACTTCCACGCACGTGCATTCGCACCTGGGCAACAACGGCAAGATTATCTTTAGCCTTGCAACCAAGCCGACAACGGTGGCGACTGCCGACTTTGGCCTGACCAAGGTACTCGAGGGCCGCAAGTGGGCGGATACGGATGCGTTTGAGTTTGAGCTCTCCGCGACGTCCGACAACAATGCCCCGATGCCCGACCCCGCGACCGTAACTGTGACCAATGCCGATCTCGACAAGGGCAAGGCAGCCATTAACTTTGGCAAGATTACTTATGCCGAGCCGGGCAAGTACACCTATGAGGTCCGCGAGGTCAAGGGCGACGCCGGTGGCATTACCTACAGCAAGAACGTTGCCACGTTCAAGGTGACTGTGACGGTTAACGCCAAGGGCGAGCTTAAGGCCGACGTTGAAAAGACCTCGGGTGAGACTAAGTTCACGAACACCTATAGCGCCAAGACGGAAACCCCGCTGACTCTTGAGGCTACCAAGACGCTCACGGGGCGCCTGATGGCCGACGGTGAATTCAAGTTTACGTTGAGCTACGCGGGGCACGACGAGGTCCTGCTGAACGCAACCAACAAGAGTGGCAAGGTTGAGTTCGGTCCGCTGACGTACACGACCAAGTCGCTCGTCAAGCTTGTCGAGGAAGACAAGGCGTCGTTTGACGCCAGCGCAGATAAGCCCACGTGGACTATTCATTACATTGCTGCCGAGCAGACCGGCGAGCTGCCTGCGGGCGTGAGCGCTACCACGGCGGCAATTGACGCATATGTGACCGTTGCCGACAACGGCGATGGCACCCTGACGGCGACGGCTGTCTACGGCGACGCCGGCAACGAGTTTGTGAACGCCTACACTGCCGCATCTGTCGAGGCATCGCTTGCGGGCAAGAAGAATCTGCAGGTTCCTGATGGCCTGACCCCGGCTGACATTGCCGGCAAGTTCACCTTTACCGTGACCGGTGAAGAGGGCGCACCCATGCCCGCGAACGCGAGCGTGACCAATGATGCCAAGGGCAAGGTCGACTTTGGCAAGATTACCTTTACGCTCGACGACCTCAACAAGGCTCTGGGCGAGAAGCCCGAGAAGCGCGAGCACACCTTTACCTACACCGTGACCGAGTCCGGTAAGGTTGCTGGCGTGACCAACGACGCCAAGCTGTCGCGCGAGGTTTCCTTCACCGTGACCGATGACGGCAAGGGCAATCTGAGGGTGTCCCGCAAGTCGGATGGCAGCGCAGCCTTTACGTTCATCAATACCTATAGCGTGACGCCCAAGGATTCCAGCGTCACCGACAAGATCAAGGCGACCAAGTACCTGACCGGGCGCGACATGGCTGAGGGCGAATTCTCCTTCGAGCTCGTCGAGGGCGAGGGCAAGGACGCCAAGGTCGTTGCCACCGGCAAGAACGCCGTCGATGGCAAGATCACGATGAGTCCCATCGAGTACACCAAGGCCGGAACGCACACCTACACGCTGCGCGAGGTCAAGGGCAACATCGGTGGTATCACCTACGATGCCGCGACCTACACCATCGAGACTGTCGTCAAGGACAACGGCGACGGCACGCTCGGTGTAGAGCACAAGCTGAAGGACGTCGACGAGGCGAAGTTCACCAACTCCTACAAGCCTGGCTCCAAGGACTCCAGCGTCACCGACCAGATCACCGTGACCAAGTCCTTGGACGGCCGTGACCTCAAGGCCGGAGAGTTCCGCTTCGAGCTCGTCGAGGGCAATAACGTAGTTGCCACCGGCACCAACAATGCTGACGACAAGATCGTGATGGATCACGTCACCTACACCGCTGCCGGCGAGCACATCTACACGCTGCGCGAGACCAAGGCCGGTGCCACCGAGAACGGCATCACCTACAGCACCGCCGAGTACACCATCGTGACCACCGTCACGGACAACGGCGACGGCACCCTCAGCGTGGAGCATAAGCTGCAGAACGCCGAGAAGGCGACCTTCGAGAACACCTACACGGTGATCCCCAAGAGCTCCAGCGTCACCGACCAGATCACCGCGACCAAGGTTCTGACCGGCCGCGACCTCAAGGAAGGCGAGTTCTCCTTCGAGCTCGTCGAGGGCGAGGACGCCAAGGTCGTCGCCACCGGCACCAATGCCGCCGACGGCAAGATCACGATGAGCGAGATCACCTACACCGAGGCCGGCAAGCATACCTACACGCTGCGCGAGGTCCCGGGCGACGCCGGCAACGGCATCACCTACGACGGTAAGACCTATACCATCGAGACCACCATCACCGACAACGGCGACGGCACGCTCGAGGCGAAGCATGTCCTGAAGGGCGCCGACGAGGCGAAGTTCAACAACGGCTACAAGCCGAATCCTGACGAGTTCAGCGTCACCGACGAGATCAAGGCGACCAAGTACCTGACCGGCCGCGACATGGCTGAGGGCGAGTTCTCCTTCGAGCTCGTCGAGGGCGAGGGCAAGGACGCCAAGGTCGTTGCCACCGGCAAGAACGCCGCCGACGGCACGATTACGATGAGCCCCATCGAGTACACCAAGGCCGGAACGCACACCTATACGCTGCGCGAGGTCAAGGGTGACGCCGGCGGCATCACTTACGACGGCAAGACCTACACCATCGAGACCACCATCACCGACAACGGCGACGGCACGCTCAAGGTCGAGCATGTCCTGAAGGACGCTGACGAGGCGAAGTTCAGCAACGGCTACAAGCCGAACCCCAGTGACTCCAGCGTCACCGGCCAAGTCACCGCGACCAAGGTCCTGACCGGCCGCGAGATCGGCCTCGTTGCCGGCGAGTTCCGCTTTGAGCTCGTTGAGGGCAATAACGTAGTCTCCACCGGCACCAACAATGCCGACGGCAAGATCGTGATGGATCCCGTCACCTATACCGCGGCTGGCGAGCACACCTACACGCTGCGCGAGACCAAGGCCGGCGCCACCGAAAACGGCATTACTTACAGCACCGCTGAGTACACTATTGTGACCACCGTCAAGGATAACAACGATGGCACCCTCAGCGTGGAGCACAAGCTGCAGAATGTTGACAAGGCGACCTTCGAGAACGCCTACACCGTAACCCCCAAGAGCTTCAGTGTTACTGATCAGATCACGGCGACCAAGGTCCTGACCGGGCGCGATCTCAAGGAAGGCGAGTTCTCCTTCGAGCTCGTCGAGGGCAACGATGTTGTCGCCACCGGCAAGAATGACGACCGCGGCAAGATCAAGATGAGCCCCATCGAGTACACCGCTGCCGGCAAGCATACCTACACGCTGTGCGAGGTCCCGGGCGACGCCAACAACGGCATCACCTACGACGGCAAGACCTACACCATTGAGACGACCATCACCGACAAGGGCGACGGCACGCTCGAGGCGAAGCATGTCCTGAATGGAGCCGACGAGGCGAAGTTCAACAACGGCTACAAGCCGAATCCTGACGAGTTCAGCGTCACCGACCAGATCACCGCGAATAAGGTCCTGACCGGACGCGAGCTTGCTGCCGGCGAGTTCTCCTTCGAGCTCGTCGAGGGCGAGGGCAAGGACGCCAAGGTCGTCGCCACCGGCACCAACAATGCCGAAGGCAAGATCACGATGAACGCCGTGAAGTACGACAAGCCCGGCAAGCACACCTACACGCTGCGCGAGGCCAAGGGCAACGCCGGCGGTATCACCTACAGCGATGCCAAGTTCACCATCGAGACCACCATCACCGATAACGGCGACGGCACTCTCAAGGCCGAGCATGTCCTGAAGGGCACCGAGCCCGCCGAGTTCAAGAACACCTACAGCGTGACCCCGCTCGACGCAGAGCTCGACTTTGACCTGAGCAAGGCCATCGACGGTCGCGACTGGACGGACTCCGACAAGTTCAGCTTTACCATCACCGCTCCCGAGGGCACCCCGCTGCCCGAGCCTGCAACCGTAACTGTGAGCAAGAAGGACGCGAAGGACGGCATCGCCGCCATCAAGTTCGGCAAGATTCACTACACGGCTGCCGGAACCTACAAGTACGAGATCCGCGAGAACGCGGGCAGCGCGGCCGGCATGACGTATGACGGACATGTCGCGACCGCCGAAGTGACCGTGACTGATAACGGCAAGGGCGTCCTGACCGCCAACGTCACCAAGAAGGAAAGCGGCCGCTTCACCAACACGTACCGCTCTGAGCTCGATTACGCCGCGGCCGGCGGCCTTAAGCTCAGCAAGACCCTCTCCGGACGTCCCATGACCGAGGGTCAGTTCACCTTTACCGTGACGCCCGCCGACGAGGCTTCGGCCATCGCGCTCGGCCTGCACGAGGGCGCCAACGTGTACAAGTCCCCTGCAACGGCAGAGGCAACGGTTGGTCTGATCGACATCCTGGCCGGCCATGAGGTCAAGTTTACGCAGGCTGCCGCGGGTAAGACCTTTACATACACCGTTGCCGAGAAGAACGATGGCCTGCCCGGCTACACCTATGACGACGCTGTCCGCACCGTGACGATCGCTATCGCCGACGATGGCGCCGGCACGCTCACTGCCACCACGACCGTTACTGGCAACCCCGATAAGGGAACGCTGGTAACCGAGTACAAGACTGGTACCGCTACGGTCGAGAGCGCCGTGGTCCCGTTCGTCAACAGCTATAGCGCCACGACCGATGCACCTGGTGGTGCCGTTGCTCAGGTCGTTGCCACCAAGACCCTGACCGGTCGTCCGCTGGCCGATGGCGAGTTCTACTTTGGCATCGCCTATGCGGGCGAGAAGGAAGCCATCGAGGGTACGTGCGTTACCAACGTTAACGGCCAGGTGAGCTTTGGCGCTCTGCATTACACGACCGAGATGCTCGCCGATCTGGTAAACGCCAAGCGCGCCATTCGTACCGACACGGATGCCAAGCTTGCATGGACTATCGGTTACACCGCCTTTGAGTTCACGCCGCAGCTCGCGGCTAAGGGCATCACGGCCGCAACGCCGAGCTTTAGCTTTAAGGTCATCGTCGTCGACAACGGTGACGGGACCCTGACGGCGACGCCCGCCTACGACGGCATTCAGCCCTTGTTCGAGAACGTCTACGGCGCCGATGCCGTTGACGCTGCGCTCGCCGGCACCAAGAAGCTCCAGGCAGCCGAGGGCCTGACCCCGGCCGACATCGCGGGCAAGTTCACCTTCACCGTGACTGCCGACGAGGCTGGTGCCCCGATGCCCGAGCACACAACCGTGACCAACGACGCGGCCGGCAACGTGGACTTTGGCAAGATCCACTTTACGCTCGACGATCTCAACCGCGCCCTGGGCGTGACGGACGATGCGACCGATAAGGCCGAGGCAGACGAAGCTGACGAGGCCGAGGCTGAAGAGGCAGAGGATGAAGAGGCCGACGCCGACGCTGATGCCAACGCCGACGAGCCCAGCGACGAGTCCGAGCCCGCAGCCCCCACCGCCCCGCGCTCGCACACCTTTACCTACACGGTGACCGAGTCCGGTAGCGCCCCTGGCGTGGCCAACGACACCAACGCCACGCGCAAGGTTTCCTACACCGTGACCGATGACGGTGCTGGACATCTGATCGTCAAGCGCGACGGCGGCGACGGTGCGGCCTTTACGTTCACCAACACGTACGGCGTGGCACCTACCGATTCTTCCGTGACCGATCAGGTCAAGACGGTTAAGCGTCTGACCGGCCGCGACCTTGCAGCTGGCGAGTTCACGTTTGAGCTGCTCGAGGACGGCGTGACTGTCGCTAGTGGCACCAACGACGCCAACGGTGACGTTACGCTGAGCCCGATCCGCTACGAGGCGCCCGGTACGCACACGTACACGCTGCGCGAGGCTTGCCCCAACGCGCTCGGCCTGTACAAGGGCGTCACCTATGACGGCACGACCTACACCGTCGTGACCACCGTCTCCGACAATGGTGACGGCACGCTGACCGCGACGCACAAGCTCGAGGGAACTACCGAGTCGGCTGGCTTTACCAACAAGTATCACGCCATGCCCACGCAGGTTTCCATCGGTGCCGTCAAGGTGCTCGAGGGACGCGAGCTCAAGAAGGACGAGTTTAGCTTTAAGCTCGTTGGCGAGGACGTCGAGTCCACCGTCACCAACGATGCCGACGGCAAGATCAACTTCGACAAGTTCGAGTACGACGAGCCTGGTACGTACGTTTACACCATCAGCGAGGTCAAGGGCGACGAGGCCGGTATGACCTACGACAAGTCCGTCTTTACCGCGACCGTCAATGTGGTCGACGACGGCGAGGGCAACCTCAAGGCGAACATCGCCTTTACCAAGGGCGACAAGAGCGTCGAGGGTATCGTGTTCAACAACACGTACAAGAAGCCCGAGACGCCCGTGCCGACGCCCGATCCCGGCACGCCCAAGACCGTGACGAACATCGTCAAGACGGTCAAGGGTTTCCTGCCCACCACGGGTGACCAGCAGGCCGCTGCACTGCTCATGGCATTCGTCATTGCCATGGCCGGCGTCGGAGCCCTGGTCTGGGGTATCCGTAAGCGCTAGGCACGCTGGTAGTGCCCGGGGCCAAAAGGCCCCGGGCGGCCGGCGGGGAGCCAGAACATAGCCCCCACCCCCACCCCCAGTCGCCACGGAGGTATCTCCCTCCTCCGTGGCGGCACTTTTGTGCGTAGGCGAGAAGGGCTTGCCACGAAATCGGCCCATCTACTACGTTTAGCCCCTTACCCCCAACCATGCCAAAAAACGCGAAAACAAAACCGACGCTCCTATAAGTTGTCAAGAGGCAGTTTGCGGGAGCGCTCTCTCCAATTCGCACAGGAGCTCGTAATACCTCCTCTCCAGTTTCGTCGACCGCCGTTTCCCCCGTTCCAAGTGCCCGAGTGTGGCTGCGGACAGGCCGAGCTCCGCGGCGGCTTTCTTCTGAGTCACCCGCATCGCCTTGCGCATCTTCGCGAGCTCGGGGCCTTCCGGCGCGGCGCCGTCGGGGTTCGGGTCCATGAGCACGTGGTACACCTCCCGCGCTATGTAGCGCTTCAGGCAGCGGACCGCCTCCCGCCGGGACTTCCCCTCGGAGGTCCGCCTCGCCACGTACCTCCTCGTCCTCTCGTCGTACGCCATGCGCTTGATCGCGATCTCGTAGAGCGCCCAGTTCGCCTGCCGGTTGCCGCCGCGGTTGAGCCTGTGCCGGTCCGTCTTCCCGCTCGACGCGGGGATCGGGGAGGCGCCGCACATCATCGAGAACGCCGCCTCGCCCTTCAGCCTGCCGGGGTTGTCGCCGGCGGCCACGACCAGGGCGGCGGCGGTCGTGGTGCCGCAGCCCTCGACGCCGAGCAGCGCGGGCGCGTTCGCCTCCAGCAGCGCGCGGATGCGCTCGTCGAGGGACTCGACCTGGCTGCGGGCCTCCTTCCAGACCGCCGCGACGGACCGCAGCGAGGCCAGCACGCTCTCCTCGAGCGCGTCGCCCGCCTTCCTCCCGCGCGCGAGCAGCGGCATGAGGTCCTTCGGCCGCTCGCGGCCCCTGAACCGCTCCCTCAGGGCGCTCGGGGCCGTCGTGAGCATCGACTTCGCGCAGGCCACGCAGGACGTGGACGTCGCGACGGCCAGCCTGCGCGCGACGTAGAGCTGGCGCACCGCCTCGACCCAGCCGTCCTGCGACTTCGGCACGGAGCAGCCCTTCCCGGACGCCGCCTTGCGCGCCGCGCGCTCGGCGTCCAGCGGGTCGCTCTTCCCCTCGCCGGGCCTCACCTTGTCCCTCTTGGGCCTGAGCACCTCGACGACGTTGTACCCGAGCTCCACGAGCCTCCTCGTCAGCCCGGCCCCGTACGATGCCGTGCCCTCGACGCCGACGACCATGCAGCTCCCCGGGTCGCCTATCGCCTCCGCCAGCCTGTCGTAGCCCTCGGGGTCGGCCCCGAAGCTCCCGCTCCAGATCTTCCTCCCGAGGCCGTCGAGCAGGCACAGAACATGCACGTCCTTGTGCGTGTCGACGCCCGCGATGACCGTTTCGCCTTCCATTTTCGCTCCCCTCGGTCTGCCGCCTGCTCCGCGCCCGGGTCTCCCAGACATTGCACTGACGGGAGCGCTACAATCCAATTGGCTTGTCCGATTGTCCGCGCTCATGCTCCTATTAGGTCATGGCAGGACTCCGGGACGCGGATGCCGGGGCGAGACAGGTCGGATTTGAGGACGGCCGAAGAGGCGTCAGCAGGTCAGTGGGTCATCGTCCCGGCATTCAGCATCAGGGTAGCGCTGCGACGCGGAAATCGCGCGCCGTTGCCGCGCCCCGCAGTGCCCGCTTCCCCCGAGAACAATTATCAGTGCAGGTAGAACGCCTGCGGTTTTGTTCAAAACGAAGGTATGGTCAGGGGTATCGAGTCAAACGTAGTAGATGGGCCGGTTTCGTGGTTGGCGCCGCCGAATGATCCCCCGGGAACGGAGGAAAACGGATCATTTCTGGCTTGAAGCGGCTTACGGAGACACTTGACGTGGTCGCTCGGACAAAACTATGCCGGTTTACGGGGCCGGATTCCGAATCCCCAACCATACCGAAAAGCGTGAAAATAAAACCGCAGGTAGACGAGCCGTCATTTTGCAGAAAACGCGGGTATGGACGGGGTTCCTGGGTTTAGCCCCGTAAACCGGCATAGTTTTGAAATGGTATTAAATCGCTAGCAGCCATTTTGCTATGCCGGAGCGGTCGGCCGTTGGGTAATTACCCTCGCAGGTAGGTGATAGCGATTTGCGTGCGGTTGCGTAGGCCCATTTTGGCAAGGATCGAGCTGATGTGGTTGCGTACGGTGCCTTCGCCCATGTATGCCGTGGCGGCGATCTCCTTGTTGTCGAGGCCGCGGGCAATGAGCTCTGCGACTTCGAACTCGCGGTCGGTCAGGCCGACAAAGGCCGCGGGCCGGCGGGTCGCGCCGGCCTCGACGCCCGCCCCATCAAAGTTGATATCCTCGATCGCCTTGCCCTCGAGCACGCGTTTGCCGTCCATGACTTGTGCCAACGCCGGCGGAATGGCGGCGACATCGGTTTTAATCAGGTAGCCGCGGGCGCCCAGTTTAAGCGCCGACACAATGTACTCGTCATCCGAGAATGTTGTCAGAAACACCACGCGTGCTGCAGGATCGCGCTCAAGGATTTCGCGCGCCGCCGATAGGCCGTCGCGTCCCGGCATCTGAATGTCGAGCAGCGCGATATCGGGTGTGTGCTCGGCGTAGAGCACGACCGCGTCGTCGCCGTTGGCGCCGGTGCCCACCACTTCGATCTGCGGCTGGGCACCCAGGATAATCTTGAGCGAATCGACCACTAGGCGGTCGTCGTCGACAACGATGAGCCTCATCGGCCCTCATCTCCTTGCTGTTTGGGAACGGTGGCAAACACACGCCAGCCGCCGACGCCGGCGCGCGGGCCGGCGGTGAAGGTGCCGCCAAGCGCCTCGACGCGCTCGCGCATGGAGCTCAACCCCATGCCCTCTGCGGCGCCGCAGCCGCTTGCTTGGACCCCGCCCGCGCCATCGTCGGTAACGATGAGCTGGTAAAACGACGGATGCTCCATGCACCGCACGGTAATGGTTTTGGCATGGGCGTGGCGCATGGTGTTGGAGAGCGCCTCGCGCAGGACCGCCGCAAAGCAGTTGGCGACATTTGCGGGCGCATGCTCGGCCAAAACTTCAAGCTCAACCTGCGGGCCGCTGTCCGAGCGTGCGCCTTCAACGATGCGCTCGAGCTGTACGGAGAGGTCGACGGCGTTGTCGTTGAGGGCGTGGACGCTGGCGCGTACGAGCTGGAGCGCCTCGTCAACCGTGCGTTTGACGTCGGCAAAGTCGGCGGCAATCCTGGGCTCGTTAGCGTGGACCACGCGCAGGGCCTCGGTCTGCAACGAAGCACGCGTGAGCTGGTGGCCGACGTTGTCGTGAATTTCGCGCGCGATGCGGGCGCGCTCGGCCAGGGTCGCAAGTTCGACCTCATAGTCCTGGCGGTCGGCAAGATCGCGGTTGCGCGCCTCGAGTGCGAGGGCTCGTTCCTGCAGCTCGTCGCGGGTACGGCGCATGCGCTGTTGCTCGTGTTCCAACTGGGCGGTACGTAGCGATAGCAAGGTGGCGGCAACCGAAAGGATGGCGGTCAGCAGGAGCGTTCGGGCGGTAAGCGCGTCGGTGCGAAGGTCCGCGATGAGCGCAAAGGCAAAGACGGAGCCAATGCCCAGCGCGACCCAGGCGTGCTCACGGCGCACGCGCCGCGCGATGTCATAGAAGGCGAGAGGCGCAAGCGGCACAAACGGCGGTACGAAAACTGCCGCGATGATGTAAACGTAGCTCGCGGTCTCGCTCGCACGGCGGGCGCGGTTTCCCTGTGCGACCTCGGCCAGCGAGGTGGCAATAACGCCAAGGCAAAACGCCGCGACCAAGCGAGCGTCCACAGCAAGGCCCATGGCGGCCGCAATACAGCACGCCAGCACGATCGATTTGTCGAAAAGCCTGTTCATACGGGTATTGTACGCGAAGCCGCGCATGGTGGAGGGGCCGCCTGCGCAACCGTGACATTCCTCCCGCGCGGCAAAGCGGTCGCGTCGGCGGGCAACGCGACCGAGCCTCCGCACTCGTGACAAAGCTCACTGGTGCGCGCCGGCCGCTCCTGCGATGATGCAATCGTACCGGGCCGCAATCAACAGAAGGGCCGCCTCATGACAGACATCGTCCACGTCGAAAATCTCGTCAAGCGCTACGACGATCTTATCGCGCTCGACCACTTTAATCTGAGCATCGCCCCCGGCGAGATCTTTGGCCTGCTGGGCCCCAACGGCTCGGGCAAGACCACGTCCATCAACTGCATTCTGCAGCTGCTCGCCTACGACAAAGGCACCATCGAGCTGTTCGGTGAACCCATGACGCCCACGCGCTACGACCTCAAGCGCCGCATCGGCGTGGTCCCACAGCAAGTTGCGGTGTTCGACGAGCTCACGGTGCGTGAGAACATCGACTATTTCTGTAGCCTGTACGTCAACGACCGCAAGCGCCGCCGTGCGCTGGTAGACGAGGCGATCGACTTTGTCGGGCTGGGCGACTTTGCTAAGTTCCGCCCTGGCAAGCTCTCGGGCGGCCTGGCGCGTCGCCTCAACATTGCCTGCGGTATCGCGCACAAGCCCGAGCTCATCTTTTTTGACGAGCCCACGGTGGCGGTCGATCCGCAGAGCCGCAACGCCATCCTGGAGGGCATCTGCCGTCTGCGCGACGAGGGCGCCACGGTGGTGTATACCAGCCATTACATGGAGGAAGTCGAGCAGATCTGCAGCCGCATCATGATCATGGATGGCGGGCGCGTGCTGGCGCAGGGCACCAACGACGAGCTCAAGCGCATGATCCAGATGGGCGAGCGCGTGACGGTCGAGGTCGGCGCCGTCGAGACCGCCACGGTCGAGCGGCTGCGCGCCCTCGAGCACGTGCTTTCGGTTGAGCTGTCCGGCGGCGAGCTCGTCTGTACCTGCGAAGCGAGCCCGCACAATCTGGTCGACATCCTCGACACGCTGCGTGCCGCCGACGTGGCACTCGGCCGCGTGTGGAGCGAGCCGCCGACCCTCAACGACGTGTTCCTCGAGATCACCGGCCGCGAGCTGCGCGACTAGGGGGCAGCCATGTTCAATACCATTATCATTACGGTCAAGACGCTGCTGCGCCGGCCGAGCACGTGGGTTTGGGGCGCTCTCTTTCCCATCGCGCTTTCCACGATGTTCATGTTTATGTTTGCGAATCTCAGCTCCGACGGCAAGATCGATCCGGTGCCGGTTGCCATCGTGACGGACGAGGCCTGGGACGCTTCGACCTTTAAGGACGTGGCGACGTCGCTTGCCAAGGAAGGCGACGACCAACTGCTCGAGATCCACGAGTGCGACGACGCAGCCGATGCGAACCGTGCGCTCAAGGCCGGCGAGGTTGCGGGCATCTATACGGTCGACGACGCAGGCGTACCCAAGCTCACACTGCTATCGAGCTACGACAGCTCGCGCGTATCATCGGTGCTCACCGATCGCAGCATCCTGGAGACGGTGGCAAGCTCGTATACGCAAAATGCCGAGCTCATGTCCCAGATTGCCCAGGACAACCCGGCGGCGCTCGCCGACTCCGAGGCGGTTGCGCGCGCCCTGTCGCTCGAGGGCGGCACCCGCCGCGTAAGCCTGACACGCACCACGCCCGATGGCACGGTCATCTACTATTACGCGCTTTTTGGCCTGGTCGCGATGATGTCTGCCGAGTTTGCCGCCTTGAGCGTCGTCGATTTGCAACCCAATCTGTCCGGCCTTGGCGCACGCCGCTGCGTGGGCGGCCTTTCCAAGACGGCGTCGCTGGCCGGCATTTTTGTCGGCTCGTGGCTGGTCTCCTTCGCCTCGATGACGATCACGATCGGCTACGTGCGCCTGGTCGTGGGCGTCGACTTTGGCGGGCCCGAGGGACTGTGTTTGGTGGGCGGCGCCGCTTCCGCGCTTGCCGCCACGGGCTTGGGGCTCTTTGTGGGCACGCTTCCCGTTAAGGGCGGCAAGGCGTCCAAGTCAGGCATCCTCACGGGCTTTGCTACCACGTGCGCCCTGTTCGCCGGCCTCTACGGCGAGCCGGCGATGGCGCTTGCCGACGACGTCGCCCGCGCCTGCCCGGCCGAGTGCTGGTTCAACCCTGTCAAGCTCATCTGCGACATGTTCAACCGCCTGTATTTCTTTGAGGACCTGGGGCCGTTTGCCGTTCGCGCCGGCGCGCTGGTCCTGATGGCCCTGGTGTTTGTCGCCGCCGCTACGCTGATCTTTGGAAGGAGCCGCTATGAGCACCTTTAAGACCGCGCTTCGCATGGCGCTCGCGCACCCGTTCTACCTGCTCATCTATACGGTGTTCATCTCGCTCATGGGCGTGTTTATTGCAGCTTCCGTCAGCTGGAATTCGTCGCAGCTTACCGAGTACAAGCCCTACGATGCCAACGTGGTCGTGGTCGACCGCGACGACAGCGACCTTTCGCGCGCGCTTACCAAGCACCTGGGGTCGCGTTTTGAGCTGGTCACGGGCATCGGCGACGATACGTACGACCTTGCAGACGCGCTCTCCAAGAGCAACAGCGCCAAGGGTAGCGCCGACTGCGTGTTCTTTATTCCGGAGGGGTTTGAGGGCGACCTCGTTGTAGCCGCCCGCGCGGGGGAGTCCCTGCCCAAGCTCGATGTGACCTACGGTGCCGGCACCATGGCGGCGGCACTTTCGTCTGCCGAGGCCTCGCGCTGGATCTCGCTCGCGGGCGCTGCGGCGGCCCTAGAGCCTGCCGCCTCTAACGGCAGCGTCGCCAAGGCTGCCGAACATGCGGCCGCCGAGCGTGCCGAGGTCGAGATCGAGCAGGTCAAGGTCGACTCGACGGCCGCCGCCACGCTCGGGTCGTATTTCAACTTTGGCGCGTACGCGATTATCTCGTCGGTCATCGTGTCGGTGGGGTTGGTGTTCTCGGGCATGAACGAGCCCGACCGCGTGCGTCGTATGGATGCCGGCCCAGTTTCCGAGCGTCAGCGCTCGCTTGCCGTGTTTGCGGCTGCCGCGGTGCTCACCGTCTGCATCTGGTTTGTGTCGAGCATGATGGGCGTCGTGGGCTTTGCCGGCGCGGTTGCCGAAGTCGGCGTGGGCCGTGTGTGCCTGGCGCTGGCGGCGACGTTTGCGCTGGCGTGCACGCCTCTGGCCGTTGGCTTTGCACTTTCGAGCCTGGGTGCGCGCGAGGAGCTGCTCAACGGCGTGGGCAACCTGCTTGGCATGCTCATGACGTTTTTGGGCGGCGCCTGGATGCCGCTGTCGCTCATGGGTTCAGCCGTGCAGACCGCGGCGCATTTTGTGCCGACGTATTGGGTGAACGACGCGATCAGCAAGGCGCTCGCCGCGGATTTGACGTCCACCGTGCTGGGCGACATCGTCTGCGACCTGGGCGTTACGGCACTCTTTGCCGTGGCAATCGCCGCCGTAGGCCTAGCCCTCGCACGCGCCAAATCCCGCGCCTAGCCACCTAGTCACTGGGGACGTTCTTAAACGACTAGTCATCGGGGACAGTCTTTGCCGATTCATCGGCTCGCCGGCCGGGCTGGCAAGGACTGTCCCCAGCTACCGGCAGATAAGGAACGTCCCCAAGTGCCGGGTGGCGAAAGAGTGTCCCTAGCGGCTAGTCATTTAAGAACGTCCCCAATGACTAGTCTGAAATAAATTCCAGGCCTCGCTCCAAAAATAGTTCGCCAAGGTTTACTATTACGTTCATAAAGTAGTACGAGGCTAACAATGGGGGATACCATGGCGACGAAGCAAGCCTACGTCCAGGTCAAGGGGCTCAAGAAGCACTACGGCGACGGTGATGCGCGCCTGGCGGTACTCGATGGCATCGACACGTCCATCAACCGCGGCGAGATCTGCGTCATGCTGGGGCCCTCGGGCTCGGGCAAGTCGACCTTTCTCAACCTGATCGGCGGCCTGAAGGATGCCGACGGCGGCTCCATCATGGTGGACGGCTGCGACCTCACGGTGCTCAAGCCCGCCGACCTGGGCGAGTATCGCCGCCGCGAGCTGGGCTTTGTCTTCCAGTTCTACAACCTGGTGCCCGATCTCACCATCAAGGAAAACATCGAGGTCACGGCGCACCTGTCCAAAAACCCGCTCAGCGTCGACGACCTGCTGCGCTCGCTGGGCCTCTATGAACATCGCAACAAGTTCCCGCGCCAGGTCTCGGGCGGCCAACAGCAGCGCTGCGCCATCGGCCGCGCGCTCGTCAAAAACCCGGGCTTGCTGCTGTGCGACGAGCCCACGGGCGCGCTTGACTACAAGACGTCCAAGGAAATCTTGCAGCTCATGGAGGATGTCAACCGCGCCTACGGCTGCACCATCATTATCGTCACGCACAACGCCGCCATCGCGCGCATGGCCAATCGCGTGCTGCGCCTGCGCGACGGGCGCATCGTCGAGGATGAGCTCAACGAGTCGCCCGTCGCGGCCGCCGAGCTCGATTGGTAGGGGGCGCCATGACACCTCTCGCAAAACGTCTCCCGCGCGAGCTGCGCCGCAATATCGGCAAGTACCTGGGCATCTTTTTGCTTATGTGCGGAAGCATTGCCCTTACCTCGGGCTTTTTGCTCGCGGCGCATTCCATCGGTTGCCTTATCGACGACATGCGCGATGCGTATACGATTGAGGACGGCCGCGTGACCACCTCCTTCGAGGCCACCGACGATCAACTCAAGGCCGCCGAGGACGCGGCCGACGACGTCGGCGGCGTCACGCTCTACAAGAATTTCTCCATCGACGCCATCATCAAAAAGACCGCCGGCGACGACGGCACCAAGCGCACGCTGCGCACCTATGCGCATCGCACCAAGGTCGATATCGCGTCCTACTGTGAGGGCAGGCAGCCCAAGACGGACGATGAGGTGGCAATCGACCGCGTCTTCGCCACCAACAACGACCTCGCCGTGGGCGATAAGGTCGAGCTCGAGGGCCGCACCTACACCATCTGCGGCATCATGACCCAGCCCGATAGCCAGGCGCTGTTCCTCAACAATTCGGACTTTACGGTGAACACCATCACCTATGGCGTGGCCGAGGTCACCGACGCCGGCTTTGCCGCGCTTGAGGACGCCGGCGGCGCACCCGCCTACACCTACTCCTTCACCTTTGCCGATCGCGATCTCTCCACCGCGGACCGCACCGATGCGGAGCAGGATATGGTCGAGGCACTGACCGAAGCCGATGCGCGCGTGGACGATCTGATCGATGCCGATTCCAACCAGGGCATTGGCTATGCGCGCGACGACGTGGACGGCGACTCCATGATGTGGATGACGCTGCTCGACATCATCATCGTGATTATGGCGTTCGTCTTTGTGGTCCTTACCGACGCCACCATCGAGGAGGAGAGCGCCATTATCGGCACGCTGCTCGCCAGCGGCTATCGTCGACGCGAGATCGTCCTGCACTACCTGGCACTTCCCGCCATCGTGGGCGTGGTCGCGGCGTTTTTGGGCACTGCGCTCGGCGTTGTGTTCTTTACCGAGCCCATGCGCAGCCTCTATTACGGTTCGTACAGTCTGCCGCCTTTCCAGGTGTACTGGAGCTGGGAGATCTTTGTGAAGTGCGCCGTGGTTCCCGCCGTCGCGCTCATCCTCATCACGCTGGTGGGTTTGCTTCGCAAAATGGGCAAGACGCCGTTGCAGTTCCTTCGTCACGAGGCGAGCGGCAAATCGGGCACCAAGCGCGGCTTGCAGCTGCCGGAGCGCATGGGTTTTGTTTCCCGCTTCCGCCTGCGTATCTTCCTGCGCAACCTGGGCAACTTCGTCACGCTCTTCGTGGGCATTGCGTTTGCCTCGCTGCTGCTGCTCTTTGGCCTGGCGATTCTGCCCACGATGACGCACTACGCGGACAACCTGGAGACGAGCCTGGTCGTCGAGCACCAGTACACGCTCAAGGCTCCGCTGGAGCTCGAGGGCACTGCCGAGGAACGCGAGCAGTGGTCGGCGCTCGAGCGCTTGCAGTCGGTTGACGGCGCGCTGCTTTCCGCCGCCCAGGATGCCGATGACGAGCTTGACGACGCGGCCGATGCGGCGCAGACGGCAGTCGATGCCGCGACCGCATCTCCGTCTGCCGAGAGCCTGACCGCAGCGCAGGATGCGCTTGCCAAGGTCCAGGACAAGAAGGATGCGCTCTACGCGCGCCTCGACGATCTTGCCGATGCCCTCGGCTGCGACCGCGATGAGGCCATCGGCCTGATCGGCAAGGCCTCTAAGATCGACACTGACAACGACGATATCCACCCGGTCAATACGACCGACAACGGCGTGGGCGCAATTGCACAGGCCGAGAAATACGCCGTTTACCAGCTGCAATACGACCGCGGCGATAGAAATGGAGAGGAGACGATTTCCGTCTACGGTATTTCATCCGATTCGCGCTATTGGAAAGACCTCAACGTCGGCGATGGGCGCGTTGTCTTTGGCGGTGGCCTGCTCGACAAGTTTGGCTGGAGCGAGGGCCAGAAGGTCACGCTCGGCGACAAGTACGAGGGCGAGCATTATTCCCTTGAGTATGCGGGCAAGGACTGTGCCTGGGGCTCCAAGTCGGACATGAATATCTATATGAGTATCGAAGACTTTAACGAGCTGTTTGACAACGACGCCGCCTACTTTAACGGCTATGTGAGCGACGAGAAGCTCGACCTCGATTCGCGCTACTTTGCCGGCGACACCACGCCCGACGACATGCGCGCCGTGGGCGACCAGTTCATCGGTATGATGAGCAAAATGATCGGAATGATGATCGGTCTCGCGGTGTTTATCTTCCTGCTGTTTATGTACCTGCTGACCAAGGCTGTGATCGATCACAGCGCCCGTTCGATCAGCTACATGAAAGTCTTTGGCTATCGCGATAGCGAGATCTCGTATCTGTACATCCGCTCGATCACGCTGTGCGTGGCGGCGTCGCTCGTGCTGAGCCTGCCGGTCATCATTGGCTCGCTCACGGCCATCTTCCGCTCGATGCTGCTCGCCTACAACGGCAATATCGAGATCTATGTGCCCTGGTGGTCCATGGCTGCATGTGTCGGCATTGGCTTCGCAACCTACCTGGTCGTGGCGCTGCTACACACGCGCTCTATCAAGCGCGTCAGCCTGGCCGAGGCCCTCAAAGTCCAAGAGTAGTCATTTAAGTCTGTCCCCAATGACTAGGTGCCGCGCTTGACATTAACTCTGCTTTAACTGGTACCATCCCTTATGTCTGTAACGCCATATAGACCGAGGGGATATATCTATGACCGCAGCCGCACCCGCCGCACCCGCCAAGGTGTACTTCACCAACCTGCGCACGCATGCTCGCGAGAGCCAGCTCGACAAGCTCAAGCGCCTCATCCGTCACGCCGGTATCGAGCAGATTGACTTTGAGAACAAGTTCGTCGCCATCAAGATTCACTTTGGCGAGCTGGGTAACCTGAGTTTTTTGCGTCCCAACTACGCCCGCGCCGTCGCGGATGTCGTGAAGGAGCTGGGCGGCAAGCCCTTCCTCACCGACTGCAACACGCTGTATGTCGGTAGCCGCAAAAACGCGCTCGAGCACATCGACACCGCCTACCAGAACGGCTTTACCCCGTATGCCACGGGTTGCCAGATTATCATCGCCGACGGCCTCAAGGGCACCGACGAGGCGCTCGTCCCGGTCGAGGGCGGCGAGTACGTGCGCGAGGCCAAGATCGGCCAGGCACTCATGGATGCCGATATCGTGATCAGCCTCACCCACTTTAAGGGCCATGAGCAGGCCGGTTTTGGCGGCGCCATGAAGAACCTGGGTATGGGTGGCGGCAGCCGTGCCGGCAAGATGGAACAGCATGCCGCCGGCAAGCCGAATGTCGCGACCGATCACTGCGTTGGCTGCCATGCCTGCGAAAAGATCTGCGCGCACAACGCTATCTCGTTCGACGACACCCGCGAGCGCAAGCTTGCCAACGGCAACACCAGCACGGTGCACGTGGCTGCCATCGACCACGATCGCTGCGTGGGCTGCGGACGCTGTATTGCGGCATGCAACCAGGACTGCATCAAGCCCGGCTATGACGCCGCGGCCGACGTGCTCAACTGCAAGATCGCCGAGTACACGAAGGCCGTTGTCCAGGATCGTCCCAGCTTCCACATTTCGCTGGCTATGGATATCAGCCCCAACTGCGATTGCCATCCCGAAAACGATACGCCTATCGTCAACGACATCGGCATGTTCGCGAGCTTCGACCCGGTCGCCATCGACCAGGCCTGCGCCGATGCCGTCATGGCATCCGAGCCGCTGCCCAACACCGAGCTCACCGATAGCGCGGCCAAGATGGAGCACAACCACGAGCATCTGGAGGGCGAGCAGGCCAAGGATCCCTTCTGCATCACGCATCCCGACACCGACTGGCGCGTGTGCATCGCGCACGCCGAGAAGATCGGCCTGGGCACGAGCAAGTACGAGCTCATCGAGGTCAAGTAGCACCTAGCTATTAGACAAAACAAGCGCCTTTGTAACACAACTGTTAGCAAAAGCCGCCCGTGAGCACAGTGCCCACGGGCGGCTTTTCGGAAGTGCTAGGGGGTCAGATAGGCCAGTAAACCGTACTATTTGCCTAAAAATACTCGTCGAGGAAGTCGTCGACCGTGTTCCAGTAGAGTTCGGGGTCGACCTGCGCGCTCTTGGCGTGGGTGGCGCCATGGACGGTGAGCTTTTGCTTGACCTTGCTGGCGCACGCGTCGTAGTTTTGGTCGAGCATGCTGTACGGCACAAAGGTGTCTTGGTCACCGTGGATAAACAGCATGGGAACCGTCGCGCGCTTGAGCTGTTCCACGCTGCTCGCCTTATGAAAGTCGTAGCCCGCGCGCACGTTGCACACCAAGTTTGCTACATCGAGCAAGGGAAAGCTGGGCAGGCCGAACACGTCCTTGAGCTGCAGAGAAAACTCGTCCCAAACACTCGTATAACCGCAGTCCTCGATAATGCATTTCACGTTTGCGGGCAGAGATTCCCCCGCGACGTTCATGGCGGTCGCCGCGCCCATGGATTCGCCAAAGACCAGGATGCGCGCCTTGGGGTCAGCCTGAACGATTCGCTCGATCCATGCGACGATGTCGAGGCGCTCGGGCCAGCCCATGCCGATATAGTCGCCGCCGGAGCGCTCGTGGGCGCGGGCGGCGGGTGCGAGTACGTTCATGCCACGGTCGTGGAAGCGTTTGGCGTATCGGGCCATACCGATGGGCTCGTTGGTATATCCATGCAGGCAGACGGCGTAGTCGTGCGTGCTCTCCGACGCAGCAAAATACCAGGCGGCAAGCTCGGTCCCGTCGTCCGCGGTGAGGTTGCTGCTCTTGCGGTTCTCTTTAAACCATGCCCGCGCCTCGGTATCCTCGGCATCCGGCTGCTCACCTTCTTTGTCGTTCTTGCTATCCTGCATCATCTTCATGGTGTATGGCGCGCGGGGATTCAGCGCGAAGTCAAACAGAAAGTTGCCGGCAAATCCGAGCAGCGCAACGACAACCACCAGTGCAATGATGCCGGCTATCTTGAGCTTTCGATGGGAACGTGCGTTTTGAGCCATGCGGTATTCTCCTATAAGATGTTAATACATCAACATTTAATGCAAGCGCATTATGGACGTTCGCCGTTGATGCGTCAACAGGCAAAGAATGGGTAAACAAAGGGTCACGTATGGTGCAAATTTCGCACGTACCTAGACGCTTTGATATAGTGTTGAGAACTCTTTACGTTGGAGGATGTAACCGGCATGTCCGATTCGAGCGACAGTTCTAAGCCGCGACCCAAGACCGCGGCCGTTCCACACTACACGGTGGGCGAGGAGATCATGAACTCCGTCACCCATGGTGTCGGCTGCCTGCTGGGTATCGCGGGCCTGGTGCTCCTGATCGTATTCGCTGCCCTGCGCGGCGGAGGCCCGGCCCACATGGCCGCGGCGATTGTCTATGGTGTCAGCATTATTCTCGAATACCTAGCCTCCACGCTCTACCACGCGATTCAGCCCGCGCGCGCCAAGCGCGTGTTTCGCATCATCGACCACAGCTGCATCTACCTGCTCATAGCCGGCAGCTATACGCCGTTTTGCCTTATCACGCTCGCAAACGACGGCGGCCCTGCGCTGTTCTTTGCCGTATGGGCCATCGCCATTATCGGCATCGCCCTCGAGTGCTTCCTACGCGAGCGTCAACCGCACTGGGTAAGCGGCCTGGTCTACCTGCTGATGGGCTGGCTCGTTGTCTTTAAGCTGCCCGAACTTGTGGCGCTGCTCAACCCCGTGGCACTTGCCCTGCTCGCCGTCGGCGGCGTGTGCTACACCGCGGGCGTGCCGTTCTATATCGCCAAAAACGTGCGCTACCTGCACAGCGTGTTCCACCTGTGGGTGCTCGCCGGCAGTATCTTCCAGTTCATGGCGGTGATCCTCTTCGTAATCTAGCGACCACGCCTGCGTGCTCGCGTCCTTGTTTGGGCGCCGGCGCAATTGCCGTATCCGCCGTCAACGTTTTAATCCGACGTCCCGAATCTTGGAGGTTCGAGAAACTCCCGATGGACATAACCATCTCCCTTATCACCACCCTCGTTTTGACACTCATCAACGGCTACTTCTCTATGTCTGAGATGGCGCTCACCACGGCCAAGCGCGCCGTGCTGGAACACGAGGCAGAGGAAGGCGACAAGCGCGCCGAGCGTGCCATTAAGCTGGCTGCCGACTCCGACCAGCTGCTCGCCACCATCCAGGTCGCCATCACGCTCGTGGGCTTCGCCTCGTCCGCCGTCGCCTCGACGAGTCTGTCCGACCCGCTCGCCACGTGGCTCATGAGCTTTGGCATCGCGCCGCTCTCCGCCATCGCGCGCGGCCTAGCGCCGGTCATCATCACCGTCGCGGTCGCCTTCGTGTCCATCGTGATCGGCGAGCTCGTCCCCAAGCGCATCGGCCTGGCCAATGCCGAGGGCGTGTCCAAGCAGGTCGTGGGCCCGTTGTCGTTTTTCCAAAAGATCGCCCGTCCGCTCGTGTGGCTGACCGGCGCCTGCTCCGATGGCCTGGCCCGCATCCTGCGCATCAAGAGCGCCGACGACCGCCAAAACGTCTCGGAAGAAGAGATCAAGTACATGGTCTCGGAGCAGGACGACCTGCTCGACGAGGAAAAGCGTATGATCCACGAGATCTTTGACTTGGGCGATACCGTTGCCCGCGAGGTCATGGTGCCGCGCGTGGACACCACCATGTGCGAGGACGACGAGACGGTCGCCGACGTGCTGTCCACCATGCGCCAGACCGGCTTCAGCCGCATCCCCGTCTATCACGAGGATCCCGACAACGTCGCCGGCATTGCGCACATCAAGGACCTGATCCAACCCGCGCTCGACGGCAAGGGTGACCAGCCCATCGCCGGCTTTTTGCGCGACGCCACCTTTGTGCCCGACACCAAGGACATCCTGCCGCTACTGTCCGAGATGCAGACCTCGCACGACCAGATCGTGGTGGTCGTGGACGAGTACGGCGGCACGGCCGGCATTATCACCATCGAGGATATCGTCGAGGAGATCGTCGGCGAGATCGAGGACGAGTTCGACCCCGACAACAAGTATCTCACGCGCCTTTCGCGCCGCGAGTGGCTCGTTGATGGGCGTTTTTCGTGCGATGACGCGATTGAGCTTGGTTGGCCGCTCGAGGAAAGCGATGATTATGAGACCATCGCCGGCTGGATTTTGGAGCTTTGCGACTCGGTGCCCGACATCGGAGAGGTGTTTGAGGTCGCGGGGTACAAGTTTAAAGTTCAGTCGATGCGTGGCCAGCGCATCTCGCTCATTCGCGTGATCGCTCCGGCCGAAACCGATAAGAAGGATTCCGAGTCTTCGGCAGAGAAGCCGGCGGCGTCGGGTGCGGGCTCTGTGGATCCGCACGATGGCGACGAGTAGGGCAAGGAAGAGTAGGGGAGAGTTATGGCAGGCCTGTTCAACATCCTTAAGGTCACCGTCAGCGAGGACAAGATCTGCGCGCATGTGCTGGTGAACCCCGGCATGCCGCTCATGACCTCGGAGGATATCGAGGCCACGGCGCGCGTGTATTACCTGGTGCCGGCGATTGCCAAGCACCTGTGCCTGGGTGATTCCGGTCGCGAGTTCCAGGACTGCATGGGCCAGACCGAGCTCTGCCACCTGCTGGAGCACGTGACGGTTGAGCTCATGAACGAGACCGGTCTTGCCGGTAGCATCTCGTGCGGCCGCACGCGCGTAAGCGAGCACGACGAGCGCGTCTTTGAGGTTGAGCTTTCGTGCCCCGATGACGCGCTGGCCATTGGTGCGCTGTCGTCGGCCACCTTTATGATGGACTGGGCGTACCTGCACGCCGACCAGCCTGCCCCCGACGTGGAAGGCACGGTCGCGGGTCTGCGCAACCTGGTGTTGGGCATGCGCGCCGAGGCCGAGGGCAAGGATCCTCACGAGGCCGTCGCCGCTGCGAACGGCGAAGATGCTGCCGAGGACGAGGGCGCTGACGAGGGCGATGTGCCGGTCGACGCCGAGCTCGTTGCCGATGCGACCGCCGAGCCCGTTCCCGCCGAGCCCCAGGGCGTCCCCAACTTTGACGACGAGCCCCAGGTGGCGATTGATACCGAGGGCGCGGTTGCCGAGAACCACGAGGCCTCCGCTGCCGTCTTTGGCGGTGCTGCGACGGTTCCGGCAGGACCTGCGCATGAGGGCGGCCTGCCGCTCGTGGACGGCGCCGGCGAGGACCCGGGTGCCACGGTGGCCATGCCGGCTATGCCCCAGGAGTAGGCCTACGCGTTTATCACCATCACGTACCTGCGCCTTTGCCGTACGCAGATGAGCGGAGCGGCAAGTGATGCGCTGCGGGTATAATGGACAGCATTCAAACGGTGGGCACCGACGTGCCCGCAGGAGAGGAATGATCATGGGTAAGACTTTCAGCTTTGTCTCCGGCGCACTTTTTGGTGCCGCTGCCGGCGCTATTGTCGGCGTTGCTCTGGCCCCGCGCTCGGGCGCCGAGACCCGCGCCATGGCTGCCGATATCGCCAACGACGCCTGGGACAATATGCGCGACACCTACGAGCACAGCGCCGAGGAGGCCCGTGCTGCGGTGAATGACTTTGGCCCGATGGTCGACGCCAAGACCGACGACCTGCGCGCCAAGGTCGACCTGGCCCGCGAGCGCATGGACCAGCTGCGCGAGCAGCTCAACGACGCCATTTCGGGCGGCAACGTGACGCCTGCCGCCGACGTCGTGGTCGAGAACGCCGTCGAGGCTGATACCGAGGCTGCGGAGCCCTCGACCGAGGCATAATGCGCGCCGGGGATTTTGTCGGCGCCAAGATCTATCGCAAGCCTACTGAGGACAAGCGTACCAAAAAGGACGGCACGCCGCGCAGCCCTAAAAAGCTCGGAAAGATTCACTTTCCGGTCTTTACCCCGGGCGGTACGCGCGTGGTCGGCTTTATGGTCCGCCAGTCCGATATCGCGGGTATGATCGAGCGTCCCGACCGATTCGTAGCGCTCGACGCCATTGGTGTCTACGAGGGCGCCATCGCGGTTGACGACGTCAAGGGCACCTACGATACCGCTGCGGCCAAGCGCCTCGACATCAACCTGGACGATTGCATCATCTGGGTCGGTATGGACGTGCGCACGGAATCGGGCGACGTCGTGGGCTATTGCTCGGACGTTGAGTTCAAGCCGCGCTCGGGCATCGTGCAGGCATTCTATGTGACCGCCGGTGCTGCTTCGAGTGTTTTGGTTGGTGACACGCAGGTGCCGCCGACGATGCTGCGCGGCTACGAGAACGGCGCGATGGTCGTCTCGGACGAGGTCAAGTCGCTCGGGTATTCGGGCGGTGCGGCTGCCAAGGCCGCCGAGGCCAGCGTCGTGGTGGGCGACAAGGTCAAAAAGGGCGCCAAGGTGCTCGACGACAAGGGATCGGTTGCCGTGGACAAGGGCAGTCGCGCACTGGGCAAGCAGCTCGGCAAGACGCGCGGCATGTTCAAGGCCTTTAAGGACGAATACCAAAAGGCGAGCGGAGGCTCGTCAAAAGCTACAAAATAGCGACGTACCAAATGATGGGAGGCAAGCCGGAGACCTGTTGCTCCGGCTTGCTGTGTTTATGGGGGAGGGCACATGCGCCAAAACGGATCCAACTTAAACGGGCGTTCGGGTGCGCGTCCGACGGCGCGCCGCGACCTGGGGCAGCTGCCCAGCGGTCAGCGCAAGCGTCACCGTAAGCCCGGCGCGATGTATCTCAACCATAGCCGCGGCTTTAGCGACCGCAGTGCGCGCATCGGCAACAGCCGTACGCCCCGTCGTTCGTCTCGCCTGCCCTACGCGCTCATCGCCGTGGGTTGCGCGCTCGTGCTGTTTATCGCTGCCGTCGTGGGCTACGTCAACCGCAGTGTGGACGTGGAGCTCAACGGCCAGAAGACCGCGGTGCGTGTGGGCTCTACGCTGCAGAATCTCATCGACGACCAGGAGTTGACTGACACCTACGACGCAGGCGACCTGCTGGCCGTCGATGACAGCGTGCTCAAGCGCCATGGGGGCGAAAAGCTGTCGGTGAAGGTCGACGGCAAGCGCGTGAAGCAGGGCAAATGGGATAGCCGCGAACTCGAGGGCGGCGAGAAGGTGACGGTCAAGGATGGCCGTAACACTTACGAGAAGCACGAGGTTCAGGCTACGGTTATCGAGCCCAAGCTCAAGGTCGAGGGCACGGGCGCTATCGAGTATGTGCAGACATGGGGTGTCCAGGGCCGATCCGAGGTGTGGGTTGGTGAGCAGTCAGGCAAGACGCAAGACCGCGGCGAGGTTGTGCCTGCCACCGATTGCGTTGTTGCGTGCGCCAGCGTGGCGCCCAAGGGCAACAAAAAGTACGTGGCACTGACGTTTGACGAGGGTCCGAGCGGCGCTACCAAGCAGATCTTGCAGGTGCTCAAGGAAGAGGGCGTCACCGCGACGTTCTTCCTTTCGGGCGATGCGGCCGAGGCCTCGCTTGCCACGGCCAAGGCGATTGTCGACGCCGGGTGCGAGATCGGATCCAACAGCTACAGCGACGATTCGCTTAAGGGTCAGGACCGTGAGGCGGTACGCGAACAGATCACGAAAGGCACCGATGCGATTAAGTCAGCGACCGGCGTGAAGACGATGCTGCTGCGTGCTCCCTACGCTGCCTTTGACGAGCAAAACTGGATTGATGCGATGGACCTGGTCTCCGCCGTGGTCTCGTGGAATATTGACTCGGGCGACTGGCTGCTAAACGGTGCCGACGAGCAGGTCTCGACGGTGCTCGATTCGGTGACGCCGGGCAATATCGTGCTGCTCACCGATAGAGACGAATGCGCCGAGCAGACGCTCGAGGCGCTGCCGCAGATTATCGACGGCCTCATTGCCGACGGCTACAAGATCGTGACGCTCAGCGACCTGGTCAAGACGGACACGTCGTTGAGCAAAAAGCTCACCTCGCTGACGAAGGCCACCATGCCCAAGGGCGCCGTGTTCCCCCAACTTGCCGAGGACGACGACACCACAGAGTAGTCATTGGGTAGTCATTTAAGAACGTCCCGAATGGCTATGTCACGGATGCGTCAGCGTTTGGTATGCCTGCAATGTGCAGCGCATAAATTCGATGCCGCAGGGCGATGCTGATGCTATAGTTACTGCGGTTAATGAGGGTCAAGAGAAAGGTTACAGGTGAAATCCAAACCTCGACCATACAGTCGATGACCCCATGCAGGTGCTTTTTGCGCATGCACGGGGTGTGAGCGTCGAGCGGCGTGCCGCCCGCGCATGCGTATACATATCCAGAAGCCCCCGGACGCCGCACGCGCGGCCGCATCCGGAGGAATTATGATGGGGAGCACCATTGAATTATCTGAGTGAGATGCTCAAATTGCCGGTCTTGGACGTCGACGGCGAAAAGCTCGGCGTGGTGAACGATTTTGGCATTGCTACCGGCGAAGTTTTTCCGCACGTGACGTCGCTCGCGTTCCGCGGACCCGGCAAGACGCCGTTTATGATCAGCTGGCGCAAATGGGTCGACCGTATCGACGAGACGGGTGTACACCTTAAGACGTCGGCCACCGAAATCCGTTTTTCGTACCTGCAGCCGACCGAACTCTTGCTTGCCCGCGACGTGCTCAACAAGCAGATCGTCGACACGCAGGGCATGAAGGTCGTGCGCGTAAACGACATCAAGTTTTCCATGTCGGGCGAAAACCAGCTGCGCCTGCTGGGCGCCGAGGTCGGTGCTCGCGGTCTGCTACGCGCCATCAGCCCCGCGCTCGAGCATATCGTCGAAGGCTTTATGAAGCACCTAGGCAAGCCGCTCAGTGAGGACATCATCGCTTGGTCCTACATGGACCTGCTCGACCGCTCGACCAAGAACATTCAACTCTCGGTGTCGCACAAGACGCTCGGCGAGCTGCACCCTGCCGACATCGCCGACATTATCGAGCAGCTCGACCCGCGCCTGCGTGCGCAGGTGTTTGCGCAGCTCGATACTGCCCAGGCCGCCGAGGCCATCTCGGAGTTCGATGACGACGAGCTTATGACCGAGATGCTCGAGGGCCTGTCCGACACGGACGCATCGTCGATGCTGGCCATGATGGACCCGGACGATGCAGCCGACCTGATCGACGAGCTCAGCTACGAGAAGGCCGAGAAGCTCCTGCGCCTGATGGGCGTCAAGGAGGAGAAGGCGATTCGTAACCTGCTGGGGTATGAGGACAACACCGCCGGCCGCATCATGACCTCGGAGTTTGTCTCCCTGCCCGCCACGGCGACGGTCGGTGACGCCATCGAGGCGATTCGCGAGCTCGACGAGGACTTCGAGAGCGTCTACTACGTCTATACCGAGGATCCGAGCGGCATGCTGACCGGCGTGCTTTCGCTGCGCACTCTGATCGTAGCCGACCGCGACGCCACGCTGGGTCAGCTGGCCTATCGCGACCTGGTCTATGTGTCGCCCGACGAGGACCAGGAAGACGTGACGGATGAGATGACCAAGTACGACCTGGTTGCCATCCCTGTCTGCGACGAGAACCGCCATATCCTGGGTATCGTGACCTTCGACGACGCCATGGACGTTATCGCCGAGGAGCACCAGGAGGACCTGCAGATCGCCGGTGTCGGCTCGGGCGATAGCGCGTCGGACGACTCGACGAACGTGCTCAGCTGGTTTGTGCATCGCCAGTACTGGGTTGTCGTGTGGGGCATTGCCTCGTGCATCATGGCAACGGTGCTGGGGACGGCGCTCGGCTCCGCGCATCTGGTGGTGTTCCCCATGTGCGCCATGCCACTCGTGCTGCTGGCGGCCTCGCGCATGGTGTCGTTCGTCAAGAACTACTTCCTGGAGTATGACGGTCACGACGACGAGCCCAAGCCGTATCTGGGGTTCTTCTTCCAGAGCACGGGCATGGGCCTGATTCTGTCACTCGTGACCTACCTGTGCGCCCAGCTGGTGCGCACCGCCGCGTTCCCCGATGCGCCCATGTTTGAGGAGCAACTCTTTACGGGGTGCTTTAATATCGCTGCCATCATTTGCCTGGTTGGCAACATGAGCGCCGTGATTTACCTGATGGTGCTGTTCTGGCGTGACGAGCATGACCTCAACACGTCGGGCACCGCCATGAACGTTATTGCCGTCATGATCTCGTGCGTAGCGTACTGCACCGCTGCGGTGCTGCTCACCATGTCGGTCATGGGTTAGGTGGTCGCGTGCAAAATACCAAGCAAAAGTCGGGCACCAAGCAAAAGTTGACCATCGCGGCCATCTTTGGCGCTATGGGTCCCGGTCTGCTGGCGGCGCTTTCGGGCAATGACGCCGGCGGCATTGCAACGTATTCCAGCGCGGGCGCCAGCTATGGCTACAAGATGCTCTGGATGCTTCCCGTCATGACTGTGCTGCTCATCGTGACGCAGGAGACCGCGGCGCGCTGCGGCTGCGTCACGGGCAAGGGCCTGGCATCGCTCATTCGCGAGCGCTTTGGCGTGCGCAAGAGTGTACTTGCTATGGCGGCGCTGTTGATCGCCAACACGGCGGTGACCATTTCGGAGTTTGCGGGTATTGCGAGCGGCCTCGCCCTCTTTGGCGTGCCGGCGAGCATCTCGGTGCCGCTCGTGGCGCTGCTGGTGTGGATGCTTACCATGTCGGGTAGTTTCCAGCGCATCGAGAAGATTCTGCTGCTGGTGAGCTGCGTGTTCGTGACCTATATTGTCGCCGCGTTTATGGCTGGCCCCAACTGGGGTGAGGTCGCGGTCGACCTGGTCGTGCCTAACATTCAAAATGACCCCAGCTACGTGTCGCTCGTGGTCGCAACGATCGGTACCACCATCGCGCCGTGGATGATTTTCTTGGCGCAGAACAACGTGGTCGATAAGAACGCGGGCGAGGACGATATCGTGCTGCAGCGCATCGATACCGTGAGCGGCTCGCTTGCCGCCGATGTCATTGCCGGCTTTATTATCATCACGACCGGTACGGTGTTGTTCCCGGCGGGTATTCAGATTAGCGATGCTGCCGATGCCGCCCGCGCGTTGGAGCCTATTGCGGGTCAGTGGTCCACGGTACTGTTTGCCTCGGGCCTGGTCGCGGCGAGCTTCTTGGCTGCCTGCGTGCTGCCGGGCGTTACGTCGAGCGCTATCTGCGAGGCATTTGGCTGGGAGCGCGGTGCCGACCGCAGCTGGGACGAGGCCCCGGTCTATCGCGGCATCATTACGGCCATCATCGGTATCTCGGCCGTGCTGGTGCTTATGCCCGGCGTCGATCTGTTCCAGATTATGATGACCTCACAGGTCATCAATGGTGTGCTGTTGCCCGTGGTTCTGGTGTTCCAGGTGGTTATCGCAGCCGACCGTCACATTATGGGTGCCAACCGCAACGGCCGCGTGTGGAATGTGCTCACTTGGGCGACTATCGGTGTGATTACGGTGCTCACGGTCGTCATGTTTGTTCTGCAGGCGATGGGCTACAGCGCTTAGCGCCTCTTTTGGACTCCAAACAGGCCGCAGCGATGGGCTACGGCCTGTTTTTGTCTGCTATAGGGTGTTAGTTATATGGCAGTGGGCAATAAATGCCAAATATGAGTACTGTTGCTAAGTGAATAGCATTTACATTCAAGAAGATAATAAACATAACCTATAGTATGTTCATTAAAATTGGCTCCAATACGCCTTAAACCAGTCAGGTTGGCTGCTTTAGGGGGTTGTAGGGGTCGCTCGGACGTCATTTTGGGTGGTTTTGCCTGCTACTAAAATGGTAACAGTACTCATATTTGCCCTTTTTTGCCCACAGACCTTTGAGGGTGCGGCGAAAAGGGCTTGTTTTGATTGTTTGGGGCAGGCACGAGGCGCGGAAACGATGTCTGGAGCGACGGAGCGGCCTGGAATTCATCCGTAGAGGTCTTCATTGGCTGCGCCAGGAGTGTCCCTAGGTACCGGCACATAAGGAACGTCCCTAACTGCCGGAGGGGGTGCCTGCCGTGGCAGGCACCCCCTCCGGATGTGGGAAGTTTGCGCTGCAGGTTACTTGTCGGTGCCCAGCTTGTGCGGCTTGAGAGCGAGCGCATTGACGAGCGCGTCGGTGGCAGACTTGACGGCCGCCGGCTGCGGATCGTTGACGTGATCCTCGGGATGCACGGGCAGGTCCTTCTTGACTGCATCGTGGATCAAGTTGAGGTACTCAGTCACGCCAGTGGTCGACAGGTGCGTGCCATCGCCATCGAACAGGTCGTTGCGGTTGGCACTGTATCCGTACCAGTCGATAACGCGCACGTTCTTGTAGCGCGTAGCAGCGTTGGCGATGGCCTGGTTGGTAGAGCCAACCCACGGCTGCGGGCTGCGCGTGTTCACAAACACCACAATACGCTTATCTCCTGCATCGGTCATGATGGCGTCGATCTGGTCGTCGGTTACCAAGCCGTTGGTGCCCAGTGCAAAGACTACGATCTTGCCGGCAAGGTTCTGTTGGAGATAGCCCTCAAATGTCGCGCGGCCCGCATCAAACTGGCGGCCCTTTTCGGCATCGATGTGACTGTGGGGGAACACGCCGTCAAAGGAATCAACGGCGCGCAGCGACACGGAGTCACCGATCATCAGCAGGTCGTAGGAGCCATCGGGGAAGCCGTCGTTGTCCTTGTCGGTGTCGTCGGCTGCCTGTTGGTCCGTTGGCGCGGTGTTTTTGGCTTCCTTGTTGAGGACTTCGGCGCCCTCACCGCTCAGTGCGGAGGTCTCCGGCACAAAGATCAGGCCGCCCAGCGCGATAACAAGCACGATGCTGCAAGTGGCGCACACGGGAATATGCGCGCGTGCCCAGTTGGCGGGCGTGGTGGTGCCGTCGCGGAACTCGGATACGGTGCGCCCAAAGGCGCCCTTTCTAAACGGCGTCTCGATAAAGCGATATGAGCATTCGGCTACGGCGACCACCAACAACACCTGCAAAATGTACTGCCACCACGGCGTATCGTTGATGTTGGCGACCGGGTTCATGAGCAACAGTAGCGGATAGTGCCACAGGTAGATGCTGTACGAGCGCTTGCCAACCCACACGAGCGGCTCGGCGGACAGTGCGCGGGCAACCATTCCCTGGGGTTGCACGCAGGCCGCGATGACCATGAGCGTGAGGATGGAGCATAACAGCGTGCCGCCGCGATACTGGAACGCGGTGTAGCCGTTGGTGAGCGCGACCATGGCGGCAAGGCCAACCAGACCCACGACGCCCAGCACATCGATGGATGCGGGCGAGGACCAAAAGCGCACGAGGGCGCTCGGCTGTGCCGGGACGGTCTCGGCTGCGCCGTCGGTCGTAGCGTCATGCTTGCCCTCGGCGTTCTTGCCGTGCTTGGCGGCGCCAGCCAGGCGATTGAGCCCCAAACGACGAGCGAGACGCACCGGCGCCAGGTCGCGATCGGGGATAAAGGCCATCCAGGCGCCCAGCAGCAGCGAGAACACGCGGGTGTCGGTGCCGTAGTACACGCGGCTGGGGTCGGCGGCGGGGTTATAGAGCAGCATCATGGCGATGGCGGAGACAGCAGCCAGGCCCAGAACCATGCGGCGCGTGTTGGGCTTGCTCATGTGCATGGATACCATAGCGAGCAGCAGCGGGGGCCAAACCAGGTAGAACTGTTCCTCGATGGCGAGCGACCAAAAGTGCGTAAGCGGCGAGGGGTCGCCCAGGGCGTTGAAGTACGAGACGTTTTGGGCAATCTGCCACCAGTTGTTAAAGAACAGCAGCGACGGCAGAACGTCGGGACGCATCTTGGTGAGCATCACGTGGTTAAAGATGGTGCACAGCGCGCAGGTCACGAACACTACCGTTACCACGGCGGGGACCAGGCGACGGATGCGGCGAATCCAGAAGCTCTTAAGGTCGATGCGGCCGGTCTTAGCGACTTCGTTGAGCAGCAAGCGCGTGATCAGATAGCCCGAAAGCACAAAGAAGATCGTGACGCCAAGCAGGCCGCCCTGAGCCCACGTGAGGTTGAGGTGATAGAGCACCACCGCGACGACGGCAAGCGTGCGCAGGCCGTCGAGCGCAGGGATGTAGCGGGACTTGGGGCGAGCAGGCGTCTGCTCCGCGGCGGGAGTGTTGGCGCGGCCCGCGTTGTTGGCAGAAGCGCGATGGGGGCTTGCGGTGCGTCGCGGCTCGTTGGCACGGCGCTCGCCCTTCACGCGTTCGTGCGGCGCCGGCTCGTTGCCCGTGCGGCGTCGACCGCGCGAGCCCGATTGCGAGAATTGTTCCATAAAACATCATCCAATGACGAGAATAATCAGCACGTATTCATTGTAGCTGCCTGCCCCTGTGAATGCTTGCTGCTGGCGCAAGCTCAAGCGCGCGTCCACATCAAAGTGGACTAAAGTTATAGGGGGTGCGAGAGTGCACAATCGTTGGTCGACGGTGGGCGCAAAGCCTGAAGGCGAGGAGGTTTCCATGGCGGATCACAGCATCGTTGCGGTGTTCGGCAGCATGAACATGGACCTTTCGGTGGCGTGCGAGCGCATGCCGCGCGCGGGCGAGACGGTCGATGGCAGCGGTTTTATCACCAACGCCGGCGGTAAGGGAGCCAATCAGGCCGTTGCCGCTGCGCGCATGGGTGCGCGCACGTGCATGATCGGCGCTGTTGGGCGCGATACCTTTGGCGATGCGCTCGTGGCAGGGCTCCAGGATGCCGGCGTGGGCGTTGAGTTTGTGGCGCGTCGCGATGACGTGGAGACCGGTACCGCGACTATCATTCGCTGCGAGAGCGACAACCGCATCGTGCTGTCGCCGGGCGCCAACCATGCGCTTGCGGGCGAGGACGTTGCCCGCGCACTGAGGCGCTTGGTGGCCGACGAGCTCGACGGCGATGCCAGCGAGATTGCCCCGGCTGCCGGAAGCGTCTTTATCGCCCAGGGCGAATGTGACCTTGCGGCAACGGCCGCGGCACTCTCTTGCGCTCACGAGCTGGGGTTCTATACGATCTTTAACCCGGCGCCCGCCTGCGACCTGCCGGCAGGAGCGTGGCCAGCGGTCGACCTGGTCTGCCCCAACGAGACCGAGTGCCAGGTGCTGACGGGCGTTCTGCCTACGGATGATGCGAGTTGCGTCGCCGCGCTCAATGCGCTGCTCGACAAGGGCGCCGGGGCTGCGGTCATCACGTTGGGCGGCGCCGGCTCGGTTACGCTCGGCGATGGCGGTGGGCCGCTGCGCATGCCGGCGCTTTCGAGCGCGGTGGTCGATACGACGGCCGCGGGCGATACGTTTATCGGCGCGTTGGCGGCAGCTCGTCTGGAGGGCCTGCCGCTCTTTGAGTGCATGGCGGCGGGCGCTCGCGCCTCGGCGGTGACGGTGTCGCGCCTGGGCGCTCAGCAATCAATTCCCACGCGTGCGGAAGTCGAGCACAAGTTTGGTTTAGACGGTTTGGATGTAGACGGAGAAGCGGAGTAGAACAATGGCAACCAAGAAGCTGATCCTTGATCTGGATATGGGTGTGGATGATGCGATGGCGCTTGCCTATGCCATCGCGAGCCCCGAGGTGGAGCTCGTCGGCATCACCACGTGCTTTGGCAACGTGCGCGTCGAGCAATCGGCGCACAACTGCCTGGCAGTGCTCGATCTGCTGGGTCGCCCCGAGATTCCGGTGTACCTGGGCGCCGATCGTCCCATTAAGGCGACTGAGCCCTATACACCGCCGGCGTCCACCACGCTCATCCACGGCAAGAACGGCATTGGCGGGGCGAGCGTGCCCGCGTCGCCGTACGAGCCGGTGGGGGCGACGTCGGCTGATGGCAACGCGGCGGTCGATTATCTGATCGATGCCGCGCGCACCTATGGCTCCGATCTGATCTACGTGGCGACCGGTCCGCTCTCCAACCTGGCACTTGCCTTGGAGCGCGATGCGGCGGCGATGATGTCTATCGGTCGCGTGGTCGTGATGGGCGGCGCCCTGACCGTGCCCGGAAACGTGAGTGCGGGCGCCGAGGCCAACATGGCAAGCGATCCCGAGGCGGCCGATGCCGTGCTGCGCTCGGGCCGCAAGCTCACCATGGTGGGCCTGGATGTGACGCATCGCGTGGTGCTCACGCGCCGCGACGTTGCCGGCTGGACGGGCTCGGGCACTATGGCTGGCTGCGCGTTTGCGAGCATGGTCGAGCACTATATCGGTTCGTACGAAATGAACGCGCCCTACCTGGGCGGCTGCGCGCTGCACGATCCGCTGGCGGTTGCCGTGGCGATTGATCCCACGCTCGTGGGTGCGCTCGGCTGTAACCTGCGCGTTGACTTGCTGGGCGAGTACCGCGGCCGCACCATCTGCGATGAGCGCCGTGTGGCCGACCCCGACAAGAGCGCGCTCGTGGCGCTCACCGTGGACGCCCCACGTTTCCTCGCGGAGTTTAAGACGCGCATGGCCCGCGTCCTGGGCTAAGTGCTTCCTACACCCCGTCTCAAGTAGCTAATTTGGGACGGGGCTTTTTAGCTACCTTGGGGGCTAAAAAAGATAAATTGCATCGTTCCAAATGAGTGCATAATTGCGTAATTTATAGAACCAGCTGCTGTAAACAGATTAAACTCCGTTTACAGTCTAAAAGCGACCGTTAACCAAATACTTGGCCTTGTCTGGAATTCTCTGTGTTTGCATGGACGGGATGGTCTGCCGATATTGACGTATCGGCGCAGAAGCGGAGGCAGCATGAAAGAGTATTTTGGCATCGACGTGGGCGGCACGGCAGTTAAGTGGGCCGTGCTGGGCGAGGATTTTTCCATCCGCGAGCGCGGCAGCCTGCCGACCGATTTTGCTACGGCAGACGAAGCGGTCGAGGCCCTGACCGGTCTTATCGAGCCGTATCGCGATCGCGTGTCCGCCGTGGGCGTGAGTGCACCCGGCGGCATCTATGAGGATGACGCGGACGGCACCATCCATCGCGGCGGCGCGCTTACCTACATGGACGGCTGTCCGCTGGGAAAGTTGCTGCGCGAGCGGTTTGACATGCCGGTGGCGGTCAACAACGACGGAAAATGCTGCGCGCTCGGCGAGTACGCAGCGGGCGCCCTTCGCGGATGCCGCACTGGCGTCGTGCTCGCTATCGGCACCGGCATCGGCGGCGGCATCGTTATCGATGGCCGCGTGCTTCGCGGCGCACATGGCTTTGCAGGTGAGTTTAGCTTTCTGCGCAACGACGTGAGGCAGCCGGCGTCCGGGGACAGAATGTTTTCGAGCACAGGCGGCTGGCGTGCGCTGCGCGATCTCGTCGTGGCCGAGAAGGACTTACCTGCCGATGGCACGGTGGACGGCCGCCGCGTTTTTGAGTGGGTTGAGGCTGGCGATGAGGCGGCGAAGCGCGCGCTTGACCGCTATGCGCGCACGTTCGACGCCATGCTCGTAAACCTACAGGCGGTGCTCGACCCCGAGGTGTTTGTGATTGCGGGCGGCATTTCGTGCCACCCCGAACTTATCGACGCGCTTCGCGACCAGATGCCCGCGGCGCTTGAGGGCTATGAGGGCATTCTCGCCGGCATCCCTGTACCGCAGGTCAAGGCGGCAGAGCTGGGCAACGACGCTAACCTATACGGCGCCGTGCAGGAGGCTATGCGCCTTTGCGAATAACTACTCTGGCGATGATTTTTCTGGGACGGGGATTAAAAAATCATTTTCTCGTCCCAAAAAAGGCTGGTCTTCCGCCGCGCGTCACCAAAATGATTTTTTAATCCCCGTCCCAGAAAAATCATCCGGTGGCAAAAGCACTCAAAAGAGCCCTGTCCCAGATTAGCTACCGAGTAAATGCGCCCGTTGGGGGAATAGTTGTGCCGCTTCGCTTGACAACAGGTTAAACTAGCTAATAAACATTTACTATTCTGTTTAGATTGAATTTGCGGTCGTTTAGTTACCGAGTCATCGAGTCGCGATGCTCCGCCACGACCGTTGCTAGGGGGAACAATGGCCAAAGCAAGTGTCCGCGAGATCAGCCGCATCACCGGCTTTTCGCCCGCGACCGTATCGAACGCGCTCAATCGCAAGCGCAGCGTGAGCGAGGAGACCGCCAAGGTCATCCTTGAATGCGCGCAGTCGCTCGGCTACCAGCAGTCGACGCAACTCGAGAGCATCCAGTTTGTTCTCGCGCGCAAGACGGGCGCCATTTTGGACGAAAGTACCTTTCACCCTGCGGTCATCGAGGGCGTGGAGCGCCAGGCGCGTCGTCACGGCATGAGCACGAGCTTTGTCTCGCTCGATTTTAGCGACTTGAACGCCGTGCGCCCGCAGGTCGAGCGCCTTATCGCCGACCCGGCTGCCGCCATCGTGCTGATGGGCACCGAGCTGGGCGAGGAAGACTACGCTTTGTTCGCCAACGCCGCCGCCCACCTGATCGTGCTCGACGGCTGGAGCGACCGCCAGTACTTCGATGCCGTGGTCATTGCCAACACCGATTCGGTGCTGCGTGCCGTGGATTACCTTATCGAGAAGGGTCACAAGCAAATCGGCTACCTGGCAGGCGACCTTCGTATCCGCAATTTTAAGGACCGCGAGCGCGGCTATCGCCAAGCGCTTGAGGACGCGGGCCTTGAGGCCAATTCGGCATGGCGCGTCACCCTGGGCACCACGCTCGAGGGCGCCTATCGCGACATGGGTGCTTGGCTCGATACGGTCTCGCACGACGATCTGCCGACGGCTTTCTTTGCCGAGAACGACGTGCTCGCCGTGGGTGCTATGCGTGCGTTGAGTGAGCATGGCATTCGCGTGCCCGAAGATGTCTCGATGATTGGCTTCGACGATCTTTCCGTGGGCGCCTTCTCCAACCCGCCGCTCACCACGGTGCACGTTCCCAAGCACGAGGTGGGCGAGATCGCGGTGCGCCGTCTGGTGGGCAACATCCGCAATCCCAAGAGCTATACCTGCAAAACGGCCGTGTCGACCTATTTTGTCGAGCGCCAGAGCGTGCGCGAGCTCTAGGCAGAACGGCGCTTGATGAGCGATGCCCCAAGCTCGATCTTGAGCGGGTGGTGTTCGGCCTCGTCGATAATCTCGACGAGGCGCCGTGCGGCGATGGCGCCCATATACTGCGAAGGAACATTGAGCGTGGTCAGTTGTGGCTGCACGTAGGTTCCGCCGGGGTTGTTGTCGAAGCCGACGATGCGTACGTCATCGGGCACGCGATAACCACGCTCGATAAAGGCTTTCATGGCCCCAATAGCTATATCGTCAAAGACAGCGACGTAGTTTTGGGCGAGGGGTTCGCCCGAATCAATAATGTCGAGCATGCCGGCGTATGCCTCATCTGGAGCGACGGCGAGCTCGTGGATGGTGCCGCACTTTTCCGAGCCCGATAGCCGACCGATGGCGTGCTCGTAGGCGAAGCGTCGTTCGGTGAAGTTGTCCACGGTAACGGGCGTCGTTAACAGTCCGGGGACAGATCCATACTTCGAATGCAGGTACTGCACGGCTAGCATCATGCTGGCGGCGTTGTCGATCTTGACCGTATCGACCCCAACGCTCATGCATGAGTCCAACAGCAGCAGGGGGCAGTCCAGCGATGCAAACGGCATAAAATCCGACTCGAACATCTCAGTTGCAAGGATGATGACGCCATCGTATTGCGCTTCGGCGATGTCGGCGATTTGTTGCTGAGTGTTTTCGAACGGCGAGTAGTTCACCAGCGAAAACGAGAATCCCGCGTGTCTAAGGGTGCCCTCGACTCCGGCGAGCATATCGGCGAAGAAGGGGGTCGCAAAGATGCGGCGCCGGTTAAAGGCAACCAAGGCAACGGTTCCGCTCTTTTGGCGCTCGAACTTAATCTTGCTAAAGTCGTAACCTAGAGCTTCGGCGGTACTAAGTACCAGCTGCCGTGTTTTTTCGCTTACGCCGCGTCGATTGTTAAGTGCAAGGGAAACGGCCGCTGCCGAAATTCCCAGCTGGTCAGCGATTTGTTTTGCAGTAACGGCCATGGTGGTTCCTAACGTTTGTGAACTTACCATGAGCTTAACACCAGGCTGTTTATTAAGCTAATTTTTTAGTAAGTCAACTTAAGAATCAATAGAAGTTAAGTAGCGTCCCCAGTAGAGTCTGTCTCAGCAAACGCAACAACAAGGGGGACGAGATGATCAGCGGTATTTTTGAAATGCCCATTACGGATGAGAGCTATCCGTTTTCGAGTGCCGAGCGCTACTGTCATCTGAGCGCAAAGGATTACGTCGAGCGCGAGTATCGCGTTGACGGTACCGCCAACGTTTATCGCACCGCCGACGAAGACGGCGGCGTGGAGGTCATGACTGCCGACGCCCCTTATTCCAATCGGATCGTTGTTCGTGCTCCGAAAAATCCGGCGCAAGCGAGTGGCAATGTGGTCGTGGAGATCATCAACCCCACATCGTTTATGGAAATCGAGCGCATGTGGATTCTGGGTCACGGCGAGTTTGTGCGCTCTGGCGATATCTATGTGGGCATTACCAGCAAGCCCAATACCATCGCCAAGCTCAAGGAATTCAATCCCGATCGTTATGCCTTCATGAGCTGGGCAAACCCAACTCCCGAGCGGCCCTTTGACTTTGATCCGGAACAGCTCGAACGCGACGGCGCGCTTCCCGACATGGACATCTCCTACGAGACTGGCCTGTTTTGGGATATGCTGACCGATCTTGCGTGGCTCTTGCGCGGAGACTCCGACCTTAACCCGATCCGCGACTATCCTCGCCAGGCAATTTGCCTTACAGGATGGTCTCAGTCCGGCGCCTATCTGTTCCGCTACCTTAACAGTTTTGCCTATCGCGAGGAGGTGCGCCGTGACGGCCGCGTGTTTGACGGATACCTGTCTGGCGGTGGCATCCATTCGATGTGCATTCCCGTCAACCAGTATGAATGCTGCCGGGAATACGCACACCATCTACTGCGTGTGGAGCACGTCGAGGAGCCGTTTATCGCCCTTCAGACCGAAAGCGAGAACGGTCGCTTTGAGAGTTGGCGCACGCTTATGCCCGATAGCGACGATCCCGATTTTAAGTACCGGCTGTACGAGGTGACGGGTGCTTCCCACGATACGCAGTGGAGTTACGTCGACTATTACCAAGACGACGAGGATCTCAAGCGTATCGACCATCTGCCGGTGTATGTCGGTAAGCATGCCGAGGCAAACGCCTATCCGTCGCAGTATCTGTTCCATGCTGCATTCCGCAACCTGTTCCGCTGGGTCCGTACGGGTGCGGCTCCGGCAACCTGTCCACGCATTGAGCTGGACGCGAGCGGCGAGAACGTAAAGGATGCCCTGGGAAATACCAAGGGCGGACTTCGCACCTGCCTGCTCGAGCATCCGTTTGCCCGCTACTCCAACACGAGCTTGGTGGAGCCGGGGCAGGGCACGGTCGATAAGACGAGCGATAAGGACGGGCTGTTTGGCCACATGGAGTCGTTCTCGGCATCGATGCTCAAAGAGCTGTACGGGTCGCTCGAAAACTATCGCGCTCTGTGTGAGCGCGATACGGCGATCGAGGTGTCACAAGGTTTTATTTGTGCCGAGGATGCCCAAGCGATCGTTGACTTTGCCATGACATCCGCTCGTGAGCGAGGACTGAACTAGCAGGACTAAGACCGGAGAGGGGTCTGCAATGGATATGACGTTGAACAAGGACGCTGTTGCCGAGATTTGGCGCCCGGTTGTACTGACGTTTGAGAGCGCCTGTTCGTTCGATAACCCGTTTTTAGACGTTGAGATTTGGGCGGAGTTCACCGGACCGAGTGGCAGGGTAATTCGCCGCGAGGCCTACTGGGATGGTGGGCGTACCTACTGCGTGTCGTTTGCTCCGACCGAGCTCGGCGCTTGGAGCTATGTTATCGAGGCTCCCGAGCAGACCGGTCTTAATGGCTGCACGGGCCGCGTCGAGGCCGTGCCGTACGCGGGCGACCTCGATCTGTATCGCCACGGTTTTATCCGCGTTGCAGACGATCCGCGCATGTTTGCCTATTCAGATGGTACGCCGTTCTTTTGGCTGGGCGATACCCATTGGGAGTTTGCCTACCGTGAGAGCTGGGATGCGTCGAACCACCCCGGCATGACGAGCCAATTTCGCGGTATGGTCGACCTACGTGCCGAGCAGGGCTTTACCGTCTATCAGACCAACCTGCGCTCTGACATGGGCGCAGGAGATCGCTATTGGATTGACGGTGGCATGGCCAAGGGCGTGGAAGACGTGCCTAATGTGGCCTTCTACCAGCGGGAGCTCGACCGCCGCATGGCCTATATTGCCGATGCGGGCTTAGTGAACGCACTTGGGCAAGCGTGGGCGTTTGCCATTCTCGGCGAGCATGCCGTGGAACACCAAAAGCACCTCGCCCGCTACCTGGTGGCGCGCTACGGTGCATATCCGATGGTGTGGACGCTTGCCGGCGAGGTTGCCGGATACCGCAAAGAAGGTCGAGCCGCCATGCTTGACGGCTGGCGTGAGGTCGCCTTGGAGATTGAGGCACGCGACGGCTATGGTCATCTGGCGACGGCGCACTATACCAACGAGCGCCCCTTTGCCGATTACTACCAGGATGAACCCTGGATGGACTTTACGCTCAACCAGGCCGGTCACGGCGATTACCTCATCAAGGCAAGCGACTACTTTGACTATCTGGCAGCTCATGACGACAAGCCCTTCGTTGAGGGCGAGGCGCTCTACGAGTTTTGCTCGACGCTCGAGGAGATGGGTACGCGCCTGTGCACCGCAGACATGCTGCGCCGCGTGGCGTATATCTGCATGCAGGCCGGCGGCGCCGGCTATACCTACGGAGCCCAGGGAATCTGGGACAACGTGTGGGAAAGCCCTGAGGAGCTCGACCCCTTTATGGCGATCTTCAACCGCTTTGGCATTACTTGGGCCCAGGCGGTAGACGGAGAAGGTGCGGTCCAGATGGGCTACATGCGTTCCTTCTACGAAGACAATCACTTCTGGGAGCTCGCTCCCTACGAAACGACCGATGCGGGCAACCTGTTTGCCAACAAGGCTCCGCTGGCAACCGCCAACCAGGACCTTTCGCGCATCGTCGCGTACTTTGGCGATACCGTGCGCCAAAAGCTTGCTATCGAGGGTGTGCCGACGGGCGCTGCCTATGCAAGCCGATGGTTTAACCCTCGCACGGGCGCATACCGTGACGGCGAGGACGCCCTTGCCGTCACGGACAGCATTACCCTGCCTGACAAACCCGGGGTTGGGGATTGGCTCCTCGTCCTCGAGCTCAAGGCGTAACCATATTTCCATTGGTCATAGGCGGGAAAGAGTCGGCCGCAATTTCCCGTTTGACAGCTAGATGAATCGTTTAGAGAGGATCAGTGAACACAAAAATGAGCGTTCTCGATTCGATGCAGGGCTTCCTCGAGAAGCACGTGGGCCCCATTGCCCACAAAGTGAGTAGCTTTAACGTCGTAAAGGGCCTTATGTCCGGCATGATGGCGACCATGCCCGTTACGCTGGGCGTGGCGCTGCTCTCCATTATCAACGGGCTGCCGATCCCGCCGCTGCAGGCGTTCCTTGCCAGCACCGGCATGTCGGCGACGATTACCGACGTACTGGTCGTTACCATGAACCTCGGCGCCATCTACATGTGCGCCTCGGTCTCGTACTCCTACGGCAAGGTGCTCGGGAACAAAGGCCTTACGTCGACGGTTGCGGCTATTGGCGTTTTGCTCCTGCTGATTCCTCTTGGCCATGCCGAGGACGGCTCGACGTTTATCGTGACCCGTTATCTGGGCAGCTCGGGTCTGTTCGTTGCGCTGCTCGTGGCGTTGATCGTGCCGAAGGCGCTTAACTTCCTTATGAAGCATATCGCCATCCCCATGCCCGATTCCGTCCCTCAGTTCGTTACCGATTCGCTGTCTCCGATGTTCTGCGCCATCGTCATCTTCACCACGGCTGCTCTGGTTAAGTGGGGCATGGGCATGACGAGCTTCGGCGATGTCTTTAACCTCATCAACAGCACCATTGCCACTCCCGTTATGTTCCTGGGCTCCAGCCCCTGGGCCGTTGTCATTTACTTTACGCTGTGCAACCTGCTGTTCTTCTTTGGTATCCACCCCAGCGTCCTGATGGGCGTGTACATGCCGGTTATCCAGGCCTGCGCTCTTGCCAACACCGAGGCATTCGTTGCCGGCCAGCCACTGCCGTACCTGTCGTTCATCATCATGTTCTCTGTCGGTTCTGTTGACGCCCTTGGCATGGAGCTTGCGCTGCTCACGGCCAAGTCCGAGCGCTACAAGGCCCTCTCCAAGATTGCCCTGGTGCCCGCACTCTTCAACATCTCCGAGCCCATCATCTTCGGTACGCCCATTGCCATGAACCCTTATATGTTCATCCCCTACATCCTGCTCAAGCCCGTGGCCTGCATTGCTGCCGCCGTCGGCCTGATGCTCGGTCTGGGCAATGCATTTAACCCGACCATTTCCATGCCGTTTGTCGTGCCGCTGCCCATCAGCAACTTCTTTACGGGCGGCATTGGCCTGGTCGCAATCGTCCTCGCCGCAATCCTGCTGGTCGGACTGCTGTTTATCCCGTTCGTCAAGATGGCCGATAAGGAGGCACTGGCCGAGGAAGCTGCTGCAAAGGCTTCTGCCGAGTAGGTCATTGTCCACAAGTTCGAAGGTTCGGTCGATCGCGTTGATCGCCGAAACATATAAGTCCCTGTGAGGGGTTACAGGAAAGGAACTGCAATGAAAAACATCGTTCTAATGTGCGCCGGCGGCATGTCCACGAGCATCATCATGAAGAACATCAAGAAGGCCGCTGACGCCGAGGGTCTGGAGTGCGAGGTCTCCGCCCACGCCGTCAACGAAGCCGCGACCATTGGCCGCAATGCCGACTGCATCCTGCTTGGGCCGCAGGTTGGCTATGCCAAGGACGAGGTCTGCGCCGCATGTCCCGAGGTGCCGGTGGGCGTGATCCCCATGACCACCTACGGCATGATGGACGGCGTTAAGGCGCTAGCCCAAGCCAAGGAACTGATGAGGCTCTAAGCATGACGACAGAAGAGATTCAGCTTCAGAGCTTTCAGATCATTGCAGGCGTCGGCTGCGCGCGTAGCTGCTATATCGATGCGATTCACCTGGCCCGCGACGGTAAGTTCGAAGAGGCCGAGGCAAAGATCGCCGAGGGCCAGCAGCATTATGCCGAGGGTCACGCGGCTCACGGCGGCCTTGTCCAGCAGACGGCTGCCGGCGAGGACCTGAGCATCGACCTTTTGGTCGTTCATGCCGAGGACCAGCTTATGAGTGCCGAGGGCTTTGGCATCCTGGCCAAGGAGTTCGTGGACGTCTATCGCAAGATGGGCGCTTAGCCACCGGCTCTGCCGACAGGCCATTGTTGCGACGCATGCTTGCGCCGAAGAGACGACAATGCGCCCGTTCACATACAGCTACGGATAGAGAGGGTCCTTCGGGGCCCTCTTTTTTGTTCCCCTTGTATGTTCAGATTGTTTACATACCGTTTAGGCTGATTTCTCTACCGTTTACGGGTATTTCGCGTTAAACTTCTAAACAGAAGAGTAAAACATTTAGTAAACAGAACAAAACGAAACATGCGTCTGTTTACTGAACATGTGACTAGGGGAGGACGTACATGGATAAGATCAAGCTCGGTTTTGTGCCCACGCGCCGCAGTATCTTTAGCGCGCCGGACGCGATCAAGTATCGCGGCTTGACGGCTGATCGCCTGCGCGAGATCGGCGTCGACATCGTGGACATCGACGACATTAATGACGAGGGCCTGCTGTTTGACGACAGCCATATCGAGCCTATCGTCAAGAAGTTCCGCGCCGAGGGCGTCGACGGCATCATGCTGTGCCACGCCAACTTTGGCACCGAGTACGTTTGCGCCCGCCTTGCCCGCGAGCTCGGTCTGCCTGTGCTGCTGTGGGGCCCGCGCGACGAGCGCCCCGAGCCCGATGGCACCCGCCTGCGCGATAGCCAGTGCGGCCTGTTCGCCACCGGCAAGGTTCTGCGCCGCTTCCAGGTTCCCTTTACCTATATGACCAACTGCCGCCTGACCGATCCCGAGTTCGAGCGCGGCGTCTGGGACTTTTTGGCCGTGTGCAACGTGGTCAAGACCTTCAAGCACACGCGCATCCTGCAGATGGCGACCCGTCCGTTCGACTTCTGGTCCACCATGTGCAACGAGGGCGAGCTGCTCGAGAAGTTCAATATTCAGCTTTCGCCCATCCCCATGACCGAACTTGTTCAGGCTGTGCACGACGCTCAGAGCGACGAGCAGGCCATGGCCGCCATGCTCGACCACATTCGCCGCAGCTTTGAGATCTGCATACCCGAGGACAAGGTCCCCGCGGTCGCAGGGCTCGCCATCGCTATGAAGCGCCTGGTCGAGAAGTACGGCTGCAACGCCGGCGCCATCCAGTGTTGGAACGCCCTGCAGGACGAGCTGGGCATTATGCCCTGCGCCGCCAACGCCATCCTCAACGAGATGGGTATCCCCGTCGTCTGCGAGACCGATATCCACGGCGCAATCACCGCGCTGATGGTCGAGGCCGCCGACCTGGGCCGTCACCGCGGCATGTTCGCCGACTGGACCGTCCGCCATCCCGACAACGAGAACGGCGAGCTGTTGCAGCACTGCGGCCCTTGGCCCTGCAGCTGCGCGGCCGTCAAGCCCAAGCTCACCTATCCGCTGGCCTTCGATCACCCCGGCGCGCTGACGGCCGAGGCCAAGCACGGCGACCTCACCCTTGCCCGCTTTGACGGCGACAACGGCGAGTACTCGCTGCTGCTGGGCAATGCCCGCGGCATCGACGGCCCGGCCGGTATGGGCACCTACCTGTGGGTCGAGGTCGAAAACCTCAAGCGCCTCGAGGCAAAGATCGTCGAGGGCCCCTACATCCACCACTGCGTGGCCATCCACGCCAACGTGGTGCCGGTGCTCTACGAGGCATGCAAGTACATCGGCATCCAGCCCGACCTGTACGACCCCATCGAAGAAGACGTCAAAGCCTACCTGCGAGGAGAGTAGAAATGGCAACTATCGAAGAGCTTGAGTCCCTGCGCTGGGACCTCCGCCGCGATTGCGTCGACATCATCATGGCCGGCGCCGGCGGCCACATCGGCGGCGACATGTCGGTGATCGACGCCCTCATGACCCTCTACGCCAACCACCTTAACATTTCGCCCGAGACCGTCGACGATCCCAACCGCGACCGCTTTGTGCTCTCCAAGGGCCACGCCATGGAGGCCTACTACGCGGTGCTGTGCCACGAGGGCTATCTGGACCTCGACGACGTCAAGGCCCGCTTCTCCAAGTTCGGCAGCCCCTACATCGGGCATCCCAACAACAAGCTCAAGGGCATCGAGATGAACTCCGGTTCGCTGGGCCATGGCCTGCCCGTGGCCGTCGGCATGGCGCTTGCCGGCAAGATGGACGGCCGCGACTACCGCGTCTACACCATCATGGGCGACGGCGAGCTTGCCGAGGGCTCGGTCTGGGAGGGCGCCATGAGCGGCGGCAACTACCAGCTCGATAACCTGTGCGCGCTCGTGGACCGCAACCGCCTGCAGATCAGCGGCAGCACCGAGGACGTCATGAAGCAGGACTCGCAGGAGGAGCGCTGGGCCGCCTTCGGTTGGAACGTGCTGTCCATTCCGGGCAACGACGTCCAGGCCATCGACGCCGCGCTGACGCTCGCGGCCGAGGCCAAGGGTAAGCCCACGGTCATCATCCTCAACACGGTGAAGGGCTACGGCTCGCCCGTCATGGAGGACAAGGCCGGCTGGCATCACCACCTGCCCAACGACGAGGAATATGCCCAGATCATCGCCGATTTCGCTGCCCATAAGGAGGCCATCAATGGCTAACAAGATCGCCAACCGCAAGGTTATCTGCGACACGCTGCTCGAGGCCGCCGAGACCGATAAAGACATCGTCGTCCTGTGCTCCGACTCCCGCGGCTCCGCGTCGCTCACGCCGTTCTTCGATCAGTATCCCCAGCAGTCCGTCGAGGTCGGCATCGCCGAGCAGGACCTGGTGAGCATCGCCGCCGGCATGGCTTCGTGCGGCAAGAAGGCCTGGGCCGCCTCGCCGGCGTCCTTTGTGACCACGCGTTCGTATGAGCAGTGCAAGGTCGACGTTTCGTACTCCAACACCAACGTCAAGCTCATCGGCATCTCGGGCGGCGTGTCCTACGGCGCCCTGGGTATGAGCCACCACTCCGCGCAGGATATCGCCGCCATGAGCGCGATCCCGAACATGCGCGTGTATCTGCCGAGCGATCGTTTTCAGACCGCCGAGCTCGTGCGCGCCCTGGTTGCCGACAACAAGCCGGCCTATATCCGCGTGGGTCGCAACCCGGTCGAGGACGTGTACACCGAGGATAACTGTCCGTTCCAGATGGACCGTGCCACCTGGGTGCGTCGCGGCACCGATGTGACGATTGTCGCCACCGGTGAGATGGTCCGCCATGCCGTGGACGCCGCTGATCTGCTCGCCGAGCAGGGCATCTCCGCCACCGTGCTCGACATGTACTGCGTCAAGCCGCTCGATGCCGAGGCCGTGATCGAGGCCGCCGGTGCCACGCGCGCCGTCGTGACCGTCGAGGAGCACAGCCCCTTTGGCGGCTTGGGCTCCATGGTCGCGCAGGTCGTGGGCGAGCATTGCCCGCGTCCGGTCAAGTGCCTGAGCCTGCCCGACGCGCCGGTCATCACCGGCACGAGCCCCGAGGTCTTTGCGCACTACGGCCTCACCGGCGAAGGTATTGCCAAGACGGTCGCCGACTTCCTCGGCAACTAGTAGAAACAGACGCTGCGCGGCCGCCAAGCACCGCACCTTGCCGTTCAAACCGTCGCTTGCGTACACAAAGTACGCGGCGCTCCTCTTTCACGGCAATCTGCGGCACTTGGCGGCCGCTCGCTCCTTGTCCGCCGGGCTGTCTTTGCTTTGGCGGAAGGAATGGGAGAGTACATGAGCAACTACATCATCGGAATCGATCAGTCCACGCAGGGCACCAAGGCGCTGCTGGTGGACGAGGGCGGCCATCTGATTCATCGTGCCGACCGCTCGCATCGCCAGATTGTCAATGATGCCGGCTGGGTGAGCCATGATCCGGTCGAGATCGCCGCCAACGTGTTGGCCGTGGCGCGTGCCGTGGTGGAGGAGACCGGGGTCAATCCGGCCGACATTGCTGGTATTGGCATCTCCAACCAGCGCGAGACCACCGTTGCCTGGAACCGCACGACGGGCGAGCCGCTGTGCGACGCCGTGGTGTGGCAGTGTGCCCGCGCCCGCGAGCTGTGTGACGAGCTTGCGGCGCGCGAAGGCGTGGCAGAGCTGGTGCGTGACACAACGGGCCTGGTGCTCTCGCCCTACTATCCGGCGGGCAAGATGGCTTGGATTCTCGCGAACGTTCCGGCGGCTGCCGAGGCCGCGGCGTCGGGTGAGCTGTGTCTGGGCACCATCGATGCCTGGGTGGTCTGGACGCTCACGGGCGGCGCGGAGTTTCGCTGTGACTGGTCCAATGCCAGCCGCACGCAGCTCTTCGACCTGCGCCGTGGCTGCTGGAGCGAGCCGGTGTGCGAGGCCTTTGGCATCGATCCGGCCTGCCTGCCGCAGGTGACCGATTCCGACGGTCTGTTTGGCACAACGGACCTGGATGGCTTTTTGCCCGCACCCGTGCCGGTACACGGCGTGCTGGGCGACAGCCATGCGGCCCTGTTTGCGCAGGGTTGCCACAGCCGCGGCATGGCCAAGGCGACGTATGGCACCGGCAGTTCGGTCATGATGAACGTCGGCGACGAGTTCGTCGCCAGCTCGCACGGGCTTTCGAGCTCGCTTGCGTGGCGTATGGATGGCGTGACCGAGTATGTACTCGAGGGCAACGTGAGCTACGCCGGCGCCGTCAAGACCTGGCTGCGCGACGACCTGGAGCTCATCAACAACCCCGAGGAGGTCACCGACCTGTGCTACGCCGCCAACCCGGCGAGCCATGTTTACTTTGTGCCGGCGTTTACCGGCCTGGGTGCTCCGCACTGGGCAAGTGATGCCGAGGGATGCGTTTTTGGTATGACACGCACCACGGGCCGCGCGGAGTTCGTAAAGGCTGCCGACGAGTCGATCGCCTATCAGATTTTTGACGTCATTGATGCGATGGTCGAGGATTCGGGCGCGGCGCTTGCCGAGCTTCGTGTTGACGGCGGCCCCACGCGCGACGCGTACCTGATGCAGTTTGAGAGCGATTTGGTCGGCTCGCCCATCCGCATTGCGAGCAACGACGAGATGAGCGGTCTGGGCGCGGCTTGGGCCTGCGGTATCGCGCTGGGCATGTATACGCGCGACGTGGTTGACGTGTACGGTGCCCGCGGCATTGTGGAGCCCTCGATGCCCGCCGACGAGCGAGCCAAAAAGATCGGCGGCTGGCGCCATGCGGTGGCCGCGACTATCTCGTACACCGCCTAGCATGATTTTTCTGGGACGGGGATCAAATAATCATCGGTCCTCGTCCCAGGTGGCTAATTTGGGACGGGGCTTTTTTGACTGGTATGATTGGTGTGACCATTCGAACCAGCTAAAAGAGCCCCGTCCCAAATTGACTATCGAGAGGATCTGCCATGGAGCGCATTGCGAGCTTTTCTGTCGATCATCTGCTGCTTGAGCCCGGCGTATACGTGAGTCGCATCGACCGCGATCCGGCGACCGGCGCTGCCGTCACCACCTTTGACCTGCGTCTGACCACGCCCAATAAAGAGCCGGTCATGAATACGGCTGAGTGCCACACCATCGAGCACCTGGGTGCGACCTTCCTTCGCAATCATGCCGAGTGGTCGAGCCGTATCGTTTACTTTGGCCCCATGGGCTGCCGCACGGGCTTTTACCTGGTCGTGTTTGGCGAGGTGACGAGCGAGGAGATCCTGCCGCTCGTGCGCGAGCTCTTTGAGTTCGTCGCCGACTTTGAGGGCGATGTCCCCGGTGCCGCTCCCGAGGAGTGCGGCAACTACCTGGACCAGAACCTTCCCATGGCAAACTGGCTCGCGCGCCGCTACCTCGACCGCGACCTGGCCGATATCGACGAGAAGCACCTGCACTACCAGCAGGCGTAAGGATTGCCTTCTGCTTCTAAACCGTTCACATGGAGATATCGACCGTTTAACTGTTTAGTAATGTTTACACGAGGTCATTTACGGTGTTTCGCTTAAACTGGCAACCAGAGTGATATTCAGGCAAGGCTCCTGAAGCAGCATCTGTCGACATTGATTGTCGGATTCTGCTTCGGGAGCCTTGTTTTGTTTAAGGGGGACACATGGAAATCGTTAAACGAATTAACACCAGCGCTGTCCTCTGCATCGACGGAAATGGCAGGCAGCTGGTGGCATTCGGGCGTGGCCTGGGGTTTAAGGACGTTGGCGATGAATTACCGCTCTCGGAGATTCAACGAACGTTCTATAACGTTAGTTCCCGCTACATCGCTCTCATTGATGAAGTCTCGGATGAACTTCTCGAGCTGACCTCGGATGTTATTGATATGTCGACAGGACTGCTTCCCTATGAAGTAAGCCCTAATTTGCCGTTTATTCTTGCGGACCATATCGCGTATGCAATTAAGCGCAAGGAGCAAAACATTGTTGTCCATATGCCCTTGTCTTTTGATGTTCGCCAACAATATCCCGTCGAATTCAAAATCGGCGAGTACGCGCTTCGAATAATCAGGAAACGTCTCAATGTTAGGCTTCCCGCTCATGAGACAGTTGGAATTGCCATGGCGTTTATCAATAACATGGCCGATTCGGATTCATGTGAGCTGGCTGAAGAGTTTGGCACGGACGTTTACGATCGCGTTCTCGAAGAATCAACTATTGCTGTTGAAAGACGGCTTGGTATTCAAGTTGATCGGGAGGGCTTCGATTATGCAAGGTTCGCAACCCACCTTCAGTACCTATTCAATAGGTTGAACTCTGGCGAAAGTATCGTAAGCGACAACCGCAAGATGTATCTCTCGCTCAAAGATGAATATCCGGTGGCATCGGCGTGCGCCGATGACATCGCTTCTGTTCTCAGCCGGCTGACGGGCCAAGAACTTATAGACGAAGAAAGACTCTATCTGATGATGCATATCAATCGAATCGCATCGAAAGCTAGGTAATTGGTCGGCGAAGGCGCGCGCTTTGCCGATGGTTACATATAAAATACAACATGGGAGAAATGGTATTTATGGCAGATACAACCAAGCTCGCTGCCGAGATTCTCGAGATGGTGGGCGGTGCAGAAAACGTTACATTTGTAGCCCACTGCATGACTCGTTTAAGGTTCAATCTTAAGGACGAAAGCATCGTAGATGATGCAAAAGTCAAGGCAATCGATGGTGTGATCGATATTCGCCATTCAGCAGGGCAATACCAAGTGATTGTGGGGCCCAAGGTCGATAAGGTCTACGAAATCGTTGCAAAGGAAACCGGGGTTGACACCGGGAAGTCCGCGGCAGATGAAGGCGAGACCAAAGGTTTTCTGGGAAAGCTGATGAAGCTGATCAGCGGCATCATGATGCCCGTTCTTCCCGCCTTGATTGCATGCGGAATGATAAACGCCGTCCTTAGTATCCTGACGACGGCAGGTGTCGTTTCCGCTGAGAGCGGAATTTATACCCTGCTGTACGGCATGGGAAACGCCAGCATGTATTTCTTGCCCGTTCTCGTCGGATCGTCTGCGGCCAAATTCTTTGGAATCGATCAATATATCGGTGCGGTGCTCGGTGCAATCCTGCTTTACCCGACTTTTGTTGCCGCAGCTGGAGCTGGTGATGCGCTGGATTTGTTCGGCATGAAGTTCACGATGGTGAGCTATGCCTCGACGGTGTTTCCCGCTATCGTGGCGGCTTGGTTCGCATCCGTTCTTTATAAGTGGCTGCGTGCGGTTCTTCCCGATGCTTTGGCATTTGCACTCGTTCCGTTCCTGACAGTTGCTATTGCTGCCCCCATCTCGCTTCTTGTGGTTGGCCCGGTTATCCAACAGGCGAGCTCCTTGCTTGCGACTGCCGTACTGGCGGTCTATCAGTTCAGCCCCATTCTTTGCGGCGTTATTCTTGGACCGATATTTGGCCTCGTCATGATTCCTCTTGGACTCCATTGGGCCCTCATTGTGATCTCCATCAACAATATTATGACCGTCGGTTCCGACCCTATCCTTGGACTTCTTTGCGGTAGCATGGGTGTCGTCGGCGCTTGCTTGGCGTTTGCTTTCCGCTCGAAGGATCCGAGCGAAAAGAGCCTTGGATTCAGCTGTGCCATTACGAGCCTGTGCGGAATTACAGAACCTGCCCTGTACGGCATAGTTTTGGAGCACAAGAAGATCATCGTCGCTTCCATGATTTCTGGTGCAATTAGCGCTGTTATCCCGGCTATCTTCAATACCCGCACGTTCGTTATGACGTCGAGTGGTATTTTCAGCTTCCCCGGCTACATGAATCCTTCCGGTGATATGAGCAGCCTTATTGGTGCGATCCTTTGCAATGTCGTTGGTTTTATTCTTACCTTCGTCCTCGTCTACATCATGTATCGCCCTGATGCAGACACGTCGGCGGAATAGACAATTATTCGGAATGTAAGCTGCTGAAAACCCCGCGGCAGATTGCATATGGTGGGCTTGCGATTGATCTGCGCGAGCCCACCTCGTTTTTGGAGTGACTGGTTATGACAATTACTGCCGATATGACATTTGGAGAAATCGCACTTCTTCCTGAGTTCGCTGGGTTCGGTGAGCATCTCATGCTTTGCCGACCTTCAACTTGGGAGCGCATGTGGAATAAGCCCATCGCGGCCCATTTGAATTCCGACACTAATCCGTATGAAGTTACTCGTGTTCTGCGCGGGTTGAATCGGATTGTTGAGCTTGCGGATGACGGGAGGCAGGTTGCATACGATATTTGGGATGAAGCCGATTGTATTCGCGATCCGACCCGGCGCAACGCAAAGCTGTTTTTCTTTCCGGGGCGACCGGGGGCGCCATTCGTTATCGCGATTTCGGGTGGGGGCTATCAGAGCGTTTGTCACCAAATGGAAGGTTTTCCCGTTGCTCCCGAGCTCAACGATGCGGGCTATAACGTGTTTGTGTTGTCATACAGGGTGAGGGTCGAGCCGCTGATGCCGCGTCCGATCGATGACCTTAATCGCGCAGTCCGTTTTGTCCTCGAGAATTCAACGCGATTTAATGTGGACAAAAAATATGCGGTTATCGGTTTTTCCGCTGGCGCGCATTTGACCGCCGAGTGGGGGACGGATAACAAGGGGTTTGCATCTTACGGATGCGAGCCGCCAAAAGCTTTGGTTCTGTGTTACGCCCCGATTGACCTTCATGAGTCCGAATGTGCGTCAGACCATAGATTTCTTGATTCGGTGTGCGGTGGAGCTGGGCACGATGCGATTGATGATTTCTGCATTGATCAACATGTGTGGGAACGGTATCCGCCGACATATCTTTGGCAATGCGCCGACGATGATGTCGTATCGCCCGGCAATCTCGGAAAGATGGTTGACGCACTGGATGCGGCTGGGGTGCACCACGAGGAGATAGTGTATCCAGAAGGAGGACATGCGTTAATGAAACCTCATGCGCCGGAAACTGATCACTGGTGCTCGGGTGTCATTGAGTTCCTTAAGGGCTATCTCGGCTAAGTAAAATACACGCCGCCCTTTTGCCCATGTGACTCTGGTGCGTGTTGTTTGCGGTATTGACTCCATCAAAAGACGGCTAATGTTCTAGAATGTTTATATAGTCACATTTACGAACAGGAGCGAACATGCATATCTACTCTGTTACCGATCCCGAGTTCAAGTCCTACGGCCGCGTGTGGGACGACGTACCCTCCAGCCTGACAGCTCCGCTTGTCGAGGCACTTTCCGCCACGCCCATTCCCGAGGGTAGCAAGTATGTGGCCTCCGCGCCCGAGCTGGAACAGGTCGAAGGTGCCGACACGCTCGGTCTGCTCATGTACGGCGGCCGCCCCTTCCAGCTGGGCTGGTGCAACGGCCGTAACACGAAGCTCAACTGCCTGGAGTATCACCGCGCCAGCGAGTTCAACTTGGGCGCCCGCGATTTTATCCTGCTGCTGGCCAAGCGCGAGCAGATCGTCGACGGCAAGCTCGATACCGCGCAGGTCAAGGCCTTCCGCGCGCCGGCCGGCACGCTCGTCGAGGTCTACGCCACGACGCTGCACTACACGCCGTGCATGGTCGACGACGGTGGCTTCCAGGTAATGGTAGCGCTGCCCGCCGGCACCAATGGTCCGCGTCCCGAGGCCGCTGCCAACATGTCCGCCGCCGGCGACAGCTACTGCTACTGGAAGGCCGACAAGTGGGTCCTCTGCCACGCCGATAGTCCCAAAGCAGCCGAGGGCGGCTACGTAGGCCTAACCGGCAAAAACCTCGACATCACCTGCGACTAGCGCTTCGTCTCAATCCTGTAACATCTAGCAGCCAAAATCGTCTCTACCTGTTACAGAACGAGACAAACTGCAGGGGGCTGCCCGAAAATCTCAATCTGTAACACCAGGCTCGGTTTTGACGGTCTAACTGTTACAGACCGAGACAAACCGGTCAAAACCATCACAAAGGTGCCTGTCCCCTTCGTGGTGGTTTTCCTACAGCTGACTGCGCAGGTAGTCAGCCATATAAGGAACAGCGAAGCGCACGTACCCGCGGCGGGCCTGTTCGATTACGCCGGCGTCGATAAGGCGCCGGCGATACTTTTGTGCGTAGTCGGGTGTGACCGACATGCGCTCGGCTACATCAGAAATGCGCGACACGGTGTCTTCGTCATCCGCCATTGCGGCAAGAAACGCAACGTCTTGGTCCGAGAGCGCGGCGAGCGTCGTCTCGCACACATCGTTTTCGAAATCGACCTTTGACGCCTCGATGGCTCCGTCGACTAGCTCTCGTGTTGCGCGTTCTCCTGCCTGGCAACGATTGGCGATGTTGTAACCGATGAGCTGCAACATGTAGGGCGAGCCCTGGGTTGCGCGAGCGGCATCTAGTCGAAGATCGCTTGGGATATCAAGGTCGAGTTCTTCGAAAGCCCGCTGGTAATAGGTGTCGACGTCTCCGACTGAAAGCGGTTCGAGTGTGACTTTGCGAGCGCGGTTGAGAAACGTCAGCACGCGGTCATTGAGCGTCGCCGAGACCGCTCCCGGAAGGCCCGCCATAACGAGTGCGACGTTGAGTCTCTCGCCGACGAGTTCTTGATAAGCGGTGACGAGTTGTCTGATCTCGGGCGAATTAGCCTGAAGCTCATCGATGAGGATGAGGATGCCATGTCCTTGCTCGGTTAGTTTGCGCGCCAGTTGCGTGAGCTTGAACTGGAAACTCTTGGTTTCCTGCACATCGCGCGTGAACTCAAGGCCGGCTGAGAAACCGAAGACGCTCAGGCTGCCGCCCGTGAGTTTAGGGAGATGGCGTTTGTTGGCATAGGGCTCGCCCGCCTCTTGGATTTTTTCAACAATGCGCTCGAGCATGTCCTCGGAGGCAACGGTGGGCGTGGCGACGACGAAGCCAAGCTTGCGAGCGCGATCGGCGAGCTCCCACAGGAGAACCGTCTTGCCGCTTCCTCGCTGGCCGAGCATGAGCATGGCGCGGTCTCGATTGCCCGGCTCCTGTTCAAGGCCGGAGATGAATGTTGAAATTACATTTCCTCGCCCAACGAGATAGGATGGGCGATTTCCAAATGAAGGGGAGAAGATGGTTTCAGTCATAAGTCTCCTTTCCTTTTTTTCCTATTTTTTCCTTTTTTTCCTATTCAGTCAAATTGACTACTGGTCGAGGGCGGCTTCAGGGGGGCTCATCGAAAAGAACCTCGACATCAACGAAGACCGGGACCTTCTGTCTCGTTCTGTAACATCTAGCAGGCTAAATCGTCTTTTCCTGTTACAGAACGAGACAAACTGCAGGGGGCTGCCCGAAAATCTCGATCTGTAACACCAGGCTCGGTTTTAACGGTCTAACTGTTACAGATTGAGACAAACCGGCGGAGCGGACTATCTCTCGGGTCCAAACCACCACAAAGGTGCCTGTCCTCTTTTTGGTGGTTGGGTATCAGAAAGTGTCAGGTGTGGGCGGCTGTTGGGCGGCTGCGTGCGAAAAGAAGTGTCGACCTGCGCCGTTGTCGTTGAGCGGCGCGCTGTTTGTGGGGGATACTGAAACCACGACAAGCGGCGTATGAAAGGATCGATGCATGGCTTTCCGTAATGACTTCCTGTGGGGCGGCGCGACGGCTGCCAACCAGTGCGAGGGCGCCTACGACGTGGATGGCCGCGGCCTGGCCAACGTGGATGTGGCACCGCACGGCCCCGAGCGCTTCGCGGTGGTCTCCGGCCAGCGTAAGATGCTCGACTTCGAGGATGGCTACTACTATCCCGCGCAGACCGGCATCGATTTCTACCATCACTACAAGGAGGACATCGCCCTCTTTGCCGAGATGGGCTTTAAGACCTTCCGCATGAGCCTGGCCTGGACCCGCATCTTCCCCAACGGCGACGAGACCGAGCCCAACGAGGCCGGCCTGGCCTTCTACGAGGACGTGTTCCGCGAGTGCCAGAAGCACGGCATCGAGCCGCTCGTGACCATCACGCACTTCGACTGCCCGATCCACCTCATCAAGGAATACGGCGGCTGGCGCAACCGCAAGCTCATCGACTTCTACAAGAACCTCGCGACCACAATCTTCACCCGCTACAAGGGCCTGGTGAAGTACTGGCTCACCTTCAACGAGATCAACATGATCCTGCACCTGCCGTTTATGGGCGCGGGTCTGGTCTTTGAGGAGGGCGAGAACAAGGAGGCCGTTGAGTACCTGGCCGCCCACAACGAGCTCGTCGCCAGCGCTTGGGCCACCAAGATCGCCCACGAGATCGACCCCGAGGTCAAGATCGGCTGCATGCTCGCTGCCGGCACCTACTACCCTTACAGCTGCCGCCCGGGCGATGTGCGCCAGGCCCAGCTCGACAACCAGGACAACTACTTCTTCGTCGACGTCCAGAGCCGTGGCTATTACCCGGCCTATGCCGTCAAGAAGCTCGAGCGTCTGGGCATCGATGTGGGCATGACCGACGAGGACCGCGAGATCCTGGCCGACAACACCGTCGACTTCATCAGCTTTAGCTACTACAGCACCCGCTGCTCCGCCGGTGCCGACAACCCCGATGTCGAGAAGACCCAGGGCAACGCCTTCGCCGGTGCCAAGAATCCCTACCTGCAGCAGAGCCAGTGGGGCTGGGCCATCGACCCGCTGGGCTTCCGCCTCACCCTCAACGACCTGTACGACCGCTATCAGAAGCCGTTGTTTGTGGTCGAGAATGGCCTGGGCGCCAAGGACGTTGTCGAGGAGGACGGCTCCATCAACGACGATTACCGTATCGACTACCTGCGCCAGCACATCGCCGCGATGCGCGACGCGGTGACCGAGGACGGCGTCGACCTGTTGGGCTACACCACCTGGGGTCCGATCGACCTGGTCTCGGCCGGCACGGGTGAGATGTCCAAGCGCTACGGCTTCATCTACGTCGACCGTGACGACGCCGGCAACGGTACCCTCAAGCGCTCCAAGAAGAAGAGCTTCGACTGGTACAAGCGCGTCATTGCTTCGAATGGCGAGGACCTGTCCTAAGGGCACCGAGCCCCCAACCTCATAGTCTCCTAACCAAAGCGCCCGGCGAGTAGTTTGTGCTTGCCGGGCGCTTTGCCGTCCGCGGATTTTGGGACATGCGGCCCGTTTTTTGAGCCCGCCTGTCGGTACACTAAAAGCACTATGGGTACCCGCGAGCGACATATCGGCCATGCGGCCGCCCGATCCGCGCCGGTGGCGGATCCCAGGGGCGGCAGGCTCTTCGCCATGCCGCGATTCCTCGTTGGCATAACGCACCTGGTGTACCGTCGCCGCGCCTTCGTCATTGCCGGCGTCATAACCGCACTGTTTCTTCTGCTTTTGGCGGTCTTGCCGGCGTTATTCGCTTCCGACCCCAAGCTCTCCAACACCGTGCCCATCTATAGCGAGGTGTCCAAAGAGGTCGTGGACGGGCTTATCCATTCGAGCTCGATTCCGCTGCTTGTCGCTGCCGTCGCGTTCTCAATCTGGGGCGTGCTGGTCTACCTGCGCTGTCTGGACTATGTGCTGCGCCGACGCCTCGTTGCCGTTGCCACCATTAGCGCCCTGTGGATGATCGAGGTCATCCTCAAGTACAAGTCGTTCACGCCGTTCTATGCCACCGTGCTGTGGTACCTGTACTACGTGCCCATGACGCTCATTCCGCTCCTCTACCAGCTGTGCGGCCTGCGCCTTGCGGGGTTGGAACAACATCGTGCGGGTCGCCGCTACCGTACGGCCTTGTGGATCGCGGCCATCCTGCTTATTGGGTTTGTGCTCACCAACGATTTTCACCAACAGGTCTTTCATTTCGATCGCTCGAGCGAAACCTGGAGCAACGATTACACGTACGGCTGGGGCTATTTTGCCGTTCTGATATGGACGGCCTTTAACTTCGTGACCTTTTTCATTTTGGTGGGTCGGTCCTCGTCCTATCGTATCCAACGTTTTTCGGGCACGGCGGCACTCGTGCTGCTGGGCGGCGCGTTCTTTGCCATTTCGTACGCCCTGCGCGTGCCTTGGGCATGGAAGCTCAACTTTTCGCTCGTCTATTGCGTGCTGTGCGTGGTGACGCTCGAGATTTGCCTCGATTGCGGCGTCATTCCGTCGTACCACGGCATTGCCAACATTTTCGACACCCTGCCGCTCGATCTTAAGGTTATAACGCGCGACCTGCAGGAAGTCTATGCCACGCCGGTATCAAAGCCGATTCCGGCGGGTGTGCGCGAAGAGCTGCGCGCTCAGGAGCACGGGCATGCCCACGCCTTTACCGTGGCGTCCGATCCCGATGTGATGTACCGCGCCTTCCCACTGCTAGGCGGATCGGCATTGCTCGCCCAAGACGTATCGGAGCTCAACGAGCTCAATCGCGAGCTGGCGTACCGGCGCATGGAATTGCAGCGCCAAAACGAGCTACTTACGGCCGACTACGATCTTAAGACGCATCTTGCCGACCAGGAGGCCGAGGCCTTGCTGGTCAAAGATGTCGACCAGGCGCTTGCCCGCGCGCTCGATGAGATGTATGGGCTGCTGGGCTCGCTGCCGCCGTTAACCGATGAGGCATCCTCGCATGAGCGCTATCGCATGCTGCAATGTGCCAAGATGCTCGTTGCCTATTGCAAACGCAAGGGCTCGCTCACGTTGGCGCAGCATGGGGAAAGCGGATTTGACCGCAATCGTATCCAACTCATTGCCAACGAGCTGGCAAGTGACTTGCGCACCATCGATGTCGACTGCGCTTCGATCATCGCCATACGGCGTCCGATGCATGCCAGTACGGTAAGCGCGCTGTACGACTGCGTGTATGACTTTGCGTTTTTCGCCTACACCATCGATCATCCGGCACTCATGTACCATCTGAGCGAACACGATTCGTGCAGCGTGGAGCTGCGTGCCACACTCTTTTCCAACGACGCGGAAGACTTGTCGCAGACGCCCGCCGCGCACGAGCTCGAGGTCGCACTGCAGGGGCGTAACGTGGCGTATCGTCTTGAGGGCGAGGCCGGTCAGCTGCGTATGATCGTGCTGATGCCGCGGGCGGGTGAGTGATGATGCAGATGCCGCTTATCCTTCCCCAGATTGTTGCGCTCGATGTGCTCTTTGCCCTGGTGGCGTGCTTACAGACCATCCACCTTCCGCTGATAGCATCGCGTCGTTCGTCTTACAACCGCAAGGTGATCTGTGCCTACGAGGCGAGCCTTGTGCTGCACTTGATTATCTCGGCTGTCATCTTGTTCGCGTCGAGCGGGTCGTATCTGGTGGCGCCGCTCTATGTCGTCGCCGAGGCGGCGGGCGCGCTGCTATGGCTCAACGCCGCGATTGTCGCCTATGGCGTGGTCCTTATGGTGCATTATCGCCGTCCCGTTATGATGGCTGAGCTGCTGCTTGTTGCCGCCGTGACGCCGCCGGTTGTTTGCGTCATGGGCTCGACATGGCCTGCAGTCCTTATCGCGGAGGGCGCGTTCTTCCTGTTCCGCTCCATCGCGGCGCTTTTGATGGACGTGCGCAACCGCCAGGAGGACATCACGGCGTTTTCGACAATCGAGACCATTAACGTGATCCCCGTCGGCATTCTGTATCTGGATTCGAAAGGCCGCCCGTTGCTCATGAACCGCTGCATGCGCAGGAACCTCGTGGAGCTTCACATGCCCACCGACCTGCACGACATGAGCGATACGTGGAACGGCCTTCGAAAACTCAGTGCGCAGATGCCCGAGAGCAGCAAAAATCGCGTTCGAATCGACCTGGACCGCTTTGGGGAGTCGCGTGCGGTGGTCGAGGTTTCCTCCTCCGAGATTCGTCTGTTCGCATGTGATGAGGTTATGGTTTCGGGCCGTCCCTTTGAGCGCATTATTGGCTTGGACGTGACGGAGTACGCGCATGCCCACGACCGTCTGGCGCAGGCCAATCACCTGCTTGAGCTTGCGGGTCAAGAGCTCCAGGCCCAGATCGAAGAAGTCAAAAAGGTTGCCGACAATGCGGCCTACCTGCGCATGCGTGCCCGCGTGCACGATGTGATCGGCCAGCGCCTGTCCATCCTTCATCGATATCTGGAAGAGGGGCGTCTGGATGACGAGTCGCTCGAGCAGATTGACCCGCTGCTGCGCTCGATTGCCGCCGACCTGCGTAGCGGTGGCGCTAGCGAGCCTGCGGAGCAGCTCGGCGATATCGTTCATGCCTTTGGCCTGGTGAGCGTTCAGATCGATGTAGATGGATCGCTTCCGGACGATGCTCACGTCGCTGCCGCCTTTTTGCAGATTATCCGCGAGGCATCGACCAATGCCACCAAGCATGCGCAGGCCCACCAAGTCCAGGTGCGCCTGTGGCGGGAGGGGTCGGATGGCGGCGCCATTGCACACATGACGGTCTCAAACGACGGCGCGCCTGCCCCCGTATCGTATCGCGAGGGAACGGGTTTTCCAGGTATGAGGCATGTCGCGCAAAATCTGGGCGGCAGCCTGGAGGTCCATGCCGCCCCGCCCTTTACGCTTACGGTATCCATTCCGCTGAACTCCAACGCAACGGTCCAAAGGAGAAGCTCATGATTCGTATCCTTATCGTCGAAGACCAGGCCATCCTGCGCGAGAGCCTCGCGCGCTCCGTTGGGGACCAGCCCGACATGACCGTTGTTGCCGCCATCGCCGATGCCTCAGATGCCTTGGACGTCGCGCTCAAGGAGCATCCGGACATGATTTTGATGGACGTGTGCACCGAGCACGATTCCAACGGCATCGTGGCGGCGGCGCGCATCAAAGAGCAGCTGCCCGAGTGCCGCGTCATTATCATGACGGGCATGCCCGAGATTACGTTTGTGGATCAGGCGCGCGAGGCAGGCGTCGACAGCTTTGTGTACAAGAACGTCGGCATCGATGAGCTCTTTGCCGTGATGCGCTCCACGCTGGCGGGCTATTGCACGTTTCCCAAGCCGCCCGAAAGCATCTTTTCGGGCACGGCGGCGCTCGACGACGTTGAGTTGTCGATTTTGCGCCTTGCCTGCGAAGGCAAGAGCCGTCGCGAGATCGCGGCCGAGTTGTTTATGAGCGAGGGCACCATCAAGCGCCGCATCTCGGAGATTCTCAACAAGACCGGCTACGACAACATCATGCGCCTGGCCGTGCACGCGGTAACGGAGGGCAGCATTGTTCCCAACATGGAGCGCTAACGCTCGTTACCTATCGGCACAAAGCGACGGGGCCGCAGGATTATCTCCTGCGGCCCCGTCTGGCATGTGCGCGGATGTGTCCGCCAATCCGCGGCTGTCGTGGTCTGCCGTTACGCGATGGTTGCGCTGTAGGAGGCGACATCCTCGTAGGAATCGGTCAGGTAGGCGTCGATGCCGATGGTCGTGTTGACCAGGTCGTCGAGGCTATCGAGCTCGCCGCTCGAGAACGTGAATTCCTCGGTGGCGTTGGTGCCGGGCATCAGGTGAGCCGAGAACCAGGGTTCCTTCATGGTGCCGTTGACGTTGGTCTTACCGCTGGGGGCGTAGAAGGTCAGGTCCTTGTCGCTCTTGTTGGTGATGTTGACGACAAAGCCGATATCGCCCCAGTCGTCCTTGAACTTCTCGGTGATGGTGATGGTGCACAGATCGTCATCGGCGACGGTGACGGCGGGGGAGATTTCGACGCGCTGGACGTCGTCGTCTTCGACGGCCTCATCGATCTCCTCTTCCTTTTCGGCCGCCTCGCGATCCTTCTTCACCGTGCCGGACAGATCCTTGTCGGACTTGGTGAAGACAAGATTGCCGTCATCCTCTTCGAGGATGAGTTTGCCGTCCTTGAGCTTCATGTCGTGCGACTCGTCTTCGGCGGTGATCGTTACGGTGGTGGCGTCCTTTGCCTCCCATTTAAGGTCGACAACCTCAAGGAACAGATCGAGGGCGCCTGTACCGTCCTCGTCGAGAATCAGGACGCAGTGGACACCCCAATCCTCGAGCATCTTCATGTACTCATCGGTCAGCTCTTCGCCATCCACGGTTCCACCCGAGAGTTCCCAGCTGCCGACGAAGTCGGCCTTGGGGTCTTTGGCGCCGCCGCTGCAGCCCGTCAGGGCAAAGGCGAGCGCCAGGACGCATGTCAGGAATGCGAGCACGGACTTTTTGAACGTTGTCTTCATGGTGTCCTCCTTAATCGAACGAAACCCATAGAAGCAGGAGCGGGAGCGGCGGATCCCCCGCCAATTACCAGATAGAGGGACTAGGGCCTGGGCGTTCCGCAGTTGCTGCAGAACTTGCCGCCGTTTTCGCTGCCGCAGTTGGGGCAGAACCACTTGGCAGGAGCCGGGGCGGGCGCGGGGCTACCGCACTCCGAGCAGAACTTGCCGGTGTTGGTGGCGCCGCAGCTGCAGGTCCACGTGCCGGCCGCGGGCGCGGCGGCAGGCGCCGGAGCGGGCGCCGGGGCGGGTGCCGGCTGCGGTGAGGCCTGCTGCTGTGCCTGGCCGGCGGCAAACAGCTGACTGGCGTTCATGCCGCCCATGCCGCCTGCCATGCCCATGCCCATAAAGCCGGCCATCGCGCCGTTGGGGTTGGCCGCCGCCGCGCGCATCGCGTCGCTCTGGGCGCTGGCGATGTTGGCGGCTGCCATGGTGTGATCGCGCATGACCGCGGCCTTCTGCAGGTCCTTGATCATCTGCTCGTCTTCTTGCGAAGCGGCGATGGAGTTGACGCCAAAGCTCACGATCTCGACGCCGCGCAGGTCACGCCAGTCGGCGGAGAGGACCTCGTTGAGCGCGCGGGCGAGCTCGGTGGTGTGGCCGGGGATGGCGCTGTAGCGGATGCCCATCTCCGAGATCTTGGCAAAGGCGGGCTGCAGGGCGGTGAGCAGCTCGGACTTAAGCTGGCTATCGATCTTGTCGCGCGTGTAGCTATCGGTCACGTTGCCGCACACATTGGTGTAGAACAGCAACGGGTTGGTGATGCGGTACGAATACTCGCCGTTGCAGCGCACGGAGATGTCGACGTCCAGGCCAATATTGTTGTCGACCACGCGGAAGGGCACGGGCGAGGCGGTGCCGTACTTGTTGCCGATAATCTCCTTGGTGTTAATGAAGTAGACGCGCTGGTCCTTGCCCGCGTCGCCGCCGAAGGTGAAGCGGCTGCCGATATTGGCGAAGGTCTCCTTGATGGAATCGCCCAGGTTGCCGCTAAAGACGCTCGGCTCGCTGCCGGTATCGAAGACGAACTCGCCGGGCTCCAGCGCGACTTCGATGATCTTGCCGTTTTGCACCACGAGCATGCCCTGGCCGTCGTTGACGGCGATGACGGAGCCGTTGGAGATGACGTTGTCCTCGCCATGCGTGTTGGAGCTGCGGCCGCCGGTGCGCTTAACGCCCTTGCAGGCCAAGACGTCAGCGGGCATCGATTCGCAGTAGATAAATTCCTTCCACTGGTCGGCCATGACGCCGCCGGCAGCTCCCAATCCAGCTTTCAAGAGTCCCATGGTGATCTTCCTTTCTCGTCAAAGTCCGGGTGGTGTTGATCGGGTTACTTAGTCGTCCTTGTCGTCCTTCATGACAACGGTGGTCTCGGTGTGGCTGAAGGTGTCGTGCTTCTCGACCAGGTTGAGCTCACCGCAGTACTCGTCGGCGTGGGTTGCCTCGTTGGCTGTCTTGAGCTGGCCTACCAGCAACACGTCTCCGATGATCACGATGATTAGCGGCGCCACGATGTTAATGAGGATGCCCTCGATATCAAAGCTGAGGTAATCCGGGTCGAAGGCGTATTCGCCCATAAAGAGAATCTGGGAGAGGATAAATCCGATCACAAAGAACAGCAGCGAGGCGATAATGAGCTTGGGCTTGGAGCAGGGGAGCTCGCCGACCATGCGGCCGGTCTGGCCGTTCATGGCAAACAGATAGCTCTTGCCATTCCATGAGGTTGAGAGCATCCAGACGGGGAACAGCGCGTAGTCGCTGTCTTCCCAGGTGTAGTCGAGTTGCTTGCTCTCGACCGAGGCATCATCGTACTCGTCAATGACGGTCTCGCGCAGGGCCGAGATCGTGCTCTCTTCCATGCGGCGCTCGGCACGGGCCTTGCAAGTCTCGCAGTCCTCGTCGTAGCGGTTGGCGATGTAGCCGGGCATGTAGGCGACCGAGAACGGGCGCAACGCGTCGTAGTCAAACGGTTCGATGGCGTCCATGTGGCCGTCGGGCATCTTGGACGATCCGTCGACGGGCACGCGCTCAAACGAGATATTGCCTTTGCGGTAGGCATCGTAGTGGTCGGTGGTCGTGACGGTACGGTCGGATTCCTCGGTCACGGTCTCGTTGGTTGCGTCAAAGTGCACTTCGCCGTCCACGCGGGCGCCGTAGAGCCAAAACGGCACGTAGACGCCTTGGACTTCGTCGATGTGGTTGCCGGTGACAAAGCTCTTGGGCAGCAGGATCTTGCCCTTGTAGTGCTCCTTGAGCGCGGCCAAGACATCGTCGCGACCGAGCTTAAACGGAATCACCAGGTCGGGGGAGAAGTCGCCCGAGAGCTGACCGGGTGCCACGGCGGGGTTGCCACAGTACGGGCAGGTGGAGACGGCGACGGTGCCGTCCGAGATCAGCTCGGCGCCACACGACGAGCAGATATAGCCGGCGTTTTGGGCCAGTTCCTGCACCGCATCGTCGGATGCGGGCTTGGATGTTGCGGCTGCCGCATCGGCTTTGGCATCTGCCTTGTCCTGGCGCTCGCGATAGAGAGCCTCGACCTCTTCGACTTCAAAGCGCGAGTCGCAGTAGTCGCAGACGAGCTTTTGCTCGGCGCTGGCAAAATGCAGCGGGCCGCCACACGCGGGGCACTGATAGTTAACGCTTTCGAAGGCCATGATCGGTCCTTTCCGTGCCGAGGGCTATGCGCCGATGGCGCCGCCGCAGTATTCGCAGCGCCCACTGGCATCGGGAATGGTGGTGGCGCCGCAGAAGGGGCAGGTCACCGCGGTCTTGGGGGCCTTGGCGGCAACGACGCTGTCGCGCGTCTCCTGACGCAGCTGCATCAGCGCGTCGCGGACTTCGGTTGCCTGACGCTTGGCCTCGCGGTACTCGATGGATCCGCGCTGCTCGATGGTTGAGTCGTTCACGCGCAGGTCAATCTCGGTAAAGTACGGCGTGTTGACGTGGATGGTCAGATTGAAGTCGTAATCCAGGTCGTAGCGCGGCGGGTCATAACTCTCACGCTCGCCGTCCTTGGTCTCGCGATAGATCTCGGTGCGGTGCTCATCGATGTCCATGTCGCAGCCGAGTACCTGCGAAAACTCGATGATGTCGGGATTGGCGTCGCGCCAGCGCGTCTGCGAGGTAATGATCAGCAGGCCCGCGTCCTCGTCGAGCATAATATTGGTGCGCCCGGCCGAGAGCGTGCGCGTGGGGTTGAACGATGCCAGGCGCTCGGCATTGGCCTCGCGATAGGCGAGCTGCTCGCGAATGTCGTCCGCGGTGCTAGAGCGATAGCCTCCAAAGAAGGGAGAGAGCTTGCCGACGCACTCTTTGCACAGGTAGCCTTCGTTGATCTTGGTCTTACCTAGAAGTCCCAGCTCGGTACCGCAAATCGCGCACTCTTTCTTCTCGAACATCTTGTCAAAGAAGCCCATGGTTGCCTCCCATCAACAGGTAGCGTGTGTCACTTTTGATGATGGGGGAGCGCACGATCTTTCACGATACCCAGACGGCTCAAGAGGTCTCCACAACTGGGACACATGGCCCATTTTTCATCCCCAAATAACTTGCGGTGAAATAGTTCCTAAATGGCGGCCTTAGAAGGCCAAACAGGAACTATTCCACCGCAACTTCTGGGTAGTCATCGGGGACGTTCTTAAATGAGTGGCAGTTGGGGGCACTCCATGTCGAATGTGGGTGTCGCCGCTTACTACGCGACGGTGATGGCGACTTGGGCGTAGCGGGTGCAGGGGCGCTCGGCATGCGTTTGCACGGTAAGGGTGAGCACGAAGCGGTCACCGGACTGCGCGTCGGCGGGTGCGGTGAACGTGGCGTCCGCCGCGCATTCCTGCCACAGCGACAGGTCTTGGGCGCCTGCATAGCTCGATGGCCCCATGGCGACATCCCAATGCGCGTCGAAGCCCCTGCCATCGGGGTCGACGATGGACGCTGCAAGGTCAATGCACTCGCCGACCGCGGCGTTTGTGTCGCTCGTGATCTCGGTAACATACGCCGGATGCGAGCAGGATGCCGGATCATGGGCACACCATTGCGCGCGGACGGCAAAGTCTTCCTGGTAGGCGCGCAGATAGGGGTTGGGGTTGCCGTCCACCGGCGTACCTATGGCAGCAAAACCGGCAGGCGCATCTGAGTCGGGATGCCCGTCAAGGAACATGCGGCCGAGCAACGTGTCAAAGTCGCGGTTATCGATGCCGCGCAGGCCAAACGGCAGCAGCGGAATATAGGTCATCGAGTCGCCCTCGGCCATAAAATCGCCGCGCTCAAATTGCATCGCGGGCATGCCTTCTAAGCCCCAATCCAAGCGGGCATGCTTGCCAAACTGGAACCTCTCGGGCTCGTTTTCGTACACCTTGCCATCGCCATAGAGCATATAGCGCGCCATAAGGGGACCGTTGCCCTGCGTGAGATTTTGCTCGGGCCAGGGAGCCTGAAAGAGCGGCAGCGTATCGGGCTGAGCCATCTTGGCATCGACATAGCCGCCATACATATAGGGCACACACCAAAAGATGAGATCGGGGAAGAGCTCATGCCCATGGTCGAGCCAAGAATTGTCCTGCCCCACGCCATCGGCAACGCCCATCACGCGCACCTTCCGATAGACCCGCTGCTGCACGGCAGACCATTCGGGCGTGGCGCGATAGCGCTCGGCGATGCTCATGAGGGCACGAACGATGGTGTTCATGCCACCCCAGCTGAGCAGCCATAACGTACGCGGATCATCATCCAAAATCGCCTGCGCAATTACGCGAGACCCTTCAGTTTCCGCAGTTACATCACCCTCAAAGGCAACATTTCCCACAAAGGTGCGCTCGATCATCTGGGCAGGCGTGGGAAACGGCGGCTCACCGGCAGCGGCCGCATTTGCCTGCAACTGCGGCCAAGCCTGGGCATACTCATTGCTCCAGAGGCTCTCGATCCAATGCTCAGGAAACGGTCGATACTCACGAAGCTCCCCAGCAAGCGGATCAGGCTCATGAGGCACCACAGCCCACTCATAAGAGCGGCGCCCTTTGGTCCGCCAATGCGAATTCACCTCGCCGAGCGTATGAACCCCATCCCCAAGAAAGTGATACTGCGAAGCCGTATACACCACAGCCTGGACATCAAGCAAGTTGAGATACAGAGCCAAATGAACGAGCGAGTTCATATCATCGACTTCCATATCAGTAGTAACAATCACCCGAGTTAAATCGCGAGTCATAAGAAAGCTCCAACCAAAATCATTTCAGCCAGTTACGCGCAAGGCAAGACGGGACCCCCGCCCTCATCGCCACCGACCCGGCGGCCCGCCGGAAGCGCTCGTCCAGGGTCTACAGCAACGTCAACGCAGCGGGGACCGGGGCTTAGTTTTGCAAACATTCCGCAGGGGGCATGGTCCGGCGCAGCGCGAAGCGCAAAGCGCCGAACCATGCATGCCCGAGGACGTTTGCAGAGGTAAACCCCGGTGCCCGCGAAGGGATGGATTACCTATTGACCCTGGCCGACCACTCCCAGCAGCCCACCGGCTCGCCGTCGATGAGTACGTTGCCCCCGTCGAAGTCTTGATAACACAGGTCGTTGAATTGGTGGATCCACACGCCATGGTTGAACGTCTTCTTGGGCGAGCCGTCGGCCTCGCGGTAGCGCCCGGTCAGGTCCTCGACATGGCTAAAGTAGGTGAGATGCACGTTGGCGCCGGCAGCGCGCAGGCGAGCCGTGAGCGGCAGCACGGTCTCCTGCGGTATCACGAGCTCATCGCCCTTGGAGTGCGTAAACCACAGCGGTGTCTTGGCAAGGGCAGCAACGTCCTCGTCCGTGGCGTTGTACCACGGCGCGCAGCAGGGAAGGCCCGCGGCGAAGAACTCGGGGTAGTCGGCGCACAGGCGCAGCGTCATAAAGCCGCCGTTGGAAAGGCCAGCGACCACGATGCGGTCGGTGTCGACGCGGTCGGCATGCTCGGCGACAAACTCGTCGATGAGCGCCTTAATGACGGGGGAGTAGATGCTCTGGTTGGAGTGGCCGAGCTGCTCAGTGCCGTTGTCCATCCAAAACGTGGGCGACTGCGGCACGAGAACCCAGGCAAAGCCGCCAAAGTAGCGTTGGATCTGCGCCTGGCTGATGGCCGTCACGCGGTTGCCGATATAAGCGCGCGTGGCGCCCTCGCCTTGCGTAGCGCCCTTGCCCTCGCCAGCGCCGTGCAGGTACACCACGAGCGGGGCCTTCTGGGGCACGACTGTCGTTTCGGGCGCGAAGGGGTTGAAGCAGGCGGAGTCCTCGGCCTTAAAGCTGGGCTCAAAGAAGCCGTACTCGAGCGCGATGCCGTTGACGGCGGTCTTTTGCGTGGCATTGCTCCAGCCCTTGAGCGCGGGACAGATGTCGCCGCGGCAGGTGTCAAAGACCAGGCCGCAGGCTGGATCGTCACCGTCATTGCCGGGAAGGGCCGCGAGCTGCGTGATGCGCAGCTGGTCGTCGAGCAAGCGCGAGCCCATCACGCTGCCCTCGATCTTCTTGGTCAGGCGCTGCTCGGCGATCTCGAGCGCCACATGGGTGCCAAAGGCGAGCTTGCGTCCGCACTCATCGCACGGATAGGCGGCGAGGACGTCGACATAGCCTACGGAAGGTGCGGCGTGGTCGGCGCCGCGCTCTTTGCGCATCAGGATCTCGCCCGTGCGTTCATGGCGCTCTACATATATATGGAAGGTGCGCGCATCGATATCGTTGGCGCGAACGGTGCACGGCAGGTCGAGCACGACTTTGCTGATCCAGGGGCCAAAGTCTCCCAGCGTGGTGACGGTTGCGTAGGTGCACGATTTGAGTTCCATGAGCTGCCTCCTCTGCGCCGCGAGTGGTAAACATCAGCGGCAATACAATCTAAACATGTTTAGTGTAATGCAGAATTACAGAACAAGCAGATGAACTCGGTAAACGGTCTAAATGAACACTCAACAAACTACTAAACAATCGTTTAACACTATCTATCAGGGCTTTTGTTGATGAGTAAACATAGTGCAGAGGCGTCAATCAAAGTAAAAGACCACGTAAATAGCCATATAGCGATAAAGCGACAAATAGGCAATCCCCTGCCATTCAATTACGTTCACCCCCGATTTCCTACCGTTCACCGGACTGTAGACGGCAAAATTGCCACAAATTAGGGTCTCCGTGTAAACTAAAGCTCGTAAACGTTCAGTAAACACATTGTTTACGACAGCGTATCCAAGGGTTTGGCAACCGTAAGGGGTTATAGTCGCCGAGCCAAAGGCGTGCCTACGCCCAAACGAGTAGGCACACGATGATATGGGGAGGGGTCCCATGGCAGTAGATAACAAGCAGATTGCCACCGATGTCCTCGAGCTCGTGGGCGGTGCGGAAAACGTCACCGTCGCCACCAACTGCATGACGCGCCTGCGTCTGACGCTCAAGGACAACAACAAGGCCGACGTGGAGAAGATCAAGAAGGTCAAGGGTGTTCTGGGTTGCCAGTTCGCCGGCAGCCAGCTCCAGGTCATCATCGGCCAGAACGTGCCCAAGGTGCTTGCCGAGTTCGTCGCCATGTCCGGCGTCAAGCAGGGTGCCGCGGTCGACGAGAACCTCGACGCTCCCAAGGAGAAGTTCGAGCTCAAGAACCTGCCGAACATCATCCTCGACTATCTGTCGGGCTCCATGACCCAGCTGATCCCGCTGCTTATGGCCGGCGGTCTGTTCCGCACCATCGCTGCGGTCCTCGGCCCCACCATGCTTGGCGTTCTCTCCGACACCGATCCGACCTACACGTTCCTCTACACCACCCTGTACGAGGCCACGTTTACCTTTATCCCCATCTACCTGGGCTATGCCGCTGCTAAGAAGCTCGGCGCCTCCCCGGTTCTGGGCATGCTCCTCGGCGGCGCCCTCATGGCCCCGTCCGTCGTGAGTGTCGCGACCCAGGATGGCGGCGGAATCATCTCCGTCTACGGCATTCAGATCGCCGCTGCCAACTATCAGCAGTCCGTCCTGCCGATTATCCTTTCGGTGCCTGTCCTCTACTTCGTCGAGAAGTTCTTTAAGAAGGTCATGCCCGACGTGCTCTCCACGGTCTTCACGCCGTTCTGCACCATGATCGTTACCATCCCCATCGCCTTCATCGTCCTCGCCCCGCTCGGCAACGAGATCGGCAGCCTCATCGCTAACGCCCTCTTCGGTCTCGCTGACATGGGTGGCATCGGTATCCTGCTCGTCATGGCCGTCCTCGGCGCCTTCTGGCAGCTCTTCGTGGTCTGCGGTATGCACATGCCCGTCATCCTGCTCGCTCAGGTTCAGATCATCGCTGCCGGCTACGATCCCTTCGTCTTCGTTTCCACCAACTGCGCTATGGCCGCTGTCTGGGGCTGCGCCTTCGGTGCCTTCCTCAAGATGAAGAACCCCGACGAGAAGGGTCTTGCCCTGGGCTACGTCATCTCCGCCATCGCCGGCGGCGTCACCGAGCCCGCACTCTTCGGTATCCTCATGCGCTTCCGTCGCACCATGTTCGGTATGTTCATCGGCGGTGCCATCGGCGCTGTGTTCTCCGGCCTCATGGGCGTTACCTATTACCTCGCTGGCGGTGCCTCCAACTTCCTGGTCTTCACCAACTACCTGCAGGGTGGCCAGATGAACACCGTCTGGGCTATCGTCGGTATGGCAATCTCCTTTGTCATCGCCGCTGCCGTCGTCTTCGTCGCCGGCTTCTCCAAGGAGGAGCTCGCCGAGATGGAGGCCTAAGGCCAAGCCATTCGGTCGCATACGACCTTACCTACACGACAGGGCCCCGTCAGGCGCAAGCCCGGCGGGGCCCTTCTTGCAAGGTAGACTGGAGTGGGCAAGTGGTGTCCGCCCGCAGGGGTTTGTTAAACGGCGGGGGCTTTCGCATCAGGGGTTACCGCGAAAGCTTCTGCCGGTTCGCAATTCCTTTATCGAGCGAAAGGACATGCAGATGAGTTTGGGAAAACTGACCGTCAACGGTCGTCATGACGGTTTTTTGTGCGAGGGCAAGCCGTTCTTTTGGTTTGCCGATACGTGCTGGAGTGCGTTTACCAGCATCCCCGAGGCCGACTGGGACTACTATCTGACCCGCCGCGCCGAGCAGGGCATGAACGTGCTGCAGATTAACACGCTGCCGCAGTGGGATCGCTGCTGCCCCGATCTGGGCATTTGGCCCTATGCCAGCGAGGATGGCGTGCGCTTTGATTGGTCTCAACCCAACCAGGCGTATTGGGATCGCGCCGCCGCCATGTGCCGCGCTGCCGTCGAGCACGGCATTCGTCCGGCGCTCGTGCTCATGTGGTGCAACTACGTGCCCGGTACCTGGGGCGCTAAGATCGCCGAGCGTTGCGGTGCCGAGGTTATGCCGCGCGAGGAGGTCCGTGCCCACGTTGCCCGCGTCGTCGAGAACCTGGGCGAGTTCGACCCCGTCTATGTGGTGACGGGCGATACCGACTTTACCAGCGACGAGGCGATCGCCTATTACGAGGATGCCCTCGACGAAGTTGTCCAGCGCGCGCCCGAAGCGTTGCGCACCATGCATATCAACCGCGGCAACCGCACCATTCCGTTGCAGTACCTGGACCGCCTGGACTTCTACATGTTCCAGCCCGGCCACAACTACGAGGGCCAGCCCGAGGCCTGGCGCCTGCCGCAGGACTTTATCGCCAACTATCCCAAAAAGCCGATGGTCAACTCCGAGCCCTGTTACGAGCAGATGGGCGCCTCGCGCAACGTGTACTGGCGGTTCACCGCGCAGGACTGCCGCGCGAGCGTGTGGTCGTCGATCCTCGCCGGCGCCAGTGCAGGTGTGACCTATGGCGCGCACGGCGTTTGGAACTGGCAGACCAGCAAGAGCCAGGGCTCGGTGCTGGGCGAGGGCTTCGATATGCCGTTCCGCTGGCAGGAGTGCCTGCAGTTTGCGGGCGTTTGGGACTTTGGCGCGATCGAGCATGTGCTTGCCGGCCTGGGCGCTACGGCTGGCGATGACGCACTTGCCGTGGTTCCGGCGCAGGAGCTGCTCGATGACGCGCGCGAGGCCATTCGTGTGGCGCGCGTTGGCGATCGCGTCGTCACGTACCTGCCGCGTACCACGGCGCTCAAGTTTAAGCTCGACGGTGCGCGCGACTGGACGGCGACGGTCCTCGACATGGAGGACAAGCGCATCGCCAAGCTGCCCGTCCGCGACAACGGTGACGGCACCGTGCGCGTGGCCCAGCATCCCTTTGAGCGCGACGCGCTGCTCGTGGTCTCGCCGGCGCGTTAAGGAAAACGGAATAACGCAAGAGAAAAGGCCCGGGTGGTAGCCCGGGCCTTTTTGTATCGACACAGCCGTTGCGGTTGGTAATGGCGATTGCATACCGCCGCTCTTAACGGTAGCCCTCCCAGAGGGGAAGGGGAAAGAGGATGTCCTCGAACTTAGACCACTCGGCGGGATAGTCGATCTCGTCGGGTCGCGCCACCCAACGGCCTTCCAATCCGTACATCGCCGCCAGCGCGCACGAGATGGCTTCGGTGGCGTCGATTCCCTCGGGAACGCTCCAGTTAACATCGGGCTCGGGCTCGATAACTCCGCGCGAGCGGTCGTTGAAATACTCGTGCAGGGGGCTCTCCGTGCTCATGGCCTCGGTATTGAGCATCTGGAAGAGCATGACGAGCTCGGGCTGACTGTTGTTCTCCGCCACGAGCAGACGGCAGTATTCGGGAATCTTGGGGCTCTGGCCCTCAAATGCCCCGCCAGGATGAAAGAGGGAGAGATAGTCGTCTAAGGTTGAGCTGCGATCGTAATAGCGACGGATCACCTCGACCAAAAGCCCGTGCTTGCTGCCCACGTAGTGCAGCACGCCCGCCTGGGTGATGCCCACCTCGTCGGCTACCGCCTGGAGCGACATGCCGTTAAAGCCGCGCGCGTTGATAAGCCGCACGGCCGCCGAAACAATCTGGTCAAGGCGTTCCTGCGCCGCAGCGCTGCGTTTCTTTGCCGCGGGTGTGGGAGTTTTCTGAGTGTCCATATAAATCGCGCTGCCTTATTTAGGGCGGCTCGAGTATTGCCGCCAAATGCCTTTTGTATACCCCCATAGCTTACCTCAGCCGTTCAGCGGTTCAAAACAACCGTTTACCGCTCTTATAGGTTACTAAGTACTTAGTAAGCGTACTATACAGGTCGTGGAGTTACTTACTAGTTAGTAAGTAACAACTCAACAGACGCTCGCGAGCAGCCGTACCCCATTCCACGGCCGCCGCATCCAGCGGGTTTGACCCCTTGACCCTTGGTGCACGAGCGCCCTCGCGCATTCCATCACAGAGAGGATCTATTCCATGGCAAATCAAACCGCCGCGGCGATTGACGAGAACGCCATCGCCCCCGATACCGGAAAGCCCATGACCAAAACCGAGACATGGCGCTTTATGATCGGCTTTATCATCTTCGGAATCATGTGGATGATGTCGGGAACAATCGGCTCCAACGTCTTGTTCCCCGAGCGTTTTAACGGCCTTAATATTGGCCAGCCCGAGGCAATTCTCGCGGCGATGAACTCGGTCGGTTCGATCTTCGCCCTGTTCTCAAATCTCGTTTTCGGCGCGCTTTCCGACCACTGCCACAGCCGCTTTGGCAAGCGCACGCCGTTTATCGTTCTCGGCGGTTTTATCTGCGGCTGTGCTTTCTGGAGCACTTCGGTCGCGACCACACTTCCCATGATCGTCGCCTCCTGGTGCGTGCTGCAGATTGGCCTCAACTGCATGCTTGCCCCTGCTGTTGCCGTGCTTTCCGACCGCATCCCGCTTAGCAAGCGCGGCACGCTCTCCGCATTCTATGGCGGCGGCGCAACGGCCGGCCAGTCGATTGGCACCATCATCGGTACGCAGTTCCTCTCCAACCCAGTTCCTGGCTTTATCATCGGCACGGTCTCTTGGTTGCTGACCGGCATCCTCGCCGTCATCATTTGGCCGCGCGAGAAGTCTGCCGCTCTTGACGAGGGCGAGCAGTCTGAGAAGCTCAATCTCAAGTCGCTGCTGCTCATGTTCGTTCCGCCCACCAAGAACTGCCGCGACTTTTATCTGGCGCTCTTTGGCCGTCTGCTCCTCATCTTCGGTTACTTCTGCATCAACGGCTATCAGCTCTATATCCTCGAGAAGTACATCGGTCTTCCCGCGGCAGAAGCCGGCGCAGTTCTTTCGAGTATGTCCGTCGTGATCATGGTCGTGTCGCTTGTCGCCTCGCTTACCTCGGGCGCCATCTCCGACAAGATCGGCCGCCGCAAGCCTATCATCCTCGTCGCAACGATTATGATGTGTATCGGTATCGCCCTGCCCTGGCTACTTAAGTCCGTTATCGGCATGTACGGATTTGCTCTGCTCGCCGGACTTGGCTACGGTATCTACTCTTCCGTGGACCAGGCGCTCAATGTCGATGTTCTGCCCGATAAGGAGAACGCCGGCAAGGACCTGGGCATCCTCAATATCGCCAACACCATCGGTCAGATCCTTGGTCCCATCGTGACCTCGGCAATCGTTGTCGCCACTGGCTCCTATTTCATGGCGTTCCCAATCTCCATCGTGCTCATCGCCGTGGGCTATGTGTCCATCATGCTCATCAAGAGCGCCAAGTAATTTGCCACTCTCTTTCATTCCGTCGGGCTGCGTTCGTGTTGCCCGACGGACTCCGACTATTCAATCGCTTAACTTGGAGGCGTTATCATGACTATCGTCGAGCAGTACAAGGTGTTTAAGCTCGAGCTCGCGGGCACTGCGGCCGGCAATCCCTATGTCGAAGTCGAGCTGTCGGCGCGATTTGACCGCGCGGATGGCCAGGACAGCTTTGAGGTCCATGGCTTCTACAAGGGCAATGGCTGCTACGGAATCAACTTTATGCCCGAGAGTGCCGGTGTCTGGAACTACACGGTGAGCTCCAATGACCCCGAGCTCGATGGTGCCGCCGGCTCTTTTGAGGCCGTGCCCGCCACGGGCGCCAATCATGGTCGCGTGCTGCTGGCAAAGGATGTGCTCGCCCACGGAGCTCCGTTCATTACTGACGAGGATTTCAACTTTGCCTACGAGGATGGAACGCGCTACCTGCCCTTTGGCACCACATGCTATGCCTGGACCAACCAGGATGTTCAGCTGCAGGAGCAGACGCTCGAGACGCTCGCAGAGGCACCTTTTAACAAGATCCGCATGTGCGTCTTCCCCAAGTTCTACGACTATAACGTTGAGGACCCAGCGATGTATGCCTATGAAGGCGAGAAGGGCGATTTCGACCATTTTCGCTTCTATGAGCCGTTTTGGGAAAACCTCGAGCACCGCATCGAGCAGCTTGACGAGCTGGGCATCCAGGCGGATCTCATCGTTTTGCATCCGTATGACAAGCCTGAGGACTGGGGCTTCTCTCGTATGACGCGCGAGGAGGATATTTTCTACCTGACGTATGTCGCTCGTCGCTTCTCGGCATACAAGAACATTTGGTGGAGCCTTGCCAATGAGTGGGACCTTATGCCGTGGAAGCCGGCCGAGGACTGGGACCGCTATGCCCGTATCATCATGGCGAACGACCCGTATGGTCATCTGCGCAGTATCCACAATTGCCGTGAGATCTTTGACCACAGTCATCCGTGGATTACGCACGTGAGCTACCAGAGGTGCGACCTCAAGAACACAGCCGAGGACGTCACCATGCTGCGCGCGCAGTATAGCAAGCCGGTTTTGATCGACGAGGTCGGCTATGAGGGCAACATCAACTGGGGCTGGGGTAACCTGACCGCTCAGGAACTCGTACGTCGTTTTTGGGAGGGCAGTTTGCGTGGCGGTTATGTGACCCACGGTGAGACCTACGTCGACCGCGGACCCAAGCTGTGGTGGGCGCACGGCGGCAAGCTCTACGGCGATTCGCCCGATCGCATTGGCTTTTGCCGTCGCTACATGGAGGCGCTGCCGGCCGATTTTGACTGGGTGCCCGATGAGGTCGGCATCCTTGACGGTACGTTTACCTGGGATGTCACCTGTATGTCCAACGATCATGGCCACGGGACTGCCGATGTCCTTATGTACTTTGGGTTCAACCGTCCGGCGTATCGTGAGTTTGAGGGCGAGGCGGGCGCTCGTTACAAGGTGAATGTCGTGGACACATGGGACATGACGGAGGAAGAGCTTCCCGGAACCTTTGAGGGCAAGTTCCGCATCGACCTCCCTAGTAAGCAGTATATGTTGCTTCGTCTGACTAAAGTAGAGGCGTAATAATAGAGATAATCGGCTCCGGGCGCGATTTGCTGCACGACCATCATAAGGGCAGCCCCTGTGGTGGTCGCGGCGATGCGCGTTCGGGGCTATGGCACGTGAGGGGCGAATATGCAGGAGTTCTTTGGAATCGATGTGGGCGGCACGGCCGTTAAATGGGCTGTGCTGGGCGAGGATTTTTCCATCCGCGAGCGCGGGAGCCTGCCGACGGGCTTTACCACGGCTGAGGAGACCGTTTCGGCGTTGATCGGGCTCGTCGAGCCGTACCGCGAGCGCGTGAACGCCGTAGGCGTGAGCGCACCCGGCGGTATTTACGAGGGAGATGTCACGGGAACGATCCATCGCGGCGGTGCGCTCACGTTTATGGACGGCTGCCCACTGGGAAAGCTCATGCGCGAGGCGCTGGGGGTGCCGGTTGCCGTCAATAACGACGGTAAGTGCTGTGCACTCGGTGAGTATGCGGCTGGCGCCCTGCGCGGGACGCGTTTTGGCGTGGTACTCGCTATTGGCACGGGCATCGGCGGCGGTATCGTCATCGACGGCAAGGTCCTGCGCGGCGCGCACTGCTTTGCAGGCGAGTTCAGCTTCTTGCGCAACGATGTCACGACTGCCGCGAGCATGGAAAACTCCTTTGCGGGCTCGGGCGGTTGGCGCGCGCTCCGCGATGCCGCCGTTGCCGAGAAGGGCCTGCCTGCGGATTCTCCGGTGGACGGCCGCCGCGTCTTTGAGTGGATCGCGGATGGCGACATAGCGGCGCAGCGCGCGCTCGACCGCTACGCTCGCGCATTTGACGGACAGCTCATCAACCTGCAGGCCGTGCTCGACCCCGAGGTCTTTGTGATCGCAGGCGGCATCTCGTGCCATCCCGAGCTCGTCGATGCCCTGCGTGCGCAGATGCCGCTGGCCCTCGCGAGTTACGAAGGGACCCTTGCTGGCATTCCTGTGCCGCAGATAAAGGTGGCCGAGCTCGGCAACGACGCCAACCTTTACGGTACTGTCCAGGAGGCCATGCGCCTGGTGTAGCGCGAGCCAAACAAGGCTGTCGAAAAAGATAAAGGCCGGCGTGAACCGCCCCTATTTCCTTAGCACGGGAAATGGGGGTGGTTTTACTCATTGGGGACGTACTTAAATGAGCGCAGTTGAAAACACTCCTTGCCGAGCTAGAGGTCGCGCGTGCCCCTTCTGGGCCATGCGGCTCAAAATCTCGGCGTGATGTGGACGACTGGGGTCGAATTAGCAGCATTTCGAGCTTGGTTTTGATATTGAGATTGATTCTTTATTAAAATAGATTCCAGACCAATTAAGCGGCCGGGGGTTAACCGTGAGGGGCATGGGAGACACAACCGCATATCTGCGTCGGGGCATTCGGGAGATTATATGCCTGGCGCTGTTCTTCTTCACGTTTTTGGCGTGCGAGTATCTTTTTGATGTGCGCATAGCCGAGTTCGTGCCATCGAGTGAGGTCGTCATCTACGAGAGCATCGTTGTCGGCGCGAGCGTGATTGGCTTTTTCGTGCGCCCATTTCTGTACTATCGCCGTCCCCAGACGATCGATGCGACGAGCGATATTACAGGCGTGCTTTTGGTATCGGCGTTGCTGCTGATGATTATGGCAGTGCGGTTTGAGGTGGTAATTGCCGGCGGCCTGGTGGCGTGCTGCGCCCTGGGCTACTGCGGATCGACTGCCCACGCAAACTTTGCGCGACGCTTTGCGCGGACGCCCTGCTTGGCGCGCGCCGCAGCACTTTCCTATGCCATGGGCGTTCTGGTACAGGTGTTCAACCACATGGCGATGCCTGTTGGTATTCCTCAGCAGGCTGTTCTGGTCATCTGTGCGATCGCGCAGGTAGCGTTGCTCCACGGTGCCCGACGCGCCAAGCTGCGCGACGAGTCCGATCCCAACTTCGAACCCAGTGCTGCCGGGCTTTCGGTAGATGCTCTGGAATATGGCGCCAAATGGCATGACGATCCCGAGGCAAAGGCGGCATTTCGCCGCACCGTAGTTCGCCTGACCGTGGCGACAGCGTATCTTTCCGGCGTATTCGCCGCTCTCAACGCGGGCCTCACAACCCTGTATGCTACCGGAGCCGTTGATTTGGGTGACTGGCCGCGCCTGCTGCTTGTCGTGAGCTCGTTGGCCGCCGGCGCACTATTTGACCTGCACGACCGCTCGTATATGAATATCGGCATGACATGTGTCGCCATGCTGTCCACGCTTTCGTTCTTTGTGCTCATCATCGATGGCAATGGCGGCAACGAGCTTGCTGCCACGATCATCTTTTATCTGGGCTCGGGCTTCTTTGTGGTGTTCTTTACCACAAAATTCGCCGCCATCTCACTCTATGCGCGCTGGTCATATTTTTGGCCGTGCATGGGTCGCGTCGTCAACAACGTGTGCTCGATGCTCGTGACGGCGCCGGCGGTGGCGATCATCTCGAGTCAAAACGTGCTGGTGGCAGTCGGCGCGGCGCTCGTGATGTTTGTGGGTATTGCGATTACGCTGCTGGGGCAGTTGGGGCAACGGGCCGATGATGTCGTGATGCAGGACGGCCTGCCGCTTGCCACTGATGATCTTGGTGGGGATCTTGCGCCCACATGCTCCGACTCCGAGCCCGTGGAGGCAGCGGAGCTCACGTCCGATGAACGCCTCGATGCCTTCGTCGCCACCTTTGAGCTTACAGAGCGCGAGCGCGATATTCTTGAGGCCTTGGTCGTTTCGGACCAGAGCGTTCAGGACATCGCCGCAACGCTTTTCCTTTCGCGCTCCACGCTCTACCGTCACATTTCCTCGATCAACAAAAAGACCGGCACCGCCTCGCGCGTGGCCCTTATCAACTTCTTCTGGTCCTGGACACCAAATGACTAACGTGTGAGACGCCGACCAGTCCCTTACTCTAACGGGGGTGTGGCCTCAAAGCGCGCCCGCATCGACGCTTCGCCTGCGCTAAACTGGAAGGCACGTACGCGATTACGAGAGGAGCCCGCATGGAGGCTTACAAGCAAGAGTTCATCAAGTTCATGGTCGAGTCCGACGTTCTTAAGTTCGGCAGCTTTACGCTCAAGAGCGGCCGTCAGTCCCCGTTCTTTATGAACGCCGGCGCTTACGTGACGGGCTATCAGCTCAAGAAGCTGGGCGAGTATTACGCCCAGGCCATCCACGATAACTTTGGCGACGACTTTGATGTGCTGTTTGGACCGGCCTACAAGGGTATTCCGCTGGCCGTCGTGACCGCAATTGCCTACCACGAGCTGTACGGCAAGGAGGTCAAGTACTGCTGCGACCGCAAGGAGGCCAAGGACCACGGTGCCGACAAGGGCAACCTGCTGGGCTATGAGCCTCAGGACGGCGACCGCGTGGTCATGGTCGAGGACGTCACCACCAGCGGTAAGTCCATCGACGAGACCTATCCCAAGGTCAAGGCTGCTGCCGATGTCGAGATCAAGGGCCTCATCGTGTCTCTCAACCGCATGGAGGTCGGCAAGGGCGGCGTGACCACCGCGCAGAAGGAGATCGAGGCCAAGTACGGCTTCCCCGTCGCGAGCATCGTTTCCATGGCCGAGGTCGTCGAGACTCTCTACAACCACGAGATCGACGGCAAGGTCGTCATCGACGACGAGCTCAAGGCCGCCATCGACGCTTACTACGAGCAGTACGGAGCACAGGAGTAGGTGGTTACGCGGGTTTACCAACCCGCGTAACGGCCCGACGCTGCGCGCCGCCCAGGGCGACAATTTGTCATTCAAAAGGCGAGGCATGACCAGAAGGTCTATGCCTTGCCTTTTTCATGCCAACTTGTTCGCCCTGGACGTCGCTCACTGTCCGTCCTCTTCTTGCGGCGTTGCCTTGCTCCGGATGGGTAGTCATTGGGGACGTTCTTAAATGACTAGTCAGAAATGAGCGTGGATAATCTCCCGGTTTTGGTCTATGTACGGCCTCAAAGTGGGAGATTATCCACGCTCGTCGCTACTTGAGCCCCGGGAGGCGGGTGTAGGGGAACGAGCGCTCCAGGAACTCGGAGCAGTGGGCGTAGTCTTTGGCGAAGTAGCTGCTGTAGAGCGAATCGAGCACGTATTGCACGGCGATATGGCTGGCAAACTGCGTGATGCGATGCGTCATGCTCTCGTGGTCACTCACCGTAAGGTAGGCGGCAAAGCCAGGGTGAATGCGCGCGCAATAAGGCGTGCCGATGACGATGACCGGGACATGTCGACTGCTGAGGATCGGCAAGATGTCCTTGAGGTTGGGGGCAAGGCCGCTGTAGGAGATGACGATTGCCGCATGGTCGGGGCCCGAGGCGAGCGCCGTTCGCACCTGGGCCTCGACACCGTCGTGGCACGTCGCGCTTTTACCGGCGGAGAGCAGGCGGTCGCGGAACATTCCCGCTGGATAGAGGTTGTGCGAGCCCGTGTAGATGTCGACCTGTCGGGCGTTCGCAATGAGCTTGGCGGCGTGGTCAAGCTGCGTGGGGTCGAGCAGCTCCTGCGTTTCGGCCAGCGTGGTCTGGTAGAGCCCCTCCATGCGCTCCATAACCTGCGCGGGGCTGGACGTAGCATCAAAGGGAAAGTTGATGTCCACGTCGCGGCGGTTTCCCGCTTCGGTTGCCAAGCGAATAAGCTCGACCTTGAGATCCTTGAAGCCCTCGAGACCGAGCTTTTTGCAAAAACGGTGTACGCTCGCGACCGAAACGTTGGTTTGCGCGGCAAATTCCTTAATAGAAAGTCCGCGGATGTCCTGACCGATGGCAAGGGCTGCAATGCCGAGCTGTTGCTCGGTGGGGGTGAGGCCCTGCGCTTCGGTGATCTTGCGTTTGATATCCATGCGAACTCCCACACTCGCCAAACCTGCCAAAAAGGGACAGGTTTATTTTGGCAGGTTTTGCCCGCAAAGGGTAACGGGGCCGAGGATGCCGCTGGGGGCGACGGGCTCGGTGAGACCGAAGATGTCGGGGATCGCATGGTCGAGCGTGTTGATGACGTCGATCGCGAGCTCATGCGCACCGGCGGAAAGTGAGCCGGCGGCAAAACGATAGGGCGGGCAGATGCGTGTGCCGAGCGAGCGTCCATCGAGCGTGAGCGTTGCGGTTTCGTAGACGTCTCCCAGGTCGATCGTGGCGTCGGTGCAATCGTTGGCCAGCTCAAACGACGCATGATATCGGTAGGTGCCGCAGGTGCCGGTGAACAGATCGGCCGTAAGGTCGCCCAGGTGTTTGAGCTCTTGTGCTTCACCAAAGGCGCCATTGCTGCCGGCAGGGGAGAGGGCAACGGTCCACGGTCCGTCGATGCTAAGGCAAACCGCATCATCCGCATTCGTGTTCGCCCCGTCATCGAGTCCGACCTCGTCGCCCGTTCCCAGAACAACAACGCAGCTCTCGAAGGGCGCCAGCTCCAACACGCCATCAAACGCAACGGGTTCGGTGCCGTTCAGCAGGTCGAGGCGCGTGCCGCAAAGGCGCTCGCCTCGAGCAAGTGCAACCGTACAGCAAATACTTTCACGCGGATGCTCGTTGACCAGCATCACATAGGTCTCGCCCGCACGCTTGTAGCGAAGTGTGCGCAGCCAGGGCTGTGGCCTATCGGTCACAACGGTCTGCAGCCCCGCGTCTGCCAGCGCGTCCGCCACATCGGCAAGTGGCGTTGCCGTAAGCCCGTCCAGATCGGCTGCGCCATCCGCGTCATAAAGAGCACTGGGCACTTCGTCAGCAGCGAGCACCGTGACGCCCACGGCCATCATGCGCCTCACCGCCTCCGCTGTTGCCGCGCCAATAAACGAGGCGCCGGACATGACAAACGCCTGGTAGCGGCAGCCGTTAACAGCCAGCATTCCATCGGCAATCGAAACCTCGTAGCGGTCCTCATCCTCAAAAGCCTCGGCAGGCACAAAGTCAAAATCGATCTGCGCGCGCGTGAGCTCGGCCGCTACGCGCTCGACGGGCATGGCGTTGCCGGCCCATTCGGCGTCGGCATGGTACAGAACGGCGACGGGGCAGGCGGCAGTGCCTCCTGAAAGCAATGCGGCCGTGCGATTCATATAGCGCATGAGCTGGCCAAAGTGCGGCCACTGCGGGTTGTTGCCGTGCGCGTAAAAATGCGGCGGGCAGTCCCAGTCGGGGAAGGGCGCCATGCTAAACGCGTGCGGCGTAAACCAGTTAATACCGCGGACGAGCATGTGATCGGCGATCCACTTCATCTCGCGCAAACCCTCGTGCCAGCCAAAGGCGCCAAAGACCTCGGCCATGCAGCGCCCCTGCTTTTTGGGGTCGAGGCGCGCGGCCGAAGAGCCCAGCTTGGCAAGCGCGTACGTAAAGAACTCCATGTTCCATGCGCCGTGGAAGTAGCTGTAGCGCCCGCGGTCAATTCCGGGGGCAAGCTGGTTGATGACCACGTCGACACCGGCCATGTCCTGTCCTGCGACCGCGCGGAAGTAGTGCCCAGCGCCCTGACCCAGGCGCGTGTGACAACTCTTGTCCTCGATCACGTGGCCAATGTGCATGACGCCGTGCGCGCGGCACCAACCGCCAATCTGCTCGTCAAAGCAGCTGCGGTAGAGCTGCGTAGCAAGGTCCATATAGGCGTGGCGAACCTGGGCGCCGTTTGCCTCGCGCGTCCAAAGGCCGTGCAACTTAGCAAGCCAATTCTCGCCAAGCGCATCGCGCAGGCGGTGGGCAAGCTCGTTCGACCACGGCAGCGCTAGGTCGCCTCGCCCGATAAAACTGCCGGTAGAAGCATCGTCGAGCGTGGTGCCCTTCTCGTTCATAAAGCCGGGCTCATCGGTGAAAAAGCCCAAGATCGTTTTGCCAAACTCGTCGCTCAGATGCTCAAACGTGGGCTCGTAGACGGCGTCGATGAGCGCGTGGCACGAGGCGGCGTCGACCATGTTGATGTACTCATCGCGAAAGCCGGTCTTTTGGCTGGTGGCGTACAGCACGATCGTAGTGACGCCGGTGGGGGCGTCAAAACGCAAGCGGGCGGGCGTTCCATCGTCTCCTTGCTCAACAGCGAGCGCAAGGTCGAGCGGCGCACCAGCGGCATCAAAAGCTGCCACGCCCACAAAGCGCTCGGTGGGGTCCATGAGATTACCGAGCTTGATAGTCGTGGACGGTTGGGGACCAACAACCGTAATCGTGCGATGCTTGAGCACGGTTTTCTTGAGCGCGGGGTCGACGCCATCGCCCGCAAGCGCGCCGTTGGCATAGCCTGTGGGGAAGTGGGCGTCGTCGAGCAGCCAGATCTTTAACCCCAGGCGCTTGCACTCGCCGATGATAAAGCGCAGGTCAGACCACCAGCCGTCGCGACAGAAATCGGGATGCGTGCGCGATTCCAGGCAAACCTCGTGGATGTCCGCCCCGGCGATCTGCTCCAGATACTCGGTAATCGTCTCGCGCGCCTCGCCCTTGAGCCACAAGAACGGAAGCACGTGGTTGTCGTAGGTGCCGCCAAGCACCTGCTCAAAATACGCCGCCATATACGCTCCTCCAAAACCAGCCTTTCAAATCCATTGAAGTCAGAGTACGCCGAGCGCGCCGCCCTGCTAATATCAAAACCACGGCAGAATATGACCGAATCAACGATGGGAGCACTATGGAGCTCGCGCGCTTGGATAACCTGCTACTCGAGCTGACCGACAGTGAACGCGCCTATCGCGCGGGCGCCCATTACGACTGGAGCGATGCACTCGGTCAAGGTAATCAGGCAGATATTGATGGCCGATTCATTCGTAAAATTGGCAACCCAACGCTCGCTCTGCACCAAGAAGGCATGCCCGAGGGGCTATCGATTGTTCGCAACTCGCGCTTCAATCCTGTGCCGGAACACGTGCACGATTATGTCGAAATCAGCTATGTCTATCGAGGACGAGCGCCGCAGATCGTCAACGGCGCGCCGCTCATGCTCGCTCAAAACGAGGTCCTCCTGCTCGATGCCGCCTGCCCGCATGCTGTTGGCGAGCTCGATGAGCACGACATAATGCTGAGCGTCATCATCTCGCGGCCAATGCTGCGCCGTAGCCTGGAGCAAAGCCTTTCGCCCGCAAGCGCGGTGTCGCGGTTCCTGCTCAACGCCCTCAACGATGAAACCGACCACCGCGGCCACGTTCATTTCCACACGGGCGGTAGCCGTCGCGTGCGCCGCTATATGCAGGAGATGCTGTGCGAGCGCCTGGACCCCACGCCGGCGAGCCCCCAGATTGTCTCGAGGCTGTTCGAGCTGCTGCTGGTTGAGCTCATGCAAAGCTACGAAGCCGGCCTGCTGCAAACGGACGCACCCGCGCTGCCATCGGCGCAGGTCGCGGCTGCCATGGGCTTCATCGAGCGCAACGCCTGCGACTGCACCCTCGATGACCTCGCCCGCCACCTGCACCTGAGCCCCAACTACGCAAGCGCCCTACTCAAGCGTCAGACAGGCCGCACGTTTATGCAGCTCGTGCAGGAGAGCCGCCTGGCGCGCGCGGCGACGCTGCTCGACGCCGGCGCCACCGCGGAGGTCGCAGCGCACGAGGCGGGCTATGCCAACATGAGCTTCTTCTACAAAAAGTTTGCCGAGCGCTATGGCTGCACGCCGGCGGCCCATCGTCAGCGTTTGCCCAGATAAAACCCACCAAAATAAACCTGTCCCTTTTTGGCAGGTATCAGGAAGTGTCAGGGGCGGGGCGGCGGCAGGCTGCGGGCGCGAAAAGAAGTGTCGGGTTTGGCGCCCCCGCGTCCGCATGTCTCCCGCGTGGGCGATACTCGGCTTATCGACCCACGATGCAAAGGAGATGCTCATGGCAAACATCAAGTTCCCCGAGGGTTTCTATTGGGGTGGCGCTACCGCCGCCAACCAGTTTGAGGGCGCTTGGAACGTGGACGGCCGCGGCGCTTCCGTCGACGACCACTTCCTGGGCGGCAGCTACAAGGAGCCGCGTCAGATCACGATCGACATCGACCCCAACCGCTTCTACCCCAACCATGACGGCATCGATTTCTACCATCACTACGAGGAGGACATCGCGCTGTTCGCCGAGATGGGCTTCAACATGTTCCGCATGTCCATCTCTTGGAGCCGAATCTTCCCCAACGGCGACGACGCCGAGCCCAACGAGGCCGGCCTCGCCTTCTACGACCGCGTCTTCGACTGCCTGCGCGCCCACAACATCGAGCCGCTCGTGACCCTCTCACACTACGAGATGCCCTATCACCTGGTCGAGAAGTACAACGGCTGGGCGAGCCGCGAGCTCATCGGCTTCTTTGAGAAGTACTGCCAAACCGTCTTCGACCGTTACCAGGACAAGGTCAAGTTCTGGCTCACCTTCAACGAGATCAACTGCGGTACTCAGGACATGGGCAACCTCTTCGAGACCAGCATGATTCAGGGCTTTGAGGGCCCGGCTTCGGCGGTTCACACCACGCCACAGGCCCGTATGCAGGCGCTGCATCACCAGTTTGTCGCCAGCGGTCGCGTCGTGCGCTATGCCCACGAGCATTACCCGCAGTTCAAGATGGGCAACATGGACTGCTTTATCCTTTCCTATGCCGCCACGTGCGATCCGGCCGACGTGTTCGCCACGCAGCAGGAGATGAACGCCATGAACTGGTACTGCTCCGACGTGCAGGTGCGCGGAAAGTACCCGTTCTATGCCAAGCGCTTCTGGGCCGAGAACGATGTTGAGCTTGTGATGGAGGACGGCGACCTGCAGGATATCGCCGACGGCAAGGTCGACTTCTATTCCTTTAGCTATTACATGTCCGGCACCGTGGGCACCCACAAGGACCACGAGATGACCGAGGGCAACATGACCTTTGGCGGAAAGAATCCCTATCTGGAGTCCACCGACTGGGGCTGGCAGATCGACCCGCTGGGCCTGCGCATCGCCCTCAACGAGATTTATGCTCGCTACGAGATTCCGCTGATGGTGGTCGAGAACGGCATGGGCGCTTACGACGAGGTCGAGGAGGACGGCTCCATCCATGACCCGTACCGCATCGCCTACCTGCGCAGCCACATCAAAGCCATGGGCGAGGCAATCGCCGACGGCGTCGACCTGATCGCCTACACCTGGTGGGGCCCCATCGACCTGGTGTCCGCCGGCACCGGCGAGATGCGCAAGCGCTACGGCTTCATCCACGTCGATAAGTACGACGACGGCACCGGTACCTACGAGCGCCGCCGCAAGGACAGCTTCTTTGCATACCAGAAGATCATCAAGTCCAACGGCACCGAGGGCCTGGAGTAATTGAGTTCCGGCGGCCGGTCCGGCGTTCTGCCGAACGCCGGACCGGCCGCCGACTACGTGACCACCGACGTCAATGACGACGGCATCTGGAACGCCTTTGCTCGTCTGGGGCTTATCGAGGATTAATCGACAATATGAGCGCCACTGGGGAAAAGGTTTTGGGAAGGGCTTGAAAGGGCTCGCGATTCGAGTCCCCACCTTAGTATTTGAACCATTTGGCACTATAATCACCATAGGCATGCGCATAACGTTGCGCTTAATCAAGAGGAGAAAACGTATGGGTCTGTTTGACATGTTTAAGAAGAAGGCTGAGCCCGCGGCCGCCGCTGCTCCTGCCTCCATCTCTGCTTCTGCCGGCGCCGACGTGCTGTGCTCGCCCGTCAAGGGCAAGGTCATCAAGATGGCCGACGTGCCCGATCCCGTCTTTGGCGGCGAGGTCCTGGGCAAGGGCTGCGCCGTGTGGCCCGAGGACGATCTGGTCTACGCTCCCTGTGACGGCAAGGTTACCGTCACCATGGGTCACGCTGTGGGCCTGCAGTCCGATAGCGGCATCGAGGTCCTGGTGCACGTTGGCGTCGATACCGTCAACATGAACGGCGACGGCTTCGAGGGCTTCGTCAAGGCCGACGACGTCGTGAAGGCCGGCCAGCCCATGCTCAAGATCGACCGCGCCAAGATTGCCGCTGCCGGTTACAAGGACTGCGTCGTCGTGGCCGTGTCCAACACCGCCGAGTTCGCCGATGTCGAGCTTGCCGTCGAGGCCGACTCCGCTGTCGCCGCCGGTGACGCCATCGTCAAGGTCGTCCGCAAGTAAATCGCGGCATCGCATGATGTCTAAGGGTGGTCGGATTGTCCGGCCACCCTTTTTTATTAGAGGCTTTAGCCTGTGCGGGGCGCGCAGCGCGCCGCATCAGAAACCACCCGCTATGCGGGTGGGGCCAAACGGCTTTACAAAGCCGCCCCCTCGCCGGACACTTGCGATTGTTCAGGCCGCAAGGAATCCGAGTCGAAGGGGTGGTCGCCATGGCCCAGAAGGCCTACAGCCTTTCCCACACGAAGTGGATGTGCAAGTACCACATCGTGTTCACGCCGAAGTATAGGCGCAAAGTGATCTACAACCAAATCAGGAGCGACATAGGGGAGATCCTCAGGAAGCTGTGCGAGTACAAGGGGATCGAGATAATCGAGGGGCACCTGATGCCCGACCACGTCCACATGCTGCTGGCGATACCGCCGAAGTACAGCGTGTCGAGCGTGATGGGCTACCTGAAGGGGAAGAGCTCGCTGATGGTATTCGACAGGCACGCCAACCTCAAGTACAAGTTCGGCAACAGGAAGTTCTGGGCGGAGGGCTACTACGTGTCCACCGTCGGCCTGAACGAGGCGACGATCGCCAAGTACATCAGGGAGCAGGAGAAGGCCGACATCGCGCTCGACCGGCTGAGCGTCAAGGAGTACGAGGACCCCTTCGGCAGGGGGCCGGGGCGTAAATAGCGCCGGTTTGACCGGCCCGCCACGGGTCAATCTGCAGTGCGGCCCGAACCCCGTGAGGGCCGGCGCTTTTAGACGCGTGCCGGAAATCCAAGGGTTATACCCTAAGAGCAAACCACCCCTTTTAGGGGTGGTTTTGATTGCACGGTACGGATGTGTTTTATTGCACGTTGGGCGGGCTTGCAAACCGTTCGGACGCTAAAACGAACCGACCGCGCCTTCGTGCCGTCGAGGGTGTTCATAAGTGGATAGTATGGGCTTACTTATTACAACGTGCGCCGTGTCTGGGAAGCGCGGTGCCGCTTATTGGGAGGAACAACATGAAAAAGAAGCTGCTGCTTGCGCCCCTCATGGCCGTCTTGGTTGCGTGCGTGGTCGTGCTCTCCGGCTGTGGAGGTCCTTCGGTTGAGGAGCTCATCACCGAGGATCTTACGACGCAGTTTGACGAGGTCAAGAACGGTGGCGACGACTTCCTCTCTGGTCTGGAGGAGGCTTCGGGCGACGAGTTCGAGCAGCTGGGTATCGATCCCAAGGAGTACGCCAAGACCTATCTCGAGGGCTTTGATTACAAGATCGGCGACGTGACGGTCGACGAGGACAAGGGTGTCGCGACCGCCGAGGTCTCTATCACCTGCAAGTCCATGAACAAGATCGTCGAGGACTTCTCCACCCAGTATCAGGAGAAGGTCGCCGCGCTTGATACGGTTCCCTCCGATGACGAGCTGTACAAGATGGCCGGTCAGGTTATGGTCGATGTGACCAAGGCCACCGAGCCCAGGAAGACCACGGTTATCTTCAAGTACACCTGGAACGACGACGGCGAGTGGTCTGCCGACGACTCCGTCAACTCCGAGATGATGGATGCAATGCTGAGCTAGTTTGTTGCGGCGTTTTACCAAACGCCGCAACTGCTCGACGCTGCGCGGGCACCAGAGCGACAACTTGTCATTCAAAGAGGACGGCATGACCAGAAGGTCTATGCCGTCCTCTTTTCATGCCAATTTGTTCGCTCTGGTGCCCGCTCGCTGTCCGTCCTCTACCTGCGGCGTTGCCATGGTAGTCATTGGGGCGGCACTTGGGGACGTTCCTTTTCTGCCGGCAGTTGGGGACACTCCTTGCGCCAGCGTTGCATCGAATGCTCGGGAAAATACATAGTTTGAACCTGTGTTAACCGGGGCCAACTTATCAACTATGGGTTGTCTCACGAGACTATGGGTTGAAATAACCCATGCCAACTATGGGTTCAGTTAACCCATGCACTATGGGTTGAAATAACCACAACTATGGGTTGAAATAACCACAACTATGGGTTCATACAACCCATCAAGTCTGACTAGAGTGAATTAGATTCACTTAGTCTGAGCTCAAGAGGGAAACGGAGAAATCCACCAGAAAGCATTTAATAATCGAACGATATACAAACAAGAAAATCCTTCGGCCTTGCCCTTCGCTCACTGCGTTCGCTCTCCGGTCGCCTACGGCTCCCTGCGCGTCGGCCATGCCTCCTTGCCCTCCGTTCGGCTGCGCCTCACTCCGCCTCGCCTTCGGCTCCTTGGCATGGCCTATCGGCAAAAAGTGTGGGGGCTAACGCCCCAACTCCCCAACTACGTTGCTGTCAGTCTTCAGCGCCGGCGTCGCTTCGCTCCCCGGGCGAACGACCTCACTTGACCATAAGCCCACAATTCGGCAATGACGCCGAATCCGTCTTCCCGTCGATCTGGATACTGGCATTCAGTCAACCTTGCTTCAATTATCGCTAGGAGGTCACAGAATCGGATATAAGACATTCTATAGGTGAGGTTCGACCGTTTTCTCATTGATAGGTAAATCTTAAATCGGCTCTCAGTGGCCAAGGTAAATCAAAACCACCCCTAAAAGGGGTGGTTTGCTCTTAGGGTATAACCCTTGGATTTCCGGCACGCGTCTAAAGGCGCCGGCCCTCACGGGGTTCGGGCCGCACTGCAGATTGACCCGTGGCGGGCCGGTCAAACCGGCGCTATTTACGCCCCGGCCCCCTGCCGAAGGGGTCCTCGTACTCCTTGACGCTCAGCCGGTCGAGCGCGATGTCGGCCTTCTCCTGCTCCCTGATGTACTTGGCGATCGTCGCCTCGTTCAGGCCGACGGTGGACACGTAGTAGCCCTCCGCCCAGAACTTCCTGTTGCCGAACTTGCACTTCATGTTCGCGTGCTTGTCGAATACCATCAGCGAGCTCTTCCCCTTCAGGTAGCCCATCACGCTCGACACGCTGTACTTCGGCGGTATCGCCAGCAGCACGTGCACGTGGTCGGGCATCAGGTGCCCCTCGATTATCTCGATCCCCTTGTACTGGCAGAGCTTCCTGAAGATCTCCCCAAGGTCGGACCTTATTTGGTTGTAGATGACTTTGCGCCTATACTTCGGCGTGAACACGACGTGGTACTTGCACATCCACTTCGTGTGGGAAAGGCTGTAGGCCTTCTGGGCCATACGCCACCACCGCCCTCTCGACTCGGATTCCTTGCGGCCTGAACAATCGCAAGTGTCCGGCGAGGGGGCGGCTTTGTAAAGCCGTTTGGCCCCACCCGCATAGCGGGTGGTTTCTGATGCGGCGCGCTGCGCGCCCCGCACAGGCTAAAGCCCGCAACGAAAACGGGCACCCTTCGGTACCCGTTAACTCAACAGCGCTCTTTTTCGGCCAAATAGCGATCGAAAAGCTCCCGAGCGATATCGGAAACAGACTTGTCTTCCTCAAGGGCGACCTGCTTCAATCGCTTGCGGTAGCTCTCGGGAACGTAGACAGACAACTGTACAAGCCTCTCAGACGCCCCTTCAAGGCCCTTTTTCGGGCGCCCGGCTTTCCGTACCTGTGGAGCCGATTTCTGGGGCTCAGATGCGCTTTCAACGATTTTCTGCTGCCTCTCCTCGGCCTTCTCCGCGGCGACATCGAAGTAGGAGGTCGCCTTTTTGAACTTTGCCATTTACAACACCTCTTCCAGTTCGTTCAGGATGTTTTCAATCGCCTGGGCGGCCTTGCCGTTCTTGGCGATTTCATACACGGGCTTTCCCAGCGCCGCGCCCTGCTTGAAAGCCGCCGCGGTCGGTACGGTGCCCAGCACGGGAAGGTCGTCGGCCTCGAGCAGTTCGAGGAACTGTCTGTCCACGGTCTGGTTGCCGGCGAAGTTGTTGATGATGATTGCGAACGACAAGTCGGGATTGGCCTCGGTGATGACCTTGATCGTTCGCTTCATGGGCTTCAGGCCCAGTGTTCCGGGCTGCACCGGGATAATCGCGATATCCGCGTTCTTGGCATATTCGGCGGTGTCGTCGCTCAGGAACCCCGGCGTGTCGATGACGTTCACGGCGTCCTCGTCGTCGAGCAGCCCCTTCTCGTGGTTCGCACCGCCCTGCGGGTCCAGGTTGCCGAAACCGACCTTGTGGCCGCGGCGCTCGAGGCCCCAGGCGATCTCGTCGGCGAACGTCGTCTTGCCGACGCCGCCTTTCTGATTGACCAACAGGATGTTTGTCGCCATGTCCTCCCCTTTCTGAAATAGCATAGTCATATATTAGCACATTAATATATGACTACATTAAGCAATTATAAGTCACAGGTAAAAATATATGAACATGTTAAGCAATTAGCATAGTATTACATTAACGTGTTCACGTCTGTGGGTTGTTTTAACCTACAGCCATGCTAAAGTTGCCAAAAGGGGCACAAAGGCCAATGCGTTTGTGCAGTGCCGGCACAGCGACCTAGCATCGTATGCACCGGCGGAATCATCGCTGGCCTGCAGGGAGAGCATATCCACGGGCTCGTGGTCGCCGGAGGCCTCGTGATGCAGCACGCGCCGGGCGGCGACTGGAAGCGCGTCGATTGGGGTGCACTTGCTGCCTGGCTCGACGGATACGGTTACAAGGTCGCTGATTGCGAGACGGAGGCCCTTCCGACCGCCGACGCGGCGAGGCGGTTACGCGAGTGGGAACGCAAGGGCAAAAACGCATCGTCGCTGAACTGGTGAGTCAGTATTCTTTAGTGTTAGATGATGGATATTGAAATTAATTAGCGAGATAATGAGCATATCTCATAATGTATGCGTTTCACCATGAGAGAGGGGTCTGTCATGAGCTGGAAACCGAGAAAATGCGTTATCGCCGGTCTCGTGATAACCGGTCCTGGCAGCGGCTTGTTTGCAACCGCAATGACATTCACTTGCATGTTCTAAAAGGCAGTTGCCATGCTGTCGCAAAATCAATCGAGATACTTGGTCACAATCGGCTTTACCCTGCTCGCATTACTCTTTGCTAGCGACCTTTTGCTGAAACCGCCCAAGGAACTCGTTTTGCTTGCCATAGACTGCATTTCCGCCCTTTACTTTACGGCAACCCTAATCATCGGACTAAAGGAGAGGAAAAAAGGCGCAGTCGCCGCATCCGCCGTATGCTTGATCATAACCATTGCATCATTCTTTATCTGACACATTGGTGATTTAGGGGCGATATCGTAGGAATACGACCGGGAGAGTCGGGGCCATAGGCTCCGGTAAGAACCTTCGCCATGCCCCACGTATCGAGCCCGATGATTTCCCCGCCGGACGCCCTGACGGTCACGGCCTCCGGCGTCCACGCGATTTCATCGTCCGTGAGGCGGATGGGTGTGACGCCGCCGGCGTCCATCCGCCTCACGGGCGCAGCTCGAGCTCTAATACATGAGGTCCCAGCTTGTAATGCGTGAACATATGACTACATTAACATGGTCATGTATTACCGAACGTTATATGCTGAGCTGGATCCGCCCGTCTGTTATCTTGGCTGCTGACCGCTGAGAACATGGTCGCCGTCATCGGCAAGGATGGCGTGGAGACGGAGATTCAGGTGGGGCAGATGCGCCAAACACTGGGCAAGCCTGGCTTCGATTGGCTGTTTAATAAGCACTAACGGTTGAGTTATTGCAGCATAATCGCAGCTGTAAATAGGTGACCATATGACCATGCTAATATGTGCGCACAGTCATATGGTCACAGTTATAGATCGGTTTAATCTGTGGCCCTTAAGCTGAAGCTGCCTCAACGAACCGTGGCTGGCGAGACGAAAAAGGGGAATCCCTTTTGCGGGATTCCCCTTTCCGAGTCGTTATGCGATTTGCACTACATCTGCTCGCGGCGCTTCTTTTGATCGAGGAAGACGCCGGCTGCCACGAGGACGGTACCGCCGATGACGAACGTCTCGCCGATGAGTCCCGCGCGGTCGCCGGTCTGGGCGAGGCTGCCGGGCTGGGCGGTATCCGTGCCGGCGAGGTGCTTCGGGGTGTATGCCGCCTGCTGCTTTGCGGCCTCCTCTGCCTCCTGTCGTGCGATTTCATCGGAAAGCTTCTGCTCCGCTGCGATGCGGTCGGACTTCGCCGACTCGTAGGCGGCGAGTGCCGCATCATAGTCGGGCTGGAGCCCGTCCACCGCGGCCTGCTTCTCGTCCAGAATGGCCTTGGCGGGCGCGACCTTGGCACGTGCCTCGACTGCTGCGGCGAAAAGCGCGTTGAGGGCGTCATCCGCGTTCGCGTCATGGCCGGAAGCGATCGCCGCGCCGGCGTCGATGGAGTTCAGCTTCGACAGCTTGGCGTCTGCCTGCGCCTTCGCCTGTTCGGCGGCGGAGACCAGGGACTCGGCGGCGATGGCATCCGCCTTCGCGGCATCGAGGGCGGCCTTGGTGTCATTGACGGCCTTTACTGCATCCTGCTCGCGCTGCTGTGACTCTGCGAGCTTCGCGGCAAGGCCGGTGAGGATGTCGAGGTTCGACTGTGCGTCATCGAGATCGGTCTGGGAGCCGGTGAGCCTGTCGGCGGCAACGCCGGTGTCGGCCTTTGCGGCATCGACGGCACGCTGGGCATCCGCGAGGGCGCGTGCGGTGGCGTCCGCCTTTTGCTCGGCGGCGGCGAGGACCGCCGCCTTCTCGACCTGATCGGCTGCCGCCGCGTCATGGATACTCTTTGCTGTATCGAGCGCCTTCTTGGCGTCGGCTACGTCCTGGAAGAACTTCGCGAGGTCGGCGTTCGCATCCATGACGTCCTGCTGCTTGGCCTCGGTGTCCGCCTTGGCGGAGTCCAGCTTGGACTGTGCGGTCGTTACGGCTGCGTTGGCGGCATTAAAGGCGACCTGCTTCTGCTGGACGGTCGATTTTGCCGTATCGACTGCCGCGTTGGCGGCATCGAGGTTCGATTTCGCCGCATTCAGCTCGGCCTGGGCATCCGTGACGCCCTGCTGCTTGGCGGCGATATTGAGCCCTGTCGCGTTTACGGTCTCCTGCGCCTCGTCGACACCTCGCTTCGCGGCATCGACATCGTCCTGCGCGGAATCCGCTGCGTCCTGCTTCTGCTGGACGGTTGCTGCGGCGCCGGCGGCTGCCTGCTGCTTGGCTACGAGATCGGCCTTGGCTGCGTCGAGTGCGCTCTTGGCGTTCTTCAGGCCGTTGATGTAGGAGGTCAGCTTCTGCTCGTACTCGTCGACGGAGATGGCTCCGGTATTCCAGCCCGAACCGGCCCAACCGCCGTATTGCAGCGTGAGCGAGAACGTCAAACGGGTGTCATCGTTCAGACCGCATCCCATGACAGCATAGTCAGGGTTGATGATGTTCATGTAATGACCGATACGGTAGTAATCGAACTTGTCCTGGTTGGCGTACCAGAAGTCGTAGGCGTCCTTTCCGGAAAGATTCGTCGCACCAAGGGATGCTGCAGTCTTGTCAAACAGATCCTTTTCCTGATAGATCCAGGCCTTGCAGGGGTCGCGATAGCTCCAGGCAAGGTTTTCACCGACATCGAACTGCTGGGCATGCTCTACATTTTTTGTCGAATAGTTTGCATCTGCAATCGCTGCCGCAATGAGCTTATAGCTTACCTCAAGCTCGGAAAGGCCGACGGACTTACGGTAGGCGTTCACGTTCTTCATGACCGTGATGGACGAAAGCATGTTTTCAAGGCCCGTTGCGTCGAGACTGTTTCCGATCTCGGTGTAGTCTTTGTACGTGCAGTTCTGGATGATCTCGATGGCTGAATCGGCACCCATGGCCTTGAAGAAACCGATGGCTCCCTGCTTGAGCTGCGCGCCTGCGAGATCCACCTTCGTTTGTGCCTCGTCGACCTTCTGCTGGGCGGCGGTCACGGCCGCGTCTGCGGTATCCTTTGCGGTCTTGGCGTTCGCGAGCTCTACGTCTGCGGCTGCCTTGGCGGACTCGGCGTCCTTGACAGCCTGCTTCGCGGCGTCCAGCTTGGCGACGGCGTCGGCATTCGCCTGCTTGGCCGCATCGAGGTCGGCGTTCGCGGCATCGAGGGCGGACTGGGCGGCGTTCACGCCGGATTTGGCATCAGCCGCGGCCTGCTGCTTTACGGAGAGGGACGCCTGGGCATCATTCAGGTCGGCCTGTGCCGTTGCCGCGGCGGACTGCGCCTGCTCGAGCTCGGACTCGCACTGGGACTGTGTCGCTTGTGCGGAAGCGAGGGCTGCCTCTGCGTCCGCGACCTTCTGTTTTGCCGCATCGTACTCCGGGCCGCTCGCACCGGCCTCGGCTGCGGCGAGGTCGGCTTTCGCCTTCTCGTAGGCGGCGCTGGCGGCTGCGGCCTTCGCATCCGCCGCGTCCTTGTTCTGCTGGGCTGCAGTGAGGACGGCATCGGCGGAATCCTTTGCAGACTGGGCCGCAACCAGCTTGGACTGGGCATCGGCAAGCGTCGCGTTGGCGTTGGCGAGATTGGCCTGTGCCCTGTCCACGGCAGCCTGGGCGTCGCGCACGGCCTGCTCGGCGGCACTGATTGCCTCCGGGGTGGCGCTTACGGCATCGGCCTTGGCCTTATCGAGGGCATCCTTGGCATTCTGGGCCGCCTTGATGGCGGACTGGTACGCTTCGTCCTTCTCGGACGCATCCGCCTTGGCGTCTGCGAGACCCGCCTTCGCCTGCCCGAGGTCCTTGCCGGCGGCATCGGCGGCGTCCTTGCCCTCTGCGACCTGACGGGCGTACTCGTCCATTGCCGCTCGGTCGGCTGCCGTGCCTGCGCTGACTGCCGAATCGTAGGATGCCTTGGCCTGGTCGCGGGCGGAAGCCGCCTCGTTGTAGGGACCGGCGGCCTCATCGTAGGATGCCTTGGCGGCGTCCTCCTTCGCCTTCGCCTTGTCGACCGCCTTCTGCAGGTCCGCGATGGTCTGTGCGGCGGATTTCGCGCCGGTACCGGATGCCGCGCCGGCATGGGCAGCGATCGGCGACATCACGGCGGGGTGCTGCGTGCCCCCGTCACCGGTCTGGGCGAATGCCGTGAACGGTGAGATGAGGCTCGATCCGGTCATGGCGGCCATGGTCGCCGCGGTGACGGTCAGACGCGCGATCCCCTTCGGAGTGTGAATCTTCTTGTTTGGCAGTGCGGCGAAGTGATCGCCACCGGCAGCGAAGTGCTTTCCCCTGAGTCATTGTGCTGTTCCATTCCTTTTCCGTGCCCTATCCGACTGGGCATCAGAGCGCTTTCCAATAGAGATAATTATGCGCCTTAACTGGGATTGTTGTATATAGTCCGTTGGCTTTTATACAACAATCCATGACTCTTTTTTGTCATGGATACGAAGACGCTTCAGAAATCATTCGGCATGAGATGCAAAGAGCTTCGCGCTGGACTCGGGTGCAGCCAGGAGCAGTTCGCCAATTTGATTGAAATGGATCGTTCCTACTACGCGAGCATTGAAGTCGGGCGGCGTAATGTCAGCCTCTCAAATCTCAAGAAGATTGCCGACGGATTTCAAATCAGCATTGCTGAACTCATGAGAGGCGTCAGTTAAATTTATCCGTCTCATAGTTCACAGTGGGTCTCGTTGATTAGTGCCTTAAGAAAATGGAAATCGTCCCAACGAGCTATCGTCAATCGTCCCAATAAATTACCGTCAATCGTCCCAATAAGTAATCGTTATTTGTCCCAACGACGCAGATAGACGCTATAATTTCAAATGAATGATTGGAGGGAAAGCCGATGGATAGGTATATAGGACGTTGTGTTGACTGCTTGGTCGAGCGCGACCTTGGCATTTTTGGTGCAGTGCTCATTCAGGGGCCGAAATGGTGTGGAAAGACAACGACAGCTCAGAGATTTGCCGAGTCATCGTTATCTCTCTCCGACCCATCTGGCGGTTTTGCGGCCCTCCAGCTCGCTCGTCTCGATCCGGCCCAAGCAATTGTCGGACCGACCCCGAGGCTTGTCGACGAATGGCAGGAAGAACCGAAGCTATGGGATGCCGTGCGATTCGAATGCGATGTCAGGGGAGGGGAGCCAGGACAGTTCATTCTCACCGGATCTGCGACGCCGCGAGCCGAGAACCAGCCGATGCACAGCGGTGTGGGTCGAATCGCCCGTTTGCGGATGGATACCATGACGCTTTTCGAGCTCGGTATTTCGTCGGGAGCGGTCTCGCTTGGTGCGCTGCTCGATGGCGATTCCGTTGCGGCGTCACTCGGATCCATCGCCGGTATCGCCGGTATCGCGGATTTGCTCTGCCGCGGCGGTTGGCCCCAAGCGGTCGGTAAGACAACTGCCGACGCAATGCGGATAGCCGCCGCCTATATTGACGGTGTTTGCGAGTCTGACGTTTCGAGGGCGGATGGAGTGAAACGCGACCCGGTTAAGGTAAGGGCCTTGCTCTCGTCGCTTGCACGCAATGAATCGACTCTTGCCGGCATGAGGTCCATCGAAAGGGATTTGGGCGTTGACGTCTCAAAGAATACGATTACCGGCTACATGGACGCGCTGCGCCGTATCAATATCGTCGACGATGTCCCCGCGTGGCATCCGGCTCTCAGGTCGCCGGTGAAGTTGCGGCAGGGCGCGAAGCGGCACCTTGCGGACTCATCGCTCGCCGTCGCCCTCATCGGTGCGGACCCGGAGTCGTTGTCATCCGATCCGAAGACCCTTGGCTTGCTCTTCGAATCCCTTGTGCTGCACGATCTCAAGGTTTACGCGGCGGCCAGCGATGCGACCGTATCTCACTACCACGACGCTGACGACCTAGAGGTCGACGCGATTGTCCATCGTCGTGACGGCTCGTGGGTTGCCGTTGAGGTTAAGCTCGGGAGCCCCCAAGTCCCAGAGGCAGTGGAAAATCTGCTTCGACTTGAGCGAAAGCTGGTCGATCGCGGGGAGAGGCCGCCTGCGGCGAAACTCATCGTCATCGGGTTTGGTATGCCGGCTCACGTAACTAGCGAAGGCATCGTTATCGCTCCGGTCGATACGCTTGGTGTCTAAAAACAGCGCATCGCTATTCTGAGATCTAAAGCCTGAAGCTCAAAATCTCATCGCCTGGTTCTTCGTTAAACGGACGTTAGGGTGCCACCATTACACCAACATTTTCGACGCGATCGCGCTGGAGCTGGCGTCGGCATCCGTGTAGTGGAAAGCCGGGACCGCCTTGCGCGGAGAGGCAGTACCGTTCTTGTAGAACGACAGTACTAACTATGTTCAGTACTCAAAACCGACACCAAGGTAGAAAAACAGCGCCCCTTTTTGTTATAGAGCCCCAACGTTTAATCCCTTTCTTTATCTGTTGCTTTCCATATTTTCGAGCCTTCTGCCATTCCTACGGGCGAAGAACAAGGTTTTTTCAAGCCAATGCTTCACAGGGATTTTTTACAGAATTCGTATCATTCTCGCTGCCTACCCTCTTGTATATCAAGCCCTTAAAGTTCATGAAGGAGCAGAAGCATGTATGTTGATGCATGGGGCTCGATCCTATACAAAGATATCGGTATATCTCCATTGCCAGCGCAGTTCCCACGAGAGTGTTCGTAAAACAAATTGAACCCTTTGGCACGGGCATGTGGACTATGTTTTCTTCGGCTTGCTGGAGGAAAGAGAGATAGGATTTCATATCGTTCTTCTTTTCGAGAATAGGCCCAATTTCCCCATCAGCTACTCCAACAGCACAAAATGCACAGGGAATGTCCTTTTCTATACATGCTTCAAGAACTATTGATCTGGGATTGACCCCTTCCCCACAGTCTGCTGCGCAAACAAGCATTGAAGTCCTCGAAGGAACGCAACGCATGAGATCTTCGGCAGAGCGGACGTAAGACGCAACTGGATTAAGCGAAAGATCCGGATAGCGATTGACAAGTGTTTTGGAAACTGCCTCTACTTTTGCTTCTCCTATTTCGTCGGGACCAACAAGAAACTGACGATTTACGTTTGACCTCTCAACTCGATCCCCGTCGATTAATGTAAAATGCCGAACTCCAGCAGCAGCCAAATGCTCCACCACCACCTGCCCTATGCCGCCCATACCAACGATGGCAAGATGAACGGCACCGATTTGCTTAAGTAATGTCAGCGGAGCGTCGGAATAATAAGACAAAAAGCGAGCTGTCCTCGAGCGGGGTGATTCTAGCTCGTATTCTTCAGTTTCTAGAAAACCAAGTTCGTTGAGCCTTAGCAAGAATCGTTGCTCGCGAGCTTCAAGGTTCGTCTCATCTATCATATTTTGTTTGGCGAGCTGTTCAAAAAGATTCGTACTCAAATCAGAGATTTTGACCCTCACTCGCGATTTTAATCCTTGCAATATAAGTTCGTTGGAATCTCTCCTGATATAAGCACTATCGTTCCAATAGAACATTTAATATCCTTTCCCTCAAGCCTTCTTCTGGAAAAGTGTTTCGCATGAAGAAGGCGCTGGAGAGTCGTCCGATCGGCAGAAAACACGCAGCCTCGCCAAACAGTTCGACGGCTCTCTCGTTAAACGCCTGGCGCGAAATCATGCCAGAAAAATACCTGCTCAAAACCGATAAATACTTTTGGAGACGCATTCGGTTGCCCAAGCCCGTCAGTAGTGCGAGTTGATAGTAGATAAAAATAGGGTCATTGAAAGTATTCGGAATTAAAAGCAGGTGCACATCCGCCCGATCCGATTGAGGAGAGAAATAATCACTCGACATGAGCTTTGGATAATACCTGCCTGACGATGATAATTGAAGCGCTATAAGTTTTACAATCTTTTTATTGGGGTAGTATTTGTCGCATGAAATTGATAATTTCGCAGCCATCTCTCTTTGTTCATCGGATTTATTCACGCCGTAATCGAAGGAAGGGTCTTTCAGTTTCGGCGACAGAAGTCTTCTGATTGCCTCTGTGTCAATGAGAGAGAGGATGTTCCTACGTCCTTCTTCGTCAGCGAAATAGGGAGAGTGCTTGTTTGAAAAAACGATAAAAGCCTCTATGCCAGATAATCCATGGTGCAGCCGCGCGCTCTTGCAATAGCGCTCAATTAATAAGGGCATGTTTGTATTACAGCTTGCCATGGTTCTTCCGAGAAGAAAACACAAGACGTCAATCCATCTATTCTCGATGCGCTTTATCGTCATAGTCTGAGTGCACGCATCGCTGCTCAGTTTGACTTCCTGCCTTCCGATTTGCGTAACGGAAAAATCATTGACACAAAAATAGTGAGAAGAGAGGAGATGTAAAAATGGTCCTACCCTTCCTCCAGTCTGGAATGTAATGGACAGCGACTTTGCATGATTGCTTAGCGTATAGCAGTGACCATCAATTACGTCTATTCTCAAAAAGAAAGTCTTTAGAAAGCCGCTGCAATTGTGATGGACGTAGTCAAGCTTCCTCCCCAACTCGACGATATGCTCATTATCATGTCGATTTGTAATCCTAATCGTCCTGTCATCATATTCAACTTCGAAAAAAGGGGAATGAGGGCATCCCGATACATCGAGTATTACTGGAACCCCGGCGATACGCTGAATGATTTGTGACGAATAGTCATGTCCATCAAGAAGACTTGACGCTTCGGGCAGCTCGTCAATCGATATATCAATTCTTGAAGGCATGTATTCCACCAATTTTTAATGAAACAACGGCGGTAATCGCTATCGCGATTGAACCAATAATACCGAGCGCCATCTGAATGGGGTATAACCCCAGCACATATCCAAATACGGAGAAAAACATTGCGGAAAAGAGGGCCCTTACCAGAGATGCGGCGGAAAGAATCGTCGCGCGGAGATCGTCCGCTATCCCGTCTTGGATTAAGTTTTCCGAAGTGATGTACACCACTTCTGGGAGGAAACAAAGCACCATGCTAAGGCCAAACAAGCACAGAGGATTTGAAGCGAGCCACGGAAGAATCAAGAAAAGGCCAGCCTCGATTAGCATCGAGCCGAGCATGGTATTTCTTTTCCCGAAACGCGATGAGAAGAAATCTGCTGCAATGTAGGCCGTTGCATTTACTGCATAGGATGCACCGAAAAAGATTCCTATTATGGAGACGGGAGCATGAAACGCATCGAATACCAACTGATTCAAGTTGTAATAACTCCCGTAGAATCCGTCGAGCATGCTTGTGCCGATTAGGAGAAGCAATATAGCAAAAGCGGATTCTCCAACGCACCAGGTTTCGCGTCTGAAGATCTTGGCTACGTCAAACCTTTCCTCCCCAGAGCTTTCAGAACGGGTCGTTTCCGTCCTCTCAATGGGATACAGAAGGGAAAGCTGCAGAAGATAGAAAACGGAGACGCATACGTAGAGGGCACTCCAAGATACTTGGGCAATGAAAGATCCGAGTACGATTGCCGCTCCCGTCGCGATTGATTGCGCGGCAAGCAGCCGAGCATTGATGGTGAGAAAGCGCTCTTCTTGACCGGAGTTTCGGACAATTTCATATAAAAGTGCTTGTTCTGATCCCGATTGAAGGGAGTAGGCGAGTGCCTCAACAAGGGAAAGCACGACGAGAAAAGGGCCTGAAAGCAACAGCATGCCAGCTGTATGGAAGAAAAGCAGCAGCACGCCCACTTGAATCGAAAACTTCTTTCCAAAGAAATCGCCTACCAGCCCTGTTGGTAGCTCGAGGACGACCGTTGCGATGTTGAACAGGGCTTGATAAAGCGCGATTTCCGTGACAGACATTCCTTTCTCCGCAAGGAAAAGTAGAAACACTCCCCGATTTAAAACAAATCCCGCGAGAACGAAAAAGGCGGAATAGATGTGCAGCTGCGCAGTGGCATCCTTATTCATTTGGCACTCCTAACGACTATTTTTGTCGGGGTGCTCGCCACTGATTCGAAGCCTGAAATATTCATAGTCTCAATGAAGAGCTGATAAAGCTTTTGAACAGGGTATCGATAGAATAGGACATCCTGCGCTCTTTCTTCTCGACGAACTATTGCCAGCCGGTCGATTTCGAAACAAGAAACCGCATAATACACCCCAGCTTGATCTAGAGTTGCCGTATAGCTTTCTGCAACGGCAAATGCATCACGATCGCGACACATTTCAAAAATATCTTCAATGCTTTTACCATCTCGATGAATCATAAGGTAGGTTGCGAATTTGAAATGGTTTATCAAATCAAAATACGTATCAGCACGCGCGAGCACGTCAAGAATGTCGTAATTTTCATTCCTGACTGTGTATAGATGATTGAAATGAAGAGGTGACAGGCTGTTCGGGTCAATTCCGGCAGCAAGTAAATCTAAGTAATACTGAGATTCTTTTACGATGATATAATCATCCTCATTCAACCCTTGAGCAACATCAGTAAGAGGCTCTGGGCTCATATAGGAAAAGTCAACGTTTGACATAAAACTGGTCGACGCGACTTCTTGAGCAAGGGCAAGGGTATCGAGTACTTCGGAATATGTTTCTTCTGGAAAACCGATGATAAAATTGGTTTCGAATCTCAAGCCAGAAGAAATGATGGATTTTACCGTAGGAACTACTTTTTTAAGATTCAAGTTCTTCCGGCAGATTCGCTGCATTCTTTGCGAGCCAGTTTCCAAGCCAACAAATACGGAGATACATCCGGTTGCCTTAAGTAGGCCAATGATCTCGGGAGTTATCGTATCGATTCGTCCCTCACAGTTGTATTTGAAATCATAATCCATTGCATATTTTTTGACTGCAAATTCAAAGAAGTACTTGTGCGATGCTAAAAAGTTATCATGATTATAGTTAATTGAAGAAAGAGTGCCGGTTTTTGCCATGCAATCGTAGACATGCTGCGAGGTTTCGAGCAGTTTGTCGACATTAAGAAATCGCGCTTTCTGACCGAGAAGCACTCGGGATGAGCAATAGTAGCAATTAAACGGGCAACCTCTACCTGCCTCAATGTTGACCACGTTCATGCCGTATGAATTGGAGTAGTCGAGTTCCGGAAGGTTGTTAATGTCGTATTCAACCAACTCGCATAATCCAGAATCCCCGGTTTTAGAAATCGAATTTTTAGGTAAATCGCCCTGAGCGCCGCAAGCAATATATTCGAGTAGAAGCGGGAGGGTTTCTTCCCCATCAAAGATCAATAGAAAGTCAACCTCGGGACAATCCTGAAAAACCATTTCTCGAAGTGAAGTGATCTGGGGACCACCAAAAATAATAACCGATTCGGGGTGCACCCGTTTAATGATCTTCGCTATCATGATGCCCCAGATATAAGAGGCGTTCATGATCGAAACACCAAAAACAGGGGATTCGATTGCTTTTATTTCGTCGGAGAACCACCGATAGATTTCTTTTGAAAAAGTCTTTTCCTCTTCGAGGAACTTGCGTTGAAAGTCAATAACGTGAGTTGAAAATCCCGCTGCTTCAGAAACGGCCCTTAGATTCAAGATAGCCAGATTATCAACAAGGGTCTTCCTGTAGTGATTCACCGGATTGATCAGAGTGAAATCAACCTTCAACTTGAGTTCCTTTCTTTCGGGCGAATAGGAATCGCCTCCGTCACATTAAACGGAGGCGATTGTGTTCTCAGACCTTAGCAGCGGCGCTGTATAACCTGATCAACATCAATGCCGAAGTCCAGAAGTTCTTCAACAGTGATCTCGATGTCGGAAGCCGATTTATTGCTGGTCTGCTCGATTTCCTCCTTCTCCATTTTCGTCACCTCCTTTTCATGTACGAGTTAACAAAAAGACTAGTGGCTTTCCGGAAACAGCCAGGCTCAATGCTAAACGATGATTTTAGATTCAACGTCGGGATCAGTTGTTTTTATGAATATGATGCCAACGCACGAACAAAAGCAGTTAGCCTTTTCAGCACTGTTGCGGCTTATGCAATCACATGAGTCCTAGGCCCTTTCGACACCACCTGTATTGCGAATCAGCACCGCTGTCTTCCCGACCGAATATTGCCGTCAGGCACCGCTATTAAATGCATCTCCAGGCACCCCGTTGCACTCGCGCCGCCATGCGGTCGACTGAACGAGGAGGTTTCATATAGACGCGATCTGGGCCGACATGGGAGAGACCATCATGCGGCAGTGCTGCAGATGGAGCGCTAGCAATAAAAGGGCACAAGGACCCGCGTCTGCCCAGATGCCCACACATGATGATGCCGTCACCGAGGAGATCGAGGTCCCCGCCTGGCGGTTGCACGGCGCCAGGCCGCAGTACGACGCGAGCCTGTTGTGGCTTGACTCGTCATGTTTAATCTGTTTCGTTAACTGAAATATGAAAATCTGGTTAATCGAAAAAGCAAAATTTGGTTAAATGAAAACAGTAAATTTAGTTAAACGCGCTGGTAAACAATGGTGAAAAATATGCCAAAAAAATACTACACTAGAATTATCGAAACTGAGCTCGACCAGATGCTAGGGATATTCGGTGCCGTTCTCATTGAAGGACCGAAATGGTGCGGGAAGACAACCACGGCCGGGACCCGTGCGGCGTCCAGGCTCCTTCTCATGGATCCGTCGCGCAACTTCGAGAATCGTCTGCGTGCCGAGACGGACCCGGCGCTTGCCGTTTCCGGCGAGGTGCCGCGGCTGATCGACGAATGGCAGGAGGTCCCGAAACTTTGGGACGCGGCGCGGTTTGAGTGCGACAACCGCGGCGGCGAGCCTGGCCAGTTCATATTTACGGGGTCGGCGACGCCGCGAGACAATGAACGGCCGATGCACAGTGGCGCTGGAAGGTTCGCTAAATTGCGCATGGACACCATGACGCTTTTCGAACTTGGGAAATCTAGCGGTGCGGTTAAGCTGTCGGGCATTATTTCTGGCGAAAAGTTCAATGGCGCTTTCGGATCGTTGGATTCTGCCTCGATTGCCGAGTGCGTTGTTCGCGGCGGATGGCCCGCGGCGGTCGGGCGCGATGTGCTGGCTGCATCGGCGATGGCAAAACGTTATATCGGCATAGTTGCCGAAGAAGATTTGTCTCGTGTTGATGGCTCTCGACGTGATCCTGAAAAGGTCAAAGCTGTTATCGAATCGCTTGCGCGTAATGAATCCACTCTGGCGACACTCAAGACGCTTGTGGCCGACCTTGGTGGAGAGGTGTCGAGACAAACGGCGGCATCGTATATATCTCTTCTCGCACGGGTCAGCTTCGTTCGCGATATTCCCGCGTGGAATCCAGCAATGAGATCTCCTGTGCACCTAAGAGAAGCAAAGAAGCATCATCTTGCTGACCCGTCGCTAGCGGCCGCTGCACTCGGGGCGACTCCGGAGACCTTGCTGTTAGATTTCAAGACGCTTGGACTACTTTTTGAATCGTTGGCGCTTCATGATTTGTGGGTTTATGCGCGAGCAAACGGAATGAGCCTCTATCACTATCACGATTCTCGTGATCTAGAAGTCGATGCAGTCATTGCGGCTCCTGGTGGGACATGGATCCCGGTTGAAGTTAAACTCAGCTCTGCTCAAATCGAAGAGGCGTCTGACAATCTTGTTGCTGTCGAGGAACGTATGGTTGCCGCTGGAAACAACCCGCCGGTTTCGAAAGTTGCAATCATTGGATTTGGTGCACAAGCCTATGTTACCGACCGCGGCGTCCAAGTTGTTCCGTTGGATGTGCTCGCGCCGTAATGCTGTGGGCGAAGTGAAATTAACGCCGCAGTTCTTAGACCTGGTTTCTGAGATCTAAAACGCGAAACTCAAAATCTCATCGCCTTGGTTTTCATTTGATTCGAATCGCGCCCGCGCAAAAGTCAAAACGACTCGCGCGGGCGTTTCGTTTTTTCGCCTCGTTTTTCATTTCGGATTTCGAATCGATTCAAAACAAAACGGTAGTTTTGAAAATCGATAGCGACCGGAGGGAGCGATCATAGGCGGCTTGTCCGCCGCATGAAAATCGAATCGTTAATTCGGACTGCAAAGCGAATCGCGTCACCTTTCGACAATCCAACAACGCTTCGAGTCTCACTAAAGACTCTTCGCGTCATTGAAATGTCGAAAGCTGCCTCAACTTTTTCGCTGGCGTTACGAGAAACGATTCGGCAAATCCGAATGTTTGCGTCGCAAGCGCCGCAAACCCGCTGCGCGATATTGCAAATACTCGGCATCCCTCGCATTCGCATTACCGCTCCGCTCTCGCTGCAGCGAATTTCTAACACTCAGCATCCTTCGCGTTAAAAATTCGCTTCCGCTCACGGTCTTCACGCAGTTACAACGCCGCGAGGCCTCTCGCTTGGAATGAGGCCTCTCATTCCACGTCTACACTGCGTTTCGCCCAATCACCGTTCCGGAGATTGCAAGATGTACGTAAATCATGATAACCGGGCCCGTAGTCCCTGTTATCATGATTTACGAATCTTGCTTTTCTCCTGTCACGGAGAAAAGGGAAAGAGCGAACTGCAGCACGCTTTTTGCGTGTTGGTTTCACTATTTCTAAAAAATTAGGCAATCATAGCAAGAGGTGACGGATGCCAATCCTCAATTTCTTGCTTACTTTTCCGGAGGCCACTCCGGAGAAAGTAGGAAAATGGCACGAAATGAATTCGTAAAGGCTCGTGTTTCTCCTGAAGAGAAAGAGATCTATCAACAACTTTGCGAACAAGCCGGTTGTACGGAAGCTGAGTTGATTCGATCTGTGCTGATTCATCGGGAAATCTCACTTGATGATCTCGATGATGAAATGCAAGTTCTCGATCGGAAGAAAAAGGCCCTCCATAAGCAACAGGAGGATTACAGGAGAGCACGGGCTTCGCGCGAAACCGATGAACGTGGCGAGCCGATTTCTGAAAAAAGAAGTGTTCCGTTCCAAGTAATGCTCACTGCTCCAGAAAAAAAGGCAATTGAGCAGCGTGCGGCGGCGCTCGGTATTTCTGCAAGCGAACTGGTTCGCCGCAGCGCAATTTACGGAAAGATCGAATCATTCAATTTTGACATCGCGGAAGTTGAAAAACTCCATCATGAGTTATTGAAGGAAGGAACAAACCTCAATCAGCTGATGTACTTTGTGAACGCCCAGGGGCTTCCCGCGTACAACGAGAAAGCTGTTTTCCGCACGCTCGAAAAGGTTTACCAAAATGCTCGAAAGGTCGACCGGTTTATCGAGGAACTTGAAAAGCGTTATCACGTTGACTATGTTCCCCACGACTATCTGGCAGATGAACCTGACAACAGAAATCTTTAAGTCGGAGCGCAATTGGATAAGATTCAGAAGTGAGTGCAATTACTCGTTTAGCTATTTCTGATATTTCATAAAACGGCTTTCGGAAAATGGAAGGAATGATTTTATGTATCTGAGAACGTTCAGCTATAACTACTGAGTAAAAGTGAAAGGAGATAGCAGAAGAGATTGACAGTCATTAAACAGAAAGCGGTCAGCTCGTACCCCGCCTCGCTAGCTTGGCCCTGCCCTGGCGCGAGGCGGGGTACGAGCTGACCGGTGGTGATTGACGACTCTGCTAGGATTGCTTCAGCGCGGCGGCGCGCTGAAGCCCTGCCCGAGTTTTCGGGGAGGTGGTCGCTATGTCCGAGTTCCGTCTTACGATCGTCGCTCTTCCTCCGGTGTCCATTCTGGCCATTTTGGGCTAGGGTAAAACTTGGCCTTTAAAGACCAAAGCCGTCCTGCCTGGGACGGCTTTGTTTCCTCGATTATCAACTTCATACGGACGCTCCCCGCATTCATCCGCGTGTGTACGGATGAATGCGGGGCTCATACCCCGGCGGCCTGATCGGCAGGCCGCCGGGAACTCTCACTCCTCGATAAAGGCCGGCACCCGGTTAGTTCTGCGCATCTTGAAATCGCCATTTTCGTGGGAGACGTAGAGAATGCCGTCCATCCCGTCTCGCGATGCATATGAAAGGTGAACAGAACCGCAATCCGCTCCATCATTGTCGAGAAGATCGAACGAATTCGGATCGCTCGTTGCGGCCAAACGACCATTCATGCAAGAGCCATCGTCATTACAGATTTGCCATTCCATGTCTTCGCCCGCAAGAATCGCCATAGACGGCCTGGTCGCGCCATCGCTGACATACATCCCGTCTATGCCAAACCCGTTTTCAGCGCCATCGATAAACGATTGCTCGGACCTATACCTCGCAAATGATGCACATAGCACCATTGCAAGACAAAGTGCAAAGCCAGCAATCGCTATCTTTGCATAGCTCTTGCCCGTCATGTCATCCTACTTTTCGCTTGCCTAAGGAAAGACGGAAGAAGTTATTCGTCGCTGCTTTTTTGTACACCTTCTTGACGCCGTTGACGGTCTCGTAAACAACAAACGGCTGAACCTTGTGCTCGACGTTCGCCGTCGCTTTCCAAAAGCCGGCACCGTCGATGTGAATGGAATACCCAGTCGCCGACAGATTGCGCTTTGCCAGCGGTATCGATACGCCTATGCTTCCGAGACCATTCGGGAGCGGCACCGATACACTCACCGAACCGCCGCCAGACGGCTGGACGTTTATGGAACCGCCCCCGTCGATGTGAACGCCTCCCGGGGGCTGCCCAGCAACGTCGTGCCATCCGCTGGCTTTCGTTTGCACGCTCCCGTATACGGTGCTGTAGCTTGGGCGCCCGCGTGTCGCATAGGGCTCAACATCATCAGATGACAGCGCCTCTTCTATGATAAGGGCCGCTTCTTGCCCTGCACGTTGACGCACAATCGCCTCGACATCAGATTCACTCAGATCCGGGAAAGCTAGGAATTCTACGGTTTCAGAATCGTAACCATCAGCAAATGCACCATTTGGGGTGATTAGCGACAGTCCGCCCAATGCGGCTGCCGTCAGGATTGACCTGCGAGTAATAAACAGGTTTTCCATTGTACTCATCTTCGCCTCCAAACTTCTCACCGGGGTCCTTCTTGCCAATTTTTGCCCCGGCTCGGTTACTTCGGTTACTTGAGAGCTCCCATATACGCTTGTTACCCATGCGCGTAATATTAATTTCGGACATATCGAAATTAATCAATGGTTGCGGGAGTTTCCGACTTCAGTGAAATGCCACCCTATACCCACAGAATTAGTCTGGCTTGACATGTGCTTTGCGCATGAAAAAGGGTCGAACCGAAGTGTCTGGCCGAACGCCAATTGTCCGGGAACTGCTTCTGGTTCGACCCTCTTTTACTTTAGCCCACTCGGTGGACTTCGGGTTTGATGCTTAGGGGTCGACGTTTTACCAAGGTGACAATTTAATGAAAAGAAACCTGGCTGCAACAGTTGCCATGGTGAGGGCCAAATTGGCCATATAGATCTAGAATAGTCACAATATAAAAATGTCGAGAGACGTTGGGGATAGAGATGAATAGATCTAAGGGTTTTCTTCTATTGGCAATGATGTTGCTCGGACTGTTCTGCCTGAGTGGTCCTTCTTGGGCCGAGGCTGCCTGTCCTGAAGGTGAACTTCAGCAGTCTTATACGGGCAGCCTGCTCATAAGCGCTAAGGAGGGCGATGCCGACTCTCAGTCTGGAGTAAATCCCCTTGCCACTTTTGAGGGGGACGGCGGAACGGTCAAGCTTGACCATATTGGTAGCGGGATTTTGAGGTGGCAAGTTCTTCCGGACAAAATTGCGAACGATCCCTTCTCTTTTGCTGGAACGATATATCTATACAAGGTTGTGAGCGGAAAACAAAAATACGTCGATTGCTACCCGACAAACGGGTCTGGAATTGCATTCACCGGCATTTCGGGGCAGATTGATACACATGTACGAAAGGGAACCTATGTGGTGCGTTGGGTTGGAGCTGCTGCAGGCCCGATATGGATTGCGGTCTTGCGCCCCGATGTCCAAATAGGCTTCTCTCTCTAAACGGGAAGTTGCTCATGGACGCCATATATGACGGAGATGACTGGGTCGATCATTATACTTGGCGCCTGGTCGGCTCGAACGACAATGGGGATGTGGTGTTTGATGGACTATGTCCAAAGCATCTCCACCCTTTTGTCTCGTCGTTAATTGAGAGTTCCGCTCGTGTTGCCCCCTACAGCTCGGCATCGCTTCATGATACGGACGTTTTGAAGATCATAAGGGAATCAATTGACGAGGGCACGATGAGCGGCTCGCTGTTTTCTCGGCTTGTGGGGCTAGATGAGATTGGCTCGAAACGACTGCTTGCGGGCGAAAAAGTGGAACTCACTTATCGGTCGATGATTTCAATCCTGCGGCTAGCCGATGTTCTTCGCAAATAAATGAGGCTTATAGGACAAAATGTGTGTCTACTTTAGGGGCATCGGCGCAGGTCGATGCCCCTTTTTCAGCCGTTTAAATTCCGTGCCCGCTTTTAACGACTCGGACAGAATGTGTGTCCGGTTGCCTATCGTTCCCTCGGGTGCTTTACCTAATATATCGCCCCGTGCGGACACGATTCTCGCTCACGACACGGCGGCAGCAAATATCACAAAGTCGCAGGTAGACGGTTCAACAGGATTCGATTTACGGGGCGATTGAACCTGGGATGGTTTGGATGTTCGTGACACCCCTTTTCCGTGTCTTAAAACGCATCTGGTGAGGTTGATTTTTCGGCCTTGACCTGCGTGGCGGCACTTTTGGGTGCTTTGGATGTGCCCTTAAGCAGTGCTTGCATCTACCAGCGCGTGAAACATTTCGACGGTAATTCGTGAAACAAATTGCGGAACTATCGCTCCAACGGGTGTTGCCGCCGCTCAACGCGAGCGGTCAGCTTGGCCCCGCAAACGGCTACTCGCCCTTCATGGCCATACAGATGGCCACCTCCTGCTGGATGCGATCGAGATCGAGCGGCAGCGCAACCGGATGATGCGTCAGACGATGGGATTTCGACATGCAGTTGTTGATGCGCACAACGGAGATCTTGTTGCCGTGATGCGCAGTCCCGATGATGCCTATGACTACTGCGACTATTTTGCCACGGTTCGTCGGGACGCTACTGTTCTCGATTTGTGGGCTGAGATTTAGAACATCTCGCCTGTTTCAATGCGTTTTTTGGGTTTATAACTGTTCGCTTTTTCGGTTGTGTCGCAGTTCACTAGTTCATTCATTACGTTCTTCGTATCGTCTGTAAATCAGTTATGCCGCGGTTACACGGCTCTATTGCTGCGTTTTGTCGTAATTCAGCAATGACATAGCCGGAACTCGCCCGCAAGTGTCGTACGCTGCCGTACAAAACTGCGTTTCGGTCGTCCGCGTACTGCCAAGGCTCTGCCCTAGTACCCGGCGCCTGCGGCGGTTGTTCATATCTGAACTGCGACACAACCGAAAAAAGCAATTACGACACTACGCAACTGTGTAATTACCGAACTGCGTGATAACGACAAAACTGAAAAACGTAACTGTTGAATTGCAGAACAATGAGCTAACGTCGCGAGTGCCGGGTGCTAGGGCAGAGCCCTAGCGTGCGCCGCTTGCGGCGGTACGCTGCCGGGCATTTTGTACGGCAGCGTACGACTCTTGCGGACAGATTTCAGGACCGAATAGTCCGATGTTCAATAGTTCTGTTATTACGTGGTTACATAGTGCGGCTATTCCGCTTTGTCGTTATCACGTAGTTCGGTTTTTCACTTTTTACGCCGTTCACTCATTCATTTGTTACATAGTGCCGCTATTCCGTGGCGTCACTTTTATGCCCACCGCGTGCGTATTCGACGGTGTGGGCGGCGTCTCCGAACACCTCGACTGCTGCCGCCACGAATTGCGGTGTGGTGCGCCTCGGGATATAGAAAGTTTTGTTGCCGAACACGATTGCGATCCAGGCGTTACGGTAGATGAATTGATATGCCGCCTCTCTTGAGCGCTTACCGCAGTATTCCTCTGCAATCTCGTCGATCTGCCAGAGATGGCCGAAGCCGACGATATATTCGGCGATGTACGCGCTCGTCTTGATTCGCACGCGCCGCGGGCGGCGGTACGGAGCATAGCTGCTTTTCCCGGGGTCCGCTTTAACGGGCACGGAATAGACCTCGGCTCGAGCCTTTTCAGCGACCACGCGCCGTGCATCATCGAGGCTATAACGCTTGCACAGGCGCTCGCCGTCGTCGGTCGAGCACTTCACGGTGATTGACTTGATATGCGGCGCCAGATACTTGTACGTCCATGCTCGCGACGCGCCGAACTCCCACCGCAGATCTTCAATGCTCAAGAACTCATCCATCTTTTGACCTCGATTTTCTGCCGATAAACGAGAAATCCCGCAAGAGACGCATACTTGTACCCCCATCGTAAATGTGTGTACAAATCTGCCGCCGATCCGGGCGGTTCGGCGCTTGCCAGGGCTCCGCCCTCGGACCGGGAGAAGGGCACTCGCACGCCTTGTTATTACGATAACGGACAAGGGCGAAAAGGAGCCAGTTTTCAAATTATTACGATAAAAGACACAGGTACGGCGGCGTGCGCGGTGGTGCCTGCGGGAGATTATTACGATAACGGACGCAGCGGCAAACCCTGAATCGCGCCCCTGAGACGGTGCAAAATGGCCTTGTGAGGCCATTTTGCACGCCAGCTTCGTTCGACGTCAGACATTCAAGATGTCAGACGTCGAACCTGCGTCAAAGACGCAGATGGGGCTACTAGTTGCCTACGATCGCTCGCGAAGCTCGCCTGTTCGTGCGTGAATGTCTGACAGCTCCGTCAGACATTGTCGGACATTTGATTGTTCGACAAATGCGCACGTGGTCGCGTTCGCAAAGCTTACCGAACGGTCGATGGGTGCGTTGAGGCCGGAGCAAACGGCGGATGCCAGAAAAATGGCCTCACAGAATCGCACCCATGGTTGATAAAATTGACCGCCCGGGCGGCAAATACCCGGGCGGTCAATTCATCCCCTCGTTCGCGATTCTGTTGGGTTTTGGGGCTTTGACATGTTGTTGACGGATGGATCAGCCGTACAGCTTGATCTCCCGGGGTTCCATGTGGTCGTCCCCCAATAAGACGTCCCTGATGTGGTCCTGTGGCAGGAACTCGACGGGCAGCACTGGGTCGTCGACGTGGCCGGGTACTGGGAGTAGGCGTGGCCTTTGGACATAGCGTAGCCGCCTGCCGGCGGTCGGACTGCCACTGAAGCCAAAAGCTCAGGCGCGCGCATTAAAATCATGGATATATCGCTTGATGGACTTTTGACCAAGCATGAACATCGCAGGTAAATCCATGTACCAATAATTGGTACATGGATTTACCTGCGGTTTGTTGAAAACTCTGACATGCGCTGCCGACTTCATTAAAATCGATTGCCAATCAAGTCTTCCTATATATGCGAGCCCTGAGAAACTGCGCTGTGAACCTGAGACCGCTATCGATCGGCCCGGTGCACCGGGCCGCTGTCCTCGAGCCGGCATCAGCTTGCCGGTCTCAAAACGTATGCGGGAACCGCGGTACCGTCAGAAAACGCAGGAGGAAATTTGACGGTCCCGTTAATAGATTTTGTGACAAGGGCATGACAGGGGGACAGGTCATTCGCCAGGTTTCTGGCAGACGATATGAGCGGGACATGGAAAATGGAAGCCCCTCCTGTATGCATATCCGCTGGTAAGGCCTGGCCCGGTTTTCACCATCGCACGCGGTGACCGAGCACCCATCCAACGCCCAAGTCAAAATACTCAGTACACTGAGTGATTTCACTCACTATACTGAGTATTTTCTCAATTTGCTCAGGCTAGTTAAACAGCGGCACCTTATCGAGCAGAAAATCCTCCACGGTGCACGCCCCGGCCGCCGCTCCTCCCACGACGATCCGCTTGGCTCGCGGATACTTTTTTAGGAGCGTCGACATGCCGCTCTGGCCGGACTCTCCACCGCTTTTGACCTCGATGGCGCTCAGTGCATCATCCCTTCGCAGCACAAAGTCGACCTCTTTGACGCCTTCACGCCACCACATAACCTCAAAACCCTCTTCCGGCGCGCGCGCAAGCAGTCGTGCACCCACTGCCGATTCCACCAAATGACCCCGCCGCGCCGAATCCTCCAGCCATTCTGCACGGCCCTTATCGCCGAGCGCCGTCATAAACGCCGTGTCATAAACCATGAGCCGCGGGGTGCTTCGGCGCTTTGCGAGCTCCTTGTCACTGAACTTGGGGATCGCCGTAACCAAACCGGCCTTGCCCAGCAGGTCCAAATACCCGGCGACCGTGACCGTGTTACCGGCATCCTGCAGCTGGCCTACCATTTTTGAATACGAAAGCTCCTGTCCCGAATAGCTCGCCGCGAGCCAAAAGAGCGCGCGCATCAGCGCCGGTTTGCGGATATTCTCCAACGAGAGAACATCGCGCGAGATCGCCGGCTCGACGATTGCATCTCGGATATAGTTTCGCCAACGGGCGTCATCGGAAACCAGCGGCGCCGCACCCGGATATCCGCCGTGATAGAGATAGTCTTCAAAAGAAAAGTCAAAGGCCTCGCTGCACTCGCGATAGGACCAATGCGGCGACCGAATGAGCTCGTAACGGCCCATAAGGGATTCTTCCAAGCCCTTATGCAGCAGCAGCGACGACGATCCGGTCAACATGACCTTGAGCGGCGTCCCCTCCCGGCGATCCCGGTCGTACAATCCCTTGACGACCGTGGACCAACTCTGCACCTTTTGAATCTCATCAACAACGAAAACGGCCGGGGCCTTACCTCCAGACGTGAGGTTTCTTGCCTGTTGCCACTCGATTTGCAGCCAGCTGGCATCGGGATTCACAACATCGTCCGCATTGACCACGTGACAGGGCATGTCTACATGGTGCAACGCCTGCACGAACATGGTCGACTTTCCCGTTTGGCGGGGCCCGATTATAAATTGCATCAACGGATTATTCGTTTCCCGCATCCTCTGGGCTATCACGGCAACTTGATGGCGCTCAAACATGTCAATCTACCTCCTTGTTTCTTAAATACTCAGTATACTGAGTAAAATCACTCAGTATGCTGAGTATTTTTTGAACCGGGAGATCGAACCCGCCAACTTAACTCCCTTCACCAGCGGGTTGCCGCCGCCCCTCCGCGAGTCGAGTTTCTGGCCCTTCGTGCTCACTCGATATATAAAAACTGCCATAGCCATATCGAAAAACCGGTATGGCCGGTCCCATCATCGAACCATCGCGAACTGATACGCATCTTATTGCTCATATTCAAGGCCCTGACGTCTCAAAAGGTATGCCTCTGGGCACTCGAAAATCGAACCCTCGATGCCGTGAACGTCGAGTGCCAAAACCCAGTGTCAAAACCTCCGCGTCAATTCCCATGGGAAAATCAAATACGAGGCAGGAGGATGAAATGACACGTTACGGATATGCTCGCGTGAGCACGAAAGACCAGAGGTTGGACCGCCAGATCGAGGCTCTGGTGAACGCTGGCGTGGCCTATGGCCATATCTACAAGGACAAGGTCACGGGTGCCCAGGACGGCGACCGGACGCAGCAGAAGCGCCTGTTCAAGAAGATGCGGGCGGGCGACGAGGTGGTGGTCGAATCCTGGGAGCGCTTGACCAGATCGACCAGGCAGCTGCTCAACTATGACCTTATGTTTCGAAACCTCGGCGTGAAGCTCACGTCCCTGAAACAGCCCGTGGATCTAGATACCGCATTCGGGCGCTTCGTGCTTGGCACCCATGCTTGCACCGCGGAACTTGAGCGAGATCTGATCAGGCAACGCCAGGCCGAGGGTATCGCCGTCAAACGGAGCCACGGCGGCAACGTGGGTGGCAGGCCTCGCACAGCCGGCGTCAAAGCCGATGCCGCAGTAAGGCTCTATCTTGGAGGAGAGACTCCTATTCCCGATATTTGCGCTGCGACTGGCGTCTCCAAATCAACGCTGTACCGCATCCTTCGTGAACTTGGATTGGTGGGCGTCAGGAAATAAGTCCGTCTGTCGTTTCGCGATTTGCCTAATAGGCCCGAGTGCGGCGGCGTTACTATATAAGAGTGCGGTATTTCTCTAACCGAAAACCTGCGTGAACGCATGACTTGAGACGCCTTTTAGAACTCACCGATCGCAGGACGAACACAACTCAACAGCGGCCGCGTATTTGTTCCCAGCCGTACGGCGTGGCGGAGCCATGCCCATTGTTGATTGGAGTGTCGCACGATGACAGACGAGAGAAAAATCAGGGAGATCTACGGCGTAAAGTCCGTCCACGAGGAGGCCGCCGAACGGGCCGAGGCGACGTGGCGGGAGAAGCTACTGCGCGAGACGGCCGACCTCAGGACCGAGAACGCACTGCTCAGGGCCCAGCTCGACGAATTCAACCGCAAGCTCGTCGAGGCGACGGATCGGAATGAAAAGATTGAGGCTGACTGCAATGAGCGGATTGCCTTTATAGAGGAGAAGTTCGAACTCGATACCGCGAGACTCGAACTTGAGAACAACGAGCTCCACGCCGCGAGCGTCAGGTACCTCTCCCGTGCTAAGGGCCTCGGCAGACAGATTGTCCAACTCCATGCCGAGGCTGAGGCCATGGTCGATGAGATCGAGCGGCTGCGCGGCGAGCGTGACGCCGCACTGAAAGCCCAAGCCGACACATTCCTGGCTCAGCGCGACCTGATGGCCGAGGTCGCCGCCCTCAAGGACCGCCTTGCTGTAGCCGAACAGCGGGCGGCCGAGGCCGAGGCCAAGGTCGAGGTCATGACCCAGATGGGCTGACGGCATACGTGTTCAACGAACAAAAGCAATAGCTCAATCAAGTATTCAGTTTGGAGCAAATCATGAAAAAGCGCGTTAGCAAAAATAGCATCAGCCTGGCTCGAACTCTCGGCGTCGCCGGTCTTTTGGCGGTTGCCCTGGTTACGACCTCTGGATGCATTCGTACAGACAATCGCCAGTCGGAAGGCCAGGTTTCCAATTCCGATAGCTCGCAGGAAGACGGCGCAGTTTACGGCAAGATGGAGTATTCGGTCACTGCCGTCGAGGTGCATGATTCCTCGTTTGGCGATGGCGGGAAGGTCGCCGTTGTTCGATGGCGTGCCACCAACAATCGAACTGCAGATTCCTTTGCCGATGGAAGCTACATTACGGCCTATCAGAATAAGCAGATGCTTTCTCGCGGTTTTGCCGCCGATTTGCAGGAAGACCACTTCTCTTCGCAAGGGCTTGCGCCGGGAGGCGAATGCGACGGTATATCGGTCTTCGAGCTTAAAGACATGTTCCCCATTGAAGTGAAGATCGACGGGGTCGGGGCTGGATCGAACTCTCTCGACCAGACCTTTGAATTGGAGTAGACCGCATAGCATCTCAGTTCTAGAACTGAGAACTGGGCATAGCGTCTTCGATCGGCACGATGTCTCGGTAGATAAGGCGGTGCCTGTCGTCGCGCCATTCGTCGCCGTGGTAGTGGCCGAAGAACCAGGCGCGGTAGCCGAGCTGCCCGTCGAGCTCGGCAAGGAATCGTTGCAGCTGGTCGTCCAGATACTCGCGTTCGCGCTCCCGGCACAGCTTCTCTGCCAGGTCGGCAGGAGCCTCGTGAGTCACCACGTAGTCGACCTTCCAGCCCACGCGGTCGAGCGAGGTGCGGCATTGCCACATCTCTTCCTCGCTCGGCATCTCCTCGGGCCACCAGCTCCTCCCCTCCTTGCGATACTGCCTGTCGTTGCTCGTGGCGCCGCCCATGGCAAGGACTGTGAGCCCGTCGATATCGAACACCTCTCCGCGCATCAGGTGCAGCACGTGCGGTCGCGCCTCATGGACGAGCCCGCCGTTCCACTCCCGCACCGGCAGCTCAGCCAGGGCGTGGTAGTTCTCATGATTGCCGTCCACGAAACACGTGGTCCACGGCTTCGACTCGAACCAGTCAAGCCAGTATTTCTCGGCGTTGGATCCATCCCAGACAAAGCCGAAGTCGCCGGCCACGATCACCACGTCATCGCGCGTCAGAGTCCGGCCCAGCGGCCAAGACCTGAAGGCGAACCTGCTGGCCCCGTACTCGGCCCTGCCGTGCACGTCTCCTGTCACATAGATAGCCATCAGTACGCACCCCACGGCAGGAGTTTATCCCCGAGCCTCACGATCCGGTCGTACAGCACGGTATGACGTTCGTCCGGGTTGCCGTCTCGGTGAAAATGGCCGTAATACCAGCGCTTGTAGTCCAGGCGATCCTCGAGCTCGTCGAGGAATCCGGTCAGCCGGTCCACATCAGGACGCTCCCAGCCTGGGCCCGGGTAGAGCGTCGGCGAGAGCATGCGCGTCGAGCAGGTATGGGTGATGACGCAGTCGACCTTCCAGCCGACCTCGTCGAGCCTCGCCCGTGCGGCATCGAAATCGCGCTCGTCCGGGAGCTCCTGCGGCCACCACGAGCTGTACGGGATGCGGTACGCCCTGTCGACGCTCGTCGCCCCGCCCATGGTGAAGACCGTCTTCCCGTCGAGCTCGAAGACCTCCCCGCGCATGAGGCGGCGGATGGACGAAGTATCCGACAGGCGCTGCGTCAGCCCGCCGTGCCACGGCTCCATGGGGCGCTCCGCCCAGTGGTCGAAGCGCTCGTGGTTGCCGTCGACGAAGAGAACCGTGTAGGGGCGCGACTCCATCCAGGCGATATCGGCGCATTCCTCGGCAGAGAAGTCCCACGGAAAGCCAAAGTCGCCGGCGATGATCAGATAGTCGTCGCTGCCAAGGCTATCCCCAAGCTCCCAGTCGCGGAGCTTTTGCATGTCGAGCCCACCGTGGATGTCGCCTGTCACATAGACCGTCATCGGATCGCCTCTTTCCGCTTGTAAGCCGCCAGCTCGCGTTCGACCTGCCTGTCACCGGTCTCGTTGACCCACCAGGGCCATTTCACCCGGCCGCACGGCTCGTCGACTCCGGCGAACCATTCCCTCAGCTCGTCGAGGCTCACCGGGGAGTGCCCGTTGGCATCGCAACCGACGTCGTAGCGCAGAAGGCCCTGCTTGCGGTTGAACTCGTTGTACGCGCCGCCGCTGCTGTGGATGTGCCCGTGGAGGTGCCACGATCCATGGCTCATGCCCTGCCAGTCGGCCATGGGGTAATGGCTCAGGACGATCTTCTGCCCGTCGATCTTGAGCACGCAGATCGGCGGCTCCACGGTGAAGGCGCCCGCGACCGCCGGCTGGGTCCAGTCCTTGTCGTGGTTTCCCGGGACGAGGTGGATGCGCCTGCAGACGATCCGCTTGCGCAGCCCGTAGGCGTCCTGGGCGGTCATCTTGAATGAGAAATCCCCCAGGATGTAGAGCTCGTCGTCCACGGCAACCTTGCCGTTGATGTTGTCGACGATGGCGTCGTTCATCTGCCAAATCGTCTCCCACGGGCGGTCGGTGAACTTCAGCACGTTCTCATGCCCGAAGTGGGTGTCGCTGGTAAACCAGATCATATTTATTGTCTCCTTCTGTCGCTAAAAAACGTTCTCCTTCGAGGTCAGGAGACGTTTTATGAGCGACATGAGGTGCATATCCCTCATGTTTCAAGCTCCAATCTGCCGGATTTGCCCAACTAAAAGTTTACGCCCACGCGCGAACAGGATTTGATTTTTGAAATATGGACGAATTCCTCGTCAGGAGGGTAAAATGATGCCGACGGCAGCCCAAGTTGTGGTGAGCTGGGCAGAGCCGTTGCTTAGTAGAGTTAGGTCATCGTCTTAGCGACGGTGGCCTTTCTTTTAATATGAGAAAGCCATTGTCAATAGGCGTGTTTGTTCGAGCCCGGTTTTAAACCGGGCTTTTTCGTTTCCCGTCGGGAGGGACCGCGCACGCTGCATGGCTTAGTCGACGCTTGCCTGGCAAGCTAATATCCGCGGGCTCTTGCGGGCGCGCTGCCGGCGGTCAGCCCGGTATGTCCGCACACCCCACCGCATTTCGATTCTCCGTCCGGCGCGCTCGTCCGAAACCAGTCTTGTTCACGGGCGCGGCCCTTGGGCTGCCCAAAAAGGGCTCGTGAACGCGCGCCGGCGATGCGTCGAGGCGCGGGCCCTCCCGGCGGGAGGCTTGTTGTCCGACGGGGTCAGCTGAGGGTCCCCTCCGCCCGGCGCCCGATCTCCCAGACCCAGCAGGCGAGCTCGCGCGCGACGGCGGCGTTTGCCTTGCACGAGCTCTTGCCCGCCGCCGCCAGCGCCTCGCGGCGGCGGCAGAGCCTGGCGGTGCAGGCGTCGGCGCGCGCCCGGATCGCCGCGGGGACGTCCGCGCCGGGCGCCGGGGCCTTCGGGCGGGGCGTGCACGTCAGGTAGTGCCACGCCGACTCCACCAGTGCCGTCCTGGCGAGCCGGTTGCCCGTCTTGGTTATCCCGCCGCGCCGCTCGGTCTCGCCGCTCGAGCGCTCCGACGGGACTAGCCCGCACCAGCTCGCGAAGGCCGGGGCCGTCCGGAACCTCGTGAAGGAGCCCGCCTCGGCTGCGAGCCTGAAGGCCGTCAGGGTGTCGATTCCCTTGATGCAGGAGAGCGCCTCGACGGCCGGGCGCCACCGGTCGGTCCGGGCGAGGGCGAGCACCTTCTTCTCGAGCTGCCGGCGGTCCGACTCCGCGCACCTCGCGGCCGTGACGTAGTACTCGAGCACGTCGCGCTGGGGCCCCTCGAGCCTGATCCCGGATATCCATCTCCAGTGGGCGCGCGTCCAGGATCCCTTCCTCGTCCCGTCGGCGTTGCGCTCGTCCCAGACGTGGCCCAGCCTGATCAGGAACATGTTGAGTCGCTGCCTGGCGCGGCGGTACTCCGCCGTGGCGTCGTCGAGGGCGCGGTCGAGGTCCCGGGCGGCCTCGACGGCCGCATCGGGCAGCGGGACCTCCACGATGTTGTGGGTGGCGAGCATGCGGGCGATGAACTCGGCGTCGCGCCGGTCGTTCTTGCGGCGCGCGTCCGCCGCCGGCCTCTGCATCTTGGAGACGGCGGCCACGGCGCAGTCGAGGCCGAGCGCGCGCAGCTCGCGCGCCATGTGGAAGCCGGTGGGGCCGCTCTCGTAGCAGGCCCTGGGCTCCACGAACCCGAGGGCCCACTCCGCGATCTCGGCGGCGTCCGTCCCGAAGTCACGGTGCACCACCTCGCCGGTGAAGGGGTTGAACGCCGCGGCGGCGACCGATCGCGCGTGGACGTCCAGGCCGATGGAGGTAACATGGGGCATGGGAAGCCTCCTCCCCGCAGGTGCGGTAAGGGCTACCGCACGGGCCGATACTCAAAGCCCATTGTGGCATCCCGAGCCCGCGGAAAGAAGCTGCGCCGCGGGGGAGGCGACCCAAATGGCTTTCTCATATCGTCTTGGGCTTCGAACCCTGCTTGAGTGCCTTGGAAAGGCCGACAAGGGCCGTGAGGAGCGAGACCATAGCGGTCAGGAGCTTCACGAGCTCGGTGAAATCGGTCATGGGCATCACCTCCCATCGGATGGAGGGCTCTGCCCGGCACGAGGGCTGCCGACAGCAAGGACGATTCTATCAGAGCGGCTGACTCCCGCCCGATATTACCATCCCACCGCGCCTGTGCAAAAAAGAGGGCCGCCAAACAGCGACCCTCCAGCGAAAGTGCACGTTATTTAGATGTGACGTTTATATCAAATTATCTAATTTGATAGTTGCAACGCCATGTTTCTACGGATCCAACCCCAGTAGCTTGAACCTGAGAAAAATATTCACCGTTAGAACCGGTGGCGCGAGTATTAACCCAAGTTGGCGCTAGAGTACTATAGGAATTAGGAAAAGATAGCGACTTGTAATCCCTATATACAATTCGATCTTTCACTTCTCGACCATTCAATAGTCCCGTAAAAGTCCAATATACATTCAAGACCCTTTCGCTGTTCGCACGGCGAGCGGCGGTGCCAGAAGCATATGAGAGATCATTAGATAGAGAAGCAACCGGCTGAACATCGTTTCTCATATTGCAGACAATCCCGTCCGCAAAGCCAGCAGTCGGAAAACACAAACAAACAAAAAGGAAGAAAGAACCTAGAATTGCTTTGAACTTCATGCTATGCATATAAGCCACCCACAATCGAATCAACGCGTTTGGTAGTTGCACTGAAATACTTTCATAAGCCCGTCACCCTTGCACGTGGGGCAAGTATAAACAAAACTTGTTCGACATGTATCCGGATAAATACGGCTGTAGCTATTCTTGAAAGTTAGTCGCTTATAAGTTGGATCCTTTAAGGGAATATTATGCGCAACGTTATTAAAACAATAGAACGAATAATACGTATCAAGGACGTCTTCTTGCATGGCACGCCTTGCTAAAGAGATTTCATCAAACAACGAAACTTCTGCGTAAGACGCGGTGATAGACACATCGTGATTTACTGTCAAACCAAAAGATGGAGTCACAGCCAAAAAAGCTGATAAAAGGACAGTTGATGCTGAAAATAACATTAACTTACGAATAACGGATTTTACTGCCATGACTCCTCCAATCCTATTGGATAAAACTGTTATTATATTAATATATTTGTATCAGCACTCGAAAGGAGTGACCGATGAGCGGTAGAAGAATCGTCTTGAATGTACTTATGGCAGCAGCACTGGTAGCGCTCTTGGTCTTCTCCTACTCATACGTGAATCAGCCAAGATTTGGATATGCTTTATACGCTGTTTTTTCCGGCGAAACAACTTACAACACTATAAGCTTCATTGACGCGATCTTTTTCTATGTAGTCGGCCCCGTATCAAGCGAACTGATCGCTTTTGTTGTCAGCTACAACCTGAATCATCAAAGACAAACTCACTCAGCGACTTCGGCCAAACAAGGAATCAATCTCTTCGCAATAAAGATAATTCTGCAAATTCTGACAGTGTTGCTTATCGCCCTGACCGCAACAAACATTTTGAAGTATGAGTACGGACTCGTCGCAAGCTGCCTCATGGCAATTGCCGCAGGTATAGCGGTTTCGCATACGAATCCGGCAAAGAAGCAGCTCAACTAACAGGACCTATTTTGAATCCGAATCGTCCATGGAGCCGTCGATGCCGGTTTTGGTGTCGTCCGTATTGAAATCGTCATCCTTGGGGCTTATAGGACAAAATGCGTGTCTGCTTTAGGGGCATCGGCGCAGTTCGATGCCCCTAAAGCAGACACGCATTTTGTCCTATAAGCCCCGATCAATTCATACTCCTTATCCTTGCCGAATTGCGAGTATGGCAGAATCGGCACTGGATGGCAGCGCGCTAGGCCGTGTCCGCGGAGTTACCCCCTTGTTTTTATCGTAACAGCTGATTCTAGGGACGTTTCACTGTGCCCCTTTTGGCAATTTCCTGTGCCCTTTTTGGAAACTCGAGCGCCTATCTGACCGAAGGGAAAGATTTAGCGAATTTAGGTGTACCACTTTGTGTTAGTTTGTATTTTAGACAGTATTTGTGATACGCTTTGTTTCAATCAGTAGTGGTATGATTTCGTTTGTTCAACGAAGGAGGTAATTGTCTATGGCAGTGGCCGAGGAGAAGAAAAGAATCCAGGTTACTCTGCCTCTCGAAATTTGGCGTGATCTCGATGACTACGCGAAGAGCCGCGGTGTAGCTAAGTCGTCTATGGCGGCGATCGCTATCGCCGAGTTTTTGGAGCGTGTTAAAGAGCAAAAATAGATATGAAAAAAGCCCCCTACCGCCAAGTAAGAAGGGCTTTTTCCATGTTCAAATGTGGCTTTCTGGCCTGTTACCTGCAATCCTAGCACACGTATGCTTCGATTTGGGTCCCTATGTTGAAGTACTACCAAAATACTATGGCATCACTTCGACTGATGGCTAGATAGCCTCAACGAGAGGCTAGTTTATGGATACCAGTAATTTGAAACCGGATGCGGGCGATGACTTCCCGTGGGACACGGATAATCACCCGTCCAGTCTCGCGAGCCCGTCTGGAAAGGGAGTGGCGCCTGATTCGCGAAATCAGGCCGTCATGGATGTTGATATCGCCGAGGGCGATGGACACCGGGAGGCGCTGCGCCGGGCAGCGGATGAATCAGCCCGCATTGCCCGCATGGTGCAGGATATGGCTGGCGAGAAGGTCGCGATTATCAAGCCGCCCTGGATGCTTGAACTCGGTCTGCCTAGGCTCGACACCGATATTATGGGGCGGATTTGGTCGTTCCAGCGCAGGGACGTCTACAAATCCACCTGTTACATCAGCCTTGCCACCATGGCAGCTGATGTCAAATCGGATCGCTCGAACGTCAAGAAAAGAATCGATAAACTCGTCGAACTCGGCCTTTTGATTAAGTCGCCGCGTGGGAACAACAAATCGGTTGAGTACCGGCTCGATATGGCGGCGATCGCTAAGCGCAGACTCGAAGTCGAGGAGGGTAAGAAAAAGCACCGCGCCGAAAATTCGGCGAAACGCAAAGCTCAGTGGGACGCTAAGCATTCTGCCTAATTCGAAAGGCTATGGGTTCATACAACCCATAGCCTTTTTTTTTTCGTCTAACTATGGGTTAAATCAACCTATAGTCTAACTATGGGTTGATTTAACCCATAGTTAGACGAAAAATAATTTTATTGATAGGGGAGTAAATAACGGTTCTTTAGTAAGTCTATCGGTTAGGACAACCCATAGACTTACTCACAGGGGATCGCGGATGCTTTTCGGTGACGGTAGAGCTATGGGTTGAATGAACCCATAGAAAATTTAAGCCACTTTTCCAGCTATGGGTTAATACAACCCATAGAAAGCGATCGGAAAACGCCAAAAAGTACCGAAATAGTTATTTCAACCCGAGCCGGTATTTGGCCGAATAGCGGGTCGCGGTTTCCGGATGGGGTGGGTTGTGGAAAGTGCGACCCGGAATATTGCTCTGAAACGGGATGCCGTTTCCCCGACAAGGCTCAACCGGAAAGCGCATCCCATTCTGGGGCGGCAAAACGGGATGCGCTTTCCGCGCGACAGAATCTATGCAGCCGTGTTGAGCGACAGCCCCGCTACTCGCCCAGAATCAGCGCCGAGAGCTCGTCTTGGGTGTCCACCACGTAGTCGGCGCCGGCGGCTTCCAGCTCTGCGCGGCCGCGGAAGCCCCAGGTGACGCCGGCGCTCTTAAGGCCGGCATTGTGGCCGGTCAGAACATCGACATTCGAATCGCCAACGTAGAGCGTGGTCGCCGGCTCGGCGCCCAGCTCCTCCATTACATGCAGCGTGACGGGAGCCTCGGGCTTGGGTGGAAACGCGTCGACACGACCCTGCACCAGCGCAAAACGATCGGGGCCAAAGTACTTTTCGATAAGCGGAGCCGCCGAAATATGGTCCTTGTTGGTGAGCACGGCAAGCTCAACGCCCGCGGCGCGCAGACGGTCGAGCATCTCGACCGTGCCGGCATAGGGCGCGGTGTGGTCCTCCTTGTGCTCGCCGTAATAAGCCCTAAACTCGGCAAGCGTCTGCTCAAACATTCGGCCATCGCCCGCGTACTCGGCGGGCATAAAGCGCTCGACAAGCTTGAGCATGCCGTTTCCCACCTTGTAGCGGTACTCGTCCACGGCAAACGTGGGCCAGCCGTGCATCTCGCAGGTATGGTTGCCGGCTGCCGCCAGGTCCTCGAGCGTATTGAGGATGGTGCCGTCCAGATCAAAAATCACATGGGAATAGGCTGCTGCCATGGGTGCTCCTGCCGTTTGAGTTGTAAAGCGCACCCCATGATACTGGGCTTGCGTGTCGGGCGCGTTTGGAATCTGAACATCTTTAACGGCATCGGGGCGCATCACGCCAGCGCAAGCCCTTGCCGTTAGCAGATCCTGGGCAGCTGCTCTCCCACGAGCATGTCGAGGATACGCGTCGAGCCCCAGCCGGTGCGCACACGCACGGCGGGACGAGCACCTTCGGCGACCGGCAGCACGCGACCGATGATGGCGGCGTTCTCGCCGTAGCGGGCGGTACGCATGGCTGCTAGCGCGGCATCGGCCTGCTCAGCCGGCACCACGGCGACCATCTTGCCCTCGTTGGCAACCTGCAGCACGTCGTAGCCGAGCATCTCGCAGGCGGCCTGCACGTCGGGGCGCACGGGTACGGCGTCCTCGTCAATCTCCATGGCAACGCCGCTGGCCTGCGCAAACTCGTTGAGCGTCGAGGCCAAGCCACCGCGCGTGGGGTCGCGAAAGCAGCGTGTGTCGGGTGCTGCAGCAAGCACATCGGCAATCAGGTGGTTGAGCGGCGCGGCGTCGCTTTCGATGGTGCTCGAAAACGCCAGACCCTCGCGTTGGCTCATGATAGCGATGCCGTGGTCGCCCAGTGTACCTGAGACCAGGATGACATCGCCGGGCTGGCAGTTTGCGCCGCTGAGCGTCACGCCCGCAGGCACCTCGCCCACGCCGGCGGTATTGATATAGACGCCGTCGGCCCCGCCGCGCTCGACCACCTTAGTGTCGCCCGTGATTATGGACACGCCCGCCTCGCGCGCCGTCTCGGCCATCGTCTGCACAATCTGGCGGAGCTTATCCATGGGATAGCCCTCTTCGAGGATAAAGCCGCACGATAGGTAGCGCACGTTGGCGCCCGAGGTCGCGACGTCGTTGACGGTTCCGCATACAGCGAGGCGGCCGATGTTGCCACCGGGGAAGAACTGAGGCGAGACTACAAAGCTGTCGGTCGACATGGCGATGCGCCCGCTCGCGGGCAGCGTAGCGACGCCGGCGTCGTTGCCCTCGAGCAGCTCGGGCGACCCAAAGGCATCTAAAAAGACCTCATCGATGATGCGTTTCATCATCTGGCCGCCGGAGCCGTGACCCAGCAGGACGGTGCTATCGGTAACGCTATGGGACATATCGAAAACTCCAATCGTGGGTGGAATTATATGGGTGAGGCGCAGCGTCGACTGGTCCGCCGTTCGTTAGAACGGCGGAACCTATTAGCCTCGGTAGCGGAAATATGCTGCGCAGCTGCCCTCGGAGCTCACCATGCAGGGGCCGACGGGATGCTCGGGCGTACAAGCGTGGCCAAAGAGCGGGCAGCTGCTCGGCGTAATGGCCCCGCGCAGCACGTCGCCGCAGCGGCACCCGCGCGGCTCGACCGTCGCCTCAACGGGCACGTCAAAGCGAGCGCGGGCATCAAAGCGCGAGAACTCGGGGCGGATGGAAAGGCCCGAGTTGGCAATCGGCCCCAGCCCGCGCCATGTGGTATCGCACGGCTCAAATACCTGCCCGACCAGCTGGCGCGCTACGGGATTGCCGTCGGCATTGACGCCGCGACGGTAGGCGTTGTCAATCGCCGGCCTGTCCTCGACAACCATCTGGACCAGCATGCAGATGCCCTGCAGGATATCGACGGGCTCAAATCCCGTGACCACGCCCGGGGTATTGAATTCGTCGACCAAAAAGCCAAAGGGGGCCAAGCCCGTGATGGTGGCGACGTGGCCCGGCAGGATAAAGCCGTCGATGGCGGTCTCGGGGTCGTTGGCGATGGCGCGCAACGCCGGCGGCGTGGTCTTGTGGGCGCAATAGACCGAGAAGTTCAAAAGCCCGCGCGCCTCGGCCTCCAAGATGGCGGCGGCGATGGTGGGCGTCGTAGTCTCAAAGCCCACGCCCATAAAAATGACCGGGCGATCAGGGTTTTGCTCGGCAATGTCGAGCGCGTCGAGCGGGGAATAGACGATACGGATATCGCGCCCCGCCGCCTTTTGCGCAGCGAGCGAGGTGGATGATCCGGGCACGCGCATCATGTCGCCAAAGGTGGTGATGATGGCGCCGTCTATGTTGGCGAGCGCGATTGCGTGGTCGATGTCGCGGTTGGCGGTGACGCAGACGGGGCAGCCCGGGCCGCTCAGCAGCTTGAGCCCGGCCGGCATAATGGAGCGAAAGCCATAGCGCCCGATGCTCACGGTATGCGTGCCGCAGACTTCCATAAGGTTGATGGTGCGGTCGCCGACAAGCTCATGAATGCGCTCGATGAGCTCGCGAGCCAGCTTGGGATCGCGGAATGCCGAGAAATCGATACCGGAGCGCGCCGGCTGCTCGGGCGCCACTAGTAAGCCTCCGCCGGGTTGGTGGTCAGCTGGTCTTCTTCGACCAGCTCGGACATGGCATTAACAAGCTCGAGCGTTTCCTGTGCTTCCTGCTCGTCGACAATCTGGATGCCAAAGCCGGCGTGTACGAGAATATAGTCGCCAACCTGCGCCGTCGGCACGAGTCGCAGCGACACGGGGCGCTCGATGCCCATCATGTCGACGGTGGCCTTGAGGTCGTCGTCGCGTTTGACTACTTTACCGGGAACGGCAAGGCACATATTGTTCCCCTTTTATACGCTTTGCGCTGGACGGGCGCTCAATAATCCATCAGTTGATGGTAGCGCTCGCGGGCGCTGCGGGCAAACGCGCTACACCTGTGAGACGGCGGCTTGCGGGCTGGCCGAACAGCCTATTGTGGCGCGACCTGTGCGAGGCGAGTGCGTGCGACTGCTGCCTGACCGTAGGCGATGCAGCCGTCATTGACGGGTACGGTGTGGGGGACAAGGACAGTAAAGCCTGCGCTTTTGAGCTCGCGGGTGAGAAGCTGAAGCAGAAGTCGGTTCATGAACACGCCGCCCGAGAGCGCGACGGTATCGATGCCTTCGCGCGTGCAGATTTCGCGTGCGATTCGTGCCGAAGAGCGCGTAACGGCGACATGGAAGCCGAGTGCGAGCTTGTCGGCGGGCACGCCGGCCCTGATTCCCTCCAAAAGCGCCTTAAAAAGTGAGCTGGGGTCCAGGACGAGAGGCCTGCTCGAGGTTGCTTGGACAGTTAGTTCAGATTTGTACTTTTTAGAGCAGCAATGGGTGGCATAGATTGTCTGCGAGGTCCCCGAATGGGTTGATTTGTGGTATCCGACGGGCAAATTAGACGCAAATGAGGCGCCTGGAGAGCCCTCTTCGGGGTAATCTGAGCCAAAACCGTTGGTTAGAGGGTCTGTATTTAATACAAATCTGAACAAACTGTCCAGCCGCAATGGGTCAGATGCGGAACGGCCGTCTTTATCGTCGGGAACATGGGCGATTTCGCCGTCGAGCGCGCGCCAGGCGGCGGCTTCGAGTTCTATGGCGGGTTCGCCCTCGTAGGTTGCCTTGCCGCAGATACCCAGAATCGCTGTCGCGGCATCAAAGAGACGCCCCATGCTGCTGGTACGCGGGCTGTTGATGCCGCGCTCGATCATGGTGGCTGTCACGCTGCGTGTTTGCTCGTCGAGGCTGTCCAAAAGCCGAGCGGCACCTGGGTGCTCGAGCAGGCCGAGCTCACTGAGCAGGGCAAAGGCGTTGCGGCGGGCGTCGCGCACGGAGGCCGCCCCACCGGGGAGCGCCCAGGTGCGCAAATGCGCGGCGCGCTCAAAGCCGTCAAGGCCGGCAACAAGAAACTCGCCGCCCCAAATGGTCCCATCGGTGCCGGCGCCGGTGCCGTCAAAGGCGATGCCAAGGACGCGCGCGTCGGTTGTAAGCTGGCCCGCGGCGATAGCCTCAGCCATTACGCTCGCGATATGCGCATGATGGTGCTGCACCTCGACGAGCGGCAGATTGCATTTTCGCGCCTGCTCGCGCGCCCACTGGCCCGATAGATAGCTGGGGTGTAAATCGCAGGCCAAGGCGGCGGGCGCCAAATCAAAGAGATCTTCCAAGCGCGTGCGCGCGGTGTTCCAGGCATCGAAGGTCCCGCCGTTTTCAACATCGCCGATATGCTGCGACACAAAACAGGTTGCCTCGCCGTTCGTCCCTTCACGCGTGAGCGCAATCGTGGCCTTTTGTTGTGGCCCGCAGGCGAGCACGCAGGACGAAGCGCCGTCGAGCGCCGGCAACGGCAGCGGCTGGGGTGCATATCCGCGAGCGCGGCGCACGGGCATAACGGCGCCGTCGACCACGCGCACCACGGAGTCGTCGTAGCGCGAGAGAATCGCGCGGTCGTTGCCGAGCAGCGCGTCGGCAATGCCGGCGGCAACGAGGCGCTCCCAGGCAAGATCGTCATCGGTCTCGATGGGCTCTTCGCTCAGGTTTCCGCTGGTCATGACGAGCGCGTGCATACCGCGGGCTTCTGCCGCGGCAAGCAACAGATGCTGAAGCGGGGTGTAGGGGAGCATAACACCGAGCTCTGGAAGGTCGTGCGCGACGGACGGCGCGAGCGCGAGGGCGTCGGGGGAGCCGCCGCTCTCGCAAGCAGCACGTCGGCGCAGCAGCACAATGGGGCGAATGCTGCCGGCCAGCAAGCCGCGTGCAACGTCGTTGACATGGCACAGGCGTTCAGCGTCGGCAAGGTCGCGTACCATAACGGCAAGCGGTTTGTTGCTGCGGCGTTTGCGGCGGCGAAGCTCGGCTACCGCCTGCTCGTTGGAGGCGTCGCATGCCAAGTGAAATCCGCCCAGACCCTTGATGGCGACGATACCGCCACCGGCCAGCAGCTCAACACAGCGGTCGATAATGGCGTCGCTGGTCTCGCGCGTGGTGCCGACGGCCGGCAACGCGGCGGCTTCGCCCGGCTCATCGCCCACGCTCGCTTCGCGCCACATGATATGCGGCCCGCAATCAAAGCAGGCATCGGGCTGCGCGTGAAAACGCCGGTCGAGTGGGTCGGCATACTCCGCGGCACACTCAGGACACATAGGAAAACAATTCATCGACGTGGCCGCTCGGTCATAAGGCAGCGACCGGATGATGGTAAAGCGCGGTCCGCAGTTGGTACAGTTGATAAAAGGGTAGTGATAGCGCCGATCGGCGGGGTCGAACAACTCGCGCAGACAATCATCGCAGGTGGCGATATCGGGCGAGACGAGCGTCGTGTGCGCGGTCTGGTCCTGCGATGCTACGATGCGAAAACCCTGTTCATTGGCGGTATCCCAACCGTGGGCTGCCAGGTCCACAACCTCGACATACTCTACGCGGGCTGCCGCAGGCGCATGCTCAGAAAGCGCGGCAACAAAAGCATCGAGCGCATCGGCCGGAGCGTGCGCCTCGATATGCACGCCGTCGCCCGCGTTGAGCACCCATCCGCAAATGCCATGCGCCATGGCCTCGCGATACACAAACGGTCGCATGCCAACGCCCTGTACAATGCCCGTCACATGAATATGCACATGCCGCATGCGACACCCCTCATCAAAACCGACCAAAAAAGGACAGGTTTATTTTGGTAGGTAAAACGCTAAACCTGCCAAAACAAACCTGTCCCTTTTTGGCAGGTGCGCTGCGGGAAATTCCGCTACAGCCCCAGGCTCTGCTTGGTGGCGGCGCACGTGAGCTCGCCGTGCTTAACGCCGCGCAGGCCCAGCAGACGGTCGGCTAGTTCGTAGACGCGCTCGCCGCGACCCTTGAGCGCCAGAATCTCCAAGCAGTTGTGGTGATCCAAATGCACGTGCATCGTCGATACGATCTCGTCGGTGTAGTCGTGCTGCACCTCGTCCAGGCGGCGCGTCAGATCGCCGGTGTGATGGTCGTAGATCATGGTGAGCGACCCGATAACATGCTCATCGGGCGTGCGCATCTGCTCCTTGGCGATCGAGGCGCGAATCAGGTCGCGCACGGCCTCGGAGCGGTTGGCCACATCGCCGCGGCGCGCGATCTGCTCGTCAAAACGGCGCAGCAGGTCGTCGGGTGCGGTAACCGAAAAACGGACCAGCTCGGAGCCGGAGCCACTACAGCGGCAGCCCGCGTCACCGTCCGCCCCGTGCGGATGCTCGTGCTCGTACCCGCAGCAGTGCTCGTGTTCGGCCACCTTACACCAGCTTCACGGAGCCGACGGAGTTGTGGTCGGCCTCGATGGCCTCTTCGTAGCCCTCGAGTGCGTCGTGGGCCTCGTGCAGCGCAGCCATGGCGGCCTCGAGCTTGGCGCCGATGCGCTCCATGTCAAAATTCTCGGTCGCATGCAGCAGCTGATGGCTCCACTCGTGAGCGAGCTCGATGGTGTCGTCGACCTGCTTGACGCTCATGGCAAGCTGGCTCATGTTCATTCCAACATCATGCATGGGAAATCTCCTTTTGTATGGGGCAGTTCAGTGGTTCAGATTTTACTACGCCCGCTCTGCGCGCGGCTGCATAAGAAAACGGGTACGAGTCTGTGCGACCCGCACCCGTTCACTGGGGGCTGTTTGTGACTACCATACTATCTGTGGTTGCACTCGGTACATCCAGAAGTCCGGCGAGCGGTGCAAAAGCGCTCATGGACGGCAGACAGACGGCAACATGTAACAAGCGTATTACAGATGCTTCTCCAGCAGCGCCTGCAGCCTCGCCTTGGGCAGGGCGCCAACCGAGCGGTCAATCTCCTCGCCGTTCTTAAACACAATCAGCGTGGGGATGCTCATGACGCCATACTTCATGGCCAGGTCCTGGTTGTCATCGACGTTGCATTTGGCAACGGCAAGCTTGCCCGCCAGCTCATCGGCAACCTCGTCAACGATGGGCGAGAGGGATCGACAGGGCCCGCACCACGGTGCCCAAAAATCGACCAGCACGGGCAGGCTGTCGTTAACGATGGAATCGAAGTTCTCGGGGGTAATCTGATTAATGTCAGCCATGGTGACCTCCATAATGCGACGCGGTTCGGCCGCGTAAAACTCAGTACGACCGTGCTTATACCCAGCCGCCCGCAAAGCAACCACTCGCGGGCAGCTCTTTTATATAATGGTGGGCACGCAAACGATTGGAGAGCGCATGTCCACGTCACAAAGCCAGAAAAAAGAAGCCATCGCCCAGGCGGCCGAGCAGGAGCTCACATCGCTTGCGGTCCGTGGCGTGCGTATCGCGGGCAACGCGTGCTCGCCGATCGTGCTGGTCAAAGGCGATTTGGACGAGGCCGAGCGTTCGGGTGGCGAGCTTGCCGCCGGCCCGGATGGCGCGGCGTTGCGCAAGGCGCTTGGGGCCATCGGCTACGCGCCCGAGGATTTTTGCGTGCTGGCAAGCGTCGCCGGCGTGGGTGACGGAGCGGTCGCGGTGGGCGAGACTCTGCCGTGCGAGCTGTTCCGCGAGGCGCTCGAGGCCTTGGACCCCGAGGCGGTGCTACTGCTCGACAACAACGCGGCCGATGCCATGCGCGAGACCTACGCCGATATGCTCGTGGCGATCGATGACTTCGACACCGCCATGCTCAAGCCCGGCCTGGTCGCCCATGTGCAGGGCCGCCGCGTGCTCGCGCTCGACGGCTTTGAGGCGGCACTCACCGACAAGGCCGCTAAGCAGCGCATGTGGGCCTATATCAAGCAGCTGACTCCGGCGACCGCTCCGCTGTAGCGGATTGGCGCCGGCGAGCGATTGCCTGGCGGGCAAGGCACGCCTCGAGATCGGCGCCGCACTTCTACATCACAGCGCGCAGCTCAAACCGATCGCCGTTAATGCGGAACTGGCAGTTACCATTCATGCGTTCGACGGCAAGCTTAATGCTCTTGGTTCCAAAGCCGTGTCCGGTGTGCCCGGCTACGGGCATGCCGTCGACCATGCGCGGCGCGCGGTCAAACGTGTTGGAAACTAACAGCAGCAGCTGGCCGTCCTCTAATCGCAGGTCAAAGTCGACGAATCGCTTTCCCTGGGGTGCGGCGCTTGCAGCGGTGATAGCGTTTTCCAAGGCATTTGAGAGCACGCTAAACAGGTCGGCGTCACCTACGTGGATGGTTTCGGGTACGGCGGCGCGCAGGTTGGCGGTAATGCCGTTTCTATTGATATCCGAGTTAAATGACGAAAGCGCGATGTTTACGGTCTCGTTGGCGCAGAAGCGGCGTACGGCGGTGCGATCGCCGGCTTCGCAGAGTTCATCGATGCGTTTGAGCGCCTCGTCGGTGTGGCCCTCCTCAATTAAAGCGGCCAGGCCGCGTAGGAAGTGGCGCATATCGTGGCGAAGAATCGACAGCTCGCGCCCAGATTGACGCCAAGCCTCGAGCTCTTTGATGGCGGCGCTGTCGCGGGTTTCGAGCATCCAGCGCTCTCGCTCGGCGGTTTCCTTTTCTTCGTATTCGCGCAGGTAAACGGCAAGAAACATAAGATAGAAGGCACAGAGCGCAAATGCCAAAAACTCAACCGTTACCACCGAGCCCGAGTGGAACAGCGTGGTGTAGACGTTGGTGGCATAGTCAAAGACGTAATAGACGAGCGGCAGGATTAAAAGGATGCCCAGCTCGGTGGTGCTTTTAATCGCCAAGCGTGGACCGATGTCGCCGGCCCAATGCAACAGGACGGCAAAGACGGCGAGTGTGGTCGCGATGCGCGCCAGATAGTACGCGATCTGAGAATCGGTTGCGGCAAATGCGGCGATGCCCATCCAATTGCTGAACTGGCAGCTCAGATAGGCACTCGTAATGCCGAGCACGGCAAGCAGCGGGCTCAGGCGGTAGCGCGCGCACAGATAGATGACGAGCGGCAGATGCACGACGAGCGGATACACCTGTCGAGCGAAAAGTTCGCCGCCAAAGACATTGGCGAGCGCAAAGGCGGTACCGGCGAGCACGTCAACCGCGATCAGCTCAAGCGCATGACGGCGGTTGATCTCGACCCCGCACAGCGCTGCCGAGGCGAAAACGCCAAAGAGCAGGGTCGTTGCGTGGTGGATTGCCCAAAGCAGCATTTCGGCCGTGGGGAGCATCAGTGCCTCCCGCCCTCAAAGCGCGCCGCAAAGTAGGCATCTTGGAACCCCTGCTTGCAACTGCGTGCCAACGGGATACAGGCGCCCGATCTCATGAAGATCTCCGTGCGGTCAAAGTGATCGATGTTGCGCAGGTTGACCTGGTAGCTGCGATGGCATTTAAAGAAGACCGCGTTTTGCGCCAAGCGGTCCTCGACGCTGCGGAACGATTCGAGCGCCTCGATATCGCGTCCGTCGCGCAGGTGGAAAACCACGTGCTTGTTGCGTGCCTCGGCATATTCGATGTCGGACAGGCGCAGGGCATGGTAACCAAAGGACGTTTTGATGACGAACTCGTCGGTCGCCGACGGGCGCATGCTCGAAAGCTCGTCGAGCAGCTGCGCCAGGCGTTCGTATGCCACGGGCTTGAGCAGGTAGTCGAAGGCGCGGACTTCGTAGGACTCCAGCGCAAACTCGGGCGACGAGGTGAGGAACACCAGGCGCACGGCGGTATCGGACTGGCGCAGCTCGCGCGCGGTGTCCATGCCGTTGACGAGCGGCATGATCATGTCGAGCAGGATGATGTCGGCGCGCGACGCGGCATGGCGCGCCAGCAGGTCCTCGCCGCGCGTAACGAGCGCAACATCGACCGCCGTGCCCTTCTCGGTCGACCAACGGTCGATCATCCGGTGCAGTCTATCTAGAAAAGCGACGTCATCGTCGCAGGCAATAATCTTGAGCATTCGGGCCCCCTTAGTAGTTCGATTTTGCCACATTGGGCGCGTGCCGCTCGCGGGGGAGCGCCCGTTCGTGCCTCATGGTGCGCAACTCGCGCCGAGCGGTATTGCGGTGGCGAAAGATGCCTCCTGCGCTATCGAGAGCTCGGCTATCCTCAGCTTGCCAGTTCGAAAATGGACCTGCCGCATGATTGAATCTTTATTTCAACTTTACACCTAGGTTTACAGCTGTCTTGTCAGCTGTAAACCTAGGTGTCATACTAAAGCCCCAAGATTCGCCAAAAGAGAGGGGCCTTGATGGCACAGAGCGCGAACATGGATGCATCGGAGCTTGCACGCGACATTGCGGCCGGCCTGGCATCGGCAACGACGGCAACGGAGCGCGCGGCATTGGTGCCCGCAGAGCTCGTCGAGGCCATTCAGCAACTTAAAACCCAACGCGACGCGGTGATCCTGGCACACTATTACGTGGCACCCGAGGTCCAGGCTGTGGCCGATTACGTCGGCGACAGCTTCTACCTGGCTAAGCTCGCCAAGAGCCTGCCGCAGCAGACCATCGTGCTGTGCGGCGTGGAGTTTATGGGCGAGAGCGCCAAGCTGCTCAACCCCACCAAGACCGTGCTGCTGCCCGAGCCGGGCGCGGACTGCCCCATGGCTCATATGGTCAAGCGCGAGACGGTCGACGCGGCGCGCGCCGAGTACGGCGACGACCTGGCCGTGGTCTGCTACGTCAACTCCACGGTCGAGATCAAGAGCTGGAGCGACGTGTGCGTCACCAGCTCCAACGCCGTCAAGATCGTGTCCGAGCTGCCGCAGCAGCATATCCTGTTCATTCCCGACCAAAACCTCGGCCGCTTCGTAGCCGAGCAGGTGCCGCAAAAGCACGTCATTCTCAACAACGGCTACTGCCCGCGCCATCACATCATCACCGTCGAGCAGATTGTCGACGCGACGGAGGCCCACCCCGACGCGCTCGTGCTGGCGCATCCTGAGTGCAAGGCCGACGTCTTGGCCGAGGCCGACTACATCGGCTCCACCGCCGGCATCATCAAGTACGCCGAGGAGTCGGACGCGAGCGAGTTCATCATCGTGACGGTCCGCGGTGTGCTCTACGAACTCGAGCGCCGCTGCCAGGGCACCGGCAAGAAGTTCTACTTCCCTGCAGTGCAGCCCACCTGCGTCAACATGGATCTCATCACGCTCGAAAAGCTCGTGCACTGCCTGGAGACGGGCGAGGGCGAGGTGCAGATTGGCGTGTCGGACGAGGCCGCCGATCAGGCCAAGCTCACGCTCGACCGCATGCTCGAGTACGCGGCGCGCTAAGCCAATGTGGCATGAGGGACCATCCCTTATGCCACAGTACAAGGGAGAGGATTCCTGTGGAAACCAAACAATACCCCGATATGGAGTGTGACGTCGTCATTGCCGGTTGCGGCGTGGCGGGCCTGTATGCGGCTCTCAATCTGCCGACGAGCGCGCGCGTAATCATGCTCTCCAAGGGCGCCGTCGATGAGTGCGATTCGATGCTCGCGCAGGGCGGCATCTGCGTGCTGCCCGAGGGTTCTGACTACGATGCCTTCTTTGAGGACACCATGCACGCCGGCCATTACGAGAACCGCCGCGAGAGTGTAGACATCATGATCCGCTCGAGCCGTTCGGTCATCAACGACCTGCTGGCCATGGGCGTGGACTTTGAGCGCAAGGCCGACGGCAGCCTCGACTTTACCCGCGAGGGCGCGCACAGCCGCCCGCGCATTGCCTTCCATGCCGATATTACAGGCAAGGAGATTACGACCAAGCTGCTCCAGGCTGTCCGCAAACTGGACAACGTGCAGATTCTCGAACACGTTGCCATGACCGACATCCTGACTGCCGAGCGCGATGGCGCCACAGTGTGCACCGGCGTCGTCGCCGTCGCCGTGGACGAGGACGATTCAGCTCGCCCCGCCGACGAGCTGGCAAATGCCGCTAAGGACGTGCATACCGGTAAGCCGTTTAAGATCCATGCCCGCCATACGCTGTGGGCGACGGGTGGCATCGGCGGCGTGTACGATCACTCCACCAACTACCCGCAGCTCACCGGTGACGCCTGCTACATCGCTCAGGGGCATGGCATTAAGATGGAGCACCTGGACTACGTGCAGATCCACCCCACGGGCCTGTTTTCGCCGCAGCCGGGCCGCACCTTCCTGATTAGCGAGAGCTGCCGCGGCGAGGGCGCGATTCTGCTCAATGCCGCCGGCGAGCGCTTTACCGACGAGCTTCAGCCGCGCGACGTTGTCGCCGCCGCTATTCGCGAGCAGATGAAGCAGGACGGTACCGAGCACGAGTGGCTGAGCTTTGCCCCCGTCGAGCGCGATGTGGTGACCGGGCACTTTGCCAATATCCGCGCGCGCTGCCTGGAGGACGGCCGCGACATCCTGGACGAGCCCATCCCCGTCACGCCCACGCAACACTACTTTATGGGCGGCGTATGGGTCGATAAGGACGGCCGCACCTCGATGCCCGAACTCTACGCAGCCGGTGAGACGGCCTGCAACGGCGTTCACGGCAAGAATCGCCTGGCTTCCAACAGCCTGCTCGAGGCGCTGGTCTGGGGTCGTCGCGCCGCGTGGTACATGCGCACCGGCGAGTCGCTCGCAGTGGAGCAGGCGGGCGATCCCGCGCTCGATGGCCGTCATCGCGCCCTGGGCGCCGACCCTCTGGCAATCGATGATTTGGCCCGTGCCGCCGGCACGCAGGCCGTGGAGGAGTAGACCATGAATCCCATTACCATGAAGCTCGTCGTCGATGATCTGATTCTGCAGGCTCTGCGCGAGGACATTACGTTTGAGGACGTGAGCACGGCGAGCGTGTGCCCCACGGCGCGTCCCGCCACGGTGGAGCTCATCGCCAAGGCCGACGGCATCATCGCGGGCCTGGACGTGTTCGCTCGCACCTTTGAGCTGCTGGATCCGCAGAGCTCGGTGCTGTTTGATGTTGCCGACGGTGACGAGGTGCACGCCGGCGACCACGTGGGCCAGGTGCGCGGCGACGCGCGCGTGCTGCTTTCGGGCGAGCGCGTGGCGCTCAACTATCTACAGCGTATGAGCGGTATCGCTACCTACACGCACAACATGGCAGCGGCGCTCGAGGGTACCAAGACCGTGCTCGTCGACACGCGCAAGACCACGCCGGGCATGCGCGTCTTCGAGAAGGCCGCGGTCGAGATCGGCGGCGGCAGCAACCACCGTTATAACCTGTCGACGGCTGTCATGCTCAAGGACAACCACATCGACGCCGCCGGTGGCGTGGCGCGCGCGATTGAGATGGCGCGCGCCCACGCGTCGTTTACCACGACGGTCGAGATTGAGTGCGAGAACCTGGATATGGTGCGCGAGGCCGTGGAGGCCGGTGCCGACATTATCATGTTCGACAACATGACCCATGACGACATGGCCGCCGCCATCGAGCTTATCGCCGGTCGCGCCAAGACCGAGTGCTCGGGCAATGTGGACGCCGACAACATTCGCGCCCTGGCTGATCTGGGCGTCGACTACATTAGCTCGGGCGCCCTGACGCACTCCGCGCCGATCCTCGACCTCTCGCTTAAGCACCTGCGTCTGCTGGACGGTAAATAATGAATGCTCGCGAGCGTCGCCGTGCCATCATGGCCGTGCTCGAGGGGGCCAAAGATCCCGTTTCGGGCAGCGCGCTTGCCCGCGAGGTGGGCGTGAGCCGTCAGGTCGTGGTGCAGGACATCGCCCTGCTGCGCGCCGACGGGCACGATATCGTCGCCACCAACCGCGGCTACGTGCTGCAAGAAGCCGCGAGCAGTCCGGCTGTGCCCACGCGCCTGGTCAAGGTGCGCCACAGCGTGGAACAGGCGGGCGATGAGCTCACGAGCATCGTCGATGCGGGCGGCGCCGTGCTCAACGTGATCGTCAACCATCGCGTGTACGGCAAGATCACGGCCGACCTGGACATTCGCAACCGCCGCGATATCGAGCGCTACCTGCACGACATCGCCAGCGGCAAGAGCTTTCCGCTGCTGACGGTGACCAGCGGCTACCACTTCCACCGCATTGCGGCAGAAGACGAGCAGACTCTCGACGAGATCGAGACCATGCTCAAGGAGAAAGGCTACTTGGCGGACCTAATGCCCTACGAAGATGACCTGTCCTAGTAACGACGAATGCAAAAGGAGGCCTCCGCGGCGATGCGGAGGCCTCCTTTTTGTGCACGGTGTACTTGTGAGTGTGCAAGTGGGGGAGTTGTTACTCCTCGACGATCTCGGTGATCGCGCCGGCGGGGCAAGCGTCCTGGCAAGCGCCACAGGCGACGCAGGAATCCTCGTCAGCGACGGTGGCGACGTCCTGGAGCTCCAGAACGCCAGCGGGGCAGGAGTCGACGCAAACGCCACAAGCGATGCACTCGTCGGCATCAATTACGGGATGAGCCATGGTAGTTTCCTCTCTGTTGACCGACGCTACAGGCGATGCGCGTCGGTTTGATTCGGGCAAAAACATACCACGGGAGCGACCGTTTGCAATACCCTCTGACCGGCATCTTCATACCGTTCGCCGAGTATGCCGCGGCTTACTAAAAAACATGCAGGTGAGGCCGTTGAGCTGCGCAAATGTTAGCTATAGGTGACTTGAAATATAGGGCGATTGAGCGTGCTTGCGGAAACCGTATCCCGTAATCCACGCCCAAAGCGGGAGATAGTTTCAGGCTCGCACCTCAGTCAACTCTACATAGATCTCAATAGATCTGCCGAGAACTCAAACAGTGTATTTACCTGCGCATTTAAGAACCTAAACTCTCAGAGATAAGAAATCTTATATGAATTGACTTAGATTTTGTATATTCCGGCCCATAAGGGGATACACTACATCCTGAAAGACAAGCCGAAGCGCCGCGCGACAGACCGTCGAGGCGGCGCGAACGCAAAAGAGAGAGGGAATTTCTAATGAGTAAGATTCTTGGTATCGACCTTGGTACTACTAACTCCGCTATGGCCGTCCTCGAGGGCGGTTCTCCGACCATTATCGTGAACGCCGAGGGCGACCGCACCACCCCGTCCGTTGTGGGCTTCCGCGCCGACGGCGACCGCGTCGTGGGTAAGGCCGCTAAGAACCAGGCTGTCACCAACCCCAAGAACACCGTGTTCTCCATCAAGCGCTTCATGGGCCGCAAGTACTCCGAGTGCACCTCCGAGATCAAGACCGTGCCGTATGAGGTCAAGGAGGGCCAGGGTGGCCGTGCCGTCGTCGATATCGAGGGCAAGGATTACACCGCCGAGCAGGTGAGCGCCATGACGCTCGCGAAGATGAAGGCCGACGCTGAGAAGTATCTGGGCGAGACCGTCACCGACGCCGTCATCACCGTCCCGGCCTACTTCAACGACGCCCAGCGTCAGGCCACCAAGGATGCCGGTAAGATCGCCGGCCTCAACGTCAAGCGTATCGTCAACGAGCCGACCGCTGCCGCTCTTGCCTATGGCCTGGACAAGCAGGGCACCGACCAGCGCATCCTGGTCTTCGACCTGGGCGGCGGCACCTTCGACGTCTCCATCCTCGACCTCGCCGACGGCGTGTTTGAGGTTCTGTCCACCTCGGGCGACAACCACCTGGGCGGCGACGACTGGGATCAGCGCGTCATCGACTGGATGGCCGACAAGTTCCAGCAGGAGAACGGCGTCGACCTGCGTCAGGACCCCATGGCCCTGCAGCGTCTGAAGGAGGCTGCCGAGAACGCCAAGAAGGAGCTCTCCGCGGCGCAGCAGTCCACCATTAACCTGCCGTTCATTACCATGAACCAGTCCGGCCCGCTGCACCTCAACTACACGCTGACCCGTGCCGAGTTCGAGAAGATCACCCGCGACCTGCTCGAGCGCTGCAAGCAGCCTGTCACCAACGCCCTGCGCGACGCTAAGCTCAAGCTCTCCGATCTGACCGAGGTCATCCTCGTCGGCGGTTCTACCCGTATGCCCGCTGTCCAGGATCTGGTCAAGACCATGACCGGCAAGCAGCCCAACATGTCCGTGAACCCCGATGAGGTCGTTGCCGACGGCGCTGCCGTCCAGGGCGGCGTGCTCACCGGTGACGTCGAGGGCATCCTGCTGCTCGACGTTACCCCGCTGTCGCTGGGCGTCGAGACCATGGGCGGCATCATGACCAAGATGATCGACCGCAACACCACGATCCCGACCTCCAAGACCGAGGTCTACTCCACCGCAGCCGACAACCAGACCAGCGTCGAGATCAACGTGCTCCAGGGCGAGCGCGAGCTTGCCCGCGACAACAAGTCGCTCGGTAAGTTCCAGCTGACCGGTATCCCGGCTGCCCGCCGCGGCGTGCCGCAGATCGAGGTCACCTTCGACATCGACGCCAACGGCATCGTCAAGGTCTCCGCTAAGGACAAGGGCACCGGCAAGGAGCAGCAGATCACCATTTCCGGTTCCACCGCTCTGTCCGACGACGAAGTCGATCGTATGGTCAAGGACGCCGAGGCTCATGCCGAGGAGGACAAGAAGCAGAAGGAAGAGGTCGAGGTCCGCAACCAGACCGATAGCCTTTGCTATTCCACCGAGCAGACCCTCAACGAGCTGGGCGACAAGGTTTCCGCCGATGTGAAGTCCAAGGCCGAGGCCGCTATCGCCGACGCCAAGAAGGCGCTCGAGGGCTCTGACGTCGAGGCCATCAAGGCCGCTGGTGAGTCCCTGCAGTCCGTGGCCTACGAGCTGGCTCAGGTTGTCTACGCCGACGCTCAGCAGCAGACCGACGGTGCCGCCGGTGCCCAGTCTGCCGACGATGACGTCGTCGACGCCGATTACGAGGTTGTGGACGACGAGGACAAGTAATCATGTCCGCCCGTAAAGCTCGCACGGAGGCGGCTGCCGCTGGCGCCGCCCCCGTTGACTCTGAGGAGAAGGACGTGAAGATTCCCGTAGAGGCCGTCGACGATAGCGAGGCCAACGAGGCCGAGGCCGCCGCGGCTGCCGAGAACCAGGTAGAGGATTCCAACAAGGAGGCGACGATGACCGAGGACGAGATGGTGGAAGCTGCTATCCGCGCCGGTGAGGAAGCCGCCGACAACGACTTTAAGCTCAAGTTCGAGCAGGCCCAAAAGGAGCTTGCCGACGTGCGCAGTGAGCTCGATGCTGCGGCAGAGGCTCAGAAGGCCGCCGAGGACAAGGCAAAGGACGCCACCGAGCGCACTGCCCGTCTGCAGGCCGACTGGGAGAACTTCCGTCGCCGCACTGCCAACGAGCGCATCGCCGAGCGCGAGCGCGCGACCGAGAAGCTCGTCACCGCGCTGCTGCCGGTGGTTGACGATATCGAGCGTGCGATCGACCATGCCCGTAGCCAGGAGCTTTCCGACGATTTTAAGCAGTTCGTCGATGGCGTTGACGCGGTGCATGCCAAGCTGCTCGATGTGTTTGCGCACGAGGGCGTTGAGCCCATCGACCCCAAGGGCGAGGCGTTCGATCCGCTCGAGCACCAGGCTGTGGGTCGTGTCGAGGACGCATCGCAGTACGACGAGACCGTCAACGACGTGTACCAGAAGGGCTACCGCATGGCGGACCGCATCCTGCGTTCCGCGATGGTGACGGTGACCTACGGTGGCGAGAAGCGCCCCGCACCGGAGCCCGAAGCGGCGCCCGAGGATGCCACGGCCGATACGGCCGAGGGCACCGAGGAGTAATTGAGAAGGGCCCCGGGGCAACACCCGGGGCCCTTTCTGGCCAAGTGCCATATGACAGCATGAGCCGCCGTCCGCAGGGGCGGCGGATATAACAGGAGAGGAGCTACGATGGCTGCAGGCAAAACCTTCTATGACATCCTGGGCGTATCCAAGAGCGCCTCCGACAAAGAGATCAAGAGCGCGTTTCGCAAGCTCGCGCAAAAATATCACCCCGATGCCGGCGGCGACGAGGCCAAGTTTAAGGAGATTAGCGAGGCCTACGAGACGCTTTCGGACGAGAAGAAGCGCAAAGAGTACGACCAGATGCTCATGTTCGGCGGCATGCCGGGCGCGGGCGGCGCGTATGGCGGTAGCTACGGCGCCGGTGCCGGCGCGAGCGGCTGGGGCGATATCTTCGACAGCATCTTTAGCGGCAACGGCGCCTGGGGCAGCGATTGGGGCTCGGGCTTTGCCGGGGCCGCGGGCGCTGCCGGTGCGGGCGCGGGCCGCAACCGCGCGCGCAAGGGCGGCGACCTGTCGCTGGCTGTCGACGTAACGGCCGAGGACGCGTTCCGCGGCGTGACGCACAAGGTCACCTACCGCATTCCCTCGACGGGCGAGCAGCAGACCATCACGGTCTCGGTGCCTGCGGGTGCGGTCGACGGCGGCAAGCTGCGTTACAAGCGCCGTGGCGAGTACGGCGTTGCCGGAGGCGAGCGCGGCGACCTGGTCGTGACCACGCATGTGGAGGAGCATCCGCTGTTTAAGCGCAAGGGTGCCGATGTGACCATGGAGGTGCCGATCTCGGTCTACGAGGCGGCGCTCGGCTGCACGGTGGATGTGCCCACGCCCGGCGGCGCGACGGTTCGTCTGAAGGTGCCCGCTGGCACCCAGACGGGCAAGAAGTTCCGCTTTAAGGAGATGGGTGCGCCCGACGTTAAGCATCGCGGCCGCACGGGTGCGCTGCTCGTCGAGATCAAGGTGCAGGTTCCCACGAACCTGTCCGACGATGAGCGCGATGCCATGACCAGGCTGCGCGAGGCCGACACGCGCGATTATCGCGAGAAGGTCAACCGTTACAAGGCGACGTTCTAGGGCGGCCGTGGCGCATGCCCGCGCCCGCGGGCTTATGATGGACGATAACGAGACGGAAAGGGGTCAGGTAGCATGGCCGAGGACAATAGGAACAAACCGCTGTATATGATCAGCGTGGCGGCCGAGCTGACCGGCATGCACCCGCAGACTTTGCGCGTCTATGAGTCCAAGGGCCTGGTGAATCCTCAGCGCTCGGGCGGTAACACACGCCTGTATTCGCGTGCCGATATCGAACGTCTGGAACTCATCAACCAACTGACCGACGAGGGCATCAACCTTGCCGGCGTGGTGCGCATCCTCGATATGAAGGAGCGTGCCGAGGAGCGCGAGCGCGAGAACGAGAAGCTCCGCGCCCGCGTACGCCAGCTCGAGGAAGAGCTGCACGAGTACAAGATGCAGAAGAAGATCACCGCCCTGGCCCCGCGCGACGGCTCGGTTAACCCCGAACAGGTCATGCGCAAGCTGCTGGGTGCGGGCGGGGATCTCTAGGTTACGCCGTTCTGCCGAACGGCGTAACGGCTCGACGCTGCGCGACGTCCAGAGCGACAATTTGTCATTCAAAAGGCAAGGCATGACCAGAAGGTCTATGCCTTGCCTTTTTCATGCCAACTTGTTCGCTCTGGACGTCGCTCGCTGTCCGTCCTCTACCTGCGGCGTTGCCTTGCTCCGGATGCGGTAGTCATTGGGGACGTTCTTAAATGACTAGTCGAAAGGGACACTCTTGCACCAAATCTGCCGGCCCACACCGGACTCGTCCAATGCTTTACCGAGATAAAGTGAACGTGCAGATTCGTAACCCACTTGCAACCGTTCTATGGCACGATATTGAACGAATGTATGCTATGCGCCCGAGCCTTTCGGGCAGAGTGGGAGACAGTATGGTTAAGCTGTACGAGGACGGCATCTACCTGCGTGGCGGCAGCGAGGTTGTGCCTGCGGCCGAGGCTGCCGAGCGCGGTATTACGCAGACGCCCGAGGACGCCAAGTGTGGCACCATCGCGTATTCGATCCTTCAGGCACACAACACGTCCGGCGACCCCGAGGCACTCAAGATTCGCTTCGACGCCATGGCGAGCCACGACATCACCTTTGTCGGCATCATCCAAACGGCGCGTGCCTCGGGCATGGAGCAGTTCCCGCTGCCCTACGTGCTCACCAACTGCCATAACTCGCTGTGCGCCGTGGGCGGCACCATCAACGAGGACGACCACGTCTTTGGCCTCTCGGCTGCCAAGAAGTACGGCGGCATCTTCGTCCCGCCGCACATCGCCGTCATCCACTCCTTTATGCGTGAGAACTTCGCCGGCTGCGGCAAGATGATCCTGGGCTCCGACTCGCACACCCGCTACGGCGCCCTGGGCACCATGGCCGTGGGCGAGGGCGGCGGCGAGCTGGCAAAACAGCTGCTGCGTGACACCTACGATGTCGCCTATCCCGGCGTTGTCGCCATCTACCTCACGGGCGCCCCGCGCCCCGGCGTCGGCCCGCACGACGTGGCGCTCGCCATCATCCGTGCCGTCTTTGCCAAGGGCTACGTTAAGAATAAGGTTATGGAGTTTGTGGGCCCCGGCATCGCGAGCATGACGACCGACTACCGCAACGGCGTCGACGTTATGACCACCGAGACCACCTGCCTGTCGAGCATCTGGGCCACCGATGAGGACACGCGCGCGTTTTTGACCATGCACGGCCGCGGCGACGACTACCGCGAGCTCAAGCCCGCCGATGTTGCCTACTATGACGGCTGCGTCGAGGTCGATCTGTCGAGCATCAAGCCCATGATCGCGCTGCCGTTCCATCCTTCCAACGGCTTTGAGATCGACGAGCTCAACGAGAGCCTCGAGGACATCCTGCACGAGGTGGAGCTCGAGGCTGCCAAGATCGGCGAGGGCAAGACGCACTTTAGCCTGCTCGACAAGATCGTCGACGGCAAGCTGCACGTGCAGCAGGGCGTTATCGCCGGCTGCTCGGGCGGCAACTACGACTCCGTGGTCCAGGCTGCCCGCGTGCTCAAGGGCGCCAACACCGGCTGCGGCGAGTTCTCGCTGTCGGTCTATCCCACGAGCCAGCCCGTGACACTCGAGCTTACACGCCGCGGCTACATCTACGACCTTATGGAGGCCGGTGCGATCGTTCGCACGGCGTTCTGCGGTCCGTGCTTTGGCGCCGGCGACACGCCTGCCAACAACGGCCTGTCCATCCGCCACACCACGCGCAATTTCCCCAACCGCGAGGGCTCCAAGCCGGGTAATGGCCAGCTGAGCGCCGTGGCCCTGATGGACGCCCGCTCCATTGCGGCGACGGCTGCCAACGGCGGCGTCCTGACGCCGGCGACCGACCTGCCCGAGGAGACTTGGGACGAGGCCTGCGAGTACACCTTTGACGACGCACCGTACAAAAAGCGCGTGTACTGGGGCTTTGGCAAGGCGGAGCCTGCCGACGAGCTGGTCGAAGGCCCCAACATCAAGCCGTGGCCCGCGATGGAGCCCCTCGGCGACGATATCCTGCTCAAGGTGTGCTCCAAGATCATGGACCCGGTCACCACGACTGACGAGCTCATCCCCTCGGGCGAGACGAGCTCCTTCCGCTCCAACCCGCTGGGCCTGGCCGAGTTTACGCTCAGCCGCCGCGACCCGGCCTACGTGGGCCGCTCCAAGGAGGTCGACGCGGTGGAAAAGCGCCGTGTGGCCGGTGAGGCCGCGGGCGACCTGGCGGCGCTCGATGCCGAGCTTGCGGGCGTGTTTGAGGCGCTGACCGGCGCCGGCGTTGTGGCCGATGCCAAGGCGACCGAGTGTGGCTCCATGCTCTATGCCAAGAAGCCTGGTGACGGTTCTGCCCGCGAGCAGGCCGCGAGCTGCCAGCGCGTGATTGGCGGCTTGGCCAATATCGTTCACGAGTACGCCACCAAGCGCTATCGCTCCAACGTGATGAACTGGGGCATGGTGCCCTTCCAGATGGAGGCTGAGCCCAACTTTGAGGTGGGCGACTATGTCTTTGTGCCGGGTATCCGCGCTGCGCTCGATGGTGACCTGAAGAACATCGCCGCCTACGTGGTGCGCGCCGACGGCACGGTCGAGCAGATTGAGCTCTATATTGCCGATATGACGGCAGAGGAGCGTGCCATCGTCAAGGCCGGCTGCCTGATCAACTACAACAAGTTCAAGGCCGCTGCCGAGTAACGCACATACTTGTCCGCCCCGGTTATACCTTTCCCTGCCGCTCACGCGCTTCGCGAGGGTCGCGTTCGGGAAAGGGTAAGCCCCGGGCTACATTTCTGCGTTCTCGTTGGGTCTTGAGGGACGCTAATAAATAGACTTGCTTGATGCCGCCTCTTTTTATTGGGGCGGCTTCTTTTTGGACCACCACAAAGGTGCCTGCCCGGCGGGACCTTATTTCGATGGGGTCCAGGTTATTTCATCGTCAAATAGCCAAGTGCGTGACGAGCCACTGTTGCGCGCTGTCTGCGGATCGGGCTCGCAAGTTTGTTCGTAGGCATCTTCGGTACACCGATCCATAAAATCGACGACTGCCGTCTGGTCGCCCTCCATGACGTAGATTACGTCGCCATCCGAGATATAGACCCCCGGTCCTTCATTGTCCACGTAGCCGGGGTCGTATGAGACGTTGCACAATCTGCTCCCGTTTGCCGCATCGAGCTCAAGGGTCGAATAATACCCGCCAACCATTTGGCCATTCTTGGCTCGATATATTGCGGCGCCGTACCATCGCTTAAACGTCTTGCCTTTGAGTAAACTGGTTGCCTTGCCGATAAGCTGCTCATCTTGGGTATAGCGCGTGGCTCCAAGTTCGATTCGGGGATAGTTACTGACCCCAAGCGCTGCGGGCGTACCGTCGAAATCGACGGTGATTGAATCGGGTTTGATGATATCGGTGAGGATTTCGATGGGGTAGCTTACGGTTTCAACCGCCGCCTGCGTTGCCGAGGCAGGGAGAAATGCGAGATAGATAATTCCTACGCCGACTGCGGTAATTGCAAACGCTAAGACGAGCAGGCCGATATAGGTGGAGCGTTTCACGGTGGGCACCTCTCATGTAATATGCAATCATTAAGATAAATGATACAAGCTTACGACAATATTCAAAAGAAAGCGATCGTTCGAAATGGGGGGCTAAAAGGCCCTATTGGGCTTCGATTTGGGATCGCCAAACGTAGACTGGGCTTGATACCGCCTCTTTTAATCGGGGCTGATTCTTCTCTGGACCACCACAAAGGGGACAGGCACCTTTGTGGTGGTTTGCATGTCATGAGAGCACTCAGAAAATCTTATATATAGAGACTTAGATTTGTGTATAAGATCGCGCAAAGCTGGCAACAATACTTTTCGAACAACGTGAAGCCGCCCCGTAGGGCGGCCACCCCAAGAGAGGTGATTCCATGAGAATCGATAAGCTAGCAATGACGTCGCGCGAGGCGCTGCAGACCGCCATGAGCACGGCTGCCGACGCGCAGGCCGGCGCGGTGGAGCCGATTCACCTGCTGTCTGCCCTACTCGGTGCCGGCGAGCGCAATATCTCCGTGATCATCGAGCGTATCGGCGCCGACCCGGCCCAGCTCGCACGCTCCACGCAGGACGCCATCGACCACGCGCCTAAGGTTTCAGGCGAGGGTCAGCAGATGGGTCTTTCCAATGAGCTCGTCCGCGTCATCGAGAAGGCCGAGAAGAAGGCCACCAAGATGGGCGACAGCTTTGTGGTGACCGAGCATCTGCTGATGGCACTTGCCGAGGACAAGGGCGAGGCCGGCCGCGTTCTGCGCGACGCCGGCGTGACCAAGGAGCGCATCGAGCAGGTCTATGAGGAGCTGCGCGGCGATGACCGCGTGACGTCTGCCGAGGACAAGACTCAGTTTGAGGCGTTGGAGCAGTACGGTCGCAACATCTGCGATCTGGCCCGCGCCGGCAAGCTCGACCCGGTCATCGGCCGTACCGACGAGATCCGTCGTACTATTCAGGTCCTGTCCCGCCGCACCAAGAACAACCCCGTGCTCATAGGCGAGCCAGGCGTCGGCAAGACGGCCATCGTCGAGGGTATCGCCCAGCGTATCGTGGCCGGCGACGTGCCGAGCACCCTGCGCGACCGCGACCTTATCGAGCTCGACATGAGCGCGCTGGTCGCTGGCGCCAAGTACCGCGGCGAGTTCGAGGACCGCTTGAAGGCCGTGCTCAAAGAAGTGCAAAAATCCGAGGGCAAGGTCATCCTGTTCATCGATGAGCTCCACACCATCGTGGGCGCGGGTGCCACCGAGGGCTCTATGGACGCCGGCAACATCCTGAAGCCGGCGCTTGCCCGTGGCGACTTGCACGCGATCGGCGCGACCACGCTCGACGAGTACCGCAAGTACATTGAGAAGGACGCGGCGCTCGCCCGTCGTTTCCAGACCGTGATGGTGAGCGAGCCCACCGTCGAGGACACCATCTCGATCCTGCGTGGCCTCAAGGAAAAGTACGAGATCTTCCACGGCGTGCACATCACCGATAGCGCGCTCGTGGCCGCCGCCGACCTCTCCGATCGCTACATTGCCGATCGCTTCCTGCCCGACAAGGCCATCGACTTGGTCGATGAGGCCGCAAGCCGCCTGCGCATGGAGCTCGACAGCATGCCAGTCGAGATCGACGCCACCATGCGTCAGCTCACCCAGCTGCAGATCGAGGAGCAGGCGCTCATGAAGGAGACCGACGACGCCTCCAAGGAGCGTCTGGAGGCCCTGCGCCAAGAGATTGCCGAGGTCCAGGAAAAGCTCAACGTGCAAAAGGCCGGCTGGCTCAACCAGAAGAACGCCATCGACCACGTGCAGGAGCTCAAGGGGCAGCTCGACGAGGCCAAGAGCGAGGAGGAGCGCGCGACGCGCAACGGCGATCTGGGCCGTGCGTCCGAGCTACGCTTCTCCGTGATTCCGGGCCTGCAGCAGCAGATTCAGGATTCCGAGGCCGCGCTCGAGGCACAAAAGCAGCAGGACGGTGAGGGCCTCAACGAACAGGTGACCTCCGATGAGATCGCCGAGGTCGTGAGCGCCTGGACCGGCGTGCCCGTGTCCAAGATGATGCAGGGCGAGCTCGACAAGCTCAAGGGCCTGGAGGGCGAGCTGCATAAGCGCGTCATCGGTCAGGACGAGGCCGTCTCCGCCGTTGCCGCGGCCGTGCGCCGCAGCCGTGCGGGTCTCTCCGATCCGGACAAGCCCATCGGCAGCTTCTTCTTCCTGGGCCCCACCGGTGTAGGCAAGACCGAGCTCGCCAAGGCGCTGGCCGAGTGCCTGTTCGATGACGAGCGCGCGCTCGTGCGTATCGACATGTCCGAATACATGGAGAAGTTCAGCGTCCAGCGTCTGATCGGTGCGCCCCCGGGATACGTGGGCTACGACGAGGGCGGCCAGCTCACCGAGGCCGTGCGCCGTCGCCCGTACTCCGTAATCTTGCTCGACGAGATGGAGAAGGCTCATCCTGATGTCTTCAACGTGCTGTTGCAGGTGCTCGACGACGGCCGTCTGACCGATGGCCAGGGTCGTCAGGTGTCCTTCAAGAACACGATCATCATCATGACGTCTAACGTGGGTTCCAAGGCTATCGCCGAGCTTTCCGGCAAGGACGAGGAGGAGATGCGCCATCAGGTCGACGCGGCCATGGCTCAGACCTTCCGCCCCGAGTTCCTCAACCGTATCGACGATATCGTGGTGTTCCATCCGCTCGGTATGGCGCAGATCGAGAAGATCGTCGACATCCAGCTCGCCGACGTCCGCGCGCGTCTGGCCAAGGAGCGCATGACGCTTGCCATCACCCCGGCGGCCAAGCAGATGCTCGCCGTGGGCGGCCTGGACCCGGTCTTTGGCGCCCGTCCGCTCAAGCGTCTGGTTCAGCGCGAGGTCGTGGATGCCATCGCCGCCGCTATCATCGACGGCACGGTGCGCGAGGGCGATCAGGTGACGGTCGATGTCGACAAGGACGGTGGCTTTACCGTCGTGTGCGACAACACGCCGGCGGCCACCTACGAGGTCCCCGACGCAGAGTAAATTATGGGGCCGGCTTTAACCGCACCTCATCGCAAAACGCCAAGGGCGGCGGATCCAATCGGGTCCGCCGCCCTTTTTCGTGCGACAATCGATGATGTTGAGCATGAGTACATGGCAAGGAGATATGCAGATGAAAGACGAGAACAAGACGCACGCACCGGTTGCTGAGGCAGCGCCCGCCGCGCCGGTCGCACCGAAGGCTTCTCCCAAACCGGCGCCCAAGCCGCGCGACCCCTACATCCGTGCCGAGAACGAGGACGATGACGGCTACGATCCCTACAGCGATCGCCGCCCCGAGCGCGAGCCGATGTTCGAAGCCGACCCCTGGCGCTAAGTGCCACCCAAAAGGCCACCAATAAGTTGCGGTGAAATAGGGACTGTTTTGCGGTTTGACCAGCAAAAACAGCCCTATTTCACCGCAACTGCGTTAGGGATTTTTCTACAGGGGGAGGGTAGTCAAAAAAGCCCCGTCCCAAATTGACTGCTCGGGGAGTCGCATTCGAGCTCGGTTGTCCTCTTAGCCACTCGATATCCTTCGGAGCAATAATAGTGACAAAACTTGCTTAAGTGTTAATCAAGCTACACACAATCTTGCTCTCTAATTAATCAAGAATCAGTATAATTTTGATTAGCTAGAGAGCAAGATTGGAGAATCATGGCATTCAACGACTTGATCGCCCAGAAAATAAAGGACTTTGAACAGCAGGGGGTTCCGCAGGTCTTTGAGCGAGACCTTAATCTGGGAAACCCACAGGAGCCAAAGCGCGACAACATCGTAAATGTGGTTGTGGGGGCCCGCCGTTGTGGAAAGACGTATCACCTGTATCAGGAGATGCAGCGGCTTCAGGGCCGGGGCGTCGAGCTTGACCGGATGCTTTACTTTAATTTTGAGGACGAGCGCTTGCGCCCGTATGAGCCATCGCTGCTGGCGGACGTGCTCGACACGTTCTATGCGCTGTATCCTGCTGCTCGAACCGAGGGCGCTTACATTTTCTTTGACGAGATCCAGGAAATTCCCGAATGGGGTGCGTTTCTGCGGCGTGTAGTCGATACGGAGAAAGCGACCGTCTATGTGACGGGATCTTCTTCTAAGATGCTGTCCTCAGAGCTTAAGAGCGAGTTCAGGGGTCGTTCTCTTATACGGGAGCTTTTTCCGTTGAGTTTTTCGGAATACGTTCGGTATAAGACGGGGAGCGTTTTCGAGCCAGATGCGACCTTTTCCCCAAGCGATGCAGCGCTGCTTCGACATCATCTGATCGGATATCTTGAACGAGGGGGATTCATCGCGACGCTTGAGCAGACGCCCGCAGACGCGATTCAGCTGCTACAGGAATATGCTTCGCGAACGGTCGCTATGGACGTCATTGAGCGTTACGACGTCAAGAACCCTCGCTTGGCATCGCTGTTCTTGACGCGGTGTATGGCATCTTCGGGACGAGAGCTGTCAGTGAACAAAGTGTACAACGAGTTCAAGAGCAGACAGATACCCGTCAGTCGTAATTCGCTCAGCGATTTACTTGAGTATTATGAGGATGCCTACCTGTTATTTTCTGTGCCGGAGTTCACGCGTTCATTGGCAAATAACATGCGGTCTGCGTCTAAGGTCTACGCTGTCGACCCTGCGATGTTTGGAGCATTCTCTCCCGCATCAGCATTGGACCAGGGCCAGAGGCTCGAGACCGCAGTGTTCAATGCGCTAAGAAGAAGGACTCCCGCGGTGAGGACCGGCTCGGTCTGCCGCCTGCTGATCAAAGAGAAGAGCAAAAGCCATGAGGTGGACTTTGTGGCTGGGGACGCACTTCTCATGCGGGCTTATAGCCTGATTCAGGTGAGTGTGGATATGGCAAGTGAGAAAACGCGCGAGCGCGAAATTGCCGCGCTTGATGCCTCGATGGCCCAGTTCGATCTTGGCGAGTCGGCAATCGTTACCATGGATGAGCAGGCCGATATTCCATGCGAGCACGGTGCGGTACACGTTGTGCCCGCATGGAAGTGGCTCCTTGCCTAATCATCTACGGATCTGTGGGGCCAGGACCTCCTGGCCCCTTCATCACGGTTGGGGAGCACCATGATGCGCCCGGCTAGTCTTGGGCTTTGATGCTCGGCATCAGAATCTGGGCGAGGTAGTCGCATTCGAGCTTGGTGGCGGCGTCAGCCTTGCCGTCTTTGCCGACCAGCACGTTCTTGATCTGGCTATAGGTGTAGCGGTTGCCGGTCGTAAGCTCGACAAGCTCAATGGCCGTGTCCATGGGGTAGGTCGACACGGGGTCTTGCGTGCGCCCGTTGATGGTCTGGGGCACCACGTACGGATAGACGGGGCCGCTGGCGTAGACGGTGTAGCCGTTGCCGAGGCTTGCCGCACCCAAAACCGCATCGCCCTCATCGGGCGTAAAGCTCTCGCCGTCGCGCACCGTGACAAGCGTCACAATCGGCGTATCGCTGTCGCCGGCAAGATAGATGCACAGCGTGCTGCCGTTTTGCCAAGTCGCGACTTTGCCGTACCACTCAACGGGAATATCGAGCTGATACAGGTCCGTTGCCTTATGTCGAGCATCGGCGTCGCGGGCCGCCTGTGCCTCGCGGGAGCTCACGGCGTTGACGGCGGCGTCACGGCGCGCGGTTGCCGCCTGCTGGAGCACCTTTGCGACCGCGGCGGAGTTCACCCCGCCTTCCTCGGCATACTTGGCGGCGGCATCGATCTGGTCGTCAGTCACCGTGTCGGCCGAAGGCACCTTGAGCTTAAAGGTGGCCTGGGCACTCAAATCCTGCCCATCGCTCTTAATGGTGACCTGCGCCTTGGTGGTCGGGACAGTGTAGATGGTGCCGTCGGCCGCGATGGGGGATCCAGCAATGGAGAACGTGTAATCGCCGGGCAGCAGCTTAATGCCACGACCATGCTCGTCAACGTAGAGCGTTTCGCTCACGGAAGAACCGTCGGAATCCTGCCCGCTCACCTGCACGGGAATCTTGGAACCAGTTGAGCAGTCGAGCCCTGCGGCATGCACGCCAATCTGCACCGACATCATCGTGTGTGCACTGGCGGCGACAGCGGCAGCCTGCTCTTGCTGATATCCGTTCCAGGCAGCATAGCCTGCGCCGCCGGCGACGAGCGCGACGGCCACAACGCCGGCAACCATCAGGTTGCGGCGCTTGGGCGGCATCTTACGATGACGAACCTCGGCTTCGCGTGCCGAAGGAACGGACGGTAGGGGAATATCGCCCATGGCGATGGTCTCGTCCACGGCAGGCGCGGAGCCCAGGCCGGGAAGCTCGCGGGTCAGCGAATCTTCGGCCGGCAAGCTGTCGAGCAAGATGGTTTCCTCGCTCGTGCCGGATTCGGGCTGGTCGTCGGCCTCGCATTCGGATTCCTCGTGCCCCGCCTCGTCCTCGGTGGGCGCGGCGCCATCGTCTTTTGCATCCTGATCATCGGGCTGCGCCTCGATTTCCGGCTCATCCCGCACATCAACGCTCGAATCGTCAAACGCAATCTCGGCCAGTGCGATCTGGTCTAGGCTCTCCAGGGCCTCGGCACACGCTTTTGCATCTTGGGCCGCATCCTCTTGGCCCATCGTCTCATCTTTCATATATCCCCCAAGCTCAATATCGGCTCAACACTGTACCCAAAAATGGAGCCATATAAAGCGCGTATGAAATATAAGATTTGATTTAACCTGAGCGCATCGTTCGGCCGCATCCTCGCGGCAGCAAAAGGCCCCCGGAACGCGAACGAATCACATTCCGGGGGCTCTGCAATGCGTTGAGTTGCGCGGAGCCGGCCATGCTGCTTCGCGCTCAAGCGATGTCTGCGCCAGGCACGTTACTCGGCGTGCGCGTAATCAACCTTGGCGCGGCGGGCAGTGGCCTTCTCCCAATCGCTGGTGCCCTCAAAGACATCCTGCTTGTAGGGATTGCGGCCGAGCTTCTTGGCACGGTAGGCGACGTAGATGATCGCGGCGACGTTGGCGACCAGCGCGGCGACCGAGACCGCGGTGGCGGCGCCGGGATCGAGCGTGGAGTGCGTCACAAAGATGGACTCCTCCTGGAAGTACGGGAACACCTGGGCAAACATGCACCAAATGGCCAGCGTAAAGGCGCGGTTCTGAATCCAGCCGCCCTTGTTCCAGATAAAGGCGGCGACGGTGGGCGCCAGCAGCAGCGCAAAGCCGCAGAACCAGGAGTGGGTGGGCAGGCAGTTGTAGGTGTAGCAGAAGTTCCAGATATCGTAGGCGATGATGTAGACCCAGGTCATGTCGGGCCACAGCATGTCGGTCTTGTCCTCGGAGGCGTAGACGCTCCACCAACCGGTCATGCAGAAGATGTTGATGATGCCCGCGATACCGTTGAACACGTTGTTCCAGCCGGCCAGCTGCGTGGCGCCCTCGGAGGTGACCCAGGTGGACTCGCCCAGGACAAAGAAGTGATAGGCGCTCTCAAAGTCAGACACGACGGCGATCATGATGTTGATGGCGACGATCACAAACGGCCACGCGCGGAACCAATGCGCCTTGCCGATCTTGCCCCACTGGTACTTAATGGCAATGAAGCCCCAGCAACCGGCCAGCGCCGCGTACACCTTGGCGTAGTGGAACCAGCTGTTCTGGTACACATGGGTGGGGTTGGTGAGCGCCCACTCGGCACCCTGCGAAACGCCGACGGCGATGGCGACGCAGTAGATGGTCATGGCCAGCGGAGCCACGCCAAAGATGATGGCCGCGCCGAGCTTGGTGCGGCGGCCGACCTCGTTGAGCACGATCAGGCCAATAAAGACCATGGCCCAGCCGGCCCAGTGGATAAGGGTATCGCTACCCCAAACATCGAACAGCATGCTGCTCTCCTTTCACACGCCCGCGGCCCCTCTTCTGATCGCGGACAGTTTGGCCAAATGTCGTCAGTTCTGGGGCTTGCGCTCCGGATACTTGGCGGTATAGCCCTCGATGTGGAGCGTCGAGGCGATGATTTCCTTGACCGTCTCGTCGGGCACATCGGGGTGCGTGCGGATATACATCAAAAGACCCATGATGAGGGTGTAGAACGTTTCGTAGACATGGTCGATGCGCAGCTCGTGATGGGCGACAAAATCAACCACGGTGGTGTCGCAGATGTACTGAGCCACGCGCTGAACCACGTTGTGCAGAAAGCCGCCGTAGAGCGCGCCGCTGCTTGAGGTGAGCGTACTCGGCAGCTCGTGGCCGCTGGCGACCAGGCGCTTAAAGAGCGGGGCGACGGTGTCGAGCGCGCCCTCGATATCGCCGACGGTGCGGCCGGCGTTCCACTGCTCGAGTTCGGAGATAAAGCCGTCGATCGCCTCGTCCATAACAGCGGTGACGGCGGCGTCCATGTCGGCAAAGTAGTGGTAGAACAATGAACGCGTGCAGCCGGCTCGTTTGGTCACGGCCGATACCGATAGGTGGGACACGCCCAACTCGGAGCTTACGGTGCGCACGGCATCGAGGATCTCGCGACGGCGTTCGTCGCCCGTCAAGCGCTTTGCCGCGCTATCGGATGCGGGGATGGCATCGACCACAGAGGTATCTGCTGCGTTGTTGCCCATGTTTTGCCGCCTTTCACCCTCTTTTGCCTGACCGTTCGCCTAACAGTCTTGAATATTGTTGACGGTTCGTCAATACTATTTTTGACACAATGTCAACAATGGCGGGTGAACGGCATGGGGGCATGCCCAGCCTGCAAAAAAAGAGGGGCGCTGCGGCCTCGCCGGGCTGCGGCAAGAGAAGGGACAACCATGATTCTCAACGGACCGGGAATTAGCTACACCGAGCCCGATATCGGTTCGGAGTTCGTGCCGCCGCTGCCGGAGCATCCGCGCGAGGCCATCGTCAAGCTGTGCGAGCACTGCACCAACCGTCTGCTGCATCGCGACGAGCTGCTGGGCTACGAGTACTGGTCGTTTGCCGAGGCCGCAACCGACGAGCAGGCCGAGGTGCTCTGCAAGATGAAGATGCGCCGTCCCTACACGCTGCCCGAGATGGTCAAGCTTACCGGCATGTCCGAGGCCCAGATCGAAAAGATGCTCGACGACATGAGCTACACGGGTCTGCTCGAGTACAACTGGGAAAACCCCGAGCGCGCCAAGCAGTGGGTGCTACCCATGCTGGTGCCGGGTTCCGCCGAGTTCCTCAACATGCGCATGAGCCAGCTCGAGGAGCATCCGGTCTATGCCAAGTTCTTTGAACAGGCATCCAAGGGCCCGCTGTCCAAGGCTACGCCGATGGTGCCGCCCGGAGGCGCCGGTATCGGCATGCACGTCATTCCGGTCGAAAAGGCCATTGACGCCGCGAGCACCTCGGTGCCTATTGAGCATATCGAGCACTGGCTCGACAAATACGATGGCAAGTATGCCGCCAGCACCTGCAGCTGCCGTGCGAGCCGTCGCGTGATGGGTGAGGGCTGTGCCGACGACCCGGCCGATTGGTGCATCGCCGTGGGCGATATGGCCGACTACGTGGTCGAGACCGATCGTGGCCATTACGTGACGCGCGACGAGGTTTACGACATCCTGCGCCAGGCCGAGGACAACGGCTTTGTGCACCAGATCACCAATATCGATGGCGAGAACAAGATCTTCGCCATCTGCAACTGCAACGTCAACGTGTGCTATGCCCTGCGCACCTCGCAGCTGTTCAACACGCCCAACCTGTCGCGCTCGGCCTATGTCGCCAAGGTCGAGAAGGACAAGTGCGTGGCCTGCGGCCGCTGCGTTGAGGTGTGCCCGGCCGGCGCCGCCAAGCTGGGCCAGAAGCTCTGCAGCAAAAAGGCCGGCGGACAGGTGCCCGAGTATCCGCGCCAGGAGCTGCCCGATGCCACCAGGTGGGATCACACCAAGTGGTCGCCCAACTACCGCAACGACAACCGCATCGAGACGCACGAGTCCGGCACCGCTCCCTGCAAGACAGCCTGCCCCGCGCATGTCGCCGTTCAGGGCTATTTGAAGCTCGCGGCGCAGGGCCGCTACGACGAGGCCCTGGCGCTCATTAAGCGCGAGAACCCGCTGCCCGCTATCTGCGGTCGCGTGTGCAACCGCCGCTGTGAGGACGCCTGCACCCGCGGTCGCGTGGACGCCGCCGTGGCTATCGACGAAGTCAAGAAGTTCATCGCCCAGCGCGATCTGGATGCCGCGACCCGCTATGTCCCGCCTGTGGTGACCCCGACGCGTGCCGGCGGCTTCGACCAGAAGATCGCCATCATCGGTGCCGGTCCGGCCGGCCTGTCCTGCGCTTTCTACCTGGCCGAGAAGGGCTACAAACCTGTCGTGTTCGAGAAGAACGAGCGCCCGGGCGGCATGCTCACCTACGGCATCCCCAGCTTTAAGCTGCAGAAGGATGTTATCGAGGCCGAGGTCGAGATCATTCGCCTGATGGGCGCCGAGTTCCGCTATGGTGTGGAGGTCGGTCGCGATGTGACGCTCGACGAGCTGCGCGAGCAGGGCTTTAAGGCCTTTTATGTGGCTATTGGCTGCCAGGGCGGCCGCCTTGCCGGTATTCCGGGCGAGGATGCCGAGGATGTGACTGCGGCCGTCGACTTCTTGCGCGAGGTCAACAGCGGTAAGATCGACGCGCTGCCCGGCCGCACCATCGTGGTGGGCGGCGGCAACGTGGCTATCGATGTCGCGCGCAACGCCTGCCGCCTGGGCTCCGAGCACGTTGAGATGTTCTGCCTGGAGAGCGAGGCCCAGATGCCCGCCAGCGAGGAGGAGCGTCGCGAGGCCGTCGAGGACGGCGCTCACATCAGCTGCGGCTGGGGCCCCAAGGAGGTTCACCTGGACGAGGCCGGTCGTGTGTGCGGTATCACCTTCAAGCACTGCACGCGTGTCTATGACGACGAGGGTCGTTTTGCGCCTGAGTACGACGAGGACGATCTGCGTCGTGTCGATGCCGACCGCGTGGTCATGTCGATCGGTCAGTCCATTGTGTGGGGCGACCTGCTGGCTGGCTCTAAGGTGGAGCTTGGCCGCGGCCAGGGTGCCCTTGCCGATCCCCAGACCTACCAGACCGCCGAGCCCGACATCTTTGTGGGCGGCGATGTCTACACCGGTCCGAGCTTTGCCATCGATGCCATCGCCGCCGGCCACGAGGCCGCCGTCTCCATCCACCGCTTTGTGCAGCCGGGCTCCACGCTTACCATCGGCCGCAACCAGTGCCGCTACACCGCGCTTGACCGCGACGACGTTGTGCTCGAGGGCTACGACAACGCGAGCCGCGAGGTTGCCCACGTGGACCGCGAGCGCGAGAAAGCCGCGCCGTTTAGCGAGTACGTCGAGACCTTTACCGAAGAGCAGGTGCGCGCCGAGACCGCCCGTTGCCTGGGCTGCGGTGCCTCGATCGTCGACCCCAACAAGTGCATCGGCTGCGGCCTGTGCACCACCAAGTGCGCGTTCGACGCCATCCATCTGGATCGAGACCGCCCCGAGTGCTCAACGATGGTCAAATACGAGCAAAAGCTCCCAAGCCTCGGCAAGTATGCGCTCAAGCGTGCCATCAAGATCAAATTTGGTAGGAAGTAAGAAATGCAACAAGCAGGAGAACGGCGGAGGAAAAAGTGCACGAGCTCGGAATCGTTTACCACATCATTCGCGATGTCGAGAATGTGGCGCGCGCTCATGGCGTGCGTCGCGTTTCGAGCGTGACGTTGCTGCTGGGCGAGGTCTCGGGCGTCGTTCCCGACTTGCTGCTCGACGCCTGGCGCTGGGCGGCGGATAAAAAGCCTATCACGCAGGGCGCGGAGCTTATCGTGGAGCCTGTCGAGGCCGTGACGCATTGCGAGGCGTGCGGCCGCGACTATGCGACAGTCGAGCACGGCAAGACCTGCCCCCATTGCGGCAGCGGCGAAACATATCTGCTGCAGGGCCAGGAGGTCATGATCAAACAGATTGAGACCCCCGACGAGGATCCGGCAGACGCCGCCTCCGACGGTCCTTCCGACGCCCCCGACGCCCCCGACGCCGTCGACGCCGCCAACCCCCTCCACATCGTCTAGGATCCCCTATAAGTTGCGGTGAAATAGTTCCTAAATCCAGCCTTCTGGCTCTTAAACAAGAACTATTCCACCGCAACTATTTTGAGTTGTTTCGTAGAACATAAGTCACGATATTAGTCAAGTTATGTCTGTTTAAACAAAATGGCGGCAGTACAAGCGCATTTGCGCTTGCCAAAATCGATATTAATGAACAGCCTGTTTGTATCTGTAAAATGCATGGCTTGATGTGCGACGCCTTGGCGTGTAATGAGTTAAAAAGCAGTAAAGTAATCAACTTGTAACAAACCTAGACGTTTAAACAAATAAACCAACCTTTTGCGAATTTAGCTATAATTCCACAAACCAAACAGGTATACTTCCTTAATGTCGTGTAGGAAATACGTAGACAAAAAGGAGGTTATGTGATGGTAAGTATTGTTCTTGCTAGCCACGGGGACTTGGCTGCTGGAATCAAGCAGACGGGCTCGATGGTCTTTGGCGATCAGCCGTCTGTAGCCGTGGTCTCGCTCGAGCCGAGCATGGGCCCCGACGACTTCCGTGCCAAGGTCGAGGAAGCAATCGCTTCCTTCGAGGACCAGGAGCAGGTGCTCTTCCTCGTTGATCTGTGGGGCGGCACGCCGTTCAACCAGATCAGCGGGCTCATCGAGGGCCACGATTCCTGGGCTATCGTCACCGGTGTCAACCTGCCTATGCTCATCGAGGCATATTCGCAGCGTTTTGACGCAAAGAACACTGCACATGCGATCGCAAAACATCTCGTGACTGAGGCTAAGGCTGGCGTACGCGTCAAGCCCGAGTCTCTGGAGCCCGAGGAGAAGAAGCCGGCTACGGCCGCCGCTGCTCCTGCAGGCGCCATTCCTCCGGGAACGGTCATCGGCGACGGGCACATCAAGATTGCCCACGTCCGTATCGACACCCGTCTGCTGCATGGTCAGGTGGCCACCACGTGGACCAAGCAGATTAACCCCAACCGCATCATCGTGGTTTCCGACGGCGTTGCTCACGACGAGCTCCGCAAGACCATGATCGAGCAGGCTGCCCCTCCGGGAGTCCATGCCAACGTCGTTCCCATCAAGAAGATGGCCGAGGTCGTCAAGGACACGCGCTTTGGTGACACCAAGGCCATGCTGCTCTTCGAGAACCCGCAGGATCTGCTCAAGGCCATCGAGGCCGGCGTCGACATCAAGGAAGTCAACATCGGTTCCATGGCTCACTCCAAGGGCAAGGTCGTCGTCACCAACGCCGTCGCTATGGGCGATGACGATGTCAAGACTCTCGAGGCCCTCAAGGCCAAGGGCGTCAAGTTCGAGGTCCGCAAGGTTCCTTCGGATTCCTCCGAGGATCTCGACGCCATGTTGAAGAAAGCTAAGGCCGAACTGGCCGCTCAAGCATAGTAAAGGAGGGTCCGATACATGTCTGCAATCACTATTCTGCTTGTTGCGATTGTCGCGTTGCTTGCCGGTATGGAAGGCATTCTGGATGAGTTCCAGTTCCATCAGCCGCTCGTGGCATGCACGCTTATCGGTCTCGTAACCGGTCACCTTCAGGAGGGCATCCTCCTGGGCGGTTCGCTCCAGATGATGGCCCTTGGCTGGGCTAACGTCGGCGCCGCCGTCGCGCCTGACGCCGCTCTGGCCTCGGTCGCCTCTTCAATCATCATGGTGCTCGCCCTCAACGGCGGCGCTACCGATCCGTCGAAGGCCGTTACCGCCGCTATCGCCGTCGCTGTCCCGCTGTCGGTCGCTGGTCTGTTCCTGACCATGATCTGCCGTACCCTGGCTACCGCTATCGCTCACGCCATGGACGGTTGCGCCGAGAAGGGCGACTTCGCCGGCATCGAACGCTGGCAGTACATTGCCATCCTTATGCAGGGCCTTCGTATCGCCATCCCGGCAGTGCTTCTGTGCATCATCCCGGCCGAGGCTGTTACCAACGCGCTTAACGCTATGCCCGACTGGCTGTCCGGCGGCATGGCTGTCGGCGGCGGCATGGTCGCTTCCGTCGGTTACGCCATGGTCATCAACATGATGGCCACCAAGGAGACCTGGCCGTTCTTCATCCTCGGCTTTGTCCTTGCTGCCATCCCTCAGCTCACGCTGATCGCCCTTGGCCTCATCGGCATTTCCCTTGCCCTCATCTACCTTGGCCTTAAGGATCTGGCCAAGCAGGGTGGCGGCATGGGCGGTGGCTCCGGCGACCCGCTCGGCGATATTCTGAACGATTACGAGTAGGAGGGGAGTGATACATATGGCAGAGAACAAGATTCAGCTCACCAAGGCTGACCGCAAGAAGGTTTGCTTCCGTCATCAGTTCCTTCAGGGCTCGTGGAACTACGAGCGTATGCAGAACGGCGGCTGGTGCTTCGCAATGATCCCTGCGATCAAGAAGCTCTACACCAGCAAGGATGACCAGATTGCCGCTCTTAAGCGCCACCTGGAGTTCTATAACACCCACCCCTATGTTTCCGCCCCCGTCATTGGCGTTACCCTCGCTCTCGAGGAGGAGCGCGCCAACGGTGCACCGATTGACGACGTCGCCATTCAGGGCGTCAAGGTCGGTATGATGGGCCCGCTCGCCGGCGTCGGCGACCCCGCCTTCTGGTTCACCCTTCGCCCGATTCTGGGCGCTCTGGGCGCTTCCATGGCCCTGTCCGGCAGCATCGCCGGTCCGCTGCTGTTCTTCTTCGCGTGGAACATCATCCGTTACGCCTTCCTGTGGTACACGCAGGAGTTTGGCTACAAGGTCGGCTCCTCCATCGCCAAGGACCTCTCCGGCGGTCTGATGGGCAAGGTTACCGAGGGTGCTTCCATCCTGGGCATGTTCATCATCGGCGCCCTGGTCGAGCGCTGGGTGTCCATCTCCTTCACCCCGGTCGTCTCCAAGGTCACGCAGTCTGCTGGCGCCTTTATCGACTGGGCTAACCTGCCCTCCGGTTCTGAGGGTGTCAAGGAAGCACTGACGATGTATAACTCCATCGGTGCTAACGCCCTTGATCAGGTGAAGGTCACCACGCTTCAGGCCAACCTCGATCAGCTCATCCCCGGCCTTGCCGCCGTGTGCCTGACCCTGCTGGTCTGCAAGCTGCTCAAGAAGAAGGTCAGCCCGATCGTCATCATCCTGGCTCTCTTCGCCGTCGGCATCATCGGTCGCGTCTGCGGCTTCATGTAAGCGCGCTTCGGCTTAAGACCGAGAGTTGCTAGGCAAGGGCTTTTGAGCCATTGAAACGGACCGCACCCGGTGGGTACACTGGATGCGGTCCGATTGTTTTTATTGGAGGGCGAGGCGCGTATGGCGCAATCTCAGAACAGCACGGTCGATCTGGCAACGCCGGCAACCTGCCTGATGGGGCTTACCAGCCACGGTAACGTGATGGTGGGCAATAAGGCGTTTGAGTACTATAACGAGCGCAATCCCGAGGATTATATTCAAATCCCGTGGGACGAGGTCGACTATATTGCCGCCGAGGTATTGCGCGGCACCAAGAAGATTACGCGTTTTGCCATCTTCACCAAGGACAACGGTCACTTTACGTTTTCGACGCGCGACGACAAAGAGACGCTTCGTGCGGTTCGTAAGTACGTCGACGAGGATAAGCTCGTGCGTTCGCCCGACTTTATCGATGTGACCGCCAAGGGCGCGAAGAGCATCCCCTCCGTTATCAAAAGCCTCTTCCACAAAGGCAACTAGTCATTAAAGAGCGCCCCCCAAGTGGGACGCAGTTTCCCATGGGGCTCGATCGGGAAAGTGCATCCCAGTTCGAGCGCCGATTCCGGGATGTAGTTTCCGGAACGGGGTCGTTTGGGAAACTGTGTCCCGTTTCGAGCCGAAATTCTGGGACACAGTTTCCAGCGAGGTCCCATTGGGAAAGTTTGACCCAGAATTTGCCTGGATAGTGGGACACACTTTCCGGAGGGCTGTTCCACTGCAACTTCGAAGAGTGGCTATACGCTGTATTACAACGGCGTAAATCTGCTACACTAGTACAACATGCCTCCGTAGCTCAGGGGATAGAGCACCGCTCTCCTAAAGCGGGTGTCGACGGTTCGAATCCGCCCGGGGGCACCAGAGGAATATCGAGCCCGGTACCGTTACGGTGCCGGGCTCTTTTGGTTTAAGGCATGCCGTAGTATTCGCTGCTTCAGATAAAGAAAGCGCCCGCTTGCTGGGGGAGCAAGCGGGCGCCTGTGAGCGAATATGTTTGCGGCGAAAGCCGCGATGAGCGGTGGGGTGGCGACTAGTTGGTCGTACCGGAATCGTCGCCCGTGCCCGAGCCCGAGCCCGAGCCCGAACCAGAAAGTGCGACCGTCAGCGTAATCGTGCTGTCGGTGGACTGCTTTCCAGTGGGGGAGACGCCCGTAACGGTTGCATCCTCGTTACCGCTTACGGGATTGCCGTTCTGGTCACAGAAGCCAATGTTATAGAAACCGGCGTTGTTGAGCGCGGTAACGGCGGCGGAAATGCTCTTGCCGTACAGGTTGCCCGGGACGGTGGCCTTGCCGGACTTCTTGGCGATGACGACGGTAATCGTGGCGCCGGGCTTCTGCTTGCCGCTGGGGTTCCAGCTGATCACGGTGCCCTCGGTAACCGAGTCGTTCTCCTGGTAGCTCACGTCGACACCAAAGCCTGCCATATCGAGGGCGTTGCGCGCCTGGGCCTCGGTCATGTCGGTCAGGTCGGGGACGGACGTGGTATCCGGGCCGCTCGAGACCTTGTACGAGATGGTCGTGCCCTTCGCGACTTCCTTACCGGCTTCGGTGCCCTGCTCAAAGACCTGGCCCTCATCAGCCTCGTTGGCCTCCTCGGAGGCGTTGCCCTTCAGGCCAACGCTTGCCAGTGCGGCTTCTGCTTGGTCCTTGGTCAGGCCGACAAGTTTGGGAACCTCAACCTTTTCGGAGGGCTTGGGGCCCTTGGAGATTACCAGGTTCACCTTGGTGCCCTTGGTCTTCTTGGTGTTGCCGTTGGGCGTCTGCTCGGCGACCTTGCCCTCGTCGACATCGTCGTTGTAGCTTTGGTCGATGGTGCCGACCTCGAGGCCGGCTTCCTTGATCAGCTCGACGGCAGTCTGCTGGTCCTTGCCCAGCACATCGGGCACGGTGACCTGCTCGCCGCCAAAGAGTCCTGTGGCAAAGGCCACCACGATGCCGATGACGGCAACGGCTGCCACCACGGCGGCGATGATCTTGTTCTTGTTGGATTTGGGCTTTTCGACCTCGTAGGAGCCGGTGGAGCCCGAAACCGAGCTGCGGGCGGTATTTTGGCCGCTCACGCCCGAGACGGGACGCACCATGGCGCGCGTCTGATCGGAAAGCTCGCGAGTCTTGGTGGCGCCCAGCTCACCGGGGGCACCGATGATGCGCGTGGGCTCCGAGACGTTGACGGCACGGCCCGACAGGTAGCTGTTGAGCACCTGACGCAGCTCGTCGGCGGTCTGGAAGCGGTTTGCCGGGTCCTTCTCCATGCACTTGAGGATGATGCGCTCAAGGTCGGCGTCGACACCGGAGTTGATCTGGCTCGGCGGAATAGGCAGCTCGTTGACCTGCTTGAGTGCGACCGAGATAGCGTCGTCACCGTCAAAGGGGACGCGGCCGGTGGCGCACTCGTACATCACGACGCCCAGCGAGTAGATATCCGAGGTGGGGCCGAGGTCCTGACCACGGGTCTGCTCGGGGCTGACGTAGTGGGCGGTTCCCAGCACGTTGTTGTCTTGCGTGAGGTGGCTGTTCTTGGCGCGCGCGATGCCAAAGTCCATCACCTTGATGTTGCCGTCGGGCAGCACCATGATGTTCTGCGGCTTAATGTCGCGGTGGATGATCTCGTGCTTGTGGGCGACCGAAAGCGCGGAGCTGATCTGCGAGCCGATCTGGGCGACCTTCTTGGGGTCGAGGGCGCCGTGGCTCTTGATGCCGCTCTTAAGGTCGGTGCCGCGCAGGTACTCCATGACGATGTAATAGGTGTCGCCGTCCTTGCCCCAATCGTAGACGCCCACGATATAGGGTGAGGAGAGACCGGCTGCTGCCTGGGCCTCCTGCTTAAAGCGTGCGGCGAAGGTTGCGTCGCCAGCATACTGCGGCAGCATGATCTTGACGGCTACCGTGCGGTCGAGGACCTGGTCCTGTGCACGGTAGACGGTCGCCATGCCGCCTGTTCCCACCTTATCCTTGAGGAGGTATCTTCCCCCGAGGACCCTCTGTTCCATTCCTGCTCCTAACATAACTATTCGCTCAACGATGTGTGTAGTACCTACGATGTGGCCGCTGGGGCCGTGTGACGCGTTGCCGCTAACCCTTAGGCCGCGGCGCGCCTCGGGTGTCCGATTCGATCATGGGCATCACGCTCCCTGTGCGGCAAGCGCCGCGGTCAGGACGATACCGGCGATCTTGGCGGCCTCGACGTCATGCTTGTCGAAATCCTCCAAGGCCACCGAGATGGCGACCGTGGGTGAATCGTAAGGTGCAAAGCCAACGAACATCGAGTTGACGTTGGTGCCGCCAGTCTCGGCCGAGCCGGTCTTGCCGGCGACCTTGACGCCGGGGATTTGGGCATCGGTGCCGGTGCCGGACTGGACGACGGCAAGCATGGCCTGCTTGACCTGGTCGGCCGTGGCGGAGCTGACGGCCTGACCAAGCGAGCGGGACTGCGTGGTCTTGACCACGGTTCCGTCCGGGGCGAGTACCTGGGCTACAAAGTACGGGTCCATGACCACGCCGCTGTTAGCGATGGCGGCGGCAATCACGGCGTTTTGCATGACGGTGGTCTGCGGGCCGGGCGTGTGGTCCATGCCGACAGGCTGGCCGGCGCCGGCCCAGGCGGTCTCCCACTCGGTCATGAGCGACGGGTCGGCCATGATGGAGGCCGCGGAGGTCAGGTCCTGGCCGAGCTTTTGGCCGTAGCCAAAGGCGTTGGCAAACTGTACGAGCGTGTTTGCGCCAACTTCGTTTGCCACCTGGCCGAAGACGACGTTGGAGGACACGGCAAAAGCCTGCTGCAGGCTGATGGTGCCGTAGCTCTCGTTGGCAGAGTTGGTGACCGGTGCGTTGCCGATGTCCATGGAGCCGGGCGCCTGGTAGGTGCTGGTCAGGCTGGCGGTACCGGTCTCGAGTGCCGCGGAAAGCGTAACGACCTTAAACGTGGAGCCCGGCGTGTACAGCGCGTCCATGGCGCGATTGTACATGGAGCCGTCCTCGCCGCCGCCCGTCTGCAGCAGGGCATCGATGTTGGTGTTGTCGTAGGTGGGCGAGCTGGCACATGCGAGCACCGCGCCGGTACGCGGGTCGATGACCACTACAGCGCCCTTAAAGCCCTTGAGTGCCTGCTCGGCCGCCGTCTGGATACGCGAGTCGATGGTGAGCTTGGCGGTGTTGCCCGGCTGGGTCTGGCCCGCGAGCGACGCGATGGCATTGTTCCAGCTGGAGTAGTCCTTAGAACCGGTGAGCGTGTCGTTCATGACGCTCTCGATGGCGGTGGTGCCATACTGCTGGCTCACGTAGCCAACCACGTGCGCTGCCAGGTTACCGTTGGGGTAGGAGCGTACGTAGGTGCCGTCCTCCTGCTGCAGCGACTCGGCCAGCGTCACGCCGTCGGACGTGATGATGGAGCCGCGCTGGATGTACTTGGAGCGGGCGATGGTGTGGTTGTTGGTCGGCATGTCCTGATAGTCCTTGGCCTTAATGACCTGGACATAGGTGAGGTTGCCGATAAGGATGGCGAACAGCGCCGTAAAGGCGAGCACCGCGCGGGTTAGACGGTTGGCGAGCGCAACGCGGCCGAGCACACCGGATTCAGGCGTGTCGAGCAGGCGACGTCGCATGCGCGAGCCGACGGAATGGCTGCCGCTGCCGTAGGAAGACGAGGTGGCAAAGCGCGTGCCCGTCGGGGCGGCGGCAGATGCGACCTGATCATCGGTGATGGCGGCCATGGTGCCGGTGCCGGTAAGCTCGGCCTCGCGTCCGGTAGCCTCGTCACCGGCGCGCAGCAGGAGCGCGACGATGATAAAGCTCGCCAGCAGCGAGGAGCCGCCCTGGCTCATAAAGGGCAGGGTGACGCCGGTCAGCGGGATCAGGCGGGTTACGCCGCCAACGATCAAGAAGGCCTGGAAGCTGATGGCGGCCGTAAGGCCTGTGGCACTAAAGGCGGCGAGGTCGGATTTAGCGCGGGCAGCCGTGGTGAGGCCACGCACGGCAAAGAGCATAAACAGGATGAGCACGGCGCCGCCGCCCAAAAGGCCCATCTCCTCGCCGATAGCCGAGAAGATAAAGTCGGACTCGACGACAGGGATGTTGTTGGCCATGCCGTTGCCGATGCCAACACCGACCAGACCGCCATCGGCAAGCGAGAAGAGCGACTGGACGATCTGGTAGCCCTGGCCCTGGGCGTCCTTAAACGGATCGAGCCAAACCTGGAAACGCACCTGAACGTGCGACAGGAACTTGTAGGCGCCCACGGCTCCAACAGCTAAGAGCGCAAGGCCGATAACGACATACGAAAAGCGCCCCGTGGCAACGTAGAGCATCAGCAAGAAGATGGTGTAGAACAGCACGGCCGAACCCAGGTCGCGTTCGAAGACGACGACGAGCAGGCACACACCCCACACGGCAAACAGCGGCAGCAGCAGTCGCAGGCGAGGGATCTTAAAGCCCAGAATCTTGCGGTTGGAGATGGAGAGCAGCTCGCGGTTCTCGGCCAGGTAGCCGGCCAGGAACAGGACGATAAAGACCTTGGCGAACTCGCCGGGCTGGATGGTAAAGCCCGCGATGCGAATCCACAGCTTGGAGCCCGAGATCGTGGTGCCGATAAAGATAGGCAGCATCAGCAGAATGATGCCGATGATGCCAAAGGTGTACTTGTAGCGCATGACCACGTCGAGGTTTTTGACTAGTGCAAGCGTTCCCACCATGAGCGCCACCGAGACAAACAGGATGATGAGCTGTGAGATGGCGAGAGCGGGGGCGAGACGCGTCACGAACGTGATGCCGATGCCCGAAAGTATAAATACGATGGGCAGGATGGCGGGGTCGGCACCGGGTGCCAAGATACGCACGGCAATGTGGGCCGCGGCAAAGGCGGCAAAGAGGCCGATCGGTACGGCGAGCGTCTCAAAGGAGATGGCAGCGCCCGCGGTGAGGACGTACATCGCATACAGCAGGATGACGGGGAACGCCGAGGCGATGAGCAAGAGCAGCTCGGTGTTGCGGCGACTCATAAGCGGCACTCCCTTTCTAATTCTTATCGGAGGCTTCGGCCTCGGCGGACTGTTCGGCGGTTTTCTCGGAATCTGATTCGGAGGTCGATCCCTGATTGGTGTTGTCGCGAATCGTTTGCGCGTCGATCACCTGGCGGGTCTGCTCCTCGTCGATCTGGTGGCGGTACTTGGATATCGTGTCCTGCGCATCGTCGACACTTGTTTGCGGAATGCCCGCCTTGAGGCGGTTTTGCGTGTCTTCGGGCAGGTCGGACAGCTTGATGCTGGTTTCGCTTTCGAGCCAGTGGAGCTTGAGTCCGAGCGGCTTGCCGGGCAGGCCGCGCCAGACGGCGACATTGCCCTGGTAGGTACCCAGGTAGTACGAGCCGGTGACACCCGTGTAGGCCCAGATGCCAGCTGCCAGCACAAAGACGAGGGCCAGGATGGCGGCGATAGTAACGTTGCGGCGACGCACGCGTTGCGCCTCGCGCATGACGCCATCGTCAACCAGGTCAACGACTACTACGGTCACGTTGTCGTGGCCGCCGGCGGCAAGCGCCGCGTCCACTAGGTTGTCGACGCAGATTTGCGCGGTTGAGGATTGCGTGGCGATGTTCTCGATATCGCTATCGGGAATCATGCTCGAAAGGCCGTCAGAGCACAGGATCAGGCGGTCGCCTTCCTCGATATGCAGAGTGAAGTGGTCGGCATACATGGCGGGGTCCGAGCCCAGCGCACGGGTGATGACCGAACGGTTGGGGTGGACGCGAGCCTCGTCTGCCGTGATCTCGCCGGCGTCCACGAGCTCCTCCACGTAGGAGTGGTCGCGGGTCACGCGGATGAGCGTGCCCTCGTGGAGCAGATAGGCGCGAGAGTCGCCCACGTGGGCGATGGCGAGCGTGTCGTTTTCGATATAGGCGCAAGTGGCTGTGCAGCCCATGCCGGGCTTGCCCAGGCCGTTCAAGGCGGCCTCGATTACGGCGGCGTTAGCGGCCTCGACGGCTGCGGCCAGGCGCTCTGCGTCGGCGGACTGCGGGGCCGTCTTGGCAATAGTCTCGACGGCGATGGAAGAGGCTACCTCGCCGGCGGCGTGACCGCCCATGCCGTCGCATACGCAAAAGAGCGGCGACTGCACCAGGTAGGAATCCTCATTGTGCGGGCGCACGCAGCCAACGTCGGAGCGGGCGCCCCACATGAGTTGCGTGGTGGTACCGGCGTCATAGGTCGAGTCGGTCTCGATGCGCTCCTCGGTCAGGGGCTCAAAGCTCATGGTCGAGCCGGGGTCTTTGAGCTTGGCCTCAACGGCAGCAACGTCGATCTCGGCGGTGTCACCGGGAGAGACGGTGTCGGTCTCGGCGTTTGATTCGGAATCACCGGTGTCCGGGGAGTCGGGCTCCTCGGAAACGCGGGCGGTCGACTCGTCATCTTGCGGGCTGACGTCTATAGGCTCGGGCGCCGGCGTAGACGCGGGCGCAACCTCGGATGCCGGGGCTATGGGAAACGCCGGCGCGGCGGGCTCGGGTGCCGCAAACACCGCAGCGCTCTCGTTGATTGCCGCGGCGACGGGCTCTGCAAAGTGAGCCGGCGCCGGGGTTGCTTCGGGCGCTGTGGGCTGTTCCGCAGCATGTGCGCCGATGGGCGCCGCTGCGGCATCCTCTTCGTCCTCGTTATCGGCGAGATCCGAAATATCATGCGTTACATGCGAAAGAGGCAGGGAGAACACGGTGTCCTCGGGCTCCACGGGTGCGGAGCCCGCTGGAGCGGCGTGGGCCGGCGCAGCTGTGGCGGCGGCCGGTGCCTCGGTCATAGTTGCGGACTTGTTCTCCTCGTCGATCATCGACGGTTCACCTTCATGACCACGTCGCCAATCTGGACTTCGTCGCCTTCGCGCAGCGTCGCGGGCTCCACCAGCTGGCGGCCGTTGACGAGCGTGCCGTTAAGCGAGTTGAGGTCCTCGATGATGAGCGCCGGGCCCTGCAGCGAAAAGCGCGCATGCGAGGCCGAGACGAATGGTTCGTTGATGCAGATGTCCGAAGATGGCGAGCGACCGACGATGACGGGGCCGAGCATGTCAACGTGGATGCCGCGGATACCGCGCGGACCCTTGTCCACATCGATCGTCCAGATAGCCGAGTCGCGGCGCTGTCCGCGCACAAGTCCCACGCCGGTCTTCATGACGGCGAATAGGAAGATATAGAGCAGGGCGACCAGGACGATGCGGCCTGCAAAAAGGACGATATCGATGTTCATAAGCGACTATCCCCTAAATTCAAAGGTACTCAGGCCAAACGTCAGCAGATCGCCGTTGCGCAGCGGGCAGCGCGTAATGCGGCGGTTGTTGACGAGCGTGCCGTTGGTGGAATTGAGATCCTCGATCGACCAATCCGAGCCCGTAAAGGTGAGCTGGGCGTGGCGGCGCGACACGTTGGGGTCGCGCAGGGCAATGTCGGAAACTGAGCGCTCGCGACCGATGGTCACCTGTGCGGAGGTGATGCTATGGCTCTCGCCGCTCACGACGTCGACGAGCTGGGCGAGCGGGCGCTGCGGGGCGCGAGTGCTCGCCATGTTGGAAGCGATGCCGGCTGCGGCGCCTAGGCCCACGGCGGCACCGGTCGCGGCGGCTCCGCCCATGCCGGCAAGCGCGTCGCGCGAGACGGTCTGCGGCACCGGGATGGGTGCGGCGGCGGGGTCGGGGACGCTAGGCGCGAAGGGGTCTGCCACGGCAAGCGGGTCGGGAGCGGCGGCGCGAGGCGTCGGCTGCTGCTGGGGCATGGCGGCGGGGCGCTGCTGCTGCGGGGCGGCAAACTGCTGCTGGCCGGCGCGCGGGGCGCTGGCGGCACGGCTTGCGGCCGAGTTGTTCTGTCCCAGGCCGTTTTGGTAGGCGCGCTCTTCCTCGTACAGGCGGCCGAGCGTGGGCGCATCGACGTTCTCAGCAAAGACCGAGAACTTGCCGGCGCGCAGCTGCGGATCGATCATAAAACGCACGAGGGGCTCGCCGACAAAGACATAGCGGCGCTTTTCGGCCTGCGCCTTCACAAACTCGCGGACCTCGCGCGAAAGCTCGGGGTAGAACGGGGCGAGCATGGGATCGTCGTCGGCGGCGATAAGGATGGTATAGAGTGCCGGCGCCGTGTTGACGCCGTTGATCACCAGAGTCTGATCCTCCATGTCGCGAGCGGCCTGCTTGGCAAGCTTCTTAAAGGAGAACGGGGCACGGGTGGCACCGAAGATGCCGGCCACGTGGTCCTCGAAGATGTTCAGGAAGTTCACGAAAGATCACTCTCCGTATAGGTTCTTTGGTATCCGAGCAAATATAGGCATATCCCAACGATTATAGAGGATAGGGTTCCCGCAACCGCCGCCTTGGCGATGACCGCGGCTGCAAGGCTGGCAATTTCCATATGGTGTGCAAGACAGGACGCCGCTGCGCAGCCGATGCCGGTGACAGCGATGGCGGCGATTGCGACAAGGTTTGAGCCCTGATCGGCACGCTTGGCATGGGTATTGAGCAGCGCAGATGACGCTGCGGCAGTTGCCGCGACCAGCACAAAGGCAGCCCAAAGGAGCGGGTCTCCCAGCGCTGCGGCAACGTTACCGAGCCCCAGCACGCCTCCGGCTGAAAGCGCGACCGTGGCCAGACGGGCAAAAAGCGCGCCCATGCCCGTTGCCGCGGCGGCGCTTGCCGGGCCGAGCCAAAATGAAGCGACGCCGGCGGCGACCCCAGCTGCCAGGAAGGTATTGCCGGTCAGACAGCCAAGCGCGAGTGCACAGGTGAGCGCGGCGCTCGCGGCAGCCTCGGTGCGACCCCAGGCGATCCACCAACCGGACATGGCGGCGGCAAAGATCACCGCGACGGGCAGCATCGACAGGATGCCCTGCGCCTGCATGGTGGCGTTGGCCATGAGCACCAAAAAGCCCACAGCCGAGATGGCCGAGCCGATCTGGGGGGCCAGGCCAGCCGCCGCTCCGATCGCGATAGCCGCAATGACCAGGCCGGGAAGCGTCGCGACTCCGGCCGTTTGCATCAGCAAAAAGCTAAAGGTGCCGCACGCCAGCGCCGAGATAGCGCGCATGGTGTAGTCGCGCGCATGGCTCCAGCGCGTGCCCGCCCAGCCAAGTGCGGGGTCGATCTCGATGGCGTCGTCCTCGTAGTGCGACGGCTCGATATCGTCGAGCTCCTGCTCGTCATCCGAAAGTTCGCCAACCATTTGCTCCAGGCTGCGACGGCCCTCGCGCACGCTGCCCAGACCGGCAAGGAGCTGGTCGCAAAATGCCTCGATGCTGTTGGGGCGGTCCTGCGGCATGGGGGAGAGCGCGCTCATGAGCGCGGCCTCGGCTCCCGGGGGGAAGTGTGGTATCAGCTCGCTGGGATAGGTGGCGCCGCCGATGATGCGGCCGAGCGAGCCGGCGGGCGTGGCCGCCATAAAGGGAGCGCTGCCGCACAGGCCCTCGTAGATCACACAGGCGAGGGCAAAGACATCGGCGCGCTCGTCGACCGTGCCGGTCTCGATATCGAGCTGCTCGGGCGGCATGTAGCCGATGGTGCCGCCGCGCGAGCCGCCAAAGCCGCCGGCAGACGACAGCCGCGCCATGCCAAAGTCGGTGAGCTTTACATTGCCCGAATGGTCGATAAGCACATTGGCGGGCTTTATGTCCAGATGAAGCACGCCGTTTGCATGGGCAAAGGTGAGCGCCTGACCCAGCGCGTCGGCAATGGCCGCGGCCTCGTCAAAGGTGAGCGAGTGGCCGTCCACGCGATGCAAAAACTCGGCCAACGACATGCCGTCGACATACTCCATGACCAGGTAGGCATAGGCGGTGTCGTGCGTAAAGTCGATAACCTGCACGATATTGGGATGTTGAAGCATGGCGGCGGTATGCGCCTCGCGCAGCACGTCCATGATGTCGCTGGCGGGCATGCCGGCGCCGTTGATAAGGGGAATGCGCTTAATGGCCACGCGACGGCGCAGATGCGTGTCGCGGCAAATCTCGATGGAGCCAAAACCGCCGGTCGCAAGCGTCTCGAGCGGCTGGTACCGCTTGAGCAGCTCGCGAGAGCTAGTGCCCTCCAAGGGAACGTCCGGCGAGAACCGGGCGGTATGTTGCGAGAAAAGCGGCATGGCCAACCCTCGTGCGTTTAAAGTTCGTTTGCGAGTGGCGGGCGCGGAGCCGAGCCGTTCGCGGTGGCATAGATGCTGCTAGTGTAGCACGCTCGGGTGGGCGACATTCAATTTAAGCTCCGTCTGGGGTCTGGACCCTGCGTCCGGCCTAGCGCTTCTTCTTGTTCTTCTTCTGCTTGCGCTGCTTGCCCTTGGTCTCCTGGGGCTTGTCGCCCTGCTTGGCCTCGGCGGCGGCCTTCTCGGCCTTCATTTTCTTCTTCTTGGTCTCGATGCGGAGTTTTTTGTTGATGCGGGCCTTGAGGAAGGGACCGAACTGCTCGGCATCGCCACGGACGAAGGTGTCCTTGGGGATCGTCACGCCCTGGTCGGCGAACATGGCCACAAAGATGCGCTCGCCGTCGAGTACGTGGTCGAGCTTGTCAAACGGGAAGAACTGCGACTTGCCGCTCTTGCCCCAAACCATCAGGCCGTCCTCGTTGGCGGCGACGCGGCGATAGCGGCCACCCATGGACTCGTCGGCCTCGACGGCGTCGATAAAGTCGCGGGCGAGCGTGTGGTGCAGGTTCTTGCTCCACCAGGCCAAAAAGGCGCCGAACACGATCAACACGACGCCGAACTTGATCCAGCTGCCGCCGGCCACCAGCATGCCGATGCCGATGAGCGCGGCAACTGCCGCGGCGACATACAGCGAGCCGCGACGCCTGGGCGAGGCGACCAGGCGGGCGAAGTCGGTGACCAGGTCGTTTTCGTACTGGTACTCGTTGAGGTACAGGATGCCGTCATCGGCTGCGGCCTGCTCCTCGAGCGCGACCTCGACCTGGTCGGCTGCTTCGGAGGGAACGAGGTTGCTCTCTGCGTCTGCCATGCTCTTTGGACTCCTATCGCGGCGGGCTCGCCGTACGGGTTATTATGGAATGCAGTATGCCGTGCGACCGCATGGCCGCCGCGGCAACAAGACTCAGTATACCCGGGGGAGCACCCATGGAATCGTTGTACCGAAAGTATCGCCCGCTCACCTTTGACTCCGTGGTGGGCCAGCAGCATATCGTCTCGACGCTCGAGCACGCCATCACCGAGGGGCGCCTGTCCCACGCCTACCTGTTCTGCGGACCGCGCGGCACGGGCAAGACCACCATGGCGCGCATTCTGGCCAAGGCGCTGCTGTGCCGCAATGCCGAGGCGGCGCGCGCCGAGGGTGCAAGCGGCTGCATGCCCGACGGTACTTGCGAGGAGTGCGAGCTCATTGCCGAGGGTAACCACCCCGATGTCTACGAGCTCGATGCCGCAAGCCGTACCGGCGTGGACAACGTGCGCGAGGAGATCATCAACTCCGTCAACTTTGCCCCAGTGCGCGGCAAGTACAAGATTTATATCATCGACGAGGTCCACATGCTCACGACGGCGGCGTTCAACGCGCTGCTCAAGACGCTTGAGGAGCCGCCGGCACACGTGATCTTTGTGCTGTGCACCACCGACCCGCAAAAGATTCTGGAGACCATTCTCTCACGCTGCCAGCGCTTCGATTTCCACCGCATCGGCAACGAGGATATCGAGCATCGCCTGTCTTACGTGTGCGAGCAGGAGGGCTTCGATTACGACGACGAGGCACTCGCCATTGTGGCGCGCCATGCCAAGGGCGGTATGCGCGACGCGCTTTCCACGCTGGAGCAGCTGAGCGTCTTTGGCAACGGTTCTGTGCATGCGGACGACGCCCGCTCGCTTTTGGGCGAGGTTTCGGACCAGATTCTGGGCGAGTTTTCCCGCGCCATTGCCGATCGCGATGTTGCCGAGCTCTATGGACTGATCCGTGCGCAGGTCGAGGAGGGCAATGACCTGCTGGAGCTGACGCGCGACCTGGTGGCGCATGTGCGCGACGTGTACGTTGCCTGCGTTGCCGGTGCCCGTGCCGAGCTGTTTGAGGGCGGCTCCGAGCAGGCCGAGGCGCTTGCTGCCGAGGCCGCTGCCTTTGGCGAGCATCCTGCCGACCGCCTGGCCCGCGTGCTGACGGTGCTCGACGATGCCGCACTGGAGATGAGGGGCGCGAGCGACGTGCGCCTGGTGCTCGAGATTGCCTGCACGCGTCTGGCGCGTCCCGAGGCCGATTTAACGATTGAGGCATTGGCCGAGCGCGTGGCACGCCTGGAGGCCATGATTGCCAACGGCGCCGTGCCGGCGAGCGTGGCTGCTGCTCAGGCCGCCGCGCCTGCAGCATCCGTACCCGCTGCTGCCCAACAGCCGACGCTCATTTCGGGCGCTCGTGCTGCCGCTCCGGCGGCATCCGCTGCCCCCGCTGCTACGTCCGCGCGCCAGGGCGGTATGCCTTGGGACCGCGGCGCTGCTGTTCCGGCTGCCCAGCCTGCGACCAAGTCCGCGGCTCCTGCGCCGGCGCCCAGACCTGTAACGCCTGCACCTCAGCCCGTTGCGGCTCCGGCTTCCGCGCCTGCTGCATCGACCGTGTCGGTGTCCAAGCCCAACAACGCCGCCCAGGTTGCCGCCGCCGGTGCTGCCGAGACCCCCGCGGTTGAGGACGCCGGCGAGCTCCAGCGCAAATGGGCCGAGGTCGTCGAGCGCGTCAAGGCTCGTCAGGCCTCCTACGCAGGGCTTTTGCTCAACGCCCGCGCCACGGCCGACGACGGCTCCAAGCTCACGGTCTCGTTCCCCGCGGGTTCGACTTTTGCCATCAAGATGCTCGGTCGCGCCGATACGCAGTCGGTGGTCCTGCCGACGGTCTGCGCGGTCTTCGGTCGTCGTACCGTCGACTATGTCCTGGATGGGGGTGGCACGCCGGCTCCTCAACATGAGGAGCATTCTCCATCTGCACGGGCTGCGGTATCTGCGGACCCGCAACCCGTGTCCTCGGTGCCCCCTGCATCCTCGAGCGCCAGCGCGACGCAGCCAAAAGCGGCGCCGGTAGCGGCACCGACCCCGTCGGCGCCTGAACCCGCTGCGCCCAAACCGGCTGCTCCGATCCCCGCGCCCAAGTCCGCTGCCGCGCCTGCGCCCAAGTCATCCGACCTGGCCAAGGCCCCTTGGCTGCGCTCCGACAACCCTGCCGGTGCTCCTGCCACGGGCAAGCTCCCGACCGAGCCCGCGCCCCGAGCGCCCGAGCGCGCGTCCGTCCCCATGGCTCAGCCGCCTGCGCAGGCTGCGCCATGGGAATCCGAGCAGGTGCCCTACGACGATGCTATGGTCGGTGGTTTTGCTGCCGATGCCGGCGGGGACGATCTGCCCCCGTTCGACGTGCCGGGTGCGGCGTCCGCGACCAAGGCCGCTGCTGTGGCACCCGCAGCCTCTGCAAACGACGACGTCCCCGCCGCTCCCTGGGAATCCAATCCCGGTGCTGGCAGCCCCTTCGGCCATCAGGGCGCAGCCCCGAGCATCCCGCAGACCGAGGACGAGGCCAAGGCCCTCATCCGCAGCGTCTTTGGCCAGGCCACCATCTTCAAGCCGGTGGAGTAGCTGCGCAGGCGGGTATACTGCTCAAGAAGAGGACCCCTTGTCCGGGCGCATCTGTATTTCGGACATGTGTAGTGTGGTGCCGCGTATGTCGCATTTGAGCAGACAGGTGCGTGACGGTCGGCCTAGGATGCTGAGGTCGATACGATACGTCGCATGGCTGTCCGTGTACTCGACTTGCTCGGCGTTAATGGTTGCTCCGATTGCCAAATAAACGCCTAGCTCGGCATCGACAATCTTGAAGTCCTTTATCTTGACCTTGAACTCTTGATAGAGGGACGGGCTGTTGTAGTAGACGGTTCGGGTTCCGTCGGTGCACTCATCGGTCGTCTCCCATTTGACGACGGGCTGGTCCGAGCTGGCTATCAGCAGTTCTGCTCCAAAAGCTATGGCATGGGTGATGACAACCAGCAATGCCCAGCCGACAAAGAGATAGAGAACCACATATGCAACGGGGTGTTTTGAGCGGATGTTTTGGAGCGCGTTGGGGGCATTCATGGGGCACCTCCAAATTACTATCTATGGCAATCAAATTATACCCTGCCGCCATGTGCGCCGCCTCGAGCAGCGGTTCGGCATTTAGCTATTTAGTGGCGCACATGAAATGCCGGATTCGGCTCTACTAGATTGAGTGTGCGATATTATGCAACCTTGCATAATTCGACCTTGCATAATCTTTGAGTGCGGTTTGTATTGGAGGACATGTATATCGACTGAGGTAACACGTCCGCCCCGCTCTCTCGCCTCGCGCCGTGGTACGATTTTTGAGTTTGAAAGTCCTGCCGTGCTCCGGCTGCCCTTGCAGCTCGGCGTGCGGCCGCACGTAAAGGAGCCATCATGGCCGGTATGAACATGCAGCAGATGATGAAGCAGGCTCGCAAGATGCAGGAGCAGCTTGCCGCCGCGCAGGAGAACCTCAAGTCCCAGACCGTCGACGCCTCTGCTGGCGGCGGCATGGTCAAGGTGACCGTTAACGGCGAGATGGAGCTCGTCAACCTCACCATCGATCCCGATGCGCTCGATCCCGAGGACGTCGATATGCTGCAGGATATGATCATGGCTGCCGTCAACGAGGCCGTCCGCGGCGTCAACGAGCTCGCCAACAAGCAGATGGGCGCCATCACCGGCGGCCTCAACATCCCGGGCATGCCGTTCTAAGACACGCATATATATGAGTGCCAACCACAGTCTGCAAAAACTGCTCGATGAGCTGGGCCGTCTGCCGGGCATTGGTCCCAAGTCGGCCCAGCGCATCGCCTATTACCTGTTGGAGGCCGACGCCGAGGAGGCGCGCCGCCTGGCCGAGGCCATCCTGGAGGTCAAGCAGGAGGTCCACTTTTGCAGCCGCTGCTTTAACTACGCCACGGCCGACGAGTGCTCCATCTGCCAGGACCCGATGCGCGATACCACTCGCATTTGCGTGGTGGGCGAGCCGCGCGATGTCCAGGCGATCGAGCGCACGGGCAGCTACCACGGCCTCTACCACGTATTGGGCGGCGTGATCAGTCCCATGGACAAGATTGGCCCCGAGCAGCTGCACATTCGAGAGCTGCTGGCACGCTTGGGCCACGAGGACATCCACGAGGTCATCATCGCCACCAACCCCAATATTGAGGGCGAGACCACGGCGAGCTATCTGGCCCGTACCATCAAGCCGTTGGGCGTCGAGGTGTCGCGTCTGGCAAGCGGCCTTCCCGTGGGCGGCGACTTGGAGTATGCCGACGAGCTTACGCTTGGCCGCGCCATCGAGGCCCGTCGCGCGATTTAGGTGGCGAGCCTGCTCCTGCCGTATGTTTTCCTCACAGTCGCACGGGGTAGTCATAATTTCCCCGTGCGACTGTGAGTTTGTTGTGCAACAAAGATGCTTCGTATCCGCTTATCGCATGGATGCTTCCGCTCGCATCCTTAATTTGCTCATTCGTTGCGCAACCTTTTGGGTTCGCTGATACACTCAAATATGGATTCGAATGAATGCGCCGCTCCCGAGCGGCGTGTTTTTGTTGGAGGAGAACGCATGCGGCCCGGTGGCACTCAGACAAAGCGCGGCGCCGCGGTGCGCATACGACGCCGACTGGGCTTGGCGCCGCGGGCGTACGCACTGCTATCGTGCTCGCTGGTGCTGGTCATAGCTGGCGTTTCTGCCTATGGCATGACCGTGCCGTCCATGATGCAGGCGCATGCCGCACGCGAACCGCGCGTGGGGCATGAGGTCAAAAGCGATCTGGGCACCACGACTGGATATGCTTGGGCAAGTGTGGTCGGGCATATTGTGTTTGGCACCGACAATGCGGACGGCGCCGAGGCCCCGGACAACGAAGTCACGCTTGCCAATGGCAAAACCATCGTGCTCACCAACACCAAGATCATCGATCGATTGTCCAACAATAGCGTGGCGGCAACGGTGAATAAGGTCGAGCAGCAAAAGGAGCAGGACGCCCAGCAGTCCGGAAAGCCCGGTAGCTCGGATACTTCTGGCTCCGGCTCGGATTCATCGAGTTCGGGCGGCGGCTCTGGGTCGGGTTCCTCTACCGGAGGGCCTGGAAACGGCGGCTCGACGGGCGGCAACACTGACAACGATGCAAACTCCGGCGGCCTTTCCGCTGCTGAGGAAGAGAGCATTCACAGTTGGCTTGTGACCAAGTACAACATGCTCGACGGCTATGTTTCTCGTGCCAATGACGTGGTCTCGACCTATAACTCTACGGGAGATCCCAGGCCGTGCGACAGCCTGGTCGGGGAGATGTTTGTCATTCGAGCCGAGTTCGGTCGTCAGACATTCTCGCCCCGGTCAAGGTGGTATCAGCAGTATGCCAATCTGTGGGGCTGTTACACCAACCTATGTCAATGGGTCGGCCATTACGGCGATGATGACGTCGCGCTCGGTAACTTCAACAATAACGTGGCGGCGCTTGCCCTATGATGACCGATCTTGCATCCACCACACCACAATCGCTCGGTCGCGATCCCATGGTCGGCCTGCGCCTGGCGCGTGTCGACGGGTTTGAGCCGGCCATTGCGCTCGGTCAGGACGAACTGCCTGCCTATCTGCGTCGTTTTACGATGCTGTTTGCCGACGATGCCACCATGCGCCGTGGCGCTATCGGCCGCGTGACGCGTGCCGTCAACGCCCAAGGCGAGGCCGTGGCACTCAAGCAGCTCATCTTGCCGACGCGCGATGAGTTCGACGACGATACCGCTCACGAGGCGCTGGTCGCCAAGTTCAAGGCGGCGTTTCGCGAGGAATACGAATGCCATCGCGCCCTTTCGGGCCTTAAGGGCTTTCCCCGCCTCTATGGCTGGGGCGAGGTCGACGGTGTGCCTGCAATTGTCATGGAATGGGTCGAGGGCGAGACGCTTGCCCGCTTGCGTTTACGACTCGCCGTGGACGATGCCGGACGCCTGTCGCCGCTTGTGGCGGCGCGTCTGGGTCGCGACCTGTTCGATCTGCTCTGCCGTATGAGTCTGGTGGGCGAGGGCTTTGTCCATCGCGATATCTCGCCCGCTAATATTATGGTGCGCACGGCGCGTCTACCGCTTGACCGGCAGCTTGCCGAGGGCACCTTTGACCTGTGCCTGATCGACTTTGGCTCGTCGCTGGCGCTTGAGCCTGCGTCGGCCGTGGCCGGTACCGGCGGCAAGGCGTCGTTTACGGAGCGTTATGCCACGCTGCGTCGCGCGGCGGTTGCCTACGCCCCGCCCGAGATGCTCACCGACGATATTCCCGACCTGCGCGCTTTGCGTATGTCGCCGGCGATTGACGTTTATGCCGCGGCAAGCACGGTTTACGAGCTCATTGCCGGCGTCGCGCCATACGAAGCCGCGCCGGGCACTTCGGGTGCCTCGGGTTCGCGCAAAAAGACGCGCGACATCGCGAGCCCCTACCGTCTCAAGATGGACACGCGGCCCGACTATCCTATTGGTGCCCATGCGCCCGGTTGTGATTTGACTCAGCTGCTTCGTCGTGAGCCCGATGTGGCGCTTGCCGCGGCCGAGCAGGCCCAGCAGCTAGGGCTTGAGCCGGATTCCGAAGAGCTACGCGATGCGCTGGCGTTTGTCGATGCCCAGCTGTTCGACGTGGTGATGGCCTGTCTGTCTAGCCATCAAAAAGATCGTCCCGAGCCGGCGGCGGTCGAGGCGGCGCTCTCGGCGTTTTGTGACCACTATGCGCAAAATGTCGGTCGTTCGCTTCGCGGCGAGCCGCTCACGCCGTGCCCCATGGATGCGTCTGGCCGCGCGGTTCGTCGCGCGCTGATGGTCGGCGCGACGGTCGTCTGTGGCGTGGTTTGGGCTGTGGTCGTGGTTTCGGCCGCGCTGCTGGCGTCGGGCACTCGCGTGACGGCGACTTTGGGATCGCTCGTGTGGTCTGGGTCGCTACCGGGCATTATTGCCGCACTGGCGTTGGCGCTGCCAGGCATAGCCGGCGTTGCCGCGGGGGCACTTGCGCGCGATCGGCGCTCGGGGTTCCTGCAGGGTGTGCTTGCGCTTTCTGCCTGCGAGGTTCCGGTGCTGGTTGTGGCTGCATGTAGTGTATTTTCCCAACGCGCCGTGATGGGCGGCCTTGTTGCCGCTCTGGTTGCAACCTATACGCTTACGTGGTTTTTGCTTGCGATGGGCTTTGCCTTTGAACTTCCCGTTTCGGCACCGCGACACACAAAAGCCCAGATGGCGACTCCGCTTGCCGGTGGAGCCGCAGCTGCCCGTACTTTTGGCGGACCTGTCGAAGTATCGTCCGATTCTATTTCTACGACCAAGGAGGCCTAGGTCATGGCATCTCAAGTTGAGCTCACCCCATGCGGGGCCATGTTTGACATCTTTAAGCGCGCGGCGCATCTGAGCCATATCGAGCTGTGCGGCTTGGTGCTTTCGTCCCGTCCGCTCGCCGACGGCCGCAGCCCGCAGAGCCGAGCCGCCGATCGCTCTTGGGTTTCCCGCTTTATCGTTCGCGCGCCGGTCGGCACGCTTCAGCAGCGCTACTTTGCCGAATACGGTACCTCGGCTGCGCGTATTATGTCGCAACTGGCCCTGCGCCAGCGCAATCCCATGGACTCCACGGCTGTGATCAATATGGTGTGCGGTCCTGCAGGTGAACCGATGGTACGCGCGCTCGAAGAGTGCCACCAGGACACGAATCTCTATCGCAACGCGCTCGATCGCCTGTCCCAGGCGGCGGAACTCATGCCCGCCGAGCGCGCCGAGGCCGTGCTGGTGCTGTTTGTCGCCGTCGGTTGTTCGGCGGATGTGCGGTCCTCGGTGAACTATGCCATCGACTACGCGCATGCGACCTGTGGCGGAGGCACATCCACGCCGCGTTCGCTTGGCATGTCGATGACCGCGGGCGAACGCGAACCTGCCCCGGCGCACCCCTTGGGCTTGCTGCGCGTACAAAACAGTTTTGTCGTGAGCGCCCCGCGCTGGATTCAGCCGAGTGAGCAGGGTGTTGATATTGGCGCGCTGGCCGCTGGTGAGGGCGATATTACCGACGTCGGCGACGATGTCTCGGCCCGCCATGCCCATATCTGGTGCGATGATCAAAATATCTGGCACGTCGAGGACTTGTCGTCCACCAACGGAACCGTGGTGGTAAACGGGGCCACGCGCGTCTGCATTCAGGTCGAGCCCGGCCGTTCCGCCCAACTCAATCCCGGCGACGAGCTCAAGCTCGGCGAATCCACTACCTACGCCATTCTCTTCGGTGCCCTCTAGCCGGCAGTTAGGGACGTTCCTTTTCTGCCGCCACTTGGGGACGCTCCTCGGCGCGCCAGAGCCGGTCGCCTGGGGATGGAGAGGCCATTTTGGCCCTTGGCGGTCAGTCGGGGCGAAACTAGAAGATCTTTCCGATTCGCGGCTGTTCATGCTTGTAGAGCATCTAAAACAATAGGATGTTATTCTGGAATATGCCGGGTGCGTGAACTTGCCTGTCTTAGCCTTAATAAGGTATAGGGGAGTTTGGCTCAGGGGTTCCGTCTTGTTCTTCAGCGCAGTATTGTGGGACAGATTTGCTGAGATTGGCGCCTTACACCGCAGAGCGCACGGAAGGCTCTCGATTTGTGTTCTGGCCCCAGAATACAGGGCCTGATACTTACCAACTGTGGCATGGATGTAACATCTGTAGAAATCAACCCTTTTGTTGTCGACCTTTGTAAGAAAAACACTGCCATCAACTCTTTGGATGACGAAACTAGGGTGCTTGAGGGGAGCCTTTACTCCCCTCTGAGAGATGACTCATGTTTTTCGCTTGTCGTTGTGAATCCTCCGTTACTGCCGATTCCGGATGAGATTCCTTATCCCTTCGTTTGAGATGGAGGACAATCGGGTCTGGATAAAACACTTCGTATTCTTAAGGGTGGCGATACGCATTTAGAGAAAAACGGTAAATACTGCTAATAGGGGTGACGACGATGGTGCAGGGGCGACCCGCGATGCTCTCATCAATACGTCGGATACTTGGGAAATCAGGTCTAGATGCATGTATGATGATGCTGTGTGGCTATTCAATTAATCCGCGTTCCGAATGGGTGCAGGGTATAGCTGCGACATCGTATGCTTTTGACCCGGCGCGATACTCAGATATTTCTGAGGCGGTTGACGAAGTTTATACGCACTATGCCGCGCAAGGCGTTTCGGAAGTTTGCACATCTACGTTACGGGCTTAGGTTTCTTCAAGCGAGCAGGCCGGTTGCGTTATTTCGAGCGATTTTTCTAGTCTAGACGACAAAAGGCAAAGGATTTGATGGGTATAAAACGCGGACGTTTGTGGGCGGATGCTCAAATCTATTGTGGCAATCGGGCGGTTGAAAAAGATATTTCAACCGCCCGATTGCCAGGTTCGTCGGAGGAGATGTCCGATTCCGACTCTCTTGTAGGAAGAGCTTGAGATCGTATTGGCCCAAGGCAATCTTAAAGCAGTCTCATTGGCAAATCTTCGCTCCTGTTGTGTTGAGGTGTAAGGTATCAGTGATTGATGTTTTGTGGCGGGTAGATTGGGGCCTTCCTTGATTCGATGCGTTCTCTCGAGGTTCATCAGAGCAAAAGGGGCTTTCGTCTTCATTGCTATCACGGTGATTGGAACCGCTCTCTCCTATGCCATGCCATACGTGAACGGGAAATTCTTAGATTTTCTTCTCGGTAACCGCAGCGAAAGAGACGCCGTACTCTTCGCGCTCCTGGTTGCGTCAATAGGAGTTTTCTCCACCCTCTTTACTTATTTTGCAGGAACACTTTCCATTCGCATAACCACGAGACTTTCCTTTGATCTTCTCAGGGAGGCCGTCTTGCGTTTTGAAAGAGACGATTACTTGGTGAGTCGGACCATCGATCCAGCCTATACAACGCAACGGATTATTTCCGACTCCAGCGTGGTCTCATCCTTCGTTTTGGCGAATTTTATCAGTGCGCCGCTGTCCATTGTAGCCATTCCCATCGTATTGCTTATCATATGGTCAATTGATTCAACTCTCGCGGTGTTTTCCATCATTCTCCTCATCGTGTATTTCTGTGTAATTACTGGGTTGAGGAAACTTTTGTATAGGGTCACGTATGAGAAGAAAGAGGCGGACAGCGCCTTTTACGCCGCAATTGCATCGCAGCTTAATCAGATTCTCAACATTCAACTGACATCTTCGTACGGCAAGAGCGAACAAGCGCTCGACGCTGGGTTTAAGAGCTATTTTCCCAAAGTTTTGCGCTCCGGAAAGCTATCATATTCTCTGACATCGCTCGATGGTCTTTTCGCAGCGTTGTTTCAAGCGGTGATACTTGTTGTTTCCGGAGTACGAATCATTAACGGAACTATGTCAATAGGCGAGTACACTATCATCGGTACATACTTCGCGGTTCTCTTTAAGACTTTGAAAAGTATGATGTCATTGTTCAAATCCTATCAAGATGCCAAAGCATCATGGGATAGGACGGCTATCGCGACGAGAGAAAAGGAGAGATCGGGGTGGAATCGGACCGATTTAGCTAAACTCGATGAAATAAATGACATTTCGGTATCTGATTTGGAATTCTCGGTTGCCCTTCCAGACGGATCTGTCCGAGAGGTCCTCGGCGGGTTTTCTTTCAAGTTTTCCGGTCCTGGTACATATTGCATAGTTGGGGAAAACGGAAGAGGCAAGACGTCACTTCTTTACTTGATGCTCGGGCTATACTCATCGAAAGGCAAAGTAAAATACAACGGCGTGCCAATCGAAGAATGCGACTTGGATTACATACGTGCGAGAGAGATATCGTGCTGCCCACAGTCGTGCTTCGCGCCGGACGAAACGGTGAAAGAGCTGTTAGAGTATTTCGACACGCCCTTTTCTTCCTATCACCGGGGTGTAGATGGCCTACTTTCGCTGGAAAACAGCGTGAAGGAGTTGCTCGGGAAACGTTGCTCCGCGCTTTCGGGCGGTGAGCTGCGCCGAGTGTACTTATGGTCGGCGATTTCACGCAAGTCGTCAGTTTTGGTACTCGATGAGCCCACGACTGGGTTAGACGCTGTAAGCCGCGCCGAGCTTGCGGCCTATGTTAAGCGCAACAAGCAAAGCCAGCTGATCATCGTTGTCTCTCACGATGACGAGATGGTCGGCGCGGTAGAAGGGGTAGTGGATTTAGGCAGCATGTACCAGGGTAAATGATGACAAGTGTAGTGCTACCCAACTGGCAGAGATAACAAAAAGGCGATGCAGATGCACGTAGCATTCAGGCGGTTCGGACTCGGTGCCTTCACGCCATCGCAACGCTTTCAGATATAGTTCTCGTTCTCTTACTAAAGGAAACTTTAGTCTACGTCATCTTGTCGAGACAGAGGTGAAGCGAAGTGTTGTCGCGACGTATCTTATTCCAGGTGGCTCAGTATCAGCGTGAGAATCGCACCAAAGTGTACTTACGATTCTCGTGTCCCACGGACAACATGAGCTGAGCATTGAGGTTCCACCCTTTGCTGCAACTACACGGGGTTGGACGGCAATGAATATGCCGGGCCGCATACCACGCGCAGCGGGGGTCCATGTCCCAGTATGTTGCCTACAGCAGCCTCGATGTCCACGCACACATCATCTCTGCCTTCGCGTTCAATCCATTTGCCGGAGAGTGCGAGGGTTGCCAGGCCGTAGAATTCGAGCCGAACAAATGAAATGCGGTATCAGCGCATAGGATTAAACTGACGATTGCTTTGCACTGAGAATACGCTTGGAAAGCCGCTATGGGTGGCGGCCCGGGTTAAATAGAGAAGCCCGTCCGATCACTTTCATGTGGCGAACGGTCGGGCTTCTTATTCCACTTGCCAATGCTCGGCTCATATTGGAAGAAAGCTACGCTAATGTTTGCGTGACACTCCTATTTTCTCCGAAGAAAGAGTCGGATAATGAAGAATAGAATTAAAAAAGGTGCCAGATATAACGCAAGTATAAAGGCTAATCCAACGAGACCTTGCAATAATGGCATAACTCCTCCCAGACACGAGATTTTGGTATTTGGTCCCATCTTATTCTGAATTGGACCAAATAGTTCCTAGCCACAAAACTACTCGTCAACTTGATCGCACCAATCTGCTGGCAAAACACAGCTTGATTCTTTATCGACATAGCACCAATCCGCAACAGGGCACTCGGCGATGTCGTAAAAATTGCATATATCAACTCCAAGACAACAAGGCTCAACGGGAGGATGTTCATTTGAACCAACAGGATGGATATGCTTCATAACAGCTCCTCACCTTAATCCAATTAGAGACTACGTTTGATCAATGCCACAGTGATCTACAACGCAGATGCTGCCGCCATCCATGTCATAGTCGCAGTAATCGTATGCACCACAGCCATCTGCTTTATCATAAACAGTACAGATGTCAGTAATGCCCAAGAGGCAGTCAAAAGACATCGGCTTCACGCCTGCCTCGTCGCCACTTCCTGGATTAATCGGATGAATATGCTTCACGACTACCTCCCTTTGAGTGCAGAAAAACCTCAATATTGTGTATAACAAACCAAGATGTCTAGTTCACCATATTTCTAGAATGGTTTCGGCGAACGTAGCAATAAGCTTCGCAGACGGTAATCAGAAGAACGAACACCTCCACAATGGTGACAGCAATGCGCTGAACCGCTTATTCCGATACAGTAGCTTCTCGTTGATTTTTCTCCTGCGAAGATGAGTGGCGGGAAATAAGGTCAAAAGCCATCTCGTAGCACATCTTTCTATATTCACATGATGCAGGGTGTAGACTCTTGGGCAAGTAGCCGTGCTCGTCTGCAGCCTCCCAGCTACAGCCCCCACCACAGAAAGACCGAGCCCAACAGTCCGTACAGTCAATTCTTTTTTCGACACCCTGACTCCAGTTTTCAATATACCTAGTTTCGTCAATTCCGGTGACGATGTTGCCCATTTTGAATCGCATCATCCCGACAAACCTGTGACAGGGGTATACGTCCCCTTCGGGAGTCACGGAAATAAAACGCCTGCCAGCCCCGCATCCGACAAAGGCGATCCTGTTGCTCATAATCAAATCAACTGCAGTTTTCAATGTTCTAAACAAGGGCTTTTCCCCTTGATCAATCTGTTTGAGATATTGATCCGCCAAATCTATTAGGCCCGCCCTGATTTTGTTTAATGAGTGTTCGTCGAGTTTGATATTCTCATCGAATGAGCTCACGGGCGAGAAGTAAATCCTTCTGAAGCCCATCTCTTTAAACTGAAGATAGTCTTCAACAAGGTTACAGTTATTATTTGTTAAGGTCGCTCTTGCGCCGAAGGGGAACGACTCGGAAAAACGACGAACGTTTTTGTCGATATCGGAGAAAGAGCCGCCTCCCGTCTTGTACGGGCGCGATGCATCGTGCTTGCATCCTGTACCATCGAGACTAATCAGAACAGAAAACCCGTGCTCCTTGAAAGAATTCACAGCAGTGTCATTCAAAAGCGTTCCGTTGGTCGTAATAGAATAGGTAAAGTTTCTATTGGGGTATATTCTTTTTGAATAGTCGACCGTTTTCCATATCAGCGGCTCGTTAATCATGGGTTCCCCACCAAAAAAGACGGTCGCAAGCGTTTCGTTTTCCGATGAACTTGCGACGAGGTAGTCGACCGCCTTGAAGGCTATCTCGTCTGTCATCAGCAGAGGAGACGTTCCATAATCTCCTTTACCGGCAAAACAGTAACTACAACCAAGGTTGCATGCATGTGAAACGTGGAGTTCGATGGATCTTAGTTTTCGAGGCGTGTCTTTTGTTAAGAAAGTCCGCTCAGACAATCGTTGATACTCATCAATGTCGTCTTCAAGTTCTGCTATGGTCGTTTGGTCGTAGCCTTTCGCAGCAAGTGACTTTGTTAGCAACTTCGAGTTGACCGTTCTTCCCGATGCTTCAAATATGCGAAGCGCATCTTCTGATGCTTGGTCAACCTGAAAGCAATTGCGAGTGACCTCATCGAAGCAGTAACGACGATCACTTACTGAGAAAAAATGCATACGTTCCTCAATTTCATGCTGGACTGGCACTAACCTTGTTTATTGTTGCGCAGCTATAAAAAACCACCAGCGGGGATTCGGTGTGCGGCCCAATCGGACTCCCAAAAGGTTCTATTTGAGACTGGCAAGCTTTGTGTTGTTGGCACTTCGACAGCGCTCTTTATTCCAACATGGAGCCTTGCAGTTTGAGTCGACTTGCCTCTGGAAGGTCCGATCTTAACTTGATTTAGGATGAAAACAGATTACAGGCGCGCTCCTCTAGAAAGAAAGGAAACCAATCGCCGCCTTTCACCAGGAAAGTTTTTATAGCCCACCTCGAGCAAAATGAAAGATGCGAGAGCGATTGGGGAACAACGCGAATCTCCCCTTTTGGGTGGGAGCGAGCCTTCAGCCACCGGCGAACGACTCGCCCTGGTCAGAATCTGGAAGTGGTGCCGGGCCGCTTGGGCCTCCCCGGTGACTTCGTGGGGCTTACCTGCCTGACGTCGAGGAGTACATCCGCAAGATTCGTTCCCTATGCCGTTTGCTCTCACGCCCGCCTTAGTTCCAAGTCGGGCGAGCCGCCGCGCTCATGCGACCCGTGGCGGCGACACGTCGACGCCGCGCTCGCTGAGCACATCTTCGGTCGCGGGCGAGCACGAGGTCGCGCCGGCGCATCCGCTGGGACTGCTGTGCGTGCAAAACGGCTACGTGGTGAGCGTCCCGCGCTGGATTCAGCCGAGTGAGGAAGGCGTTGAGATCGGCGCGCTGGCAACGGGGGAGGGCGGCATCACCGACGACGTCTCGGCCCGCCATGCCCATATCTGGTGCGACGAGTCTGGCGCATGGTTTGTCGAGGACCTGTCGTCCACTAACGGCACCGTGGTGGTAAACGGGGCCACGAGTGTGTGTATTCAAGTAGAGCCCGGCCGCTCCGCCCAGCTCAACCCCGGCGACGAGCTCAAACTCGGCGAATCCACCACCTACGCCATCCTGCTCGGCGCCCTCTAGCCGGCAGTTGGGGACGTTCCTTTCCTGCCGGTACTTGGGGACACTCCTTGGCGCGTCAGAGCCAGTCGTCCGGGGATGGAGGGACCATTCTGGCCTTTGGCGGTCACCCGAGGTAAACCTTTACCGCCCGCCTATATTTGCCGAAATTACACTTGACGGCGGGGTACAATAAACCCGCATGCGGATTTCCGTTGCGGGCGCTTCCCATCGCCGGGGCGTGCCCGGGAGCATCCGGCATGCGGCCTTTGCGGCGCTCGGTCATGTGCAAGACGGGCGGTCGGGTCTGTGGGGCGCATCAGCTGGCCCTCGCCTCGGCATGTCTTCTCTCCACGCCACGTACCTGCTGCTGAGCCTGCCTGTCAGATGATCGGAAGCAACAACGAAAATCCCATCACGCCAACATCCCGGCGATCGCCGGGGCCTGTATACCTATATGAGAGGAGAGGGGTATATGGCGCGTAAGTTTAAGTCTATGGACGGCAACGAGGCGGCCGCATATGTTTCGTATGCGTACACCGAGGTAGCGGGAATTTATCCCATTACGCCGTCCAGCCCGATGGCCGACCATGTCGACCAGTGGGCGGCCCAGGGTCGCAAGAACATCTTTGGCACCCCGGTCAAGGTCGTCGAGATGGAGTCCGAGGCAGGTGCAGCCGGTACCGTTCACGGTTCGCTGGGCGCCGGTGCTCTGACCACTACCTACACGGCTTCTCAGGGTCTGCTCCTGATGATTCCGAACATGTACAAGATCGCGGGCGAGCAGCTCCCGGGCGTTTTCCACGTCTCTGCGCGTTGCGTCGCTTCCCACGCCCTGAACATCTTTGGTGATCACTCCGATGTTATGGCCTGCCGCCAGACCGGTTTCGCCATGCTCGCCGAGGGCAACGTTCAGGAGGTCATGGACCTCTCGCCGGTGGCTCACCTTGCCGCCATCGAGGGCAAGACCCCGTTCCTTAACTTCTTCGACGGCTTCCGCACCAGCCACGAGATCCAGAAGGTCGCCATGTGGGACTACAAGGATCTTGCCGAGATGTGCGACATGGACGCCGTCCAGGCTTTCCGCGATCACGCGCTCAACCCTGAGCACCCGCACACCCGCGGCAGCCACGAGAACGGCGACATCTTCTTCCAGAACCGCGAGGCCTGCAACAAGGTCTACGACGAGCTTCCCGCCGCCGTCGAGGGCTACATGAAGAAGATCAACGAGAAGCTCGGCACCGATTACGGCCTGTTCAACTACTACGGCGCTCCCGATGCCGATCGCGTCGTCGTGTGCATGGGCTCCTTCTGCGACGTGCTCGAGGAAGTCATCGACTACCTCAACGCTCACGGCGAGAAGGTCGGCCTGGTCAAGGTCCGCCTGTTCCGTCCGTTCTCCATCAAGCACTTTGTCGACGTTCTCCCCGAGACCGTCAAGAAGATTGCCGTTATGGACCGCACCAAGGAGCCGGGTTCCATCGGCGAGCCGCTCTACCAGGACGTCGTCTCCGCTCTCTACGAGGCCGGCAAGACGGGCATCAAGGTCGTCGGCGGCCGTTACGGCCTGGGCAGCAAGGACACGCCTCCCGCGTCCGCGTTCGCTGTCTTCGAGGAGCTTAAGAAGGACGAGCCCAAGCGCGAGTTCACCATTGGCATCGTCGATGACGTGACCAACCTGAGCCTGCCCGAGGCCGAGGATGCGCCCAACACCGCAGCCCCCGGCACCATCGAGTGCAAGTTCTGGGGTCTGGGTGGCGACGGTACCGTCGGCGCCAACAAGAACTCGATCAAGATCATCGGCGACCACACCGACAAGTACGTTCAGGCCTACTTCCAGTACGACTCCAAGAAGACCGGCGGCGTCACCGTCTCGCACCTGCGCTTTGGCGATTCCCCGATTCGCTCGCCGTACTACGTGACCAAGGCCGACTTTGTCGCCTGCCACAACCCCAGCTACATCGTTAAGGGCTTCAAGATGGTCCGCGACGTCAAGCCGGGCGGCACCTTCCTGGTCAACTGCCAGTGGAGCGACGAGGAGTTCGCCGAGCACATGCCCGCCGTGGCCAAGCGCTACATCGCGAACAACAACGTCAACGTCTACCTGATCGACGCTATCGATCTGGCCGCTAAGGTCGGCATGGGCAAGCGCACCAACACGGTGCTCCAGTCCGCCTTCTTCGCGCTGGCCAAGGTCCTGCCCGCCGAGGACGCCCTGCAGTACATGAAGGACGCGGCCACCAAGTCCTACATGAAGAAGGGCCAGGCCATCGTCGACGCCAACCACAAGGCCATCGATGCCGGCGCTACCGCCTTCCGTAAGTTCGAGGTTCCGGCCGACTGGGCAACCGCCGAGGATGCCGCTCCCGTCGAGCTCTCCGAGGAGACCAAGTCCGCCATCGCCCAGCAGGTCAAGAACCTGCTCGAGCCCATCGATCGCATGGATGGCGACAGCCTGCCCGTTTCCGCCTTCGTCGGTTGCCCCGACGGCCAGTTTGAGCTGGGCGCCTCCGCATACGAGAAGCGCGGCGTCGCCGTGGTCGTTCCCCACTGGGACGAGGCCAAGTGCATCCAGTGCAACCAGTGCGCCTATGTGTGCCCGCATGCCACCATCCGTCCGTTCGCGATGACCGAGGACGAGGCTGCCGCCGCGCCCGAGGCTACCCGCACGCTCGACGCCATGGGCCCCAAGGCCAAGGGCATGAAGTTCACCATGGCCGTGTCCCCGCTCGACTGCATGGGCTGCACCAACTGCGTCAAGGTCTGCCCCAAGGGCGCCCTCGAGATGGTTCCCACCGAGCAGGAGATGGACCAGCAGCCTGTTTGGGACTACATGGTCGAGAACGTCTCCGAGAAGAAGGAGCTCATCGCGGCCAACGTCAAGGGCAGCCAGTTCAAGCAGCCCTACCTGGAGTTCTCCGGCTCCTGCGCCGGCTGCGCCGAGACCGCCTATGCACGTCTGGTGACCCAGGTCGCCGGCGACCGCATGTTCATCTCCAACGCCACCGGCTGCTCCTCCATTTGGGGCAACCCCGCCGCCACCGCTCCTTACTGCAAGGACAAGGACGGTCACGGCCCGGCGTGGAACAACTCCCTGTTCGAGGACAATGCCGAGCACGGTCTGGGCATGGCCGTTGGCTATGAGGCCGTTCAGCACAAGCTGATCGCCGCTACCCAGGACATCATCGCTGCCGATGGTCCGTCCGATGAGCTCAAGGCTGCCGGCCAGGCTTGGATCGACTCCGTCAACGACGCCGAGGCCTCCAAGACCGCTGCCGCTGCCTACGTTGCCGAGCTCGAGAAGTGCGGCTGCGACGCTTCCAAGGCGATCCTCGCCGACAAGGCTTACCTCACCAAGAAGTCCTTCTGGATCTTCGGCGGCGACGGTTGGGCCTACGACATCGGCTTCGGTGGCCTGGACCACGTCCTGGCTTCCGGCCACAACGTCAACGTCTTCGTCTTCGACACCGAGGTTTACTCCAACACCGGTGGTCAGGCCTCCAAGGCCTCGAACCTGGGCCAGGTCGCTCAGTTCGCCGCTGCCGGTAAGGTGACCAAGAAGAAGTCCCTGGCCGAGATTGCCATGAGCTACGGTTACGTCTACGTGGCACAGGTCGCCATGGGCGCCAACCCGGCTCAGACCCTCAAGGCTATTCACGAGGCCGAGGCCTACGACGGCCCGTCCCTCATCATCGGCTACAGCCCCTGCGAGATGCACTCCATCAAGAAGGGCGGCATGCAGAACTGCCAGGCCGAGATGAAGAAGGCTGTCGAGTGCGGTTACTGGAACCTCTTCCGCTTCAACCCCGAGGCTGCTGCCGGCAAGAAGTTCTCGCTCGATTCCAAGGAGCCCGCGGGCGGTTATCAGGAGTTCCTGATGAACGAGGCCCGTTACGCTTCGCTGACGCGTTCCTTCCCCGAGCGCGCCGAGGAGCTCTTCAAGGAGAACGAGCAGGCCGCTATGGACCGCTACGCTCACCTGCTGAAGCTCAAGACGGTGTACAACGAGGCCTAGGTCTCTCACCGCAGGATCTGAGGGCTGACCTTCGCGGACGTCCTCGGACATGAAAGAACCCCCGCTGCGCACTACGTGCGGCGGGGGTTCTTTCGTCCTGCGGAGTGTCCGCGAAGGTCAGCCCTCAGATCCTGCTGCGACTACGTCCTCGGATTGTGTGGGCGGATGAAGGACGTAGTTGGTCGGGTATTCCGTCCCCTTCGCTGTTTCGCGGCTTTACCGCGAAAGGCGCGTTACTTTGGGGATGGATGGGGGGGCGTGGCTGTTGCAACGCCTTATCCCTTTGCTTTTTCGCGCCTTTGGCGCGAAACGCGCAGCACCTTGGGAAATGCATTGATGTGTGGACGGGGCTGGATTGCGGATTCAAATGGCTAGAGAGATATGGGTGCGAACGAGAAATCGTTATTGGGGTCATCCTTTTCCATAAACTCATCGAGACAAAACGTCATGTAGATTGGAACGTACAGAACCTTGCCCTCTTTGCTGAGATTCTCGTGGCTTAGTACAACGGCTTCGGGAATTTTGTACTCGCCCACACTCATCAGACGATCGAGGGCCGCGTGCGCTCGAACTTTCTTGCCCGATTTGACCTCGATTGGGACAACATGACCGTGGACGCCTTCGATCACAAAGTCAACTTCACCGACCTCACGCGTTTGGTAGTACCATGCATCCGCCCCGAGGGCAACGAGTTCCTGCGCGACCACGTTCTCATAGAGACCACCAAGGTTGGGAGTTTTCATATCAAGATAGACAGCGCGTGCGGTGCTGCCGGGGTATCGCGATGCGAGCATGCCTGTATCAGACTCGTATAGTTTGAAGGCTGTCGTTTTCTCCGTCCTCTTGAGAGGACTCCGTGGCTCCGTCACCCTGGCGACCATCAATCCAACACCTGCGTTAACAAGCCACAGGAAATCCTGCTCATATTTTTTAAGGCGAGCTCCCTCACCCAGAGACGAAACAACAAAGCGATGAGACTCCGCCTCAAGCTGAACGGGAATTTGCTCAAAAATCGACCGAACGTTAAACGCTCGAGTCGATGCATATTTTGAGATATCGCTTTTGTACTGATCGACCAGCTGAGTTTGAAGCTCACGTGTGCTCACGAGCGAATAACCCGAATCAATATAATTCTGAACGACCTCCGGCATGCCGCCGCAAACGATATAAGCTCTATAGTTCTTGAGCATCGCCTCATGAATATAGTTTTCGACAGGATGTTTCTCGACAAGGCAGCTGCGAATGCCTGCAAGCACATTCTCGCTAACGCTGTTTGCCCAACAAAACTCTTCAAAATCCATCGGGCGCATAACAATGTGCTCTACATACCCCACCGGAAAAGAAGAGATCCCCTTAAACTCAGTCCCAAGCATAGACCCCGAGAAGACATAGCTAAAGCGCCCATCCTCGACTAACGCCTTCATGAGTGTAACGATCTGCGGATACTCCTGAATCTCATCGACAAAGACAAGCGTATTGCCCTCAACAAGCGGCGCATCCGCAAGAAGGGCTACGCGGTTGATAAAGTCAACGGAGTTCTTTGCGCCAACAAGTGCATTCTTTGCTTCGACATCGAGTAGTAAATTGACCTCAAAATACGAAGCGTAGTTGCTTTTTCCAAACGCGCGAATCGCATAGCTCTTGCCAATCTGACGCGCACCAGTAACGAGTAATGCCTTATTGGAGTTATTCTTCCAGCTCAAAAGCCTATCAGTGACCTTACGGCGTAGCATTAAACCCCCAAATGACAAAAATTGACAGATAGAATCGCCTAAAATCATACAAAAATTGGCAGATAATAATGTCGTAAATATACAAAAATTGGGAGATAGCAAAGGTTCGAATAGGCCTCAAAGCCACTGAAACAGTGCTCTACTTTGCGAAGGGGCTGGGGACGCTGTTGGGTGCGTCTCCAGCCCTCTGATTCTTACTTTGGATCCCGATGGTGGGATGTTGTCGGTGCTGCTTGCTTGGTTACCTTGTCTCGCCGCTCTCTGTGCGTAGGCGGTAGCCGTGGACGAGGTCGCTAATAGCCGGCCAGGGAATCTGGCGGTCGACCCAAAATTGGAGCTGGACCAGATAGCGCTCGGTGGCGCGGGTGAGGGCAGCGAACTGTTCGTGAGTCTCTACCTGGGCGTAGAGGTCGCGGCTGTGGGCGAGGATTGCCGTGGTGTCATCCATTTTGCCGGTGACGTCGAAGGCGCCCGAGAACCAGTCGCACAGGCGCGCGGCGCTGTTGTTGATCGTTGCGAGGTCGGCGGTGCCGTCGTTGGCGTTTTCGTTGGCCTGGGCTCGCAGGAGGGAGAGGGCGTCGGCGGCGTTCATGCAGTAACCGACGGTGAAGTTCCAGACGGCGAATTCGCGGCCGGTGTCGAGCTTGCGGCGGCGCATGTAGTCGATGTCACGCGGTTCCTCGAGCATCATTTGATCGGCGAGGGCCTCAAGTGCAGTGGTGTACTCGGCAAGGTCGAGTGTGAGCAGGGTGTTGATATCCATCATCTTTAGGCCTCCGCTTCGATCTCGACGATTTCGTTTTTGATGTACATACCCTGGTTATCCCAGACATTGCGGCAGGCGGCGGAAAAGCGCTTGCGGTCGGCTTCGCAGATGCGGGCGAACATGTTACAGGTGCCAAAGGGCTCGCACACGTCAAAGAAGATGCAAATTGACGACCAGCCGCCATACCAGCTCACGGCGCCCGCTGGCTCGTGAAAGACGGGGTTCTCGATGTGCTCGTAATTGGCGATGGGGCCCGATACGGGATAGGTTACCTCGGCATCGCAGATCTTAGCCGAAAAGATACGTGATTCGACCGGACAGGACGATTCGAACAGCTTGCATGTCTCGGGAGCCTTGTCCCAGAGCATGTCGGCGAGAAACGTCTCGCCATTCAGCGTGATCTTGAGCATTTTTGTCATAGTAAGGACCTCCTCAATCCGTCGCTCAAGGGGCTCGCTGGCGGATAAGGAGAAGACAGCAGCGGGGTCGCCGAACCCAAACTTCACGACAGGTCTCTGTCGCCCCAGCCCGCGCTGTTCTTCGCTAAAGTACCATGCCGCAATTGCGCGTGCAATATCAGTTTTTGCTTTTCTGGAAGCGGCAATCGACGAGACGGCTCGCCGGCTGCCGGCCGACGCGCGGCATAGGCACTCGTCTATTCCTTAAGTTGGATGAAAAACGCCATGTTATTGCAGGGCTGCATACTCGTCTTATAAGTGCATAGAATCTCGTATAGTGCGAGTAAGATATTGCGCTGTCTGTTTTATGTTTAGCAAAGATATAGTTTGCATAATCTGGTCTAATCCCTGCTCTATTAAAATAAAGTTGCACGTAAATGACGTAGATATGCTTGAGCTGGGGTTCTGTACGCTGAGCGGATAAAAACGACCGTTCACCGTTCAACTATTTTCAAAATGAATAAAATGAGCGATAAAGAGAATATAAACCTTAATAAACTCGCGTATTGCACGGACGCGGGTTATTAATGGGTTGTAGGCCTTTTACAGAAAGGATTCCAGCAATGTCTAAGCCTCTTGGCAAGCCCGATCGTATTGTCGTCGCCCTTGGCGGCAACGCCCTCGGCAACAACCCCGTTGAGCAGATCGAGGCCGTGAGCAACACCGCTCACGCCCTTCTCGGCCTGATTGAGCAGGGTAACGAGATCATCATCACCCACGGCAACGGTCCGCAGGTCGGCATGATCCAGAACGCCTTCGCCGCCGCCCACGACGCCATCGGCACCCCCGAGATGCCGCTGCCCGAGTGCGGCGCCATGTCCCAGGGCTACATCGGCTATCACCTGCAGCAGGGCATTGGCCGCGAGATGCACAAGCGCTATAAGCGTTGGCACGCCGCAACCGTCGTCACCCAGATCGAGTGCGACCCGGACGATCCCGCGTTCAAGAACCCGACCAAGCCGATTGGCCCCTTCTACACCGAGGAGCAGGCCAAGGAGTTCATGGCCGAGGATCCTTCCAAGGTCTTCGTCGAGGATTCCGGCCGCGGCTGGCGTCGCGTTGTCGCTTCCCCCGATCCCAAGAAGATCGTCGAGGCTGACTCCATCCTCAACCTGCTCGACAACGAGTTCATCGTCATCGCCTGCGGTGGCGGCGGCATCCCCGTCGTCCGCGACTACGAGAACAAGGGCTGCTATAAGGGCGTTCCCGCCGTCATCGACAAGGACCTGGGCGGCGAGCTGCTGGCCGAGGACTGCGACGCCGACGTTCTGTTCCTGCTGACCGCCGTTGAGCATGTCGCCATCAACTTTGGCAAGCCCAACCAGGAGGAGCTCGAGGACATCACCGCCGACGAGGCCGAGCGCCTGGCCGACGAGGGCCAGTTCGGCAAGGGTTCCATGGAGCCCAAGGTCCGCGCCGCCATCAAGTTCGCCCGTTCCCGCAAGGGCCGCACCTGCATCATCGGCGCCCTGGACAAGGCCGCCGAGACCATGGCCGGCCTCTCCGGTACCCGCATCCACGAGTAGCCTCTACTCCGTTGCCTCTCTCGTGGGCGCCAGGCAAGGCGCCCGCAAACTAGCCTCTCTTCATGAGCCCCGCGGTCCGCTCCGACTGCGGGGCTTTTGCTGTTCACCTAGTCATTGGGAACCCGGCACTTGGGGACGTTCCTTTCCTGCCGGCAGCTTGGGGCAGTCCTTAAAGGCTGTCTCCAACGACCACTCATTTAAGTCTGTCCCCAATGACTGCCCCCAACGGCTGGTCATTTAAGTCTGTCCCCAATGACTAGTAGTAGGCCCACATGGCTTCGACTTCGTTGAGGACTTCTACGACGCCCCAGCGGCGGGCGCTGCGGCTGGCCGAGTTGGGATCGAAGACTCCAATCTGATCGGCGTCGTCAATACCGTAAAGCACAATGTAGTGGCCCACGTTGGTAAAGGTGCCCGGCCGAACGGCGGCGATGACGGGCGCTCCCGAACGCAGCGCCTGAGTGATGGAGCTGCGATCGATATGGAGTTCCGTTCCGTTAAGTCCCAACTGCCACGCGCCACTCGTCATAAACGACCATTCGGTTGCGCCGGTGGGGGCGTAATTGCCCGCCTCGGAAAGCGCGCACATATCGACGGGGGTCATATTGGTGCGTCCCGTCTTAAAGATGTAGACCATGGTGAGGCACGTGGGCCCGCAGGCATTTTGGCGGATGGTGCCGCCGGCGTAAGACAGCTCCGACCACGCAGGGTCGATCTGATAGATATGGGGCATCGTGCCGGCTTGCCATTGCGGGCGCGGGGTCGAAAAGGCGAAAGAATAACCGGGCGCGACGGGGGCCTTGAGCAGCTTGTCCTCGGCGGTGGGCTCGAGACCGGCCGAGCCGTGGGACATACAGGAGCTCATAAACACAAAGACCAGACAGGTGAGGATAGAGCACAGTGCGAGGCGGAGTCGACGAGCCGGCAGGGCGGGGGCATTCACGTGCGATGTCGAGCGGTAAGGCTTGCCGTCGCGTCCGCCTTGGGGGTGCGAAAAGAAGCGGTTGATATGGACGCCGGGCTGACGTGCGCCGTTGCGGCGCAGTTGCGGAACCTCGGCTTGACGCTGTCGAGTGCGCGCGCCCAAGCGGCTATCTTGCTGCGCGCTTGTGCCCGTGCTCGGACGGCCACTCTGCCGTGTTCTGCTTGTCTGCTGCCGAGACGAAGGCCTGGGTTGCTCTTGAGGACGTTGCGGATTGCCGCTCGTGGCACTTCTGGGCGTCGGCGCGGTACGGCCAGCAAGGCGAACGCTTTGTCGCCGTTGATCACCGTCGTTGTATCCGTATGCCATTCGTACCGCCTTGTCTCATGTATAACCTGTCTATCCTACAAAAAAGATGTGCAACAAATGGGTCTGCGCGTCAAAAGCTCGGTAAACGGTACGAAAGGCGCAAAACACACGGCCTCAAAAACATCTCTCTATGCGTCCGATGAACGTACGCCCGTCGGACGGGCGGCAACAATGAACGGCAAACCGTGCCGTTCGTCCCAAAAACGGTGCCGCTCATATGCGAGTTCGGCCTTCGGTCGAGCCATGGGCGGCCGTGCTGCGCCAAGGCCGTATCTTAAAGCCACGAAATAAAAGAGCGCGGCAAAACAGACCGCGCAAGGGGTGACGCCAAGGGGCGTCAAAAAGGAAAGGAGGGGAACAATGGCGGACAAGAACGCAGAAGTTGCAGTCGAGGATAACGGCGGCATGAAGAAAACGCTTTCGCTCTGGAACTTCTTCACCATCGGTTTCGGTGCCATCATCGGCACCGGTTGGGTTCTGCAGGTCGGCGACTGGATGGTCGTGGGCGGCGGTCCCGTTCCCGCTATGATCGCATTCCTCTTGGGTGCAATCTTCCTCGTGCCCGTCGGAGCTGTTTTCGGTGAGCTCACGGCTGCCATCCCCATCTCGGGCGGAATCGTCGAGTATGTCGATCGTAGCTTTGGCCGTACTCTGAGCTACATCACCGGATGGCTTTTGGCCCTGGGCAACGGTATCCTGTGCCCGTGGGAGGCCATCGCCATTTCGACCCTCGTGTCCGAGATGTTCGGCAGCCTGCCCGGTCTTGAGTGGCTGCGCGCCGTCAAGCTCTACACCATCCTGGGCGCCGACGTTTACCTGTTCCCGACGCTGATCGCGCTCGGCTTCGCAGCCTACGTCATCTTCCTCAACTTCCGCGGTGCCAGCTCGGCCGCCAAGCTCCAGGCCTTCCTGACCAAGGCTCTGCTCTGCGGCATGCTGCTCGCCATGGGCGTCTCGCTGTTCACCGGCTCGCCGGACAACGCCATGCCCGTGTTCTCCCAGGTCACCGGCGCTGGCGGCGGTAAGGCCGCTACCGAGGGCACCAGCCTGTTCGCCGGCATCGTGTCGGTCCTGGTTCTGACCCCGTTCTTCTACGCCGGTTTCGACACCATTCCTCAGCAGGCTGAGGAAGCAGCCGAGGGCCTCAACTGGAACAAGTTCGGCAAGATCATCTCCCTGGCTCTGCTGGCCGCCGGCGGCTTCTACATGGTCTGCATCTACTCGTTCGGCACCATTCTCGACTGGCATGAGTTTGTTAAGAGCCCGGTTCCCGCGCTTGCCTGCCTCAAGGGCATCAACATGCTTCTGTACCTGGCCATGCTCGTCATCGCCACGCTTGGACCCATGGGCCCGATGAACTCCTTCTACGGCGCCACGAGCCGCATCATGCTTGCCATGGGCCGCAAGGGCCAGCTGCCCGAGAAGTTCGCCGAGGTCGACCCCAAGTCCGGCGCTCCCAAGCTCGCCTGCGTCGTCCTGGGCGTCATCACCGTCATCGGTCCGTTCCTGGGCAAGAACATGCTCATCCCTCTGACCAACGTGTCGGCTCTCGCCTTCATCTTCTCCTGCGGTATGGTCGCCCTCGCCTGCCTGCGCATGCGCTTCACCGAGCCCGACCTGCCTCGTCCCTACGAGGTGCCCGGCGGCAAGTTTGGCATCGGCCTCGCTATCGCTGCCTGCGCCATCATCATCGGCCTGCTCGTGATTCCGTTCTCTCCCGCCTCCCTCAACATGGTGGAGTGGAGCATCGTGATCGGTTGGTTGGCTATTGGCCTGGCCCTCATGGCTTTCACCAATTCCCGCAAAAAGTAACGCCTAGCCGGGGCGGATCGGGTGCGCGGAATCCTCTCTCCCGCGCACCGAACCCGGCACCACTTGGGTAGCTTTGTGAGGCCTTAACCCAACACGGCCTCGCCCACTATATGGATCCATAAGGAGGAACCATGTCCACTAAGTATGCAATCGTTGGCGGCAAGCTCATCGACGGTACCGGTGCCGAGCCGGTCGAGAACTCCCTCGTTCTCGTCGACGACAACGGCAAGATCGAGTACGCCGGCGCTATGCAGGACCTTCCCGAGGGCGTTGAGGTCATCGACGCCGCCGGCAAGACCGTCCTTCCCGGCCTGATCGACACTCACCTGCACTTCTCGGGCAACCTGACCGACGATGACACCGATTGGGTCATGCAGCCGCTCCTCGAGAAGCAGGCCGTCGCCGTCAAGCAGGCCTACGACTGCCTCACCCATGGCCTCACCACCGTCTGCGAGATCGGCCGCTTTGGTATCCAGATCCGTGACTGCATCGACAAGGGCGTCTTCAAGGGCCCGCGCGTTCTGGCCACCGGCCTCGGCTTCTGCCGCGTTGCCGGCCACGGTGACTCCCACCACTGCACCCAGGAGCTCAACAAGGAATCCCATCCCTGGGGCGACCAGGTCGACGGTCCTTGGGATCTGCGCAAGGCCGTCCGTCGTCGCCTGCGCGAGAACCCCGATGCCATCAAGATCTGGGCTACCGGTGGCGGCATCTGGCGCTGGGACTCCGGTCGCGACCAGCACTACTGCTCCGAGGAGATCCAGGCCGTGGTCGACGAGGCAAAGATGGTCGGCATCCCCGTGTGGAGCCACTGCTACAACAACCACGCCGCTGCCTACGATTCCGTTCGTTTTGGCTGCGAGCAGCTGATTCACGGTTTCGATATCGATGAGCGCACCATGGACCTCATGGCCGAGCAGGGCACCTTCTTCACCCCGACGATCGCCTTCCTGCCCACCTGGTACGCCACCTATCCGCCCGTCTACGTCCCCGAGCTGCACGACAAGTACGAGGGCACCCTGGTCGAGAAGGAGCTGCAGCGCAACTACGACTGCCTGCGCGAGGCCAAGAAGCGCGGCGTTGTCATGACGATCGGCTCCGACTCCTTCTCCTTCGTCACCCCGTACGGCACCTGCTCCATCGAGGAGATGTACGAGTTCGTCGACAAGATCGGCTTCACCCCGGTCGAGACCATCACCTGCGCCACCCTCAACGGTGCCAAGATGTGCCACATCGAGGACGAGACCGGTTCCATCGAGGCCGGCAAGTGCGCCGACCTGCTGGTCGTCAACGGTGACGTCGCCGCCGACATCCACGTGCTCAACACCGACAACATGGACGTCATCATGAAGGACGGCTGGATCGTCGAGGCTGGCACCTTTGGCGAGGCCAACAAATACAGCGCCTAAACTACCGTTCATCGACGACTGGATGTAAAACACAGTATTTGATTGCATAATGCAATGGAGAGGGTCGCTTGCGGCCCTCTTTATTGCTATGGGTGCGATAGATAAAAGGGGATGACGGTGGATTTAAACAGGCTGATTCTGGGCAAGAGCTACAACTCTACCAAGGTCTTTCGTACGGCCCAGCATGTGGTCCAGGCCATCCTGCTCGGCGTTGTCGTTCCGGCGCTTATCCTGCTGCTTATCTGGGATTTAACCGATAACCCCAATCCCGTTCCGGGCGTTGTCGTTATTGCCGGCATGGTCATGCTGTGCTTCTTTTTCTCGTATGTCTTTGTGGTCCCCGACGACCTCACATCGAGCGCAACCGACCGTACGCTTGCCATCGCATCAAAAATATTCGCCTACACGTCGCGCGGCCTTACGCCCGAAGCGGCCCTGGGCGCCTCTAAAATTATCCTGTCCGAGACCATCGCCTCTGCCATCTGCTTTACCGATGGCAAACAGGTGTTGGCAAGCTGGGGCGAGGACTCGGCAAAGTGCCCCGCCGGCACCCCGGTCGTGCTCAAGACCACGCTCAGTGTGATTGAGACGGGCGAGCAGAGCGTGTTTTCGCGCGACACCTCCAATGAGACGGGCGGCTATTTTCCCCGCCTGCGCGCCGGCATCGTCGCGCCGCTTACCGTGCGCGGGCATTGCGTGGGCACATTCGAGCTGTATTACCCTCGCCTGAGCAGCATCGATATGCGCCAGACGGCCCTTGCCTCGGGTTTTGCCGACCTAATTTCCACGCAGCTCGCCAGCTTTGAGCTCGAGCGCCAGGACGAGCTCACAGCCCGCGTTGAGCTTCGCGCCCTGCAGTCGCAGGTCGATCCGCATTTTCTATTCAATACCATTAGCACGATCGTGTCGCTCGTTCGAACCGAGCCCGACAAGGCGCGATCGCTGCTGATCGACTTTTCCAACTACTATCGTCAGACGCTTTCTGATTCCGATACGCTCACCACGCTCGAGCACGAGGTGGAACAGGGCACTCGTTATATCAATCTTATGCAGGCCCGGTATGGCGACGGCCGTTTGCGCGTTTCGGTCGACATCGACTTCGAGGTGCGCGACAGCCTGGTACCGCCGTTTATCTTGCAGCCGCTGCTCGAAAACTGCATCAAGCATGCGCAGCGCGAGACCGAGCCGCTTTCTATTCGTGTTAGGGCTTTCGAGACCGATGACGGCTTGGAGATCATCGTCGAAGATGACGGCATCGGGATGAGCGAAGAAGTCTGCGCGCATCTGTTTGAGCAGCATCGCCGAGAGGAGCCCGAGAGCATTACCGCCGACGGTTCCGTCAAGCGAGGTTGCGGCCTGGCGCTCTTCAACGTGCTTCAGCGCATCCATTTCTTTTACGGAGAAGATTCTGGCATGCGCGTGAAGTCCCAGGAGGGCGTGGGAACACAGGTCATCGTTGAGTTGAACGGCGAGCCGCATGAGCCGGCGCCGCTAACGGTGTAGCACGCGGTTGGATCGAGAGAAAAAGAGGGGAAGCGCATATGTCCGAAGGCTGGAACATACTGGTGGTTGATGACGAGCCTCCAATTAGGGCTGAGCTACGCTATCTGTTGGAAAAGGATACGCGTGTGGGTCAAATTGCCGAGGCGGGCAATGTCACCGAAGCCGTGGAGTCGATTCTGTCGAACAAGCCCGACGTGCTGTTTTTAGACATTACCATGCCCGGTCGCTCGGGAATTGAGCTTGCCGAGACGCTGCAGAACCTAAAGACGCCGCCGGTTGTGGTGTTTGTGACGGCATTTGCCGAGTATGCGGCCGATGCCTATAACCTCGATGCTGTCGATTACATCGTCAAGCCGGTCGAGGATGCCCGCTTGTCAAAGGCGCTCGACAAGATCGAGACTGCCCTGGGCGCTCGCCGTGTCGTCCATGCTCCGCGCCAGCCTTTGCGCCTGACGGTGGATCGCGGGGGCAAAAAGGTGTTCATTCCCGTGGCGGATGTCTGCTACTTTGAGGCGCGCGCCGATTTTTGCAACGCCGTCTGCGCCGAGGGGACATACCTGATCAATGAGTCGATTTCCTCGCTCGAGCGGCGCCTGGCCTCCGAGGGCTTTATCCGTGTCCACCGCAGCTATCTGGTTAATTTGGAAGACGTGCACAATGTCGAGATCGGCTCCACGGGCCTGATGGAGCTCAGGCTCGATCGCGTAACCTCGACGGTGCCCGTGTCCCGCCGTCGCGCTGCCGAGGTCAAATCGCACTTGGGGCTTGCGTAGGGGTCGGTGTGCCATCGTTTGCCGTTACAGGTTTGGCATGACTGTGCGGTGGGCATAATGGATTGCATCGAATGAAATCGAAAGGATTATTATGCCCGCGCTCATTACGCATCATCTGTTTGGCGAGGAAAGCATCGACCGTCTTCCGCAGGGCGTTATCACGTCCGACGAGGAGCGCATCGCCTTTATCCTGGGAAACCAAGGTCCCGACCCGTTCTTCTTTCACATGCTCACGCCGCGCATTTCCGACTGCATGTCGCTTGCTCAGGTCATGCACCGCTCGCGCATGTCGCGCCAGTTCTCGTGCCTGCGCGACGGCGTGTCGTACCTGCAGCCGCGCGATGCCAATCTGGGTCGCGCCTTTGCGCTGGGCCTGTTGTCGCACTATGTGCTCGATCGCAATGCCCATCCCTTTGTCTACGAGCAGCAGTTTGGCATTGTCGAGTCCGATCCCGAGCTCGAGGCTTCGGGCAGTCAAGTTCATGCCGTGCTCGAAAGCGACCTGGACGTGCTGATGCTGCAGCTCAAGCGCGATGGGGCTACGGTCGAGGATTATCCGCCGGCGGGCGAGATCGTCACTACCGACCGCATCAATCGCGTTGCCGGTGTGCTGATGAGCTATGTTGCTGGACGCGTGTACGGCATCGATATCCCGGTGGGAGAGTACGGCGGCGCCGTAGCCGACATGCAGCTGCTCTACCGCACTATCGAGCCGGCCGGTTCGGCCAAGACGCGCGCGATTGCCCTGCTCGAGGGCTTGGTGCACGATTATTCGCTACTCGACGGCCTTGCGCACCGCGTGACGACCGAGTTGCCCGAGCGTACCGGCAACCTGGGCCACTTGGCATGGAAGAGCCCCTTTACCGATGAAGTCTCGACTGAGAGCTTCCCCGAGGTCTTTGACCGCGCACTGCTCGATTACGAGCTCACCGTCGCCCGCTTTATCGAGACCGGCGATATGGAAGCCGTGACCAACCACGTCAATTACAGCGGTCGCGTGCTCGGCGCCGACGAAGAGTTCGACCGCGAGGAGTAGGGCTCGTGCGTGCCCCTTTGCCGAATCCTTACCGGCGCTTCTGGACAATTGGGGTACGATGAACTAACTGCATATCGGGCGAATACGAAGGGGCCCTGTCCATGAAATACACCAAGCTCGAGCGTAACTGGGTTATGTACGATGTGGGCAACTCGGCCCTCGTGCTGCTCAATACCTCGGTGGTGCCCATCTACTTTAACGCCATCAATACCGGTGCTTCCTCGGCAGACCTGGTGGTCGCCTGGGGCAACGCGCAGACGATTGCCTCGCTGGTCATTGCCATGCTCATGCCCATTCTGGGCGCGCTTGCCGATTACGCCGGCAACAAGATCAAGTTCTTCTTGGGCTTCTTCCTCACGGGCCTGGTTCTTTGCCTGGCGCAGGCTATCCCCATGTCCGCCATGGCATTTTTGACCGTGTACGTGCTGTGTACCATCGGCCTTAACTCTTCCATGACGTTCTACGACGCCATGCTGCCCGACATAACCACCGACGAGCGCATGGACGCCGTGTCCAGCTCGGGCTATGCCTGGGGCTACATCGGTTCCACCGTGCCGTTCATCATCTGTCTGGCGCTTATCATGGGTGGCCCCGCTCTTGGCGTCCCCACCATGCTGGCAACGCGTCTGTCGTTTGTCATCACCGGTGCCTGGTGGCTCATCTTTACCTTGCCACTCATTCGCACCTATAAGCAAAAGTACGGTCGCGAGCGCGGTCCCCAGGACACCATCGGCCACATCGTGGGCGGCGTGTTCTCCGAGGTCGGACACACCATGCGCGAGATCGCCCACAACAAGACCGTGTTGGTCTACATGATCGCGTTCTTCTTCTACATCGACGGTGTGCACACGGTCATTTCCATGGCAACCAGCTACGGGTCGGCTCTGGGCATCGACTCGACCCAACTGGTGCTGGCTCTGCTCGTTACGCAGTTTGTGGCCTTCCCGTCCGCCATCATCTACGGCAAGCTCGCCGGTCGCGTGGGCACACTCAACATGATCTTGGTGGCCGTCGCCGCCTATATGGGCATCGTGCTCTTTGCCGCGTTTTTCTTAAAGACCGCCTTTGAGTTTTGGGTGCTCGCTATTTTGGTCGGCTTGTTCCAGGGTGGCGTGCAGGCGCTGAGCCGCAGCTATTTTGGCCGCATCATCCCCAAGGAAAAGTCCAACGAGTACTACGGCTTCTTCGATATCTTTGGCCGTTACGCAAGCGTTATGGGCACCTTCCTGGTGTCGGTTGTCACCTCGCTGACCGGCAACCCGTCGCTGGGCGTCCTTTCTATTGGCGTTCTGCTGGTTGTTGGCTTTGTGCTGCTGGTCCGTCTGTCCCGCATGGCTCAGGCGGCGGCGTAAGGCAACCGGGCTCAGTACAGCAATTGTGCCTATCTGCAGTACTCTTTTGGAAGTGGCCGCATAAATCATTCTGACTTCCGAACAATGTTTAGCCCAAGTGGGTATGATGGAATCAGCTAGGTCGCGGGGCGTCGCCTGTGTTTGGCGGCGCCCCGTTTTTGTGTTGCAAGGAGGGTAAAGGTATGAACGCCACGGTTGTGATCCCAACATATTGGGCGGGCGATGATACCCAAGCAAACGCTCCCGGCACCTACGATCACTCGACGTCGCTCAATGCCGCCAACCCGGAACTCGATCGCTGCCTGACTTCGCTCGAACAGGTGCACGACATTCCGCGCATCATTCTCTTGGTGGTCTGTCCGGTTTCTGCCACGGCCGACGTATCCCATCGCGTGCACGAAATCGTTAATGCTCATCCCACACTTAAGGTCACCATCGTTACCAATACTCAGGCTTCGCGTGTTGCCGACCGCGTGGCGCAGATTGCGCCCAAAGGCTCGGGCGAGTGCGTGAGCCTGCGCGGCTACGGCGCCATCCGCAACATGGGTCTTGCCTGCGCTGCGGTGCTGGGGCACGACGCGGTTGTGTTTTTGGATGACGACGAGACCGTCATCGATGCCGACTTTATGAAGCGTGCGACCTATGCACTGGGCCAACAGACGCGTCAGGGCCTGCCGATTTTAGTCAAGAGCGGATACTTTTACGATCGCGACGGGTCGCCGCTGGCTCCCACGGACAAAGTGGGCATTTGCCATCGCTGGTGGACCAAGCGTATCGAGTTCAATCGCTGGATGAAAAAGGCGCTCTCGGGCACCCGCATCTCGCGTTCCAATTACGTGTGCGGCGGCCTGATGGCCCTGCACGCCCGCGCCTTTACGCGCGTGGCCTTCGACCCGTTTATCACCCGCGGCGAGGATCTGGACTACCTGTTTAACATGCGCATGTTCGGCTATGACGTGTGGTTCGATAACGAGTGGACCGTGCGCCACCTGCCGCCCGAGTCCGAGAAGCGCTCGCCGCGCTTTATGCAGGACGTGTACCGTTGGTACTACGAGCGGGCCAAGCTGACGTTCGCTGCGCACCAAAAGGAGCTCATTCCGGTTACGGCCGCATCACTCATGCCCTATCCGGGTCCGTGGATCTCGCGCGAGCTCGACGACCGCGTGCGCAAGACCGCCATGGTTCGCAGCATGTTTACCCGCGAGCACGAGGGGTATCTGCGCATCTGGCGTCATGGTATTGACGAGGCCAAGACCTATGCCCGCCAAAACGCCGCAAGCTACCTGCGTTTTCAGAGTTTCTGGCCCAAGATCATGGATGAACTTTGGCGCGACGCACAACTGATTAGCATCCTGGAGGGGGCTGAATGATCGACCGCCGCGCCCAGCGCGATAATTCAATTTCAATCTTTCGCATCATCGCCGTTGTCTGCGCCGTTTGCGTGTTGGTGTACTTTATCTTTGCCCTGGCGACTGGCATTGAGCCGATTGCCACGGTGATCGCCTGTGCGCTGCTGTGTATCTTCCTGTGCATCTTTATCTATTTGACGCTCAACCCCGATTCGGTACGCTCCCAGTACACCGAGGAGACGCTCTCGGTTGCCTCGGCCATGCTCGAGGACATTAAGGGCGGCCTGACGCAGGAATCGGCGCTTTTGGTGTGCCGGCGTATTCTGCCCGAGACACGTGCCATGACCGTTGCCATCACCGATGAGAGCAACGTGCTGGCCTGCGCGGGCGAGTTCGAGGAAAAGCTGCTGCCCGATTCGCCCATCCATACGCTTGCCACGCGCTACGTCATTGAGCACGGCATCGTGCAGTCGTTCAACCGCGTGGTGGACGTGGTGGGTTCGGATGGCTCGCACAACCATGTTCCCGCCGGCATCATCTCGCCCATCAAGGTGGGCGACCGCACCGTCGGCACGCTCAAGTTCTACTACAAGACCCCGCGTGCCGTCGACCGTACCCAGTATGCGCTCGCCTCGGGTTTTGCCGAGATCCTGTCCACGCAGCTCGCCATCCACGAGCTCGAGGTGCAAAAGGAACTGACGGCCCGTGCCGAGGTGCGTGCCCTGCAGGCGCAGATCAACCCGCACTTTCTGTTCAACACGCTCAACACCATCGCGTCGTTTACGCGTACCGACCCGCTGCGTGCCCGCGAGCTGCTGCGCGAGTTTTCCTCGTTCTATCGCGCCACGCTCGACAACTCGGGGTCGCTTATCCCGGTCTCGCGCGAGGTTGCCCAGACCAAGCGCTACCTGACGTTTGAGAAGGCGCGCTTTGGCGAGGACCGCGTGCTGGCGACCTTCGATGTCTCCGAGGATGTCGAGGACACATTGGTCCCGGCCTTTGTAATCCAGCCCATCGTCGAGAACGCCGTGCGGCATGGCATGGGCGATGGCGATGCCCTGCAGATCGATGTGACCGTCCATCAAGACGGCGACGACGCAATCCTGATTGCCGTGGCCGACAACGGCGTGGGCATGGACGAGGGTACCGCCGCCAGGCTGTTTGATGAGCGCCCCGCCCGCCCCGATGCCAGTTCCCCGCAAGGCGCCGGCGCCGGCGTGGCCATGCACAATATTTCTGAGCGCATCCATCGCTTTTATGGACCGCACTCTTATACGCGCGTCGAATCGGCGCCGGGCAAGGGCACCAAAGTGCTCCTGCATCTTGATTTGCCAGAGAGCATCTTTGACATTCAAGAGTAAAATAAAAGGCTATGGGCTCAACGCCAAGCGGCGGATGCCCAGCGTAGTTTGTTGACGAAAGGTTTAATCCCTATGCTGCGTGCGATGATTGTGGATGATGAGGCCCCGGCCCGTTCGGAACTTCGCTTCTTGCTCGAGCAGACGGGCAAGATCGGCACGATCACTGAGGCGTCGAGCGTCCGCTCCGCCATTGAGATGTTGATGGAAAGCCGCGTCGATGTCGTATTTCTCGATATCTCGATGCCCGGTGCTTCTGGTCTGCAGCTTGCCGAGGCGCTGCATAAGCTTAAGAATCCGCCGGCGATTGTGTTTGTGACCGCGTATAGCGATCATGCCGTCGAGGCGTTCGACGTAGATGCCGTCGATTACCTAATGAAGCCGGTTGAGGAGGCACGCCTGGATCGCGCGATCGAGAAGGTCATGCAGCACGCCAAGCCCGTCACGGACAGCAAAGCCACCATCGAGCGCATTCCGGTGGAAAAGGGCGGCCGTAAGGTCCTCATTCCCGTGGATGACATTCGCTTCATCATGGCCAAGGACGATTACTCCTGTATCTATACCGTCGATGATCGTTTTCTATCGACGACTTCGTTGGCGCAGTTCGAGGCCAAGCTTTGCGACTTTGGCTTCTTTCGCGTTCATCGTCGCTATATCGTCAACTTGGCGTGCGTCACGGATGTCGAGACGGTGCCCTCGGGCGCTATCCAACTGGGCATTACGGGCGTCGACGAACGCGTGCCGGTCTCGCGCCGCCGCGTTGTGCCGCTCAAGAAGGCCCTGAGCCTCTAGCACACTGGCCCCGCAGCCCTGTAGACCAATTGTCTGCGGAGCCGTGGGGCTTTTTGTATATACGTCGAATCGGTTTTGCAGAAGGGATCCCATGAACAGTGCAAGCGCCAAGCGCATCGACATCATCTCGGACACCCACGGCTATCTTTCGCCCGCGCTTCTGGACGAGCTCAAAGGCGCAGATCTGATCATCCACGCCGGAGACCTCACCTCAGAGATGGATTACGAGCATCTATGCATCATCGCTCCCGTGCGAGCGGTCCTAGGAAACAACGACTACTACCGCGACTACGGCCCGGATGTAGACCGTCTGGCCCTCTTCACCTACGAAGGCCTCAAATTCGCCGTAGCCCACTACCGTGAAGACCTTCCGGTGGGATCCGTAGACGTAGCCATCAACGGTCACACCCACGTAACCAAAGAGGCCCAAGTAGGCCGCTGCCTGGTCCTCAATCCCGGCAGCGCCAGCTACCCCAGAGGCACCCGAGGCCCCACCATGGCCAGAATGCTCGTCAAGGACGGCAAGATCCTGAGCACCAAATTTATTGACTTGGAGTAACCGCAACAAAAACGGGGGATGCAGATCGCATCCCCCGTTTTTCTTTCAGCAAAAGGCAGAGCTTCAGCGACAACCTTGGACAACCCCGCCGAGGAGAACGGGGCCGCCGAGCCGCGGAAGCGGCGAGGAACAACAACGGCTCGAACAATGTGACGGCAGGGAGGGTCTCCGGGGCCGGCTGGCGCGGGTTAAGTTTGTCGCGAGTTCCGCACGCAAAGGAAAGCACTTAATGTGCTTTCCGTCTTGCGCAGGACTGTAGAGCAGCAAACTTAACCCGCGCCAGCCGGCCCCGGAGACCCTCCCGGAGGGCCCAAAAAATATTTTCAAAAAAGTTGTTGCGCACCGGACAGACTTCTGTGTATACTAATCCCCGCAGCGCACGCGAGCGGAAACAAACGCGAACGACTGCCTGGGGAGTTAGCTCAGTTTGGTTAGAGCGCCGGCCTGTCACGTCGGAGGTCGCGGGTTCGAGCCCCGTACTTCCCGCCAACGCAATTAAAGCCACGTCTTCGGACGTGGCTTTTTGCGTTTGATAGGATCTTGATCCCATCGGCCCCTTTCGCCCAAAACCAAAGCCTTCCAATTCCCGGACAAGCTCCGTTTGAGGCATGTGCTCATACAAGGCGTTTGTTGCACAACACCTGTTCAACGAAGCAGGGGGTTAGGTTATACTAAATTGCACTGTGGGCCGTTTTTGATGCAAGAGGCTTCAATCACGGCATTCAGTGGGCACCCGTTTTGCTATTTGGGCGTCCATACGGTCATTGGCGTCTCGACGTAAGCTCGGCCCCGGAGCTCGTTCGGGCTGTTCCTATTCCTTGAAAGGGGAAAAATGGACATATCGAGGAAGACTGATTACGCCCTTCGCATGCTCGCGATGCTTGCCGAGGACCCGGAGCGTCTGCTTTCTGTTCGCACCGCCGCCGAAGAGGTCAATGTCCCGTATTCGTTTGCCCGTTCGATCCAGCATGGTTTGGTTCAGGCCGGTATTGTGGAGAGCCTGCGTGGCGTCCATGGCGGCATGCGTCTTAAGGTCAGCCCCGACGATGTCACCATCCGCCAGGTCGTCGAGGCCGTTCAGGGCCCCATGGTCATGAACGATTGCACCGCGCCCGATGGCGACTGTGCACGCATGGGCACGTGCTGCTATCATCCCCTGTGGGCCGGAGCTCAAGCGCTGATGCGCGACTACCTCGATTCCGTTTCGCTGGGCGATATCGTCGCTCACCGCCAGTTCCCGGCCGTCGATTCCAAGTTCGCCGACCGCGATGCGTTTCCCGAGTACGCCACCTGTACGTGCGCTTGCCGGGAGGAATAGCGCCGCATAAGGAGCATAGCCATGATTCAGGACCCCTTTCGTTCGATGATTCGTTCGGAAGGGGTCCTGCGTTATCGCGACCTTCCGTGGCGCCGCACGCGCGACCCGTACATTATTTGGCTTTCCGAGGTTATGCTGCAGCAAACGCAGGTGCCGCGTGTACAGACGCGTATGCCCGCGTGGCTCGACCGCTTTCCGACCGTACATGCGCTCGCTCAGGCCGCCCCTTCCGACGTTTTGGATGCCTGGCAGGGGATGGGCTACAACCGGCGTGCCCTGGCGCTTCACAGAGCCGCTCAGTGCGTTATGGAAGACTGGGGTGGGGAGTTTCCACGTGAGACGCGCGACCTGGTCGCCCTGCCCGGTATTGGCCCAGCGACGGCGCAGGGCATCCGGTCGTTTGCGTTCGATCTACCGGGTGTGTATCTGGAGACCAACGTGCGCACGGTCTTTCTGCATCATTTCTTTCCCGATGTGCCGGCCGTTCCCGATCGCGAGCTGGTGCCGCTGATTCAGGCCGCCTGTCCGGCGGCTCCCGGTGCGACGGCGGATGAGATCGCTCCCTTTGCCGTGCCGCTCGACGATGCCGACACACCGCGCGCATGGTATTACGCGCTGCTGGATTATGGCGCGTATCTTAAGAAGACGCTGCCCAATCCGTCCAGGCGCTCGGCGAGCTATAGCCGTCAGTCCAAGTTTGAGGGCTCGCGCCGCCAAAAGCGCGCTCATATTGTGCGCATGCTGCTGGCGGCGCGCGATGGGCGGCCGGCGGGCATCACACTCGCCGAGGCGGTGGCGGGTGTCAACGAAATGGAGGCGGCGGCAGGCCGCGAGCCGGTCGATCACGATCTTGTCGCAGACATCTTGGCCGACTTGGAGCGTGAGGGCTTTTGTCGCGTGGAGGGCGACCGCTGGCTAAGCGTGTAGCCCACCCGAATCTGAAAAACAGGATTGTAAGGTTTAGATTTTCGACATGAGGGCATCCTAAAGACAAGGTCGCTCGAAGCCTACGGGCGGCATGTGTTGAAGGGAAGTACACCTATGGATTTTGAGAACTCTCAGACCAAGAAGAACCTCGAGACCGCTTTTGCCGGTGAGTCCCAGGCGCACACTAAGTATCGCTACTATGCATCCAAGGCCAAAAAGGACGGCTACGTTCAGATCTCGAATATCTTTGCCGAGACGGCGGGCAACGAGTCCGAGCACGCCAAGCTGTGGTTTAAGTATCTGCACGACGGCGCCGTTCCCGACACCCTGGACAACTTGCGTGATGCCGCTGCGGGCGAGAACTACGAGTGGACCACGATGTACGACGAGTTTGCCAAGACCGCCGAGGAGGAGGGCTTTACCGAGATCGCCGAGAAGTTCCGTGGCGTCGGTGCTGTCGAGAAGGCTCACGAGGAGCGCTACAACAAGCTTGTCGAGCGCATTGAGTCGGGCGAGGTGTTTGAGCGCGAGGGCGTGAAGGTGTGGAAGTGCCTGAACTGCGGGCACCTGCATGTGGGCGCCGAGGCGCCCGAGGTGTGCCCGGTTTGCAACCACCCGAAGGCGTACTTTGAGGAGCAGGTGGTGAACTACTAGCGCCGATACGAACGTGGACTGCGGAGCGCAGGGCGGGGAAATACCTTTCCCTCTCGCTCACGGCTCCGCAGGGTCGCGCGAGGCAAAGGTATTTCCCCGCCCTGCGCTCCGGCTTCGGGTCGTCGCTTGCTCGTTACTGAAAAGCTGATTAGAAGTTTGTGTGCCGCCCCTTTGGGGCGGCACTTTTTGTGTGGGGTCCCGGTCTTCACAATTTCCGTCAAGCTTTTGGTCAGGTTTTGGTTAGTTGGCGGGTTGGTGGAAGGGCAAAGGATTATTCGACAAAAAAGCTCAGAGAAAGTGCTGGTAGGGGAGTTGTTGAGGTTTTCGACAGCTTTTGTCAGCAAGAAACTTTGCAGCTATTGCTGCGGATTGCGTTGTCGCGGTCATGGTGGTGCGGGATGCTGGTCGTAAGCGTCGAATGCTCCGATTGAGGAGGCCAACATGGATCTGTTTCTTGAGACTCCGCAGCAACAAGCCGAGCGCATGTTGCGCCAACAGCAACGGCTTATGGAGATGCAAATGCAAGGGGTGGCCGCCCAGCCCCCTGCGCAAAATGCCACGCCTGCGGTTTCGCCTGCGGGCGGATCGGCGCCAGAGAACTATTCCGTACAACAAGATTCATATGCACAGGAGCTTACGTTCGACAAGCGCCGCACGCGTCACCGCCGCGTGGGCCAGCGCCTGCGCACGTTAGCGATGATTGTGCTGATCCCGTTGGGACTCGCAGCAATCTTCTTGGCCTCATATGCCTTCACGTGCATTCTCAACGGCGCCTCACCCAATGAGGTGCTTCAGCACTTGGCAGCTCTCGGCCAGCGCCTAGGCGACGTCATAACAACCATCCGCGCCGGCTGGGAGAGTTAGCGTTTGTCATATTAGGACTTCTAGGGTGTACGGATTGTCGCCACGAGTAGAATCCTTGCATCCTTTGGGTCCTGTCGTGCGACTGAATAGTATTATTGAAGATGAATAATAATAGGATTTGCTATGTATAAGCAGGATTTAGAGCAGACTCTTTTGGGCATTGACGAAGAGGCGGAGCTGGAAATAGGTCCAAGAGACGACAGGCCGAGCGTTGTATTGGTGGGAGGAAGCGCTTTCATGCTAAACGGTGTGACGAATCGGTCGGTTACACATGACATTGATGTGTTTGAGGCAGACAGGTGCCTCCGCGAGATCATAGCTCGATACCCCGAGGTGAATGGTATGGCGGTGGCATATTGTAATCAGATGCCATTCAATTACGAAGATCGTTTGATTCCCTTGAAGATTGGGGCGCGTTTTATCAGGTACTTTACGCCATCTTTGGAGGACCTGGCGGTGATGAAGCTTTATGCCTATCGTCCGAACGACATCGTCGATCTTCATAGTCAGGCATTCGTTGACCGACTTGATTGGGATCTGCTCGAGCGGCTTATATTCGACGAGGGAGAGGCTCTGGCATCGTCGCCCTCGGAGCGGAGTTATCAAGAGATGGTCTGCGCATACAGGCAATACAAAAAGGAGGTGCTCGGTTGAATCTGACCTTTGAGGGATTCTTAAAAGGCTATTGCCGAGAGCTATCCGGACAGCAGTCGCTGAGTTTTAGAAAACTGGTTGAGCAGGCGACGACGGTTGCGCCGCGCGTGGCGGAGCCTCTGTTTTTGCTCGCTTTGGAGCAAGGAAAAGCCGAATACGTTCTGGGCTTATCCGAGGGCTCGTGGATGGAAGAGGATTACCGAGGCGTTTTGTCCTTGTACGAGCAAGCGGGCGGCATGGCGTCTCTATGTGCCAAAAGTGAGCTCCCCAACCGTTATGCCAACGTTTGGCGTGCGTATAGAGCGGAGAAGGAAAAGCCGGTGGCGGACAGAAGGATCAACGCCCTGATGCGAAAAAGAACATTGGGAGCGCTAAGGAAATCGGGCGGCACGCGCTACGGTCTCTGCCGCGATTTGAATCTGAATAAGGGAAACGTGTACGCATACTTAGCCGGCGATGACTCAAAGGTGAGCAGGAAAACGGCGCGCCGCATTATGGAATATGCGGAGGAGAGGGGCACCCAAGAAGGGGCCGGGCGCCCGGTGCGTGTGGCGGGGTAAGATTGATCGCGGTTTTGATTGATAATCGATTGGGTTTGTTGGGCGGAGTCTATGTCTGCTATTGATATTGCGCTTGTTGTGATTGCCTTGGTGGCGGTGGGGGTTGCCGTGGCTTGTGCCCTGCAGCTTAAGAGCCTTCGCGCCGAGCTGCGGGAGCGCGGCGATAGCGGTGCGGAGACGCTGGCGGCGCTCGAGCAGGCCAACAGCACGCTTGATGCCCTCAACGTCGCGCTGGCAGAAACCCGCCGCACGGCAAACGCCATCGCACAGCAGCAGACGACCGACGCCGCCGTGGAGCAGCAGCGCTACCTGACCATCGCGCGTGAGTTCTCGCAGGCTGGCGACCGTATGGATGACCTGCGCCGCGAGACGGCCCAACAGCTTGGCGCCAACCGCGAGGGCATCGAGCACCGCCTGGACAAGGTGCGCGAGACGGTCGATGCCCAACTGGGCGCCATCCGCAAGGACAACAACGTGCAGCTCGATCAGATGCGCGCGACGGTGGACGAGAAGCTCTCCCGTACGCTCAACGATCGCCTGTCTGCATCGTTTAAGCAGGTGAGCGACCAGCTCGAGGCCGTGTACAAGGGCCTGGGTGACATGCAATCTATCGCCACCGGCGTGGGCGACCTTAAGCGCGTGCTGGGCAATGTTAAGGCGCGCGGCATTTTGGGCGAGGTGCAGTTGGGCGCGATCCTGGCGGACATCCTTACGCCCGACCAGTATCTGGAAAACGTTGCCACCAAGCCTGGCGCCTCGGAGCGTGTTGAGTTTGCCGTCAAGCTGCCGGTAGACGAGGGCGATCCCGTGCTGCTGCCAATCGACTCCAAATTCCCGGGCGACGCGTACGAGCATCTGCTTGACGCACAAGAGTCGGGTGACGCTGAGGCTGTTGCCGCTGCGCGCAAGATGCTCGATGCGATGGTGAAGCGCGAGGCAAAGGACATCTGCGAAAAGTATCTGAGCGTGCCCGCGACCACCAACTTTGGCATTATGTTTGTGCCGTTTGAGGGCCTGTATGCTGAGGTCGTCAGCCGCCCCGGGCTTATCGAGACCCTGGGCCGCGACTATCACGTCAACGTTGCCGGCCCCAGCACCATGGCGGCCATCCTCAACAGCCTGCAGATGAGCTACCAGACGTTTAAGTTGCAAAAACGCACCGATGACGTGCTGCGCGTACTTTCCGCCGTCAAGGCTGAGCTGCCGCGCTATCAGGCGGCGCTGCGTCGCGCGCAGCAGCAGATCGAGACCGCGGGCAAGACGGTCGAGGGCATTATCACCACGCGCACCAACGTTATGGAACGCAAACTCAAGGATATCGACGCGCTGGAGGATGCCGAGGAGGCCGACGCGATTCTGGGCTTGGAGTCCGCAGGCTTACTCGCGGGCCAGGAAGACGAGGGCTAGCCGCAACGGACGGCGGGGCGTCGGCGCAAGCGCGAGGCGCGGGCGCTTTTCGCATCGTGCTTGCCTGAAGTGCGCTTTAGTGTGCAACAATGGCGTTTCGCCCTATCAGACGTGAAAGGAAGCCCATGTCTCAGAGAAGCACCAGCCCGCTCAAGCGCTCCACCGTGCGCCGCACGTTGCAGCGTTTTTGGGATGTCACGCGCACGCAGCCGCTGATCGTCTTTCTCTCGGTATTCTCGTCGGCGGGCTATATCTTTTTGCTTACGTTTGCCAACACCTACGTGATGGCGCTTATCGTCGACCGCGTCCAGGCCGGCCCCGTGGCAGACGACCAGGTGTTTGAGGTCTTTGGTCCTTACATTTTGGCGCTCGTGCTCGTTAACCTGGTAGGCCAGATCCTCTCCAAGCTGCAGGACTACACTGTCTACAAGCTCGAGATTGCGGGCAACTACCACCTGGCACGCCTGTGCTTCGACACGCTCTCCAATCAATCCATGACATTCCACACCAGCCGATTTGGCGGATCGCTTGTGAGCCAGACGAGCCGTTTTATGAGCGGCTACACGGGTCTGGTGGACGTGACGGTGTATTCGCTCATCCCCACTATCACCTCGGTTATCTGCACGGTAGCGGCGCTCGCTCCGGTGGTGCCCGCATTTACCGTGATCCTGGTGGGCATCATGGTCGTCTACATTGCGTTTGTCTGGCTTATGTACAAGCGCATCATGCCGCTTTCGGCCGCGACGTCCGCCGCGCAGAACAAGCTGTCGGGCGTGCTTTCCGACGCGGTCACGAACATCCTGGCCGTCAAGACCTGCGGGCGCGAGGACTTTGAGCGCGACCTATTCGATACCGCCGACCGTGCCGCGCGCGATGCCGAAACGGTATCGATGCACGCCATGATGCAACGCAACTTTACGACCTCGGGCCTTATCGTTATCACCATGGCCGTGGTGAGTGTGTTCGTCGCGGGCGGCAACGCGTGGTTTGGCATCTCTGCCGGCGCGCTCGTCATGATCTTTACCTATACGTACAACCTCACCATGCGTCTGAACTACGTGAGCTCCATGATGCAGCGCATCAACCGCGCGCTGGGCGATGCGGCCGAGATGACGCGCGTGCTGGACGAGCCGTGTCTGGTGGCAGACGACGAGAACGCCCCCGAGCTCAAGGTGAGCGAGGGCGCGATTGATTTTGAGCACTTGAGCTTTGCATACCGTGATGCCGCGGCGGGCGAGAGCGTGTTCGACGACCTGACGCTCCATGTGGCGGCGGGCCAACGCGTGGGCCTGGTGGGCAAATCGGGCTCGGGCAAGACGACGCTCACCAAGCTGTTGCTGCGCCTGGACGACGTACAGGGCGGCCGCGTGCTCGTGGACGGCCAGGATGTCTCGCGCTGCACACAGCAGAGCCTGCGCCGCCAGGTTGCCTACGTGCCGCAGGAGGCGCTGCTGTTCCACCGCTCCATTTGCGAGAATATCGCCTACGGCCGCCCCGACGCCACTGACGAGCAGATTCGCGAGGCTGCGCGCCTGGCCAACGCGACTGAGTTTATCGACCGCCTGCCCCATGGCTTTGACACCATGGTGGGCGAGCGCGGCGTTAAGCTTTCGGGTGGCCAGCGCCAGCGCGTTGCCATTGCCCGCGCTATTTTGACCGATGCGCCGATCCTGGTGCTCGACGAGGCGACGTCTGCCTTGGACAGCGAGTCCGAGGCGCTGGTGCAGGAGGCGCTCGAGAACCTGATGCGCGGCCGCACCTCCATTGTGGTGGCACATCGCCTGTCCACCGTGGCAGCGCTCGACCGCATCGTGGTGTTGGCCGACGGCGAGATTGTCGAGGACGGCACGCATGCACAGCTCGTCGAGGCAGGCGGCGAATACGCAAGCCTGTGGAGCCGCCAGACCGGCGCATTTTTGGAGGCTTAAGGCCCCCATACGTGGGACAATCGTTTCCGTGAAGTTATGTTTCTGCCGAGCCGAGGAGTCGTTATGCCACGCGAGACCAATGCCGCCAAACGCGAGCGCGCCATCGAGGTGTGCGAGCGCCTTAACCGTCGCTATGGCCCGGTCGAGTGCTTCTTGGACCACGAGAATCCCTTTAGGCTGCTCATCGCGGTGCTGCTCTCGGCGCAAACGACCGACGCGCAAGTCAACAAGGTGACGCCGCGGCTGTTTGCCCAGTGGCCCACGCCCGAGGCCATGGCCGGGGCGAGTGTTGCCGACGTGGCGGACACGATCAAGTCGCTTGGCTTCTACAAGAGCAAGGCCAAACACGCCGTGGAAGCGGCGCAGATGATCGTTGCCGATTACGGCGGTGTAGTGCCGGCGGATATGAAGGAGCTCGTCAAACTGCCGGGTGTGGGGCGCAAGACGGCGAACATCGTGCTCAACGTGGGGTATGGCATCGTGGAAGGCATCGCGGTGGATACGCACGTCAACCGTATCGCGCATCGCCTGATGCTGAGTCCCAAGACGCACGCCAAAGAGCCGCTCAAGACCGAGCAGGATCTGCTCAAGATCTTGCCGCACGAGTATTGGGAGTCGGTCAATCACCAGTGGATCACCTTTGGCCGCGAAATCTGCGACGCCCGCAAACCCAAGTGTGACGAGTGTCCGCTGGCAGATTTGTGCCCCAGCGTGCGCGTAGCGGGGTAGGGCGGAACGCATCTTCGTCTGGCGTTTTTTGCGGGGCTGGGTTTGCCCTTGAGCCGGAGTCCTCTCCATGCGCTACCATGACAGGCAATGTATTTGACGTACGACCCGCCGAGCTTGCCCCGGCGGGCTTTTGGCGTTGCGATGCCGGAGGAACAGCATGCTCATTCACCGTATAGCCGAGCAGCTCTACACTGCCGAGGCGCTGCAGACCGTCGAGGTCGGACTCGATGCCGGCGAGGACGTGACGCTGGCCGTGTCGCAGTCGGGTCGCACGCTTATGGCGGCCGCCCAGTTTGCGCGCCGTCCGCGCCCGACGGTCTACATTGTGAGCGGCGAGGATGCGGCCGATCGCGCCGCGCGCAGCCTTGCCGCCTACGTGGGTCTGGCACACGTGTGCCGTTTTCCCGAGCGCAAGGACTATCCGTGGCGCGAGCAGGCGCCCGACGATGCTGTGGTTGCCCAGCGCTGCGAGGCCCTGGGACGCATCGTTCGCGGTGACAACTGCATCATGGTCGCCTCGGCCCGCGCGTTGCTGCGTTGCGTGCCGCCAGTCGAGAGCCGCTACTGGGAGTCCACGACCTTCGCGGTGGGCGAGGAGATTCCTTTTGACGAGGTGCCGCAGCGCCTGGTGGGCATGGGCTACACCAATGCCGGCGCCGCCGACGCGCCTGGTCTGTTCCGCGTGCACGGCGACACCGTCGAGGTGTTCCCCGCGCAGGAAAAAGCGCCCGTGCGCATCGAGTTCTTCGGCGACGAGATCGATCGCATCCGTCGCATGGTGAGCTCAACGGGGCAGACCATCGGCAACGAGGACAGCATCGAGATCTTCCCCTGCCGTGAGCTGGCGCTTACCGACGAGGCCGTCCACAACATGCATGTGGCGCTTTATCGCGCCAGCCAGGACGACAGCAAACTGGCAGCGCTGCTCGAGATGGTGGATGCGCGCATCGTCACGCCCGAGCTCGACCGCTTTTTGCCGGTGATGTACGGCCAGACCGTGAGCCCGCTGGCGCACGTGAGCGGCAAGGCGCTCGTGGTGCTGTCCGAGCCGCGCTCGCTGTTCGACGATTGCCTGCGTGCCTACGAGGATATCGAGGCCCGTGCCGGCGAGGCGGGGGTCGACCGACTGGATGGCCTGTATGTACGTGCCCAGCAGCTCGATTTTGGTGCTCAGCAGCGCCTGAACTACGTAAGCCTCATCCGTGCCGGCGGTGCGGTTACGGCCGAGCTCAAGATTGAGCAGCCGGCCATCGCGGGTTCGGACAATCGCTTTATGACGCGCATTCAGGAAGTCGTGGGCAAGCGTTACGCCTGCGTGTTTGCCATTCCCGACCGCGGTGCGCGCGAGTCGATGGAGCTCACCTTTGGCGACGAGGGCATTACCTTTGAGGAATCGCTGACCGCGGCGCCCGAAAACGCCGGCGTCATTGGCGAGCGCGTGCGCGTGGCGGCGGCAGATTCTGCCGACCGTGCTGCCCGTCAGGATGCCCATGCTGCAATTCGCGAGCGCAAGGCCGATGCGCTCAACGCCCGCTCGCTCGAGGCAGGTGCCGCCCAGGCAGCCGCCGGCGCCGCCGTGCCTACTATCTCGCGCGGACGCGTGACCTTTGTCGATGCCGCTCTGCCGCAGGGCGTGGTGGTGCCCGATGCCAACCTGGCCGTGTTCTCGATTGCCGACCTCAACGCCCGCATGGACGCCAACCGCGCGCGCAGCCGCCGCAAGGTGGACATTACGCAGATCACATTCCCGTTTAAGCCGGGCGACTACGTGGTGCACGCCACTCACGGCATCGCACTCTTTAGCGAGATCGCGCGCCAAGAAGTGGGCGGCAAGGAGCGCGACTACTTTTTGCTGGAATATGCCGACGGCGACAAGCTCTACGTGCCGCTCGAGCAGGTCGACCGCATCACGCGATACGTCGGTCCCGACGGTGACAAGCCGCGCCTGACCAGGCTCAATACCGCCGACTGGACGCGTGCCACCAACAAGGCACGCAAGAACGCCAAAAAGCTGGCGTTTGACCTGGTCGATCTGTATACGCGCCGCTCGTCGATTACCGGTATCGCCTGCCCGCCCGACACGCCCGAGCAGATCGAGATGGAGGAGAGCTTCCCCTACGACGAGACACGCGACCAGCTGGAGGCTATCGCCGACATCAAGGCAGACATGGAGGCGCCCAAGCCCATGGACCGCCTGCTGTGCGGCGACGTGGGTTTCGGCAAGACCGAGGTCGCCCTGCGCGCAGCCTTTAAGTGCGTGGACTCCGGCCGCCAGGTCATGGTGCTCTGCCCCACGACCATTCTGGCCCAACAGCACTACGAGACATTCTTTGAGCGTTTTGCCCCGTTTGGCTTGGAGGTCGAGGTACTCAGCCGCTTCCGCACGCCGGCGCAGCAAAAGCGCGCGCTCAAGGCGTTTGCCGAGGGCACGATTGATGTGCTCATCGGCACGCACCGTCTGCTTTCGGCCGACGTGAACCCCAAGAACCTGGGTATGGTGATCATCGACGAAGAGCAGCGCTTTGGTGTGCAGCACAAGGAGCAGCTCAAAAACCTGCGCGAGCAAATCGACGTGCTCACGCTTTCGGCAACGCCTATTCCGCGAACCATGCAGATGGCCACGAGCGGCGTGCGCGACATGAGCCTGATCACCACGCCGCCGACTGGGCGTCGTCCCGTGATCGTGCACGTGGGGGAGTACGACCCCGACGTGGTGAGCGCGGCGATTCGCCTGGAGGTGGGTCGCGGCGGTCAGGTGTATTACGTGTCCAACCGCGTCAAGACCATCGACGATGCCGTGGCGCGCGTGCACGAGGCCGCGCCCGAGGCGCGCGTGGGCGTGGCGCACGGTAAGATGAGCCCGCGCGAGGTCGAGGACGTGATGATCGAGTTCGCGACCAAGAAGATCGACGTGCTTATCGCCACGACCATCGTGGAGAGCGGCATCGACAACGCAACGGCCAACACGCTCATCATTGAGGACTCGCAGCGTCTGGGTCTGGCACAGCTCTACCAGCTTAAGGGCCGCGTGGGCCGCTCGGCCACGCAGGCATACGCGTACTTTATGTTCCCCGGCGAGCTGCCGCTCACCGAGGAGGCCACGGCGCGCCTGACCGCGCTTTCCGAGTTCCAAGACCTGGGCAGCGGCATGCGCATCGCCATGCGCGACCTGGAGATCCGCGGTGCCGGTTCGCTCATGGGCGCCGAGCAGCACGGCAACCTGTCGAGCGTGGGCTTTGATCTGTTTACGCAGATGCTGGGACAGGCCGTGGCCGAGGCGCGCGGCGACGACGATGCTGGCGTGGAGGCGGCGAGCGTGGGCATCAACCTGCCGGCCGACTACTTCTTGTCCGAGGAGTACATGCCAGCGGTGGACCAGCGCGTGCTCGTGTACCGCAAGCTCGCGGCGGCCGAGGACCTGGAGAGCATCGACGAGGTGCAGGAGGAGACCGAGGCGGCGCACGGTGAGCTGCCGTTGGCGGGGCTCAACTTGTTCAACCGCGCGCGCATCCGTATCCGCGGCGAGCGCCTGGGGCTCGAGAGTGTCACGCTCAGCGGTGGACGCATTACCTTCCTGGGGGTTGACGTTCCCAAGAAGGTAGCCTTTGAGCTTAAGACTCGCTATGGCGCGGTGAACTTCCCCAAGAGCCGCAAGCTCTCGGTGCCCTACAAGGCGGGCGCCGGCGCGGGCAGCGGCCTGGGTCGCGGTCTCGACGCCAACGACGGCACCGGTCCCGTTGCCGCGGCACTCATGCTGCTGCAGCAATTAGGCACGAGCGACGATGACTAACAAGTAGGGGCGTGGCGGGGCATAGCTACCAGTTGTTCTTTGCCCCGCCACCTCGCAGGTTGATTCCAGCCCCATCGAAAGGAAAGCATGTTCGGATACATCTATAAGAAAGATGTCGCTATTATCGCGGCCGTCCTGTGCCTTTGTCTGGGCGTGGGCAGCTTCTTTGATTATCAGATCTCGAGTGCGCTGTTCAACATCGGCAGCATGTACGGTCGCTTTGTCGAGGCGGCCGGCGAGCTACCGTTCGAGCTGACGGCGAGCGTCGCGGGCGTTATGCTCGTGCGCGCGGTGCGTTCCGACTCCAAGGCGAGCAAGTGGCTCGCTGCGCTGGGCGTTTTGATCAACGTGGGTCTGGTCGGCTACGAGATTATCGGATCGCTGCGCGTCGGCGGCAAGCTTATTGCGTTTCAGCTGGTTCTGACGTTTGCGTTGGTCATCGCAGCCAACTTCATCGCCTACCGCCTCACGCGCACGACCGAGCCCGACGAGCTTACGCGCTGGGCGTTGATGGTGCTGGCCGTGTGGGTCGCTCAGGCCATCATCCTCAACGTCATTGTTAAGCCGTTATGGTCGCGCCCGCGCATGCGCGTGATCGAGGTCACGCCGGGGCTCAATTTTCAGCCGTGGTGGGTGATCGGCAACCCCGACAAGTGGGCCTATATCGCCGCCGGCGTGATCAAGGACGGGTTCAAGTCGTTTGCGAGCGGACACACGGCGCATGCGGCGATCGGCCTTATGCTCGCCGGGCTTCCCGCGGCAGCCTTTAAGGAAAAACCTTCGCGTCGCCGCGTGATCTTTTGGGCGGCGGTTGTTGTTGCAGCGTTCGTCGCCTTTGGGCGCATCGTGATCGGCGCGCACTTTTTGAGTGACGTGAGCTGCGGTTTTGCCCTGGTACTGGCACTTGAGTGCCTTGCCGCACGCATTGCCTATCCCAACGGCGTACAATAGCTCCGTTTGAATCATCTGGCCGATACCCGGTAAGAGAGGATTGCCATGCTCGCGTTTAACAACGATTATTCCCACGGCGCACATCCGGCAGTGCTGCAGGCGCTCGTCGACACCAATATGGAGCCGCAGCCCGGCTACGGTACCGATGCGCACACCGAGCGTGCCAAGCAGCTTATCCGCGAGGCCTGTCAGGCCCCCGATGCCGACGTGTTTTTTCTGGTGGGCGGCACGCAGGCCAACGCGACGGTGATTGACATGCTGCTCGCGCCGTACGAGGGCGTCGTTGCTGCCGAGACCGGCCACGTCGCCTGCCACGAGGCGGGCGCCATCGAGTTTGGCGGTCACAAGGTGCTCACCATCCCCGGCTACGAGGGCAAGATGCACGCCGAGGATCTGGAGAACTATATCCAGGTGTTCTACGAAAACGAGAGCTACGAGCACACGGTGTTCCCGGGCGCCGTGTACGTGAGCCTATCGACCGAGTACGGCACGCTGTACTCCAAGGCCGAGCTCGCGGCGATTCACGCAGTGTGCCAGAAGCGCGAGATTCCGCTGTTTGTGGATGGCGCCCGCCTGGCCTATGCGCTGGCGGCCGATGAGTGCGACATTACCCTGCCCGAGCTGGCGCAGCTATGCGACGTGTTCTACATCGGCGGCACCAAGTGCGGCGCGCTTTGCGGCGAGGCCGTGGTGTTTTGCGGCATGCACGCCCCGGCGCATCCCATTCCGCGTATTAAGCAGCATGGCGCACTGCTTGCCAAGGGCCGCCTGACGGGCGTGCAGTTTGAGGCTCTTTTTACCGATGGCCTGTATTTTGAGATTGGTCGCCAGGCGATTGAAACCGCGCAGGCGCTTCGTCGCGTGCTGCACGAGCGCGGCTACCAGTTCTTCTTGGAGACGCCGACCAACCAGCAGTTCGTGATTCTGCCCAACGAGGACATGGCCCGCATTCGCGAGCATGCCTCGATCGAGTACTGGGAAAAGTACGACGATACCCACACGGTGGTGCGTTTTTGCACCAGCTGGGCCACGACGCAGGAGGATATCGACGCGTTGGCGGCTGTCCTGTAGCCTGATGTAATGACAAGGGGCCGCCCCGCGCCTGAGCTTGGCGCAGGGCGGCCTTTGCTTTTGGGGGAGAAGGGTTGTATGACCGAGATGTCCGAGCCGACGATTCGCCTGGCGACGCCCGATGATGCGCCGGCGTTGCTTGCCATCTATGAGCCGTATGTGCGCCAGACGGCGATTACCTGCGAATACGAGGTGCCGAGCGTTGAGGAGTTCGCCGGGCGTATCGAGCGTACGCTCAAGCGCTATCCGTATCTGGTGATGGAGCTGGACGGGCGTCCGGTAGGCTATGCCTACGTGAGTCCGCTTAACAGCCGCGAGGCATACGACTGGTCGGTCGAGACGTCAATCTACCTGGCACGCGATGTGCGCCATGGCGGGCTGGGTCGCAAGCTGCACGATGCGCTCAAGCAATGCCTGGTCGCGATGGGCATCACCAACATGTGCGCCCTCATCGCCGTGCCGCACGACAAGGACGACGAGTACCTGACGCACAACAGCCAGGATTTCCATGCCCATATGGGATATCGCCTGGTGGGTGCCTTTGACCGCTGCGCCCAAAAGTTCGGCCGCTGGTACGATATGTGTTGGATGGAGCTGGTCCTAGCCGAGCGCACACCCAACCAACCCAAACCAATCTGGTTTCCCGACCTTCTCGCCTAAAACCACCACAAAGGTGCCTGTCCCCATTGTGGTGGTTTTGGTGGTGGTTAGCCGATGGGTTCGGTGTATTTGGCGCGGTCGGTGCGCTGGATGCGCTTGGAGACGTGGAGCGGGCGGCCGTCGGTGTCGTAGACGTAGTCGGTGATCAGGATCAGCGCCTGCCCGCGCTCGACGTTGAGCAAAAACGCCTCATTTTGCGAGGCGTAGCACACCTCAAAGGTCTTATGCCCCTGTGCCGGCGCGCGATGGAACTCCTGTCGCAGCGTGGCGTAGAGCGAACCGTTGATATCGCGATCGATGAGTGCCTCGAAGCTTGGCGGCAGATAAGTGGTCTCCAGGCACAGCGGCGCATCGTCCAGATAACGCAGGCGGACAAGTTTGACGAGCTTGCTGCCCACGGCGGCGTCAAAGAACTTAGCTATGCTGCCGGCCGCCTTGGCAAAGCCCGAATCCACGGTGCGCGTGGTGGGCTTCATGCCCTGGCCTTCGACCTGCTTGGTATAGCTCGAAAACACCAGGTTGTTCTCGTGGAGCGCGGGCGTGTCGGCCACAAAGGCGCCACGCCCGCGCTCGGTGCGCACCAGGCCCTCATCAACGAGAACCTTAAGGGCGTGGCGCACGGTGCTGCGCGACAGCCCCGATTCGTCCATGAGCTCCATCTCGGACGGCAGCTTGTCTCCGCGTGCGTAGATGCCGGCGGCAATGCGGTCGCGAAGCGTACCCGCCAAGCGCTCGTATTGGCTCAGTTTCTTTTTAGATGAAGCGTTCATGCGATCAGCCTATATCTAACTTGTATGCTTATCTAAGCAAGCATGTATTCAACACAACAATAAAACCGCTGGTATCGAGCTACCGAAAACCTTACCAGCAAAATTTCTAAGACAAATATAGCATACAACTAGTCGACATAACCAAAACATGTATGTAACTTGTATGCCTGTGATGAGCATCAAACGAGAAGAAAGGCTGATGCACGATGACTACTCAGGAACAGGTTAAGGACGTCGTCTCCCAGGTTTTGGCTGACAAGGCAGACAAGGGCGGCATCAAGCGCGTCGTGTGGATTGGCGCCGGCGGATCCAACGGCGGCAACTATCCTGCCCAGTACTTTATGGAGCACGAGGCCACGCAGGTCGTGAGCTCCAGCTACACCAGCAACGAGTTCGTGCAAGCCATGCCCGCCTATGTCAACGAGAACACCCTAGCCGTCGTCGTGTCCATGCGCGGCACCAAGGAGACCATCGTCGCCGCCCAGGTCGCCAAGGACCACGGCGCCAGCACCATCGCCATCTATGTTGACGAGTCCGGCCTCACCGAGGTCTGCGACTACAAGATTCAGTACGACAGCCTGGCCGTCGACGAGTCCTGCATGGGTCGCACCAACTCTGCCGTCGTGACCATGATCGCCATGGAGCTTACGCAGCAGACCGAGGGCTATGCCGAGTACGAGACCGCTATGGCCGCCTTCGACCTGGTTGACCCCATCTATCGCAAGGCCGTCGAGTACACCCGTCCGCTCGCCGCCAAGTGGGCCGAGCAAAACGCCGACAAGCCCTGCATCAACGTGATGGCTCAGGGTCCGCTCTTTGGTGCCGCCTACGTCTTTAGCATCTGCAACGTGCAGGAGATGCTGCAGATCGACTCCTGCACCATCAACACCTGCGACTTCTTCCACGGCCCCTTCGAGATCCTGGACAAGCGCACCTCGCTGTTCCAGCTCATCAGCGTCGGCCGCAGCCGCTGCAACGACGAGCGCGGCATCCGCTTCGTCAACCAGTACGGTGGCGAGCGCGTCTATCAGCTCGACGCCAAGGAGCTCGGCCTCAACGACATCAAGGACAGCGTGAGCGAGTACTTCAACCACCTGATCTTTGCCCCGATCCTCAACAACGTGTACATGCGTGCGCTCTCTGCCGTCACCCACAAGGACTACATGACGCGCCGCTACATGTGGAAGCTGGACTACTAAGAGTTACGCGGTTTTACCAAACCGCGTAACGGCTCGACGCTGCGCGGGCCGCATTTGGACAATCTGACGTTCAACTTCAAGGGCGCGACCAGAAGGTCAGCGCCCTTTCGTTTCACGTCACCTTGCCTCAAATGCGGCCCGCTCGCTCATATGACCCAATCCGCTGTCAAGAGCCACAATGGCCCCGCCGACCGCTTGCAATCGGTCGGCGGGGCCTGCCGTTGAACCCGTCCCGGTCCGCCCCCGACATGTCGTCGACGCCTTCGGCTCAGTCTCATATCCGCGGATACCGCTCCGGCGGCCCGCAATCCTCTCCTTCGGCGGGGTTCCCCAAGTCTGTCGACGCGGATGCGGCGGCCGCCGCGCGCACAGCGAGAACGGGGGTGTCCCCGAAGGCTGCCCGGCTCGCCGGGACGGGGGCTATGTCTATTCGGTTGCCTCCCGGCACATCGCGCCGAGGGCCCACAGCCACCTCACGAGCTCGGCGGCGGTGGCGGCGTTCGCCTTCGCCTGGGGCATGCCCCTCTCGAGCATCTCCTCGCGCCGCCGGAGCAGGCGCTCGGACCCCTTCCTCCCGTGCATCCTCACCTCGAGCGGGACGCCGCTGCCCTTGGGCATCAGCTTCGGCTGGTGGCCGGCCTGGGCGTAGCTCCAGGACCCCTCGACGGCCAGCCTCCTGACGAGGGCGTTGCCGGCCCCGCTGATCCCGCCGAGGCGCACGGAGTCCGCGCTCGACCTCTGCTTCGGGGCGAGGCCGAAGTAGGCCGTCACCTGCCTGCCGGAGCGGAACCTCGAGAAGTCGCCGACCTCGGACGCGAAGGCGGCGGCGAGCGCGAAGCCGCACCCCTTGATCGACTGGAGCGCCTCGACCTCCGCCGAGAGGGGGCCCGCCGCGACGGCGGCCCTGTACTCGGCGAGGAGGTCGTCGCGCGTCTCGGCGGCCGCCTCGACCTCGCTCCTCAGCGCCGCAAGCGCCCGGATGCCGCCGTCGTCGGCGGGCCGGACCTTGTCGAGCCACCTGAGGAAGCCGTACGTCCAGTACCTCCGGGGTTTCCGGCCGGCGTCGTGCCGCCGTAGGCGTAGCCCCGGCGGGCCAGGAACGCCAGGAGCCGCTGCTTCGCCGCCGCGAGCCTCGCGGTCGCCGCGTCGTGGGCCCCGGCGAGGTCCCTGAGCCCCTCGATCTCGGGGGACGGCACCCATACCGGGGAGATATCGTGCGACAGTATCGCCTTGGCCATCCTGGCCGCGTCGTTGCGGTCGTTCTTGGACGAGAGGTCTGCCGCCGACCTCGGGACCCTGGAGACGGCCGCGACGACGCAGTCGACGCCGAGCGCGGAGAGCTCCCTCTGCGGGGCGAAGCCGAGGTAGCCGCTCTCGTAGGCGGCGAGCGACGGGCCGGGGAAGCCCGACATCCACTCCGCGACCTCGCCCCAGGGGTTGCCGCGGAACCTCCTCGTCACGGCCTCGCCCGTCTCCGCGTCGAGCGCGCAGACGGTGGTGGACCTGAGGTGTACGTCCATTCCGAAGGCGGTAGAATATCTAGGCACGGGAGCCTCCCAACCTCGTTGCGGCGCGGCTGCGCCTCTGGCACTTCAACAACATTGTCGCAGCCCCGACCCGCGGTCACGAGCGGGGGCTCCTGTCGTTTCCGTGCCCCTGGATTGGGTCATAGTGTCTGACTTATGCTCAACCAGCGGTGCCTTAGACGTTGGGGACGTTCTTAAATGACTAGTCATTTGGGAACGTCCCCAATGAGTATGTGGGGAAGCAGATTTTTCCGTTCGGCGATTTGTGTCTTGAAAAATGTATATAACGACTATAACGTAGTACGAAACATATTGGAAACAATACCGAGGAGGCTGCGTTGAAGAAAAGCAATCTGGGCTATGTGCTGGTGCTGGTCGCCGCGCTTATGTGGGGCAGCATCGGAATCTTTGTAAACGGCATCTCGGCCATGGGCGTTTCGTCCCAGAGCATGGCTGCCTTTCGCTTGTTGGTCGGAGCGCTTATCTTGGCGCCGGTCCTGATGTTTATGGGCTGCCGTCCGGGTGAGGGGTCTACCGTGGCTCAGGGTCCGCTGGCACTGTTCAAGGCAAGCCCTAAAGAGCTTGTTCCCTGCGCGCTTGTCGGTATCGTCGGTTTGGCCGCCGCCAACACCTGCTATTACGAGTGCATGGGCGAGGTGGGCATGTCCACGGCCTCGGTGCTGCTCTACACCTCGCCGGTGTTTGGTGTCATGCTCGGCCGCGTACTTTATCGCGAGGACGTGACCCCCAACAAGCTCGTTGCCATTGTCTTTAACATCGTTGGCTGTGTGCTTGCAGTGACCAATGGCGACCTTTCCGGTTTCCATTTTTCGGTTTGGGGCGTCACGTCGGGCGTGATTGCGGGCCTTTGTGGTGCGTCGCTCGCGGTGTTTAGCCGGATAGCAACCAAGACGGTCCACCCGCTGGCTGTCACGTTTTGGGGCTTTGTTTTTGGCGGTGCGGTTATGGCGGCTATCGCGGCTCCGTGGCCGGATGTCGCCGCGGCAATGTCGCCACAGCTGCTGCTGCTGTTCCTTGGCTTTGGACTCATCCCCACAGCTGTGGCCTACATCTTATATATGCAGGGTCTGTCCATGGGGCTCGAGACATCGAAAGTTCCCGTCGTAATGTCATTCGAGACGGTCGTCACCGTACTGCTGGGCATTGGTGTCTACGCCGAGCCCGCCGGCGCGATCAAAGTCCTGGGCATCGTGCTGGTGCTCGCGTCCATCCTGATTATGAACACCGACTTCTCTAAGTTGCGCAACAGTGTGTTTGTCGGTCATGTCATTGAGAGCATGACCTTTAAGCCCAACGCGTGGTGGACGGAGAAATCGCAGGACATGGATCTGTTTAAGGAGCGCACCGGCATCGCGCTGGAACCCACCGTGCAGGAAAGCCCCTGGTACTTCGTGCGATAAGGGATAGGCGAGGCGTCTGACCTGGGGTTATCCAGCCAGCGCCTGCCTATCCAGCCCCAACGTTTCAAGTACGTTAAACCCGTCAACGGTCGATTTTCACCCGCGAACGGTCTTTATACTAATTAGCAATATAAGCAACGTATAAGACGTTATAATGACCATAACGAAAAGGAGGAGGCAAGATGAATCAGATCATTCTCGCATCTCATGGCGGCCTGGCCGCAGGCGCCAAAGACACGCTCGAGATGGTTCTCGGCGACGTGTCGAACGTCCACGTCGTGTCGCTTGCTCGTGACGACAAGGAGCCCATCACCAATAAGGTTGAGGCTATGATCGCCACGTTCAACGAGGACGACACCGTCTATGTGCTGACCGATATGCTCGGCAGCTCGGTCAACAACAGCATGGTCGAGCTTTCCAAGAACGGCACGAAGTTCACGGTTGTCAGCGGTTTCAATATTCCGCTGGCGCTGACGCTCGCTATGAGCCCCGCCCCCATCAAGGGCGCCGAGCTCGCGGCCCTCATCAACGAGGCCCGCACCGGTCTGACCAACCCCAACGCACCGGTCGAGGCCGCCGCGGCTCCCGCCAAGAAAGCCAAGGCGTCCCGTCACAGCTCCGGTCCCGCCAAGATCGTCCTCGCACGTCTTGACTACCGTCTGCTGCACGGCCAGGTCGTCTTTACCTGGACCACCAAGGTTCAGGCCGAGCGCATCATCGTCGTCGACAACGCTGCCGCCAACGATGACATCAAGAAGGGCGCTCTTAAGCTGGCCAAGCCCCAGGGCGTGCGCCTGAACGTCTTCACCGTCGAGCGTGCCCTCGCCAAGATGGACAAGCTCAACACCCTCGGCGAGCGCGTCATGTTCGTCTTTGGCAACACGGCCGAGATGCTGCAGTTCTGCCAGGGCTACAAGCTCGACGCCATCAACCTGGGCGCCACCGCCAACCACGACGGTGCCGATCAGATTGGCGGCAAGGACAGCTCCGTCTTCCTCGACGCCACCCAGAAGGCCGACGTCAACCAGCTGCTCGACATGGGCATCAATCTCTATGTCCAGCAGACCCCTACGTATCAGAGCGTCGACATCGACGCCAAGCTGTAATCAACCAGGCTTTTGCCTGACTGAAAGGAGAAGGGTATGAATACGTTCATCAGTGCGGTGCTCGTCGGCCTCGTCGGCGTGTTCTGCATGTGGGACTCCCGCCTGCTCGGTCGTCTTAACTTCGAGCAGCCCCTCGTTGGCGCTACGCTCGTCGGTCTGCTGCTGGGCGATGTGCCCACCGGCCTTGCCGTCGGTGCCGCCGTCGAGCTCGTGTCCATGGGCCTGGTGCAGGTCGGCGCCGCCGTTCCGCCCGATATGGTCCTGGGCGGCATCGTGGCCGCTGCCTTTGCGTGCCTGACCGATGCTTCCGCCGAGACCGCCATGACGATCGCCATCCCGGTCGCCGTCCTGGGTCAGCTCCTCGGCATCGTGTTCCGTTCCATCATCGCCGCCCTCACCCATGTGGCAGATAACGCGATCGATAACGGTAACTTCAAGACCGCCTACCGTATGCACATCTGCGCCGGCTCCGGTCTGTATGCTGTCATGTACTTCCTGCCGATCTTCCTCGCCGTCTTTGTTGGCACCGACCTGGTTCAGGCCATCGTCAACATGGTTCCCGAGTGGCTGTCCACTGGTCTTAACGTTTCGACCAAGATCATGACCGCCTACGGCTTGGCTCTGCTGCTCACCATGATGATCAAGAAGGGTATGACTCCGTTCCTGTTCATCGGTTTCCTGCTCGCCGCTTACCTCAACCTGTCCGTCATCGCGGTCGCTCTGATCGGTGTGTGCCTGGCTGTCGTCTTCATGGGCTTCAAGTTCAACGGTTCCCATGCAGCCGCCGGTGTCGATTCCGACTACGATCCGCTTGAAGACGACGAAGACTAAGGAGGAACACACTATGGCAACCGCAACCAAGGACGTGTCCCTGAACAAGAAGGTCAGCCAGTTCTTCTGGCGCTCCTGGGCCATCCAGGCCTCTTGGAACTACGAGCGTCAGATGAACATGGGCTTCCTCTACGGCATGGTTCCCACGCTCGATCGCCTCTATCCGGACGAGTCCGACCCCAAGCAGCTCGCTGCTAAGAAAGAGGCTTACCACCGTCACATGGCGTTCTACAACTGCACCCCGCAGACGAGCGCCTTTATCCTGGGCCTCACCGCCTCCATGGAGGAGGAGTACGCCAAGGATCCCGAGAACTTCGATCCCGATTCGATCAACGCGGTCAAGACCTCCCTCATGGGTCCGCTTTCCGGCATCGGCGACTCCTTCTTCCAGGGCACCATCCGCGTTATCGCCTTTGGCCTGGGCGTTCAGCTGGCTCAGCAGGGCTCCATCATGGGCCCGATCCTGGCCATGCTCATCTCCATCGTCCCCTCTGTGCTGATCACCTGGTTCGCCGCCAAGATGGGCTATCAGGGCGGCCACGAGTACCTGAGCAAGCTTCAGGGCGGCGACCTCATGGAGAAGCTCATGTATGTCTGCGGCATCGTGGGTCTTATGTCCGTGGGCGGCATGATCGCCACGCTGATCGGCGCCACCACCCCGCTGCAGTTCGCTGAGGGCACCGTCGTTATCCAGGACATCCTGGACGGCATGATGCCCCAGATGATCTCCCTTGGCCTCACCGGCCTTATGTACTGGCTCATCAAGAAGAACGTCAACACCGGTTGGCTTCTCGTGATCGCCATCGTGGGCGGCATCGCCCTCTCCGCGGCCGGCATTCTGGCCTAGTCGCGACCAAGCGCCTAACCGCTTTCCCCCGGGGGCCTGCCTGGCATCCCATACCCCAGGCAGGCTTCCATCCCCAAAATGCGACAATGGGACAGTCCCCTTGTCGCATCCTCAACGGACCGGCGACTCGGTCCAAACCACGGTAACCCTGCGAGCGCCCGGCAATGTGGCGCCGCAAAAATCGAAAGGAATGTGTCAGATGTACGAGATCGACCTTAACCTCCCTAAGCAGATCGTCGCTGACGTCCTGTCCAACCACGAGATCCACAGTGTCGCCTTCGTCGGCTGCGGTGCTTCCATGTCCGACCTGTACCCCGCCAAGTACTTCCTGGCCAACAACACGGACAAGCTGAACGTTCAGATCTTCACCGCTAACGAGTTCAACTACGACACGCCTTCCTGGGTCAACGAGCACACCTTCGTGATCACCTGCTCCCTCGGTGGCTCCACGCCCGAGACCGTCGAGGCCAACAAGACCGCCAAGAAGCACAACTGCCCGGTCGTCTCCCTCACCAACAAGGCTGGCTCCGCTCTGACCGTCGACGCTGACTACGTCATCGTTCACGGCTTCCACGCCAACTTCGCTGCCAAGTGCGAGAAGCCCGGCTACGCCATCGCTCTTGCTGTCGAGATCCTTCAGCAGACCGAGGGTTATGACCACTACGAGGACATGATCACCGGTCTCACCAACGTCTTCGAGCTCTGCGAGAACGCCGCTCAGCACTGCAAGAAGCTCGCCAAGAAGTTCGCCGAGGACTTCAAGGACGACAAGATGATCTACTTCATGGCTTCCGGTGCCTCCGAGAAGATGGCTTATTCTCACGCCGCCTTCCTGTTCACCGAGATGCAGTGGATCGACGCCGCCGCCTACAACACCGGCGAGTACTTCCACGGCCCGTTCGAGGTTTCCACCGAGGGTAAGCCCTACGTCTTCTTCATGTCCGATGGCGCCACCCGTCCGATGGACGCCCGCGCCCTCACCTTCCTCGAGCGCATGGGCGCCAAGGTCGCTCTGATCGACTCCAAGGACTACGGCCTGGCTGACGCTGTGCCCGCAAGCGTCGTCACCTACTTCAACCCGCTGCTGCACCTCGCCGTTATGCGCGAGTACGGCAACCAGATCGCCGAGGCCCGTCAGCACCCGCTGACCATGCGTCGCTACATGTGGAAGCTTTCCTACTAATCACAAGTAAGTAGACCTTACGGGTTGATTGAGAGGGGATGGGGTTTGCGCCCCGTCCCCTTTTTTGCTCTGGGGAGGGCGTGTCTGTCGCGTCGCAAATCCCAGATAAAACCTACCAAAATAAACCTGTCCCTTTTTGGCAGGTGGGAGGAGATGCGTATGATCAAGGCAGTGCTGTTTGACATGGACGGCGTGCTGGTCGATACCGAGTGGTTCTACAACCGTCGTCGCGTGGCGTTTATGGAGGAGAAGGGGTTCCACTTTGACGAGATCCCCGATCTTTCGGGGTCTAACGAGCCGGCCATTTGGGAGGCGCTGGTGCCCGACGATGTTGAGCTGCGCGAGCGCCTGCGCGTGGAGTATAAACAGGTCTACAGCCCGGACCACCCCGTTCCGTATGCCGAGCTGCTCAACGAGCAGACGGAGCCGGTGATGCGTGAGCTGCACGAGCGCGGCGTGAAGTGTGCCATCGCGAGCTCATCCTATCGCGAGCTGATCGACGAGCTGGTGGAGATTGCCGACATTGCCGACGTGCTGGACTACACCATCAGCGGCCACGAGTGCAGTGCGTTTAAGCCCGATCCCGAGATCTACCTGCGCGCCATGGAGGCGCTGGGGGTGGAGCCCGCCGAGTGCTTGGTTATCGAGGATTCGCCTTTGGGCATCGAGGCCGGCAAGCGCTCCGGCGCCCGCGTCCTGGCGCTGCGTCCGCACGAGGGCGTCAACCTCGATCAATCGCGAGCCGATGCCGTTATCGATAATCTGACCGACATTTTGGCCGCTTTGTAGTGTCAATCCGCCGCGAGAAGCACGGGTTCAAACGTTTTTTGCGGTGGACTGGCTCAATTTGGTTTCGATTTTGATCCGTTTGGCTTCGATTCGGGCTAAGTGAGTAGACCTTTTGACGCAGGCCGAGCACAATGCATATCTTCCTTTGTAAAACCGCAGGTCACAGGGGTGGCGGTTTTTGGGTGCGCTCTGCAGATCGTAAAAAGTCTACTCACTTGTAATTTGGGCCTTTGGTCGTGGGGTTGCTGGTCCCGTTTTGGTTGTCGAGGGAGGGCGAATTGAAGCGCCCTCGCACGCTCCGTGCTACAATCGCCGACATGCCTCACAACTAGATTTGCCTTCGAAAGGAGCCCGCGTGGCGAACGCCATCGATCAGCTCACGGACCGAGTGCTCGTGCTCGGCCGTCTCACCATCGTCCGCCGCGCCATTACTGCAGTGGCGGTCACAATTTCCGCCGTTCTCCAGACATTTCTGATCCAGGCATTCATTCAGCCCGCCGACCTGCTTCCGAGCGGCCTCACCGGCGTTGCGGTCCTGCTCGATCGCGTTACCTCGCTCGGCGGCGTTCACATCGACATCTCGCTCGGTATGCTCGCGCTCAACATCCCCGTGGCGCTCCTATGTTGGAGTGGCATTAGCAAGCGCTTCGTCATCTTCTCGATGATGCAGGTCGTGCTCTCGTCGCTGTTCCTCAACGTCTTTCACTTCGCGCCGTTTTTAGGCGACAAGATCATGCTCATCATTTTTGGCGGCGTAGTCTCGGGTCTGGGCGCTGCCATCGCGCTTAAGTCCGGCGCATCCACCGGCGGCACCGACTTTATCGCGCTGTGGGTCTCCAACCACACGGGCAAGACCATCTGGGGCGTCATCTTTGGTTTCAACTGCTTTATCCTGGCGATCTTTGGTTTTATGTTTGGCTGGGACAAGGCGGCGTATTCCATCGTGTTCCAGTTTATTTCGACCAAGACCATCGACAGTTTCTATCGTCGCTACGACCGCGTGACGCTGCAGATCACGACGCGCAAGGCAGACGAGGTCATGACCGCCTATGTTGACCATTTTCAGCATGGCATTAGCTGCGCCGAGGTCATTGGCGGATACAGCCGCGAGAAGATGTACCTGCTGCACGCCGTTGTATCGACCTACGAGAGCCAGGACATTATCAAGCTGGTGTGCGACATTGATCCCGGCGCCGTGATCAACGTGTTCCACACGCTCAACTTTGTGGGCGGCTGGTGGGGAGGTCATGTCGACGAGCCCATGCCCACGGCCGTTCCCGATCCCGACAAGCCCGCACGCATGGCCAGCAGGCAGGCGCGCCTCAGCGAGCAGGACAGCCTGCAGCAGGACGACGGCAAGTAGGGTTTTGGCATTTTACCGGCCCGGCGCAACCCTTCCGTATGAGCCCCACGAAAGCCCCGTTGCTTTCGAGGGACTTTCGTTTGCCCAGATAAAACCTGCCAAAATGAAGCTGTCGCTTTTTGGTAGGGAGGGTGTATCGTTTTATCAATATGAGGTAACATGAAACTAGACGTTATATACGTATTAGTTATTTCAATATTTCGATAAGAGTGATTAGATATGCCTACGCCCAAAAATGCACCGCTTTACCAGCAGATTTATGACGAAATCAAGGACGCGATCGAGAAAGGTGTTTATGCACCCAAGGAGCGTATTCCGTCCGAGCTTGAGCTAGCCGAGCAGTACGACGTGAGCCGCATTACGGTGCGCCGCGCCGTCGAGGAGCTGTGCTCCGATGGCTACCTGGTTAAGCAGCAGGGCCGTGGCACCTTTGTCTCCACGCCGCACATCAACCGCCAGTTCCACGCTTCGACGCTGCAGACGTTTACCGCGCTGTGTGCCGATAATGACATGAAGGCGGGCGCGCATGTGGTCGATCGCCAGATTGTGCCGGCACGTCAAAACGAGATGGAGTTCTTTGGCCTGCAGAAGGACGCGCTGCTGCTGCACATCAAGCGCGTGCGTACGGCCGACGGCGAGCCCATTTTTGAGGAGAACATCTTTGTGCCGTTTGACGCCTACCGTGAGCTGTTGACGGCCGATCTTGAGGACAAGTCGATTTTTTCCGAGGTCGAGCGTGTTGGCGGAACGCCGATTGTCTCGGTTGGCTACCGCACGGTCGAGGCCGTTCGTGCCAATACCGAGCAGGCGGCCGAGTTGGGCATTGCTCCGCACGATCCACTGCTCAACCTGCGTGCCGGCTTTATCGGCCCCAATGGCGAGCCGGTCCTGATGGGTAAGCAGTACTACGTGGGATCGCGCTACGTTATGGTCATGTAGGGTTGGTTCCGCCGTTCTTACGAACGGCGGACCGATCGACGCTGCAAGCCCGCCAGAGCGGCAATCTGCCTTTCAACTTCGGCGGCATGATCAAAAGATCAATGCCGCCTTGTTTCAAGGCACCTTGCTCGCTCTGGTGGGCTTTCGCTGACATTGCCAAAACATTGACGTTGCCGGGCCGGCACTTGGGGACGTTCCTTTTGTCCGGCACCTGGGGACACTCCTTAGTCGTTGGGGACGTTCTTAAACGACTAGTCATTCAAGAACGTCCCCAATGACTACCCGCAGAATGAGCGTGGCTGACAGCCGTACGGCAGCGGTCCGCGTGGCGGCGTATAATCGGCGGCAGATGATTCTGACGTTAGGAAACCATGACCGATAGCATGCAGCAGATGGCGCTCGACACGCTCGGCGCCTATTTTGGCTACACCTCGTTTCGCCCGGGGCAGGACCGCATGGTGGATGCGGTTCTTGCCGGCCGCGATGCGCTCGGCGTTATGCCCACAGGCGCCGGCAAGTCCATTTGCTACCAGGTGCCTGCGCTTATGCTGCCCGGCATCACCTTTGTGGTGAGTCCGCTGCTGTCTCTTATGGAGGACCAGACCCGCGCGTTGCTCGCGGCGGGTGCGCGACCCAGCTATCTCAACTCCAGTCTTACTCCGGCCCAGCAAAACACCGTGCTCAAGCGGGCGCGCGAGGGCCGCTATCAGCTTATGTATGTGGCGCCCGAGCGCCTGCTCGAGCCGCGCTTTCTGGCCTTTGCGCAGGAAGCTGCGGCCGAAGGCGGCATTGGCGTTCCGCTCGTGGCCATTGACGAGGCTCACTGCGTGAGCCAGTGGGGCCAGGATTTCCGTCCCGCTTACTTGCAGATTCGCGAGTTTATCGATTCGCTGCCGCGGCGCCCGATCGTGGCGGCGTTTACCGCCACGGCGACCGAGCGCGTGCGCACGGACATTCAGCAGATGCTCGGCCTGCAAAATCCCGCGACGGTAGTGACGGGCTTCGATCGCAAGAACCTCTACTTTGGTTGCGAGGAGATGGGCGACAAGGCCAAGACCGCTTGGGTGCGCGACTACGTGATCGCGCATTCGAGCGAGAGCGGCATCGTGTATTGCTCGACCCGCAAGACGGTCGACGCGCTGGCCGCGGAGCTTGCCGAGGCACTGGGCCCCAGCGGCATTCGCGTGGGCCGCTACCATGCCGGCATGGGCAACGACGCCCGCCGCCAGAGTCAGCGTGCCTTTATCGACGACGACATACAGGTGATGGTTGCCACCAACGCCTTTGGAATGGGCATCGATAAGCCCAACGTGCGCTACGTCATCCACAACAACGTGCCCGAGAGCATCGAGGCATACTACCAGGAGGCGGGCCGCGCCGGCCGCGATGGCGACCCGGCCAGCTGCCACTTGCTGTGGAACGGCAACGATTTTCGCATGCGCCGCTTTCTGATCGACCGCGGCGATGCGGCCGACGAGGCGCTCGATGACGAGCAGCGCGCGTGGGCGCTCCAGAACCGTTATCGTCTGCTCAGCCAGATGGAGGGCTACTGCAATACCACCGGCTGCCTGCGCGAATACATGCTGCGCTACTTTGGCGACGAGGCCGCGGCCGAGCATGCGGCAGCCGCCGCGGGCGGCACGGCAGACGACGCCGAGGGCTGCGGCAACTGCAGCAACTGTCTCACGCAGTTCGAGGTCGAGGACGTCACCGATATGGCTCGCGCCGCTGTGCGCTATGTGGCCACGCGTCCCATGCGCTTTGGCAAGTCGCTGATCGCCGATGTGCTTCACGGCGGCAACACCGAGCGCATTCGCCAGATGCATCTGGACGAGGACTGCGGCTACGGTGAGCTGTCGAGCGAATCGGTCGGGCGCATCAAGGACATCATCGGCCAGCTGTGCGGCCGCGGTTATCTGGCCACCTCGCAGGGGCAGTACCCGGTCGTGGGGCTGGGTCCGCGTGCCGGCGAGGTCGAGGACGAGGCGTTCGCCTTTACCGTTAAGCGTCGCGCGTCCAAGCGCAAGGCCTCGGCCCGCGCCCGCCGTGCGGTGGATCTGCTGCGCGAGGAGGCCGAGCTGGATCAGCGCCCGCGCGTGGGCGACGACGCCGAGCTGTTCGAGCGCCTGCGTGCCCTGCGCAAGGAGATCTCTGCGGAGCTGGAGATGGCGCCGTATATGGTCTTTTCCGACAAGGCCCTGCGCGGCCTGTGCCGCCTGCGCCCGCAGACGCGCGACGAGCTGATCCGGGTCAACGGCATTGGCGAGAAAAAAGCCGACGCCTTTGGCGAGCGGTTTATGGCGGCGATTGAAGAGTTTGAGTCCGAGCATGCGCGGGATGGAGCGTAACGATGGTAGCCGATAGCAAGACCGACCGTACTGACGTGTCCGCCGTGCCGCTGTACCAGCAGGTCATGGACGACCTAAAGGGCGAGATCGCGCGCGGCGTGTACGCTGCCGGCTCGCGCATTCCTTCCGAGATGGAGCTCGCGAAGTCCTACGGCGTGGGGCGCGTCACCGTGCGTCGCGCCATCGAGGAGCTGTCGCGTGCGGGGTATCTCAACCGCCAGCAGGGGAGGGGTACCTTTGTGTGCGCTCCCAAGCTCAAGCGCAAGATTGTCCAGAAGGGTGACGTCCAGAGCTTTACTGAGGGTTGTGCCGCCAACGACATGGTGCCGGGTGCGCGTCTGGTGTCGCGCACGGTGGTCGCGGCGACGCACGAGGATGCGGCGTTCTTTGGCGTGGAGCCCGGCTGCGAGCTTATCGTGGTCGAGCGCGTGCGCACGGCCGACGGCATCCCCGTCATGCTTGAGAACAACGCCTTTGTGCTCGCAGACCATCCCTACCTGCAGACGCTTGCCGACAAGGACCTCACCGATAACTCAATCTTTGCGCTCGTTGCCGAGCATTCGGGCCGTGCGCCGCTCAAGTCCGACCCCTGCACCGTGGAGATTGCGCTTGCCGATGCTCAGACGGCCCCGCTGCTGGAGGTGCCGGTCGGCGAGCCGCTCTTCTATATGGAGGCGTACTTTACCGATGAGGACGAGCGCCCCTTGCTGCTCGGACGCCAAAAGATCGTGGGCTCGCGCTACGTCTTCGACATCTAACGTCCACAGATAGAACAACATAGAACAAATTTGCCGGGATGACTTCACGGGCGTTGTTACACGTGTTATAAATAGGACAACATAGAACGACAGCAGGTACGAGCTGCCGTCGCTCAAAGCTGCCCCACAAGGAGGAACATCAGGATGAACGCACATGATCTGGTTCAGGAAATCATCGAGCGCAAGGGCAAGATCGAGAACGTCTTTTGGATCGCCTGCGGCGGTTCGATGATCGACCTGATGCCGGCCAACGAGCTGCTCAAGCGCGAGGCCACCACGTTTTCCTCGACGGTCTACACGGCACGCGAGTTTTGCCTGATGGCCCCCAAGAGCCTTGGCGAGAAGTCTCTCGTTATTGCATGCAGCCACAGCGGCAACACGCAGGAGGTCGTCGACGGCTGCGAGATGGCGCTGGCCGCCGGTGCCGAGGTCGTCGCCATGACCGACTGCGAGGGCTCCAAGATCGACAACGGCAAGTGGACTACCTGGGTCTATCCCTGGGGCGAGGGCGTGCCGCAGGCCGAGGTGCCGCAGGGCATCGGCGCTCTGATCGCCGCCGAGCTGCTTGACCAGCAGGAAGGCTACGAGGCACTCGCCGACATGTACGAGGGCCTCAAGCAGATGGATGCGCTGCTGCCCGCCGCCCGCGAGAAGGTCAACGCCGAGCTGGGCGCCCGTTTTGCCGAGCTCTGCCAGCAGCATAAGTTCTTCTATATCCTGGGCTCCGGCCCCAACTTTAGCCAGACCTACGCCATGGCCATCTGCTCGCTCATGGAGATGCAGTGGCAGCACTGCTGCTACATCCACTCCGGCGAGTACTTCCACGGCCCGTTCGAAGCCACCGAGCCCGGCGTGTTCTACTTTGTGCAGCTTGGCGCGGGCGAGTGCCGCCCCATGGAGGAGCGCGCTCTTGCGTTCCTCAACACGCACACCGATACAGTCATGGTGCTCGATGCGCTCGAGTACGGCGTGGGCGAAGTGCCTGCCAGCGTGCGTTCGTTCCTGGAGCCGATCTTCTTCTACAACATGAGCTGCGAGCTGCGCGCCGCCCGCGGCAAGGTCTTCGACCACAGCCCCGAGGTTCGTCGCTACATGGGCATCGAGCAGTACTAATATACCGGGAATAACCTCTCATGACGGGGTCTGCGCTGCGCGCGGGTCCCGTTTTGCGTTGCGGCGGCCGGATCCGTGTCTGCGCGAAAAACGAAGGTGAATACTTTTCCGCGAAGTGAGCGACCTATTTTGGACCCCCGAAGCATCCGCACTTTTTTGCGGCAAAACCGCAGGAAAACCTCGACGAAACCGCAGGAAACGGCGTCTGAAAAGTGTCGATGCTTCGGGGGCTCGTTTTTGCTCGTTCACTTCGCGGAAAAGTATTCACATTCGATTCGCAAACGTGTTGCATGAGCAAAAAGCGGGCCGCGCCGGGGATTTCCGGCGCGGCCCGCTTAGCATCGCGCTTAGATTCGCAAGGTTGCGGCAGCCAGCGGCCTACTTTGCGTCGTAGGCCTCGGCGTCCCACCAGTCGAGCTGGGCGATGTTGTCGCGGATGTGCTGGCAGCTCTTGTGGAAGCCCTCGAGCTCATACTCGGACAGGTCGAGCGTGTAGACCTCCTCGACGCCCTCGGCACCGATTACGCACGGCAGGGAGGTAAAGATGCCCTCCTCGCCATACTGGCCGGTCATGAGCGTGGAGGCGGAAAGCACGGTGTGCTCGTTGTGCAGCACGGCGGCGCAGACGCGCGCGGCGGAGTTGGCGACGGCGTACTCGGTGCACTGCTTGCCCTGGTAGGTCACATAGCCGCCCTTGCGTGCAAGCTCCTCGACCTCCATGTGGTCAAAGGCGTACTTGTCGGGGTTCTCGGCCTGGAGCTCGTTGAGGCTCTTACCGGCGATGGTCGCGGCCTTAAAGGCAGCCAGCTGGCTAAAGCCGTGCTCGCCGATCATGTAGGCGTCGATGGACTTGGGGCTCACGCCGACTTTCTTGGAGATCTCGGTGCGCAGGCGGGCGGAGTCCAGGCCGCAGCCCGAGCCGATGATCTTCTTGGGATCGTAGCCGGTCAGGTGCCACAGCTCGGTGCACACGACGTCGCAGGGGTTGGAGATGCTCACAAAGATGCCGTCGAAGCCGGCGTCGACGATGCGCTTGGCAAAGGTGCGGGCGGCGTCGGTGGTAAAGAACAGCTCGCCGTCGCGGTTGCCGGCGGCCAGCGCGACCTTGCCGGCGGCGTTGACGATGACGTCGCAACAGGCCAGCTCCTCGTAGTGGTCGTAGCAGTTGACGATCTTGGTGTTGTACGGGACAAACGAAAGGGAGTCGCGCAGGTCCTGGACCTCGGACGTCACCTTGGCCTCGTTGATATCGCACAGGTACAGCTCGTCGGCAATGCCCTGCATAAGCAGGCTGTTGGCGACATGTGCTCCTACGTGGCCCTGGCCGACCACACCGATCTTACGCGTCTGGTACATATATGCATCCTTTCGGCCGAGTTTTTTGCGTCGAACCATTGTAGCGTCCAGCTGCCACTTTGCTAGACTAAAGCGCCGTAGATTTTTGGGACATGCCTTAATCTCTACTTTTGGAGTGATTTGGGCCGCTGACGGCATCGCTGGGCGATGTGCTCGCGCGGATAGGGCTGCTCGTTGTACCATAGCTGCAACTGACTCGTAAGGAGCATCCATGCCCATTCGCATTCCCGACGCCCTCCCTGCCGCCGCGCAGCTCGAGAGCGAGAACATCTTTGTCATGACCGAGTACCGCGCGCTGCACCAGGACATCCGCCCGCTGCGCGTGCTCATCCTCAACCTCATGCCCACCAAGATCGCCACCGAGACGCAAATCATGCGCAAGCTCTCCAACACGCCGCTGCAGGTGGAGGTGGACCTGCTGCGCACCAAGACGCACGAGGCCACGCACGTAAGCGCCGGCCACTTGGAGACGTTCTACCGCACGTTCGACGACATCCGCGACATCCACTATGACGGCCTGATCATCACGGGCGCGCCGGTGGAGCAGATGCCGTTCGAAGAGGTCGACTATTGGCCCGAGCTCTGCCAGATTATGGATTGGTCCACCACGCACGTGCACTCTACGCTGCACATTTGTTGGGGTGCACAGGCCGGCCTGTACCATCATTACGGTATCCAGAAGCACGACCTGCCGGCAAAGGCGAGCGGCGTGTTCGAGCATTATCTGGTGAAGCCGCAAAGCCCGCTGGTCCGCGGCTTCGACGACCGTTTCTATGCCGTGCATTCGCGCAACACCGATGTGCGCCGCGAGGACGTGGAGGCCGAGCCGCAGCTCGAGGTCGTGGCCGTGTCCGACGAGGTGGGCCTGTACATCGTCAAGTCGACCGACAGCCGCCGCTTCTTTGTCTTTGGCCATCCCGAGTACGATACCGACACGCTGCGTCTGGAGTACGAGCGTGACGTGAAGCGCGGACTCAACCCGGAGGTGCCGGCGCATTACTTCCCAGGTGACGACCCCACTGCCGAGCCGCGCAACGTCTGGCGCAGCCAGGCTCAGCTGTTCTACACCAACTGGCTCAACTACTACGTCTACCAGACCACGCCCTACGACCTAGCTCGCGCCGGCGAGGAGCACTAGGCTACGGCTGCTGCTGTGCCGGCGGCGTGACGAGCGTGGATATCCGGACGGACGAGCGTGGATTTTCGGACATTTACAAATCGAGCGTGGATAATCTCCCACTTTTGGCTTGAAACTAGGCTCAAAACGGGAGATTATCCACGCTCATTTTTTAGGCATGTAGATGCCGATGGCTCGGCTAAGCGACGGTGCGTGCAGAGGCAAAGTCGCATTTGGCGTAGTCTTGAATCTCGACGGGTTTTTCTTTCTGATAATCCGATGGACCAAGGCCTCAAAATGTGGAGACAGGGACCTCTCGACAACCGCCCTACCTGCAGATATAAGACATCAGCCTAAAACGTCCAAAACCGTCAAGCATTTGGTCAGCGCCTGGACGGTATTTGGTCAGACTTCGCATGAAACCGTCTGGTACGTTTGCGCCGTTCCAAGATTTGGGAGGCGACATGGGAAACATGACGGCGAATCAAAGGCTTGCAAGTCACATTAAAGCATGCGAACAGCAGATGAGCTGCGTGTGCGCGCACGGCGGCGGAGGCAAAGCAGATTCAGCGGCGGGCGGAGGCGGGAAGTCTCGAAGCGGTCATGCCGGGGCTGTATGCGCGTCCGGAATACTGGTCCGAGCTCAAGTTTCGGCAGCGTTATCTGCATCGGGTGCGGGCGCTTGCGCAAAAGCACCCCGACTGGACATTTTGCTCCTATACGGCGGCTGTTATCTATGGCCTTTCGGTTTCGCATGCCAATTTGACGCACATCCATATCGCCGCGATGCCGGCCCAATCGACGACGCCGGGCTCTCAGGTCATTCGTCATCGCTATGCTCGTCAAACACGGGCCACCCAGATGGATATCGCCGTAACCGATATCGATCAAACGATTACGGATTGCTTGGTCGATGCATCGTTTGTCGAGGGACTGATCATCGCGGATTCGGCGCTCCATGAGCAACTTTTGTCGAAGGAGCATCTCGTTGAGACTGTCGACAAGCTTGGCCTGAATCGTCGCGGTGTTGTGACGGCGCGCAGGGTTGCACGATGTGCCGATGGGCTGTCGGAAAGCGGCGGCGAGTCCAAGGCGCGTGCCCTGATGATCGAGCGCGGCTGGCAGACGCCGGAGTTGCAAGTTGAGCTGTTCGACCCGGTTGAGCCGGGACGACCGTATCGCGTCGACTACTTGTGGCGCGTGGGCGACCGGCTGATTATCGGGGAGTTTGACGGATTTGTTAAAAGCGAGAAGGCGGCGGAGGAGGGCAAGCTCGCGAAGACGCAGTTCGATGAGCGCCAGCGCGAGTCGAGGCTTTCGCTGCTTGATAACTGCAAGATCGTGCGCTTGTGCTGGGATGATCTAAGGGATCCGACAAAGTTCGATCGCAAGCTCAAGGTCGCCGGCGTGCCGCGTGCGTGCTGAGGCAGTTGCAGAGCGTTTGGCTACACAAGCGTGGAAAATCGGACGGACGAGCGTGGATTTTCGGACGCTTGTTGAATGAGCGTGGATAATCTCCCGTTTTTAGCTCGTAAGGGGGCTCAAAGTGGGAGATTTTCCACGCTCATCTTGCGGGTGCGATACAGCGGCGGCTAGGCGCTGACGATGTTGGGCAGCGACAGATCGTGGGCGTCGGTGGGAACGTGGTCGACGCGCTGTTCGTCAAAGGCGATGCCGACGATTGGGCGTTCAGGTGCAACTGTGGGCAGGTAGCGGTCGTAGCAGCCTCCGCCGTAGCCCAGGCGCGCGCCGGTGCGGTCGAAAGCTACGAGCGGCACGACAACCATGTCGAGCTCGGCGGCGGGCACGATGGGGAAGTGGTCGCTGTCGACGTCCGTGGCTGCGAAGGCCCGCGTAGGGTGGGCGATAAACGGGGCCTCGGACGCATCGCCGGCAGAGACTGCCCGCATGCACATGCACTGGCCACAAGCCATGGCGTCTGTTGCCGAGAGCATGCACGGATAGGCCGCGCGCCAGCCACGCGCGACGGCCGCGGCGGCAAACGCGGCTGGGTCGACCTCGGAACCCATGGCGGCATAGACGGCAACGGTGTGCGGTGCCGCGGCACCCAAGCGATCCATCAGCTCAACAAGCCGCGCGCATACAACAGCAGACTTCGCCGCCCGCACATCCAAATCAATCGCATCGCGCCGAGCAATCACCGCCCGCCGCAACTCAGCCTTATCCATCCCAGCCTCATCTCCCAAACCTTCCAAAAAGGGACAGGTTTATTTTGGCAGGTTTTATCTGGGCAAACGCGATATGGGCAGTAAAGCCACCGCAAATATGCCTGTGAACTGCGCCCTTTGTGGTTGTTTGGGCTTATGCGTTAATGCTATAACGCCGCAGCAATTGCTTCAGTCACAAACTTATTGAGTGACTCACCCTTCTTTGCCGCTGCCAGCGCCGCTTGCTTGTGGAGCTCAGAGCCCGTTCTTACGTTGAACGACCCCTTAAAAGCCCGCTCGGGTTCCTTGCCCTTCTCGGCGCAAAACTCAAGGTAATCGTCAACGGCGTCGTGGAAGCATTGCTCCACTTCTTCAGCCGTGGAGCCTTCAAATACGATTGCGTCTCTAATGCCGGTGACCATGCCTGTTAGCACATGCTGTTCGGCATCGAACTCGACGGGGGCGAAATAACCCTTGTATGCCAAAACGTTACTCATGACTACCTCCGACATCTTGCAGAAATCGAACGATGTTTCGAATGGTCCCCGCTGTCAATTCATCAGATGGATGTGGTGCGTGCATTACGAACATCCTGTCATCTGATGGCCTGTAGAAGCGAACGCGCGATCCGGATGTCTTGCCTTTGTTGTCCATTTCAAAGCCATATGAAGCCATGACTTTTAAAAAATCGGTATACCGATACGTCGAAGGGCAGCTAAGCAGTTGGGCGATGAGTTTATCGGTCCGCGTCATCCCGCCTCACATTCTGCAACTATATCCTAGTTGCAATTTAAGTCCGATGCAAGCACCCCTACTATAGAACATGTGTACGTATAGAACAAGTGTTCGAATCAACACAAAGACACCTGTCCCCTTTGCGGTGGTTTTTGCTGAAGGGCGGGTGTCTGCGGCGGTTTGTCTCGATCTGTAACAGTAACTCGACATAAATGGGCCTAGCTGTTACAGATCGAGACATAGAGCCGGCGTCATCCGGAAACGTCTCGATCTGTAACATCTGGAGCCGATATTGCCGCCTAGCTGTTACAGATCGAGACAAAACTGGTGGGACGGTCTGAGCTGGCCCGCCCAAGCGGCGGAAAAAGAAAAGGTAGATTTTAGGCATGTCCCAAAAATCTACCTTTGTGGTTAGCCCAGCAGGTCGATGACGTTAAAGCCGGCGTTGCTCTTGGCGATGACGTCTCGGCCGCCAAAGACGCAGGTGGGCGACGCGGCTGCGATGCGCGTCACATCGGCGCCGAGCGAGCGAAGCTCACCGGGCGTGGCGGCGAGCATCTGGGCGCGGCGCTCCTCGCGTGCGTGCGGATCGAGCCCGGCCAGGTAGGTCGTGTTGCGGCGCTTGGTGAGCGCGTACGGCTTCACTGGCGCGTCCATACCGCTCACACAGCTTACGATAAAGCCCTCAAAGGCGGCCTCGTCAGGCTCAAAGCTGCCGAGCCATGCGCCCGCGCGCGCCACGCGCTCAATCGAGGGGTCGATTGCCGGGTCGCGGTAGGTGTAGAACGCCGTCTGACGCTCACCGGCCGCGCGGAATCCGCAGCCGTACGCACCGCCCTTCACGCGGATCTCGTTCCACAGGTAGTCGTAGGAGAGCGCGTTGGCAGCCACCGCCCAAGCGCCCGTCACGTCAATGCCCATGCGACGTGGGTCGCACGCGCGCGCCGCAAAGCAGATATCGCTGGGGATGACGAAGGCCTCGTGACGGTCGCGCGGCTCCGGCACCACGAGCGCGTCGCGGCCAGCAGTGGCGCCGGAGCCCGCGCTCAGCCCCAGGTCGCCCGCGGCATCCCAGTACGCGTCAAAGTCCTCGTCGCTGCCGGTAAAGCTCGCCATGCGGCCATCGGCCACAAAGATGCGGTCTGCCAGCGCGGCAAGCTTGGCGCGCAGGTCGTCCAGTCGCTCGTCAAAGTGCTCGAGCAAATCGCGCAGGAACAGGTAGAAGTCCACGCCCGAAAGCTGCTCGCGAACCACGGCCGAAGGCGAGCTGTAACTCATCGCGCGACCGAGCGCCGCCGAGTGTCCGTTGTTGATAAAGCCCTGCTCAAGCCCAATGCGAATCTGCGTGAGCACGTCGCGAACGCGGTCGGCGTCGGCATCCGCCAGTAGCGTGCTCGACCACACCTCGCGCGGCAGGCTCGCCAGCGCGTCGATCTTCTCGGACAGGGCGCCGGCGCTCACCAGCAGGTAGGGGCGCACGCCGTCCACGTCGGGCTGCGTCATGACCTCGGTCGTAAAGCTTAAAAAGCCCAGCTTGCCGGCGAGCAAGTTGTCGAGCTCCTCGGCCGAGTGCTCGCGCGTGGGCAGCTGCTTGAGCAGGCGGCAGAGCAGCGTCACGTAGGGCAGGTCCTCAAATGCGACGCAGCTCAGGTCGAAATACTGCATGGCGTAGGCCAGGCGGTTGGTGGGGATGCCGTGGCGCAGACAGGGGATGGGCGCGGTCGTGTCCACAACCAGCGGCGGCTCGGGACGCGCCTCGCCAATGTCGGATACACGCAGGCGCGGCAGCGTGGCCTTGTCCTCGGGCGTGTCCTCGGCCTCCTGCGCGGCACGCAGCGCGGCCGTGCGCTCGACCACGTCGGCCAGCTCGGCATCGGTCATGGCGTCGCGCTTGGTAGCCAGCTCGGCAGCTTCGGCGCTCTCCGCACCCTCGGCAGCGTCTACCGGAACCAACTCGACCAGCGCCATGTGATCGTTCTGGAGCACGAGCTCGCGCAGAAGGTCCTCAAAGTAGCTGCCGTCCAGCTCGCCACGCAGCTCCTCGTACACCGGGCCGTACTTGAGCGCCAGCGTCGCGGCGTCGTCATCGTAGAGCCACGTGCTCAGCGCGTCGCACGCAATGGCCACGCCGTCGGCGATGCCATAGTCGCGCTGGCGCAGGTCGTATTCGTTGCTGCTGATGATAGCTTCCAGGCGCTCGCGCGGAACGCCGTGCTCGCACAGGTCGCGACAGGCGTCCTGGAACACGCGGCGCAGTTCGCGCGCCACGCCGGGCTGCGCGTTTTGCAGCATGATGAGCTCGTAGGGCTGCAGGCTCTCGGCCGCGGTGTAGCTCACCACGTTGCCGCCCAGGCCGGCGGCAAGAATGGCCTTCTTAACCGGCGCTTCGTTGGAACCCAGCAGCGCCTCGAACAGGATATCCGCCGCGATTGTGCGCTTGCGGTCGAGCGCGCTGCCCAGTACAAGACCCAGGCCCACCAGGGCGTTCTCGGGCGTGGTGGCCATCTCGACGCGCTGATACTCGCAGGTCACGGGCGCCTGCACGCCCAGCGGATTGGGCGCCAGCGTGGACGGGTCCTCGCCGGCGGCAACGGCTGCGTCCATGCGGCGGCTCGCGGCACTCGGCTGCGACAGATAGCGCTCGTCCAAAAATGCCAGCGCGCGGTCCACATCTAGGTCGCCGTAGAGCGTTATATAAGAGTTGGAAGGATTGTAGTGGCGCGCGTGCGTATCCAGGAACTGCTCGTAGGTGAGCGCGGGAATCGCGCGTGGGTCGCCGCCGCTCTCGTGCGCATAGGCGGTGTCGGGATAGAGTGCGGCGTTAACAGCATCGTCCAGCACGCTCATGGGGTCGGACAGCGCGCCCTTCATTTCGTTGAACACCACGCCGTTATAGCGCAGCGTGCCCTCGCGCAGGCTCGCGGAGCTGCCGTCGCCTTCGCCCTCGGCGCCCTCCGGCAGGTCCAGCTCGTAGTGCCAGCCCTCCTGCTCAAAAATGGTGGGCTTGGTATAGATGGCCGGGTTGAACACCGCGTCCAGGTACACGTCCATCAGGTTGTACAGATCCTGCTCGTTGGTGGTGGCAACGGGGTAGATGGTTTTGTCGGGGTAGGTCATGGCGTTGAGGAACGTCTGCATGGAGCTCTTGATCAGATCGACGAATGGCTCCTTGACGGGGAACTTGGCCGATCCGCACAGCACCGAGTGCTCAAGAATATGGAACACGCCGGTGGAATCGGCCGGCGGCGTCTTAAAGCCAATGGCAAAGGCCTTGTTTTCGTCGTCGCACGCCAGGTACAGCAGGCGAGCGCCCGATGCGGTGTGGCGCAGCACGTAGGCGTCCGAGTCGAGCTCGGGCACGGTCTCGCAGCGCTCGACGGCAAAACCGTGGCAGGTGGTACCGGGTACCAGCAGCGCGGCGGCAGCGGCGCGCGGGTCGGTTGAGGTGGTGGGCATATGCAGTCTCCTTTGACGCCCCAGCGGGGGCGAATCGAGTCGAATCCTCGAGAGTATACCCATATGGGGCCGCGGCTCTGCGGCGAACTGGAGACGATGTGGGTGGACTAGCCTAGCTAGGTTGATAACGAATGCCGCGGGTAGCCGCTGCATCCCGCTAAAGTGAAATAACACCCCGTTTACCGAATCATTTAGGAAATATATGGACTCCTAAAAAGTTCTAATACAATATAAGTCATCTATCTATAAGCTGCTGATTCCTTGCAAAGGTATGGTTGATATGGTTGAAGCAAATAGCGTTATCCCCCTGTACAAACAGATTGTTCGTGCGCTTTCTGATTCGATCGCCAACGGCACGTACCGCCCGGGAGATAAGCTCCCGACCGAGGCGGAGCTCATCGAGCAATTTGGCGTGAGCCGAATAACGGTTCGCTCCGCAATTAAAGAAATGGAAGATGCTGGGCTTGTTGAGAGGGCCCGCGGCAAGGGCACGTTCGTTTCGTCGGACACACAGATGTATGCCGCGGACGACCGTGAGAGCTTTACCCATTCGTGCCAGCTTGCGGGAAAACAGGCGTCTACCAGGGTTCTCGCAATGGGCTGGGACTTCCCAAGCCTGCGAGACGCGAAGTTCCTGGGCGTAGACGATACCCAAAAGGTATTGCGTAGTCGTCGTCTGCGCCTTGTGGATGACAAGCCCACGATGCTGGAAACCAATAGCTATTCCGCTGCGCTTTCTTTTTTGGAGCATGAATCCCTCGAGGATTCGCTGATGGCGGTACTCGATCGCCAGGGGATCAAGATGGGCCCCAACACGCGTACGCTCGAGGTCTGCTATGCGAGCGAGCTCGAGGCGGCATACCTTAACGTGGAGCTGGACTCTCCGCTGCTTCTGTTTGTCGATAGACGTTATGCTCCAAGCGGCGAGCCGCTTTTCATCTCCCGTCAGGTGTACTGCACCGAGCGACTGAAGTTCTATCTGTAAGCAAGGGCGGCCGGTCTGTAAAAGGAGCGGCCGTTTTACCGACCAATTGTTACCGTTCGCGGAATTAGAGAATTAACGCACCGCAAAAAGGAAATTGCTTATATACTTTGTTATGACAATATAGTACGTCTTATTGATATTGGAGAACTATGAATAAGATATTGCTAGCGAGTCATGGTTATCTCGCCCAAGGTATGAAGAGCTCTCTCGAGATCCTGATGGGCGCCAACGACCGAATCGAGTGTCTGTGCGCCTATGTCGATGACGACACGAGGGATGTCGCAGCGCTTATCGATGCTTGGATGGAGTCGAAGGACCCTGCCGACTCTTGGTTTGTCGTGACTGACATCTTTGGCGGCTCTGTAAACAACGAATTCATTCAGAGGCAGACCGCCGGATCGTTTACGTTGATCACCGGAATGAACTTGCCGCTGCTGGTGGAAATGGCTACACAGCTGGACTCCCTGGATGCGGACAAGGCCAAAGCTGCGGTCGAGGGATCACGTTCGTTTATCATGCTTTGTGAGGCGGCGGACATGCTTGCCGATGTCGAAGAAGAAGAGTTCTAGTTAGTTCTGGTTCGAGCCCTAGCTAAGGGCCACGCCTGTCATTACCTTTATTACGTGCGGAGATGATTACGATGATTAAGCTTACGAGAGTTGATTACCGATTGATTCACGGCCAGGTCGCCATGTCTTGGACACATGCGCTGGATGTCGATTGCATCCTGTGTGCCAGCGACGCCGTGGCAAAAGACGACATGAGAAAAGCCGCATTGAGGCTAGCTCGTCCCAACGGCGTGAAGCTCGTCATAAAAGACGTAAACGCTGCTATCGAGGCGCTCAACAGCGGCGTCACCGACAAGTATTCGCTGTTTATCATTGTCGAGACGATCGAGGATGCCTATCGCCTTGCTAAGGGTTGCAAAGACATCAAGGAGATCAATCTGGGCGGAACTCGAAAGTCTCCCGAGACCACGCTTCATCCGACCCCCGCGATCTTTGCGACCGAAACCGATGCCGAGCATATCCAAGAGCTTGTGAACGATGGCGTGGTTATCGAAATCCGTCAGGTTCCCAATGACTCAAAGGTACTTGCCAAGGACGTTTTCTAGCTGGAAACATGCCATTGTCTAGCATTTATTAACTAGGTCCTCCTTTCTTTGGCCCGCCGATCATTTGACCGGCGGGCTTTTTATTAAAGAAAAATCAAAAAAATCTGAAATAGTTCTTGCATAGTTAGTTATATAAAGTATTATAACGTCATGGGATGAATGAAGGGTTCATCCAAGTGAGTTAGGAGTAAGGGATGTTCAATTTCGATGAGCCTCGTTACGAGAAGGTTGTGAGCGATGCCCTCGCTCTCCGTCCTCAGATTGAGGCTGCCGTGGACAAGGTCTGCGAGCAGGGTTATTCCAACATCTTCTTCATCGGCTGCGGCGGCACCTGGGCCCACACGCTCCCGATGAAGTATTGGGTCGAGACCACCACGGCCGACGTCGACGTCCACTGCGAGATTGCCGCTGAGTTCCTCGCATGCCCGCCCAAGACCTTCAACAAGGACTCGGTCTGCGTCTTCTCCACCCGTACCGGCACCACCCCCGAGATCATCGAGGCCGCCAAGTTCTGCCAGGAGCAGGGTGCCCGCACGCTGATGTATGTCTCCAACGACAACACCCCGGCCACTGAGTACGCCGATTACAAGTTCTTCAGCTTCGCCGAGGACGACGTTCTGTGCGAGGCCATCTACACCTACCAGATCACGCTGGTCGCCCGCTTCCTCAAGAACGCCGGCGCCTTCCCCAAGTACGACACCTTCATGGAGGAGTTCGGCAACATCGCTCCGTACCTCATCAAGGCCAAGGACGCTCAGGACGAGCGCTGCGCCGCCATGGCCGAGGACTTCAAGGACACCGATTACCACATGGTGATTGGCTCCGGCATGCTCTGGGGTGAGGCCTACGACTACGCTATGTGCATTCTCGAGGAGATGCAGTGGATCAAGACCAAGTCTATCCACGCCGCCGAGTTCTTCCACGGCACCATCGAACTCTGCGAGGAGGGCACGAGCCTCATCATGCTCTACGGCGAGGACGACACCCGTAAGCTCATGGACCGCGTGGACAACTTCACCCACATGCTCGCCGACGAGAAGGGCGTCCATGTCCGCGTGAACAAGTTCGACACCGCCGAGGTCGAGCTGCCGTTCAGCGACCCCGAGTTCCGCAAGATCGTCTCCCCGATGGTCACCTACACCATCACCGAGCGTCTGAGCTGCCATCTCGAGCACGTCCGTAACCACCCGCTCACCACGCGTCGTTACTATCACCAGATGAACTACTAATCCTCTCAAATTGCTGCGGTTGTCTGCAGGCGAGCTGCGCAGAATGCCTCGCCTGCAGACCTGTTTCTGGGGTTGATCGAAATGGTTGTCCAGTATCTTCTAGTTGCACTGGTCGCATTTATTGCGTCCATGGACGAGCAATTATTTGGCATTACGATGCTTGGTCGTCCGCTGTTTACGAGCCTGTTCGTCGGCTTGATCCTTGGCGATGTCCAGCAGGGCGTTATCGTCGGCGCTGCTTTGGAGTCCATGTTCATGGGCGCCATCATGGTCGGCGCGGCGGTTCCTCCTGAGGTCTAGGCCTCCGGCGTGCTTGGCTGCGCGTTTGCCGTCATTACGGGTACGGGCACGGCAACTGCCGTCGCACTCGCCCTTCCCGTCTCCGTCTTCCTTCAGGTGTGGCGCAACTTCTGCTACGCCGTTCCGGGTGCCTTTGCCTGCAAGAAGATTGAGACCGCTCTGGCAAATCGCGATCTTGCCAAGGCGAACCTGTACCATCTGACGATCGTGCCGCTGTCGATTGGCATTCCGTCTGCACTGCTGGTGTTTTGCTCGCTGTTCTTTGGTGCCGACCTCATCAACAATGCGCTCAACGCGATTCCGCAGTTTGTGATGGACGGCCTCAACGTTGCATCCGGCGTCATGGTCTGCATCGGCTTCGCACTTCTTATTAGGACCATGGGCGATAACAAGCTGCTTCCTTGGCTGTTCCTGGGATTCATTATGGTCATTTACCTCAAGATGGACGTTATCGGCGTCGCCGCAGCTGCCATTTGCGTCGCGCTGCTCCTGGCCTTCCGCGAGGGCTCGTCCGGTCCGCAGACGGTTGCTGCAGATGAAGAGGAGGACTTCTAATGGCTACCCAGAACACCGATCTCAAAGAGGCCAAGAAGGACGCGATTATGAGCCCCGATATGTATCGGAGCATGTTCCTTCGCCAGTTTACGAGCCAGTGCTCGCAGTCGTACGACAAGATGATGGCAATGGGCTTCATGTACACCATTCAGAAGCCCCTGCGAAAGATCTATCCCAACGACGACGATTACTATGCGGCGCTCGATCGCCATACCGAGTTCTTTAACATCACGCCTCATGTGCTTCCGTTTGTAGCCGGCCTAACGGTTTCGATGGAAGAGCAGGCGGCTGCCGATAAGAACTTCGACACGTCCTCGATTAACGCCATGAAGGTCGGCCTCATGGGACCGCTTTCCGGCATTGGCGATTCGTTCTACTGGGGTACGTTCCGCGTGGTCGCCGCCGGCATTGGTATTGGCATCGCTTCGACGGGCAACCCGCTCGGCCCCATCGTGTACGCGCTCATCTACTCCGTGATTAACTTTGCAACGCGTATCGTCGCAGCCCATCTGGGTTACGACCTGGGAACCAAGTTCCTGCAGCAGTCCGAAGAGAACAACCTTATGTCTCGCATGACGCATGCTGCCGGTGTCCTCGGAATGACCGTTATCGGCGCCATGATTGCGGCACAGGTCTCCCTGTCCACTGCTTTGACCTTTGACGTGGGTGGTTCGGAGATTGTCCTGCAGGATCTGTTCGATTCGATCTTCCCCGGCCTGCTGCCCTTGCTGGCAACCTTTGCCTGCGTCGCCCTGTACAAAAAGGGCGTCAAGACCATTTGGATCATCTTGGGCATCTTTGCAATCTGCATCATCGGAACGGGCTTGGGAGTGTTCGCGGCGGCGTAATGTTGACTGCTATGCTCGCGCGTTGGATAACTAACTGACCGTTTGAAAACGGGGCTCGGCGTAAGGCCGGCCCCGTTTTTTTGTTTGAGGGATTTTCCGACCGTCCAAAAATCCACGCTCGTCCATCACTCACGTATCTCTCGTCTCTCATTCGTCACTAATACGAGAGATAACTGAAAGACGAGAGATAAATACGAGAGATAACTGAGCAGCAAAGAGACAGGCAATCATGGTATTGTCTCAATACCAATTGTTCTACCAGCAATAATATGTATAAATGAAGCAAATGGTAGACATTCCATCTCTATCTATCTCTTATCGCTAAGCCGAGAGATAGAGAGATAGAGAAATAGATGAGAGATAATTTTGAGAGATAACTGAGAGACGAGGGAAATCTATCCGCGGATTTCCTTGATTCCCAGGGCAATGTCACCAAGGCTGGACTCCAAGTTGCGGGCACCTGCCCTCAGCAGTTTTATCCCAAGCTCTTTATCGACATGGTTGTCTATGCGGGGACCCGGAAAGGCACGGCGGAGTCGCTGAGGTTCATGGACCGCACAATCTGTGAGGGATAGTTGGACGAGATGATTTCGGATACTGTCGCGGCTGTCGCCAAAAACCTGCGCCGTACCTCGACCGTCCAAGGCATCTTGCGTTAGTGGACAAGGCGACCCAATAATCGACCCTCAATTGGCGCCCACTAAGGTAAAGCGGTTGTTGCTCAGTCGACGGTGATGCTGAAGACTCGGCTTACGCCGGCATGGCCCCGAACCCGTCCATCAAGAACAGCCTAAGAACCAGTTTGATGACATTTCCCGGTTTGACTTCAGCCGCGCCAAAGACGCTGCGCTCGGCGAGCTCGCTGCAGTATGCATAGATATCGCGGATAAGGTCCGCGCCCGAGAGCGTAAACATGTAGCCTGCGTCCGAAAGCGCATTGGGTGCGGCGGGCAACTTGGCCATACGACAAAAGGTCAACAGGTCGGGCGCCATAACATTCTGGTAGTCGAGGTGGCCGCTGGTATCCTGTGCGGCAAGCTCCAATTGGCGCACAAAATCCAGCGCCGCCGCTAACACAAAGCTCGGCGTAGGCGCATTGACGTCCTGAGTGGTCGCCACAAGCCTGCCCGCCGCCTGCGTGACAAGCCAAGCGACCTCGCGCTGGCAACGCACGGCCTTGCGCGTAACCGGCTTGATGGACGAAGAAGAAACGCTTCCCTTAGGCGGATTCGAAACAGCCACAAGAACCTCCCATGAACGACCCGGTCCAACAAACCCGGATGAAACACGTGTTACATCAGTATACGGGGAAGTGGGGTGGAAAAACGGAGTCGACAGCGTGAACTGCCGGCTCCGGATTGCTTGCCTTAGAGGCCGTACACTTCGACCATAGCTTCGCCAATGCGATGGGGCACGCCGGTGACGAGTGCGTTGCCCATGCAGAAGGCCCGATGGCCGTCGGTCATGCCCGTATCGGTCCAACCTTTCGGGAATCCCTGAAGCTGATCGAGCTCGTCGGGAACAAGACGGCGGAAACGGCCATCGGGACATTCGATGACGTGCTTGAAGCGGCTCGCTCCCGTGCCGCCTTCTCCTGTGAGGATGGTGCGGCTCGGCTTGTCGGTGGCATCCGGGAAGCTCATGGCTCCCTCGGAATACGTGTACGTAAAGCCTGTCTTTTTGTTAGTGCGCTCTTCGCGCTTGCTGCCCTTAAGGTAGCGCCAGTCGGGAAGCTTTTCGTCGGAGATGTAGAACTGCTCCGGGACATCAGCCTCGTCGACAAGCACGTCGCCAAGCACGTGGCGCTCACCGTGATAGTCCTCGGCAAAGTCGCAGGTCAGAACATGACAGCCCTGCATGACGCCAGCATTCTTGAATTGAGAGGTCTTTTGGCCGACGCCAAAACGAGTTGAGTTCTCGTAGGGGTCGGGCAAAACGTCGAGCTCGGACATCTCGTCGGGATAGATGGCGGGGAAGGCTTTAGCCATGACGCCGTTGTGCATGCGATTAACGAGATCAACCTTGCCAGCGTCCTTTTCGCAGAAGATATAAACACGCTTGCGACGCTGGGGGAAACCGTATTCGGCAGAGTTGACCACGCGCCATTCGACCGTGTAGTCGAGGTCGGCAAGACAGCTTAGGATGATGGCGAAGTCGCGACCGCGTTGAGACGCGGGCGACTTGAGCAGGCGGTCGACGTTCTCAAAGAGACCGAACTTGGGCTTCTTCATTTCGAGGAAGTGATAGATGTCCCACCAAAGGACGCCCTTCTTGCCCTCGATGCCGTGTGCCTGATTGAGCGGACGCGCGACAGAGTAGTCTTGGCAGGGGAAACCGCCAACAACCATTTGGACATCGGGGATTTCGATTTCTTTCGCCTCGGCCTGCTCCAGGACCTTATTGATGTCTTCGTTGACGACGGAATCATTGCCGAAGCGATCCATGTAGCAACGGGCCGCGAACTGACGCGCCTTGGTTCCGGGCGGCTCCCACTGATTGGCCCAAATGGTGCGGAAGGGGCCGGCGGGCTTCATATAAAACTCGGGATGTCTAGGGTCGGCATAGCCTTCGAGACCCAAACGAAATCCACCGACGCCCGCAAAAAGCTCGGCAATATTAATCTCAGACACGTTTCTCCAATCGCTGCTGTGTCCGGTTATGGTGGTCACAACAATAACCGATCGAGGGGACAATCAAGACCTCAATTTTCTGGGCGTTAGTAGTTGCTCTGAACTACCATGAGGTTAGTTGCGAGTTTCGGAGGTATCCCGTGTCTAAGAAGCGCCTCGATTTCAAGCGCATGCTTGACGATACTGATTTTTCTGACCCCTCAAGTATTGAGCGCTATGCTGCCAATCTCGATGGCATGACGTTCCGCGATATTCTCGAGCTCGGTATTGCTCCGGAGGGGGAGAGTGCGCCCAAGGACTTTGGCTCCAAGAAGTACAAAGGCGGTATGGGCACTCTTATCGAAGAACGTTACTTTGGCTACAAGGCCAATAGTGACGATCGCCCCGACTTTCCCGAGGCGGGCGTTGAGCTCAAGGCAACGTGTTTTGATGTGCTCAAGAACGGCCGGAAGTCTGCTGGCGAGCGCCTTGTCCTGACCATGATTCCTTATGACCGACCTGTTTCGCTCGACTACGACAGTTCTCACCTCAAGACCAAGCTCAGCAATATCCTGTTGATTTACTACGGCCGAGATCGTTCCATCGATAAATACGACCAACGCATTGAGCGTGCGGTCATGGTTCGTCTGCCCGAAGAGGACATGAAAATCATTCGCGCCGACTACGAGAAGATCATTTCCTATATTCAGGATGGCCGTGCGGACGAGCTTTCAGAAGGCATGACGACTTATCTGGGTGCTTGCACGAAGGGCGCAACTGAGGCCACAATGTGGGCGGACCAGTATTATGAATACTTCAATACCGATACGGGCGAGATTGAGCGCCATCGCGCAAAGCGTCGCGCCTTTTCCCTCAAGCGCTCGTATATGGACTATGTGCTCCATACTTATGTCCTCGGTGCTCCGCGAGTCGGGGAGAGCATTGTTCAGGACGATGGCAAGTCTATCGATTTCGAAAGTTACGTAACTGGACTTATCGAGCGCCATTACGGTGAGACCGATCGTCAAATTGCCGAACAGTATGGACTGGAGTACACGGGCAATAAGGCGCAGTGGACAACGCTCGTTTATCGTATGCTCGGAATCAAAAACAATGCTGCCGAGGAATTCGTCAAGGCAGGCATTTCCGTCCGAACTGTTCGAGTTAACAACAGGGGGCACATCGAACAGGCTATGTCGTTCCCACCGTTTGAGTTCAAGCGTTTGATTGAAGAAGACTGGGAGACGTCGCCTCTTCATGCGTGCCTTGAGACCAATCGCTTTTTCTTCGTTGTGTTCCGTGAGGACCACGATGGCGTGCTGCGTCTCGATCGTTGTTTGTTCTGGGCAATGGGAGAAAACGAAATCGAAGGCCCAGCGAAAGCTTGTTGGGATGAGACGCGAAAGGTAATACGTGAGGGCGTTGAGCTCAATCCGTATCGGGATGCGAGCGGAAAGCTCAAAGTGACTAACAATCTGCCCGGTATGGCGGACAATCCAATTGTTCACGTTCGCCCGCATACGTCAAAAGCGGCTTACAAGTTTGCCGATGGAACAGAGATCGGTGACATCGCAAGGAATGCTTACGAACTGCCCGACGGGCGCTGGATGACGAAGCAATCGTTCTGGTTCAACAAGGGCTACCTGGAGCATATTCTGGGGCTGTAGCGTTTCGAGATTATTTAACAATCAACCCCTGCTCCTCGATACCTCGATGTTGCCCCTACAAATAAATCCCCTCACCGAGTTGCTTGTGGAACTCGGCGTGATGGTCGCGTGCCCAGGTAAAGAGCGCCTGGTCAAAGTCGGTACGCGTGGCTGGGACGCCAAAGACGCCGGCAACTTCGACGCGTATAAACTCCAGTGCCGGCAGCTTGTTGATGGCAGTGAGGGCAAACGGGGACGAGGGCTCCTCGAACAGATAGCGGCTGCCTTGCAGCGCGTCGCAACTGGTGCACGTGTTGCCGAGCGACGGGGCTTTGGAGGCTCGCGCGCCTACGGGCTTGTAGCCGCAACGCTTATGAAGGTAGTCGCGGATCTCGCCCGGCACGCAGCCAAGAGCGGGCACGATGGCGAGTGCGTTGGCTCTGGCCGTGTCGATGGCAATGTGCCCGGCTTCGTTGGGCGCGTGCGCGATGGCGATGCTGTCGTCGTTATCGGTTCGATAGGGAATGCCGAAGGCCGCGACTGAGGTCTCTTTGTGACACTTCCAGCATTCGCGCTTGCCCAGTACTAGATATATATACGGCGCTGAGGGGTCGGATCGGTCAACACCGGGCAGCCACTCGGCAAAGGGCTCGGGGTTGACGCCGCTGGGTACATACCAGATCTTCTTGGTCCGGTCCCATTTGGCGCCCAGCGCCTTGGCTTCTTCTTTGTGCGAAAAGGGGACATCGAGCTCGGTGCGCATGGCGGCTCCTTGGTGCTGCAGGTGCAAGTGGCTCAAGGATACCGCAGGACGCAGACATCGCGGCGTTTTGCTGAGAAGTTGCGGCTCGGATGGGTTCGAGACGTGTTGGTCTCGGCCTCGGTGACTATTGGGGCGGTTTTGATTGACTGCGGAGTCAGCCGGGATAGGCACTTGGGTCGCTGACGCGGTTTTGTGTATGGGCAGGGTGGTTGCTTGGGCGGTTGGAGCTGCCAGCTGATTTGGCGACATAAAACAAAACAGCCCAGAGGACATAGCCTCTGAGCTGCGAACATTTGGTGGGCGTTAGAAGATTTGAACTTCTGACCTCTTCCGTGTCAGGGAAGCGCTCTCCCCCTGAGCTAAACGCCCGATCAAGGGTGCGCAAGCGCGCAAGGGATAATATAACGGAGCCTGAACTCGGTGGCAAGAACATTTTTAAAAATCGCTTACATTGTGGAATTCGGGGGCTTTGTCGCATCCATTTCAAAAGAGCCTGCTGCCGCGATTTGGCTGTCGCATAATGCAAGGCCATTGCGGTATCGAGCTATGGAAAGACGCCTGCGGAATTGTCCTACCGATAAGCGGACAAGCCTCCAGCTGGTGACTTCGCCGTGGTAAGGTAAACCGAATTGTTTCCAGGCTGTTTCGGGGGAGTGGAATGAGCAAAGAGTGTGTCGAGCAGGTCGAAGGCGCAGGGGCTTCGGTGCCGATGACCGATATATCGAACATTGATGTGCCCGAGGGCACCGACGAGCTCAGCCGCAACACCCGTCGCGCATGGCGCGACCGCCTGAACAGCGCTTCGACGCGCAAGATGATCACGGGCGTCTTGGCTACGCTGGTGGGCGGTTCGTTTTGGGGCTTCTCGGGCACCAGCGCGAGTTTTTTGTTCGATACCTACCATGTCGATACGCTGTGGCTTATGAGCGTGCGTCAGATTCTCGCCGGCCTGCTCTTTATGGCTGTGGTTGTCACGCGCGACCGCGCACGCCTGGTCAAGCTTTGGACCACACCCGCCGATCGCAAGCAGCTGCTGCTCTTTACCGCCTTTGGCCTGCTGTTCAACCAGTTTTGCTATCTTTCGGCCGTGCGCCTGACGAACGCCGGAACCGCGACGGTGCTCCAGTGCCTGCAGCTCGTTATCATCATGGGCTACACCTGCGTGATCGATCGCCGCATGCCGCGTACTCGCGAAGTCATCGGCATTGGCCTGGCTCTGGGTGGAACCTTTTTAATCGCCACCGGCGGCGACCCCACCAGCCTGAATATCTCGCCGCTTGGCCTGGCAGCAGGTCTTATGTGTGCGGTCAGCGCCGCGTGTATGGCGGTGATTCCCGCCAAGATCCTGCCCGAATACGGCAGCCCCATCGTCACGGGCTCGGCAATGCTCACGGCGGGCGTGGTCTCGTGCGTCTTCGTGCAGCCCTGGGCGCATATGCCGGCGCTCGACGCTGCCGGCATCGAGGCGCTCGCGGTGTTCGTGGTTATCGGCTCGTTTTTTGCTTACATGCTTTATATGCAGGGCGTTAAGGACATCGGCTCGGTGCGCGCGAGCCTCATCGGAACTGTGGAGCCGGTTTCGGCGACCATCACCAGCGCCGTTATGCTGGGGACGGTGTTTTTGCCGACCGACCTTATCGGCTTTGTCATGATCATCGTGATGATGTTCCTTACGGTGTAGCTAGCGCCGCCGCCAAGACAGAAAAGGTGTTGTGCCGCATTTTCGCCAATTGATGTCCGTGTCTGGAGTTTAGCTGTCGATGCTCAAAATGCCATAAACTAGCAACGTTATGGACTTTTTCATTGCGACTCAATTGCGAGGATTTCTTTATGGCTGGTAATCACTTTAAGGGCAGCGATAGCGGCCGCCCTGCAGTTCCGCCGCGTCCGAACGGGGCTGGTAAGGCCGGCACGCCGGGCGGCGCTGGACAGGGCGGTTCCGGTAAGCGCGTGTCCCCGGGCGAGACGGCGATGTTTACCGCTCTGTACGAGCAGTCTCAAAAGGCAAAAAAGACCGGCCGTGCAAGAGGGAATGTCTTTGCGGGCGGTGCAACCTCCGCGTCGCAGCCGAGCGGGGCTCCTTCGGTGCCTGCGAACAACGCAGGTGCTGCCAACGCCGCGAATGCTGCCGGCAACGTTAATGCCGGCAAGGCCGCCAACAATACTCCCTTTGCTGGTGGCGCGGGGCTTACGGGTAACCTTGGCACGATTTACACCGGCGCCTCCGAGACTGGCACGTTCGCCCGCCTGGATGATAGCGGTGCCGAGTTTGCGGGCTCGGGTTCCAAGGAAGATTATTACGATTTTGGCTTGAACTACGGTAGCGACGCTTCGTCGAGTTCGACCTCTGACGGTCTGGTCCGTCATCGCCATCGCAAGGGCGAGCGCAAAAAGCGTCACACCGGCGCCATTATTGCCGCTGTGGTCGCGGTGCTTCTCGTTGCGCTTGGCGCAAGCGGCTTGATGCTGCTTAACTCGGCAAAGACCGTAAAGAGTGAAGCGAAGGAGGCTGTCGAGATCGTCGGTGGCCTTAAGGACAAGGTCACGTCGGGCGATTTTTCGACGCTGCCTGACGACGCGAAGAAGATCGATGAGCTCTGCGACAGCATGAAGGCGGAGACCTCGAGCCCGCTGTGGACGGCGGCTTCGTTTATCCCGGTGTATGGCAGCGATATCAATGCGGCCCGCACCATGATTGACGCCCTGTCCGATGTCTCGAGCAATGCGCTGGTTCCCATGGCCGACAACCTCTCGCAGGCTACGCCCGGCAAGCTGTTCCAGGACGGCATGATTAACGTGTCCGCGCTGCAGGCGGTCGCCGATTCGCTTTCCAGCAGCTCGAAGGTGTTCAAGAGCGCCAACGAGAAGGTCCAGGGCATTGGCGATACTCATATTTCCCAGGTGACCGAGCTGGTCGATAAGGCCAAGGACGGCTTTGCCACCCTCAACGGCGCGGTTGACGCGGCGGAGAAGGTCGCCCCCGTCCTTCCCCAGATGCTCGGCGCCAACGGCCAGACGCGCAACTACCTTGTGTATGCCATGAACAACGTCGAGATTCGTGCCTGCGGCGGCTTTGGCGGTTCGCAGGGCCTGATTTCGGTCGCCGACGGCCAGATGTCGATTGGCGAGTTTGTTCCCCGCATTGGACTCAGCGAGGATGAGGCAGTCGAGAGCGTCGACGAAGAGGATGAGGCGCTGTTCGGCAACCACAGTAACCTGTACAACTCGGGCAATACCTATTCGCCTGATTGGCCCCGCAACTCGCAGCGTGTCGCAGCCCTGTGGAAATCTCAATATGGCCAGGACGTCGATGGCGTCATTGGTATCGACCCGGTGTTCCTGCAGTATCTGCTGGGCCTGGTCGGTAACGTGTCGCTGCCCGACGGAACGGTTGTCGACGGCACCAACGCCGCAAAGGTCCTCATGCACGATGTGTACTGGAACTATCCGGTCGAGGAGTCGGACGGTATCTTTGCGGCTGTTGCCAGCGCCGCCTTCGACAAGATCCTTGGCGGTATCGGCGATGTCGATGTTACGAAGCTTGTCAGCGCCGTTGAGCGCGGTGCCGAAGAGGGGCGCCTGATCGCGTGGATGAAAAACGATGACGAGCAGAACGCTATCAAGGAGATGAACATCGACGCCTCGCTGCCCGATCCGGATGACCCGAGTGAAGATCCCGTTGCTGGTGTCTACTTTAACAACCTGAGCTTCTCCAAGCTCGACTGGTACCTGAATGCCGATACGCAGATTGGCCAGGGCATCAAGAACGGTGACGGCACATGCTCGTATCGCATCACCGTTACCCTGACGAACATCATGACGCAGGAGGAGGCCGGCAAGCTGCCCGACTACGTCGCGGCGAGCGCGCCCGATGCCGCGCGCGACGACGAGCGTCTGAATGTCTCGTTGTTTGCCCCGACGGGCGGCAACATTACTGATCTGACCGTCGAGGGCACCCAGTTTGGTCTTGGCGCCGCTACGTGGCATGGAATCCCCTTCTATTCGGGCACCGTTGACCTGCATGCTGGCGAGACGACGACGATCACATATACGCTGACCACGTCAGCCGAGGCGGGGGACAAGCCGCTTACGCTGCGTCAGACTCCTACATGCCAGGCGGCTCGCGACAGCGCGTCGGCGTAGGGTTTTTCTGGTAGCGCAGATAATCGAGTACCATTTTGGGGCGGACAGGCAATCTGTTCGCCCCTATTTTGTAAGGAGAGCGCATGAAGTACTTTGGCACCGACGGCTTTCGCGGTGAGGCTAACGTTGGGCTGACGGTAGAGCACGCTTATAAGATTGGCCGTTTTGTGGGCTGGTATTACGGCGCCAACCGCGAGCGCAAGGCGCGCGTCATCGTGGGTAAAGACACGCGTCGCTCGAGTTATATGTTCGAGGCGGCGCTAGTGAGTGGCCTGGTCGCGAGCGGTGCGGACGCCTATATGCTGCACGTGATCCCCACGCCGGGCGTAGCACATCAGACCGTGGAAGGCTGCTTCGATTGCGGCATCATGATCAGCGCGAGCCACAACCCGTTTTGCGATAACGGCATTAAGCTCGTCAATAGCGACGGTTTTAAGATGGACGAGGACGTACTGGAGCTCATCGAGGACTACGTCGATGGCAAGAGCGAGGTGCCGCTGGCCACGGGCAACCACATCGGCGCCACGGTGGACTACATGCAGGGCCGCAACCGCTACATTGCCTCGCTCATCGCCAGCGCGAACTTTTCGTTACAGGGCGTCAAGATCGGCATCGACTGCGCCAACGGCTCGGCGTCCTCGGTTGCCAAGCCGGTGTTCGACGCGCTGGGCGCCGACGTGCGCGTGATCAATGCCGCGCCTGATGGTTTTAACATCAACGTTGACTGCGGCTCCACGCATATGGAGCGTCTGCAGCGCCACGTGGTGGAGCAGGGCCTGGACGTGGGCTTTGCCTACGACGGCGATGCCGACCGCTGCCTGGCCGTGGACGAGCGCGGCCGCGTGGTCGATGGCGACCAGATCCTGTACGTGTGCGGCGTGTACCTGAACAAGCACGGTCGCCTTTCGGGCGGTACCGTGGTTCCGACGATTGCCAGCAACTTTGGCCTGATCAAGTCGTTGGAGCTTGCCGGCCTAAGTGCCGTGACCAGCGGTGTGGGCGACCGTCACGTGTATGCCAAGATGCGCGAGGGCGGTTACAGCCTAGGCGGCGAGCAGACGGGCCATACGATCTTTGGCGATATCGAGCGCACGGGCGACGGCATTATGACCTCGCTGCGCGTGATGGAAGTGATCCGCGCCGAGCGCGAGACGCTCTCGCAGCTCACGGCTCCGTGCAAGCTGCTACCGCAGGCGCAGGTGGCCGTGCGCGTGGCGGACAAGGACGCCGCGCTCGAGAACATGGGCGTGCAGAACGCCATCGCCGAGGCCGAGGCTGCGCTGGTAGGCGAGGGCCGCGTGCTCGTGCGCAAGAGCGGAACCGAGTCGGTTATCCGCGTGCTGGCCGAGGCGCCCGACCAAGCATCCGCCGATGCCGCCATGAAGCGCATCGCCAACGCACTCGAGGCTTTATAGCTACGCGGTTTTACCAAACCGCGTAGCTGCTCGACGCTGCAAACGGCCCCAAGCGGCAATCTGACGCTCAATTTCAAGGGCGCGACCAGAAGGTCAGCGCCCTTTCATTTAGAGGCTTTAGCCTGTGCGGGGCGCGCAGCGCGCCGCATCAGAAACCACCCGCTATGCGGGTGGGGCCAAACGGCTTTACAAAGCCGCCCCCTCGCCGGACACTTGCGATTGTTCAGGCCGCAAGGAATCCGAGTCGAGAGGGCGGTGGTGGCGTATGGCCCAGAAGGCCTACAGCCTGTCGCACACGAAGTGGATGTGCAAGTACCACGTCGTGTTCACGCCGAAGTATAGGCGCAAAGTCATCTACAACCAAATAAGGTCCGACCTTGGGGAGATCTTCAGGAAGCTCTGCCAGTACAAGGGGATAGAGATCATCGAGGGGCACCTGATGCCCGACCACGTCCACATGCTGCTGGCGATACCGCCGAAGTACAGCGTGTCGAGCGTGATGGGCTACCTGAAGGGGAAGAGCTCGCTGATGATATTCGACAAGCACGCGAACATGAAGTGCAAGTTCGGCAACAGGAAGTTCTGGGCGGAGGGCTACTACGTGTCCACCGTCGGCCTGAACGAGGCGACGATCGCCAAGTACATCAGGGAGCAGGAGAAGGCCGACATCGCGCTCGACCGGCTGAGCGTCAAGGAGTACGAGGACCCCTTCGGCAGGGGGCCGGGGCGTAAATAGCGCCGGTTTGACCGGCCCGCCACGGGTCAATCTGCAGTGCGGCCCGAACCCCGTGAGGGCCGGCGCCTTTAGACGCGTGCCGGAAATCCAAGGGTTATACCCTAAGAGCAAACCACCCCTTTTAGGGGTGGTTTTGATTTCGCGTCACCTTGCTCGCTTGGGGCCGTTTTCGCTGACGTTGCCAAGACATTGGCGTCAACATGGTTGGCGTTGGCGATGGCGTGCTGGTCAATCCTTACAGCTCGTACAGCGTGGTGAACTTGTCCTGCAGGTAGCTGCAGTAGTAGCGGGCGTCAAAATCCATGCCGCAGGCACCCTTGATGAGTTCCGGCGCGTCCTTGGCGCGGCCCCATTGCCAAATGTGCTCGCCCAGCCAGGCGCGGACGGGCGCCAGATCGCCGCTCGCGCAGGCACCGGTAAGGTCGACGCCGTCGCGGCACATGGCCGGCACGAACATGGCGTCGTAGGCACTGCCCAGCGCATAGGTGGGGAAGTAGCCAAACGAGCCGCCGCTCCAGTGCGTATCCTGCAGGCAGCCGCGCGTGTCGTCGGGAACCGGAATGCCCAGGTACTCGTCCATAAAGCGATTCCAAAGCACGGGGATGTCCTTGGCCGTGGCTTCGCCGGCAAACAGCATACGCTCAATCTGGTAGCGCACCATAATATGCAGCGGGTAGGTGAGCTCGTCGGCCTCGGTGCGGATCAGCGACGGCTGCGCGATGTTCACGGCGCGGTAGAGCGTGTCCTCGTCCACGCTGCCGTAAACCTCGGGCGCGTGACGGCGCAGCACCTCGAGCAGCGGTCCCATAAAGGCGCGACTGCGACCCACGGTGTTCTCAAAGAAGCGGCTCTGGCTCTCGTGGATACCCATGGAGGTGCCGCCCTCCAGGCAGGTGCGCGCGTAAGCGGGGTTCACGCCCAGCTCGTACATGGCGTGTCCCGCCTCGTGGATGATGCTGTAGACGTTGGAGATGCAATCGTTTTCGTAGATGTGTGTGGCAATGCGCGCGTCACCCACCGAGAAGCCCTCGCTAAACGGGTGCTCGGTAAAGGCAAGCGTGGTGTCGTCCAAGTTCAGGCCGACGAGCTTCATAAGGTCGAAGCTCATGGCACGCTGGGCGGCCTCGGGCACGCGGGCGTGCAAAAAGTCGGTAGTCGGCTGCTGGCCGCGCTCGCCGATGGCGTGAACGAGCGGCACGACGGTGGCCTTGACCTCGTCGCAAAACGCGTCGAAGCTCTCGGTGGAAAGGCCGCGCTCGTACTGGTCGAGCCAAACATCGTATGGGTCGCGCTTGGGGTCCATGAGCTCGGCCTGATGCTTAAGTTGGGCGACGATTCTATCTACATAGGGTTCAAAGCTCGCCCAGTCATTGGCCGTCTTGGCCTTGTGCCACACGGCGTCGGCCTCGCAGGTGAGCCTGGTCCAGGCCTCGGCCTCCTCGGTGGGAATGGCGCTTGCCTCGCGCTGGTCGCGGCCGAGCACGCGGATCTCGTCGAGCAGCTGCGGGTCGTCGATCTTGCCGCCGGCGATGGTCTCGCGTGCCAGCGAGCGCACAAGCTCGACAGACTTTTTGCTGGTCAGGAGCTTGTGATGTTCACCGGCAAGGGTGCCCATGGCATCGGCGCGCGCTGCGGCGCCGTTGGCGGGGGCAATGGTCGCGCCGTCAAACTCGGCAATCTTGAGCAGGTACTCACGAGTCCACAGCTTGCCTTCGAGCTTGCGGATTTTTTTGACGGCCTTATCGACCTTCATGCCTTTGGATGTCTTGCCCGCTGCAGGCTCGGCCTTCTTATCGAGTTTCTTTCCCATACCATATCCTTGATCTCGTGAGCCGAGCGCTTCGGGTGGGCGCGCGGCCAGTTTGCACAGCTACCTGCCTTGTACCCAGCACGAACAAAACGGAACGCGGCGATACGCCCACACAATGTGGTATCCTGTAGCCCAATGCGTTGACGGAGAGGGTTTTGCCCGCCGCGTCGCCGGCAAGAGAGGGAAGGTCATGGGCTGCAAGCCTTCCTGCGGTGGCAAGGGCCAAGCGTTCACTCCCGAGCAGCGACCTCAACGGGCGCGCGGCCAGCGGCGGCGATGTCCCCAGTAGGGAAGCCGTGAGCCTCGCGACAAGGGGCAAAGAGTGGGCGCGGCGGGCCATACATCCGCCGGGTCAAACAAGGTGGTACCGCGGAATTCAACCGTCCTTGGGCAATGCACATGCCCGAGGACGGTTTTTTGTTACCGAACCGGGCCGCGTTTTCGCAACGCCAGGCGGCGGCAGCCGCCTCGGCAAGCGGGGAGCGCGAGAGACGAAAGGGAAGACATGAGTCTGATTGATGATCTGGTCAAACTCGAGGAAGAGGCCAAGGAGCTCGTCGCAGGCGCCGACGACGCCGCCAAGCTCGAGGCTGCGCGCGTTGAGCTGCTCGGCCGCAAGGGTCGCATCACCGGCCTGATGCGCATGATGGGCAAGCTCGCCCCCGAGGATCGTCCCGTGATGGGCAAGCGCGCCAACGAGATGCGCCAGCTGATCGAGGGCATGCTCGACGAGCGCACCACCGAGATGAAGGCCGCCGCCCTCAAGCACGCACTCGAGCACGAGGCTGTTGACATCACGCTGCCGGGCATCCGTCCGCAGATCGGTCACCAGCACCTGATCAAGCAAATCATCGAGGAGGCCGAGGACATCTTCTGTGGCATCGGCTACACCGTCGAGTCCGGCCCCATGGTCGACACCTCCTACTACAACTTCACCGCGCTCAACGCCCCCATGGATCACCCGAGCCGCTCGGCCCGCGATACCTTCTACGTGGTCGACAACAACCCCGGCAGCGTCGCGCACCCCGAGGCTCACGCCCACGGCGAGTCCGACGTACTGCTGCGCACCCAGACTTCGGGCGTGCAGATCCACACCATGGAGTCGCAGAAGCCGCCCATCTACATGATCTGCCCGGGCACCGTCTACCGTCCCGACACGGCCGACGCCTGCCACCTGCCGCAGTTCAACCAGATCGAGGGCCTGGTCGTCGACGAGGGTATCACCTTTGGCGATCTTAAGGGCACGCTCGACTACTTTGTTAAGTGCATGTTTGGCGAGGACCGCAAGACGCGTTACCGCCCGCACTTCTTCCCCTTCACCGAGCCGAGCTGCGAGGTGGACGTGAGCTGCCACGTGTGCGGCGGCAAGGGCTGCAACTTCTGCAAGCACAGCGGCTGGATTGAGATTCTGGGCTGCGGCATGGTCGACCCCAACGTCCTGATCAACTGCGGCATCGACCCCGAGAAGTACACCGGCTTCGCCTTTGGCATTGGCGCCGAGCGCGTCGCGGCCCTGCGCTACGACCTGCCGGACCTGCGTACGTTGATGACTGGTGACATGAGGTTCTTGAACCAGTTCTAGAACGCTTTCTTCTTAGTTGCAGTTTCCGGCTCAAAGCCGCATTTATGAAAGGAGACCAGTTATATGCGCGTTTCTTACGACTGGCTCAAGACCATGATCGATATTCCGGAGGATCCCAAGACCCTTTCGGACGAATATATCCGTACCGGCACCGAGGTCGAGGCGATCGACACCGTGGGCGAGTCCTTCGACCACGTGGTGACTGCCAAGGTGCTCACCAAGACCCCGCATCCCGATAGCGACCACATGTATGTGTGCTCGGTCGACGTGGGCGACAAGAACCTCGACGCCGACGGCAACCCCGCCCCGCTGCAGATCGTCTGCGGCGCGCAGAACTTCGAGGCCGGCGACCACATCGTCACGGCCATGATTGGCGCTGTCCTGCCCGGCGACGTCAAGATCAAGAAGAGCAAGCTTCGCGGCGTCGTGTCCATGGGCATGAACTGCTCTGCGCGCGAGCTCGGCCTGGGCGGCGACCACTCCGGCATCATGATCCTGCCCGAGGACACGCCCTGCGGCATGCCGTTTGCCGAGTACGTGGGCTCGAGTGATACCGTGCTCGACTGCGAGATCACGCCCAACCGTCCCGATTGTCTGTCCATGATCGGCATGGCCCGCGAGACCGGCGCCATCTTCGACCGCGATTTCCACGTTGAGCTGCCCGCCATCAAGGCCGAGACCGGCCGCGCGACCGACGACGAGCTTTCGGTCGAGATTGCCGACGAGGGCCTGTGCGACCGCTACGTCGCCCGCATCGTGCGCAACGTGAAGGTCGGCCCCTCGCCCGACTGGATGGTCAAGCGCCTCAACGCCCTGGGCGTGCGCCCGCACAACAACATTGTCGATATCACCAACTACGTGATGATGCTCACCGGTCAGCCGCTGCACGCCTTTGACCTGGACACCTTTGCCGAGCGCGATGGCAGGCGTCGCGTGGCGGTTCGCGCCGCCCAGCAAGACGAGAAGTTCACGACGCTCGACGGCGAGGAGCGCACGCTCGACGCCGGCATGGGCCTTATCACCGACGGCGAGCGTCCCGTGGCATTGGCCGGCGTTATGGGCGGCATGGATTCCGAGATCGAGGACGACACCGTCGACGTGATGGTCGAGAGCGCCTGCTTCAACGCCGGTCGCACCTCGCACACCAGCCGCGATCTGTCGCTGATCTCCGACGCCTCCATTCGCTTTGAGCGCCAGGTCGACGAGACCGGCTGCGTGGACGTCGCCAACGTTACCTGCGCGCTCATCGAGGAGATCGCCGGCGGCGAGGTCGCTCCCGGCTACGTGGATGTGTTCCCCGCGCCCAAGACCATCGACAGCATTAAGCTGCGCCTGGCCCGCGTGCATGCCATCTGCGGCGCCGACATCGAGCCTGACTTTATCGAGCGCTCGCTCACCCGCCTGGGCTGCACCGTCGAGCGCGACGGCGAGGACTTTATGGTCACCCCGCCGAGCTTCCGTCCCGACCTGCCGCGCGAGATCGACCTGATCGAGGAGGTCCTGCGCCTGTGGGGCATGGGCCGCGTGACGGCGACCATTCCGGCTGCCAAGAACCACATCGGCGGCCTGACCCGCGAGCAGAAGCTCACCCGTAAGGTCGGCGAGATCCTGCGCGCCTGCGGCCTCAACGAGACTACGACTTTTGGCTTTGCCGCCCCGGGCGACCTGGAGAAGATCGGTATGTCCACCGAAGGCCGCGGCTGTCCCGTGGTGCTCATGAACCCGCTGGTAGCCGAGCAGACCGAGATGCGTCGTTCGCTGCTGCCGGGCCTGCTGCAGTCCGTGGCCTACAACGAGGCCCACGGCACGCCCAACGTGCACCTGTACGAGGTCGGCAGCCTGTTCCACGGTCGCGAGAACGCCAGCCTGCCCAAGGAGACCAAGTCCGTGGCGGGTGTGCTCTCGGGCCAGTGGAGCGAGCGGTCCTGGAACATGAAGTACCGCAAGCTGCGCTTCTTCTTTGGCAAGGGCATTGTCGAGGAGCTGCTCGCCCAGCTGCGCATCGAGAAGGTCCGCTTCCGTCCCGTCGAGGGCGAGGGCTACGCTTTCTTGCAGCCGGGTCGTGCGGCCGAGGTTCTGTCCGGCGGCACCGTGCTGGGCTGGGTCGGCGAGATTCACCCCAAGGCGCGCGAGGCTTGTGGTATCGACGAGGTCGTCGTTGCCTTTGAGCTCGATCTGGACAAGCTGATCAAGGGTGCCCGCAATCAGGAGAACTACCGCGAGTTCTCGCAGTACCCTGCCGTTGAGCACGACCTTGCTATCGTGGTCGACAACTCCGTGACCTGCGAGGATCTTGAGCGCCGCATTACCAGCGCCGGCGGCAAGCTGCTCGAGGGCGTGCGCCTGTTCGATGTCTACCGCGATCCGGTCCGCATCGGAGCGGGCAAGAAGTCCATGGCCTTTGCACTTACGTATCGCTCTGACGACCACACGCTCACCAGCGAAGAGGTCGAGAAGGCGCATCAGAAGATCGTCACCAAGGTGTGCAAGGGCGTGAACGGCGAGGTCCGCGGATAGGGCTTGCGCTGGGGTATGGGTCGGCGGTGGCTGCCGCCGAGTCCTACGTGACCGCTATGCTCGGTATGAGGCACCGTTGAGCCTTCATATATGACACGCGCATTACATAACGGCGTGCTGCTTTGTCGGCAGTGCGCCGTTTTGCTATGATAGCCCGCGGCGTGTTACGAATCTGACAATGCGTAACACTGACAAGGTGATTTAAGCGGCGTTGCAATTTCGTGCGCCGATAACCGGGAGGCGTACATGCACATTCCAGATAATTATCTGTCCCCGCAGACCGATGCCGTCATGGCGGTGGCAATGGTGCCCGTTTGGGTCCATTGCATCAAAAGGGTGCGCGCTACGCTCGATCGCGAGCACATGGCTTTTCTGGGCATCTGCGCCGCGTTCTCCTTTTTGCTCATGATGTTTAACGTTCCGCTGCCCGGCGGCACCACAGGCCACGCCGTCGGCGGCGCACTTATCGCGCTGCTGCTGGGCCCCGAGGCCGCGGCTATCGCTGTCTCGGTCGCGCTGGCGCTGCAGGCGCTGCTGTTTGGCGACGGCGGCATCCTGTCCTTTGGCGCCAACTGCTTTAACATGGCCTTCGTGCTGCCGTTTGCCGCTGCTATCGTGTTCCGTGCGCTCAACAGCCGTTTGCACGACAAGAGCTGGGGTACCTCGATTTCGGCCATCGTAAGCGGCTGGGTCGGCCTGTGCCTGGCGGCCCTGTGCGCGGCAATCGAGTTTGGTATTCAGCCGATGCTCTTCATGAATGCTTCGGGCGCTCCGCTGTACTGCCCCTTCCCGTTGTCTGTGGCTATTCCGGCCATGTTGATCCCGCATATGCTGGTCGCCGGTGTCATTGAGGGCGTGGCGACGGCCGCCATCTACGGTTTCATTAAGAAGACGGCGCCGAGCGTTATCGTCGGCCCCGAGGCTTCCGACGGCCTGCTGGACGCCGAGGGCGCTGCTGCCAAGAAGACCTCGCTGGTTCCCACGCTCATTCTGGTCGCCGTGCTTGTCGTTGCCACGCCGCTTGGCCTGCTGGCCACCGGTGACGCCTGGGGCGAGTGGGACGCCGAGGGCGCCGCGACCGCCGTTCAGGAGGCTGGCGACGACAGCTTGCAGGCTTCGGTCGGCCTGGATACCCCGACCTTTGCCGATGCGTTGCCCACGGGCGATTACCTGCAGGCCTATTCCGAGGAGCAGGGTCTTGGCTTTGCCGGCCAGGCTGCCATGTATATCCTCTCCGGCTTGATTGGCGTGGCGGTGCTCACTATCGTATTCCGTCTTGTTTCGCTGACGGCAAAGGAAAGCGGGTCCCATGCAGACGGTCGAGCTGCCTAACTGGCTCGCGGCCCAAGAGCGATACGAGCCCACGGGCGCAAGGCATCGCGTCATGCAAAAGAACGTCCTGCACCTGGCGAGCCTGCTTGAGCGGGTTCGCCTGGGCGGCGGCGCACACGAGGGCGGGTCGATCATCGACCGCGCCCTTTCTTCCGTTTCGGCGCCGGTGCGCCTGCTTGGCATGTTCGTCTGTGCCCTGTGCGTGTGTCTGGCGCAAAGCCCGCTGTACCTGATGCTGATGGCGGCGATCGCGCTGGTGCTCGTTGCCGTGCGCCCCGTACGCGGGCTGCGGGCAACCTTTGCGCCGGCGCTTGGCGCTGCGGGGCTCGCAGTGGTTCTGGCGCTGCCTGCCCTGCTGCTGGGCGCTTCCGCTACGGGCGCCATGCTCAAAATTGCGCTTAAGACGTTCATTAACGTGTCGCTCGTGCTGGGCGTTTCGTGGACGCTTACCTGGAGCCGCATGTCGGCGGCGCTCAAGACGCTACATCTGCCCGACGAGGTCATCTTTACCTTTGACATGGCGCTCAAGCACATCGAGGTGCTGGGCCGAACGGCGCACGATCTGACCGAATCGGTCATGCTGCGCAGTGTGGGTCGCGCGCCTGAGGGGTTTTCGCGCACCGACTCGGTCGCGGGTATCATGGGCATGACGTTTATCAAGGCGATGGAATGCAGCCATGCGATGGACGAGGCCATGCTCTGCCGTGGGTTTGCCGGTGTGTATCCGGCGCCCGCGCGCGCCGGGCTTGGCTGGCGCGATGCGGTCTATGCGGCCGGCGTGGCGCTGCTGGCAGTGTTGTGCGCCGTGCTGTAGGCGCTGCTGGTTCCGGCTGGGGATGCAAATGGGGAAGGGCGACGTTTTGGCAAACGATACAAATGGCGCGATGGGCGCGAGCGGTTCTGCTGGCGCCGAGACCACGCCGCTCATCGAGTTTCGCGACGTGGTGTTTTCCTATGCGGGGCATACGGTTGTCGATGGTGTGTCGCTGCAGGTCGATTGTGGTGAACTCGTTGCCCTGCTCGGTCCCAACGGCTGCGGTAAGACGACGATTATGCGCCTTATTAACGGCCTTGAACTCGCGGACACAGGGGCATACCTGTTTGACGGGCATGTGATTGATGCGGCGTTTCTAAAGGATTCCGCGGCCGCTCAGCGTTTTCATCAGCGCGTGGGCTTCGTATTCCAAAACGCCGATGCCCAGCTGTTCTGCGCCACGGTGGGCGAGGAAGTTGCTTTTGGTCCCGCGCAGATGGGTCTGCCGGCAGACGAGCTCGAGCGCCGCGTGCGCGATGCCATGGGGCTGTTCCAGGTTGCCGACCTTGCCGACGCCTCTCCCTATCAGCTCTCGGGCGGGCAAAAGAAGCGTGTTGCGCTGGCTGCGGTGGTGTCGATGAACCCGGATATCTTGGTCCTCGACGAGCCTACCAATGGGCTCGACGAGGATTCATGCGACATCGTGGTCAACTTCTTGCTGGCCTACGTCGCGGCGGGTAAGACGGTCTTGATGAGCACGCATCACCAGGATTTGGTGCGACGCCTGGGTGCCCGTGCAATCTATATCGATCGATATCACCATGTGGTCGAGGCGTCTTCGTCGTCGTATGGAACCGAAAGCGGTGCTACGGACTAGTTGCTGCGTAGAGCGTGCGTAGCCGTCCGCGCGGCTTTGCCGTGATGGTATAGTTATCCAGGTTTTTTATGGGGGTGGCTATGCCAAGCTGGAACATTCATATCGCTCAGACGGAGCGTTTGCTGGAGCGCACCGGTGCGCTTGCCAATAGCGTGCGCGACCGCAATGCCTTTTTGTTTGGCTGCGTGGTTCCGGATATCTTCGTGGGCTATATGGTCCCTGGCATCGCCGATCCCATCCCGTACCGCATTACGCACTTTGCAAAGCCCGAGCCTATCCCTAAGCCTCGTGAGCATGAGTTCTGGGATACCTATGTGGCACCGTTGCTTAAAAGTTCGCCCACCGGTGCGCCAGCCGCGGCGACCTCGATTATCGAGGAGCGCGAGCGACTGAATCGCGTGCACTATCCCCAGCGCTACAGGGATGCCGAGCCGGTTGTCGGTCCCGGCGCTCGTGAGTTCTCGCTTGCATCCGAAGATGTGGCGCAGTCGTTGCTCGATTTGACACTGGGTGTCTGGTCGCATCTGGTGGCCGATACCGTATGGAATACGCGCGTGAATCAGTACCTGGAGGCGCACGGCGGCAAGCCGTGCGAGGAGTTCCGCATTAAAAAGCAAGGCGACTTTGACTGGTTTGGCAAGACGCTCGGCATCGTTTCGATTCCGCGCGCGACCGATCGCCTGTATACTGCGGCGACGCGTTTTGGGCAGTATCCCATCCATAAGGAGTATGTGCTCAAGACCATCGGCGTTATGCACGAGATCGTGCGCGAAAACCCCGGCGAGCCCGACCATCCGCCATACCGCCTGCTGACCGAGGAGTTCTTCGACGCAACGTTTACCGAGGTCATCGAGTTGACCGAAGCGGGCTTTGCGGCTCGCGTTGCCGCTTCTGACGTTCCCGCAGTCCCTCTGATCGCTAGCTGCTAGCCGGCCGGCTTAACGGAGAACAGTTCATCCCAATTGACCAACAGCTCCCGTCGCAGGGTTTCTGCGGCGGTGCGTTCCTGATCGGTCTTTGGGATGTAGGGGAGCCCCGCCTTTTTATGAATGAGCTCGGCGATGTTGTTAAAGCTCTTCGTGTCCTTGATTTGCTCATAGGTTATCTGGATAACGTCATAGCCCATGCTTGTGAGGGCGGTGGTGCGCTCGGCATCGGAGAGACTTGCGGCTTCGCTGTCATGGGCGGAGCGGCCTTGGCATTCCAAAATGACGCCCATGCTGTCGATGTTGCTCTCTATGAGGATATCGGCGTAGCAGCAGGTTTTGTCATACAGTGAGCGTGCGGCGTCGCTGAGTGGGATGCGCACGTTGTTTGCGATGTTGATGCCCATGCCGCCCTCGTCGCGGGGGAGCGAGACAAGCATGGAGGTCTGTACTTCGAAGGGTGAGGCGGTCTGCCCCGTCATGTGCTCGGCTGCCCAGCGCAGTTGTTTAACGCCGCGCAGGCCTGCGGCCTGCTTGGCGAACGCGGCGATATCCGCTGCGCTGAGGAGCGGTGGGCGCTTCCACAGGTTGGTGTCATTGCCCTTGGTGTCGACAACGCGTTTCCAACCACAGTCGGGCGGAATGAGCTTAAGCGAAATTGCTTCATCGAGCTGCTGCTGCGCCCGTTTACAAGGCGTGAACACTGCAAAGGAGCCGCACATCTCGTAGCAAGCCATGAGTAACTGGTTGCGCGAGACCTGCGTAGCAAGGTTGAGCAGTGTGAACTCCGGGGACGTGACATTAAACCCATGCTCAGTCTGCCTAAACGACCCAGGAGGCGGCTCTTGGGTTAGCAGACGGCTATGAAATAGCTTTCCGTTCGCGCGCTGTTTTCTTTCGCCCACGAATCTCCAAACTGGTGTGCCGAGCAAGTCTTTAAATACTGGTTGTTTTGAGTAATGCACCAAGCGATGGTCATGGTCGGGCGGCAGGATTGCCGGATAGAGTCCTAGTATCTGGGGCGGGATGCGATAGTACTGAAAAGCTGTGGGTCCGCAAGCGAGAAATGACATGGCAATCCGATCGTTCGAGCGTTGTTTGGGCTAGAAAGGCTATCGGTTTCGGAAGTGCGGGGAAAAAGACAAACAGGCAAAGCACAAGCGGTATTTGAGCCAACTTTATCAGGGGTTTTGTTGAAATAAAAGGGCTTGTGCTCGGGGGTAAGCAATTTTTCCCCGCACTTCCGAAAACCAGGTCGATCTGACTCTTGCTAAAACGATTTAGCAGCGTCGGTCAAGGTGCGGGTTTGCCACCGGGCGAACACTTTTATCGCTTGGGACTATATTTATTGGGCCTCGAAGGGTGGATTTCGCGCTTTTGGTAAAGAAATGAGTGTGTGTTTTGCCGTGTGCCGGCATTGGCATAGAAAAAGGGCCCGGAAGGCAATGCCTTCCGGGCCCTTTGCAATGCAAGTGTGCTTGCAAGTACGATTTAGCGCACCTGAGCGACGTAAGCGACGTTGGTCGAGGAGACCTTATCCTCGAGCTGGACGCTCATGCGGGGATCGCCAGCGGTAGCGACGGTCAGATCGCCGGCCTTGACGTAGCCGAGCTCCTTAGCGGTCTCGATCGCCTTGACGATCGTGCCGTTGACGGTGCCCTGGGTAATCTCGGCCTGGTGCGGGATAACGCCCCAGTACATAATCATCTGCTGGACGGCCCACTCGTGGCGGGAGAACGCGCAGATCGGCATGTTGGGACGGAAGTGCGAGATCAGGCGAGCGGTACGACCGGTGGTCGTCGGCACGGTGATGCACTTGGCGCCAACGGTGGTGGCCATGTTCACAGCGGACATACCCACAACGTTGTTGACGACGCGGGTGCCGTGAGCGTCAGCCGGAACCTCGAGCGGAGCGTGAGCCGGGAGGTACTTCTCAGTCTCGAGAGCAATGCTGGCCTGCATCTTGACGGCCTCGACCGGGTACTTACCGGCAGCGGACTCGCCAGAGAGCATAACGGCGTCGGTGCCGTCGTAGATGGCGTTAGCAACGTCGGCAACCTCGGCGCGCGTCGGGCGCGGGTTCTGCTGCATGGAGTCGAGCATCTGCGTAGCGGTGATAACGGGCTTGTAGGCCGCGTTGCACTTGGCGATGATCTCCTTCTGGATGTGCGGAACGAGCTCGGGCTTGATCTCGATGCCCAGGTCGCCACGGGCGACCATGATGCCGTCGGAAGCCTCGAGAATCTCGTCGAAGTTCTCGACGCCCAGGGCGCACTCGATCTTCGGGAAGATCGTCACGTGCTCGCCGCCGTTCTCGCGGCAAAGCTCGCGGATGCCGCGGACGGACTCGCCGTCACGGATGAAGGAAGCGGCGATGTAGTCGATGTTCTCGGTCAGGCCAAAGAGGATGTCCTGACGATCGCGCTCGGTGATGGCGGGCAGCGAGATGTTGACGTTGGGCATGTTGACGCCCTTGCGCTCGCCGATCAGGCCGTCGTTCTTAACGACGCAGGTCATGTCCTGGCCGCTGACGGACTCGACCTCGAGGGCAACCAGACCGTCATCGATCAGGATAAGGGAGCCCTTCTCGACCTCGGAGGGCAGAGCCAGGTAGTCGAGGGAGATGTGCTCAGCGGTGCCGTGGAAATCCTCGGACGTGGGCTGAGCGGTGACGACGATCTTATCGCCGGTCTTGACGGCAACCTTCTTGCCGTCGACCAGAAGGCCGGTGCGGACCTCGGGGCCCTTGGTGTCGAGCAGGATGCCGACGGGCAGACCGAGCTCCTTGGAAATACGACGGACGCGCTCGATGCGACCGTGGTGCTCGTCGTAGGATCCGTGCGAGAAGTTAAAACGGGCGACGTTCATGCCCGCCTTGATCATCTCGCGGATGGTCTCGTCGCTATCGCAGGCGGGACCCATGGTGCATACAATCTTGGTGCGCTTGTACATTCAGACCTCCATCTGACATCGTCTTGCGCTGATAGATAAACCATAAGAAATAAAACTGAGATGATTATAACGAAATGCCGACCGAATACCCCAAAAAATCGACCGTATGCCGAATTAGAAGTTCATTTTTTGCGGTAAAAACGGTATATGCAAAAACTTTACCAACCGTTCTAACCGCTGCTATCTGGGCGATATTTCAGTTTGATGATGCACCGAAGAAAAAACGTTTTATCAATGTTGAGCATCACACGGTCTGCATCGTTGCACTCGAGCCGTGTTTCCAATTGGAATGTTTTGGCTAGACGCGCCGCTTTGGGGTACCATAGCCCCACTATCAACTGCCGCTCAGCACGGCAGCCTTGATGAGCCCTTGCCCTTCTCCTGGGAATTATGATCGGGCATCAATCTGCTGAGTGGCCCGAATCCCAGGAGGGGACTCTATATGCAAAAGGAATACCTGTCCGCCGCGGCGGAGGTACTCAGCGACCAAGGTGTCGATGAGAACCTCGGCCTGAGCAGCGACGAGGCGTCGTCGCGCCTCGCCAAGACAGGCCCTAACAAGCTTGAGGAAGCCGAGAAGACGCCGTTGTGGAAGCGCTTCTTTGAGCAGATGGCCGACCCCATGGTCATCATGCTGATCGTTGCCGCCGTCATCAGTGCACTCACGGGCATGGTCAAGGGCGAGGCGGACTTTGCCGATGTCGCCATCATCATGTTCGTCGTTATCGTCAACTCGGTGCTGGGCGTGGTCCAGGAGGCTAAAAGCGAGGAAGCTCTCGAGGCATTGCAGGAGATGAGCGCCGCGCAGTCCAAGGTTCTGCGCGACGGCAAGCTCGTGCACCTGCCGAGCGCCGAGCTCGTGCCCGGTGACGTGATCATGCTCGAGGCGGGCGACTCCGTCCCGGCCGACTGCCGCGTGCTCGAGAGCGCCACGATGAAGATCGAGGAGGCCGCCCTTACCGGCGAGTCCGTGCCCGTCGAGAAGCATGCCAACGTGATTGAGCTCGCCGCCGGCACCGACGACGTGCCGCTCGGCGACCGCAAGAACATGTGCTACATGGGTTCCACCGTGGTATACGGCCGCGGCCGCGCCGTCGTGGTCGGCACCGGCATGAACACCGAGATGGGTAAGATCGCCGGCGCCCTGGCCGAGGCCAAGGAAGAGCTCACGCCGCTGCAGGTGAAGCTTGCCGAGCTCAGCCGCATCCTCACCATCATGGTTATCGTCATCTGCGTCGTTATCTTTGGCGTCGATATCATCCGCCACGGCGTGGGCAACGTTCTTACCGACCCGACCGCCCTGCTCGATACCTTTATGGTCGCCGTCTCGCTCGCCGTCGCTGCCATCCCCGAGGGCCTGGTCGCCGTCGTGACCATCGTGCTGTCGCTTGGCGTGACCAAGATGGCCAAGCGCCAGGCAATCATCCGCAAGCTTTCCGCCGTCGAGACCCTTGGCTGCACACAGACCATCTGCTCCGACAAGACCGGTACCCTCACCCAGAACAAGATGACCGTCGTCAAGCACGAGCTCGCTGCGCCTAAGGAGAAGTTCCTGGCCGGCATGGCGCTGTGCTCCGACGCCCAGTGGGACGAGGAACTGGGCGAGGCTGTGGGTGAGCCGACCGAGTGTGCGCTCGTCAACGATGCCGGCAAGGCGGGGCTCACTGGCCTGACTGCCGAGCATCCGCGCGTGGGCGAGGCCCCGTTTGACTCGGGCCGCAAGATGATGTCCGTGGTCGTCGAGACCCTGGACGGCGAGTACGAGCAGTACACCAAGGGCGCGCCCGACGTGGTGATCGGCCTGTGTGCCCATATCTACGAGGGCGACAAGGTTGTCCCCCTGACCGAGGAGCGTCGCGCCGAGCTCGTGGCCGCCAACAAGGCCATGGCCGACGAGGCCCTGCGCGTGCTGGCGCTGGCGAGCCGCACCTACACCGAGGTCCCGGCCGACTGCAGCCCCGCCGCGCTCGAGCATGACCTGGTCTTCTGCGGCCTGTCCGGCATGATTGACCCGGTCCGCCCCGAGGTCGCCGACGCCATCCGCGAGGCGCACGACGCCGGTATCCGCACCGTCATGATTACGGGCGACCACATCGACACCGCCGTGGCCATCGCCAAGCAGCTGGGCATCGTCACCGATCGCAGCCATGCCATCACCGGTGCCGACCTCGATCGCATGAGCGACGAGGAGCTCGACGCGCACATCGAGGACTACGGCGTGTACGCCCGCGTTCAGCCCGAGCATAAGACCCGCATCGTCGAGGCTTGGAAGTCGCGCGACCAGATCGTGGCCATGACGGGCGACGGCGTCAACGACGCCCCGTCCATCAAGCGTGCCGACATCGGCGTGGGCATGGGCATCACCGGTACCGACGTCACCAAGAACGTTGCCGACATGGTGCTCGCCGACGACAACTTCGCCACCATCATCGGTGCCTGCGAAGAGGGCCGTCGCATCTACGACAACATCCGCAAGGTCATCCAGTTCCTGCTTTCGGCCAACCTTGCCGAGGTCTTCTCGGTATTCATCGCCACGCTCATCGGCTTTACCATCTTTCAGCCGGTGCAGCTGCTGTGGGTGAACCTGGTCACCGACTGCTTCCCCGCGCTCGCGCTGGGCATGGAGGACGCCGAGGGCGACATCATGAAGCGCAAGCCGCGCAACGCCAAGGACGGCGTCTTTGCCGGACATATGGGTCTGGACTGCGTGGTCCAGGGCCTGATCATCACCGTGCTGGTGCTGGCGAGCTTCTTTGTGGGCGTGTACTTTGACATGGGCTACATCCACATCGCCGATATGATCGCCGGCAATGCCGACGAGGAAGGCGTGATGATGGCGTTCATCACACTCAACATGGTCGAGATTTTCCACTGCTTCAATATGCGCAGCCGTCGTGCGTCGCTGTTCACCATGAAGAAGCAGAACAAGTGGCTGTGGGCTTCTGCCGCGCTGGCACTGGTGCTGACGGTGATCGTGACCGTGCAGCCGACGCTTGCCGAGATGTTCTTCGGCCCTGTGACGCTTGAACTCAAGGGCGTTCTTGCCGCGCTGGGTCTGGCCTTCCTAATCATTCCGCTGATGGAGATCTACAAGGCGATCATGCGCGCTGTGGAGAAAGAGTAGCGTACTCGTCCGGGCCCGCCCCACGCCCTTTCTCCCTCACTGGTCCTCGCGCTTCGCGCTGCGGGATCGTTCGGGAGAAAGGGCTTCCGGGGCGGGCCCTGCGGTATCCTTGCTGGCTTTTCTCCCGTGCGGATGAAAAGGGCTGAGGGAAAGTTTGTGAGCTGGTCGGGCTTTGCCCGGCCAGCTCTTTTTGATTTAGAGGCTTTAGCCTGTGCGGGGCGCGCAGCGCGCCGCATCAGAAACCACCCGCTATGCGGGTGGGGCCAAACGGCTTTACAAAGCCGCCCCCTCGCCGGACACTTGCGATTGTTCAGGCCGCAAGGAATCCGAGTCGAGAGGGCGGTGGTGGCGTATGGCCCAGAAGGCCTACAGCCTGTCGCACACGAAGTGGATGTGCAAGTACCACGTCGTGTTCACGCCGAAGTATAGGCGCAAAGTCATCTACAACCAAATAAGGTCCGACCTTGGGGAGATCTTCAGGAAGCTCTGCCAGTACAAGGGGATAGAGATCATCGAGGGGCACCTGATGCCCGACCACGTGCACGTGCTGCTGGCGATCCCGCCGAAGTACAGCGTGTCGAGCGTGATGGGCTACCTGAAGGGGAAGAGCTCGCTGATGGTATTCGACAGGCACGCGAACATGAAGTACAAGTTCGGCAACAGGAAGTTCTGGGCGGAGGGCTACTACGTGTCCACCGTCGGCCTGAACGAGGCGACGATCGCCAAGTACATCAGGGAGCAGGAGAAGGCCGACATCGCGCTCGACCGGCTGAGCGTCAAGGAGTACGAGGACCCCTTCGGCAGGGGGCCGGGGCGTAAATAGCGCCGGTTTGACCGGCCCGCCACGGGTCAATCTGCAGTGCGGCCCGAACCCCGTGAGGGCCGGCGCCTTTAGACGCGTGCCGGAAATCCAAGGGTTATACCCTAAGAGCAAACCACCCCTTTTAGGGGTGGTTTTGATTTAAAATACCTGCTCAGTTGTGATTTGTGGTGCTGGGAGGCGCTTGTGGGCAAGGCGAAGGCTAAGGCGAAGAAAAAGACGACGGGGGCGCGGGCTAAGCGTGACCGTCGTCGGAAACTCGCGACCGAAGCGCCCGTGTCTGCCGAGGAGTTGTTGGCGAGCGTACCGGGGCTCGATGCGCTGCAGGATGTTCCGGCGTTTGATGACCTGCCGGTCGATGAAGCCCAGCAGACTGCCTTTGATGATTTCTGCGCACATGCCGAGGAGCCCGAGCAGATGCAGCTGGGTGCCGTTATTCGCCTGGATCGCGGGTTTCCGCTGGTGGCCACTGCCGACGACACCTTTCGCGCCGAGCATGCCGTGGGGTTTGCCAAGTCGCGCGGCGAGGACGAGGTCCTGCTGCCTGCCGTGGGCGACCGTGTGGCGGTGCGCCGCGCTCCCGGGCACGATATGGGCGTGATTGAGTGCGTGCTGCCGCGCCGTACGAGCTTTGAGCGTTGGCGCGGCCGTGCCCGTGGAGAGCGCCAGGTGCTCTGCTCCAACGTGGATAGCGTGCTAATCGTGCAGGCGCTCGGTGCCGGTGAGGTGCTGCTCGACCGCGTGGCGCGCTCGCTGGTGTTGGCGCTCGACTGCGATGCCGAACCGGTGGTGGTGCTCACCAAAGCTGATCGCTGCGATGCCGAGGAGCTCGAGCGCGATCTGGACCGCGTGCGCCGCCTGGTGGGTCCGGACGTGCGCGTGATCGTGACGTCCTCTGCCGAGGGGCGCGGCCTGGACGAGGTTCGTTCCTGCGTGCCTGCCGGGAGCTGCGCCATGATTCTGGGCGAGTCGGGTGCCGGCAAGTCGACGCTGCTCAATGCGCTGCTGGGCCACGATACGTTGGCGACTGGCGGTGTGCGCGAACGCGACGACCAGGGCCGTCACACTACCGTCGCGCGCGTGATGGTGGCACTGCCGGGCGACGCCGGCGTGATCGCCGATGCCCCGGGCCTGCGCAGCTTACCGCTCGTGGGTCACGAGCGGGGTCTGGCGCGCGCCTTCCCCGAGATTGTCGAGGCATCGCGCGCGTGCCGGTTTGGCGATTGCACGCATACCCATGAGCCGGGTTGTGCCGTTCGCGAGGCCGAGGACGCCGGGCAGATCGACAGCCTGCGTTTGGAAACGTTCCAAAACTTGGCGTCATCCATGCGCGTGAGTGCTCAAATGCTCGATCCCGATGTCCATCTGTAATTGATTTTTCCTATGACAGCCGTCTCCCAACTGTTCGGGAGACGGCTTTTTTGCTGCGGAAAAGCCTCGAAACATGCAGTTTGCTGACGTACTGACCAAAACCTTGCCACGAGCTTGACGGGCTGGTCAGCTTTTGGTCAGCGATTGGTTTGACATCGAAAACCAAGATCGCGATTGCGCCGCTTTGCACTTTGACCGCCCAGACAATGGTGGTACGGGCATTCGCCCGGCACTGCCATGAGAGGAGCGGCCGTGAACAAGAGCAAACGCATCGCCATCAGTCTGGTCGCGGGCGTGCTCGCTGCTCTGCTCTGCATGGTTTACGGCTCGTCGATCCGCTCGCAAGCCGAACAGGTCCAGGCTGAGACCTTGGCCAAGTACGGTGGCGATCGCGTCGAGGTATGCGTCGCGGCGCGCGATATCGATGTGGGCGAGACCCTCGATGAGACCAATGTCATAACCCAGGAATGGCTGACGAGCCTGTTGCCGCGTGACGCGGCGACCGAGCTGCGCCAGGTGCGCGGCGACGTGACGACTTCGCGTATTCCCAAAAACGCCGTGATCTGCAATGTCTACACCAAGGCCGAGAGTCACAAGCTCGAGGTGCCTAAGGGCAAGGTCGCCGTTTCGGTGGCGGTCGATGCCGAGCACTCGGTCGGCGGTGCTACGGGCGTGGGCAGCTACGTGGATGTGTATGTGCAAAAAGACGGCGTAACCGATCGGTTGTGCGGCGCGTACGTGATCGATACCAGTGAAGATTCCGGTGCCACGCGCGAGGGCAAGATCGAATGGGTGACGCTGGCGGCTGACCCCGAAGACGTCAAGGAACTGCTGGGGGCATCGGGCAAGGGAACGGTCAGCTTGACGATTCCCTCCACGGCGCGCGGCAAAAAGAGCGGAGGCGACGAGTGATGAAGGCGATCTGGCTTGCGTGCTGCGCGTGCGGCGATTACGGGCTGTTGCAGCGGGAAGTCGAGGGCCGTGATACGGGTGCACAGGTGCTTCGCGTGGGTGACCTGGACGGGCTGGTTTCCATGGCGCGGGCGTTTCCGTCGCGCCGCGGGGCTGCCATCATCGCGGCGTCTCTGTTTGATACCGAAGATGTGCGCAAGACTGTTGCGCGCCTGACGGCCGAAGGCCGCGTGAGTCGCGTGGTCGTGTTGATAGAAGCACTCGATCCATCGGATATCGAGGGGCTGTTTCGCGCAGGGGCGACCGAGGTCATCGCTGCGCACAGTATATGCGGCAACGGGCGCGCGGGCGAGGGAGCGGTTGATTCCGATCGGTGCATGACGATTGAGCCCGATGCTTTTGTTGATAGGGAACCCGGGGCGCCTCGCGCTACAAGAGGCCCGCGTGTTGATGATTATGGAAAAGCGGAAGCCGAGCATGGTCGGCGCCCCCGGAACCCCCTTGTATACGATGACGCTGGAGAGCCGGCGCAGCATGCTGGCGACTCCCCGGCTGTAGATATGGGATACGTGCACGGCGTGAATCTGGCGGATGAACTCGACGAAGTTGAGGGCTTTGCCGGGTGCGGCGAGTTGTCGCTGATGCAGCATGAGCAGATTGCACAGAACGAGCCTGCCTCGCAGACCGAACAAGCTGCCATGCCGGCTTGGACGCAGCGTGTAGTTGCGGCGGGGGAGACGGGGACGCTGTCACCGACGCCCGCCCCGCCGCCTCCGATGCCGCCGGCAGACGCTGCCGCTTCGCCGCATCGAGCTCCGGTCATCTGCGCCATTTCGGGTTCGGGCGGTTGCGGCAAGTCGACGATCGTTGCCACCATGGCACACACATCGTCGCTGTTGGGCTTGCGTGCCGCCGTGCTCGACCTGGACCTGATGTTTGGAAACCTTTACGACTTGTTAGGCGTCGATGCTCCGCACGATATGGCGGCACTTATCGAGCCGTCGGCGGCGGGCACGCTCACCGAGCCGGATATCGTGGCCGCATCGATGCGCGTCGCCCCGGGCGTTACGCTCTGGGGTCCCGTCGCGGCGCCCGAGCAAGCTGAGCTCATGGCACGTCCGGTGGAGCTGCTGCTCGATGTCCTGCGTCGCGAATCCGACGTGGTCTTTATCGATACCTCGGTCTTTTGGGGCGATGCCGTGGCGGCTGCGGTGGCGGCGAGCGACCGTTGCCTGGTCGTTGGCGATGCGGCGGTGTCGTCCGCGACATCGGCGTCGCGCGTCATTGAACTGGCAAGTCGAGTAGGTGTGCCGCGCACGCGCATGAGCGCTGTATTCAACCGGTTTGGCGCGCGCGGGGCAGACGAGGACGTCGCCATGCGCTTTGAGATTGCCTGTGCGTTGAGCTCCAAGATTCGTATCGCCGATGGCGGGCAGGATCTCGCCGCGCTCATGGCGTTTGGGCGCGCTGACGAGGCAGTGGGGCAGACCAGCGCTTTTGCGACCAGCGTGCGCGAGGCCACGCGCGAGATGCTCGTGGAACTGGGGTGCGCCGTCGGCCCTTGGAGCGATATGGTCGCCGACCGTGCAACGCGCACCGAACGTCCGCGTATCCGCCTTCCCTGGTCGCGCGAGGGTGATCAGCGATGAGCCTGCAAACGAGGATTAAGGCTGCCGGCGCTGCAGCGGCGGCAGCGCCTGTAGATGCGGGGCGTCGCCGCGCGGTGAAACGACGCACCAAGCGCGCCGTGATGGACCGCATGGGTTACGACGAAGTGGCGCGTATCAGCGCCTATATCGACCCGGCACTTGCCCGCTCGGAATTGCGTCCCGCGGTGGAGGCGGCGCTCAATGTTGAGGAGCCGACCGATCTCGCGACGCCCGAGCGCGAGACCATCATCGACGAGATTTTGGATGATGTGGTGGGCTTGGGGCCGTTGCAGCCGCTCATCGAGGACGACACCGTTACCGAGATCATGATTAACGGCTGCCGCTCGGCTTTCTTTGAACGCGGCGGCGTCTTGTACCCCATCGAGCATGCGTTTGAGGATGATGAGCAGATTCGTGTGCTTATCGACCGCATCATCTCGCCACTTGGCCGCCGTATCGACGAGCGCAGCCCCATCGTCAACGCCCGCCTCAAAACGGGCTATCGCGTCAACGCGGTGATTCCGCCTGTGGCGATTGACGGACCGATTCTCACCATCCGAAAGTTCTCGGACCGCATCTGCTCGCTGGACGAGCTTGTGGGGCTGGGGTCGCTGCCGCTTTGGTATGCGCAGCTGCTGTCGTGCGCGGTGTCGCTGCGACAGGACCTGGCGGTTGCGGGAGGCACGGGATCTGGTAAGACCACCCTGCTCAACGCGTTGTCATGCGAGATTTCCACCGGCGAGCGCATCGTGACGATCGAGGACTCTGCCGAACTCAAGTTTGCGCATCATCCGCACGTGGTGCGTCTAGAGGCGCGCGAGGCTTCAATTGAGGGCGAGGGCGCGGTGACGATCCGCGACCTGGTGACCAATGCCCTGCGCATGCGCCCCGACCGCATCGTGGTGGGTGAGGTGCGCGGTGCCGAGTGCTGCGACATGTTGCAGGCCATGAACACGGGCCACGACGGGTCGCTCACCACACTTCATGCGGGCTCAGAACAGGAGACCGTGGTGCGTCTGACGTTGCTTGCACGTTATGGCATCGATCTGCCGAGCGAGCTCATCGAGGAGCAGATTGCCATGGCGCTCGACGGCATCGTGATGTCCGAGCGCCACGCCGATGGCAGGCGCTTCGTCTCCTCGTATTCGGGGGTGCGTCGCGCCGCGTCGGGCGGCGTAGAGCTCGAGCGCTATGTGACTTTCGATGCCGCCGAGCGCACCTGGACGCTTGACCGCGAGCCGCCGTTTATCGCAGAAGGCCTGCGGTCGGGGACGCTCACACAAGAGGAGGTGGACGAATGGAGGTCGCTGTGCCCCTCGTCGTAGGGGGTTTGGCAGGGTTTTCTGTCGCGACGGCGTGTGGGGCGGAACCTCGTGTGCCGCAGGTGCCGCCGGCGGAGCTGGCGCGTCAGGCGCTCGAGACGGTAGCAGAGAAACTGCCGCGTGAGCTGGTGGAAAACGATCTGCTGAAAAAGATCGCCCGTTCGTGGGCATCGCTGGCTCCGGCGCATCGCCTTGGCCTCGTGATCGAAGATGCTTCGGGGCGTTTGGCGTTTCTGCTGCTCTCGAGCGGTGTCTGCTGCATTTTACTAACGATGGTGTCGTTATCGCCCCTCGGATTTGCCTTGGGACTTGTTGCTCCGATTGCCGTTGGCGCCGCTCGGGATGGCTTTGAGAGCCGGCGCGAGCAACACGATGCAGAAGAGGCCATGCCCGAGGCGTTTACCGCACTTTCCATGTCGCTTGCCTCGGGACATTCGCTGGCTCAGGGCATGCGCTTTGTGGGCGCTCATGCGCAAGAACCGGTGCATACCGAGTTTTTGCGGGTGGCGGCGGCGATCGATTGCGGCATCTCGGCGACCGACGCGCTCGATGACTTGCTCGTGCGCATCGACGCCCCCGGTCTTTCGCTTGTGACCTTGGCGCTTAAGGTGTCACAGCGCACCGGCGCTCCGCTTGCCGACTTACTGTCCGAGGCGTCGAGCATGGTGGGGGAGCGCATTGAGCTCAAGCGCCGCTTGGATGTTAAGACGTCGCAGGCCCGCATGTCTGCGCATATGGTCGCGGCGATGCCGACGGGCATGTGCGCGGTGTTGGCGCTGCTTTCGGCAGATTTTCGTCGCGGTCTTGCGACGCCTGCCGGCGCGGGCGCTGTGGTGCTGGGTCTTGCCCTCAACGCCGTTGCCCTGGTGGTTATCAGGCGCATTATGCGGGTGGAGCTATGAGCGCCCCGGTTGCAGTTGCGGCTTGCCTGTGCGCTCTGAGTGTATTTGTCGCGACGGGTTTGGATCGGGCGGATGCACGCAAGATCGCAGGGGCCTGCAAGCGCGAGGCGGTGCTGGTCGCTGCCGCGGGTCGCTCGGTGGTCGATGCTCTGACCGCGCGAATGAAGGGCGCGGTTGGAGCGGGCGGCCCGGCGCGAGTGTCGCTCGGCGAAGTGTCCGAGATGATCGATGTTGTGCGCTTGGGTCTTTCGGCCGGTCTTTCGTTTGATGCGGCGCTTGAGATTTTCTGCGCCAACCGCCGGTCAGTGCTGGCTCTTCGACTTGAGCGGGCCTGCATGGCGTGGCAGGTGGGCGTGGGCACGCGTGAGGACGAGTTGTTGGCCGCCGCGCGCGACCTGGACGCGCGATCGCTCGAGACCTTTGCCATCACGGTGGGACAGGCGCTCGCCCTGGGTGCCCCACTTGCCGAGACACTGGCCGCTCAAAGTCGCGAGATCCGTGCGGCTCATCGCGCCGCGGTCGAGCGCGAGATCGAGCGTGCGCCCGTCAAGCTGCTGATTCCCACCGGCACACTCATCTTGCCGGCGTTGCTTCTGTCCATATTGGGCCCGCTGTTGGGAGCAGGCGGGATGATGTAGGGAGGAATACATGAACACGATGACTGACGTTGCTGGCAAGGTCTGGAGCTGGGCTGTTTGCCAGTCAATTCGCGCTCGCCAGCATGCCGGGGAGCTACTGCAGGAGGAGAGTGCGCAGGGCACCACCGAATACGCCATCTTGGTCGGCGTGCTCGTGGTGATCGCCATCATTGCCATTGTCGCATTTAAGGGCAAGGTCCAAGATCTATGGAACGCTATCAGCGAGGGCATCAACAGCCTGTAGAGGGCGAGCGCCCCATCGGGGTGCTGCTGGTGTTTGCTTGCCTGACCGTGGCGATAGCGGCGGTGCTTTGGGGGCTTAACGCCGCGCGGCAGCAGCGTCCTGGGGCCGCCTTCGATTCGGACTCAGATTCGGCGGTGGCGTCTCAAAAAGATGAGATGCGAGATGCGGACGATTCGGATGTCGCTGTCACGGCGCAAACCTTTCTGCGGACGCTCGACAAGCGGTCTGGCACTGCGACGGATTCACCTGAGGACAACGCGATTGCGGTCCGGCTTGCATGGTCCGAGGACCGACCGATGACCGAGGCAGCGGCGGATATGTTACGCGCCTACCGCGAGGTGCCAACGGCCCAGCTCGCCCTGAGCGGCTATCTCGATATTAAGGGCAACGTATGGGGCGCCATCGTGCGCGATGGGCGCGGCTGGGTCGATATGGTGACGGTTGCCGCGGATGCTGGCGATGCTTCGTGTCGTCTGCGCGCCGTGCGTCTGGTCCCGCAAACAATAAGCTCAAAGGAGGGATCGTGAAATGCATGGCATTCTGCGTGAGGAATCTGCCCAGGCGACAGTCGAATACGCCATCGTCACGGTGGCGCTGTTATCGATCGTGCTGGCGATTGTGGGACTTTGGCGTGCTGGCACCGATGGACGCTTGGCGGCGCTGGTTGAGCGGGCGGCATCCCATGGCGTTGCCTCGACGTCGGTTATCGACGCCGCTACGGGCGCTAAGGACATCGCGTTGTATTGATATCGCGCGCGAGGACCGGGCGCAGTCTACGGTCGAGGCCGCTTTTTTGCTGCCGACGTTTCTGACGCTCATCCTTCTCGCACTGCAACCGGTGTGCCTGCTTTATACGCGCGCGGTCATGGAGTCTGCCGCCGCCGAGACCGCGCGGCTCATGACCACGACGACGGCGGAGGACGACGATCTTAAGGAGTTCACCCTCCGCCGGCTTGCCGCAGTGCCCAACGTTTCGATCTTTCATGCCGGCGGGCCGTTGTCGTGGGATGTCGAGCTTAGCCGGGCCGATGCGGGCGGCGTCTCGTCCGTGTCCGTTTCCGGCGAGGTCAAGCCGTTGCCTGTGATCGGTGCGTTTGCGCAGGTTATGGGTGGTACCGCCGAGGGCGGCTACGTTGAGCTCAAGGTCGATGTCTCGTATCAATCACGTCCCGAATGGCTGGAGGGAGATTATGATTCGTGGATTGCTGCATGGGATTAAGCGTTTCTGGTCTAGACGCGTTTTGACGCGCCGTCCGAGCTGCCATCGCAAGCGAGGCGGCTTTATGGGCCGCGCCGGTATCGACCTGTTTATCGAAGACGGTGCCTACACCACGCTTTCTTCTGCCGTGGTCATCCTAGTGGTGCTCACGTTGTTGTTTTCGTCGACCGCGGCGATATGGAGCATGTCGCGTGCCGGGGATACCCAGGTGGCGGCCGATAGCGGCGCGTTGGCGGGTGCCAACGTGGTGTCGTCCTATCACACGGCTGCCACGGTGGTTGATGCGAGCATCTTGAGTCTGGGCCTGGCGGGGTTTGCCACAATCGGGACGGGCCTGGTTGCCATTCTCATCCCAGGTGCCGAACCAGTTGCCGGCAATATGGTCGACACCGGGATTGAGATCATTAAAACGCGCAATAAGTTTGCCAAAAGCGCATCGGAAGGCTTGCAGAAAATCGAGACGGCTCTGCCGTATCTGATTGCCGCGCGTGCCACGCAGGCGGTATCGGCGCAGGATACCGATAGTGTGGCCTATACCGGTACGGCGCTTGCCGTGCCCAGGACATCCGAGTCGGACTTCGCTGCGCTCAAAGGGTCAGAGATCTCGACCGATACCATTAAAGACACATCAGATGATTTAGAGCGTGCGGCCGAGGAGTTGCGGAAGGCTTCTGAGGACACGGCGAAGGCTAAAGAGCGCGCTTGGCTGGCGGATTGTGGCGGGTCGGACGAGAGTTCGATTGGCAAGTACTCGTGTATGTGGGAGCGTGCGAAAAAACTAGCAGAACTATCTGACAGTCAGAACCGTCATGAAAAGTCGAGCATCACATGGGAGCCGCAAATAGCGCTCGATCGCGCGAAAATCTATTACCGGCAGCGCTTGGCGAATGAAAAACCTCAGGGATCGAGCGTCGAGATGAAGGCGGAGTCGGCGGCGCGCAAGGCGTTTTACACCTATGCGAGTACAGAGGTCAATCGTGCATATGTAACCGAGGACGGAGATGAAGTTACTTCCCATATCCCGCTGTTGCCGCGCAACGCTGACGAGGTGCGAGCGACGGAACTCTATACCGATGCGGCGTGGCCAACCAGCGCCATCGATGGCAAGACGTATCTGCATTACGGAACGAGTTGCCCCAACTATAAGAAGGGGTCGCCAGGCGGGTTAGCCTCGGTTGCTGATTATGACGGACAGGACAGATGCAACAGATGCCATTTTGGCGTTTCGTCGCTCGGTGCCGTTGCAGCGCCTTCGACTTCTATCGAAAACGGCTTTGAGTACCACTTCGATAAGTTCAAAGAGGCCCTGGAAGACTACGTCGAATGCCGCAACAAAGAGCTCGAGCTCGAGCGTCAGACCGAGGATGAGGCCGACCGTGCGGGCAATGCGTTTGACCAGGCCATCAAGGAGCTTTCCGGCGAGCGCCCGCGTATCGCCCCGCCCGGTCGCAACGGCGTGGTTGCCCTTGCGGTTTCGGGTGCCATCTCGAGCCCCGATGAGCTCAACTCTTCGTTTAACACGGCAGTCAGGCTTGGCGATCGCGGTGCTATCTCTGGCGCGGTGCTGGCACCCGATGACGCGACGGCGCAAAACAACGTGCTTTCGCGATTTTTCTCGACATTGAAGGAACGCTCGGGCGGCGTTGCCGGCGTGCTCGACGGCGTCATGGATGTTTGGGGACGGCTGCTCGTAGGATACGGTGATATTCAAGGTTCGGCCGACGAACTTATGGACGAGATGATTAAAGGCCTAGGAGGGGGCAGCGGCGCGTTGGGCTCCATCGCATCGTGGCTCGGCGATACCGTTTCGGCGTCCGTGGCGGCGCTGGGTTTGGAACCGTGCGACTTGCGCCTGCGAAAGCCGGTGCTGACCGATTCTGCCAACGTCATTAAGAGTCCGGGGTCTGACATTGCGGGTCTCTCTCAAGCGCAAGACAAACTGCGAAGTATTCCGTTGGGCGTGACCGATCCCAAGGCGCTTTGCGAGGCGTTGGAATATCAAGTCGAACGCACCATTAGCGGTACGGTGTTCACACTTGCGGAGATTCCTCTGCCCGGCGGCGGCTCCATCCCGCTCACCGTCGATGTCGCCACGCTGGTTGGCGCTCTGGGCGGTGGGTCGTAATGAGTATCCGCATGCGTCTGCGCGAGGAGCGCGCCCAAGCGACGGTGGAGATGGCAGTGGTTACGCCCGTTTTGCTGGTGCTGGCACTCATCGTGTACAACGTCATGATCTTTGCCGGCGCTGTCGCGCGCTTCGACCGCGTGGTGCCCGACATCGTGCTAGCGCATGCCGTGGCGTCGGAGGGGGAGGGCGACGAAAGCTCTGCCGATGCCTCGGCGACGGTCCAGACTCAAATTCTGAATGCCATGGAAGGCTATGACTTGCAGATCGAAGTGTCGAGCGAGCAAGGCGCGGAGGCATCGGATGGTGGCCTGCTCTCCCTATCCGGTACGTTTAGGACCTACACCTGCACCATGCACTATGAGCCGTGGCCGACTTCTCTCAGCATCGCTGGCGTTCCGCTGGGGGCGCCGACAACGTTGTCGCACGAGCGTGTGGTGACGGTCGATCCATGGCGTCCGGGGGTGGTCATGTGACCGCGGTCTCGTCCTACATCGCCTACGCGCGGGCACTCAATAGGCTGGGTTGGACGCCGGCCGAGTTTGTGGTGGCGGAGTCGTTTGTCATGCGCCTGCGCGGCATGCTGGGACGGCGTCCGGTTGCCGCCAACGGCCTGCCGCTCGTCATGGCGTTTCCACGCTGCTCTTCGGTCCATACGTGTTTTATGGTCTATCCCATCGACATCGCCTTCATCGATGCACGCGGCAATATCCTCGCGCGCTACGAAAACGTATGTCCCTGGTGTATGTGCTCCTGCCCCGGCGCCTGGGCCGTACTAGAGCGTCCTTCAATCATTGTTTCGACTCCTGCTCTCCAACGCGTGCCGGCTTAAGGGACTGAGCGAAAAACTTCTTGCTGCCGGCTGATGCCTCTGACGTGCCGATTTATAGAGCCGAGGCTGTGCCCAAAAACTTTTTTAAAATTCTCGGTTGACCGGAACGCGTCCTTGGTTATACTAATCAAGCCTTGAAACAAGGCACACCTCAAATGGCTGGGTAGCTCAGTTGGTAGAGCAGAGGACTGAAAATCCTCGTGTCAGGGGTTCGATTCCCTTCCCCGCCACCTTGAATTGACTAGGACCTCTGCAAAGGGGTCCTTTTCTTTTATGAAGCTCCCACATGGAATCGAACCCCGTGAGGGCGCGGAGCTGAGTAAACGCGTAAGCGTTTGCCAGCGCAGCTCGCAAGGCGCGTAAGCGCCGCAGCGGTCCGTCCGCGCAGCGCGCGGACGCGATTCCCTTCCCCGCCACCTTGAATTGACTAGGACCTCTGCAAAGGGGTCCTTTTCTTTTATCGAGGACTCTGCGGAAATTGCGTCCCAGAATTTGGCTTCAGAGTGGGATGCGTTTTCCGCTTTGAGGCCGCTTGGGAAAGCACGACTCGGAATCCGGCGTCAGAATGGGACGTGCTTTCCTTTTTCGGCCTTTGGCGGAAACTGCGTCCCAGATCCCGCGCTCAGAACGGGATGCATTTTCCGGTTGAGGCCTCGAACGGAAAATGCATCCCAGTCTTTTGCGAAAAACGGGATGCGCTTTCCGGCCACCTGCTTCCGGCGCATATGTACATCTCGGCGCACCAGCTCGCGCCCACCTGTCCCAGACATTCCTCCCGCTTTTGCGCCACTTTACAGACCGTTCGGTCGTCTGTCCGCACGCGCGGGTATACTCAAAACGATACTTTTCCTATGCAATACGATGCAGGCTCGGCCTGCACGATCCGAAGGGGGCAGTGATGGAGAGGATACTCGGCGTTAATCTCTCTGGCTGGTTCATTCCCGAGCCTTGGGTTACCCCGTCGCTATACGCGGCGACCGGTGCATCCAACGCGGCCGAGCTACAGGAGGCCATGGGTACCGCCGCCTATAACGAGCGCATGCGCCGCCATTACGAGACGTTTGTGAGCGAGGACGATTTTCGCCGCATGGCGCAGATCGGTCTCAATGCCGTGCGTCTGCCGGTGCCCTGGTATGCCTTTGGCTCACAGGAGTCCGATGCCTCCTACATATCGGTTGTCGATTACATCGACCGCGCGATTGAGTGGGCTGCCAAGTACGACATCCGCGTGCTGCTCGATCTGGCAACTGTGCCCGGTGGCCAGGGCGATTCCAACGATTCACCCACCACGCCGGAGGCTGTCGCCGAGTGGCATTCGTCCACCAACGGCCGTCATGTCGCACTCGACGTGCTCGAGCGCTTGGCCGATCGCTATGGCGAGGCCGAGAGCCTGCTGGGCATTGAGCTGCTGGATACGCCGCAGATGAGTGTCCGCAAGAGTCTCTTTGCCATGACGGATGGCATTCCGGCTCACTACTTGCGCAATTTCTATCGCGATGCCTACGAGCTCGTCCGTTCGTATATGCCCGAGGATAAGATCGTCGTCTTTTCGTCTTCGGGACATCCCAGCGAGTGGAAGCATTTTATGCGCGGCGCCAAGTACAAGAACGTCTACATGGACCTTCACCTGTACCATTACCGCGACGAGTATGCGCTCGATATCACGAGCCCCCGCGGGCTGACGACGGCGATTTCGCGTAACAAGCGCGAGCTTAAAGAAGCGATTTCAACTGGGTTCCCCGTGCTGGTGGGCGAATGGTCGGGCGCGGCGATCTTTGCCAACTCGTCGGTTACGCCCGAGGGCCGCAATGCCTACGAGCGCGTGTTTATCGCCAACCAGCTGGCTTCGTTTGCGCCGGCTGCCGGTTGGTTCTTCCAAACGTGGAAGACCGAGAAGCGCATTGCAGCATGGGACGCCCGCGCGGCGCTCGGTACGCTCGAGCGCGGCATGATTGAATAGGTTGATATGACGCAAAACAGCGCCCATACGGGCAAACTCTATGTGGTCGGCACGCCCATCGGCAACCTGGGCGACCTGTCCCCGCGCGTTGGCGAGGCGTTTGCCGCCGCCGATGCCATTTGCTGCGAAGACACGCGTGTGACGTCAAAGCTGCTGATGCATCTGGGCATTTCCAAGCCGCTTGTCCGTTGCGACGAGAATGTGATCGCCAGCCGCGCCGCCGGCCTGGTCGACCGTCTGCTGGCGGGGGAGACCCTCGCCTTTGCCTCGGACGCCGGCATGCCGAGTGTGTCCGATCCCGGCCAGGCGCTGGTCGAGGCAGCGCGTGAGGCCGATGTGCCCGTCGAAGTTATTCCCGGGCCCTCTGCTTGCGTCACGGCGCTTGTTTCGTCCGGCATTCCCTGCGAGCATTTTTTCTTCGAGGGCTTTTTGGGCCGAAAGCACGGCGACCGCGTGCGCCGTTTACAGCGCCTTGCCGTGGTGCCCGGCGCACTCATCTTCTACGAGTCTCCACATCGCATCGTGGCGACGCTCGAGGCCGTGGCGGAGGTCTTTCCCCAGCGTGAGGTTGCCGTCTGCCGCGAACTCACCAAGCTGCACGAGGAAGTCTTGCGCGGGATCGCTGCCCAGCTTGCAGAGGAGCTGCGTGCTCGAGGCGAGGTAAAGGGCGAGATTGCGCTGGTCATCGCGCCGCCGAGCGAGGATGAGGAGGCCGGTATCGTGCCGGTTGGCGCCGCGGCAGCGGATCCCGACGAGGCCCTGCGCGAGGATATCCGCGCCGCGCTCGAGGAGGGGGAGCCCGCGTCTGCGGTGGCTAAGCGCCTGTCTCAGAAGTATTCGCGCCGCAAGCGCGATGTCTATGCCATGGTGCTCGATATGCAATAGATGGAGGATATCCAACCCTTGCGCTAGAATCATCCTCTGTATGCAACGTTTTTCTGGAGGACAAACCCCATGGATCAAAGCAAGCCTTCGTTCTTTATCACGACGCCCATCTACTACGTCAACGCCGATCCGCACCTGGGCACGGCCTATTCCACCATCATCGCCGACGTTCAGGCCCGTTATCGCCGCTCCGCCGGCTATAACGTCAAGTTCCTGACCGGCATGGACGAGCACGGCGAGAAGGTCGCCGAGGCCGCAGCCAAGCACAACATGACGCCGCAGGAGTGGACCGACAGCCAGGCCCCGCACTTCAAGGAGCTTTGGAGCAAGCTCGAGATTTCCAATGATGACTTCATCCGCACCACCGAGCCGCGCCAGCACCATGCCGTGCAGTACCTGTGGGAGCGCATGAAGGAGTCCGGCTACTTGTATAAGGGCAGCTACGACGGCTGGTATTGCGTGCCTGACGAGACCTACTTTACCGATACGCAGGTCCAGAAGGGCGACGAGGAGTACGGCAGCGTCGGCCAGCACCTGTGCCCCGACTGCCACCGTCCGCTTGAGCGCGTGCAGGAGGAGTCCTACTTCTTTAAGCTTTCCGCCTTCCAGGACAAGCTGCTTAAGCTCTATGACGAGCATCCCGACTTTGTCGAGCCTGCGTTCCGCATGAACGAGGTTCGCAGCTTTGTCGAGGGCGGCCTCAATGACCTTTCCGTGAGCCGTACGAGCTTTGACTGGGGCATTCAGGTCCCGTTTGACGAGGGTCACGTGACCTACGTGTGGTTCGATGCGCTGCTCAACTATATGACGGCCGTCGGCTACGGTGTCGACACCGACGAGGCGCGTGCCGAGCTGGCCTATCGCTGGCCCGCGCAGTTCCACATCGTGGGTAAGGACATCATCCGCTTCCACTGCGTCATTTGGCCCGCCATGCTCATGGCCATCGGCGAGGCCCTGCCCGAGCACGTCTTTGCCCACGGCTTCCTGACCGTGCGCAATGCCGAGACCGGCAAGGCCGAGAAGATGTCCAAGAGCCGCGGCAACGCCATCGCTCCGCAGGACGTTATCGACATGCTGGGCGTCGAGGGCTATCGCTACTACTTCATGACCGACGTCGTCCCCGGCACCGACGGTGCCATCAGCTTCGACCGCATGGAGCAGGTCTACAACGCCGACCTGGCCAACAGCTGGGGCAACCTCATCTCGCGTTCGCTCAACATGAGCGGCAAGTATTTTGACGGTTGCGCGCCCGCCAAGCCCGCATCGTTCGATGCGTTCGACAACCCGCTGGCAAAGATCGCCAATGGTCTGGTCGAGCGCTACATGGCCAAGATGGACGTGCTCGATTACGGTGGAGCCAAGGACGAGGTCATGGAGCTCATCCACGCCGCCAACCACTACATCGAGGACTCCGAGCCTTGGGCACTTGCCAAGGACGAGGCCAAGGCTGACGAGCTGGCGTTTGTGATCTACAACCTGCTCGAGGCCATCCGCATTGCCGCTCACCTGCTGATGCCGCTCATGCCCCAGACTTCTGCCGAGACTCTGCGCCGCCTGTCCTGCGAGGACGAGGCCGCGAGCGACGACCTCAAGGGCATTTGCGCTTGGGGCCTGCTTGCTGGTGGTCAGCCCGTCGAGAAGGGCGATCCGCTGTTCCCGCGTCTGGCGTAGAGACCGCGCGAGCGCCATATCGGCAATTTGCTGTTTAGCTGTAAGGGCATGGCCACCACGGTCCATGCCCTTTTGTTTCAAGACGCCGCCATCATGCTAAGGAGGCAACCATGACAACTTCGCCTTTGGCAAACCCCACGGCCACCAGGGAGCTGCTAGAGGAGTTTGGCCTTGCGACTAAGCATCGCCTGGGCCAGAACTTTCTAATCGACAATCATGTGATCGAGCGTATCTGCGAGCTTGCCGAGCTTGCAGGTGACGAGCGCGTACTCGAGGTGGGTCCGGGTTGCGGTACGTTGACACTTGCGTTGTTGCAGGAGGCGGCGTGCGTTACGTCGATCGAGGCCGATCCCGAGCTTGAGCCGGTGCTTGACGCCCACGCCGCCGACTATGCCAACTTCCGCTTTATCATGGGCGATGCGCTCAAGGTGGGCCCGGAGCAGATTGAGCAGGTTGCGGGCGGTACGCCGACGGTGTTTGTCGCGAATCTGCCCTACAACGTGGCGGCGACGATCATCCTTCAGTTCTTCCAGACGATGCCCGCGCTTAAGCGCGCTGTCGTCATGGTTCAAAAGGAGGTTGCCGATCGCATTGCCGCAACGCCCGGTAACAAGACCTATGGCGGCTACACGGCAAAACTCGGCCTGTACGCGCAGGTGACGGGTCGCTTTGAGGTGCCGCCGCGTTGCTTTATGCCGGCGCCGCACGTGGACTCGGCCGTCGTGCGTATCGACCGTGTTGACGGCGTGGTGCCCGAGGGGCTCGATCGCGAATTTGTGGCCCGCGTGATTGATGCTGCATTTGCTCAGCGTCGCAAGACCATCCGCAATTCCATGAGCGCCAACGGCTTTGCCAAGGACGTGCTCGATGCTGCCTTTGAGGCTTGCGGTATTGCACCCACCACGCGCGCCGAGACGCTTGATGTTGCTGACTTTGTCCGTCTGGCCCAGGAGCTAATCCATGATGCCTAATGCCGAACGTGTGACGTTTACCAAGAAAAAGAAGACGGTTGCTTGTCCCGTGCCCTTGGCGCCGCTTGCCGACACGCATGCACATCTGCTTTCGTTCTGGGGCGAGGATGTGCCTGAGACGCTCGTGCGTGCCAAGGCGGCGGGCGTCGACCTGTTGGTGACGATGTTCGACCCCATCGCTGATAAACGCAGCGTGACGGACTATAGCGACTGGCTGACGCGCGAAATTCTGCCGATGCAGGATATCCCGCAGATCAAGTATCTTGCCGGCGTGCATCCGTATGGCGCACCGGACTATACCGACGACGTTCACGCACAGGTCGTTGCCGCGCTCGATGATCCCTTATGCGCCGGTATTGGCGAAATCGGCCTGGACTACCACATGGACTATGACGACGATATCGCGCCGGCACCCCATAACGTGCAGATTGACTGCATGGCGCGTCAGCTCGAGCTTGCCGTGTGCCGTAACGTGCCGGTGGAGCTGCATCTGCGCCACGAGGACACGGACCATGAGCGCACCTCGCACGTGGACGCCTACAACGTGCTTCGTGAGGTGGGCGTGCCCCAGGCCGGTTGTGTGCTGCACTGCTTTGGCGAGGACCGCGCCACGATGGAGCGCTTTGCGGAGCTGGGCTGCTATATCGCCTATGGTGGTGCGGCTACCTTTAAGCGCAACGACGACGTGCGCGAGGCATTCGCGGCAACCCCACTCGATCGAATTTTGTTCGAGACGGATTGCCCGTATATGGCTCCGGAGCCCATCCGCGGTCTTGAATGCGAGCCCGCAATGATCTCCATTACGGCAAACGCGCTGGTCAACGACCGTGTCGATCGTACCGGCGAGGATGCTGAGGCAATCGCGCGAGCAGCTTGGGAAAATGCCTGCAAACTTTTTCAAAAATAGTTCTTGCGTTCGCGATGGCGCTCCGTTATTCTAATTCCTGCACGCGGGCGTGGCGGAATTGGCAGACGCGTACGGTTCAGGTCCGTATGGGGGCAACCCCATGAAGGTTCAAGTCCTTTCGCCCGCACCATTGAATGAAAGAGCTCCCAGCAATGGGAGCTTTTTTGTTATGGGCCCATCACAGGGACTTGAACCTGTGAAGGAGCGAGCGTAAAGAAAACGCGGAGCGTTTTTAGCGAGCTGGCGAGGACGCCGGCAGGCGGCCGAAGCCGGTGCGGATCCGCGAAGCGGATACGCGGACGTCCTTTCGCCCGCACCATTGATTGAAAGAGCTCCCAGCAATGGGAGCTTTTTGTTATGGGCCTCTTGTTGATGTCACGTTGCTGCTTCGTGCGGGTATCCTAGTGCCAACGTGTGCCTATCAGAGGAGAGACCATGCTGTTGTCCGGTATCATCGCCGCCCTTACCAGCCTTTTGATTCCCATCATCATTTTGTTGTTACTGCTTCCCAACGCCTGCTATGTCGTTGAACAGCAGCATGCCGTGATCATCGAGCGTCTGGGCAAGTTTAACCGCATCGTCAACGCGGGCTTCCACATGAAGGTGCCCGTGATCGACCGCAAGGCCGCTACGGTGAGTCTGCGCACCATGAAAAACGGTTTTGGCATCGACGTTAAGACCCAGGACAACGTGACCATCGGCCTTGAGGTCTCTGCTCAGTACCACGTGAGCTATGACATGGGCGCCGGCCCGGCAGATTCGGGCATCTACAAGAGCTACTATATGCTGCAGGAGCCCGTCGACCAGATGCGTGACTTCATCACCGACGCTCTGCGCTCTTCGATTCCCGTCTATACACTCGATGAGGTCTTTGCCAAGAAGGATGACATCGCCAAGGACGTTAATGCCACCGTGTCCGAGCAGATGGCTGCCTACGGCTTCACCCTCGTGTCGACACTCATCACCAAAATCGCGCTGCCGACCGAGGTCGAGAACTCCATGAACGACATCAATGCCGCCCAGCGAAAGCGCGCTGCCGCGCAGGAGCTCGCCGAGGCCGACCGCATCAAGCGCGTCACCGAGGCGACCGCCGAGGCCGAGGCTATGGAAAAGGCGGGCGAGGGCATCGCCAACCAGCGCAAGGCCATCGCACTGGGTATCAAAGATTCGCTCGAGATCATCCAGGAGACGGGTGTCGGCAATGACGAGGCCAACCAACTGTTCATGTTTACGCAGTGGTCCGAGATGATGACGGAGTTTGCTCGCACGGGTAAAACCTCGACGGTCGTGCTGCCGAGCGACTTCTCGCAGTCGGCCTCTATGTTCGAGCAGATGCTGACCGCCGGCAAAGTTCAAAACGATTCGAAGGAGTAGACGCGCGTGAAATACACCGTCGTTTGCGTCGGTAAGCTCAAGGAGCGCTTTTGGAAGGACGCGTGCGCTGAGTACACCAAGCGCCTAGGCGCCTATGCCAAGGTGGATATCCGCGAGGTGGCCGATATCGACCCGGCTAAGGCGGGCGGCGTGGATGCCGCGCGCGACAAGGAGGGGGCGGCAATTCTTGCTGCATTGCCGTCTCGAGCGCATGTGATCCTGCTGGCTATCGAGGGCAAGGAGCGTTCGAGTGAGGAGCTCTCGGCGAGGCTCGACGATCTTATGCTGCGAGGCAGCAGCGACATCGCCTTTGTGATTGGCGGTTCGGACGGCGTGAGCGATGAGGTGCGCGCCCGCGCCGACGAGATGCTCAGCTTTGGACGCATTACCTTGCCGCATAACTTGGCGCGCGTGGTGCTGCTGGAGCAAATCTACCGCGCCTGCAAGATCAGCCGTGGCGAGCCGTATCACAAATAGGTCGGCAATACGAAACAATGGCGTGGGACAATAGCTTTCGTTTTGAAGAGCGTGTCTGAGAGGACTATGAGATATGAAGATTGGATTTGTCGGTTTTGGCAATATGGCGAGCGCTATGGCCGATGGCTGGATCGCTGCCGGTGTAGCTGCGAGCGACATGTGCGCCTGCGCGGGTCGCTACGACGCACTGGTTGAGCGCTGCGAGGCGCGCGGCATGGTCGCCTGCCACGATGCCGCCGAGGTTGTCGCCGCATCCGATATCGTGGTCGCTGCGGTCAAACCGTACATGATCGAGAAGGTATTCGCCCCGCTCAAGGATGCTCTTGCCAAAAAGGTCGTTCTGTCGGTTGCCTGGACCTGGGACAGTGCCAAGTGGGAGCAGGTCCTGCCGGGCGTCGCGCATATCTCGACGGTGCCCAACACACCGGTTTCGGTGGGCGAGGGCGTCATCGCTTGCGAGAAGGCTTCCACGCTTAGTGATGAGCAGAGCGCCGTGGTGCTTGATCTGCTTGGCAAACTCGGTGCGGTGGTCGAGCTCGATACGAGCCTGCTGTTTGTGGGCGGCACGGTGGGTGGTTGCGCTCCGGCATTTGTCGCCATGGCAATCGAGGCCCTGGGCGATGCGGCGGTCAAGCACGGTATCCCGCGTGCCGATGCCTATCGCATTGTGAGCCAGATGGTGCTAGGTACGGCAAAGCTGCAGCTTGCAACTGGCCAGCATCCTGCGGCGATGAAGGATGCCGTATGCTCGCCCGGTGGTGCCACCATCAAGGGCGTCGTTGCGCTCGAGGACGCTGGCATGCGCAGCGCCCTGGTCAAGGCAATCGACGCAACTCTCCAGTAAAACCGACCAAAAAAAGGACGGGTTTATTTTTGGCAGGTATTTTCTGCGGTTTTGTCCTTTTAGCGAAAAGCGCCCCGCAACTGGCTCAATTCCAGTTGCGGGGCGCTTGCGTTTGCCCAGATAAAACAGACCAAAATAAACCTGTCCCTTTTTGGCAGGTTAGTCCCAGAAGCTGTCTTCCTCATCCTCGGACTTGGGTCCGCGGTCGACGTACATCTTATGGGTACGCTTCTCCATTACAAAGGCAAGAATCGCAAATAACAGGATGCCGCCGGCGAAAAGGATGGCAAAACCGGTGCGGGTGCCAAACAAAAAGGAAAAAACTGCGTCCATTGGGTGCCTTCTTGCGTAGTTGAGTTGGGTCGTAAACGCTCATAAGTATATACTTGCCCATACATGTACAAGGTTGCAACCTAAATGGAATGTATATCGCCGGAGGATCTAATGCTTGATATCAAGTTTGTTCGCGAGAACCCCGATGCCATCGATGTCGCCATGGCTAACCGCCAGACGTCTTGGGATCGCGAGAAGTTCTTTGAGCTCGACGACGAGCGCCGTGCCGTCATCACCGAGGTCGAGGAGCTCCAGGCTACGCGCAACGCCGAGTCCAAGAAGATCGGCGCCCTGATGAAGGAGGGCAAGAAGGACGAGGCCGAGGCCGCCAAGGAGGCCGTGCGCGCCGTCAACGAGAAGATTGACGGTCTGGCCGAGCGCCGTACTGCTCTCGAGCAGGAGCAGTACGACTTCATGGCTCACCTGCCCAACATTCCTTGCGAGGCCACGCCGTACGGCAAGGACGAGGACGAGAATATTGAGCGCCGTCGTTGGGGCACCCCGCGCGAGTTCGACTTCGACTTTAAGCCGCATTGGGATCTGGGCACCGATCTGGACATCCTCGACTTCGAGCGCGGCAACAAGCTCTCCGGCAGCCGTTTTACCGTTCTCGATGGCGCCGGCGCCCGCCTGGAGCGCGCCCTCATCAACTTCTTCCTCGATACGCACACCAGCCGTGGTTTTAAGGAGTGGTGGCCGCCCATCGTCGTCAAGCGTCAGACCATGTTTGGCACGGGTCAGCTGCCCAAGTTCGAGGACGACGCCTACCACGTCTCGGGCGACAACTTCCTGATCCCCACCGCCGAGGTCGTGCTCACCAACCTGCACGCCGGCGAGGTCCTCGACGCCGACACCCTGCCGCGCCGCTACACCGCCTTCACCCCCTGCTTCCGCGAGGAGGCCGGTTCCGCCGGTCGCGACACCCGCGGCATCATCCGTCAGCACGAGTTCGACAAGGTCGAGATGGTCAAGTTCGCTAAGCCGGAGGAGTCCGACGAGGAGCTCGAGAGCATGACCGCCGAGGCCGAGTACCTGCTGCAGCAGCTGGGCCTTCCGTATCGCGTGATTAGCCTGTGCACCGGCGACTTGGGCTTCTCTGCCCGTCAGACCTACGACGTCGAGGTCTGGCTGCCGAGCTACAACGCCTACAAGGAGATCAGCTCCTGCTCCAACTGCGGCGACTTCCAGGCCCGCCGCGCCAACATCAAGTACCGCGACCCCGAGAACTTCAAGGGTTCGCGCTACCTGCACACGCTCAACGGTTCCGGCCTGCCGGCCGGCCGCACCATGGCCGCCATTCTGGAGAACTACCAGAACGCCGACGGCACCATCACGATTCCCGAGGTCCTGCGTCCTTACATGGGTGGTCTCGAGAAGATCGAGCCGGTCGCGTAAGTTGGCTGCATAGGGGATATGCAAGGGCGCTCCTTCGGGGGCGCCCTATTTCGTGCGCAGGTCCATACCATGCCGTGCGGACAGCTCAATAGAAAACACACGAACAACTGTTCTGTATACAGCCATCTACCTGCTATGCTTTTGCTAAATAAGAGCGAGAGAAAGGGGACGCGATGGAGCTGTTTGATGATCGGGTGGTTTTGTTTGAGAGCGACGAGGGCGGGGAGTACCTGCTTGTAACGTGTGAGCCGTCTGGCATGGGCGGCCTGGTGGTTCGGCAGACGAGTGAGGGTCCGTTGACACAATGGTGCTTTGAGGAGTCGCCGCATGTGGTCGAGACCTTTGTGACGCACGAGGGACTTGTGGCGCTGGAGCACTTCTATGGCGTTGGATCTTCTAATCAGGTGGCCCGAATGCTGAGCATTTCGTTTGCCGACTACGACTGTGCCCAACGGGTGCGGTCGCTTCTGGGGGAGCTTGGCGTCGGGTTCGATGTGATCGAAAAGCCAATCGATCGTACGAAAAGCGCTGATGCTCGTGGTGCAGCGTGACAAATTGCGGCCCGCGCGAAAAAAGTTTGAGATTTTGCTTGACTCTAATGAACTAAAGTGGTTTTATATGTCTTGCGCTGCGGCGTTACCTCAGCTGGATAGAGGGTCTGACTACGAATCAGAACGTCATAGGTTCGAATCCTATACGCCGCACCAATTGAAATTGAAAGCCTCCGGCAACGGGGGCTTTTCTTTTATGCCACCGCTGCATGGATTCGAACCTCGGTCGAGGCGCGAGTATCTTAATCATCACTTCGTAAAATTTTTCCAAATTGTCGCTTGACCCATCGAGGGGTCACGTGCATAATAATCCGTGCGTTGCGGCGTTACCTCAGCTGGATAGAGGGTCTGACTACGAATCAGAACGTCATAGGTTCGAATCCTATACGCCGCACCAATTGAGTTTTAAGCCTCCGGAAACGGGGGCTTTTCCTTTACGGGGGCATTGCGGAGATTCGAACCTCGTTCGAGGCGCGAGCGTCAAGAAAACGCGGAGCGTTTTTAGCGAGCGGGCGAGTCCGCCGGCAGGCGGGCGAAGCCGGTGCGGATCCGCGCAGCGGATGCGCGGAATCCTATACGCCGCACCAACTGAACTTTAAAGCCTCCGGTAACGGAGGCTTTTCTTATATCGCGATGCGTCGAAGATAGCATCAAGTGGTCAAAATGAGTAAAAATCAAATTTGATAACTTTTTTCGAAAATTGCTTGACCTTTATTCAGTCGATGTGCATAATAATCAACAAGTCGCGGCGTTACCTCAGCTGGATAGAGGGTCTGACTACGAATCAGAACGTCATAGGTTCGAATCCTATACGCCGCACCATTTGAGATTAAAGCTCCCGGCAACGGGGGCTTTTCTTTTATGTAAGCACTGCATGGATTCGAACCTCGGTCGAGGCGCGGGCGTAAAGAAAACGCGGAGCGTTTTTAGCCCGCGGGCGAGCACGCCGGCAGGCGGGCGAAGCCGGTGCGGATCCGCGCAGCGGATGCGCGGAATCCTATACGCCGCACCAATTGAAATTGAAAGCCTCCGGCGACGGGGGCTTTTCTTTTATGCCGCCACCGCATGGATTCGAACCTCGGTCGAGGCGCGGGCGTAAAGAAAACGCGGAGCGTTTTTAGCCCGCGGGCGAGCGCGCCGGCAGGCGGGCGAAGCCGGTGCGGATCCGCGCAGCGGATGCGCGGAATCCTATACGCCGCACCATTTGAGATTAAAGCTCCCGGCAACGGGGGCTTTTCTTTTACGCCAGCTTGAGTGCTTTCGTCCAAAGGGACGATTTCCTGTCGACTCGTGTAAGATTCCGAGTAGGTGTCGCGGCCCATCCGCGACCACTCCTTCTCTCAACGACCGATCAGGGTGATATTTCGTGGCAGAGCGTCCGACATACAGGCTCAGGTTTCTCGATCCCAAAAAGCGCTTTCCGGCGATGCCCGAGCAGCCTGCGGGGCGCTCATATGGCGTGGTCTGGAAACTCTTTGGCGAGGATCAGCATGAATCTTGTTATGTCGTCGAATTCGTTGGCAAAAGTCATGTGTCGCTTTTGGGCTACGTAAGCGTTTCGGGTGAGGTGTACAAGGTGGACCGCCCCGTCAGCGAGGCTCCGCTGCCCAACGATCCCGACATGGAACTGGTCCTTGACGAGTCGGATTCCAGTATTGGTGAGATTATGGTAAGGGAAGCCAACGGCGCAATGCGCGTGTGTGCGCAAACTGCCGGCTCTCCCGAAGGCCCCATGCGCGAGCAGTCCGACCACGAGACATGGAATTCGGCCCGCTCCCTTCCTTACGGCGAGTTCATGGCATCGATGTTCCTGCGCTACGTGATATTTGCCAACTCCGAAAGCGCTATTGCGAACACGGCGGGCGTCGACGGTCTCGATGCGGACATGCAAAACGTTGTCGACAAGATCAAGCTCGTAAAGTTACCCGAGCCGGTCGAGGTGTTTTTGGGCTTTAACACGTCACCACTCCCCGACGCTATCGAGACGCTGCTTTACCGCGTTGACCATGCCGAGAATCCGAGTGGTATCGAGCGTTATGCCGCCGCCCTTATGAGCGAGGTCGACTTGCCCCGTCTGCGCACCATTGCCGCCAAGTCCGAAATGAGCCTGGCTCGCATTGATCGCTCAAAGATTTTCTATCTCAATTTTGATCGTAGCCTGCTGGACCAGGACGAGATTGACATGCTGCTTGCCGTCGAGTGCCGTCTCAACCGCCTCTCCGGCATCCTTGAGCGCATCGGGGCCGGATTGGTCCCTACGGCATCCTCGCCGAGCCTTGAGGGCTGCGCGCTCTTTGATGCGTGGCATATCGCCAAGACGACCAACGATGTTCCCCGACTGCTCGATACGGCTTCGAGCGATAACCCGTGGGGCAAGCCGGGTACGGTGGCTTGCCAGCCGGGCGGCGAGTGGGACGTGCGCACCCGTTTTGCGCGAATCGTTGAGGCGCTCAACGTGGTCACGCGGCTCGACTATACCTATCGGGCAAACGTTGCCGAGGGGATTATGCTCGTTCGGTTTGGGCAGTCTGTCGTTGATGCCATGCCGCAACGTGAATACGACGCTCAGGATGACGCCTGGCGCGAGCTGGACGAGGACACGCGGGCGATCTGGGCCGCGGAGCACGATGCGCGCGTGGCACTCACGCTTGCGGCAGCGTGTTTTGCCGCGGGCACCTGCATCACGCGCTGCTATGTGCAGATTGCTGCTACCGACAGTGAGCAGGGCGAGCGCGTTGTCGCAACGTATTTCTTTGGGCGTGCGGCCTATCTGGCCGATTGCGTGCCTGTCGCCAAGGATCTTGAGAACATGGACATGGACGATATGCCGTGCAAGCGTGTGCTTGAGGCGTATGAGTCAACCGCTCCGGAGACGATTGAGCCTGCGGAGGTTCATGCTCGTCCGCGTGATGACCATCGCACGCTGCCGCCGGCGCTGCGCAATCTGCTGCTTGCCGATACGGCTGACGAGTTGGAGGTCATGGAAGAGGACGACGACCCATACGTGGCCCGTGTTGTTGAATTGCGCGAGCAGGCAAAAGTCGACCGTACAGGTGCTTTTGAAGGCTTTTCCCGTCTTGTCGAGGAGTTGGAGGCTAAGTGCGCCGTCGCCGAGCTTTTAGCGACAGGTCCGGTTCAAACGCAGTTTTGCGATAACCAGCTGGTGCGCATGGTGCTACCGGTGTTGGAAGAAGACGACTCTGTGCGAATCCTTCGTGCGCCCGATGCGCTGTACTTTGCCCAGCACGAGATCTGCAGCTTTTACGCCGAGCAAGAGGACTTTGAACGAGCACTGCCCGAGGTGCGCCATCTTTACGATCTGGCGCGCTCGTCCATGCAATCGCACTTTGCACTCATCAACGTGCTTGCGCGTCTGGAGCGCTTTGACGAGATTATCGAGGTGGCGCGCCACGGCCTACGTATTGCCAGCGATCGTTCTGCAATTGGCTACCTGTTCTATCGCTTGGCGTTTGCCTATTGGAATTGCGATCAGCTCGACCTGGCGCTGGCTTGTTACCGTCTAGTGCCGCGCGGCGAGGAGTCGGGCAGCAGCGCGCTGGAAGAAATGCAGGGCCTTATGAACGAGATGGGCGTCAGCGAGCCTCCGACGTTCGAAGAAGCGGTTGAGACCATCCACAAGGCTGGACTCGAGCTGCCGCCAGTGTCCGCCGTGACGAATCAGCTGGCAGATGCCGCTGTTCAACTGGTCGACAACGGCTTCTTTTTCCTGGCACGCGGTTGCATCTACCAAATGTGGCGCACTATGGGCAACGACGAGCTCGGCTCCCTCAACCGCTCGCTGGGGTAGGCGAAGCTTCCAATGAGGAAAGGATGCTAGGCAATTAGAAAATTTCCTCTTGCCCATCTTAGGCTGTTTGGTTACTATAGAACGGCTGTTACGGAGAGCTGACCGAGAGGCCGAAGGTGCTCGCCTGCTAAGCGAGTATGCCCCAAAAGGGCATCTGGGGTTCGAATCCCCAGCTCTCCGCCAGTACGAATTTGAAGAAGGGTCCCATTTGGGGCCCTTTTTTGTGCGGAGAAAGGAGGCTGGGGATTCGAACCCGAGAGGGCACGGGCGTTAAGCAAACGCGAAAGCGTTTGTAGCCCGTGGCCGAAAAGCCGCCAGGCTTTGAAGCCGGAGGGCATGCGTAGCATGTCCGGACATCCCCAGCTCTCCGCCAGTTTAACTTTAAAGAAGGGTCCCATCGGGGGCCCTTTTTTATTATCGAGAAAGGGCGCTGGGGATTCGAACCCTCAAAAATGAGGCGCCCCGTTGGACGCCTCATTTGGTTCGATGTGATATCGCTCCGGCCCTACGCCTTGGGCGCCTTGGCTACGGTCTCGCTCTCGGCTGTGAGCGGGCGGTTGTCGATGCGGCGGCCCAAGCGATCGAGCTTCACGAGCAGCCATTCAATGGGATTCGGCCCTGCGCCTTCCTCGTCGGCAACCAGGTCCATGACGGCGATCTTGGTGCCGTTCTGCTTGAGTGTAACGCTGCCTACCTTGTCGCCCACATGCACCGTGCCCGAAAGATCGTCGTAGCTAACCTTTTCGGTCACCTCGCCGGCAAGAGAAAACACGGTCGCTTGCGCCGTGGGATCGGCGAGCGTGGCGTCGATTGTCTTATCCGTCCAGTCGGTTTGACTAATGCGCGCCATAAGCGGGTTGCCGTTGACGGTCTTTTCTTGCGTGTTGGCGATTGCGACCGTCACCTTGTGGTCGTAGTACCAGTTGGCAAGGGCGGCGGTATCGGTAAAGCGCTGATCGGTGGTGGTGGAGTTCAAAATAACGGTGTAGATCTCGTCGCCATCGCGGTTGTAGGCGCTCGTAAAGCAATAGCCCGCGTCGTCGGTGGTGCCGGTCTTACCGCCGATGTTGCCATCTTGGCCCAGTAAATAGTTATGCGTGTCCATGGAATGCGAATGGTCGGTGCCGTCGGCGCCCGTGACTTCGATCCAGGAATCCTCGCTCGCTACGACCTCGCGGATCGTGTCGTTTTTCATGGCCTCCTGCATCATCAGCGCTACGTCGTGTGCGGTTGAGTGCATATCGCCAGCCCACTCATCGAAGTCCAGACCATGCGGGTTTTCAAAAAGCGTACCGGTGCAGCCGAGCTTCTTAGCGCGCTCGTTCATGGCCTTCACAAATGTGGCCTCGGCGTCTTTGGTCTTGGGGTCGATCTTCTTGCCCACATATTCGGCGAGCACGATGGCGGCGTCGTTGCCCGAAGGAATCATCAGACCGCGTAGTGCCTGCTCCACGGTAAGCTCGTCGCCTTCGAGCAAGCCGGCGGTCGAATTACCCACGGTGGCTGCGGCGTTGCTCACCGTGACCTTCTCGTCCATCTTGCAATTCTCGACGGTTAGGATTGCGGTCATGACCTTGGTGATCGAGGCAATCTTGACCTGCTCATCGGCGCCGCGCCCATAGTAGACGGTGCCGTCTTTGCCCATGACGAGGGCATTGGTCGCATCGATATCGGGCAGGTTTTCGGCCGTGATGCCGCGCACATCGGCGGTTTTGCCGCAAACATTGTCGCTCGTGAGCACTTGGGCGCCGGCGACGGTGGGCACGCCAGCGGCAAGGGCGATGGCGCAGACAAAGCCGGCGGCAAGCTGGGCTGAGCGCTTTGCAAAAGAGGTGAGGGACTTCACAGATTTCGCTTTCGACGGGATGGTCTCTTCTGGAACTAGAGTATATCGTTTGCCGGCGTCGGCGATCATCGCGTGCGTGCGTGGCCCACATCCGCTCCCGAACGGGCACAAGGGTGCTTAAGGCCGACTTAATCACCCACGCTTGTTGTGTGTGGCGTGCCTCGCCTCGGGCATAATGGAGCGCGAGAGGAGCACGCATGAACGAGCGCATACTGGTAGTTGATGACGAGAAGGCCATCGCCGACTTGGTTGGTATCTACCTTACAAAAGAGGGCTTTGATGTCCAGATTGCCTATAGCGGGGCCGATGCTGCCAAGGCGATTTTGGAGCAGGAGTTCGATCTGGCGCTGCTGGATGTCATGCTGCCCGATATCGATGGATTTGAGCTGCTGCGTACGATCCGTTCCAGCCATACCTATCCTGTGATCATGCTGACGGCGCGCGATGCCCAGCAAGACAAGATCGAGGGCCTTTCGCTTGGCGCGGACGATTACGTGGTTAAGCCGTTCCGTCCGCTGGAGCTCATCGCGCGCGTGCACGCTCAGCTTCGCCGCTACACCAGCTACGGTAGCCGTGCACAGGCGGCCGAGTCGCCGACCATTCAGCTCGACGGCTTGGAGATCAACCGCGACGCTCGTTCCGTGACGGTGGACGGTGCACCGGTACGCCTCACACCCACCGAGTATTCAATCTTGCTGTATCTGGTCGAGCATCGCGGCAGCGTGGTGGCCGTGGAGGACCTGTTCCGTGCGGTGTGGAACGAGGATTTTATGCCCGGCTCCAACAATACGGTGATGGTGCACATTCGCCACCTGCGCGAAAAGATCGGCGACGACGCACAAAAGCCGCGCTTTATCAAAAACGTCTGGGGCGTCGGCTACATAATCGAATAACGCCTTTGATGGTGGGGAAGTGGATATGACAAAAGACGATAGGCAGGCATTCGAGGTACCCGATCGGCTCTTTGATTACGTGAGGTCGGTCGTCGACAACCGTGCGCTTGCAACGGTGCTGCTCTTTTTGCTGAGCCTGCTGCTGATTGGCATCGACAACATCGTCGGAATCTTGGCGGTGCTGCTTGTTGGCTTTTTGCTGATCGATCGATTTGAGATCGTGCGCCGCTGCGTGGTGATTGGCGGCGCCGCGTGGGCCATGACGTTGGCGATTGGCGCCATGGCGCTCGGCGGCATCGAAGGGCCGGTGCTGTTCGATGCCGGCTTTGTATTCAACATGCTTGGCTTTGTGCTGGCGCTTGCCGCGTGCGTGCTGTTCTTGTGTGGCCGCGCCCTGTACTATCAGGGCTACGAACAGGGCGAGCAGCATGCCGATTGTGTGCTGGCCGCTCGTATTCAAGATCGTCTGATCGATCACCCCGACACCTGGGACAACATTGACGGTGACTTCTTGGAGGTCGAGGGCGCCCTTAACCGCGTGCGTGACCGTGAGCGCAAGGTGCAGCAAGCTCTGCGTGACGAGTCGCATCGCAAGGACGATCTGGTCACGTACTTGGCACATGACCTACGCACCCCGCTTGCCAGTGTGGTGGGCTATCTTTCGCTGTTGCAAGAGGCTCCTGAGCTGCCGGTTGAGCAACGTGCGCACTTTACGGGCGTGGCTCTCGACAAGGCGCACCGGCTCGATGCGCTCATCGAAGAGTTCTTCGATATCACACGCTTTGACTTCCACGATATCGTGCTCACGCGCGGCTATGTTGATCTGGGGTTGCTGCTGGCTCAGGTGGCTGACGAGTTCTATCCCATCCTCAACGAGCAGCATAAGGAAGCCCAAGTTGATATCCACGAGGACCTGACGGTGCTCGTGGATGGCGACAAGATGGCTCGTGTGTTCAACAACATCATGAAAAACGCCGTCGCCTATAGCTATGAGGGCTCGACTATCACGATTGAGGCCGGGCGCCAAGACGATGGCGGCGTGCGCGTTCGCTTTATCAATCAGGGCGATCCTATCCCTGCGGCTAAGCTCAAGGTGATCTTTGAGAAGTTCTATCGCCTGGATGCGGCGCGTGCGACCAATCGCGGTGGTGCCGGTCTGGGCCTTGCTATTGCCAAGGAGATCATCGCGGCACACGGCGGTACCGTTGCATGTGAATCGACGCCCGAACACACGATATTCACCATCGAGCTGCCCGCCGCATAGCCAGCGTGCCCTTACAAACACTTGACAATGCGCTCACGTGCATATGAGCCGCGATTTCTACTATCGATACTGCTGAATTGATATCGATGTGGAGGTATGCGGTATGACGGCTGCTGCGGCTGTGGAGCCCACGGAGCTTGAAGAACTCATGGAAGCGCAGGCCGAGGCCGCGCACGAGCGCGAGGTTGGGGATGCGACTCGCCCCACGGCAGAGGATCTTGCCGCCTCGCCGACGCGCATCGACGTCGAGGGCCTCGACCTGTTCTATGGCGACCATCATGCGCTCAAGGACGTGAATATCAAGATCCGCGACAAGCAGATCACCTCATTTATCGGGCCTTCGGGCTGCGGAAAGTCCACGTTGCTGCGCTGCTTTAACCGCATGAACGACGGCATCAAGGATTGCCGTATCGAGGGCAAGATTGCGCTCGATGGTCAAGATATCCTGGGCGATTACGACATCTGCCGTTTGCGCCAGCGCGTGGGCATGGTGTTCCAGCGCCCCAACCCGTTTCCCATGAGCATCTACGACAACGTCGCCTATGGGCCGCGCGGTATGGGTGTGCGCGACCGCGTCGTGCTCGACGAGCTGGTCGAGGACTCCCTTCGTCGCGCTGCGCTATGGGATGAGGTCAAGGACAAGCTCAAAGAGTCGGGTCTGGGTCTTTCGGGCGGCCAGCAGCAGCGTCTGTGCATCGCCCGCGCGCTGGCCGTGCAGCCCGACATTCTGCTGATGGACGAGCCGACCTCGGCACTCGACCCTGTGTCGACGCTCGTGGTGGAGCAGCTGGCCTGTGAGCTCAAAGAGACCTGCACGCTCGTGGTCGTTACGCACAATATGCAGCAGGCGGCGCGTATCTCCGATTCGGTCGCATTCTTTTTGCTGGGTGAGCTGGTGGAGCACGCGCCCACCGCGCAACTCTTCAAGAATCCGACCGATCCGCGCACGGCGGATTATTTGACGGGGCGTTTTGGCTGATACCATCTAGTAAAGGTACCTTTAGGGTTAAGATGCGGTCATGCCGGCCGCAAAGGGGTTCAACATGATCTATTACGTCGAGGACGATGACAACATCAGGGATTTGACGGTCTATGCGCTGCGCAAGCAGGGGATTGAGGCCGAAGGCTTTTCGTGCGACGGTGAGTTTAAGGCTGCCGTGGCGCGACGGGTACCCGATGCCGTCCTGCTCGACATCATGCTGCCCGATACCGATGGCTTGGCGATTATGCGTCGACTGCGTGCCGATCGCCTGACGGCGACGGTGCCCATCATGATGCTTACCGCCAAGGATACCGAGCTCGACAAGGTGATGGCGCTCGATGGCGGTGCCGACGATTACCTGACTAAGCCGTTTTCGCTCATGGAGCTTGCGAGCCGCTGCCGCGCACTGCTGCGTCGCGGCGGCATGGTCAAGCAGGCGAGCGATGTGCTCAGCGTGGGCGACATCGTGCTCTCGCCCAGCCATCGCGAGGTGACCGTTGCCGGCGAGCCGCTTAAGCTCACCCTGCGCGAGTTCGACCTGCTCGAGTACCTCATGCGCAAGCCCGGCGTGGTTTTTACCCGCGAGTCGTTGCTGCAGAGCGTGTGGGGCTGGGACTTCGACGGCGGTTCGCGCACCGTTGACGTGCACGTGCAGACGCTTCGCCAAAAACTGGGCGAGCATGCCAGCGCCATCGAGACCGTGCGCGGCGTGGGCTACCGCTTGGCCGAGCCTTCTGCCGGCGATGGTGCCAAAGGCGACGACACCGCGGCCACCGCATCGGAGGAGTAACCCGTGGTCTTCGCCCCCCAGGGAAAACATACGCTGTCGCACCGCGTTTTTGTGACGATCTTTGTCTGCGCCATGGCGGTTATCGTGGCGTTTACGGTGCTGGGTGCGTTCTTTGTGCAAAACACCTTGGCGGATGCCACGAGTGCCAATCTGGCGCAGGAAACCGAGCTCATTGCTGCCGCTCTCGACGAACAGCAGGAGCCCATCCCGTTCTTGCGTAGTCTCGATCGCGAGGACTTGCGCATCACGCTGATTAACAAGGATGGATCGGTTGCCTACGACAACGAGGCGTCGCCTTCCACACTGCCCAACCATGGCGATCGCCCCGAGGTCATCGAGGCCTTTGAGAGTGGTTTGGGTTCCGCGGAGCGCGCAAGCTCTACGCTCGACGAGATTATGCTGTATCGCGCCGTCGCCCTTGATAACGGCCAGGTTGTCCGCTTGGCGCAGGCCCAGCCTGGCGTTGCGGCGATTTTGCTGTCGATGGTGGCGCCGATGCTGCTTATCGCAGCAGCGGGTGCGGTACTCTCGTTTTTTATGGCGCGCCGCGAGTCCCGTGCCATCATCGCGCCGTTGCAAGAGGTGGATTTGGACCACCCACGCCGTAGCTATGAGCACGCCTATGCCGAGATGGTCCCCATGCTTGAGCGTATCGAGTCGCAGCGCCAGGAACTCAAGCGCCAAATGGCGGTGCTAGCGGACAACGACCGTATGCGCCGCGAGTTCACGGCGAATATCACCCATGAGCTCAAGACGCCGCTTACGGCGATTTCGGGCTATGCCGAGCTCATCGCAAACGGCATGGTCGAGGGCGAGGGCGACCTGCGCAACTTTGGCGGTCGCATCTATCGTGAGGCGGGCCGCTTGGCAGCGCTTGTCAACGATATCCTTACGCTGTCTAACTTGGACGAGGCCGAGCGTGCAGCTGAGGGCGAGGCGGTGCCCATTGGGTCCACGGAGCCTATTGAGCTCTCGCGTGCCATCTACGCGGTCGAGCAGCGTCTTGAACAGGTCGCCCGTCAGGCGAATGTGACGATAAGTCATGAGACCAAGCCTGTGGTCATCGAGGGCGTGTCGCGCCTGATCGACGAGCTCATCTATAATCTGGCAAGCAACGCCATCCGCTACAATCGACCCGGCGGTACGGTTACGCTGCAGTGCGGCACCAACGACGAAGGCCATCCGTTCCTTGCGGTCGCCGACACGGGAATCGGTATCGCGCCTGAAGAACAGGGCAAGGTATTTGAGCGGTTCTATCGCGTGGACAAGAGTAGGTCCAAGGCACGCGGCGGAACCGGTCTGGGGCTTGCCATTGTCAAGCATGCGGCCCTGTATCATCACGCCACGCTCGATCTGTCGAGCGAGTTGGGCGTGGGAACCACCATTACGGTGACGTTTCCCATACAGCAGGACGAGCCATTCGCATAGCGATACAACATAGATATTGATGTAGACGCCGCATTTGACTTTCGGGTGCGGCGTTGTTGTGCAATTTTACGATTGCTTCCGACATTTTTACAGGAGAGCCTGTTTCTTATGTATAGAGTTTGGTCTCGGTAAAAAGATGCGATAACATACGGACAGTTTTGTCAATCCGAACTGGGGAAATGAAAGGCAAGCTGCATGACCCTTCTCGAACTGTTCCAGCTGCTGAAGAAGCACCTTCAGCTGGTCATCACCCTTCCGGTGGTCTGCGCGATCGCCATGGGCATCGTGTCCTTCGTTGCGATGGACAACACCTATACCGCGACGACGAGCATGTACATTCTCGCCAAGACCGACGATGGCGGTCAGATGAGCTACAACGATCTCTCGGCGAGTCAGATGCTTTCCAACGATATCGCCACGCTGCTGGATAGCGATAGCGTTAAGAGCGGCGCAGCCAATGAACTGGGCCTCACCGATCTGGATGACTACAAGGTGTCTGTTTCCTCCGAGACCACCACGCGTGTCATTACGCTTTCGGTTACCGGCACCGATGCCAAGGAGACGGCTAAGGTCGCAAAGGCCATAGCTAGCTCGGTGAGTACGGTCGCTCAGAACGTCGGCGCTGCCCAGAGCATCAACGTTATCGACGAGGCTAAGACCCCCGAAGCCCCCAGCGGCCCCAAGCGTATGCTGTACGTTGCTGTCGCGTTCCTCGCGGGCATCTTTATCGCAGTTGCCTATGTCGTTTTGGCAGACATGCTCAACACCCGCATCCGCGGTGCCGAAGAGGCAGAAGAGCTCCTGGGCATTCCCGTTGTTGGCCGAATTCCGGCTATGAAAGGTGGTAAATAGGCATGGCTAAGGCAAAGAACACCGATAAGCTCGTTGTACAGAATGCCGCCAAGACCCTTCTGGCCAACATCCGCTTTGCGAGTGTGGACGACCCCATTCGCACCATCACCGTTACCTCCTCGATTCCCAACGAGGGCAAGTCTACGGTTTCCATTAACCTTGCTCAGGCAATCGCCACGAGCGGCAAGTCCGTGCTCCTGGTCGAGGCCGATATGCGCCGCAGGTCCCTTTCCGATATGCTCGGCGTTCGTTCGCGCGGCGGACTCTATGCGGTTCTTTCCGAGCAGATCTCCATTGACCAGGCAATTGTCGAGACGGGTCAGAAGAACTTCTACTTTCTCGATGCCGAGCCGCATATTCCCAATCCTGCCGACATCATCGTCTCTCACCGCTTTGCCAAGCTGGTAAAGGCACTGTCCGCCAAGTTCCAGTACGTCATCTTTGATGCTCCCCCGGTCGGCACTTTCATCGATGCTGCCGAGATCGCAAGTCTGACCGACGGTGCGCTTTTTGTCGTGCGTGAGGATTTCACCAAGCGCGAGGAGGCGCTCAACGCCATCGGTCAGCTTAAGAAGTCCGAGAAGGTCAAGCTCATCGGTACCGTTATGAACTACTGCGAGACCGAGACCAGCGAGTACTACTACTCCTACTACACCAAGGACGGTAAGAAGGTGAAGAAGGGCTCCGACGATCAGGGGACTTCCAAAAAGGGCATCTTCACCAACCGAGCAAACGTTTAGTTGATTAAGGCTGACCTATGCGTGACATTCATTGCCATATCTTGCCGGGTGTAGACGACGGCGCCGCCGATCTCGATGAGAGCTTGGCGATGCTCGAGGCTGCCAAGCGGGCCGGTGTAACCAGAATCGTTTGCACTCCTCACTGCCGTGATCCCTATTTTGATTACGACAAGATGTGGGATGCCTTTGAGCTGCTGCGTGATAACGCTGACGGTTTTCCGCTCCAGATGGGCTTCGAGGTCAACCATCGAAAGCTTGTTGAGCTTGGTATCGATGCTGCGGAGCACTTGCATTTCGATGGAACCAACGAGTTTCTGCTCGAGCTTTCGACGCATGCCGATGCGTATGCGTTTAGAGAGTACGAGAACACGATTTACGATTTGCAGTGCCGTGGTTACCAGGTGATTATCGCTCATCCTGAGCGCTATCGTGCGGTTCAAAAGGATGTAAGCGTGGCGGAGCGCCTGGTCGATATGGGCTGCAAGCTGCAGGCTTCGGCGGACTTTATTGCCGGCGGTCGCTTTGGTCGCGAGAAAAAGCCGGCACAGCGCCTGTTCGATCAGAACCTGTACAGCTTCATCGCGAGCGATGCCCATAACGTGGGTCATTACGACTGCCTGGCGAAGGCTCGCGCGAAGTTTAGCGTGCGTGGAGCCCATTTTCGCTAAAATCTGTCCCTAACGTTCGCATTGAATGAAGGGGCAGCCATGGATATCCAACTTAAGACGGGATGCTTTGATGACGCGGCGCTGGTGCGCCGCGTCGTTTTTATGGACGAGCAGGGCTACGAGAATGAGTTCGACGCTATCGACGAGGATCCGAACTGCATTCATGTGACGCTCTATGCAGACGGCGAGCTTGCCGGTTGCTCGCGCGTGTTTCCCGAAGAGCTTGAGCGCGTGGCTGACGCAGAGGCCCCGGTGTTGCCGGCATGCGACATGGACGAAGGCGTTGCGGCGGGGGAGACCTACATTATGGGGCGCGTCGCCGTGCTGCCGGCTATGCGTCGTCGCGGACTGGCGAGTGCGATCGTCGAGGCCAGTGCTTCGTGTGCACGCGATGCCGGCGCTAAGCTTATTAAGCTGCATGCGCAGGAATACGTGTTGCCGCTCTATGCAAAGGCGGGCTACACGCAAATCGCCCCGGTAGATTACGAAGACGAGGGCCAGCCCCATGTCTGGATGGCCAAGCGCGTAGATGGCAGATAGGGACGTTCCTTTTCTGCCGGCAGTTGGGGACGCTCCTTGGCAATTGGCGCATCGGAGCGCTTAGACATACAGTTTTTCGATTCCGTATGTATATATGCGCGCTAATGGGTTATAAAATCTAAGTCTGAACATAGCAGGTCTGCGATTCGGCTCGGGCGACCGGGCCGTTTTTGCGGACGGGGGTAGCGCGAAAGGACTGCACATGCGTCAATTTAAGACCGAGAGCAAAAAACTGCTCGACCTCATGATCAACTCCATCTACACCAATAAGGAAATCTTCCTGCGCGAGCTTATCTCTAACGCGAGCGACGCCGTCGACAAGCTCAACTTTAAGAGTCTGCAGGACCCGAGCGTCAAGATCGACCAGGGCGACCTGGCCATTCGCGTCTCCTTTGATAAAGACGCCCGCACCATTACCATCTCGGATAACGGCATTGGCATGACCGCCGAGGAGCTCGAGCGCAACCTAGGCACTATCGCTCATTCCGGCTCCGAGGAGTTTAAGACCGAGAACGCCGAGCAGCAGGGTTCGGATGTCGACATCATCGGCCAGTTTGGCGTGGGCTTCTACTCGGCTTTTATGGTCGCCAGCCATGTGAAGGTCGTCAGCCGCGCCTACGGCGAGGATGTCGCCCATGTGTGGGAATCCGACGGTCTTGAGGGCTACACCATCGAGGACGGCGAGCGCGCCGAGCACGGTACCGATGTCATCCTGACGCTGCGCGAGAACGAGAAGCTCGACGCCGACGGCGAGGCCGAGACCTACGATCGCTTCCTGACCGAGTGGGGCCTCAAGAGCCTGATTCAGCAGTACAGCAACTATGTGCGCTACCCGATTCAGATGATGGTGTCCAAGAGCCGCCAGAAACCCAAGCCCGAGGACGCCGGCGACGATTACAAGCCCGAGTACGAGGACTACCAGGAGCTTGAGACCGTCAACTCCATGACGCCGATCTGGAAAAAGCGCAGCTCCGATGTCGAGCAGAAGGACTACGACGAGTTCTACAAGTCCACGTTCCACGACTTTGACGATCCGGCGCGCACCATCAGCTTCCACGCCGAGGGTACGCTCGAGTACGACGCACTGCTGTTTGTGCCAGGTCGCGCGCCGTTCGATCTGTACAGCAAAGATTACGAGAAGGGCCTGTCGCTCTACAGCTCCAATGTCCTGATCATGGAGAAGTGCGACGACCTGCTGCCCGACTACTACAACTTTGTCCGCGGCGTCGTGGATTCCGCCGACGTGTCGCTTAACATCTCGCGCGAGACGCTGCAGCAGAACCGTCAGCTCAAGGCCATCGCCAAGCGTGTGGAAAAGAAGATTACCGCCGACCTTGAGGATATGCGTGACAACGACCGCGAGGCCTACGAGAAGTTCTTTGAGAACTTTGGCCGCGGTCTTAAGTACGGCATCTACTCGAGCTATGGCATGAAGGCCGATGAGCTCGCCGACCTGTTGCTGTTCTGGTCTGCCAAGGAACAGAAGATGATTACCCTGGCCGAGTATGCCAAGGGCATGCCCGAGGATCAGAAGGCCATCTACTACGCCGCCGGTGACTCGCGTGAGCGCTTGGCCAAGATGCCCGTGGTAAAGGGCGTGCTCGACCGCGGCTATGACGTGCTGCTGCTGACGCAGGATGTGGACGAGTTCACGTTCCAGGCTATGCGTGAGTACGTTGCCGCCGATATGCCCAAGATCTACGAGGACGATGCTGCCCGCGAGGCTGCCGAGAAGGCTGTGGCCGACGGTGCCGAGCCCGAGGTCGAGGATCGTCATCTAGAGCTCAAGAACGTTGCGACTGGCGATCTTGATCTGGCGACCGAGGACGAGAAGAAGGAGGCCGAGGACGCCACCAAGGAAAACGAGGACCTCTTTAGCGCTATGAAGGAGGCGCTCGGTGACAAGGTCGAGAAAGTTGCCGTCTCCGCGCGCCTGACCGATGCCCCCGCTTGCATCACCACCGAGGGCCCGCTTTCGCTTGAGATGGAGAAGGTGCTCCAGAAGGGACCCGAGGGCGCGCCCGACGGTATGCCCAAGAGCCAGCGCGTGCTCGAGCTCAACGCCAAGCACCCGGTCTTTGCCAAGCTCGTCGCTGCTCAGAAGGCGGGCGACACTGACAAGATCAAGCAGTACTCAGGCTTGCTCTACGATCAGGCCCTGCTGGTCGAGGGCATCCTCCCCGAGGACCCCGTGGCCTTCGCGGCGGCTGTTTGCAACTTGATGTAGTTCGGGGATACGGCACCGTAACTAGATTAGAACGAGAGTGGATAATCTCCCACTTTTGGCTCGAATGCGGGCTTGAAGTGGGAGATTTTCCACTCTCGTTTCCTTTTGAATGATCCCTTCGTCCCCAAGGGATCATTTATTTGTGCGGGTTGTGGTTTTGTGACCTGCTGAAATTTAGGATACTGTACATCTGTACGTTAACTCATCTTCGTAGTATATTGCTACCCGCAAAACTCAACACCATTGTGCTTTGAGACGTTAAAGCGCCTACTACAATGGTTGTCGATAGTACGATTCGATTTAACGACAGGATGGATGGTCCAAGCGTGAGTCTCGGCAGCAAACTATCCAATGCAAAGGTGTCCTTTGCGATATTTAAGCGCGACATTAAGCGACTGCTTGTGAACCCCGTCGCCCTGGTGGTTACCCTAGGCGTGTGCGTTATTCCCTCGCTGTATGCCTGGTATAACATCGTGGCAAACTGGGATCCGTATGGAAACACCCAAGGCATCAAGATTGCTATCGCCAACAACGATCGAGGCACCCAAAACGACTTGGTGGGTGAGCTCAACGCTGGCGACAAAGTGGTCGACCAGCTCAAGGAGAATCATCAGTTGGGCTGGACGTTCGTCGACTCGACGGCCGATGCCAAGGAGGGCGTCGAGAGCGGCGAGTACTATGCCGCTATCGTGATTCCCAAGAACTTCTCGGATAACCTGGTTTCGATGCTCGACGGCAACTACCATCAGCCCAAGCTCACGTACTACGTCAATGAGAAGAAGAGCGCCATTGCGCCCAAGGTTACCGATACCGGTGCAAACACCATCGAGGAGCAGATCAACTCGGAATTTGTCTCTACGGTAGGCAAGACTGTTGCCGGTATCGCCAAGGATGCCGGTGTCGATTTAAAGGACAAGGCAACCCAGACTCAGGACTCGCTGGCAAGTTCGGTGTCCGAGGCGTCCGACACCTTGGGCGAGGTGCGCGATTCGATTGGCGATATGAATGCCGCCATCGATAAGACGAGTGGCGCTATCGCCTCGGCTGATGCGGCACTTGCCGGCTTGCAAGGCCAGGCACCGTCGCTGACGCAGGCGATCTCCCAGGGCAACGACCTGCTGAGCGAAGCTCGCACCACGGCGGGCAACTCCATCACCTCGCTCTCCAAGGCGCTCTCGGAAGGCAGCCTTGCGCTCACCAAGACGTCGGCCTCTGCGAACGCTGCCATCGGCAAGCTGACGGGCGCGGTCACATCTACGACCACCCGTATCGACAACTCGCTCGAGTCTCTTCAAGCGACGATCGACCACAATAAGGCCGTTATCGGGCACTTGGAGATTCTCGCCAATGACACGTCGACAGGTTCCGAGGAAATTGACGCGCGCATTGTATCGACCATCGATTTGCTTCGAGAGCAGAATGAAAAGCTTCAGAGCATCAAGGACGGTCTGTCCGCGCAGTCGAGCGCCATGGCGAATGACGCAGCGGCTGTTTCGGGTGCCAGTGACGCTATCAATAACGCAATTCATACCGGTGCGACCAACCTTGGCCAAGCCCAGACGGACTTGGGCCAAAACGCGCTGCCGAAGGCCTCGAGCGCGCTCGACTCTTTTGCTGCCGTTTCGGGCGACCTGACCGGTATCGTCTCGGGTATGACACCTACACTTGCAAATGCGCGCGGCACGTTGGCGCAGCTTAGCGCTACGCTCGGCCAGGCCAAGACCACGCTGTCCCAGACCGATTCCTCGCTTGCCAAGGTCCAGGACAAGCTTGCAACCGCCGCCAATGACATCGCGGCGCTGCAGACCTCCGAGTCCATGGGCGAGCTGGCCGATCTGATGGGCGTCGATGTCAATGACGTGGCAGATTTCATGGCGTCTCCGGTTGAGTTGACGTCCAAGTCAATCTATCCGGTCAAGAGCTTTGGCTCGGGCATCGCTCCCTTCTACACCAATCTGGCGCTTTGGGTGGGCGGCTATGTGCTCATCGCCATTTACAAGCTCGAGGTCGACCGTGAAGGTGTTGGCAGCTTTACGGCGCGTCAGGGCTACTTTGGCCGCTGGTTGCTCATGGTGATCCTGGGCGCGTTGCAGGCCATCATCGTTACGGTAGGCGATCTGGTGATTGGCGTGCAGTGCGTCAGCCCGCTGCTGTTCGTGCTGGGCGGCATCGCCATTTCGTTCACCTACGTCAATATCATCTATGCGCTGTCCACCACGTTTAAGCATATCGGCAAGGCTATCGGCGTCATTCTCGTCATCGTGCAGATCCCGGGTTCGTCGGGCATGTACCCCATCGAGATGATGCCCGGCTTCTTCCAGTGGCTGCACCCGCTGCTGCCCTTTACCTACGGCATCAATCTGCTGCGCGAGACGGTCGGCGGCATGTATTCGTTCAACTACCTGTTTAACCTGTGCATTCTGGGCGTGTTCTTGATCGTGGCGCTCTTTATCGGCCTGCAGCTGCGTCCGCTGCTGCTCAACCTTAACCTGCTCTTTGATAAACAGCTCTCCACGACCGGTATGATGATTTGCGAGTCCAACGACCTGCCGCGCCAGCGCTACTCGCTGCGCACGGCCATGCGTGTCATGCTCGATTCCGATTCGTACCGTCGCGAACTGCTCGATCATGCGGTCGCCTTTGAACATCGCTACCCGTACTACATCAAGGGCGGTTTTGCCGCCGTGGTGGGCGTTCAGGTCCTGCTCTTTGTCCTGTCGACGGTTCTCGATATCGACAATAACGGCAAGATCATCCTGCTTGTTATTTGGATCATCTCGGTTATTGCCATCTGCGGCTGGCTTATCAATATCGAATATATCCGCGCGAGCCTCAATACCCAGATGCGCATCTCGGCGCTTTCGGATGAGGACCTGCGTCGCGAGATGCGCGAACACACGGCCGCCATTCCTGCCGCCCGCCACATGTTTGGCCTCAACGCCAGCGAGCGTGGTGCCAAGGGCGGCGATCAGTCCACGGGCCGCTTGCCGCATATCGGCTCGCACCATAAATCTCAGGGCAGCGACAGCACAGCCACAAATGATGGAGATACCACCGCGCTTGGCAAGCACTCCAAAGGAGGTGAGGCATAAATGAAGAACATCCTGCATCTGTTTAAGCGCGATGTCCAAAACGTGTCTCGCTCCGTGATCGGCTTGGTTGTCGTGATGGGCCTCATTATCGTACCGTGTCTGTACGCGTGGTTTAACATCGCCGGCAGCTGGGATCCGTACGGCAACACCGGCAATCTTAAGATCGCCGTGGTCAACACCGATGAGGGTTACGAGAGCGATTTGATCCCCGTCGAGGTTAACGTGGGCGAAAACGTGACCGCCACCCTACGCGGCAACGAGAGCTTCGATTGGGTTGTGCTCAACAATCGCGAAAAGGCTATCGAGGGCGTTAAGTCGGGCGCGTACTATGCTGCCGTCGTTATCCCCAAAACGTTTAGCGCTGACATGATGACGCTTTTCTCGACCGACGTGAAGCATGCCGATATCGAGTTCTACGAGAATCAGAAGGCCAACGCCATTGCGCAGATCGTGACCGAGAAGGGTTCGAGCGCCGTTCAGAACCAGGTTAACGAATCTTTTACCGAGACCATTACGAGCATCGGTCTTAAGACGGTGTCCAGCCTGCTCGATTACATGAGCACCGACCAGGTCAGCAACTTTATCGCCAACCTGTCCTCGACGCTCGGCGATTCGATTGGGGACCTGCAAGACGTTCAGGCTAATGCTTCGTCGCTGGCGGGCATTTTGAGCTCTACGTCCGATTCGTTGACGTCGGCGAGCGGTATGCTCCAGCAGACGGGTACGGTCGATGAGTCGACCAAGCAGTTGATGGAGCATGCCAAGAGCGGCATGAGCGATTCCAAAGAAGCGCTGAAGGCCGCCAACGACGCCATCAACGCCGCGATTGACGGAAGCGCGGGCTCGTTCGACAACGTGTCCGCCGAGCTTGCGAAGGCATTCGATGCCGCGAATCAGCATGTCTACCTTACGGTGTCTCAGCTCAACGATGCCGCGGCGGCGCTCAATACACGTGCCGACGATATCGACGCCACGGCCGACCAGCTCCGCGGCTTTGCCGAGCAGGTCAGTGACGAAAAGCTCCAGGAGAGCCTTAAATCTGTGGCAACATCGCTGGGCAGGATCGCGGTGGAGTATCGCAACAACGCCAAGGACTTGACGGCAACTGCTAAGTCCCTTTATGACAGCATGGCAGAGGTCAACAGCACGCGTGCCGAGGTCGATCAGGCCATCGCCGATGCCAAGGCGGGCATTTCGGGCGCCAAGTCCGACTACGATTCCACGTTCTCGGTTAAGGCCAAGGAGCTCAAGAAGACGGTTTCGGGCATCCTGGACTCGCTCGATGGCATCTCGGGCGATCTGGATAGCGCCGTAGACGGCCTGACCGACGCATCCGGTTCGCTGGCAAAGGGCCTCTCCAAGGCTGCAAAGCTGGTCAACAAGGCTTCCGATCAGCTGGGCGAGGCGTCGGACAAGATCAGCGCGTTTAAGGACGAGCTCGATGGCGCCCTGATGTCGGACGACCTTGCCACGATCAAGACGATGATTGGCAACGACCCCGAGGGCCTTGCCGTGTCGCTTTCCGGTCCCGTCGCACTCGACCGCAAGCCGGTCTATCCGATCCGCAACTACGGTTCAGCCATGGCGCCGTTCTACACGATTCTGTCGCTCTGGGTCGGCTCGATTGTACTGGCGGCCATGATGAAGGTCTCGGTTGACGATGAGCTTATCAACGAGCTCATCCCCGTGCGCCTGCACGAGATCTACCTGGGTCGCTACCTGTTCTTTGGCGGTTTGGCCCTGCTGCAGGCAACGCTCGTGTGCGCGGGCGACATCCTGTTCTTTGGCATTCAGTGCGACAACCCGCTGCAGTTTGTGCTGGCGGGCTGGGTCGCGAGTCTCGTGTTCTCCAATATCGTCTACACGCTTACGGTTTCGTTTGGCGATATCGGCAAGGCGCTCGCTGTCGTGCTGTTGGTCATGCAGGTCGGCGGTTCGGGCGGCACGTTCCCCATCGAGATGACCGGCCCCGTGTTCCAGGCGATATATCCGTTCCTGCCGTTTACCCATGGCATCAACGCCATGCATGCCGCCATGGCTGGCGCCTACCATATGGAGTACTGGGTTGAGCTGGGTATTCTGGCGAGCTATCTGATTCCGTCGCTGGCCCTGGGCGTCGTCTTCCGCCGTCCGGTCATCAAAGCCAACGACTGGATTATCGAAAAGCTGGAGTCGACAAAGCTAATTTAATGCGGCAGCGTTAACGCTGATGCAGCGTCGGCCGGTCCGCCGTTCGGTAGAACGGCGGAACAAAACGCTTTAGCGGGCTGGATTGCGATGCAACGCTGGTTGTTGCTACAGTAGCGGGGCGTACCGGGGGTCCGGTACGCCCTGTTTTTATTTGACCATGAGGCGGCACGCAGCCATACGCGTGCGGACACCACGCCCAGATTGAGTGCGAGGATGTTCCATGGCCCAATACGCTGCCAACGAAATCGAAAACATGCCCGATAGCCCTGTGGCCCGTGAGGATTTGGGCGCGGGCGGTATTCCCCGGGGTGCCGGCGCACGCTCGCCGCTGTTCTGGAAAGTTCTGCTATTTTCGGTGGCGGTCATCTGGGGCTACTCCTTTACCACTATGAAGGGCGCGCTCGACACCATTCCGGTGTTCGAGCTGGTCTACGTTCGCTTTCTTCCGGCATCATTGGTTATGTTTGCCATTTTCCATAAGCGCATCATCGCTCATTTCAATGCCCGCAACCTGATCGTCGGACTGGGCATGGGTGCGCTCATGTGGGGAGCATACGGACTGCAGACGATCGGCCTGGCGCAGACCACGGCAGGCAAAAGCGCGTTTTTGACGGGCACGTACTGCATCTTGGTTCCGTTTGCGAGCTACGTCCTAAGCGGCGAAAAGCTTACCCGTTACAACTTGGGCGCCGCGTTGCTGTGCCTGGCGGGCATTGGCTTGGTGGCGCTCGATAGCGTCGAGTTCAATGCCGGCGATGCCATTACGCTGGGCGGCGCGGTCTTCTTTGCCATCCAGATGGCGGTGACCGCCAAGTACGGTCGCAAGATGGACATCAACGTCATCACGTTTTGGATGTTTGTGGGCAATGGCGTCTTGAGCCTGATCTCGTCGCTGTTGTTCGAGACCCAAGCGCCCGCGTCCGTGTGGACGCCGAGCTTTATCGGCGTGATGGCCTTCCTCTCGGTGGGCTGCACGTGCGTGGCGCTGCTCGTCCAAAACGTCGGCTTGGCGCACGTCCCGGCCTCGACGGGCTCACTGCTTCTTTCGATGGAGTCCCCCTCGGGCGTGCTGTTCTCGGTGCTGCTGATGGGGGAGGCGCTCACCTCGCGCCTGCTTGCCGGCTTTGCGCTCATCTTCCTGTCGATTATTTTGAGCGAGACGCATTTCGATTTCTTGCGCCGAAAATCACACCCGCAATTGTAAACAACTTGTTGCGCCGCCCTCCCAGGGCGGCATTTTTTATGTCATGCCCTTACAGTTGTGCCTTGCACTTTACGCTATCAAAGTGCGTGCTGCAAAAACGTTACTGGAGGGCATCTATGGTACCAGCTCTGTCCGATTTTCAACCGCAACCAGCGCCTCAGGCTACCACAGCGGCGCAGACCGCTATCGGTGACGGTCTTGTCGCAGAAGCTCAGGCTTTTGCAGACGAGCTCGCTGCGTGGCGACACGATCTACACCAGATGCCCGAGCTCGGTAACAATCTTCCGCAGACGTCTGCCTATATCCAGGCACGTCTGGACGAGATGGACATCCCCCATACCACGCTCGTCGACGGTTCCTGCGTCGTTGGCCTGATCGGTGCCGGTGCGGCCGCGGCCGCTCAGGGCAATGGCACGCGCAAGGACGAGCAGGCCGGAACGGTCGTCATGCTCCGAGGCGATATGGATGCCCTGCCCGTTGTCGAGGAATCCGGCGAGCCCTTTGCATCCACCAATGGCTGCATGCATGCTTGCGGTCACGATATGCACGCGACGGCGCTGCTTGGTGCGGCGCGCCTGCTCAAGGCCTGCGAGGCCGAGCTCGTCGACGCCAATGCCACCGTCAAACTGCTGTTCCAGCCGGGTGAGGAGACCTTTGAGGGGGCACGCGCTGCCATCGCCGACGGCTTGCTCGAGAACCCGCGTCCTCAGGCGGCTTTTGCCATGCACGTCAACAGCCAGTCGCCGCTCGGCCTAGTGCTCTATGGGAGTCCGGCGCTCTCGGGCGTGTACGGTTTCCGCATCACGCTGCAGGGCAAGGGTGGCCACGGTTCCAGCCCCGAGATTTGCATCGACCCCATCACGGCCGGCGTGCATGTGCACCTGGCGCTTCAGGAGCTTATCTCCCGCGAGGTGCCGGCGGCCAAGGAGGTCGCGCTTACCGTGGGTAAGTTCGCTGGCGGCTTGGCGGCCAACGTTATCCCCGACACCTGCGTGCTCGAGGGGACGTTGCGCGGCTTCGATGTCGAGCTCATGGCTCACCTTAAGACCCGCATCGCGGAGGTCGTCAACGGCGTTGCCGCGACATATCGTACGCCGGCAACCATCGAGACGCTTTCGGACGTTCCGCCGCTCGTGCTCGACAGCGATATGACCCAGGCCTCGCTTGGCTACGTGGGCGCGGTGCTGCCCAAGGCTGCCTTCCTGCCGCTATTCCACGCCATGGCGAGCGAGGATTTCGCACTTATCTCGAGCGAGATTCCAAGTGCGTACTTTACGGTGGGCGCGGCCGTAACCGACACGGACGAACACTTTGCCCAGCACCATCCCAAGGCACGTTTTAACGATGCCGAGCTGCCGCTCGGTGCTGCGGCTTATACCGCCGTCGCTTTGGGCTATATCGCCGACCACCGGTAGCACCCAACCTTGCCTTTCAAGCCTGCGGGCATGGCCATAAGGCCTATGCCCTTGTCTTTCAAGGCAATCTTGGGCACTACCGGCGCCCGGCGCAGGCTATTCGTTTGTTTAAAAGGAGCAGTATGTCCCGGCAGCATAAATTCTTCCCCGGTTGGCTCGTCGTGGCCTCCGGCTTTGTCATCATGGCCACGTGCTACACGATTTTCGTTAACTGCATGAGCCTGTTCCAGCCGCTCATCGTCAGCGACTTGGGCATTTCTCTTGCGCAGTACAACATCTCCAACGCCATCTCCACCGTGGTGAGCGTTATCGGCTCACTTGTGATCGGTCATGCGGCCGATAAAGTGAGCGGTCGCGTTTTGGGTTCCCTCACTGTTGTCGCCACCTCTGCCGTTCTCGCCGGCATGAGCTTTGTCGGTGAGCTGTGGCAGGTCTACGTGCTCTTTGCCGTCTCGGGCTGCTTTGCCGTTGCCTCGACCCGCCTGCTCATTAGTCTCGTCACTGCTAACTGGTTTACGGCCAAGCGAGGCCTTGCCATTTCCATCGCACTTTCGGGCTCGGGCTTTGGCGGCGCTATTCTGTCTCCCATCGTGAGCTCGCTTATCGTGAGCGTTGGCTGGCGTTCCGCCTTCCTGGTGCTCTCGGCTATCTGCATGGTGGCGGCGCTGCCCATCACGGCCTATTCCTTCCGCACCAAGCCTTCCGAGATCGGCCTTAAGCCGCTCGGCGAGAACCCGGGCGATCCGTCCGTCTCGACGGCCGGCGACAAGGACGAGCACACGGCGCCCGAGGTTAACGTTGGCTGGTCTCGCATCAAGAAGAGCCCGGCGTTTTGGCTGCTTGTCGTCGCCTTCCTCTTTATGGGGCTCGTTAACGGCGCTGTCTTGCCCAACCAGGTCACCAACATGACGAGCGTTACCGTCAACGGCGCCAAGATCGTCACGGGCGGCCACGACCCCATGTGGGCAGGTACCGTGCTTTCGGCCTACATGGTTACCGTCGTTATCGCTAAGATCTCCCTTGGCGCCATCTATGATCGATTTGGCCTGCGTTTTGGCAATGTGTTGGGGTCCGTTGCGTGCATCGTCGCCTGCGTCGCCTTGTGCTTCCCCGCAACCGACCTCGGCCCCATCGTGGCTGCCGTGAGCTTTGGTATCGGAACGTGCATGGGCACCATTACGCCCACGATCGCTGCGTCTAAGCAGTTTGGCATGGCCGACCTGGGTAAGGTCACGGGCACTATTACCTCGCTCGAGATGGTCGGCGGTACCATGGGCGCCATCGTCTCGGGTGTGCTGTTCGACGCTACGGGCTCCTTTGCGAGCACCTGGATCGTGTGCCTGATGTGCTCCGTGGTTATGCTTGTGTTCCTGTTGGCGTCCGAGCCCATCGCTGCCAAGCTGCGCGCGAGCGTGGCGGGGGAGTAGACGTCCGTCGCTCTTTTCTGTTCGCCCCGTTCTGTCCGTGGTTGCCCTGGAAGCCGAATGGATGCTCGTACCATCATTCGGTTTTCAAGGCGGCCACGGGCCTACGAATGATCCGTTTTCCTCCGTCCCTAACAGATCATGTGACCCGAAGGGGTCGGAGGAAAGCGGATCGGCTGTCGCGGCGGCGCGTCTGGCCGAACGAGCCCCCATACCCTCGTTCGGTCAGACGCGCTGCCGCGTTTTGTTTTTGTGCCGTATAATGACCACTACCTATGACGCGATACAAAAGAAAGGTGTTTGCCCATGCAGGCACAGAAGGCGGAGGGAACCCGCGACCTTATCGGCGCCGAGATGCGCGCTTGGCAAAAGATGCAGCAGATTGCGGCCGGCGTATTCGAGCCGTTTGGCTTTAAGCCCATCGAGACGCCCGCGATCGAGCAAGTGGACGTGTTTGTCCACGGTATCGGCCAGTCGACCGACGTCGTTCGCAAGGAGATGTTCCGCGTGTTTAGCGGCGCCAACCTTGAGCGCGTCTTTACCGAGGGTACCGATACCAAGCTCAAGCCCAAGCAGCGCCTGGCGCTTCGCCCCGAGGGCACGGCCGGTGTGGTGCGCGCCGTTGTGGAGAACAACCTGGTGCCCCAGGGCTCCACGCCGTTTAAGGCTTACTACGCCGAGGCTATGTTCCGCGGCGAGCGTCCCCAGAAGGGTCGCCTGCGTCAGTTCCACCAGGTAGGCATCGAGTGGCTCGGCGCTCCCGATCCGGCGGCAGACGCCGAGTGCATCATTATGCTCATGGAGTTTTACAAGCGCCTGGGCTTCGATCTTTCCAAGCTTCGTCTACTCATTAACTCAATGGGCGATGCCCAATGCCGTCCGGCCTATCGCGAGCAGGTCAAGCAGTTCATTCTCGATCACGCCGACGAGATGTGCGACGAGTGCCGCGAACGCGCCGAGCTCAACCCGCTGCGCGCCTTCGACTGCAAGAACGACCACTGCCGCGAGATCATGGCCGAGGCCCCGCTGATGGGCGACAACCTGTGCGACGAGTGTCGCGAGCACTACGAGCAGGTCAAGCGCTATTTGGATGCGGCGGGTATCGAATATGTCGAGGATCCCACCTTGGTGCGTGGCCTGGACTACTACACCCGTACTGTCTTTGAGGTCGAGGCTCCCGGCGCCGGTGTCGGCTCCATCGGTGGCGGCGGTCGTTATGACGGCTTGGTCGAGCTCGAGGGTGGCAAGCCTACGGCGGGCGTCGGCTTCGCTGTCGGTTTTGAGCGCGCCCTGCTGGCCCTGCAGGCCTTTGGCAGCGATCTGGGTGCCGAGGAGGTCCCGTGCGTCTACGTTGCTAACGCCGGCAAGGAGCTGCGTCAGAACGTCTTTACCATTACGCAGCAGCTTCGCGCCGCAGGGATTGTGACCGAGGCCGACTATCAGGGCCGTTCGCTCAAGGCCCAGTTTAAGCAGGCCGACAAGGTGGGCGCCAAGCTCATTTTGGTCCTGGGTGGCGACGAGCTTGCCGCCGGCAAGGTCAAAGTGCGCGACATGGAGAGCCATGACGAGGTTCTCGTCGATCTGGCCAACGTGGTCGAGGCGGTTCGCGAGCGCCTGTAGCGCATGATTTTTGAGCTGTGGATTCACTAAAACGCTCAGCTCGTTGCGAGCGATTGTTACGGGGGTGTTTCGCTTTTATGCGGAATGCCCTCGTTTGCATATGCCGTCCACCGAGAAATACGACCATTTGGGGCAAAAACCCTTGCAATGCAGAAAATACTTTTGTGTGGTAAAGCGCAATCAGTGTCGAAAGTATTTCTCAAGCGCCTATAATGAATACCGCATGTTACGTGCATAGAAGGAGGAATGGGAGGAAACGTGGCTGAGAACCTAAGCAACCAGTCTGTACCCGAAGCCGCGGCGCGCGTCGCTGCCGTGGTCAACCGCCTCGTTAACCGAATCGGCTCGAATGCCGAGTCCAGGGAGCGTCTCGCCGAGATCGAGATCCCCGAGGAGCTGCGCGATAATCTGGCGCTGTTCCTGCGCCTGGAACGTCGTGTGCTTAGCGAGTATGATCCCGAGATCGCGGACCTGTTCGACAAGATTTTGACAGCCGAGATTGTGGCCAATGCTGGCAACCCCGGTAGCCGCGCTGCCGACGAGTCCGTTGACGAGCAGGGCGTGCCCACTGCCGACGAGCCCACCGCCGTGGCGTTTCGCGAAGTCGTCGATCTGATTGACAGCCTGCCGCTCGATAAGCAGCAGGTCATCGTTCGCGCCTTTACGAGCTTCTTCCACTTGGCAAACCTGTCGGAGGAGAACTACCGTGTGGCGCAGCTGCGCGAGCGCGAGGCCGGCGCATCGACCGATACCGAGGTCGATCCCGCCAACGAACTCACCGTCGCCTATCACCAGTTGGTAAACGAGATGGGTGTCGAGGGCGCCAATGAGCTGCTCGGCAAGCTTGAGTTCCACCCTGTCTTTACCGCACATCCCACCGAGGCCCGTCGTAAGGCCGTCGAGGGCAAGATTCGCCGTATCTCCAACCTGCTGGAGGAGCGTCCGCGTCTGGGCGGCTCCGACCTGGTGGAGAACGAGCGCCATATGCTGCAGGAGATCGACGCCCTGGTGCGTACGAGCCCCATCGCGCTCAAGAAGCCCACGCCGGTCGAGGAAGCCGATACCATCATCGACATCTTCGATAACACGCTGTTCGACGTTATCCCCGTCATCTATCGTCGTTTTGACGACTGGGTGCTGGGCGACAAGGCCGGCACCGTGCCGCCGCTGTGCCCAGCATTCTTCCATCCCGGCAGCTGGATCGGCTCCGACCGCGACGGCAACCCCAACGTCACCGCCAAGGTGAGCCGCGAAGTCGCCGCCAAGTACTTCACCCACATGGTGCTCAAGCTCGAGGACAAGTGCCGCCGCATCGGCCGCAACCTGACGCTCGAGGCCACCTACAGCAAGCCGTCTGCCGAGCTCATTAACCTGTGGAACCATCAGGTCGAGATGAGCACCCAGTACACCGCACGTGCCGAGCTGATCTCCGAGCACGAGCCGCATCGCGCCGTCATGCTCGTCATGGCCGACCGTCTGAACGCCACCGTGCGTCGCATCACCGACACCATGTACCACAGCGCCGATGAGTTCCTGGACGACCTGCGCGTCGTCCAGCGTTCGCTGGCCGCCTGCGGTGCCGTCCGTGCTGCCTACGGCCCGGTCCAGACCATCATCTGGCAGGTCGAGTCCTTCGGCTTCCATATGGTCGAGATGGAGTTCCGTCAGCATTCCGTGGTGCATGCCCGCGCCCTCAAGGATATCCACGAGAACGGTATCCATGGCGACCTGCAGCCCATGACGCGTGAGGTCATCGATACCTTCCGCGCTATCGGCTCCATCCAAAAGCGCTACGGCAAGAAGATGGCGCACCGCTACATCATCTCGTTTACCAAGAGCGCTCAGCACGTGGCTGACGTCTTTGAGCTGGCCCACCTGTCCTTCGCGCACGAGGAGGACGTTCCCGAGCTCGACGTGATCCCGCTGTTCGAGCAGCTCGAGGACCTCGAGGGCTGCGTTGACGTGCTCGACCAGATGCTTACGTTGCCCGTGGTGCAAAAGCGCCTTGCCCAGACCAACCGCCGCATGGAGGTCATGCTGGGCTACTCCGACTCCTCCAAGGATGCCGGTCCTACCACGGCCATGCTCGCGCTGCACTCCGCGCAGGAGCGCATCGCCAAGTGGGCCGAGAAGAACGATATCGACCTGGTGCTCATGCACGGTCGCGGCGGCGCCGTGGGCCGTGGCGGCGGCCCGGCCAACAAGGCCGTGCTGGCGCAGCCCAAGGGTTCGGTCAACTGCTTCTTTAAACTCACCGAGCAGGGCGAGGTCATCTTTGCTCGTTACGGCAACCGCACGCTGGCTCAGCGCCATGTTGAGTCCGTTGCCGCCGCAACGCTTTTGCAGTCGGCCCCGAGCGTCGAGAAGACCAACACCGAGACCACGCAGAAGTTCTGGGATATGGCCGAGAAGCTCAACGCCGCAAGCCACGAGCGCTATCTGGACCTGCTGAACACCGAGGACTTTACACCGTGGTTCTCGACGGTGACGCCGCTGACCGAGGTCGGTCTGCTGCCGATCGGCTCGCGTCCCGCCAAGCGCGGCTTGGGTGCCAAGTCGCTCGACGACCTGCGTACCATTCCGTGGATCTTCAGCTGGAGCCAGGCGCGCATCAATCTGGCCGCTTGGTACGGCCTGGGTACCGCCTGCGAGCAGTTTGGCGATCTGGACCAGCTCAAGGCTGCCTATCAGGAGTGGCCGTTCTTCCGCACCTTTATCGACAACATCGAGATGTCGATCGCCAAGACCGACCAGCGCATCGCCAAGATGTATCTGCACCTGGGCGATCGCCAGGATCTGTCCGAGAAGGTCTTTACCGAGATGCAGCTCACGCGTAAGTGGGTCCTTGCCATCGTCGGTGACGAGTGGCCACTGCAGCGCCGCCGCGTGCTCGGTTGCGCCGTTCGCGTGCGTAACCCCTACGTCGACGCTCTGTCCATCGCCCAGGTCCGTGCCCTTCGCGAGGTGCGTATGAACCAGGACGAGATGGCCGAGGAGAAGAAGGCCGAGTACATGAGCCTGATTCTTTCGACTGTGACCGGCGTCTCGGCAGGATTGCAGAACACGGGGTAATCGATAGCCCTGTGGCTCTCACCGGGGCCCGATGGGTTTCCCTCTGAATGCGTCCTCGCACTTGAAGCCCCCTTATCCTGCTCCTTCGGAGCTGCGGATAAGGGGGCTTCGTGCTGCGGAATGCATTCAGAGGGAAACCCATCGGGCCCCTTCGTCCTCGGTCTTCAGGGATTAAAGCTGATGAAAATAAAGTGCGTTTCGCGCCTAATGTGGAGTGCGGCGAGGGCTTCTTGCGTCCTGCGGAGTGTGCCTAAAAGTAAACCTATGGCGGGCCCTGCGATGTCCGGTCTTCGTCGGATGGCCGCTGGGTGAGGGTAGTACTTGGGGCGACGTGCAAAAAAACGGAGTTTTCAGCAGCCAAAGAATGATGCATAAGGCCATAGCCGGCTTTCGCTGCCTTTGGTGATGCTTTTGCACGACGATTGGGCCTTGGCGATGTTTATATATGGCTGTTTTCTTGCCGTATGCTATCCAGATGGGACGAGTCATGAGGACTATTTACCTTTTGAAAGACTTTTGACACCAAAATCTTATCTTGCGATGCCGAATACTCCCAAAAATGCACGCTCCGGAGGGGTCTACCCTTTTTACGGCTAGAAACCCATGCGTCATTTTATACAAAATATTGACGTATTTATGCAATATGACTTACGCGCGCATGCCATCGGGGTGGATGTTCGCCTCGGTATTGCGTAAGCCATCCTGACCATAGTGCCTTTGGCAGACGGCCGCGGTCCCGTTTGGGATCGCGGCCGTTTTGTTGTGGGTCAAATATGAACGTTGTGTTAATGAGTCGGTGGACGGTGGAGTTTTTCGGTGAGCGGCGTATCCTTCCAACGGTTTATCTAGTGTGTCAGTTGAAAGGAAGAGGGCGCTCGTCATTGTTTGAATGTGAACTGCCGTTTGACCGCAAGACGTTGCATCTGGAGCTCGAGGATAAGAACTTCGCGGGTGTGATGGAGGGTCATCAAAACGAGTTTAAGACCACGAAATCGCAGGAAGAGCTGGTAGAGGAGTCGCTTGCCAACCCTTATGGCTCGCCTTCGCTCGAGGAGCTTTGTGCTGGCAAAAAGGATATTGTCATCATTAGCTCCGACCATACGCGTCCCGTTCCCTCGCGTGTGACGATGCCTATTCTGCTGCATCACATCCATTCCGCCGCGCCCGAGGCTCGCGTGCGTATTTTGGTTGCTACGGGTATGCATCGTCCGTCGACGCATGAGGAGCTCGTCAACAAGTACGGTGAGGAAATCGTTGCCAACGAGGAAATCGTTATGCACGTCGCGACTGACGACAGCATGATGAAAAAGATCGGCACCTTGCCTTCTGGCGGCGAGTGCATCATCAACAAGATTGCCGCCGAATGCGATCTGCTGCTTGCCGAGGGTTTCATTGAGCCGCACTTCTTTGCCGGTTTCTCTGGCAGCCGCAAGTCCGTCCTGCCCGGCATCGCCAGCTACAAGACCATCATGTACAACCACAACGGTCAGTTTGTGAATGATTCCCACTCGCGTGCCGGCAACCTGTGCCACAACCACGTGAGCGAGGACATGTTTGCCGCTGCCGAGATGGCTCACCTTGCCTTTGTGCTGAACGTGGTGCTCAACGGTAAGCACGAGGTCATCGGCTCCTTTGCCGGCGACATCCACAAGGCACACGAGGCTGGCTGCGAGTTCGTGAAGAGCCTTGCCGGCGTTGAGCCCGTCGAGTGCGAGATTGCCATCACCACCAACGGCGGCTACCCGCTCGACCAGAACATCTACCAGGCCGTGAAGGGCATGTGCGCTGCCGAGGCTACGCTTCCCGAGGGCGGTGTGATCATCGATGTCGCCGGTTGTGCCGACGGTCACGGTGGCGAGGGCTTCTATCACAACATCGCCGACAACGACCCGGCGGAGTTCGAGCGCGCCTGCATCGACCGTCCTAAGGACGAGACCCTGCCCGACCAGTGGACGAGCCAGATCTTTGCCCGCATCCTGGCGCATCACCCTGTGATCATGGTCACCGACCTGTGCGATCACCAGATGCTCAAGGATATGCACATGACGCCGGTCAACACTATCGAGGAGGCGCTCAAGCTCGCCTTTGAGATGAAGGGTGCCGATGCCAAGGTCGCCGTCATTCCCGATGGCCTGGGCGTTGTCGTCGCGCAGCACTAGCGCGTGGCCTAAACGAATCGTTTATAACCGACAAGAAAGATAAGGTTTTATGCTTACCAAACTCCTCTGCGAATTCGGCGCAACGGCCCTCATGATCATCTTTGGCGTGGGCGTGCACTGCGATACCGTGCTCAAGGGCACCAAGTATCAGGGCTCCGGTCATATGTTTGCCATCACCACTTGGTCTTTTGGCATCTCGGTTGCTCTGTTTATCTTTGGCGGCGCCGTGTGCATGAACCCCGCCATGGTGCTTGCTCAGTGCATCGTAGGCCTGGTGCCGTGGAGCAGCTGCATCCCCTTCATGGTTGCCGATATGCTCGGCGGCTTTGCGGGTGCCGTGATCGCGTGGTTGATGTATGCCGATGAGTTCAAGGCTTCCGATGGTGTCATCGATCCCATTGCCCAGCGCAACATCTTCTCGACCAACCCCACCACCGAGGGCACCAACTATGCCCGTAACTTCTTCTGCGAGGCTATCTGCACCTTCGTGTTCATCAGCGCCATCCTTGCTGCCGCTAACCGCGCCGGCGAGAACGTTTTGATGCTCGCTATCTGCGTCGGCCTGATCGTTTGGGCCGTTGGTATGGGCATGGGCGGCATCACTGGCTTCGCCATGAACCAGGCTCGTGACCTTGGTCCTCGCATGGCCTATCAGGTGCTGCCGATCAAGAACAAGGCCGACAACAACTGGAAGTACGGCCTGCTCGTTCCTGGCATCGCTCCGTTTGTCGGTGCTATCGTGGCCGCGCTGTTTGTGCATGGTTTCTTGGGCATGTTCTAGTCCAAGGCTACATAGTTGTCCGCTAGCCGCATGGGGTAACTTCCCAGCGCGTCCTCGGACATGAAAGAACCCCCGCTGCGCACTTCGTGCGGCGGGGGTTCTTTCGTCCTGCGGAATGCGCTGGGAAGTTACCCCATGCGGCCAGCTGCGGGATCTTAGCCGCGTTGGAACAAGCAACCCAACATATATATCTGAATTTGGATGGGAGGGGCTTGTTGCTGGTAGGGACGTTGGGCTGCTGTCGACACTTTGGGATGCGTGGCGTCTTGATTCGGAGCGGAACTTTGGAATGGGATTCGCACTTTGGGATGGGGATCCCACTTTGGGAAGGGATAGTTACTTAGTTGAAGAGAGGCTTAATGGCTGAGAGGTAGTCTTTGGCTACTTCGGCCCTATCTGCTTGGAAGTTGTGCCAGGCCCACCATTGGACCATTCCTACGAAGCTTGAGGCTATGTGGTGTAGTAAGAAACTGCGGTCCATGGTGGCGGCGGGGCCGTTTGGGTCGGTGGGGACGGTTTCGGCTGCTCGTGACATGATGGTCTTGCGTAAGCAGTCGGCGAAGACGCGTGAGCCGGCGCCGGCTACGAGGGCTCGAACGCCCTGGCGGCGCTCCCAGAGGTTGTTGAGGATATGTTCGACCTGCACGAGTGGGTCGTCGAGCGGTGTGCCATCGTCGTCGAGGGCGTGGGTGCAGATGTCGCTTACGAGCTTGGACAGTAGGTCGTCTTTGCTCTTAAAGAGGCCGTAGAACGTGGCCCGACCCACATGGGCGCGCGCGATGATGTCGCCGACGGTGATCTTGCCGTAGTCCTCCTCGCGAAGGAGCTCGGAAAACGCCGTGACAATGGCGGCGCGGCTTTTGGTTTTGCGGGCATCCATGGCTATGCGTCCACGTGAACAAGCAGGCAACGGAGCGTGCCGGAGCAGCCCTCGTAGGGGCGCTTACCGGCGCCGTAGCCGACGGCTTCGATGCGGTAGCGGGCCGGCAGGTGCTCGGACGTGCGCAGTGCGGCGACGATGGCGGCACCCGTGGGCGTCACGAGCTCGCCGGCGACCGGTGCGGGCGTGAGGGCGATATTGCCTGCCTGGCATAGGTTGACGACGGCGGGCACCGGGATGGGCATAAGGCCGTGGGCACAGTGGATGGTGCCGTGACCCTCGGAGAGCGACTCGACGACAATATCCTCGATGCCCAGGTCATCGAGGCAGATGGCGACAGAGCAGATGTCAACGATGGAATCGATGGCGCCTACTTCGTGGAACATGACGGTCTCGGGCGTTTTGCCGTGGGCCTTGGCCTCGGCGGCGGCGAGCGCGGTAAAGATGGCGAGCGCGCGACGCTTGGTGCCATCACTCATCTGCGAGCCATCGATGATGGCGGTGACGTCCGCCAAAGAACGGTGATGATGGTGGTGGGCGTGATGGTGATCCTCGTGGCCATGACCGTGGCCCTCATGGTCATGCTCGTGGCAGTGCTCATGTTCGTGCTCGTCATGATCATGATGGTGGTGCTCATGCTTGTGCGTGTGCTTGACAGCTGCCTCGTTGCCGTAGAGCCAGGCCATGTCGTGGTCGTGGTTCTCGAGCTCCTCTGCCAGCTGAACGTCAAAGTTGCAGGCGTCGATGCCATGCTTGTTTGCGCGTGTAACGGCAATCTCAAAGCCGCCGACCGGAAGCGTGGCGAGCTGCTCGCGCAGATGCTCCTCGCTGGCGCCCAGGTCGAGCAGGGCCGCGACGGTCATGTCGCCGCTGATGCCCGAGGTGCCGTCGATGATAAGCGTGTGCTGATGGTTGGACATAGAATGCTCCTTAACGGGCGCAGGGCGTGCCGGCGCTCAAATGATTGATAAGACTTGCCTGGTAGGCGGCGCCGAAGCCATTGTCGATGTTGACGACTGAAACGCCGCTGGCGCAGGAGTTGAGCATGGCGAGCAGTGCGGCTACGCCACCAAAGCTCGCGCCGTAACCCACGCTGGTGGGAACGGCGATGACCGGACAGCTCACCAGGCCGCCGACAACGCTCGCCAGTGCGCCCTCCATGCCGGCGATGGCGATGACCACCTGCGCCCGGGCAAGTTCCTCGGCATGCGCGAGCAGACGGTGCAGGCCGGCGACACCCACGTCGTAGAGGCGGTCGACCTCGTTGCCATAGAACTCGGCCGTCAACGCGGCCTCCTCGGCGACGGGTAAGTCGCTCGTACCGGCGCAGGCGACGACGATGCGTCCATTGCCGGTAGGGGAGGGCTTGCCTCCTACGAGGGCGAGCTGTGCGTCCGGGACATATCCCAGGTCGATGCCGTTGTCGAGGAGTTCCGAGGTGCGGGCTGCCTTTTCGGCGTCCAGGCGCGTGACCAGGATGCGCTCCTGGCCGGCATCGTGCAGCGCTTCGATAATGGCGGCAATCTGCTCGGCGGTTTTACCGGCGCCGTAGACAACCTCGCCGGCTCCCTGGCGCACTCCGCGCGAAAGATCGAGCTGCGCAAAACCCAGATCGGCGGTTGGCGCCGTCTGGATGCGCGTGAGGGCGACTGCCGGGGCGACTGCTCCGTCGGCAACATCGCTCAGCAGCTGCTCAAGATCTCGCTTATCCATATATGTTCCCTTCGACGGCGCAAAGTCTAGCACTCAAAGGGTATGTTTCCGAACACTAAGACAAAATTGTTCGGAAACTATAGGACAGACTGATTCAATTGTTAGACGGATCGGCTAGTCACGCAGGATGATGTCCATGGCGAGCATCAGGTTGCGCTCGTCGATGGCAAACGGGGCGGCTTCGCGCGTCTTAGGCTTGGCGCAAAACGCGATGCCCGTGCCCGCGGCCTGGATCATGGGGATGTCGTTTGCCCCGTCGCCAATAGCGACCGTGTGGGCCATGTCGACGCCGCACTCAACTGCCCAGTCCAGCAGCTGGATGAGCTTGGACTCCTTGGTCACAATGTCGGCAGCCAACTTACCGGTGAGCTTGCCGTCCACGACCTCCAGGCGGTTGGCCAGGCAAAAATCGATGCCCGCGGCGGCCGCGATTTTGTCGGCGACCTCGTGGAAGCCGCCGCTCACCACGCCGACCTTCCAGCCCTTGCTGTGTGCCGAGCGCACAAGCTCCAGCGCGCCGGGGGTAAACGTCACGCGCTCAAAGGTGCGCTCGAACACGCTGTCGTCCAAGCCGGCGAGCAGCCCCACGCGCTCCACGAGCGCTTGCTTAAAGTCCAGCTCGCCGCGCATGGCGCGTTCGGTGATCTGTGCCACCTGTTCGCCTACGCCGGCCTCTTCGCCCAACAGGTCGATGACCTCCTGGTTGATGAGCGTGGAGTCGATATCCATAACGATGAGGCGTGCAGTCATGACGGGCCTTTCCAAGTGCTGTTTTATTGGGGCATATTGTCTCACGTGACGAGCGCGGGCGGGTGCCACGGTGCGGCAATTGTTTCGTCTCCGTCAAGTCTTTGGGCAGGAGCTACTTTTCCGCGGCACATCGACACAGGTGCGATAAGATAGAACGCCATGTCTGGCTGCGCGGTTTACGCAGGCTGGGCAAATCTGTACGACGCCGCCCGGAACGACACGGGGCGGCACAGATCCATAAAGGAGGATCACTGGTATGAGCCAGACCCGTCCCATCGACGAGCATTCCATGCACACCCGTACCTGCGGCGAGCTTCGCCGCGAGAACGTGGGCGAAGAGGTCACCCTCACCGGTTGGGTGAGCCGTCGCCGCGATCACGGCGGCCTTATTTTCTGCGACCTTCGCGACCGCGAGGGCATCACGCAGCTCACCTTCGACCCCGAGCACTCCGACGGCGACGCCTTTAAGATTGCCGAGACCATGCGTCCCGAGTGGCCTATCAAGATCCACGGCGTCGTGCGCTCCCGTGGCGAGGAGACCACCAACGCCAAGCTCGCGACCGGCGAGATCGAGGTCCTGACCGACCACGCCGAGGTGCTCAACACTTCCGTCACCCCGCCGTTCCAGATCGAGGACGGCATCGAGACCAGCGAGGACACCCGTCTGCGCTATCGCTATCTGGACCTCCGTCGTCCCGAGATGATGGCAAACCTCAAGCTGCGCTCCGACTTTACCTTTGCCATTCGCGAGGCGCTGCACAACCGTGAGTTCATGGAGGTCGAGACGCCCTCCCTGTTTAAGTCCACGCCCGAGGGCGCCCGCGACTTCATCGTCCCCAGCCGTATCCAGCCGGGCAACTTCTACGCCCTGCCGCAGTCCCCGCAGCTTCTGAAGCAGCTGCTCATGGTCGGTGGCGTCGAGCGCTACTACCAGGTTGCCAAGTGCTTCCGCGACGAGGACCTGCGTGCCGACCGTCAGCCCGAGTTCACCCAGGTCGATATCGAGATGTCCTTCGTGGACCAGAACGATGTCATGAGCGCGCTCGAAGAGGTTCTTGCCGATGCCTTCGGCCGCATGGGTGTCGAGATGCCCACGCCGCTGCGTCGCATGAACTACTGGGATGCCATGGACACCTATGGCTCCGACAAGCCCGATACCCGCTATGGCATGCACCTGGTCGACCTGACCGACATCTTTGCCAACTCCAAGTTCAAGGTCTTCGCGACCGCTGCGAACGAGGAGGGCTCTGTCGTCAAGGCCATCAACGCCAAGGGCGCCGGTGCCTGGGCACGTGCCAAGATCGATAAGCTCGCCGGGGTGGCTTCCACGTTTGGCGCCAAGGGCCTGGCCTGGATCGCCTTCCGCGAGGACGGCTCCATCAACAGCCCCATCGTCAAGTTCTTCTCGGACGAGGAGATGGCCGCTCTGCGCGAGCGCATGGACGTCGAGCCCGGCGACCTTGTGATGTTCGCCGCCGGCCCGCGCCTGCTCTCCGACGAGATTCTGGGCGGCATGCGTTCGCACATGGCCAATGCGCTTGAGATCAAGCGCGAGGGTCACGACTTCCTGTGGGTCGTCAACTTCCCGCTGTTCCATTGGGACGAGGATCGCAAGGCCTATGCTGCCGAGCACCAGCCCTTTACCCTGCCGACCGAGACCGACATCGCCAAGATTGAGGCCGACCCGTTGGCAGCCGGTTCGTGCACCTACGACTTTGTCATGGACGGCTTTGAGGCCGGCGGCGGCGGTATGCGTATCCACAACGCCGAGATGCAGATGTCCATGCTCAAGCTTCTGGGCTTTACCGAGGAGCGCGCCGAGTCGCAGTTTGGCTTCCTCATGGAGGCCCTCAAGTTTGGTGCACCCCCGATGGGCGGTTTCGCTCTGGGTCTGGACCGCGTGTGCATGCTGCTCACCGGCTCCGATTCCATCCGCGACGTCATGGCGTTCCCCAAGACGGCCAGTGGCTCCGACCTCATGTCGGGCGCCCCGAGTGCCGTTTCCGGCGCCCAGCTCAAGGACGTCAGCCTGCGCCTGATGTAGGCAAGCGGCTACATATTGCTTGCAACGAGGGAAGGACGCGTGCCTTCCCTCGTTTTTTATGCGCCGAGGTTGAGAGGGCTTGGGATGACCGGGCGTCGCGGAAAGCGTGCCCCAGAATTCGGCAAAATAATGGGGCACAGTTTCCGGTTGAGCTGTCTAACGGAAACTGTGCCCCAGAATGAGCGCTCAAAACGGGGCAGGCTTTCCGCAACAACTGTCTGGCGGAAAGCCTGCCCCAATTTCTTATAGCGAGTCTCTCTGGATCAGCTGCATGTGCATCACGGAGGTGGTGGGCTCGGCACCCTTGATCATGTCGAGCGCAATGTTGGCGGCCATGTGGCCTTCTTCGCGCAGGGGCTGGCGGACGGTCGTGAGTGCGGGGACGCAGCGCGTCGCAATCTCGTGATCGTCGAAGCCGACGACAGAAACGTCCGCCGGAACGGATAGGCCTGCCTCGTTGAGTGCGGTGATGACGCCAGCCGCGATACGGTCCGATCCGCAGAGCACGCCATCGAAAGCGATCTCGCGCGCGAGGATCTGGTGCATGGCCTGATAGCCGTCTCCGTTGTTCCAGCCGGTATAGATAACGTTTGCGTCTGGGAGGTCTTCGCCCAAGACGGCGCGGTAGCCGCGCAGGCGGTCGACAACAGCGGGGTTGTCTTGCGGTCCCAACACGGCGACGATATCTTTGCGCCCTCGCTCCTTCATAGCGAGCGCTGCAAAGCGTCCGCCCTCTTCGTCGTCAGAGTAGACCGTCGAGAACACATCGCGATAGGGGTGGCCCTCGAGCTGGCCGCACAACACGGTAGGTACGCCCAGCTCGCGCAGCACCTCGAGCAGCTCGCTGCCCTTGTAGGGGGAGACGTCGATCACGGCGTCGAACGAGCGGCGCTCAAAGTGCTCGCGTGCGCGGTTGCGCTCATGCGTAGAAGACGCCTGCAAGATAACGGGCAGATAGGACGACTCCGACAGTTCCTCGGTAATGCCGCTCAAAAACTCGCTATAGGTGGGGTCGCTGAAGAGCTTACTCAGGGGCTCGGTCACGAGCACGGCGATGATTTCCGTGCGCCCGACAGCGAGCGCTCGGCCACGAGCGTTGGGGACAAAATTGACTTCCTTGGCCGCCGCGCGGACGCGCCTTTTGGTTTCCTCGCTAATGCGGGGCGAATCGTTGAGAGCGCGCGATGCTGTGGAGCGCGACACGCCGGCAGCTGCGGCAACCTCGGCAAGCGTAGGTGCGGTGCGAACTGGTTGGGTCATGGCGTCTCCTGGAGAATGCGGTCGATGTTGTCGCTGATACGGGCTGGTGCGGATACAGCTTACTATAGTGCGCCTGAACAGCGTTCATGATATCCGGTGACCGGTGTCGTTTTGCAACCAAGCCGCAATCGAATACGTCTCGTATGGGTGAGATATCAGCGGGCGTGGCGGTTGCCTACGAGCTTAAGAACGATGTCTTGCGCTGAGTTTCGATACTCAGGGTGACATAAGTGTTGCGGTTGTACAACCGGTTGCACCGTTAACCCGACCAAATCGACCGTTCAGCGGACAACCGGTTGCACAGTTTTTTGCATCGCCCGTAAGATAAGGACAACCGGTTGCACAAGAATCACTACGATGACGAAGGAGCATCACCATGGACACCATTAACGATTGGGAAAACCAAGCGCTCACCCATAGGAACTGCCTGGCACCCCATGCGTACTTTATGGGTTATGAGACCGCCGATCTCGCTGCAACGTACAGCCGCGAGCTGTCGCGCGGGTTTGTCCAGCTGTCCGGCTCGTGGCAGTTCCGCCTCTTTGAGGGCCCCGCTGCCGTCTCTAACGAGGAGCTTTCCACGTACGAGCCCGAGTGGGATCACGTGGAGGTTCCGCACCTGTGGCAGGTGGACGGCTATGGCAACCTTGCCTACACCGACGAGGGTTTTCCGTTCCCGGTGGATCAGCCGTTCGTTCCCTCTGACGATCCCACGGGCGTGTACCAGCGCATCGTCAACCTTCCCGCCGTTCCTGCCGGTGCTCGCGAGATCATTCGCTTTGACGGCATCGAGAGCTATGGCGAGCTGTACGTCAACGGTCAGTTTATCGGCATGACCAAGGGTTCGCGCCTGTCTGCCGAGTTCGACGTGACCGACGCGCTCGTCGAGGGCGACAACCTGTTTGCGGTCAAGGTCCTGCAGTACAGCGATGGCAGCTATATCGAGGATCAGGACATGTGGTGGGCCTCGGGCATTTTCCGCGATGTGTATCTTATGCAGCGTCCCGCCGCACACCTGGTCGACTTTAGGTTCCGCACGCACCGCGAGGGCGATGCCGCTCTGATCACGCTCGATACGGTTGCCGAGGGAGCTACCCGCGTTGTGTTTACGCTCAGTGATGGCGAGAACGTGGTGGCTACGGGTGAGTGCGTCGACGGCCATGCCGAGTGCAGCGTGACCGATGCCCACTTCTGGAATCCCGAGGATCCCTTCCTCTGTGACCTTACGTTTGAGGTCTACGACGGTGACCAGGTCAGCGAGTACGTCCCGCATCGCCAGGGTCTTGCCGAGGTGACGGTCGAGGGCAATCATATCTACCTCAACGGCACTTACTTTAAGATGCATGGCGTCAACCGCCACGATCACGACGATCACAAGGGCCGCGCCGTGGGCCTCGATCGCATGCGCCGCGACCTGGAGCTCATGAAGCAGCACAACATCAACGCGGTGCGCACGTCCCACTACGCCAACGACCCGCGCTTTTACGAGCTGTGCGACGAGTACGGCATCATGCTGGTCGCCGAGACCGATATGGAGAGCCACGGCTTCGAGAATATCGGCAATATCGCCCTGGTCACCGACGACCCGGCATGGGAGCCGGCCTACGTCGACCGCATTGAGCGCCTGGTGATGCAGGAGCGCAACCACGCCTGCATCATTATGTGGTCGATGGGCAACGAGAGCGGCTATGGCTGCAACATCCGCGCGATGTACGCCAAGGCTCACGAGCTCGATGGTCGTCCGGTCCATTACGAGGAGGACCGCAACGCCGATACCGTCGACGTTATCTCCACCATGTACTCCCGTGTGTCGCAGATGAACGACTTTGGTGAGCATCCATTCCCCAAGCCGCGCATCAACTGCGAGTACGGTCACTCCATGGGCAACGGCCCCGGAGGCCTGTCCGAGTATCAGGAGGTCTTCGATCGCTGGGATTGCATCCAAGGCCAGTTTATCTGGGAATGGTGCGACCACGGTTTGGCTGCTGTGACCGAGGACGGCGTTGCCTACGATATGTATGGTGGCGACAACGGCGATTACCCCAACAACAGCAACTTCTGCATCGATGGCATGGTGTTCCCTTGGCAGCAGCCGAGCCCGGGCCTCACTGAGTATGGTCAGGTCATCTGCCCGGTTCGCATGGCTTACGACGACGAGGCGGGCGAGCTGACCGTCACCAACAAGCGTTGGTTTACCACCCTTGAGGATGTCTGCCTGTCGGCGGAGACCCTGGTGGACGGCGACGTGGTCTGCCGCAAGACGCTCATGCCCGGTGCGGTTGCCCCCGGCGAGTCCGTCCAGCTTCCGCTAGTGATTCACGAGGCCGCGGTAGGCGAGACCCTGCTGACCGTGCGCGCCTACACCATGGCCGCTCACGTCTGGTGCGAGCCGATGTTCCAACTGGGTGCAAGCCAGTTTGCCATCGCCAACCATTCGGCGCCGGCCATCGCTGCCCCCGCTCGTCCTGAGCTTACGGTCGAGGAGACCGAGCAGGAGATCCACATTCACTCCCTCAACGGCGAGCTGACCTTCAGCAAGGTCAACGGTACCGTGAGCGAGTGGAAGGCATCCGGCCGCGACGTCATGGCCTCTGGTCCCCAGGTTGGTTTTTGGCATCCGCTCGTCGACAACCACGCCCAAGAGTATGACTCCCTGTGGAAGGACAACTTCATCGATGTGATGCAGACGTCTACCCGCAAGGTTACTTGGAAGCAGGACGGCAATGTGGTCGTCGTTACCGTGAGCCAGCGTATTGCTCCTCCCGTCCGCGCGTTCGGCATGCGCGTCGAGCTCGTCTATACCGTGCTTCCGAGTGGCCGCGTCGACCTCAAGGTTTCCGGCGAGCCCTACGGCGACTATTCGGACATTATCCCGCGCATCGGCATCTCCTTCGAGGTTCCCGGTTGTGATCGTGCCGTCGAGTGGTATGGCCACGGCCCGGGCGAGAACTATCCGGACTCGCTGCGCGCCAACCCGGTCGGTCATTACCGCACTACGGTCGACGACATGTTCACGCCCTACGTTATGCCCCAGGACTGCGCCAACCGCGAGGGTACCCGCTGGGTCGCCCTGCGCTCCAGCCACGGTGACGGTCTGGTCGTGACGCGTCCGAGCGACGCCGCTTCCAATCCGTTCTCGTTCTCCGCATGGCCCTATAGCTGCGAGGCTATCGATAACGCCAAGCATGTCTACGATCTTGTCCCGGGCGACACGGTTACGGTCAACATCAACGACCAGCTGCTCGGCCTTGGCTCGAACTCTTGGGGTTCCGAGGTGCTCGATTCCTATCGCACCCGTTTTGAGAGCTTCAGCTTTGAGGTGTCCCTGCGACCGCTGACGTCTGCCGATCTGGCTCAGGCGCTGGCACCCATTAAGGAGGCATAAGTCATGCATATCTTTAACTCGCGTGCCGATTTCGACGCCCAGATGAAGTCCGTCAAGAAGTGGATGCGTACCGGTCAGGCACTCGACGGCGTTTCTGAACTGCAGCACGATGTGGCGTACTCTATCGGCGACTCGCTGGTGTATTGGTGGGTGAACGCCCACGAGGCGGCTACTGCCGATCTGGTCGGTCACCGTCGCTACCATGCCGTGCTCGCCCCGCTCGACGGCAATCTGACCGTTGAGGTGGCTTCCAAGGCCGATCTTACCTGTACGCGCGCCTACAGCGATATCGATGATCGCGAGCGCTTTGAGGGTACGGGGGAGACCGTGACGATTCCCACCGGCGGCGTTGCCGTCGTCGAAATTGACGAGGCCTACCGTGTCGTGGCCGATGCCGCGGATCCCCGCGTCGTGGTACTGCACGTGACAGTCGAAGGTTATTCCTTCCCCAACAAGTAGTATTCGTCCGCCTGGGCGTTTGCTTCGCGCCGTTAAGGGGGATGGCTTTGTTGACTCCCTTTTCCCCATTCCCCTTAGCAGGTGCGCCGTCCGTGTTTGCACTTGCAGCTCGGACGGGTTTAGATGACATTTAACAGATGATTGGGAGGGCTTATGAGCTCTGAAAAACGAGGAACGATTGGTTCGTTCGCTCTGCTGGGCATGACGGTCGCCGCCGTGTTCGGTATCAAGAACATCATCAACAACAACGCGGCCATCGGCTTGGCAGCTGCGCCGTCGTTCTTCTTCGCCACGCTTTTGTACTTTGTCCCCTATACCCTGGTTACCGCCGAGTTCGTCGGCCTCAACAAGGACTCCGAGTCGGGCGTGTACGCATGGGTTAAGACCTCGATGGGTGGTCGCTGGGCGTTCCTGACGGCATTTAGCTACTGGTTCGTTAACCTGTTCTTCTTTGCGTCCGTCCTGCCCAACGTCATCATCTACGCGAGCTACGTGTTCTTTGGTGCCAACGCCGAGCTTTCGCAGCTGTGGATCACCATTATCGAGATCGTCGTCTTTGCTATCGCCACGTGGGTTTCGACCAAGGGCGCTAAGTGGATCGGCTCCATTTCCTCCTTCGGTTCGACCGCGGCTCTCGGCCTGACCGCCGTGTTCATCCTGCTGTCCCTGGCTGCTGCCCTTGGCGGCGTTGAGTTCGCTACGGCTCCTACTCCCGCTAACATGGCTCCCGACATGAGCAACTTCGCAACTGCGTGGGGCTTCTTCGGTACGCTTGCCTGGATCATCCAGGGCGTTGGCGGCGCTGAGTCTGTCGGCGTGTTCCTTAACGACCTTAAGGGTGGCGTCAAGGCCTTCGTGCGCACCGTCGTTATCGCCGGCCTGACCATCGGCCTTCTGTATGCAGGCGCTTCGCTGCTGGTTAACCTGTTCATCCCCGAGGGCAGCGTTGCCATCTCCACCGGCATCTTCGACGTGTTCGGCGCTGTCTTTGCCCACTTTGGCATTCCTATGGAAGTGTCCACGCGCGTCATCGGCTTGATCCTTCTCGCCGCTACGCTGGGTTCCCTCATGATGTGGACCTCCGCTCCCATCAAGGTCTTCTTCACCGAGATCCCCAAGGGCGTCTTTGGTAGCAAGATCGTCGAGCTCAACGAGCATGGCATTCCTGCCCGCGCCGCTTGGCTGCAGTTCGCCATCGTCGTCCCCATCCTGATCATCCCGGCCCTGGGCTCCGGTAACCTCGACGACCTGCTCATGATCGTCACCAACATGACGGCTGCCACCGCTCTGCTCCCGCCGCTGCTGATTCTGCTTGCCTACTTTATGCTGCGCAAGAACTTCGATGCTGCTCCCCGTGGCTTCCGCATGGGCTCGCGCAGCTTTGGCCTGGTCGTTGCCGCATTCCTGCTTGTGGTCTTCTGCTTCGTGCTTGTCTGCGGCACCATTCCGCTCGATCAGCCGCTGTGGCTGACGCTGGTCTACAACGTTGGCGGCGTGGTTGTCTTCTTGGGCCTTGCCGTGATGTGGTACAACCGCTACATCAACCGCCTGCGCGAGACCGATCCCGAGGCTGCCGAGAGCGAGCTGCGCCCCTCCGTCCTCGACATGATGGAGTAGCGGCTAGGATTAATCTGCGGCTGTGGAATAAATCGATCCCCTTTCCTAGGGAGGGGCCTTACGAGGCCCCTCCTTTTGTGTTTTGGGGCATGGTTATGGACCCTGTGGGCAAAAAATGCCAAATATGAGTACTGCTGCAAAAGAGGTGTCATATTTTTCGGCCTATTCTGAGCAAAATGGGCTCAAAATCAATTTATCTAACCCCTTTTGAAGGGCGTTTGACGGCTTTCAACCTCTTCGAATCGCTCAAAGTAGGCAATTTGCTCTCGATTTTGCTGCTACTAAATTGGTGACAGTACTCATATTTGCCACTTTTTGACCACGAGGTGTTCAGAGGGGCTCTCGACAAGCATCTAACGCTACAATATCTACCACGTGGCTGGGTTTTGCCGGCCGAATGTGCGATGTCGTGGGAGGGGACATGGTCGAGTTTACGAAGACGATTAAAGATCCGTTGGGACTGCATGCCCGCCCGGTTGCGCTGCTCTATGACATCATTGCCAAGCATCGTAGCGACGTGTCGGTCAGCATCGGCGACCGCCACACGGATGGCCGCGATGTTATGGGCCTCATGGCTCTCTACGGCGAGTGCGGCGAGAACATCATCTTCCGCGTTTCGGGTGTGGATGAGGCCTCCTGCGTCACGTCGATCAGAAACCTCTCGCTCTAACCTCAACAATGCAACAAAGGGGACAGTCCCCTTTGTTGCATAAATTGGTATGACAAGGCACCGCAAAGAGATGGTCTTTGCGGTGCCTCTTTTGTTTCATATAGGAAACTTTTTCGAAATCTGAATAGGGACCCTTTCCAAAAAGTTAACCACGTGCTAGTTTACTATAGCGAACATAGACGTGGTTAACTTTTATCGCGTCGATGTTGAGGACGAACTGACGTTAGGAGCAACTCATGTCTTGCGGACCGCAGATGCCGGCCATGCCGCTTTCGATGGTAAAAGCGGGCGAAACCGTGCACGTGTCTCGTGTAAAGGGCAATGAGGACATGAAACACCACCTCAAAGACCTCGGCTTTGTCGAGGGCAACGAAATCCACGTGGTGAGCTCGAGTGGCGCCAATATCATCGTCACGGTGCTGGGCGCACGCTTTGGCATCGATTCCAAGGTTGCCATGCACATCATGACCGTCGGTTAGTCTGCAGCATTTCATAAAAACCGAAAGGGGGACAAGAGGATGAAGACGTTGGGTGACGTTAAGGTGGGCGAGAGCTCTACCATCGTCAAGCTTCACGGTGAGGGTGCGCTTCGCCGCCACCTTATGGACTTGGGGCTCATCAAGGGCACTTCGTTCAAGGTCGTGAAGGTCGCGCCGCTCGGTGATCCGGTCGAGATCAACGTGCGCGGCTACGAGCTTTCCATCCGCAAGGAGGAGGCGGCCGTCGTCGAGGTCCAGTAAGGGCTTGCGACGTATATTTCTGCAGATAAAGTTAGGTTTTTCTAACTTAATACAGCATCTTTGAAGCACATTATCCAGCCTGCGCGGAGAAAGCAGCGCAGGCACACAAGGAAGAAGGATTGAATGGCGGATTCTCAGATCCATGTCGCGCTGGCGGGTAACCCCAACTGCGGCAAGACCACGCTTTTCAACCTGATCACCGGCGCCAACGGCTACGTTGGCAACTGGCCCGGCGTCACGGTTGAGAAAAAGGAGGCCAAGCTCCTAAGCGACAAGAACGTTACCATCACGGACCTCCCTGGCATCTACTCGCTTTCCCCCTACAGCCCCGAGGAGCAATGCTCGCGCGATTACCTCATGAGTGGCGAGCCCGATGTTGTCGTTCAGGTGGTCGACGCCACCAACCTCGAGCGCAACCTGTACCTGGCGCTTCAGGTTATCGAGACCGGCCTGCCCGTGGTCGTTGCCCTCAACATGGCCGACTTGGTCGAGAAGAACGGCGACAAGATCGACACGGACAAGCTCTCCAAGAAGCTCGGTTGTCCGGTCATGATGATCTCGGCTCTTAAGAACAAGGGCATCAAGGAGCTTTTCGAGCAAGTCAAGAAGTCCGCTGCTTCTAAGGGCCAGGTGCCGGAGCACAAGTTCGATTCCTCCATCGAGGACGTTCTGACCCACATCGAGAACAACCTGCCGGCGAGCGTTCCCGCCAACAAGCGCCGCTATTACGCCGTCAAGCTGTTCGAGCGTGATGCAGACGCCTGCAAACTCATCAACCTCACCAAGGAGAAGGCCGCTCGCGTCGAAGAGCTGGTCGCACAGTGCGAGCAGGATTGCGACGACGACGCCGAGTCCATCATCACCGGCGAGCGCTACGGCGTGATCGCGCACATTATCGATGAGTGCATGACCAAGGCTCCGGCCAAGATGAGCACCTCCGAGAAGATCGACCGCGTGGTTACTAACCGTATCCTGGGACTGCCGATCTTTGTGGTCATCATGTTCTGCGTGTACTACATTGCCGTCTCCACCCTGGGCGGCACGGTGACCGACTTCACCAACGACCAGCTCTTTGGTACCGATGGTTGGTACGTGCTCGGTCAGGGCCGCGATGCCTACGACGCAGCCGTCGAGGCTGCGGGCGACGATGCTGATTCGGTCGATCCGGCTCAGTATGGTCCGTATGTTCCGGGTATTACCACTATGGTGCACGATGCCCTCGTGGCGGGCGGCACCGAGGACGGTGGCCTGGTCGACTCGCTCGTCTGTGACGGTATCGTCGGCGGCCTGGGTGCCATCTTTGGCTTTGTGCCGCAGATGTTCCTGCTGTTCGTCATGCTGTCCTTCCTGGAGGACTGCGGCTATATGGCCCGCGTCGCCTTCATCATGGACCGCGTGTTCCGCCGCTTTGGCCTGTCCGGTAAGTCCTTCATCCCCATGCTCGTGTCCTCGGGCTGCGGCGTCCCTGGCGTCATGGCCACCAAGACCATCGAGAACGAGAAGGACCGCCGCATGACGGTCATGACCACCACGTTCATCCCCTGTGGCGCTAAGCTGCCGATCATCGCCCTGCTCATGGGCTCCATCATCGGCGATTCTTCCACTACCGCCGCGTGGATCAGCCCGCTCTTCTACTTCCTGGGTGTCTTTGCCGTCATCGGCTCGGGTCTGATGCTCAAGAAGACCAAGCTCTTCGCCGGTCGCCCGACGCCGTTCGTTATGGAGCTTCCCGCTTACCACTTCCCGGCGATCCGCTCTTGGGCGCTGCACGTGTGGGAGCGCTGCTGGGCCTTTATCAAGAAGGCCGGCACGGTCATCTTCGCGTCCACTGTCGTCGTTTGGTTCCTCTCCAACTTTGGTAGCTACAACGGTTCCTTTGGCTTCCTGCCTGCGATGGACGGCATCCCCGAGGAGTTCATGGACTACTCCGTGCTCGCCATGCTGGGCAACCTGGTCGCTTGGATCTTCGCCCCGCTCGGCTTTAGCACCTGGCAGGCAACCGCACTGACCGTCTCTGGCCTCGTCGCCAAGGAGAACGTCGTCGCCACCGCCGGCTCGCTGCTGTCCGTCGCCGACGCGGGCGAGACCGACCCGAGCCTGTGGACCGCGTTTGCCGGCATGTTCCCCACCATGGGCGCTTGCGTGGCCTTCGGCGCCTTCAACCTGCTGTGCGCTCCGTGCTTTGCCGCCATTGGCACCATCCGCAACCAGATGGACTCTGGCAAGTGGACCGCGATTGCCATCGGCTACGAGTGCGCCTTCGCTTGGGTGATCGGCCTGTTCATCAACCAGTTCTACAACCTGCTTGTCCTTGGGCAGTTTGGTATCTGGACGGTTGTGGCCATTGTGCTGCTGGTTGCGATGCTCTTCCAGATTTTCCGACCCATGCCCAAGCATGCATGGACCGATGAGGACGAGACCAACACTGCTTCCGCCGCAGTTTCCGCTTAAGTCCGAATAAGGATTAACCCCTTTCCACGAGCCCGGGTGTCCCAGCGACACTCGGGCTTTTTTGGTGGGAGAGATGTGGCGTTTCCGCAGATAAAACCGACCAAAACAAACCTGTCCCTTTTTTGGTAGGTGGAGAATGGGGTAAAGTAAGTGGTGGTTAACTAGAGGAGGCTTGCTATGGCACCTATCGATATTGTTGTACTGGCTGTTATTGGTATTGCGTTTGTCGCGGTATGCGTGCGCATCTACCGCAAGGGCACCTGCGCCGACTGCGCTCAGGGTGGCGTTTGCACGGGGCATTGCTCCAACAAAAAGACGTGCGCCGCACTTAAGGGCGTGGACAAAATCGCCGAAGACTTGGGCCGCGGTATTCATTAGTCGACCGGCGTTTGGGCATGTTTGACTGCGAATACGGCAGTTGCTGATAAGATAAGTACGTTAGCAACTGCCGCCGAGCGGCTCAAACGAAAGGAAGCCTGTATGGAGTCCTCTGCCTATCCGATGCTCTTTAGCCCGATCAAGGTCGGTACGACCGAGGTCAAGAACCGCGTCTTTATGCCGCCGGTATCCACCAACCTGGCCGATCATGGCTATGTGACCGATGACTTGGTCGATCATTACCGTGCCCGCGCCAAGGGTGGCGTGGGCCTCATCGTCACCGAGGTCGTGACGGTCGAGCCCACCTATACCTATCTGCCGGGTGATATGTGCTGCTACGACGACACGTTTATCCCCGGCTGGGAAAAGCTCGCCGCGGCCGTCCACGAGTATGGCTGCAAGATCATGCCGCAGCTCTTCCACCCCGCCTACATGGCCTTTAACATTCCGGGCACGCCGCGCCTGATCGCTCCGTCCTTTGTGGGTCCGTCCTATGCCCGCGAGGCGCCGCGCCCCATTACGGTGGATGAGATCCACGAGCTCACGCATCAGTTCGGTGACGCTGCCGTGCGTATGCAGAAGGCCGGTGTCGATGGCGTCGAGGTCCATGCGGCACACGCCCACGGCATGCTCGGCGGCTTTTTGACCCCGCTCTATAACAAGCGTACCGATGAGTACGGCGGCTCGCTCGACGCCCGTATGCGCTTCTTGCTCGAGGTTATCGCCGAGATTCGCGAGCGCTGCGGCAAGGACTTTATCATCGACGTTCGCATCTCGGGCGATGAGTACACCGATGGCGGTCTGACCCTCAACGACATGATCTACGTCTCGCGTCGCCTGGAGAAGGCCGGCGTCGACATGATTCATGTGTCAGGCGGCACCACCATTAAACGCGGCTCCGCGATTCCCGCCGCCGGTACCCAGCAGGCCTCGCACGCTGCCTGCTCGCGCGAGATCAAAAAGCACGTGAACATTCCTGTTGCCACGGTCGGCCGCATTAACGAGGCATGGATTGCCGAGGAGCTGATCGAGGACGGCGCCGCCGACATCTGCATGATGGGCCGCGCCAACCTGTGCGATGCCGAGTTCTGCAACAAGGCGGCTGCCGGCAACGCCGACGAGATTCGCCCCTGCATCGGCTGCCTGCGCTGCCTGAACGGCATCATGTTCGGCAAGCGCATCTCCTGCACCGTTAACCCCGATGTCGAGCGCGACGAGGCCGGCTACGAGCCTGCCGCCGAGGCCAAGAACGTGCTCGTTGTGGGCGCCGGTCCCGCTGGCATGGAGGCGGCGTTCATTGCCGCCAAGCGTGGCCACCACGTGGTGCTCGTGGACAAGCAGGATGAGCCAGGCGGTGAGATGCGCATTGCAGCCGTTCCGCCGGCAAAGCAGGAGCTCACCCGTGTGATCAAGTACCAGTATCGTCGTCTGGCCGAGGCCGGCGTGAAGTGCATCTTTGGTACCGAGCTTTCGGCCGAGGACATTCAGCGTGACTACGCCGGCTACGAGGTTGTCCTGGCCTATGGCGCCGAGCCTATCGCTCCGGCCTTTATGCAGGGCTTTAAGCAGGTCATGACGGCTGATGACCTGTTGGGCGGCAACGCCTTCCCGGGCAAGAAGATCGTCATCGTCGGCGGCGGTACCGTCGGCTGCGAGACTGCCGACTATCTGGCTCCGCTGGTCAACGACCTGTCGCCGGCCAATCGCGATGTCACCGTCATCGAGATGACCAAGGCGCTCGCTGCCAACGAGGGCGGCGCCGGCCGCGCGGTGCTCATCACGCGCATGCTTTCCAAGGGCGTTCACGTGCTGACCGAGGCCAAGGTAACCGAGATTACCGAGGACACCATCAGCTACGAAAAAGATGGCGAGATCCACACTATCGCCGATGCCGATACGCTGGTGCTTGCCATGGGCTATCGTCCCAACACCAAGCTGGCCGACGACCTGGCCGCTGCCGGTGTTGCCACCCACGTGCTGGGCGACGCCCAGAAGTGCGGCAACATCCGCGATGCCATCGGCGATGGCTACAAGGTTGCCTGCGAGCTCTAGTCAACCCCTTGTTGCGTGGGGGCAGGTTACTTTGCACCAACTTGGCGCATGTAAACCTGGCCCCATTGACGAGGTTTCCGCCATCCCAGGGCGGCTACATGGAGTAGCGCCCGTGCGCATCGATTCCCTCTCATAGATGTGCGGCACAAAGAACCCCGAGCTCACACGAGCTCGGGGCCTTTTTCGTCTGGATTGGGGACGCATAGCCGGACGAAAGCGTGTTGCGTTTGGCGTAAAACCATACGAAAGTGCAATTTGCGTCTTATTTCCGAACGTAAAACAGACGAAACCGTTTACGTCTGCTTTAAATCCGTACGAAAACGGCTTTCGTCTTGCAGGGCAGTTGCCGTTTCTACAGTTCAACTTCCAGTTCGGCTTTGTGTTCGCAGAGGTAGTCGCGCATGTAGGGGATGGCAAATGAGACCTTGCCGTACGAAGGAGCCTCGATAATCGATTCTCTTAACAGGCGGCTGCGGACGGAGCTCACCTGTTGAGGCGTTTTGTTTAGGGCATCGGCAACCATGCTGGTCGAGCTCGTCTGCCCCAAAGACGCCATGCTCAGCAGATAAGCGATGCACGTGGGCGGAATGCGCTGCAGCGCGGGCTCAATCACCATGGCGCAGAAGCGTTCGCGTGCTGTTGCGATGCCTCGCTTCGCCTCTTCCTCTCCAATAACAGTTGTATGGGCGCGTCGTGCCAGTTGCCATGCGTAATATCCAACGAGCTGGATCATAAAGGGGTAGCCCTGCGTTGCCTCGGCAAGTTGCCCGGCAATACCTGGCTGCAGCTCCATGCCAGACGTTTCAATGGTTTCCTCGAGGGAGTACGAAACTTCGGTTACTGCCACAGCCTTCAGGTCAAAGGGGAGGGCGCGGCGCAAAAACGTAAGTGTCTTTCCGTTGATGACACTTTCTATCATCGAAGGCAGCCCCGCAAAAACAAAGGCGATATCAAGGTCTTCGCCGATAACCTGTTGAATCGCAATGGAGAGCGTTCGGACCTCATCGAGCTCTGCGTCTTGGACCTCATCGAGGGTGATGAGCAGACCATTGCCGTTCTTTGATATTGCCTGCCTCATGGCGTCACGCAGCGATGGGCCGATTCGCTCAATGTCTATGCTGCCGATGGATATGCCAGCTACGCTTGGCTCAAATCTGGCGTGTTTGGCCTGGAATTTGGGCTGCAGCTGCTCGAGAATGCGCTGACAAAGTCCTTCGGTTGCGACTTCTTTTATGACCGTCCAGCCATGGCTTTGCGCCAAACGTGAGCACTCGTCAAGGAGGACCGTCTTGCCCGTTCCGCGGACGCCGGCTATGCGCATAAGGCGTCCCGGGGCGCCAGGACCGTTGACGAGGCCTTCATTGAATTCCTCGAGGACATCTTCGCGGCCGATAATTGTGGGAGGTGTTTTGCCTGCCGTGGGCTTAAAAGGGTTTGTTTGCATGTGAGCCACCTTTGCTCAAGATATAGCAAGATATAGCAAAGTATAGCAAGATATAGCAAAGTATAGTGAGATATAGCAAAGTAAGCGCTACTTGCGGGTTTTGCGGTGGTGCTATTTTCCAAATGCCGCGCGGATAAAGCGCTGGGCGAACAGCTTGTTGGCAACTCACGAGGGCTCGGGGTGCCAATTTGGGATGGAGTAGTGCTGTGCCACGAATAGGGCCTATCTACTACGTTTAAGCCGCAGGGGTCAACCATAGTCGGCTTTTTCGAAAATCGACAAGCTGTCTACCTGCACTGATAATTGTTCTCGGGGGAAGCGGGCACTGCGGGGCGCGGCAACGGCGCGCGATTTCCGCGTCGCAGCGCTACCCTGATGCTGAATGCCGGGACGATGACCCACTGACCTGCTGACGCCTCTTCGGCCGTCCTCAAATCCGACCTGTCTCGCCCCGGCATCCGCGTCCCGGAGTCCTGCCATGACCTAATAGGAGCATGAGCGCGGACAATCGGACAAGCCAATTGGATTGTAGCGCTCCCGTCAGTGCAATGTCTGGGAGACCCGGGCGCGGAGCAGGCGGCAGACCGAGGGGAGCGAAAATGGAAGGCGAAACGGTCATCGCGGGCGTCGACACGCACAAGGACGTGCATGTTCTGTGCCTGCTCGACGGCCTCGGGAGGAAGATCTGGAGCGGGAGCTTCGGGGCCGACCCCGAGGGCTACGACAGGCTGGCGGAGGCGATAGGCGACCCGGGGAGCTGCATGGTCGTCGGCGTCGAGGGCACGGCATCGTACGGGGCCGGGCTGACGAGGAGGCTCGTGGAGCTCGGGTACAACGTCGTCGAGGTGCTCAGGCCCAAGAGGGACAAGGTGAGGCCCGGCGAGGGGAAGAGCGACCCGCTGGACGCCGAGCGCGCGGCGCGCAAGGCGGCGTCCGGGAAGGGCTGCTCCGTGCCGAAGTCGCAGGACGGCTGGGTCGAGGCGGTGCGCCAGCTCTACGTCGCGCGCAGGCTGGCCGTCGCGACGTCCACGTCCTGCGTGGCCTGCGCGAAGTCGATGCTCACGACGGCCCCGAGCGCCCTGAGGGAGCGGTTCAGGGGCCGCGAGCGGCCGAAGGACCTCATGCCGCTGCTCGCGCGCGGGAGGAAGGCGGGCGACGCGCTCGAGGAGAGCGTGCTGGCCTCGCTGCGGTCCGTCGCGGCGGTCTGGAAGGAGGCCCGCAGCCAGGTCGAGTCCCTCGACGAGCGCATCCGCGCGCTGCTGGAGGCGAACGCGCCCGCGCTGCTCGGCGTCGAGGGCTGCGGCACCACGACCGCCGCCGCCCTGGTCGTGGCCGCCGGCGACAACCCCGGCAGGCTGAAGGGCGAGGCGGCGTTCTCGATGATGTGCGGCGCCTCCCCGATCCCCGCGTCGAGCGGGAAGACGGACCGGCACAGGCTCAACCGCGGCGGCAACCGGCAGGCGAACTGGGCGCTCTACGAGATCGCGATCAAGCGCATGGCGTACGACGAGAGGACGAGGAGGTACGTGGCGAGGCGGACCTCCGAGGGGAAGTCCCGGCGGGAGGCGGTCCGCTGCCTGAAGCGCTACATAGCGCGGGAGGTGTACCACGTGCTCATGGACCCGAACCCCGACGGCGCCGCGCCGGAAGGCCCCGAGCTCGCGAAGATGCGCAAGGCGATGCGGGTGACTCAGAAGAAAGCCGCCGCGGAGCTCGGCCTGTCCGCAGCCACACTCGGGCACTTGGAACGGGGGAAACGGCGGTCGACGAAACTGGAGAGGAGGTATTACGAGCTCCTGTGCGAATTGGAGAGAGCGCTCCCGCAAACTGCCTCTTGACAACTTATAGGAGCGTCGGTTTTGTTTTCACGGTTTTCGGTATGGTCGAGGCTATCCGTGTTAACGTAGTAGATAGGCCACTTTTGTGGCAAGGGGGCCGATCTGCGGGTCAGGGTAGCCAAAAGAACCCCGTCCCAAAAAGACTGATTGGGAGCTGGGGCGTGTCGATGCGATAGTATTACGTGGTGATATTCGACAAACCGTGAGCTTCATCCGAGGGCTTTATGGAACAACACCAGCATTATCAGAGCTTGCAAGATCAGGCGTACAACGCATTGCGCTCCAAGATTATCTATGCCGAGCTCAAGCCCGGCACGCGCCTTTCGGCGATTGGTCTGGAAAAGGAGACGGGAATCGGGCGCACGCCCATTCGCGAATCCTTTGTGCGCCTGCGTGAGCAGGAGCTGGTGGAAACGCGTCCCAAAAGCGGCACCTACGTCTCTAAGATCAGCATGGAACGCGCCGAAAACGCCTGCTTTTTGCGCGAGAAGCTCGAGAGAAGCGTGCTTATTAAATGCTGTTCGGCCGCCTCGCCCGAGCAAAAGCAGCGGCTTGAGCAGATTCTTACCGAGTCCGAGTCGCTCGACCATGGCGAAACGCGCCGTTTCTTTGACCTGGATAACCTGTTCCATGAGACATGTTTTGAAATTGCCGGTCGTCACATGTTGTGGGATTGGATGAAGAGCATCAACACGCATTTTGAGCGATACAACTGGTTGCGTATGGTGTCGCAGGATCTGGATTGGGAGCCGATTCGTCGGCAGCATCGCCGGATTCTCGAGGCCATTAAGAGGGGCGATACCGATGCGGCGAGTTATCTGGCAGAGACGCACTTGCACCTGATGCCCGAGGAGCAGGGCCCGGTTATCGCCTTGCATCCCGACTATTTTGAGCTGCCTAAAGACTCGTCTATCTAGCCCATCATCGCATCTGCTCGAGACGCAAAAAACGACGCTGCTCACCTACAGCGTTTTGCAACCGAGATTTTTAAAAAAATGCCTAAAATGGCTCAGACCGCCGACAATTGGGAAACGGGGTGCGTTATGGCGCAGATGAGAATCAAGGACATTGCCGCCGAGGCGGGCGTGAGCCCGGCCACGGTCTCGCGCTATCTCAACAACCGCCCCGGGCAAATGACCGAGGAAACCCGTGCTCGCATCGCGGCGGTTATCGAGCGCACCGGCTATCGCCCGCGTGCCGCCGCGCGCAATCTACGCAGCTCGCGCACCAACCTCATCGGCGTGATCCTGGCCGACATCGCCAACCCGTTCTCCAGCGCCATGCTCGAAGGGCTTTCCGTCAGCGCCGCCGCGCGCGGCTGCTCGCTCATGACGGCCATTAGCGGCAACGACCCCGCTAAGGAAACGGAGTCGCTCACCAGGCTTATCGATGCCGGCGTGGACGGCCTGGTCGTCAACACCTGCGGAGGCAACGACAAGGCGATCGCCGCGGCCGCGGGGCGCCTGCCCGTTGTGCTGCTCGACCGCGACGTTGCCGACGGCGGTGTCGATCTGGTGACATCTAACAACCGTGAGCTGGTCGCCGGCCTGGTAGACGCCTTGACCGCCGCTGGCAGCGAGCGCCTGTGCCTGCTCACCGAGGCAAGCGACGACAGCCCCGTGCGTCGCAAGCGCGCCGAGGCCTTTACCGACGAGCTTTTGCACCGCGGCCTTGCGGGCGAGGTCGTCACCTTGGCCGACGGTGGCGCCACGGGTGTCGGTCGCTTGGACGAGACCATCCGCGGCTATGCGGGCAAAAGGCTCGGCCTTATCGCTGTCAACGGCCTGGTCTTCCTGCGCCTGACCGAGGCGCTGGCGCAGTTGGGACCTTCGTTGCCGGCTGGCCTCAAGATCGCGACGTTTGACGATTACCCCTGGAACCACGTGCTCTTTGGCGGCGTCACCACGGCCGCGCAAGACACCCTTACCATTGCCGAGTGCGTGGTCGAGCGCCTCTCCGAGCGCATCGACGTCGTTACCACCACCGTGGGCGAGGCCGCAAAGCTGGCGCCCAAACGCATCGAGATCCCCGGCCACATCGAGCACCGCGCCTCGACCTCTCGCTAGTCTGTATGATAATATATAGACAATGTCATACAGGAGGTATCCATGGCTGCGTCTGTGCTGAGTGTGCGAGTGGACTCGTCAATTAAAGACTCATTTGCCGAACTGTGCGAAGAGCTTGGCATGACTTCGTCTGTTGCGGTCAATATGTTTATGAGGCAGATGCTGCGCGAGCGCTCTCTGCCGTTTGTTCCTTCACTTGGTAAAAGCTCTGCGAGCGAAAGCGCCGCGACGGGCATTTTGGATACTGCCCAGATTGAGTCCGCCGTCCGCGAGGCAGCTAGCACGATTCCCGCCATCAAAACCGTGATTCTTTTTGGTTCGTATGCCCGGGGCGAGGCACATGTCGATAGCGATATTGACTTGCGTCTCGAAGTCGATCGCGAGCGGGGCTTTGGTCTTTTCGCGTTGTCGGCGTTTGGCGAGGCGGTGCGCAAAGAAACCGGGAAGCAGGTTGACCTTGTCTCGAGTGACTATCTTGATGACGATCTTGCCGCGGTAATCGAGCGCGAAGGAGTGATCCTTTATGATCGCGCGTAAGTCAGACTGCCTGTTCGCGCACGTTTTTTGAGCGCTTGATACGCTTTAACCCTGCGGAAACATTTTTCTGCGATAGTATCTGCGATATAGACCAGTCGAAACCCGCCCGAAAGAAAGGGGAGCGACATGAACCAGCAGAACATCGATTACGTACTCCGCTCCGTAGAGCAGCGTGATATCCGCTTTGTGCGTCTGTGGTTTGTCGACATTCTCGGCCGCCTCAAGAACTTTGCCATTAGCCCCGAGGACCTCGAGGTCGCTTTTGAGGAGGGTATTGGCTTTGACGGCTCCGCCATCGAGGGCTTTGCCACGCCCGAGGAAGCCGACATGCTGGCGTTTCCCGATGCTTCGACCTTCCAGATTTTGCCGTGGCGCCCGAGCCACAACGGCGTCGCCCGCGTGTTCTGCGACGTGTGCACTCCCGATTGCAAGCCCTTTGCCGGCGACCCGCGCGATGCCCTGCGCCGCATGTTCCGCAAGGCCGAGAAGGCCGGCTATCTGCTCAACGTGGGCGCCGAGCTGGAGTATTACTACTTCCCCGACGAGCACACCCCCGAGCCGCTCGACAACGTGGGCTACTTCGATCTTTCGGTGAGCGATGCCGCCCGCGACCTGCGCCGCAACACGGTCCTCACGCTCGAGAAGATGTCCGTGCCCGTGGAGTACACCTTCCACGCCGCCGGCCGCTCGCAGCACGGCATGAGCCTGCGTCACGCCGAGGCCCTGAGCATGTCCGACGCCATCACCACGGCCAAACTCATCATTAAGCAGCAGGCCTACGAGAGCGGCTGCCACGCCTCCTTTATGCCCAAGCCGCTGGCGGGCGAGGACGGCAGCGCCATGTTCCTGTGCCAGTCGCTGTTCGACCACGATGGCAACAACGTCTTTTGGGGCGAGGACGACGAGAAGTACCATCTCTCCGAGGTCGCCAAGCACTATATGGCCGGCATCCTGGCGCACGCGCGCGAGATTAGCGCCATCACCAACCCCACCGTCAACTCGTACAAGCGCATCACCACCGGCGGCGACTCCGTGCCGCAGTACGCCACGTGGGGCCTGCGCAACCGCGCGAGCATGGTCCGCATCCCGGTCTACAAGCCCGGCAAGCAGCTGTCCACGCGCATCGAGCTTCGTAGCCCCGACCCCATGGCCAACCCGTACCTGGTCAACACCGTTACGCTGGCGGCTGGTCTCGACGGTATCGAGCGCAAGCTGGAGCTTCCGCCCGAGGCCACGGCCGAGACGCTCAAGCTCACCGACCGTCAGATGCTCGAGGCCGGCTACGCGCCGCTGCCGCGCTCGCTCAAAGAGGCGCTCGACGTATTTGAGGACTCGCAGTTTATGAAGGATGCCCTCGGCGAGCACATCCACAGCTTCTTCCTCAAAAAGAAGCGCGACGAGTGGCATAAGTTCGAGTCCACGATCACCGAGTGGGAAATCAAGCACTACCTGGCGAACTCCTAATCGCGCTGGCTTGTCCCAGTACGATTGAGCTCATTTCTTTGGAGGCCGATATGTCCGAAAAGAGTGCCCTGTTCATGGCGCGCACGACGCGCTTCCACGAGTTTGCCCGCAGCCTGACGACCACCCTGGGTGTCGAGGTGAGCCTGGCCACCCCCGATTCGCCGACTGCGGCGCACGACTTTGACCTGCTGATCCTCGATTCCGATGGCATCCGCAGCGACCGTATCGATCAGATTGCCAAGTGGCTCGACGATCGCGGCGGCGTTCCCATGCTGGTGATCGTTGACGACGAGGCGCTCGGCACCCTGCGCCTGCCGAATCACGCGCATGCCGACTTCGTATGCCCCACGGCGACGCCCAACGAGCTCAAGGCTCGTGCACAGCGCCTGATGGGCGAGGAGGAGACCGTCACCGCCGATGACGTGCTCAACATCGACAACCTCGAGATTAACCTGGCCACCTACCAGGTGACGCTCGACGATGAGCCCATCGACCTGACGCTGATGGAGTACTCGCTGCTGAGCTTTTTGGCGACGCACCCCAACCGAGCCTACAGCCGCGAAGTGCTGCTGCACCGCGTGTGGGGCTTTGAGTACTGCGGCGGCACGCGTACCGTCGACGTGCACATCCGACGCATCCGCTCCAAGGTGGGTCCGCAGATCGCGGCGCACATCACCACCGTCCGCGGCGTGGGCTACCTGTTTAAGGACTAGATTTCCACCACAAAGGGGACAGGCACCTTTGTGGTGGTTTTGCCGCAGGTACGGCTCCCTTTCGGGTTTGCAATAGAACTTAAGCCTTCCTAAAAGATTGCGTTTTCATACACGTGCGCCCGCATATTGGGGTACAACTCAACGTGAACAATGATGGCCCGCCACATGTTTGGCGGGCCTTTGGTTATTAGACGAAAGGATCGCAGCTATGAGCGAGTACGATTCCCGGCGTCCCCAGGATGCGGGCAACGCCGGCGAGACCCAGCAACAGCCGCGCGTGCAGGTGGAATCGACGCCTGCCGGTGGCAACAACATTCCCTATGTGCAAGCTTACGATACGCAGACCGGCCAGCCGCTGGGCGGCCAGCAGGTCGTGAACAAGCACACGGTGGTCAAGACCAAGACAAAAAAGCTGCCGATCTTTATTACGGCGCTCGCCGGCTGCGCATGCGGCGCCCTGCTGGTCATCGCGCTTATCATGAGTGGCACGCTCGATATCGGCGGCGGCAAGAATGCCGTGACGGCGGGTGCTTCGGGATCGTCGACGCAAAAGATCACCATCGACTCCGAGGACACCACGCTGGCCGAGGCCGTCTCTGCCAAGGCGCTGCCCTCCGTGGTTTCCATTACCGCTACTTCGAGCGGCAGCCAGAGTGGTTCGCTTTCGCAGTCCGCTGACGAGTCGGACAGCTCGGGTAGCGTCGGCTCGGGCGTGGTGCTCGATACCGAGGGCCACATCCTTACCAACAACCACGTGGTCGATGGCTACGACCAGTACGTGGTGACCATGGATGACGGCACCACCTACGAGGCCGAGTTCGTGGGCAACGATGCTTCGAGCGACCTCGCCGTCATTAAGCTCAAGGACGCCGACTCTTCCAAGCTTACCCCGATCGAGATCGGTGACTCCTCCAAGCTCAACGTAGGTGAGTGGGTCATGGCGATCGGCTCGCCGTTCGGCAACGAGCAGTCCGTCTCCACCGGTATCGTTTCAGCGCTCTACCGCTCCACGGCCATGAGCTCTACCAGCGGTAACACCATCTATGCCAACATGATTCAGACCGATGCCGCCATCAACCCGGGCAACTCCGGCGGCGCGCTCGTCAACGATAACGGCGAACTCGTGGGTATCAACTCACTCATCGAGAGCTACTCGGGCTCCAGCTCGGGCGTTGGCTTTGCCATTCCGGTCAACTACGCCAAGAACATTGCCGACCAGATTATCGACGGCAAGACGCCGGTTCATCCGTACCTGGGCGCCACGCTTTCGAGCGTCAACGCGCTCAACGCTCGCACCAACAAGCTGAGCACCGATAGCGGTGCGTATGTGGCAAGCGTTGTCGAGGATGGTCCTGCTGCCAAGGCCGGCATTCAGGAGGGCGACGTTATCACCAAGCTGGGCGACGACGAGATCACGAGTGCTGACGGTCTGATCATTGCGCTGCGCAGCCACGAGGTGGGCGAGAAGGTCGAGATCACGCTCGTGCGCGGCAAGGACGAGAAGAAGGTCACTGTCGAGCTGGGCTCCGACGAGGAGCTGCAGAACCAGCAGCAGGACGACAGCTCGACTGACACCGGCAACGGCGGCATCACCGACGAGCAGCTGCGCCAGTACCTGGAGGAGCTGCTGGGCCAGCAGGGCCAGGGTCAGGGCTACGGCCAGGGTTACTAACGAGTCGCTCCACACATACCGAAGCCAGAGGGGCTGTCCTGCCATGCGCAGGATGGCCCCTCTTTTCGTACTGATCCATTGGGGACGGAGGAAAACGGATCATTTTGAGCTGGCGAGGTGGTTAACCCCGGTCCGGCCGCTGCCGATTCGGTGCGGTTCGAAAGGGCTGTTCGGCGCCGTTGCGACCGGTGGTACTCTTGTATCCGTTTGAAATCGAGCGAAGGAGTGCCGCTATGGAGCAATCGAGCCTGTTTGGTGACGGCGTGGACATCGATACCGAAACGCCCGCGAGCACGGATACCGCCGTACCGGCCGATGCCCGTGCCCAGGCGGCAGCGCGTGCGGCCGAGCTGCGCCACGAGCTCGATTACCACGCCTATCGCTACTACATGCTCGATGCGCCCGAGATCACGGACGCCGCCTTTGACAAGATGCTCGTTGAGCTGCAGGAAATTGAGGCCACCTACCCCGACCTGGTGACGCCCGACAGCTATACCCAGCGCGTGGGCGGGTACGTGAGCGAGCAGTTTACGCCGGTCACGCACATGGCACGCATGTATTCCATGGACGATGCCATGGATCTGGACGAGCTCGACGCGTGGCTCCAGCGCACCGAGGATGCGCTCGGTGCCGGTAGCGTCACCTATACCTGCGAGCTTAAGATCGACGGTCTGGGCGTGGCGCTTACCTATCAAAACGGCACCTTTGTGCGCGCCGCCACGCGCGGTGACGGCACCACGGGCGAGGACGTATCGCTCAACGTGCGCACCATCAAGGATGTGCCCATGCACCTGTCCGAGCCGGCGCTCGCCCACATGGGTGCCGACCGCGAGCGTACCATTGAGGTGCGCGGCGAGGTCTATATGCCCAAGGGCAGCTTTGTTCGTCTGAATGAAGAGGCCGATGTCGAGGGCCGCGACCCCTTTGCCAACCCGCGCAACGCCGCCGCCGGCAGCCTGCGCCAAAAGGATCCCAAGGTCACGGCGCGCCGCGACCTGGCCACCTTTATCTACGCCATCGCCGATACCGACCCGCTGCACGTCCACAGCCAGCGCGAGTTTCTGGACTGGCTGCGCAGCGCCGGCTTTAGCGTCAACCCCAACGTGGCCCGTTGCGCCACGCCGGCCGAGGTTCACGAGTTCTGCGCCCAGGCGCTCGAACATCGCGGTGACCTGAACTACGACATCGACGGCGTGGTCGTAAAGGTGGACAGCTTCCAGCAGCAGCTCGACCTGGGCTTTACCGCCCGCGCGCCACGCTGGGCCATTGCCTTTAAGTTCCCGCCCGAGGAAAAGCAGACCGTCCTGCGCGAGATTCGCATCCAGGTGGGCCGCACCGGTGTGCTCACGCCGGTCGCCGAGTTCGACCCGGTGACGGTTGCCGGCTCCACCATCGCGCGCGCCACGCTGCATAACATCGACGAGATCCGTCGCAAAAACGTGCGCGAGGGCGATACCATCATCGTGCACAAGGCGGGCGACGTGATCCCGGAGGTCGTAGGCCCGGTGCTCGATAAGCGTCCGGCCGATTCGGTCGACTGGCACATGCCCGAGGTCTGCCCCGTGTGCGGCAGCCCCGTGGTCCACGAGGACGGTGAGGTTGCCTACCGCTGCGTCTCCATCGACTGCCCCGCGCAGCTCAAGGAGCGCCTGCTCCACTGGGTGAGCCGCGGCTGCATGGACGTCGACGGCCTGGGCGACGAGATCGTCGACAAGATGATCGCCGCCGGACTGATCCATGATGTCGCGGACTTCTACCAGCTCACGGTCGACGACATCGCCGGACTGGACACGGGGCGCACCTATGCCAGCTCCAACAGCAAAAAGGGCGTCAAGAAGGGCGACCCCATTCCGGTGGGCCTCAAGACGGCTGAGAAAATCATCGCCGAGCTCAACAAGTCCAAGAGCCAGCCGCTCGGTCGTGTGCTGTTTGCCCTGGGTATCCGCCACGTGGGCAAGAGCGTGGGCGAGGTCATCGCCGAGCGATTCCTGTCGATTGACAAGCTTATCTTGGCGAGCGAAGAGGATATTGCCGAGTGCGAGGGCATCGGTCCCAAGATTGCGGCGAGCGTCAAGCAGTTCCTGGCCGTGCCCGAGAACCTTGCCGTGCTGGAGCGCCTGCGCCAGGCGGGCCTGTCGCTCGAGGTCGACTTGGGCGCCGCGCACGCGCAAGCCGCAGCCGACGCTGGCGTGGCGGGCGAGCTCGCCGACGCACAGCCACTCGCGGGTCTGACCTTCGTGCTCACCGGCACGCTCGTCAACCGCACGCGCGACGAGGCGGGCGCGGCACTCAAGGTGCTTGGCGCCAAGGTTTCGGGCAGCGTGTCAAAGAAGACGAGCTATCTGGTCGCCGGCCCCAAAGCGGGCTCAAAGCTCACCAAGGCCGAGCAGCTGGGTGTGCCCGTGTTGGATGAGGCGGCACTTGAACAGATTTTGGCGACGGGTAGGGTCCCGGAGGCATAATGATTTGTTGAGGAACTGCGCAGAGGCTCAGTTCCTCAACATCTCCTTATAGTGTTTGCCTGTTCAATTTCGATATCGTTTCCCTCGTATGATCCAGATGCGTCTACCGACTCAAAGCGTGAGTAGGAAACTCTTGTCCCAACTTTGATTTGGGAAAGCTTGTCTTTGATTCGGCCAGATGAGGGGAATGTAATCCGGGTTTGCTTTCCAGCGTCGGTGTAGCGGGGACTGTTGTCTGTTTGGATTACGAGTTCCGTTCCCTCAATAGAATGAACGCTGCCGGCTCCAAAGACAAGGTAATCATCTCCTCCGCTATAGCGGGCTCTATCTGTGCATGAAGAAACGGATGCAAACATAGCGAAAATCACCAATATCGTAACCAGGGCAAAGGCCGTGGTGCCATAGCATTTTGATGGTGCCATCCGGTCTACCAAAAGACTGTTCCGTTCAATTTGACCATATTGGGCGTTGCATAGTTAATCGCTCGGGGATAAGTGTTCCATCCGTCGAATACTTCGAGCCACTGCAGTTCGATGCCAGAGCTTCCATTATGCCCAGTAAAATAGCCAGTTACCGTGACTGTATGACCTGATAGCTCGACGGATCCTTCACTGTTTCGGCTGTTGATCCACATATGATACAAGCCGATATTCCCTTGATCGATAGTTGCTCTGTACTGAGCGAATTGAGGCTGATAACCGAAAAATTGAGTATTAAGTGCTCTACCCTTTTGAGCGGCAAGACTTTTAAACGGAACAATTCCATCTGGGATGATCGTGCTTCCGTACTCGACGCCCTGATCATTGGTCTTATACGTTGTTGTGCCAGTGACGTTCCATATTTCTTTATAATAATCGGGATTAAATTGATTAGCGTTTGAACTGGTGAGACCGTAATGCATTGATACAGCGTACAAGGCAGAAACGACGCATGCATACTTATTAGTGCGGGCTTCAACTAATGATTCCGAGACTCCTCGGAACGGTATTCCGTTTAAATCGTCTATTTGGAAATGCAACATCAAGTCATCTTCATTGATAATGACTGCATCCCATGAAGTTGGGTTATTGCTTTGAGGTGCTATACCCTTTTCGGTGACAATTGGGACAGACCGTATATTGTTATAGTTGGTTACACAGTCTCTAGTTCCTGGCACCAAAGTTCCATATTCAATATCGTTGTACGAAATTAGTACGGTTGGGTTTGTGGCCTGTTGGCCGGAATAAGTTGAAATGGCGTTTGATAGAGAAGCTGAAATCGGGAGAATGGTATCGCCGAGGGTTATCTCCTTCAGAAGCCCAGGATATGATGCGTCAAGTATTAAATAACCGTAAGGGCTTCCTTCCCTTGTGACACTGATTTCATAGCCACAGATAAGGCCGATTTGTTGGCATACGGGAACGATTTGCTCGATCTCTAAGTTCGCGGATCCGTCGACGATGGGCAACAGGGAAAGCGCGTAGTCTTGTGCTAGGTCTGATGTAAAAGCGACGGATGAGTTTGAGTCGGCAGCGAATACTCTTGTTGGGCGTGACGCGGATAAGCCGATGATCGAGGCTAGGCCGAGAAGAAACGAGCGACGTGATTGAACTCTGGGCATAATGTCTCCTGCCTATGGGGGGCAATATGCTGTCATTTTATTTGCTACATAATACAATCTAATTCGGATTAAGGTAAATGGATGGAATTGCTCGATAAATGGTAGTGATTAGCGGACCGGTATCGCGATCCTCGTCACATACGCCCCCGGGTCGTCGCTGATGATGTCGTCGATCAGGGCGATCTCGCGCGAGGGACCGGCGGGTGTCAGGTTGCGCTCGCGCATATAGCTGAGCAGCTGCTCATAGCGTGGGGTTGCTTGCCCGTGCGTGCCGCGAAAGCTAATGGTCAGGCAGCGCGCGGCGGGTCGCGTCTCGAGGTCGCCCACGTAATCATCGGTGTCATCGAGCAGCAAAAAGACCTCGTCGTAGCCATCAAAGTCGCCGGCGGCGAGGCGCTCGGCGCTAATCCCAACGCCCAAGTTGCCCAGAAAGACAAAGGTCTCGTGCTGGCCCTTCTGCAGCTGACGAATCTGCCACTCCAGCGCATAGGCGTCGGTAGGCTTGACGCGTTCGCGCAATACGGCGCAGCGAAGCTCGGGCGCATCGATTGCGCAAATGGTATCGAGCTCGGTGTTCAGGGCATTGTGAAGCAGGGCAAGCCGGTTGTCGATCTTGCGCGACACGCGCTCCAGCTCGCGGCGCTTGCGCTCGATGAGCTCCTGCTGCTGAGCCAGCTGCCGCTGCATAAGGTTCACGTCGCGCGTGGTCACAAACTCACGGATTAGCGCGAGCGGCAAGTCGAGAACACGCAGGTGGCTGATGGTGTTGAGAGTGGAGAGCTGCCGCGATCCGTAGTAGCGGTACCCACTCGCCGGATCGATGTGTGCCGGGTTCAGCAAGCCCATCTGCTCGTAATGGCGCAACGTGCCCACGCTTAGGTTAAACAAGCGCGCCACCTCGCCAATGCGGAGCAGACCCTCGGTATGTTCAGTTGGCGAGTCGGTCATGGCGCCGCTCCTTTCAATGGACGGGGAAGGGGCGCCGAGGTCGTACGACGCAAACGATCCTCTACGCTGCCAACTTGTCAAAAGCCCCACGCCGGTTGAGCACGGTAAACGCGACAACACAGATGACTGCCGACAAAATCGAGCCGCATGGCGAAGCGATGCCCATGGGAAACAGCGTGTCGGAATAGGCGTTCGACAGCAGCCACGCGCCCGGCACGCGAATGAGTGCCACGGCCAGCACGTTGTGCGCAAAGCCGATGTAGCTCTTGCCGTATGCAGCGAAAAAGCCACTAAAGCAAATGTGGATGCCGGCAAAAATCGCGTCGAAAATGTAACTGCGCATATAGCCGGTACCGGCCGCGACGACCGCGGAGTCCTTGGCAAAAAAGCCGATAAACGCCGGTGCCACCAGCCACATCAGCACCGTGATCAGGCAGCCATACACCACCGAGATCGTCATGGCGTCTTTGAGCACCTGACGCGCGCGATCGCCCTTGCCCGCGCCGGCGTTTTGCGCCGTGAGCGCGCTGACGGTGGCACCCATGGAACTCGGCCCAATGAACAAAAAGCTGATCATCTTTTCGACCAGGCCCACGGCGGCGGCGTCGACGAGCCCTCGGTGGTTGGCGATGACGGTGATAAACATAAACGCCACCTGGATGCAGCCGTCCTGCACGGCCACAGGCACGCCGATCTTAAGAATGCTGCCGAGCACCTCGGGCTGGGGGCGCAGGTCGCTACGCTTAACGTGGATGTTCGTGCGATGGCTCTTAAGCCACACGAGCGCGAGGGCAACGCTGGCCGTCTGCGCGGTCACCGTGCCGAGCGCCGCGCCCACGGGGCCGAGCCCCATGTGGCCGATAAACAGAAAATCGAGCGCGATGTTGATGATGCATGCCACGCCGATCACGTACATAGGCGAGCGCGAATCGCCCAGCCCGCGAAAGATGGCCGAAAGAATGTTGTACGCGGCGATAAACGGAATGCCCATAAAGCAGATACGCAGGTAGGCGGCGGTTCCTTCGACCGCCTCGGCCGGCGTGCCAATGAGCGCCACGATTTGCGGGCACAGTGCGAGCAGGACAGCGGCCAGCACCACCGAGACGCCCATAAAGAGCGTAATGGTGTTGCCGATGGCGGTCTCGGCGCGGTCGAAGCGGCGCGAACCCACGGCGTGGCCGACGATGACCGTCGTTCCCATGGCTAGACCCACGAGCGTCACGGTAATGATATAGAGCGTCTGCGCACCATTGCCCACGGCGGTGATGCCGGCGGCGCCGCTAAACTGCCCCATCATGTACAGGTCGGCCATGCCGTAGAGCATCTGCAAAAAGTACGAGAGCATATAAGGCAGGGCAAAGACCGCGATGGTCTTGAGGACATTGCCGCGTGTGAGGTCGTGTTCCATGGGCGGGGCTTTCTGGCTGGGTTCGTTTACGTACCAGTGTAGTGAAAACCCTACAACGATTGTAGAGTCAAGGTTTGTGATGACGCCGGAGCGAAAAAGTCTCGCGCACCATTATTCCGAGTGAATATGGACACACATCACGAGAACTCGCCGCCGGCGCTAACCTTGCAGAAAACGATTTCGGAATACTTGACACCATTATTCGGCGCGCAATAATACGTGCGTTTGCGAACAACGTTTGATGGGGGTTGAACCCTGCGTGCGCAATCTCAAAATACTGTTTTCCTATCTAGGGACATACCGTCGCGATGCCATCCTCGGCGTGTTCTTTGTGTCGGTCGAGACGGTGCTCGAGCTGTTTATCCCGGTCATCATGGCCAACATCATCGATGTGGGCGTGCCTGCGGGTGATATCAACTACATGCTGCTGCAGGGCGCGTACATGTTGGTGTGCGCTGCGCTTTCGCTGGTACTGGGCTTGGGTTATGCCCGCACGTCCGCCCGCGTTGCCTCGGGCCTAGGCGCTAACCTGCGCGAGGCCGAGTACAAAAAGATTCAAACGCTCGCCTTTGGCAACCTGGACAACTACGACGCCAGCTCGCTCGTCACCCGCATGACCACGGACATCACCGTTATCCAAAATGCTGTGGGCAACGGCTTTCGCCCTATGGTGCGCGGCCCGGTGACGCTTATCGTCGGCCTTATCTACGCGCTGATGCTGTCGCGCCCGCTCGCCACCGTCTTTGCGATCATCTTGCCCGTGCTGGCAATCGTGCTGGGCGTCATCACCTATCGCGTGAGCCCGCTCTACCGCCAACTCCAGACCTCGATGGACCACCTCAGCGGCGTGGTACAGGAAGACCTCACCGCCGTGCGTGCCGTCAAGGCGTATGTGCGTGCCGAGCACGAGGAGGCCAAGTTCGACACCGTCAATACCGAGCTCGCGCGCACTGCGACAAAGACCTTTGGCACCGCCGTGCTCAACCTGCCGGTGTTTCAGCTGTCGATGTACGTGGCTGCGCTCTCCATCCTGTGGATTGGCGGCCGCATGATTCTCGCCGGCAAGCTGGGCGTGGGCTCGCTCACGGGCTTTATGAGCTACGTGCTGCTGATCATGAATTCGCTCATGATGATTTCCAACGTGTTTTTGCTGCTCACGCGCGCTCTTACGAGTGTGGGCCGTATCGCCGAGGTGCTCGATGAGGAGCCCTTTATCGCCAACCCCGCGGGAGACCTCGCGATTGCGGCGCCAGCGGACGGCAGTATCGAGTTTCGCGACGTTTCCTTTAAATACCGCGCGGATGCAGCCGAGGATGTGCTCGAGCATATCGACCTTCGCATCGAGAGCGGCTCGACGGTGGGCATCCTCGGCGGCACGGGCTCGGGCAAGAGCTCGCTTGTGCAGCTGATTGCGCGCCTGTACGACGCCACCGAAGGCGCCGTGCTTGTGGGCGGACGCGACGTGCGCGACTACGACCTCGCGACTCTACGCGACGCTGTGGGCATTGTGCTGCAAAAGAATGTGCTGTTTACGGGTACCGTGCGCGAGAACCTGCAGTGGGGCAATCCGCAGGCGTCGGACGATGAACTCCTCGCGGCTTGCCGCGCGGCGTGCGTGGACGAGTTCCTTGATCGCATCGGCGGGCTGGACGGCGAGTTGGGCCAAGGCGGCGCCGGTGTCTCGGGTGGCCAGAAGCAACGCCTGTGCATCGCGCGCACGCTGCTCAAGCATCCGCGCGTGCTCATTTTTGATGACTCCACCAGCGCGGTCGATATGGCGACCGACGCTAAGATTCGCGAGCACATCGCCCGGATTTCCGATACGACCGTGCTCATCATCGCCCAGCGCATCGCGAGTGTCATGGATGCCGATCGCATTGTGGTATTGGACGACGGTCGTGTCCACGGCGTGGGCACGCACGAGGAACTGCTAGCGGGCGACAACATATACCAGGAGATTTATGCCTCGCAGATGGAGTTTGCGAGGAACGCGGACGCCGGCGACGGCAGCGACGATGGTTGCGCGAATGATCCGTTTTCCTCCGTCGCATGCGGATCGCCCTTGGAAGGGGGTGAGCGTCATGCCTAAGACCGCAGCCCAAGCACGCCCGGCCGACCTCAAGCGCACTGTGCGCCGCTTGCTCTCCTACATGGGGCATGCCAAGTTCTCGTTGCTCGCGGTGGGCGTGCTCGCCTCCGTTGCCGCCATCGCGAGCCTCGCCGGCACCTACATGGTGCGCCCCATCGTTAACGGTTTGGCCACGGGCGGGGAGGAACTGCTCGCCAAGCAGGTCATCCTGACGGCGATCATCTACGCCGCGGGCGTGCTCTCGGCCCTGGGCTACTCGCAGATCATGGTGCGCGCGGCCCAACACGTGGTGTCCGATATTCGCCGCGACCTGTTCGCGCACATCCAGACGCTGCCGCTCAGTTATTTTGACAGCACGCGCTCGGGCGACATCATGAGTTTTTTCACCAACGACGTCGACACCGTCTCCGAGGCGCTTAACAACAGCTTTGCCAACGTGATTCAGGCCGCCATTCAGGTTGTGGGCACCACGGCTATGCTCATCATCCTTAACTGGCAGCTCACGATTATCACACTCGTGTGCGATGCGGCCATTGTGCTGTATGCGCGCTACTCGGGCGCGCGCTCTAAGCGTTTCTTTGCTGCCCAGCAGGCATCGCTTGGCGACCTGGACGGATATATCGAAGAGATGGTCTCGGGTCAAAAGGTCATCAAGGTCTTTAACCGTGAGGCGGCGAATGTCGCCGGCTTTGCCTGCCGCAACGACGAGCTTCGCCGCACCGGCACCGCCGCCGTGAGCTATGCCAACTCCATGGTGCCCATGACTGTCGTGATTGGCTACGTCAACTATGCCATCGTCGCCGTGGCGGGCGGCATGCTCTGCATCAAGGGACTCGCCGACGTAGGTGCGCTCGCGAGCTACCTGGTCTTTGTGCGCCAGGCCGCCATGCCCATCAACCAGTTTACGCAGCTCGGCAACTTCTTGCTCAACGCGTTGGCCGGTGCCGAGCGCCTGTTTGCCGCCATGGACCTTGAGCCCGAGGTGGACGAGGGCTGCGTGGAGCTGATGCAGACGGGCGACGCCGCGTGGGCGTGGAAGATTCCCGAGGGCCAGGGCGTGGGCGTCTACGGGCATTTGCATGATGTGGCAGCCGTTGATGAGTCGGGCCGCGCGGTGGCCGCGGACGGCACCGAGCTCACGTGCGGCTTGGTCCCGCTTGCCGGCGACGTGCGCTTCCATGCCGTGGACTTTTCCTACGTGCCGGGCGCCCGCGTGCTCACGGACCTCAACCTGTTTGCCAAGCCGGGGCAAAAGATTGCGTTTGTGGGCTCCACGGGCGCCGGCAAGACGACCATTACCAACCTCATCAACCGCTTCTATGAGGTCGATGACGGCGAGATCACGTACGACGGCATCGACGTCAAGCACATTGCCAAGGCCAGCCTGCGCGGGTCGCTCGGCATTGTGCTGCAGGACACGCACCTGTTTAGCGGCACCATTGCGCAGAACATCCGCTTTGGCAAGCTCGACGCGACCGACGAGGAGGTACGCGCCGCTGCCGAGGCCGCCTGCGCCGACTCGTTTATCCGCCGCCTGCCGCGGGGCTACGACACACCGGTCACGGCCGACGGCGCCAACCTGTCGCAGGGTCAGCGTCAGCTGCTCGCCATCGCGCGCGTGGCCGTCGCCGATCCGCCGGTGCTCATCCTGGACGAGGCCACGAGCTCCATTGACACGCGTACCGAAAAGCTCATCGAGCGCGGTATGGACCGCATCATGCGCGGTCGCACCACGTTTATGATCGCGCACCGCCTGTCCACCGTCCGCGACGCCGACGCCATCATGGTCCTCGAACACGGCTGCATCATCGAGCGCGGCACGCACGAAGAGCTGCTCGCCCAGCACGGCGAGTACTGGCAGCTGGCGCATGGCTTAAAAGAGCTAGATTAACCCGTTCGAGCACGATACTTTGACCCCTCCGTGCCCCTCACCTCGCCTCAAACCATCACAACATTCGACGCTTTTTGCCAAAAACGGGAAAAGCATCGAATGTTGTGATGGTTTTTCTGCCACTCGACCGGGTGGAATCGCTTTCTTGCGCACGAAGGTGTGCGAACCCGTGAGCAGGGGAATAAGGTTGGTTATCCGACTCCATTGGAGGGCTCATGGACCTGCCGATCGTCCTGTCCCATAAGACTGCCTGGCTGTACCACAACGTGGCGCGCCCGTCCGAGCCGCTCTCGCGAGCAAGCAGCCTATACGATGAGGACTCGCTTGCTAACGAGGCGGAGCCGACCGCGAGCCTGCCCAAACTGGGACTCGATGCCAAGGGGCTGAGGGCTTCAACGGCAGTTGGGATCGTTACCGACTATCTGGTTTCGCTCGGTATTCCACGAGAAGAGCTCGATCATATCGATACGCTCGTCAACTTCGATTTTGAGCGCTCGACGCCGGCTGGATTTAGGTGCCACGTGTTTGGAGCGCCGGTACCTCCAGGCCATCTTATCGAGGTGGCGGAGGGCCTTCTAGTGGTTGATGAGGCCATGTGCTTTGTCCAAGCGGGTTCGTGGATGAGTGAGCCCGAGCAGCTGGAATATGGCTACGAAATCTGCGCCCGATACCATTTGAATCATCTGTCGACAGGCGATTATATCGAGATGGGGCAGAGGTATACCGTTGCCGACTTGATTGCCTATTGCAATGAGAACCGATCTCGTCAGGGGGCTATACGCGCGGCCGCCGTGCTCAAGCGCGTGCACGATGGCGCGCGATCGCCCATGGAGACGGCCACCGCAATCATGGTCGTAGCAAAACGTTCCCAGGGCGGGCTGGGATACGTCAAGATCGAGCTCAACCATCGGGTCGATGTTCCCAGCGAGTTCAAATATCTCGCTAAGTCCGGGTATTTCGAGATCGACGTATATGCGCCTGCGAGCGGTACGGGGATTGAATACAACGGCTCGGACCATCTTGATAAACAGCGCAGCGCGTCGGATGCGGAGCGTATGACCGTGCTGAGCGCGCTGGGCTTTAGGGTGATCGTCCTCACCGGGACTCAGTTTGCCCATCAGCTGCAATTGCACCGGGCTATGAACGCCATCGCACTCGCGATGGGCCTTAAGTGCGACCGAAGCGAAGCGTTCCAAAAGCGGCAAAACGACCTGCGGGAATTCGTGATTCGGCACTGGGACGGCGGTCTTTAGGGGCGTTTCGGCCCTTCTACGGGGTGTCATGGGCATACAAACCATCACAACATTCGACGTTTTTCGCCAAAATCGGGAAAAGCATCGAATGTTGTGATGGTTTGTATGCTGAGGATGGGCTTGGAAAGTCCGTTTTGCTTGAAGCGACCTGTCCTGTCGTACGGGTGTCGGCATGATTCTCGCGTGGGGTATTATGTTTTCCGAAGAATAAAACGCCGCGCGAGGGGAGGACTGCGTGGACGGGCGCGTGCAACATGACGGTTTTGGCCGCGACATCAACTACCTGCGCATTGCCGTTACCGACAAGTGCAATTTCCGCTGCATTTACTGCATGCCGGCCGATGGCGTGGCGCCCCGCGCGCACGACGAGCTACTCAGTGCCGAGGAAATCGCCCGCTTTGTGCGCCTGGTGGCGGGGGAGGGCATTCGCCGCGTACGCCTGACGGGTGGCGAGCCGCTGGTCAGCCGCCGTATCATTCCGCTCATTCGTGATATCCGCGCGATTCCGCTGATCGAGGACATCTCGCTTACCACCAACGGCGCCCTGCTGCCCAAGCTGGCACCGCAGCTCAAGGACGCGGGGCTTAACCGCGTCAACATTTCGCTCGACACGCTCGACCCTACGCTGTTTGGAAAGATCACGCGCCTGGGTCGACTCGAGCAGACCATGGCTGGCATCGACGCGGCGCTGGCTTGGGGCTTTGAGCCCGTTAAGGTCAACTGCGTTGTAGTGCGCCGGCTCAACCAGGATGTGGCGGCCCTCGCGCGACTCACGCTCGACCGCCCCATCCACCTGCGATTTATCGAATACATGCCCATCGGCGACGAGCACACGAGCTCGCATTGTGCCGTAGACCCTCACGCGCCCGCGCTCAATCCCGAGCTGTGGGACGCGAGCGACACCGTGCCGAGTGACGAGCTGCGGGCGCGCATCAATGCCGGGGCAGCCGCGGCGGGGCTGGGCGAGCTCGAGCCGCTCGGCATCAACGACGCTCCTGCCGGCGCGGGCCCTGCGCGCTATTGGCACTTTCCTGGCGCGACGGGAACGGTCGGTTTCATTAGCGCCATGTCCAACCATTTTTGCGCGAATTGCAACCGTCTGCGCCTGACGGCCGATGGCAACGTGCGTCCGTGCCTGTTCAGTGATGCCGAGTATTCGGTGCGCGACGCCCTGCGCCGTGGTGATGATATGCAGGTACTTTCGATTTGGCGCGATGCCGTGGCCCACAAACCGCAGGAACACGCGATAATTGAGGGCACGCAACGATTTATGTCCCAAATCGGAGGATGATCATATGGCCAAGAGCAGGTACGCCGATGCCACCAAGGCCGCTCGCAGGGCCGCGATGTCTGCCCACAAAGGCACGGCTGCGGCGAATGCTGGTAACGCCGACGCGTCCGCACAGCCGACTGCCAGTGCTGCCACCGAGCCCGCCCGCGACGCCCGTCGCGACGAGCTGACGCATGTGGACGCCAAGGGCGAGGTGCGCATGGTCGACGTGTCCGACAAGGCCGAGACCCATCGCATCGCCATCGCCGAGGGCACCATCCTAATGCACCCCGAGACGCAGGCCATGGTGCTGCAGGACCGCGCCAAAAAGGGCGACGTGCTCGCTTGCGCGCGCGTGGCGGGCATCATGGCCATCAAACGCACGAGCGACATCATCCCCATGTGCCATCCGTTGCTCATTACCAAGAGCAAGTGTGACATTGCGCCCATCGCTGCGGCGGGGACGCCGGCCGAGGACGTGCCCGAGGGCTGGGCGCCGGCGCGCGCGGACGGGCAGGTTGGCTTTCACGTACTGGTTACGGCCGGCGTGACTGGCAAGACGGGTATTGAGATGGAGGCGTTGACCGGCGCGAGTGCCGCGTGTCTGACCATCTACGACATGTGTAAGGCCGTCGATCGCGGCATGGAGATTGTCGACGTGCGCCTGCTGCACAAGGAGGGCGGCCGCTCGGGCGTGTGGGACCGCGCAGAGCGTCAGGCCGCTGCTGTTGAGGCCGTGGCCGCTGACGGTGCCGCGCCCGCAAGCGCACCCGTCGCCGTCGCGCCCGCAGCTCCGACACCGGCCGTCCCCGCGATCGCGTTTATCGGCTACCAAAACTCGGGCAAGACCACACTCGTCGAGAAGGTTATCGCCGAGCTCACCCGCCGCGGCCTGCGCGTGGGCTCGCTCAAGCATCACGGGCACCACGGCTTTGATATCGATGTGCCCGCTAAGGATACGTGGCGCCATCACCAGGCCGGATCCAAGCACGTGGGCCTCATCTGCGCCACGCGCTGGGCGGAGTACGCCGACACGCGCGAGGAGGACGAGATGCCCGCGCGCGAGCTGCTGTCGCGTTACAACGATGTCGACGTGGTGATCATCGAGGGCTACAAGACCGAGGGCTTCGACAACATTGTGGTCGCGCGCTCCGGTGTCGACCGTCTGCGCGGCAAGAGCTCGCTCGACCTGGTCGACGGTCACACGCTGGCCCTTGCCTGCAACGAGGCCCTGGCACGCCAGGCCTTCGACGCCGGCTTTGCGACCCGAGCCATCAACATCAACGACGCCCGAGCCATCTGCGACCTGATTCAAGATCATCTGGCCTAAAACCTGCCAAAATGGGACAGGTTTATTTTGGCAGGTTTTATCTGGGCAAACGTCATTTCCACCACAAAGGGGCCAAGCACCTTTGTGGTGGATTTTGCTTTGCAGTAAAAACCATCACAACATTCGATGAAAATCGCGATTTTGTCGAATAACGTCGAATGTTGTGATGGTTCGCGCCCCGGGTCCGGCCACCCTTCGGGTTCGGCCACCACAAGGGGGCAGGCACCTTTGTGGCGATCGGGCCCCAACGGCCTGCGCCTTGGTATACCATGTACGCCGTTCACGAATACACCCCACACCGCCGCGCTACCCAGAAAGGTCCCCATGGACACCACCTTCAGCCACATCAAAGCCGTGTTCTGTGATATCGATGGCACGCTGCTCACGAGCCAGCACACGGTGTCCCCGCGCACCGTGGCGGCGATCCGCGCCCTGCGCGAGCGCGGCGTGCTCTTTGGCCTGTGCACCGGGCGCGACGCCCACGCGACCGAGGCCATGTACGAGCTCTGGGGCATCGAAGGCCTGGTAGACGTGATGGTGGGCTGCGGTGGCGCCGAGGTCATCGACCGCGCGCACGACATCAACGAGCTGAGCTATCCGCTGCCGGGCGAGACCATCGCGCGCATCTGCAAGCACATGGCGGACCTTCCGGCAACACCCGTCTGCCCCCGAGACGGCGTGTTCTACGTGCCCGAGAGTAACGCGTGCGTCGAGCACCTGTCGCGCGTCGATGGCGTGCCCTACCAGGTGGTCGATTTTGCCGAGTTTTTGCGCGAGCCGCAGCCCAAGGTGATGTTTACCATGGCGCCCGAGGTAATGCCGCGGGTGATTGAGCGGGCGTCGACGTTTGCCGATAACACTGTTAAGGCGGCGGCTCTGCAAACCACGCAGCGGCTCTACGAGTTCATGGATCCGCGCGTGTCCAAGGCGCGCGGCCTTGTGCGCGTGGCAGAGCTCAACGACATGGAGCTCCAGGACATCTGTGTGTTTGGCGATGCCGATAACGACGCCTGCATGGTGGCTGACGCCGGCGTGGGCGTGGCTATGGTAAACGGCAGCGCCGCCACCCGCGCCGCCGCCGATTTTGTAACCGCGAGCAACGACGAAGACGGCATCGCGATCTTTATCGAGGAACATCTGCTGTAGCGCTGGGGGGGGGGAGAACCACCGCGGAAGGGGGGGGGGCAGGCTCTTTTGCGGTGGCCTCAGGCGATTTGGGCGAAATGATGCCTAAAATCTGCGCGAAAATTCAAATATAGTTGTCTGAACATCACGCTTCTAACTACCGATGGGTTAAAGATATTCTCATCAGTTTGGTAGGATATTCCTTCCGGTTAATGACCTACCGCTCACGGTCGATTTTCGACCGTTCACAGGATGTTTGCTCTTGAGCAAAATGTTGTGCAAATAAATCTAATGCCATTAAAAAATAATACGCAACTAAATTACCAGCAGAAACAAAAAATAGATAGCGAATAAACGAAGGTAAATCTGAGCAAATGTCAAGAGAATTTAGAACTCGGTACAAAAATGTCGGTTTTGTTGCTCAGATGTTTAAACAATCGTTATAATTGCATTACTAAACGAGCGCAATTACAGATTGCGCAGATACGTTTGATAGGGAAAGAGCAAGATCGCGGTCTCTTGGGGAGGAGACATCGATGAAAGCGAATTCGGACAAATCTAAGCAGAGTAATAAAGCGACGCGCCGTGTACTGGCAGGCGTTTTGTGCGGAGCATCCGTTTTGAGCCTGGTACTGTCGCTCGTCATGCCCCCGATCTCGCAGGCCATTGCCAACGATGTCCATACGGTTTCTGCCGAGGAAACTGTGATGGGGGGGGGTTCCTCAAGTGAGTCTACTGATGTAGAAAACACCAACAACGGGGATACCGAAAACCAGAATAGTGACGATGCCGGGAATGACGCGAGCGAAGACGCCGCTGCCGCAGGCCTGCCGTCCGACGACACGAAGGTCGAGGGTGACACGCAGCCTTCCGACGCACAGCCTGCGGATGACGGTGCTAACGGCGAGGGCGCGATCTCACTTGCTGCAAATAATGAATCGACTTATACAATCAGCAGTGGGGCTGAACTCAGCAAGAAGCTTCTTGACGAGAGACTTCGCGATGCATCCGGCTCAGCTATTTTTGAGCTCGTTAACGATATTGAATGCAACCAAGAGATTAGGTTTGAACAAACTGACGACAACCCTATCAATATCACCCTTAATCTAAACGGTCATAAGATCAAGTGCTTGAACACCGATAAGCCGTTATTTGATGTTGCTAATGGCGCAACACTTACAATTAAGGACGAAATTAAGGACTCCGCGCCGGTGACTGAGACGGTCAACGATGTCCAACAGCTGACTGATCAGGGGCAGAAGCTGAGTCCCGATAATTATGGCAAGAAAGCCGTGCTAAATTACGTTGATGGCATTCCGTCTAATCTTACCTACTACGTGACCAAATCGACCCCGAGTGGTACAGGGACAATCGAGACGCTTGTCAGTCATAACGTCGATATTAAGGGTGCCATCGTGGCGTGCGGCGGCAACGCAAATCTAAAGCTCATCAATCTGTATAACAACAACGGCAAGGGCGGCACGTTTAACCTTGTGAGCGGCGTGATCACGCAAAAACAAGGTGGCAGCGTTAGCAGCTTGGTTTATGCCGAGAACGGCTCTACCGTCAACATGAGCGGCGGCTATGTGTGTGGTGCTTCCAGCTTGCGTGCGGGCGGCGGAATTGAAATATGCAACAATTCGAGCCTCAACGTTTCCGGTGGCGTAATTGCCGGCAACAGCGCTTATAGTGGCGGTGGTGTGCATGCCAACGCTTCCACGGTCACCATAACTAATGGCGTAATCTCCGGCAACAGCACGCTTGATTATGCTGGCTTTGGTGGCGGCATCATGGCCGAATATGGCGGCAGCGTTACTGTTTCCGGCGGTTACATTACGAACAATCGCTATGCCAAATTCTGCGGTAAAGATGGCGATGGTTGTCATGGCGGCGCTGGGCTTGCCGCCATAAGGGGCGCCGATGTCGCCATTTATGGCGGCCAGATTACTGGCAACTATTCCGATGAAGCTGGCGGCGGCGTTTACGTTACCAATATTGGTCAACAAGATATGGCATGGCTCGAAGTTACGGGAGGAATTATTGCCTCTAACGTGAGCTACCGATCTGAAGGTGCCGGCATCCGAGTGGGCCAGAAGGTTGACGCGTTTATTAACGGCCCTAAAGAAAGTAACGGAACTAAAAAAAGTATAGTCTACATCACAAACAATCACTGCATGTCTCGCTACGACTGGGGCGGCGGCGGCATCTTTGTTCAGGGTGATTCGAAAAACGCGGATAACGCAGGCAGGCTGTTTGTATACAACTCGTATATAAGCAGCAATACCGCTGGCGGCTATGGTGGCGGCGTTGCGGTTTGCCCATCGGGTAAGACCTTGGTAACGAACACTGAAGGCACGGCAATCTTTGGCAATAAGTCTGCCGGTAATGAGAATCTTGGCAAAGATCATCCTAATCCTGCTTACGACCCAGCGCGCAATACCGGCAATGACAAAGCGCCCCATCTTTCTAAAGGCGGCGACGGTAAGAATCAAGACTATACCGCCTATTTGAAAGATGTTTTTCGTGACAATGGTCATGCCGATTTCTTCCTCGCAGCGCATGATCACACAACGCCGATCGCAGTTGTGACTGGTGAGATGCTTGGTGGTGGAGACGCCCGGTACTCGGGAAGCATCGAACTTGAAAAAGCTATCAACATCCCCGCCAACGGTGCTGTTGGGGTAAAAAATAGCATCGGCCTGACCTCGGGTGTTATGTCGGGTGTTATGGCCGAGGATGAGGCGGCGATTAATGCGCGGAATCAAGCGCAGTATGAAGCGACAACTTTCATCACGGGCAACTATTCCTGGGACCATGGTGGCGGCATCATGTCGAATGGCGACTTGTACCTAGGCGTGCTTGCGGATGCGTACGTCTATCCGAGCCTTAAGTTGAAGGCAACCAAGGAGTTGGACGGCCGCGACCTCAAAGATGGGGAGTTCACCTTTACGGTTTATCGCAAGGACTCGGATACTGCGAAGGCGCCTTCTTGGGACAATAATGGTAATTTCAGCAAAGGTGGCTGCGAGTTTGTCCAATCTGCCAAGAATACCGCTGGCAACATCGCCTTTGACCTTAGCAATGACCTTAGCAAGCGGCTCGGTGACTTCAGCAAGGAGTCCTTAAGTGATACTGGCAAAATTACATACTCATACTACTTGGTCGAAGATGCGGGCAATATTCCTGGTGTTGATTACGATCATGCTGTATACGAGATTAACGTGACAGTCGAATACAACAAGACTGTACTTATGTCTGTTCCGATAAAGAATGATTCGAATAAGTCTAAAGATCTTAGTGTCTATAACTTCACGATTGATAGTGTGGACGTGACTAAGAATCTTGGGGATTCAGCTGACCCTTTGGGCCCTGTGTCACCTACTGATGACTGTTATTTGATTGCTGACTCCGGTAAGCGAAGTACATTCACCAACAAGTACACCCCTAGTGTTTCCTGGACTCCTAAGGCGACTAAGGTTGTTGAGGGTGGCGAGATGAAGGAGTTTACGCTTCAACTTGCGACAGACAGAGACTTTAATAACATCATCGGAACTGCCGTGACCTCTGAAAATGATAATAAGCAGACGCATTCATTCTTGGATGGCAATGGTAAAGAGATTGAGCTCACGTACTCGCTCTCAGATATCAGGAATAGTTCCGACCCGGGCGACTCCACGGGCGGCCCTTCCAAGACCTTCAAGTACTACGTGCGCGAGAAGAACGAAAGATCGACCTATCCGCATTACGAGTTTGATCAGTCGGTCTATGAGCTTACGGTTGTCGCAAAGGATGACGATGCTGGAATCACAACCAATGTGACCTACACTCAGATCGTCGATGCCAAAGGCAATGAAATTCCTGAGAATGAGCGGATACCGAAGCAGTACGGCGAGGACGCCAACGCTGGCCAAAGCCTTCCCACCTTCACCAACACCTACTCCACGTCTTTGCCCCTTTCTGGTATGTCGGGCGTCACTCTGACGTACCTTGCCGGCGCGGCGGTGCTTTGCGCTGCTGCGGCCTGGATGCACATTCGTCGCAAGGCGAATGCGAAGGGAGGTGAGCGTCGTGAATAAGAAAGTTTGCTCCTTCCCGATCTTGTTTGCGTTGCTTGCCCTCGTGGTCGGCACCTGCGCGGTTGTGTTCCCCGCTTCCGCGCAGGCCGCGCCGACCTCGACCGGTTCCATCACGGTGAGCGGCACCGTGGCGAGCAGCTACGACGCCTACCAGATCTTTAGCGCCAACGTCGTCGACGGCGACAGCGACGCCAAGATCGCCACCGACCTCACCTGGGCAAGCGACGCCGCGCGCGACGCCGCACTGCCTGTGCTGCACAGCGCCGGCATGCCCAATTCCCAGACCACCGCGCAGGAAGCTGCCGAGTGGCTCAACACCGATTCCCACCTTACGAGCGCGCTGAGCGCACAGCTCGCTCGTTCCCTCCAGAGCTCTGGCGCCGTGTTCGTGGCCCTTAACGCGGGTACGGCGGCCGAGCTGCCCTGTGGCTACTGGCTCATCGTTGCCGACGACGACGCCATCGCCCAGGGAGAGGCCGGCACCGCGCCGATCATGGCCCTGGTGGGCGGCAGCGCCGTCACCGTCAAGCCCAAGGCCGCGACGCCCAAGGTGTCCAAGCACGTGCTGGAGGACAGCACCGCCGCCTGGCAGAAGGCCGCCGACGCCACGGTCGCCGACGACCTGTACTGGCGCCTCTCGGCCACGGTTCCGGCGGGGCTCACGGCCTACGACACCTATGCGGTGCAGTTCGTCGACACCATGAGCGCGGGGCTCGACCCCTCCAAGGTCGCCGCGAGCATGCGCGTGTACGTGGCGGCGGGCGCGGACGGCGGCTTCGGCGCCGTCTCGGCCGGCAAGGACGGGCGCGCCGGCACCGAGCCCGCGAAGGGCTGGACCGACATCACGGCCCAGTGCGGGGTCTCGGTCGACGGTAAGACCTTCATCGTGCGCACCGGCGACCTCATCGCCGCGCTCGGCGGGGCCGACGCCTTCACCGCGGGCGCCCGCGTGGTCGCCGTGTACAACGCGCCGCTCAACAGCGCGTGCAGCCACGGCATCGCGAAGGGCAACCCCAACGAGGTCTACCTGCGCTACCCGCGCTCTCCCTTTGCCGACCAGTCCGGCGACGCCGGCTTCACCCGCACGCCGAGCGACGATGCGTGCGCCTACACCTGGGATCTCGCGCTCACCAAGCGCGGCAGCGACGGCGACAGGCCGCTCGCCGGGGCGGTCTTGAGCATCGCCGACGACCGCGGCCGCACGCTGGCGGCCGACGGCACGTGGGATGCGGGTGGCAAGGCCACCGTCACCACGGGCGAGGACGGCCGCGTGACCGTCTCGGGCGTGGACTCGGGCAAGCTGGAGGTCCGCGAGCCCAGGGCGCCCAAGGGCTACGCCGCCTTCGGGGGCACGCGCTCCGTGACGGTCAAGGCCGAGGGCCTGGACGTCGACCAGGTGGCCGCCGCCAAGCCCAAGCTCACCATCACGGCCGAGTTGCCCCTGCGCGCCGACAGCGCGGACGGGTCGACGGGCAGCCTGGAGGCGTCGATCATCAACACGCCCGCCGGCACACTCCCTAGCATTACCACCGGAGGCTTTATGCCCTTGACTGGTGATATGGCAATGTACGCCGTGGCCGCCGCAGCGGTCGCCGGAGCTGCACTGATCGTGGTCGCGCTCCTGGTCAAGCGGGGAGGTGGCAGCCATAAAGAGTAGCTGGCAGCCCCACAGAGAGCGGGGCGAGACGTAGCGAAGTAGATGTTAAGACACAGACAGATGATGACCGATCGAATGGGAATCAAACGGAAAACGGAGGAAAAGAAGATGAGCATGAACAAGAACATCGCACGCCTGGCAGTGACGGCAGGCCTCACAGCCGCGTTGAGCTTCGGCGGAGTCATGGCCCCGGTGACCATGGCGTTTGCGGCGGGCACGCCGACGGTGGCCACGGAGAAGGGTAAGGTGGCTATCACCGACGAAACATACACCGGCACGACATTCAAGGGCATTCAGATCTTCACCGCGAAGGTCACGCAGGATCAGAAGGGCGATGGGAGCTGGGATGGCTCGGCCGCTAAGACTCTTTCCGATATTCAGTGGGCTCCGGGTAATGTGAAAACCCTCGTTACGACTGCGTTCAAAGGCGTTACTGGAGCACCTGGAGTAGATGCTGACGCCCAGACGTGGGCGGAGTTCATCAGCACGACTCAGGGCTCTAATTTTGGAGAGACTACGGCGGTTAATACTGGCACAACTCTTGACTTGATTGCCAAGGCCTTGGAAGGGGACAAGACCCTCACGTGGACAAAGCCAAGCGATTCCACCAAAGGTAGCTTTAAGGATCTTGATAATGGCTACTGGCTTTTCGTGACCGATACGCCCAGTACGACCAGCGGTGCTAATGGCAATACTGATGCGTATACCTCGCCGATTTTCACCATCGTCGGTGGCTCTGACGTTAACGTGGCCCCCAAGAAGGACGTCCCCAAAGTGACCAAGGCCGTAAAGGATGACAAGAACGGCAAGTTTGTTACGGACGATAGCAAGGATGTTTTTACCGCAGCCAACAAGGCTGCCGACTCCGCTGCTGAACAGCCTGTTGAATATCAGCTTGCCGGCACTGTGGCTAGCAACATTAACACGTATGTCAAGTACAGCTACACTTTCACTGACGAGCTCCCCTCCACGATGGTTCCAGAGCTTCATGGTGGTAACCCAGTCGTTGAGGTCAAGATTGACGATTCAGTCGTGGATCCCGCTTGTTACAGTGCGACCTATGTCCCGGGGGAAAGCACGAATACGCTCACTGTTTCCTTCGAGAACCTCAAAGAAGCAAAGGATAAGGCTGGCAATCTCATCAACGTTGACGATGCTTCGACAGTCTATGTGAACTATGAGGCAAAACTGGTTGCTGGCAAGATTAACGCGGATATGCTCGGCAAGGCCCAGGTGAACAATGTCAAGTTGACCTATTCCAACAACCCGCACACCAATGGCACCGGTACCACGGTTGACCATCCGGCCTACGACTACACCTATGGTATCGACGTTACCAAGGTTAGCAGCGATAATGATGAGGCCGGCAACCCCAAGACTCTCAAAGACGTCGAATTCACGCTGAAGGAGCAAGGCACCGGCAAATTTATCAAGGCCGACGGCACCACGACGTCAAATGAGAATGAAGCAATACTGACCACCAACTCCGAAGGCAAGATCAACGTTGTCGGCCTCGATGAGGGCACCTATATCCTCACGGAGGTTAAGCCTGCGCCTGGCTACAACAACTCCGCGGCAAACGGTGTGACCTTTACTATCAGCCGTACGCTCAATCAGGACGGTACGAATGTGACGCCCGACACGACGAGCGCCATTGTGGCAGGTCAAGATGTTGTTCAGGAGGGCTCCGCGAAAGCTGAAGTCGGCAAGCTCAGCTTCACCATCGTTGACAAGAAGGGCTCCGGCCTCCCGCTCACCGGTCTTAACGGCGTGACCTTCACTTGGATCGCTGGTGGCGCGGTGCTGTGCATCGGCGTGGCGCACCTCATCCGCAGCCGTAAGCAGGCTGAGGAGTCCGAGCAGGAGTAACGCTCACTCACCCATCCCTTTGGCAGGTGGGATGTGATGGCCATGAGACTTGCGGACACTTTTCTCGTCCATCGACGTTCTTGCTTTGCCATTCTATTTTCGGGGCAGACTCCACACTGGAGTTTGCCCCGTTCTTTTTGGACAACACAGGCAGCCTCCACCGTCCGATGCGGACTCATCCGTCATCGCGTTTTTTGACTCGTATGAGGTTCGGTTTAAGGTCCGTAGGCGCACGCGCGGTGCGGACGGTAGAAGGCATTTGCGCCGCGCGTGCAAGATTAGAATGCCCGTGGTTCGGAGTCCGGGCATTTAACAACACCGGAAACTGGTCGCCCGCGCTTTCGAACGCTTACGCGGGGCGTCGTTTCCTGAAACGATTGTATCCCGGATCGCCCCGCCAATCCGGGCTGTTTTGAAAACGCAAATATGCCGGACAATGCGGTTGGGCTTCACTGTCCGAAGGATCGAGCGTATGACTATCGAACAAATGTTTGTCAAAATCGCGTATACCAGCTGTAAGTGCGAGTACTCGCGGTAAAATGGCTTTGCGACGCATTCCGTGCGCGGGCGGCCGACGACTCGATCGGAGGTCCCCAAATGCTGAAATTCCTTAACGTGCTCGCCGCCCTTGCGGCGGTGGGCTCGTTCGTCATCGCGTTTTTTGACTCGTATGAGGTTCGGTTTAAGGTCCGTAGGCGCACGCGCGGTGCGGACGGTAGAAGGCATTTGCGCCACAACAAGCGCAAATAAGAATGCCCGGGGTTAGAGGCCCGGGCATTTAACAAAAGCTGAAAACTAGGCCGCCCGCGCTCTCAACACTTACGCGGGGTGCGTCGTTTTCTATAGACATTGTATCCCGAATCGCTCAGTTGATTCGAGATATTTTGAAAACTCAAATATGAGTCTATGCCCGACCGGATAATGCAGTCTGGCAGCGTTATCCGGTTTAGAAGCCTGTTAATCGGCTATTATTTGTTTAGACAACTTGAGTTGTAGAGGAGTGACAGGCGATGGTGCAGGGCGCCAAACATATGAAGAGCAATAACACCGCGGCAAACGGTGGCTCAAGCCCCCAGCCCAAACCTCGACCAAAGCCTAAGCGTCGTCGCAAACGGCTGCCGCGCTGGGCCGACCGGCTCATCACTATCGTCATCATCCTTATTGGCGTGGGTCTTATGACCTGGCCGTGGATCTTGGACCGGCTCGAGGCCTCGGGCGTGTTCAACCAGATCAGCACCGTGTCCAGCACGGTGGACGCGCTCTCCGAAGAGGAGCGCGAGCGCATCCTGTTGCAGGCGCGCTCCTATAACGAGCAACTTGCCGGCGAGGCCACCGAGCTACCCGCTGACCAGATCGAGTCCTATGCTCAGCAGCTTATCTTTGACCGCGACCCCATGATGAGCTGGGTCGAGATTCCCTCCATCGACGTGAGCATGCCCATCTACCACGGCACGAGCGAGGAAGTCCTAATGGCGGGCGTCGGTCACCTGGAGGGCACGAGCCTGCCGGTGGGAGGCACCTCGACGCATTGCGTGCTCACCGCGCACTCGGGCATGCGCAACCTGAGCATGTTCGACGACATCCACTCGCTGGAGCCCGGCGACCTGGTGCTGTTGCACACCATGAACAAGACGCTCGCCTACAAGATGGTCGACTCCGAGGTCGTGCTGCCCGAGGAGATGGAGTCGCTGACCATCGAGCCCGGCGCCGATAAGGTGACGCTCGTCACCTGCACGCCTTATGGCGTGAACGACCATCGCCTGCTGGTGCATTGCGTGCGCACCAAGTACAGCAAGAAGGACGTCGACAAGCAAAAGTCGCTGGCCGGCCGCCACTGGGGCAAGCGCGAGTTTGCCGTGCTCATCGTGGTTGTAGCCATTCTGTTGTTGCTGCTGGACATCGTGGTCCACACGATCCGCAAACGCCGCAAGGCCAAGGCCTCGGCATAAGACATTCTCCAGAACCATCACAATGGAGACAGGCACCTTTGTGGTGGTCGGGGGCTTCCAAACCATCACAACATTCGATGAAAATCGCGTTTTTGGCGAAAAGCATCGAATGTTGTGATGGTTTTCGTTGTGAGCGAGACGGTCTTCGTTGTGGGCGAGACGGTTTTTGCTATGGACGGTGCGGTTTCGCTGCGGAACCGCCAGCCAGCCGCCTGTCAACCGCCGCCCTCGTTACGTTTTCGCTGCATTTGGGTAAAGCACCTGCTCCAAGCGGCGTTGCCTTGTATACTAGAGCGGTTTATCTGTTATGCGGAAGGGAGCGCCTATGGCACTCAGCGAGAAAGACGTGCGCGGCATCGCCGAGTACGCAAAGATCGCACTGACCGATGACGAGCTCACTCAGATGACGTCCTACATGAACGACGCCGTCCAGATGCTCGAGCCCGTCTTGCAATATGACTTGCCCGACGTGAAGCCCACGTTCCATCCTATCGGAAGCCTGTCCAACGTGATGGGCGATGACCTGCGCGAGTCCGAGCGCGACCTGCCGCTTGACGTCGCGCTCCAGAACGCCGGCAGCGCGCGCGACCGCTACTTCCGCGTGCCGTCCATTTTGGGAGAGGGGGAGAGCGAGTAATGGCGCAGAGCTTCGATTCCCTTACCGCTGCCCAGATTGCCGCGGGCGTTGCCGCCGGCGACTTTGCCGCTACCGAGGTGGCCCAGGCCTCCCTTGCCGCCATCGAGGCGCGCGAGGGCGGGGTCCAGGCATTCCTGCAGGTGGCGCCCGAGCTTGCGCTCGAGGCCGCTGCGCGCGTGGATGCCGACCGTGCCGCAGGCAAGTCGCTGCCCCCGCTTGCGGGCGTGCCGCTGGCCATCAAGGACAACATGAACCTTGTGGGCACGCGCACCACCTGCGCTTCCCGCATGCTCGAGGATTACCAGAGCGTCTACACCGCCACCTGCGTCCAGCGCATGCTCGATGCCGGCTGCCTGCCCATGGGCAAGGCCAACATGGACGAGTTTGCCTTTGGTAGCTCTACCGAGAGCTCGGCGTTCCACCGCACCAACAACCCCTGGGATACCGAGCGCGTGCCCGGCGGCTCCTCGGGCGGCTCTGCTGCTGCCGTCGCCGCGGGCGAGGTCGCGCTCTCGCTGGGCTCGGACACCGGTGGCTCCATTCGCCAGCCGGCGTCGCTGTGCGGCGTGGTGGGCTTTAAGCCTACGTATGGCGCCGTGAGCCGTTACGGCGTGGTTGCCTTTGGCTCGTCGCTCGACCAGGTGGGCCCCTTTGGCCGCACGGTTGAGGATGTCGCGCTGGCCATGAACGCGCTTACCGGCGCGGGCCATGATCCGTACGACTGCACCAGCCAGGATTGCGCCGTCGACTTTACCGAGCATCTCAACGACAGCATCGAGGGCAAGCGCGTGGGCATTATCCCTGCGTTTATGGAGGCCGAGGGCCTGACGCCCGAGGTCAAGGCCGCTGTTCAGCGCGCCGCCCAGGAGCTGCAGAACCAGGGTGCCGAGCTGGTCGAGGTCGACCTGCCGCACCTGGACGCCGCCATCGCCGCCTACTACGTCATCGGCCCGGCCGAGGCGTTCTCCAACCTGGCCCGCTTCGACGGCATTCGCTACGGCTACCAGGAGGAGGGCTGCGCCAACCTGTCCGACCAGAGCTCGCTTTCGCGCGCCCACGGCTTTGGCGCCGAGGCCAAGCGCCGTCAGATGCTCGGCGCCTACCTGCTGAGCTCGGGCGTGTACGACAAGTACTACTACGCTGCGCAAAAGGCCCGCACGCTCATCACGCAGGACTACGACGCCGCGTATGCCAAGGTGGACACCATCCTCATGCCTGCCTCGCCGCGCACGGCCTTTAAGTTTGGCGAGATCAGCGACCCCACGCAGATGTACCTCTCCGACCTGTACACCATCTCGCTCAACATTTGCGGCAACGGTGGTATCTCGGTGCCGCTGGGCCTGGGCGAGGATACTCAGCTGCCCGTTTCTGCCCAGCTGGTGGGTCCGGCCTTTAAGGACCGTCAGCTGCTCACGTTTGCCCGCGCCCTGGAGCGCGGCTTTGCCGATGCCGCCACGGGTGCGCCCGCGCTTTCCGTCGCGCCCGATTTTGCCGGGAAGGGAGGCGAGCTGTAATGAAGGAGTTTTCCGAGGTCCTGCAGGATTGGGAGGCCGTGATCGGCCTGGAGATCCATACCGAGCTCACCGCACTCGACACCAAGATGTTCTGCAACTGCAAGCTCAGCCACGATGATGAGCCCAACGCCAACGTGTGCCCGGTGTGCCTGGGCCTGCCCGGCGCCCTGCCGGTGCCCAACAAGCGCGCCATCGAGAGCATCGTCAAGGCCGGTCTCGCCACTAACTGCGAGATCCAACGCCACTCGATGTTCTACCGCAAGCACTACTTCTATCCCGACATGGCCAAGAACTTCCAGACCACGCAGGGTCCGGTCGCCTTTGCCATGTACGGCCATCTTGACCTGGACGTGACCGGTCGCGGTGCCGCCGAGCGCCCCGATTGCGCGTTTGGCGAGGCCGAGGCCCAGAGCCTGGCGAGCGCCTCGGCCAACGCCGAGGGCCTATCCACGTCCATGACCTCTACCATGCGCGAGGGCAATCAGCGCGCCGGCCATCTGGCCAGCTATGACGCGTCCAACCTGCAGATGCCCGAACGCCGCGAGGACGGTTCGTACACGGTGCCCATCCGCATCCTGCGCATCCACATGGAGGAGGACGCTGCCAAGATGGTCCACGTGGGCGGCGCCGAGGGCCGCATTACCGCCGCGGCCGAGTCGCTCGTCGACTACAACCGCTGCGGCACGCCTTTGATTGAGCTCGTGACTGAGCCCGATTTGCGCACGCCCGAGGAGGCTCGCCTGTTTATGGAAAAGCTCCGTCGCATCTTTGTGACGCTGGGCATTTCGGACTGCTCCATGGAGAAGGGTTCCATGCGCTGCGACGGCAACGTGTCGCTGCGCCGCCGCGGCGAGACCAAGCTGGGCACCAAGACCGAGCTTAAGAACCTCAACTCGTTTAAGAGCCTGCATGATGGCCTTGCCTACGAGATCTGCCGTCAGGCCGAGGTGCTCGAGGAGGGCGGCATCATCTACCAGGAGACCCGCCACTGGGAGCCCAGCCGCAAGCGCACCGTGGTCATGCGTGTGAAGGAGACGGCCGACGACTATCGTCTGTTCCCCGACCCCGACCTGGCGCCGTTCGACCTGGACGACGAGTTTATCGACCGTTGCCGTGGCGAGATTCCCGAGCTGCCCGATGCCAAGCGCGCCCGTTTTGAGGCCGACTTTGGCATTAAGGCGGCCGATGCCGAGCAGATCGCCGGCGACCCGGAGTTTGCCGAGTTCTTTGAGGCAGCCGCTACCGGCATGGCTGGCAAGGAGGCCCAGACGGTCGCAAACCTGCTGGTGAACGAGATGATCGCCTACCTTAAGGGCGCGGGCGTCTCGCTGGCCGAGTCCGGCATCGCGCCGGCTCAGGTGGCAGCCCTTGCCAAGCTGCTGGCGACCGATGCCATCAGCTCCAACCAGGCGCACGAGGTCTTTGAGGCCATGGCCCAGACCGGCGACGATCCCAACAAGATCGTCGACGAGCGCGGTATGCGTCAGGTGAGCGATGCCGGCGCGCTGCAGCCGATTGTGGACGAGGTGCTGGCAAACTGTGCCGATCAGGCGCAGCAGTACCGCGACGGCAACCAGAAGGTCATCGGCTTTTTGGTGGGCCAGTGCATGAAGGCGAGCCGCGGCAAGGGCAACCCGAAGCTCTTCAACGAGTTGCTGAGAACGGCGCTCTCGTAAACGGGAACCCGGGAGCCCCGGCAGGGCGGGTGCTTCCTCAAAATTTCGAACAGTCCTGCGCAAGACGAAGGCCACATTAAGTGGCCTTCTTTGCGTGCGGAACTCATTTTGAGCAAGCACCCGCCCTGCCGGGGCTCCCGGGTTCCGTGACGACTCGGCCGTTCGGGTCAGGCGGGCTGATAGGAAAGATGGTGGCGGAGGCGCAAAATGCGCCTCCGCCTTTTCAATGTGATGAAAGTGTGGCGAAATGAACTTAAAACTTCCGTAAATGTGATAAATATCACGTTTTACCTAGGGTAAAATGTGGGAAATATCACGTTTACGGAAGTTTCTTTGCGGGAGGTTCGGCCATGCAGCGAGATATCATTGCCAAGCTTAACGCTTGGAAAGCGTCAGAATATCGTAAGCCGCTTATCCTTAAGGGGGCGCGCCAGGTTGGAAAGACGTGGGCGCTTAAGGAGTTCGGCCGAACCTCGTACATCAATTATGTGTATCTGACGCTCGAGGAGCCGTCACCTGGGGTACAGAGCGAGTACGCTCAGTTTTTCGAAGGTACGCGCGATCCTCGACGGATCATCTCAAATCTTTCCCTGGCACTTGGACAGCCTATCGAGCCCGGCGAAACGCTGCTTATTATTGATGAGATCCAGGATTGTCCTTCTGCAGTCGGCGCCCTTAAATACTTCTGTGACGAGGCCCCCGATTATCACGTCGCATGCGCAGGGTCTTTGTTGGGCGTTCGCTTGTCCCGTGAGACCAGCGCTTTTCCGGTGGGAAAGGTCGAGTTCATGGAGATGCGCCCCATGAGCTTTTCCGAGTTTCTGAAAGCCGAGGGCGCTGCAAACTACGACGAATACCTTGGCGGCCTGGATCAGATCGAGACAGTGCCCGATTTCTTCCATGTCCGTCTCGTCGAGCATCTTCGTCGTTATTTTGCATGCGGCGGCATGCCAGAGGCTCTTGGCCGGTGGGTGGAGACGGGCGATATCGTTCAGGTCGATAAGGTGTTGTCTGATCTCTTGGATTCCTACGAGCGCGATTTTGCCAAGCATGGTGGCCGTGCGCAGTTCGCCAAGCTTTCGCAAATATGGAACTCGATTCCAGCTCAGTTGGCGCGCGAGAACAAAAAGTTCGTTTGGGGTGCGGTGCGCGAGGGGGCTCGTGCTCGAGAATACGAGGATGCTCTGGAATGGCTTGCCGATGCTGGGCTCATCACGGCGGTTCGCCTTAATGCTGCCGGTGGTGTGCCGCTCTCTGCGTACGATGACCTCAAGGCATTTAAAGTCTACTGTCTTGATGTCGGCTTGCTGCGCCGCATGGCAAGGCTGGATGCGTCCGCTTTTGCCATCTCGGATGCGCTATTTTCGGAGTTCAAAGGTTCGTTTGCCGAGAACTATGTGCTTCAGGCATTACTTTCACAGTTAGATGCTGCTCCGCGTTATTGGACAAACGAGAAGCCGAAGCACGAAGTCGATTTTTTGATTCAGGTCGGAAACGAAATCGTTCCCGTCGAGGTCAAATCGGGAGAGGTCGTTCATTCCAAGAGCCTTAAGTACTATGCCGACAAGCATGCGGAGACGACTCCATTGAGGGTCCGCTACTCACTTAAGAACCTAAAGCTCGACGACGGGGTGCTCAACATTCCGTTGTATTTGGCTGATCGATCTGTCCCTCTTATCAAAAAGGCGCTTGATTGTGCGCATCTTGACGTTTAGATCCCGGGTGAGCTGACGGGCGGCGGCTAATTAATCGCTCCGTTACGGCCAGGGAGCTTGGGCCTTAGCGATGCTTGCTTCGCCAAGCCGTGGGTGTCATGCCGGTGTATTGCTTGAAGGCTTGGGCGAAGGCGGCCTGCTGGGGGTAGCCTAGACGCTCTGCGACCTGCGCTATCGTGAGCGAGCTATCGGCCAAAAGGTCCTGTGCTCGCTCTATACGACGTCTGCGAATGTAGGCGCCCAGGGACTCGCCAGTTTGGGCCTTAAAGGTGGCGCATAGTTTGGAGCGGCTTGTGTAGAGCCTCTCGGCCACCTCGTTGATACCCACACGTCTGCCTTTGTCGAGCGCACGCTCAATCATTGCCGTCGCTTCCTCGGCAATGGTCACGCTGGCGCGCGTGCCTGCCGCCTGCCGCGCCTGCTTGTGGGCCGCGCGCGAACAGGCGAGCTCCGCGACCATGGTCTCCACGATGCCTTGCATATAGACGTGTCCGCCTACGGTACGGGCGCGTTCCTCGTTAATCCGGCGCAGCGTGTGGCAGATGGCAGACGTCGCTTCCTCGTGCCACGACTCGGCAAACGCCTCAAAGGTTCCCGCGAACTCGGTGGGATAGCGGTGCTCCAGGTCGTCAAAATATCCGGGCAAAAAGAGCACCGAGCGCGAGTGATAAAGCCGTCCCGCAAACAGCGGGCTTAATTCCTCGCCACAGCTATCTTGGATAAAGCTGCAAACGGCATTGTTTGGCCACGGTCCATGCAATGGTTTAAGGTTCGCGGGCGTTATGCCAGCCTCGGGCATGCATGTAAGTGTGGGCGCGCTGACCTCGCTCACGCAGGCGTATGGCTCGGGTGTGTATTCGGCCAGGTACATATCGTGCGTCGGGGTGATGAAATGCTCCATGACAATGCAGGCAGGGGAGAGAGGCATGATCCATGCGCGGCCGTGCGCCCGATCGTTTGCCACCTCGCCGGTAAAGACAGCGCCCTTGCCGGAAAGCTCCAGGCCAAACTGCTCAAATTGCGGTGCGTAGAGCTCGGTTATGTCGGTCGCGGCCCGATGCATTTTCAAAAGCGTCTCCTTCCTTTGCGGAAACGTCCACGCCTGGCTCGATTGTGTGCCTTGGCTAACATATCAATGATAAGTTGATTGAGGTTAACTCTCAAGCCGTCAGAAGGGAACCTTATGGCAAAGGGATCAAAAAAGGAAGGTGGCGGTATCGGCGAGCTGCTTGCATATGCCGGTGACCGTAAATTCCTAACGTATTTGGGCATGGCGCTCTCGGCGCTCTCGCAGCTGCTGAGCTTTGGCCCGTACGTGTGCATTTGGCTTGTCGCGCGCGATCTGATCGCCGTGGCGCCCAACTGGAGCGAAGCCACCGATATCGCGATGTATGGCTGGTGGGCCGTGGGCTTTGCCCTGGCAAGCATCGTAGTTTATTTCGTGGGGCTCATGTGCACGCACCTGTCTGCGTTTCGCTGCGCGTCCAATATCCGCAAGACTACGAGCGAGCACCTGCTTAGGCTGCCGCTTGGCTACTTTGACACGCACGCCACCGGTGAGCTGCGCCGTATTGTAGACGGATGCGCCGCCTCCACCGAGACCCTGCTCGCGCACATGCTGCCCGATATCGCCGGTGCCACCGCCATGGTCGTGGGCTTGCTCGTGCTGCTTTTCGCCCTCGATTGGCGTTTGGGGGTGGCATGCCTTATCTCGGTCGTCGTTTCGTTTGGCGCCATGGCCACCATGATGAGCGGCAAAGGCGCCGAGTTCATGAAGGCCTACATGGGAGCGCTGGTCAAGATGAACAAGACCGGCACCGAATACGTACGCGGCATCCCCGTGGTCAAGGTGTTTCAGCAGACGGTCTACTCCTTTAAGGCTTTCCACGATGCGATCGCCGAATACGCCGACATGGCACAAAGCTATGCGGGCACGTTCTGCCGAGGTCCGCAGGTACTCAACCTTACCGCGCTCAATGGCCTTGTGGCATTCCTGCTGCCCGTGGCGTTGCTGTTGGCGCCGGGCGAGACGGACTTCGCGCATTTTATGGCAAACTTCACGTTTTACGCGATATTTTCGGCCGTGGTACCGACGGCCATGACCAAGCTCATGTTTGTGGGCGAGGCCTCTCAGATGAGTGCCGATTCGCTGGCTCGCATCCGAAGCATCATGGATTCCAAGCAGCTCTCCGTGCCCGCCCGACCCAAACACCCTGCCAGCGGCGACGTGCGATTTGAGGACGTGAGCTTTACCTACGAGGGCGCCGAAGCGCCTGCCGTTAGCCATGTAAGTTTCAGCGTTCCCGCTGGTAGTACCCTTGCACTTGTGGGTCCTTCGGGCGGCGGCAAGTCAACCTGCGCAAGCCTGATTCCTCGTTTTTGGGATGTCTCTTCGGGCCGCGTGCTTGTAGGCGGTGTGGACGTTCGCGATATGGATCCGCACGAGCTTATGGACCAGGTCGCCTTCGTGTTCCAGACCAACCAGCTGTTCCGGCAAACACTTGCCGATAACGTGCGTGCCTCCAAGCCTACGGCCACTGACGACGAAGTGCGTGCGGCCCTCTCCGCAGCTCAGTGCGACGACTTTGTGGCCAAGCTCCCACAGGGCATCAATACCATGCTCGGCGCCGGCGGAGCATATCTTTCGGGCGGCGAGGTCCAGCGCGTGGCACTTGCCCGTGCGATCCTTAAAGACGCGCCTATCGTGGTGCTCGATGAGGCCACGGCGTTTGCCGACCCCGAGAACGAGGCGCTCATCCAGCGCGCCTTTAGCAAGCTGGCGGCGGGTCGCACGGTCATTATGATTGCGCACCGACTCTCGACTGTAGTGGGCGCAGACCAAATCGTGGTGCTCAACCAGGGCAGCGTGCAGGAGTCGGGTACCCATGCCGAGTTGCTGTCCCAAGAGGGCCTGTATGCCAAGATGTGGGCCGAATACGAACAGGCCGCGAGCTGGAAAATCACTGCTGCGATCGTGGATGCCGCCGTCACGAAGGGAGGCGAGGCCTAAATGTTCGCCTCATTCCAAAAGAAGTATTTCCTATCCGATAAAGGCGTCGCCGGAGTAAAACGCGGCATTTTCTGGACCACGCTCACCAATCTCATCACCATGGCCGGCATGGGCTTTTTATTCCTGGTCATGGCCGGTTTTGTCGAACATCTCGCCACTGGCGCCGACCTGCCGGATGCCCTGCCGATCGTGGGCGGCCTCGTGGTCTTTTTTGTGTTGCTCTTTGCCTCTAACTGGCAGCAGTATTACTACACCTACTGCATCTTTTACGAGGAGTGCGGCAAGCAGCGTATGGAGATTGCAGAGCGCTTGCGCAAACTGCCGCTGTCGTTTTTTGGTCGTCGTGATCTGGCCGATTTAACCGAGACCATCATGGGTGACGTCCAGGCCATGGAGCACGCCTACAGCCACGTGCTTGGAGAGCTTTGGGGTGCCATCATCGCAAGCGCCATTGTCTTCGTGGCATCGCTGTTCTTTTGCTGGCAGCTGGCGATCGCGGCGTTTTGGAGCGTTCCCGTGGCCTTTGCCGTGCTGTATCTAACACGTGGCCCCATGACTCCGGTGTTCGATCGCGTGCGCGCCGAGAAGGTCAAGGTTACCGAGGCGATTCAAGAGACACTCGACTGCGTTCGCGAGATCCGCGCCACCAACCAGGAGGCCCATTATCTTGAGGGACTCAACGCTGTGATCGATGCCGAGGAGCGCGAGACCACCAAGGGCGAGCTCGCTAACGGGCTTTTGGTCAACTCTGCCTTTGTCATCCTGCGTCTGGGCATTGCCACCACGCTGGTTACGGGCGCCGCGGTGGTCGCCTCCGGGCAGGTCGACTTTTTGGTGATGTTTGCCTTCTTGCTTATGGTGAGCCGTATCTATGCACCCTTTGACCAGGCGTTAATGTTAATGTCCGAGCTGTTTGCCGCCGAGTCGTCTGCCAAGCGTATGCGTTCCATCATGGAGGAGCCTGTGGCGCGGGGCAGCGAGAAATTTGAGCCCGTGGGCCACGATGTGGTGTTCGATCACGTGGCATTTGGCTATGGTGCGGGCGAGGACGGCCGCGCCGGCGAGAAAGTTCTTACCGATGTGAGCTTTACCGCTAAGGAAGGCGAGGTCACGGCACTGGTCGGCCCTTCGGGTTCCGGTAAGTCTACGGTGAGCCGCCTGGCCGCGCGCTTTTGGGATGCCACCGAAGGCACGGTCACCGTGGGTGGCGTGGATGTTGCGAGCGTGGATCCCGAGGTACTGCTGCGCGACTACGCCATTGTGTTCCAAGACGTGCTGCTCTTTGACGACACGGTGATGGGAAACATCCGCCTCGGGCGTCGTGATGCCACCGATGAGCAAGTGCTTGCGGCCGCGCGTGCCGCCAACTGCGACGAGTTTGTGAGTCGTATGCCGCAGGGCTACGACACCATGATCGGCGAGAACGGCTCCAAACTCTCCGGTGGCGAGCGCCAGCGCATCTCCATCGCCCGCGCGCTGCTCAAAGATGCGCCCATCGTGCTGCTGGACGAGGCGACGGCGAGCTTGGATGTGGAGAACGAGACCGTGGTTCAGCAGGCGCTCTCCCGTCTGCTTGCAGGCAAGACGGTTATCGTTATTGCCCACCGTATGCGTACGGTGGAAAATGCCGACAAAATCGTTGTGCTCAAGGATGGTGTGGTTGCCGAACAGGGCACTCCAGCGCAGCTCAAGACAGCAGGTGGAGAATTCGCCCGCATGGTTGCGCTGCAAAAGGAAGTGGCTGCCTGGCGGCTATAGGAATGTGACAAAGGGACAATCCCTTTGTCACATTGAGTTCATCCCCATAGTTTCCAAAAAGTTAGCCATTGTTGACCAAATAGTTATACTAAACTATTTTCAAAAGCGTGCTCGAGCAAACTAATGAACTCGGGTGCTAAGGCACCATGCCGCGCTTGTGCGGCAAAAGGGAGAAGCAACATGAAGAAGTCGACGTTTAACACTCTGCTTGTCGGTGGCGGTTTTCTGCTTGGCACGGCCGGCATCAAGCTGCTCACCAGCGCTCCGGTAAAGAATGCCTGCGTGCAGGGCATCGCGTGCGGTATGCGCGTCAAGAACTGCTACCAGGACATGGTCGAGCAGGCCAAGGCCAATGTCGATGACATGGTTGCCGAGGCTGCCTACATCACCCAGAGCGAGGCCGCTGCTGACGAGGCAGCCGAGTAACGCTCCCAGGCACAAACTATGAGATTCTCGATTATTAGCGAGATCCCCGGCAGGACCCGTCTTCAATTGGCGGGTCCTGTGCCAGAGAGCGATCTCGATGCACTTCTTAAGCTCAGCGGCGATATCGACGGCGTGCACAAGGTGCGCGTTTATGGCCGTATTGGCCAGATGGCGCTGGAGTACGACGAGCCGCGCCGCGCGAGCGTGCTCGACGCCCTGGGCGCACTCGATGCTCAAGCTATCGCCGATGCCAAGTCGGGTTACGTGATGCAGCTTGAGCCACGCAAGCACAAACTCGTTATGGACCTGGCGACACTCGTCGGTGCCCATTACGCGCGCCGCTGGTTCCTGCCTACGCCGCTGCGTGCCATCTTTGTCGTGGCCGGTTACATGGCATTTTTGCGCGCTGCCCTTCATGAGCTCGCGAAGCCGCGCCTGACCGTTCCCGTGCTCGACGCTTCGGCCATTGGCATCTCGTTCGTCAAGCGTGATGTTGACACCGCGGGCCAGACGATGTTTCTGCTCAACGTGGGCGAGCTGCTCGAGGACTACACCCGCGCCATGAGCGAAAACGAGCTCATCAACTCGCTGCTCGATGTGCCCGACAAGGCGCAAAAGGTCGTCGGCGACACCGAGGTGAGCGTTGCCGCGACCGAGCTCGAGCCCGGCGATTTGGTCGCCGTGCGCACCGGCATGTCCATCTGCATCGATGGCGTGGTCGAGCAGGGGAGCGCCATGGTCAACCAGGCGACCCTGACCGGCGAGCCGCTGGCCGTCGAGCGCAGCGTGGGCGACGACGTGTTCGCCGGCACCGTCGTGGAAGACGGCAGCATCTTGGTGCGCGTGCGCGCCAACACGGCTCAGACCAAGCTCCGTTCGATCGTCTCGCTCGTGCAGACGGCCGACTCGCTCAAGTCCGAGGGCCAGTCGCACATGGAGGACCTCGCCAACAAGATCGTCCCGTGGAACTTCCTGCTCGCGGGCCTTGTCGCTCTCACCACGCGTAGCCTCATCAAGACCTCGGCGGCACTGATGGTCGACTACTCGTGCGCACTCAAGCTCACGGGTTCCGTCGCCGTCATGACTGCCATGAGCGATGCTGCCAAGATGGGTGTTATGGTCAAGGGCGCCAAGTACTTTGAATCGTTTGCCAAGGCCGACACCATTGTGTTTGATAAGACCGGCACGCTTACCGAGGCGCAGCCGCGTCTTGCCTGCGTGCTCACCACCGATGGTTGGAGCGAGGACGAGATCCTGCGCCTTTCCGCTTGCTTGGAGGAGCATTTTCCGCATCCGGTGGCGCGTGCCGTGGTCAACGCCGCCCGCGAGCGCGGGCTCGAGCACCGCGAGCGCCATGCCGCCGTCGAGTACATCGTGGCGCACGGCATCGCTTCGTCCATTGAAGGGCGTCGCGCCATCATCGGTTCCGCGCACTTTGTATTTGAGGATGAGAGCGCGCAGCTCGAGTCCGACATTAAGGAGCAAATCGAGTCCCAGATGCAGGGCCTGTCGCCGCTGTATCTGGCGGTCGACGGCACGGTTGTGGGCGTGCTTGGTATCGAGGATCCGCTCAAACCTGGTGTGCGTGAGGCCATCGCTGACCTGCATGCGCTGGGCGTCAGGCATGTCGTTATGCTCACGGGCGACTCCGAGCGCACGGCCGAGCGCATTGCGCGAGAGGCGGGCGTCGATGAGTTTAAGGCCGAGCTCCTGCCCGAGGACAAGTACGCGTATGTGGAGCGCATTAAGAGCGAGGGGCGCCACGTTGCCATGGTGGGCGATGGCGTCAACGATTCGCCGGCGCTCGGTTTGGCCGACGTGGGCTTGGCGATGGGCGGTGGAAGCGACATCGCCAAGGAGGTCGCCGATATCATCCTGACCGATACAGATCTCGCCGCGATCGTGCGCCTGCGCCGCATGAGTCAGGGGCTTATCGACCGTCTGACGAGTTCATATTCCAAGGTGATGCTCACCAACTCGGCGTTGTTGGCATTGGGTATTACCGGCATGATTACTCCGCAGACGTCGTCACTGCTGCACAACGGCTCGACGATTGCCTACAGTCTGAGCAACGCGAAGGCTTACCTGCGCTAGCAGACGTGTTCGCCCACGTTATCTGGCCTGCGCCCAGACGGCATCGGTGCCGTCCGGGCGCAGGCCTTTTGCATTTGACCATGTGCTAGCTTCTCTATATAGTGTTGCTAGCAGGGCTAGCAATTGAAGGGAGCGAGATCGACGTGGGTGCTGTTAGCGGCATGGCGCAGGTGAACGTTCGCGTGGATCGCTCGGTTAAAGAGCGCGCCGAGGAAGCGCTACAGCTTTCGGGCAGGTCACTGCCCGAGCTCATCAAAAAGGTCGTGGCCAAGGTCGCACAGGGTGGCGGGCAGTGTGAGGAAGTGCTGTCTGCCGTTGATGGCCGGCAACAGACCGTCGCACCCGATACTCCGTTCGCCGCGTCGTGGGCAGCGGCAGACCGGCTTTATGCAGATTTGGGCATCGCTACGTCGCCCGTATCCGACGATCGCGGTTGGGACACAATCTATTCCGAAGCCATGGATGAGCATTATCGCCAAAAGGGGATGATCCAGTGAGTGGGACGCCTCTCAAGATCATGGTGGACGCCAACGTATGGGTTGATTCGTTTTGCGTCGACCATGCCGAGTCGCTTGCCGCGCGTGCGTTTATTGGGCAGGCGACAGAGACGGGGGCGTTGCTGTTCTTCCCGGTGCATATTGTCAAGGACGTGCTGTACGTTGTCCAACACGAGCTGAAGCGTAGCGTTCTTGCCAGCGGGGGAGCGCTCGACGAGGCATCTGCCCGTGCAATTGGCGATGCGGCGCTGGCATTTGTTCGGAACATGACCGAAAACGCCACGGCCGTGGGTGTAGATGCGTCGGACCTTTGGCTGGCCGACAAATACTTAGCGCTCCATCGCGATTACGAGGACAACTTGGTACTCGCCGCATGCAAACGCGCCCAGGTTGATTACTTGGTAACTAACGATCGCAAGCTGCTCGAACATGCCGATCTTGCAGCAAAGACACCTCGTCAAATGATGCCGATTCTGGCTTTGGTCGAACGCGGCGGCGCGGCTATCGGTTGACGCGAACTGTTTGCGGGCCTCTTGGACGACGATGCGCCAAGGGGCCCGCGTCTGCTATTTACAAAAGCTCGGCCTTGATGGCGGGACTTTCTGCGAGCTGCTCAGCTGCCTTTTCGTCGGAGCTGTCGAGTGCTGCCAGACTGCGGTAGACCCACTCGTTGACTTGGGTGTTCTTGACGCCTGCGGTCTGCATAAGGGCGCCTACCTCGCGGATTGCTGCGAACAGATCGGCTTTGGGACCCGCGAGCTCGACCTCGATGCCGTGGTAGGCGGCCACGCCGCGGTTCTCGCTCACGTGGTCGATAAAGCCCTCGACGGTCTCAAGCTGCTGGGCGAGAGCTGCATCATCGTCGGCGTCCAGCGCGACGAGTGCGTTCGATACCGTGAGGGCGGGATGTCCGCAGGGGACAAAGCCTTCGATGACATCCATAGCTTCGGTAATGGTTGAGCCCAGGCCTGCGAGGGCATTGACGAGCTGCTGCTTGGTATCCATAACGGTCCTTTCGACGGGTCAATTTTGCTTGGCGAAAATATACGTGACGCGATCGGTAGCAAAAGTGCGAAGTGCGGAGCACATTGGGGTCTTCACAGCTCGTGCATAGAACAGCTGTCTGCCTTTAGAACGTGGTAAGATAACACTCCACAAGCGGGGCTCACCCCGCATGTTCCTTGAAAAGTCGACGGGTGTTGGGCGCTCGTGTCCAATGCCATCCAGACTTTCCCGACATTCGGGGGCGACTGGTTTCGACACGATAGCTCTGAGAGAGGAAGCAAGCCGAGGTCTCCTCGCCTCGTTAAACAGGGGTACCGTCAAATTGAATTGACAACAACTCTTCTTTTGAGCCTATGGCTCTCGCTGCTTAGTTTATAGCGGCGCGTCAACCCGGTGATTTCCCCGACACCGGCGCGACGTCATGTTAGGGGAATGCTCCTGCGCACGTAATCGGTATGGCGCAGGCTAAGACCGAACCGGTTAGGACGCCGCGAGCGTGTCGCTGCGCGCAAAGCGTCCGAGACTAAACCAGCGACTGAGCTTGGAGATGCCAATCAGGGGGCTTTCGTGGACCGGAGTTCGATTCTCCGCGCCTCCACCATAAGTAACAGGCAGGTAGATACTTATATCTACCTGCCTTTTTATTTCTAGTCCGTACCGCGGAGAATCGAACTCTGTGCAGGGCGCGTGCGTAAAGAAAACGCCTCAGTGACGCAGAGTGGGGCGCGCTTTCCCAATGGCGGCCCAGGCGGAAAGTACGTCCCGGAATCCGCGCTCAGAACGGGACGCGCTTTCCCAGCGGCGGTCCAAGCGGAAAGCGCATCCCGGAATCTCGCCTCAAACTGGGACACACTTTCCGCTTCACCTGCCGCCTTGAAAAACCTGCGCGCTCGCCATCCCAAAACTGGGTAGAAGAAGGCCAAAACGCAATCGCAGGAGGTCAACATGACTGCAGAAGATAAGGCAAAGAACGCCGGCAAGGTCGCGCTCGTCCTGGAGGGCGGCAGTTTTCGTGGACAGTTTACCGCGGGCGTGCTCGACGTTCTCATGGAGGCTGGCGTCGAGATTCCGGCTGTCTACGGTGTATCGGCCGGCGCCCTCAACGGCGTGAACTACAAGTCGCACCAGATCGGCCGTGCCAACCGCATCAACCTGGCTTTCTGCAATGACAACCGCTTCATGGGCGCCGCATCGTTTGCGTCCACGGGCTCTATTGTGGGTTACGACTTTATCTTCAACGATGTCCAGGACCGCCTAGATCCCTTTGACAACGAGACGTTCGACGCAAGCCCCATCGAGATGTACGCCGTCGCGACGGACATGCTTTTTGGAACCGCCACGTACCTGCCGGTCAAAAGCGCCGTACTTGACCTCGACGCTGTTCGCGCCTCGACGTCGCTGCCGCTGGTGACGCCGCCGGTCGAGATTGACGGGCACAAATACGTCGACGGCGGCGTAGCCGATTCGGTTCCTATCGAGCATGTGCTCGAGGAGGCGGGCTTCGACCGTGCGGTCGTCATTGTCACGCAGGACCGCTCGTACGAGAAAAAGCCCTACGAGTTTATGCCCGCCGCGCGCGCCCGCTATGCCGACTACCCCTATCTGCTCGAGGCTATCGAGACGCGCCACGACCGTTATAACATCCAGCGCATGCATCTGTGGAAGTATGAGCGCGAGGGCCGTGCGCTGGTCGTTGCTCCGCAAAAGCCGGTCGAGGTCGGCCATGTCGAGCACGATTCGGCAAAGCTTTTGGACCTGTATATCCAGGGCCGTCAGGAGGCAAAGCGCCTGCTCGCGGAAATCCAAGAGTTCGTTGAGCGCTAGCGATAGCGAACCCTCAAAAAAATGACAACAGCTAAAGAGCTGGAAAAATCACGGCTCGTGGATGACATGTGCAGAAACTCTGGTCGGAGCCAAAATACCTGTTGACTCGTACGGCGAGCGGGGTAATATGGACGGGTTACTTGCAGAGCCCCGTGAATCTCTGTAACAACACGTACTGTACATGGAGGAGTCTAAGTGATTTCGAAATCGACTCACTACGCCAAGCAGGGCGAGGTCCAGCGCAACTGGGTTCTCGTCGACGCCGATGGTGCTGTCCTGGGCCGTCTTGCCACCCAGATCGCAATGATCCTGCGCGGTAAGAACAAGCCCCAGTTCACGCCCAACAGCGACTGCGGCGACTTCGTTGTCGTCATCAACGCCGATAAGGTCCAGCTTACCGGTAACAAGGCCGACACGAAGACCTATTATCGCCACAGCGGCTACAACGGCGGCCTCAAGGCTGAGAGCTTCCGCCAGGCTATGGAGAAGCACCCGGAGAAGGTCATCGAGCGCGCCGTTCGCGGTATGCTGCCCAAGACCACCCTCGGCCGTGCCCAGATGACCAAGCTTAAGGTCTACGCTGGTGCCGAGCATCCGCATGCTGCCCAGAACCCCACGAAGATTGAGCTGGAGGCTTAAAGATGGCTGAGAACACCGTTGTCTACCAGGGTACCGGCCGTCGTAAGAACGCCGTCGCCCGCGTCCGTCTCGTCCCCGGCACCGGCAAGGTGACCATCAACAAGCGTGACGCCGAGCAGTATTTCGGCCGTCATCAGCTCGTTGAGAACGCCCTTGCTCCCTTCAAGGTGACCGACACCGCCGGTCAGTTCGACGTTATCGCTCTGTGCGATGGCGGCGGCATCTCCGGTCAGTCCGGCGCTCTGCGTCTGGGCATCGCTCGCGCTCTTCTGAACGCTGGCGACTACCGTGCTGACCTCAAGAAGGCCGGTTTCCTTACGCGCGATGCTCGCGTGGTCGAGCGCAAGAAGTACGGCCTCAAGAAGGCCCGCCGCGCTCCCCAGTTCTCCAAGCGCTAAGGTTTTATCTCCTTACGAGATACAATGTACAAGCGGGGCCTGCCGATTCCTCGGCGGGTCCCGCTTTTCTTTTTCGACTAGGGTGGGCGGTTGCATATCGCCCGCTAGGGAAGGAGCAATCCTATGCCCCAGAACATCTTCGGTACCGACGGCGTTCGTGGCGTCGCCAATGCCGACCTCTCGTGCGATCTCGCGTTTCGCCTGGGCCGCGCGGCGACCAAGTTCCTTGGTCCGGATATCTGCATCGGTCGCGACACGCGTCTTTCGGGCACCATGCTCGAGAGCGCTCTGACCGCCGGTATCATGGCCGAGGGCGGCCGTCCGCACTGCTGCGGCGTTATCCCTACGCCGGCTGTGGCGCTGCTCACCGTTCAGAATGAGCTCGATGGCGGCATCGTCATTTCCGCTTCGCACAATCCGCCGGAGTTCAACGGCATCAAGTTCTTTAGCCGCAAGGGCATGAAGCTTCCCGACGCCGTCGAGGAGGAGATCAGTGCCTGGGTCATGTCCGAGGAGGCCATGGCTGCTGACACGCTGCCGACTGGCGCCGGTGTGGGCCACATCATCAAGATGAAGGATGCTCGCAAGGCATACGTCGACCACGCCATCGATACGCTCGATGGCCTGAGGCTCGATGGCCTAGTCGTTGCCGTCGACTGCGGCCATGGCGCTTCTTGCCAGACTACGCCCGCCGCGCTGCAGCGCCTGGGTGCCACGGTTCATGCCATCAACACCGATTATTGCGGCACCGACATCAATGTCGAGTGCGGCTCTACGCACCTCGAGCCCCTGCGCGAGCTCGTGCTGCGCACCCATGCTGACATCGGTCTGGCCCACGACGGCGACGCCGACCGCGTACTGTTCGTGGACAGCGAGGGCAACGAGATCGATGGCGACTACATCCTGGCTATCTGCGGTTCTGACCTCGCCGCTCGCGGCAAGCTCGCCAACTCCGAGATCGTCTCGACCGTCATGTGCAACCTTGGCTTCTCCATCGCTATGAAGGAGCAGGGCTTCGAGATGGTTCAGACCGCCGTGGGCGACTGTTATGTTCTTGAGCGCATGCTCGCGGACGGCGCCGTCATCGGCGGCGAACAGTCCGGGCACATCATCTTCCTGGAGCACAACACCACCGGTGACGGCTTGGTGACGGCTCTGCAGCTGCTGGCCGTGCTCAAGCGCACCGGTCGTACCCTCACCGATCTTGCCGGCATCATGAAGAAGTACCCGCAGGTACTCGTCAACGTGCATTCGGACAACAAGGCTGGTCTGGACGATTGCCAGCCCATTTGGGACGCCGTCGCTGCTGCCGAGAAGGAGCTTGACGGCCGCGGCCGCATTCTGGTGCGCCCGAGCGGTACCGAGCCGCTGGTCCGCGTGATGGCCGAGGCCGAGACGCACGAGCTAACCCAGCGCGTTGTCGACGACATCGTCGAGGTTGTCAAGCGCGAACTTCCCTAATGGTCAAAAACCGTTGCCAAGTGGTAAACTGATAAGGTTATTTTGATTGATTGGTATGTCCGAGGGGGAGCATGTTCACTAAAGTCCTAAGGTCTTTTGGTATGCGTGGTCGAGTCCTTACGCTGGATGCTCCCATCTCGGGCGACGTCATTCCGCTTTCCGAGGTAAACGATCAGACGTTTGCCACTGGCCTTTTGGGCCAGGGCGTTGCCATTCAGCCCACCGGAACGCGTGTGATTGCACCGGCTGATGCCAAGGTCGAGGCCATTTTTCCCACGGGACACGCTGTTGCGCTTAACACGGTCGATGGTCTGGACGTGCTCATCCACGTTGGTTTGGACACTGTTCAGCTCGAGGGCAAGCACTTTACCGTACATGCGCAAGTGGGTGACATCGTCCATAAGGGCGATGTGCTCATTGAGTTCGATCGCGAGGCAATTGCTGCCGAGGGCTACGATGTGACGGTTCCCATCTTGGTGTGCAACTCCGTTGAGTTCTCGAGCATCAAGGGCTCCGTTGGCGTGCATGTCGAAGAGATGGACCAGCTCATCGTTGCTCGCGAGCGCTAGCAAGTGCACGTGGCCATTAGCCTACAATTCAAACACGTTTACGGAGGGCGCCCTTGAAAGAGGGCGCCCTCCGTGGCAAGATGGGAAACGTCCGAGGCTAAACAGCTTTGGGTCACCGTGGACGGGCAGGGGCCTCGACGCGGCTAGACACGAGACACATACATTACGCGACCTCGCCCTGGTGGCCGCACACGTTGGTTGCGGCCGACGCGGGCCGCGGGCAAGTGCTTGTAAGGGGAGCCTTGCCTCTCTTGTACGAGAAAGGACGCGTAATGAAGATCATTAAAGCTAAAGACTACGAGGATATGAGCCGCAAGGCCGCCAATATCATTTCGGCGCAGGTTATCCTCAAGCCCGACTGTGTGCTGGGCCTTGCCACCGGCTCCACCCCGATCGGTGCCTACAAGCAGCTCGCTGCTTGGTACAAGAAGGGCGACGTCGACTTTGCCGAGGTCAGCACCTACAACCTGGACGAGTATCGCGGCCTTTCGCATGACGATCCCCAGAGCTATCACTACTTCATGCGCGAGAACTTCTTCGATCACATCAACATTGACCTGAACAACACGCATGTGCCCGATGGTTCCAACCCCGACGCCGCCGCTGCCTGCTCTGAGTACGACAAGATCGTCGCCGACGCCGGTTACCCGGATCTGCAGCTGCTCGGCATTGGCAACAACGGCCACATCGGCTTCAACGAGCCCGATGACCACTTCTCCAAGGGCACGCACTGCGTCGACCTCACCGAGAGCACCATTCAGGCCAACAGCCGCCTGTTCGACAGCATCGACGATGTTCCCCGTCAGGCCTACACCATGGGCACCCAGACCATCATGTATGCCCGCATGATCCTGGTCGTCGCCAACGGCGAGGCCAAGGCTCAGGCCGTGCATGACATGTGCTATGGTCCGGTTACGCCCGAGTGCCCGGCTTCGATCCTGCAGCTGCACACCAACTGCGTTGTCGTTGCCGACGAGGCCGCCCTTTCGCTCTGCGAGTAGCGCGAGCCCGTCACCTCGACATAGCTTTGCCGAAGGCCTCCGCTTTGCGGGGGCCTTTTTGCTGAGCGCGCGCCGTGTGCTTGACGAGAATCTTGCCGTGAACTTGACGGGTGCGTCTGGTGCAGCATGATTCATTCCATAGCAGATACTATGCATAAATGCTATGAAAAGGTCGCAGACGGTAGCTAGCGTTAGGTGAGTTGCGCAACACAATTGAACAGCGCTCATTTGAGGTACACTGCCAAAGGATGGGACAAGCTGGCAAGCGCATTGACCTGCGCAAAGACTGATTGGTTGGGGGATAAGTTTCAATCGGACCACGCTGAACAAAAACTTGCCATTTGCGTACCGACAAACATCCTAAACCGTAGCATCGCTCTATTCATCTAGCGATACATATGGTCTAGCGTTACGGTGTCCATGTGGTCGAGTTGAGGAGCGGGCATGGTTAACGATTTGGGCAATACGGACGACCTCGAGCTTATGCCGCTGGGCAGTAGTTATACGGTGCGGCGCGATCGCTTGATGAACGAACTTATCGCCAAGGGCCGAAAGGCCGGCATCGTAGTCCTCTACGCGCCTGATGGCTTTGGGAAAACCTCGGTGCTGCTGCAGTATACCCAAGAGGTTAAAAGCGATCCGACGCGAGGTCCCGTGCGGATCATCGAGGCAGACCGTGCTATTGGGCGCGAGGTGTTTATGCAGCTCGAGGTCGTTACCGATGAGCTTAAGGACAAGCCGCACTCCCTGATTGCAATCGATAACGTGCCTAATCTCAGCCAGAGCGAGACCGAGGAGCTGATCGACCGGATCCGAAGCCTGCGTGCTATGGGGGTTGGGGTCTTTTTGAGCTGCCGTCCTTCGAATCGCCAGCTGATTCATGGACTGGGCGATTCGATTAAAGTCAACGCGCAGATGCTCAAGGTGCATGCCTATGAGTATTCGGCGTGGGCATCGGCGTTTTCGATCAGCACATCGCTTGACTTTTATCAGCTCACGCAGGGCGTGCCCGAGCTCGTCTCGGCATTGCAGACGGGTCTGTATGGCCAAGGTGACGTAGCCGGTCTGCTCGAAAACGAGATTGTCAACGTATATGGCGCGGCACTTGTCGATCTGGCTTCGCTCGACAATAATGCGCTGTTTTGCGTGGCATGTCTCATGGTTTTGATGGGCGAGGGCAATATCGCAGAACTCGAGGCTTGCGGGGTGAGGCTGTCGATGGTCGACCAGTCCTACTTTGTACGCGACTACCCGATCTTTGGCTTGGATCCCGCCGAGCGGAGTTTTACGTGTCTGGGCACGGAGGATAACGGACGCTTGCGCTTGCGTAAGTTGGTGGCCGAGGTTCGCCCCGAACTTGTTCCGAGGGCGGCCCGGATTTTGCTTAAGGCGGGCCGATGCGATGCGGCGATGGGCCTGGCGGACGCCTTTTTGGACCGTGAAGCGGTCCTTGAACTTGCTGGGCAGTATGGGGTCGATCTGGCTCTGACGGGGCACGGGGCCGATATCTGCCGAGCGGCGCTGGGCACGATCGATGCCGACGATCCGGCTCCAGAGCCAACGCCTGCCGAGGCGCTCGGCGTATATCTGGCAGCGGTCAGCGTGTCCAATACAAAGCTCGCTCGCTATATGGCATCGGTCATCGAGCGCGGGGGCGAACGGGCGGCCTGCGAAATAGACCCTGTTTCATGGAGGGTGGCCCAGACACTGACGGCTGTCTGCTATGGGGACAACGGGCTTGGGCTCCCTACGAACCTGGCCGTGCCAGAAATCGAGACATCCCATACCGCACTCGATATGTTGTCTGCGCATATCGAGGTCAAGCGCTGTCTGACCGGGCGGGGAGATGACGGCGGCGTTCTACAGCAGCTCAAAACGAGCAAGGCCTACGATTGCGAGCTCGACATCGCGGGGATTGTTATACGGGCCGATAGCATGCTGGTGGAGCTCTTTGACGGGTCGTTTGCGGGAACCGACGAGCGCGACGACGAGATGACGGTGGTGCGGGAGGCGCTCGATGTACGCGGGCTTAAGGCGATGGCTATCTGGGTGCGTATGGTGTTGGCGGCACGGCGGCTCCTTTCCGGCTTGCCGGTAACCGACGATGCGGCGTTCAACGAGCTCGATCGTTTTGCCGTGCGCATGCGCGACAACCAGATTCAGCTGTTTGGCCTGTTGCTAGAAGGCTGGCAGTCGCTGGCAGAGGGACGGCCGGTTAATGCAAAGTTCCGTGCGGTCCAAGTGCTCAAACTTGCCGAGGAGTCGATTGCGTACATGCGCGATAACGCATTGCTGCTGGAGCGCGCGGCATATCTGCGTAACACCTCGATGGTTTCGGTGCGCGAGGAAGCGGAGTTGCTCGATATAAGCCAGACGCAGGTTGGTGGCGCAGAAGCCTGGATGGTGGCGCTGCATTTGGCCTGTGCGGGCCGAGACAGCGATCTTGCGGCCTGGATGTCCATGAATCGTGCGGGGATTCTAGAGCCATCGTATCGGCTCTTTGCGCGCCTTGCCATGCATTGTCTGGGCGAGCCGGCGGCCAGGATACGTAAGAAGCTTCCCGTGCGCGAGTTGTCGCGGTACTCGCTGCGCGACGATTTGGAAGGGGAGGGCGAGCGCCTATTCCAGGCCGGCGAGGTTGAAGCCGTTGATACCATCGACCATATCGAGATTCGCATGTTTGGTGCGTTTCGCGCCGAGCGCGACGGGTTTCCCATCACGGACAAAATGTGGCGCCGCAAGAAGGCAGCGACACTTGCCGAGCGGCTTGCGCTGGGCATGGATGCGCTCGTCGATCGTGAGACGCTGGCCATGGAGCTGTGGCCCCATGCCGAGTTCAATAGCGCTCGCAACAACTTGTACTCGACGATATCGCGCTTGCGGTCAGCTTTGGGACCGACGCCGGATGGCAAGTCGTGTGTGCTCATCCAAAATGAATGCATCGGACTCAACGGTGACTACGTCAAGACCGATGTACGGCTGTTTGACCAGATAAGCCGCGAGGTTTTGGGAAATCGCACGGGTGCGCGCGGGCCCCATTTAGTTGAGCTGTGCCTTAAGATTGAGCAGCTTTATGCCGGACCGCTGTATGTTCCCAATGGCTGTAATCCCACCTACTTTTTGCGTATGCGACGCATTATGCAGTCAAAGTACATCGATTGCATGATTAAGGGAGCAAATGCCGCTCTAGAAGAAAACGATCTGCAGTCGGCGATTTGGCTGGCGGAGTCGGGGCTTCGACAGGAAACGGCGCGTGAGGATATGGTGCGCTGCGCCATGCGCGTCTACAGTGCGGCGGGGCGGCGGCGCGATATCGTCGAGCTATACAGCGGGCATATGCACCACCTGAGGGAGCAGGTCAATGGCGTGCCCGAGCCCGAGACGCGGCGTCTATACGAGCGCTTGGTGGAGGGGCGGCTCAATCGCGTGCTGGTCGAGCGATAAAAAACGGGCGCCCGAAGTACTTAGGCACCCGTAAGCTTGCTATGTGTTGGCTCGCCGGATTATTGGCTCTTAGACGAGCTTGATCTTCTCGATATCCTTGCGCGAGGACTCGCGATACAGCGAGAACTTGCGGCCGATAACCTGGACGACATCGGCGTGGCAACGCTCAGCGAGCTCCTCGGCGGCCTCGCGGGCGGAAAGACTGGAGCCATCGAGCACGGAGCACTTAACGAGCTCGTGCTTCTCCAGGTAGGCGACCGTCTGCTCGACGGTGCCCTCGTTGACATCGGACTTGCCGATGATGATGGCGGGGTTGAGGTGATGGGCCATGCTGCGAAGCTGCTTGACCTGGGCTCCTGTCAGTGCCATGGGTTCTCGCTTTCTATGTATGGGGCGCCCCGCGACGGGGCCTTAATCTACGTGAGCTGTCCCACGATAGCGCAGGAACGGCGCGGTGTGGAGCGCGTTTGCCCAGTTCAAAAAGAATGCGGATGCCGAGTGAGTGGGCGGTGCGGGCTGCGAACAGGCTATGAGCGGGGCGCAGAGACCGGCTCCCATGCAATAAACGCCCAACGAACCTTACGAACATGATCGAGCATATAGCGCCCCTGCGGCACGCCCTTGGAGCCCGGCTCGCCGGCATGGGGGTTCTCGATCATGTGTTGGGCGATGTAGTCGCGCAGACGGTCGACCTTATCTTCGTTGCCATGCTCGAGCATACGAGAAAAGTCCGCCACACCTGCCTCAAGGCTATCGAAGGTGTCGCGACGAGGCGATTCAAAGTACGTAACCTGCGGCAGGGCACCCATCTGAATGAGGATATTAAAAGCATACACAAAGCCATTACTGCAGGTAACCGAGGCACCGATAGCGTTCATCAAGTGCAGATCATAGCGCGGGCTGGAGTTAGCGACCATCGTGACAGCGCAACGCCGACGAGCCGTTCGATCAAGCTTGGCAAGCGCATCTTTTAGATTGGTCGTCGTAACCGACCGACTGGCAAAGGCAACATCCACCGCTTTCGCGACCGGTCCAACCAGATCCCAATCGTCATCCCAAGCAAGCTCAAGCGGCGTTATGCGCCCCTCGAGCCCGTAGTACTCAATGCCGGCATCAAGTGTGCCCAGCATGGCGGGGGAGAAATCAGCCGCAATTACAGGATGCCCAGCCTGAGCAAGCGGAATAGCAATCGACCCAGCCCCACACCCCATATCAAGCACCGACTCGCCGGGCTCAAGAGCCAGCAATTTCATAAAATCCCGGGCATACGGAGCAGTCTCAAGAGGTCGAAAATGTCGAGCCCGCTTATCCCATTCAAAAGAATCATCAGCCCGATGCCGAGCGGCCTGCAGACGCATCCACTCCTGATTCCAATCAGCAGAAAGAAGCTCAGAGCGAGCATCCCCATCAACCACGGGCTAACCTCCTAGCAACAAAAAAGCGACTCCCCCCAAAAGAAGAGCCGCAACCAGAATATATCAGAAAGAACCGATCCAACGCCAAACCGTCGCACCAGCCTAGTGGTGCAGGAGCGAAGCAACTGCAACCGGGATAGAGCCCAACCGAGGTCCCGTTGTGCGGGAGCCCCGGGGAGGGCAAATATATAAGGTCGATCGCGAGTTCCGCACGAGCCGGAGAGCACTTAATGTGCTCTCCGTGCGAGTCAGGACTGTCCGAGCAGGCGACCTTATATATTTGCCCTCCCCGGGGCTCCTCGCCAGTCCCCCTCAGCTAGTTCTTCAGCGAGTTCAGCGGTGCCGGGAAGCGTCCACCACGGTGGGCAAGCACGGTGCCGGCGTTGGGGTTCACCGGCATGATGGGCGCACGGCCGAACAGGCCGCCGTACTCGACGCAGTCGCCCACGCCCTTGCCAATGGCGGGAATCACGCGGACGGCCGTGGTCTTGTTGTTGATGACGCCGATGGCCATCTCGTCGGCGATGATGCCGGCGATGGTCTCGACCGGGGTGTCGCCGGGGATGGCGATCATGTCCAGGCCAACGGAGCACACGCAGGTCATGGCCTCGAGCTTCTCGAGCGAAAGCGCGCCGGCCTCGACGGCGGCGATCATGCCGGCATCCTCGGACACGGGGATGAAAGCGCCGGAGAGACCGCCCACGCTGGAGCTGGCCATGACGCCGCCCTTCTTGACGGCATCGTTGAGCATGGCGAGCGCGCAGGTCGTGCCGGGGCCACCGCAGGTGCCCACGCCGATGATCTCGAGGATGCGCGCGACAGAGTCGCCAATGGCAGGCGTAGGTGCCAGCGACAGGTCGACAATGCCCTTCTCGACACCCAGGCGATGGGCGGCCTCGCGGCTCATGAGCTCGCCGGCGCGGGTGATCTTAAAGGCGGTCTGCTTGATTTTCTCGGCAACCTCCATCATCGAGGCGGAGTCGGGCAGCTTCTCCAGGGCTGCCGCCATAACGCCGGGGCCCGAGACGCCAACGTTGATGACGGCGTCGGCCTCGCCACCGCCGTGGACGGCGCCCGCCATAAACGGGGAGTCCTCGACCATGTTGGCAAAGCAGACAAACTTGGAGGCGCCAACGGAATCCTCATCTGCCGTAAGCTTGGCGGCATCGATGATGGTCTGGGCGGCCATGAGCACGGCGTCCATGTTGATGCCGGCACGCAGGCTGGCGACGTTGACGCTGGAGCAGACGCGGCTGGTGGTAGCGAGCGCCTGGGGGATGGACTGGATGACGCGGCGGTCGGCGTCGCCGATGCCCTTCTGAACGAGCGCGGAGAAGCCGCCCAGGTAATCGATGCCGAGCGTCTCGGCCGCGCGGTCGAGGGCATGCGCGATGGGGGTGAGGTCCTCATCCTTGCAGCATGCGGCGATCTGCGCCACCGGGGTGACGGAAACGCGCTTGTTGACGATGGGGATACCGTACTCGCGCTCGAGGTTCTCGGCGGTCTCGACCAAGTGCTCAGCCGTGTGCGTCACGTGGTCGTAGATCTTCGTGCACATGCGGTCGAGGCTCTCGTCGCCGCAACCCATGAGCGAAACACCCATGGTGATGGTCCTGATGTCGAGGTTCTGCTCCTCAACCATGCCGCGGGTTTCCGCGATTTCTGCGGGCGTGATCGCCATCCTTGCACTCCTATCTGCCAAAACGAGCATAGCCTTATCTATTCTAACGTGCCGCACGTGCCAAGTGACGCGTGCGGCACGTTTTGGTGCTCGGTTGTTTCCGTTGTGTTACTGCCCAAAGACCTCTTCGGCGATGCGCGCGCTTTCGGCGGCATCCTTGGCGTAGTAGTCCGCGCCGATCTGCTTGGCGTATTCGGGGGTGAGCACGGCGCCACCTACGATGATCTTGACGCCCGGAACCTCGGCATGGAGCAACTTGATGGTCTCCTCCATAGCGACGACCGTGGTGGTCATAAGCGCCGAGAGGCCGACGAGCTTAATGTCGCGCTCCCGTACGGTCTTGAGTACCTCTTGCGGGTCGACGTCGCGGCCTAGGTCAAAGACGGTGTAGCCGTAGTTATCGAGCAGCATCTTGACGATGTTCTTACCGATGTCGTGGATATCGCCTTTAACGGTGGCCACGCAGATCTTGCCCTTGTCGGCAATCTCGCCGGCGGGCATCAGGCGCTTGATGGTGTCAAAGCCCACACGCGCGGCCTCGGCCGAGGCCATAAGCTGCGGCAAGAAGAACTTGCCCCGGTCAAAGAGGACGCCAACCTCGTCGAGGGCGGGGATAAAGTGATTGTTGATGAGGTCCATGGCGTCATGGTCTGCCAGCAGACGCTCGGTCTCGGCCGCGATTTCGCCCTTGCGGCCCGAGACGACCATGCGACGAATCGGGTCGTCGTTGCCGTCGGTGCCGGTGGTGCCAGCAGCGGGCGCGGCGTCGGTCGATACCGCCTGAGCCGCCGCCGGATTCGCGGCGATCTTGTACGGATCGGTCCAGCCGGCGTAGCGCTCGATGTATCCGGTCGAGCCCTCGTCCTCAACGCTCAGCACGCGATAGCTGTAGACGGTATCCATAAAGCGCTTGGAGCCCGGGTTCATGATGGGGGCGTCCAGGCCCGCGCCAAAAGCGGCAGCCAAAAAGACCGAGCCCAGCAGCGGGCGGGCAGGCAGACCAAAGCTGATGTTCGACACGCCGAGCGCGCATTTGACGCCCAGACGCTCCTTGCACAGGGACATGGCGCGCAGGATCTGTTCGGCCTGGCGCTGGTTGGTCGAGGCGGTCATGACCAGACAGTCGATGAGGATGCGGTCCGGGCCGATACCGTAGCGGGCGGCCTCGGCCACGATGCGCTCGGCGATGGCGAAGCGGGCCTCGGCGGTATCGGGGATGCCGCCTTCATCGAGCGTGAGGCCGACGACGTTGGTGCCGTAATGGGCGACCAGCGGAAAGATCTCATCCATGATTTGCTGTTTGCCATTGACCGAGTTGATGATGGGCTTGCCGGCGTAGCGGCGCACGGCTGCCTCGACGGCTGCGGGGTCGGTGGAGTCGATCTGCAGCGGCAGCAGCGTGGAGCCCTGGAGCTGCTCGGTCGCCTGCTGGATGATCTTGACCTCGTCGATCTCGGGCAGGCCCACGTTGACGTCCAGGATGTCGGCGCCCTGTTCCTGCTGGCTGATGCCCTGGCTCACGACGTAGTCCAGGTCGCCGTCGCGCAGGGCCTGTTGCAGGCGCTTTTTGCCGGTGGGATTGATGCGCTCGCCGATGACGGCGATTTTGTGGCCGTCACAGGGAAGGTCCACGACCGTCTGGGCGCTCGTGGCCGACATGCTGGGCTTGCGGCGGCGCGGGCTGGGCGTGTGGTTGTCGATAAGCGTGCGCAAGGCCGCCATATGCGCCGGCGTGGTTCCGCAGCAGCCGCCCACGACGCTCACGCCGTCCTCGATCATGCCGGCGACGGCCTCGGCGTATTCGGGGGCCTGGATATCAAAGACGGTATTGCCGTCGTCGTCCACGCGGGGCAGTCCCGCGTTAGCCTGCACCATAACGGGCTTGTCGGTAACGGTGAGCATACGTGCGGCGAGCCCTCGGAGCTCGGCCGGGCCCTGGCTGCAGTTGATACCCAAAACGTCGGCGCCGATGGCGTCGAGCGTGATGGCGGCGACCTCGGGGCTCGTTCCCAAGAAGGTGCGACCGTCTTCCTCAAAGGTCATGGTGGCAAAGACGGGCAGGTCGGAGTTCTCGCGGCAGGCGAGGACGGCCGCCTTGATCTCGGCAAGGTCGGTCATGGTCTCGATAATAAAGAGGTCCACGCCCGCGTCGACGCCGGCGCGCACCTCCTCGGCAAAGAGGTCATAGGCCTCGTCGAAGCTCAGGGTGCCCAAGGGGCGAAGCAGCGCGCCGATGGGGCCGATATCGCCGGCGACGTAGCGGGCGCCGGCCTCGCGGGCGCAGGCGACAGCGGCGGCAAAGACATCTGCCACGGTGGCGGCGCCGTCGAGCTTGTGGGCGTTGGCGCCAAAGGTGTTGGCGGTGATCACGTCGCAGCCGGCCTCGACATACTGACGCTGGATATCGGTGATAACCTCGGGCTCCTCAAAGTTGAGCAGCTCGGGCAGGGCGCCGGCCTTCATGCCGGCAGCCTGCAGCATGGTGCCCATGCCGCCGTCAAACAGCAGGTGCCCCGTGCCCTTGATGGCGGCGCGCAGGCGATCGTCCTTAATGCGCAGGTCGTCGATCGTGCGTGGCTTGTACACAGCGCCGTTGCAGCGTGCGGCATTGACGGGCGCCGCCAGCGCGGCACCATCCGAATTATGAGTAATAAGCGGGGTGAACATCGGGGGCTCCTAGTGGCTGGAATAGCAGGTGGTGTGGGCGGCGCGGAAGCGGCAGTGCTCGCGCATGCGGCAGATATTGCAGGTGGGGCGGCTCTGGGCGTCGTGGACTTCGCCGTCGAACAGGCCGATCACCGCGGTCACGCTCTTGGTGGGCATGAGCAGGCTGGTCGGCGTGACGGTAAGCCCGATGAGCCGCGTGGCGTTGAGCGCATTGACGATCGAGCGCTGGGCCGAGAGCGGGCAGTCGCCGTAGCCGGGGCTAAAGCGCCAGTTGCCGGCGAGCCCGTGTGTGGCGGCGTCCGTCTTGACCTGCTGGTCCATCTGCTCAACGGCGGCTTCCACGTAAGCGGAGCACGCGGCGTCGAGCACGGCGCCCTCCAGGGGATGTTGGGCTCCCGTGGTGCGCAGGCGACGCTCGGCGTCCATGCCGAGGGTGCATGCCATGAGCGCGGCAAAGCGGGCATCTTTGAGATGTCGATAGATATCGCGACCTCGCAGCTCAACGTTGGTGCCGACCAAGCGAATGCAAGGCTCACTTTGTTCGTCCACGCCCGTGGCATCGACGGCAAACACGCGGCGCACGCCACGGGGCTCAATGTCCAGTTCCAGACGTTCAACGACAAGCTCAATACGTCGTGATAGTTCGGGCTCAATCTGCTGGCCGCCGTAACCCAGATACCGCAGCATCTCGGCACGGTCGACACGGGGATGGTGCGCGGCATCGATACGGTAGAGCGCCGGCGACGCAAGGTCGGCCGGCACTTCGACAGCGGTTGTATCGATGTGCGGTTTTTCCATTACCCCAGGCGCTCCATAATGGTCGCGGCGATCGCAGGACGGTTCATAGTGTACAGGTGCAGGCCGTCGGCGCCGTGCTCCTTGAGGTCGCAAAGCTGGCGGGCTGCATAATCTACACCGGCTGCCTGCAGGCTCTCGGGGTCATTCTCGTACTTGGCGAGAATCTTGATGACGGGGGAGGGCAGCGACGCGCCGCACATAAAGACCATGCGGCTGATCTGTGACTTGCCCATAAACGGCATGATGCCCGCGGTAATGGGCACGGTGATGCCGGCCTTGTCGGCAAGCTCGCGAAAACGGTAGAAGCACTCGTTATCAAAGAAGAGCTGCGTCACAAAGAAGCTCGCGCCAGCGTCCTGTTTTTGCTTGAGGTGCTCGACCGAGAGGTTGAGATCCTCGCAGGCAATGTGGCCCTCGGGGTAGGCTGCGGCGCCCACGCAAAAGCCGGCGTCGACGAGCTCGGGGATGAGGTCACGGGCGTAGGCGTAGTCGGAGGTGGGCTTGTCGTCCTCAGTCGCGCCAGCGGGAAGATCACCACGCAGGGCCAGGATGTTTTCCACGCCGGCGGAGCGGTATTCGGCGATCTTGGCGGCGATATCGGCATGCGAGCGGCCCACGCAGGTAAGGTGTGCCACCGAGGGCGTATCGAATTCGCTCGTAATCATATGCGCGATGGGGGCGGTGGCGGCACCGTTGCCCGAGCCGCCGGCCGAGCAGGTGACCGAGACAAAGCTCGGCGAAAGCTTGCATAGATTGCCTGCCACCTCGCGAGCCGTGTCGAGGGTAAGCTCGCCCTTGGGCGGGAACATCTCAAACGAAACGGGTGCGGTGCCCTGGGATGCTGCCTGCTTAAAAACCTCGTCGACGCGCATATCGTGCTCCTCTAGATACGTAATAGTGTGATGTGTTGTAAGGATTCTACAGCACCGCTGTGTCACGGTGGAGTTTCACTCGTTATTCGGGGATACCAATCAAAGATGCCTTGCTATCGGCATTCCCTATAGCAGAGCGGCTAATTTTTCCACGGGCTATAAAGACTGGTATTTCGCATCAAATACCAGTCTTTATAGCCCGTGGCAAATGAGCTACCCGTAAACTGTGCGGGGAGGTCTGCAATTTATGCAGTTGATTGGCTGTTGAGGGTGGCAACGCCGCCGCGATGCGGTAACCTCATTGATTGGTTTCGCGACAGCAACATAACGGTAATGTTGCGGAAACACGGCGAGTCTAAGCTATGACTCGTTCGTTAGTAATCAACACCGCTTCTCACGCGGTGCCGATACGAAGGGAGTTCCGTATGGCCGAACTTACTGACCGCTTCGGGACCATGGTGTTCTCTGAGGAAGTCATGAAGGACTACCTCCCCAAGGACATTTGGAAGCGCCTTGCTGCAACCCTCGAGGGCGGTGAGCCGCTCGACCTGGATGTGGCAAACGCCGTTGCCCATGCCATGAAGGTCTGGGCCATCTCCAAGGGCGCGACGCACTATGCGCACTGGTTCCAGCCTCTTTCGGGCATTACTTCCGAGAAGCACGACAGCTTCCTCGAGCCCAACCACGACGGCACCGCCATTACCAAGTTTACGGGCAAGAACCTCATCCAGGGCGAGCCCGATGCCTCGAGCTTCCCCAACGGCGGCCTGCGTGCTACCTTCGAGGCCCGTGGCTACACCGCCTGGGACCCCACTAGCCCCGCCTTTATCAAGGACGACGTCCTGTGCATCCCCACGGCTTTCTGCTCCTACACGGGCGAGGCCCTGGACAAGAAGACCCCGCTGCTGCGTTCCATGACTGCGCTCTCGCGTGAGTCTAAGCGCGTTTTGGCGCTGTTTGGCAAGACCCCCAAGAAGGTCGTTCCTTCCGTGGGCGACGAGCAGGAGTACTTCCTGATCAAGAAGGACGCCTACCGCAAGCGCAAGGACCTGGTCATCACCGGCCGCACCCTCTTTGGCGCCGCTCCCTGCAAGGGCCAGGAGCTCGAGGAGCACTACTTTGGCGCTATCCGCCCCACCGTCTCGGCCTACATGAAGGATCTGGACGATGAGCTGTGGGCGCTCGGCATTCCCGCCAAGACCAAGCACAACGAGGTCGCTCCCTGCCAGCATGAGCTCGCCCCTGTCTATGGCGAGGTCAACGAGGCCATCGACCAGAATCTGGTCATGATGGAGAAGATGAAGCTCATCGCCTCCCGCCACGACTTGGTCTGCCTGCTGCACGAGAAGCCCTTCGAGGGCATCAACGGTTCGGGCAAGCACAACAACTGGTCGCTTGGCACCGAGTCCGAGAATCTGCTCGATCCGGGCGACACCCCGCTCGACAACCTGCAGTTCATCGTCTTCCTCACCGCGGTGATCGAGGCCGTCGATAACTATCAGGAGCTCCTGCGTGCCTCTGTTGCCTCGGCCGGCAACGATCATCGTCTGGGCGCCAACGAGGCTCCTCCGGCGATTATGTCCATCTTCCTGGGCGACCAGCTTACCGAGGTCGTCGAGAAGATCATCGATGGCAAGGCTTCCGTCCATGCCACGCGCGGCGTGCTCGACCTGGGCGCCGATACCCTGCCCAAGCTGATGCAGGACAACACCGACCGCAACCGCACCTCCCCGTTTGCCTTCACCGGCAACAAGTTCGAGTTCCGTGCCTGCGGCTCCGAGCAGAACGTCTCCGACTCCAACCTGGTGCTCGATGCCGCCGTGGCCAAGTCGCTCAAGTCCTTCGCCGACGCGCTTGAGGGCACGCCCGAGGATGAGTTCCAGGACGCCGCGCTCGAGTACTGCAAGAAGGTGCTGACCGACCACCAGCGCATCCTCTTCTCCGGCGATGGCTACTCCGATGAGTGGCCCGTCGAGGCCGAGAAGCGCGGCCTTGCCAACAACAAGACCACGGCCGACGCCCTGCCCGCCTTTGTTTCCGATAAGGCAATCGCGCTCTTTGAGGAGACGGGTGTCCTGACCAAGGCCGAGGCTCAGTGCCGCTACGACTGCAAGCTCGAGAAGTACAACAAGCTCATGAACATCGAGGCTACCACGATGGTTCGCGAGGCGCGTCGTACCTATCGCCCGGTCATTACCGCCTATGCCACCAAGGTCGCTAAGGGCCTTGAGACTATTCGTGCCGCCGGCGCCGAGGCCGCCATGCAGTGTGAGCAGAACACGCTCAACAAGCTCTGCAACGGCATCACCACCATCAACGACTCCATCAAGGCGCTTGACGCCGTGCATCAGAAGGCTGAGGCCCTCGATGGCCAGGAGCAGGCCAACGTGTACGCGCACGAGGTCGTTCCCGCTATGGATGCGCTGCGTGCCGCCGTGGACGCCATGGAGGAGATCGTGGCAGCCGACTACTGGCCGGTCCCGACCTACGACGACATCCTGTTCTACGTGTAGGGCGTAACTGACATATCGTCACGGTATTGAGCCGGGGTCCGCATCATGCGGGCCCCGGTTTTTGTTCAAGACTTTAGTCTGCTGGGCGCGCAGCGGCCAGCTTCAACCCACCCGCTATGCGGGTGGAGACAAACGGCTTTACAAAGCCACCCCTCCGACCGATATTGACGATTGTTCAGGCCGTCAAGAATTCGAGTCGAAGGGGTGGTCGCCATGGCCCAGAAGGCCTACAGCCTTTCCCACACGAAGTGGATGTGCAAGTACCACGTCGTGTTCACGCCGAAGTATAGGCGCAAAGTCATCTACAACCAAATAAGGTCCGACCTTGGGGAGATCTTCAGGAAGCTCTGCCAGTACAAGGGGATCGAGATAATCGAGGGGCACCTGATGCCCGACCACGTGCACGTGCTGCTGGCGATCCCGCCGAAGTACAGCGTCGCGAGCGTCATGGGCTACCTGAAGGGGAAGAGCTCGCTGATGATATTCGACAGGCACGCCAACCTCAAGTACAAGTTCGGCAACAGGAAGTTCTGGGCGGAGGGCTACTACGTGTCCACCGTCGGCCTGAACGAGGCGACGGTCGCCAAGTACATCAGGGAGCAGGAGTCCCACGACATCGCGCTGGACAAGCTGAGCGTGAAGGAGTACGAGGACCCCTTCAAGAGGAGGTGACCCCGCCGGTTCGACCGGCACGCCACGGGTCAAGATGCACTAGGCCTGGACGAAGTCCGGGCCCGCGCCTTTAGACGCGAGCCCGGAGCCCGTGGGTTATACCCTAAGAGCAAACCACCCTTTTTAAGGGTGGTTCTGATTTTGCGAAGGGCGCTTTGAAGCCCGTTTTGCTATCGATTTGCCTAGGTATAAAGGGCTATGGGCAAAAAACGTCAAATATGAGTACTGTCACAAGTCCTGTAGCATTATCTTTTTGCAAAATATGCAGTGTTACACACATATGGTCCAAGTACTTAGCCGATAAACGTCTGCAATTCTTCCACCTTAGGACCCCTGGCGTCTAAATCGCCTTCAGATGGCATGAAATCGCTGTTACTAAATTGGTAACAGTACTCATATTTGCTATTTTTTGCCCACGGGCCCTTGGATGACAGTGTGATTTAATGCCCTCGGGGTTCGAATCCCGGCATATCGGTAGCAAAAAGCCCGCTACCGCGAGGGTAACGGGCTCTTCAATTCAAATGGTGCCCCCAGCGGGATTCGAACCCGCGATATCCACCTTGAAAGGGTGGCGTCCTTGGCCGCTAGACGATGGGGACAGCGGGAAAGAGTATAGCAGACTTTTTTAGCTGTTCACATATCGTTGGCAAACTGAAAAACCACCACATAGGAGCCTTGATTGTCAACTTCATCCGAACACTTCCCACATTCATCCGCACATGTGCGGATGAATGTGGGAACCCGATACCCTGAGGGCCGGACCGGCCGGCCCCGGGAGATCGGAGGACGGCATGTCCGGAAAGAAGAATAGGGGCTCCGCGAGGGCGGTCCCGAGGGCCTACGGAAGGCTCACGAGGCACGAGCGGGACACGGTCCAGAGGATGCTGGAGCGCGGGGCCTCGTGCAGGGAGATCGCGAGGGAGCTGGGCAGGTCGCCCTCGACGGTGAGCGCCGAGGTGGCGTCGCACAGGTTCGTGACGGCGCCGAAGCCCAGGCGCGGCGAGCGCGTGGACGCCTCCGCCGACCTGTCGGCGGCCTGCCCGCGCCTGGCCGCGTGGCCGCGATGCTGCAACGGCTGCGGCCGGTACCGCGCGATCGGCTGCAAGCGCCGCCCGCACGTCTTCTACGACGCCCGCGCCGCGCAGCTGTGCGCGGACTCGGTGCTCGTCTCGTCCAGGCGCGGGATCGACGCCGACGAGCCCGCCGCGGCGGCGAGGCTGGAGGCCATCAGGGACTGCCTGCGCCGGGGGCTGTCGCCCGAGCAGATGGCGGCGCGCAACGGCGGGCCGGTGGACCTGTCTCCCTCGACCATCTACCGCTGGGTCTCGGCGGGCTACGACGGCATGACCAACATGGAGCTCAGGCGCAAGGTCGGCTACAGGCCGAGGAAGCGCGCCGCCGGGCGGGCGGCCACGCGCCACTCCGCCCGCAGGTCGCATGCCGCGTTCCTCGCCCTCGGGGAGGACGCGTGCGCCGCGGCCTGGGAGATGGACACCGTCGAGGGCGCGCGGGAGGACTCCGCCTGCCTGCTCACGCTGCTGCACCGCCCCAGCAGGCTCCAGCTCGCGCTGCCGCTGGAGGAGAAGACCGCCGGGTGCGTCGCGGACGCCCTGGGCGATATCAGGGAGGTCCTCGGCGCCGACGGCATGGGCAGGGTCTTCCGCGCCGTGCTCACCGACAACGGCGCCGAGTTCTCCGACGAGGCGGCGATCGCGGCGCTGCTCGGCGAGGGGCCCGGCGAGACGAGGCTGTTCTACTGCGACCCCGGGCGCAGCGACCAGAAGGGCGCCTGCGAGCGCAACCACGTCGAGATAAGGAAGCTGCTGCCCAAGGGCGCCGGCCTCAGGTTCGACCGGCTCTCCCCGGCCGACCTGGCGCTCGCGATGTCGCACGTGAACTCCGAGCCCCGCGGCGCGCTCGGCTTCGCGACGCCCGCCCGCGCCTTCAGGGCGATGCTCGGGGAGGACGCGGCGGCGCTGCTGGACGCCTACGGTGTGTGGGACGTGCCGCTCGGCGACCTCGACCTGACGCCGGGACTCATCGAGAGGGCGCGCGCCGAGAGGGGCGATGCCCCGCTGGCCTAGCCTAGAAGGAAAAACGGAATAGACGGACCGACCGTCCGGCTGAGTCTGGGAAGAGGTGCCGGGCGGCGGGCGGAGCATGGCCACCGGACCCATCGAAACACATCTCCACCGTTCCATCAACTGGGAAAACGGCGCCCCCGGACCCCAGGAGGGGCCGCGGGGGCGTTCAGCTAACTGCGGGAATGGCCTATCCGCTCAATGTGTTCGGCTGAGATCGGAAATCAACCCACCACATAGGAGCTGGCTCTCTATCCCGATCTTCAAACATCTCAACCTGTAACATCTGGGCTGATAAATCGGCTCTATGTGTTACAGATCGAGACAAAAGGCAGGCGTCGGGACGAACATCTCATTCTGTAACAGTAAGACGACTTTTAACGGTCTAGATGTTACAGATTGAGACAAACCGCTGGGACGGGTCAAACCACCACAAAGGTGTCTATCCCTTTGTGGCGGTTGGGGCGTTAGGGGAGGAGCTTCATGGCGGCGTCGTGGGCGGCGTGCTCGTAGGTGTCGTCGAGGGGCTTGAGCGGCAGCAGGGCGGCGGCCTGTGCATCGCCACGGCGCTCGAGGGCATGGGCGATCAACCAGTCGGCGAGCTCGGGGTTCTTGGGCAGTGCCGGTCCGTGCAGGTACGTGCCGATGACGCCCTTGTAGATGAGACCCTCAAAGCCATCGTCGCCGTTGTTGCCGGTGCCCGTGACGACGGACGTTCCGAGCGGCGTGGCCTCGGCGTCCAAAAGCGTGCGGCCACCGTGGTTCTCGAATCCCACAAAGGGCTCAGGTGCCAGATCGGTTTTGACGGCTACGTTGCCGATCAGGCGGTCGGAGCCGCGTACGGTTTCGGCGGCAATGACGCCCAGGCCCTCAATGCGATCGTCGCCCATGTAGTACGAACGGCCGAGCAGCTGATAGCTGCCACAGATGGCAAGCAGTGTGCCGCCGTCCTCAACATAGGCCGCGACCTTGTCTTTTTGGGCGAGCAGCTCGTGTGCCACGGCTAGCTGGTCGCGGTCGGAGCCGCCACCCATCATGACGATATCGGCATCGGTGAGATCGAGTGACTCGCCCATACGGACCTCGTCCACGCGCACGGGAATGCCACGCCAGGCGCAGCGGCGCTCGAGGGCGATGACGTTGCCGCCGTCGCCGTAGAGGTTAAGGGCATCGGGATACAGGTAGACGATGCGCAGCGGGCGCGAAAGCTCGACTGGCGCGATGCTGACAGGAAGAGCGCTGCCGTCGGCACGGGCTACGGCGCGCCCGGCAACAGCGTCGGCGGTGGCGCCTTTCAGCCCGTCGAGCTCCTTGACCAGCGGCGGGAAGGCCGTGTAGTTGGCGACGGCGTAGAAGGTGTCATCGGCGGCCTCGTCTGCCACGGCGCCAATTGCCTGCGCGACGTCCGAGATAATCGCGGCATCGATGCCGGCGTACTTGAGGCGCACCTGCATGTCGTGCGCGCGCGTGCCTCCGGCAAAGGCGACAAGACCCGGCGTGTCGGCGATGCGCTCAAAGTCGACGTCGTAGATCCACGATACATCGTGGCCGTCGGCATCGTTATCGTTGAGGAAGAAAGCGCAGAGTCTGCCGCCTGCCGTCTTGATGGACTGGATTTGTCGATCGAAGCCTACGGGATTCTTAGCCAGGTTGGCCTCGACGGTGCGGCCGGCGATATCCCAGCGGCCCATGCGTCCGCCGGCGGGGACGTAGGCATCGAGCGTGGGCTGCAGGTGCGCCGTATCCACGCCTAACTCATGTGCGGCAAAGAATGCAGCGGCAACGTTGTAGACCATGTACAGGCCGTTGTAACGCGTGACGATGTGTGCGGCTGGCGCGCTGGAATCAGATCCAAACACCAGGTCAAAACCATAGCCGTCGCAGCCGAGCTCCACGCCCGTCACGCGACGGACAAGCGCAGGGCGGGCCCAGCCGCACGAGGGGCAATGGTAGGCGCCGAGCTGGCCGTATTGCACGTAGTCATACTCCAGCGGCGCGTTGCACTGCGAGCAAAAACGTGAGTCGCTAATACGGTCGGACTCGGTGTTGGTGGCGCCGTCGATGCCAAAGGCAATACTCGCGTTGGGAACGCGCGCGGCAATCGAGGCGCACAGCGGGTCGTCGGCGTTGTAGATAAGCGTTGTTGTCGGCGAGAGCTCCAACGCATGGGCGATGACCTCCTGGGTGTGATCGATCTCGCCATAGCGATCCAGCTGGTCGCGGAACAGGTTGAGCAGCACAAAGTACGTCGGCTTGAGCTTGGGCAGAACGCGCACGGTGTAGAGCTCATCGCATTCAAAAACGCCCACGCGCTTGCCGCTGCTGGTGTGCTTAAGGCCGCCGCGGGCCTCGAGCAGAGCACCCACCACACCAGGCTCCATATTGTTGCCGGCACGGTTGCACACCACGGTAGCGCCGCTGGCAGCAACTGCGTCGGCGATGAGGTTGGAGGTCGTGGTCTTGCCGTTGGTGCCGGTGATCACCACGCTGCGGTCGACTAGGCTTGCGAGGTCGCTTAGCAGCTCGGGGTCGATCTTCATGGCGATACGGCCGGGAAGCACGCCACCCTGGCGTTTGAGGACAGAGCGCAGCCCCCAGCGGGCGATATCGCTCGAGGTGCAGGCGAGAGATGAGCGGAGGTTCATGAAGCCGTTCCTAACATAGATGACATGGTCGGGGCGATCGCGTCGCTAAAAGCCGTAGCGGCGCGCAAATTCCTGGGCAAGCTGCGATACGTCTTCGCAGGCGTTGGCCCAGGGGGCAAAGTCGGGGGTGTCCGAGATAATGCCGTCGGCTTCCCAAACCGCCTGGTGCGAGAGGTCCCAGGGGTCGCGCGGCTCGGGTCGGCAGGGAAGATACGGCGTCTGGTACATGGGGTTCAGCAAGAAGAACGCGCCGCCCTCGCAACGGTTGGCGAACTCACGCAGCGCGCGCGTCGCCGGGCGCATCTTGTTTGTTTTGAACAGCAGAATCGTGCGGGCGAGCAGGTACCAGGGGGAGTTCTCGAGTGCGTCTGCCCCCATCTGTTCCTCGAGCTGATGCGCCAGGGCAAAAAAACCGTCCTGGTCTTCCAAGCGGGCGAGGGCAAGCAACACGGTGCCGGCGGCCCGGGTGGGATAGCCCTCCGCCTTAAGGACACGGCGAGAATAGTTTGCGGCGGCGCGGTAACGAGCGCTCGCCATGCACAGCTGCGAGATGGCCTCGAGCGTGTGGAGCCACCCGATAAGCGCCGGCTCGCTTACGGTAAGGTCTGCTGCGGTGACACCGTCGGCCAAAACACTATTAGCCCAGTAGTGCGGGGCCTCCATATCAAACCCGGGCACGCTCTGTTGCAGGTAGTCGGCCGTGCTCGCCTCGAGCTTCATCAGGTCGCCCAGGCAGGCATCGACGGGCGTGTCCGCCAGGATGATGGCGAGCAGCTGCGCATCGACGGCAAGTGCATCGACGCGGACGATCTTGAGCAGCTCATCGCGCATATCGTCGAACAGACGGTTGCGCGTCTGCTCAAACTCCTCGTCGCTGCCCATGTCCTCGATGCGGCGAAGCTCGTCAAGCAAATGACGATGAACGCCGGCATAGGACAGCAGCGCCTGGGCATGCTCGGTCTGCGCATACTTGTGAGGGTTTGCGCTGATGTCGTTATGGACAAGCTCGCGTGCTGCATCGGTGAGTTCGGGGTGCGATGCCAGATAGGTGCGCTCCAGATAGGCGGGGATGTAGACGCTCGAATCCATTAGAGGTCCCCTCCCTTAAATGGAAGCCCCTGCTCGGCCGCGCGCAGGATTCGTTCGTCGATCTGGGAGCGCACGATGTCGTTGGTGGCGACCCAGGCGGCAAAGCTGGCGTTGTCGGGCGCGCCTAGGCCCTCCTGCAGCACCGGCGTCGCCTCGGACAGGGCAAGGACAAGCTCATCGGTGGAGCCCGGACCTACGTTGACGCGAGCATAGACGCCATCGGGAAACTCGGTTTGGAAGTAGAGCGCCTCGGCTGCGTGCGGGCATGAGCGCACCAGGATGCGCAGGTAGTGCTCGGCGCCCTCGTAATCCAGCTCGCGCCAGGCTGCGCTCATCAGTGCGATGAGCGTCCACGGGTCCAGGTCGCGCTCTGCGTCCTTGGGACGGCGGCGCAGCGGCGTGTTGGCAAGATAAGGCACGGAGTGGGCGGAGCGAAAACGCTTGAGCTCCTCGGCAGGGTATTCGAGCTTTGCCATGGCAAGCATCGCGGTATGGCGGACGCCGGCGGGGTCGTTGGGCGCAAAGTCCAGGCTGCGATTCGCGGCATCCAGCGACATGCGGTAGCGGCCGCTAATGAGCGCGCGCGATGCCAAGGCGGCAAGCCAGCGCAGGTAGGGACGGCGGGTCAGGTCGCCTGCGGCCTCACGCTCGTAGGGGTCCTGTGCCGAGGCGATCTTGAGCGCCAGATCGTGCTCCACCTCGTCGCACTTGGACACCAGATACTGCACGTATTCCTCGTTGGATTCGGCGGTGAGCGCCGTCAGCATGCGCTGGGCATCCCAGTTGGCCGGATCGAGCGCGGCTGCCTCGCGGAGCATGTTCTCGGCTGCGGCCTCTTCTTGCTCTGCCTGGGCGTCGTCGGGGATAAAGGGGATGCGGTAGTCGACAGCCTCGACCACCTTGGCAATGAGGTGCCCGGCGCGGTCGCGATCGTGCACGATGAGCGGCGCGGGGTTGCGGGTGAATTGCTCCATTAGACGCTCGACGGCGGGGCCGTCAGTGAGCGGGATATTGTCGCGGCGCAAGGCCTCAAGAACGAGGCGATGGCAATCCTCTTGAATGGGATCGAATGCCATGGGGCCTCCTTTGCTGCAGTTAGGGTTCAAATATCTTTATATAAGGTTCTAGTTTACCCGCATGTGGCACACCGGGGGTGCCGCACTTGGACTTGCACCTTTGCACCACGAAGACGGATGTCGCACAAATGTCGGCACCTTGGACGACCGAGTGGTATCACAGCGCCGTAAACGGTCGATTTTTGGCGGCGAACGGGGCACATTTTGGAGGGGCACAGCCCTGTCCGGGATATGTAGTCAACCCTGATAAAACGTTTGCCCAGCTTGGGAGTATGAATGTCCCACAAGGGTCTTCAGGGATAGAAAAAACGTTTCATCATTGTCGGCTTTAGGTGAATAACTGACCAACCAGAACGGTAAAATAGTGTTTGTCTGAGCGTTGAGGCGTTAAGACATCGCGCATTGCCATCGCCGGCAACGCGCAAAACGGTCCTAACGGAGCCAATCGGGTGCTCCGTTATATACGCAAGTCTAAGAGGGGCTTGTTTAGGAGGCACAGTATGGGACGTTTTACCAATCCTCGCGATCTGTACTTTGGTGAGGGCGCTCGCCACGAGGTGAAGAACCTCAAGGGCAAGAAGGCCATCATCGTTTCTGGCGGCAGCTCTATGCGCCGCGGCGGATTCCTGCAGGACGTCGAGAACGACCTTAAGGAAGGCGGTTTCGAGGTCAAGCTGTTCGAGGGCGTCGAGTCCGACCCGTCCATCGAGACGGTCATGAAGGGCGCCGAGGCCATGCGCGAGTTCGAGCCCGACTGGATTATCGCCATCGGCGGCGGCTCGCCCATCGATGCCGCTAAGGCCATGTGGGTCTTCTACGAGTATCCCGAGGAGTCCTTCGATAACATCATCCAGCCGTTCAGTTTCCCCGAGCTGCGTCAGAAGGCTCATTTCTGCGCCATCTCCTCTACCTCCGGCACCGCTACCGAGGTCACCGCGTTCTCCGTCATTACCGACTACGCCAAGGGCATCAAGTACCCGCTGGCCGACTTCAACATCACCCCTGATGTCGCCATCGTCGACCCCGAGCTCACCTACACCATGCCCGCCAAGCTGTGCGCTCATACCGGCATGGACGCTCTGACCCACTGCATGGAGGCCTACGTTTCCACCTGCGCCTCTATGTTCACCGACGCCAACGCTCTGCACGGCATCCGCGAGATCGTCGAGTGGCTGCCCAAGTCCTATGCTGGCGACCATGAGGCCCGTCAGCACATGCACGAGGCTCAGTGCATCGCCGGCATCGCCTTCTCCTCGGGCCTGCTCGGCATCGTTCACTCCATGGCTCACAAGACCGGTGCTGCCTTCGAGAACGGCCACATCATCCACGGTGCTGCTAACGCCATGTACCTGGGCAAGGTCATCCAGTGGAACTCCAAGGATCCCCGTGCTGCCGAGCGTTACGCTTACGTGGCCAAGGAGATCCTGCACCTTCCCGGCGAGACCAATGAGGAGCTCATCGCTGCACTCGTCCAGAAGATTCGCGACCTCAACGACCAGCTCAACATTCCGCAGTCCATCAAGGATTACGCGAATGGTGGCGTGAAGGTCGACGCCGAGAACCCGCAGATGGTTTCCGAGGAGGAGTTCCTCGCCAAGCTGCCCGAGATCGCCGCGAACGCCGAGCAGGACGCCTGCACGCCCGAGAACCCGCGTGAGACCAAGGCTGCCGACTTCGAGAAGATCCTCAAGGCCTGCTACTACGACACCGACATCGATTTCTAATCGACTCTTGTTATCGTAACGAGGGGCTCCGCACGTATCTGTACGGAGCCCCTTTCTTTTTTCTTTTAGAGAATGGGATAGTTATGGCTGCAATTTTCAATAGCCCCAGCAAGTACATCCAGGGTCCGGACGAGCTCGCCAAGCTCGGCTCTTACGTTGAGCCGCTCGGCGCTAAGGCCCTCGTCATCGTGACGCCTTCGGGCAAGAAGCGCGTCGGTGCCAAGATCGAGGGCGGTTTTACCGAGGCTAAGGCCGAGCTGCTGTTTGAGGACTTTAACGGCGAGTGCTCCAGGGGCGAGGTCGATCGCCTGGTTGCGCTCGCCCGTGACAACGGTTGCGACATCATCGTCGGCGTCGGTGGCGGCAAGATCCTCGACACCGCGAAGGCCGTTGCCTATTACCTGGAATCCCCGGTTATCATTTGCCCCACCATTGCTTCGACCGATGCCCCGTGCTCGGCGCTTTCGGTGCTCTATACCGATGACGGCCAGTTCGACAAGTACCTCTTCCTGAAGGCAAACCCCAATATCGTCCTTATGGATACGACGGTTATCGCGGCGAGCCCGGTGCGCCTGACGGTTTCCGGCATGGGCGATGCGCTCGCAACCTACTTTGAGGCCCAGGCGACGCATGATGCCGACGGTGGCACCTGCGCTGGCGGCAAGGGCGGCATGGCCGGTCTGGCGCTCGCCAAGCTCTGCTACGAGACGCTTATGGCCGATGGCGTCAAGGCCAAGGTTGCGCTGGAGAAGGGTGCGCTCACGCCTGCCGTTGAGCATATCATCGAGGCCAATACGCTGCTTTCGGGCATTGGCTTTGAGAGCTCGGGCCTTGCTGCTGCTCATGCCATCCACAATGGCCTGACGATGCTGCCCGAGTGCCACAGCATGTATCACGGCGAGAAGGTCGCCTTTGGCACTATCGTCCAGCTGGTACTCGAGGATGCCCCGACCGAGAAGCTCGAGGAAGTCTTGGGCTTCTGCATTGAGCTGGGCCTGCCGGTCACGATGAAGGAACTTGGCGTTGCCGAGCTTACGCGCGAGCAGGCCATGATTGTTGCCGAGGCCGCCTGCGCGCCCGATGACACCATGTGCAACATGCCGTTTGAGGTGACGCCCGAGATGGTCGCAAACGCCATCTTGGGTGCCGACGCGCTGGGCCACTACTATCTCATGGATGAGTAAATCAAGCTAAGGAAGGGGCAAAGCCGGCAGACGGCTTTGCCCCTTTTTGCTATGGTGCAAAGGGGTCAGGTTGCTTTGCACCAATTGTTGTTGATGAAAGGGCGGATTCTCGTATGGCGCTTCCCATGGTTTATGGCGGTCCCGGACGATATGTTCAGGGGCCGGGTGAGCTCTCGCGTCAGGGCAGGTATTTGTCATGGTTGGGCTGCGCTGCCTATGTCTTGTTTGACCAGGGCACCGAGGATCGGCTGTGCAGGCAGATCGTCGATGGATTTCTGGATGAAGATCTAAGCGAGCCGTTCTTTAAGATTTACAACGGTCCGTGTACGGAAGATGCCGTTGTCGAAATGGCCAAGGAAGCCCGGGCCGAGTATTGCGACATGGTGGTGGGCATTGGCGGCGGCAAGATGCTCGATATCGCCAAGGCCGTTGCGTTTTATGCCGAGTTGCCGTTGTGCGTATGTCCCACGGCGGCGTCGATGGACGGTCCGTGCAGCGCGATTTCGGTGCTGTATCACGAGGATGGGTCGTTCGACCGCTACCTGATGCTCGAGAAGAATCCAGACCTGGTCGTGGTCGATACCAACGTGGTCGCGGCGGCCCCGCTGCGTATGACGGTCGCTGGTATGGGCGATGCGCTGGCAACGTATTTCGAGGCGCGTTCGTGCGCCGCGGCGCACGGCGCCAACGAGCACGGTGGCGCGCCGGGACACTTGGCCTTGGTTGCGGCTCGTGCCTGCTATGACACACTCATGGAGTGCGGCGTCGCTGCCAAGCGCGATCTCAAAAAGGGCCGTACATCGCCAGCGGTTGAGCGCCTGATCGAGTGCAATATTCTGCTCTCGGGTGTTGGCTTTGAGAGTGGTGGCCTAGCGCTTGCCCATGCCATAGCCAACGGCCTGACGATTCTGCCCGAGTGCAAGGCCATGCATGGTGAGGCCGTGGCATTTGGCCTGGTGGTGCAGCTGCGCCTGGAGCGTGCGCCCGAGCTTAATCAGGTGCTCGAGTTTTGCCAGCGCGTCGGTCTGCCGACGACGCTCGCGGAGCTGGGACTTGGCGAGATTTCCGTTACCGACCTGATGAGCGTTGCAGATGCGGCCTTTAGAAACGAACGCAATATGGCCAACGAGCAGGCCAAGGTGACCAAACAAAAGCTTGTGCAGCTCATGTGCGAGGCATAGCTTGGCGTTTGATCGATCTTGTGCAATCGAGGCGGCGATAGGCTATAGACTATTTGCCTCAAAGGTGCGCCGCGTGTAATTTGCCCGAGGCGTGGGCCGATAGCGTATCATTATCTCTTGCTTGTTTGCACTGCTCAGGGAGGGGCCGCGCATGGCGCAGGAACACGATCTGTTTGATGACATTATCGAGATCAGCAAGGGTTTCGACTTTCTTAAAAACCCGCTTGGCGGCGTGACCGATGCACTCGATCCGTCGGCGCCGCAGTGGAATCCTGCCGACTACAAGGAGCGCCCGCGCGGCAACACCATTCCGTGCCTGACCTGCAAAAACGAAAAGAGCGGCTGCACCGCGTGCATGGACGTGTGCCCGGTCAACGCTATCGAGGTCGAGGAAGACGCCATTGAGATCCTCGACTCCTGCCGCAAGTGCGGTCTGTGCGCCGCTGCCTGCCCGACCGAGGCGATCATCTCGCCGCGCCTGGCGCCTAAAAACCTGTATGACGATATCGTCTCCGCTGCTACGAGCCACGAGACCGCCTACGTCACCTGCACACGCGCCCTCAAGCGCATGCCGCGCGAAAACGAGGTCGTCGTTGCCTGCGTGGGCGATATTACGGCCGAGACCTGGTTCTCGGTACTGGCGGACTATCCCAACGTGAGCGTCTACCTGCCACTGGGCGTGTGCGATAAGTGCCGCAACACCGGCGGTGAGGACATTCTGGGCGAGGCCATTGCCACCGCCGAGGAGTGGGCGGGTACGGGCATAGGCCTGGAGGTCGACCCCAAGAGCCTCAAATGCCATAAGCGCCGCGAGTACGAGCGCAAGGAGTACATGGATAAGATTGCCCGCACCACGGGCCTGACGGTGACCAAGCTCAATCCGGCGACGGCGGCGCTGGCCTCGGTGACGCAGAAGTTGAAGGCTCACCGTCACCAGATCACGCAGCTCGAGCGCACGCTCAACACCATGTGCGGCACCACGACGACCAAGCGTCGCCGTTCGCTCACGCACGGGCGGCAGCTGGTGCTCTCGACGCTGCAGAACCACCCCGAGCTTGCCCAGAATATGCAGGTGAGCACACCGGAATGCGATTTTGACAAGTGCACGTCGTGCGGCGAGTGCGTCAACGTGTGCCCCACGTTTGCCTGCGATTTGGTGGGAAGCGGTCGCTTTGCACTGGAGTCCACGTATTGCCTAGGTTGCGGAGCCTGCGTCAAGGTGTGCCCCGAGCATGCGCTCAAGCTGGTCGAGCACGATGCGTCCAATCTGGTCGTTGTCGACCCCGAGGCCGAGGAAAAGGCCGCTCAGAAGGCCAAGGCCCACGAAGAGGCCCAGAAGGCCAAGGCCGAGGCAAAGGCCAAGCTTGACAAGATGCTCGACCAGGTGGAAAAGCTCGCGGACTAGTCAGCGACCTCTATCTCTGCTTCATTCGTGCCGCCGTGGCGTCCGGGTTCGCCCAGATGCTGCGGCGGCGCTATACTTATGCAGTTTGAAATGCTTGTACCAAAAGGAGCTGTCGTGTCCCTTTCCATCGGTATCGTGGGCCTGCCCAACGTGGGCAAGTCGACGCTGTTCACCGCGCTTACCAAAAAGACCGGCCTTGCCGCCAATTACCCGTTCGCCACGATTGACCCCAACGTGGGTATCGTCGACGTGCCCGATAGCCGCTTGCAAAAGCTCGCCGACATCGTTAACCCGGGTCGCATCGTGCCGGCGACGGTCGAGTTCGTCGACATCGCAGGTCTGGTGAAGGGCGCCAACGAGGGCGAGGGTCTGGGTAACCAGTTCCTGGCCAACATTCGCGAGACCGACGCCATCTGCGAGGTCGTGCGCTACTTTAAGGACCCCAACGTTATGCGCGAGGTGGGCCGCATGGGCGAGTTCGTCGATCCCGCCGGCGATGCCGACACTATCATGACCGAGCTCATCCTGGCCGACATGGGCACGCTTGAGAAGCAGCTGCCCAAGCTCGAGAAGGAGGCCAAGCGCGACAAGGAGCTCATGCCCAAGTTCGAGGTCGCCAAGCGCCTGCTTGCCTGGCTCAACGAGGGCAAGCGCGCTGCGTCTATGGAGATGACCGACGAGGAGCGCGCCGCTGCCAAGGGCCTGTTCCTGCTCACTATGAAGCCCATCCTGTATGTGGCCAACGTGGACGAGGATATGCTCAACGACGATCTGGCGCCCATCGATGGTGTTAAGCCGCTGCCCATCTGCGCCAAAATCGAGGCCGAGCTTTCCGAGCTCGATCCCGAGGACGCCGCCGACTACCTGGAGAGCCTGGGCTTGGAGCAGCCCGGCCTGGACGTGCTCGCGCAGGCGGCCTATAAGCTGCTCGGTCTGCAGTCGTTCTTTACGGCCGGCGAGATGGAGGTCAAGGCCTGGACGGTGCGTCAGGGTGCGACCGCCCCGCAGGCTGCCGGCGTCATCCACACCGACTTTGAGCGCGGCTTTATTAAGGCCGAGGTCATTGGCTATGACGACTACATCGAGCTCGGCGGCGAGCAGGGCGCCAAGGCCGCCGGCAAGCTGCGTATTGAGGGCAAGGACTATGTCATGGCCGATGGCGACGTTGTGCACTTCCGCTTTAACGTGTAAGGGCGACGCACATGTTTAAATATGGCAAAAAAGCCGGCTATATGGGTATTGCGCTGCTCGTGCTTGCGGTGATTCCGCTGGTGGTCGCAGCGTGTGTTATCCCCAACATTGGTCCCGAGGTGGCAACAAAGTTTAATGCCGCCGGCGAGGCGACGCGCTGGGGCAAGAGCTACGAGTTGCTGGCACTGCCGGTGCTCAACCTGCTGCTGAGCGTGGCGACGTACTTTACGGCAGGACGCCAGGCTAAAAACAATGATGACTCCGCCGCCATGGCGCGCATCGTGTGCGAGCGCTACCTGCGCAACGGTTGCATCACGGGTGTGTTCCTCAACGTGATCAACGTTTACTTTATGTACTCGGCGATTACCGGAACGGGCTTTGGCCTTGGTTTCTAGCTTGTTCTTTTAGGCAACGAGCCTGCACATATATTCAATGGCTGCTGCGAGGCCGCCGCTCGATCGTGGTTTAAAGACCATGTCGGCGGCGGCCTCGTTTTCGTATCCGGCGCCGCGAAGGGCGAGTGCAATGCCGGCTTCTAAAAGGAGCGGCAGGCCGCGCTGACTGGTTGCGATTACGGCAGCCTGATTGAGCGAGCAGCTGTGCGCTTGGCATTGAATGGCAAGTTCACCTTGCGCCGGGCAAGGGACCAGAACGGCGACGACGCGACTTGATAGCAATGCAAATGCTGTGCGCTCATCGGGCGAAAGGCATTCTGCTTCAACGACGACGAGCTTGGGCGGTGCGCTGTTTGTGCGAAGCGTGGCTCGGTACATGCGGACCGAAGAACCCGACATAGAAAACTCCTGTGTATTCGGCAAAACGTAAACTATAGTTTACGTTTATGTTCGGCTCCATTTCAAACTCGGCTGCATGGACGAACGTGCGAAACAGATTCTTGGCAGGCGGGTCGAAGAGACACGCAGAGACCTTGGTATCTCCAAGGTTGATTTTTGTGTGGCGACAGGAATCAGCCGACCCTATCTCGACCGAATCGAAGATGGGACGGCAAATTTCACGCTCAAGGTTCTATTTAAGATCGCGCCCGCACTCGGCATGACGGTGTCAGAGCTTCTCGAGGGCATCGAATAGGGGATACCCGTCGAAAACTGAATTACGCCATCGGGATGCGGTCGTGGTTGACTTGGCTGTAGAACAGGCGCTGGATCTCGGCGGCATCGCGTGACTGGCCGAGCGCCCACATGGTCTTGGCCACGAGCGTCTCGGTGGTCATGTCGTCGCCGCGCAGAATGCCCGGATGATCGGCGTAAGCACGGCCGACCTCATAAACACCCAGGTCGAGGCCCTCCTCGGGGACCTGCGTGGTCATAACGACAGTACGGCCCGAATCGACCCAGCGGAAAATCGCCTCCTGGAATGACTCGCCGGACTCGCCAAACTCGGGAATACCGCCAATGCCAAAGGTCTCAAGAATTACAGCATCGTAGCTATCGGCAAGGGCGTCGAGGATGCCCGGGTTTACGCCGGGCGTAAGCTTGAGTACAAATACGCGCGGGTCGATGCTGTCGTAGAAGCGCACCGGGTTTTCGCCCTGATGCGTGCCGTGAAGCCCGTTGCGCACGATGCGGTCGTTGCGGATATAGGCGATGGGCGGATAGTTGACGCTAATGAACGCGTTAAAGCTCATGGTGCGCTGTTTGCGGGCGCGCGTGCCGGCAATGGCTACGCCGCCAAACACGATCGAGACGTCGTGCGAGTGCTCGTCGAGCGCATAGAGCAGGCTCTGGTACAGGTTGAGTTTGGCGTCGGTAAAGGGATTGCCCATGGGCTTTTGCGATCCGGTGAGCACGATGGGCTTGGGGCTGTCCTGAATCAGGTAGGAAAGCGCTGCCGCGGTGTAGCTCATGGTATCGGTACCATGCAGAATCACGAAACCGTCGTGGTCGGCATAACCCTCGACAATGACGTCGCGGATACGCATCCAGTCACTGGGACGCATATTGGTGCTGTCGATGTTCATGGGCTGCATGACATCGAGCTCGCAGAGGCCCGAGATCTCGGGGACGCTCTGGGCGAGCTCCTCACCGGTCAGGGCGGGGGAGAGGCCGTTGCCGTCCTCGGTCGATGCGATGGTGCCGCCCGTGGCGATGAGAAGGATGCGCTTCATACTGGTATTCCTATCGTATTTGCCGCCGCGAAGGCGGACTCGTTCGGCAGTATTGTGGCACAGGGCGTCCAATGTTCAAACGTATTACATCATCTGTAACGTCTGGTAACACTTCAATTGCCGTCAAATAGGGGCCCAGGTCGTGCGTTTGCCGTGCGCTGATGGCTGCGAGGGACGAGAAACCCCATATAACGTGTACACTATGGACGTTATTTTCGTTCATTCACGCGGGTGGGCACCGGCTCCCCGCCAACAAGAGGGGGAACCATGGATCAAAAGGCTTCCGCAAAGGTCCTCGTACTCGACTTTGGTGCGCAGTACGGTCAGCTCATTGCCCGTCGCGTCCGCGACCTCAACGTGTATTCCGAGATTGTCCCCTGCGACATCTCGGCCGACGAGATTCGCGAGATGAACGCCTCTGCGCTCATCCTTTCCGGCGGCCCGGCTTCTGTGTATGCCGAGGACGCTCCGTCCATCGATCCTGCCATCTTTGACCTGGGCCTTCCCGTCCTGGGCTTTTGCTACGGCCATCAGATCACGGCCGTGACGCTCGGCGGCAAGGTCGGCCACTCCGAGGTGGGCGAGTACGGCCGCGCCACCATCACGCGCACGGCCGGCGCCAAGCTCTTTAACTCCACGCCCATGGAGCAAACCGTGTGGATGAGCCATCGCGACGCCGTTTCCGAGGTGCCCGAGGGCTTTACCGTTACCGCCAGCACCGACGTGTGCCCGGTTGCTGCCATGGAGTGCGTCGAGCGCAAGATTTTCACCACGCAGTTCCACCCCGAGGTCAAGCACTCCGAATACGGTCAGCAGCTGCTGAGCAACTTCCTGTTTGAGATCTGCGGCCTGGAGCCCAACTGGAGCATGGACAACCTGGTCGAGACCATGACGGCCGAGTTCCGCGAGAAGGTCGGTGACGACCGCGTGATTCTGGCCCTGTCCGGCGGCGTTGACTCCTCCGTCGTGGCTGCGCTGGGCGCTCGCGCCGTGGGCAAGCAGATGACCTGCGTGTTCATCAACCACGGTCTGCTGCGCAAGGGTGAGCCCGAGCAGGTGGAGGAGGTCTTCACCAAGCAGTTTGACGTCGACTTTATCCACGTCCACGCCGAGGACCGCTATGCCGAGCTTCTGGCCGGCGTGACCGAGCCCGAGGAGAAGCGCCGCATCATCGGTACGCAGTTCTGGAAAGAGTTCTTCGCGGTTGCTCAGCAGCTCGAGACCGATGGCAAGCCGGTCAAGTACCTGGCTCAGGGCACCATCTACCCTGACATCATCGAGTCTGGCGCTCGCAAGACGGGCGGCAAGACGGCCACCATCAAGAGCCATCACAACCTGATCCCGTTCCCCGAGGGCGTGCACTTCGACCTTATCGAGCCGCTCGATCACTTCTTTAAGGACGAGGTCCGCGCGCTTGGTCTGGCGCTGGGCCTGCCGGCTCACATCGTGTTCCGTCAGCCCTTCCCGGGCCCGGGTCTGGCCATCCGCATCATCGGCGCGGTCGACAAGGAGAAACTCGAGATTCTCAAGAACGCCGATGCTATTGTGCGCGAGGAGCTCGACGCCTACAACCAGCGTCTGTTTGAGCAGACCGGCGAGCGCAACTCCGAGCACAGCTGCTGGCAGTACTTTGCGGTCCTGCCCGACATTAAGTCCGTGGGCGTTATGGGCGACGAGCGTACCTATCAGCGCCCGATCATCCTGCGTGCCGTCGAGTCCAGCGATGCCATGACCGCCGACTGGGCCAAGCTGCCCTACGACGTGCTGGCCCGCATCTCCGGCCGCATCGTTGCCGAGGTCCCCGGCGCCAACCGCGTGTGCTACGACATCACGTCCAAGCCGCCTGCGACCATCGAATGGGAGTAAACGATATTCGTTGATTTCAAGCCTCTGACCTGCGAAAACAGGTCGGGGGCTTCTTATTTTGCAACCTCTGTGCAACCTTTGCGGTTTCGCGCCCCGTGAACAGGGGACGTAGCACTGTTCACGTCTGGGCCCATATCGGCACCGATCATTGCCCGCGCTGCTTCTGCTTGCGCTTCAGCTTCCGCTGCTCGAGGCACGTCGCCCGGTGTTCCTCGCCAGAGGAGAGCTGGCCGTTCCTTGCGAAACCGCGAGGCCACCTATATCCGCTTGCTGCGGGCTTGCTTGAACCAGTTCCTCTTGAAAGAGCCTATACCTCCGAAGAACTTGTTGTACGTCTCACCGTCCTCCTTGGCCTCGTACTTGACCAAGGCAAGTTCGATAGTACAGAGGTAATCCGCCACTTGCTCGAGGCGGTAGTCGGTCATCGAGGTCTTGCGGCGTCGGACGACCCCTTTTGAGAGGACCTTGCCCACCGAGTCGTCTCGCCCGCGGAACAGAAGGAGCGCATCCTCGCGACCTTCGGCGACCTGTGCTGCGAGATGGAGGGCTGCACCATCGCGCAGGCCGTCTATCTCAACGGCGTGCCCCTCGTCGTCGTGCGCGCCATCAGCGACAAGCCCTGCGCCGAGGGCCAGGTCGTCGACTACAACACCTTCGAGAAGAAGGCCGCCTGCGACTGCGCCCGCATCGCCGCGCGCATGGTTAAGCTTTAGGCCCTGCGCGCCGGGGCTCTTCTTTATGTTGGGACCCCGGCGCGCAGGGCCCTTTCCAAAGCGAAGTGTCGAGTCGAAGTGTTGAGCGTCGGCCCTGAATGTTCAATGGCCGTTGTTTTCTGCCCCTCAAGTGGTGAACTTCTCCTCGGGGCTGTTGATTCCCCCACGCGCCCCCTTCCGTTCTCTGTGTTCCCCTTATACTCCTTGTACAAGGAGGTAAGAAGTCATGGACAAGACCGCACAGGACAGCTTGGCAAAGAAGCCCGCCGACATGAGGGACAGGATTCTCGAGCATCTCGAGGCCCTCACCTCTGCCGTCTCGCTCGACGACCTTGCCCGTCTGTCCACCTCCGACATCGCCGAGACGCTCATCATCTCCAGGAGTCTGGCGAGCCAGTACCTCAACGACCTTGTTCGCGCCGGCCTTGTGGTTAAGGTGGCGGGCAGGCCTGTCCGTTATTTTCATCGCCGCGCGTTCCAGAAGCGTTTTCAGGTAAAGCTCTCTGCAAGCGAGTACGCCTCGCTCGCCGACCTCATCCAGGCGACGGGAATCGCCGATCACCGTGACTTCGCGCGTGCCGTGGGCTTTGACCTGAGCCTCAGCTCCGTTGTCGAGCAGTGCAAGGCTGCGGTTCAGTACCCTCCGTTCGGCCTGCCCATCCTCTTGAGCGGCGGCGTGGGTGTCGGCAAGTCTTTCCTTTCTCGTCTTGTGTACGAGTACGGCAAGAACCAGGGCTTGCTGTCCCGCGACTCCTCCTATTTGCGCATCGACTGCACCGGGGTCCCGGACGCCGCCTCGTTCAACGGGCTTCTTGACGAGTCGATCGCGAAATCGCGCGGGGGCGTGGTCTTTGTCAACGGCATCGAGGCACTTTCTCCCTCTGCGATGGAACACTGCCTTGCGACGGCCCTCGGGCTCGATGCCTCCCAGGATGCGCCGCGCGCTCGCCTCGTTCTTTCGACGACGCTTTCCGCCGATGATCTGAAGGTTTCCTCGGCCTACAGCAAAATGCCCATCTGTGCCCGCGTCCCCTCACTCAAGGAGCGGACCCCCGAGGAGCGCGAGGATCTCATCTTGAGCTTCCTGCGCAGCGAGGGGTGCCGAATCGGTTCTGATGTGAAGATCAGCCGCGGCGCATACCGTTGTCTCGTGAACGCGGACTTTTCCGATAACATCGCCGGCTTGCGCGCCTGCGTGACGAACTGCTGCGCCAAAGCGTTCCTCAATCGCGAGGGCGACTACGTCGTCGTTCGCCCGTATCTTCTTCCCAGCGGGCTCCTCTCCTCCGCGCAGATCGATCAACAGCCCGACGATGGCGTTCTGATCGACGCGTCCCTGGATGCCGCCGAGAGCACAGGGCCGGTCGAGCAGGCGCTCGATGCCCTGTGCTCTCTTGATGAGCGATTCTGCGCCGGGGAGCTCTCTGTCTCCGAGCTTGTCTCGCAAGCTGTCTCCGCTGTGCGCGGCGTTGAGGATCACTTGATCTTCGACCACGGCGTCGCCTCCTCGAGGTCGCGCGCCTTCGAGCGCGTCGTGGGCGCGGTCCTTGCCGACGCAGGCTCTTCTTATGGCATCGAGCTTTCGAGGAAGGTCGCTTTTCTACTGGCCCAGGAGATTTGCCTGCAGTTGTGGCCGGGTATCGGCCTGGCTAGGCGAAAGTCTGCCTGTGCGGAGCAAATCTCCCATCTCCTTGGTGCCGTGACCTCCGAATTGCCGTTTGCCTCGAGTGTCTCCGATCAGGTCGCCGCAGACGTGGAAGGGGCGCTGGGAATCTCGCTCGATCACTTCACGAAGACGCTTCTGACGCTGTGCGTCGCATCGGAGTCTCGCGATGCGAAGGCCCTTCGGACGCTCTGCGTCATCTTGTCCCACGGCTACTCAACGGCGACGAGCATCGCCGACGCGGCGAACCGTATGCTCGGCATGCATGTGTACGAGGCTGTCGACATGCCCTACGACCAGCAGCTGAAGGACATCGTCGGTCCGCTCCAGCGCCTCGTCGACCGCCATTCCTACTGCACCGGGGTCGTGTTCCTCGTCGACATGGGCTCCTTGGAGGAGGCCTATAAGGCCCTCGAGAACGTTACCGACTCCACTATCGGCGTGGTGAACAACGTCTCTACCGGTCTTGCGCTCGAGATCGGGGTCGGGCTGCTCGGCGGCAAGTCCATCGCCGAGGTTCTTGGCGATGCGACCGCCGCGTGCGTGACGCACTGCAAGGTGATCGAGCGCGTCAACCGTGAGGACGCCATCGTCTTCTGCTCCGAGTCCGGGGTCGACGCCGCGGAGAGGATACGCCAGCTCGTCTCGCAGAGCCTCCCGCGCACCATAGGCGCGCGCCTGCTCACGAGGCCCTTCAAGCAGCTCGTCGCGAACGGGTCGAACGACGCCGTTTTCTCCGAGCACCGCGTCTGCGCCGTCATCGGCACGGGAGACCCCGGGGTCGCCTCCGTCCCCTTCGTCGCCCTCGAGGACATCATGTCGACGGCGTCCGCCTCTAGGGTCGATGCCGTGTTCGGCAGGTGGCTTGACGCTTCCGAGCTCTCTTCTTTCCACGAGAAGCTGCTCTCGAACATGACGCTGCAGAACGTCATCCGCTCCATCACCATCCTCGACCCGGAGCGGCTATTCCACGAGATCGAGAGCGCCGTGCACGAGCTTCAGCGCAGGACAGGCGAGAAGATCGGCAGCAACGCCATCATTGGGCTCTACGTCCACCTCTGCTGTCTCGTCGAGCGCCTTGTTACCAGAAACCCCATTGAGACCTACGTTGGCCAGGACCGCTTCGAGGAGGAACGCGCCGATTTCATCGAGTCCTTCAGGCAGAGCTTCTCGAGCATCTCGACGCGCTATCGCGTAGAGGTTCCCGTAAGCGAGATCGCATATGTCTTCGACTACATAAGCGTGAGCGCCGCCCCGGCGCGAGAAGAGCGCCTCGGCTCCTCGGACCTCCTGCTCGACGAGTGACCTTCCCCGCGCCGCCGCAAGCCGACCGCGCGTCCTCAATAATCCGATAACCCCTTGCCCGGCGCGAATCCGGATAGCGCCGAGGCAGTACCGAACGTAAAACTTCATTTGATAGGAGCAAACATGAGTGTTGTTATGGCACGAATCGACAATCGCCTGCTTCACGGCATCATCGTGACGCAGTGGGCCCCGGTGTCGGGCGCGACCCGAGTCATGGTCATCGACGACAAGGTCGCCGGCGACGAGGTCCTGAAGTCCACTATGAGGATGGCGCGCCCCGCGGGCATGGCCGTCTCGATCATCTCCGAGCAGACCGCGCTCAAGAACTTCGCGGCGGGCAAGTACGACCGCGAGAAGGTCTTTGTCATCGCCAAGGAGCCCGAGACGATCCTTCACCTGGTCGAGTCGGGCATCGAGCTCCCGTCGCTGATCGTCGGCGGCTCGCTCGTCAAGGAGGGCGGCGTCCAGCTCACCCAGCGCGCCTATGCCTCCGCCGAGAACGTCCAGAGCTACAAGGCGCTCATCGCCCGCGGCGTCAAGGTGACGGCACAGTTCGTGCCCGCCGACAAGCCCGTCTCCGTCGCCGACCTCATCTAAGGAGGGATCATGGTCAACTTCACTATCCTGCAGGTCGTCCTTTTGACCCTGCTGGCCTTCATCAAGCACGTGGACTACTACGGCATCCCGATGATCTTCGTCAACTATGCCGTCTTCTGGGGCCTTATCACCGGCGTCGTCATGGGCGACTGGCAGACCGGCCTCGTCATCGGCGGCACCATCCAGCTCATGCAGCTCGGCGTCGCGGGCTTCGGCGGCTCGTCGATTCCCGACTACGGCACGATGGCCATCATCGCCACCGCCTACGGCGTGACCCTGGGCGCGGACACGGGCCTCGCCATCGGCCTGCCGGTCGGCATGCTCGGCATCCAGCTCGACGTCATCGTCAAGATCCTCAACGGCTTCGTCGTCGAGAAGTCCCAGAAGTTCTGCAACGAGGGTAAGTTCAATCAGATGAACGCCATCCTGTGGGTCTGCCCCGCGCTCTTCGGCCTGTGCGCCGCCCTGCCCGTCTTTGTCTCCGTGACGCTCGGCCAGCCCGCCGTCAACTGGCTCCTCGAGGTCATGCCTCAGTGGTTCCTCTCCGGCCTCACCCTCGCCGGCAAGATGCTCCCGGCCATCGGTATCGCCATGCTGCTCCGCTACATGCCCACCGGCAAGTACTTCCAGTACCTGCTCGTCGGCTTCTTCCTCTCGGCCTTCCTGAACGTGCCCATCATCGGCGCCGCCATCGTCGGCGTTGCCCTCGCGATCGCGTTCTACCAGCGTGCCGAGAGGGACACCGAGCTCGCCGCCCACGCTTCCGCAGACGCCTTCATCGGAGAGGATGAGTAACCATGGAAAACGAGAACATCACCGCCGTCGCCGAGGGCAAGCCCTCCGGCTACAAGGTCACCAAGAAGGATCTGCGCAACGCGAACTGGCGCTGGCTCATGAGCGTGTGCACCTTCAACTACCAGACCCAGCAGGGCGCCTCAGTCGCCTACGCCCTCTCGCCGGTCCTGAGGAAGATCTACACGAACGACGAGGACTATAAGCAAGCGCTCAACAACCACTTCCGCTACTACAATACCCAGCCTTGGCTCGCCGCCATCATCCTTGGCGCCTGCGTGGCCATGGAGGAACGCGACGGCCTAGCGGCGGCGGACGCCGTCCAAGACCTGAAGATCGGCACCATGGGACCGCTCGCCGGCGTCGGCGACTCCCTGCTCATGACCATGATCCCGACCATCATGGGCTCCATCGCTGCCTACATGGCCATCGAGGGCAACCCCGTGGGAGCCGGCATCTGGTTCGCGCTCATCCTGGCCATCTTCTGGGTCCGCATGCACGCCCTCGAGTTCGGCTACAAGCAGGGCGTGAAGCTCGTCACCGACTTCAGCGAGAAGCTTCCCAACCTCACTGCCGCCGCCTCCGTGCTCGGCCTCACCGTGGTCGGCTGCCTCATCGCCTCGGTCATCGGCGTCACCTGCCCGATTAGCTTCAGCTTCGGCGACGTTTCGATGGAGATTCAGCCGCTGCTCGACAAGATCCTGCCTGCCATGATCCCCGCCGCCATCACGGGAAGCGCGTATTACCTTCTTACCAAGAAGAACGCGAGCATGACGGCCCTCATCCTCGTGGTGATCGTCCTCGCGATGGTCGCCTCCGCCGCTGGCATCCTCGCCTAGCTTCGACCCAAGAGATTGGTGAATCAATGAGAAAGATAGTTGTGGCGAGCCATTCCCTTCTCGCCCAGGGCTTCAAGGACACCCTCGAGTTCCTTACGGGTAAGAGCGACGCCGTCAACGCCGTGTGCGCCTACGTGAACGACAACGGCGAGGGGCTCGACGCGGCGGTCGAGGCGGCTCTTTCGGGCACTGACGAGGTCGTCGTCCTCACCGACGCGCTCGGCGGCAGCGTGAACCAGCGCTTCTCCCGCTTCGCCTCCGACCGCATCCACGTGATCGCGGGTGTCAACCTCCCGCTCGCCATGACGGTCGCGCTCGCGCGCCCCGACGAGAAACTCGACTTCGACGCCCTCGTCGACGAGGCGCGCCAGCAGATCGTCTACGTGAACGGTGCCAGTTCCGCCGAGTGCGAAGACGACGAATAGAGGAGGTCGACGATGAGAGAGTTCCTTAAGGACGTGTGGATGCACGGCGGTGAGGAAAGCCGCGCCATCACCCCCGAGAACATCACGGGCGAGAAGGGCCGCGCCGCCATGTCGGCCAGCCACCTCGGCGTCGGCCGCAAGGGCTCGTGCTGCGTGCCCCTTGAGTCCGGCGAGACCATCACGCTCGCGGACATCGAGGGCCCCGGCATCATCCGCCACATCTGGATGACCGTCCCCGACAAGACCGCCGCCGGCAGCTTCGTCATGCGCGACCTCGTACTGCGCTTCTACTGGGACGACGAGGAGACCCCCTCGGTCGAGTGCCCTGTCGGCGACTTCTTCTGCAACGGCTTCGGTGAGCGCGCCATCGTCAACTCGATGCCCATCTGCGTGAACCCGACGGGCGGCATGAACTGCTACTTCGAGATGCCTTTCAGGAAGCACGCCAAGGTCACGCTTACGAGCGAGCACCCGGGGTTCATTAAGTACATCTTCTACACGTTCAACTACGCGCTCACCGACGTGCCGGATGACGCCATGTACTTCCACGCCCGTTTTAACCGCGAGCGCAGCACCCGCAGGGGCGTCGACTACACCGTGCTCGACGGCGTGCGCGGTAAGGGCTACTACGTCGGCACCTACATGGCCCTGTGCGCCCTGGAGCGCTATTGGTGGGGCGAGGGCGAGATGAAGTTCTTCCTCGACGGCGACGAGGAGTTCCCCACGGTCACCTCGACGGGAGCCGAGGACTACTTCGGCGGTGCCTGGGCCTTCCTCGACAGGCCGCCCCATGCGCTGCCCGAGGCGCAGTGCTTCAACACGCTGTTCGCCGGCTACCCGTACCGCTCGACGCGCGACGCCACGCGTGACCGTTTCAGCGCGGGCAAGCCGAACCCGAACCCGATGCTCGCGACCAACGACGACGCGCTGCCCAGGCACGGCCTCTACAGGTGGCACCTTCCCGACCCGATCTCGTTCAAGGAGGACCTGCGCGTGACGTTCCAGGACCTCGGCAACGACGACATCAAGCTCTACGAGCGCGAGGACGACATCTCCACCGTCGCCTACTGGTACCAAAGCGAGCCGCACGCCGTGCTCGCCCCGTTTGCCGCAAGGCAGGACCGCGTGCCCAGGTAGGGTCGCTTCGAAACAAGCCAACGTTATGGGCGCCCGCGGTTGACCATGACTGCGGGCGTCCCTTTGTAAGGAGGATCACATGAGCGAAAAGCAAATGAGGCTCGGCGCCCTCGAGGCCGGCGGGACCAAGATGGTCTGTGCCGTGGTGTCCGGCGACGGCGAGGTCCTCGACCGTATGGAGACCCCGACGCTTATGCCCGCCGAGACCGTCCCGCAAATGGTCGAGTGGTTCACCGCCCGCGATGTGGACGCGTTGGGCATCGGCGCCTTCGGCCCGACCTGCGTCGACCCCAACGATGAGCGCTACGGTTCCATCCTCCAGACGCCCAAGCTCGCGTGGCGAGGCTATGGTCTTCGCGCCGCGTTCGTCGACGCCCTCGGGATTCCGGTGACCTACGACACGGACGTGAACGTTGCCTGCCTCGGCGAAGTGGTCTTCGGCTGCTGCAAGGGGCTCGAGGACGCCGTCTACGTGACCATCGGCACCGGCGTGGGCGCGGGCGTCATGTGCGCGGGCAGGCTCCTTCACGGCATGCTGCACCCCGAGGCCGGCCACATGCTGGTAAGGACCCGTCCCACCGAGGAGGGACGCTGCGTCTGCCCGAGCCACGCGAGCTGTCTCGAGGGCCTCGCCTCCGGCCCCGCCATCGCCGCGCGCTGGGGAAAGCCCGCGGCCGAGCTCGCGGACAACGCTGAGGTGTGGGCGCTCGAGGGGGATTATCTGGGGCAGATGTGCGCGAACCTCGTGCTCATGTACTCGCCTCGCCGCATCGTCCTCGGCGGCGGCGTGATGCACCAGGAGCAGCTCTACGGCATCGTCCGCAAGAAGACCCTCGAATATCTGGGTGGCTACATCCAGACCGCCGAGCTTAAGGACATGGAGAGCTACATCTGCGCCCCGGGCTGCGGCGGCGACCAAGGAATCCTCGGCGCGGCCGAGCTGGCAAGAAGGGCGCTCGCATAACTTGCGCTCTCTCCGCCATACAACGCGTTAAGAAAAGACGAGCGCTTCTTGCCAATTGGGCGACAAGAAGCGCTCGTCTTTTGCATTTTTGTCTCTCAAAATCTTATTTTCACGATTTGCATTTTCATCCCGTTGTCACCGACCCTTGCGAGAAACCGGAAAAAGCCGCTGACAGAAGGGTCTCTCAAATCGTTGTAACCCAGCATATAGCCGCGACTTGTGACCTGCAGACGTCTGTCCCACGTGCCGATTTCCTTGGCGGCATCCGAAACCGCAAAATATGCCCCCACATCCCTGATTTTTGCAGTCTTAAGCCATGTTTTTGCGATCATCTTTACTGCCGTCCGATTGGCAGCATCAAAGACCAGCACACCGCCGGGAAAAGCGTCCGCCATCCCCCGCACCAGTTCCCGGACCTGCTGGGTCAGAAAGTAATAGAACACCCCGGAGGCAAAGAACACCGCCCCGCCGGAGGCATCGATTTTGCCAAACCATGCGGTGTCTTTCAGGTCGCAGGGGATATTTTGTTCCCGATCCCCGGCGGGCAGTAGCTGCTGCCGCAAGGCAATCACATCCGGGAAGTCCAGATTGTAGATCCTGCATCTACCGTTGTCGCAGGTTCTGCCAGTGTTGTCCAGTCCGCAGCCCAGGTTGACCACCGCCGCATTGGGGTGGCCTTTCAGGTAATCCCGCACCTCGAAAGCAAGGTCACTCTGCCGCATGGCCACCTCCAGCGCACCAAAGCGCTGCATCAGGCTGCGGGAGTTTTTCTCTGCCTCTGAAAAGTCGTAGTCGATCTGGTCGAGTAGGCGAACCGCTGTTTCATCCCTGTAAAGGTCCGGGTACAGCTCCGTACACAGCTTTCGGGAATACAACGGGAGGATCAGCGTCTCTTGCACGGTGTTTTTCTCAATTTTACATTTCATAGGTTTCTTCCTCAGTGAATAAAAACTGTCACAATTGCCGCCAGCACAGCCGCTATGACCGTCATGCCTATCGCCATGTGCAGGATGGATGCAAAAATGCCCGTGCTTGATATCCTTACTTCCGCGCCGTGACGCAGAGCCACCTTTTCTTTTTGCGTATCTGCACCTCGTGAAAACCCGCCTGCTCCAGACACGCCTTTAATTCAATGTCCTTGTAGATGGTCATGCCGCCGATGATCTGCGTCCACCTCTCGTCCTTGTCCGTATCGCCATTGCTCTCGTTGCAGATAAGAATTGTTCCGCTCGGCTTCAGCGTCCGCCAGACCTCACGGAAGCATCGGGGCAAATCAGGCCAAAAGTAGACGGTCTCAAAGGCCGTGACTGCATCGAAACAGCTATCCTCAAATGCCATATCCGCCACACTGCCTTGCAGAACGGCGCAACGCCCCTCCTGAATTGCAGTTCGGTTGAGCTTTCTAGTCTTCTCCACGCTGACGGGCGAATAGTCGATGCCCTTGACGACGCCATGCGGGCATTTTTTCAGCAGCCGTTTTATGTTCGCCCCGCCGCCGCAGCCGCAATCCAGCACCTTGGCATTTGGCGCAAGTCGTAGAAATCGAAGTCCCCACCGTGCCACAGGGCTGTGCCCCAGATTCATCATGGCAACCATAAGTTTTCCGCCGAGGCCCACGGGCTTGCGGGTGTTTTCAAAGAACGACATCTGGCCCCTCCGATTTCGTGCATTCCGCATAGGTCAACGGGAACGAGGCCTTCAGCACCGCGCTTTTCTGCACCGCCCAGCCGTTTTGACGCAGGAAACGTAGGTATTCCTCGCTTGTCCACCTGCTGTGGAGGGGGAATCCCGCCATACTCATGAAAAAGGCTTTTGCCTTGCCGGAAACCGAGCTCCCCGCGTGGGTGAAGGTTGGCGCGATGAGCACGCCGTCGTCCTTCAGCACCCGCCTGATTTCTTGCAGGGCCTTTTCCGGATGCGGCACTATGTGAAGCGCGTTGGACGCGATCACCGCATCAAAGGACTTCTGCGCATAGGGCAGGCGGAACATATCTTGTACGGAAAAGTGCAGCTTTGCGGATTGATTGTCCCGCTTTGCTTCAAGGATCATCTTTGCAGAAGCGTCCGTAGCCTCGATGTGCGCCGCCGCATTTACGATGCTCTTTGCGATAAGCCCCGTGCCGGTGGCAACCTCCAGTACGGTTTTTGCTTTCACCACCGGCCAGATCAGCTCATACATCTTCTCATACGCCGTCCGGTCCTTTCGCATGAAACGGTCGTACCGACCGGCATTCTTGTCCCAGAAGCCCTTGCGTTCGTGCATGGCCATCGCCCCCAAACAGTTAGAGCTATCTAACTATAACACACGAATCATGCAGTAAGATAAGGCTAACCTTATTTTCTTGGCTAAAACGCATCTCCTCGGTTTTCGCTTATAACGGCGCGAGTCAGATACTAGGCTGGAGCTGAAGAAGGAGCTTGGCGGACAGGTAGGTCGATACCGGTTCCCGGAACGGTGATCCAGCCAATTACACCAGGGCTCTAGTCACTGAGTGGGAATAGAAAATTCCTTAGTTATGGGGGTATTAATTTGATTCCCTTTAGGATAAACCCCCATGACTATATGAATTGACCTGCTGACTCCAATGAAGATTGGAGGGTAACGGCCAGGGGTGACGGCCCAGCGAGTGTTATTTTGCGAGCTAGGCGCATCGAAAGCGACCTTTCGTGGTATAAACTACTTGCCGGAAGCCGCGGCTTTCAGAGTACGGCTTACGTGTACGTTTAACCTCCGTGGGCGACGGGGTGCCGCAAGGCGTAGAATATCGCCCACCTGTAGGGACCTGCAGCGATGCGGGCCCCGCTTCGTATGAAGGGGGTGTAACCGATGAAGATCGTATCCATCCCCAGGATTTCTTCGACCTCGTCGATGGCGACCGCGAGCTCATGCTTAAGCACAATCGCCCCTGCATCGTGGTGGTGAGGCTGCGTTTCCGTGGAAAGCGCAGGGACTTCGCCGTGCCGCTGCGTTCCAACATCGCCCCCAACGTGCCCAAAGACCAGTGCTTTGCGTTGCCGCCCCGCCCCACGACGCGCCCCGGCTGCCGCCACGGCATCCACTACATCAAGATGTTCCCCATAACCAAGGCCTACCAGCGCCGCTTCAGGATCGAGGGCTCGGCCTACTACGAGACGCTCCAGCGCATCATCGACGGCAACACCAAGCGCATTGTCTCCGAGTGCCAGGCATACCTCGACCGCTACGAGCGCGAGGGAAGGCCTCGCTTTGCCGTCGACATCGACCGCATCGTGGGGCTGCTGGAGGGCGAGAAGTAGGGCACCTCGGCTCAGTCTCGAGCCATGCGGAGTCGCTCCGCATTTTTGAACGCCGCGTGTGCGTCCCAAATACTTGAGAAACAAGCTGTGAAGTGCGGTGGCGCGCCCGTGCCCGTGCACAGCCGTCACCATCAGCGTCTACGCGGCGTCGGCTTCAAGTGGAACTGACGCCGCTGCTGTATATGGTTTGCCTTGCTGCGAATGGCGATCAATGCCCGCGATGCTTCTGCTTGCGCTTCAGTTTTCTCTGCTCGTAGCGCGCATCAGCCTCTTCCACACGGCGTCGGTTTCTTGCATGAGCCGACTCCCGCTTCATTGCTTCCCGCTGTGCCGCGAGCGCCTGTTGTGCCTTGGTGCTCACCGCGGGCCGTTTAAGGGCTTTCGCTGCCTCGCGAGCGCGCCGCTTGGGGTTCTTCGCGGGCTTGCTTACCTCAGCCGGTTCGCCACCGAAGAATGAGAACTTCTCCCATTTGCTTGTAACGAATCGCAGAATCTCCTCATCGGACGGCTCCGCGCCGAAGACGATGCGGGCGACGCCATACCTTCCGCCCTCGACGTGCTCCGCCAGCCCGACCCAGAATTGACCGTCGTGATATACGGTCAGGGTGGACGACACGCTGATCTGCATGGTTGGTTCCTCCTTTATGTAGATGTCCATGCAGAGAAGGGACAACCAAGGAGGCAGGTTACTGATGCGGACATCCGCACGCCCACGACTACCCGACGGGGACTGTGTTTTCATCTATGACGCGATATCAAGCGAGCATGGAAGAGTTGAAATAAGGTTTAAGACACCAATTTCTGCAAAATCGAAAAAAATAGGTGCCTTAACCGACGATTAGCGTCCTCTCTGATAAGCTAAGCAGAGGAGGCGATTTCTATGAAACTGTATCATCGCGAACAGTACTTGAAAAAGATTCGACCGTTCTACGACGATGACCTGATCAAGGTGATCACGGGTATCCGCCGCTGCGGCAAATCGTGCCTCATGTCGACGATTGCCGAAGAACTGAGAAACCGTGGTGTCGAAGACAAGGACATCATCTACCTCGACCTCGACAAGCGCGGCAACCGCTCAATTAAGACGCCTGATCAGCTGGAGGAAAAAATCGAGTCGCTTCTGGCTGACAACGACTTCAAATACCTCTTCATCGATGAGGTGCAGAACGTCCGAGACTACGAGGAGGTCGTGAACGCCTATAACTCGGATGGCGGCTTCTCGATTTTCATCACAGGCTCCAACTCGTATCTGCTGTCTGGCGAGCTGATGACCAAGCTCACGGGCCGATACGTGGAGTTCGAGATGTTCACCCTGTCCTTTTCCGAGTTTCTCGATATGAAGAGGTTCATGGGCAAGGAGGTCGGTGACGCGCGGATCGAGTTTGACGAATATCTACGGTATGGAGGGTTTCCCCGGTCCCTGGAATACGATGACCCCGAGGCGAAGGCTCGCTACATCGAGGATGTCGTAGGGCAGATCGTCGACAAGGACATCAGGTCTCGCAACAAGATCCGGAACATCGATACGTTCAACCGTGTCATGACCTACGTCATCAACAACTACGGTGCGCCGACGAGCCTCACCAACCTTCACGGCTACTTCACCAAGACAGAGCATATTGCCGTCGAGCGGCGGACAATCGCCTCCTATATCCAGATGCTCGTCGATGCCAAGGTGCTCTATAAATGCGAGAGGTTCGACCTTAAGTCCCGCAAATCGTTGCGCGGCGAGGAGAAGTACTACCTCGCGGATCCGGGTATCTATTTTGCGCGCAACGTCGATGTCCGGTTGAATTACGGGCCCTCGTTGGAAAACGCCCTGTACATCTATCTCCGCTCGAGGGGATATAAGCTATCCGTAGGCCGCATCGGGAAGCTGGAGTGCGACTTCATCGCGCGTAGACGCAACGCCTACGCCTACATCCAGGTCTCGATGACGATCGCCGATAGGGACGTGGAGGAGCGGGAGTACAGGCCGTTCGGCTACATCAGGGACGGATATCCGCGCTACCTTTTCACGCTTGACCCCCTGCTGCAGGAGAGAGACGGCGTCAGGCATCTGAACATGGTGTCGTTTATGAAAGACGACGGCGACCTAATTTGAGTGGAGGCCGGCTCCGATTCATGTCGGCATTGATTAATGCCCGCGATGCTTTTGCTTGCGCTTCAGCTTTCGCTGTTCGAAGCGCGCTTCCTGCTACCAAGGATGGAGCGTGCATTTCCGACACGCCTGCACGAGCGTGGAAATCTGGACGCATGAGCGTGGATTATCCACTCTCATTTTTTCGACATGTGCCGAGCCGGCGGCCCTAGTGTGCGCTGAGCGCGTGTGAGGACCAATCGAGCCGCCTGAATGAATAGCCATCGGGATAATCTTGCCCTGCCAGTCCATCTACAACCTGGCGTTCATCTCGCCCGTCTCGTTGTTCACTCCCGGGATGGTTGCCTCTTTGACCTCGTTGAAATCCACCAGCATCGGTACGTTTCTTTCCGTGCGTCGATTTGCCATATTTTAGCTAGCTGTTGCGGCTCCTTGTTGCGGAAATGCCGGCTGCTGCGATCGCTACGCCAACTGCGCTCAAGACGACTGCCGTTGCGCCGTTGTCGCCTGTTGCGGGCAGGACGGTCTCGGTGTGCTTAACGACCGCTGGTGTCTTGGCGGGGGAGGAGGCTGCGGCTGGCTTTTCTGTTTTAGGCTGCGGCGTGGGCTCGGGCTTGGTTTCTGGATTGGGTTTCACCTCTGGGTTCGGCTTAACGTCAGGGCTGGGCTCGGGATCGGTTGCGTCGGTTGCAATCAAGTGCACGTCGCTGTCGAAGACGTAGCGGATGTAGTAATCGTGTCGTGTCTCGCGCATAGTTCCCTGCGTGGTGTCGCAATCGCGGTCAACGTGTGTACCAAGGCGGGTTGAGCTGACGAGATTCAGCCTGTAAGGGATTTGGTCGTCGGCGTAGCCGCCTGTAAAGACTACGGTTGCTCTTACGTGATTGTCGATCATGGTCAGGGTAATAGAGACGCTGGCTTCTTTGGGGTTTTCGGTTTTTACAAGGCTTTCGGTATCGGTGTCGACCTTGAAGAGGTGGACGGTGTCGTTAAGCCCGTAGACAAAGTCATCGGGTTTGTCGGGGAAGTCGTAAACAAACGCCTCGTTCTGGATCAACATGAAAGCAGGGGGTAGCTCTAGGTCGTAGTAATGGTCGACAACGGTGGTAGCTGTGAAGTTGCCGTTCGTGTTGGTTTCGTCGCAGGTAATGGGCGTTGCGGTATCGGGTTCGGGCATTTCGGCCGCCAGTGCCGCGCCGGGTAGCAAAAGCAGCCCCGCCATAAGAATGCATACTCCGAAAGCAGCGACTCTGACACCTGTATGACGCATGGCGTTGCGGATAGACAGGCTGGTCCGTTTGTTCTGGGTTTGATGTGTAACACGCTGTCCATACATAAGGCGCTCCTTGTTCGTAGGCCGGTTTCCGTGGGTCTATATTGCGCCTGTCCGATTCGGCCAGGTTCATACACGCGAACGCTCACGCGAGCAGGGAGAAAGCTCAAGTTAATTTTCCCACAGCCGACACTTTGCGAGCAACATTCTGCCCGCTTGATTCTTGGAGAGAGAATTAAGGTTGCCGGGGAGTTATCAACCAATGGGATTGTGTCTAGAGAGTGCGAACAAGAGACGTGGTCTTCAGACAACTGAATAGCTCCATCCGGTTTGGTTAAAACAGAAAGCGTGCCGCGCGCCTGCGGCATGAAGGAGGGAGATTCCTATGAATATCGTTGTATTGAGCGGTAGCCCGCGTAAGGGCGCCAATACCGACACCATGGTCGAGGCGTTTGCCGAGACCGCGCGTGAGGCTGGCCATACGGTCGAGGTCGTCCGCGTTGCCAGCAAGAAGATCGCTGGTTGCCTGGGATGCCAGTACTGCTTTGCCCATAAGGGCGCCTGCGTGCAGAAGGACGACATGGCCGGCGTGATCGAGTCGCTGAAAGACGCCGACATGGTCGTCTTCGCTTCGCCTATCTACTGGTTTGACATCACCGCGCAGGAGAAAGCCGCCATCGACCGCCTGTACGCCTTCGGTGCCACGGGATTCCCGTTCACCAAGACGGCCCTTTTGCTTGATAGTCACAGCGAGGGCGTCTATGATGCAGCGATCGCCATGTACAAGTCCACATGCGCATACTGCAAGTGGGAGGACCAGGGCATCGTCACCATCAGCGGTATGACTGAGCGTGACAGCATGGCCTCCTCGCCCAAGTTGGAAGCGGTGCGAGAGCTTGCTCGCAAGCTCGCCTAAGGACAAGAAGAACGCATGGCAATCAGCGCTAACCGAAGTGTTTGTTGCTCTTACCAAGAGGATTGCTGATTGCCATGCGTGGCTGTTGACATTTCCTTTTGCAAGTTTTGGTATTTTTTGCAAGTTTTGCTAATTTTTGCAAATTTTGCTAACGACAGTACCAGGCCTTTCGCTTGACGAAAAGGCCCAGGCGGTTGTGTCGCCTGGGCCTTTAACTGTTCCTAAATCATGTGCCTGATGAAGAGTTCTGGCTTTTAGTCAAACAAGCTCGGCATGTCGTTTTCCTTCATGAGGGCACCGGCGGAGGGTAGGCTCTGCGCGGTGAACTTCTCGGCGGAAACGCCGGCGCCGAGGATGTCCTCGGTCGTGCCGACCGTGGTGACCGAGCGGCCCTTCTTGGCCGTGAATGCCTGGACGCCCTGCGTGTTGGTGGTCGTCTTGGTCTTGAGCAACGACGTGTTGAAGTTCATCAGGCGGTAGTCGCTCGAGACCAGCGCAATGTCGCGGTCCTCTTTGAGCACCTGGGCATACAGCAACTTGCTGCCGCCGTAGATGGCGTTTTTGAGGCGCTTGCGGTTGGTCTTGGTGACGTATCCGGAAAGCGCGACGCGCACCACGCGGCCGTTTTCAAAGACAAACAGCGCGTCAGCCTTGTAGTCCTCGGGGTCGATAACCCAGATGACGCTCTCGTCGGGTTCCATCTCAAGATCGGTCGGCAGGTACGAGCCCAGCTGGGCCGACTTGGTGTCCTCAAACTGCGCGACCTTGCACTTGTACACCTGGCTCTTGTTGGTAAACACGAGCAGCTCGTGCGTGTTGGAGGATGGGAACTCGATAAAGGGCTTGTCGCCGTCCTTGTACTTGAGCGTGGCAGCCTTCTTGAGCACACGGTCCGTCATCTTCTTGAGGTAGCCGTCGCGCGAGAGCATGATGGTCACTGGGTACTCCTCGACCTCGGGCTCCAGGCTCACCTCGACAACCTCGTGGGGCTCGATCCTGCCCGTGCGGCGCGGCATCACGTACTTCTTGTTGACGGCGGCCAGCTCGTCGCTGATGACCTTCTTGATATTCTCCTCGCTCGAGAGGATTTCCTCGAGCTCGGCAATCTCGCCTTCGAGCTTGGCGATGTCCTTGGTGCGGTTGAGAATGTACTCCTCGTTGATGTTGCGGAGCTTGAGCTCGGCAACAAACTCGGCCTGGGTCTCATCGATGTCGAAACCCTTCATAAGGTTGGGTACGACCTCGGCCTCGAGCTTGGTGCCGCGGATGATGGCGATGGCCTTGTCGATGTCGAGCAGGATCGCCTCGAGGCCGTGCAGCAGGTGCAGGCGCTCGGACTTTTTACCCAGGTCAAAGTTAATGCGGCGACGCGTGGACTGAATGCGCCACGCAACCCACTCGTGCAGGATCTGGCGCACGCCCATGACGCGGGGATAGCCGTCGACCAGCACGTTGAAGTTGCAAGAGAACGAATCCTGCAGCGTGGTCGAGCGATAGAGCTTGGCCATGAGCTTGTCGGGGTCGACACCGCGCTTAAGGTCGATGGCGATGCGCAAGCCCGAGAGGTCGGTCTCGTCGCGGATATCAGCGATCTCCTTGACCTTGCCCTCTTTGGAGAGCTTGACGATGCGTTCGATGATGACATCGGTCTTGGTGGTGTAGGGGATCTCGTAGACCTCGATGATGCGCTCTTCGGGAATCCAGCGCCAGCGGGAGCGGATCTGGAAGCTGCTAAGGCCGGTCTCGACGATCTTCTCCATCTCCTCGCGGCGATAGATAATTTCGCCGCCGGTCGAGAAGTCGGGCATGGGCATATATTCGAGCAGGTCGCAGTTAGGATCCTGCAGGTAGTGCATGGTGGCAGTGCAGACCTCGTTGAGGTTGAAACCGCAGATGTCGGACGCCATGGCGACGCCGATGCCCTTATTGGCCGAGACAAGGATGTTGGGGAACGTGGTGGGCAGCAGGCGCGGCTCCTTCATGGCGCCGTCGTAGCTGTCAACGAAGTCGACCGGGTCCTTGTCGATGTCCTTGAAGATCTCGGCGCTGATGGGGGAGAGCTTGGCCTCGGTATAACGCGAGGCGGCGTAGCTCAGGTCGCCCGAATAATACTTGCCAAAGTTGCCCTTCGACTCAACGAACGGCGCGAGCAGCGCCTCGTTACCGGTGGCCAGGCGCACCATCGTCTCGTAGATCGCGGCGTCGCCGTGCGGGTTGAGCTTCATGGTCTGGCCCACGATGTTGGCGCTCTTCTGGCGCTCGCCCTTGAGCAGGCCCATCTTGTACATGGTGTAGAGCAGCTTGCGGTGCGAGGGCTTAAAGCCGTCAATCTCGGGGAACGCACGCGAGACGTTGACGCTCATGGCGTAGGGCATGTAGTTGACCTCGAGCGTCTGCGTGATCGGCTGGTCGGTGACCTCGGAGTGCAGGCCGATGACGTTTTCGGCGTTAACCTGCTTTTTCTTTGGCTGGTTCTTCGTCTTCTTCTTTGCCACGATTTCCTCTTGAACTTCTTATGGGCCGTCGTTATCGATTTGCTGCTACTGCAGGTCCAGCTGGTCCAGGTATTCCTTGCCGTGTTCCGAGATATGGCGCTTGCGGCCTGCCTCGTCGTTGCCCAGCAACAGGTTGAACATGGTCTCCATCTTGGTGACGTCCTCGGGCTCCACCTTGATCAGGCGGCGCGTCTCGGGGTTCATGGTGGTGAGCCACATCATGTCCGGATCGTTCTCACCAAGACCCTTGGAGCGGTTGATGGAACACTTCTGGTCGCCTATTTCCTTGAGGATGCCGTTCTTCTCGAGCTCGGTGTAGGCAAAGTAGGTCTTTTCTTTGCAGTTGATTTCGTAGAGCGGCGACTCGGCGATATAGACGTAGCCCTCGTCGATAAGCGTGGGCACCAGGCGGTAGAGCATGGTGAGCACGAGCGTGCGAATGTGGTAACCGTCGACGTCGGCGTCCGTACAGATGATGACCTTGTTCCAGTTGAGGTTGTCCAGATCGAAGGCGCCAAGGTTCTTGATGCGCTTGTCCTTGATCTCCACGCCGCAGCCCAGCACGCGCATGAGGTCCATGATGATGTCGGACTTAAAGATGCGCGGGTAGTCCTCTTTCAGGCAGTTGAGGATCTTGCCGCGGACGGGCATAACGCCCTGGAACTCGGCATCGCGCGAGGTGCGAATGGCGCCTGCTGCCGAGTCGCCCTCTACGATATAGATCTCGCGACGGCTCTTGTCCTTGGAGCGGCAATCGATGAACTTCTGCACGCGGTTGGCCATGTCGGTCTTCTGCTGCAGGTTGGTCTTGATGCTCTGGCGCGTCTTCTCGGCATTCTCGCGCGAGCGCTTGTTGATGAGCACCTGCTCCATGATCTTATTGGCGGCGTCCTTGTTCTCGATCAAGTAGGTCGAGAGGCGCTCCTTAAAGAAGGCCGTCATAGCCTGCTGGATAAAGCGGTTGTTGATGGCCTTCTTAGTCTGGTTTTCATAGGACGTCTGGGTGGAGAAGCAGTTGGTCACCAGCACCAGGCAGTCCTGGACGTCCTGCCATTTAATGCTGCTCTCGTTTTTGTTGTACTTGCCCTGTTGCTTGATGTAGGCATCGATGGCGCTGGTCAGAGCACTACGGGCGGCCTTCTCGGGCGAGCCGCCGTTCTCGAGCCACGATGAGTTGTGGTAGTACTCCTGCATCATGAAGGTGCGCGAGAAGCACATGCACGCGGTGATCTTGACGTTGTAGTCGGGCAGGTCCTCGCGGTCGCGACCGCGGCGGTCGGCCTCGATAAAGAAGGGCTCGGTAAGGTAGTCGGCGCCGACCTTCTCGAGCACGTAGTCCTCGATGCCCTTGGGATAGCAAAAATCCTCTTCGGAAAACTCGCCGTCGTCGCCCTCGATGCGCAGGCGGAAGGTCACGCTGGCGTTGACCACGGCCTGACGGCGCATGGTCTCGCGATACCAATCGTGGGGGATACTGATGGAGGTAAAGACCTCAAGATCGGGGCGCCACTTGATGGTGGTGCCGGTGCGGTCCTCGTCGCTGGGCTCAATCTCGAGTGCCTTCTTCTTGGCGCCGACGACCTTGCCCTTCTTAAAGTGTAAGGAGTACTTGTTGCCGTCACGCCAGACGGTGACGTCCATGTACTCGGAAGCGTACTGAGTCGCGCAGGAGCCCAGGCCGTTGGTGCCGAGCGAGAAGTCGTAGTCGCCGCCCTGGTTGTTGTTATACTTGCCGCCAGCGTAGAGTTCGCAAAAGACGAGCTCCCAGTTAAAGCGCTTCTCGGAAGGGTTCCAGTCGAGCGGGCAGCCACGGCCATTGTCCTCTACCTGAATGGAGCCATCGCGAAAGGCGGTAAGGGTGATGAGCTTGCCGTAGCCCTGGCGCGCCTCGTCAACGGCGTTGGACAGGATCTCGAAGGCGGCATGTGCGCAGCCGTCGAGCCCGTCCGAGCCAAAGATGACGGCGGGGCGCAGGCGTACGCGCTCCTCGTCCTTGAGCTGGCGGATACTGTCGTTACCATAGTTTGCGGTGTTTTTTGCCATACTCGCTCTCTCGGTGCTCCTTTGCTGCGTTTAAGTCATATAGATAGTCAAGGTAGCATAGCCCAGCCCTTGGGCGATTCCACCCAACACGAAATCCATCGAACAATCGTTCGGAATTTGGTGGAACAGCGTTTACTCGGACAAATCCGAGTCGGTTCTGTCCGAGTAAGTTTGAAAGCGGTCGAATGCGTCCTGCTGCGTTTGCGGTTGGACGCGTTTGTCAAAAACGCGCCATGCGGATTGTTGGATTGAATCGAACATTGGGACATGCGTCTCGTTTTGTGGGCCGAGGGTATGCGAACTGGGGCCCTTTTGGTCTGAAAGGGGGTCTAACGGGGCGTTATTTGGGCCACGGGTCACTTCGCCGGCGCCGTGTTTCGTCATACGCTCATTGTGGAAGCCGATGCCACGGGGCGACGAAGGCCTCGGGCAACGGATGAGCTGCAAGCGAAAGGAGCGGTGAGGATGATGAAGCCCATGACGAAGAAGCTGCTGTTAGGAATTCCCACCGTGGCGCTTTCGGCTGTGTTGGCGTGTACGCTTGCTGGCTGCGGCGGTAATGCGCCGAGTGGCTCGGGCGGGAGCGCACCTGTGCAGGAGAAGTCCAAGAAGGCCAAGGCCTATGATTCGCAGACGGTCGAGGTAGCAGGCATTACCTATGAGTCTGTGGCTCACGGTACGTTCTATCGCGGCGATGCCAAGCTGCAGGACGGCTTTTACCTGCACATCAAGATCACCAACAACAACACAAAGAACAGGACGTTCAGTTCCTTTAACGTGCATGCTGCCCAGGGTGATCTTGAGGCAGGCGACCCGTTGTTTACTTCCGGCAAGGCGGCCGTGCTCGACTACGTTGCAAGCGAGGCTCCCGATGAGCTGCACGAGGGCATCGACCTTTCCGAGAGGCCAGATATCGGCCCGGGCGAGACCGTTGAGTACGTGTATTTCTGGGCGCCCAAGACGGCGTACTACGGGCCCATCACTGTCGAGTTCGTAGACGCTTATGCCCCCGCCAAGAATCATGAGGCCATGCACTTTGACACCACGGGATGCGAGACCAAGGAGTTCAAGGCGGCCGGCGGTGTGGCCGATTCTGGTGACGCGGCCAATATGACCGGCATCGATTGCGCATCGTACAGTATCGAGGCCGCCGATGGGTACACGCTGGATTCGTCCAACGAAGAGCACGAAAAGGCAGACTTCTTCCACGACGAGACTGGAGGACGCCTGAACATCAGCATCTTCCCGCGCTCGCCGGAGGAAGAGGTTGCAAGCCTAGAGCAGATCTACGAAGGCAAGGAGACAACAACCGACCAGGTCGAGTACAACGGCATAACGTGGCTGCGCTTTACCGGTCCCGACAACGGCCATACACTGTTTGCGACGGCTCCCGCAACGGGTGAAACCGTCCGCGTGTCGATCGGCTGGAAGATCGACTGGGATGCTGCCGTGCCCATGATGGAGGCGCTGAAGCTCAAGTAACGCCGCGAGTCTCACGTCAGGCGACTCAGGGCTGGCTCCGAGTTATCAGGGCCAGCCCTTTTGGTGTTCGATGAGCCGAGTCGGCGTCTCTCGCAAAGGTAACTGGGAGCTAGCGAGGCGTATCCGAATTGACCTCATCGGCGGTGTCGTTTTCGAGCGCCGTGCGGCGGGCGCTGTAGGCGACAAGGCCGGCACCAGCTGCGGCGAGTGCTGCTGCGGCTGCCGTAAGGGGAGCGTTGACATCGCCCGTGCCCGCAAGCGCGCCCGCTTTTCCGGAGCGCTTGTTAGTGCCGTGGTCCTTGCCACTGCTGGAGCTGCTTCCGCCGGAGCCGCCGCCCTTGTCAGTACCGCCGCCACTCGTGCCGCCATCGCCGTCGACCGTCATCGGGGCGTCGTGAAGTTCCGTCGTATCCGCGTTGTCGCATACGCCGACCTGAACTTCTGAGCGTTCGCATGCCGCGTCGGGCACATGAAGCTCGTGCAGCACGGCACCCAGCGCCGAGTTTGCGCCCGGTCGAATTTCCTCGAGCGTTACGGGATCGAGCGCCACCAGATTACGCGCCTTCGCATATAGCGTTACGCGTTTGCCCACCTCGTCGCTCCAACTCTCGGGGATGGCGAAGCTCATGCGGAACTGTGCCGTGCAACCCGGTGCCAGCACGGCGTTGCCACTGTCGGCTACCAGCGGGTGCGTTGCAAAATGTGCGCCCAGCGTCTCGAGCGTGTACTTCACGTGTGTCATGTCGTTGGCCGAAGCGTCCTCGGCAAGCTCTGGATCGTAGATCGATGCCATGCGTGCGTTCACTCCGAACCCGATGGATGCGCTGGAGAACGGCTGACTGGAGCCCTCTCGGTACAGATCGATCGTGCCGGCGGTCAGCAAGGTGTTGCCGTCGTTTCGCACCGTGACCATGAAGGATTCGCCTGCTGCTCCGGGCACCACCGCGCCCGAGGTAGCGACTGCGCCCGTCGGAGTGGCACACGCCACCAAGGGCACTTCGATGCCGTGTAGTTCTGCCTCGCTCTTCTCCGCGCTCACAATGTGCGTTGCGAGCGCGGAGAGCATGCTCCCCGACGTCAAAAATGTCGTTATCTGATCGACGGGATGGTCCAGCTCGCACATCACGAACGGCTCCGTGAACAGATCGCCTGCCAAGGTGCTGGCGAAGATGCGGAAGTGCTTGCCCATCACTGCTACCGGGTTGCCTTCTTCGTCGTAGGTTTGTCCCACCTTGCCATCGGTGTTCTCTACATAGAGCACACACCTGCCGTTGTTGCTTACGCTGAACGATGCCGGGCCGCAGCCTGCGGCACCCACGGGCTGCGTTGCAAATACCGGTGCGCCTCGCGTCCAAGTAATATGCTGCAGTTGCTCGTTGACGGTAGCCAAAAAGCCCGTGTGCTGCGGCCACGGCACCGCGTGGGGTACTGTGGCATCTGGCGACATAACGCCCCAGCCCGCAATGGACTGGCCGATCACGGCGTACGATGCACAGCCACAACCGCCTGCGGTCTCGTATGCAACGGGCACCACCATTTTGCCGTTGATATTCTCGGGCGCGCCGAGCTCGATGCTCGACGGTGCCTGCGGAAAGCGGAGAACTTGGCGGAACGTCAGGCTGTCGCCTGAAACGTCCGACCACAGGGTAAAGCACTCCAGCGCAACCTCGGCCTCGCTGCCGAGCGCCTTTTCTGTGGTGGTTCCGCGGCGGTGGAGGTAGGCGCCCGACAGGCGCCCGTTGACAAGTGTCTTGCCCACCGTGATGCGTGGGCACTGCAGGCAATGGTAGCCATCCTCCTGAAGGCGGCCGCGCGAGATGCTGCGCCACGACGTGTGCGATACCACGCGAACTCCGTCGTTGCTTATGCGCAGGCGCACAACGGACAGTATGCCGGCTGTGCTTGCTATATCGAAAAGGGTGTCGTCGCCGGCGGGGCGCTCGCCCGAGACCAGCAGCACGTAGGCGTCCTGGTTTCCTCCTCCGTCCGTATATTCCACTACGTCGAAGTCGTAATCGTATATGCTGTCGCGCTCCACGTCGCCCTCGCCAAACCCAAGGGGAAAGTCCACAGGCGTGGGAGCGGACCACGTTCCGTTTGCCTTTGTGTGTACCACCAGGCGCGAGCGACCATTGTCGCCGTAGCGCACCGAGGCGATACGGAACAGGCATTCTACGCCGGCAATCATTGCCAGCTTCATGTGGGCTTCGCTGAGCACGCCAGCAAACAGCACGTTGTCGCTCGAGGGCTTGATGCCGCCACGCTCGTCCTCCGACACGCCGGAAGAATCGGCGTTCGGGTCGGCAACGGTGTTCGTTGCCTGACCGATGTAGGTGTACTCATACATCGGCACGGCGTTTTCGTCGTTCTCTATCAGTGCATGGACGAAATGCTCGATCTGTCCCGTGTCGTCGCTTTCTGCATCCGCCTCGAGCTCAATGCGCGTGACCGCTTGATCCCAATCGCGCACGACAGGCGCGGTGTTTACGGCAGTGGCCTTAACCTCGGCGCGTGCGAGCAGTTCGGCGTTGGTGACGATGGTGGCCGATGCGATAAATTGCGGCACACCACACGCCTCGGCGTTGCCGGCCGAGCCGAAGCAGGCATCCAGCGTATAAGGCGTATCTCCATCCAATGCGAGCTCAGAGCGCTGGAGCACATACTGGTCGCCATTGTTCACCGACATATTCCACGAATCGATGAGTGTGGGCCACGACCCCGACCAAGCCTTGGTGGTCCACTTGAACATTACGAACTGGAGTATTACATCGACATCGACGTCTGCACCTACACGCAGTCGCGGAAGCTGGTGTCCATTTGCCTTTTCGTACCCAATGAACAGCGTGAGGGATGCGGCGCCGCGCACGGCAGACGAAGCGACGCCTGCAACGCCGGCGCCAAAGGTGACGGCAAGCCCGATCTGGATGGTGAACGAGCCCGACGTGTTTGAATAGTCGAGCGAAATGTTTTTAAAAAACGCCGCGCCGCTGCCGTGCGTGTGGGCACCCACGGCGAGCGCCAGTTTTGCCAGCACCCAGGGGTTGACGTTTAGGAAAAATGGCACCGGTCCTAGGGTAAACTGCTCGGTCCAATTGAGGTCGGTTCTTACCTGGAAGAGGGCCTTAATATTGCCGTATGCGGGGTCGTTGTTGTTACCCCAGGTTTTGCCCACCCAATCGTAGGCGAGCGAGCCGTACAGCTGTGTGGCGATATCCATCGTGAACAGCGGCGTGCAATGGTGGCGAAGGAGCTTGGTGTTTCTTGGATCGGTGCCCGAACCGGCACTCATCCTCTTGTACTGATTCCACTTCCCCTCCATCTCGTCGAGGTAGCGGTTTGCCTGCTTGGCGCCCGACTCGCGCGGCGATTTCTTCCAGTATTCCGGATCAGGGTTGCCCGAATCGTTCATATAGCTAGCTGGTTTGTACCCTCCGCCAAACAGCACGTATCCAGCAAACGAGAAATCGAACAGAATGGGAAATGTGGGCATCCAGCACGTGAACTTATTGCCGCCGATACCGGGAAACGCCGCGGGGAAATCAAACGGAGTGATCTCTTGGTCCATGGTGGTGGGAATGATGGTGGTCGAGCCCGATTCCGCCTTTGCGGCCGGCGCGGTGACAACGGCCATAGGGGATGAGAGCGTGTAGGTTTTGCCCTGGTAGTCGAGCATAAAGCGCAGCTTGCACCCTTCCTCCAGAAGGCCCGAAGCTGCATCGAGGAACGTGTCTTCGAGCGTGAACGTCGCCAGATTATCCGCGCCCGATGCGCTGGCCTTGATCTGGCCGATCTGCGTGACGGTTTCGGTTGAGCTGCCCGCAGAGGGCATCACTTTATTGATATGCAACGTTGCCTGCCCGCCCTGCGGCAGATGAGCCTGCACGGTAAAAGCGTGCGTGTCGGGCTGGTCGTTTGCTGCTTCGTCCGCTGGCATTGCCATAAACGTGGCGTCGGCGTACTGGATGTCCCATTCGTCGAACGTGAGCTGTCGAAAGTACGGCTCGCCATCGGAGAGCGGACGTGTGGGTGCGGTAATAGCGGTGCCGCCCTGGATACGCGCAAGGGGAATCTCGACATCGCGGTAGCCTGCCATGCTAATGGAGATGCCGCCGTTAAAGTCGTACGCGTCGAGAAGCGTTGCCTCGTCCACGTAGCCTTCTGAAAGAGGGGCGACCTCAAAGATGGCCGTGCCTTCGTCATCGGTCGTGGCGGTGAGCTGCTTGCCTGCGGCATAGCGCGATATGAGCGTGACCTGGGCACCCGTGATGGGCGTATTCTTGTTGGCGACGTCGACCACGACCACACCGAACATGGTGCGCGAGAGAACGAGCACCCTGAAGGGGTCTTTTTCGTCGGCATGGGCTTCGGTGGGTGCGAACGGCAATATGAAGGCGTTTGCGCTTCCCGGCACGCGCGGCATCATAATGCTCGCTAACGAGGACGCTCCGGCGACAAGTAACGAACGGCGATCAAGCATCTTGGGCTCCCATCCCGCAGGTATCGGTGGAAATAATCCAATTTTGCGAGAAGGTGCCCCGTGGCGGTAGTGCCGTTCGATGGCCAAAATGTCCAATTTGAGTGCGCGAAAGCGTCAGGCCCCCCGGAGCGCTTTCGATACGCCGGGCAGTTTGGCCGCTAGCGCAACATGTGGGCAATCAGCTCGGCGCGAGTTCCGATACCAAGCTTGGCATACACTCCTGATAGGCGGTTTTTGACGGTGCCCGGCGATACTCCCATATGGCGTGCGATTTCGGCGTTGGTCCACCCACGACAGGCGAGCATGGCCATGGTGAATTCCGTGGTCGTTAGATCGTCGGCAACGTCCTCGCCCGAATCGGGGTTGTGGATGCGCCGCCAGCCGTAGCTGAAGCGGTACGTGATCTCGATGATGCGCGCGAAGTCGTCAGGGTATTGCGTTTTTAGGCATGCCTCGATAAGCCCCTGTAAAAGGCCGTGATGCTCGCCAATGAGCTCAATAAGGCCGTCGGGGCGCGCAATGTTCCAAGCAACTCCGAAGTGCGTTTTTGCGGCGTCGATGTCCTTGAGGCTCATGCATGCCATGGAAGCTGCCAAGTGCAGGAACAGCTCCGAGATGGGATAACTTCCCTGTTTCATGATCAGGGCGTTTTCCGCCATGCCCAGGCTGCGGCCATATTCGCCGCGCAGGTACAGGGCATGCGCCATCACGTAGCTGGCGAACAGGCGCAGACCTTCGGGCAGATGCGCCGCAAGCGGATAAAACTCTTCGGCGGAATACGGGGAAGGCAAGTGCAGCAGGACGCTCGCGGCCGAGGCGAACAGGATATGTGTGGCGTGGACGGCGGGCGACTCCTCGTCAGCCGGCGTATCGAGGATGCCAGCAAGGCACCGGCGGGCGTCGGCGATACGGTTGAGCGACAGGCTGGCGTATCCGCAGATAAAGCATGCGGAATAGCACAGCGAGGGATCGGTGGCGTCAAGATAGGGGCGCGCCGTCTTGGCAGCGAGGGCGGCCTGTCCGCGAAAGTACAGCGCTTCTGCCGTGGCGATGGTGCGTGAATCGGGGTCGGAAATGCCTGCAACCGCAGCGTCAATCTGCCCCGGCACAAAGGCGGTGCACATCAACGGCATGGGAACGCATAGGTAGCCATCGCAGTCCATCTTCCATCTCCCAACAGCTGGCAACAATGCAGCAATTGTACTCCTGTTGCTCGGGACCTCTTTCGTTTTACTGTTCGGTTAACGCTGCGGATCGTTTTGGAAGGCTTACGAGCATGGTGGTCCCGTCCTCGGAACTTGCTTCGACCTCTACGGCGCCACCGTGAAGCGCTGCAATCTCCCAAACGAGCGCTAGTCCGAGTCCTGCGCCGCCGTATGCCCTGCTGCGGGATTTGTCTAGACGAAAGAACGGCTGGAAGATGCTCTCTCGGTACTGCTTGGGTATTCCCGGGCCCTCATCTTTGACTCGCAGGATCACGTGGCTGTCGTTGTCGCAGATGGAGACGTTGACAGTCGAGCCGGAGCGGCTGTAACGGATGGCGTTTTCGACCAGATTAAACACCAGCCGGTAGAGGAGCGTATCACTTCCGATTACTAAAGCGTCTCCAGCACAATTGAGGGCTATGCCCTTATTTTCGGCAAGTGGCGCAAGGTCGGTGAGGACCTCTTCGGACAAGGGACCAAGTTCAACATCGTCCTCGCAAGGAACGCTGCGGAGCTCACTCATCTCGAGCAATACCTTGGTCATTCGAGACATGCGCTCGGTTTGTTCTTGTAGCAGGCCGAGCAGCTCGGCTGTTTCGGGTTGCAAGTTAGAGTGCTCGGACACGAATAGTTCAATTTGTGCTTGCATAAGGGCGAGCGGGGTTCGTAGTTCGTGTGCGGCGTTGCCGGTAAACTGACGCTGTGCAGAGAATCCTTCGCCAAGACGGGCGATCATGCCGTTGAAAGAGGCGCTGCATCGTTGAAGCTCGGTGGGCACATCTTCACTGAGTCTGATTTCGCTTAGGTTGTCAGGCTGCACACGCTCTACCTGGGCGGCAAAATCCCGTAGAGGCTTGAGCGCGTGGCCGCTCGCAAAGTATGCCAGCGCGCCGCCAAGGAGTGTGACTCCAGCTGTGATGTACCAGGCTGTCGTGCCAAAAGACTCCTGTGCGTCGTTTACGACGATCGTGACCTTGTCATCGGGGGTCGCTTTCGTTGGGTCGAATGCCTGGGGCGAATCTTCGCCGGTTGCGTTAAGGGCCGAGATGTCACTGCCGATGGCATCCATGTAGCGCATACCCGTATAGCCGACCAGGCAGTTCGTCAGCACGCATGCCGCACACGTGAGCAGTGCCGTCATAATCGTTATGCGCCATTGCAGGGAAAGCCTTTTCATTCGCTATCCTCCATAACGTAGCCCTCTCCAATCCGATTGCGAATCGGGTCGTATCCCAAAGCGCTGCGTAGCTTTTTGCGGAGTGACGAGATGTGAACGCGGGTTGCGTTGCTAAAGCTGTTCACGCTGCTATCCCAAACGTGCTCGATAAGCTCCTCTTGACTTACCGGACGCCCCTGATTAAGCATCAGGTATTCCAAGATTCCCGTTTCCTTGCGCGTAAGAGATAAAGCCTCGCTGTCCACGGAAGCGATGCGCGCCTTGGTGTCAAAGCGGAGCTTTCCGCAGGTTAAGACTATGTCGCTTTGTGTAAAGCGTCTGAGGGTAAGGCTGCGAATCCTTGCCGCAAGCTCGTCCAGATGAAACGGCTTGGTGAGGTAATCGTTGGCGCCGGCATCGAGTCCGGCGACTTTGTCGGATACTTCGCCACGTGCGGACAGAATCAGTACCTTAGTCTCGCAGTCAGTTTTCCTAAGTTCCCTGAGTACGGTCATGCCGTCGATGCGGGGAAGGTTGAGGTCGAGTACCACGAGGTCGAAGGCCTCAACATTCAGTAGGTCGAGCGCCTCCTGTCCGTCGTGACAGCAGTCGACGCTGTACGCCAAGTTTCGCAAGCTGCGCGCGATTGCGTCACACAGCGCCCGCTCGTCCTCGACGATCAAAATACGCATAACAGTCTCCTTGCACATTTCAAATCGCGCTTAACACGGATTTTATAGCCGATATGGTCCAATGGTCGCGTAACGAAAGGAGTGGTCAGGTTGTTCAAAGCGGTAAAACCCGTGGTACAGGTCGCTTTGTTGATCGTCGGAATTGCCATGGTGTGCTTTGGCGTTATGCGTGGCGAGGCAGATGCCGTGCTGGCCAAAGCGATTAGGCTGTGCTTGGAGTGTATCGGAATTGGATAAAAGAGAAAACACTGCGTCGCATGTTTTGGCTCGATTTCGCGGATTCATTCAGGCGGCGGCAACACTTATTACCAACATTCACCTGCCAAACTTTGCCAAAGGCGGCATCTATCAGGGCGCGGGAAAAACAGTCTGCGTACCCGGGCTTAACTGCTATTCGTGCCCCGCGGCATCGGGTGCGTGCCCCATCGGGTCGTTCCAGTCGGTAGTAGGTTCATCCAAGTTCAACTTTTCTTACTATGTTACCGGTACGCTCATTTTGCTCGGCGTGCTGCTGGGACGCTTTGTATGCGGCTTTCTGTGCCCGTTTGGCTGGCTGCAGGAGCTGCTTCATAAGATTCCCGGCAAAAAGCTTTCGACAAAAAAGCTCAAGGCGCTTACGTATATCAAATACTTCGTGCTGCTGTTTGCTGTGGTATTGCTGCCTGTGCTGGTGGTCAACGACCTGGGGATGGGAGATCCGTTCTTTTGCAAATACGTCTGTCCGCAGGGCGTGCTCGAGGGCGCCATTCCGCTGGCCATTGCCAACGCCGGCATTCGATCTGCGCTGGGGCAGCTCTTTACCTGGAAACTTGTCGTTCTCATCGCCGTGGTAGTGCTGAGCGTTTTGCTCTACCGCCCCTTCTGCAAATGGATTTGTCCACTCGGCGCATTCTATGCGCTCATGAATAAGGTATCCCTGCTGGGGATTCGGGTCGATGCATGCAAATGTGTCTCGTGCGGCAAGTGCTCAAAGGTTTGTCAGATGGACGTCGATGTGGTCCGCGCGCCCAATCATGCCGAATGCATCCGGTGCGGAAAGTGCATCGGGGCCTGTCCCGTCGATGCCATCAGCTATCGCTATGGCCTGGATGTGTCGGCGGAAAAGCTCCCCTTGACCGCCGATAAAAAGTAAACAAGCTTCGACAAAACGGAGGAATGACTATGAAGCTTTCTAAGATTGCGGCCCTGTTTATGGTGCCGGTATTGGCCTTGTGTCTTGTGGCGTGCTCGGCACCTGGCGGCAATGCGAGCGAATCTGCGAGCTCCGATCCTAAGATCGCAGAACTCACTGCGCAGAAGCCGGCCAATGCCGACGAGGCCGCCGAGCTGTATGCGAAGCTCATGCAGAAGGAGAACGAGATCTTTTCGAGTGATAACGCGCTGTGGGAAAAGGTATTCAATGCGGCAAATAAAGACTCGGCAATGATTGAGGACGGCAGCAATTACGGCGATTTCCTGCTCAAGACCATCGACGGCGCCAAGGATGAGTTCACGGCGGATGAGCTCAAGACGCTCAAGGCCGGTGCACAGCAGATCAAGGAGATCGAGGACAAGCTCGAGAGCCTGGAGAAGGAGTTCCCCGGCTGTGGAAGCACGCCGAGTGCAGGCGAGAGCGTCGACGCTTCGACCGCTGGCATGACGGCTGGTGCCAATGCTTCGAACGAGGCGACGAAGTTCCCCAGCTTTACGGGCAAGGACCTGGATGGCAACGACGTGAGCAGCGACGAGCTGTTCTCTAAGAACAAGGTCACCGTCATGAACTTCTGGTTCACTACTTGCAAGCCGTGCGTGGGCGAGCTGGGCGATCTTGAGAAGCTGAATCAGGAGCTTGCCGAGAAGGGCGGCCAGGTCGTGGGCGTCAATTCCTTTACGCTCGATGGCAACAAGGGCGAGATTGCAGATGCCAAGGACGTGCTGAGCAAGAAGGGCGTGACATATAAGAACGTCTGGTTCAAGTCGGATAGCGAGGCCGGTAAGTTCACGTCAAATTTGTTCTCGTTCCCGACAACCTACGTTATTGACCAGAACGGCAACATCGTAGGGGAGCCCATCGTGGGCGCCATCAGCTCCGCCGAGCAGCGCGCGGCGCTCGACAAGCTTATCGACCGCGCGATTGCGAAGAGCGAACAGTAAAGGCCGAGTACACGAATGTGACAAAGGGACAGTCCCTTTGTCACATTGTCGATGTTGTGTGCGGGACGGTGCGCCGTGTGGCGTGCCGTCCCGTTCGTTTTTGGCGCGGTTCGTTACATTCCTCACTGGTGCCGGCTAAAAATGGGGATAGAGTAGGACAAACGCGTCGAATACGAACGGCGGAGAGAGCGGGCGAGCGTGCCCGCGCGGGAGAGGTTGCCGTCCATGCTGGAGCTCAAAGATATTTGCAAAAGGTACGTCACGCAGTCGTTTACGCAGGTGGCGCTCGATAGCGTGAGCTTGGCCTTTCGCGATAACGAGTTCGTGGCCATTCTGGGCCCTTCGGGTTCGGGCAAAACTACGATGCTCAACGTCATTGGCGGGCTTGATCATTTTGACTCGGGCGACCTTCTGATCGACGGTATCTCGACCAAGGACTTTCGCGACCGCGATTGGGACGCCTACCGCAATAACCGCATCGGCTTTGTATTCCAGAGCTATAACCTTATTCCACATCAGACCATCTTGGAAAACGTGGAGCTGGCGCTCACGCTCACGGGCGTTGGCCATGCCGAGCGTCGCCAGCGTGCGCGCGAGGCGCTTGAGGCAGTTGGTCTGGGCGAGCATGTGAACAAGCGTCCGAGCCAGCTTTCGGGCGGACAGATGCAGCGCGTGGCCATCGCCCGTGCCCTGATTAACGACCCCGAGATCGTGTTGGCAGACGAGCCGACCGGCGCCCTGGACTCGACGACGTCCGTGCAGGTCATGGACTTGCTCAAGGAGGTTGCGCGCGACCGCCTGGTCATCATGGTCACGCACAACCCCGAGCTGGCGTACCAGTACGCCACGCGCATCGTCAATCTCGCAGATGGAAAGATCACCGACGATTCCGACCCCTTCGACGCCGCTGGGGCTGCGCGTCGCGAAGCCAAGCCCACGCGCAAAACCTCGATGAGCTTTGTGACGGCGCTGGGGCTTTCGGCGCGCAACCTCATGACCAAAAAGGGCCGTACGGCCATGACGGCTTTTGCGGGCTCGATTGGCATTATCGGCATCGCGGCAATCCTAGCGCTCTCCAACGGCGTGAACAACTACATCAAAAAGGTCGAGGAGGACACGCTCTCGAGCTACCCGCTTACGATCTCTAAGCAGGACTACGACCTGTCGTCCATGATGGGCGGACAGGGGGCCACGGAGGATGGCGAGGACGCGAGCGGCGCTTCCGGCAGCGAGGGCGATTCGGTCGAGAAGTCCGATAAGATTCCCGTGGTCACGGCCGTAAAAGATATGTTTGCGAGCGTTAAGTCCAACGATATGACGAGCTTTAAGGCGTGGCTCGATGACGGGGGCGACGGCATCGACAAAGAGGTCAACGCCATTCAGTACAGCTACGGCGTGACGCCAGTCGTGTATCGCGCGGGCAAGGGCGACGAGAAGCCCGTGCGCCTGGTGCCCAACGCGATGACCGAGACTATGAGCGGAGGCGCGAGCTCGGCGGCAACGGTGAGCATGGAATCCATGGGGACCTCGGTCTTCAACGAGATGATTGACGACCAGAGCCTGCTCGACAGCCAGTACGATGTCGTCGCCGGTCATTGGCCCACGTCTGCGAACGAGGCCGTGATGGTGCTTTCGAGCCGTGGCACAGTGGGCGACTACACGCTCTATAGCATCGGCGCGCTGGATATCAATGAGCTTAACGACCTGGTCAACAGCGCCATGACGGCCGATGGCGAGGTCGAAACGCCCGAGACCGCCGCCGACTTTACCTACGACGATGCGCTGTCTACGACGTTTAAGGTGTTGTCGCCGGCCGATGCGTATCGCAAAAACGAAGAGACCGGTATGTGGACCGATATGTCCGGTGACGCCGACTTTATGGCGGCCAAGGTTGCCGACGGTATTGACGTGCGCATTGTGGGCGTGGTGCAGCCCAACGAGACTGCCAACGCGAGCGCGTTGTCTCCGGGAATTGCCTACACGCACGCGCTGACTCGCCAGCTTATGGAGCGCGCGGCCGATTCGCAGATTGTGCAGGAGCAGCTTGCTCATCCCGAGACGGATGTCTTTACCGGCAAAACGTTCGACGAGCTGCAGGGCGAGGCCAAGCGGGGCGTGGACCTGGGCAGCATGTTCAGTGTTGACGAGGCGGCGCTCAAGAGCGCGTTCTCGTTCGATACATCTGCGCTCTCGGGAACGGCCGGCGGCATTGACCTTTCGGGCATCGATTTGTCGGGTTTGGATATCGACCTTTCGGGCGTTGGCAGGGACATCGGCTTCAGCGACATCATGGCAAAAGCACCGGCCCCAGATTTCTCGGGCATCTTTGACGGTCTGGAGCTCACGCCCGAGCAAATGCAGCAGGTGGGAATGCTTGCCAACCAACTGTTTGAGGGTTTTTTGCAGTCTGATCAGTTTAGGGCGCTGTCACCCGAAGATCTTAAAGACGCGGCAAAGCTCGCTGCCGCATTCTCGACGTATCTTGAGAGTGATGCCACGGCGCAGCAATGCCTGGCTCAGCTCAAGGCACTCGGTGGCGATGCTCTTGCCGAGCGCCTGGAACAGGCGATGACCGACTATGTGCAAAAGCAGCTGGCTCCGTATCTGCAGCAGGCTATGGATCAGGTGATGAAGTCGATCAGCGATCAGATTGCGGCGACGGTGTCAACTCAGCTCAAGGCAGGCGCGGCAGGGCTTATGGACCAGATGGCGACGCAGATGTCTTCGAGTTTTGCTAACCTGGCGAGCGCCATGCGCGTGGATGCGAGCGCCTTTACTCGTGCCATCCATTTCAACATGGACGCCGAGGACCTGAGTTCGCTCATGATGAGCTATGCCAAGGCTTCGAAGCTCACCTACGACAACAATCTGACCACGTTGGGCTATGCGGATGAGGCAGACCCCATCTCGGTTAAGATTTTCCCGCGCGACTTTGAGGCCAAAGAGCGCGTGCTCGATCACATCGATGCGTACAACAAGCAGGTCAAAGCCGCTGGTCACGATGAACAGGCAATCTCGTACACCGACTACATGGGCATCATCATGGGTTCGGTGACCGACATTGTGAACACCATCAGCTTGGTGCTCATCGCATTCGTGAGTATCAGCCTGGTGGTGAGCTCCATCATGATCGGCATCATCACGTACATCAGCGTGCTGGAGCGCAAAAAAGAGATTGGCATCCTGCGTGCGATTGGCGCGTCGAAGCGTAACGTGGCAAACGTGTTCAACGCCGAGACCTTTATCGAGGGCCTCATTGCCGGCGTCTTTGCCATTGTCGTCGTGGTACTCGTGAGCTTCCCGGTCAATGCCTGGGCACTTGCGGCCAAACAGGTCCCCAACCTGATGAGCCTGCCCGTGCAGGATGCGCTGGTGCTCATCGCGATTTCAGTGCTGCTGACGGTCGTTGCCGGCCTGCTGCCGGCCCGCAGCGCATCCAAAAAGGATCCCGTGGAGGCCCTGCGCTCGGAATGACGTGACAAAGGGACAGTCCCTTTGTCACATTGAGGTCCTTGCCAAATCGGGGTCTAATACTTTTCCGAGAAGTGAACGAGTAAAAACGGACCCCTGAAGCATTGACACTTTTAGGCTGCAATTTCCTGCGGTTTTGCCGATCAAATCCTGCAGTTTTGACATCTAAAAATGTCGATGCTTCGGGGGTCCAAAAACAGACGTTCACTTCTCGGAAAAGTATTAGACCTCGTTGCGTGGGGTGCGGTTGGAAGGGCCGCTGGTGCTGGGCTGCCGCGTTTCCTTTGGGCAGACCGCGAGCCTAGTCCTCCAGCGCGCCGTACTGCTCGCCGTCCACCGGCTCGAGCCACTCGTTGCTTGCATCCTCGCCCGGGTATTCAAAGGCCAGGTGGCTAAACCAGCTGTTGGCGGTGGCGCCATGCCAGTGCTTGACGTTGGCGGGAATCTCGACGACGTCGCCGGGGTGCAGGCGCTGCGCGGGCTTGCCCTCTTCCTGGTACCAGCCCTCACCATCGACGCAGATCAGTACCTGTCCGCCGCCCTTGCTCGCGTGGTGGATGTGCCAGTTGTTACGGCAGCCCGGCTCGAAGGTGACGTTGTGGATGGGCAGATAATCGCCCGGGGCGGTCAGCGCGTTGAGGTAGCTCTGGCCGATAAAGTACGGCGCATAGGCGTCGTTGGGCTCGCCGAGGCCAAAGAGCCCGCCGTGGGCCTCTGGCGCCGCTGCGCTATCCGTCCCGTCGCCCGCATAGACTTCCTTGGCAAGATTGAACGCAGCCCAGGCTTTGGGCCAGCCGGCATAGAAGGCCACGTGCGTGATGGCGCTCGCCATCTCCTTTTGACTCACGCCGTGCTTGCGTGCGTTGGCGATGTGGTAGGCGAGCGAGCTGTCTGTGATGCCCTGCGCCACGAGGGCCACCACGGTGATGAGGCTTCGCGTCTTAAGGTCGAGGTCGGTGTTGTTCCAGTTCTCGCCAAAGAGCACATCGTCGTTAAAATGCGCGAAATCGGGGGCGAACTTGCCCAAGGCATCGCGGCCTGCGGTCTGTTTAATGGTCATGGAGGTTCCTTTCTAACCAGAGATAATCGAGCGGAATTTGGGCGTTACGAGCGGTAACGCGCGACAAATTGCTTGAGTTCGGCATCGCTTGCTCCATTGAGTATCGCGCCCGGGACAATCGTGGCGTCGGGTGCGCTGGCCTCAAGAACCTTTGCGGTCTTGCCCATGCCGCTGCCACCGGAGGTCGCAAAGAGGACAATCTTCTTGCCGGCAAAACTCCGGGATTCCAGGAACGTTTTGATAATCGTCGGTGCAACATACCACCAGATAGGGAAGCCAAGGTAGATGGTGCTGTATTCATTGAGTTCCAAAGGCTTCGAGGCGATGGCGGGGCGGCGGGTGGGGTCGTTGGCCTCAAGCGTGCTGCGGCTGTTCTTGTCGTTCCAGTTGAGATCGGCGGCTGTGTAGGGCTTGGCGGGCTCAATCTCAAATAGGTCAGCGCCGGCTGTTTTCGCAAGGCGCTCGGCGACGCTTTTTGTCACACCGCTGGCACTGAAATAGGCTACAAGGGTCTTTGACATGGTTACTCCTTTATTTGATGGGTTTCTTGCAGCGTATAGATGAGGTAGTCGAGGGTTTCGAGTCTTTTTTGTTCGGCGTGGACACGTTCGAGCAGCTCGCGGCGGTACGTCTTGAGACGACAGATGCGGGCGCACGCGCTTGGCAGCCCCGAGAGCTCGTCGATAAACGCATCGCAGCACCCGGCGTCGCGCAGGTTCGTGATAGTCTTTTCGTCCATTGTGCGGCTTGGCGTCCTCCTTGTTCTTGAGGGGATGACTATAGCGTACGTTGATGCGCCGATGATGTATATTGCTTATATCGACTAGCTGGATATACGAGAATTGAATGGCTAGTCGGAGGACGGCTTTAGCTGGATTGGGGGCGCCGTGGAGCTGCGGACCTTGCGCTATTTTTTGGCGGTGGCGCGTGAGGAAAACATGACCGAGGCGGCAAACGTGCTGCATGTGACACAGCCCACGCTGTCGCGCCAGATTGCCGACTTGGAGCGCGAGCTGGGTGTCGAGCTGTTTGAGCGCACCAATCGGTCGTGCGTGCTTACAAGCGACGGCATGCGCCTGCGCCAGCGTGCCGAGGAGATTGTCTCGCTGGTGGAGCAGACCGAGTCGGAGCTGGCGGATCGGGAGCTTGACATTGCGGGCAATATCCGCATTGGCGCTGGCGAGACCCAGTCGATGCGGCTGGTGCTCGACACTTTTGCGGAACTGCGTCGTGACCATCCCGGCGTGACGATCGAGCTTTACACCGGTAATGCCGACGCGGTGGAGGAGCGCTTGGAGCGTGGCCTGCTCGACTTTGCCCTGCTGTTGGAGCCCGTTAACGTCGAGAAATACGAGTGGATCCGTATGCCCGAGGCGGATCGAGCCGGTGTGATTGTCGCGGCGAGTGGCCCCTGGGGCGACTTGGAGGTGCTAACGCCTGCGGACGTTGCGAAGATGCCGCTGCTGTTGAGTTCGCGCACGTCGAACCGGGCGCTTGATCTGGCGGCATGGTCTAACGGTGTCCTTACCATCGATGACCTCAACGTCGTGGGGCATTTCGACCTAATCGGCAACGCATCGCATCTGGTGCGTTCGGGCGCTGCGTGTGCCGTTGGCATTGGAAGCCTGCTGCAGGTGGATGAAAGCAGCGACCTACGGTTTATCCCATTTGAGCCGCCGCTTACCATCGCCTCGTTTTTGGTGTGGAAAAAATATCGCCTGCGCTCCCGCGCCTGCGAAGAGTTCCTGAACCGTTTGAATGGAATGTGACAAAGGGACTGTCCCTTTGTCACATTCGTTGATATGAGAGAAGAGTAGATGATCCTATCGCTGGCCCCCATGGAGGGAATTACCGGGCATGTGTTCCGTCGCGTGCATGCGGAGTGCTTTGGCGCGCTCGACTGCTACTACACGCCGTTTTTGCCGCCGCCGCGGGTGGGCAACCGCTTTGGCGGCAAGGCGTATAAGGAAGTCGATCCGGCCAACAACCAGGGGCTCAACGTCGTCCCCCAGCTTATGTCCAAGAATGCGGACGAGTTTGTGTGGGCGGCGCAGGTGCTCGCCGACATGGGTTACCGCGAGGTCAACCTCAACTTGGGGTGCCCCTCGGGGACAGTTGTTGCCAAGGGCAAGGGCTCGGGCTTCTTGCGTAACTTGGATGAGCTCGAGGTGTTCTTGAGCGATGTGTGTGAACGCTCACCGCTGCCGGTGTCCGTTAAGACCAGGCTGGGGCTCGAGGGTGACGGTGAATACGAGCGCGTGCTCGACCTTTACTGCCGCATGCCACTGGCCGAGCTAATCGTGCATCCGAGAGTGCAAAAGGATCGTTACACGGGCTCGCCGCGCAAAGAGTTTTATGGCGAGACGCTCGCGCGTGCGCCGTTCCCGGTGGCCTATAACGGCGACATCTTTGATCTTGAGGACATGGACGCGCTGGTGGAGGCCTATCCCGGCACGCGCCATGTGATGCTGGGGCGCGGCTTGCTCGCGAACCCTGCGCTGACCCGCATGGTCAAGGGCGGTCCTGCCGCCACCGCTGCCGAGCTGCAACGTTTTCACGACACGTTGTTCGCGGCCTATGCAGAAGAGATTGGCGGCAACGCGGTCTTTCGCATGAAGGAGTGGTGGTTCTACGCCAAGTGCGCTTTCGCCGATCCCGCCACCGTCCATAAGCTTGTACGCAAGACCAAAAAGGTCGACGAATATCGAGCCGCCGTCGACCGTGTCTTCCGCGAGCAACCGCTCGCGCCCACAGCCCGCTTCCACGGCTAGCTAGTCGTTGGGGACGTTCTTTAACGACTAGTCATTTAAGAACGTCCCCGATGACTACCCAAAAGCTGTACGTCAGCATCCAAAGATGTCGAAAAATGTCGTTTTTGGATGCTGACGTACATGTTTGAAGACGGTATTGTCTCCGCTATCTGACGGCTTGAACGGCAAGTGCTTCTATTACGCGCTCGGCGCCGGCGTCGATCAGAATGCTGCGATTGGCGATTTCTGCCGGAGCGACTGCTTCGCCAAGGTTAACGCACGCGTACGTGGCGCGCTCGTTTTTGGCCGTCATCTGCCAAAACGGGTACTTGATGATGACGGGCGTGTTGCCGCCTACGCCAAGCTCCAAGAACAGAACTCGCATATTGCTGTGGCGGCGCAGGAAATCCTGGTAGCGATCGGCGGCAGCGTACCAACCCTTGTCCTGGACAAACGTATCGTCGGCGCGCAGATTCATCGTAAGCGGGGCCCCACAGTGAGGGCAATGGGGCACAAGCGCAGACGGAATGCGCAGGTCCTGTTGGGTGGCGACCATATGGCGCACGAGCTCTTCGTTGTCCCATGTCTCCTGGCAGCAGGGTTTGCTGCACTGGAACAGGCCGTAGTCTCCCTGCGTGTAGAAGAGCCGCTGCTTGTCAAAGCCCGCACGCTGGAAACAATGGTCCACATTCGTAGTCAGCACAAAGTAGTCACGGTCATGCACTATGCCCAAGAGCTGTTCGTAGAGCGGCGTCGGTACGGGATCGTATCGGTTGCACATAATGTAGCGGCTCCAAAACGCCCAGTACTCCTCGAGCGAATCATAGGGATAGAAGCCGCCGGAATACATATCGGTAAAACCGTAGCGTGCGGCGAAGTCGCCAAAGAGCTTCTTGAAACGCTCGCCCGAATAGGTGTAACCGGCGGCGGTCGAGAGTCCTGCTCCGGCACCGATTACCACGGCGTCAGATGTATCGAGTGCAGCTCGGAGCTTATCGATCTGTTTGGAGAAGGCTGCGGTAGATTGCCTCGTCAGACGCGAGAAAAACATTGAAGATCACCTTAAGGTTAGGGTCGTTATGGTCTAGATGATGGCGAACGGCATCGATGGCCACGCGTGCGGCAGCTTCTTGGGGATAGCCAAACACGCCTGTCGAGATGCAGCAGAATGCAAGCGTGCCGAGTCCTCGGCGCGTCGCTTCTTCCAAGCAGCTGGTGTAGCAGCGGCGTAGTAGCAATTCCTCGCGAGGGCCAGGCTTATGGCTGGGCACGATAGGGCCGACGGTGTGGAAGACGTAGCTGCTGGGCAGGTTGAACGCCGGCGTGACTTTGACGCGCGCCGTTGGTTCCTCGTGCCCCTGCTCGTCCATGAGATTGGCGCACGCCAAGCGTAACTGCATACCGGCGTAGGTGTGGATGGCGTTGTCGATGCAACGATGCCCCGGCACAAAGCACCCGAGCATCTGACTGTTGGCGGCATTGACGATGGCGTCGGCCTTAAGCAGCGTAATGTCGCCGCGCCAGATGGCGACGCGATTGCAGTAGGGGAGCGTGCCGGCGTTGGTCGCCCCGCCGCGTTCAAGAAGGCGTTGCTGCAAGTAGGCGTCTTGTATGTCGGGCGTTTCGGCCGCAAGCGCCTCGGGCGGACGTACGTTCATAAGGGATCGAAGCAAATCGCGCTGTTCGCTGGCGTTGGCAGGGATGGGAATGCGCTGCCCATCCGAGCGCTCGGCAAGGAGCGCCTTAATAAGCCAAACGCGGCGTTCGGCCTGATTCATGACCTTCCTCCTGTTCGATTGAGCCGGTTTCATTCGACAGTAGTGTGCCGCCTGGCGTGTATCTGAAAAAGAAGGCACAAAAAGGTAAGCACCGTGGAGCTTTGTGCCCCACGGCGCTCAATGTGCAAAAGTATGTGGCTGTTAGGAGTTTCGCACGAGCTGCTGATAGTCGGTGCCCCATTCCACCAGGGAATCGATGATGGGCATAAGGCTGTGACCCAGCTCGCTGAGTGCGTATTCGGTGCGGATGGGTGTCTCGGGGATGACGGTGCGCGTGATGAGGCCCGCGGCATCCATTTCCTTAAGGTTGGACGAGAGCACCTTTTGGCTAATGCCGGGAATAGCGCGGTGCAGCGCGTTGAAGCCCATGGGGTGGTTGATGAGCTGCTGAATGATATAGATCTTCCACTTGTTGCCAAAGAGCTGAAAACACGTGGCAACAGGGCAGGGAGGTAGTTCTTCTTTGGTAAGCACGGAGACTCCTCAATCGTGTGGACAGCTTTCATTATTGCAGCCGCTGTCGCTTGTGGCTACTACTTACCTTTTGGTAACTGGCTAATAGATTGGTGCCTTCTTTTGGTCGTTGCGCGCTTTTTGCATGATGCATATAGACGCAACGAGCGTCAAAAACTGGATGGCTTCGCCCAGCCATCTTCGACCGAAAGGAAATGCCATGTCCGAGAATCTTGAGAACGTCGCCGCTTTCGCCTCCTGCGGTACTGCCGATCCTGCGCCCGCTTGCGGCTCCGCCGACCCCAAGGCCGTACCTGCTTGCGGTACTGCTTGCGGCTCTGCTGACCCGGCCGCCGCTCCTGCCTGCGGTTCCGCCGACCCCAAGACCGCTCCGGCCTGTGGCACCGCTTGCGGCGCTGCGGACGCTCAGTAAGCAATCGCTAGGAAGGGACTCGTAATGGATGCTCAGACTTGCCTCAAAAAGATGCAGCTTGCCGGGACGCTCTCCCTGGCAACCGTGGACGAGAGTGGTGCGCCGCAAATTCGCTGCGTAAGCGCCGTCCATTACGAGCCCCGTGCTATCTACTTTCTCACGGCACGTGGCAAGGAGATGGCCTGTCAGCTTATGGCCGATGGACGTGTCCAAACGCTCGTTCACACGCGGTTTAACGAGATGATCCGCATGTCCGGCGTTGCCACTCCTGTCTCGGAGTCCGAGCAAGTTCACTGGCGCGACGTGATTTACGCCGAGCAGCCGTATCTTGCCAACGTGTATCCCGGTGATACGCGCGAGATCAAAATCATCTTTAAGGTTGAGAACATAGTACTCGACTACTTTAACCTGGGAGTTCATCCCATCGAGCGCGCGGTCTTTACCTTAGACGAGGGCACGGCGTCTGTGCCCGCCAAGGGATTCTGCATCGATGCCGATGCGTGCATCGGTTGCGGCACCTGCCTTGAGCACTGCCCGCAGAAGTGCATCGAGCCGGGAGACGCCTATCGCATAGAGCCCGAGCACTGCCTGCATTGCGGCGCCTGTGCCGAGAATTGCCCCGTCGGCGCCGTTTCGCGTCTGTAGCCCAAATACCGTCATCAGTTTTAACATCGACCAAGGGAGTCCCACGATGCAAAAGCCTGCGTTTGCCTTCCAGTGGCACATTACGGATGAATGCGACCAGCGTTGCAAACATTGCTATATCTTTGCTAACGGTGCCTGCGCCGGTTTCAAGCGCATGCCGTGGGAACAGATGGTCCAGGTCGTCGATCAGGCCCAGGCGCTCTGCGAGCGCATCGGTCGTCAGCCGTACATTTACGTTACGGGCGGTGACCCCATTCTTCATCCCGATTTTTGGCGCCTTGCCGAGCTCCTGCACGAACGCGGTTTTATGTGGTGCGTGATGGGCAATCCGTTCCATCTGACCGACGAGGTCTGCGCTCGCATGAAAGAGCTGGGTTGTCGTAAATACCAGCTCTCGCTCGATGGACACGAGGCGACGCACGACTACTTCCGTAAACCCGGCTCGTTTGCCGAGACCTTGCGCGCCATCGGTTGCCTTAAGCGCACCGGCATCTGGGTCGCCGTCATGAATACAGTATCGAGCATGAATGCTGCCGAGCTGCCGCAGCTCATCGATCTGGTGGCAAGCCTCGAGGTCGATGTGTTCGCCTTTGGACGGTACTGCCCCAAGTCGGGTCAAAAGCGTGACGAGTTTCATCTGGAGCCGCTGGAGTATCGCGATGTATTGCTGGCCGCACAAGAGCGCATGGAGTTCCATCGGGCGGCGGGCTGCAAGACGTTCTTCCAGCTCAAGGACCACCTGTGGACGCTGCTTTTGTGGGAACAGGGTAAGTTCACCATTCCTGAGGATGCCAAGCCCGGCATGATCTATGACGGCTGCCACTGCGGTACGGGCCATATGACGGTGCTGCCTACGGGCGATGTCTATGCGTGTCGTCGCATGGAGAGTAAGGTGGGTAACGTTGCCGAGAATTCGCTGGAGGAGCTCTTCTTCTCTCCACAAATGGAAGCCAAGCGCGATTTTAAGAAGTTCAAGAAATGCTCTAAGTGTGAGCTCTTCGGTTGGTGCCGTGGGTGTCCTGCGGTGACGTACGGCTACACGGGTGATATGTACGATGCCGATCCCCAGTGCTGGAAAGAGATTGAGGAGTAGGGCTATCGCCTAGTCATTGGGGACGTTCCTTAACGACTAGTCATTTAAGAACGTCCCGAATGACTACCTGCAAAAAGCTGTACGCCAGCATCCAAAGATGTCGAAAATGGTCGACTTTGGATGCTGACGTACATGCTTGGGTCCGACGGGGAGTGGGCCTAGGCAATCATTGCATCAAGTGTTATGAGTTCCCTGAGCCGCTCCGTGCGTGTTTGCCCATGGCGTTTTGCCTTCTCGTCAAATGCCTCAAGAACCGACTCGCCCACACGTGCCGATAAAACGACGCTCGGCTCATCAGAGATTGGCGGTCTTCCCAACTTGATGGTGCGACCTTTTGGCCACTCATCTTTTTCGTAGGCTTCTGCGGCTTTCTCCAACTCTCCAGGGGCAAATCCCATCATCTTTTCGAGCTGCTTAGCATTCATGGCGCCTCCTGTCGATCGACATAATGTCGAGCGCTGGTTCTCGGATTTCCTTTTTTGTATACAGTTTTGTAGACAAAAATACAAGCAGTTTATCAGACTAATTAGCTTGTTTTGACCCGCCTGTTCGATAGGAAATGAGCATTGACTGCTTCGATACTCCCTTGCTTTTTAGCTTGGAATTTGGATGCTCATTGAACTTCCGGAGGGGAGCGTTTTATTAAGCTATCGAGATTCTGGGCAGGAGCTCTCACCGGTCTTCGGTAGTGGGACCAGCTTAATTCGCGACACAGTGTGTCACGAATTGGAGTAGCCGTTGGGTATCCTTTAATGACTAGTCATTATAAGAACGTCCAAGTACCGATTTTGTCATTTAGAGTCGTCCCTAACGACTATTCTGGGGGGGTCGTGGTCAAAAAAGGGCAAATATGAGTACTGTTGCCATTATGGTCGCATTTATTTTGCTATAAATAGTAGCTCCTGATGAGATTTGTTCCCATTAGGAGCTACTTTTATTGAACATATGAGGAGAAATGACGTCGCCTGCGGACGCGTGGGACGTTGAATAGTTCCTGAAATGATCAAAATCGCTGCTACTAAACAGGTAGCAGTACTCATATTTGCCCTTTTTTGACCACAGCCCTCTCGGGAACCCTTTCCAGAGGCGTCAAACAGCCGTAATCCAAAGGACGCCTCGAACAATTAACCGGCTAAGAGCGTCCATGACTACCCAAAAGCTGTACGCCAGCATCCAAAGATGTCGAAAAATGTCGACTTTGGATGCTGGCGTACATGTTTGGATCGTATGGGTTGGGGCGAGCCGGTCGCAAGGCGAGTGCTAGAGCAGATTCTCCTGCACCCATGCGATGATGTCGCTCGATTCGTAGAGTGGCTTGCCGTCGATGAACAGGCAGGGAACCTGGCGCTTTCCGCCGACGGCGATGAGTGCCTGTTCGGCTTCAGCGTCGGTTGAGATATTGCGCTCGGGGATGGTCACGCCGTTATCCGCCAGGAAGTGCTTCACCTTAATGCAATATGGGCATCCGGTCATAACGTAGAGCACGAGCTCGTGATTACTAGCCATAGGTCTCCAATCGGTTGAGGTTTTGATTGAAATACCCAAAGCCGCCGCGGTCTATGCGCACGCCAACGACGACTCGATGGCCTGGACCAGAAACGCCGTGGCTCCGGTGCCGCAGGGCTTGTCGTAGTAGTCGATGAAGCGCTGATCGGCAAGATGGCCGTGGGCGAGGCCCAGGTACGCTTCGTCTTGGGGCTCGTGTCCCCAGTTGAGAGCAATCCAGCGACGATGCATCGCGACAAGCTTGCGGGCCTCGCTGCTCTCTGGGTCGCCGTCGCCCATGGCAATCGAGAGCTGGCCCAGAACAGCGCGTTCAAGTTCTTTCATGTCGTTCCATGTCTGAGGATCCATGTCCAGTAACGTTTCGTTTGCCGCATCGATGACCTCGTCGCCATAGCGCGCTCGGGCCTCGGCGCCGTAGCGTTCCTCGTTTTCCTGCACGGTGCGCCAGCGTTCCAGTTGCGGCAGGACAGCGCCCATGAGCGAGACGGCTTCGTCGAGCGACATGCCGGTGTTTTGTGCCAGGCGCGGGGCACAATCCTCGATCATTGCCTCCATCGTGGTCTCGTAGGTGTACTTGCCGTGGTCGTAGCACCACTTGCAGTAATGGTCGGTCGCGGCGCCCGTGGCATCGGTGCCGCAGTCGTCGGGCGTGAGTATCATGCCGCAGCTCTGGCAGTAGTGCTCGGGCATTTCGAGCAGGTGAGACAGCGGCTCTCCGGTTACGGCGGCGATGAGCTTCATCATGTCGATACCCGGCGTGACCTCGCCGCGCTCCCAGCGGCTGACGGCCTGGCGCGTTACGTAGAGCTTGGCGGCAAGCTGCTCTTGGGTGAGATTGTTGGCACGACGGATGGCAACGAGCTTTTCTGCAAAGGCCATAGCGGCTCCTTTCTGCCGGTTGATGGCTTAAGCATACGCGGCGGCAGGCGCCCTTCCAAGCAACCGTTGGTTGCATGACGGGGACCGCGGCGAAGAATTGCGCGCAACGCCCCGCACCTCCATGCCGTACAATGACCGGCATGGAACCTATCGCACACATACATACCGACCTGCCGCAGAAGTTCGGCATTCCGCGCAACAGCTTTTTGGCGCCCCATCTGCAGGGACGCATCGTCTTTGAGTCGGAATTTGCCTCCAATGCGGCGGTTGAGGGCCTGGACTCCTTCTCTCACCTATGGCTGCTGTGGCGCTTCGAAAACGGAACGCCCGGCGGCACGGCAAACGACATAGCTGCCGATGCCAAGTCGCAGGACAGGTCCGGCACCAACGTCAAGTGGTCGAAAACCGTGCGCCCGCCGCGTCTGGGTGGAGCCGAGCGCGTGGGCGTGTTTGCCACGCGCAGTCCGTTTCGCCCTAATCCCATCGGGCTCACCTGCGTCAAGCTCGATCGTGTCGAGCTCACCGACGATGGGCCCATCATCCATGTGCTGGGGGCCGACCTGCGCGACGGCACGCCCATCTACGACATTAAGCCCTACATTCCATTTGCCGACTGTCACCCGGATGCGACGGGCGGCTGGATTGAGGATGCTCCGTGGCAAGAGCTCAACGTCGAGTTCCCGCAAGCGCTTCAAGACATGGTCCCGCCCGCAAAGCTCCCCGGTCTGGTCGAGGTTCTTTGCCAAGATCCGCGCCGCGCGGGCAGCAAGCACGAGCCAAACCGCGTCTATCATCTGGCCTTCGCCGGGCTCGACATATCTTTTACGGTCGACGGAGCCCAGCTAACGGTAACCGCCATCAACGACGTGCAAGACTAACCGGCCATCCGTCCGTATCCGTCAAAAACAACGCCAAACACCATGCCAAAACCGCCCACGCTGGTGGACAATAACGCCTACCGAACCAATCCGCTTTGCACGGGAGCCCAGCATGAAATACGACTTCACCTCAATCATCGACCGCCACGGCATGGATGCCATCGCCGTTGACTCCTGGGGCGAGATCCCCGGTATGGCGCCAAACGTTCCCGATGAAGGCTTCGATCGCATCCCCATGTGGGTGGCGGATATGAACTTCGCCACGGTGCCGACGGTTCAGGAACACATCATTCAGCGTGCCCAGCACCCTATGTTTGGCTACTTTGATCCGCGTGCCGAGTACTTCGACCGCATCATCGAGTGGCAGAGCCGTCGCAACGGCGTTGAAGGCCTGGCGCCTGAGCACATCGGCTACGAAAACGGCGTGCTGGGCGGCGTCGTATCGACACTGCGCGCCTATGCCCAGCCGGGTGACGCGGTGCTGGTCCATAGCCCCACGTACATCGGCTTTACCAAGTCCATCGAGGCCGCGGGCTACCGTATTGTCCATAGCCCGCTTAAGCTCGACGACCAGGGCGTATGGCGCATGGACTTTGAGGACATGGAGCGCAAACTCGCGCAAAACCACATCCATGCTGCCGTTTTCTGCTCGCCGCACAATCCCTGCGGCCGCGTGTGGGAGCGCGACGAGATTGGGCGCGCCATGGACATCTACCGCCAGCACGATTGCGTGGTGATCTCGGACGAGATTTGGTCCGACATCATCCGTCCCGGGCACAAGCATATCCCGACGCAGTCGGTGAGCGAGGACGCCCGCATGCGCACGGTCGCCCTTTATGCGCCCAGCAAGACTTTCAACCTGGCGGGCCTGGTCGGCAGCTACCACATCATCTACAACGAGACGCTGCGCGACCGCGTGTGCGCCGTGTCCAACAAGACCCACTACAACGAGATGAATGTCCTCTCGATGCATGCGCTCATCGGCGCCTACCAGCCGCAAGGCTACGAGTGGGTGGACGAGCTCAACGAGGTCATCAAGGGCAACGTCGACTACTTCTGCGATTACGTTGACGAGCATTTTAAGGGCGTGACCTATTCGCGCCCGCAGGGCACCTATATGGTGTTCCTGGACTGCACGGAGTGGTGCCGTGCACGCGGTCGCGACATTCAATGGTTGCTCGACGAGGGTGCGCGCGTGGGCGTGGGCTATCAGGACGGCCGTCCGTTCCATGGTCCCTGCCACATTCGCGTGAACCTGGCGCTGCCGCTTTCGCGCGTCAAGGAAGCGTGCGATCGCTTGGATCGTTACGTTTTTGGGGCATAGCGAGCGCTTGGCGTTGGGCACGACGCCATCATGCGCTCGCAGCGTCAGTTACGTGTGCGGGCGCATGGGGGAGAGGGTAGCGGACGTGCTTCCCGCGCTCGCTACTTCTCTTGGATCTGCTTGCCGCAAAGGTGCTCAATCGTAATCTCATACAGCTGGACACCCTTGATGTCCTTGGCTATCTCCTCTTCGACCTCTTCGGCGGAAGGGTAGTACTTGAGGGCGAACTGGCGAACTTTGTCTTTGACAAACGCCGGGTTATCGTTTACGAGGCGACAGCGGCCAAAAACCACGGTGCTCTGAACATACGGTGCCCAATCGTCGTCTTTGTACCAATCATTGCCATAGACGGTAAAGCAGACTTTGTCGCTGTGCTTGAGCGCGTCGACCTTGTGACCGACCTTGCTGCCATGGAAGTAAATCTTGTCGTGTTCGGCATCAAAGAAGTAGTTGACGGGAATGGCGTACGGGTAGCCATCGTCGCCGTTGACGGCAAAGACGCCGCGCTTGCAGGCGGCGAGCAGCTCGCGCGCCGCCTCGTCGGTAATGGCGCGCTTCTTTCGGCGTAGGGGCCTAAACATCGCGGGATTCCTTTCCAATCGGGCATGGTTCTTGGGGAGAGACTATAGCGAACTGGGACCGTGCTGTTTGATGCGGGCGAGCATATTTTTGAGCTTTTCAAAATCGAGCGGTTTGGACAGATGGGCGTTCATGCCGGCGTCATGTGCCGTTTTGGCATCTTCCGCAAAGGCATTGGCGGTCAGCGCGATGATGGGGATGTCGGCGGCATCGGGTTTGCCGCTCAGGCGAATCACGCGCGTTGCCTCATAGCCGTCCATACCGGGCATCATGATGTCCATGAGGATGGCATCGAAACTGCCAGCGGGACGCGAGAGGTAAAGATCGACGGCTTCGTTGCCATTGGCGGCGCGGGTTGTCACGACGCCCTCGGATTCCAATAGTGCCTGGGCAATCTCGGCATTCAGGTCGTTGTCTTCGGCGAGCAGGACACTCATGCCGGCAAGCGAACAGCTGGGCGTCGCCTCGACTAGCTTTATGCGGGCCTGGGGGTTCCTGTCGATATCAAGCGGAATCTGGACATCAAACGTGCTGCCCACGCCGAGTTCGCTTGAGATCTCGATGGTGCCGCCCATCATGTCGATGAGCGATTTGACGATGGGCATGCCCATGCCGGTTCCCTGGAACTTGCTGCGGGCATCGTTGCTCTCTTGGGCAAACGGCTCGTAAATATGCTTCAAAAACTCGGGCGTCATGCCGATGCCGGTGTCTTCGATGGTGAAACAAAAGAGCGCGCGTGTGTCGTTGAGCGGTTTGACGGTGGAAAAGAAGGTGACGGTGCCGCCGTGCTTGTTGTATTTGATGCTGTTGTCGAGCAAGTTGATGATGATTCGGCGGATATGGGTGGGGCTGCCGATCATGCCCTGGTCGACGGCATAGGGCTCGCTGGTATTGAGTAGCGTAATGCCGCGGTCCGATGCGCGGAGTCTGCACAGTACCAACGCATCGTCGCAGAGCTCTTTGAGATTGAACGACTCGTGCTCGAGGGTCATCTTGTGTTCTTCGATCCGGCCCATCTCGAGGATATCGTTGATCAGCGAGAGCAGGTGGTTGGCGGCGACGCGCGCCTTGGCGCGGCTCTCGCGGGCGGCCTGCATATCGCCCTCTTTGAGTTCTTCAATTTCGATAAGGCCCAAGATGCCGTTGAGCGGCGTGCGGATGTCGTGGCTCATGCGCGTGAGGAACGCACTTTTGGCCGCGTTGGCGGCTACGGCCTTTTCCCGTTCAGTTCGAGCGCGTTTGAGCGACCAAATGAGCAGGATGATGCTGGCCGACAGTATTCCGATAAGGGTGGCGGCGATGGCGGTGCGGTTGCGGTAGAGAAATCGGAGCGTGTCGGATTCCTGGGCTGTGTACGATGCGGAGGAGTAATTGCTTGCGGCAAGTGAATCGCCGGCATTGATAATGCTTTTGTTGATGATTCCGAGAAGCTCGGGCTCGCCGCGCGAAATCCAACATGAGAGTTCGGCGGTGTTTGGGAGCTCCGTTTTGCCATAATCCTCGATATCGTGTTTGTCGCGAATCGTTTCCATGCGCGAGCTGGGCACAATAATGCTGCTGACCTTGCCTAAGGCGAGGGCGTTGAACATTTCATCGCCGGATTCGCATTCGGTTATGGTCGCCGTGGGATATAGGCTTTCCAATACGCGATGGTTGACGATCGACGGATTGGTGCAGGCAATGCTCTGGAGATCCTTGTTTAAGTCTCTGCTGGCATGGATAACTGTGAGAGACATTGAGCCAAGCGAGGTCGACTGAACAAAACCCAGCTGCTCGGCAAGCCAGTAATCTCGGTATATCGGAAGGGCGACGTCGACCGTTCCTTTTGTGAGCGCTTTTTGCAGCTTTTCGTTGCTCTCAAAGGCAACGGTCTTGACCGTAATGCCAAACTTATCGTGCAGCGTCGTTACGAGCGAGGCAAGTGAGCCTTCCATCTCGCCATTCTCCCCCTCATTGCAGTAGGGGAGCTTGCCCGTAAGGTAGCCAAGGGTCACGGTGTTGTTGTTTTCCTAGAGCCAGGTGCGCTCATCACCGGTAAGTGAAGATGAGCCGCTGTTTTGGGCAGAGTAATTGGACTTGACCTCATCGTTAAAGCGCGGGTTGACGCGGTTGATCGCCGCCATGGCGGAGTTGATGTCGTCCATGAGGTCGGGGCGGCTTTTGGGGACGGCGAAGTAATAGTCGCTCGAGCCCACGTAGAACATGGGGGAGGCGCTGGTCGAGGAGATCGTGTCGTTCATGATGATGGCGTCGACCTCGTCGTTTGCCAGCGCCGCAAAGAGGTCGCCACCACCGGGCATTTCTTTATAGGTGCAGGTGATGCCCTCGTCGGCAAGCCACTGCTGGCCGACGGTGGTTTGCATGACGCCGGGGTTGTAACCGATGGTAAGGCCCTGGAGTGCCTGAGGATCGCCCTTGGAAAGATCGTCGCGATCGGGCTTGGCGTAGATGTAGTAGCGCTCGGTTCCTTCTGGGTTCGAGGAGAAGAGCAGCTTTTGCGCGCGCTCCTCGGAGTACGAGATGTTGGGCATGAGGTCGATTTCGCCCGTCTCGAGCATATCCATGAGCTCGGTGAAGGTGCCGGAGACATATTCGTATTGCCAGCCGGGGGTGTAGTACGAGAGGGTCTGGAGATACTCGTAGCCCCAGCCCGAGAGGCGCTCGCCCGGGTTGCCGTCTTGGAACCCCTCGTTGTTGACAAGCCAACCGACGCGCACCGTTTTGATCTGCTGATCGGATTGAGCGGCAAGGGCCGGTGCGGGCATGACGGCACCCAGCACGGTAAGCGCGGTGAGCATGATGGCGAGGGCGCGATATATAGTTGAACGAAGGATGGCGAAAGGCTTCACGGGCAATCCTAACGAATCGAGACAGCACCACGTAAGGATACCAGCTCAGGTGCTACATTTGACCCGCATGCCGTTACACCCGGCAGATGGGGACGTTCCTTTCCTGCTGGCAGTTGGGGACAGTCCCTTTCTGCCGGCACAGACGATATGAGCAGGACATAAAAACATTGAGAGCCCCTGCTGCATGAAAGACCGCGGATTAGGCCGACAATGGTGAGTGTCTAATTCAGCCGCGGCGGCCGCGCCGCATTCATGGAAGGGGCTCCCATGCTCGATACTACCACCTTCGTCGGCCTCGACGTCCACGCCCGCTCGATAAAGGCAGTCTCCCTCGACGTCATGACCGGGGAGGTACGTGCCGCGACCTTCGGCTACGACGCCGGCGCCGTCGCGGAGTGGGTCCGTTCCGTGGACCCCAGGGCCAGGTGCGTGTACGAATCCGGGGTCACGGGGTTCGACCTGCAGAAGAGGCTCTCCGGCCTCGGGGTCGGCTGCGCGGTCGGCGCCGTCTCGAAGATGATCAAGCCCAGCGCGGACAGGCGCAGGAAGAACGACCGCAACGACGCCGAGTTCCTCGCCCGCATGCTGTCGGTCGGCAACGTGGTCGAGGTGTGGGTCCCCGACGACGAGTGCGAGGCCGCCCGCGACCTGACCAGGGCGCTCGAGGACGCGAGGGACGACCTCTCGCGCTCGAAGCAGCGGCTCTCCAAGTTCCTGCTCAGGCACGGGCTCGCCTTCGACGAGAGGACGCCCACCGGCCGCAGGAAGGGCAACTGGACCCGGGCGCACTGGTCCTGGATCGAGTCGATTAGGTTCGCGGAGGGGGCCGACGAGGAGGCGCTCGCCTACTACGTCGACGCGGTCAGGCGGGCGGCGGAGGACAAGGCGAGGCTCGAGGGGCTCGTCGAGGCCGAGGCCCGCAAGCCCAGGTGGAGGAGGAGGGTCGACTCCCTCCGCTGCCTCAAGGGCGTAGACACCGCGTCCGCCGCCGACCTCGTGTTCGAGGCCGGCGAGTTCTCGAGGTTCAGGAACGCCCGCTCGTTCGCGGCGTGGGTCGGCCTGACGCCCTCCGAGCACTCCAGCGGGGAGAGCGACCGCAGGGGCGCGATCACCAAGGCCGGCAACAGGCACCTGAGGAAGGCGCTGGTCGAGGCCGCGTGGCACTACCTGACGTGCTCGGGGCGGCCGAAGGACCTCGCCAAGGGCCAGGCCCCGGACCGGGTCGCCCGCAGGCATGCCGCCAAGGGCGTGCGGAGGCTGGCCGAGAGGCGGGAGGCGCTGCTCGCGCGCGGGGTCCACGGCAACAAGGCGAACGTGGCCACGGCGCGCGAGCTCGCCTGCTGGGTGTGGGCGGTCGGCCTCATGGCCGAGGAGGCGTAGGGGGCCGGTCCCCCGCACATAAGCCGATCACCCCGGAAGCGGTTCGATCCGAAGCCGTTGAGGCGAACCTCAGGTCCCTTTTCTGCGAGCGCCCAGGGCGCCACACGCGTGCACAGACTGTCGGTTCGACGTAGAAGCCTCAGCCGTAGCAACGGATTGCCCAGCGAGAGATCGCCACGGGCGGATATTAAACTGCAAAGACGAGCGTCGGGAAGACACGCCGAGGTCGCCGCGGACGGGCTGATATAGGGAGAGGGCCTGACCCCATATCGTTGGGGCCAGGCCCGATTTTGCCTCTTGACAATGTCCTGCTCATATTAAAAGGAACGTCCCTAACTGCCGGATGTGGGACAATATCGAGCAAATGTGAATGATTGTCCGCGGAAGGGGTCGCGATGAAAAAGCTGAGGACACTTGCCGATGTGTTGCATCAGGCTGGCTTTGCCCACATAACGGGCGTGTTTCTTGTCTTTTTCCTGCTCTGCTCAACGGCCGTCTGGCTGTCCGAGCCCACGACCCTCACCTTTGGCGACGGGCTCTGGTTTAGCTTTGAGACCGTGTCGACCATCGGTTTTGGCGATATTCCGGCCGAGACGCCGGTTGCCCGCGCCATCACCGTCATCTTGAGCGTCATCAGCATCTTCTACATCGCCATGCTCACGGGTGTTGCGGTGAGCTACTGCAACACGCTCATCAAGCTGCGCCAAAAGGACACCATGGCACGCTTTATGGACGACTTGGAGCATTTGGAAGAGCTCGACCGCGACGAGCTCGCCGACCTGTCGCGTCGCGTGCGCGAGTACCGTCGCCGGCAACGTTAGGGCTAGCGCATCGCGCAACAAGGGGGATTGCATATGAATATCACGGTGTACCTGGGCGCGAGCGTCGGCAACGATCCGGCGTTTCTGCCTGCGGTGCAGGAGCTCGGCACATGGATTGGCGCTCATGGTCACGCGCTGGTGTACGGCGGATCCAAGTCGGGCCTGATGGGCGCGCTTGCCGATAGCGTGCTCGATGCCGGCGGCCACGTGACGGGTGTGGAGCCGAGCTTTTTTATCGAGGCGGAGTTCCAGCACGACGGCATCGACGACCTTATCGTGACGAGCGATATGGCCGAGCGCAAGGCGAAGATGATCGAGCTTGGTGACGCGTTTATCGCCTTTCCGGGTGGCACGGGTACGCTCGAGGAGATTGCCGAGGTTATGTCTGCCGTGTCGTTGGGGCACCTCAACGCGCCGTGCATCTTGTACAACCTGGACGGTTACTACAATGACCTGAAGGCACTGCTCGAGCATATGATCGACAAGGGCCTATCGAGCCTGCAGCGCCAACAAGGCATCTACTTTGCCGATGACCTGTGCGAGATCGCATCAATTATCGGTCGCTAGACATCGGGTTCGTCGCATGCGGTGCCCAACGGTGCTGTTAATGGTGCAGATGGTTGGCGCGCTCACGCCGCAACCGCTTTAAAATACAACGTATCTATGTCGACTTTGACTACGGGAGGGCCCGATGGATAAGCTTGCCAAACCTAAAAACCGCGCGCTGTTTTTGGTCAGCGTTGCCGTGACCGGCGCGTTCGCAGGTGCCGCAGTCTGGCTGTTCTTTTTTGCGATGGAGCACGGCATCGACTATCTGTGGACCGAGATCCCGCACATGTTGGGCGCCGCTTCGCCCGAGCTCGCGAGCGGCCCGTTCGGCTTTTTGCCGTATCCGTTTTTCGTCTGCCTGCTGGGCGGTCTGCTCATCGGTCTGTACGAAAAGCTGACCGGCACCAAGACCGACGACCTCAACCAGGTGATGGCCAAGGTCAAGCAAGACGGGCGCTACCCGTACGACAATCTGGGCAAGCTTTCGCTCGCGGCATTGCTGCCGCTGCTGTTTGGCGGAAGTATTGGACCGGAGGCCGGCCTGACCGGCGTTATCGCGGGTCTGTGCAGCTGGGTCGGCGACCGCATGCGCCGCTTTGGCGCCGAGTTTAGGGAGCTCACGTTGTTGGGTACCCAGGCCGCGCTGACGGCGCTCTTTACCGCGCCCGTCTTTGGCTTTGTGGCCCCGCTCGCCGGCAGCGCCGATGGCGATGAGGATTCCACGTCTGACGAGATCACCATTAAGCTCCCCAAGGCGCAGAAGACTGTGGTCTACGGCATCGCGATCGCGGGTGGTTTGGGAACCTATCTGCTGCTCGGCCAGCTTATGGGCGGCGGCATGGGCATGCCCAGGTTCGAGGCTGCCGAGGTGGGCAACCTCGAGCTCGCATGGCTTATCCCCCTGTCGCTGATCGGCACGGTCTGCGGTTGGCTGTACTTTGTCTCGGAGCACGCGAGCGAGGCGCTGGCCCATGCCATAGGGGAGCGCCCCGTCGTCAAGGCCATGCTGGCTGGCCTGGCGCTCGCCATCTGCGGAACGGTTCTGCCCTACACCATGTTTGCCGGCGAGACGCAGGCCGATGTCCTCATGGAAACCTACCTGACCATCCCCGCCGGTGTGCTTATCGCGACCGGTCTGGTCAAGGCTATGCTGACTCCCGCCCTCATCAACATGGGTTGGCGCGGAGGTCACTTCTTCCCGGTTATCTTCTCGGGCGTAAGCCTGGGCTATGGCCTTGCCATCCTCACCGGCGCCGATCCGGTCTTTTGCGTCGCCGTCTGCACGGCATCGACGATGGGCGCCGTTATGCGTCAGCCCGTCATGGTCGTGGGCCTGCTGCTCATGTGCTTCCCGCTCAAGGGTATCGTCTGCATGATCATCGCCGCCGTTATCGCCGCCGGCATTCCGCTGCCCAAGCCGCTGCGCAAGTAGCGCGGTTTTTCACGAGTCAATTCCAGGGGTACGAGATGATCCTGTACTTTAGCGCGACAGGGAACAGCGAGCATGTGGCGCGTCGCATTGCAGCGGCGACAAGCGACAAAGTTATGTCGATTGAGCGCTTTGATGCCGAGATCCTTCACCTTGCTGTGATGGAAGGCCCCTGTCGGCTGGGGTTTGTCGCCCCGGTATACGCCTGGGGCTTGCCGACGCCAATGATCGAGTTTTTGAAGACTGTCGACCTATCGGTTGCTGCCGGCACAAAGGGCGGCGAGCGCCCCTATACGTTCTATGTCTCGACATATGGTTCGACGACCGGGCAATCGGCCAAGTTCGCCCGCGATCTGCTACACGAGCGTGGGCTCGAGTTAGATGCGGCGATGAGCGTCAAGATGCCCGATACCTGGACGCCTGTTTTCGACCTGTCTGACCCTCAAAAGGTTGAGGGTATCAATAGAGCTGCCGAGGCGCAGATTGATGCCGTGATCGAGGCGGTGCGGGCACGCCGCACGGGCAACATGATGCGCCATCGCGTGCCTCTGTTTGCATCGTGCGCGTATCACGCAATTGGGCTGCCGCGCATGCAACAGACGAGCAAGTTTGCCGTCGATGACGATCTCTGCATCGATTGCGGCCTCTGCGCCAAGCGCTGCCCCATGGCGGCAATTGAGATGCGTGACGGGCTTCCCGTCTGGACAAAGCCGGAGTGCGCCGCCTGCCTCCGTTGCCTGCACTGCTGTCCCAAGTTTGCCATCTCACGCGGTAAACGCACGGCCTCCCACGGTCAGTACAAGCATCCCAAGCCCGGCGTGAGGATGTAACGACTACGGGCCTGCTCGCTAAAAGCTCATGGTAAGAAAAAAGCCGCGCGAGGCCGTATATCTACGGTCTCGCGTGGCTGTTGTTTAGAACTTCCTCAGCACGATTGCGATGGTGTTGAGATACTCGAGAGCGCCGGCTTCAACGGCAGCGCGGTCGCCCGCGGCGTACTCGTTGTCGCAGGCGAGCCAGTCTGCCCATGCCTCGTTGGTGCACAGCATGGGCTGCATCGAGACAATCTCGACGCCGATGGTCGGCTCGATCATGGTGCGCCACCAGGCTATGTCGTGCATATAGTCGAGCTGCTCGGGTGTCCAGGACTGGAGCAGACAGTCCGGCAAATTGTCGTGGCAGTCGCGGACCATGCCGGGGATGCTTAAGTAGAGCATCCCGCCTTGCTTTACGTAGGGGAGCAGGCGCTCGCCCAAGTAATGCGGATCGCGGCCATAGTAGTTGTACGAGTCGATGCTCACGACCGCATCAAAAAAGTCGCGCTCAAACGGCAAGCCTTGCGAGGCGTCCGCTTTAACAGGGTGAATGGCGTTGCGAGGAATACCGAGTGAATCGAAGAACACGCGGTTCTCCTCGGGGTCGCTCCACAGGTCGACAGCGTAGGTGTCAGACCCGTATTCGCGGGCAAGCAGGGCGCTGGTAATGCCGGTGCCCGATCCAAGGTCGCAGACGCGGGCGCCGCGGGGGATGCGAGCATCGCAAAGAAGTTCTTCGCAGAGCTTGAGGGGATTGGGCCCCATGATCTTAGAGCGCACGAGTGCCGTATCGAAGCTGCTAGCTTTTGGGAAGGATTGAGATTCCTGGGATTGCATTGTTCTTTCCAATCAGGTGCAAATTGGCAGATGACGGAGGCGGAACGGCGCAATAAACCACGGCCGTTGGTCGGCCGTTTTCATGGTTCTATGCGATTGACCGTTCCCTAAAGAACAATGACCAAAAAGACATCCCCTTGGATGATCGAAATTGGGCCAAGGCCCGTGACATCTCTATTGTAAGACGTTGAGCGCGGGCAGGGGATATGTCATTTGTCATGTATTGGCGGACAGTCGATTGTGACCACGGGTGCGCCGAGGCTCTCGTTCCCTGCGTCTTACTTCCAAATTGCGAGTGCGGCGGTGCCCAGCACGATGAGGGCGAGGCCGACGGCGTTTCGATGTGACAGCTTTTCGTTGAAGGCCAGGCGCGCGAACAGTACCGAAACAAGGATCGAGAGCTTGTCGACCTGCACCACGACGCTTACCTGCCCGGCGGCAATCGCGTAGTAGTAGAGCAGCCACGATGCACCGGTCGCAATGCCCGATGCTGCGAGAAATGTGAGTTCATATCGGTCAACGCGTGCGACCTGCTCCAGCTTTCCCTTGGCCGTCACAATCCCCCACGCCATGGCGAGTACCACGCAGGTACGGATCGCCGTTGCCAGGTTAGACTCGACGCCTTCGATGCCAACCTTGGCAAGGATGGACGTGAGCGCCGCGAAAACGGCGGCGCCGATGGCGTAGACGAGCCAGGTCCGGTCTTGCTTCTGGTCCACGCCAGCTGACTGCCTCTTCTCAATCATCAGGAACGTGCCGAGGGTGATTACGGCCGTCCCAATAAGCTTTACGGCCAGATTGCTCGTCTCGCCAAAGAGAACAATAGCGATCAGCGCGGCGAGTACGGTGCTCATCTTGTCGACCGGCACGATCTTATTGACGTCTCCAATGCTGAGCGCCTTAAAGTAGCAGATCCACGAAGCGCCGGTTGCAAGTCCCGAGAGAACGAGGAACAGCCAAGACTTGGCGGCGATGCTGCCAATGGTTCCGATGGATCCGGAAATGCCCGCCATTATCCAAGCAAAGACGAGCACCACGCAGGTGCGGATGGCGGTCGCAACATCGGAATCGGTGTGTTTGATGCCACATTTGGCCAAAATTGATGTGATGCCGGCAAAGAATGCCGATGCAAACGCTGCAACAACCCACGACACGGGTGTGGCGCCTCCTCAAGAACGACTACGCCGGGTCTACGGCGCTCGTCCGATGATACCGCTTGCGGCTACAAATCGCGTGCTCGATAGATCTTGGTGCTGACGGTGCAGCTGATTGCAAATAGCACGAACGCCAGGGCGGCAATTCCTGCGCACAGGAAACTGATGACGGCGGGATCGGGATTTGCCCCGGCAAATGACATGAGCCAGTTGCTGATGGGGTTGGAGGAGCTCAGTATTGCCATGGTGCCGCAGCCAAGCAGGGCAAACAGGCCGACGGATAGGCGCAGCGCCTCCATGTGTCCAAATCGAAAGAACAGCGGCTGTGCCAAAAACACCATCATGAGGGAGATGAGCATCGACGCCGCCGAGGCGGTCGCGATTTCAAAGACCGTCTGGCCTGTCGAAGGGATGCCCATGTGATCGAAGAACGGAAGGGCGAGGATGTTCAGAAGCGTAGCCGCGCATGCCATGACGACCGAGAAGACAATAATGCACAGGTATCGCGCGCAGATGATGTCTTTGCGCGAGAACGGCAGCGTTGCCCGATAGCGCTCCCAGCCGTTTTGGTTATCGTAGCCAGCCAGCGAGCTCATGATCATGATGGGCGACATGGCGCTGACCGCACAGGTGCCGGCGCTCATGCCAGAGTCACCATCCGATGCGTTGGCAAGGGTCAGCACGACGAATATGAACAGGCCGACGCCGGCGATGCTCGGGAGAAACGAGCGCATGATGGCGGTCTCGGACATAAAGGCGCGTTTCATTTGGAGGTTCCTTTCAGCGTAAGGCGCAGATAGTCATCGATGGAGATCCGGTCGCAGGGAATCTCGGGAAAGGCCTCGAGCGCTTCTCGTCGGTTGGGTACGAGTACGTCAACGCTGTAGGTATGACGGGTGGCGCGAGCGCCTTCGACACAAGCCATCAGCTCGGCAGCTTGCGCCTGGGTGCAGTGGGCGATGCCGGTACGGTCGGTAATGTCCTCGCGCGGCAAATCGAACACGATCGAGCCATTATCGATGCAGGCGACGCGGTCTGCCGCACGTTCAAGATCGGAGGTAATGTGGCTCGAGAACAATACGCTGCGCTGTCCGTCGGCGACAAAGGAGAGCAGCTCATCGAGCAGCTCCTCACGCGCCATAGGATCGAGGCCCGCGGTGGCTTCGTCCAAGATGAGCAGCTCGGCCTTGTGACTGAGCGCGCACGCGAGCTGCAGTTTCATGCCCATGCCACGGGAGAGGTCCTTGACCTTTGCCTTGGGGTCCAGACTAAACCGGTCGATGAGGCTGGCGAAGGTGTCGTGGTTCCAGGTGGGGTACGCCGGACCTACGAGCGCCTCGACCTCCGTCACCTTGAGCGTGGAAGGGAAGGGGCACGTGTCCAGCACGAGTCCGATGCGAGAGCGCGTGCGACGTTGTTGCTCATCGGGCGCATTGGCATCGCAGCGCTGCCCAAACAGGCATACCTCGCCAGCATCTATCTTTATGAGGCCGAGCGCGGCACGGATGGTCGTTGTCTTGCCGGCGCCGTTTGCGCCCACAAAGCCAACAATCTGGCCGGGCTCTACGGCAAGTGTGACATCGCGCAACGAAAAGCGGTTGCTCACCCGGCGCGAGACGGCTTTGAGTTCTAACAGGTTTTGCATGGTATAGCCTTTCTTGCAGATGGCTACTGCATGGTTTCGGGAGCTACCAGGTCGAGCATCTCGTGCAATTTGTCGCGCGTGACGCCCAAGGTGTCGGCTTGCGCTGCCGCTTGCGCGAGCAGCTCTTCGATATGGCAGAGCTGGCTTTCACGCAAGAGCTCCTGGTTGCCCTCGGCGACAAAGCAGCCTTTGCCCTGCACGGTGCAGATAAACCCGAGTTGCTCCAGGTCGGCGTAGGCGCGCTTGGTGGTGATGACGCTCACACCTAGGTCGCTCGCGAGCGCACGAATGCTGGGGAGTTTGGCCCCCGCGGCGAGTGCGCCCGATAGGATCTGGGTCTTGACCTGCGAGGATATCTGCTCGTAGATGGGCTTGTCGCTCGAATTGGATAGGATGATGTCCACAGCGGCTCCTTAGCTGATGGGCTACACGTGTATATAACCGGTAAACACAGTATATATACACTATGCACAGTTACGCAAGAGGGAAATCGGAATGATCGGCCACCGTTTGTCTCAGTCTGTAACAACAAGACCCGAATTTCCCAGCTAGTTGTTACAGATTAAGATGTTGTTTATCCGCCGGTCCTTTTGTCTCGATCTGTAACATCTGGAGCGGTTTTGGGCGGCTAACTGTTACGGTTCGAGATTTTGCCGGCGGATCCGTTCGTTTGTCTCAATCTGTAACACTAAGGGCTGGTTTTGGCGGCTAGATGTTACAGATTGAGATTTTGGCGGCAGGCCCATCTGTTTGTCTCGATCTGTAACAGGTAGAGGCTCAAAACCCGTCTAGATGTTACAGGTCGAGACAAACTGCTGCGGAGTGCCGCCATCGACTGCTACCTAGGCCCCAACTGATGAATTTGTCCTGATAGGTGCCCTGTAACGGCATTTCGCGGCTACAATAGTCGGGTTACAACGACGTAATGCACTCAATGCAAGAAAGGATCCGCATGGCAAGCCTGTCGGATGAAATCTCGTCGCGCCGCACATTCGCGATCATCAGCCACCCGGACGCCGGTAAGACCACACTTACCGAGAAGCTGCTGCTCTATACCGGCAGCATCCAGACCGCCGGCTCGGTCAAAGGCAAGAGCTCGGCCAAGCACGCCGTCTCGGACTGGATGGACATCGAGAAGGAGCGCGGCATTTCCGTTACCTCCTCGGTGCTGCAGTTCACCTACAACGGCGCCTGCGTCAACATTCTCGATACCCCCGGCCACCAGGACTTTTCGGAGGATACCTACCGTACCCTTATGGCCGCCGACGCCGCGGTCATGGTTATCGACGGTGCTAAGGGCGTCGAGGCCCAGACCAAAAAGCTCTTTAAGGTCTGTACGCTGCGTCATATCCCCATCTTCACCTTTGTGAACAAGCTCGACCACGAGGCCCGCGATCCGTTTGAGCTCATGGAAGAGATCGAGAACGTCCTGGGCATCAACACGTATCCCATGAACTGGCCGATCGGCAGCGGTCGCAACTTCCGCGGCGTGTTCGATCGCCAGACTCGTCGCGTCATCGCCTTTGAGGGCGACGGCCACGCCAACGCCACCAAGAAGGTCGCCGAGGTCGAGGCCGAGCTGGGCGATCCTGCCATGGACGAGCTCATCGGCGAAGAGAACCACAAGAACCTGATGGACGACATCGAGCTGCTCGATGGCGCCGGTGACGAGCTCGACCTGGATGCCGTGGCCTGCGGCAAGCTGAGCCCGGCGTTCTTTGGCTCGGCGCTCACCAACTTTGGCGTTGAGCCCTTCCTCAAGGAGTTCTTGCGCCTGGCCCCGACGCCGCGCGCCTACACCGACACGCTCACCAGCGAGCCGGTCGATCCCTGCCGCGACGACTTTAGCGGCTTTGTCTTTAAGATCCAGGCAAACATGGACAAGAACCACCGCGACCGTATCGCCTTTGTGCGCATCTGCTCGGGCAAGTTCGAGCGCGGCATGGACGCCTTCCATATGCAGGGCAACCGCAAGCTCAAGCTGGCCACGGGCACCTCGATGATGGCCGACGACCGCGCTATCGTAGACGAGGCGTACGCGGGCGATATCGTGGGCCTGTTCGACCCCGGCATTTTTAGCATCGGCGACACCGTATGCTCCGGCAAGCACCACGTGCAGTATCCGCAGATCCCGACGTTTGCCCCCGAGATGTTTGCTCGCATCACGCAGGTCGACACGCTCAAGCGCAAGCAGTTCGTGAAGGGAATGGAGGAGCTTGCCCAGGAGGGCGCTATCCAGATCTTCCGTGAGCTCGGCGCCGGCATGGAGAGCGTTATCGTCGGCGTGGTCGGCGTGTTGCAGTTTGAGGTGCTCGAGCGCCGTCTGAAGGCCGAATATCGTGTTGAGGTACGTCGCCAACCGCTGCCCTATACCGATATCCGCTGGATTCAGAACGACCCCGATACCATCGATATCCCGAGCCTTTCGCTCACGCGCGACACCCTGCGTGTCGAGGACATGCGCGGCGGCAAACTGCTGCTGTTCACGAGCCCGTGGAACGTGGACTGGGCGACCGATCACAACCCCGACCTGATCCTGTCGGAGTTTGGCAACGTAACGTTTTAACGCAGCGGCGCGGTGGTCCTGCGGGGCTGCCGCGCCGTTTGCTTGCCTGATGCCGTGTGAGCGGCTATCATACCCACCGTCGTCTCAAGACCGGGGCGTCCGAGCAGTTCGGGTCCGATATCCTGCTCGTTAAACCTAAAACCAAAGGAGTACATAATGATCAAGAAGGTCATGGAGGACTACAAGGTCCTGTTGCGGAGCATTCCCGCGGCAACGGTTTCGCTGTTTTTCGTGAGCGTCATCATGATGAACCTGCTGGCCAACAAAGAACTCATCAGCCTACCGTATCTGGCGCTCGACTGTGGCTTTGTGGTGAGCTGGGTTTCGTTTTTGTGCCAGGACATGATCTGCAAGCGCTTTGGCGCCAAGGCATCCATCAAAATCTCTATCCTCGCGCTGCTGGTCAATCTGGCCGTGAGTCTGTGCTTTTGGGCATGCTCGCTCACGCCCGGCATGTGGGGCGCCTACTACGACACGGGTATGATCGAGGTCAACACCGCCCTTAACGCCACCATCGGCGGCACCTGGTACGTGGTGCTGGGCTCTTCGCTGGCAATGCTCGTTTCTGCCGTGGTTAACTCCACACTCAACCAGTCGCTCGGTCGTATGCTCAAAAAGAATAACTTTGCGAGCTTTGCCTTCCGCTCTTATGTGTCCACGGGTGTTGGCCAGTTTATCGACAACTTGGTCTTTGCCATTGTGGTGAGCCACACGTTCTTTGGTTGGACCTGGGTGCAGGTCCTTATGTGCTCGCTGACCGGCGCTGTTGCCGAGCTGCTGTGCGAGGTCTTCCTGAGCCCCGTGGGCTACAAGGTCGTGCGTGGCTGGGAGCGTGAGAATGTGGGCGCCGAGTACCTCGAGCGCCACGCAACCGCCTAAGGAGCAAGTATGCGGGTTTTGATCACGGGCGCTTCGGGCGGTATCGGAGCCGCGTGCGTGCAGCGCTTTTTGGACGAGGGCCACGAGGTCGTTGGCTTTGACCTGCTGCCGACGGCGGTCGAGCACGAGCGCTACCGCCATCTGATCGTTGATGTCCGCGAACCGGACTCGTTTCCAGACGACCTTGAACCCCAGGTAATCGTAAACGTTGCCGGTACGCAGGATTCGGCCGATGACATTGCCGCCAACCTGCGTGGCACCATCAACGTGACCGAGCGCTACGCCTTTGTGGGAGAGGGGCTTGCCGCCAAGCCAGCGCCTGCTATCCAATCCGTGGTCAATGTGGGGTCGGCGAGCGGACATACGGGATCGGAGTTTCCCGCCTATGCTGCCAGCAAGGGTGGCGTTATCGCCTACACCAAGAACCTTGCAAACCGCCTGGCGCCGCAGGCCATCGCCAACAGTGTGGACCCGGGCGGCGTTATCACGCCGCTCAACCGTTGCGTGATGGAAGACGAACGCCTGTGGAACCAGATTATGGAGCTTACGCCGCTTAAGCGCTGGGCCACCGCCCAAGAGATCGCCGAGTGGATCTACTTTGTGGGCGTGACCAACCGTTTTATGACCGGGCAGAGCCTGCTGATCGATGGCGGCGAGGCCGGCCGCACACAATTTATTTGGCCCGAATAGGAAACGCGCCCGATGGAAAGCCGTCGGGCGCGTTTTTGATGTATCGGTTTTTAGCCGAGGCAAGTCCAGTTGACGGGGGTCGAGCCGTGCTGTTCGAGTAGCCGATTGGCAGCAGAGAAGGGGCGCGACCCCATAAAGGCAGGGAGTTCTGCCGTGGCACGGTTGGCCGAAAGCGGCGAGGGGTGCGTGGATGCCAGGCAGAACTTGCCGGTTGCCTTGCCCGCACCGATCGCGGCGAGCTTGCCTTCGACCATCTGCTGGGCAAAGCGACCCCAAGCCAAAAAGACGACCGGCTGGGACAGCTGGCAGCAGCGTTCGATAACGTAGTCGGTGAGCGTGCTCCAGCCCAGCTTGGCGTGCGAGTTCGCGGCATGCTCACGCACGGTGAGCGTGGTGTTTAGGAGAAGGACGCCCTGTTGTGCCCATGGCGTTAGGTCTCCCGTGGCGGGAATGGGGCAACCCAGATCGGCTTTGAGCTCCTTATAGATGTTGCGCAGGCTCGGCGGCAACTTGGTTTGCGTCGCGGGGACCGAGAACGACAGCCCCATGGCCTGGTTGGGTCCGTGATAGGGGTCTTGACCCAAGATGACAACCTTGACCTGGTCGGCCGGCGTGTAGGCGAGGGCATTGAGGATGTCGTCTTGTGCCGGGTAGATAGTCTGCTCGGCACGCAAAAGGGCGATGCGCTCGAGCAGCTGGTTCGTAGTGTCACGTATCAGCTGTGGCGCATCGCCCAACCAAGTTGCTATGTTGCGGTCGCGAGTTGCGGTGTCCATGGGGCTCCTTTATGGCAGATACTCTGTTGGCATCTATTGTAAAGGCGCACCGGTTGCCTTTACGCCACGGCTGTATGAAGAGTGGGGTCTACGAGACGTGCTCGGGCGCTCCTGCCATGCGAGCTTGTCCATGTGCGCGGAGGCGCGGAAGCTCGACGGTTGCCACCATGACGCCGGTTAGGATGAGGGCGGCGCCAAAGAAGGCGATGGGGCTCAGGACCTCGCCAACCAGGAAGAACGAAAAGACAGCGGAGCAGACCGGCTCAAGCGAGAAGGCGAAGCCGGTGGTCTCGGCGGGCACGTGGGGCTGCACGAGCGTCTGGGTGATAAAGCCGTAGGCAGAGCAGATGAGTGCGAGCGCGACGACGACCACGATCTCGCTGGGCGTACTGGGAAGTGTGAAACCGCCAAAGACGCATGCGGCGATACCCGAGAACAAGCCGCCGAAGCCCAGCTGCCAAACGCCCAAAGCCAGCGGGTCGACATCTTCGACAAAGCGCTTCGCCACAATGATATGGCCGGCATAGACAAAGGCGGAGAGCAGCATGATGATCGCGCCGGGATTCAGGCTGGTAAAGTCTGCGCCCGAGAGCAGCAACATACCGCAGGTGACGATGGCGGTGCCGACGAGCACTTTGCGCTCGGGGGCGCGACGCAGCAGGGCGGCGTTGGCAAACGGCACAATCACGACCGTCAGGCTCTGCAAAAAGCCGGCGGTGGAGGCGGAGGTGAGGCTGGAGCCCAGGCACATGCAGGTGAGCTCGGTTGCCATAATGGCGCCGATGATGGCGGCACGGACCATAAGGTCGCGGTTGATGCGCAACGCGTGCTTGTGGAAGAGCAGCAGGCAGACCACAAAGGCGATGATGCAGCGTAGCGCGACGATGCTCGTGGCGTTCATGCTGTCCATGCCGATCTTCATGAGGGGGTACGAAAAGCCCCATGCGACGGGAACGGAAAATGAGAGCGCGATTGCTTTTTTGCGGTCCATGGGACTCCTTTTGTTACAGAACGGTTTCGTAAAAAGGATTCTGCTCCCAGATATTGATGTAGTAAAGCGAATGTATCTTCAGTATGATTAAGAAACGCTAATGTTGGCAGAAAAAGCGCTGGCAAAACGTTTTGCGGCTGCATTGATGTGGAGGCACGATGGCATCGCGGTATCAGATTGTTTGTATGGTGGTCGATTGCGGCAGTCTGAAACGTGCGGCCGACGAGTTGGGCTATACGCAAAGTGCGGTGAGCCAGGCCGTCAAGGCGCTCGAGCGCGAGCTGGGTACCACGCTTATCGAGCGCGGCAAGCAGGGTGTATCGCTTACGCGCGACGGCAAACAGTACCTGCCGTATCTGCGCCAAATCGTAACTGCCGAGGCCGAGCTCGAGGGCAAGCGCCAGGAGCTGCTGGGGCTTTCGTCGACCGATATTCGCATCGCGACGTTTACCAACGTGAGTCGTACTGTGCTGCCGCGTGTGATCCGCGACTTTGGGGCTCTGCACCCGGGCGTGCACTTTACTCTCAAGCAGGGCGATTACACGCGCAACGCCCAATGGGTGCACGATGGCGTGGTTGATTTTTGTTTTACGGCGCGCGGATTTACCGCCGGGCTCGAGAAGCGCGTGGTCTATCACGACGAGTTGGTAGCATTGTTGCCGGCCGCGCATCCGCTGACGGCAAAGGAGAAGGTGACGCTCACCGACTTAGCGTCCGAGCCGTTTGTGCTGCTGGATGAGGGCGAACAGAGCCTGGTGCTCGATGCATTCGCGGCGCATGGGCTGTCGCCGCACGTGACGAGCGAGGTGACCGACGACTACACCATCATGGCGATGGTGGAGGAGGGCCTAGGCGTGAGCATGCTCTACCGTCGTACTGTGGAGGGCATGCGAGCCGATATTCGTGTGCGACCCATCGTGCATGCTCCCTCGCGCGACGTAGTGGCAGCTTGGCGCAGCTGGGATACCATGCCTATCGCCACGAGGCGCTTTATCGACTATATGAGCTCGCATATTGTCAATTAATGACTGGCGTGGCTTTGAGTGCGGTGTTTAGCGGGCTGTCGCTTTGGCTTGGGTGGCGCGATAGGTGCGTGCCGGGTGGCAAAGTAGTACCGCTGCGACCATAAAGAACGCCGTGGTGCCCAGGCTGATGGGGTAGACCATCATGATGTTCGCGAACGTGCGGAAGTGTGGGAAGACGCAGAACACCCAGTAGAAGCGGATGCCGCAGACGCAGATCATGGTGATGAGGGCAGGCATGAGTGAGATGCCAAAGCCGCGCAGGTAGCCGGACATGTTTTCGTAGAACATGCTAAAGGCGTACGCGGGGAAGATCGAGCACACGCGGATGTAGCCGATTGAGACGATATTGGGATCGCTGTTGAACAGCGATAGGATCTCGCGTCCCAGGCCGACGATGATAACGATTGTGGTGAGCGCGACAATGCCGCCTTCGACCAGGCAGACCTTGAGCGTCTTGGTGCAGCGGTCGATCTGGCGGGCGCCGTGGTTTTGCCCCACAAAGGTGGTGCAGGCCTGGCTAAAGCTGTTGAGCAGGTTGTAGCACACGTACTCCAGGCTCATCGCAGCGCTGGAGGCTGCCATGACCTCGGTGCCCAGGCTGTTGATAGCAGACTGGATAATGATATTGGCGACGGCGAAGACGGCGCTCTGGATGCCGGCGGGCAGGCCGATCTTGACGATACGCTTAAGGGCGACAGGGTCGATAGCAAGGTCGTGCGGGTTGACGCGGACAACGGAATCGGTCTTGAGCAGGCGGATAAAGAGTGTGGCGGCGCTGACGGTGTAGGCGATGGCCGTGGCGATAGCGACGCCTGCCACGCCCCAGTGGAGCACGGGGACAAAGATGAGGTCCAGACCGATGTTGAGGACGGTGGACACGGCAAGCGCCTGGAGCGGCATGCGGGTGATGCCGACGGAGCGGAAGATGGCGGCTTCGAAGTTGTAGAGAAGGATCGAGGGCATGCTCAACAAAAAGACGCGCAGGTAGAGCGATGCGAGCGGCATGGTCTCGGCGGGGACGTTGAGCGCGGCGAGCATAGGCTCGGCGAAAATCTCGCCCAGCGCGATGACGACAAAGCCCACGAGTGCCATGAGGATCGAGGTATGGACGGCGCGCTTGACCATGTTTTGGTCGTTGCGGCCAATGGCGTTGGCGATAACCACGTTAGAGCCAAGCGATAATCCGATAAACAGGTTGAGCATCAGGCTGGTGAGCGGAACGTTGGAACCGACCGCCGCCATGGCAAGAGTTCCCTGGTCGCCCGAGAAGTTGCCGATAATGACCGTTGCGATGAGGTTCGACAGTTGCTCGAGGATGCTCGTGGCGGCGACGGGAAAGGCGAACAGGGGAATATTGCGCCACAGCGAGCCGGTAGTCATGTCAATGTGCTTAGATGCGGTGTCAGCCATACGCTCTCAATCTCTTATATGCTTTTCCGTGCTTATTTGCGCAGACGATGATACTCCTAATGCAGCCAGCCGGCACTTAGGGACGTTCCTTTTCTGTCGGCAGCTGGGGACACTCCTTGTCTCTTCTATGACTAGGTGGGGAAGGCGTGCGACAATGGTGGGCGTTGTGTTGTTCGCGCTAAGGAGTTGCCATGTTGTTGTGTCCCGTTTGCCATGAACCGTTGGTGGACGACGAGCGCGGTGCTGCATGCGCGGGCGGACACCGATTTGACCGTGCGCGCGAGGGCTATCTCTATCTGCTGCGCTCGTCCAAGAGCGGCGACTCCATGGGTGATCCTAAGTCGCAGGCACGCAGCCGTCGCGACTTTCTGAACCGCGGTTACTATGCGCCGTTGCGCGATGCGATGGTTGAGCTGGTGCGCAAGCAGGTGTCTGGGTGTGCTGCGTCTACGAATGGCCCCATGACGCTGCTCGACATTTGCTGCGGCGAAGGCTACTACACCAGCGCCATGGGCGCGGTGCCGGGCGTGGATGCTTACGGTTTCGACCTGGGCAAAGAGATGGTGCGCCTTGCCGCCAAGCGCGGCGATGCGACCTACTTCGTGGCCAACATGAAGGACATCCCCGTGGCCGATGGCGCCTTCGATATGGTGACCGAGCTCTTCGCTCCCTTTAACGAGCGCGAATTTGCCCGCGTGCTGGCTCCAGAGGGCTCACTCTATACCGTGGTGCCGGGTGCCCGTCATCTCTTTGGGCTCAAGGAAGTGCTCTACGATACGCCGTACCTTAACGATGAGAAGCTGCCGAAGACCACCGAGCTCGAGTTGGTCGGAACGCAGCGGGTGTCTGCGAACATTACGCTCCAGACCCAGGCAGACATCGAGGCGGTGTTCCAGATGACGCCGTACTACTACCGCACGCGCCCTGCCGACAAAGAGCGCCTGGCAAACTTGGACACCCTTCAAACCGACATCGACTTCATCATCGCCGAGTACCGCCACTAACCTACCAAAAAGGGACAGGTTTATTTTGGTAGGTTTTATCTGGGCAAACGTAAAGGGCCGACCGCGGAGATGCGCGATCGGCCCTTTTTAGTTGCTTGGCTGCAGAGGTTATGAGAAGCGAGCGCTTACAGGCGGTCCTTGTTCTCGGCCTTAACGGCGTGCGCCTGCTGAACAAAGAACAGGTCGTACACCACGATGACAAAGGCGACGATATTAACGGAGCTGCCGCCGAGCGCGGGAAGCGTGAGCGCGGCCTGGACGAGCGTGGCGATTGCGGCGACGATGCCGAGCTTAAACGCGCCATCCACCTGCGAAGGCTTGTTGGCGCCCTTGATACCCGCAACGCCCGCGGCGAGATCGATGAGGCCCTTGGCGACCAGCACGACCGCGGCGAGCATGGCGTTCGACCCGTACATGGAATCGAGGTTGCCGGTCGCGATGCCGGCGATTCCAATGACGAGACTGGCGATGCCCAGAACAAAATAAATCAGGGCAAGGATTTTGAGTGTCTTGCGAGCGGCGCTCATAGCTGGTCCTTTCGATGCGGGGCGGAGAATCTGTCGCACCCAGGTTGCGGCACATATCGTGAAGCACATTGTAGTTCAACGGGGCGATACATGCGCCTGAAAGCGTCTCTTGCCTGTACGGTCCAACCTTTCAAAAAGGAAAGCTGGACGTAAGCCAAATCGATGGCAGCCCATGTGCGGCGCTGCGATGATGAGGTCGTAACAAGGAGCTGGTCTCAAGGAGGAGTCATGATGTACGGAGCAGGGCAAGTGCGTGAGCCGCGGTCGTTGGGAAGGCGCATGGGTGATTCTGTGATCGCTGCCGTGTGCACGGGATTGATGGCGGTGCTTTGCATTGCGATGCTGTGGGCCATGTCGCATGTGGGACAATAGCGGACGGTTGGGTGCCAACTGAGGTGGCGCTCACGTATTCGTTTTGCTTGTTAAGGAGTACCCATGGGCGTCGTCGATCCCTTTTCTGTTGCTCGGGCCGCGGGGCTTGAGCTGATCGGGAAGTCCGAGGGCCTCACGCTCACCGACGGCACGATGGAGCTGTGCGCCGATTTCACCCGCATGCTTCCGCGGCTTAAACAGGGCCGTCTGCAGCAAGAGCTGTTGGTAAAGGCTGCGCGCACAAAGGGTATCGAGCGACCATGGGCGATTGACGCCACGGCGGGCTTTGGCGAGGATTCGCTGCTGTTGGCGGCTGCGGGCTTTACCGTCGATCTGTATGAGCAAGATTGCGTGATCGCGGCGCTCCTCAAGGATGCCCTGGATCGCGCGGCAGATGATCCGGTGCTTGCGGCTGCCGTGGCACGCATGCGCCTTCATGCGGGCGAGGACAGCATTGCCGGCCTTCGCCATACAGCTGAGCTGATTGGTCAGGGCGAGCTCGCGGCTCCCGACGTGGTGTATCTGGACCCCATGTTTCCCGAGCGCACCAAAAGTGCGGCGGTCAAAAAGAAGTTCCAACTCTTGCACCATCTGGAACGGCCATGTACCGATGAGGAGACGCTGGTCGAAGCCGCGCTTGCGGTGCACCCGCGCAAGGTCGTTATCAAGCGGCCGGTGAAGGGCCCGCTGCTTGCCGGCGTTAAGCCGAGCTATCAACTTGCGGGCAAGGCCGTTCGTTACGATGTTTTGGTGCCGCCGCGCCCGTAGCTTGCGTGCGATTACCGGGGCTTCGCTAGTGCCGTGCCGATGCGGTCCCTATTTCCAAGGGTGCGACGTCAGGTGCCAGCCGCCGCAGTATTCACATTTGTAGCAGGCCAAACCACGCCGCCCGCGGTTTTCGCAGTCGGCCATAACTGCCTCGGCCTCGGCGCGTGTGTCGTAACGGTTTTTGCGTTCGCACGACTTGTAACGCCAGGCTTCATCGCGCTCGGCGTCTAGGGCGTCGCGGCGCTCGTCCTCGCGCGCAAACAGGTCGCTCATATCGCCGCCGGTAGCAGCGCCCAAAAACTCGCTTTTGGCCTTTGACCAGGCGGCTCGCTTTTTGCTTCCCATCTGCTTAGCGCCTCTCTCCAAACGCTGGTATCATTGCTCAACCAAAGTGATACCAATAAACGTGAGGTCGCCGCGTGATGATCAGAAAAACCCTCGATACCGACATTCCCGCCGTCATGGCTATCTATGACGCAGCCCGCGCCTTTATGCGCGCACATGGCAACGCCACGCAGTGGCCCGAGGGCACGCCTTCTGCCGAGCAGCTGGCTGCCGATATCGCCGCCGATGGCAGCTATGTGTGCGAAGTCGACGGCCGCGTGGTGGCGACGTTTGCCTTTTTGCCGGGCCCGGACGAGTGCTATGACGTCATTGAGGATGGTCAATGGCGCAGCGACGCTCCGTACGCCGTGCTGCATCGCGTGGCGTCCGATGGCACCGTGCACGGTATCGCGGCTGCGATGTTTGCCTTTGCCAAGGAGCGTGCCGATCACCTGCGCATCGACACGCATCAGGACAACCTGCCCATGCAGGGAGCCATCGCCAAGGCCGGGTTTAAGCGCGCCGGTATCGTATATGTGTCGGACGGTACGCCGCGCGTCGCGTTTGATTGGCTGCGCGAGGCGTAAGAGCGACGCCTCATATCAATAATTCGCGCGAACGAAAATGGTCCCGCCCGGGGCCATTTTCGTTCGCTGCGCTGTTTTGCAAGCCGGCTTTCGCAAGGCGCGAACCTACGAAAATCGCCGCGCGGCAACGCGGGGCGATGAGCTCGGTCGGGGGATAGGGCCCGCTTCGCCCGCCGGCCCGTAAATTGTATCATCCAGTGTGGAACGAGGACGCCCGTTGCCGCGTGCGATGGGCTTGCAATAAGAGGAGAGCCATGTCGAAGCAAGCGGTCGTTGGAATCTTGGCGCATGTCGATGCCGGCAAGACCACGCTGGCCGAGGCCATGCTGTTCAACGCGGGTCGCATTCGCAAGCGCGGCCGCGTGGACGATGGTGATTCGCATCTGGACACGAACGAGATCGAGCGCGAGCGCGGCATCACGATTTTCTCGTCGCAGGCCGTACTCGACCATGGCGATACCCACGTCATGCTCGTGGATGCACCGGGGCATGTCGATTTTTCGGCCGAGGCGGAGCGCACATTGCGCGCGCTGGACTACGCGATTTTAGTTGTGGGCGCCAACGACGGCGTGCAGGGGCACACCGAAACCCTGTGGCGCCTGCTTGCACGCTATGACATCCCGACGTTCATCTATATCAACAAAATCGATTTGGAGAATCCCGGCCGCGATGTTTTGCTGGCACAGCTTGGGCAGCGTCTTTCCGAAGGCTGCCTGGATGCCAACGAACTGCTGGCGGGCGGTGCCGTTCAGGAGGACGCTGCTGCGTTGGACGAGGCGGCGCTCGAGGAGTTTCTTGAAGCGGGTGAGCTTTCCGTCGCAACGCTGTCGCGCATGGTTGCCGAGCGCAAGCTCTTTCCCTGTTTTGCCGGCTCGGCGCTCAGGGACCAAGGCGTGGACGAGCTGCTGGATGGCATATGTGCGCTGATGCGTGAACAGACATGGCTCCCGGAGTTTGCCGCGCGCGTCTATCGTGTCAGCCGCGGGGATCGCGGCGAGCGCTTGGCATGGGTTAAAGTGACCGGCGGTGTGCTGCGTGCAAAGCAAGTTGTCGAGGGATGCTCTGGCGCCTCCACTTGGGAGCAAAAGATCGACCAGGTGCGCATCTATAACGGCGAGAAATACGAGCTTGCCCAGGAAGTTGCCGCTGGCGGCATCTGCGCCGTGACGGGCCTCGCGCACGTTCGCCCGGGTGATGCTCTGGGCGCGGAGCCCGCGGGCGATGCGCCCGTCATCGCTCCGGTCCTCACCTATACCGTGCTGCCGGGCGAACACGACGTCCATGTGGTATTCAAAGCGTTGACTGAGCTGGCAGACGAAGACCCCATGCTCGGCGTAAGCTGGAACACGCATCTTGAACAGATTCATTTGCAGTTGATGGGAGCCGTGCAACTCGAGGTCGTGCAGCGGGTGTTGGCAGATCGCTTTGGCCTTGCGGTCGAGTTTGAGTCTGGCGGCATTCTCTATAAGGAGACTATTTCGCAGCCGGTCGAGGGCGTGGGTCACTTTGAGCCACTGCGCCACTATGCCGAGGTACATTTGCGCCTGGAGCCGTTGCCGGCGGGTTCGGGCGTGCAGTTTGGCACCGTGACCTCGACCGACGAGCTCGATCTTAACTGGCAGCGTCTGGCGCTCACCAACGCCATGGAGCGCGATTATCTGGGCGTGCTGACCGGTTCGCCCATCACCGATATGCGCATTACGCTCACAGGCGGCCGCGCGCATGCCAAACACACCGAGGGCGGCGATTTTCGCCAGGCCACGTATCGCGCGATTCGCCAGGGGTTCATGCGGGCACGTGAGGCCGGTGCGGCGGTGCTGTTGGAGCCGTGGTGCCACTTTGAGCTCGAGGTGCCGGGGGAGTGCGTGGGCCGGGCGCTCTCGGATGCCACGCGCATGGGTGCCGAGTACGAGCCGCCGACGATGGCGGGAGACCGGGCGAAGCTTGTGGGTCGCGTGCCGGCATCCGAGGTTCAGGATTATGCGCTGGAGGTGGCTGCCTACACGAGCGGTCGCGGGCATCTGTACCTGGAGTTCGCCGGCTATTCGGCTTGCCATGATGCCGAGTACGTAATCGAGACGGCCGCCTATGAGCCCGAGGCCGATCTGCCCAACACGCCCGACTCGGTCTTTTGCTCTCACGGCGCCGGTTACACGGTCAAATGGTACGACGTACCCGCCGCGGCGCACGTAAAGGTCGATCCCGCCACCTTCCGCCCCTGGCGAGCAGCAGACGCGGAGTTTTTCGGCCACATGTGACAAAGGGGCAGTTCCTTTGTTACATGCTATTGGTATAACTCGGTATAAGTTGGTATAACTATTACCAGGGTTTTATAACTATTACCAGGGTTTGCCAATCCGAGGAGGCCGACATGAATCCAAATCCCTTTAAGCCAACGGCAGGCAAGCGGCCTCCGATGCTCATCGGTCGAGAGTCGGTCATCGAAGATTTTGAGGAAGGACTCGACAACGGCGCCGGAGCGCCGGGCAGGCTCATGCTCGTTACGGGAAACCGCGGCTGTGGCAAAACGGTTCTTCTGCGGGAGCTGCAGCGTCTCGCCAACGAGCGCGGGTGGGCGGTTGTCTCCGATTCCGCTTCGCTTGGCTTATGCGACCGCTTGGCCGACGCGCTTCGCTCGAATAAACCCGTTGTGACGTCAATGGAGTTCGGTCCGTCATTTGGCCGGATGTCGGTCGAGGCGGCGCGGGCAAAAGGCGAGACGCTGCGCGGGTTAGTCAACGAACGCCTCAAGAAACTCGGGCCGGGAAAGGGCTTACTGTTTGCGATTGACGAGGCCCAATCGGCATCTATCGAGGAACTGGCGGCGCTGGCCGTTCTCTATCAGCAGGTGCTCGGAGACCAGGATGCTACGGGCTTGCCCGATAGCGATCAGCGCGGTCTTGCGCTGGTTTTTGCCGGCTTGCCCAGTATGGTTGATGACTTGCTCGAAGAGCCGAGCGTAACGTTTTTGCGGCGCGCCCAGCAGCGTACGCTGGGGCCGATTTCTTTGCCCAAAGTGCGCGATTCATATGTCCAGACGGTCAAAGACGCTGGCCTTTGCGTTGATGCAGAGACGGCGGACCTTGCGGCGCGCAAGAGCATGGGGCATCCCTATATGGTTCAGCTGGTGGGATATTACATGTGGCGGTCTGCTGTCCGGCGTGGCTCGCAGGTCATCGAAAGGCGCGATGCCGAGGATGGCCATGCGGATGCCGTCTCCGAGTTCTACGAAGCGGTTGACGCGCCTCTGTATTACGGGCTGCGCAGTCCACAGCGCCTCTTTATCGAGGCCATGGCGGTTGACGAGGGCAAACCGAGTCGCATGGCGGATATCATTGAGCGCTGCGATCGCACCCAGAGCTGGGCGAGTAAATATCGCGCAAGCCTGATTCGCGAGCGCGTCATCGAGGCTGCCGGATACGGCCTCGTCCGATTTACCGTGCCCATGCTGGGCGCGTACATTCGCGATCGAGTTATATGACATGAGTAGGGTGATAAAGGTGACGGAACAGAAGATGAGCCCGCAGGCTATCGAGGTACGTGGCGCACGTGTACACAACCTCAAGGACATCGATATCGATATTCCGCTGGGAAAGCTCGTGGGTATTGCCGGCGTGTCGGGTTCGGGCAAGAGCTCGCTGGCACTGGGGGTTCTTTATGCCGAGGGCTCGCGTCGTTACCTGGAGGCGCTCAGCACCTATACTCGACGTCGCCTGACGCAGGCCGAGCACGCTCAGGTGGACGAGGTACTGCACGTGCCGGCGGCGCTCGCATTGCATCAGCGCCCTAGCGTGCCGGGCGTGCGTTCCACCTTTGGCACCATGACCGAGCTTAACAATAGCCTGCGTCTGCTCTTTAGCCGTTGCGCCCATCATGTGTGCCCGCATTGCGGGGCGCGTGTGGAGCCGAGCCTTAACGTGGCCGCTGGCCTGTCGCTCACGTGCCCTGCATGCGGCCGCGAGTTCTACGCGCCGAGTGCCGAGGATTTGGCTTTCAATAGCGGCGGTGCATGCCCCACCTGTGGCGGTACCGGTGTCATGCGCGAGGTGGACGAAGCGAGCCTGGTGCCCGACGAGTCCAAGACCATCAACGGAGGCGCGGTGCTTCCCTGGGGCACGCTCATGTGGGATCTGATGAAGCAAGTGGCAGGCGAGATGGGCGTGCGTACCGACGTGCCGTTTAACCAACTTACGCCTCAAGAGCGCGACATCGTGTTTCACGGCCCGGCGGTTAAGAAGCATATTCTCTACGTTCCCAAAAACGGCGAGGGCGCCACGCCGCTCGATTTCACCTATTACAACGCCGTCTATACCGTCGAGAATGCGCTCGCCAAGGTTAAGGACGACAAGGGCCTCAAACGCGTTGCGCGCTTTTTGCGCGAGGGGCCATGCCGTGACTGTGGCGGCACGCGTCTCTCCGAGGCTGCGCGCCAGCCCCAGGTGCGCGGTATCAATCTGGCGCAGGCGGCTGCCATGACGCTGGGCGAGGCGATTGAGTGGGTGCGCGGGGTGCCCGCATCCTTGCCGGCCGAGATGCAGCCCATGGCGACGGATATCTGCGATTCATTTTTGCGCACGGCCCGTCGTCTGGTCGACCTGGGTCTCGATTACCTTTCGCTCGATCGCGCAGGCGCCACGCTCTCCACGGGTGAGCGCCAGCGCGTGCAACTCGCCCGCGTGGTGCGCAACCGATCGACGGGCGTGCTCTATGTGCTGGACGAGCCCTCGATTGGCTTGCATCCTGCTAATGTCGACGGCCTGGTAGGCGTGATGCGCGATCTGGTGGATGACGGCAACACCGTGGTTGTTGTCGACCACGATACGCGCGTACTGGCGGAAGCCGACTATCTGGTCGAGATGGGCCCCGTTGCCGGAGCAGGCGGCGGTAATGTGATTGCCGCGGGCACGGTAGACGAGGTCGAACAATCGCAGGGCAGCCGCATCGCGCCGTTTTTGAGATCGGACTCCAAGCGTTTGCGTCCGCAGGTGACTGACGACGAAATGTTCGACCAGGGCCACATCCGCATGGCGACCGATACCATCCATACCGTCAAGCCGCTCGAAGTCGATATCCCGCGCGGCCGTCTCGTCGCGGTGACGGGCGTTTCGGGTTCGGGCAAGACGACGTTGGTGCTCGAGACGCTCATTCCGGCACTCAAGGCGCAGGCAGCCGGCGAGCGCCTGCCGGGGCACGTGCGTTGGGTCGATGCCGAGGGCATTGCTCGCGCAAATCTGATTGACGCTACGCCCATCGGCGCCAACGTGCGCTCGACGGTGGCGACTTATGCCGACATCCATGACGAGCTGCGTCGCGCCTTCGCCCGTACGCCCGAGGCCAAGGCAGCCGGCTACAAGGCGGGCGCCTTTAGCTACAACACTGGCGCTTTGCGTTGCCCTACGTGCGATGGCACGGGCTCGATATCGCTCGACGTGCAGTTTTTGCCCGATGTCGAGATCGTCTGCCCGGCATGTCGCGGCTCACGTTATGCAGACGCGGCTTCGCATATTCATCGCGAGGGCAAGGACGGGAGTCTGCTCACGTTGCCGCAGCTCATGGACATGAGTGTGGACGAGGCCCTCGACGCCACGGTGGGTCTCAAGAAAGTTCAGGCGCGCTTGCAGACCTTGCACGACCTGGGCTTGGGCTATCTCACCCTGGGTGAGCCCACACCGGCGCTCTCGGGCGGCGAGGCTCAGCGTCTTAAGCTTGCGAGCGAGATGGGCCGCGTGCAGGATGATGCCGTATTCGTGTTCGACGAGCCCACGATCGGCCTGCATCCGCTCGATGTTCAGGTGTTGCTGAGTGTGTTTGACGGCCTTGTCGCCAAGGGCGCCACGGTTATCGTGATCGAACACGATCTCGACCTTATCCGTAATGCCGATTATGTGATCGACATGGGCCCGGGCGGTGGCGACGCCGGCGGGCAAATCGTCTGCGCCGGCACGCCGGGCGACATCGCGACCTGCTCCAAGAGCATCACTGGCCGCTACCTATAACTGAATGTGACAAAGGGACAGTTCCTTTGTCACATTCCCGGAAAGCCTGTTTGGCGCAGAGCCTCGTAGAGGACGATGGCGGCGCTGTTGGAGAGGTCGAGTGCGCTGATGCGGTAGTCGTCCGGGTCGACGAAGTTGCCGCAGATATCCTGCTGCAGGATGGCTTCGTGGCTGTCCTCGGTATGTCCGAGCGATTCCTCGTGGGCTTCCCAGGCCTCGGCGTTGTCAAGCGAATCGCAATCTCGCAACATGGGGATGCGTTCGCAGCGCTCGGGCGCCGCGGCAAGCAGCGGCTCGGGAATGCCCGAGCTCTCGCTGCCAAAGACCAAGTAGTCGCCATCGCGGTAGGTACTCTGCGCATAGGTGCGGCGTGCCTTTTTGGTCAGCAGATGTAGGCGACCATCGGCGGGGGAGAGGCCGTTGCGTGCAAGGAAATCCTCCCAGCCGGCATAGGTCGCCACGTCCAAGTTTTGCCAGTAGCCCAGGCCGGCGCGACGTACCGTCTTGTCATCGAGCGAAAAGCCCAGCGGCTCCACCAGATGTAGGCGGGCGCCGGTGACCACGCAGGTACGGCCGATATTGCCCGTATTGGCCGGAATCTCGGGCGCATACAGCACAATGTTGAACATGAATCTCCTTGGCTCAGAACGAAAAACCACCACGAAGGGAACAGGCACCTTCGTGGTGGTTTGGCGGTTACGTAGCGGAAAAATGCCCGCTTAGATAAACCTAGGCGCGGTGCCAGTCAGTCAGGCAGGCATCGAGGGAGGCGATGAGCGCATCCTTGTCCATGTGACGGCCGATGATGCACAGGCTCGTCATGCGGTCGCCCGTCTCGTCGTCCCAAATCTGCATGATCTCGGGGTTCTCGTCGATGATCTTCTGCTTCTCGCCCTCGGGCGCGGAGTCAACGAACAAGCCGTTCTCCATCAGGCGCATCTGGTGGCCGGCCTGCTCAAACATGTAGCACATGTCCGGATCGCCGGTCTGCCACAGCGGACCCTTGACGCGGATGACCTCGTCGGGCCACTCCTGCTCAACAAAATTGGTGAACTTCTGCAGGTCAAACGGCTTGCGGCGCGAGTACACAAAGGTCTCGATGTCGTACTCGAGCACCTCGGGGTCGTCGTGCTCCTCGGGATGCTCCATGGCCTCGATCCAGGCGGCGGAGTTGTAGGCGCGCATAAAGTCGAAGCGGTCGGTGTCGAGCAGCTCTTCCATGGGGACCTCGCCGTTTTGGGCCTCGACAATCACGGCGTCCTTCTGCAGGCTGCGCACGATGGCCTTGAGCTCGGCGATCTGCTCGGGCGTCACGGTATCGGTCTTGTTGAGGATCAGCGTGGAGCAGAATTCGATCTGCTGGATGAGCAGGCTTTCGATGTCGTCCTCGTCGATATCCTCGGCCAGCAGGTCGCGACCGCCGTTGAACTCGTCGTACATGCGGGCGCAGTCGACCACGGCCACGATGTTGTCGAGCGCGAGCTTGGGCTCGCCGCCCACCTTGGCCTCGTCGCAGAAGCTCGAGATGGTGTAGGCGATGGGGATAGGCTCGCAAATGCCCGATGCCTCGATGATGATGTAGTCGAAGTTGCCCGAATCGGCGATGCCCTGCAGCTGGTTGGCCAGGTCATCCGAAAGCGTGCAGCAGATGCAGCCGTTGGTGAGCGGGATGAGGTCATCGGTCTCGGAAAGGCCGCCGTCGGCGATAAGGTTGGCGTCGACGTTGATCTCGCCGATATCGTTGACGATCACGGCGGCGCGGATGCCGCCGTCGTTAGCGAGGATGTGGTTGAGCAGCGTGGTCTTGCCGGCACCGAGGTATCCGGTAAGCATGATGATCTTCACGGGTTTGTTGGGCATGTGCCCTCCTTTGTTAGACATGGCTTACAGTTGAATCTTATGCCAAACGCCTGCTCTTATACCCACGCGCCGGCAAATAACACAGGCTACTCCCAGGCTCCCCATACATCGGGGCAATAACCGACGGTGGCCTTTTTGCCGTTACGCACGATGGGCTCGGCTAGAACCTGCTGGTTCTCGAGCAGCTTGTCGAAGCGCTGGCTGGGGGTAAGGTGCTGGATGAGCGCGAGCGTCTCTTCGTCCTTGGCTTTGGGGTTGAGCAGCTTGTCGATGCCGCCGACCGCCTGCATCACGCTCGTGAGCTCGCCTTTGCTCATCTCCTTTTCCTTAAGGTCAATAAACTGCACCTTAATGCGGCGTTCTTTGAAGAAACGCTGCGCTTTCTTGGTGTCGAACGACTTCTTAGTCCCGAAGATTTGAATATTCATGGCCCCGCCGCTCTATCGAATGAAGTTGGTCGTTGCGCGATCGGCTTCGGGTGCGTTGATGCCGGCGGCCCGTCCTGCCTCGATGCAACGCAGGAGCCAGGCCATGTTTTTGCCGATGTTTCGCATGGTGGCAAGGCCCTCGGCATCCCCATCGGCGTCGCCGGGCACGCGGCCAAATACGTTGTTCCAGTAGGTGGAGGCAACTACGGGCATTTGCTTAATGGTGAAGTACTTGTTGAGCACATCGAAGGTGGTCGACGTGCCGCCGCGGCGGGCGACGGCGACTGCGGCGCCGGGTTTGTGCTCAAAGGCATGCCCGCCCGCATAGAAGGCGCGATCGAGGGCCGAAAGGATGCGGCCGCTGGGGTGCGCATAGTAGACAGGTGAGCCAAAGACAAAGCCATCTGCCTGCCCGGCGGCAGCGATGAGCTCGTTCACCACGTCGTCGTCAAAGGTACAGCGACCGCCAAGCTTGCCGCACTGGCCGCAACCGATGCAATCGCGGATGGGCTTGGCGCCCAGCTGAAACACCTCGGTATCAATGCCCTCGGCGTTGAGTTGCTCGGCGACCTCGGCGAGTGCGCGGGCGGTGTTGCCGTTTGCCTTGGGGCTGCCATTGACTAAAAGAACCTTCATCACAAACTCCCTCTGCTTTTGGTGACTTCTGCGGAGGATTATCGCACGAGAGGGCAGATGGCGTGGGGCGCGGTGCGAAACGGTTTGTGTTTCACATCGCGCCCCGTGGTGCTAGTCCAGCTTGGTGCCCGGTACTTGCGGTGCCTCTTTAAGCAGCGCTTTGAGTTCATTCAAAATGGAAACGGGCTGTCGGTCGACGGCGTCCAGATGAAGCGTAGCCACGCGAATGGGCGGCTGGTATTCAAGCGATCCGATGAGCACAGGCGAACCCAGGAACCGCTCGATCTCCTCTGCAATCGCGTTGGTCTCTTCGGGATCAAGGTCGTCGAAAAGCGCCACGAATGTCGGTCCTGTTGAGCGGAACAGGCGGCCCTTGCCGCGCGAACAATCCATGAGGCAGGCGGCGCTTTCGGCGAGCACGCGGTCGCCTGCATCGAATCCAAAGCGGGCATTGACCTCGGCGATATCGTCGACCTTAATGGCAATAAAGCCAGCCTCGCGCGGCACGCGGCGCATCTCTCCGATAGCGTTGACCAGGGCGTGGACATCGCCCAGACCCGTTACCGAGTCGGTCGTATCTGCCAAGCTGCGGTTGATAATCATGCCCACGTACATGTTAGGCTCGGTATCGGTGCCGTCCAAGCGGTAGCCCGTGCAGTCGCAAAGCGCGTACGCTCCGGTAGCATCCATAACGCGGTACTGCATGTAGTGGAAGTGCCACGTGCCGTTTATCACCATGTCGAGCTCGGCGCGTACGTTGTCGCGGTCCTCGGGGTGGACGCGAGCAAGCCACATATCGACCGAGTTAAAAGGGTGCTGGGAGGGCAGGTCAAAATCGCGCACGGCGTTAACCGACCATTGCGATTCGCCCGTATCGAGGTTAAGGATGAACGGATAGCGCGTCTCAGAGCTCATGGAGATCGCTTGGAACACCCGGTCGTTGCAGGGGAGCTGATCGACGATTGGGTGTTGTGGCACGTCATTGTCTTTCGGTTGCTGCACACGATGCATAAGCTTATAGCGATACATTTTGCGATCGGCATCCATCGTCATCTGGCGACGCGTATCGCCTGCAAGCGGGTCGACGTGCGAGCAACCAAAACTAAAACTGGCGATCATGGGCGCCTTGTCACCTGAGCTCGCCTCGATCAGCCCGGCACGTACCTGCTCCAAGCGCTGCTCGAGTTCAGTCTCGTTTGCGGAGAGCGAGATAAGCACAAACTCGTCTCCACCGATGCGGAACAGCATCTCATCGTGCTCCATGGTTTCGGAGAGCGTGCGGCAGATGCTCAGAATATAGCGATTGCCTTCGGCGTGGCCAAACTTATCATTGCAATGCTTGAGATGGTCGATGTCAATATAGGCGCAGGTGAAGGGGTCGCCTTTGCGCCAGAGCTGCTCGACGTGACGGTCGAGTCCGCCGCGGTTGCCCAAGTTGGTGAGCGGATCGATATAGGCGTTGCACTCAAGCAGCTGGCGCTCTTGTTGCAGGATGGCATGCGTCTTTTGCAGTTGCTCACCAACGGCGCGTAGCTCAGCAGGCAGCGCGGAAACATCGAGTTCGGCGGTCGAGACACCATTCGCAAGTCGCTGAAGATAGGCAATAATCGATTGCTCGCCCAAGCGGTATGACTCGTTCATGATGAATAACCTCCTTGGGCAGAACAACGGTTTGTATCATATCCCCAATTCGGTTTGAATTGGGGATATAAGTTAGCTAATGGAGACAAATGCCCCCTTCGGCGGTGGCGTTTTTCGCGCGAGCGTATCAGTTGTTATTGCCACCATCGAGCAATGCCTCAAAATCATTCGCCGGGATGGGGCGGTAGTAGAGGAAGCCCTGAGCGTAGCGGGCGCCCATCTGTCGTAGCATGTTCGCCTGCTCATTTGTCTCGACGCCTTCGACCACGACGGGCAGATGGAGCGACTGCGCCATATCGAGCATTGATGTAATGATTTGCGCGCTGCGGCCTTGATCTCCGTCGGCGGGAACAAACGTGCGGTCAAGCTTGATGACGTCGACGTTGACGTTCTTGAGCATCGCGAGCGTGGACTGGCCGGTGCCAAAGTCGTCCATATAGGTTGAGAAGCCGCGGGTGTGCAGGTCGGCAGTCAGTTTATCCACGGCCTCGGATTCTCCCGTATAGGCTGTCTCGGTGATCTCGATGCGCATGAGTTCGGGCGGTAGGTTGTATTGGGCGGCGAGCGCCCCCATATGTTCGGCAACGTCGCAGGCAAGGATATCCACGCGCGACACATTAAGCGAGACCGGAACCACGCGAAGTCCTCGATCGATGCGCCCGCGCAGCCACGAGGCGACACCCTGCCAAATGTACTTGTCGAGCGTCACCACAAAGCCGCTTTCCTCGAGTGCGGGGATAAACGTTGCGGGTGAAATGAGAGAGCCGTCCTTGTCAATCCAGCGGGTGAGTGCTTCGGCGCCAATGATCTTGCCGGTTTCCATATCAACCTGGGGCTGCAGGTAGTAGGTGATGCGGTCGTTTGAGAGCGCATACTGGAACTCGGTGAGGGTGCGGTGAAACGCCACCTCGCGCTTGTATTCCTCGGGGCGAAAGACGGCGACGCGCTCCTTAAAGTCGTTTTTTGCGCGTCGATTGGTAAACATGGCCTTGGCCTGCGCGTCGATGGTGATTTCCTCGTTGGGGTCGATGGGGCAAACGCCCATGGACGGCCAGAAACCCACGCCGTCATCATGCTTGGCCACGGCGGCGCGAACGCGGTTATAGATTTGATGGACGGTGTCGTGCTCAAAGGGGATGAGAATGCAAAAGTCGTCTTGGCCCCAGTATCCTGCGACGCCCATCTCGGCATTCTCGATGTCTTTGAGGACCGTGCCCACATCGGCGAGCACGCGGTCGCCCTCGGCCTGTCCGTGCCATTCGTTAAACAGTCGCATATGACCCATATCGACGGTGGCGATACACCAAGCGCCGTCGCGCCCTGTCCTCAGAAATGCGTTGGCACGCCGCATAAACTCGCTGGGTCGATAGAGGCCCGTGAGCGTATCGATGCGTTCGGCGACGGCGCTTTTACGCTCAATCTCGGGTATGGGGAGGCTGTCGTTGGGGGCAAGCCCGCCGGCGGCGCGAAGACGACGGTCGAGTTCGCCTAAAACAGCGGTCGCTTGATTGATTAAGCGCTCGTAAAAGGCCGGGACGACAAGACAGACGGGGGTAATGGTGTCGTTCGCGATTCGAACAGGAGCGAAAACGGCCTCTTTAAGATGATGGGTCAGTTGCTCGAATGCCTCGTGGTCCAGATCGTTGCTGAGCACGACGAACTGGGCGTTTCGCGAGCGGAAGACGCGACTTCTGCCGCGGGTGATCGATAACATGCGGCCTGCGTATTCGGCGAGCATGTTGTCGACAGCCTCGGCCCCGTAGAGCTCGTTGAACTTTGCCGTGCCACAAACGCGGACCGCTATAAGCCCCGTCTCGCAACGGTCGCGACGGCAGGCATCGATAGCGTTGATCAGCATACGCTGCGTTCCGAGGCCCGTGGCGGCGTCGACGGTCTCGGCGAGTGAGTGGTTAACAAGTTCGCCGACATAGAGCGAGGGGGTATTTCCGTCACCGTCGATGCGAAACCCGCGAGCGCGGCAGAGGACGTAGTCGCCCGCGGCATTGCGCATGCGGTACTGCATGACGCGGCGGTGTTTGGAGCCATTATAGATTTGGTCGATGTCGTTGATGTAGGCCTCAAGGTCATCGGGGTGGACGCGCGTTTTCCAGTAATCGTGGCAGTTGTCTACATGCTCAGAAGGAAGACCGAGATCGCGCAGGGCGCCTTGTGACCATAGGGTGCGATGTTTGTCCAAGTTCTCGATAAAGCAATAACGGCCTTCGTTGAGCATCGAAAAGGCGTCAAAAACGCGATCGCTTATTTCGAAGTCGTCGGTGTGGACTTGCGCGATATTGCGTCGATCAAGATGCATGGCATGGCGTAGCTTGTAGTCGTACATGCGATGGTCGGCATCGAGTGTCATGCGATTGGAGACTTCACCCAGGGCGGGGTCGGCGTGCGACACTCCGTAGCTAAACGAGTGAGGCATCTCGGAATCGTTGTTTTTAAGTAGGACCGTTCGGCAGTGTTCCAGGCGCTCGGCGAGGTCGTCCTCGGTCGCAATCGTAGACAGGATGGCAAACTCGTCGCCGCCTATGCGAAACGCCGCCTCGTCCACTTTCATATACAGCTTGAGATAGAGACTTACCTGCAAGATATAGCGGTTGCCCTCGTCATGCCCAAAGACGTCGTTGCAGTGCTTAAGGTTATCGATGTCGATAAACGCCATGGTCACGGGCAGTTCCTGCTCCCAGATTTCCTCTAGGGAATGGGCAAAGCCGCCGCGGTTGCCAAGTCCGGTGAGCTGGTCGGTAAAGGCCGTCCTAATCAGATCATCCTGACGCTCGAGAAGGTCACGGACGGTCTTTTCGAGCGTTTCGGTGTAATTGCTGGCGGTGTCCATGTTGTAAGCGGCTTTCTGAGGTCGGGGCGGATGGCGTCGGGCGAGCTCGTAGTGTACACGCGTCGTTGCTCGGCGCCTTGCGTGTATCCAGGCCCCCGCCTTGCTGCGTTGTTGAGTTACTTTGCCGGCTAATGTTCGCTGTTGATAACAGCTGAGTAGTATAGACAACAGTGCACAATTATATATGGGCGCACATGCTGTGGGCGGCTATTATTCGCCAAACGGCAACGCCTGGGTGCGCATGAAAAATGCGACTGAGTCGATATATGTTGACGGGTATACTTGTCCCGTTTTAAAACGCAGGAACGGAGATGGTCACATGGCACAGCCGGATACGACGCGCACGGTGGGGCTTGCGCTCGAGGGAGGCGGCTACCGCGGTATGTATACGGCGGGCGTGCTCGACGTTTGGATGGAGCGCGGTTTGACCTGCGACCATATGGTGGGTGTCTCGGCGGGCGCGGCGTTTGGCTACAACTTTAAATCGCGCCAGATCGGCCGTGCCATTCGTTACAACAAGGCCTATTGCGCCGACAAGCGCTATGCGAGCGTGACCAGCTGGCTGCGAACCGGCGATATGTTCAATGCCGATTTTGCCTATCACGAGGTGCCTATCGAGCGCGATCCCATCGACTTGGAGGCGTATCGCGCCTGCCCCATGCGATTTACGTGCGTGTGTACCGATATCGAGACGGGCAAGGCCGTCTACCACGATCTACCGTATGGCGACGAGCGCGATATCGAGTGGGTCCGGGCGTCGTCTGCCATTCCTGTGGCGACGCGTCCCGTTGCAATTGACGGGCATAAGTATCTGGATGGTGGCGTGGCTGATTCTATTCCCAGCGCATGGCTGTTTGCGCAGGGGTATGACCGCAATATCGTGGTACTCACGCAGCCGGCGGGCTTTGTGAAGCAGCCCAACAGCGTGATGCCCATGCTGCGGCGCGTGTTCCGTCACTATCCGGAGTTTGTTGCAGCGCTTGAGCATCGGCATGAGGTCTACAATGCCACGCTCGATGACCTGGCACGTCGCGAGGCTGCCGGCGAGGTCTTTGTGGTGCGGCCGAGCGAATCGGTGAAGGTGCCGTCGCTGTGCCGCGAACCGGATGAGCTCGAGCGCATCTACCAGGTCGGCCGCCACGATGCGGAGGCGACTTTGCCGGCGTTGGAAGCGTATCTGGCGGGGTAAGGTTCGCATACGGAAAGCGCATCCCGGAATGGACGTTCGAACCGGGATGCGCTTTCCGCTATTGAAGATATGAGGTTGCGAATCAGCTGCTCGGCCTATGCCTGCTGCCAGGTGTCGACAAGTTCCTTGGCTGCGGCGTGGGGGTCGTCGGCACTGCAGACGGCGCTCACCACAAAGAAGCCGTCGACGCCGGTTGCCTTAAGCTGCGGCAAGTCGGCCGTCTTAACGCCGCCGCCCACCACGATGGGCACGGGGCTTGCCATGTGGAGTGCGGCCAGGTCCTCAAAGCTCTTGGTGATGATAGAGCCATCGGCTGCGCGTCCGCAGTCGCGCTTGGTCTCGGTCTCGTGGAGCGGGCCGATGCCCAGGTAGTCGACCAGGCTCATGTCGGCGGTCTTGACGTACTCGAGCATCTCCTCGCAGCGGGCCGAAAGGCCCACAATGGCATCGGGGCCCAGCAGCTTGCGGCAGACCTCGACGGGAATGTCGCTCTGACCCACGTGCACGCCGTCGACGGCAATGCCCTGCTCGCGCGCGGCAAGCACACAATCCAGACGGTCGTCGATCAGCAGGGCGACCTGACCGGTCTTGCCGGCCTGTGCGATTGCCTGCGCGGCATCGCCCGTCAGAGCGATGATCTCGCGGGCGCTTGCCACCTTGGAGCGCACCTGGATGCAGGTAAAGCCGGCGTCGAGTGCCTGGGCCACCACATCGCCCACGGGGCGCCCGAGGGTGTTTTCGGGGCCGAGTACCAGATAGGCGGAGATATCAAGGTTGTCGCGGATGCTCATCGTGCTTCCTCCTGCTTTTTGATCTGTGCTTCTATGCGCTCGAGTTTGCCGGTCATGGTGTCGGTAAATCCGGGTCGAATATCTGCCTTGAGCACGACTTCGGTCCGGATGCCCTTGCTCGCCAGCACAAAGGTTGCGTCGCGCACGACCTGCATGACCTCGTCCCAGTCGCCCTCGATCTCGGTGAACATCGAGCTGGTGCGGTTGGGAAGGCCACTCTCGCGAATGACGCGCACGACCTCGGCGACCTCGGCGGACAGCTCATCGCCGGTGCCGCACGGGGCGATGGCCACGGCGACGAGTGTGTTCATGCCGGCGCTGGTTGTGGACTCGGACATGGCTTATGCCTCCTCGAGTTCGAGTTGGTTGTCGGCAATATCCTGGGCGGTCGCGCGGTAGAGCTCGTCGATAAAGGCGACCTTAAAGCTTGCCGGGGCATCGGCGACAGCGGCGGCACGCGTACCGGCGACGTTGTAGACGGCGGTGCCGCAGATGGCTGCCGTAAACGGATCGGCAGCACAGGCGTACACGGCCAGTACGCCGCCTTGCGAGCAACCGCAGCCGGTGATCTTGGACATGAGCGGGCTGCCGCCGTGGGACTTGGCCACGGTCGTGCCGTCGGTAATCAGGTCGACTTCGCCCGAGACGACCACGGCGCCGCCAGTGTAGCGGGCGAGCGCCACGGCGGCATCGCGGGCGGCGTCGACCGTGTCGGTGGTATCGACACCGCGCACGCGGCTCAGATTGGCCGCCTCGCCTTCAAGACCCCACAGGCCGGCGAGCGCGATGATCTCGGAGGCGTTGCCGCGCACGATGGCGGGCTTGTACTGCTTGAGTTCGTTTACCAGCTGGGTGCGCAGGCTGCCAATGCCCAGGCCCACCGGATCGAGCACCCAGGGCTTGCCGGCGTCGTGTGCCGCCTTGGCCGCGCGGGGAATCGTCTGCTCGTAGATGGGGAAGAGCGTGCCCATGTTGAGATAGATGGCGCCGCCGCCGGCAACGAGTGCCTCGCCCTCGTCGGGTAGATAGACCATGGCGGCCGAACCGCCCACGGCGAGCTGCGCGTTGGCGACAAAGTCGATCGTCACCGTGTTGGTGATGGAGCCGGCCATCGGATTGGTGGCGCGAATCTCCCCCACGGCCTTGATCACGTTTTGCTTAAGCTGTTTCGAATCAATCACTGCACATGCCTCCTTGGCATAGAAAAGGGGCGCCGTGCATAGACAGCGCCCCTGTAAAGGCGGCATGCTCCCTACGCCAGCATTAACTGACAGGTTCAAAGGATTGGGCTCCATGCCCTCTCAGCCTTGTGGTTTGCACCGCCGGCACTCCCGCATCGAATCTGTTGTTCCCTATACTAACGCACCTGCCAAAAAGGGACAGGTTTATTTTGGCAGGTCGTTACAATAGGTAGGACCGATACGAATGGGGGCCTTATGATAAAACTTGTGCTGACCGATATGGACGATACGTTGATTCCTGCTGGACACGATGGCGCCAGCGACTACGCCATCGAGGGCATTCATGCCATGCAAGCGGCGGGCCTGCATTTTGGCCCGGTTTCGGGTCGCCAGCCGTCCGCGATGGGCTGGATGTTCCGCAATCGCTCCGAGTGCTTCTCGACCGGTGCGTTTTGCAACGGCCAGGTGATGTTTGTCGATGGCGAGGCGGTTGCCTCGCGCACAACTGATAACGATGCCCTGATGCGCCTGGCCGACTACCTGGAGCAAGAGACCGACGATACCTATTTGAAGGTCTACCGTCTGGGTGATGACTTTTGGGACAACGACGCCTATTGCGTGACAGGCGATCCCGAGCGTGTGCGTCGCGCCATGGAGTCAGGCGGCAACGCGTGGCTCAAGGGCGAAGAGGCTCCCTGTCGCCCTGTCGTTGACGATGCCCCGGTATACAAGGCGAATATCTGGAGTGCCCGTTCGCGCGAGGAGCTCGCCGAGCTGCGCAAGCGTGTTGCCGCCGAGGTGCCGGAGCTCTCGCTCGTGTTTCCCAACAACCGCGTGCGCCTGTTCGACGTTCTTCCGACCGGCTGGGACAAGGGCTGTGCTGCGCTGGAGCTGGCGCGCGCTTTGGGCCTGACGCCCGACGAGGTGGCCGTATTCGGCGATTCCGATAACGATTTGCCCATGATCGACGCCGTTCCCAATTCCGTTGCAGTCGCCAATGCCAACGAGGCCGTCACGGCTGCCGCGCGCTGGCATATCGGCGCTGCGGCAGACGATGCGGTCGCCGGGGCTCTACATCAGATTGCCGCCTGCGCCGCGACGGGGGAGATGCCGTCGTTTATGCGTCAGATGGACGCGACGGGTTTCGACGTCACGAACGTCTAGGGAGAAGGCTATGAAGCTTCAGCAGCTCAGATATGTTGTTAAGGTTGCCGAATGCGGCAGCATCACCGAGGCCTCGCGCCGGCTCTTTGTGTCGCAGCCCTCGATCACCGCGTCGATCCGCGATCTCGAAAACGAGATGGGTGTGCATATCTTTGAGCGCACCAACAAGGGCGTCATTGTGTCCGAGGAAGGCGAGACCTTCTTGGGCTACGCGCGCCAGGTGCTCGACCAGGCCGACCTGCTCGAGGGCAAGTACAAAGGCACGTCCGAGCAGGTGCCGCACTTTAGCGTGAGTTGCCAGCATTATTCCTTTGCCGTTAACGCGTTTGTTGACGTGATCCGCGAGTTCGATGCCGCGCGTTACGACTTCACCCTGCGCGAGGAGCAGACTCACGAGATTATCGAGGATGTCGCGCATATGAAAAGCGAACTGGGCATCCTGTACTTATCTGAGCATAACCGCGAGGTTATCGAGCGCATGCTTGCCGCCAACGAGCTCGTATTCGAGGGGCTTTTCTGCGCTACGCCGCATGTCTTCGTGTGCGCCGACCATCCACTGGCGGACCATGCCAGCGTGACGCTCGAAGATCTCGAGGACTACCCGTTCCTGTCCTACGAGCAGGGCAGCTATAACTCGTTTTACTATTCCGAGGAACTGACCTCGACCTTTGAGCGTTGCAAGAATATCCGCGTGCGTGACCGTGCGACGTTGTTCAACCTAGCTATGGGCCTTAACGGTTACACGGTGTGTTCGGGCGTGATCAGCCACGAGCTCAACGGGCCGGGTATTATCTCGATTCCGCTCGATGTGGACGAATACATGGAGATCGGCATTATCACGCGCAAAAATACGACGCTCACGCGCTATGGGCAGGCCTATATCGACGCGATTCGTCAGCATATCTAGTTTGTTATGTCTGCCGTGCGCATGATGCCGAGCGGCGCGTATTGATATAGCTATTCCCTATGCCAAACCAAAAATAATACGTATTTTACGATGGCTACTTGAGCACTCATACTTTGTCCCGTTAAAGCATCCACGCAAAAAAGGAGATCAGTATGAGCAAATCCACCCAGCTCAAAGCGCCGTTTCGCGCCGATATCGTCGGCAGCTTTCTTCGTCCGCAAGCTGTTAAGGATGCGCGTGCCGCCTATGCCGCGGGCAAACTTGACGCCGCCGGCCTTAAGGCCGTCGAGGACGAGGCCATTCGCGATTTGGTGGCTAAGCAAAAGGCCGCTGGCTTGCAGGTGATCACCGATGGCGAGTTCCGCCGCAGCTACTGGCATCTCGATTTTATGTGGGGACTCAACGGCATTGAGCGCCGCGCCTCGCGCACGGGCTACATGTTCCACGATGAGGAGACTACCGCCGACACTGCCGTGGTGACCGGTCCCATTAGCGGCGAAAACCATCCGTTCGTCGAGCACTTCAAATTTGTCAAGGCGCTCGAGGGCGAGGGCCAGGTCGCGCGCCAGACCATTCCGGCGCCGATCCAGACGTTCTCGGAGGTTACGCTCGACCGCTGCGATGGCCAGCAGGAGAGTCTGCGCGCCGTCTACAAGACTGACGAAGAGCTCGCCGATGCCATCGCCGCAGCATACCGCACCGTGATTGCCGACCTGTATGCCGCGGGCTGCCGCAACATCCAATTTGATGACTGCACCTGGGGCATCTATTGCGATACCGACTTTGTGTCCAAGACCGGCATGAACCCGGTTGACCTGCAAAAGGTGAGCGAGCTGGGCGTGGCGCTCAACAATGCCGCCATCGCGGGCAAGCCCGACGATCTGGTTATCAACACGCATGTATGCCGCGGCAACTACCACTCCACCTACGCTTTTGAAGGCGGCTACGACCCCATTGCGCCGTATCTGTTTGCGCATGAGGACGTTGACGCGTTCTATCTGGAGTTCGACGCGCCCCGCGCCGGTGGTTTTGAGCCGCTCAAGTACGTTGCTCCCGGCAAGAAGGTCGTGCTGGGCTTGGTGACCACCAAGGCGGCAGAGCTCGAGAACGAGGATGTTATCGTCGAGCGCATCCGCGAGGCGGCAAAGTACGTGCCGCTCGAGAACCTGTATCTGTCTCCGCAGTGTGGCTTTGCCAGCTGCGAGATTGGCAATAAGCTGACCGAGGACGAGCAGTGGGCAAAGATTGCGCTGGTCAGGCGCATTGCCGAGCGCGTTTGGAAGTAACGCTACCGTTTGCAGGTGACGGCGCGTGCGAGACATGGCGTATCACGTACAATGGTTCGGATCGTATCGTTCGGGCAGGTTATCCGATATGCCTGATCGCCCTTCCATTCGAAAGGACTTCCATGTCCCAGTCTTCGACGCCCGCCGTCACCGATGCCATCTACGATGCATCGTCGCTCGGCCGCCCGCGCATGTTTGTGTTGGGTTTGCAACACATGTTTGCGATGTTCGGAGCCACGGTGCTCGTGCCCGTGCTCACCGGCCTTTCCGTTTCGGCGACGCTTCTGTTCGCCGGCATCGGCACGCTGCTGTTTCATTTTCTATCGCGCGGTAAGGTGCCCGCGTTCCTGGGCTCCTCGTTTGCCTTTATCGCGGGTTATGCCGCCATTGCGCCCAACGGCGAGGCCGAGCTTTTGCCCTACGCTTGCCTGGGCGTAGCTTGTGCCGGCCTGCTCTATCCGGTGCTTGCGGCCCTGTTCCGCGCCTTTGGCGCCAAGCGTGTCATGCGTTTCTTCCCGCCGGTGGTGACTGGTCCCATCGTCATTTCGATCGGTCTGATCCTGGCAAGCTCCGCTATTGCCAACTGCCAGACCAACTGGCTCGTTGCCGTGGTTGCCGTCGCCGTAATCGTCATCTGCAACATTTGGGGTCGCGGCATGGTCAAGATCGTGCCGATTCTGCTGGGCGTTGTGGTGAGCTATGCCGTTGCGACTGCGCTGGGCGAGGTCGATTTTTCGGGCGTCGCAGCCGCTCCCTGGGTTGGCTTGCCCGTCGTGTGGGGCAACACGGTGTTTGCACTCTTTGGGCCGCAGTTCGATAGCGGTCTTGCCACGACGGCCATCATCACCATCATGCCGCTGGCCTTTGCGACCATGATCGAGCATATCGGCGATATCTCCGCTATTGGCTCCACCTGCGAGCGCAACTACATTGCCGACCCCGGCCTGCATCGCACGCTGCTCGGCGATGGTCTCGCCACGATTCTGGCTTCGCTCTTTGGTGCTCCGGCCAACACTACGTATGGCGAGAACACTGGCGTGCTCGCCCTGACGCGCGTGTTCGACCCGCGCGTGATTCGCATTGCCGCGTGCTGCGCTATCGTGCTTTCGTTCTGCCCCAAGTTCGCGGCTGTCATTGCGGCCATGCCGGCGTGTGTAATCGGCGGCGTGTCGCTCGTGCTCTATGGCATGATCAGCGCCGTGGGCGTCCGCAACCTCATCGAGAACCAGGTCGATTTCCAGAACAACCGCAACGTGCTGGTGGCCGCGCTGGTGCTCGTGCTCTCGCTCGGCATCGCGTACAGCACCGCCGGTGCCATCGTGCTGGAGCTGGGCGGCGTGACGATTTCGCTTTCGGGCCTTGCCGTGGGCTCGCTGGTGGGCATTGTGCTCAACGCCATCCTGCCCGGTAACGACTTTGAGTTCGATACTTCCGAGCTTGAGGAGACTGCTGAATAGTAGCTGCGTTCAGCCAAATTAAAAATGGCGTCCATGCGTATGTACGCGTGGACGCCATTTTTAATGCGTCAGTATCCAGTGGATGCCGCGTGCCATGCGCAGGTCAGTTTGGGCAAAGTGATTGCCGGGGTTGAGCTCCAGCGTTGTTGGAATGCCGCGCTCGACGAGCAGCGCTTCCATCGCGCGTGTGTCGTCGAGTACGTGCCGCATCATGCGGTTGGGCGTCTTGGTCTCTTTTTTGCCGAGCGACAGGTAGACGGCATCGGGCGCGTTCGGCATCGTGTGCTCGTGCGCGTAGTCGATAAAACCGGGAAACCACAGGGAGCCCGATGCGCTTGCGGCGCGGTCAAAGACATCGGTCTGCCAGAGGGCCCAAAGCGAAAAGAGGCCCGCCAGCGAATAACCGGCAATGCCACGCCAAACAGGTGGCTGTGGGAGCGATGATTCGACCTTTGGGATTATTCGGTTCAGCAGTTCATCGAGAAACTCGGACGCCTGTCCACCAAAGGGCTCGGCATCGCGTGCGGTTCCGTCGCATTCCCAAGGGCTCAGCTCGCGATTCCAATCGAGCCCGCCAATGGCGACAAGGGTGAACGGTGGGCAGTCGAGCTCTCGGCAGCACTCGTAGACTCCACTACCGTCGCCCATAACTACGGGGAGGTAGATGACGGGCGCGCCTTCCGCACACTCTGAATAAACGGTTATCTGCTTTTGGCACGCTTTCATGACGGGCTTCTCTCTGCATTTCGACATCTACAAACACGATTGTCGCACGTCGGTGTAGGGACCGTCGCTAAAAGAAAGGCGCGGAGCCGCTCGATGCGACTCCGCGCCTTGTTGTTTTGCTTTAGCAGGCTGTGCCGTTACGCCACGAAGAAGTAGACGAGGAAGGCAAGGGCTGCGATCCACATGAGCGGCTTGATCTTGGAGGCCTCGCCCTTAAAGAGCGCGACGATCACGTAGGCGATAAAGCCCAGACCGATGCCGGCAGAGATGGAGTAGGTGAAGGGCACGCCGGCGACAATCATGAATGCTGGGAAACCCTGCGACACGTCGGACCAGTCGATCTCGGAGGCCTCGCTCATCATGAGGTAACCGACGTAGACCAGAGCACCGCAGGTGGCGGCGCTGGAAACGATGGTGACGATGGGGGAGAAGAACGCGGCGAGAATGAACAGCACGCCGGTGGTGACGGAGGTGAGGCCCGTGCGGCCACCGTCGGCAGCGCCAGAGGTGGACTCGACGAAGGTGGTGATGGAGGAGACGCCCATGAAACCGCCCACAGCGGCGGCGGCGGAGTCGACGATCAGGATCTCCTTGATATTCTCGACGTTGCCGTCGTCGGTGAGGAACTCGCCCTGCTTGGCCACGGCCATCGCGGTGCCCATGGTGTCGAAGAAGTCACTCATGAGCAGCGAGAACGAGATGACGAGGAGCGTGGGGTCGGTAAGGACCTTGACGATGGCGGGCACGCCGCCGGCGTCGGCGATGGGGCCACCGATGCTCGAGAAGTCGAGCGGGGCGATGATACCGGTCGGAGCCTGGGTCACACCTAGGGGGATACCGGCGATGACGGCGATGACGATGCCGATGAGCAGCGAGCCGGGGACGTTGCGGCAGGCGAGGGCGACTGTCACCAGGATGGAGATGATGCCGACGATGAAGGTGGGGGAGGTGATGTCGCCCAGACCGACGAGTGTACCGGCGCCAGCGGTGATAATGCCGGCATCGCACAGGCCAATCATGGCGATGAACAGGCCCAGACCCACCGAGATGGCGTGACGCAGGACAACCGGGATGGCGTCCATGATGGCCTCGCGCAGGCCACAAAGCACGAGCAGCAAGATGACGACGCCCTCAAGGAAGATGACGCTCATGGCCACGTGCCAGTCACCGCCGCAGACGGTGGTGGTGATTCCGGCGATCATCGCGTTGACGCCTAAGCCCGACGCGCAGGCGAGCGGGCGGTTGGCGAAGATGCCCATGCAGATGGTCATGATGCCGGCGCCCAGGCAGGTGGCGCAGGCGAGCGCTCCCGCATCGATGCCGGCGCCCGAGAGCACTGCGGGGTTGACGGCGATGATGTAGGCCATCGCCAGGAATGTTGTCAGTCCAGCGCGAAGTTCGGTCCCGATTGTGGACTTGCGCTCACTGACGTGAAATAGTTCGTCCATGCATACCCTTTCCTTGTTCGGCCCCGAGTTTAGGCCGATTGACACGAACTCACCCACTATATCGCCTTTGTGAAGTTGGTGTTCCTCACATGTTGATGTTCGGCGGTTTGTAACGGACGGGCGGTATCTTTCGCATGAAATTGTGTAGGTACCGTATACTTAAGCGGTTACAACGACCCCTATGGAGGAACGTATGATTAAAGAGCTCTGCCGCGACGAGGCTATCCTGTCCCAGCGTTGCGAGGTTGCGACTGTCGAGGACGAGTCGGTCGCTCAGGACCTGATTGATACCATCAAGTCGCTCGATGATGCCGGCTGCTTGGCCGCCAACCAGATCGGCGTCACCAAGAAGGTCTGCGTCTATCTGGACGACGCCGGTGAGCCCCACGTGCTTTACAACCCCCGTCTGGTGTTTGGCCTGGGCGCCAGCAAGATGGAGGAGAGCTGCCTGACGCACGAGGAAGTCACCAAGTCCACGCGCTACATCAAGTGCAAGGTTGCCTTTGACCAGATCGTCGACGGCAAGATGAAGGAGTGCCGCCGCGACTACGCGGGCTTTGAGGCACAAATGATCCAGCATATGATCGACCACTGTCAAGGCAAACTTGTCTAGGGTGACCACGGCACCGCACTTCGTCTCTTTTGGCCCGGGCGTGACATTGTTGTCATGTCCGGGCTTTTGTGTTTAGCGCCTTTTTGTTTGGAGACAATGAGCTTAGCAAGGACGTATGGCTAGGAGGCGCTATGTGTACGAGTATTCGATTTACCGATAATTCTGGCCACATGTATCTGGGCCGCAACCTCGACTGGAGCTTTGACTACGGTCAACAGGTTCGCGTGATGCCGCGCGGGTTTCATATTCCGTATTCGTTTATCGACGATGCGTCGGCGGCACACGCGGTAATCGGCATGTGCATCGATTACAAGAACTATCCCATGTTTTTCGACTGTGGTAACGATGCGGGTCTGGCTGTGGCGGGGCTCAACTTTCCCGGCTATGCCGAGTATGCCGAGGACCCTGTCGACGGCAAGACCAATATCGCGGCCTATGAGTTTCCCCTGTGGGTGGCAGCGACGTTCTCGACGGTCGACGAGGTCGAGGCTGCGCTGCGCGATACGGTGATTGTCGCCAAATCTGCAGGAGAGGGGCTGGGCGTGTCGCTGCTCCATTGGATTATCGGCGACAGCCAGCGTAGCATCGTGGTCGAGATGATGGCTGACGGCCTGCATGTATACGACGACCCGGTCGACACCCTTGCCAACCAGCCGACCTTCCCGTGGCACATGGAAAACCTGCGCACCTATATCACCGCCACAAGCGATTTTCCGCAGACGGCGACATGGCGTGGCGCCGAGCTTAAGCCCTATGGAGCCGGTGCCGGCATGCGCGGCATTCCGGGCGATTGCTATTCACCGAGCCGTTTTGTAAAGGCGGCGTACCTCAATGCCAATTACCCGCAAAAGGAGAGCGAGACCGAAAACGTCGTTCGCATGTTCCGCTCGCTCGAGGGCGTGGTGATGATCGAGGGAGCGTCCAGGATGGGCGATGGCAAGTTCGAGAAGACTATCTACACCGGATGCTTTAGCGCGCGCACGGGCAATTATTACTACGCGATGTATGGGGATCCGTCGATTCGCTACGTGAGCCTGATGGATGCCGAGGGCGCGAGCCCCGATAGGCTCGTGGTTCCCGAGCCGCGCCGTTCGTAGCTCACTGGTCCGTTGCGACATAAAACGGCCTCGCACCTCTTATGAGATGCGAGGCCGTTGTCGTCAATGGCTGGTGGCGTGTTAGAAGTTGGCGTCGTTGAACTGGGTGCTCTCGAGTCCGTCGAGTTGCTGTTCGGGCGTATCTGCGACGCTCTCGAGCAGCTCAGTGGGATCGACGTTCATATTCTTACCGGCTTCGTTGCCGTTGACCAGGTCGTCCGAGAAGATGTCGACTTCCATTTCCTCGGCCTCTTCGATCTGAACCTCGAGCGGCACCTGGGTGCGCACAAGTTTGACGGCCGGGCGCATGCGGGCAAAGAGCGGTACGTACTCAATGATGATGGCCGAGTTCTCGAGACCGTACCAGCGTGCCGGGCTTCCGCAGGCGCGGCGGACGGCGTACTTGATGGCCATCACGCGGTGGTCATTGCGGTTGATGTCCGTTTCGGGGGCAAGCATCTTGCGCAGCATGCAAAAGCGGAAGTCACCTACGTTGCCGCGCGTCTCGTAGATGGAGTAGGTGTGATGTTGCGGCGGCAGCTCGCCCGATGCCATCAAGTCGCCAACGATCTGACGCAGATAGGCGTTGACGCGCTGGTTGACCTTAAAGCCCAGGTCCAGGCGCACGCGGAACAAAAAGTCCGTGCCAAAGGTCTCGACGGAATACTCGTGCGTATAGGGTTCGTCGGTAACGTGCACGTTGATGAACCAATATGCCTTGGCGCGCTTGGGATGCTTGTCCAGGATGGAATAGAGCACGTCGCGGTCGAGTGTGAGCGGGTCGGGGCTGTTGGTGAGAAATACCAGATTGTCGGCGAGCACGGGATAGGTCTCGTCATTGCGCAGGCGATTGAGCTGGTCGATGTACTTGGAGACGGGCAGCAGAATCGTCTGCGTGCGCTCGATGGCGGTGCCGCGACGCCACACATACATAAGGCCAAACAGCAGTGCGGCCAAGAAGATCATCACATAGCCGCCGTCAAAGAACATGGTGAGGCACGAGGCGAAAAAGCACAGCTCAATGGCGCCGAAGAGCAGGACGAAGACGCAGGCGCCCAGCTTGTGCTTGAGAATGCCGGCGATATAGCTCGTCAAAAGCGTGGTGGTCATAAGCATGGTCACGGTAATGGCGAGGCCGTAGGCACTCTCCATGCGCTCGGAGTTTTGGAACAGCAGCACGATGAAGATGCAGCCGACCCACATGATGTTATTGACGAGCGGAATGTAGAGCTGGCCCTTGGTGTCGCTGGGGTAGTGGATGCGCAGGTGCGGCATAAGGTTGAGGCGCGTTGCCTCGGATACAAGCGAGAACGAGCCGGTGATGAGCGCCTGTGAGGCGATGATGGCCGCCACGGCCGAAAGCACGATGGCAAAGGGGCGTAGGGGCTCGGGGAGCATCATATAGAACGGGTTGACGATATCCATCGCGAGCATCTGGGGGTTGGAGTTATTGGCGAGCAGCCAAGCTCCCTGACCCAGATAGTTGAGGATAAGGGCCGCCTTAACAAACGGCCAGGATGCATAGATGTTTGCCTTGCCCACGTGACCCATGTCCGAATAGAGCGCCTCGGCACCGGTTGTCGACAGAAAAACGAAGCCGAGCACCATGATGCCCGAGTGGTTGATGGGCGAGAACAGGAACATGATGCCGCGAATGGGGTTGAGCGCGCGCAAGATGGACAGGTTGCCGAGCATGTTGAACAGACCGGCGCCAGCCAAGAACAGGAACCATAGTGTCATGAGCGGGCCGAAGAGCTTGCCGATCGACGAGGTGCCGGCGCGCTGCATGGCAAACAGGCCGCAGATAATGATGATGGTGATGATGATGACGTTGGTCTGGCCGTCGCCCAGCAGCGCATGGCCCCATTCGATGGTGCGCAGACCCTCGATGGCTGTGGTGACCGTGACGGCGGGGGTGAGGATGCCGTCAGCGAGCAGTGCCGCACCGCCGATCATGGCGGGCAGAATCAGCCATGGTGCCACCTTGCGTACGAGGCTGAACAGGGCGAAGATGCCGCCTTCGTTGTGGTTGTCGGCCTTCATGGCGATTACCACGTACTTGACCGTGGTCACGAGCGTCATGGTCCAGATGACGAGCGAAAGAGCGCCCAGGATCATGTCCTCGCTGACGGTACCGATGCCGCCGTTGTTGGCGACGATTGATTTCATGGTGTACATGGGACTCGTGCCGATGTCGCCATAGACGACGCCGAGCGTTACGAGCAGCATGCCAGCGGAGAGGGGAATGGCTCCATGCCCGCCTTGCCCGCGCTGGTCTTGGAGGTTTGCCTCCAGTTTGTTGTGTGCCACGAGGACTCCCTTAGACATCCGGTTATCTGTCTAGGACAAAAACTTTATGCCGTCTTTATACATACAAGAGCAGTTTGGCACATCGGGTTATTTTAGACAATAATCCTCAGCTGGGGATTATTTATCTACGCAGGTAGCATTTCAAAGCAGGGGCTTTTAAGCACGTGCTGTCTGGGCGATGCCGGCCTTGGCATTTGCGCGTTTGCCGGCGAGTTCGCAAAAAATCGCGCCGCCGATGATAAGTGCGGCTCCCATTAGGCGGATTGGTGTTATGGCTTCGCCTAAAAGGACGGCGGAGAATACAACGGCCGAAAGCGGCTCGAGGTAGCCGACAACCGCGACGGTCTGGACGGGCAGCTTGGCGACGGCACTAAAGTAGAGCAGGCAACCGATGCCAGTGTTGACGACGCCGAGCATGGCGACGGCGCGCCAATCAATACCGGCGGCGACGCCGGCGGACAGGAATAAGGGAGCGCCCTGCGTGATGAGCGTAAGGACCAGCGCGGTCACAAAGGCGGCGCTCACCTGGAGCGTGGAGTTCTCGAGGCCTTCGATGTGTGGCGCACCCTTGCTAGCGATGACCATCAGCGCATAGCAAAATGCCGAGGCGATGCCGCAGGCGATACCCGCAATGGGCATATTGCCGCCTAGACCTTGTGCTGCAATGAGAAAAGCACCGCAAGCAACGGCGATAAAGCCGGCGATTTTGCCACCGGTCAGCTTTTCGCCAAAAATGAGCGGGGAAAGGGCCATAACGATGATGGGGCCGCAGTAATACAGCAGCGAGGATACGCCGACGCCGATCGTCTGGTAGGCGCGGAACAGAAAAATCCAGCTGGCGCCCAGCGCGGCTCCCGAGAGGAGGAGGGCTGCGGCTTCGCGGGGGCGAGATGGCGCCTGCAACTTATGGCGTTGCGTAGTGACGAGGATGACAACGAGTGAGAGCGCACCCAAAAACGTGCGCAGGAGCACGATGTCGGAGCTCGGCAGCGCGATGGCGGCGGCGATGATGCCGTTGGAGCCAAACAATAGCAATGCTGCTAAGTACGTAAACAGTCCGTTGTTCATGCGCTGACATCCCCTCTATATCCGAGCATGTTCACTATGGGTGAACTGGCTTTAGAAGAAAAGCGAATATAATGCATGGATAACATGACAAAGACTCATGCAAAGGTGGAGGGGTGCCGTGGAAACGAATATTCAAAAGATGCAGGTGCTGCTCGAGACCGTGCGTGCCGGCAGTTTTACGCGCGCCGCCGAGCGCCTGAGCTATTCGCAGTCGGGCGTGAGCCGTATGGTGGCCGATCTCGAGGCCGACTGGGGCTTTAAAGTGCTCGATAGAAGCCGCGAGGGCGTAGTGCTTTCTGCCGATGGGCGGCAAATTATGCCGGCGGTCGAGGCGTTATGCGAGGAATTTGTTCGTTTGCAGCGACGGGTGGATGAGATGCGTGGGCTCATGCGCGGCAAAATCTGCATCGGTACGTTTTCGAGTGTGGCGACCCACGTGCTGCCGCCGGTGATTGCGCGCTTTCGTGCCGATTACCCGGATGTCGATTACGAGCTACTGATGGGCGATTACTCGGAGATTGAGCAATGGGTGGCGGAAGGGCGCTGCGACCTGGGCTTTATCCCGCGTGAGCCACGAGAAAACGGCATGGCATCGCGGTCTTTGGTGCGTGATGAGCTGATGGCGGTGGTGCCAGCAGATTCGTTGCTTGCCGCGGCGGAGGTCGTCTCTCTTGTCGATTTGGCAAACGAGCAGTTTATTCTGCTGGAACGAGGTACCGATGACGAGATTACGCCGCTGTTCCGTCAGGCGGGGCTGACGGCGCGCTCCAAGCTGTCGACCTGGGATGACTATGCGATTATGGCTATGGTCGAGGACGGCCTGGGCGTGAGCATTCTTCCGGCGCTCATCTTGCGTCGCTGCCAGTTCGATGTTGCCGTGCGTCCGCTCGAAGGGCATCCCCATCGGCAGATCAACGCCATATATCGAACGGCCGATGTTTCGCTTGCCGCCGCTCGATTCCTTGAATACCTCTAAATGAGCGCACACCGTTGTCGCTTTGGGATAAATCTCGAGGTTTGGCTCATTTTATTTTTGAAATTGAACTTTCAAATGAGGTGCCGCGCTATACTGCTTGCTAAATTGAACTTCGGTTCAATTCGTGTTCTATAAATTGAACTTTGCCAGCAAGGAGGTTCTAGTGGACCAAGAGACGTTTAGCGATCGCCTGCGACAGGCTATGTCCGATCGCGACGTTCGACAGTCGGACGTGATTCGTGCATCGGAGATGCTCGGCAAAAAACTCGGCAAGAGTCAGATGAGCCAATATGTGAGCGGCAAGACGATCCCGCGGCGCGATGTGGCAGAGCTGCTCGCCCGTATTTTGGAGGTCGATGTTACCTGGCTGCTCGCCGGTGACGCCGATCAAGGCGAGACATCATCGCCCCGCAACGATTCCAAGCCCGAACACCATCCCTCAGCTCAAATTGCAAGGAGCACCACCATGCGTACTTTTTCTAAATCCACCAAGCTCGATAACGTCCTGTATGACGTGCGCGGTCCCGTCGTCGACGAGGCCGCCCGTATGGAGGACGAGGGCGAGCGCATCCTCAAGCTCAATATCGGCAACCCGGCGCCCTTCGGTTTCCGCACGCCCGATGAGGTCATCAAGGACATGCGCCAGCAGCTGCCCGACTGCGAAGGCTATTCCAACTCGCGTGGCCTGTTCTCCGCGCGCAAGGCGATCATGCAGTATTCGCAGATCAAGGGCTTGCCCAACGTTCAGATGGAGCATATCTACACAGGCAACGGCGTATCCGAGCTCATTCAGCTTTCGATGAACGCGCTGCTCGACAACGGCGACGAGATTCTGATCCCCAGCCCCGACTATCCGCTCTGGACGGCGTGCGCAACCCTTGCCGGCGGTCATCCCGTGCACTATCTGTGCGATGAGCAGGCGGATTGGTATCCCGACCTGGAGGATATGGAGTCCAAGATCACGAGCGCGACCAAAGCCCTCGTCATCATCAACCCCAACAACCCCACGGGTTCCGTCTATCCGCGCGAGGTGCTCGAGGGCATCGTCGAGGTTGCACGCAGGCATCAGCTGATGATCTTTGCCGATGAGATCTACGACCGCCTGTGCATGGACGGTTACGAGCACGTCTCGATTGCCTCGCTCGCTCCTGATCTGCCCTGCGTCACCTTTAGCGGCCTTTCCAAGTCGCACATGATCGCGGGCTATCGTATTGGCTGGATGGTGCTTTCGGGCAACCAGCGCTGCATGAGCGACTTCATCATGGGCATTAACATGCTCTCCAACATGCGCCTGTGCTCCAACGTGCCGGCTCAGTCGATCGTTCAGACGGCACTCGGTGGTCATCAGTCCGTTAACGACTACATCCGTCCCGGCGGCCGCGTCTACGAGCAGCGCAACTTTGTATATGAGGCGCTCAACAAGATTGACGGCATCTCGGTGGTTAAGCCGCGCGCGGCGTTCTACATCTTCCCCAAGATGGATGTGAAGAAGTTCAACATCACCGATGACGAGCAGTTCGCCCTTGACCTGCTGCACGAGAAGAAGATCCTGATCACGCGCGGCGGCGGCTTTAACTGGGCTGAGCCCGACCACTTCCGTATCGTGTACCTGCCGCGCATGGAAGTGCTCAAAGAGTCCCTCGAAGATCTCGCCGACTTCTTCGACCATTATCGTCAGTCGTAGGGGACAGAAGCTCCGTACAATAAAAAGCTCCCTGCAGTTGCTTGGCTGCAGGGAGCTTTTTTGTGGACCCGTGGTGCGTGGGACAAAATAATCAGTAGTTCTTGTCCCAGGTTCGAAAGAAGTATCGAGTTTGTTGCCGCAGGCGACCCTGGGACAAAAACTACTGATTATTTTGTCCCACGTGGCGTTCTTGAACTAAATAACAATCCCGTTGCAATGGTCGATTTCGTGTTGGATGATCTCGGCGGTGTAGCCCGAGAAGTTCTTGATGCGGTGCACGAAGTTCTCGTCCAGATACTCCACCTTAATACGGCGATAGCGGGTACAAGGGCGCTCGCCGACCAGCGAAAGGCACCCTTCGCTTGTCTGATAGGCATTGACCTGCTCAAGAATTTGCGGGTTGTACATGAGCAACGACTTGCTGCCGTCCTTTACGCAGATGATGCGTTTGCGTACGCCAATCATATTGGCGGCAAGCCCCACGCATTCGTGCTCGTGCTCGTGCAGCGTGTCCAGAAGGTCTTGCCCGGTCGCGGCGTCCTCAGGGCCGGCATCCTCGGAGGGCAGGCGTAAAAAGAACTCGGACTTCATGATGGGTTTAATCATGGCGGGCTCCTTGTATCTCATGCTTTCGTGGACTTTCAATAATAGCGCGGAGACAAAGCCGTGCGCTCGCGTTACAATCTTTCGACGTTGAACCATGTTGCCGGATGTGCTGTTTGCGCTGTCCGGTGTAAGTCTAGGGCTCATTTTCGCCCTGGGCTGTTCCTCTAGGGCGATGCGTTTGTCGTTCTAAGAGGAAGGAATTTCATGGGGACCAAATCCCAGAAGAAAACTCAATCATCATCGAAGACCTCGACGTTTCTTACCGTGATGTATGTCGCAGCCTTTGTTGCCGCGTTTAACGAGAACATCATTAACGTGGCGTTGCACGACATTATGGCAGCCTTTTCGGTGAGTGCCACCACGGCACAGTGGCTCGTCTCGGGCTACATGATCGTGACGTCGATTTTTACGGCCATCATGGCCTTTCTGTCCGGCCGTTTCTCGACGCGCAAGCTGTTGTTCTTCGCATGCGGATGTATGGTCGCCGGCGAAGTCCTGTGTCTGATCGCTCCGTCGTTTAGCGTTTTGCTGCCAAGTCGTATTTTGCAGGCTGCGGGGTCGGGCATCTTGTTTCCGCTCATGATGAACGTGGTGCTGTCTTGCGCCCCGCGCGAGAAGCTCGGTCTGTATCTGAGCCTAGGCGGTGCCTGCATTACGCTAGGGCCGGCGTTTGGACCTGTGATCAGCGGTCTTATGTGCACGTTGTTTGGCTGGAGGGCGGTGTTCGTAGTGCCGCTGGTGGGCGGCATCGTGGTCGCCGCGGTGGGCGTAAAGCTTGTTCAGAATGTCGGAGAGCGCTCGAGCACCACGCTTGATATTCTGTCGGTTGTTTTGCTTGCCGCCGGCATTACGGCATTTGTGTATTCCGTAGGCGAGTTCTCGACCAATCTGATTGCCGGCATCGTGGCTCTTTTCGCCGCCATTGTGCTGCTCGGCCTGTTTGCGGCCCGTCAGCTCAAGCTCGAGCATCCGGTGCTCAACGTGCGTCCCATGGCGAGCGTTCGTTTTTGGCCTGCGTGTTTGCTTGTGGTGGTGTCGATGATGACGACGTTCTCGATGAGCGTTTTGTTGCCGCTCTATTTTGAGGGCGCATACGGCATGACCGCACTTGTTGCGGGCCTGCTCATTTTGCCGGCAATTGCCTGCAACGCCGTGACCTCGATTGTGGGCGGACGCGTGATGGACGCCCGTGGCGCATGGCCGCTGCTGCCGGTCGGCTTTGCCCTGATTGCCGTGGGGCAGATTGCAATCTCGATGACGGCGGCAAGCATGAACATCGGCGTCGTCGTGGCGCTGACCGTTGTGGTGTATGCCGGAGTCGGTCTGGTGCTGAGCCCCTCGCAGACGGCCGGCTTGGAGACGCTGCCTGTCGCTGAACATCCTCACGGAACGGCATTGCTTAACACGTGGAACATGATTGCCGCATCGTTTGGCCCGTCGCTGTTTATCGGCCTGCTCTCGAGTTCTGCGGCGACTGCCGGCGCGGCTGGCGCTGCGACCGACGTTGCCCAGGCGATTGGATTTGCAACTGCCGTGCGTGTGGCGGCTGTGATTGCCGTGGTCGGGTTCGCGACGTCGCTGGTGTACGCTCGTCGCGAGTCGCACATGTCGCATTAATGTGTGCACATAGATTCTGCAGCTAGATTGGATGGCGACACCATAAACTAATGGACGTTTTGCCGAGAGGTATGAATGTTTAAAGCGCAAAGAGTGCGCGACGGGCCCCGCGAATGGGGCGATGATGCCCGAGAGGGCCAAGAAGGAGTCTCATGTCCGAGAACGAAGAGATCATGAACGAGACCGAGAACGAGACCATGGCTGCCGAGGTTGAGGCAGTCGAGACCGTGGAGACCGAAGCTGCCGAGGTTGAGGCTGCTGACGAGGTTTCCGCCGAGGAGGAGGCCGAGGTTGTCGAGGCCACCGTTGATTACGATGACGAAGAGCTGATGGACAAGATGCAGAAGGCCGCCCGCCTGCTGCGTAGCCGTCGCTTTGCTATTTCCAAGGAGGAGGAGGCCAAGGCCGAGCGCATGGCGAACATCGAGCGCGCCATCAAGCTTCTTGACCTCAAGCCCAAGATGGAGCAGAAGGAAATGTCCGACCTGCTGGGCATGCGCCTTCGTGAGCTCGATGGTCTGATGGCCGAGGCCGAGGCTGCCGATCTGGTCGGCCGCATCGACGACGCCGAGGGCGATATGCGCAAGATCGTCGTCTTCGCTGCCGAGGATGCCGCTGAGGGCCTGGTCGAGCTTGCCAACAAGAAGGAGAAGCTTCTGCCCGAGCTTTCTTACGAGGAGGCCACCGAGCTGATGGCCGCTCTCGATAAGGTTATCGCTCCGCTCGTCGCCATGGGCCTGGACGAGGACCGCGGTCCTCGCGGCGGTCGTGACGATCGCGGTGGCCGTGGCGGCGACCGTGGCGGTCGCGGCGGCTTTGGCGATCGCGGTGGCCGTGGCGGTGACCGCGGCGGTCGCGGTGGCGATCGCGGCGGCCGTGGCGGCTTTGGTGACCGCGGCGGTGACCGTGGCGGTCGCGGCGGCTTTGGTGGCAACCGTGGTGGTTATGGTGACCGCGGCGGCAACCGTGGCGGCTTCGGCGGCAACCGTGGTAACGACCGTGGCGGTCGCGGTGGCGATCGCGGCGGCCGCAACGGTGGCGGTTTCCGCGGCAACCGCTTTTAGGGGTTACGCGGTTCTACGAACCGCGTAACTAGTTGACGCTGCGCGCCCACCAGAGCGACAACTTGTCATTCAAAGAGGACGGCATGACCAGAAGGTCTATGCCGTCCTCTTTTCATGCCAATTTATTCGCTCTGGCGGGCGCTCGCTGTCGGTACCAAAACATCGGCATCCCCAAGGAATCATTTGTACCAAAAAATGAGAGTGATAATCTCCCGGTATGAGCCCATATTCATGCTCAAGGTGGGAGATTATCCACTCTCGTTTCGTTTGTTGATTTCGATGTCTACATTTGTAGGAACAGTTCGTGGAGGCGGGTGTCTTCGTCGAGTTCGGGGTGGAAGGTTACGCCGAGCTGGTTGCCCTGGCGGGCGGCGACGATGCGCCCGTCGACTTTCGCTAAGGCCTTGGCGTCGCCGTGGACCTCGACGATGCGGGGCGCGCGGATAAACGTCAGCGGCACTTCACCGTCGATGCCGGCTACCTGTCCCTTGGTTCGAAAGCTGCCGAGCTGCCTGCCGTAGGCATTGCGCTCGACAAGTACATCCATGGTTGCCAAACGCGGCGTGCCCTTATCGTCATGGGCGGCAAGATCGTGAGCCAGCAGAATCAGGCCGGCGCAGGTGCCCAGGACGGGCATGCCTTCAACGATACGGGCACGAAGCTCCTCGAGCATGCCCAACTCATCAAGCAGCTTCCCTTGAACGGTGGACTCGCCGCCGGGAAGTACTAGACGGTCAAAGTCCTGCTTCAAATCGGCCGCCTGCCTCAGCTCAATACAATGTGCGCCCAGCTCGGATAGCCTTGCCTCGTGCTCGGCAAAAGCACCTTGGACCGCCAGCACGGCGACCGTTTGGTCTGCATAATCGCTCATGTGCGATCCTTTCTGCTGGACTAGCGCCCGCGCTCCTCCATGATAATCTCGATCTCGTCGGCGTTGATGCCCACCATGGCCTCGCCCAGGTCCTCCGAAAGCTCGGCAATGAGCTTGGCATCGGTGAAGTTGGCCACGGCCTTGACGATGGCGGCGGCGCGCTTGGCCGGGTCGCCGCTCTTAAAGATGCCCGAGCCCACAAAGACGCCTTCGGCGCCCAGCTGCATCATCAGCGCGGCGTCGGCGGGGGTCGATACGCCGCCGGCGGCAAAGTTCACGACGGGAAGCTTACCCGTGGCATGGACCTCACGCACCAGCTCGACCGGAACCTGCAGTTGCTTGGCTGCCTCGAAGAGCTCGTCGTCACGCAGGGCAACAACGTCGCGAATCTGCTTTTGGATCTTGCGCATGTGACGCACGGCCTGAACGACGTCGCCCGTACCCGGCTCGCCCTTGGTGCGAATCATCGTGGCGCCCTCGGCAACACGGCGCAGCGCCTCGCCAAGATCGCGGGCGCCGCAGACAAACGGCACGTCAAACTGGGTCTTGTCGATGTGATAGACGTCATCGGCAGGGGAGAGAACCTCGGACTCGTCGATGTAATCGATCTCGATGGCCTGCAGGACCTGCGCCTCGACAATGTGACCGATACGGCACTTGGCCATGACGGGGATGGAGACTGCCTCCTGGATGCCCTTGATCATCTTGGGGTCGCTCATGCGCGAGACGCCGCCTGCGGCACGGATGTCGGCCGGGATGCGCTCGAGTGCCATGACGGCGCAGGCGCCTGCTTCCTCGGCGATGCGTGCCTGCTCGGGCGTGGTGACGTCCATGATGACGCCGCCCTTGAGCATCTGCGCGAGCTCGCGGTTGAGTTTGACGCGATCGGCCTTGCTGGTCTGTTCTGCCATGGTTGCTCCCTTGGTTGGCATGTGCATTGCTTGACGGAACATCCTATCGGGGAGCTAGGTATGGCGAAATACTCAGTTTTCGAGATAATTACAAGGTCAGACTAATACCAGATTGAATAACTTAATAAGGTCAGGTGATAGGCTCATGCTTGACTACAATTTGGAAAAACGCGGCGAAGCATCGCTCTATGAGTATGTTTACCAGCAAATTCGAGATGATATCGTAGCTGGACGCATTGCGGCGGGGGAGCATCTGCCGTCCAAGCGCGCCTTTGCCAGTCATCTGGGAATCAGTGTTATTACCATCGAGAATGCATATAGCCAGTTACTTGCCGAGGGCTATATTTGCTCAAAGCCGCGGCGTGGCTACTACGCTTGCGAGCTTCCGGATGCACCGGTTTTTCCTTTGGCTTCGGAGGGCATCGACCGAGATGCCGTTTCTGTGGGTCCCAACACGCATGATGTCAACGGACAGGTCGAGCGATTCGATGCGCTTTCTCCTTCTGCTTTGGAGGCGGCGCGGCTTTGGCAAAGCGCGCTACGGGCGACGCTGGCATCTGAAGACGAGCGCGAAATCTTTTCGCCCGCACCGGCGCAGGGCACTGCTCGGCTACGATGCGCAATCGCTCACCACCTGCGTGGGACAAGGGGTATGAATGTCGACCCCAACAACATTGTTATCGGTGCAGGCGCCCAGCTGCTCGATACCATGTTGGTTCAGTTGCTTGGCGCTGACAAGGTGTATGCCGTTGAGGACCCGGGCTATTTGCGTCTGACGCGCATCTATCAGGCTATGGGCTGCCAAGTTCGACATATCCCGTTGGATGATGAGGGCGTGGACTTGAGCATTCTGCAGAAAAGCGGGACCGATGTCCTTCACCTGATGCCGTCCCATCAGTATCCGACCGGCCTTGTGACGAGCATTGCGCGTCGCTATGCCCTGCTGAGCTGGGCCGCCGAGCGACCAGGTCGGTATCTCATCGAAGATGACTTTGATTGTGAGTTTCGCCTTGCCGGGAAGCCGATTCCCGCGCTCGCGTCGATCGATGCCGCCCAGTCGGTTATCTACACCAATACGTTTTCGAAGAGCCTGTCATCGGCGTTGCGCCTAGCGTACATGGTGCTGCCCGACGAGCTGATGGAGCGGTTTAGGCGCGACCTTGGTTTTTACGCCTCGTCGGTTAGCTCTATAGATCAAGTTGCATTGGCTCGCTTGCTGGAATCGGGTGATTACGAGCGACATGTGAACCGCGTGCGCGTTCGTGCTCGCGAGGCGCGTGATGGCCTGATGGTGCTTGTGCGGAAGGTATTTCCGGCAGGAGAGGTCTCGATCGAGCATGCAGACGCGGGCCTTTACTGTACCGTTGCCCTGGCCGAGGACAAGGCGGGGGAGAGTTTCGCGAAGGCTCTTGCTGACGCTCGTATTTCCTATGTCAACATCGCCGATTGCCTGTGGACGGGTGATCGGGCATCGACTAAGAACACTCCATCTCGCGTCCTCATTCAATACGACGACCTGAGCCCTCATTCGCTCATCGTTCTTCAAGAACAGCTTCAGTAAGCCAACGAAAAAGGCCCGAACCATGCGGTCCGGGCCTTATAAAGCTAGAGAATGTCTCTCAGGCGGCTGGCTTAGCCAAAGTAGCGCTTGAGCAGGCCGGCGAAAGCCTTGCCGTGGCGGGCCTCGTCGCGAGCCATCTCGTGCACGGTGTCGTGGATGGCATCGAGGCCAGCGGCCTTGGCGCGCTTAGCAAGATCGGTCTTGCCGGCGGTGGCGCCGTTCTCGGCCTCAACGCGCATCTCGAGGTTCTTCTTGGTAGAGTCGGTCACGACCTCGCCCAGGAGCTCAGCGAACTTGGCGGCGTGCTCGGCCTCCTCGTGGGCAGCCTTCTCCCAGTACAGGCCGATCTCGGGATAGCCCTCGCGATGAGCGACGCGAGCCATGGCCAGGTACATACCGACCTCGGAGCACTCGCCCTCAAAGTTGGCGCGCAGGTCGGCAACGATGTCCTCAGAGACGCCCTCCATCTTGGCGACGCCCACGACGTGCTCGGCAGCCCACTCGAGCTGGCCCTCCTCCTGCTTCAGGAAACGAGAACCGGGAACGCCGCACTGGGGGCACTTGAAGTCCTCGGGCAGCTGATCGCCGTCGAACTCTTCCACATAACCGCAAACGGGGCAAACAAACTTCATGATTCGATCCTTTCGATCGATGGCGATTGTGCGCTCGTCCGGTCCCGTAAGGGCCCTCTCCGGACGTGCGTCTTGACGAGTTCTATTATCCATAAATGCAACCAAATGTGAAGCCTATTAGGAATGATTTTTAATAAAACAATTTTGAGATATGAAGATGTTGATTGATTAACGGTTTGCAAGTCATATACGGACGCCGCTGAGTACAATCGGTCGAGCAAATGTTGATCTATCAACAAATGAAGGAGTTTCCTTTATGCATCTAGCCCGTCGTGCCTGGTGCCGAACATATCAGACGGTTTTTCGCATTGCATTGCCGATCCTGCCCTATACCGAGCCGCGCATTTTAGAGCATGCCGAGGATGTGCCCGCGGTGCTTCAAAAGCGCTCGATCCAGAAGGTCCTTATCGTGACGGATCCCGGCATTGCCCGTCTGGGGCTCACGGCACCGCTTGAGACGGCGCTCGCATCCAGGGGGATTGGCGTTACGGTCTATGCCGAAACGCGTGCAAACCCCACGGTTTCAAACGTGGAAGAAGCGGCGTCCCTGTATCGAGAGAGCGCCTGCCAGGCCATTATCGGCTTTGGCGGTGGCTCGGCCATGGACTGTGCCAAGGGCGTGGGCGCACGCATTGCGCAGCCAAACAAGCCCATCAACAAGATGCGCGGCCTGCTGCGGATTCATCGTCGCCTGCCGCTGCTCATCGCCGTTCCCACTACCGCCGGTACGGGAAGCGAAGTCACGCTTGCGGCGGTAATTACCGATGACGAGACGCACTACAAATACCCCATTAACGACTTTGTGCTCATCCCGCGTTTTGCAGTCCACGACCCCGAGTTTACGTGCGGCTTGCCCGCTTCCATTACGGGGCAGACGGGCATGGACGCCCTGACGCATGCCGTTGAGGCCTTTATCGGGCGAAGCACCACGCCCTATACGCGTAAGATGGCGCGACAGGCGGTGCAGCTTATCCACGACAATTTGCTCGAGGCCTATGAGCATGGTGACGACATGCGCGCTCGTCGCAATATGCTTTCGGCGGCGTATAAGGCGGGCGTTGCGTTTACCCGCTCCTATGTCGGATATGTGCATGCCATCGCGCACAGTCTGGGCGGGCGTTACGGGATTCCGCACGGCTTGGCCAACGCCATCATCCTGCCGCACATGCTTCGCGCCTATGGCGAAGCTGCTGCTCCTAAGCTCGCTGATCTCGCCCGCATGGCCGGCATCGTGCCGGTTAACGCGCAGGACAGCCTGGCGGCCGAGGCCTTTATCGATTGGATCGATTGCATGAACGAGATCCTGGGAATCCCCAAATATGTCTCGGGCATTCGCCGCTCCGACATTCCCGAGATGGCGGCGCATGCCGATGCCGAGGCCAATCCGCTGTACCCCGTTCCGCTTTTGATGGACCGCTTGGAGCTCGAGCGTATGTACGAGGTCGTCGCGGGTGGTATGTTTGAGGACGAGAACTAGGAGGGTGCCATGAACACCGAGGAAATTGCGCGCATCGTCGGCGATCAGCGCACTTACTTTAAAACGCACGCTACGTTTGATGTCGATGCCCGACGTCGCGCGCTCGTGAGTTTACGCGATGCGGTGCGGGCGCACGAGGACGATATCGCCCATGCGCTCAAGACCGATTTGGGCAAGTCTCATGACGAGGCGTATATGTGCGAGATCGGCACGTCACTTTCCGAGATTCGCCATCAGATTGCGCATGTGGCCCGATGGAGTCGCGCACGCCTGCGCCCGTGCGACCTTGCCAACGCTATTAGCGTGTGCAGGACGCAGCCGGTTCCCTATGGCGTGACGCTGATTATGGCGCCTTGGAACTACCCGTTTTTGTTGACGCTCGAGCCGCTCGCCGGCGCGCTCGCTGCGGGTAATACCGTGGTCATCAAGCCGAGCGCCTATGCGCCGGCTTCGAGTGCGGTGCTCAGACAGATCTGCGAGGAAGCGTTTGATCCGCGCCTGGTGACGGTCGTCGAGGGCGGACGTGCCGAGAACGAGGCGCTGCTCGATGAGTGCTGGGACAAGATCTTCTTTACCGGCAGCGTTCCGGTCGGCAAGCTTGTCATGGAACACGCGAGCAAAAACCTCACACCCGTGACGCTTGAGCTGGGCGGCAAGAGTCCCTGCATTGTGGATGCCTCCGCAAATTTGAAGGTCGCGGCGCGGCGTATCGCCTTTGGTAAGTGGCTCAACGTGGGCCAGACCTGTGTGGCGCCCGACTATCTGCTGGTTGACGCGCGCGTGCACGACGAGCTGTTGGACCTCATCAAGGAGGAAGTCCACCGCATGTTTGGCGAGCACCCGCTCGACAACGAGGACTACGGCCATATCGTCAACGCCAAGCATTTCGCGCGCGTGCGCGGGTTGATCGACTCCGACAAGGTTGTGCTGGGAGGTGCGGCGCGCGAGACCTCGCTCAAGATTGAACCGACGATCTTGGACGGCGTGACGCCCGAGGATGCCGTAATGCAAGAGGAGATCTTCGGTCCCATCTTGCCGGTGCTGACGTTCGAGAGTCTGGATGAGGTCGAGACGTTTATCACGGATCGTCCGACGCCGCTGGCCCTGTATATCTTTAGCCAGGACCGAGCGGTGCAACAGCGCTTTGTGCGCTATGTGCCCTTTGGCGGCGGCTGCGTTAACGACACCATCATGCATTTGGCTACGAGCCATATGGGCTTTGGCGGCATGGGCGCGAGCGGCATGGGGCAGTACCATGGCCGCGAGAGCTTCGATACGTTTAGCCACAAGAAGAGCATCGTGAACAAGGCAACCTGGCTGGACGTGCCATTCCGCTATGCGCCCTACGCAAGCTGGAAGCACAAATTCGTGCGCATGTTTGTGCACTAGGAAATAGGAGCGGGTAATACGAACAAGTGTTCCTATTACCCGCAATTTGCGTTAGACTACTGCCATGGGGTACGGATGGGCCAACTCCCTTTAGAAGGGAATTGGTATGAGCGTAAGCGATGTTATTTCGTTATTGGCGTTGTTAATCGCGGCTATAGAACTCGGCCTGTTTATCGGCCGAACGAAATAGCCGCCCCCGCGTAAGCGAAGACGGCCACTTCTCACGATGTAAACGTGTATCGGAGTTGGCAAGACCCGCTGCCACGGGTGCCATCCGTGCTCCTATCTTATCTGCAAGCGCTCTGGCATGCAAGCGTTGCGACAAACGGTCGAAAAGACCCGGGTTGGTCTATTTGTGTCCGCACGAGTTCGTAGACTTCTCAATAAGGTTAAATGCCGGTTATTCCGGCCGTTAGAGGAGCTGCCATGTACGAGCCTTCACGTGTTCTTTTATCGTTTCACATCGCTGGATTTCAGTATGCCGACGGCGCATTGGTTCTGGGCGATCTGAAAGCGGGCGATAAACTGACACTGTGTGCCGAGCGCGATAATCCCCACGATCCCGAGGCGGTCGCGATCTATTTCGGCAAGATCAAGCTCGGCTATGTTCCGGGAAACGAGGTTGGCCCGCTGTCCGTGATGATGTATTACGGGCACGAAGATGTGTTTGAAGCCCGCGTGCAGCAGGTTGCGCCCGAGCGCAGTCCCTGGCATCAGGTGCGCGTTGGCCTTTATGTGGCGGATGCCCGCTAGCCGCTAGGGGAGGCTGTCATGTTTGATGACGACGACCTGTTTGATCTGACGGATGAACCGTTTGAGTGGGATATGCTACTCGATGACGATGAGTTGGAGCAGGACCGTAAGAAGCGGCAGGGCAAGAAGGCGCGGGATGACGCTTCGAAAAAGCAGGACAAGCGCCGCCGTGGACTGTTTGGCGGGCTCTTTGGGTAACCGCTGCGCCAAAGCGTCTGTATACTAGGCACGTGTTAGACGCGTTGCGAAATGAGGACACAGACGATGATGTGGTTTACCGCCGACCTGCACCTGGGCGATACGAATATCCTGCACGATATGGATCGGCCGTTCGCCTCGGTCGAGGAGATGAACCGCAAGGTTATTGACGCCATTAACGAGTGCGTTGCTGCGGACGACCGCCTCTATATTCTTGGCGATTTTACGTATCGGCTGCCCATGGCGGAGGCCGTGCTCCTGCGCGAGCGCATCGAATGCCAGAACGTGACGCTCATCCGTGGTAACCATGATGGCGATTGGGGAGATCCGGACGCGCCGCACATTTGGGATGAGGTGCGCGATTATCTGGAGGTCGCCCCCGGTTACGCTAAGGGCCATCGCCTGGTAATGAGCCATTACCCCATGCTCAGCTGGAATGGCAAGGCGCGCGGCGCCATCATGCTGCACGGGCACATTCACAGCAGGGGAGACCGCACCAACGCGCGCAATCGCGATCGCGAGCGCCCTATCTTTCGTTACGACGTTGGCCTCGATGCCAACAACTACAAGCCCGTTAGCCGCGACCAGATTCTCGGCTTCTTTGGACTGTAGCCCTCAAACCACCACAAAGGGGACAGGCACCTTTGTGGTGGTTTTTCCATAGATTGGAGTCGTTATGAAACAACTGCTTATTCGTGCCGACGATCTCGGCTATTCGTATGCCGTTGACTTAGGGATCGCCCGCAGCGTCGATGAGGGCCTGGTGTGCTCGGTGGGACTCATGCCAAATATGCCCGAGGCCGAGCATGGCTGGTCACTCGTGGCGGATGCTGACATTGCGGTGGGCCAGCATACCAACGTGTGCCTGGGCAAGCCGTGTGCCGATCCGGCACTCATTCCAAGCCTGCTCGATGAAAACGGTGAGTTCCATAGCAGCCGTACCTTCCGCGAGCACTTTAAGCGCGGCGAGGAACTGATCGACTTTGACGAGGCCTGTATCGAGATTCGTGCGCAGCACGACCGCTTTGTCGAGATCGTGGGTCGCGAACCCGATTACTTTGAGGCTCACGCCGTTATGAGCAAAAACCTCAATCGAGCGATCTCGACGGTGGCACAGGAGTTGGGCCTTAAGGAGCAAAAGGCGAGCTTCGACCCCACGGCCGTGGTGCATTGCGGAGACACCGATTTGCGCATGGTGATGCGCTCGATGGAGCCGGGCTACGAGCCCAAGGAAGCAATCATGCAGACGGTTCGCGAGATGGCCGATGGCGAGACGGTCGTCTTTGTCTGCCATCCGGGTTATCTCGATCGCTTTATCCTTGAGAGCAGCTCGCTTACGACGGATCGTACCAAGGAGGTCGATGCACTGATCGATCTCGAGCTACGGACGTGGCTCGAGGCTCAGGACGATCTTCGCCTCATCGATTACCGCGACCTGTAAAGCACCCAAACCACCACAATGGGGACAGGCACCTTTGTGGTGGTTTTGGCGCCGTTGCCATTCTGGCGGCGGCGCCTTTTTTGTCCGCATGGCGCGGTAGAGTGTAGGCGGTTGAAATTTGCGTCCATCAAGGAGCTGCTATGAACGAGATCAGGTGCCCGCATTGCGGCGAAGTCTTTAAGGTCGATGCGTCCGGCTATGCGGATATCGTCAAACAGGTGCGCGACGCGGAGTTCTCGCGCGACCTGGATGAGCGCGTGAAGGCCGTCCGGCGCGAGGGCGAGCAGGCCTTGGAGCTTGAGCGTTCGCGCTCGACGGCCGCCTTGCAGGAGGCGGAGTCTCAGCGCAACGCTCAGCTCGTTGAGCAGAAAAACGCCGCGGCTCAGGAGCTGGCGCAGGAAGTTGCCAAGCGCGACGCCGAGCTTGCCGAGCTGCGTGCCAAGCTTGAGGGCGCTGCTGCAGAACGCGAGAGCGCAAGCCAGCGTGCGGCGGTTGAGGCCCGTGCCGATGCTCAAAAGGAAAACGCCGAGCTCCAGCGCGAGATTGATAGCTTACGTGCGCAGTTAGGTCGCAAGGATGACGAGGCCAAGCTTGTCGAGGCAGCGGTGCGTAACGCCGCTCAAAACGACCTAGCCGCCCGCGACACTCAGATTGCCGAGCTGCAGGCGAAGCTCTCCGCTGCAGACAAGGCCCAGGAGATGGCGCTTGCCGCCGCGGCAGCCGAGTCCCAGCGCGAGCTTAATGCTGCTCGTAGCGAAGCCGAGCGCACGCTTGCCGACTATCAGGCGAAGGTGCAGGAGAAGTTCTCCGCTGCAAAGGCTCAGTCTGCGCAGGAGGCCGAGGGCCTGCGTGCGCAGCTGCGCGAACAGGAACTGACGGCCAAAATGAACCTATCGGAGGCAGTCGCCGCGGCGGAGCGTGAGCGCGATGAGGCGCGTGCGAAGCTCACGAGCGAACTGGCGGTGCGCGATTCTCGCGAGGAGCAGGCCAAGGCTGCCCACGAGCTCGAGCTTGCACAGGCCAAGCGCGCGAGTGACGAGCTGATTCGCTACAAGGACGAAGAGATTGAGCGCCTGAAGGACATGAAGGTGCGCCTGTCCACCAAGATGGTGGGCGAGTCGCTCGAGCAACACTGCGAGACCGAGTTCAATCGCTTGCGTATGACGGCGTTTCCCAACGCGTATTTTGAGAAAGACAACGATGCATCCGAGGGCACCAAGGGCGACTTCATCTTCCGTGAGTGCGACGCGAGCGGCAACGAGATCATCTCGATCATGTTCGAGATGAAAAACGAGAATGACGAAACCGCGACCAAGCACAAGAACGAGGACTTCTTTAAGAAGCTCGACCACGATCGTCGTCAGAAAGGCTGCGAGTACGCGGTGCTCTGCACGCTGCTCGAGCCCGAGAGCGAGCTCTATAACGCCGGCATTGTGGACGTGAGCTACCGCTACGAGAAGATGTACGTGATCCGCCCGCAATTCTTCATTCCCATGATCACGCTGCTGCGCAACGCCGCTATGGGATCGCTGCGCTATAAGCAGGAGTTGGCGGAGTACAAGCAGCAGAATATCGACGTCACGAACTTCGAAGCCAAGATGGAAAAGTTCAAGGACGATTTCGGCCGCAACTACGAGATCGCGAGCCGCAAGTTCCAAACGGCAATCGATGAGATCGACAAGACGATTAGCCATCTGCAGAAAACCAAGGAGGCGTTGCTGTCCTCCGAGAACAATCTGCGCCTAGCCAACAAGAAGGCCGACGATCTTACCATTCGCAAGCTCACGTGGGGCAACAAGACCATGAAGGCGGCGTTTGACGAGGCGCGCGAGGCTGCGCCGGAGACAAGCGATGCGCCAGCCGAGGCGGATTCGTATGAGGTCGAGGATGCCGAATAGGGTATAGCGGATAGTGCAAAAGCGGGGCCGCTGGCGATGTTGCCAGCTGCCCCGCTTCGTTTCGTCCCATTCTGTTCGGCTAGTCCTCGAGCAGGTCCTCGATAAAGCCGACGCGGTAGTTTTTGAAAATGACCTCGCCGCCGTCTTGTGTGGCGTCCAGATCGACATCGCCCATGATGCCAAAATCGTGGTCGCCGTCCTCGTCGGCAAAAATCTGGTGCACGTGCCATACGTGCAGCGTCTTCTCGTCGGACTCATCGATGGCAAACATCGCGGCGCTGCGGGCGTCTCCGTCAGTGAGGATTTCCTCGTGCTGCTCGTGGTAAGCGTCGAGTGCTTTTTGCCAGCGGATCTCGCTCATGCCCCAGTCGTCGTCGAGCTCGCCCAGGTCGCGCACGTGCTCGCGGGCGGCAAGGGTCACGCGGCGGAAGAGCGCGTTGCGCACCAACAGCGTGCAGCCGCGGCGGTCCGCCACGACCTCGTCGATGCCCTGCGGCGGCGCGGCGTCGAGGGCTGCCGGGTTGCCGGCGTTCTCCCACTCGTCCACCAGACTCGAGTCGACCGAGCGCACCACAAAGCCCAGCCACGAGATAATGTCGCGCAGGCGCTCGTCGCGCTTCTCGATGGGCACGGTGCGGTCGAGTGAACGATAGGCTTCTGCCAGGTAGCGCAGCAAAATGCCCTCGGAGCGGGCGATGCCGAGCTTTTGAATGTAGCCCTTAAAATCGCTCGCGCTTTCCAGCATATCGCGCAGGACGCTCTTGGGAGAGAGCTGGTAGTCGTTTGCCCAGGGTACTTCCTGGCAGTACTTGTCAAAGGCGGCGTCGAGCAAATCCTCGAGCGGCTTTTCGTACGTGACGTCTTGAATGCGCTCCAAGCGCTCCTCATATTCGATGCCGTCGGCCTTCATCTCGGCCATAGCGCGATCGCGTGCGGCGCGCTCCTGTGCGCGCAATACCTGCTTGGGGTCCTCGAGCGTAGCCTCGACCATCGAGATGAGGTCCATGGTATAGGTCTCGCTCTCGGGATCGAGCAACTCCAGCGCGGCAAGCAAAAACGGCGAGAGCGGCTGGTCGAGCGCAAAGTCCTCGGGCAGGTCGACCGTCAGCGCGTAGTCGATGCCCGGCACGGTGTCAGCCGGAGCATCGGGTGCGGGCGGCACCTCGGTGCGCACGACGACGCCGGAGTCGATGAGCGTGGCGAAGATCTCGTCGGCACGAACCTCGAGCTTTGCCTTTTCCTCGGGCGTTTGCAGGCTTGTCTCGATGAGGTCGTGCACGCGGGCACGGGCATCGCCGCCCTGCTCGACCACGCTAATCACCATGGAGTGCGTGATGCGCAGGCGCGGCTTGAGTGTCTCGGGCTGCGTCTCGATCAGGCGCTCAAAGGTCTGCTTGTTCCAGGAGACAAAGCCCTCGGGGGCCTTTTTCTTTTTAATCTTGCGGAGCTTTTTGGGGTCGTCGCCCGCCTTGGCCATAAGCTTGGCATTCTCGATCTCGTGCTCGGGCGCCTCGGCAATCACCATGCCCTCGGTATCGAAGCCCGAGCGGCCGGCGCGACCGGCAATCTGATGGAACTCGCGGGCGCGCAGACGACGCATCTTGTAGCCGTCAAACTTGGTGAGCGCGGTGAGCACCACGGTGTGGATGGGTACGTTGATGCCGACGCCGAGCGTATCGGTACCGCAGATGACGGGTAGCAGACCCTGCTGCGCCAAGCGCTCGACCAGCAGGCGGTAGCGCGGCAACATGCCAGCATGGTGCACGCCGACGCCGCATCCGAGCAAGCGCTTGAGGATCTTGCCGAAGGCCGTCGAGAAGCTCGTGCCCTTGGCCGCCTCCTTGATGGCCTCGCGCTGCTCCTTGCTGGCGATGCCAAAATTGGCGAGCGACTGTGCCGTTGCAAGTGCGGCATCCTGGCTAAAGTGCACGATATAGAGCGGGGCCTCGCCGCGGCGCATGGCGAGCTCGACCGTGCCCTCGAGGGAGGTCGTCACATAGTTGTAGCTCAGCGGAACAGGACGCGGGGCGTCGACAACCAGGTCGCAAGCAGCGCCGGTGTGCTCCTCGAGCGAGGCGGCGATGGCGGTGACATCGCCGAGCGTGGCGCTCATGAGCATAAACTGCGTGTGGGGCAGGGTGAGCAGCGGCACCTGCCAGGCCCAGCCGCGGTCGGGGTCGGCAAAGTAGTGGAACTCGTCCATGGCCACGCAGCCCACGTCGGCGTCCTCGCCCTCGCGAAGTGCGTCGTTGGCAAGGATTTCGGCCGTGCAGCAGATGACGGGCGCCTTGGTGTTGATATGCGTGTCGCCGGTGATCATACCGACGTTATCGCGGCCGAGCACCTGTACCAGATCGAAGAACTTTTCGCTGACCAGGGCCTTGATAGGGGCCGTGTAATAACAGAGCTTGCCCTGTGCCATGCCCATAAAGAGCATGCCCAGCGCGACGAGCGATTTACCCGATCCGGTCGGCGTGCCCAAAATGACGTGATCTCCGGCGGCCAGGTCCATGAGAGCCTCTTCTTGGTGATCCCACAGCTCAATGCCGCGATCGCTCGTCCATTCAAAGAAGCGCTCAAAGGCCTGATCGGGCGTGAGCCATGGTTCGGGCTCGCTGCCGTCCTCGGGCTCCCACCAGGTGGGGGAGAGCGCGCCGAGCGAGCCGAACTCGGCTTCGGTTCCCGTGCCGCCCGAGAATGAGCTGGCAGCGCCGGCGCCGGAGACGGTGCTGGCGGCGGTGTCTGTCGTGGTCTGTGCCATGTGGTTGCTTTCTCTCGCCGTTTGTCCGCCAACTATTATGGCGTAGCGGCGGCGCGGGGTGCCAGCGCACGAGAAAATGCAGGAAATGGGCGCGCGGTACTAGCGTTCCTGAGGCAGGCGCTTTTTGCCCTTACGGGCGCGGTTTTTAAAGTTCTCAACGGCCTCTTCCATGCCCAGGGGTACATAGGTGAGCTCATCGAGGTTTTCGGGCAGGTAGCAGGCAAGACTTTGCTCCTGCGCACGGCCCGCCGCGAGCTGTTCATCGCTGGTCCGTGCGCCGGGTGTGGCGCAAATGCCATAGACGACGGCACCCATCTCGCGCGTGCGGCATTCATATTCGGTCTCGGGATGCTCGGGATGGTCGCGGCGGACGTCGTCACTTACCCAAAGCGTGTCGTAGCCGGCTGCGGCAAACTGTCCCAGGGCGTAGTCGCGCAGTGGCTTGCTGTCGGTGCGAAGCGTGACGGTGGCGCCGGCTGCAAAGAGCGGGCGGTAGAGCATCAGATGGTCGACATGGACGAGTCGTTTTTTGGCGTACTTGGCCTTGGGCTGCGGCGTGGGAAAGTTGATGGTGATGGCATCGAGCTCGCCTGCGGCAAACAACTGCGGCAGCGATGCGGCGCCTCGGGGTAGCACGAGCGCGTTGGGCAGCTCCTGTTCGCAGACCTTCTGTGCGGCATAGGCAATGCAGATGGGCTCCTGGTCCATGCCGATAAAGAGGGTATCGGGCTCGCGGCGAGCACGCTCAACCAGGTAAGTTCCTTTGCCGCAGCCTAGGTCGAGATGAAGGCGGCCGAAGGGCTTGGCGCCGGCCGGTGTGCATGCCTCACGCCAATGACCGGCATAGTTCTCGGGGCTCGTCTCGATGGCGTCGGCGTAGCGCTCCAGGCGCTCCTCAAGCACAAAGTTCTTAGGCGTGCGAACGTGGACGGCTCCCATGAGGCTCCTTGGTCATAAGTATGGAACGCATGGCTGCACGTTCCGGCAATGGGTTGGAAAAGGGCGGGCACAATTAGGCCCTTTGCGGCAGTGCGGCTCAAAATGAACCTCGAGCTCTTACAGGCGTTTAAGAATCACGTAGCGGTTGAGTTCGCCGCTGCGACCGTCGGCATGGAAGCGCTCGAGCTCGCGTACGGGGACCTCGCCGCTCTTATAGAACGTGCGCACGCCCATTACCAGGTCGGTGATCTGCTGGTCGTCAAAGTGGTGGCAATAGCGGTAGGCGTGGCGATCGTTTTGCCAGCCAATCAGATGGTCTCCGGCTTCGAACTGCGCGGAGTCATAGCCCTCAAACGGCGGGGTGAGCTCGGCGCGCGCCTCGGCGCGAACGGCCTTGCGTGCCATGCGTTCGTCGTTCATAAACTCCCAAAAGCTAATGGCGATGATGCCGCCCGGGCGCGTCTGACGCACCAAAGCATCGAGCACGCGCACGCGATACTCGCACGATGGCACGTGGTGCATAAAGCCAAAGCACACCGAGATATCGGCGAGCGGGGCGTCGAAGAGCACATCGGGGGTTTCGGCGGGATTGAGCTTCATGAGGGCGTCGAGCACGTCGAGCTCCTGGAAATGCAGGTTAGGGATGCGCAGGGCGTGGCCGCGCGCATCGATAGCCAAATCCTGGCAGGAGTCAACGCCGTAGAACTCAAAAGGACAGCTGGTATCTGCCGAGGGACTCATGCCGTCCAAGCCTTTGGCGGCAAGCGTACCGCCGGCGGCAAAGTTTTCGAATCTCATATTGCCGCAGGCGAGGTCGAAGACGCGGACGGGTCGCTCAATGGTGGCCACATCGAGCTGCTCGAGCGCGGTGTCCATGGTGCGCACCCAGCCGGGCCACGGTGCCTGGCGCGTGTCGGAAAAAGAGGCGGAGTGCTCGCGATAGAACGTATTGTTGAGCTGGATGAGCGATGAGGCGAAATCGCGGTTCACGGCGCGGAACTCCCTCCGTTGGCGGTGCGGAATAAACAGTACGACCATACTACCGTTAACGCCGCAACGGGGACAACCGAGCTGCGGGTCATTGCTTTGTTTGGACACATTTCCGCAGCTCATATATGCCCGCAACCGCCGGTTGTCAAAAATCTCACTAGAATAGGTGGCATGCTTTTGGCGGTGGCGGATAGATTTTTAACTGTGCAAGGCGCCTTAAGAACAAAAACGGTCCGGCGGCACGGCTGGCATCACATAGGAGGAACCATGAATGTAGAAACTGCGCAGCGGCTCGCCGACCTTCGTCGCAGCAAGGGTTTTAGCCAAGAAGGGCTGGCGCGAAAGCTGGGGCTGTCGCGCCAGGCGGTCAGTAAATGGGAGCGTGCGGAGAGCTCGCCCGATACCGAGAACCTGATCTCGCTCGCAAAACTCTATGGCGTGAGTTTGGACGAGCTCCTCAATCCGAGCGATGAGATCGAGGACGATATCGAGTTTGAGAACGAGGACCGCGCCCGTCAGCGCGAGGCCGAGGCGGCGGAGCGTGCCCGCACTCATGAGGCGGCGGCACGAGCTACCGAGGCGGCAACGCAGGCGAGTGATGCGGCTGCCAAGGCGGCGCAAGCGGCAAGTTGGAGCGCGCAGGCCGCCAATGCCGCTACGGCGCAGGCGACGAGTGGCGGCGCAGTTGGTTCGACTCCGGTGAAGGGCCCGTTCCAATCGTTTCCGTATTGGGCCGTGTGCTGGCTGCTGTTCTTTTTGCTGATGTTCCTGTTTGGTGCCGGCCCCTTTGCCGCGCTGATCTTCTTTACGATCCCCATCTATCACTGGGTGGCGCGTGCGCTCGATGGCGATTGGGCGCGCGGGGATATCCAGGTTGGTCCGGCGCCGGCGGTCGCTAGGACTAAGGGGGAGGACGTTTCCACTGCGGTTGACGCTGACATGGCTGCCGGGGCCACCGCTGAGCCGAGTGCCAAAGAAGGTGGTGAATGATGAAGCTCTCGCATGAGTCTAAGAGGCGCTTGGGTGTCGGCATCGGAGCGTTTGTGCTTATCATCGGACTTGTCTTCGGCACTTCGTGGACTTTGATTCATTTTGATGGACCGTGGGATTTCGACGATGTTGTATCCGGCTTGTCTGGTATGGGCGATGCGTTTGACGAGGACGATTCCTTGAATAGCGGTAACTATTCCGCTCGGCCTCAACAGCTTTCGAAGGAAACGTTTGATGCCGACGCGTTCACATCCCTTGACTTGGATGTGACGTCGGGTACGGTTGAGATCAAATGCGTTTCCGACGGGCCGGTACGTGTCATCGAGAGTGGCCGCGTCGCAAAAGGAGTAGCTGCTTACGATGCGGCAACCCAGAATCTGGCCGAGGTTAAGGGTTCTACGCTCAAGCTTCGCCAGTTCGATTGCGATGACGAGCGCGTCATTGACCGCACGGTAACCGTCGAACTGCCGCGCGAAGTTGCCGATAACATGGTGGGCATTACAGCGAATGTAGAATCGGGAGACCTGACGGTCACGGACATTGCGTGCCATGACCTCAACCTGACTTTGGACTCGGGAGACGTTGAGTTTGCGGGCACTGTAACCGACGCCCTGAATGCCAAGGTAGGTTCGGGCGATGCGACGTTCGAGCTCTACCAGGCCCCCGCGAAGTCGATGGACGTAAGCGTGGATTCGGGCGATGTGGAGATAACGGTTCCGAACTCTACGGGCTTTAAGGCGAGTCTCACCGTGGGCAGCGGTGACTTCGAGAGCGATTTCCTTCCGCTTGGCTACGACGGCGAGACCATTTTGAATTTTGAATTCGATAACGGCGATAAGTCTGCCACGTATCGTTTTGAGGTTGGTTCGGGCGACATGTCGTTTGATCCGGAGTGACAGACGGCTATCGAAGACTTATAAACCATAGCTGCGCTGTTTGATGAAGGCGCCGAAGCCGAGATCGGCTCCGGCGCCTTTGCCTTTACAATGGGGGCATGGAACAGATTATCTTGAACATACTCGAGGCTCTGCGTCGCGGCGAGACCGTGGACGACAAAGCGCTCGTCAAACTGATACATGCCGAGGCGCGCCGTGAGGGTGCCGACAAACGCGATTTGGCCAAGCGCCGTTTGCTGCCGTTCTACCAGCGGGTTAAACGTGAGGAGCCGGCTCGGTGGGCTGCGTGGAATGTCGATTCCGATCTGGAACGTCAACTGCTGCAGGTGCTGCGTATGAAGCCGCGCCGAACGGCCTCGGGCGTGGCGACCATTACCGTCATCACCAAGCCGTGGCCGTGCTCGGGCGATTGCCTGTTTTGTCCCAATGATCTGCGCATGCCCAAGAGCTATCTGCACGCTGAGCCGGCATGCGCCCGTGCGGAGCAAAACTGCTTCGATCCGTATCTGCAGGTGAGTGCCCGTTTGACGGCGCTTTCGCAGATGGGGCATGCGACCGACAAGATCGAGCTCATCGTGCTCGGTGGCACCTGGAGCGACTATCCGGAAGGGTATCAGACGTGGTTTATGTCGGAGCTTTTCCGTGCGCTCAATGACGATGCCGTCGCCGGCGTGGCGGCAAACCCCATGTTGGCGCGTCCGGGCATCAGCCGTGCCGAGGCGGGGCGCCTGCTTGATGACGCTCCCGCCGATGCACTGCCGCCGGTGGTAACAGAGCGCCGCGAGCGCTATCGGGCCGCCGGCATTGCGACAGACGAAGCCGAGCTCGCTGCCGGCGTTGCCGACGAGCAGGGGCGTGTGGATGCTGCCGTGGGCGGCTATAACCGCGCGGTGCGTCGTCTGTACGGCCCCGGCACGCCGTGGGGCGAGGTCGCCGGGTGGCAGACAGCAACGATGGAGGAGCTTGAGCGCCAGCAGCGCATCAACGAGATGGCGAAGCATCGCGTGGTGGGACTCGTTATCGAGACGCGCCCCGATGCCGTAACGCCGAAGGCCCTCACGCTTATCCGCCGCCTGGGCTGCACCAAGATCCAGATGGGTATCCAGAGCCTTGATCAGCACCTGCTCGATATCAACGAACGCCGGATTTCGGTGGCTCAGGTCGAGCGGGCGTTTTCGATTGCGCGCCTGTTTGGCTTTAAGATCCACGCGCATTTTATGCTCAACTTGCTGGGCGCCGTGCCCGAGGGGGACAAGCGCGACTACGAGCGCTTTATGACCGAAGGGGCCTTTATGCCCGACGAGGTCAAGGTTTACCCGTGTGCGCTCATCGAGGGCTCGCGTCTGGTGGGCTGCTATGAGCGCGGCGAGTGGCGCCCCTATACCGAGGAAGAGCTGCTCGATGTGCTGGCCGATGACATCGTGGTGACGCCGGCGTTCTGCCGCATCAGCCGCATGATTCGCGACTTTAGTTCCGATGACATCATGGTGGGCAATAAGAAACCCAACCTGCGTCAGCTCGTCGAGAACCGCCTGGCTGCTCGGGGTGACGGTGCGACGGTGCGTGAGATCCGCTATCGCGAGATTAGCACGGCGGGCGCCGACTTGCATAAGCTGACCCTTGACGAGGAAGTGGCGTACGAGACACCGGTGACTTACGAGCGCTTTTTGCAGTGGGTGACGCAGCAGGGCAAGATCGCGGGCTTTTTGCGGTTGTCGCTGCCCGACCATTCGTTTGTTGCCGCGCATGCGGACGAGTTGCCGACGACGCCGGACGAGGCGATGATTCGCGAGGTGCACGTGTATGGCATGGCGGCACGCGTGGGTGACCAGGGCCAGGCGGCGCAGCATCACGGGTTGGGGCGTTTGCTCGTAGAGCGTGCGTGCGAGATTGCCCGGGATGCCGGCTATGCGCGCATCAACGTGATCAGCGCGATTGGTACGCGCGAGTACTATCGCCATCTTGGATTTTATGACCATGGCCTTTATCTGCAAAAGGAGCTCTAGATGAACAAGCCAAGTGTTTCTGCCGGCGTCGTTGCCGGCGTTGCTCTGGGGGCCGCGGCGCTTGGTGCGGCCGCTGTCGCTGTTCGTGCTGCCTGTCTGCAAGTTGCGCGAACCCGCAATGGGTTGGCGCGTGTGAAGCGCGTGCACGATGAGTGCGGCGATGAGATTCGCGTGTTGGTGCAAGGCGGCGTCTACCAAAGCGCGAGCTATGTCGGTGAGCGTTGGGCCGAGCCCGTCTTTGCGTACTATCGTGCGTTTGACGACGTGTTTGAGTCCGAGGATGCGATGCGCGACGCTTATGGTCACGGCATCGACCGTATGCTTATGCTGGGCGGCGGCGGGTTTGCCTATCCTAAATTCGCCCTGATGTCGCACGAGGGCTTGCGCATGGACGTCATCGAGTATGACGGAGAGATTACGCGCCTGGCGCGCCGCTGGTTCTACCTAGACGAGCTGGAGCGCGCGGCGGGCGATCGCCTGCGGGTGATAACCGCTGAGGCTCGCTCGTATCTGGGTGTGACGAGCGTGGGCCATCGTCGCTACGACGTGGTCGTGAGCGATTGCTTTGGCGGTGCCGAGCCCGTGCGCGAGCTGGCGACCGTTGAAGCGTTGCGTTTAGTGCGGGGCAGCCTAAATGTTGGGGGCGTCTACGTCGCCAATATCGTGAGCGCAAACGAGGGGAGCGACGTGACGTTCCTGCGCGACTGCGCTGCCACGGCACTCGAGGTATTCGCCCATGCCTGGGTGGTCCCGTGCGGCGATGCGGAGTTCGGCGGCGAGGAGAACTACCTGCTCATCGCCAGCGACGGCAACTACGCCTTTGCCGAAGCCGTGCCCTTCGACACCGACTTCATCGGCACCGTTCTTCACGACAAATAGGTCTCCCCGTCCCAAAAAGACTGGTCTTAGGCGTGGTCGCGCCAGCCGAGAACGCGCTGCTTCATGCCTTCGATGTCGAGCACGCCTTCGGCAAAGCCTTTGCGCACGAGCTCCTCGGGAACGTACTCGTCGTAGCGATCAAAATAAGGCACCTCGCCGGGATAGACGAGCTCGATGGGATTGAAGTCCTTCTCGGCCTCGGCGGCGAGCACCTCAAAGAACGTCTCCTCGTCAGCCTTCATCTTAAACTGCATAAAGTACGGGCGCGATGGGTCGAGTCCGCGAAGGCCCAGCTCCGCGGCACATTTAATCTTGAGCATACGTTCGAGCGCCAGAAAGGCGTAGCTGCCCAACCAGGGGAAGAGCACCCAGGTATCGCCACCCAGGTTGATGAGTGGCTTGGTTCCCGCACCCGAAATCTCGGCCGTATGGCGAGCCTGCGCCAAGCGGGCCCGCGCGTTACCCATAAGGTACGGATACGCGGCATGTTCATTGAGCGCTTTGCGCATGCGCTCGAGTACGTGTGTGTTGATGTCGCCGGGGCAGTCGCCAAAGTAGGCCGGCACCCGGCCTTTGACCTGCGTGGCAAAGACGGTGTGGCGCTTCCAGTCCACTTCCTCGACAATCCAGCAGTGTCCGGCGATGGCGATGCGCTCACCGGGCGGAGGGGGGTTGACGATCGTGCCCAACTCGGCCGACTCGCTGCGAACGGTGAACTCCTCGTTTTCCTGGAACACGGCGTAGAACTTAAAGTTGTTGATGATGCGCTCGCCCGCGAGGCCCACGATGAGCCCATCGCCCTCGGTGACCTGGATGTGGTCGATCTTGATGAGGTGACGCAGCAGCACGCGATAGTCATCGGCCGAGACGCGATGGAAATTGCTGAGCGTGAGCACGCGCTGGGCAAGTTCCGCCGGCGTGAGCTCTCCGGTGCTGGCGAGGGTCGACATGGTCTGGTGATAGAGCAGACTGTAGGGGAGTCGATCGAGCTCAGGCGGCTCGACCCACTTTTCCTCGCGATAGAGTTGTACGAGCGCGATGCCCTGGAGGAGTTTCCAAGGTATCGTTTCAGGCATCATCGTGCGCGGCTCGGGCTCTTCCTCGCGCATGACAAACCACATCTCGGGCGGAAGATCGCGGCGCCCCGTGCGGCCCATTCGCTGCAAAAAGGAGCTGACGGTAAACGGCGCATCGATCTGAAACGCACGCTCCAGACGGCCGATATCGATGCCGAGTTCCAGCGTAGAGGTGGTAACGGTCGTCTGTGCCTGTTCCTCGTCGCGCATAAGCTCTTCTGCCGTCTCACGCAACGATGCCGAAAGATTGCCGTGATGGATGAGGAAACGGTCGGGCTCGTGTCGACTTTCGCAGTAGCTGCGCAGCATGGAGCATACGGCCTCCGCCTCTTCACGCGAGTTGGCAAAGACCAGGCACTTGCGGCCGCGGGTGTGTTCGAAGATATAGCCCATGCCGGGGTCGGCGTTGTCTGGTGCTGTGTCGGTGGGGTTGAGTAATGCCTGTTCGGGTGCTCGGGGAATGTCGACTTCGCCCTCGGGGGCCGAGGAAGCGCGACTGTCCTTGGGGGCAGCCTTGCCCCGTGCCCGTTCGCGACGTTGACGGCGCTCCTCTTGTATGAGCTGTCCGCTGTGACGCATGTATTGGGCGCCGGCGGGCAGTGCCACGGGTGCCGCTGCCTCAATGCGCTCGCATGCAAGCACTTCGGCCTCTTGAGGACCCATGCTCTCGAATCCTCGTTGCTGAGCCTGGGGGCCAGAGTTGTAGAAGTGCTCCATGGAGATGCGCCACACGCGGCGCGGTTCTTCAAAGCGGGGGATAACGCAGTCGCGCCCCGTTCCCTGTGAGAGAAAAGCGCCCGTGCGCTCGGGGTCGCCGATGGTAGCGGAAAGGCCAATGCGTCGAGGCTGCACGCCGGCCATGCGCGAGAGTCGCTCGATAAGGCAGAGCGTCTGCCCGCCACGGTCGCCGCGCATGAGCGAGTGGACTTCGTCAATAACCACATAGCGCAGGTCGCAGAACATACGAGGGATCGCCATGTGCTTATGGATCAGGAGCGCCTCGAGCGACTCGGGCGTAATCTGCAAGATACCGCTCGGCTTTTTGATGAGCTTTGCCTTGTGCGACTGCGAAACGTCGCCATGCCAGTGCCAGACGGGGATGGCGGCTTCTTCGCACAGGTCATTGAGACGGACGAACTGATCATTGATGAGTGCTTTGAGGGGGCCAATATAGAGGGCCCCAACGCTTGCGGGCGGGTTCTCCCAAAACTCGGTCAGGATGGGAAAGAAGGCCGCCTCGGTTTTGCCGGAAGCTGTGGATGCCGTTAGGAGCACATTGTCTTGTGTGTTAAAGATGGCATCTGCTGCCGCAACCTGGATAGAGCGCAGACTCTCCCAATCGTGGGAGTAGATGAAGTCTTGGATAAACGGGGCGTAGCGGTCAAAGGCGTTCACGGGGCCTCCTCTCAAAAACGAATCTCTCAGCGCGGCTGGCAACGGCTTGCTGCATGACTGCTTCAACATTTGCCCAGATAAAACCTGCCAAAATAAACCCGTCCCTTTTTGCAGGTTAGATGGTGAATTCGGCGAAGTTGCGGTCGTCGTCCGCGGTGCCGGTGTCGTCTGTTGCGGCTGCCGGCGCCAGCGCGTCGCCGCCGACGCTTTGCAGTAACTCGGCCACGTTGGCGTCGGGGTTTTGGCATAGGATGTCGAGCAGCTCGATAAAGTCACGAATGACTTCACGCGGCGTCAGATGTGTGTCGGCCCCCACGCGGCCCAACTCAATCTTGAGAAAGTCCACCAAGTCGTTCTCGGTAAGCGTGGGCGTCCAGCCAAAGTAGCCGGCATGGATCTGCATGAGTTTTTCGATCAGCACCAGCAGTTCCTCATAGGTGAGTGGCTGTAGGCGGATGATGGGCGCGAGCATGTCCTTAAGGTCCTCGCGCGCAAAGCGGCCCTGAGCGAGTCGGCTGCGCAGGGCTTCGTAGGAGAACACGCCGCGGCGGCGGTCTTCGATGGAGGTTGGCGTGCCGCCCATAATCATGCCCAGGTACTGCGCTTTGCCCTGAAGCGTGTCGTTGTACATGGTCAGGATTTTCTCGTAGTTGTACTGGCGCGTGATAGCGTTGGGAATCTTATACAGATTCACGAGCTCGTCGATGAGCACCAGCATGCCCTTGTAGCCGCTGCAAACCAAAAAACGAGCGATGAGTTTGACGTAGTCGTACCAGTCGTCATCGCTGATGATGGTTGAGGAGCCCAGCTCGGCGCGTGCCTCACTCTTGGTGCGGTACTCGCCGCGAATCCATTTGGTCACGCGGCTCATAGCTTCTTCGTCGCCCTCGGATACGGCCGCGCGGTAGCGGCGGAGCATACGGGAGAAGTCGAAGCCGTGGACCATTTCCTCGAGCGGGGCCAGTTGGGCATTGACGGCAGACTCATCGGCATCGGCACACGAGGCGACCCAGCGATCCAGGATAAGGTTGAGTGCACCGCCCTCGGGGCGCGTTTTAGTCGATATGTTGCGGATGAGCTCACGGTAGGTGGCAAGGCCCTGTCCCTGGCCGCCCTGCAGGCGGCGCTCAGGGGATAGGTCGGCATCGGCGACGACGAATCCCTCGCCCATGGCGTGCGTGCGGATGGTCTGGAGCAAAAAGCTCTTGCCGGCTCCGTAGCGACCGACTAAAAAGCGGAAGCTCGCGCCGCCATCGGCGATGAGACTCAAATCGGTGAGCAGGGCGCGAATCTCGACCTCGCGTCCCACGGTGATATAGGGAAGGCCGATGCGCGGGACCACGCCGCCCTTGAGCGAGTTAAGGATAACGGCAGCGACGCGTTTGGGTACACGGGGCGCTGCGGATGCGGTATCACTCATGGTCTAGGTATCCTCTCACGTCTGCTTCGTAGTCCTCGATAATCTGCGGCCCTGCCGCGCTAAATTCAATTACGGTGTCGCCCACCAGGTCAAAGAGCGCCTCGTTGATGCTGTCGACGAGCATGTCCTCGCTCTGCCCCGATTGCACTACCGCCGATTCCGCCTGTACTGCGTTGTGCTCGAGCAGCGCGCGGAGATAGGCGTCTGCGGCAGGCGTGAGTTCGTTCGTGGCGTCAGCGGGCGCAACAGCTGCGAACGCGGGCGTCGGCGCGAGAAGCGGTGCCACGACACCAAACTGTTCGGTGGATATGGTTGGCTCGTCGGTCTCGTCCTGCCGAATGGGTGCCGCGACCGCCTCGACAATCGCGTCGGCTACGGGCTCGGCTTCCGGTTGCCCTGAGTCCGCTGCCTCGGCTTCCACAGGTGCGCCGTCCTCGCGCTCTTCGTCGATTAAAAGTGCTTCGCGCGTTTGCGCAGCGGCGCTCCGAATGTGCCCCAGCTGAGTCAGGTCGATATCGATCTTGACGGGCTGGTGTGCGGCGTCCCACGAAAGCCATGCCACAATCTCGTCATCGATAATCTTGGCCATATATTTGGGGACCTTTTCTTCCTTAAGGGGATGGGCGGGGTCCAGCGCCAGGTGCAGGCGTTGGTCGCAGGCGCGCATCATTTCACCGAGCTTGCTGCTCTTTTGCCTACTACCATGGATACGCATACATTCCCAAAAGCCGTTTTGGCAACGGTAGATGTGGATGGGATCCAGGCGGTATTCGCAGTCCTCGTGGCGCTCGGGCGCAAAGAATACGGCCGAGGCAAACATGGTGTAGGGCATGGCCGTCTCCTCCCCAAACAAGCTCGCCACGATGCCGGTCTTTCGGTGCGTGTTATAGTAGCGCGCCATGCGGACATACACGGCGCATGCCACGTGGCGCAGATCGCGGTGGTGGCTGCGGTCAAGCCGCGAGTTACTTAGGTTGTACGTGGAGAGGGCGTTGATGGCGGCCATGAGTCGCTCCTCGCGCACCTCATCGGGCGGAAGGGGGAGCGTGGGCTCGGAGGTTTTGCGACGTTTGGGGGTCTGGTCGGACGGTGCCGGTGCCGGTACAAGGTCTCGTGCCGCGCGCCGCAGCTCGATAAGGGCGTTATCGAACATGACGGTTTTAGAGTCGCGGAGCAGCTTGGGGTCGAGCCCATGGAATACGGCGTAATCCTGCAACCACACGCGTGCAAACCGATCAATGCCGGGCTCGAAGGCGCGATAGACATCCCAAAAGGCCTTGATCTTGTTAAAACCGTCGAACGGGTCATCTACGCCAATGCCGCAAATCAGCTCATAGAGATACAGAAAGGCAAAGGACGTAGACGTTTCCTCGACGGTTCCGCGGCGCACTTGGGCACGCCAGGTAAAGTAGCCGCGCAGCTGCCGGTCGCTCATGGCGTTGTAGGTGGGAAAGTACGACTTAAAGGTGCCGTTGTAGGGACAGTCGTCCTCAAAGTCGGCCATCAGCAGGCCCTGGCGGTAAAAAAGCTCGGCTTCCGAAAGCCAGCGGCCCGCACCGCCCTTGGGGTCATCCTGCCAGCGCGATATCTCGCGCATTTTACGGTACTGGTCGGGGAGGAAATTCTGCATCTGTCGGCCGGTTTTGAGAATCGGCTCGTCTGCGTAGACTTCATGTGAGAAGCGGGCAGACTGATGGGTCCGGGCCTCGGCCATAATGCGCTCGATGAGCATCTTGATGTCCTGGTCGGCCACCGCTCCTCCTCTCGAACGCAGCTACGGTGACCTCATATCATAGCACAGCATCAAACAGGTGTTCGAGATACCGCTGCGTTGATAGATTTAGAACAGGAGGGCGTAGATGACGGCGATGACGACGGAGGGGAGCATATTGGCCGTGCGGAAGGTCTGAGGACGGATGAGGTTGACGCCGACGCAGAAGATGAGCATGGAGCCTACGAGCGAAAGGCTGTTGAGGGCTGCTGTGGTCATGATGGGGGAGAGCGCGCCGGCAAACAACGTGATCGTCCCCTGGGACACGGCTACGGGCAGGGCCGAGAAGATGCAGCCGCGTCCGAGCGACGCCGTCATGGTGCAGACGATGATGCAGTCCAGTGCGCCCTTGAGGGCAAGCGTTGACCAGTCGCCGAGCAGGCCGTCCTGGATCGATCCCACAATGGCCATGGCGCCGATACACACGGTGAGTGAAGTCGAGACAAAAGCGTTGGTGAACTCGTTATCGCCCTCACTGCCGGTCTTGCGCTTGAGCCATTCGCCAAGGTTCTCGATGGCGGCTTCCAAGTTGACGGCCTCGCCGATGAGCGAACCGAGCGCAAATGAGACGATGAGCATGGTGGTGCCGGTGGTCGCTAGCGCCTTCCCATCGATAAGGAGCATCTTTTGCATGGTGCCGCCAAGGCCGATAAACAGGACGCACAGCCCCGATGCTTTCATGAGCGTGTCTTGGATGCGCGGTGTGATGAAGCGGCCGCCCGCTAATCCCAAAAGACCGCCCGCAACTAAAAGCACAACGTTGATGATTGTTCCCAAGCCCGGCATGAGCCCTCCTGTATTGATGCCAACGTGGCAATCGTAGCAGAACGAAATGCGAGGCACATCGCGACTCATCTAATACGTTATATAAGTGGTGTTAGGAATGATGTGCAGCATTTAAGCCTCAGGTGGTTGTCGGGACATAGGGATAGTATTCAAAGCGCAGTGTCATAAGCCGCTGCGGGGATTCAATAGCCGCGGCGATGATATTGGCATCGCGGGCACGATCAAACCCTTCGAGTTCGATCTGATACGAGACGTCTTGCATAATGTCCAGACGTCGCCAGGCTAGGAGTGTGTCACCATCGAATTCCAAGGTCTTGCCTCCGTCTGGAGCAACGGCGTATAGACGCAGCTTGGCGGTGGTTGCAGGGTCGACAACCGTGACCTTTTTAATTTCGTTTCGAGTATTCTTGGCGCCCAACAAGGTGAGCAGTGTTGGGGCCACGACCTCGCCCGATGGCAAAAAGACGACTTCGATGGATTCGGGAAATGCGATGATAGCCGACTTGCGGACGGGCTGATTGGCGGCGGCAACTTCGATGTTCGCAGCGTCGATGACCTCTGTGTGGTCGAGTGCGGCAAGCACGCAACAGTTACCTTCATCGATCTCTTGAGGATCAGCAAGCCCCAGACTGTCCGCGAGCTCGGGATCGTTTGGATCGGTAACGGGCTCATTCGGTGCTTCGAAAGAAGCTGGGGCGCTGTTTGTCGGCGACGGCGTGTCGCCCGCACCTGCTTCTTTATCCGCGCTCTCTTCTTGTATGGTTGCGTTGATGGGTTCGTCGTTTGAGGGAAGCGTCTTGGCGTCAAGCGCGGAGGGGAGAATTCCGATGGCTCCGGATCCGTTCCACTCCATTTCAAGAAGCGCCGGGTCGGCAAGAATGCGTTGCCTGCTTTGCGCGTGGGCATCGATTTCAATAGGGCCTGCCTCTATCCCTCGTGTAAGACTGAGTGATCCGGCTGGCTTCTCGAAATGAGCGTTTGTGTCCTTGGCGCTGACGGCGTAGAACAGCAGGGACGCTTCTCCCGCCGCGATGGCATCGGTGCCGGCTTTGGTCAGTCGCAACGATGCCGTGAATGAGAGGGTGGGCTGCGCATCGTCTGCATTCGCGGCGGCGCAGCCCAGACATATACCGCCTCCTTTCTCGAAAAACGTACCGTCGAAGGCGACCTTCGCTCCGTTCGCCGAGTCATCGACCGAAGCGATGTCGATGCGCAGCTCTAAATTGCATGGATCGCCATCCGCATCGAGCACAACCGAGCGCCACATGCAGACGGCGCACCCCGCCTGGGAGCCGTTTGCCTTGTTCGAACGATTGATATCCACGACTATCGAGCCGTCCGTATTACGACGAAGGCATCCCGAGGTTGAGATCGCGGCCTGTGCGATCGAAAAACGCTTACACGCAATGGCACTCGACGGATTTGGTGCGGAGCTTAGGGCTGCTGGTAAGGAGTCTGCCATGACGGGAGTCGCCCAAGCGGCGACAGGCGTTCCGGTTGCGAGCGCGCCGCAGAGTGCGACGACGGGCAAAAGGTTCTTCGATGCCATGGGGTCTCCTTAGCTAATTTAGTGCGGCCTGTCCGTGTTTTGTTTCTGGCTGCGTTTGATGTGCAGACCGAGGCCGGCGGTCCCCGCGCCTGCTGCTGTGGCGCCTGCTGCCAAGAGCCATCGTCTGTCGCCTGTCTGCGCCAACGGTTCCTCGCGGTCGCCGCGGTCGAGCTCCGAGAGGTCGACCGTCACTTGCGTGGCGGCCTGCGCCTGTTCTTGCTGGGCAAAGGCCATGGCTGGCCCAAACGCTAGGATGCTGACGGCGGCGGTCAGGGCGACGGCCTTATGCCGTGTGCGCACCGGGCTCGACCGTCCAGGTGATCGTTGCAACCTGATCGCCTTCGCCGGTTACGCGGAAGATGTCGCGCGTGACGCGGGCGACGTTTCCGCTTGTCTTGAGCTTAATTTTGTCCGTGCCGCCGGCAATGCCCTGGTAGCCCATGTCGAAGGCTGCGTTCTTGGAAAGATCGAGGCCCGTCCCCTGCATTGCGGCGCTGGCGTTCTGGAGTTCCCCGTCGGGGCCGACCTTAAAGTCGATGGAGTTCTGTGCGGTTCCGGCTTTGGCGTCGGCAGCAATGGTCCAGGTGTTCATGGCGTCGATCTTCATGTTGGTGACATGGATGCCGTAGGCCGAAAGGTTGTCGATGGTGGTCGCGTCTTCTGAGGGGCCCTGAAGCGTGCCGTCGGCCTTGGCGACGAACGGAATAACCGTCGGAACTTTGAAATTAACGTTGTCGATTTCGGTCTTGACCATTACCTTCGTGCTTCCAACACGCCCGGCTGCCATAGCTGGCGTCGGGGCGGCGCCCATTGCGAGCGCGAGCGCGAGCCCTGCGCCCACGGCGAGCGCTCTGGCTCCGTTCATGTTTCTGGTGATGTCCATGGTCGTTCCTTTCTATTTGCCGCGGGCCGTCCCCGCGATGATTGGACGAGTGTTGGTGACCGCGCGCAATGACGCAGCGGGCGTTAGGGGCTAGTTCTCTGCCTGTTCCACCCGGACCTTGACGCGCGTCGGATTGCCGTGGTTGTCATGGGTCTTGGTGTCGAGTGCCTGGATTTCGATATACGCTTCGCCTTCCTCGATGTCGCCGGCGGGACACGTCTCAACCGTCTTGCCGGTTTCGACGATGCCGGACTCATAAATGGTCTCGTCGTTTTGAATGACGCGGAATCGCTGGGGGAACTTATTGCCCTGGACGTTTTGCACGTTGACGCGCAACTTGCCGCCTTCCTGCAACTGGGCGACCGGAGCGACCGAGATCGTCATCATGTTGTCGCGGACGATGGCGTCGAGCTCATCTTGGATCTCTTGGCGCGATTTGCCCTCGGCCGTCGTAACCGAGGCGCCCGCTTCGGGTACGGGCTGCGACTGCCAGGCGTACAAGCCTACGGCGACGAGGGCACAGACGATAGCCAAACAGACAGCGATGAGTTTCTTGCGATGCCCCAGACTCGCGAGTCGGGGCAACTTCTTCGCGCTCATGCGGCGTCCTTGGTGGTGTAGACGCGTGCGAACGTGGACGGGTCCGCTCCAAAGAGCATATGAAGCATCAGGCGGCGCGAGTAGACAAGCTCATCGAAGTCGGGAGGGAGCTCGATGTCGTGGATGCGTGCGATGTGGTGGGCGAGTGCCGAGAACGACTCGGGGTCGCAGATCACATCGGTGGTGACGTGGTAGACCGTCGTGCCGGGGAATGCCTCTTCTTCGAAAGGCAGGAGATGGGGATCGTCGTCGACTTCGATGGCGACGCCGTACTGGGGCCAGTAATATGCCATGGGAACCTCCCTGCTTCTGGGGCCAAAACTTCTATCGGTTTGGCTGTCGATGCCGACCGTATCAGCCACAACTTGACCAAAAGCTGACCAAATGCTTGACGGATTCGCATCGTCGCAGGTAGTTGGTGGTAAAAATACTTCAACATTTTTTGAGCGCCAATTTCGCGATCGTTGGCGGCAAAGCGATATGTGTAAAAAACATCGCCTGCCGAGATGTGGCGGCCGCTCGCCGAATTGCACGAACGTAAAAATCCTCAATTATGGAGACGGTCTCGAACACGTCAACGAAACGATGCGGTAACATCTCCCTGCAAACACTGTAGTTAGCTAAAGGGGAGTTCTGCATGTCTGCAACCATCAAACCCTTCACCGATGAGTACGAGGAATACGGTCGCGATGAGTCTCGTTCGTCGGGCGAGGCCTCGAGCATTTCGTTTCCGACATCGGAAGACGAGGTTCGCGCCATCCTGCGGCAGCTCCATGCCGAGCGTGTCCCGGTAACGGTTCAGGGCGCTCGAACGGGCCTCGCCGCCGGCGCCGTGCCCCATGGCGGCCACATCCTCAATACCTCCCGTATGAATCGCTACCTAGGCCTTTGCCGCGATGAACAGGGTCGCTTTCTGCTTCGCGTAGAGCCGGGCGTCGTGTTGTCCGAGCTGCGCAAGCAGCTGGGCAAGAAGGTACTTCCGACCGCAGGCTGGGACCAGGCATCGCTTAAGGCTTACGAGGAGTTTCAGGATGCCCCCGAGCAGTTCTTTCCCACCGATCCCACCGAGGCATCTGCCTGCTTGGGCGGTATGGCGGCATGCAACGCCTCTGGCGCACGTAGCTACGCTTACGGTCCCATGCGCCCCCACATCACGGGTCTTCATGTCGCGCTGACCGATGGCGACCTGGTCGAACTTCAGCGCGGCGAGGTTTTTGCGCAGGGTCGTCGCCTTTCGCTCGTCACGGTGCAGGGCCGCACGCTCGAGCTTGATCTTCCCGCCTACACCATGCCCAAGACCAAAAATGCTTCGGGCTATTTTGTTGCGGACGACATGGATGCCATCGACCTCTTTATCGGCGCCTGCGGCACGCTCGGCGTCATTACGGAGCTCGAGATTGCCCTGCAGCCGGCACCGGCGGTCGTTTGGGGTGTGAGCTGCTTTTTCGATAGCGAGGACAAGGCCGTGTCCTTCACCGATTCCGTGCGCCCCGTCCTGTCCCACGCGGCCGCCATCGAGTATTTCGATGCGGGCGCCCTGGATATCCTACGCCGCCAGCGCGAGCAGTCGACGGCGTTTTCTTCGCTGCCGGCGCTCGACAAAGAGGCCAAGGTCTGCGTCTACGTGGAGCTCGACTGCGATGATGAAGCCCAGGCGACTGAAGAACTGTATCACCTGGGGTGGGTATTGGAGCTTGCGGGCGGCAGCGATGATGCGACGTGGGTCGCGCGTACCGAGGTCGATCGCGAATGCCAGCGATTCTTCCGCCATGCGGTGCCCGAGAGCGTCAACATGCTTATCGACGAGCGTCGTCGCACCGACCCCACCATCACCAAGCTGGGCTCGGACATGTCGGTGCCCAACGCGCGCCTGGCCGATGTGATTGCCCTCTATCGCCGCACGTTGGCCGAAAGCGGTCTTGAGTCCGCCGCGTGGGGCCATATCGGCAACAACCACCTGCATGTGAACATCCTGCCGCGCGATGCGCAGGATTACCGCCGCGGCGGCGAGTTGTTTGCCCAGTGGGCCTCCGAAGTTACGGCTATGGGTGGCGCCGTCTCCGCCGAGCACGGCGTCGGCAAGATCAAGGCGGGCTTTCTCGAGACGATGTACGGCCACGAGGCCATGGTCGAATCGGCGCGGCTCAAGCTCCAGCTCGATCCTGCCGGACAGCTGGGTCGCGGCAACCTGTTTTCGGAGAAGCTCTTGGATGAACTCGTCCAGAAAGGGGGCGCGTGAAGATGAGCGATTTCCATATGGTGGTGTGCGTCAAGGCGGTGCCGGGAAGCACCGAGGTCAAGATGGACCCCAAGACCAATACCATTGTGCGCGACGGCAAGCAGGCGGTCATCAATCCCTTTGATGCGAGTGCCCTGGAGTGCGCGCTGGCGCTCAAGGACGACTTTATCGGCTTTGGCATGGATGTGCGCGTGACGGTGGTGTCGATGGGTATTCCCGCGACCGAAGCGCTGCTGCGCGACTGCATCGCCCGTGGCGCCGACGACGCGCTGCTGCTAACCGATCGCGCCTTTGCAGGTGCCGATACCTTGGCGACCACGTATGCCCTCAAATGCGGCATCGAGGCGCTCGACGAGGACTTCGACCTGCTTATCTGCGGCAAGATGGCGGTGGACGGCGATACGGCCCAGATTGGCCCCGAGCTTGCCGGCGCCTTTGAGATTCCCTGCGTGACTGACGTGAGCTGCGTGCAGAGCGCGGGCTTTACGACGTGTGGTTCGCTGGCACTCGTTCACGGATGCGATGCCGGCGAAGAGACGGTCTATCTTGAGATGCCGTGTGCGATGACGACCGCTAAGGAGATCGGCCAGCTGCGCATGCCGAGCATTGCCGGTATTCGTGCGGCAGAGGAGGCGGACGTGCGCGTGGTCAGCGCTGCCGACGTGCATGCCGACCCCGCGCGTTGCGGCCTTGCTGGCTCGCCGACGCAGGTTGTGCGCTCGTTTGTGCCCGACCGCGATCAAACGTGCGAAGCCGTTGAGGGCACACCGACCGAGCAGGCGGCAAAGCTTGCCAAGATTATCGAGGGGATGGCATAGATGAGCGGACTGATTATCGATAGCGAAGCCTGTATTGGCTGCGGTCGCTGCGTCCGCGCCTGCGCCTCGGGCGGCATTGTGGTAGAGGGCGAGCGGCCCAACCGCTGCGCCCGCGTAACCGACGGCTGCATTCTGTGCGGCGGGTGCGTCGACGCCTGTCCCGTCAACGCTATCTCGATCGAGCGTGACGAGGCCACTGGCGTGGCGGACCTTGGCGCCTATCGAGACATTTGGGTATTCGTGCAGACCGATGAGCACGATACGGTGGCTTCTGTGGCCTATGAGCTCATGGGCAAGGGTCGCGAGCTTGCCAATGCCCGTGGCTGCCGTTTGGTAGCGCTGGTCGGCATGGGCCCCGAGGGCTCGCTTGAGGAGTTGGAGCATCTGGTCTGTGCCGGTGCAGATGAAGTTATGGTCTGTCGCGACGAGCGCCTGCGCCAAAACGATGCAGAGGTCTATGCCCGTTTGATTTGCGATTTGGTGGCCGAGCGCAAGCCCGAGGCCATTTTGTACGGCGCGACCGCCTTTGGCCGTGAGCTGGCGCCGGGCGTTGCCGTACGCCTGCAGACGGGCCTCACGGCCGACTGCACCGTGCTTTCGATGGATACGGAGACGGGCCTGCTGCAGCAGACGCGCCCAGCGTTTGGCGGCAATCTCATGGCCACCATCATTTGCCCCAATCACCGTCCGCAGATGGCAACGGTGCGCCCCGGCATCTTTAAAGCGCCCGACTTCGACTACAGCCGTTCTGGCTCGATCACTCAGGTATCGCTTGCGGAAGACGTTAAGGCCCGTGTCGAGATTTCGATTCCCGCCGAGGAATGGGGACAGCAGGCCTCGATTGCCGATGCCGAGCGCCTGGTCGTGGTGGGCCGCGGAATTGGCTCCAAGAAAAACCTACCGCTGATGCGAAAACTCGCCGAGGCCCTGGGTGCCGAGCTCGGCTGTACGCGACCCGTCGTGGAGGCCGGCTGGCTGGAGTATCGTCACCAGGTCGGCCAGACCGGCGTGTCCGTCTCACCCAAGCTCCTCGTGAGTATCGGAGTCTCGGGCGCCATCCAGCATCTCGCCGGCATCGGCGGGGCGGAGTGCTTTATCGCCATCAACGAGGACCCGGATGCTCCCATCTTTGGCGCCGCCCAGTATAAGGTCGTCGGTGATGCCGTTGAGGTTGTCGAGGAGCTGTTGGCCCAGCTTGAGCGCTAGGCACGCGCCAGCCAGTCGCGCATCTCGTCTTTTAGGCGCTCCTAGGTCGCCTGTGTGGCGGGATCGGTAAAGCGCCGCGTAATGCCAAAGGGCGCGTCGAGCAGGCGGTAGATATCGCCTTGTTCGCGCGCCAGCGCGCGACTTGCGGGATAGACAAGTTCAAACATAAAGCAGATGAGCCCTGCCAGGAAGTCTGCCGGCTCTTCGCGCTCATCGCGCGAGACGCAGCGACGCTCATCAAAGGCGGCAAGTGTCGGCGATGAGAAATGGCTGGCGAGAAACGTCTTCTCGTCCACCTTAAGGATGGTATCGACGGCGCTGTCGGCGATGGTGCGCATAATGTCGATCTTGTCACCATCGCGCACGATATCGCAGAAGCTTCGCGTGCGCACGTCGAGCTGCGCGGGTAGACGGAAATCGCTGTGATAGGCAATGCTCGCTCGGATGAGCTCATCTTCTGCCGGGTCATCGATAAAGTCGCGGATGCTCGTTACGGCGGGTGCATCGGCGGGATTCTCGCCAAAGAGGACCTCGATGCCCAGCGCCGCATGGCTCATGCTCTCGGCGTCCTTAAAGGTGTCCCAGCGTCGCAGCTGCTCAAAGCGGCCCATATCGTGTAGCAGGCCGCAAAGCCATGCCAGGTCAATATCTTCTGACGACCAGCCCTGCTCGCGCGCTACGGCATCGCATGCCTCGGCCACGTGGTACGTATGCTCGATTTTGAGCGCGATGCGTGGGTTGGTGGCGTCGTAGGCATCGGTGTAGCTTTTGAAGGCCGCGCGCCCCCGGTCTCGATCGATAGCTGTCATAATGACTTCCTAAAAAGTTGTGTCTTTCTGTGTCTTTCGATCCGGTGGCAATTGTAGGTGAACTCGGTTGCTGCCGGGCGATGATTCTGCCATGTCGTTGAATGCGGCTCGGAAAGCTTGTCGAGACGAGGAACGCCATGGTGCTCAAAATCGTTAAAACCGTCTGGCCAGTGATGCTTACCTATGTTGCAATAGGCGCGCCGTGCGGAATGATCATGGGGCAGACGGGAATGGAGCCCTGGATGGTCTTTGCCCTGAGCAGCACGTTTGTGACGGGCAGCGGCCAGTTTATGATCTGCAATCTTTGGCTGGCGGGTGTACCGGCACCTTCGATTATCGCGAGCGTTGCCGCCATCTCCTCGCGTTTTGCGCTTTACTCGGCATCGATCGCGCCGCATCTGACGGGTGCCTCGAAGCGTCAGACGCTGGCTGTTGCCGCGACGCTCACCGAGGAGGCATACGGCATCTCGCTTGCCAAGTTGGTTGAAGGGGAGGATTGGGGCCCGCGCGAGTCCTTTGTGCTCAACGTGATCCTCATCGCAACATGGGGCGTTTCGTGTACGATGGGCGCCATCGTCGGCGCCGTTGTCGATGTTCCCACCGCCATTGCAGCTTTTGTCTGCACCTCACTCTTTATCTGCCTGCTCTTTTCGCAGCGGCTGTCGCGCGGCAACGTTGTCGCGGCGGTTTCGGGCGCGGTGTCCGTCGCCGTATGCAAGTTCTTGGGCCTCACGAATATTGCCGTGCCGGCAAGCGTCGTGGTCGGCATTGCCATTGCGCTGGCGTGCGATGCTGTATTTGACGGAAGAGGTGCCCGCGATGCCCGTTAACGAGTTCTTGGTTCTGTGGCTGTCGTCGTGGGCTGCTATCGCGTTCTTTCGCATCGCGCCGGCGTTCGCCTTGCGCGGGCGGACCCTGTCGCCCCGCATTACCGAGGCCCTGGGCTATATCCCGCCCGCTGCCTTTGCCGCGCTGGTCGCCAACGACTTGGTGAGCCCCGGCGCGTTCGACGCGGGACTCTGGCCTGCCTTGGTTCCCTGGATTGCGGCCGCCGGCGTCGTGGCCGTGGCGGTCAAGACAAAATCGATGCTGTGGTGCTGCGTCTCGGGCATCGTGCTCTATATCGTCTTAAGTCTTATATAGGGGGTGGCGTCGCGGGCGCCGAATCTCGTTCCATCCCAACTTGTCGAATTTTTCACCGAGCTTGTCTATCTCTTCTGGTACCATGGTCAAACTTTACTGTAGCAAAGCGTGACGTGGGCTTTTGTATCCCGTCAGCGGAAATGGGGGTTTCATGGCACAGGAAGCGACCGCTAACGAGCAAAAGAAATTCAAGGTCCCGCGCATCCCGGGCGACATCATGATCTATCCCATGATCGTCGGTCTTTTGCTCAACACCTTCTGCCCGCAGGTTTTTGAGATCGGCGGCTTCTTTACGGCTGCCTGCCGCGGTGGCTCCAATACCATCGTCGCCGCGATCCTGCTGTTTGTGGGCGCCGGCATCAGCTTTAAGTCCACGCCGGGCGCCATCAAGACCGGCATCGTCGTGCTGATCCCCAAGCTGGTCGTCGCAGCGGCTCTCGGCCTGGGCGTGGCATATTTCTTTAACGACAACTTCCTGGGTCTGAGCTCCGTGTCTATCATCGGCGGCATCACGTTTTGCAACATGGCGCTCTATACGGGCATCATGGGCGAGTTCGGTGATGAGTCTGAGCAGGGCGCTGTCGGTATCCTGTTCTTTACGGCCGGCCCCGCCGTTACGATGATCATCCTTGGTGTTTCGGGTCTCGCCAACATCCCCGTCGGCACCATCATCGGATCCATCCTGCCGCTTGTTATCGGCATGGTCCTGGGCAACCTGTTCCCGTTTATCAAGAACCTGCTGGTTCCCGGCGCCAATCCCGCGATCGCTGTAATTGGTTTTCAGCTCGGTGCGTCCATGAGCCTTTCGAGCTTCATCGCCGGTGGCATTTCGGGCATCCTGCTGGGCCTCATCACGCTCTTTATCGTCGGTCCCATTACCTTTGCCTTCGAGCGCCTGTGTGGCGGCAACGGTAAGGCGGCTGTGGCATGTTCCACCATTGCCGGCACGGCCATGACCACGCCGGTCGCCCTCGCCGAGGTCGCTCCGCGCTATGCCGAGCTTGCGCCCACCGCGTATGCGCAGATCGCCACCGCCGTCATCATCACGGCAATCATGGCCCCGATTCTGACCGGCTGGGTCGATAAGAAGTTCTGCCACGGCGAAGAAGATCTGTCGGTCGAAGGCGTCGAGGCTATTGAGGAGGCCGTCGCGACCGACATCGACGGCGAGTAACGGCCGTTACCGATAATTGATTCCGGCGTGCAATTCGCGCCGTCAGAGCGCCCGAACGAGAGCTGTCTTACAGCAACGTTCGGGCGCTCTGCTATTATTCCCTTTACCCCTGCGGAGTAAGGGGCGTTTATTGCCCAGACACGAATCGGGCGATTCTGACCACTTGGATATTGAAGGGAGGGCGTCTAGTGGTTAAGGCACTCAAGATCGAGATATTCCTGCTGTGCATGATTATTCTTATCGGGCTTGCCGTGCGAAGCCGTCGCTCCCTGTTCTCGAGCACCCAGCAGCTTTTGTTTAGCATGCTGGGCTACACGTCTGCTGCCTACATTTTCTTCGATATGATCTGGACGCTCTCGGACGGCGTGAGCACTCCTGTAGGCATCACGGCCAACTGGATTTCCAACGCGGTTTCGTTTTCGCTGTTCGCCATCGCGTGCCTCATTTGGTTTTTCTATTCCGAGACGATGCAGGGCTCACGGCTCCTGACCACGCCCTACAGGGTGGTACTTTTAACGTTGCCAACCGCATTGGTGGTCGTGCTGGCATTTACCAGCTACTGGACGCACGCTATGTTCTATATCGATGCGCAGGGCGTATATCGTCGCGGCTTTGCTTATATGATCCAGCCCATCGTGAGCTACTGCTACGTCATATATACGTCCTTGCATGCCTTTATTCAGGCTCGAAAAGTCGAAAGCCTGCAAACGAAGGCCATCTATCGAACCTTGGCATTTTTCGCCATTCCGGCCCTGGTGGGCGGTACCTTTCAGGTTGTATTATCGGTGCCCGGCCTTTGTGTCGGCATAATGATTAGCATATTGCTACTCTACATCATCTACCAGGAGCAGCTGATCTCGACCGACCCGTTGACTGGCCTTAACAATCGCAACCGTTTTGAGACCTATATGCTGTCGCTGTTCTCGGGTACTGACCAGGCCGAGGGTGTGTATCTGCTTATGATGGACGCTGACGGCTTTAAGCAGATTAACGACCGGTATGGACATGTTGAGGGCGATCATGCCCTCCAGGTCATATCTGCTACGCTCAAAGAGGTCTGCTCGGCGTCTGGTGGCTTTATCGCACGTTATGGTGGCGATGAGTTCGTGGTGCTTAAAAGGGCGACGGCGGAGCAGGACATCATAGACCTGTGTTCGGTGATTAACGACGAGCTCGCTCGTGCCGAGGTGCCGTATGCATTGCGGATGTCCATCGGTTACGCGTGGGTCGGCGATAGCGTTGACACCTGGCAAGACTTACTTCGCGCTGCCGATGCGGAGCTCTACCGCGTCAAGGCCGAGAAAAAGAAAGCCGGCGTACAAATACGCTAGAAAAAGGGCACACGCTTGCGTGCATGGCGGCCCTTGGCTTTCCGATGTACTCCATTAAGCTAAAGCATGTGAATCCCCTCTACTAAATAAGGGCAGTTCGTTAGACCTTTTTGGGCCTGTTAACAATGATGATGCCGCTGCAGACCAAGAGCAGGGCAACGATGACAGTAACGGGGCTCGTGCCGGCGCCCTCGCCAAGCAGCAGTGCGCTCAGCAGTACGCCAAAGACCGGGTTCATAAACCCAAAGACCGAGACGCGGCTGACGGGGTTGACGGCAAGCAGCCGCGACCACAGCGAGTAGGCGACCGCGGAGATAAGCGCCATGTAGATGATGAGCGCGATGGCGGGGACAATCGCCGTGGGGGAGAGCGCTCCACCCATCAAAAAGCCGATGGCGGTGAGGACCAGGCCGCCGACCAAGAACTGCCACCCGGCAAGCAAGACGCCGTCGTGCTTGCGCGAGAAGATGCCGATCAGGCAGGTCGAAAGAGCACCCGCGACAGTGGAGGCTAGGATAAAGCCCTCGCCATCGAGCCTGAAGCCAAAGGTGCCATCTGCGCCCGAGAGGTTGACGAGCGCGACGCCGGCAAAGCCCAGCGCACAGCCAAGCACCTTGGCCGTATTGAGCTTCTCGGTGTGAAATGCCAGGGCGGCAAAGAGGATTGCGAGGAAGTTGGCGCTGGCCTCGATGATGGAGCTCGACATGGCGCTGGCGCGTGAGAGGCCCAGATAGAAAAAGAAGTACTGCCCGATAGTCTGGAAGAGCGACAAGACAAAGATGGGTTTGATGTCGCGCGCTTGCGGTATGAGGGGGCGGCGTTGGGCCGCGCTCATCCCAACGATAACCAGGGCGCCGGCAAGCGTAAAGCGTAAACCTGCAAAGAGCAGCTGCGAAGCGCTATCGTGCGCTGGGATACCAAAGAGTGCGTAGCCGATCTTGATGCAGGGAAAGGCCGATCCCCAGAGTGCACAGCAAACAAGACAGCCCAGGATGAGTCCGGGCAGGGTGGCGAGATACGGCTTGCGGCTTTCCATGATGTCCTTCCTGTATGCGCGATGCAAAAAAGAACCCGCCACCGGGGGTGCCGGTGGCGGGTGTTGTTACCCGAGGGGATTGTACCCGATGGGAAAGCTTTAGGCGAAGTAGGCTACGCCGCTCTCAAAGATCGGCATGAACTTATCGCCGGGGACATGCTCGGGCACGTTGCGGTACAGGTTGTCGCCGCGACGCTCGGCGTGGCCCATCTTGCCCAGGACACGGCCGTCGGGGCTCGTAATGCCCTCGATGGCGAGCGCGGAGCCATTGGGGTTGACGGAGAGATCCATGCTCGGCTTGCCGTCCTCGCCCACGTACTGTGTGGCGACCTGGCCGTTGGCGATGAGCTGGGCGAGCACTTCGTCGTTGGCGACAAAGCGGCCCTCGCCGTGGCTGATGGCGACGGTGTAGGGGTCGTCCAGGCTGCACTGCGACAGCCACGGGGACAGGTTGGACGAGATGCGGGTGCGCACCAGACGGCTCTGGTGACGGCCGATGGTGTTGAACGTCAGCGTAGGCGCATCGGGCGTGGCGTCGACGATGTCACCGTAGGGCACCAGGCCGAGCTTGATCAGGGCCTGGAAGCCGTTGCAGATGCCCAGCATCAGGCCGTCGCGGGCCTTGAGCAGGTCGCGGACGGCCTCGGTGACCTCGGGGGCGCGGAAGAACGCCGTGATGAACTTGGCTGAGCCGTCGGGCTCGTCGCCGCCCGAGAAGCCGCCGGGGATCATGACGATCTGGCTTTGGCGGATGCGGCGGGCGAGCTCATGGGTGCTCTCGGCGACCGCCTCGGGCGTGAGGTTGTTGATCACGAAGGTGTCGGCCTCGGCACCGGCGGCGCGGAAGGCGCGGGCGCTGTCGTACTCGCAGTTGTTGCCGGGGAATACAGGGATGATCACGCGCGGGCGGGCGATCTTGGCGCCGCCGTACACATGGATATCCTTGGCGCGGAAGTCGATGGTCTCGACCTCGGCGGTCTCGCCGGCGCTGCGGTAGGCAAAGACGCCCTCGATGCCGCTCTCCCAGGCCTCCTGGAGCTCGGAGAGCTCGATGACCTCGGAGCCGGTATCGATGACATAACCCTCGACGGTGGTACCCAGGGGCTCGACGACAACGCCGTCGGCGACCTCGGGCAGCTCGGCGTCCTCAGCGAGCTCGACGATAAAGCTGCCGTAGAGCGGGGCGAAGAGGCTCTCCACGTCCACATCCTCGGCAAGCTCGATACCGATCTGGTTGCCGACGCACATCTTAAAGAGGCTCTCGGCGCCGCAGCCGTAGCCGGGCGTGGAGATGGCTAGGGCGTCACCGGTAGCGGTAAGCGCCTCGACGGCGTCGAACGCTGCGAGCAGCTGCTGGGCGTCGGGACGGTAATCCTCGCCGTAGGTGGCGGGGGCGATACGGACGACGCGGTGCGTCAGGCCCTTGAACTCGGGGGAGACGGCGCGGGCCGCCTTGCCCACGGCCACAGCGAAGCTGATCAGGGTCGGCGGAACGTTGAGCTCGCCGGCCTCGTCCTCAAACGAGCCGCTCATGGAATCCTTGCCGCCGATGGCGCCGGCGCCCAGGTCGACCTGAGCCATGAGGGCGCCGAGTACTGCTGCCATGGGCTTGCCCCAGCGCTCGGCCTCGGTGCGCAGGCGCTCGAAGTACTCCTGGAAGGAGAGATAGGCGCGCTTGTGCTCAAAGCCGGCGGCCACGAGCTTGGCGATGGACTCGACCACGGACAGGTAGGCGCCTGCAAACTGGTCGGCTTCCATCAGGTAGGGGTTGAAGCCCCATGCCATGGCGCTCGCCGTAGTGGTCTCGCCGTCCACGGGGAACTTGGCGACCATGGCAGAGCTCGGAGTGAGCTGCGTCTTGCCGCCAAAGGGCATGAGCACGGTCGCGGCACCGATGGTGGAGTCGAAGCGCTCGGAAAGGCCCTTGTTGGAGGCGACGTTGAGGTCGGTGACGAGCGAGGTCATGCGCTCGGCAAGCGTGGTGCCGGCCCAGCTGGGCTGCCACACGCTGCGGGCGCACACGTGGGCGACCTGGTGTTTGGGCGCACCGTTGGAGTTGAGGAACTCGCGGGACAGGTCGACGATGGCGACACCGTTCCAGGCCATGCGCATGCGCGGCTCGGCGGTAACCTCGGCGATAACGGTCGCCTCGAGGTTCTCCTCGGCGGCGTAGCCCATGAACTCCTCGACGTCACCGTCGGCGACGGCACAGGCCATGCGCTCCTGGGACTCGGAGATGGCGAGCTCGGTGCCGTCCAGACCGTCGTACTTCTTGGTCACGGTGTCCAGGTCGACATACAGGCCGTCGGCAAGCTCGCCCACGGCGACCGAGACGCCGCCGGCGCCAAAGTCGTTGCAGCGCTTGATCAGGCGGCAGGCGTCGCCGCGACGGAACAGACGCTGCAGCTTGCGCTCGACCGGGGCGTTGCCCTTCTGGACTTCGGCGCCCGAGGTCTCGATGGACTCGGTGTTCTGGGTCTTGGAGGAGCCGGTGGCACCGCCGATGCCGTCACGGCCGGTACGGCCGCCCAGCAGGATGATCTTGTCGGTGGGGGCGGGGCACTCGCGGCGCACGTGGTTTGCCGGGGTAGCGCCTACGACGGCGCCGACCTCCATGCGCTTGGCCACGTAGCCGGGGTGATAGAGCTCGTTGACCTGGCCGGTGGCAAGACCGATCTGGTTGCCGTAGCTGGAGTAGCCGGCGGCAGCGGTGGTCACGAGCTTGCGCTGCGGCAGCTTGCCCTCGAGCGTCTCGGACACGGGGACGGTGGGGTCGCCGGCACCGGTGACGCGCATGGCCTGGTACACGTAGCTGCGGCCCGAGAGCGGGTCGCGGATGGCGCCGCCCACGCAGGTGGCGGCACCGCCGAAGGGCTCGATCTCGGTCGGGTGGTTGTGGGTCTCGTTCTTAAACAGGAACAGCCAGTCCTGCTCCTCGCCGTCGACATCGACCTTCACCTTGACGGTGCAGGCATTGATCTCCTCGGACTCGTCGACATCGGTCATGACACCGGTCTTCTTAAGGTACTTGGCGCCGATGGTGCCCATGTCCATGAGGCAGACGGGCCTGGCGTCGCGACCGAGCTCGTGGCGCATCTCCATGTAGCGGTCGAAGGCCTGCTGCACCACGGCGTCGTCGATCGTCACGTCGTCCAGGACGGTGCCGAAGGTGGTGTGGCGGCAGTGGTCGGACCAGTAGGTGTCGATCACGCGGATCTCGGTGATGGTGGGGTCGCGATCCTCATCGCGGAAGTATTGCTGGCAGAAGGCGATGTCCGCCTCGTCCATGGCAAGGCCGCGGTCGGCGATGAAGGCGGCAAGGCCGGCCTCGTCGAGCTCGCGGAAACCGTCGAGCACCTCGACGGGCTGGGGTTCGGGGGTCTCCATGTGCAGCGTCTCGGGCAGGTCGAGCGAGGCGATGCGGGCCTCGACGGGGTTTACCACGTAGTGCTTGATGGCCTCGATGGCGGCCTCGTCCAAGTCGCCCGAGATCATATAGACCTTGGCGGAGCGCACGGCGGGGCGCTCGCCCTGGCTGATGAGCTGCACGCACTCGCTGGCGGAGTCGGCGCGCTGGTCAAACTGGCCAGGCAGGAATTCGACGGCAAAGACGGCGCCATCGCTTGCGGGGAGCTCGTCATAGGTCACATCGACCTGGGGCTCGCTAAAGACGGTCGGGACGCAAGAGCGGAAGAGCTCCTCGTCGATGCCCTCGACGTCGTAGCGGTTGATGATCCTCAGGGCCTCGATGCCCTGAATGCCGAGAATCTCGGTCAGCTCGCCCTTGAGCTGCTGAGCCTCGACGTCGAACCCGGGTTTCTTCTCCACGTAGATACGAGAGACCATTGGTTCCTGCCTTCCTGATCGGTTGGGCGTACGGTACGGTATGCGGCAGCGGTCGGTTTGCGGGGCAAGCCTCGCGGTCGCCTTGAGCCACATGTTTGTAAACGTCACTATGATACGACAGCTCGCGGCGCGTAGAGGACGGCGAGGGTGCTACAGTGAAGCTCAAACAAGAGAAAGGCATCACATGGCATTCGTTTCGCTCGCCATCATCGCGCTCGTGGCCTTTGCGAGTCCCTTTATCGCCTCGGCAATTCCCGGAAAGCCCGTTCCCGAGACGGTCTTTTTGCTCGTGTTCGGCGCGGTGCTGGGTCCGCATATGCTCGGCATCATCCATGTGGACGCCGAGGTCTCGCTCGTGTCCGAGCTCGGCTTGGCCTTTTTGTTCCTGCTCGCCGGTTTTGAGATCGACCCCAAGAACATCACGGGCGTCGAGGGGCGCTATGGCATGGCGACGTGGGTCGTCACGTTTGGCATCGCCTGGCTTGCCGTGCGCTTTACGCCGTGGTTCTCGGTCAGCCATTTCGACGGCATCGCCGTGACGCTCGCGCTTACCTCGACGGCGCTCGGCACGCTCGTGCCCATCATGCGCGAGCGCTCGCTTACCGGCACACGCGTGGGCGATTCGATTCTCGCGTACGGTACCTGGGGCGAGCTTGGCCCCGTGCTTGCCATGTCGGTGCTGCTCTCTGCGCGCACCGGCATTCAGACACTCGTGATCTTGGGTCTGTTTGCGGTGGTCTGCGTGCTGCTGGCCGTGGTCCCGAGCCGCTCCAAGCGCGTCGGCAGCCGCTTCTTTGCGTTTGTCGAGGAGCGCGCCGATACCACATCGCAGACCTTCGTGCGCTTGACGGTTCTCATCCTGGTCACGCTCGTGGCGTTCTCGGCCATCTTCGATCTCGACATCGTGCTGGGCTCCTTTGCCGCCGGCTTTGTCCTGCGCTATATCATCCCCGAGGGCAATCACACGCTCGAGACCAAGCTCGATGGTCTGGCCTACGGCTTTTTGATCCCCGTGTTCTTTACCGTGTCGGGCGCAAAGATCGACCTGACGGCTGTGGCATCGCGCCCCGGGCTGCTCGTGGGCTTTATCGTGGCGCTGCTCATCATTCGCGCCGTGCCCATTCTTGTCTCCATGAGCATCTGTCCCGAGACGCGCGATGTCTCGGCGTATGGCCGCATTACCGTGGCCCTGTACTGCACTACGGCGCTGCCGATCATCGTTGCCGTGACGAGTGTGGCCGTCAACGCGGGAGCGCTTTCGCAGGATATCGCCTCGGTCATGGTTGCCGCCGGTGCCATCACGGTATTCTTGATGCCGCTGCTCGCCCAGCTCTTCTACCGCGTGGTCGACGCCGCGCCGGTTGCCGCCGTGGCAGAAGTTGCCGAGCATCCTTCCGACGCGTTCGACATCCTGCGCGCTCACCACGACCTAGCGAGCTTGCTCGCGCGTGAGCACGAGTTGTTGACCTCACACGGTCACGGTCGTGCGCTCGACGGCGTGCCTACGATTGATTCTATTGCCGATCATCTTTCGACCGAAGCGGCAAGCGGGCGCATCGATGCCCGTATTGTCGACGCCGCTCATTTGCTGGCCGAGAAGACCTATGGCGACGAGATTGACCCGTCCAAGCTCACTCCGCGCGAGCGCCGTCGCCTGGAGCGCGCTAAGCTCGCCGTGCACGAATACCGCCGCCGCATGCTGGAACTCTACGCAAGAGAAGAAGCCGAGGACGACGACGGCAAGTAGCAAGGAATACCGGGATACGGTTTCCGCCCAAATAAAAGAAGGCGCGCCGCCTGCATCGATCGCAGGTAGCGCGCCTTTTGCGTAGAGCTCTGAAGAAGGTTGGGGCCGAAGCCCACCGCCCTTTAGGAGCGGGCGGCTCCGTCGACGGGGAGGATGGCGCCCGTGACATAGGAGGACATGTCGCTTGCCAAGAAGACAAAGGCGTTGGCGACATCCTCGGGCTCGCCCATGCGGCCGAGCGGGATGGTGGCGATGATGGGCTTGATGACCTCTTCGGGCAGGTTGGCGACCATATCGGTCTTGGTTACGCCTGGGGCGACGGCGTTGACGCGAATACCCATGGGGGCGAGCTCGCGCGAGAGCGACTGGACCATGCCATTGACGGCAAACTTGGACGTGGGGTAACCGACGCCGGAGGGCTGGCCGTACTTGGCGACCATCGAGCTTGTGGTAGTGATGGTGCCGCCGTGGCCGGCCTCGGTCATGATCTTGGCGGCAGCCTGGTGGCCATTAAAGACAGCGACGACGTTAAGGTCCATGACCTTTGCGAACTCCTCGGCCGTGTAGTCCAAAAGGGGCGAGCGCTGGGAGATGCCGGCGTTGTTGACGACCGTATCGAGACCGCCCATGTCGGCTGCAGCCTGGGTAAAGGCCTCGGTCACGGCCTCGAGCGAGGTGAGATCGCAGGAACGGCCCCAGACCTTGGCGTCGGGATAGACAGCTGTCAGCTTCTCAACGGCTGCATCGGCAGTCTCCTGGCGCGAGCCAAAGACGGTGACGGCGGCACCCTCCTCGATAAAACGGCAGGCGATGGCATAGCCGATACCGCGCGTGCCTCCGGTGACGATTGCTTTCTTGCCCTCGAGCAACATGGTGCCTCCATTCTTCGGGGGTGGACGTACGCAGCACAGCGTAGCGGTAGCCGGAATCGGCCGCGTTTGCATATCGGTGAACGGTAGCCCGCGTTACCGATGAGCGGCTCGCGCAAATGTGCTCTGCCGTTGTGCTTAGGGCAGGAGACAAAAGGGCTCCCGTCCCATATCGGACGGGAGCCCTCAAAGCGCGTATTGCTAGGAGATAGATGGACTAGTTCGCCATGACGCCTTCGGTCCATGCCTCGACGTCCTCGATGCGCAGGACGTTGGCGACCTCGGCCACGCAGTCGACGCTGGCAAGCTCGGCGGCGGCAGCCTGGACGTCCTTCTCGAGCGCGCGGTGCGTCAGGAAGATGACCGAGCAGGCATCGCTGACGCCCGACTTGCCGTCCTCGACCTGGTTGATGAGCGAGATCGAGATGTTGTGCTTGGCAAAGATGTCGACCGTCTCGGACAGGGCGCCCACGCGGTCGGCGACCTTCAGGCGCACATAGTACTTGGTCTGGAGCTCGTCCATGGGCTTAAAGGCGAGGTTGTGGCCATAGGGCTCAATCTCGGGCAGCGGAGCCACGCCGCGGCTGATCTGCTCGGAGAGCGACAGGATGTCGCCCACGACGGCACTCGCGGTGGGGAAGGAGCCTGCACCGGCACCGTAGAACATGGTCTCGCCCACGGCGTCGCCTACCACGTAGACAGCGTTCATGGCGCCGTTGACCTTGGCAAGCATGTGGTCGGCGGGGATCAGCGTGGGATGCACGCGGACGTCGACGCCGGCGTCGGTGTTGCGTGCGATGCCCAGCAGCTTGATGGTGTAGCCGAGCTCGCGGGCCTGGGCGATGTCCTCGGCGCCGATGGTACGGATACCCTGCTGGTAGACATCGTCGGTGGTCACGCGGGTGCCAAAGCCGATGGAAGCGAGGATTGCCGTCTTGCTGGCGGCGTCGAAGCCGTCGACGTCGGCGGACGGGTCGGCCTCGGCATAGCCCTTTGCCTGGGCGTCGGCGAGCACATCGGCGTAATCGGCGCCCTCGGCGTCCATGCGCGACAGGATGTAGTTGGTGGTGCCGTTAAGGATACCGGCGATGGTCAGGATCTTGTTGCCCACCAGGTCGTGCTCGAGCGTGCTCACGATGGGGATGCCGCCGCCGCAGCTGGCCTCGCACTTAATCTGCACGCCGCATGCGCGTGCCTTCTCGGCGAGCGTCTCGACGTGGCGGCCCAGCAGCGCTTTGTTGGCAGAGACGACGTGCTTGCCGTTCTCAAAGGCGGTGGTGAAAATCTCGGTCGCGGGGTGCTCGCCTCCGATGAGCTCGACGACGATATCGACGGCTGGGTCGGTGACGACATCATGCCAGTCACTCGTAAAGGCCTCGCGCTCAATACCGGCTGCTTCAGCCTGCTCCCAGGCAAGCGCACAGGCGCGGGTCAGCTTAAGGTCGATGCCGTAGGCGGCCAGGTACTCATCGTGGTGGCTCTTAATCAGGCGGGCCACGCCGCCGCCGACGGTTCCCAGACCGATGAGGCCGACGTTCACGGTGCGCAGGGGTTCGCTCATAGATAGCTCCTTCGTGCATCTTATGGATGGATTAACCGCTTAAAGGTTGAGTGCATTCTAGCGTGAACCGAGGGCGCGTGCTCGCCAGGCAACAGGAGTCGCACAAAACGGCACCCCCGAAACGCTGCGGAAACATTGGAAACATGCTCGCTACAAACGGAACTCCGTAACAAACTGTCAACGTTTGCGCCATAAGGTTTGCCCTGTACCGCAAGACGGCCGCATCGCGGCCAGCGAAAAAGGGGGACACCATGTTCAACATCAACAATGCGCTCAGCCGTAGAACCTTTTTGGCCGGCGCCGCGGCGCTCGGCAGCACCGCCGCACTTGCCGGCTGCTCGTCGGGCGGCTCGGACGGCGGCTCCGCCGATGACGGCAAGACCTTCAAGATCGGTGTCATCGGCCCTCTGACCGGCGCCGCGGCAACCTATGGCGTTTCGGCCGAGAAGGGTGCCAAGCTTGCCGCCAAGGATTTCTCGACCAAGGACCTCAAACTCTCGCTTAAGTCCGAGGATGACGTCGCCGACGGCGAGAAGGCCATCAACGCCTTCAATACCCTGTGCGACTGGGGCATGCAGGCGCTCGTCGGCCCCGTCACGACTGGTGCCGCCGTCGCTGTCTCGGGCGAGATCGCCGACGATATGCTCATGGTCACGCCCTCTGCTTCGTCCCTCGACGTCACCAAGGACAAGACCACGGGTTTCCAGGTTTGCTTTACCGACCCCACCATGGGCGCGAGTGCTGCCAAGTTTTTGGCCGAGAAGTATGCAGACGCCAAGATCGCCCTGTTTTACAACTCCGGCGATACGTACAGCTCGGGTGTTGCCGATGCCTTTGCCGAGCAGGCCAAGGAGTCCAAACTTGATATCGTCGATACCGAGACCTTTAAGGACGACTCCTCCACGAGCTTTACCAACCAGCTCACCAAGGCCAAGGAGGCCGGCGCCACGCTTATCTTTGCCCCGATCTATTACACGCCGGCGTCCGTTTTGCTCAAGAACGCCAAGGACATGGGCTACGACATGACCCTCATGGGCACCGACGGCATGGACGGCCTGCTCTCCGTTGAGGGCTTCGACACCTCTCTTGCCGAGGGCGTGCTGCTCATGACCCCGTTCTCTGCCGACGATGAGAAGAACGCCGACTTCGTCAAGGCATATAAGGACGCCTACGACGAGACGCCCAACCAGTTTGCCGCCGATGCCTATGACTGCGTCCATGCGATTGTCGAGGCTATCGATAAGGCAGACATCGACATCACGGCCGACGGCGCCGACATTGCCGGCGATCTTGCCAAGGCCATGCGCAAGATCAAGATCGAGGGCCTGACGGGCGAGCTCACGTGGAACGACGAGGGCCAAGTCGAGAAGCCCGCTACAGCCTATGTGATCCAGGACGGCAAGTACATCGCCGCCTAAGTGCGCATAAAGCGCTACCGGTGAGGCTGTTTTAATCAGGGCAGGGACGCTTGTAACAGAATGGAAACATTACTTTCACACAATAAAGTGGCTAAACTGCATAAACCAATAGAAATACGCATAATTATGGATAAACGGACAAAACAAAAGAAAAGTTGAAATAATCGCCACTTTTCTCAACTAAAGCGTCTACTATTTTGCGAACGCCGAACACGGCGAAGGATGGCCTGTTGGGTAACCGAAACCCGACGAGATTTGAGAGGAGAGCCGCATGTCGAGCCTCACCGGTAAGTCATTGAACCCTGTTATGAATCGCAGGAGCGTTATCGCGAGCGCAGCAGGTCTGGGGGCGATGTCTATTCTAGCTGGCTGCTCCTCCAACGGCGGCGACAGCGGTTCCGCTTCGGGCGACGCTTCGTTTAAGATCGGCACCATCGGCCCGCTGACCGGCGCCAACGCGTCCTACGGCAAGTCCGTTACCCAGGGTGTCGAGCTTGGCTGCAAGGATTTCTCGACCAAGGAGCTGCCGCTTGCCAGCAAGGCCGAGGATGACCAGGCCGACGGCGAGAAGGCCGTCAACGCCTTTAACACCCTGCTCGACTGGGGCATGCAGGCCCTCGTCGGCCCGACCACCACGGGTGCGTCGGTTGCCGTTGCCGCCGAGTGCGGTAACGACCCCGAGACGTTCATGATCACTCCGTCCGCGTCCTCCGAGGACGTCACCAAGGGCAAGGATTGCGTCTTCCAGGTTTGCTTTACCGATCCCAACCAGGGCGTCAACGCTGCCAAGTTCCTGGCGCAGAAGTATGCGGACGAGAAGTTCGTGCTGTTCTATAACTCCGGCGACGCCTATTCTTCGGGCATCGCAGATTCCTTTAAGGTTCAGGCCGCTAAATCCAAGCTCGAGATTGTTGACGAGGAGACCTTTAAGGACGACTCCGCCACGAGCTTTACCAACCAGCTCACCAAGGCCAAGCAGGCCGGCGCTACCATGATCTTTGCGCCGATCTACTACACGCCGGCGTCCGTCCTGCTCAAGAACGCCAAGGACATGGGCTACGACGTCAAGATGATGGGCTGCGACGGCATGGACGGCATCCTGGGCGTTGAGGGCTTCGACACCTCTCTTGCCGAGGGTCTGCTGCTCATGACCCCGTTCTCCGCCGACGACGAGAAGAACGCCGACTTCGTCAACGCTTACAAGGATAAGTATGGCGAGACTCCGGACCAGTTTGCCGCCGACGCTTACGACGGCGTGCACGCGGTGGCCGAGGCCCTCGAGGAGGCCGGTCTTGGTGTCGACGCCGACCCGACCGAGGTCGCCGAGAAGCTGCCTAAGGCTATGCTCAAGATTACCGTTGACGGTCTGACCGGCAAGCTCACCTGGAACGATAAGGGCCAGGTCCAGAAGGAGCCCACGGCGTACGTCATCACCGACGGCAAGTACGTACAGGCCTAATAAGCCGCCTTACATAGAGCGGTTTTGATCCCAAGCAGGGGAGGTTTTGGCCTTCCCTGCTTGCTTGGTATCTAGGGACAGTGTAACGTCCCTGTTTCATACATTAACTGGAAACCTGTTCGAAAGGGGGATGTGGAACATGACGGTCTTTATCCAATACCTGGTCAACGGCCTGTCCATGGGCAGCGTCTACGCCATCATCGCGTTGGGCTACACCATGGTCTATGGCATCGCCAAGATGCTGAACTTCGCTCACGGCGACGTTATCATGGTCGGTGCCTATGTCTCGTTCTGCGCCACGTCGTATCTCGGCCTCCCGGGCTGGGCATCTGTAATTCTCTCTTGTGTGGTCTGTACCGTTCTCGGTGTTCTCATCGAGGGTCTGGCATACAAGCCGCTGCGTCAGGCGGGCCCGCTGGCCGTTCTGATCACGGCCATCGGCGTGTCTTACTTCCTGCAGAACGCCGCGCAGCTTCTGTGGGGCGCCACGCCCAAGAACTTCACTTCGCTCGTCACCTTCCAGGTGCCGGAGTTCTTGGCCAAGTTCAATGTAAGCGCCGTCTCGCTCGTCACCATCGTCGCCTGCCTGGTTATCATGGCCGGCCTGATGTTCTTTACAGGTAAGACCAAGATGGGCAAAGCCATGCGCGCCGTGTCCGAGGACAAAGCCGCCGCTCAGCTCATGGGCATCAACGTCAACCGTACCATCTCGATGACGTTTGCCATCGGCTCCGCCCTTGCCGCCATCGCCGGTGTGCTCCTGTGCTCCTACTCGCCGGTCCTGCAACCCACCACGGGCGCCATGCCTGGCATCAAGGCCTTCGACGCCGCCGTCTTCGGCGGTATCGGCTCCATCCCCGGTGCCTTTGTCGGCGGCATTCTCATCGGCATCATCGAGGCGATGGCACAGGCTTACATTTCCACGAGCCTTGCCAACTCCATCGTCTTTGGTGTTCTGATCATCGTCCTGCTCGTCAAGCCTGCCGGCCTCTTGGGCAAGTACGTCCCCGAGAAGGTGTAGGTGAGCGTTATGAAGTTTCTTAAAGACAAGCAGACGCGTCACGACTTTGTTACGTACGCCATGTGCCTTGTGGCGTTCGCCATCGTGTTCTTTATGCAGTCCAACCATATGATTCCGCGCATGATCGCCGGTCAGCTGGTTCCCATCACGGCCTATATCGTCATGGCCATTTCCCTTAACCTCGTCGTCGGCATCGCGGGCGACTTGTCGCTGGGCCATGCGGGCTTTATGAGTGTCGGTGCCTACACGGGCATCGTCACCGCGGTCGCCCTCGAGAGCGCCGTTCCCTCCGATCCGGTGCGCCTTATCATCAGCATTGTGGTCGGCGCTATCGCCGCTGCCATCTTGGGCTTCTTGATCGGTATCCCGGTCCTGCGCCTGAGCGGCGATTACCTGGCTATCGTAACGCTGGCCTTTGGCGAGATCATCAAAGAGATCGTCACCTGCCTCATTGTGGGTGTCGACTCCCGCGGCCTGCACGTGATCTTTAACATCACGGGCAACTCTACGATCGACGACCTGCATCTGCTCGAGGACGGTACCGCCATCATCAAGGGCGCCCAGGGCGCCTCGGGCGTGTCGACGTACTCGACCTTCCTCGCCGGTGCCATCCTGGTCATGGTCACACTCGTGATCGTGCTCAACCTGGTTCGCAGCCGTACCGGCCGTGCCATTATGGCCGTGCGCGATAACAAGATTGCAGCCGAGTCGGTAGGCATCTCCGTCACCGAATACCGCATGATCGCCTTCGTGGTTTCCGCTGCCCTTGCCGGTGCTGCCGGAGCTCTCTTCGGCGGTAACTTCTCGCAGCTTTCCGCCACTAAGTTTGACTTCAACACGTCCATCCTCATCCTGGTGTTCGTGGTCCTGGGTGGTCTGGGCAACATGCGCGGCTCCGTCATCGCCGCGGCGTTGCTCACGGTGCTTCCCGAGCTGCTCCGTCAGTTCTCGGACTACCGCATGCTCATCTACGCCATCGTGCTGATCCTGGTCATGATCTTTACCAACAACCCGCAGCTCAAGGCATTCTTCGGTCGCGTCAAGGACCGTTTTGCTTCCAAGAAGGAGGTGGCAGCCGATGCCCAGTAAATTTGAGTTCAACAAGGGCAAGATGGTTCCGTATCCTTCTGGCGCCATCGTTCCCGACCGCGACCTGGGCGAGCGCCCGGCACTTGAGTGCATCCACCTGGGCATTGAGTTCGGTGGCCTTAAGGCAGTCGACGACTTTAGCCTGACTATCGGCAAGACCGAGATCGCCGGTTTGATCGGCCCCAACGGTGCCGGTAAGACCACGGTCTTCAACCTGCTCACCAAGGTGTACCAGCCCACGCACGGCACCATCCTGCTCGACGGTGAGGACACCTCGGGCAAGTCGGTCTACCAGGTCAACCGCATGGGTATTGCCCGTACCTTCCAGAACATCCGCCTGTTCAACACCATGACGGTGGAGGACAACGTCAAGGTCGGTCTGCACAATCAGGAGCGCTACTCCGGTTTTGAGGGCGTGCTGCGCCTGCCGACGTATTGGAAGCACGAGAAGGCCGCCCACGAGCGCGCCATGGAGCTGCTGTCCATCTTTGACATGGAGCACCTGGCAAATGAGCAGGCCGGCTCGCTGCCCTACGGCGCCCAGCGTCGTCTGGAGATTGTCCGCGCCCTTGCGACCAACCCCAAGTTGCTGCTGCTCGACGAGCCTGCCGCCGGTATGAACCCGTCCGAGACCGCGGAGCTCATGGAGAACATCGTCAAGATTCGCGACACCTTTGGTATCGCCATCATGCTTATCGAGCATGATATGTCGCTCGTTATGAACATCTGCGAGGGCATCTGCGTGCTCAACTTTGGTAAGGTCATCGCCAAGGGCACGGCCGAGGAGATCCAGAACAACGACGCTGTTATCGAGGCATATCTGGGCAAGCAGGATAAGGGGGAGAACTAAATGGCAGAGCCGATGCTTTCCGTCTACAACATCAACGTCTGGTACGGCGCTATCCACGCCATCAAGGACATCTCCTTTAACGTCAACGAGGGCGAGATCGTGGCTCTGATCGGTGCCAACGGCGCCGGCAAGTCCACGACGCTTAAGACCGTCTCGGGCCTGCTGCGTTCCAAGACCGGCTCCATCAAGTTTATGGGCGAGGACATTACCCATACGCCTGCCGACAAGCTGGTGGGCAAGGGCCTGGCCCAGGTGCCCGAGGGCCGTCGCGCGTTTTTGCAGATGACGGTCGAGGAGAACCTGGAAATGGGTGCCTATACGCAGCCCAAATCAACGGTGGCTCCGGGTCTCGAGCGCGTCTACGAACAGTTCCCGCGCCTGAAGGAGCGTCGTCGCCAGGTCGCCGGCACCCTTTCGGGCGGCGAGCAGCAGATGCTCGTTATGGGCCGCGCCCTTATGAGCAACCCCAAGCTGCTCATGCTCGATGAGCCCTCTATGGGCTTGGCACCGATTCTGATTGAGCAGATCTTCCAAATTGTCGAGGATCTGCATAAGGCCGGAACCACGGTGCTCCTGGTCGAGCAAAACGCACAGATGGCTCTTTCCATCGCCACACGCGGCTACGTGCTCGAGACCGGCAAGATCACCATGACCGGCACCGGCCAAGAACTCCTGCACGACGACAACGTGCGTAAAGCATATCTTGGTGGTTAGATAGTTACGGCGTTTTACCAAACGCCGTAACTACTTGACGCTGCAAGCCCGCCAGAGCGGCAATCTGCCTTTCAACTTCGGCGGCATGATCAAAAGATCAATGCCGCCTCGTTTCAAGGCACCTTGCTCGCCCTGGCGGGCTTTCGCTCATATGACCCAATCCGCTGTCAAGAGCCACAATGGCCCCGCCGACCGCTTGCAATCGGTCGGCGGGGCCTGCCGTTAACCCGTCCCGGTCCGCCCCCGGCATGTCATCGACGCCTTCGGCTCAGTCTCATATCCGCGGATACCGCTCTGTCGGCCCGCACTCCATTCCTTCGGCGGGGTTCCCCGAGTCTGTCGAGGCGCATGCGGAGGGCTCCGCGCGCACAGCGAAATAGGGGGTATCCCCGAAGGCCGCCCGGCTCGCCGGGACGGGGGCTATGTCTATTCCGCGCCCTCCCGGCACATCGTGCCGAGGGCCCAGAGCCACCTCACGAGCTCGGCCGCGGTGGCCGCGTTGGCCTTCGCCGCGGGCATGCCGCGGGCGAGCATCTCCTCGCGCCGCCGCAGGAGCCGCTCGGACCCCTTTCTCCCGTGCATCCTTATCTCGAGGGGCACGCCCGTGTCCCTCGGCATGAGCTTCGGCTGGTGCCGCGCCGCGGCGTAGCACCATGAACCCTCAACGGCCAGCTTCCTCACGAGCGCGTTGCCCGCACCGCTGATGCCTCCGAGCCGCACGGAGTCGCCGCTCGACCTCTGGCTCGGCGCGAGGCCGAAATAGGCCGTGACCTGCCTTCCGGAACGGAACCTCGCGAAGTCGCCGACCTCGGCCGAGAAGGCCGCGGCCAGCGCGAAGGCGCAGCCCTTGATCGACTGGAGGGCGGCCACCTCCGCGGCGATCGGGCTGGCATCCACGGCGGCCCTGTACTCGGAGAGCAGGTCCGCCCGGGCCTCCGCCGCGGCCTCGACCTCGTTCCTCAGGGCGGCGAGCGCCCGAACCCCGCCATCGTCCTCCGGCCTGACCTTGTCGAGCCACCTCAGGAAGTCGTAGGTCCAGTACTTCCTCGGGTTGCCGGCGGGCGTGGTGCCGCCGTAGACGAACCCCCGCCTTGCGAGGAAGGCGAGCAGCCGCTGCTTGGCGGTCGCCAGGCGCGCGGTCGCCCCGTCGTAGGCGCCGGCGAGGTCCCTGATGCCTTCGACCTCGGGGGAGGGGACCCATACGGGGGAGATGTCGTGGGCGAGTATCGCCTTGGCCATCCTGGCGGCGTCGTTCCTGTCGTTCTTGGAGGCCGAGTCGGCGGCCGACCTGGGGATCTTCGAGACCGCGGCGACGACGCACTCGACGCCGAGCCCGGCGAGCTCCCGCTGCGGGGCGAAGCCGAGGTAGCCGCTCTCGTAGGCGGCGAGCGACGGGCCGGGGAAGCCCGACATCCACTCTGCGACCTCGCCCCAGGGGTTGCCGGGGAACCTCCTCGTCACGGCCTCGCCGGTGTCCGCGTCGAGGGCGCAGACGGTGGTCGACCTCAGGTGGACGTCCATCCCGAACGCGGTAGAATACTTTGGCATGGGAGCCTCCCAACCTCGTTGCGGCGCGGCTGCGCCTATGGCACTTCGACATCATTGTCGCAGCCCCGACCCGCGGTCACGAGCGGGGGCTCCTATCTTTTTAGTGCCCTCGGATTGGGTCATAGTGTCTGTCGTTGCCAAAACATCGGCGTTGTGGCAGATGCCAACGACTACTCCCTTTATGTTGCGGTGGAATAGGGACTAAATGGGAGCCTCAGAGGCCAAATGAGTCCCTATTCCACCGCAACTTCATGGGGATGTGTGACAATGCCCGTCGGAAAACATCTGCTGTCTTTGGGGGTCTATCTATGCTGTACGAGTTTTGTGCCGAGAACTTTGAGCGGGTGCCGGCGGCTATCGATGCCGGTGCAAGGCGTATTGAACTGTGCGACAACCTTGCCGTTGGTGGCACCACGCCTTCGGCCGGCGTTATCAGCGCTACGACCAACTATGCACACGAGCACGATGCGCGGGTGATGTGCATGATTCGCCCGCGTGGCGGTGACTTTCATTACAACCAAGACGAGCTGCGCATGATGGAGATGGACCTGGGCCTTGCCGTAAGCGCCGGCGTTGACGGCTTGGTCTTTGGCAGCTGCAAGCCCTGCGCTGGCGGATGGGCGCTCGACGAGCTTACGTTGGGCGCTCTCGTGATGGCCGCGGGCTGCGCGACCGAGGAATGCAAGCGTGAGCCCATCGACATCACCTTCCACATGGCGTTTGATCAGCTCTCGCCCGAGGCTCAGCTCGACGCGATTGACATACTCGCCGACTGCGGCATCACACGCATCCTGACGCATGGTGGCGCTGCCGGTACGCCGATCGAGGACAACTTCGAAAACCTGGCCCGCTTGATCGAGTATGCGGGCGACCGCTTGACCATCCTTCCCGGCGGCGGCATTTCCACGGTCAACCGCGATACCGTGGCGGCGGCACTGGGCGTCTCCGAGCTCCATGGCACCAAGATTGTGCCGCTGGAGGTATAACCCGTGACGCTGGTATTTGACGTTCAGCAGGCGAACGGTAAGCCCGACGACAACCGTCGTCCCGGCACCGCGTGCCCCTTTTGCGATACAGAAGGGCTCACCGACATCATTCGCCGTGATGGCGATTGCATTTGGCTCGAGAATAAGTTCAAGACCCTGCGCGCCACCCGTCAAACCGTGCTGATCGAGTCGGCCGATCACGATGCCGACCTGGTGACCTATGAGCCGGATGAACTCCACCATGTGATGCGGTTTGCCCTGGGTTGCTGGCAGCAGATGATCGATTCACAGCAGTATCGAAGCGTGCTCATGTACAAGAACAAGGGTCCGCTCTCGGGCGGTAGCCTCGTTCATCCGCACATGCAGATTGTGGGTTTGGAGCAGGAAGACGGCTATGCTTCGCTGGCTTCCGCCAATTTCGAAGGCATCAATGTCTGGCAACAGGGGAGGATCTCGGCCAACATCTCAACCGAACCCATCATGGGGTTCTTTGAGATCAACGTTTCAGCCCCGCAGGGAATCGCCGCCAGCGATGACACGAGAGATCAAGCCGAGGCGGATCTCTTCGCCGATGCAATCCAGGTAGCTCTGCGCTATATCCTGAACGAGCACCACGGTGGTCGCGCAGAGTCGTATAACCTGTTCTTCTATCACCTGGGCGGTCGGACCATTGCCAAGGCGCTGCCGCGTTGGGTGGTTTCGCCCTACTTTGTCGGCTATCGTTTGGCCCAGGTCAATGCTGAGACAACGCTCGATATCGATGCTGAGCGCCTGCGTGCGCATCTGGAAACGCTCGTATAGCAAGACTAACACCCGCGTAATGCGGACAGTCTAGCGTGCCATGGCGTCGCGGCCGGCTTCGACGCGCTTGCGCTGGGCGGCGCGCTCCTCGCCGGTCAGACGCTCAAAGAGATGCCCGATAATTGAGGCCAACACCTGCTGAAACAGCGTGCCGCACATGACGGGGAATACCACTTCGCCGGGAAAATATTGCGTGGCGATGACGGCACCCGAAGAGATGTTGCGCATGCCGCAGGTAAAGCACATGGTGGTCGTCTCGCTATACGGCAGGTGCAGGGCCCGGGCGATCAGGACGCCGATGATAAAGCCGCTGATGGCGAACACCAGGATAAAGAGCGCGACTTCTAAGCGCTCAACATTCATGTGTAGCACGTACTCGCTCATAGCGGTGGAGTTGGACGCGATGACGCCCATCATCATGAACTTGCAGGCGGGCGAGAGCGCGGGAGAGAGTTTCTCGTGGCCCCAGCCGCGCGTGAGTTCATTGATGACAATACCGAGCACAGCGGGGATGGCGATCATAAAGGCCATGTTCTGCATCATGCTCGGCACATCGATCGAGACGGTGGCGCCCAGCAAGAGCTTGAGCGTGAGCGGAATCGTCACGGGCGAGATGACCGAGGACGTCAGGATAATGGTGAGCGCAAGCGGGCCGTTGCCGCCGAACATGCTAATCCACATAAAGGCAGTGACTGCCACAGGCACGCTGTATTCGAGCACAATGCCGCAGACAAGGTTGGGGTTGGAGCCAAAGAACAGTGAGCCCATGGCATACGCCGCGATGGGGATGATTACAGCCGAGACAAATAACGCCAAAATCAGATGCAGGGGACGGCGGAACACTTCAGCTACCTGGTGGAAGGTGTTACTGAGCGCGCCTTGGAAGGTCATAAAGGCAAACAAGGTGGGAACGATGGGCTTGAGAACGCCGATCTGCTGAGGAAAGAGCACGCCGAGCGTCACGCAAATCGGAACGATGATCTGCATGTGCCCCGCGAGAAACTTGCCCAGTCCAACCCATTGCTTCATATGCGCTTGTGACTCCCTTTGCTCGTGAATCCGTTTTGAATGGATATGCTAGACGCTCGCGTGCGTCCGTGCGTCAGAAACGCTTGAATATTTCGAGGCTATTACCGGCATCGTTTACCGAAACCGCGGCGTACTGCGGCGATTTGCGTCCGCGCTGCACGGTATAATAAATTCGTTCAACAGATCTGCCTGCCGAAGCGGGCATACACAGAGGACTCATCGCTATGAACCGTGAGAGGTATCGCGGCGACCTGCCCCTATCGGGGGTGGGCGCCTATGTCATCGCTTAAGACGACGCATCGCTGGGCGGTCGCTCAGCAAAACCCCGAACTCGAAAAGGAGCTTTCGGCTGGCCTGGGAATACCCGGGCTGGTGGCGCGCATTATGGTTGCGCACGGCATTACATCCATCGAAGAAGGCCAGCTGTTTTTGACGCCTTCGCTCGATCGCGACTGGGCTGACCCACTCATTATCCCGGGCATGTCGGTCGTTGCCGACCGCGTCGAGCGTGCTATTCGCAACCACGAGCACATCGCGGTCTTTGGTGATTTTGACGTTGACGGTATTACGTCGACCTGCCTGTTGACCGAGGCACTGCGCACGTTTGGCGCCGATGTCACGCCGTTTATTCCGCATCGCTTTGACGAGGGCTACGGTCTTTCGCGCGCGGCGCTCGACCGCGTTAACGAGCTCGCTCGCCCCCAGCTGATCGTGACCGTCGATAACGGCATTGCCGCCAAGGAAGAGGTCTCCTATCTGGAGAGCCTGGGGATCGATTTGGTGGTCACGGACCATCACGAGCCCTCCGATCAGGTGCCGCAGGGCGTGCCCCTGACCGACCCTAAGCTCGAGGACGAGGGGCCTTCGCGTGAGCTTGCCGGTGCCGGCGTGGCGCTCAAGCTGGTGCAAGTCCTGGGTGAGCGCTTGGGCAAGCCGTCGTATTGGCGTTCGCTAATCGAGGTCGCGGCGCTGGGCACCGTGTCCGACATGATGCCGCTCACGCCCGAGAACCGCGCGCTGGTTGCCGAGGGCATCCAGCAGATGCGCGTAACCGCTCGTCCCGGCTATATCGCGCTTGCCGCGCTCGCCAAGGCGGACCTTTCGAGCATTACGGCGGATGGCCTATCGTTCTCGCTCATTCCCCGCTTAAACGCTGCCGGTCGCATGGCCGATCCCAAGCTGGCGCTCGACCTGCTGCTTGCCCGCGATCCCATCGAAGCAAGCGCACTGGCGGCTGAGCTCGAGGAAATCAACCGCCAGCGCCGTGAGATCGAGGCGGAGCTCACGCGCGATGCCATGGCAAAGGTTGAGAAGACCTATGACGGCGGACGCGCAATCGTCGTGGGTGGCGAGGGCTGGCACGAGGGCGTCAAGGGCATCGTGGCAAGCCGTCTGACCAACCGCTACCACGTGCCGGCGCTGCTGTTCTCGATCGAGGACGGTATCGCGCGCGGCTCTGGTCGCTCGGTGGGCAAAGTTAACCTGTTTGACGCCGTCGAGCGCTGTTCCGACCTGCTGGTTCGTCGCGGCGGACATGCCGGTGCGGTGGGAGTGACCATCGAGGCATCCAAGCTCGATGAATTCCGTCGTCGCCTTTCCGCCGTGCTATCGGAGATTCCCGCCGAGGACTTTGAAGACATCGACGAGGTTGCCGCCACGGTCGACCTTTCCGAGCTGAATATCGAGACTATAGAGCAGATTTCCCGTCTTGAGCCGTTTGGCCAGGGCAACAAGGTGCCGCTGCTGGCCGCCGAGGGCGTGACGATGTGCGATCGCGCCGTGGTGGGCAAAACCGGCGAGCACATGCGCTTTGTGGCGACCGATGGCGCCGCGAGTGTGCCGGCCATTATGTTCCGCGTGCCGCAAATCGATAAGCTCATCAACTGCGATAGCGCTGTCGACTTGGTGTTCGAGGCCGTTGCCGAGCATTGGCAGGGGCGTGTGAAGCCCAAGCTCATGATCAAGGATGTTCTGGTCCGCGATACCATGCTGCCCAGCGTCGACGATCCGGCATGCGAGCTTCGTCGTGGCGTGCAGCCGGCGGATTCCGGCCTGCGCCTGGAGTCGCGCAAGCGCGAGACGCTCGCCCAGCTTTCCTATACCGAGCTCACGCGCTCGCTTATCCATAGCTTTATAGGCTCGAACCAGCCGCACCGCGCGCAGGTCGAGGCGCTCGATGCCCTGGCCGATCACCAAAGTGTTCTGGCCGTTATGGGAACGGGACGCGGCAAGTCGCTCATCTTCCATGTGCATGCCGCGCGCGAGGCGGTTCTTCGCGGGCGTGCGAGCATCTTTGTCTATCCGCTGCGTGCGCTCGTTGCCGACCAGGCCTATCACCTCTCGTCGACGATGGCAGCGCTCGGTATTGGTGTTGGCGTGCTGACCGGCGAGACCGTGGAGGCCGCACGCGATGATGTGTTCGCCGGCCTAGCTTCGGGCCGCACCGGTATCGTGCTCACGACGCCCGAGTTCCTATCTATCCACCGTGACCGCTTCGCACGTTCGGGCCGCATCGGCTTTGTCGTTATCGACGAGGCGCACCACGCCGGCCTTGCCAAGGGCGGCGACCGCAGCGCCTATCTCGACATGCCCGATATCCTCAAAGCCCTGGGCGACCCGGTCGTTATGGCTGCGACGGCCACCGCGACGGCTCCGGTCGTGGCCGAGCTTGCCCGCATGCTGCCGATCACTCGCACGGTGGTCGACGAGACGGTGCGCGAGAACCTGCGGCTCGAGGACGACCGTGATCTTGCAAGTCGCGAGAACCGTTTGGTGTCGATTGTGGCGACGGGGGAAAAGACCGTCATCTACGTCAATTCGCGCGACCAGTCCGTGGCGCTCGCCAAGACGTTGCGCAAGCGTGTGCCCGATTGCGCAACCCATATCGCGTTCTATAACGCGGGGCTTGCGCGTTCCGATCGCCGTCGCGTGGAGGAAGCATTCCGAGACGGAAGCCTCAGCTGCATCGTCTCGACATCTGCCTTTGGCGAGGGCGTCAACCTTCCCGATATTCGCCATGTCGTGCTCTATCACATGCCGTTTGGCGGCATTGAGTTTAACCAGATGAGCGGCCGTGCCGGTCGCGATGGCCAGCCCGCCGTGATCCATCTGCTCTATTCGTCGCGCGACGCCCGCATTAACGAGCGCCTACTCGACTGCTATGCGCCCGAGCGCGACGAGCTCGTCACGCTCTATCGCGCGCTGCAGACCATGTGGCGCTCCAACCGCGGCAAAACCGGGGACGATTCCTTTAGCGCGAGCGATATCGACATCGCACAGATGTGCCTTGCCATCGATGCTCGCACGCCGGTCGACGAGCGTTCGGTGGAAAGCGGCCTGGGAATCTTCGAAGAGCTTGGTTTTTGTCGAGTTTCGGGGTTTGACGACACCCGTCGCATCGCGATGGCCGAAAACCCCGGCCGCGTGCAATTGAGTAGGTCAATTCGCTATTTGGAGGGCTTGCGCTCGCGCATGGAGTTTTCGGCTTTCCGGAGCTGGGCGCTCGATTCGTGCGCTTCTGATATGCTAGCCAAAGTTAACCGCCCGATCGTACCGCGGGCCTAGGGGAAGGGGACCTCGATGGATGCCGCAGCCCGTACCGCCCATGATTCCACCCTCCAGCCGTTTTCGGAGATGGAGCACTATAAGCATTCCGATGAGCTGCCGCCCGAGATTGTGGCTGACAGCTACGACAAGCTGGAGCGCCTGTGCCTCAAATATATGAATGAGGACGACTTCTCCAAGGTGGAGCAGGCCTACTGCTTTGCCGCCGAGAAGCACTGCAACCAAAAGCGCCGCTCGGGCGAGATGTACATTAACCATCCCGTCGAGGTTGCCATCATTTTGGCCGATCTCAAGATGGACTGCGATGTGGTGTGCGCCGCGCTGCTGCACGATACCGTTGAGGATACAGAGACCTCGCTTGCCGATGTTTCCGGCCTGTTTGGCGATACGGTGGCCGAGCTCGTCGATGGCGTGACCAAGCTCACCAACATCGAAGTCGACAGCATGGACGAGAAGCAGGCGCTCACGCTGCGCAAGATGTTCCTCGCCATGTCCAAGGACATTCGCGTCATCATCGTTAAACTTGCCGACCGTCTGCACAACATGCGAACGCTGGCAGCCCTGCGCGAGGATCGTCGCCTGTTTAAGGCTCGCGAGACCATGGACGTGTACGCGCCCTTGGCCGACCGCCTGGGCATGAGCTCTATTAAGTGGGAGCTCGAGGACCTGTCCTTCTTCTACCTGGAGCCCGATGCCTACCAGCGCATCGCGCGCATGGTGGCTGAGTCGCGCGAGGTCCGCGAGCGCTACCTTGCCGAGACCATCAAGACGCTTACCGATGAGCTCAACCGCATTGGTCTGGAGGACTTCCAGATCAACGGCCGCTCCAAGCACTATTGGTCCATCTACCAAAAGATGAAGCGCAAGGGCAAGGAGTTCTCCGAGATCTACGACCTGGTGGCGCTGCGCGTAATTACCCATTCGGTGCGCGATTGCTACTCCACGCTCGGTGCGGTGCATACGCTGTGGCACCCCATGCCTGGTCGCTTTAAAGACTATATCGCCATGCCCAAGGTCAATAACTACCAGTCGCTCCACACGACGGTCATCGGCCCTACGGCTCGTCCGCTCGAGATTCAGATTCGAACCTACGAGATGCATGAGCAGGCCGAGTACGGCATTGCCGCCCACTGGCTATATAAGAAGTCGGGCGGATCGTCTGCTTCCAAGACCAATGACGCTCAACGTTTGGACGACCAGATCAACTGGCTCAAGCATTCGCTCGATTGGGCGGCTTCCGACGAGATTACCGATGCCAAGGAATACCTGCACTCGCTGAAGGTCGATCTGTTCGATCAGGAGATCTTTGTCTTCACGCCCAAAGGCGAGGTCATGGCGCTTCGTGCTGGCTCCACGCCGCTCGACTTTGCCTATGCCGTTCATACCGAGGTGGGAAACCATTGCGTCGGCGCCAAAATCAACGGTGCGGTGGCTCCGCTCACGCACGAGATCAAGACGGGCGACCGCGTTGAAATCCTGACTAACAAGAGTTCCAAGCCGTCGCGCGATTGGCTCAAGATCGTTAAGACACCTTCCGCCAAGTCAAAGATCCGCCGCTATTTTGCCGCTGCGACCAAGGACGACGACGCTGCCGCCGGTCGCGATATGCTGGCCAAGGACCTGCGTAAGCGTGGCTATGGCATTTCTACGCCGCGTTCGACGCGTGCACTCAACGCCGTGGCGGAGCAGTTTAACTTCAAGCAGCTCGAGGACCTGTTTGCCGCCGTCGGCGCCGGCAAGGTTGCCCCGCGCGCTGTGGGCAATAAGGTCGAGCAAATCTTGGACCCCAAGCCCGAGGAACAGCTCACCAAGGCCGAGGCTATCGCCGAGGTCGTGAAGCAGCCCGCTCGCGGCTCCAACCGCAAGCCGCAAAAGCGCGGCAAGAGCGCCAGTAACGGCATTATCGTCAAGGGCGAGAGCAACAGCGGCCTGCTGGTCCGTCTGGCTCATTGCTGCAACCCCGTGACGGGTGACGACATCGTCGGCTTCATCACGCGCGGTCGTGGCGTTTCGGTGCATCGCGCCAACTGCCCCAACGTCAAGGGTCTTATGGAACATCCCGAGCGCATGATCGATGTGGAGTGGGACGGCGCTGCCGACACTCTCTTCCAGGTCGAGATCGTGGTCGAGTGCCTGGACCGCATGGGCCTGCTCAAGGATGTCACCATTGCCATTGGCGATGCGGGCGGCAATATCCTTTCTGCCGCCACATCGACCAACCGCGAGGGTATTGCAACCCTGCGCTTCATGGTCGAGATCTCGGACGCGAGCGGTCTGGATCCGCTGCTGGCTTCCATCAGCAGTGTCGATTCGGTCTACGACGCTCGCCGTCTTATGCCCGGCGAAGGCGGAGCTCAGCTCAAACGCCGTGTGTAGGTGCGAGAGCCTCTCAGCATCATAGATATTGGTTACGTTCGAGGCATCGTTTGGTGCCTCGAACGTATTTTAGAAGGAGGGTATGCGCATGGGCGATATGACTTTGGACCTGACACCCCGAGGTGCGGCTTCGATTGAGACACTCGTCAACGGCCCGATTCAGACCAACAGCTACGCCGTGATTTCGAATGACGAGTGCTTAATCGTCGATCCGGCGTGGGAGGGCGAGCGTCTTGTGGAGCATATCCGCACCGCGCATCCCGAGGTGCGCGTACTCGGCTCTGTCTGCACGCACGGTCATGCCGACCATGTTGGCGGGGTTGCCGGGGTTCGAGCTGTCGTTGGCGACAGCGCACTATATGAGTTGTGCGCTAAGGACGTGACGGTACCTCGCGCAAATATCGAGGAGCAGCGCGCCATGTGGGGTATCGAGACGCCCGATCCGGGTGAGCCGACGCGCTTGCTTGCCGAGGGCGATACAATCGAGGTGGGCGACGTCTGTCTGCAGGTGATCGAGACGCCGGGGCATACGCCGGGCGGCATCGTCCTGTTCGCCGCGACCGAGCAGGGGAACATCGCCTTTGTGGGCGACACGCTTTTCCCGGGCAGTCACGGTCGTACCGATCTTTCCGGCGGTGACGAGGCGGCGATTATGCGCTCGCTCTCCAAACTTGCCAAGACGCTTCCGCCCGATACCGTTTGCTTGACGGGCCATGGCGATTCGACCACGATGGCGCGCGAACTTATGCAGAACCCGTTTATGCAGATGTAGGCTCGAAGCCGTCTTTCGAACCACGAAGACCGCTCAATCGTCAAGCTATTTTCCCCAGTGGGTCGATTCTGTGGGGCAAACGGTCAAAATTTGTCCAATCGGATGGTATTCGTGAACAAACGAACGTTTATGCTCGGGTATGTCGTGGTAAAATCTCAGGCGTTATCGGAGCAACCTTACAGGAGGTTTCTTTTATGCTCGTCAACGCAGCAGACATGCTCAAGAAGGCCGAGGCCGGCAAGTACGCTCTCGGTGCCTTCAACACCAACAACCTCGAGTGGACCCTGGCTATTCTCCAGGCCGCCGAGGAGGCCAAGTCTCCGCTGATCCTTCAGTGCACCGCTGGTGCCGCTAAGTGGATGGGCGGTTTCAAGGTCTGCGCCGACATGGTCAAGGCTGCCGTCGAGGCCACGGGCGTTACCGTCCCCGTCGCCCTTCACCTCGATCACGGTTCTTACGAGGACTGCTTCAAGTGCATCGAGGCCGGCTTCACGTCCATCATGTATGACGGCTCTCACGAGGAGACCTTCCAGCTTAACCTCGACCGCACCAAGGAGCTCGTTGAGCTTGCCCACTCCAAGGGCATGTCCATCGAGGCCGAGGTCGGCGGCATCGGCGGTACCGAGGACGGCGTGACCTCCAACGGCGAGCTCGCTGACCCCGCTGAGTGCAAGCAGATTGCTGACCTGGGCGTCGACTTCCTCGCCTGCGGTATCGGCAACATCCACGGCGTGTATCCCGCCGACTGGGCTGGCCTTTCCTTCGAGCGTCTGGGCGAGATCAAGGCTCAGACCGGCGACCTGCCCCTCGTTCTGCACGGTGGTACCGGCATCCCCGAGGATCAGATCAAGAAGGCCATCTCCCTGGGTATCTCCAAGATCAACGTCAACACCGATCTGCAGCTCGTCTTCGCCAAGGGCGTTCGCGAGTATATCGAGGCTGGCAAGGATCAGCAGGGCAAGGGCTTTGACCCCCGCAAGCTCCTCAAGCCTGGTCGCGACAACATCGTTGCCCGCACCAAGGAGCTCATGGAGGAGTTTGGCTCCGTCAACAAGGCGTAAGCGTCGCTAAACTTCCCGTCGGAAGCCCCGTCCCCCTACACTGTTTCCTTTGCGCTCACCTGGCTTCGCCAGAAGTCGCGCCAAGGAAACAGTTCCGGGGGACGGGGCTTCCTTCGTTTAACGCCGCAGGGTTACGAGGCTGAATTCGTTTTTAGAGGTACCGTTTATCGGCGTTGAGGGCTCCTTTGTTGGGGGCTTTCTTTTTGGCTCTGTTAGACCAGGATTGACATACATGTGTCCCCACGGTGCCATATCGTTAGCCCTGTAGACGCGCGGCGATGGGGGGCAGCATGAACGCCGAAGACCTGGTGGTCGCCTTCAAGCGGAACATGGCGAAGCTGAGCAGGTCGGAGCGCCGCCGCGCGATCGAATCCGTCAGGGACGTGATCCGCGCGGCGGCGTTCGACGACGCGGCCGACTCCGCCTACGAAGTCGAACGCTGCCCGCGCTGCGGGTCCGTCGCGATCGTGAAGAAGGGCAAATCAAAGAACGGTGAGCAGCGCTACCTCTGCCGAGACTGTGGCAGGACCTTCGGCATGGGCAGCGAGCGCATCCTGGGGACGAGCAAGCTCCCGAAGGAGACCTGGATGGCCTATGCCGAGTGCTTCGTTCTCATGCTGCCCCTGCGCGAATGTGCGAGGCGCTGCCATGTTTGCCTCAAGACCGCCTACACCATGCGCCATAGGTTGATTGAGTGCCTCTCGGCCTACTCGCCCTCGTTCAAGGTCGAGCGGGGCTGTGGCTGCGAACTCGACGAGACCTATTTCCCCGAGTCGTTCAAGGGCAACCACACGAAGGGGTCGTTCATGATGCCGCGGGCCTCCCGGCATCGCGGCAAGCAGGTGCACAGGCGCGGCCTGTCGCGCGAGCAGATCTGCGTCATGACCGGCGTGAACGACTCGAACGAGACGTTTTTCGAGGTCTCGGGGCGGGGCGTCTTGTCAAGGAAACGCGCCATGGACGTGCTGAGGGGCCGCATCATGCCCAGCTCGGTCGTGGCGACGGACAAGGCATCCGCCTATGTTGACGTCCTCGCCGAGCTCGAGGTCGCCGCACACGCGGCATACGATTCCAAAGACCGCTCCGAGGGGACCATCAACCGGATTAACACCGTCCATTCGCTCCTCGGCGCCTTCATGGAGCCGTTCAAGGGCGTGTCGACGAAGCATCTCGATGCCTACCTCGCCTGGTTCAAGTGGCGCCGAACCTTCATGGCGGCCGACTCCGGCACTGCCGAGCGCACGGTCGCGCGACAGCTTGCGAACGGCGTATGCAGGAGCCGTATCCGCGACATGTTCAACGTGGAGCCGCCCTATATGGACTACTGGGTCGCATCCGCCGCATAGAGACGATAAAATAGTTGCGCCGTGATATACGAGGAAAGGTACAACCATGCCGTCGAACATACCGGCCACGACGATCCGCATCGAACCGGAGGTCAAGAAGGAGGCCACGGCCATCCTGGACGAGCTCGGGCTGTCCATGTCCACCGCCGTCAACGCGTTCCTCAGGGCGCTCGTCCGCGAGGGCGGGATGCCGTTCGAGATGAGGGTCAAGACGCCGGCACCCGACGGGGAGACGGCGAGTTAGCCGGCAGGTCGGCATGAAACGGCAGGGCCGGGCGAGCAACTCGTCCGGTCTCGGGCGCATCGCCCCCTTGCCGGATTTGAATCCGGCAAGGGGGCGACCATTGTGTAATCGCAAGAAGATGATGGGGCGGAATGTCAATCCTGGTCTAACAGAGCCTTCTTTTTTATCTCGGTACAATGGGGGTTGTCTATCGTTCGACGCGGGAGTGGTTATGGCTGTTGTTGATGTTTTACCTGCTGATGGGAAGGTTATTGACGAGGGTCCTGTTGGTTGCTCTGTTGATGTTTGCTGTGATGACTTTCGTCATCTCGATATTGGACTGCCGCCCGAGATTCTTCGACTCAAGGATGCTGGATATTTGACGCAGGCTGTTGCTGCTTGCGATCGCCTTCTGGAGCAGAATCCTGAGCCTTCGCTGGCTGCTTGTGTTCGTGCCGAGCGGTATCGCATGCTTGAGACGCCGCTTCATTTTTCGGTGTCGCGCGATCGAGCTATTGCGATGATTCGCGAGGAGTGGCCTGAGTTTACCGAGGAGCAGTTTGACGATCTGATTGACCGTAAGCGTATTGACTGGCGCTTTATCGATGGCGAGCTGTTCGTTCTCGACAACTTCCTCGATTCGCTTCGCGTATATCCCAAAGAGGTCCCCGGCATGCGTCCCGATTCTACGGACGGAATAGCACTGCGCGACGAGATGCTCAAGGAGATGGAGTCACAAAACGGATTGGCTCGCGTCATTACGCTTAAAGCGTCCGTGTCTGTCCCCGGCGCTCTGGAGGGGGAGACCGTTTGCGCTTGGCTTCCCGTCGCGGCTGCCTGCCGTCAGCAGTCTCGGGTCGAGATTCTCGACATGACGCCGGAGGGTGCTGTTGCTCCCGCGAACGCTTCGGCGCGTACCGCCTCGTGGTCTTCTTCGAGTGAGCGCTCATTCTCGGTGACTTATCGTTATCACATCGATGCTGCTTATTGTGATGTCTACGGTGGCACACTTCCGGTTCATCCGCGTATGGACGCGCCTCTGCCCGAGGATATTTCCGAGGACCGTCCGCACATTGCATTCACGCCGTATCTGCAGCAGCTGACGGCCGGTGTTGTTGACGGACTCGAGGATCCGCTCGATCGCGCTCGTGCTATCTATGATTATCTGACGCAGCATATCGACTATCGCTATCAGCCGCCGTACTTGCTTTTGGGATCTATTGCCGATGACTGCGCGCATTCGCTCCGCGGCGATTGCGGCGTTATGGCGCTCACGTTTATCACCATGTGCCGTATCGCGGGCGTGCCTGCCCGTTGGCAGAGCGGCCTGTACGTTGCGCCCGATTCGGTGGGGTCGCACGACTGGGCAGAGTTCTATACGCCGCAGACCGGTTGGCTCAACGCCGACGTGTCATTTGGATCTTCTGCTCACAGGATGGGGGAGGAGTGGCGCCGCCGTCACTACTTTGGCAATCTCGACCCATGGCGTATGGTGGCCAACAATCGATTCCAGGCAGAGTTTGAGCCCTCTTTCGACGGCATGCGCGAGGACCCTTACGATAACCAGATGGGTGAGGCTTCGGTCGACGGTCGCGGATGCCGTCAGCGCGAGATGCTACGCACGGTCGAACTCATCGAAATGCTCGAAGTTCCATTTTCGGACTAATCGGTAGAAAGCTGTGATAAACTAACTCACGCATTGCGTGCCCGAGTGGCGGAATTGGCAGACGCAGTGGACTCAAAATCCACCGTTGGCAACAACGTGCGAGTTCGAGTCTCGCCTCGGGCACCATACATGCAAGTGAGCGTTCAAGGGGGTTGCGGCCCCCTTTTTCGTGCCGAACTCGCGTGAGCGCGCGGAGCGTTAAGCAAATAGGCCCGTGGCCTGTTTGTAGCGGAGCGTGGCGAGGGCGCCATGCGCCCGAAGCCCGGGGCTTCGCGAAGCGAAGGCCCTTCGAGTCTCGCCTCGGGCACCATACATGCACCTGCGCTTCAAGGGGGTCAAGGCCCCCTTTTTCGTGTACGTAATGTGATAACGCGCGGCACGTGTTATTATTCGCAAGGCGTTGTTCCCGCAATGCCATAAAGAGGAACCCGAGGGTTCCCACCTTTTGGCGCCAATGAGCAGCTGACTGGTCATACAACCTAGATTCCCTTCCTCATACCGAGGATGTCTATGTGTACGACCTGGTTGCAAAGAAGCGCCGGGTTATTTTTTTATGAATGGAGGTAGGGAAAATAGCTAAGTCTGATGACACCCGCATCAACGACGAGATCACTGCATCTTCGTGCCGTTTGATTGGCGTCGATGGCTCTCAGCTCGGCCTGTTCGCCATCCGCGATGCCCAGCGCGTCGCCGACGATCAGGGTCTCGACCTGGTCGAGATCGCTCCCAACGCGGAGCCGCCGGTCTGCAAGGTCATGGACTACGGTAAGTTCAAGTACCAGCAGGCCATGAAGGCCAAGGCCGCTCGTAAGAACCAGTCCAAGGTCGAGGTCAAGGAAATGAAGTTCCGACCCAAGATCGACGTTGGCGACTACGAGACCAAGAAGGGCCACGTTCTGCGTTTCCTCAAGAAGGGCGCACGCGTTAAGATCACCATCATGTTCCGCGGCCGTGAGATGGCTCACCCGGAGCAGGGTCTTAACGTTCTCGAGCGTCTCGCCGAGGATCTCAAGCCTTACGCTACGGTCGAGTCCAAGCCTAAGATGGAAGGCCGTAACATGCTTATGCTGCTCGCCCCGATTAAGGGCGCCTTCGATGAGGATAAAGCGGCAAGCGATACCAAGTAACTAGTGTTCTGTAACCGATTAAGGAGTATTTCATGCCTAAGATGAAGTCCCACAGCGGCACCAAGAAGCGTTTCCGCAAGACTGGTACCGGCAAGCTTATGCGCGCCAAGGCTTTCAAGAGCCACATCCTGAGCAAGAAGTCCACCAAGCGTAAGCGTGGCTTCCGTCAGGAGACCGAGATCGCCGCTGCCGACCGCAAGGTCATCAAGTCGCGTCTCGCCTAAGTTCGCGTTCCCGTTTTTCGTTTTACCGTCTAGGAGTTGATAGAACATGGCACGTATTAAGCGCGCTGTTGCCGCCAAGAAGAAGCGCCGTACCGTTATGCACCGTGCGAAGGGTTACTACGGTGCCGCTTCGCGTACTTACAAGCATGCTAAAGAGCAGGTCCAGCACTCCCTGCAGTATCAGTATCGTGATCGCCGCAACAAGAAGCGCGAGATCCGCTCTCTCTGGATTACCCGCATCAACGCTGCCGCTCGCCTGAACGACATCTCTTACTCTCAGTTCATGCACGGCCTGAAGGTTGCCGGCATCGAGCTCGACCGCAAGGTTCTGGCTCAGATGGCTTACGAGGACATCGAGTCCTTCAACGAGCTGGCTGCCATTGCCAAGAAGGCTCTCGAGGCCTAATAGATTCTGTTGAATCGCTAGGGGAGTGTCGCACTGTGCGCGGCACTCCCTCTTTTTTAGAGGCTTTAGCCTGTGCGGGGCGCGCAGCGCGCCGCATCAGAAACCACCCGCTATGCGGGTGGGGCCAAACGGCTTTACAAAGCCGCCCCCTCGCCGGACACTTGCGATTGTTCAGGCCGCAAGGAATCCGAGTCGAGAGGGCGGTGGTGGCGTATGGCCCAGAAGGCCTACAGCCTGTCGCACACGAAGTGGATGTGCAAGTACCACGTCGTGTTCACGCCGAAGTATAGGCGCAAAGTCATCTACAACCAAATAAGGTCCGACCTTGGGGAGATCTTCAGGAAGCTCTGCCAGTACAAGGGGATAGAGATCATCGAGGGGCACCTGATGCCCGACCACGTGCACGTGCTGCTGGCGATACCGCCGAAGTACAGCGTGTCGAGCGTGATGGGCTACCTGAAGGGGAAGAGCTCGCTGATGGTATTCGACAGGCACGCGAACATGAAGTACAAGTTCGGCAACAGGAAGTTCTGGGCGGAGGGCTACTACGTGTCCACCGTCGGCCTGAACGAGGCGACGATCGCCAAGTACATCAGGGAGCAGGAGAAGGCCGACATCGCGCTCGACCGGCTGAGCGTCAAGGAGTACGAGGACCCCTTCGGCAGGGGGCCGGGGCGTAAATAGCGCCGGTTTGACCGGCCCGCCACGGGTCAATCTGCAGTGCGGCCCGAACCCCGTGAGGGCCGGCGCCTTTAGACGCGTGCCGGAAATCCAAGGGTTATACCCTAAGAGCAAACCACCCCTTTTAGGGGTGGTTTTGATTTATCGAAAGCGCTGGTTTATATAGCAAAAGCGCGGGTAGATAGACACTTACAGGTGACCGATCTTTATATATCTCTTAACCGAAGGGTCATCATCTGATACGCGCAGTATTTCTGCACCAGCCTTTCTATTACTTATATAGGAAGCGATAAGTTGTGTAGGACTTGTGAAGAGTGGAATTGACGTCCCACATCGCTTCGCGGTCTGGCAATATATCTCCTTGCCGCGCGGCCCGGTCGGACCGGATGGACCGCAAAGCGTGCACCTTGAGAACCGGATACTGCGAGGATGGACACTTCCGAGTGTCGCATCCGGGCAGACATCGAACCATTTGAAATGGTCTAACTTGGATTTGTTTTTCGCAAGGCCGCCGAGAGGCGGCCCCGAGAAATTCCTTTTCCTATACTAGAACCATATGAATCGAACGGAACCGATCAGCTAATAGTTGTGAGGACCGGACGGGCTCGAAGCCCAACATATTTTGGACGGAGAGTTCGATCCTGGCTCAGGATGAACGCTGGCGGCGCGCCTAACACATGCAAGTCGAACGGCACCTGCCTTCGGGCAGAAGCGAGTGGCGAACGGCTGAGTAACACGTGGAGAACCTGCCCCCTCCCCCGGGATAGCCGCCCGAAAGGACGGGTAATACCGGATACCCCGGGGTGCCGCATGGCGCCCGGGCTAAAGCCCCGACGGGAGGGGATGGCTCCGCGGCCCATCAGGTAGACGGCGGGGTGACGGCCCACCGTGCCGACAACGGGTAGCCGGGTTGAGAGACCGACCGGCCAGATTGGGACTGAGACACGGCCCAGACTCCTACGGGAGGCAGCAGTGGGGAATCTTGCGCAATGGGGGGAACCCTGACGCAGCGACGCCGCGTGCGGGACGGAGGCCTTCGGGTCGTAAACCGCTTTCAGCAGGGAAGAGTCAAGACTGTACCTGCAGAAGAAGCCCCGGCTAACTACGTGCCAGCAGCCGCGGTAATACGTAGGGGGCGAGCGTTATCCGGATTCATTGGGCGTAAAGCGCGCGTAGGCGGCCCGGCAGGCCGGGGGTCGAAGCGGGGGCTCAACCCCCGAAGCCCCCGGAACCTCCGCGGCTTGGGTCCGGTAGGGGAGGGTGGAACACCCGGTGTAGCGGTGGAATGCGCAGATATCGGGTGGAACACCGGTGGCGAAGGCGGCCCTCTGGGCCGAGACCGACGCTGAGGCGCGAAAGCTGGGGGAGCGAACAGGATTAGATACCCTGGTAGTCCCAGCCGTAAACGATGGACGCTAGGTGTGGGGGGACGATCCCCCCGTGCCGCAGCCAACGCATTAAGCGTCCCGCCTGGGGAGTACGGCCGCAAGGCTAAAACTCAAAGGAATTGACGGGGGCCCGCACAAGCAGCGGAGCATGTGGCTTAATTCGAAGCAACGCGAAGAACCTTACCAGGGCTTGACATATGGGTGAAGCGGGGGAGACCCCGTGGCCGAGAGGAGCCCATACAGGTGGTGCATGGCTGTCGTCAGCTCGTGTCGTGAGATGTTGGGTTAAGTCCCGCAACGAGCGCAACCCCCGCCGCGTGTTGCCATCGGGTGATGCCGGGAACCCACGCGGGACCGCCGCCGTCAAGGCGGAGGAGGGCGGGGACGACGTCAAGTCATCATGCCCCTTATGCCCTGGGCTGCACACGTGCTACAATGGCCGGTACAGAGGGATGCCACCCCGCGAGGGGAGCGGATCCCGGAAAGCCGGCCCCAGTTCGGATTGGGGGCTGCAACCCGCCCCCATGAAGTCGGAGTTGCTAGTAATCGCGGATCGGCATGCCGCGGTGAATGCGTTCCCGGGCCTTGTACACACCGCCCGTCACACCACCCGAGTCGTCTGCACCCGAAGTCGCCGGCCCAACCGAGAGGGGGGAGGCGCCGAAGGTGTGGAGGGTGAGGGGGTGAAGTCGTAACAAGGTAGCCGTACCGGAAGGTGCGGCTGGATCACCTCCTTTCTAGGGAGATAAATCTTCTAGAGAGAAAACACTTTAACTCGAATAGAGGGCAGGAGCCCGTCCGGTGGATGTCGCCCGCGATGGAGTCCCCGCAGCACCCGGTCCCCGGGGTCGCACCCGCGTACCTTGAGAGCCGCATAGCGATAGGAGAGAGATGGAAGAGTATCCTCTTCCAGACTCGATTCTTTTCTGCGATTTAATCAAGAATGATAGCAATCATTCATCCGATCCAAACAAGAAGAATTCACTTATATATGAGTGAGGAGCATCTGATCGCGAGCACAGTGAAACAGACTGTGCCGCGGTATGAGATACCCGAATTGCGACATACGAGCGCTATTCATGATATCGATTAATTAACTTAATTAGCGACACGTGGATATCCCGCGGGCCCGATGCGGTCCCGCAAGATACCACGGGCGCACGGCGGATGCCTTGGCACAGGGAGCCGATGAAGGACGCGGCAAGCTGCGATAATCCCCGGCGAGGAGCACACATCCTTCGACCCGGGGGTCTCCGAATGGGCGAACCCATCCACAGCAGTGTGGATATCCCCCCGCTGAACACATAGGCGGGGGGAGGACAACCCGGGGAACTGAAACATCTAAGTACCCGGAGGAGAGGAAATCAATCTCGAGACTCCCCGAGTAGCGGCGAGCGAAAGGGGACCGATGGCCAAACCGTCGAGCGGGCATACCCGGCAGGGGTTCCGCCGACGGGGTTGCAGGGCCGCGCATCCGGGGCTGCCGCCCCCGGGCGCAGGTCCGGCTGGGGAGCGGAACGGCATGGGAGGGCCGGCCGCAGCGGGTGACAGCCCCGTACGCGAACCCAGACCGGACGGCGCGACGCGGTCCCTGAGTAGGGCCGGGCACGTGAAACCCGGTCCGAACCTGGGTGGACCACCATCCAAGCCTGAGTACTACCCTGTGACCGATAGCGCACCAGTACCGTGAGGGAAAGGTGAAAAGCACCCCGGGAGGGGAGTGAAACAGTACCTGAAACCGTGCGCCCACGAGCAGTCGGAGCAACTTTTAGTTGTGACGGCGTGCCTTTGTAGAATGAGCCAGCGAGTCGCTGGCGCGGGGCGAGGTTAACCGAAAGGGAGCCGGAGCGAAAGCGAGCCTTAACAGGGCGACTTGAGTCCCGCGCCGCGGACGCGAAGCCGGGTGAGCTATCCGTGGGCAGGCTGAAGCGGGGGTAAGACCCCGTGGAGGGCCGAACGCACGTCGGTTGAAAACGGCGGCGATGACCTGCGGATAGGGGTGAAAGGCCAATCAAACCCGGAGATATCTCGTTCTCCCCGAAATAGCTTTAGGGCTAGCGTCGCGCGTTCACCGCCGGAGGTAGAGCACCGGATGGACGAGGGGCTTCGCCGCCTACCGAATCCAACCGAACTCCGAATGCCGGCGGCCCAGAGCGCGGCAGTCAGAGCATGTGGGCTAAGCTGTGTGCTCGAGAGGGAAACAGCCCGGACCGCCCGCTAAGGTCCCCAAGTTCCAGCCGAGTGGCAAAGGATGTGCGTCCGCCCAGACAACCAGGATGTTGGCTTAGAAGCAGCCATGCATTCAAAGAGTGCGTAACAGCTCACTGGTCGAGTGGACATGCGCCGACAATACACGGGGCTAAGCTGGACACCGAAGCGGCGGGATTTTGATTTACAGAATCGGTAGGGGAGCTTCCCATGGGCGGAGAAGCCGGAGGGCGACCGACGGTGGAGCGCATGGGAGTGAGAATGCTGGCATGAGTAGCGAGAGACGAGAGAGTAACTCGTCCGCCGTGAACCCGAGGTTTCCTGGGCAAGGCTAATCCTCCCAGGGTCAGTCGGGGGCTAAGGCGAGGCCGGTAGGCGTAGCCGACGCGCAGCAGGCAGACATTCCTGCACCGCGCACGCGGCGCTACGACCGACGGGGCGACGGATGGGGGTGGCTCGGCGGGGTTCTGGACGTCCCCGTGATGGAGCGCGGCCCGCGGACCAGGGAAATCCGGTCCGCACGAGGGCGAGGCTCCGGACGAAGCACTTAAGCGAAGCGAGTGAGCCCGAGGTCCCTAGAAAAACCCCTAGGCAGGCGCGTGCGCGCCCGTACCGCAAACCGACACAGGTGGGTGGGTAGAACATACCGAGGCGATCGGGTCAACCATGGTCAAGGAACTCGGCACAATGGCCCCGTAACTTCGGGAGAAGGGGTGCCCGCGCGTACGTGAACCGGCTTGCCCGGGGAGCGGAGGCGGGCCGCAGTGGAGAGGCCCAAGCGACTGTTTACCAAAAACACAGGACTCTGCAGAAGCCGCAAGGCGACGTATAGGGTCTGACGCCTGCCCGGTGCCGGAAGGTCACGCGGAGGAGTTAGCCGTATCGGCGAAGCCCCGAAGCCAAGCCCCGGTAAACGGCGGCCGTAACTATAACGGTCCTAAGGTAGCGAAATTCCTTGTCGGGTAAGTTCCGACCTGCACGAAAGGCGCAACGACTTGGGCGCTGTCTCGACCATGGACCCGGTGAAATTGCACTGGTCGTGAAGATGCGACTTACCCGCGGAAGGACGGAAAGACCCCGTGAACCTTCACTGCAGCTTGGCATTGGCCGCTGGTCCCGCGTGTAGAGGATAGGCAGGAGGCTGAGATCCGGAGGCGCCAGCCCCCGGGGAGCCGCCCTTGGAATACTGCCCTCGCGCGACCGGCGTCCTAACCCGAGGCCGTCAACCGGCTCGGGGACCGTGCCAGGCGGGCAGTTTGACTGGGGCGGTCGCCTCCTAAAGGGTAACGGAGGCGCGCGAAGGTCCGCTCGGGACGGTCGGCAACCGTCCTTTTGAATGCAAGAGTACAAGCGGGCTTGACTGCGAGGCCCACAAGCCGAGCAGGTGCGAAAGCAGGCTCTAGTGATCCGGCGGCCCCGAGTGGGTGGGCCGTCGCTCAACGGATAAAAGGTACTCCGGGGATAACAGGCTGATCTTGCCCAAGAGTCCACATCGACGGCAAGGTTTGGCACCTCGATGTCGGCTCATCGCATCCTGGGGCTGGAGCAGGTCCCAAGGGTACGGCTGTTCGCCGTTTAAAGCGGTACGCGAGCTGGGTTCAGAACGTCGTGAGACAGTTCGGTCCCTATCCTCCGTGGGCGCAGGAGAATCGATGGAGGCTGCCCCCAGTACGAGAGGACCGGGGTGGACGCACCTCCGGTGAACCGGTTGTCGACCAACGGCACGGCCGGGTAGCCGCGTGCGGCGCGGATAACCGCTGAAGGCATCTAAGCGGGAAGCCGTTCCAGGGATTAGTTCTCCTTCCGGTAAGGGCCCAGGTAGACTACCTGGTCGATAGACGGCAGGTGCAAGGGCGGCGACGTCCTCAGCCGAGCCGCACTAATCGCCCGAGCTCTTCCGGAACCGCACCTCGCGGCCCGCGGGACCTGGCGCTCACGCGCGGTCCGGGCACGAGGATGCCCCCGAGTCACCTCCCCTATGCGCCATGCGGCCCCCAGGGCACGTAGATGAGACCCAGGACACCGAAGATACGGTGGGCGCCGCCCACCGGTCAGCGGCCAGAGCATGGGGGGCACGCCCGGTCCCGTTCCGAACCCGGAAGCTAAGCCCCATCGCGCCGAGAGTACTGCGGGGTCAGCCCGTGGGAGGCCAGGGCGCCGCTGACCGGTGGACGGCACCGAGCCGTACGCTTGAACTGAGAAGGGGAGGCCTCGCGGCCTCCCCTTTTGCGTTAAAGGCGGCATTCGCTAAGCAATTAAATCAATCCAATCATCCACCGGTGAATATAAACGTTCACCGTTCTGTGGCCGGTTCTCTGTTCTCAATGGACTAATATTTGCTTTAGCGCGCTGATGCGCTTGACCTGTTTTACACGGGTTGTTTTATTGATTGTGACGGAAGGACTCACATGGCAGATGTTCATGAGCTGCTTGATACTTGGATTGCCAATGTCAAGGACGAGGAGCTCCTCGCTGAGCTCAACACGATGAAGGAGCAGGGTGACGAAGACGCCATCACCGACGCTTTCTTCCAAGATCTCGCCTTCGGTACCGCCGGTCTACGTGGCACTATCGGTGCAGGCACTAACCGTATGAATTTCTATACGGTCGGTCGCGCGACGCAGGGTTTTGCTGACTATCTCAATGCGACCTTCGAGCATCCGACGGTTGCCATCGCTCGCGATAGCCGCAATAAGGGTGAACTGTTCGTTAAGACGACGGCTGCCATTCTTGCGGCAAACGGCGTGACTGCTCTCGTGTATCCTAAGATTTCTCCCGTGCCGACGCTTTCCTGGGCCGTCCGTGACCTTAAGTGCTCCGGTGGCATTTGCATGACCGCTAGTCATAATCCGGCGCCTTATAACGGCTATAAGGCCTATGGCCCCGACGGCTGCCAGATCGCCAGTGAGGCCGCCGATGCAATTTCTAGGGCTATCGCCGAGACCGATACGTTTACCGGCGTGAAGTCCATGGACTTTGATGAGGCTCTTGAGCAGGGTCTGGTCAAATGGATCGATGACTCGTGCCTCGAGCGTTATTATGACGCCGTTCTCGCCCGCGGTGTGACTAACCTTTCTGCCGAGGAGATTGCCGGCGCACCGCTTAAGCTCGTCTACACTCCGCTCAACGGCACCGGCCTCATTCCCGTCACGACGGTGCTCGAGCGCGCTGGCATCACCGATGTCACGGTTGTTCCCGAGCAGAAGGAGCCTAACGGCGATTTCCCGACCTGCCCGTATCCTAACCCCGAGATCCGTCAGGCCATGCAGAAGGGCATCGATCTCTGCGAGCAGGTTCACCCTGATCTGCTGCTTGCAACCGATCCTGACGCCGATCGCGTTGGCGTTGCTGTTAAGAATGGCGATGACTATCTGCTGCTGACCGGCAATGAGATGGGCGTTCTGCTGCTTGACTATATCTGCAAGACCCGTGCCGCCCGCGGCGAGGATCTCACCAAGAAGGTTGCCGTTACTACTATCGTTTCTTCCGCCATGGTTGACGCTCTGGCCGAGGAGTATGGCTTTGAGCTCCGTCGCTGCCTGACGGGCTTCAAGTACATCGGCGACATCATTACCTCGCTTTCCGATGCTGGCGAGGTCGACCGCTTTATCTTCGGTTTCGAGGAGAGCTACGGCTATCTGGCCGGCGACCACGTGCGCGACAAGGACGCCGTGAGCACTTCGCTTCTGATTTGCCAGATGGCACAGTATTACAAGCTCCAGGGCAAGAACCTCGCCGATGCGATGCACGAGCTGTACGAGAAGTATGGCTACTATCACAACAAGACGATTTCGCTGAGCTATCCGGGCGCTGAGGGTGCGGCAAAGATGGCCGGCATCATGGCCGGTCTGCGCGAGAACCCGCCTGCGGAGCTCGCCGGTTCCAAGATTGAGGCCGTCGTTGATTACAACACCTGCGTGAACGGCCTGCCGAAGGCTAATGTTATTGAGTTCAATCTTGAGGGTGGCAATAAGGGTATCGTTCGTCCTTCCGGCACCGAGCCCAAGATCAAGCTGTATATCTTCGCTAAGGGCGCGGATGCCGCCGAGGCAGATGCAGCACTTGACGCGATCGAGGAGTCCGGTCGCAAGCTGCTGGCATAAGGTATTTAAGAGTCTATTGCTATAGATAGGCAAAAGAGGGGATCTCGGAAGCGAGGTCCCCTCCTGTTTTAACCAGCCAGCCGAGAGTACTTATATGTGTAGGAAATGTGTACGCCCAGATTCCCGCCCGCGGGGGCCCTCCGGTCTGGCAATATATCTCCTTGCCGCGCGGCCCGGTCGGACCGGATGAGCCGCAAAGCGTGCACCTTGAGAACCGGATACTGCGAGGATGGACACTCACTTCAGTGTCGCATCCGGGCAGACATCGAACCATTTGAAATGGTCTAACTTGGATTTGTTTTTCGCAAGGCCGCCGAGAGGCGGCCCCGAGAAATTCCTTTTCCTATACTAAAACCATATGAATCGAACGGAACCGATCAGCTAATAGTTGTGAGGACCGGACGGGCTCGAAGCCCAACATATTTTGGACGGAGAGTTCGATCCTGGCTCAGGATGAACGCTGGCGGCGCGCCTAACACATGCAAGTCGAACGGCACCTATCTTCTGATAGAAGCGAGTGGCGAACGGCTGAGTAACACGTGGAGAACCTGCCCCCTCCCCCGGGATAGCCGCCCGAAAGGACGGGTAATACCGGATACCCCCGGGCGCCGCATGGCGCCCGGGCTAAAGCCCCGACGGGAGGGGATGGCTCCGCGGCCCATCAGGTAGACGGCGGGGTGACGGCCCACCGTGCCGACAACGGGTAGCCGGGTTGAGAGACCGACCGGCCAGATTGGGACTGAGACACGGCCCAGACTCCTACGGGAGGCAGCAGTGGGGAATCTTGCGCAATGGGGGGAACCCTGACGCAGCGACGCCGCGTGCGGGACGGAGGCCTTCGGGTCGTAAACCGCTTTCAGCAGGGAAGAGTCAAGACTGTACCTGCAGAAGAAGCCCCGGCTAACTACGTGCCAGCAGCCGCGGTAATACGTAGGGGGCGAGCGTTATCCGGATTCATTGGGCGTAAAGCGCGCGTAGGCGGCCCGGCAGGCCGGGGGTCGAAGCGGGGGCTCAACCCCCGAAGCCCCCGGAACCTCCGCGGCTTGGGTCCGGTAGGGGAGGGTGGAACACCCGGTGTAGCGGTGGAATGCGCAGATATCGGGTGGAACACCGGTGGCGAAGGCGGCCCTCTGGGCCGAGACCGACGCTGAGGCGCGAAAGCTGGGGGAGCGAACAGGATTAGATACCCTGGTAGTCCCAGCCGTAAACGATGGACGCTAGGTGTGGGGGGACGATCCCCCCGTGCCGCAGCCAACGCATTAAGCGTCCCGCCTGGGGAGTACGGCCGCAAGGCTAAAACTCAAAGGAATTGACGGGGGCCCGCACAAGCAGCGGAGCATGTGGCTTAATTCGAAGCAACGCGAAGAACCTTACCAGGGCTTGACATATGGGTGAAGCGGGGAGACCCCGTGGCCGAGAGGAGCCCATACAGGTGGTGCATGGCTGTCGTCAGCTCGTGTCGTGAGATGTTGGGTTAAGTCCCGCAACGAGCGCAACCCCCGCCGCGTGTTGCCATCGGGTGATGCCGGGAACCCACGCGGGACCGCCGCCGTCAAGGCGGAGGAGGGCGGGGACGACGTCAAGTCATCATGCCCCTTATGCCCTGGGCTGCACACGTGCTACAATGGCCGGTACAGAGGGATGCCACCCCGCGAGGGGAGCGGATCCCGGAAAGCCGGCCCCAGTTCGGATTGGGGGCTGCAACCCGCCCCCATGAAGTCGGAGTTGCTAGTAATCGCGGATCGGCATGCCGCGGTGAATGCGTTCCCGGGCCTTGTACACACCGCCCGTCACACCACCCGAGTCGTCTGCACCCGAAGTCGCCGGCCCAACCGAGAGGGGAGGCGCCGAAGGTGTGGAGGGTGAGGGGGTGAAGTCGTAACAAGGTAGCCGTACCGGAAGGTGCGGCTGGATCGCCTCCTTTCTAGGGAGATAAATCTTCTAGAGAGAAAACACTTTAACTCGAATAGAGGGCAGGAGCCCGTCCGGTGGATGTCGCCCGCGATGGAGTCCCCGCAGCACCCGGTCCCCGGGGTCGCACCCGCGTACCTTGAGAGCCGCATAGCGATAGGAGAGAGATGGAAGAGTATCCTCTTCCAGACTCGATTCTTTTCTGCGATTTAATCAAGAATGATAGCAATCATTCATCCGATCCAAACAAGAAGAATTCACTTATATATGAGTGAGGAGCATCTGATCGCGAGCACAGTGAAGACACTGTGCCGCGGTATGAGATACCCGAATTGCGACATACGAGCGCTATTCATGATATCGATTAATTAACTTAATTAGCGACACGTGGATATCCCGCGGGCCCGATGCGGTCCCGCAAGATACCACGGGCGCACGGCGGATGCCTTGGCACAGGGAGCCGATGAAGGACGCGGCAAGCTGCGATAATCCCCGGCGAGGAGCACACATCCTTCGACCCGGGGGTCTCCGAATGGGCGAACCCATCCACAGCAGTGTGGATATCCCGACCCTGAACACATAGGGGCCGGGAGGACAACCCGGGGAACTGAAACATCTAAGTACCCGGAGGAGAGGAAATCAATCTCGAGACTCCCCGAGTAGCGGCGAGCGAAAGGGGACCGATGGCCAAACCGTCGAGCGGGCATACCCGGCAGGGGTTCCGCCGACGGGGTTGCAGGGCCGCGCATCCGGGGGCTGCCGCCCCCGGGCGCAGGTCCGGCTGGGGAGCGGAACGGCATGGGAGGGCCGGCCGCAGCGGGTGACAGCCCCGTACGCGAACCCAGACCGGACGGCGCGACGCGGTCCCTGAGTAGGGCCGGGCACGTGAAACCCGGTCCGAACCTGGGTGGACCACCATCCAAGCCTGAGTACTACCCTGTGACCGATAGCGCACCAGTACCGTGAGGGAAAGGTGAAAAGCACCCCGGGAGGGGAGTGAAACAGTACCTGAAACCGTGCGCCCACGAGCAGTCGGAGCAACTTTTAGTTGTGACGGCGTGCCTTTGTAGAATGAGCCAGCGAGTCGCTGGCGCGGGGCGAGGTTAACCGAAAGGGAGCCGGAGCGAAAGCGAGCCTTAACAGGGCGACTTGAGTCCCGCGCCGCGGACGCGAAGCCGGGTGAGCTATCCGTGGGCAGGCTGAAGCGGGGGTAAGACCCCGTGGAGGGCCGAACGCACGTCGGTTGAAAACGGCGGCGATGACCTGCGGATAGGGGTGAAAGGCCAATCAAACCCGGAGATATCTCGTTCTCCCCGAAATAGCTTTAGGGCTAGCGTCGCGCGTTCACCGCCGGAGGTAGAGCACCGGATGGACGAGGGGCTTCGCCGCCTACCGAATCCAACCGAACTCCGAATGCCGGCGGCCCAGAGCGCGGCAGTCAGAGCATGTGGGCTAAGCTGTGTGCTCGAGAGGGAAACAGCCCGGACCGCCCGCTAAGGTCCCCAAGTTCCAGCCGAGTGGCAAAGGATGTGCGTCCGCCCAGACAACCAGGATGTTGGCTTAGAAGCAGCCATGCATTCAAAGAGTGCGTAACAGCTCACTGGTCGAGTGGACATGCGCCGACAATACACGGGGCTAAGCTGGACACCGAAGCGGCGGGATTTTGATTTACAGAATCGGTAGGGGAGCTTCCCATGGGCGGAGAAGCCGGAGGGCGACCGACGGTGGAGCGCATGGGAGTGAGAATGCTGGCATGAGTAGCGAGAGACGAGAGAGTAACTCGTCCGCCGTGAACCCGAGGTTTCCTGGGCAAGGCTAATCCTCCCAGGGTCAGTCGGGGGCTAAGGCGAGGCCGGTAGGCGTAGCCGACGCGCAGCAGGCAGACATTCCTGCACCGCGCACGCGGCGCTACGACCGACGGGGCGACGGATGGGGGTGGCTCGGCGGGGTTCTGGACGTCCCCGTGATGGAGCGCGGCCCGCGGACCAGGGAAATCCGGTCCGCACGAGGGCGAGGCTCCGGACGAAGCACTTAAGCGAAGCGAGTGAGCCCGAGGTCCCTAGAAAAACCCCTAGGCAGGCGCGTGCGCGCCCGTACCGCAAACCGACACAGGTGGGTGGGTAGAACATACCGAGGCGATCGGGTCAACCATGGTCAAGGAACTCGGCACAATGGCCCCGTAACTTCGGGAGAAGGGTGCCCGCGCGTACGTGAACCGGCTTGCCCGGGGAGCGGAGGCGGGCCGCAGTGGAGAGGCCCAAGCGACTGTTTACCAAAAACACAGGACTCTGCAGAAGCCGCAAGGCGACGTATAGGGTCTGACGCCTGCCCGGTGCCGGAAGGTCACGCGGAGGAGTTAGCCGTATCGCGCGAAGCCCCGAAGCCAAGCCCCGGTAAACGGCGGCCGTAACTATAACGGTCCTAAGGTAGCGAAATTCCTTGTCGGGTAAGTTCCGACCTGCACGAAAGGCGCAACGACTTGGGCGCTGTCTCGACCATGGACCCGGTGAAATTGCACTGGTCGTGAAGATGCGACTTACCCGCGGAAGGACGGAAAGACCCCGTGAACCTTCACTGCAGCTTGGCATTGGCCGCTGGTCCCGCGTGTAGAGGATAGGCAGGAGGCTGAGATCCGGAGGCGCCAGCCCCCGGGGAGCCGCCCTTGGAATACTGCCCTCGCGCGACCGGCGTCCTAACCCGAGGCCGTCAACCGGCTCGGGGACCGTGCCAGGCGGGCAGTTTGACTGGGGCGGTCGCCTCCTAAAGGGTAACGGAGGCGCGCGAAGGTCCGCTCGGGACGGTCGGCAACCGTCCTTTTGAATGCAAGAGTACAAGCGGGCTTGACTGCGAGGCCCACAAGCCGAGCAGGTGCGAAAGCAGGCTCTAGTGATCCGGCGGCCCCGAGTGGGTGGGCCGTCGCTCAACGGATAAAAGGTACTCCGGGGATAACAGGCTGATCTTGCCCAAGAGTCCACATCGACGGCAAGGTTTGGCACCTCGATGTCGGCTCATCGCATCCTGGGGCTGGAGCAGGTCCCAAGGGTACGGCTGTTCGCCGTTTAAAGCGGTACGCGAGCTGGGTTCAGAACGTCGTGAGACAGTTCGGTCCCTATCCTCCGTGGGCGCAGGAGAATCGATGGAGGCTGCCCCCAGTACGAGAGGACCGGGGTGGACGCACCTCCGGTGAACCGGTTGTCGACCAACGGCACGGCCGGGTAGCCGCGTGCGGCGCGGATAACCGCTGAAGGCATCTAAGCGGGAAGCCGTTCCAGGGATTAGTTCTCCTTCCGGTAAGGGCCCAGGTAGACTACCTGGTCGATAGACGGCAGGTGCAAGGGCGGCGACGTCCTCAGCCGAGCCGCACTAATCGCCCGAGCTCTTCCGGAACCGCACCTCGCGGCCCGCGGGACCTGGCGCTCACGCGCGGTCCGGGCACGAGGATGCCCCCGAGTCACCTCCCCTATGCGCCATGCGGCCCCCAGGGCACGTAGATGAGACCCAGGACACCGAAGATACGGTGGGCGCCGCCCACCGGTCAGCGGCCAGAGCATGGGGGGCACGCCCGGTCCCGTTCCGAACCCGGAAGCTAAGCCCCATCGCGCCGAGAGTACTGCGGGGTCAGCCCGTGGGAGGCCAGGGCGCCGCTGACCGGTGGACGGCACCGAGCCGTCATCCAGACTGAAGAAGGGGGAGGCCTCGCGGCCTCCCCCTTTTTTGCGTTTGATAGAGAGCTGTAATACACGAACTCGCCTTCGTTTAGCTTGTCTTACTGTTTGGCTGTATTTTGAGTCCTTCTTTTGTATTTGCGCGATAATAACTCCCATTGGCGTTAGGGAGGACTTGATGTTTACCGTTTTTGTCTTAGGCAATATTGCTTCGGGTAAATCGACTGCCTGCCGCTATCTCGAATCTCATGGCGCCATGCTTATCGATCTGGATGAGCTTGCCAAATCGCTGTATGTGCCAGGCTCCGATATCGTCAATGCCCTCGCGGAAGTATTCGGTTGGGACATTCTGGACGGGGAGGGCGGCATTCGCCGCAATGTCCTCGCTGCTCGAGCTTTCGCCTCTCCTGATACAGTTGCGCGGCTCAATGGCATCGTTCATCCGGTTCTCATCGAACAGCTGTCACTGAGGATTCTTGATCCGGTTTGCTGCACGGTTTCGTCCCCCCGTTATCCCTTTGCGGTTGTCGAGGTTTCTGCCCCGACTGGTTTTGAGGATGCTTTTGGCCTGGCTGATGAAATTCTGGTTATCAGCGCTCCTTTAGCAGTTCGTCGTGAGCGTGCTATTCATCGTGGTATGGAGTCCTCTGATTTTGATGCTCGCTCTGCATGCCAACCTGATGAGGCTTCGCTTTGCAATCTCGCTACGACGGTAATCGATAATACGGCAGGCGACAATTCACTCTTTGAACAACTGGACGCATGGCTTGCGCGCCATGGCTTCGGGGATGTAGTGGATAGGGAGGAGACCGATGCCTAAGACACGTTTCTTTACATGGTATCGCGTGGCGCCACTTGCCGTTATGTTCGTCTTCGGACTTATTTCGCTCGTCTACTCGTATGCCCCTGCCGCCTTCTTTAAGCCTTTGTATCCAATTGACTATGAGGCGTACGTAAAGCAATCGAGCATTTCGCACAATCTTGATCCGTATCTGGTGTGCGCTGTCATAAAGTCGGAATCGAATTGGGATCCCGAGGCTGAGTCGAATCAAGGCGCACGGGGATTGATGCAGCTGATGCCCGAGACTGCCCAGGATATGATTGCCAAGGGTCTTGTCGATGGCAGCGAGTATTCAGCCGGCGACCTTAACGATCCCGCTACGAACATCGAGTTTGGTTGTGCGTATCTTTCGTATCTTCTAACGTATTTTAACGGGTCTACTGACAGTGCCATTGCCGCCTATAACGCCGTCATGGGCAATGTCGACGGATGGGCGCAGCAGAGCACGTCGCTTCATAATGCAATCACCTTTCCCGAGACGCAGGCGTATTTGATTCGTGTCAATAATGCCTGGGTTCGCTACAAGACCCTCTATCCCGATCGGTTCGTATAGGACTATGCCTGCCGCCTGCGTATACTGCAGATATATGAGTTAGGAGTATCCATGGCGGAATTTGAAGTTGAGCGTGTTGGAGGAGAGCTCAAACGTTTTGGCGTTGAGGGCTCTGAGGTGCCGTTTGAGGTCGCGTCTCCATACGAGCCCGCCGGTTCCCAGCCTAAGGCCATTGAGTCGCTTGTGCAGGGTGTGAGGGACGGAGATCGCTATCAGGTTTTGCTGGGCGTGACTGGTTCGGGCAAGACCTTCACGATGGCTAAGACTATTGAGGCCCTGGGGAAGCCGACGCTGGTCATGGCTCCCAATAAAACGCTTGCCGCTCAACTCGCGAGCGAGCTCAAGGAATTCTTCCCTAACAACGCCGTGGTCTATTTTGTGTCGTACTACGATTACTATCAGCCCGAGGCATATGTACCGCAGAGTGATACGTATATCGAGAAAGACTCCTCGATTAACGAAGAGGTCGAGATGCTGCGCCATCAGGCGACGGCATCGCTGCTATCTCGACGCGATGTGATCGTCGTCGCATCGGTCTCGTGTATCTATGGCATTGGCTCCCCCGAGGACTATGCGGGCCTAGCTCCGAACGTCGACAAGAAGGTGCCGCTCGAGCGCGATGACTTTATCCATGCGCTTATCGATATCCAGTACGATCGCAATGACTATGATTTGGCACGTGGCACCTTCCGCGTGCGCGGCGATGTCGTCGACGTGTATCCGCCCTATGCCGAGCATCCGTTGCGGTTTGAGTTCTTTGGCGACGAGGTCGAGCTGATTGCCGAGATCGACGAGGTCACCGGCGAGATGCTGCGTGAGTACGAGGCCATTCCCGTGTGGCCGGCCTCGCACTACGTGACTGAGAAGCCTAAGGTCAAAGCGGCTCTGAAATCAATCAGCGAAGAGTGCGAGAAGCGTGTGGCCGAGCTCAAGGCGACTGATAAGCTGCTCGAGGCGCAGCGTCTGCAGCAGCGCACCGACTATGATCTCGAGATGCTCGAGACCATGGGTTTTTGTAACGGCATCGAGAACTACTCGCGTCATCTGGACGGTCGAAAACCGGGCGAGCCGCCGTTTACCCTGATCGATTACTTTCCTAAGGACATGCTCTGTATCATCGATGAGAGTCATGTAACGGTGCCGCAGATCCGCGGCATGCACGAAGGCGACCGCTCGCGTAAGGTGACGCTGGTGGAGCATGGTTTTCGTCTGCCTTCGGCACTCGATAACCGCCCGCTCCGCTTCGATGAGTTTGAGGCGAGGATTCCCCAGTTCATCTACGTTTCGGCCACGCCGGGCGACTATGAGCTGCGGGTTAGCCAGAACGACGTTGAGCAGATTATTCGTCCGACCGGCCTGCTCGACCCCAAGATCGATGTGCGTCCGGTTCGTGGGCAGATTGACGATCTTGAGGACGAGATTCGCGAGCGCGTTGCCCGCAAGGAGCGCGTGCTGGTGACCACGCTCACCAAGCGCATGGCCGAGGACTTGACCGACCATCTGCTTGATGCCGGCATTAAGGTCAATTACATGCACTCCGATACAGCGACGATGGACCGTGTCGAGATCCTGCGAACGCTGCGCGAGGGAAAGATCGATGTTCTCGTTGGCATTAACCTGCTTCGCGAGGGTCTAGACCTTCCCGAGGTCTCGCTGGTGGCAATTCTCGACGCCGACAAGGAAGGCTTCTTGCGCAACCGCCGTTCGCTGATTCAGACGATTGGCCGTGCGGCCCGCAATGCCGACGGCGAGGTCATCATGTATGCAGACGTTGTGACCGATTCGATGAAAGAAGCCATCGAGGAGACGCAGCGCCGTCGTGAGATTCAGATGGCATATAACGAAGAGCATGGCATTGTGCCAAAGACGGTCCGCAAGGCCATTAACGACATTTCGAGTTTTATTGCCGAGGCCGAAAAGACTGTGGGCTCGAAGGGACGCTCGAAGGGCGACTCTCTGGGCCATGGTGCGTTCTATACGCCCGATGAAAACGGCGAGGGCGCCGCGCCGGAGACGGTGGCACCCGAGCAAACGCTTGCCGAGCAGCTGGAAGGACTACCGCATGACGAGCTCGTGCGGATCGTCGAGACCATGGAGGAAGACATGCGTAACGCTTCCGCCGCCATGGACTTTGAGGAGGCGGCACGTCTGCGCGATGCCGTCGTTCAGATTCGGGCGATGCTTGAGGGCGCATCTGAGGACGAAACGATCGAGCGTTTGCGTTCGCAGGCTCGCAAGGGCTCTACCTTTGCTTCGGGCAGAAAACGCCAGGGTGCACGGTTTAAGAAATAACGAACAGGCCCGAGCTCCTTATGGAGCTCGGGCCTGTGTCGTTCGGACGCGGGAGTTCGTGCACTAGAGGTCTGCTATCAGCGCCTCAGCGCAACGGATGCCGTCGGTGGCGGCACTCATGATGCCGCCGGCATATCCGGCACCCTCGCCGCAAGGGTAAAGGCCCGGGGTCGACACGGCGTGGCATGTTCGATCGCGGGTGACGGTGACCGGGGAGCTCGAACGCGTCTCCACGCCAGTGAGGACTGCATCGGGGCGGTCATAGCCACGCAGTTTCTTACCAAGCAGGGGGATTCCCAAACGAAGCGATTCGACGATATGCTGCGGGAGGGCATCGTCGATCGCCGTCCAGGTCACGCCAAGTGGATAGGTTGGTTTTACCTTTCCGGGTGCCGTGCTGGCGCGTCTAGCAAGGAAATCTCCGACGAGCTGTGCCGGCGCGTTCCAGTTAGAGCCACCCAGGCGATAGGCGGCTCGCTCGCAGGCGCGCTGGAGCTCAATGCCTGCGAGCGGATCATCGCCGGGAAGGTCGTCAGGTGTGACGTTAACGAGTAGGGCGGCATTCGCGTTGCGCCCGTCGCGGGCATTGAGGCTGGCGCCGTTGACGCACAGATGGCCCTGCTCGGAAGAAGCCGCGACAACCTGTCCGCCGGGGCACATACAAAACGAGAACACGCTGCGGCCGTTGGGGAGATGGGCGACAAGCTTGTAGGGGGCTGCTCCGAGTGCCGGGTGTCCCGCCGAAGGGCCATATTGGGCACGGTCGATGTCGCGCTGTGGATGCTCGATGCGCACACCCATGGCAAAGGTCTTTTGCGCGAGGGCAACGTCATGTTCTTTGAGAAGCTCGAATACGTCGCGGGCGGAATGGCCGCAGGCGAGAATGAGGTGCTTTGTGGCGATTGTCTCGCTTGTGGTTTCTTGGGGCGGTTGGACATCGACGCCGGTGATGGCGCCAGATTCATCGGTTCGAATATTGACGAGCTTTGTTCGATAGCGGACGGTTCCACCGAGTTGCTCGATGCGCTGAGAAATGTTGGTGACGACGGTGGGGAGGATGTCGGAGCCAATGTGCGGCTTGGCGTCCCACAGGATGTCACGAGGTGAGCCCGCTTCGACGAATGTTTCAAGAATCAGTCGATGGGCAGGATTCTTGGTTCCCGTGTTGAGCTTGCCGTCCGAGAAGGTCCCTGCGCCGCCCAGGCCAAATTGGATATTGCTTTCGGGGTCGAGGATACGCTCCCTAAGAAAGAGATCAATCGCTTGCGAGCGGCGAAGTGCGGGGTCGCCGCGCTCGATAAGCAGGGGTTTAAGGCCCGCTTCGGCAAGGGTCAGGGCGGCGAAGAGACCGGCGCAACCGGCGCCGACAACGACGGGACGCCCCTTGGGTACATTCGGGACAGGGCTGGGGAATGAAGGAGCCTCGCCGTCTACCATGCGGATGCGCGAGCGGTCGCGCTCGGCGACGCGGTCGACCACCTCCTGCTCGAGTCGAGAGCTTGTCAGCTCGACTCGAAAGCTCAAAATATAATGGACATCTCGCTTTTTACGGGCGTCGATTGACTTGCGATGGAGCTCAATGGCTTTAATCTGGGAATCCTCGCATCGCAGGGCTCGTTTGACGGCGCGTCTACCAATAGCAAGGCAGGCGGTTTCGTCGCCGGCCTCATCGAGTGACGCGTGGACTTGGGTGATTTCGATCATCGAGGTCTCCTTAGATGCAAGAAAGAGGCCGCCCGGTGTCCCAGACGGCCCGAATGCGTTTTGATTATAGACTGCGCGGCTATAGGCTGCTTGCAGCGCGAATACCCGAGATCCAAGCCCATGCAAGGTTGAAACCGCCGCAATCGGCATCGATGTCGAGCGCCTCGCCACAGATGTAAAGTGGGGCGTCTGCCGCGTTGCTCACGCAGAGGTTGGGAGCTGAGACGCTCTCGATGGGCACGCCGCCGCGCGTGACCTGGGCCGAACGCTCCTCTGTCGTTCCCTCGACGAGCATCTTAAAGTGCTTGAGGATTGAGACCAGATGGATGACGTCGTACGACCCGGGGTGGCACTGTTCGAATGCGGTGCAGACAACGTGAGAGAACTGCGGGGCGAGCATGCCGTCGAGCCAGCGGGGGTCGCGGGGTGAAAAGCCGCCGAGCAACGCAACTCGCTGGCTGAGCATATCGAGCAACTCGTCTTTGGAGAGGTCGGGAAAAACGTCGAGCAGAATCGTGTCGCCGCGCTGGACGCGACGGGAGAGGTTAAAGGCGGCAACGCCCGAGATGCCAAAGGTTCGGAAGAGCACTTCGCCGTCTTCGCGCCAGAGCTCCTCGTGATTGCGGGTGAGCGTCAAACGGGCGCGGACGCGCAGGCCATCCAGTGTCTTGAGCGCAGTCTGGTCGCCGAAGACCGATGCCGACACAGGGCAGAGGACGGGATGCTGCGGTGTGAGGGAAAGATTGAACGTCTTCGCGATTTCGACAGGGTTGCCGCCCGTAGCGATAATTACGGCCTTTGCCTGCAGCGTCTCGCTCTTGCGAGGGATGTCGGCGAGCGCCTTCCGAAGCGAGCGAACCTCCGTTTTTCGGTCGTCGTGCTTTTTTGCCTTGAGTGATCGCGCGGGACGGTCTATTTGGAGTGCCCAGCCCTCGGGGGCTTTGAATGCCGAGGCAACGTTTGCTCCACAAATCAAGGTGATACCCAGGCGGTTGCAAGCGTTGAGAAGCGCATCGCGCACCGATTCGGCACGAAGGGAGCGCGGATACAGCCGGCCCTCCTCGGAGGTCGTCATGATGCCCAGCGAGGAGAAGAAACTGCCGAGCTCTTGCTCGGGCTGGGGACCCATGACGGATTCGACGAATGCGGGGCGGTTGTACCGCTGGAAATCAATTGATTCGTTGGAAAGGTTGCAGCGGCCGTTGCCGGTCGCAAGGAGTTTAAGGCCGCAGGCAACATCGCGCTCAACGATGCAGGCGCTTTTGCCTGCGCGTGCGGCCGTAATGGCGGCGGCGAGACCCGAGGCCCCGCCGCCGATTACCAAGACGTCATAGGAGGCGTTTGCGTTCACTTAGGCCTCGGCGGTCTCGTGCGGGGCAATGGCCTCGACGGCAGAGACGGCTTGGGGCAGCATACCGTCGGGCAGTGCGGTCTCAACCTCGCCCTTGTCGCAAGCCTCGGCGAGTGCCGGATTGATGGGAAGCTGCCCTAGGATCTCGAGGTTGTAACGCTCGGCGACCTCGGGGAGCTTGCTCTTGCCAAAGACTTCGATCTTCTTGCCGCAATCGGGGCACTCGATATAGCTCATGTTTTCGACGATTCCCAGAATGGGCACGTTCATCTTCTCGGCCATGTTGACCGCCTTGGCGACAATCATCGAGACCAGATCCTGCGGGCTCGTGACGATGACGATGCCATCGACGGGCAGCGACTGGAAGACCGTGAGGGCGACGTCGCCCGTTCCCGGAGGCATGTCGACCAGCAGGTAGTCGATGGGGCCCCATGAGGTTTCGCTCCAGAACTGCCTGATGGCACCCGCGATAACCGGACCGCGCCAGAGGACGGGGTCGGTTTCGTTTTGGAGCAGCAGGTTAGAGCTCATAACCTTGACGCCGTGCTCGGAGATTTCGGGCAGCATAAGGTTGCCGAGGGCATGGACGTGACGTCCGCTCATACCGAGCATCTTAGGGATAGAGGGGCCGGTAATATCGGCATCGAGGACGCCGACCTTGTGACCGTGGCGGGAAAGCTCCGTCGCGATGGCGCCGGTGACGAATGACTTGCCGACGCCGCCCTTGCCGGAAAGCACGGCGATAACGCGCTTGACCTCGGACAGCGTATTCTCCTCAAATTGCGACGGCGACGTTTGCCCGCCGGCTGCCTGTGCGTGCTCGCAACCCATGTTTGACTCCTTTGTATATGTTGGGGCCGGAGCCCCGCGGTGTGACACGAGCGTCATTGTACCCTCGTTTGCGAGCGGGAGTCATTTATGATGCGTGGTAGGCGATCGACAGTATTCGAAAGTACGGACCGAGCGTGCGGCCTGCGGCGTCAGACAACGCAAAAGGTCTGCGAATCTTGTATTACGAACATCTGTGCGCGTCGAGTGCGCTAAACTCATCGTCAGTGTGATTTGAAGTTGTAGGAGGCAAGGAGCTTCCATGTCTGATTCTTCTATCGTTATTCGCGGCGCGCGCGAGCATAACCTGCGCGATATCGATGTTTCCATTCCGCGTGACCAGCTCGTGGTCATAACCGGTCTTTCCGGATCGGGCAAGAGCTCACTGGCGTTCGATACCATCTATGCCGAGGGCCAGCGCCGTTACGTCGAGAGCCTTTCGAGCTATGCGCGTCAGTTTTTGGGCCAGATGGACAAGCCCGATCTGGACTCGATTGACGGCCTGTCGCCGGCTGTGTCGATCGATCAGAAGACAACGTCCAAAAACCCACGCTCGACGGTGGGCACCGTAACCGAGATTTACGACTATCTGCGTCTGCTGTTTGCTCGCGTGGGAACGCCGCACTGTCCTGAGTGCGGTCGCGTCATTGAGCGTCAGACGACCGATCAGGTCGCCGATAAGGTGCTGGCGGCGGGGGAGGGCCGTCGCGCGTTTGTGTTGGCGCCGGTGGTTCGTGGACGCAAGGGCGAATATGCCAAGCTGTTTGAGGACCTGCGTGCGGAGGGCTTTAGCCGTGTGCGCGTCGACGGCGAGGTGCGCTCGCTTGACGACCCTATCGACCTGGACAAGAAGTTCAAACACGACATTGAGGTCGTGGTCGACCGTATCGTGATTCGAGAGAACTCCCTGGGTCGCATTGCCGAGTCCGTTGAGCAGGCGACGGCACTGGCGCACGGTAACGTGAACGTGTACATGCTGCCCGACCGCGACGCTTCCGAGGGAACCGAGGGCGAGCTGCTGGAGTATTCGCTGGCACTGGCGTGCCCGGAGCACGGGCATTCCATCGACGACCTGCAGCCGCGCGATTTCTCATTTAACGCGCCCTATGGTGCATGTCCCGAGTGCGATGGCCTGGGTTTTAAAAAGACAGTCGATGCCGAGGCGCTGATTGAAGACCCCTCAAAGTCGATTGCCGACGGAGTTTTTGGCAGCCTGTTCGGCAATTCAAACTATTATCCGCAGATTTTTGCTGCGGTCTGCAAACACTTTAAGGTGAGTGCCGATACGCCATGGGAGGACCTGCCCCCGCGGGTGCGTCGTGCGTTTTTGGATGGCATGGGCGACACGAAGATTTCGGTCGACTATCAAAAGCTCGATGGGCGTCGCAGCCAGTGGGACACTAAGTTCTCGGGCGTGCGCAACATCCTGTACGAGCGCTACAACGAGACGACGAACGAGAACACCAGAGCTCGCTTGGAGAAATACATTCGCGAAGAGCCATGCTCGAGCTGTCACGGTGCTCGCCTGCGTCCCGAGATGCTTGCCGTCACCGTGGGCGGCAAGTCCATTTACGATGTCTGCTGCCTGTCGTGTCGCGAGTCGCTCGAGTTTTTTGAGGGCCTGGAGCTTACCGAGCGTCAACAGTTCATCGGCGGGCGCATCGTCAAGGAAATCCTGGAGCGCCTGCGTTTTCTGGTCGATGTCGGACTCGACTATCTGACGCTCGATCGCGCCTCGGCGACGCTTTCCGGCGGTGAGGCCCAGCGCATTCGCCTGGCAACGCAGATCGGCGCCGGCCTCATGGGCGTTCTGTACATTCTGGACGAGCCGTCGATCGGTCTCCACCAACGCGATAACGAGCGCCTGATCAAGACGCTCGAGCGCTTGCGCGATATCGGTAATACCGTTATCGTCGTCGAGCACGACGAAGATACAATTCGCGCTGCCGACTACGTGATCGATATGGGTCCCGGTGCGGGCGTTAACGGCGGACACGTGGTCGCTGCAGGAACGCCTGCCGATATCATGGCGTGCCCCGATTCCATGACGGGTGCCTATTTGACCGGCAAGCGGATGATCCGCGTGCCCGATGAGCGCCGCAAGCCCGGCCGCGGCTGTCTTAAGATCACGGGCGCCCGCGCTAACAACCTCAAAAACGTTACCGCCAAGATTGAGTTCGGTACGCTCACAGTCGTTACCGGTGTTTCGGGATCGGGCAAGAGCTCCCTGGTCACCGGTACGATTGCGCCCGCGCTTACGAATGCCATCCATCGTTCGACGCGTCCCGTGGGGCCGTACAAGAAGATTGAGGGCATCGAGTGCATCGATAAGGTAATCGATATCGACCAGTCGCCGATCGGTCGCACGCCGCGTTCGAACCCTGCGACCTATATTGGCCTGTGGGATGATCTGCGTGCACTATTTGCAAGCACGCCGGAGTCGAAGGCGCGCGGCTACTCGCCGGGACGTTTCTCCTTTAACGTAAGCGGCGGTCGCTGCGAGGCGTGCAAGGGCGATGGACAGATTAAGATCGAGATGCACTTCCTTCCCGATATCTATGTCCCCTGTGAGGTATGTGGCGGCAAGCGTTATAACCGCGAGACACTCGAGGTTACCTACCGCGGCAAGACAATCTCGGATGTGCTCGACATGAGTGTCACCGAGGCACTGGCTTTCTTTGGGAATATCCCGCAGATTAAGCGCAAACTGCAGACCCTATATGACGTGGGTCTGGGTTATGTGAGCTTGGGCCAGCCCGCTACGACGCTTTCGGGCGGCGAGGCGCAGCGCGTGAAGCTCGCCAAGGAGCTTCATCGTCGTCAGACAGGCAAGACGTTCTACATTTTGGACGAGCCCACAACCGGCCTTCATTTTGAGGATGTTCGCCAGCTGCTCGACGTGTTGCAGCGCCTGGTCGATGCGGGCAACACGGTTCTGGTGATCGAGCACAACCTTGATGTCATCAAGGTCGCCGACCGCCTGATCGATATGGGCCCCGAAGGCGGCAATGGCGGCGGAACCGTCGTGGTCTCGGGCACGCCGGAGCAAGTCGCGGCATGTTCGCAGAGCTACACGGGCAAGTTCTTGGCGCCGCTGCTCAAGCGTGACCGTGAGCGTCAGGCGCAGCTCGACGCGCAGTAAAGAGACGTTGTAGTACCGACGCGCCACCGATTCCTTCTGATTCGGTGGCGCTTCTGTGTGTCGAGATGGCATATGCGGCGGAATTGGCCCTATACTTAATCCTTGCGTCGCTCTGCGAGGGAAAGGATGTGCCATGGCAAAGGCTGCTAAGACGCCAAAAACCAATGCGATGCGCGAGCTGGAAAGCGCCGGCATCTCCTATGTTCTCCATACGTACGAAGACGATGGCGATGAATCGTCAGGTCTGGGCGTCGCGATTTCCGAGCAGCTTGGCGAGGAGCCCGGTCAGGGATTTAAGACCCTGGTCTGCACGACGCCGTCCAACGACCATGTCGTGTGCTGCATTCCTGTTGCCGACGAGCTCGACCTCAAGGCCGCCGCGCGCGCCGCAGGCGAAAAGACGCTGACCATGATGCATGTCAAAGATTTGCTTGCCGCGACGGGGTATGTCCGCGGCGGTTGCAGTCCGGTCGGTATGAAAAAACGCTTCCGGACGCTGATCGATGAGACATGCGTCCTTTGGGATACCATTTTTATCTCGGGTGGCAAGCGCGGCTATCAGCTTGAGCTTGCTCCCGATGACTTAGTTGCATTTTGCGGGGCGACAGTTGCCCCGATCACGAGAGAGGACTGAGCGATGCCGCAGGAAGAATCAAAGCGCGGAGCTCACTTTGCAAAAGGGTCGGCTCCTCAGACGCCCGCGCCCGAGGCCGCTTCGTTCGATAACGAGATTCGAAACGCCTGGTCCGCTGCCGCTGACCCGGGCGAGACGGCCGTGTACTTGCGTGCCGCCGGTGCCGGCACGGCGCTTCCCCGTACGGTTCTTTCTTCGGCTCGTCCCGATGAGACGGCGGTCTTTTTGGCCGCCGCTCAATCGAGCGCCAGCGCGACGCCGGTCGTCTCCGAGGCTCCTCGTGTGCCGCGTCCCGATGAGACGGCGGTGTTTTTGATGGCAGCCCAGGGAAAGAGCACGCCGCAGAGCGCTCCTGCCGCTCGTTCTGCCAAGCCCGCGGCTCATGATGATGACGAGCCGCTTCTTTCGGATGACGAATGGTCGCCGCTTGGTTCGACCGATCCCGTCGAGGGCGTGGCCATCGACGGTGATGATGACTGGGACCCTCTGTCGTTTTCTGCCCGAACCGTCGCCGCCAAAGAAGTTGACACGGTGTTTGGCGACCATGCCATATTCGATGATGATGCCGTATCCGGTAACAATATGCCGAACAGCGATGACGTCGCACCTGCTGATGACGCCGTTTTGGTTGACGATCCCTTTGCGATGACCGGCTCCTTTGCCGTCGCGGACGATTTACTGCCACAAGATGAGGTTCATGAGGACTCTCAGGACGACGTAGACGATATGGGTTCGTCGGACTACTCCACGGTTGGTCGTTCTGCTGGCCTCATGACCGTGCTGACCATCGTGTCGCGCGTCACCGGGTTTATCCGCACGTGGGCCATGGCGGCCGCCATCGGCATGTCGCTGCTCTCGTCCTCCTATCAGGTTGCCAACAACCTGCCCAACATGCTTTACGAACTCGTGATGGGCGGCATGCTCGTTACGGCGTTTTTGCCGGTGTATATGGGTGTGAGGCGCGAGCAGGGCCGCGAGGCATCGAACGAGTATGTCGGCAACTTGCTCGGTATTCTGCTTCTGCTGCTGGGCGGTATCTCGCTGCTGGGCACCGTGTTTGCTCCCGGCTTTATTTGGACGCAGTCGTTCCTTTCGGGCGATGGCGGCAGCATGGACACCGCTGCGTTCATGTTCCGCTTCTTTGCTATCCAAATTCTGTTTTATGGCTTGGGCTCGGTGTTCTCGGGCGTTCTCAACGCACATCGCGACTACTTCTGGTCGACGTTTGCCCCGGTTCTCAACAATGTCATCGTTATCGCCAGCTTTATGGGCTTTGCTCCCGTGTCTGCACAATTTGGCGAGCAGGTCGGTATTATCTTGATCGCAGCTGGTACGACCCTCGGCGTCTTTGTCCAGATGGCCTGCCAGATTCCCGCGCTTGGCAAGCATGGCGTGCGTCCTCATATCCATATCGACTTTAAGGACCCCGCGCTGCGACAGACGATTGCGCTTGGTATCCCGACGCTGCTCGCCACGGTGTGCATGTTTGTCTCGACTTCCATTACCAATGCCGCCGCGCTGGTGGTGCAGCCCGAGACCGGCCCTTCCGTCATCGCATATGCGCGCCTGTGGTACACGCTGCCCTATGCGCTGATCGCCGCCTCGCTTTCGACGGCACTCTATACCGAACTCTCTCACGATGCACAGGAGAAGGATTACGACAGCGTCCGCACGGGCATTTCGCGCGGTGTCGCCCAGATGCTCTTCTTCCTGATTCCGTTTGCGATGTACCTGATCGTCTTCGCCCGTCCGCTCAACATGATCTACTGCGCCGGCAAGTTCGATGAATCCGGTGTGGCGCTGGTGTCCGAGTACCTTGTCTACCTGGCACTTTCCCTGCCGCTCTACGGCGTGGTCGTGCTGATGCAGAAGAGCTTCTCGGCCCTGCTCGATATGAAACCTTATAGCCGCTATTGCCTGTACTCCGCTATCGGTCAGGCCGGTTCGGTGCTGCTGTTTGGCGTGGTGCTGGGCTACGGTATGCCGGCAACTGCGCTTTCGTACGTCGTTGACTACGTGGTCTTGGTCGGATGCTCACTGTGGTGGCTGCGCCGTCGTCTGCATGGCCTTCAGGTCAAGTCTATCCTGCACGGCGGTTTCTTCGGCCTGTTGTTCGGTGGCTTGGGCGCTGCCGCGGGCGCCGGCGTCATGTGGGCACTTGAGCACTTTGTCGGAATGCTTGGCAGCTCGATCCTCATTACCCTGGGCTACGTTTGTGTTGCAGGCGTCGTCTCGCTCGCCGTGACTTTTGGCCTTGCCTTCGTCTTTAAGATGCCCGAGGTCTCCGCGCTGCTTCGTCGCAAGTAGGTGCGCGTGGCCGGTCACGACAACATACCAACGCTTGCCGAGCAGGTTTCGCGCGTTCCCACACAGCCCGGATGCTACCTTTGGAAGGATGCCAAGGGCGATGTCATCTACGTGGGCAAGGCGAAAAACCTGCGCGCCCGCATGCGTCAATACGTGACACTGCAGGATGAGCGTCAAAAGATCCCGCTGATGATGCAGCTGGTGGCGAGCTTTGACTACATCGTTGTCGAAACCGAGCATGAGGCGCTTGTACTCGAGCGCAACCTGATCGGCCAGTACCATCCGTACTTTAACGTCGACCTCAAGGATGACAAGAGCTACCCCTTTATCGCCATTACAAAGGGCGACCTGTATCCCGCGATCAAATACACGCGTGAGCGTCATAAGCCGGGAACGCGCTATTTTGGACCCTATACCGATAGCCGTGCGGCACGTGAGACGATAGATACGCTGCGCAAGGTTATCCCCATCTGCTCTGCATCCTGTGCGGAGTGGCGTCGTTGTCGCCGTACCATCGAGTCCCACAAGGGCGAGGAAGACATCGTCAATATGATTTGCGCACAAAACGGGCGTCCCTGCTTTGACTACCATGTCGGGCGCGGCCCGGGTGCGTGTGTCGGCGCGATTTCCCCGGCAGACTATGCCAAGAACGTCAAGCGTGTCGAGCGCTTTTTGTCGGGCCATCGCAAGGATGTCGTCGATGAGCTGACCTCCGAGATGACGGATGCCGCCGAGGCGCTCGACTTTGAGCGCGCGGCACGCGTCAAACGTCGTTTGGAGGTCATCAGGGGTCTGGACGATCGTCAGCAAGTCGTTTTTCCCTCCAGTGTCGATATCGATGTCATCGGGTTCTATCGCGAGGAGACCATCTCCGCCGCTTGCGTCTTCGTCGTTCGCGAGGGCCGAACAGTTCGCACCTGCGAGTTCATTCTCGACAAGGGTCTTGATGTTGACGAGGAAGAGCTCCAGTCGGGCTTTCTTAAGCGCTATTACGACGAGACGGCTGATATTCCAGCTGAGGTCAACCTTTCCGTCGAGCTTGAGGATGCGGAGGCGCTGGGGGAGTGGCTTGCGGGCAAGCGTGAGCGTTCCTGCCATCTCCATAGGCCGCAGCGTGGCGAAAAGTACCGTCTGCTCGATATGGCATCCAAAAATGCGCGCCATGCCCTCATGCGCTACATGATGCGAACGGGGTACGCTGACGACCGCACCAATCAAGCGCTCCTGGAGCTCGAAAGTGCGTTGGCGCTGCCATCGCCGCCGTTGCGTATCGAGTGCTTCGATATCTCTACACTGCATGGCACCTTTACGGTCGCCTCGATGGTGGTGTTTACCAACGGGCGCGCCGACAAGAGCCAGTACCGTCGTTTTAAAATTCAGGCCGAATTGGACGAGGCAAACGACTTCGTGTCGATGTCCGAGGTTTTGGGGCGACGCTATGCTCCCGAGCGCATGGCCGACGAGCGCTTTGGCTCGCGCCCCGATTTGCTCGTTGTCGATGGCGGTAAGCCGCAATTGACCGCTGCGATCAAGCAACTTGAGGCTCTTGGGCTCGATATACCAGTTTGTGGCTTGGCAAAGGCCGATGAGGAGGTTTTCGTGCCTTGGGACGAGACTCCCGTCGTGCTGCCGACCGGGTCCGCGTCGCTCTATCTAATTAAACAGGTGCGCGATGAATCGCACCGTTTTGCCATCACGTTCCATCGCGAATTGCGCGACAAGGCCATGACGGTTTCGGTACTCGATGACGTTCCAGGCGTGGGACCCACCAGAAAACGTGCCCTTATGCGCCATTTTGGCTCGATGAAGCGTTTGCGCGCGGCGAGCGAGCAAGAGATCGCGGAAGTTCGCGGCATACCTGCCGATGTTGCCAAGGCGGTCCACGAGGCGCTCGTTGCATGGAATGCCGAGCGCGCCGAGGCGGCGGCTGGCCATTCCGATAGCTAAACACGAGCCTAAACAACTGATATACATGATTGCGCGATTTTCAACCATTTATTTCGCCATGATTGCCTGCTGGTTTCGGGTTTTATTAACGCTAAAACGTTTGACTAACCCAAGCGAAAACCCTGCTATCCTGCGGGTTGACGAAGACTGATATCTCACCTCGCCGATACATACTGTCTGGCGAATCATTTGTCAATGAATTCGGTGAACGGTAGTAAATACCGTTCAAGCGTATGTATGTATCGGTCGCCGAGCGCGGCACCTCAGTTGGGTTCGTCGGTAGGTAAGGTATATATCGTCCGCAAGTTGCGCGGGGGCACGTCTAGGTGCTCCCGAGTAAGATTCTCTATTGATAGGAGAAGACATGGCCATCATCAACAAGGGTATGTCCAGGCGTTCGTTCCTCGGCCTCACCGGCAGCGTCGCTGCTGTCGCCGGCCTTGGTCTCACTGGCTGCGGTGGCAGCTCTAGCGACGAGGGTTCCGCTTCCGGCTCCACCGATTCCGCCAACCGTGGCGGCGGCGTGATCACCGCTGGTTCCGCTTACGCTCCGTCCAGCTTCGATCCCGCCAGCACTGGCTCCGCTGTGGGCCTGGGTGCTAACTGGCACGTCGTCGAGGGCCTCTACGGCATCGATTACCACGACTACAGCACCTTCAACGAGCTCGCCACCGACGATCCCAAGTCTGTGGACGACACCACTTTCGAGGTCACCATCCGCAAGGGCGCCAAGTTCTCCGATGGCACCGAGGTCACCGCTGACGATGTCGTTGCCTCCTACACCGCTTGCGCCGCTTCCGCTACCTATGCTCCGTTCTTCCAGCCCTTCGAGTCCATCGAGGCCAAGGACGCCAGCACCGTGACGGTCAAGACTAAGGTCCCCAACTTCTCCCTGCTCAAGGATCGTCTGGCCATCGTCCGCGTTACCCCGGCCACCCAGACCGAGGAGGATCGCGCCAAGCAGCCGATCGGTTCCGGCCCCTGGATGTACGACTCTATCTCCGATACCGAGATCACCTTGGTTCCCAACCCCGAGTACAACGGTGAGTATGCTGCCGAGGATAAGAAGATCCAGTACAGCATCCTGACCGACCCCACCGCTCGCGTTACCGCTCAGCAGGAGGGCTCCACGCTCGTTATGGAGCTCGTTACCGCTGACGCCGTCGACCAGCTCGAGAGCGCCGGCTGCAAGATCGATAACGTTCAGGGTTTCGGCACCCGCTTCATCATGTTCAACGTCGCCAAGGAGCCTTGGAACAACGTCAAGGTCCGTCAGGCTGTCATGTATGCGCTCGACACCGAGAAGATGGTCAGCAACACCTTCGCCGGCCTTGCCACCGCTGCCAGCTGCTACCTGCCCAAGAGCTTCACCAACTATCATGAGGCTTCCACGGTGTACAAGACCGACGCCAAGAAGGCTAAGAAGCTCATCGAGGAGTCTGGCATCACCCCGGGTGCCATCACCCTGCGCACCACCGACAACGAGCAGATTAAGGGCATGGCCGCCCAGGTCAAGAACGACCTCGACGCTCTCGGCTTCGATGTGACCATCCAGACCGATACCTCGCCGGCCACTTACGCTGCCATCGACGGCGGCGAGGCCTACGATATCCTCCTTGCCCCTGGCGATCCTTCCTGCTTCGGCGCCGACCCCGACCTGCTGCTCAACTGGTGGTACGGCGACAACGTCTGGATGCAGACCCGTTGCCCGTGGAAGGAGTCCGCTGAGTGGCAGAAGCTCCACGGCCTCATGGACGAGGCTCTTGCCGCCGAGGGCGACGAGCAGCAGAAGAAGTGGAACGAGTGTTTCGACATCATTGCCGACAACGCCGTTCTGTACCCCGTTGTCCACGTCAAGACCGTCTCCGCTTCTTGGGACGATCCGTCCACTGCGCCCAATGGCGAGGCCCTCGATGGTTTCAAGGGCATCGGCACGACGAGCATGTCCTTCAGGGGCGTTGCGACCGTCAAGGCGTAAGACTCGCTTGAGTCTATATGCAGGATGTCGGTCGTTGGGACCGTATCCTCATAGTTGAAACAAAGACCCGGGCGGCAACGATGTCGCTCGGGTCTTGTAATGAGTATCCGTACTCATATACCAGTTGGTCCTACCGACAAAAGAAAGGGGAGAGAACGTGAACAACTTGCTACGTTTGATTGGAAGGCGTCTTGTGGCGCTGCCGATCATGGCATTGGGCGTCACCGTCCTGGTGTTCTTCCTTATGTCGTTCTCCAAGACCGACCCCGCCTACACGGCGTTGGGTGACGGTGCCTCGCCCGAGGCGGTTGCCGAGTACCATGAGAAGTATGGTCTGGACGACCCCTGGCCCGTGCGCTACGTGCGCTATATGGGCGATTTGATCCATGGCGACATGGGCACCTATGGTGCTGCTCGCAACTCCGTTGCCAAGCGCATCTCCACGGCCCTGCCCGTCACGATGCAGCTGACCTTCATCGGTCTTGCCATCGGTGCGGTCGTTTCGTTTTTGCTCGGCGTCATCGCGGCACTGTATCGCGACAAATGGCCGGACCAAGTAATCCGTGTCTTTTCCATCGCCGGCTTGGCAACCCCGTCGTTCTGGCTTGCCGTTCTGTTGATCCTGCTGTTCTCTTCCTACCTTAAGGTGCTCCCGGCATCGGGCGCTCTGCCTCACTTCACCACGAATCCGGTTGGCTATCTGGGGCGTATGATCATGCCCGCTATCGCCTTGGCATTTCCGCTGACGGGCCAGATGACTCGTATCGTGCGTACCGCCATGGTCGAGGAGCTCGACAAGGATTATGTCCGTATGGCTCGCGGCGCCGGCGTTCCCGAGAAGGTCGTCGTCGGCATCAACGTTCTTCGCAATGCGCTGATCACCCCGGTCACCACCCTCGGTCTTAAGATCGGTTACCTCATGGGCGGCGCCGTCGTCATCGAGGTTATCTTCAACCTCCCCGGCATGGGCACCGCGATTCTGCAGGGCGTTCAGGGCAACGAGGCGAACCTGGTTCAGGGCGTCGTCATCGTCGTTGCTCTTGCCTTCATCATCATCAACATCGTGGTTGACATGCTCTACCTGCTCATCAACCCGCGCATCAGGACGGTGTAGATTATGGTAAAGATTCGAGAGAAGCAAACCGAGCAGCTCGAGAAGGCTGCCTCCAAGGGGCTCAAGCTCGGTGGCTGGAAGAAGATGACGCTGTCTTCTAAGATTGCCGCCGTCGTGCTGGTGCTGGTCGCCCTGACTGCGATTCTGGCGCCCCTTCTTGCCCCCTATAGCCCGGTCGAGATCTTTACGGCTCGCCAGGCTCCCGGCAACGGATTTATCTTCGGTACCGACGATAAGGGTCGCGACATTCTGTCGCGTATGCTCTACGGTGGTCGTTACTCGCTGATTATCGGCTTTGGCGCCACCGCCATGGCTCTGGTCTGCGGCTCGGTCGTGGGCGCCCTTGCAGCGGTTTCGCGCAAGGCCGTCTCCGAGACGATCATGCGTATCTTGGACATCATCATGTCCATCCCGGGCATCGCCCTCGCGGCCGTCTTCGTCTCCATCCTGGGCAACTCCGTGCCGTCGATCATCTTCGCCATCGGCTTTATGTACACTCCGCAGATTGCCCGTATCGTACGCGCCAATATCGTGTCCGAGTACGGCGAGGACTATGTCCGCGCGGTCATCGTTTCCGGCGCCAAGGCTCCGTGGATTTTGATTAAGCATGTTCTGCGTAACTGCATCGCCCCGATCATGGTCTTCACCGTTACCCTGGTCGCCGACGCCATCATCTTCGAGGCCTCGCTGACCTTCATCGGCGCTGGTATCCAGGAGCCCACCGCTACCTGGGGCAACATCCTCGCCGACGCCCGCGGCGGCGTGCTCGCCGGCCGTTGGTGGCAGGCGCTGTTCCCGGGCCTAGCCATCATGATCACCTGCCTGGCGCTCAACATCCTCTCCGAGGGCATTACCGACGCCATGGCCGCTGCTCCCTCCGCTGCCCTGGATCCTACCGATTCCTCCAAGCGTCGCGAGGCCGACCTGCTGGTCTCCGACCCCGTTCGCGCCTACAAGGAGCAGGCCCAGTCCCTCTCCGCTCGCCTTGGCGCCCTGCGCGATGTCGAGCTCAAGCGTGACGATCGCCACGTGCCCGACGAGTCCGTTGAGCCGATTCTCTCGGTCCGTGACTTCTGCATCCAGTTTGAGCATCACGGTGATATCAACGTCGTCGACCATGTCAACTTTGACGTTCGTCCTGGTCAGACCATGGGCCTGGTGGGCGAGTCCGGTTGCGGTAAGTCCATCACCACGCTGGCCATCATGGGCCTGACCGACGATGACGAGCATCTTTCCGGCGAGGTTCTCTGGGAGGGTCGCGACCTGCTCAAGATGAGCAAGAAGGAGTGGTTCGGCCTGCGCGGTACCGATATCGCTATGGTCTATCAGGACGCCCTGTCCTCGCTTAATCCCTCCATGCTCATCTCTGCCCAGATGAAGCAGCTCACCAAGCGCGGCGGAACCCGCAGCGCCGAGGAGCTCCTGGAGCTCGTCGGCCTCGATCCCAAGCGCACGCTCGAGAGCTATCCGCACGAGCTTTCCGGCGGCCAGCGTCAGCGTGTCCTGATCGCTATGGCCCTTACCCGCGACCCCAAGCTGGTCATCTGCGACGAGCCCACGACCGCTCTGGACGTTACCGTCCAGAAGCAGGTCATCAAGCTGCTCAACGATCTTCAGGCCAAGCTCGGCTTTGCCATGATCTTTGTTTCGCATGACCTGGCTCTGGTCGCCGAGGTTGCCCATAACATCACGGTTATGTACGCTGGCCAGGTTATCGAGCAGGCACCCACCAAGGAGCTGCTCACCAACCCGATTCACGAGTACACCCGCGGTCTTCTGGGCTCCGTTCTGTCCATCGAGAGCGGCTCGGGCCGTCTGCACCAGGTCCCCGGCGCCGTTCCCAGCCCGCGCGATTTCCCCAAGGGCGATCGCTTCGCACCCCGCTCGAGCCATCCGCGTATTGGCCTGGATACCCGTCCGGTCTTCAAGCGCGTGCCCGGCACCGAGCACTTCTATTCCGAGCTCCCCGACGAGGTGCTCAAGGCAAATGGTTTGACCCCTCACGCGGAGGTGATGTAGATGAGCGATACCGCAGTCAACGGCGTCGAGCCGATCATCTTCCTTGATGACGTCCACGTCACCTTTAGGACCCGTACCGGCTCGATTCTGCACCCCAACCTGGTTCACGCCGTCCAGGGTGTAACGATTAAGCTCATGCCCGGTCAGACGATCGGCATCGTCGGCGAGTCCGGTTGCGGTAAGTCCACCACCGCTAACGTCATGTGCGGCCTGCAGGCCCCCACGAGCGGCAAGGTCTACTTTAAGGGCAAGGACGTTACCAAACGTACCGCCGAGGACCGTCGCCACATGGGTCGCGTCATCTCGGTCGTGTTCCAGAACCCGGCCACGGCGCTCAACCCCCGCATGGTCGTTCGCGAGCAGCTGCTCGACCCCATGCGCGTCCACAACCTGGGTACCGAGGCCGAGCAGGAGAAGCGCGTCAAGGAACTCTTGGAGCTCACCGGTCTGCCCAGCTCCGCTGCCGAGGTTCTTCCCGGCCAGCTTTCGGGCGGCCAGCGTCAGCGCGTCGCAATTGCCCGTGCCCTGTCGCTGAACCCCGATGCCATCATCGCCGACGAGCCCACCTCGGCTCTGGACGTTTCGGTCCGCGCGCAGATTCTGAACCTGCTGACCGACCTTAAGAAGGAGCTCGGCCTGGCCATGGTGTTCATCAGCCATGACATCCAGACGGTCCGCTATATCTCTGACGACATCATCGTTATGAATGGCGGCAAGATCGTCGAGCAGGGCGAGGCCAAGCAGGTCTTCCAGCACCCTCAGGACCCCTACACCAAGATGCTGCTCGGCGCTGCGCCGTCGCTGCTGCATCCCAAGCTCGGCGAGTAGCCTCACTTTCCCTCCCGTGCGCCCGGTTCCCTTGCCGGGCGCACCTCCGTTGCGATTTCGAAAGGTTGGGTTCACGAGCCATGCCAAGTGCTCAGGAGCTACAACAGCAATTTGGTGAATATCGAGGCGCTATGCCCCGTCCATCGGATTTCGATCTCTTTTGGAAGGACCGCATGGCCGAGGCAGACGCCGTCGAGCTCGACTACGCGATTGAGGCGGCTTCGGTTGCGGATTCCGCGACCTGTCGGTTTTTCGACCTCTGGTATACCGGCATGTGTGGTGCACGCCTGCATGCCAAGTACCTCAAGCCGGTCTCGGAGGAGCCCATGCCGCTGGTGCTTCAGTTCCATGGGTATCCGGGTGCGAGCCGCAGCTGGTTTGAGCAGGCGTCGTTTGCGGGTATGGGTATGGCGCTCATTGCTCTCGACTGCCCCGGCCAGGGTGGCCCCTCCGAGGATATTGGTGGATTTGAGGGCACGACGGTCGCGGGCCATATCGTCGCCGGTATCGACGGCGATCCGGCCAACCTCTACTATGTCCGCCTACATCAGGATATCCGCATTTTGTGCCGTATCGTTCGCGAGCTCGAGGGCATCGATCTTACCCGCGTGTATGTGAACGGCGCATCGCAGGGCGGCGGTTTGGGTATTGCAACCTGCGCGCTCAATAGCGATTTGGTTGACCGCGCGGCTATCCTCTATCCCTTCTTATCGGACTTCCGCCTGGTTTGGGATCTGGGTGCCGACGATATTGCCTACGAGGGTCTGCGCTATTGGTCGCGTTGGTTTGACGAGGACTCGACTCGTATTGAGGAGGCCTATGCCAAGCTGGCGTACTTCGATTCCAAGAACTTTGCCCCCATGGTCAAATGCCCCGTGCTGTTTGGCACGGGCACAGCCGATATCGTCTGTCCGCCGGCGACGCAGTTTGCGGTCTACAACAACTTGACCTGCGATAAGCGTCATAAGTTCTTTGAGGGCTTTGGCCACGAGGAGATTCAGGACTTTGATGATCTGATCATTCCGTTTTTCTGCGAGGGAGGGGAGGCTCATGTCTAAGTGCGAGAGCAATGTTGACGAGCTGATAGTCCCCGGGCTCGTGGGAATTCCTGGAACGGTTTCGTCAAGGCTCGCAGAATATCGGGACTGGCACGGTGATGTCCAAGCAGATGTTTCTGATTTAGAGACATGCGCTTGGAATCTTGAGATTCAAGGCCTGGCCATTACGGCGATTGACTTTGTTAACCCCTGCGCCCGTTACTCGGAGGTTTCCTTTGAACTCGGTGACGATGCGGTCCACGCTCGTTTGATTGAGCCTGTCGGTCGTGCCCGAGTATCTGAGCGCGTGCCGCTGTGCCTGATGTTCCACGACATCGATCGGCCTGTGCGAGGCTGGCATCACATGACGAGATTTGCCGCCATGGGGTATGCCGTCCTCGCGCTGGATGACGATGTTGCTGGTGCGGACGACCTGCAGCGGGGGATTGATTCGACCGCTTTTGTCGAGCGCGTCCGTTGGGGTTGCGCGCTGGCGAAGGTTGCGCGCAATCTTGATGGCATGGACCCCGACCGCATCTTTGCATGGGGCGAGGGCCTTGGCGGCGGAGTCGCGCTGGCGGTTTCTGCTCTGGATGAGCAGGGCCTCGCCTGCACGGCGGTTGCCAACCCGCTGCCCGGCGGCCTCGAGGCGCTGTCGTCTCGTGTGCGCGGCTCGGTGCTCTTGGGCACTTCGCTCATGGATACCGTGAGCGACCCCAAGGGCCAGTTTGCCGTGTTCAACGGTCTTGAGTGTGACCGGAGGCATATCATCTATGCCAAATACGCTCACGAGCGCATCAATGCGTTCGAAAACGAAGTCGTCGACTTCTTTAACCAAACGTTCTACCCGTGTTCTTTGGCCTAGGCGGCCTGGACACTGCCAACAAGAGTGGGCGGCATAGGGCTGCCCGCCAGACAGCTAAGGAGATTCTTGTGGCAACTCAGAAATTCACCGGCGTTATCCCTCCCGTCGTTGTTCCCGATACCGAAGACCACCAGCTCGACGTTGCCTCCTTTGAGCGCAGCATCAACCGCATGATCGATGCCGGCGTCGATGGCCTGTTCTTCTTGGGCTCCTCGGGTGAGGTCGTCTTCTCCACCGACGAGCGTCGTCGTCAGATCATCGCCGAGGCCGTCCGTATCGTCGACCACCGCGTTCCCGTTCTGGTCGGCATCATCGATACCGAGACCGAGCGCATGATCGAGCACGGCAAGGTCGCCCAGGAGCTGGGCGCCGATGCCCTCGTCGCCACCTGCCCGTTCTATGCCCTGCAGGGCATGACCGAGGTCGAGGAGCACTTCCGCATCCTGCACGAGGAACTCGACCTGCCCATCTTCGCCTACGATATCCCCGTGTGCGTCCACACCAAGCTCCCCTGGAAGCTCCTTGCCAAGCTCGGCGCCGAGGGCGTCCTGGCCGGCGTCAAGGATTCCTCGGGCGATGACATCTCGTTCCGCTACCTCGTTCAGGAGAATGAGAAGAACGGCCATCCGATGAGCATCCTCACCGGTCACGAGGTTGTTGTCGACGGTGCTTACCTCGGTGGCGCCGACGGTTCCGTCCCGGGTCTCGCCAACGTTGAGCCCGAGGGCTACGTGCGTCAGTGGAAGGCCGCTCAGGCTGGTGACTGGGCTACCGTCAAGGCCGAGCAGGATCGCCTCAATGAGATTTCGCATATCTGGGATGTCACCTCGGGCGTCCAGGGCTATGCCGGTGGCGTCGGCGCCTTCAAGACCGCTATGAACCTCATGGGTATCTTCGACAGCCCGACCATGCCGCGCCCGGTGAAGGCCATGACCGGCGAGAACGTCGAGGCGATTAAGAAGGTCCTCCAGGACAACGGTCTCCTGTAAAGCTTCCCCAGGCACCCGATCTTGGGGCTCAAGTGGTCGGGCGTGACCCATTAGGTCAACGCCTGACCACTTTCACCCCAACCTCGGGCACCTGGAAAACCTTTACCGCGCTGTGGCGGCTAGTCTGACGGCGCATTTCCTGTAGTTGTTTTTATCTCCTAAGGAGAGCGACATGGAGAACAAGTACGTTTGCTCCGTCGATATCGGCGGCACCAAGATTGCGACTGCCATTATGGAGTATCCGGCTGACGGCAGCGTGCCCCATCCCGTATTTGAGGCCGAGGTTCCTACCGAGGCCCAGGAGGGCGGCGAGGCCGTCTTCCAGCGTATCGAGGCGTCCATCAAGGCCGCTCTTGAGGCGAATCCCGATGTCGAGGTCCTCGGTGTCGGTATCGGTGCCGCCGGTGTCGTCGATCCCAAGACGGGCGCCATCGCGTATGCCAACGAGATCATGCCCGGCTGGTCCGGCGTTCAGTTGGGGCCGCGCCTGCGCGAGGACCTTGGTCTTCCCGTTGCCGTGGTGGGAGACGTGCAGGCTCATGCTCTGGGCGAGGCCCACTGGGGCGTCGGTAAGGGCAAGTTCTCCGTCTTGTGCCTTGGCATCGGTACGGGCATCGGCGGCGCATATGTCGAGAACGGCCGCGTGATGCAGGGCTTCCATGGTGCTGCCGGCCATATGGGCCACATCGAGTGCTCGGCTGCTGCCGGCATTCCCTGCGCCTGCGGGCGTTCCGGTCATCTTGAGTCGGTTGCTTCGGGCACATCGATTGGTCGTATGTACGATGAGCGTTTTGGCCGCGTCGACCCCAGCCGTCCTTCGGTCGGTCGCGACGTGAACGACCTGTGCCGCGCTGGCGACGCAAAGGCGACCGAGGTCATCCATGACGCCGGCTTTGCGCTGGGCGCCAGCTTGGGCTCGCTTGCCAACATCTTGGATCCCGAGGTCATCGTGCTTTCGGGCGGCGTGATTCACCAGGGTCCCGATTGGCGCTCGCAGACGTGGAAGGACTCGGTGCACGAGGGCTATGCCAGCCAGGCGCTCGACCCGCTTCAGGACACGCCGATCCTTATCGGTTCTCTGGAGGGCGATGCGCCGCTTATCGGCGCCGCTGAGCATCTTCTTGCCTCGTTGAAGTAAACGTATCTGCTGTAGGAGCCTCCCGAGACAACACGCCTCGGGAGGCTGTTCTAAGAAAGGTTGCAGCCTTATGACCGTCGATCCTTTGATTCAATCCCTGAAGGGCAAGCTCGTCGTGAGCGTTCAGGCGTATATGGGCGAGCCGCTTCGTACGCCCGAGACCATGGCTCAAATGTCTCGCGCCTGCGAGCTTGGCGGCGCCGCCGCTATTCGCTGCCAGGGTCTTGCCGACATTGCCGCCATTAAGGGTCGCTGTGAGGTTCCTGTTATCGGCCTGTGGAAGGATGGACACGAGGGCGTCTACATCACGCCGACGCTGCGTCATGCTCGCGCCTGCGTTGCCGCGGGTGCCGATATCGTGGCGATCGACGCCACTGATCGCCCACGTCCCGATGGCAAGACCGTCGAGGACACCTTCCGCCCGCTGCACGAGGAAGGTGTGCTCCTGATGGCCGACTGTGCCACCATCGAGGACATTCGCCGTGCTGTCGACATGGGCTTCGACCTGGTGTCCACCACGCTTTCTCACGGTGTCGCCGCTATCGACTGCACCATGGCCGATGGCCCCGATTTGCCGCTTCTGCGTCAGGCGACCGAGGAGTTCCCCGGTCTTCCTATCATCTGCGAGGGCCGCGTGCACACGCCCGAGGAGGCCCGCGCCGCGATTGATGCGGGCGCCTGGGCCGTTGTCGTCGGCACCGCCATCACGCACCCCACGAGTATTACAAGTTGGTTCAAGGCTGCGCTTGAGGCGTAAGACAGGCCTCGTGTCCGCTTGGGGCGGTATACTCAATAAAGGCAATTGATCGCGCGGGATCCGCTGGCCGGGTCCCGCGCTTGTTTTAGGAGGCACACATGCAAAAGGGAGATGCCATGGATGCGGCGGAGCGCTCGGAGCGCATCCCCGATATCGTCATCATCACCGGAATGTCCGGATCGGGCCGAACGCAGGCCATGCATGTGTTCGAGGACATGGGCTACTTTTGCATCGACAACTTGCCTCCGCGTCTGATCGCCCAGCTTGCCGAACTCGTCGGCATCAATACGGGCGTGGGCAGGCATCTTGCCGTCACCTGCGACCTGCGCAGCCAGGGCTTGTTCGATGAGCTGCTCGATGCCGTTGCCGCGCTCGAGGAGCGCGAGATGAGCTGTGACATCGTGTTTCTCGAGGCCTCTGACGAGGTGCTGATCCGTCGTTATAGCGAAAACCGCCGCCGCCACCCCATTGCCAAGCCGGGGGAGACTACGGCCGATGCGATTCAGCGCGAGCGCCTGCAGCTGCAGGGTGTGCGCGATCGAGCCGATATGATCATCGACACGAGCCGCTTGCGCACCTCTGCTCTGCGCAACAAATTGCGCATGGCGTTCTCCGAGCTGTCCGACCAGCAGCTCATGGACGTTCACGTGTTCTCGTTTGGCTTTAAGCACGGCATGCCCGTCGAGGCGGACATTATGATCGACGTTCGCTTCCTGCCCAATCCGTTCTACGATCCCGAGATGCGAACCATGACCGGTCTCGATAAGAAGGTCTCCGACTTTGTTCTGGACCATCCCAAGACCCAGGAGTTCTGGAAAGCTTGGACGCAGCTGCTCGATACGGTGATGCCGGGCTATATCGCGGAGGGCAAGCCACAGCTTTCTATTGCCATCGGCTGCACGGGCGGTCAACACCGCAGCGTTGCCATCGCCGAGGCCACGGCACGTTATTTAGAAGGTGCCCAATATCATGTGAGCATTTCCCATCGCGACCTGTCGCGCGCCAACACGAAAGCATAGGCCTGCATGTCGTTTACCGCCGAGGTGCGTGACGAGCTCGCGCGCTGCGAACCCGAATGTGAATACTGCGATTTGTCGACGCTTGCCGCCCTGACGCGTGTGAGCGGTACACTTTCGCTGGCCGGCTCCGGGCGGTATCGTTTGACGGTCGCGACCGAGACGGGCGCCGTCGCGCGCACGATGATCACGCTGACGCATCGCATCCTTAAGCTCAAAACGGAATTCACCGTTCGTAAATCGGTCTTGCATAAGGTCCGTAACTATCTCATTACCCTGCCCGATCAACCCGACCTGGACAAGGCTCTGGTGCTGCTGGGCATTCTCGACCGCAGGGGAGGGCTCGTCGCCGGTGTTCCCCGGCACATCGTTGCCCGTCCCTGCTGCAGGCTTGCCTATATCCGCGGCGCGCTCATCGCCGGCGGTTTCGTGGCCGATCCCCGCGGCGACTTTCATTTGGAGATCGCGGTGCAGGGCGAGCAGTATGCCCGGGGACTTTGCGATTTGTTGGAGCAGATTGGGGTCCATGCGCGCGTTAACGCACGGCGCGGATCCTTTGCTGTCTACATTAAGAGCGCCGAGGAGATCGAGCAGCTCCTAAAGCTGATTGGCGCCAAGCGCAGCGTTGCCGAGATCGAGGAAGCGCGCGCGGTCAAATTGGTTAAGAACGACGTAAACCGTCGCGTGAATGCCGAACTGGCCAATCAGACCAGAAGTGCGGGTGCCGCCCAACATCAGCTTGCGTTGATCGATGAGCTCGAACAGCGGGGTTTGCGCGACACGCTTCCGGACGCCTTGGCGGTCTTTTGCGACCTGCGCGAGCGCTATCCCGATCTGTCACTGCGCGATCTGGGGGAGATGGCTGACCCTCCCTTGTCGAAGTCGGCCCTCTATCATCGAGTTTTGAGGCTTGAAAAGCTCATTGAAGCAAACAAGTAGTTTAAAGTATCGACGTATATACGGATTTAGCTGCTATTTTATTCTTTAAAACGTTTTAACGTAAATTTGATTTTCAATTTCGAGCATTCTCGTGAAATTCAAGTCAAAAAAAAGGTATATTAGGCGAGTGGTTAGTTTGTGGGCCTCAACGGCGGGCGCTGTAGCTCGCGGGGGCCTTACGAAAGGAGACACAATGGCAGTAAAGGTTGCTATTAACGGCTTCGGTCGCATCGGTCGTCTGGCTTTCCGTCAGATGTTCGGTCATGAGGGCTCCGAGATCGTCGCTATCAACGACCTCACCTCTCCCGATATGCTCGCTTACCTGCTGAAGTACGACTCCACGCAGGGCAACTACGCTCGCGATCACGAGGTCGTTGCTGGCGAGGATTCCATCACCGTTGACGGCAAGGAGATCAAGATCTACAAGGAGGCCGACGCCAACAACCTGCCTTGGGGCGACCTCGACGTCGACGTCGTTCTCGAGTGCACCGGCTTCTACACCAGCAAGGCTAAGGCTCAGGCCCACATCAACGCTGGCGCCAAGAAGGTCGTCATCTCCGCTCCGGCCGGCAGCGATCTGCCCACCATCGTGTACAACGTCAATCATGAGACGCTGACCGCTGAGGACAACATCATCTCCGCTGCTTCCTGCACCACCAACTGCCTCGCCCCGATGGCCAAGGGTCTGAACGACTTCGCTCCCATCGTGTCCGGCATCATGACCACCATTCACGCCTGGACCGGCGACCAGATGCCGCTCGACGGCCCGCAGCGCAAGGGCAACAAGCGTCGTAGCCGCGCCTGCGCCGTCAACATCGTCCCCAACACCACCGGTGCTGCCAAGGCTATCGGCCTGGTTCTCCCCGAGCTCAACGGTAAGCTCATCGGTGCTGCCCAGCGCGTCCCGACGCCGACCGGCTCCATCACCAACCTCTACGCTGTCGTTGACAAGAAGGTCACCGTCGACGAGGTTAACGCCGCTATGAAGGCCTACGCTGCCACCATCTCCGAGACCTTCGGTTACAACGAGGACGACATCGTCTCCACCGACATCATCGGCGAGACCCACGGCTCCATCTTCGACGCCACTCAGACCATGTGCTCTGACCTCGGCAACGGCCAGACCCTCGTTCAGGTCACCTCTTGGTACGACAACGAGAACTCTTACACCTCTCAGATGGTCCGCACCATCAAGTACTTCGAGAAGTTCGTTGCTTAATTTAGCTTTTAGCGAATAGCTCGTTGAGCGTCTAAAGAAGGGCGCGGCCTTATAGGGCTTACACCCTAGGGTCGCGCCCTTTTTATAGGAAATCGTCTGCCGTAATGGGAGGCAGACACGTACGAAAGGTAGAAGCAAACATGGCCTTTACCAAGAAGACCGTCCGCGACATCGATGTCGACGGCAAGCGCGTTCTCGTCCGCGTTGACTTCAACGTGCCTATCAAGGATGGCGTCGTTGGCGACACCACCCGTATCAAGGCTGCCCTGCCCACCATCAACTATCTCGTTGAGCACAACGCTCGCGTCATCCTCATGAGCCACCTCGGCCGTCCCGATGGCACCGGCTTCCAGCCCGAGCTGTCCCTCGAGCCCGTCGCCAAGAAGCTCGCCGAGCTCTCTGGTCTCGACGTTGCCTTTGTCGCCGACACCTACGGCGAGAAGGCTGCCGAGGCTGTCGCTGCCGTCGAGCCGGGCAAGGTTCTCGTTCTCGAGAACGTCCGCTTCGACAAGCGTGAGAAGAAGAACGATCCCGAGATCGCCAAGAAGCTCGCTTCCTATGGTGACGTCTTCGTTCTCGATGCCTTCGGCACCGCTCACCGCGCCCAGGGTTCCGTCGTGGGCCCCGCCGCTTACCTGCCTGCCGTCGCTGGCTTCCTGCTCGAGAAGGAGGTCGACACGCTGACCGGCATCTTCGCCGAGCCCGAGCGCCCCTTCGTCGCCATCGTCGGCGGTTCCAAGGTTTCCTCCAAGATTGGCGTTCTCGATCACCTCATCGACTCCGCTGACACCCTGATCATCGGTGGCGGCATGGCCTACACCTTCTTCCTGGCTCAGGGCCTGTCCGTCGGTCAGTCCCTCAAGGAAGAGGACTGGGTCGAGCGCGCCGGCGAGATGCTCAAGAAGGCTGAGGAGAAGGGCGTCAAGATCCTGCTCCCCATCGACAACCGTGTTGCCGATCACTTTGGCGAGGACGCTGTCCCCGAGGTTGTTGCTTCCGACGCTATCCCTGACGACCGCGAGGGCATGGACATCGGTCCTAAGACCGAGGAGCTCTACGCCGAGGCCGTCAAGGGCGCCAAGACTGTGTTCTGGAATGGCCCCATGGGCGTCTTCGAGTTCGACAACTTCGCTCACGGCACCCAGGCTATCGCCGAGGCTGTCGCCGAGGCCGACTGCACCTCGATCATCGGCGGTGGCGACTCTGTCGCGGCTGTCAACAAGTTCAACCTGGCCGACAAGATGAGCTGGATCTCCACCGGTGGTGGCGCTTCCATGGAGCTCGTCGAGGGTAAGGCCCTGCCCGGAGTGGAGGCGCTTCTCGATGCCTAATCGCACCCTTCTCATCGCTGGTAATTGGAAGATGAACAACGACGTCGCCGAGGCCGCCAAACTCGCCGACGAGCTGGCTCAGGCTCTGCCCGAGGTTCCGGCTGGCGTCGAGGTGCTCGTCTGCCCTCCGACCATCGACATCACCACGGTTCATGACCGCATTCAGGCTGCCCCCATCGCCCTCGGTGCACAGAACGTGTACTGGGAGGCCAAGGGTGCCTTCACCGGTGAGTCCTCTTGCGACATGCTCAAGTCCGCTGGCTGCACCTACTGCATCATCGGTCACTCCGAGCGTCGCGACTACTTCCACGAGACCGACGAGGATCAGAACAAGAAGGCCAAGGCTCTCGTTGCCGCCGGTCTTGTTCCCGTCTTCTGCTGCGGCGAGTCCCTCGAGGTCCGCGAGGCTGGCACCTATGTCGAGCACGTCGTGAACCAGGTCAAGGCCGGCCTTGCTGGTCTTGAGATCACCTGCCCCAAGCAGGTCGTCGTCGCCTACGAGCCCATCTGGGCCATCGGCACCGGCAAGACCGCTACCGCCGAGGACGCTCAGGAGGTCTGCGGCGCTATCCGTGAGACCCTCAAGGAGATGTTCGGCGAGGAGCTCGCCGACGGCATCCGCGTCCTGTACGGTGGTTCCGCCAAGCCCGGCAACATTGCCGAGCTCGTCGCCAAGCCCGACGTTGACGGCGCCCTCGTGGGCGGCGCTTCGCTCAAGGCTGCCGACTTCGCCTCTATGGTCGTCAAGGCAGGCGAGTAGGACATATGGCACAACGTCATCTTCCTGCACTCCTGATCATCATGGACGGCTGCGGCCTGGCTCCGTCCGATGGCGAGAACGCCGTCGCCGCTGCCAAGACGCCCTTCCTTGATAGCCTGTATGAGAAGTACCCCCACACCACGCTCGGCGCTTCGGGCGAGGACGTGGGTCTTCCCGATGGCCAGATGGGCAACTCCGAGGTGGGTCACCTCAACATCGGTGCCGGCCGCATTGTGTTCCAGGAGCTTTCGCGCATCAACAACGCCATCAAGGACGGCTCCATCGCCAAGAACGAGGTCTTCGTCAAGGCTATGGACGACGTCAAGGCTGACGGCAAGACTCTCCACCTCATGGGCCTTATGAGCCCTGGCGGTGTTCATTCTCACATGAACCACGTCGAGGCTCTGGTCAAGATGGCTGCCGAGCACGGTGTCAAGACCGTTCGCGTCCACGCCTTCATGGATGGCCGCGACGTTGACCCGCAGTCCGGCGCTGGCTACATGAGTGAGTTCTGCGCCTTCCTGGCCAAGATCTCCGAGGAGACCGGTTGCGACGCTCGCGTTGCCACCGTCTCGGGCCGTTATTGGGCCATGGACCGCGATAATCGTTGGGAGCGCATCCAGCGCGCCTACGACGTCATGGTCAACGCGTCCGATGCTGATACCGACCCCGTTGCCGGTATCAAGGCCTACTACGAGAAGGATCCGCGCGGCGACGAGTTCGTCGAGCCCTTCGCTGCCCACAACGAGGGCATCCACGAGGGCGACGCGGCCATCTTCTTCAACTTCCGTCCCGACCGCGCTCGTCAGATGACCCGCGTGTTCACGGACAAGGAGTTCGACGGCTTTGAGCGCGAGCAGATCAAGCTTTCGCACTTTGTGACGATGACCGAGTACGATCCGACGTTTGACGTCGAGGTCGCCTTCCCCAAGACGTTCCCCGAGAACGTCCTGGCCGACGTTATCGCCGCCAACGGCCTGAAGCAGCTGCACACCGCCGAGACCGAGAAGTACGCCCACGTGACGTTCTTCCTCAACGGCGGCATCGAGGAGCCCAAGGAGGGCGAGGAGCGCGTGCTCGTCGCTTCCCCCAAGGTCGCTACCTACGATCTGCAGCCTGAGATGAGCGCTCCCGAGGTTACCGAGAAGCTCGTCGCTGCCATCAACGAGGATCGCGCTGATTTCTACATCGTGAACTTCGCGAACTGCGACATGGTTGGTCACACCGGTGTCTTCGACGCCGCCGTTAAGGCCGTCGAGGCTGTTGACGATGCCTTGTCCAAGGTTGTCCCGGCGATTCTCGCCAAGGGTGGCTTTGCGCTGATCACCGCCGACCACGGCAACGCCGACCACATGTTTGACGTTGCTTCCGACGGTTCCAAGCATCCGTTCACGGCTCACACCACCAACCGTGTGCCGTTCATCATCGTTGATGAGAAGGCCAAGCTCACCGGTATCGAGGACGGCCGTCTTTCCGATATCGCTCCGACCATGCTCACCATGGCTGGTATTGAGCCTTCCGCCGAGATGACGGGCCGCGTGCTCGCCACCGAGGCCTAAGAGAAAACAAATACCGTTTTCTAGCAAGGGGGTTGTCCATATTCGGGCAACCCCTTTTTTGGTATTTCTGCCATTTCTACCCCGTCCCCGAGTGGCGGGTAGGGGAGAGCGGGGGTTGTGGTATAGTACTGGAGTTTGAATTGTTCTATTAAGGAGCTTATCTATGGGTCCGTTCCAGATTTTTCTGTTTGTCGTTTGGGCTGTCTCTGCCGTGGCGCTGACGATTCTCGTCCTGATGCATTCCGGTAAGGGCACCGGCGTTTCGGATATGATCGCTAGCTCGCTGTATAACTCCAGCTCTGCCACGGGCGTCATGGAGCAGAACCTCGACCGCCTGACCGTCATCATGGCTGTCGTGTTTGCCGTGTGCGTCGTGCTGTGCATGTTCTTCTTCCCGCAGGGCATCGTCGGCTACTAAGCACGAGCCGCATAAATATTCAAAAAGGGTCCCGTAAGTGCGGGACCCTTTTTGTTTACATATTTGTAACAGAGTCAAAATATCCCCACATACTTCGCCCAACTAAAGAAATTCTCGACCGTTAACCGGAATTAGCCCCAAATTGTGTATAAAATGCGCTACTGTATTGCAAAACGTTGGTCCGTTGTGCATAACCAGCCATAGCAGCGGGCGGCGTTTTGATGGTTCGGATCGGATTGTTTCGACATGTGTCCGACTGAACATTTCTTTGTCCTATCTCATAAGGAGGATGGCATGGCTGATTCTATGTTCCACCAGCCCGTTATGGGTCGTCGCGCCTTTGTTGGCGGCACCCTTGCTGCGAGCTCCATGGCTTTTCTTGCCGCATGTGGCAAGAAGGGTGGCGACGCTTCCGGTTCTGAGTCCGGTTCGACGCTGAACTTCTACATCAACAACCCGGTCTGCATCGACCCCTACAATGTCCAGGAGGACCAGGGCACTCAGGTCGAGTACCAGCTCTTTGACGCTCTGACCTCTTACGACGCCGAGAAGGGCGAGATCGTTCCGCTGGCTTGCGAGTCCTTTGAGTCCAACGACGACGCCACCGAGTTTACCTTCAAGATCAAGAAGGCCAAGTTCCACAACGGTGACGACGTTACCTCCAAGTCCTTCAAGCTCGGTTGGGAGCGTCTGGTCAACACCAAGTCGGCCATCGCTACCGAGTACGGTCCTTCCGAGGTCTCCTATCACCTTTCCATGGTCGAGGGTTATGACGACCTGCTTGCCGGTAACGCTACCGAGCTCAGCGGTGTTACGTGCCCCGACGATGAGACCCTCGTCGTCAAGCTGTCTTCCGCTTACGCTGACTTCCCCTTCGTCGCCTCTCATCCGGCTCTGGCCCCGGTTCCCGAGTGCGCCGAGTCCGATGTCAAGAGCTTCTATCTTGCCCCGGTCGGTAACGGCCCGTTCATGATGGACGGCAAGTGGGAGGATGGCCAGGAGATCAACGTCAAGAAGTTCGACGATTACTATGGCGACAAGGCCAAGATCGATGGCATCCACTTCCAGGTCATCAAGGACATGGAGACCGCTTACAAGGAGTTCCAGGCCGGTAACCTCGATGTCTGCGACGTTCCCGTCGCTCAGATCGATGCCGCCAAGAAGGATCGCGGCGTGTCCAAGGACGGCTACACCATGGGTGACGGCGAGCGCATGCTGCTCGGCGCCGAGCCTTCCACGTACTATCTGACCTGCAACACCACGGCCGAGCCGTTCAACAACGCCGACCTGCGTAGGGGCATCTCCCTGGCCATTAACCGTGAGGCCATCTGCAAGACCATCTACAAGGGTACCCGTACCCCTGCCGACGGCATTGTTCCTCCGGGCATCGATGGCTACAAGGAGGGCGCATGGGAGTTCTGCGCCTACGATGTCGACAAGGCTAACGAGTACCTCGACAAGGTTGCTCCCGCTGGCGCTAACGGGGATCGTGGCATTAGCGTGACCCTGTCCTACAACCAGGACGGCGGTCACAAGGAGATCATGGAGTCCATCATCGGCGACCTCGCCAAGGTTGGCGTTACCGCTGTCTCCGATACCCCTGAGTGGTCTGCCCTGCTCGAGCAGTATCAGAACTTTAACTATCAGTTCGGTCGTCTGGGTTGGATTGCCGACTACCCGATCATGGACAACTTCCTGTATCCGCTGTTCCACTCCGACTCCCTCGGTGGCGACAACCGCTCCGGTTACAACAACCCCGAGTTCGACGCCAAGGTCGACGAGGCTCGTACTATTGTTGACGACGAGGAGCGCGTCGCTAAGATGCAGGAGGCCGACGCAATGGTCGCTGCCGACTGCCCGGTCATCCCGATTATGTTCTACACGCACACCATCGTCGGCTCCGATCGCATCAAGCACCTCTATGTCGATCCGCAGAAGCATGCCGAGCTGGGTACCGCTGAGCTCGCCTAAGAGTTTGCAGCTTCCGTGAGGGTCAAGTATTTACGTAGACCTCATGGGAAACATACAGTTCTCCCTAACCTGGGGTAAACTGGCTGATGGTAATTTTGGGATGCCGGTCTGGCGATCGGCATCCCATTTAGGTTAATCCCTAGATAGGGGAGTGGTATGGGTAAGTACATCGTTAAACGTGTGCTTCAGTTCATCCCGGTGTTTTTGGGCGTTACGCTGATTCTGTTCGCCCTCCAGAATATCGTGCCGGGAGATCCGATCAAGCTGATCGGTGGAGACAAGGCTCTGTCCCCCGAGGTGGAGCTTCAGCTTCGCGTCCGCTATCACCTGGTCCAGTCGGACGAGGACGGCAACGCGATCCTTGACGAGAACGGCGACCCCGTTCAAACGTCGCTCGTGGACCGTTACTTGTATTACATGAACGGCCTGCTTCATGGCGATCTGGGCAATTCGTATCAGCGCAAGCTGCCGGTTACGGAAATCTTTGCCCAGAAGTATCCGTATACGGTCAAACTTGCCGCGTGCGCCATCGTGCTCGAGGCAATCATGGGTATCGGTGCGGGTATCATTTCGGCGGTTAAGCGTTATTCCTTCTGGGATATTTTGGTAACGCTCACCACGTCGATTCTCGTTGCCGTCCCGGCTTTCTGGCTCGGTATGTTGCTGCAGCTGTTCTTTGGCGTCATTCTCAAGGACGCCACGGGCGGTGCATTCTCCATGCCGATTTCGGGTGCCGGCGGTTCCAGCTCTCAGTATCAGGATTGGATGCACTATGTGCTTCCGACCATTACGCTGGCTTCGGTTTCGACCGCTTATGCCGCCCGCATTATGCGCTCGCAGCTGCTTGACGTCATGAACCAGGATTACATCCGTACGGCAAAGGCGAAGGGTCTCTCCAATCGCGCGATCATCGTCAAGCATGCGCTTAAGAATGCACTCATCCCCGTCGTTACCTATATTGGTGTCGACTTTGGTGGCATGCTTTCGGGCGCCATCCTGACCGAGACGGTCTTTAACTGGCCCGGTATCGGCTATGAGGTCTATCGCGCCATTAGCATGCGTGACTGGCCCATCGTTATGGGCGGCGTTACGCTCATCGTCGTCGTCGTTATGGTGATCAACCTGCTCGTCGACATTAGCTATGCATTCCTCGACCCGCGCATCCGCCTTGGCGGTCCGTCGGATAAGGCCTAAGGGAGGTACGTCTCATGCAGGAAACTGATTCTCAGTCTCAGGAGCAGGCTACCGCCACCAAGGCCGCATCTGCTCCCGCCAAGTCCCGCACGCTGTGGGGCGACGCTTTTAAGCGTCTTCGTAAGAACAAGCTCGCCGTTATCGGTGTCTGCTGGATCATCATCGTCGTTGTGGTTGCCCTGACCGCAGATCTGTGGGCTAAGCCCTGGCTCGGTTCGCCGACGGCTTCCGACTCGACCACCATGGCTCAGACGTCGCTGCTGGCTCCGTGTGCCGAGCACCCGTTTGGCACCGACGCCCTAGGTCGTGACATTCTCGTCCGCGTTATCTACGGTGCACGTGTTTCGCTGTCCGTCGGCATTATGGCCACCGCGATCTCCACGCTGATCGGTCTGGTCATGGGTGCTCTGGCGGGTTTCTACGGCGGCATCTGGGATACGATCATCATGCGCTGTGCGGACATTTTCCTGGCGTTCCCGTACGTGCTGTTCGTTGTCGCCATGATCGCCGTTATCGGCCGTGGCCTTCAGAACGTCTTTATCGCCATCGGTATTCTCGGCTGGCCTTCGATTGCACGCGTCTTCCGCTCTGCAATCTTGACGGTCAAGGAAAACGACTATGTTGACGCTGCACGCGCGATGGGGGCATCCGATGCCCGTATCGTCGTGCGTCACATCTTCCCGAACTCCGTCGCCTCTATCGTGGTCTACGCAACCATGAACATTGGTGGCGCCATTCTGACCGAGTCCGCTCTGTCCTTCCTCGGCATGGGCGTTATTCCGCCTACGCCTTCGTGGGGCTCCATGATTCAGGACGGTCAGCAGTATCTTCTGACCGCTCCCTGGATGATGATCATGCCCGGTCTGGCAATTCTCTCGACGGTGCTCGCCTTCACCCTGCTGGGTGACGGTCTGCGCGACGCCCTCGACGTCAAGATGAAGGACGCATAAGGATGAAGAAGAACAAGAACTATGTGGACCTGAAGGACCAGCCGGTTCCCGAGGGCCAGCATCTGCTCGAGGTCGATGACCTTAAGATGTATTTCCACACCGAGGATGGCGTCGTTCGCGCTGTCGACGGTGTCTCCTACACGCTCGATCGCGGCGAGACCCTGGGAGTCGTCGGTGAATCCGGCTCCGGTAAGTCCGTGACCGCCATGACCATCATGGGCCTTATCTCGATGCCTCCGGGAAAGATCGAGGGCGGTGACGTTCGCTATCGCGGCCGCTCCATCCTCGAGATGACCGAGGAAGAGATGCAGCACATTCGCGGCAACGATATCGCGATGATCTTCCAGGATCCTATGACCTCCTTGAACCCGGTCTATAAGATCGGCAAGCAGGTGGGCGAGGGCCTTCGTCTGCACCGTGGCTACTCCAAGCAGGAGGCGCTCAAGCGCGCCACCGAGCTTTTGGACCTCGTTGGCATTCCCGAGCCCGAGAAGCGCGTCAATGAGTATCCGCACCAGTTCTCTGGCGGTATGCGTCAGCGCGTCATGATTGCCATGGCTCTTGCCTGCGATCCCGATATTCTGATTGCCGACGAGCCCACGACTGCTCTGGACGTTACCATCCAGGCTCAGATTATTGAGCTTATGCAGGAAATGCAGGAGAAGAACGGCAACGCCATCATCATGATTACCCATGACCTGGGCGTCGTTGCCGATATGGCCGATAAGATCATGGTTATGTACGCCGGCCGTCCCGTCGAGTTCGGTACTGCTGAGGAAATCTTCTACGAGAGCCGCCACCCCTACACCTGGGGCCTTATCCGCTCCATCCCGGAGCAGGCCATCGAAGAGAAGAAGCCGCTTACGCCGATTCACGGCAACCCGCCTTCGCTCATGAACCTGCCCGAGGGCTGCGTGTTCTCGCCTCGTTGTCCCTATGCGACCGATAAGTGCCGCAAGCAGCGCCCCGAGCGCGTTGTCACCGAGTCTGGTCATTACTCTGCGTGCCACTACTCCGGTGACCCCGAGTTTCTCAAGAACGCTCCTGAGACGTCCCGTACGCGCAAGGATTCCAAGAAGGGAGGCGAGGCGTAATGGCAGATACCAACGAGCGTACTCCGTTGCTGAAGGTCGAGCACCTCTCTAAGGAGTTTCCCGCTGAGTCCGGCATGTTCGCCAAGCGCTTCTCCAAGCGTGTCGTCTCTGCTGTAAATGACATCTCTTTTGAGATTTATCCTGGCGAGACCTTTGGTCTGGTTGGTGAGTCTGGTTGCGGTAAGTCCACGACGGGTCGCACCATCATGCGCTTGACCAAGCCGACCGCCGGTAAGGTGTTCTTCCAGGGCAAAGATGTTGCCGAGATGAGCAAGCATGAGATCAAGGACATGCGTCGCGAGATGCAGTTTATCTTCCAGGATCCTTATGCTTCGCTGAACCCTCGTATGACCATTGGCGAGATCGTCTCCGAGCCCATGATCATTCACGGCGTGGGCACCAAGGAGGAGCGTATTGAGCGTGTCCGCGAGCTGCTGGACGTCGTCGGTCTGAACCCCGAGCACATCAACCGCTATCCGCACGAGTTCTCCGGCGGTCAGCGTCAGCGTGTCGGCATTGCCCGCGCGTTCGCTCTGAAGCCCAAGCTGATCATCTGCGACGAGCCGGTTTCCGCTCTGGATGTGTCCATTCAGGCCCAGGTTCTGAACCTGCTCAAGGAACTGCAGGACAAGTTCGATACCGCGTATCTGTTTATCGCTCACGACCTGTCCGTCGTGCAGCACATTTCCGATCGCGTTGCCGTTATGTATCTGGGTAAGATGGTCGAGGTTTCGGACTGGAAGACGCTCTACAGCGAGCCTCACCATCCGTACACGCAGTCGCTGCTGTCTGCCGTGCCGGTTCCCGATCCGGATATCCAGAAGACTCGTAAGCGCATCATCCTTGCCGGTGATCCGCCGTCGCCGCTGGATCCGCCGACCGGCTGCCGTTTCCACACGCGCTGCCCGATCGCGCAGGGTATCTGCTCCGAGAAGCTTCCTGAGTTTAAGGAAGTTGCCCCGGGCCACTGCTGTGCCTGCCACTTTGCGGAGCCGTTCCCGATCAAGGAATCGCACATCGACCTGTAGTCGGTGACTGTTCGGGCCCGTGCTGGACTTAGCTTTCAGAACGTCCTCGACCATGGAAGCCCCCTTATCCTGCTCCTTCGGAGCTGCGGATAAGGGGGCTTCCTGGTCTGCGGAGTGTTCTGAAAGCTAAGTCCAGCACGGGCCCTACGTTAACGAGGCAGGGGGTGCGATTCCTTGATCGCTCAATTAATCTAATAGGAAATTGAGTGAGGCCGGAGCTTTAGCTCCGGCCTCCTTATATAAGGGCTAGGCAAAGCCGAGCCACTAAATTTATATCAGCTCCCAGAACATGTTTGAGAACTGTGCCTGAAGTATGTATTTGCAGGCCCCGAATCGGTGTTGCCTCCCGGCGCATTCCGCAGGGGGAGCGATATTTTGCAGCACGAAGTGCGAAGCAAAATATCGCTCATGCCCGAGGACGCGCCGGGAGGCAACACCGATTCGGGGCCGAACATATAGATCTACCAGGGCATTTACAAATTCGTAAACTTTTTTGAAAAAAGTGCTTGCACAGTTCTCGAATCATAGGTTATTATCTTCCTCGTTGAACGCGCGGGTCCAACAAAATGAACCGTGAATCAACAACATAGCATGTCGGAGTGGCGGAATTGGCAGACGCGCTAGCTTGAGGTGCTAGTGACCGCTTTTTGGTCATGCGGGTTCAAGTCCCGCCTCCGACACCATCGCATTTGAGAAGCCTCTTCGGAGGCTTTTTTGTTACCGATAGACGGTGGGGTCCACGATGGAAACGCTTGAACGCAACGAGTGGGCAGACGTTGCCCAACTAGTCGAGATCACGAGCGATGCTGTCATCATCTGCGAGCTCGACGGAACCATTCTGCATGTGAATAATCGTTTGCTCGACCTGATGTGCGAGGAACGCGCTGACGTCATCGGCGGTGATGTCAAAGACGTTCTGTACTCGTCTGCCTTTGAGCGCGCGACCGAACATCGTCTGCCGTTTGAGACCGATGGCTCCGAGAGCGAGCTGATGTTCAAGCTGAGCGACGGATCTTTTATTCCCGTCTTGGTTCGCGCGGGTTCCGTTACGCCTCCGCGTATCTTTGGACGTCGTGCACCGCGTGTCCTGGTGGCGCTTCACAGCATCGAAGAGCAGTATTCCCACGATCGTCAGCTCAAACGTGCGCTATCGGAGCTTAGGGTGGCGAATAAACGCCTTTCGGGTACCCTTTCGGTCATTATGAGTACCGTGGGCTCCGATGAGCTCCCCAGCTTGCTCGATACCGTTTTGAATCAGCTCGTTGGAACGCTCGATGCCTCCGGTGCGGCTATCTATTTTTCCGAGAGCGGCGGCTTTAAGCTCCGCGGTGTTTCTAGGGAGCTTGAGGATAGCTATCTGCCCGAGTTTATGCCGTACGGCGCGGGCATTCCGACCTACGTGCTTCGCGAGTCGCGTGCCTGTCGCCTGTCGATTCAGCAGGACCTTGAGGGCGACCGGGTTGCTTCGGGTATGTTCATGGATTTGGACAATCGTTCCAAGCACTTGCTGCGCGTGCAGGATATGCCCCCGTATCGCAGCGAGATCTGTCTTCCCGTGTTTTACGGCACGCAGGTCCTTGGCGTGTTGGAAGTTGGCTGGAAACGCCCCCAGGCGCCACTTGCCTATGACGTGAACGTGCTTGAGGTCATCTGCGATTACCTGTCTATTCAGCTGGTCGGCATGGCGTCGAGCTTACGTTCGCGCCGCACGGCGGAGCTCGGCCGCTCGCTCAATTTGCTGCGCGACGAACTGTTTACCTATCTTGATGATCCCGTTGTCGCCTCGCGAGCGGTGTCGACGGAAATCTGCACGGTGCTCAATTGTCATTTCTGCCCCGTGGAATATGATGCGGGCCTCGAAACCTATGTCATCGATTTTGAGGGTGGCAGTCGTGTGGCGCTGCCGGACGATCCGGAGTCACTCTTCTTTTCTGTCACGGCGCCAGCAGCGCGCCTGGGGGCAGCCCCCGACGGGTTTGAGACTTCGGTGTTGGGCGGGACGAGCGCTGACGACCTCAAGCACGTGCGCCTTACACGTGTGGACGAATCCACGTCTATGGGTGCATGGTTGAGGGCCCACGGCCTACCGTGTCAGGGACTTTATGTCGACTCCGGCATCGAAGCGGGGCGCTACCACTCGGAAGCGGATGGCAAACGAAGTAACGATGCGATCGTTCCCGCTGATATCGCCAAGGGGCCGACGAGGCGCGCTTTGCTACTCCGCGATGGCAGCCAAGAACCAATTGACGACCTTGAATACGACTACCTGGTGCATCTGGCGCATGACTTTGAGCTGATCTATGAGGGCGAATCTCAAAAGCGCGAAGAGCGTCATATCGCTCAGACGCTTCAGATTGGCATGAGAAATTCGCTTGGTGACGTTCCGGGCATTGCAACCGATTCGGTATACCTATCGGCAACGAATTCTGCGTTGGTCGGCGGTGACTTCTATACGCTCATCCGTCTTCCCGACGACTGCGCCGTCATGATCCTGGGCGATGTGTCCGGCAAGGGCATCGAGGCGGCATCCATGTCCGCACTCGTCAAGACGGCGCTGACGGCCTATGCCTGGGAGGGTGCGGGGCCTGCCCGTATGGCACGCTCGCTCAATAGCATGCTCATGGGCTTTTCGAGGGTCGAGACGTTTGTGACGGCGTTTATCGCCAAGATCGATCTTAAGGCGGGCCGCGCTACCTATTGCTCGGCGGGACATCCTCCCACTATGGTCATTAGGCCGTCGTCGACGCCGCTTGGTGGCGGTGAAGCCCGAGGCGGAGAAGTGGAGCTCCTTGGGTGCCAATCGGGCGTGATCGGTGCCTTTGAGAGCATGGTCTACGAGACGGGCGTGTTTACGTTCGCTCCTGGTGACATGCTATTTATGTATACCGATGGAACAATCGAAGCGCGTGATCGCTCGGGTGCTTTTTTTGGCGAGCAGCGCCTTCGCGACCTTTTGCTCTCTGTCTCGGGTGAGGGCGTATCGGGAATCTGCGGCAAGGTCTTGGGCGAGCTTGACCGCTTTACCGAGTCGGCGCTGAACGATGACATCGCGCTGGTTTCCCTTGAGTTTTTACGGGGTCGATCGTAGGTCACGACGCCTGACGGGCGAAATCTGCGCGGTTGCAGATACGTGTGCATCGAGCGAGCTCTTTTGGGGAACCATGGTCGTATGAATGAATGGAATGACATAGCGGTTTTGACGCCACCGGGCGATATCGACATCGCCTCGGTGCCCGCACTGCGCCGACGGTTGGATAATTTGATCGACCGGGGCGTGCGTCGTGTTGTCATCAATTGCCAGACCGTGGGCTTTATCGACTCGACGGGCTTGGCGTTTTTGCTTACACGTGCCAGAGAGCTTATGAGGCATGAGGGGCTGCTTTCGCTCGTTAACGCCTCCGATGAGGTCGTTCGCTTTTTGGAAATTGCCCGACTTGTCGACATCCTGCATGTCGCGGGCCCGGCGCGGGAGTCGATTCCCGCCATTCCGGTGGGGGAGTTGCCGCGATGGAGCAAGAGCGTCGAAGTGCAGCGAGGCATCGAGAATCTCCCGTATTATCGGCACCGTGTGGCCGAGCTCCTCGAATCGCTTCCCCTGAGGCGTGATGAGCGCTATGACGTCGCATTGGCGTTGGGGGAGGCATTGGGTAACGCATATGACCATGCGGGCGGTGTTGGCTGCATCCTGACGGTTCAGGCCTATGGGGACCGCGTTGTGCTCGAGGTGCTTGATCGGGGCGCTGGCTATTCTATCGATGGGGCGAGCGAGCCGGTGGCTTCTGAGGAGCGCGGGCGAGGTATCAAGCTTATGCGCATGCTCGTCGATAATGTGGAAGTTGCCCGTCGTACGGATGGCGCCGGCACGCGCGTTCGGATGGTGAAGTTGTTTAGCTCGGCATTGGAATCGTGCGCTTAGCGCTTTGGCTTGACGTTATCCACCTGCGCGAACTTGCATTGAACAATTTTTTTGAAAAAAGTACTTGCGTCTTTTGGGCAACTCGCGTAAATTAATAACCCGCAAGCGGACATGGCTCAGTTGGTAGAGCACAACCTTGCCAAGGTTGGGGTCGCGGGTTCGAGCCCCGTTGTCCGCTCCATTGCATTTCCGGACCGTCTCAAGCGGTCCTTTTTCGGCGAAGTGGCCAAGTGGTAAGGCAGAGGCCTGCAAAGCCTTTACCCCCGGTTCGAATCCGGGCTTCGCCTCCAGGCAACATCCGGGCGCTCCGGCGCCCGTTTTGTTTTACATATGCGGACATGGCTCAGTTGGTAGAGCACAACCTTGCCAAGGTTGGGGTCGCGGGTTCGAGCCCCGTTGTCCGCTCCAACTATCTTACGCGGTTCTAACGAACCGCGTTTTTGTTCAAGACTTTAGTCTGCTGGGCGCGCAGCGGCCAGCTTCAACCCACCCGCTATGCGGGTGGAGACAAACGGCTTTACAAAGCCACCCCTCCGACCGATATTGACGATTGTTCAGGCCGTCAAGAATTCGAGTCGAAGGGGTGGTCGCCATGGCCCAGAAGGCCTACAGCCTTTCCCACACGAAGTGGATGTGCAAGTACCACGTCGTGTTCACGCCGAAGTATAGGCGCAAAGTCATCTACAACCAAATAAGGTCCGACCTTGGGGAGATCTTCAGGAAGCTCTGCCAGTACAAGGGGATCGAGATAATCGAGGGGCACCTGATGCCCGACCACGTGCACGTGCTGCTGGCGATCCCGCCGAAGTACAGCGTCGCGAGCGTCATGGGCTACCTGAAGGGGAAGAGCTCGCTGATGATATTCGACAGGCACGCCAACCTCAAGTACAAGTTCGGCAACAGGAAGTTCTGGGCGGAGGGCTACTACGTGTCCACCGTCGGCCTGAACGAGGCGACGGTCGCCAAGTACATCAGGGAGCAGGAGTCCCACGACATCGCGCTGGACAAGCTGAGCGTGAAGGAGTACGAGGACCCCTTCAAGAGGAGGTGACCCCGCCGGTTCGACCGGCACGCCACGGGTCAAGATGCACTAGGCCTGGACGAAGTCCGGGCCCGCGCCTTTAGACGCGAGCCCGGAGCCCGTGGGTTATACCCTAAGAGCAAACCACCCTTTTTAAGGGTGGTTCTGATTTGACGCTGTGCGAGCCCCGGGCACCCCATCTTGCCCCTCAATCGTCGGTCGCGTACATAAAGTACGCTTCCCTCCTCTTTCACGGCAACCTGGGGCACCCGGAGCCCGCTCGCTGTCGTGGCCGGGGGAGTGAGTCTTCCATTCTTTTCGCCTCATTGGTCAATCCGCCCCAGGGGGCTCGAACCCGAGAGGGAGCGAGCATTTTTTTGGAGCGTGGGTGGGGCGTTGTTTGTCGCGAATGTCTGCCTTGGGCGTATCATCGTGGACATCTCGCAAACCTCGTTGCAAGGGAGATATGCCCCATGGCTACAGAAATAACCTCTTCGCGCTCATGGATGTCCGATGCCGCGATCTATCAGATCTACCCGCGCTCGTTTAAGGATTCGACTGGTTCGGGTCTGGGCGATATCGCGGGCATTACCCAGCAGATGGACTATCTTGAGCGGCTGGGTATCGAGGCCATCTGGCTGAGCCCGTTTTACCCATCGCCTCTTGTTGATGGCGGCTATGATGTGGCGGACTACTGCGATGTCGACCCACGTCTCGGCTCGCTTGACGACTTTGATGACATGATCGCTGCGGCTCACGCGCACGGCATCAAGGTCATCGTCGACATCGTGCCCAACCATTCGTCCAACCAGCACCCCTGGTTCAAAGCCGCTCTTGCCGCCGGCCCCGGATCGCCCGAGCGCGCCCGTTATATCTTCTGCGATGGTCGCGGCGAGCACGGCGAGCTGCCTCCCACCAATTGGAATGCCAACTTTGGCGGCCCCGCCTGGACGCGCGTCGCGGACGGTCAGTGGTATCTGCACATGTTTACGCCCGAGCAGCCGGACTTTGACTGGTCGTGCCCCGAGGTTCATGCGTTCTTTTGCGACGTCCTGGCGTTTTGGAGCGATCGAGGCGTCGATGGCTTTCGCATTGATGTGGCGCACGGTCTCGCCAAGGATCTCGACCGCGATGACCTCGACCGGTGGCATCTCGCCGAGGGCGATGACATGGTTGAGGACGGCACCCATCCGCTGTGGGACCGCAACGAGGTCCACGAGATCTATCGCGAGTGGCGCCGCGTGTTCGACCGCTATGATCCGCCACGCAGCGCCGTTGCCGAGGCGTGGGTGCTGCCCGAGCGCCAGTATCTCTACGCGCGTCCCAGCGAGCTTGGCCAGACATTCAACTTTGAGTTTGCCAAGGCCACTTGGACCTATGATGACATGCACGCTGCAATCGAGGAGGGCTTGAAGGCAGCTATAGAATCCGATTCCGCCTCGACCTGGGTGCTCTCCAACCACGACGTGCCGCGCGTGGCGACGCGCTATGCCCTGCCGCAGATCAAGGCGACGCGCTACCACCAGATTGCGCTCGACTGGCTCTTACGCGACGGGTCGTCTTATGACGAGGACCGTGAACTTGGCGAGCGCCGCGCGCGGGCGGCCCTTTTGCTCGAGCTGGCGCTTCCGGGCGCGGCATACGTGTATCAGGGTGAGGAGCTCGGCCTTTTTGAGGTGGCTGACATTCCGTGGGCTGCACTCGAAGATCCCACTGCGACCAATACGCACGGACCGAAGCGCGAGAAGGGGCGAGACGGCTGTCGTGTGCCCCTGCCGTGGGTGTCGGCGGACGATCCCGCGCGGGGCGGATCGTTTGGGTTTTCACCGGCGGACGCCGATGCGGCGCCCCATCTGCCGCAGCCTGCATGGTTTTCCGATTACGCTGCCGATAGGGAAGAAGCGGACCCGACATCGATGCTTGCGCTCTATCGTGACGCCCTCTGGCTGCGGCGCAAGCTGCGCGGGTGCGCCAACGATCTCGCGTGGCTCGATCTTGACGGGCGCACCGGCCTTGCGGATGGTGCCGAGGGCGCTGAGGGCGGCGTCATCGCCTATCGCCGCGACAACGGCTGGACGTGTGTGACGAACTTCGGTGCAGCACCCGTGGAGCTGCCGGCGGGCAGGGTCCTGCTCACCTCATCACCGCTTGCAGACGGCAGGCTCGCGCAGGACAGTTCTGCCTGGATCATGCTCGCTGAGTTGTAGGGGCCTCTTGCGGCGAGTTTGCGTTTGCCTGCGCCTTACGTGGTGGCTGATGTCTTTGCGAGGTTCGCGAGGGCGTGGTTGATTTCCGATCTCAGCCGAACACATTGAGCGGATAGGCCATTCCCGCAGTTAGCTGAACGCCCCCGCGGCCCCTCCTGGGGTCCGGGGGCGCCGTTTTCCCAGTTGATGGAACGGTGGAGATGTGTTTCGATGGGTCCGGTGGCCATGCTCCGCCCGCCGCCCGGCACCTCTTCCCAGACTCAGCCGGACGGTCGGTCCGTCTATTCCGTTTTTCCTTCTAGGCTAGGCCAGCGGGGCATCGCCCCTCTCGGCGCGCGCCCTCTCGATGAGTCCCGGCGTCAGGTCGAGGTCGCCGAGCGGCACGTCCCACACACCGTAGGCGTCCAGCAGCGCCGCCGCGTCCTCCCCGAGCATCGCCCTGAAGGCGCGGGCGGGCGTCGCGAAGCCGAGCGCGCCGCGGGGCTCGGAGTTCACGTGCGACATCGCGAGCGCCAGGTCGGCCGGGGAGAGCCGGTCGAACCTGAGGCCGGCGCCCTTGGGCAGCAGCTTCCTTATCTCGACGTGGTTGCGCTCGCAGGCGCCCTTCTGGTCGCTGCGCCCGGGGTCGCAGTAGAACAGCCTCGTCTCGCCGGGCCCCTCGCCGAGCAGCGCCGCGATCGCCGCCTCGTCGGAGAACTCGGCGCCGTTGTCGGTGAGCACGGCGCGGAAGACCCTGCCCATGCCGTCGGCGCCGAGGACCTCCCTGATATCGCCCAGGGCGTCCGCGACGCACCCGGCGGTCTTCTCCTCCAGCGGCAGCGCGAGCTGGAGCCTGCTGGGGCGGTGCAGCAGCGTGAGCAGGCAGGCGGAGTCCTCCCGCGCGCCCTCGACGGTGTCCATCTCCCAGGCCGCGGCGCACGCGTCCTCCCCGAGGGCGAGGAACGCGGCATGCGACCTGCGGGCGGAGTGGCGCGTGGCCGCCCGCCCGGCGGCGCGCTTCCTCGGCCTGTAGCCGACCTTGCGCCTGAGCTCCATGTTGGTCATGCCGTCGTAGCCCGCCGAGACCCAGCGGTAGATGGTCGAGGGAGACAGGTCCACCGGCCCGCCGTTGCGCGCCGCCATCTGCTCGGGCGACAGCCCCCGGCGCAGGCAGTCCCTGATGGCCTCCAGCCTCGCCGCCGCGGCGGGCTCGTCGGCGTCGATCCCGCGCCTGGACGAGACGAGCACCGAGTCCGCGCACAGCTGCGCGGCGCGGGCGTCGTAGAAGACGTGCGGGCGGCGCTTGCAGCCGATCGCGCGGTACCGGCCGCAGCCGTTGCAGCATCGCGGCCACGCGGCCAGGCGCGGGCAGGCCGCCGACAGGTCGGCGGAGGCGTCCACGCGCTCGCCGCGCCTGGGCTTCGGCGCCGTCACGAACCTGTGCGACGCCACCTCGGCGCTCACCGTCGAGGGCGACCTGCCCAGCTCCCTCGCGATCTCCCTGCACGAGGCCCCGCGCTCCAGCATCCTCTGGACCGTGTCCCGCTCGTGCCTCGTGAGCCTTCCGTAGGCCCTCGGGACCGCCCTCGCGGAGCCCCTATTCTTCTTTCCGGACATGCCGTCCTCCGATCTCCCGGGGCCGGCCGGTCCGGCCCTCAGGGTATCGGGTTCCCACATTCATCCGCACATGTGCGGATGAATGTGGGAAGTGTTCGGATGAAGTTGATAATCAAGGTTCGCGAGGGCGTCGCAAAACTTTTCAAAAAAAGTTCTTGCATAGGATGCGGGTATCACGTAAGATTAATCCTCGTAAGCGGACATGGCTCAGTTGGTAGAGCACAACCTTGCCAAGGTTGGGGTCGCGGGTTCGAGCCCCGTTGTCCGCTCCATTTGGGCGTTTAGCTCAGGGGGAGAGCGCTTCCCTGACACGGAAGAGGTCAGAAGTTCAAATCTTCTAACGCCCACCAAATGTTCGCAGCTCAGAGGCTATGTCCTCTGGGCTGTTTTTGTATCTGTCCAACTGATGTCCAAACAGCTGTCCAAATTCGGCGGGATTCACCGGACGATATGGAATGTCAAGTTATGCATGGACTTGAGTATCGGCACCTTGAGGTGCCGATATAATGCCACCAATATTCCATAATCATCTAACCATTATTCGGTTCATGTGATTCGGGAGCCGGACTCTTCAGTTTCTGGTCGTAGGGTAGAATTGTTTGCATGATGGATGATGCTAAGAAACTCACAGCTTGGGGTATGGATGACGGCGTGCATGATGCGCTATCCCTTAAGCCCATAACGACTCCTGAGCAGCAGATCGATCTGCTCAAGGGCAAGGGCGTCACGTTTGAGCGCTGTGCGGAGGAGCGCGCGCTCGATATCCTTTCGAGTGCTGAGACCTACCTACACCTCTCCGCCTACCGGGTGCTTTTCCAGCGCCATGAGGACGGCTTCGACGCTGGGAAGTTCGTGAGCCTCGACTTCGGGGACCTCTTGGACGTGAGTTCTCTTGACGACGTCCTACGCGAGACGTTTCGCCTCATGGCGAAAGACGTCGAGCGCGCGGTCAGGGCATGGCTCGTGTCCGAGGCCGCCGGGCGCGGGGAGGACGGCTATGGCGTCGTCGCCGACTTCGTGTCCTCCCTGCCGCGCGGCTTTCGCGAGGGGCTGAGACGCGACCTCGTATCGCGGTCCCAGGCGGACGAGTACGCTGGGTCGCTGATCGACCACTACCGGGATGCCATGCCCGTATGGGTGCTGTTGGAAGTGGCACCGTTCGGGACGCTGCTCGCCTTTTACCTCTTCTGCGTTGAGCGCTGGGAGGAGGTGGGTAGGCGGGAGATTCACTACGCTCTCAAGGACGTGAAGGCCGTCCGCAACTGCGCGAGCCATGCGGGCTGCCTATGCAACGGCTTCGTGCCCGAGCGCGAGACGAGGCACGCAACCTCGGGAGTCGCGCTCGAGTGGCTGAACGCCCACGGCATCCGCAACAGCAAGGGCCGTCGAGCCAGACTGCGCAACCGTCGCACGCAACAGCTCGTGACCACCGTGGCGCTGCATGACATGCTTGTGGGCAAGCGCGCCGCCCCGGCAGCGCTTGACGCGGTCGCTGGCCTCCGTCCCCTAATGGACGACGCGATCGCGCGCTATGGGACGCAGAACCCCCTCGTGTCCCACCTTGCGTTTCTTGCGAGGGTTCTTGACGTGGCACGAGGCTGATGCCATGATGTACGCAGATGCAAAAACCTTTGAGGTTTTGTAAGGGCCGGTCCTCTCGGGGACTGGCCCTAGTTGTTTATGGGACCTGAATTGATGCTGGATGCCATACGGTGACAAGGAGAACAACCGGTGGGTGATGTGATGAACGGCGAGGAGCTCAACGGTGTAGTCGCGTCAGTCAGGAAACTCTCCCATTCTGACCTTCCTGCACTGCTCTCCCTCTGCCTCGGCAACCCGCAATACTACGCATTCCTCGACGAGGAGCCGACGCTGGACGCGCTCGCCGCCGAGATGGTCGAGCTGCCTCCCGGCTGCTCCCCAGATCAAAAGTCCTATCTTGGCTTCTTCGATGCCGGCGGGAATCTCATCGCCGTACTCGGCCTCGTCCGGGGCTATCCAGCGGAGGGGTGTGCCTTCATCGGGTTCTTCATGGTCGACGCCTCTCGGCAGGGGACAGGTGTCGGGAGCCTGCTCATCTCACAGTTGCTCAACCGCCTCCGCTGCGAGGGCGTTTCTCGTGTGCGCCTCGCCTACGTCGAGGGGAACGAGCAGTCCCGCCGCTTCTGGGAGAAGTGCGGCTTCGTCGAGGTGGATGCACCAATCGGCCAAGGTGAATATAGGGTCGTACCTATGGAGTACCGGCTGACGTAGCCTATGTGACCTGAGTTCTCTGCATATGAGGCACGAAGCTCAGCGAAGAATCGGGACGAAAGAACTGGAGATCAAAGGCGCGATCGGACACCTTCTCAGCCTGCCACGGTGGTGACGGAGGCTGCCATGAGGAAGGTGCTGCGAGCGCCTATGACAGGAGAATCTTCTCGATAGATGTTGACGCCTGATACCTAGCGTCGTATAGTGTGTGTAGCACAGTATACGACGAAGGAAGGTGTGCGGATGGAGGCCCAGATGAAGCGCGGTTTCCTGGAGGCCTGCGTGCTCGCGGCCGTCTCCGGCGAGGAGTCCTACGGCTACCAGATCGTGAAGGACGTGCCGGCGAGCATGGGGCTCACGGAGTCGACGCTCTACCCGCTGCTCAAGCGCCTGGAGAAGGCCGGATACATCACGGCGCGCTCCGCCGAGCACAACGGGCGGCTGCGCCGGTACTACCGCATCACGGACGCCGGGCGTGCGCGCATCGAGGAGTTCCTGGCCGAGTGGCCGTCCGTACGGGAGATTTACGCATACGTTGAGGGGGCGCACCATGACGCGCGATGAGTTTCTTGGCCGGTTGGGCGAGCTGCTCGCCTGCCTGCCGGCCGAGCAGGTGGAGGAGACCAAGGCGTTCTATGCGGAGGCCATCGCCGACCGCATGGAGGACGGTATGAGCGAGGAGGAGGCCGTGGCCGCCATGGGCACGCCCGGCGAGGTTGCCGAGGCCACGCTCGACGACCTGCCCGCCGTGCCGCGCGCGATCGCGAGGACGCGCCGGCGCAGCACCGCGCTGCTGTGGGTGCTCGCCATCGTGGGGTCGCCGGTGTGGGCGCCGCTGCTCGTCGCCTTCGCCGCCGTGGCTCTCAGCGTCTACGTCTGCATCTGGGTGCTGGCATTCTGCGTGTGGGTCATCGCCGTGGCGCTCGGCGCCGTGGGCGCGGCGGCGCTCGCGCTCGCGGCGGCGGGCGTGACCGTCGGCCACGTGCCCTATGTGCTCGCGATGCTGGGCTGCGGCCTTGCCTTTATCGGGGCGGCACTCCTCGTGGGCGCGGGGGCCTGGGCGGCCTCCAAGCAGATTGCGCGCCTCTCGGCGCTCTGGGCGAGGAAGGTCGCCTCGCCCTTCTGGAAGGTCAAGGGCGAGAAGGACGACACTGCCGCGTACCTCGCGGCGTAGAAAGGAGCGAGTACCATGACCAGCGCGAAGAAGATCTACCTCGCCGTGGCGGGCGGACTCGTTGCCGCGGGCGTCGTCCTCGCGGGCATTGGCTTTATCGCCTCGGGCTTCGACCCGGCCGTATTCACGACCCAAATCGACATGCGTGACGACACCGTCGTCCTCGGCGGCGTCGAGGTGGGCGACCCCGAGGGCATCCCGTTCATCGGCCAGCTCGCAGATTTGGGCGAGGTCGACACTTCCGGCACCACCGCGTCCGAGTCCCCTGCTGCCCCGGGGGCACCCACCGCTCCCTAGGCATAGCGCGCCCGGACGCCCCGTCCGTGGGGCTGTTCAAGCCTGTGGAACCCGAACCTCAACCTCAACCCAACCGGCCTCAAGCCTGCGTCGATTCGCTCCCCGCCCTACGCGGGGCCCGTGACGCATACCCAAAATCCGTCCGAGGAGAAAGGAACGCAATGACGACAGCCATGCCCCTCCGCCTTTACGGGGTCCCGGTGGACGTATAGACGTTGAGGGTCATGGCCGCATTTGCGTGACCGAGAAGATAGGAGACGGTCTTCACGTTCACCCCTTGGGAGATAAGGCGCGTGGCGAACGTGTCGCGGAGGTCGTGGAACGTGGCTCGCTTTCCGGCAACCCCGATGAGGTTCATCGCCTTGGCGAGCGACGTGAAGTCTTTCGTGATGCGGTCGGGCGTGTAGAACGAATCTCCGTCTCCGAGGACATAGCGGTCCTCTCGCGCGCTTACCCCGAGAGAGCTCCTGAGGGAGCGCAGAGTATCGGCGAGCCCCTTCTCGAGGACGGCCTCCCGTTCGCCCGCCTCGGTCTTCGTGCCCTTGAGATAGGGCCTGCCATTCTACACCCCGACGGCGCGACCGACTCTGATTCTGTTGGCGACGAGGTCAACGTCGCCCCACCTGAGGCCAGCGACCTCCTCCCTTCTGAGCCCGGCGAGCAGCCCGAGGCGCGCCGCAACGCTCTGCTTGGTCGTGGGGGACGCGTCCAGGACGGATAAAAGCATCGAACGGCTCCTCTCGTCGAGCGCGTTCGGACGAGGCTTCCGACGCTTCGGCGGCTTGGTCGCCTTGTTGAAGGGGCTGCGATGGATATGGCCCATCTCGCAGGCGTAGTCCATAACCTGCTTGAAGAAGCGATGGTCCTTTGCAACGGTGTCGACGACGAGGCCGTCCGCGAGCAGGGCCACCTGCACGTCCATGACGTTCTCCGGCGCTATCTCTTCGATTGAGTAACCCTCGAGATAGCGTGCGAGATGCTTGATGGAACTGCGGTAGTTGGTTGCGGTGCTCGCCTCTATCTGCTGGGAGCGCTCGAGCTCGTCAGCGTAATCCAACATGTACGCAATGAGCTCGCAACTTGAGGCGCCGTCGCCGTCCTGCTCGATCAGCTCCCTTCTGATGTCCTCCATGATGAGGGTCGCGGCTCGGCGAGAGGTCGCTTCGAACGATCTGGTTACGATGTTCGAGCCGTTTCTGTCGGTCCGGCAGAAGCGTGCCTGCCAGTGCCCCTTGCTTCGCTCGCGCAGGCTTCCTTTCGAGTAAGTTGCCACTGAGACCAGCTTCCGAATGTCTGTCCAAATGAATGATGTCTGCTGTCCAAACGCTGTCCAAAATAGGTTTGGACTCACCGTAACGGACGGCCTGTCTGGAATCATAGGGAATCAGAAAAGCCGAGATAGACGGACCAATCGGACGCTCTGGATGCATGAAGTGTGAAGATTGACTCACTGGGAAACGCCTGTTGGCGGAGCGGCAGTGCGCTGACACGGAAGAGGTCAGAAGTTCAAATCTTCTAACGCCCACCAAATGTTCGCAGCCTAGAGGCTTTGCCTCTAGGCTGTTTTGTTTTCTTGAGCAATTCAGTCAAAATGCTTCGGCCGTGGCTGATGGATGACTTTTGAGTTTGAAGGATCGCTTGTGCCGGACTTGATATCAGCTCGACCGCAACATGTTGGTCAAGCATAATCTTTTGGATTCTTTTGGCGCGAGTGGCTTGGTTTTGGTAGGATTTGTCCGCGTCTTGCTTAAGGGGGTTTTATAACTGCCTTGCAGGTAGTCGAGTTGGTAACGTTTTAGCGGCTTGCCAAGAACCCCTCATTTTTAATGCGTCTGCAAATAGACTAATTGCTTTGACCTGCTGAAACACTATATGTTGTGTTTGACCTAAAAAAAGAATACAGGATATAGATGCCTCTTTGTCGTATGATAGATGGCGGACAGAGAACGAAGACCTTAACTGCCTCTTTTGAACGTGTCCTTGAGCCGCTTGATCGGCTCCAGGGAATGTCCGCATGGAGGCTTATGGTTTATCGAGAACACAGATTGCGCGACGGCGCCGCAAGACAGGGGCAAGCCCTGCCGGGTATCGTTTGGCTCTGAAGCGCGATGAGGCTACGATGCGAAAGAGGCAAGAGGATGAAGATCATCAAGCGCAGCGGCACCGAGGTTGTCTTTGACATCGATAAGATTGTCAATGCCATCCGCGCCGCAAACTTGGAGGTCGAGGAGAGCTCTCGTCTTACCGACCGCCAGGTGGTTTACGCGGCACAAAACGTCGCCGAGGCATGCGAGAACGCGGGCCACACCGTGTCGGTCGAGGAGATTCAGGATCTGGTCGAGGACGAGATTATGCGTCTCGACTGCTACGAGGTCGCTCGCCATTACATCATCTATCGCTATGTTCAGAGCCTGAAGCGCCAGAAGAACACGACCGACGACAAGATTCTGTCGCTGATTGAGTGCAACAACGAAGAGGTCAAGCAGGAGAACTCCAACAAGAACCCAACCGTCAATTCCGTTCAGCGTGACTACATGGCCGGCGAGATCTCCAAGGATCTGACTCAGCGTGTGTTGCTGCCCCAGGAGATTGTGGATGCCCACAATGAGGGTCTGATTCACTTCCATGATTCGGACTACTTTGCCCAGCACATGCATAACTGCGACCTGGTGAACCTGGAGGATATGCTCCAGAACGGTACTGTTATCTCGGGTACGCTGATTGAGAAGCCGCACAGCTTCTCGACCGCCTGCAACATCGCGACGCAGATCATCGCCCAGGTTGCTTCCTCCCAGTACGGTGGCCAGTCGATTTCGCTGACCCATCTTGCCCCGTTCGTCGAGGTGAGCCGTCAAAAGATTCGCGGCGAGGTCGCCCGCGAGCTCGAGGAGCTCGGCGTTTCCGCATCTCCCGAAAAGGTCCGCGAGGTTGTTGAGGACCGCCTGCGTGACGAGATCCGTCGCGGCGTTCAGACGATTCAGTATCAGGTCGTGACCCTTATGACCACCAACGGCCAGGCGCCGTTCGTGACGGTCTTTATGTATCTTAACGAGGCCCGTACGCCTCAGGAGAAGCACGACCTTGCCATGATCGTGGAGGAGACGCTTCGCCAGCGCTACGAGGGCGTTAAGAACGAGGCCGGCGTTTGGATTACCCCGGCATTCCCCAAGCTTATCTATGTACTCGAGGACGATAACGTTCACGAGGATTCCCCGTACTTCTACCTGACCCAGCTGGCTGCCAAGTGCACCGCCAAGCGCATGGTTCCCGACTACATCTCCGAGAAGAAGATGCGCGAGCTCAAGCTGTCGAAGGGCGAGACCGCGGGCAACGGCGACTGCTATACCTGCATGGGTTGTCGCAGCTTCCTGACGCCCGACCGCTCCGGTAACGGATTTAACAACGTGGCCAACGCGCTGAACTATGACCCAAACAAGCCCAAGTACTACGGTCGCTTTAACCAGGGCGTTGTGACCATCAACCTGCCCGATGTCGCCCTGAGCTCGCATCAGGACATGGACAAGTTCTGGAAGATCTTCGACGAGCGCCTTGAGCTGTGCCACCGCGCCCTGCTGTGCCGCCATGAGCGTCTGATGGGCACGCTTTCTGACGCCGCACCGATTCTTTGGCAGTACGGTGCTCTCGCCCGTCTGAAGAAGGGCGAGACGATCGACAAGCTGCTCGTGGGCGGTTACTCCACCATTAGTCTGGGTTATGCCGGCCTGTATGAGTGCGTTAAGTACATGACGGGTCACAGCCACACCGAGAAGGAGGGCACGCCCTTTGCCATGGCCGTCATGCAGCGCATGAACGACAAGTGCGCCGAGTGGAAGGCTGCGAGCGACATCGATTTCTCGCTGTACGGCACGCCGTTGGAGTCGACGACCTACAAGTTCGCCAAGTGCCTGCAGCGTCGTTTTGGCATTATCCCGGGCGTGACGGACAAGGGCTACATCACCAACAGCTACCACGTCCACGTGTCCGAGGAGATCGACGCCTTCGATAAGCTTAAGTTTGAGGGCATGTTCCAGCAGCTTTCGCCGGGCGGTGCCATCTCCTACGTCGAGGTTCCCAACATGCAGGACAACCTCAAGGCTGTCATTCGCGTGATGCAGTACATCTACGACAACATCATGTACGCCGAGCTCAACACCAAGAGCGACTACTGCCAGGTGTGCGGCTACGACGGTGAGATCAAGATTGTCGAGGATGACGGCAAGCTGGTGTGGGAGTGCCCCAACTGCGGCAACCGCGATCAGGAGAAGATGAACGTCGCCCGTCGTACGTGCGGCTACATCGGTACTCAATTCTGGAACCAGGGCCGAACCGAGGAGATCCGCGACCGCGTGCTGCATCTCTAATAATCATCCCAGGCCGCCCCGTAGCGAGGCCCCGGACCTTTACTCGCTATTTCGGACAGTCCCGGCTCACGACGGAGGCGCCACTGGCGCCTCCTGTTCGTGCGGAACTCATATCGAGCAAAGGTCCGGGGCCTCGCTACGGGGCGGCCAAGTTGACGTAGCTGAGATGCAGCATGCGGTCTGCTCACTCCTCGAAGTTCTTAGCGGAAATAATTCGAGCTGCAGCAGCGATTTACTTGCGATGACGGTTGAGCTGCAACAAAGTTTTTATTGGACCTCGAACCCTATACTCGATGTTCTCTTCGTTCATTGAGTTACCCTTTGCATGAGGCCGGGACATATCGTCCCGCCCGCAGTTTCGCAGGCCGAAGGCCGAGAATGTTTGAGGACGGGATGATATGTCCCGGCCTCCCGGGAGAGTTACCTATGAATTACGCGAACATTAAGTATTTCGACATTGCTGATGGGGAAGGCGTTCGTACTTCTCTGTTTGTGAGCGGGTGCCGTCGTGGGTGCAAGAACTGCTTTAACTCTGTCGCGTGGGACTTTGCTGCGGGTGAGCCGTTCGATTGTGCCGTCGAGGACAAGATTATCGAGAGCCTCGACCATCCCTTTATCGATGGCCTGACGATTCTGGGCGGCGAGCCTATGGAGCCCGAGAATCAGGCGGGGCTTGTTGACTTTATCGAACGCGTGCGTGCGGCCTATCCCGCGGGGTCGGGCAAGACCATTTGGTGCTTTACCGGCGACGTGCTCGAGGAGCTTATGCCGGGTGGTCGTCACCATACCGAGGCGACGGACCGTATCCTTGCCTGCCTCGATATGTTGGTGGATGGCCCGTTTGTTCAGGATCTGTACGATATCTCATTGCGTTTTAGGGGCTCGAGCAATCAGCGCGTGATTGATATGAACGCCACGCGCGCCCGTGCTGTGCGCGAGGGCGTTGCGCTTTGCGACGCTGTGGAGCTTTGGCGGGACGATCCGGTCTATTCGACCCATACTATGTAGCTTGTGGCCGATGCCAAAGGGCGTGGTACCATAGCGCGAACGCAAAATCGGAAAAGTGAGGCCCAGATGGTCGATCAGGAAAAAGTCGAGGCCGCCATTAAGCTGTTGCTTGAGGGCATAGGCGAGGACCCAACTCGTGAGGGCCTGCTGGAGACCCCGGCGCGCGTTGCCCGTATGTATGGTGAGATCGCCGGTGGTATGGACCAGAGTACCGAGGAGCACCTGTCCAAAACCTTTGCCGTCGCTTCGAACGATTTGGTTATCGAGCGCGACATCACGTTTTACTCGCTGTGCGAGCATCATCTGCTGCCGTTTTACGGCAAGGCTGCCATTGGCTATATCCCCAACGGCCGTGTCGCAGGGCTTTCCAAGCTCGCCCGCACGGTTGAGGTTTATGCCCGCCGTCTACAGCTGCAGGAGCAGCTGTGTGCGCAGGTTGCCGACGCTCTCATGGATTATCTCGCTCCCCAGGGAGCGATTGTGCTTATGGAAGCCGAGCATATGTGTATGACCATGCGCGGCGTGCAAAAGCCTGGCACCAAGACCGTGACGCTCGCTCGCCGCGGCGTCTTTGAGACCGATCCCGCGCTCGAGGAGCGTTTCTTTAGGATGCTGGGACGCTAACTATGAGAGTCGTCAACGACTTTGCATCGAAGACCGATGAGGGGACGTCGCGTCGTGGCTTTATGGCTTCGGGCTTGGCCCCCTTTGGTGCCATGCCTCGCATTGATTACATTTGTGCCAACGGGCTGTTCCGGCGGCATCTGGGCAACATTGCGCAGTTGGAATCGGGGCGCATCTTCTGCCGCCACGGTATTGACCATCTGCTCGATGTCTCTCGCATTATGTGGATCAAGAATCTCGAGGAGCAGCTCGAATTTGACCGCGAGGTCATCTACGCCACGGCACTTCTTCACGATATCGGCAAAGATGAACAGTATGAATCGGGTATATCCCATGATGTTGCAAGCGAACGCGTCGCTGATGCAATTCTCGGCGGCATGCCCGATGACGTGGCGTTTGAGCCGGCCGATGCCGCAGCCATTAAGACGGCCATTCTGGGCCATCGAAAGCTGCGCGTGAACAGCCAACCGCTTGAGCGTTTGCTCTATGCAGCCGACAAAGCGTCGCGCGCCTGCTTTGCATGCCCCGCGCGCAATGCTTGCAACTGGAGCGATGATAAAAAGAACCTGTCGATTCGCGTGTAGTTAGTTTGCGCGGTCGGGGTTCTAAACGAAGGAGACGATCGCGATGAGTAACAAAAAACTGCCCGAGAATGCAACCAAGACTGAAGGTGCCGAGCTCGCACGCCGTGGAAGGGGCGAAATATCCACCGCAACGGCGGTGCCCCACGTGAGCTATGACGATCTGCGCCATGCCGATCGCATTACTATCGACGGTCTCGAGGTCTTTGCCAACCACGGCGTGTATCCCGAAGAGAACGCGCTGGGCCAGAAGTTCATCGTGTCCTTGGTGCTCTATGCCGACCTGCGTGCAGCGGGGGAGCACGATAACCTGGACGCCTCGATTGACTACGGCTCGGTGTGCCACGATGTCGATGGCTATCTGCGCGAGCATACGTTTAAACTCATCGAGGCGGCAGCCGAGGGTGTGGCCCAGATGCTGCTGCGTCGTTACCCCTTGCTGCTTGGCGTGCGTGTTAAGCTCGATAAGCCTTGGGCGCCCGTCGGTCTTCCCCTGGCAAGCTGCGGCGTCGAGATCGAGCGCGTGCGCTAACCGGTTCTAATACGTCTCTATGGGTGGCTGCTTGAGCCGCTGCGACAGCGCTCTATTGTTGGGGCAGTACCTGTCGAGCAGGGCGTGAAACCGCTGATTGTGGCTTGGCTCGAGCAAGTGGACGAGCTCGTGGGCGACAACCATGTCGAGACACTCGATGGGATAAGCGGCAAGTTCGCGTGCGATGCGAATGGCTCCGGTCTTGGGCGTGCATGATCCCCAGCGCGTTTTCATGCTGCGCACGGAGACGCGGGAAACGGCGACACTCATTGTGATTTCGTATGCGTGCACGATGTCGCGTAGCGCTGCGGTGACCTCGGTCGTATAAAGCTGGCTGATGTGGGCTTGGAGCTCGTCGGACGTTAGGCCGTCGAGGATTGCGCGCCGCTTGGCCTGTGGGCCTTCGTCCGATTCGTCGGTACCCATAAAGCTTGCGAAGGTGGCCTGCTTGGGCCGCGGCGCGGGTGATGCAAAGTTGTGATCGAGTGCATCCTGTACCGTGATGGGCTTGCCCCAAAGTGCAATGACGGACGAGGTGCTGAGCGGCTCTCGCGCCGTCGCCTGATGTTGCTCGCGCTTGGCAAGTCGGCTGACAATCCAGGTGCTGTTGCGCTTCACAAATGCCTCGATGCGCTCGCGGCTGGCGCCGAGCGGTGCGCTGGCGTGGACCTCACCGCTTGATGTGACGCGTAGGTTGAAGTTTTTGACGCGCTTTTTGGTAACGACGACGGAGATGGGCGTCCCATCCGGTCGGGATATGGAAATCGTAAATTGCTGCGTCAAAAGCGGTCCTTCAGATTGGGGACGGGCCGGCATGTCGACCGTTCGGCATGCCGGCCCGCTCAAGGGATGTGAAATTAATAACGCTCAAAGAAGGCAAGCGCGTTGTCGCTACAGAGCTTCTGCATCACGGTCTTGCCAAAATGCTTGGAAAGCATGTTCTGGAACTCGGGCATCATGCTGGCATCGGAGAGGAAAGCGGGCACCGTGGCACCGTCCCAGTCGCCGCCGAGCGCGATGACGTCCTCGCCGCCCAGGTCGAGCCAGTGCTCGATATGTGCCGCCAGCTGGTCGAAGGTGACGTCTGCGGCGGTCTTGTCGGTTGCGTCGTTGGATAGGAACTCGCTGCAGTAGTTGAGGCCGACGATGCCGCCCATGTCGCGAATGGTGCGGAACTGGTCGTCGGTGAGGTTGCGCTTGACGCCGCAAACCGCACGGGAGTTGGAGTGGCTGGCGACGAAGGGGCGCGTGGCGTGGGCGACAACCTCGTCAAAGCACTCATCGTTGAGGTGGGAGACGTCGAGTACCATGCCGGCGTGCTCCATCTGCGTAAGTGCCTCGATGCCGGCGGCGGTGAGGCCGGCGTGGGTATCGTGTCCGCTCGCGAGCGGTCCCTGCGCGTTCCAGCTGAGTGACGACATAAGCACGCCCAAGCTCTTGAGCACCTCGATTAGTGCGGGGTCCTCGGCAAAGAACGTGGCGTTTTCGATGGTGTGGATGCAAGCGACCTTACCGTCCTTGAGCGCGGGGCGAATGTCTGCGGCGCTGCGTACGTTGACCATGCGGTCGTGGTTGAGCATTGCCTGGCCGCTCATATGCGCCATGATTTGCGCCTGGAAGCGCGCGGCGTGGGCGGTGGGAATCTCGTCGGGGACAAACGTGGCGAAGCACTGTGCCCACGGCGTGTTGCCGATCTTTGCGAGCGAGATGGCGCAGGCGTTGCCCTCGATGAGGTCGAAATCTTGCGGATGCGTTTCGTCGCCGGGGAAATAACCGTCGGTGCCGGCGGTAAAGCGCAGGTCGAGATCGAGCGTGGCCCAGCCGATTCGGTCGGCGGTGTCGCAGTGTAGGTCAAATACGGGATATGCCATGGTTCCTCCGGTTGCAGCGTTTCTTTGCAAACTGTCATTGAATTGTATGACTAGGGTATAGTTAGCGCCATATGTTCACGGCGGCCTGCGTTGTGCGCCGCCCTTATCACGGAGGTTACCATGTCCAACCAGGGCAAGAAGGTCAAGACCCATTATCGCGGCACGCTCGACGACGGCACGCAGTTCGATAGCTCCTACGATCGCGGCGAGCCGCTGGAGTTCACCTGCGGCGCCGGTCAGATGATCAAGGGCTTCGACGCCGCTGTTGTCGACATGCAGGTGGGCGAGAAGAAGACCGTGCACATCCCGGCTGCCGATGCCTACGGCGAGCACAATCCTGAGATGGTTCTGACCTTCCCGGCCGAGCAGGTTCCCAACATCGAGCAGATCGAGAAGGGCATGAAGCTCTTCCTGTCCACGCCGAGCGGTATGCCCGTCCCCGCCGTCGTCATTGACGTGACGCCCGAGGCCGTGACGCTCGACGCCAACCACGAGCTGGCCGGCAAGGACCTCAACTTTGATATCGAGCTCGTCGAGGTCGAGGGTTAGGCTATGCCTGCAAATCTGGTTTCGACAGCGTGCCTCGGAAATCTCAACGATCCGTCCTATGAACTCCTGCTTCGCCGGGAGCTGGGCGGCGTCTTTGAGGTCGATGAGCTACTGCTCGATTGGGACCAGGCCGATGTATGTGCGTTTGTGGGCGCGACGGAGCTGGGGCGCACGGTCGATGTTCGACTGGATGCTGCCGACGGCGGTCGTCTTACCGATGGCGACGTGCTCGCCATTGACCGTTCGGGCATGGTGCCCGTGGCGGTTGTCGTGCGACTGCGCAGCGCCGAGGTTTATTTGGTCGAAGTCGACTGCATGGATCCGATTGCGCTCGCGCATGCGTGCTGGGAGATCGGCAACATGCATGCGCCGCTCTTTCGGGGCAACTCGGACGAGCATACCGTGCGCATGTATACGCCGGTGCAGCCTGTTTTGGGCCGCATGCTCCGGGGCGTCGAGGGTGTTCGGCTCTCGGTGGTCACACGTGAACTCGATGCCAGCCGGCGCTTTGCGTCGAGTGCGGCGGAGGTCGTCGTGAGCATGGCTCCGGACTTTACCATCGTAAAAAAGACGCGCGGCTAAGCGCGCGTATGCGCAAGACGGGCTTTGAGGGGCGACCAATCAAGGTCCGTCTTGCTGTTGATAGGAGGCTTTGGGGAAGCGTATGGGTCTTGAGGGAATCAAGCTGATTGCATGCGATTTGGATGGCACGTTGCTGCATCCGGGGGAGCGCGAGCCGCGTCCTGAGGCCTTTGAGCTTATCGATGAGCTGCATCGTCGCGGTATCGTGTTTATGCCGGCGAGTGGCCGTCAATATGCGAGTTTGCGCCACCTATTTGCCCCGGTGGCCGATGAGCTCGCCTATGTATGCGAAAACGGAGCCCTGGTGATGAGCGAGGGACGTGCCGTTGTCAAGCGTTCCATGGAGCGCAGCCTTGCTATGGATATCGCGAATGCCGTGGTTGCGTATCCCCATGCCGACGTGACCCTTTCGTGCGAGGGGCACCTCTACACCATGAGCGGCAACGATGCGTTCGTCGACCATTTGCGCTATGAGGTCCACTGCGATGTGGCGGTGGTCGACCGTCCCGAGGACATCGACGAGGACGTCATTAAGATTGCCTTCCAGACGCCCGAGGTGGATCAGCCGGCGGCGCTGGAGCATTTTGAGCGCCTCTTCAGCGACCGTGTCGACGTGATGACGTCGGGAACCGAATGGACGGACTTTATCGGTTTCGGTTCGGGCAAGGGCTCCGCGCTTGCCGATTACGGTCGTGCCCTGGGTATTTCGCCCGATGAGATGATGGCGTTTGGCGACAATGAGAACGATCGCGACATGCTTAACGTCGTGGGCCATCCCTATCTGATGGAGAGCTGCAATCCCTCTATGCGTGGCATCAACGACCGCGTCCGCTACGTGCGCACGGTCGAAGAAGAGCTGCGTCGTCTACTTGCTGAGTAGACATTTGGGACATGTCTAGAAATCTACTTTTTGCTGCAGAGTGCGGAAAGGTGGATTTTAAGGCATGTCCCAAACATCTATCGGCAGTCGGGGCAGAGACCCTCGAAGATGGTGTAGTGCGACGTGACGTGCCAGCCGATTTGCACGGACGCTTTGGCGTCGAGCTGGGCATCGAAGGGGAGCGGTACGTCGATGACGCGGCTGCACGAGGTGCAGATGATATGCGCATGCGGCTCGATCGTGCGATCGAAGCGGCTGCCGCCCGGCGTCTTGATGGAGAGGATCTCGCCGGCGTCGGCCAAGAGATTGAGATTGCGGTAGACCGTACCGCGGCTGATTTTGTCATCCTGTGAGCGCACGACGTTGTAGATTTCGTCGGCGGTGGGATGGTTATAGCTTTGGCGCACGGCGTCAAGAACCAGCTTTCGCTGTCTGGTATTCCTTCTCTGCACCGCCATGCGCCTCGCCTCTTTTCTATCAACGGTCGTAGGTAAATGATACCGTATTTAGCACACAATACTAATAATGAGGACTGAAACCGTCTTCATTGGCAAGTGTGGCTCGGGCCTGGGCGTCTACGAGGCGAAAACGCGTTCCCATGCGCTCGTAGGAGGCATGAAGCGCCTCGAGCTGAGACACGATGTTTGCCGGCGTGCCCTGTAGCTCCATCTCGACTGAACCGTCTTCCATGTTACGTACCCAGCCGGTGAGGGAGCGCGCCTGTGCGAGGTTGGTGTTGGTGAAGCGGAAACCGACGCCCTGGACCTGCCCCTCCCACCGCAGGAAATAGCGCTGCGGGGCGCCTTGAGTGGCCTCGTCGCTTGCGAGTACAGTAAGCCTGCGGCGCAGCTCGAGCTCGACGTTTGACGGTTTTTGAGGCTCTCGACTGCCGCCGGTGACGCCCGAGAAAAGCTTGTCGAAGAAGCCCATCGCTATGCCTGCTTGCCTGCGTCGGCCGGGAAGGTTATGCCGGCCTGCTGGCGCACGGCATCCATGATGCGCAGCGAGACGAGCGTGACATCGCGGTAGTGGCCAAGCTCGTGGCGTCCCGCCGGGGTCTCCCAAATCTCTTCCTTGACGTTATCGATGCCGCCGATGGCGGTGATGAAGTCTGTGAGTTCGTATTCCATAGTGTTGCTCGATTTGGGTAGGTCGAGCACGCGGCCGTTGTCGCCCTGTTCGCGCGGTGCCTCGGTCGCCGAGCCGCGTACGACATCGCCGCGATAGTCGATGCGGACGTTGCGGGGCGTGGACAGATGGTCAATCTGGATAGTGCCACGCTCGCCTTCGATCTGCGAGGGTAGTAGGTCATTCGTAATTTTGGAGTGCGCGAGCTCGACGGAGATACGGCCACCGCCGTAGCTGGCGAGGATGGAACCGCAGCCATCGATGGGGCCGTGCGTGAGCTGTCGCGTGGTGGGGTCGAGCAGAGTAGCCATGCTCGTAAGGCCGGAGGGCATGCCGAAAATCTCGACCATGGGCTCGACGGTGTAGACGCCAATATCCATGAGGGAACCCGATGCCATATTGCAGTCGAAGATATTGGTGGCGCGTCCCGCGAGAATCTCGTTGTAGCGCGAGGAATATTTGCCAAAGCGCAATGAGGCGCGGCGGATGGGGGCGATCTCACCCAGGGCGTCCTCGATGGCGTGGAAAGCGGGATCGTGGAGGGGACGCATGGCCTCGAGGGCCACGACACCTGCTGCCTCGGCAGCGCGGAAGACTTCCAGCGCCTGTGCCTCGGTGGCACAAAAAGGCTTTTCGACGATAACGTGCTTGCCGCCGGTGATACAGGCGAGCGCCTGCTCGTAGTGGAGCGCATTGGGGCTGCCGATGTAGACGGCGTCGACGTCGGCAGCGGACGCAAGCTCGTCAAGCGCGGTGAAGTTACGCTCGCCACCATGCTTAGCGGTGAAGGCGGCGCCGCGATCTGCATCGCGCGAGAGCGTGCCCACAAACGCAGCTTGGTCGTTGGCGTTGACGACCTGGATAAAGTCGTCGGTAATCATGGATGTGCCGATGGTCGCTATACGCAGCATGTATCCCCCTCGTGCCGTTCGGTTTACAGGATGAGTGTAGCGCGAGGGGGCAGGAAATAGCGTGCGAAAACGCCGTTACAGGTCGCTCTCGTTAAAGCCGGTGTCGATATCGAGGTTGCTGCCGTCGGCCGCCGTGGTGGCAAGCTCGTCGCAGCGCTCGTTGAGCTCATGGCCGGCGTGGCCCTTAACCCAGATGAATTCCACTTTGTGCTTGCTTTTTGCGGCAAGCAGGCGCTCCCACAGGTCGCGGTTCTTGACGGGTTGCTTGTTGGCAGTTTTCCACCCGCGCTTTTTCCAGCCGTCGATCCAGTGTTTGTTGAAGGCGTTGACGACGTACTGCGAATCGGAATGGACCTCGACCTCGCAGGGGCGGTTGAGTGCCTCGAGCGCCACGATAACGGCCATGAGCTCCATGCGGTTGTTGGTGGTCTTGGCGTAGCCGCGCGAAAGCTCGGAGGTGAAGGTCTTGCCGGCGGGGTTGGTGTATTTGAGCACGGCGCCGTAGCCGCCGCGTCCCGGATTTGATCGGGCCGAGCCGTCGGTATAGATGATGACCTTCACATGGTTCCTTTCGTTGGGTATGTTTCGTGCGAGTGACCATTGTAGCGCCATGCCCGCCGTGGGCTAGCAATCTACGATTTCTACCCCGTCTTCCGACAGTTGGTTGGCATGGATGATGCGGTTGAGCTCATCGAGGTATTGCTGCAAGAGGGGAGAGGGCTTGCGCTCGTCGTACATGATATAGCCTACGTGCATCGTTGGGGCGTCTGCTAACGGGATCGATGCCATACCCCATTGCATTTCATTGGAGAGGACGCCGGTCGACAGGGTGTAACCGTTCGACGTGATGAGTAAGTTAGTAAGTGTTCCGCGGTCCGAGATTCGTATGTTGCGGTCGCAAGGGATATAGCTAAAAGGTTCCTCGGCGTAATAGAAGGAGTTTGAGGTTCCCTGCTCAAAGCTGTAGCGCGTATAGGGCGTGAGATCGGCAAGGGACAGCTGAGGGCGGCGGGCGAGCGGGTGGCGCTCGCTAACGAAGACGTGGACCGTCGCGTCGAATAGGGGATGGAAGCTTGCGCGGGCATCGGCGAAGGCCTTCTGCAGAACGCGGGCGTTAAAGTCGTCCAGATAGAGGATGCCGATATCGCTGCGAAACGCGCGGACGTCATCGATGATCTGCGATGTGGTGGTCTCGCGCATGATGAACTCGAACTTGCTGTCGCGGCAGCGCTCGACTACGTTGACAAAGGCCTCGACCGAAAAGGCGTAGTGCTGGGCCGAGATGGCAAGGCGGGCTTGCGGGGTGCCACCGTCCTCGTAGCGTGCCTCGAGCATGTCGGCCTGCTCTACGACCTGGCGCGCATAGCCCAAAAGCTCGGTGCCGTCGTTGGTGAGCGTGACGCCGCGGCTGGAGCGCGTAAAGATCTCCAGATGGAGCTCTTGTTCTAGGCTTTTGACGGCGTTTGAGATGTTGGACTGAGCGGTATAGAGGCGCTGAGCTGCGGCGTTGATTGAGCCGGACTCTGCCACGGCGATCAAAAAGCGAAGCTGCTGGAGTGTCATCGGTGCCCGTCCTTTCGATAGCTATCTAAAAAACCGATAACAGGTTAGCGCTTTTAAGTGATTGACCGAGCGAAACAATGCTCGTACTATTCAAAACACACAAAGGCGGTAGGTAATTAAGCCGACCACGGAACCGGGATGTCAAAAGGAGGACCGCATATGAACTGCTTACCAAGACGAATGCCGGGCTCCTGTTTGCGCCCGTCGGCGTGATCAGGAGACAGCGACTTACTTCTCTCTTATTTATTTACTTTCGTTCGATCAAGGAGATCATCATGAGCCAGTTCATCAACAACCCCGAGCACACCTTTGGTTTCGATACCCTGCAGCTTCATGTTGGCCAGGAGAGCGCCGACCCCGCATCCGACTCCCGCGCCGTGCCTATCTACCAGACCACGAGCTATGTGTTCCGCAATGCCCAGCACGCCGCCGATCGCTTTGGTCTTGCCGACGCCGGTAACATCTACGGCCGTCTGACCAACTCCACCCAGGGCGTCTTTGAGGACCGTATCGCCGCGCTCGAGGGTGGCGTGGCCGGTCTTGCCGTCGCCTCCGGTGCCGCTGCCATCACCTATACCCTGCAGGCTCTTGCCCAGGCTGGTGATCACGTGGTGGCTCAGAAGACCATCTACGGCGGTTCCTACAACCTGCTCGAGCATACGCTCTCCCAGTTTGGCGTCGAGACCACGTTTGTCGATGCCCACAACCTGGAAGAGGTTGAGGGTGCCATCAAGGACAACACCACGGTCATCTATCTCGAGACGCTCGGCAACCCCAACTCTGACATCCCCAACATCGACGCCATCTCCGAGATCGCCAAGAAGCACGGTCTGCCGGTTGTCGTCGACAACACTTTCGGCACCCCGTATCTGTTCCGTCCGCTGGAGCATGGTGCCAACATCGTCGTTCACTCCGCAACCAAGTTCATCGGCGGCCACGGCACCTCGCTGGGCGGTGTGATCGTCGACGGCGGTAACTTCGATTGGAAGGCGAGCGGAAAGTACGCCCAGATCGCTGAGCCCAACCCCTCCTACCATGGCGTCTCGTTTGCCGAGGCTGCCGGTCCCGCCGCCTTCGCAACCTATGTCCGCGCCATCCTGCTGCGTGACGAGGGTGCCTGCATCAGCCCGTTCAACGCCTGGGTCCTGCTCCAGGGCACCGAGACCCTGTCGCTGCGCGTTGACCGTCATGTCGAGAACACCAAGAAGGTCGTTGAGTTCCTTGCCGGCGACAGCCACGTTGCCAAGGTGAACCACCCGAGCCTGCCTGAGCACCCCGATCACGAGCTCTATCAGAAGTACTTCCCCAACGGCGGCGCTTCGATCTTCACCTTTGAGATTAAGGGTGGCCAGGAGGCTGCCTGGAAGTTCATCGATCATCTGCAGGTGTTCTCGCTGCTCGCCAACGTGGCCGACGTCAAGTCGCTCGTCGTGCACCCGGCTACCACCACGCACTCCCAGCTCTCTGCCGAGGAGCTCGCCGAGCAGAACATCACGCCCTCCACGATCCGTCTTTCCATCGGTACCGAGAACGCCGAGGACATCATTTGGGATCTGAAGCAGGCCTTCGCCGCGCTGGACGAGTAAGGCGACTTGTGCAAGGACCCCTTGCGACTCGATAGGTATAACTGCATAAAATGCCTGCTCAAGGCGCCTGTGCGAACAATGGTTGCACAGGCGCCTTTTTTGCATAGAGCGGGTGCAAAAACAGGGTTTTTGACACGCTTTATGCATTTGAGTTGTGGAAAACTCCTGTTGAGAGGATGTGAGTTTTACGCAATTGACGTGCGCCTTTTGAGTAAAACCGCAGGTCGCGATTTGCTCGGGGTACTATGCAGCGCGATCGAATCACACGCAGCTCAAACGCAGCAAAAACGCACTACGGAGGTTTCCAACTACATGAGGATCGATTCACGAAAACCGAAAGCCGCCGCCCTTTCCGCCGCTCTGACCGTGGCACTTTTGGCGGGCGCCGGTGCAACTGATGCCCACGCGGCAACACTGTCCGACACGGTTGGATCCACGCCGTCCGAGACGACGCTGGTGCAGCCCGTCGACTATCGCAGCGACGGCTTTGGCTCCATGCAGGAGTGGAACGCCTCGATGGAGGCCAAGCGCGATTCCCTTGAGATGCGTGCTCAGATCATCATGAACATGTACGGTGACTATGCCACCGATGACGAGCGCGCTGTACTGCAGCGTTGCATCGACGGTGCGGGCAGTCTTTTGACGATGGAGGAGGTCGACGCGAAGTCGACCGAGCTCGATGAGCTGCGCACTGCACTTGAGGATGCCAAGCGCGAAGCGCTCGAGGTTGCTGCCGCCGAGGCGGAGGCTGCCGAGGCCGCCCAGGCTTCGTACTACAACGCCGGTTACACTCCGTCCTACGCGTCTGCCGCGTCCTACGCGAACGGATCGGGCCTGACGCGCTCTGCGGGTGTCAATAACTACAACGGTCGCCGCGAGACCTATTACAGCAGCAATGTGCTTTATCACTATCGCACGGGCGAATGGACGCAGGATTCTGAGGGCTTCTGGCGCGATTCCGACGGCTATTACGTTGTTGCCGCGGGCGATATGGCCCAGGGCTCGACCTTTACGGGCTCCAAGGGTGATTGCAAGGTCTATGACTCCGGCTGCGCTGCCGGAACCACCGATTACTACACCGGTTGGTAATTTTTCTGCATCACGGATATTTGGCGGACGGGCGTCTTTACCGAGCTTTAGGGCAACGTAAGGACGTCCGTTCTATGTATGCGTTTGAGTTAACAGAGCCCTTACCGTGGCGGTACGCTGGGCGTATGGATGCGGGGCACACTGGTTCTTGAGAAATAAGGTCTTTCTCTTGGAGGAAGTGGTCTTGTGAATGCTCGAGATATTGCCGTTGCCGCCGTCGCGTTGATGCTTGGCTGCCTTGGTCCCACGGCCGCGCTCGTCGCGGGCATGCAGGGGACATGCGGGGCTGCTCCTATCGTGGTCGGCGCGCTGATCGCGGCCGCGCTGCTGGGAAGTGCGGGTGTAGTCCTTTGTCGCGACGATGAGGACCAGGCGTCGGAGTCGCAGCTCTAACCGTTGTGAAGCTGATTTTTGGCCAAAGATGAAAAAGGAAGCCGCCGCGAGGGGAGTGCCCCTTGCGGCAGCTTTGCCATTGGATCTGTTGGCTGCAGTATGCCGAGCACTACCAGCTGCTTTCTATTTCGCGAATCCTCTGGTAGAGCCAATCGTTTTGCGGCACTTGGATATCGTGTTTGGCGGCCAGGCGGCAAATGGTGCCCGCGAACTCCTCGACTTCGGTTTTTCGTTGTGCGATGCGGTCCTGCGCCATCGAGGGCATACCGGCGGGGTCGATTCCCTCGATGAGGTGCACCATTCGCGTCAGGTCTGCCTCGGTCAGCTCAACGCCCTCGGCGCTGGCAACCGCAAGCGTCTCGCGCATGGCGGAAACAAAGCAGCGACGCTGCTCGGAGCCCGGCTCTGTGGCGCTTCCGTAGGTCCCGCCGTAGGCCATGCAGGTCTGGTTGATGCCGTCGTTGAGCATGAGTTTGGCCCACATGCGGTGTGCAATGTCACTCTCGACGGTATGGGCGATGCCACAGCGCGTGTAGAGCGCGTCGATTGCGGTGACGGTTGCGAGATCCGTACCGGCCGCCGCGCCAAAGCGGATTTCGCCCGCGTTGGTAAAGGCGAGCTCTCCGTTGAGGAACACGGCATCCATACCCTGGCAAATCCCAAGAACGGTATGCTCCCAGCCAAAGCACTCGGCAATCTTTTGCTCGCTCGTAATGCCGTTGCACAGCGAGGCGATGAGCGTATTGGGCCCCACGACGCGCTCCATAGTCTTGAGTGCCTGGTCGAGTCCGGTTGTCTTGACCGTGAGGATGACCAGATCGGCGGGTGTCGCCTCGCTGGCGCGGACGGACTTGAGTACGCAGGGCTTGCCGTTGACGGTGAGCGCGTCGTTCGCATGGCGCTCAAAGCGAGCGTCGTCCATGACGTATTCGACGGCATCGTTGCCGAGTGTCTGGGCGATCATGCTGCCGTAGAGTAGCCCGACGCCGCCCTTGCCGATAAAGGCAACCTTGTTGATCTGCATGTGAATCATCTCCCCATATAAAAGGCACCCGCGTAAGGGGCGCCTGATGGATTGTATGTCGCCGGGGCGTTTGGTAAGCGCGCGGGGCTGCTGTTATGAAAAAGAAACTATTGCACTGTGCGCTTATGCCGCGGGACAGATCACAAAAACGCGTGCGGGATATCCAACGCCATCGCGCACCTTGGGGAAGGTGCAGAAGATGACAGCACCCGTGGCGGGAAGCTCGTCTAGATGGTCCATGACCTCGATTTGGTAACGGTCGACCGAGAGGATGTATTGTTCGCCGGGGTAGGGGTAGGCGTTCTCGCGTGTGGTCACGGTCGTCTCCTTTCATCGGGCTTTTTGCTGATGTTAAAGCGGTGCCGTGACAGCTCGATTTCTGCTGCGTTACGATACGTTCTCGATTGCGATTCCACGATGTTTCGGCTGCGTGACCATTGTGTTTCGCCTTGCCGGGGCGCTGATGGCGAAGGGAGGGGCCGTGCAATATCGCGTTGACCCCAAAAGCGGCAACCGTATCTCGGCGTTGGGTCTGGGCTGCATGAGGTTTCCCGGTGCGCCGGGACGTCCGGATGCGAAGACAGCCGATGCCATCATTTCCCGTGCGGTGGAGCAGGGGATTAATTATCTGGACACCGCGTATCTCTATCCCGGTAACGAGGCGTGCGTGGGCGCCTCGCTTGAGCGCTTGGGGCTGCGTGACCGGGTGTTGCTGGCGACCAAGTTGCCGCATGCTTCGTGCAAGTGCGCGGAGGATTTCGACCGGTTCTTCGATGAGCAACTGCGGCGCCTGCGGACCGACCATATCGACTATTACCTCATGCATAACATTACCTCGCCCGCCCAGTGGGAACGTGTGGTGGCGTTGGGCATTGAGGACTGGATCGCGTGTCAAAAGGCGGCGGGGCGCATTCGCCAGATTGGTTTTTCGTACCACGGCAGCGCGGTGGATTTCCTGACGATGCTTGACGAATATGACTGGGATTTTTGCCAGATACAGTACAACTATGCCGGCGAGCGTTACCAAGCGGGAACGGCAGGACTCATGGCGGCTGCGGAGCGCGGGCTCGCGGTGTTTGTGATGGAGCCGCTGCTGGGCGGGCGTTTAGCGGGCAAGCTGCCGCCACGGGCCCGCGCTGTGCTCGATAGTGCCCGTGACCCGCATTTGCGCACTCCTGCCGCCTGGGGTCTTTCGTGGGTGTGGAATCATCCTCAGGTGACGATGCTGCTTTCGGGTATGACCGATATCACGCAGGTGGATGAGAATTCGTCACTGGCAGACCTCGCGTTGCCGAATTCGATGACTGCCAACCAGCTCGACACGATTGCGCGCGTGTTGATGGAGTTTGAGAAATCGAACCGTGTGCCCTGCACGGGATGCGGCTACTGCATGCCATGCCCCAAGGGTATCAACATTCCCGGCTGCTTTGCCGCCTACAACGCGAGCTATGCGCACAGCTGGTTTACGGGGCTGTCGCAATACTTTACGGCGAGTGCGGTGCGCACGAGCGAGCCCAAGCTCGTGAGCAATTGCGTCAAGTGCGGCAAATGCGCGCGCCACTGCCCACAGCACATCGATATTCCCGAGCGTCTCGACGATGTGCGCCGACGTTTCCAGCCTGGTCCCGTGACGGCGGTGCTTAAGGCCTTCGGCAAAACGCGCTCCTCATGACCCTTTTATAACTTGCGGTGGAATAGTTCCTGTTTGCGGCAGAATAGGGGCCAAACAGGAACTATTTCACCGCAACTGAAGGGGGCTGTCGTGGGTCATCGGGATTCATGTGATGATTTGCGTGAGGTTTGTTGGGGCGTTTTGGGCGCTGGACACATTTCGCATCGATTTGCATCGTCGCTCAAGGAGGTGGACGGGGCACGGCTTGTGGCTGCCGCCGGCCGCACTCCTTCGCATGTTGAGGAGTTTTGCAGGGCGTTTTCGATTGATGCCGCGCACAGTTATGCCACGGCTGACGATAGCGGCGATGTGGCTTATGATGCGCTGATTGCCGACCCCGATGTCGACGCAATCTACTTGGCTCTTCCACATGGCATGCATACGCGTTGGGTCTGTCGCGCGCTGCGCGCCGGAAAGGCCGTGCTGTGCGAAAAGCCGGCCGTTTTGAGTGAGGAAGAGGCTCTCTCGATTTCCTCCGCCTCTCGCGAGCACGGCGTGCTGTTTATGGAGGCGATGAAGAATCGGTTTTGCCCAATGCGCACTCGCGTGGAGGACTTGCTTGCGTCGGGCGAGCTCGGCTGTATCGTCTCGATCGAAAGCGTGCAAAAACTCGATTATGGTGAGCCCCCTTCGAGTTATCTGCTCGATCCGTTGCAGGGTGGCTGTCTATATGACATGGGCTGCTATGCGGTCGGGTGGTTTGAGGATCTGCTTGCGGGTGCGTGCGATGTTTCGTCTCGTGAAGTTCGCTGGCGTGACGTATTAGGCGGCCGCGTGGATTGGGCCGATGAGATCCATATGAGCGTCGGCGGCATACCCATTCATATGGCGTGCGACGGCAAAGCGGCATATGAAAGCCGCTTAACGATTGACTGCGAGCGAGGCTCGTTGGAAATCGAGCGCCTCCATCGTCCCGAGCTCGCCTATGTGAAGTACTCCGACGGACGAATGCTCGAAATAAATGCCCCGTTTGAGGTCGATGATTTCTACGGCGAAATCCAGCATGCGACCCAGCTCATCCGGGCGGGGAAACTCGAAAGCCCCATCATGCCCCTAGCCGCCACACAGCGCTGCGCACGCATCATCGATGCGATTCGTTTGAAACTTTAGGGCGTGGGGCATGGCACCAGCGCTTGGAATGCCTGGAGGCCTTTGTCCCTGATGCCCCTTTTATAACTTGCGGTGGAATACGGTCTGTTTGCGCCAAAATAGGGCACCAATAGACCGTATTTCACCGCAACTGATAAGGGAGAGCTGGAGATGCTGACGATCGGGTGCCATCTTTCGACGACGAAGGGCTATCGGGCAATGGGGGAGACAGCGTTGTCCATTGGCGCCAATACCTTTGCATTCTTTACGCGCAACCCGCGCGGCGGCAAGGCGAAAGACCTTGACATGGATGACGTGGCGGCCCTGCGCGAGCTTATGGAGCAAAACGACTTTGGCCCGCTCGTGGCTCATGCCCCGTATACCTATAACCCCTGCTCAGCCAAAGAGCGGGCGCGCGAGTTTGCCCTGGAGGCCATGGCAGAGGACCTGCGGCGCATGGAGGCGCTGCCCGGCAACTACTACAACTTCCATCCCGGTGCGCATGTGGGGCAGGGCTCCGACGCCGGCATTCAGATGATTGTCGACACCCTGTGCCAGGTGATGTTTGAGGGCCAGCAGACGACGGTGTTGCTCGAGACCATGGCCGGCAAGGGTACCGAGGTGGGCCGCAGCTTTGAGGAGCTGGCGTGCATTATCGAGGGCGTTGCCGCCAAGTGCCCAGAGCTGTCCGATAAGCTGGGCGTTTGTTTGGACACCTGCCATGTGAGCGATGCTGGCTACGACATCATCCATGATCTGGACGGCGTACTCGACGAGTTCGACCGCGTGGTGGGTATCGATTGTCTGCATGCCGTACACATCAACGATTCGAAGAACCCTTGTGGCGCCCATAAAGATCGTCACGAGTGCATCGGCAAGGGATACCTTGGCAGCGAGGAATTTGGTGGCGGTATGCAGGTTATGCAGAATATTGTATCGAATGGCCACTTGCGTTCGCTGCCGTTTATTTTGGAGACTCCGAACAAACTTGCAGGTTATGCAGCTGAAATTAGACTATTAAGGTCATTGCAGCAGTAATGACTGTCACAAAGTAGAGTATTCCATTCACGTTATGGGTTTGTTTCAATCAGTTTTCTCATTGCAGATTCGTAATTCCGGGTGCATAATAGCCAACAGTTTTTGCAGACCTCTGAATCAAACGAGGTCACCGGAAGGAGACTGATTATGAAGCTGAAGAAGCTTGGCGCATTTGCCGCCACGGGTGCTATGGCACTCGCCCTTGCTCTGACGGGCTGCGGTTCGTCCAACGCCACCTCTGGTTCTGATGCCGGTTCCAGCAGCTCTGACGACGCTAAGGTCGAGAAGGTCGACGGCTCCAAGGAGTACGCGCTCGTCAAGGACGGCACGCTGACCGTCGGCACCTCTGCCGAGTACGCGCCGTTTGAGTACAAGGATGACAACGGCGATTATCAGGGCTTTGACCTTGAGCTCATCAAGGCTATCGGCGACAAGCTGGGCCTGGATGTCGAGTATGTCAACAATGACTTTGACACGCTGGTTCCGGGCGTCGCTTCGGGCGCCAAGTATGACGTTTCCATCGCGGCTATCACCGACACGCCCGAGCGTGAGAAGGAGGTCGCGTTCTCCGACTCCTACTACATGGATGACCAGGCTATCGTGACCAAGGTCGATAACACCGACATCACTGCCGATAACTACAGCGAGAAGCTCAACAACGCCGACGCTATCATCATCGTCCAGTCTGGCTCGACCGCCGAGGCCTTTGCTCAGGAGAACTTCCCCAAGGCCAAGATCGTCCCCTACAAGGATGCCACCGAGTGCTTCAGCGCCCTGCAGTCCGATAAGGGTGACGCCGTGGTGACCAACCGCTCCGTCGCCAGCCAGCTGACCGCCGAGCAGTTCAACACCTGCCAGACCATCAAGCAGATCAGCACCGGCGAGGAGTACGCCATTGCCATCAACCAGGGCAACACCAAGCTCAAGGACGACATCAACCAGGCCATCAAGGACCTGACCGATGACGGTACCGTTGACGCCCTCATGGCTAAGTACAACATCAAGTAAAATAACTACTCGATTGCACGCGGGCCCTTTCCGTTTTGGCGGAGAGGGCCTTTGCGTTTCTTGAATGGGCGTCATCCCGCCCCGTTATGTCGGCAACTTAAACGTTAGGAGCCACCTTGTCTCGATTGAACCAAGGAGCTATGGGCCAGAGCTATCCACTGCCCTCGACGCTCCAAAAGCTAGCCTGCGCTTTGGCTGTGGCACTCGCCCTGGTGTGCGCGGGGGCCTGCGTGCCCACGACCGCCCAGGCGCTTGAGACCGCAAAGATCACCGCCCGACCCAATACCGGTTCGGGTAGCGACGTGGTCGGTGGCACCGAGACCCGCATCACCTGGGAGGTCCAGGCCGATGCCGACGAGGAGCTGGGCGGCCTTTCACTGACGTTTGCCGACGGCACGACCTTTGGCGCCGATGATACGCGCCTGACGATGCTCTCGGGCGATGACCTTATGGACCGTACGCCCATGAAGCCCACGTGCAAGGTCGATGGTCAGACGCTCAAGATTGATTTTGGCGAGACGGCGCCTGCCGGCGGCTATTTCCGCGTCGAGGTCTACGGCGTGACCTTCCCCGTCGAGGGCGGCGATGAGGCCTTTAGCGGCACCTATACGCTCGCCGACGGTTCGACCAAGAAGATCTCCAAGATTCCGTCGGTGGAGATCAAGGGCGTGACGGCCTTCGATAACTTCCTGACCGACCTTAAGGAGCAGCCGTGGGTCGAGGCGTGGAACTCCAATATGTTCCTGCGCCTGTTCCTGAACCCGGTCATTTTGGTCCAGAGCCTGCCGATCGTCTTCAAGGGCTTCCTCATGTCGCTTTCGATCGTGCTTGTGGCGTTTCCGCTGGCAATTCCCTTCGGTTTTGCCCTGTCGCTCATGCGCATCTCTAAGTCGCGCATCCTGCGTTGCTTTGCCGGCATCTATGTGAATATCATTCGCGGTACGCCGGCTTTCCTGCAGATCTATATCGCGTTCTTCGGTCTGCCGTTGGCCGGAGTCAAGGTTGATGACTACGTGCTCGGCGTCATCGTCATGGCCATGAACTCGTCTGCGTACCTGTGCGAGATTTTCCGTGCCGGTATTCAGTCGATCCCCAAGGGCCAGAACGAGGCTGCTCGCTCGCTGGGCATGAATGCCTTCCAGACACTGCTCTACGTTATGATTCCGCAGACGTTCCGCAATGTTTTGCCTACGCTGACCAGCGAGTTTATCTTGCTTTACAAGGATACGTCGCTGCTTGCGGCCGTGGGCGTGGTCGAGATCGTCATGAACGCCCGTACCATCGTGGCCACGACGGGCTCCATTACACCGTACGTGGTTGCCGCCCTGTTCTATCTGGCCATCACCCTGCCGCTCGCTCGCTTGGTGAGCGGTCTTGAGGCGAGGCTTTTGGGCACGGCCGAGACCAAGAAGAAGCGTCCCGCCAAGAGCGCCGGACAGGTTGTCGCGACGCCTGCCGATCACATCGCCGGTCTGTAAGGAGGTCCTATCATGAGCGAAACCAATAACTCGAACGAGGTCGTCGTCAGCATCAAGAACCTCCAGAAGGCCTTTGGCGACAACGTGGTCCTGCGCGATATCGATCTGGATGTGCATAAGGGCGAGGTCGTTGTGGTCTTGGGCCCCTCGGGCTCGGGCAAGTCGACGATGCTTCGCTGCATCAATCGTCTGGAGCATCCCACGAGCGGCTCGATTATCGTCGAGGGTGTGGACGTGTGCGCCAAGGGCGTTGACCTCAATAAGGTGCGTACGCACTTGGGCATGGTGTTTCAGCAGTTCAACCTGTTCCCGCACCTGTCGGTCAAAAAGAACGTCATGCTTGCGCAGCAGAAGGTGCTCAAGCGCAGCAAGGAAGAGGCCGAGAAGATCGCCGTCGAGGAGCTGACCAAGGTCGGTCTTGCCGAGCGTATCGACTTTATGCCGAGTCAGCTTTCGGGCGGCCAGCAGCAGCGCGTTGCCATCGCCCGCGCCCTGTCGATGAACCCGCACGTCATGCTCTTTGACGAGGCTACCTCGGCGCTCGACCCTGAGCTCGTGCGCGACGTCTTGGGCGTCATGCGCGACCTGGCGCGCGACGGTATGACCATGATCGTCGTGACGCACGAGATGGGCTTTGCTCGCGATGTCGCCGACCGCGTCGTCTTTATGGACGGCGGCGTCATTGTGGAAGAGGGTACGCCGAGCGAGGTCTTCGACCACCCCAAGAGCGAGCGCACCAAGGCGTTCTTGGGCAATATCTCGTAGCCGGTTGATGTAACTGCCGTTATAAAAGAGCGGGGGCTGGACTTGAATCCAGCCCCCGCTCTTTTGTAGGGATAAGGATGTGCTTTGATGCAGACTCTTTTGGAGGTCCTGGGTTCGTTACGCGAGCTCGGCTCCGAGGGCCTTGCAAGCGGTCTCGCCCTCATCGTCGGGCGCATCGTAGCAAATGACGGAATCGACGACATTGACGCCCGCCTCGTCGGCATCGGCCTTCCAGTTGTCCATCCACTCGCCCTCGGCCCACGAATAAGAGCCAAAGAGGACGACCTTCTTGTCGCCGAGGGTCTCCTTGACCTCATCCCACATGGGCTGGAACTCATCGTATTCAAGCTCCTCGGAACCCATGGCGGGGCAGCCGAAGGCGAAGGCATCATATTCGGCGACCTTGTCGGCAGAGAAGTCGGCGCAGGAGATGACCTCTGCCTCGGCGCCGGCACCGGTTGCGCCCTCGGCAACGAAGTTTGCCATGGCCTCGGTGTTGCCTGTACCGCTCCAGTAGACGACTGCGATCTTGCTCATATGTCTTCCTTTCGGTTGTGCGGCGTGCGGCCGCGTTTTGTATGCTCTATCGGGTTGCCTGGACAAGTTGTCCCAGGGTGCAGCCCTGTTGATAGATGTAGGTAAGGTATTGCGTGCATGCGCGATAGGAATCGAAGGTCGTGAGCGCCTGCTCAACGTTTGTGTATACCTTCCATGCGCCAAAGACCTTATAGTTTTCGCCGTGCTGGACGATAAACTGATGGACATCTTCGTAGGGATAGCCCAAAAAATAGCCAATTTCGTGGGGGAACTCGCACGTGCACCCCGTATCGCAGTGCCTATTTCGTGCGAGTGCGCAGACGCTGCCGTCATAGGCGCTTTCTGCGGCATTGCTGCTTGCCAGCGTGATGCGCGCGGCGAGATGCACCAGGGATGCGGGCAGGTTGTGGACATCGTAACCTTCGGCGGCTAGCGCCGTCGTGGCACGGGGGTCGGAGAGGTATCGCATGAGGTCCGCAGGGCGGTACACATAGATGAGCGCTCCGCAGGGGCGCCAGACCAAAACGCTCATATGGATTCCGAGTGGCTGGAGCTCGCGGTTGCATTGGGCTATGACGGCGAGCAGGCGAGAGCGTCGCTCTTCGATATGGGCGGCGCCGGGTTTTCCGTTTTGGTTGGCGTAAACGCCGGGATAGGTAAAGAGCGAAGCCGGCTTGATACCTGCGAGCGTAGGGGAGCAGTTGCGTACGACAGCCGTTTGGTATGTTGGGATGTCAATGGTTCGAGTCACGATGCTCCTTTCGGGTCCTCAGTAGTTAGCCTAGGAAAACTTATACACGAAAGTAAGCCATGGTCAACAAAAAAGTTTGAAGAGGGAAACTAATTGACCGAACGGACATGAATTTGGGTTAAGATGGTGACACCCCATGGGGGTATCTAGATAGTGTTACTTGAAAGGGGAACGCATGAGTGACTTGCTCAACCCTGCGAATCTCATCGTGCTTGCCGTGATTGTCGTTGGCATGTTCTTTGGCCTGCGTCGCATTGTCGCTTCGACACACGGAAAGAGCTGCTGCAGCGATGGTGCGAGCGGTAAGAAGGCCAAGAAGGTAGTGGTTGCGGATACCGATCCGTCCCACTACCCCTATAGCGATGAGTTGCTCATCGGCGGTATGAGCTGCGATGGCTGTGCTCGGAATGTGGCCAATGCCCTCAATGCGCTGAATGGTGTGTGGGCAACGGTAACGTATGCGGACCACACGGCACGCGTGTGCTCTAAGCAGCCGGTTGATCGTGATGTCCTCGAGACGGCCGTGAAAGACGCGGGCTACTACGTCATGACGCTGTAAGCGTCGCTCTGGATGCGCTTCCTTGGCTAGGCTCGTCCGCGCAGTTCGATGTCTTGGATGTCGTCGAAGTCGATGGCGATGTCTCGGAGCTTGAGGAGCTTGAAGGCGGGGAGCGCCTCGTCGAGGATGCCGGTGCGGCTGCGATAGCCGTATGTATCGTAATAGGTGACACGAACCAAGTCGCCACGTTTGAGACCCTCGAGTTTTTTAGAAAGCACGAGGGCTTTTTCTTCCGTGAGCTCACGTTTTGGCTCGACGGTGATTTCCTGCTTGCGCACGAGTTCGTAGTATCCCGTGAGGGCGGCAAAGGGCATAAACTGTGCGGCGCGGTTGGCGCGCACGGCACCGTTGGCAGTGAGGTTGGGGTCGGCGGCGCGGCGTCTGCCCTCGGGGTCCGCCAGGCGCTCGAAGGCGGTCGGCGGGCGCACGGACTGTTGTTTGGGTTTAGGCACGGTGTCCTCCAACTTGTTCGTTGCGTTCGCGCGCGGTGGCGCCGGCGGTAAAGCTTAATCCCTTGACGAGCGCGTTCTTGCCGTACTTGCCTTTCACGGCCAGGACGGCGCGCGCCAGGTTGCGCTCGCGCTCATCGGCCTCGATATCGCTGAACAGATCGATGGTGGCAAATTCCTCGGGCATGAGGTTGCCAAATCCCAGGTTGATGCGCTTGACCGGTCGTTTGGGGTCGACCGTTTGTGCCCAAAGGTCATCGAAATACCCCATGATCTTCTTAAACGAATTGGTACGCTCGGGCAGCTTTCGCGAGGCGTTAGAGTGCGCAAAGAGTGCGGCATAGCCACCGCGCGGTTTGCCGCCATGCTCTCCCACAAAGATGCCATCGATTGCCTGCGCTTCGCGCACCAGGCGACGCCGTTCGTCATCGCGCTGGACGGGCTTGGGCGCACGGGGCGCGAGCTCGGGGCCGGCGGTTGCGGTGGGTTCGATACTCGATGTGCTCGAGCGCAGGTGCCCGCATCCGTCCACATACTGCGCTGTACCGCTGGCGTCGAGGCGGCGTATGTCGGCGCGTTCGCTCGCGTAGCCCACAAAGAGCGAGATGCTGTCACAGACCACGTGCTTATCGACCAAGTCTAAAACGGCGTTGTCGACCATCTCGCGCAAGACGGTATAGGCCTGTTCGTAGGCATAACCCTTCGAGAGCACCTGTCCTGTGGTGGTCGAAGTTGCTTGCGGGCGATAGGCTTGGATATCGGCGATGGTTGTCGGCTCGCGCCCGAAGGCATGGTCGATGAGATATTCGGCATTGACGCCGAGCTCGTCGTAAAGCAGGTTTTCGTCGAGCGCCGCGACGCCCATCAGATCGTAGACGCCGTATTTCTCGAGGCGGGCTGCCATGCCGGGACCGATGCCCCAGATATCGGTGATGGGACGATGGGGCCAGATCTCCTTGCGAAAGGTCTCGTCGTCGAGTATGCCGATGCGGCTGGGTACGTGCTTGGCGGTAATGTCGAGCGCTACCTTGGCCTGGAATAGGTTGGGGCCGATGCCGACCGTCGCCGTGATGCCGGTGCGCGCGAGGACCTCGTCGCGCAGCGTGCAGGCGAACCCTTCAGCATCGGTGTGATAGAGGTCCAGATAGGGCGTCACGTCGATAAAGCACTCATCGATGGAGTAGACGTGCACGTCCTGGGGGCTGACGTATTCCAGATAGATACCGTAGATTTTCGCCGACACCTCCATGTAATGCTGCATGCGTGGTACGGCCGTGATGTAGTCGATGCCATCGGGAATTTCGAACAGACGGCAGCGATTGTGTATCCCGAGGTCCTTCATGGCCTGCGTGATGGCAAGGCAGATGGTCGTGCGTCCGCGCGATTCGTCGGCAACGACCAGGTTGGTGGTGAGCGGATCGAGCCCACGGTCGACGCACTCGACGCTGGCATAAAACGTCTTGAGGTCGATGCAGATATAGGTGTGCTGCTCGTGCGCCATCCGAGCCTCCCATCAAACACATGTTCTTATCGAATACCTGTTCGATAATACCCGCTCATCCGGACATCGTCAAAACCTGTCAAAAAAGGACTGGTTTGTTTTGGTAGGTATGGTCGTGCGGTTGGATCGGGTTTTAACGCAGCTCTAAAGAGTGCGAAACAGCTCGGAAAACCTCGCTTCGTAGCATGAGCCTAACGATTGATACCGCCTATACGCACGGAAGGGTTGTGGAAAAGATGGTCAATTATGGGTTTGGTATGCCGACGCGCCTTGTTGCGGATGGAGACGTGGCTCGCTGGTGCGGACGATTGGTCGCTCACTACGGTGGCACCAAGGCGCTGGTTGTGCTGGGCGGTGACAAGCATACGCGCGATGAGCTTGTCTCGGCGGCACTTGGCTCGCTTGATCGAGCCCTACTCGAGCGTGTGCTTTTCCGCTGCGGCTCGTTTGAGGGCGACGGGGGAGACGAGCTGATCGACGAAGCCGTGGCCCTGGCGACCGACGAAGGCGTGGACTTTGTCCTGGCGATTGGCGATGCCGATACTGCTGGCTTTGCGCGCGAGCTCGCGCGTCGCATGGCGGCGCTCGATGCCGGCGAAGACGGCTTTGTGCCTTATGGATGCATTGTCTCGGAGGGCAAGGTGCCTGCTGTCGTGGGCACCGGCGAGGTTCCCGTTTTTGCCATTATCGCGCCCGAACTGCTGGAGGGCATCGGGTCTCCTCTGCGTGAGTTACTCGGTAGCGTCTGCGCCGCGGCCTAATATTTGCCATAAAAGGACGGGTTATTTTTGGTTGGTAAAGCGTTTGACCTGCCAAAATAAGCCTGTCCCTTTTTGATCGGTTGCCGTTTGGGGGCCGATTGGCAACGCTCGCTGATTGTAGTCTTGACCTGCGCTAGAATAGTGGCATCTGAATGTCCGGGCGCATGGAGGCGTGCGCCCGTATGCTGAGGAGGACTCTATGGCAACTGTTGCCGCACCTATCGATGCTACGTCGACTGCCGCTTGGAAGGCACTCGAGGCTCATCAGGAGAAGCTCGAGGCCGAGGGTATCGACCTCAAGGCCTGGTTCGCTGCCGATGCCGAGCGCGTGAACAAGCTGAGCTTTGACGCCGGTGACCTGCACTTCGATCTGTCGAAGAACCTGGTGACCGATGAGACCGTCAAGCTGCTGTGCGATCTTGCTCGTGAGGTGAAGCTCGAGGAGCGCCGCGACGCCATGTTCTCCGGCGAGCACATCAATACCACCGAGGACCGCGCCGTTCTGCACACCGCGCTGCGCCGCCCGGCAACCGAGAAGGGCCAGCTCATCGTCGACGGCCAGGACGTCGTCGCCGACGTGCACGAGGTCCTCGACCGCATGTATGCCTTCGCCGAGCGCGTTCGCTCCGGTGAGTGGAAGGGCGTTACCGGCAAGAAGATCGAGCACCTGGTGTCCATCGGCATCGGCGGCTCCGACCTGGGCCCGGTCATGGCCTACGAGGCTCTGCGTCCCTACGCCGACGCCGGTATCGACTGCCGCTATATCTCCAACATCGACCCCAACGATCAGGCAGAGAAGCTCAAGGGCCTCGATCCCGAGACCACGCTCGTGATCATCGTCTCCAAGACTTTCACCACGCTCGAGACCCTCACCAACGCCCGCGAGGTCAAGACCTGGATGCTCGAACAGCTCAAGGCTCAGGGTGCCATCGACGGCTCCGATGAGCAGAACGCCGAGGCCGTGGCCAAGCACTTCGTCGCTGTCTCCACCGCACTCGACAAGGTTGAGGCCTTCGGCATCGACCCCGCCAACGCCTTCGGCTTCTGGAACTGGGTCGGCGGCCGCTATTCCGTTGACTCCGCCGTGGGTCTGTCGCTGATCGTCGTGCTCGGTCCCGAGCGCTTCCAGCAGTTCCTTGAGGGCTTCCACGCTATCGATGAGTACTTCTGCAATACCCCGCTCGAGAACAACGCCGTCGCGCTGATGGGCCTGCTCAACGTCTGGTACGTCAACTTCTTCGGCTCCAAGAGCCACGCCGTGCTTCCGTACTGCCAGTATCTGCACCGTTTCCCGGCCTACCTGCAGCAGCTCACCATGGAGTCCAACGGCAAGCACGTCCGCTGGGACGGCAGCGCCGTGACCTCCGACACTGGTGAGATTTTCTGGGGCGAGCCCGGCACCAACGGTCAGCACGCCTTCTACCAGCTGCTGCACCAGGGCACCGTGGTGGTCCCGGCCGACTTTATCGCTTTCGCCAACACTGCCAACCCCGCAACCGACAGCGGCCAGGATGTCCACGAGCTGTTCCTGGGCAACTTCCTGGCCCAGACCAAGGCGCTCGCCTTTGGTAAGACGGCCGACGAGGTTCGTGCCGAGGGCACGCCCGAGCAGATCGTCCCGGCCCGCTGCTTTGAGGGCAACCGTCCGACGACCTCGATCTTCGGCGACACGCTGACCCCGTTCGCACTCGGTGAGCTCATTGCCCTGTACGAGCACATCACGTTTGTCGAGGGCACGGTCTGGGGCATCGACTCCTACGACCAGTGGGGCGTCGAGCTGGGTAAGCAGCTTGCCAAGCAGATCACCCCTGCCTTCCACGACGACGCCGCCAAGGCCGAGCAGGATGCTTCGACCCAGGCGCTCATCGAGTTCTACCGCGCTCACCGTAAGTAGTCTTTGCTGTTAACGCATCGCGCCTTATAGTCAGGGGCCCGTATCCTATCGGATGCGGGCCCCTTTGCTTTGCCGTGGTCCCGGGGCGCACGGCCTTTGTGGAACATCGCCGGGGCGCCGCGCGCTGCGAGAACCCTGCGCCTAGATCTCGGCCTCCGCATGGCCTCGCTGCGCCTCGGGCAGCTCCCCGTAGAGCGGATGGTCTTCGAGCCTAAAGCGCTCGACCTGTTCGGGAGTGCGACCGCGTACAAAGAGCCACGAGCGATCAATCGGCGTCGCCATGAGCGTGCTGGGCAGCGCGTCGGCGCGGTCGGAAAAGACGCGGGCACTCTCGGGGTCCTGAAAGGCCAGCACCAGATGCGTGTCGCAGTTGCCCATGATGGAGCGTGCACGTGCCTCGCCATAGAGCGCATCGAGCTGGTTGGTCGACTGCAGCAGCAGCGTTGCCCAGATGTTGCGGCTTCGGATAATCGAGAGCACGTTGTCGATCTGGGGGATCTGCAGATTTGCGAAGTCATCGAGCATAAAGCGCACGGGCACGGGCAGGCTGCCGTCGGGCTGCCTATCGGCTTCGCGAATGAGGCCCATAAACGCCTGCGTAATAAAGAGGCCGGTCAGCGGATCGAGATTGCGGTCAATATCGCTTACGGTTACAAACAGGGCGCAGGGGGTGTGTCCCATGGAAGCGAAGTCCACCTGATGGCACTCACGATAGAGCTGTGCCGCACCGTCGAATCCCAGACACATGACCTTTTCGGCAAGGATGCCGACGATGCTCGCGTGCATGCGCTCGGCATTTTGCGTAATGGCGTAGCGCCGCCATAGCGAGAGGGCATAGCTTTGGGGGTCGGTCGTGATCAGATCGTCAAACAATCGGGCCGTGGCACCGTCCTGCAGGTGCTCGATCAGCTTGATGACCGAGCTGATCGTTTGCTCGTCGGCGGGTAGCTGTTCGGTGACGTAGGCGATAAGACACGACAGCAGGTTTGCCGCCGCATGATCCCAAAAAGGCTGGTTGTTGTCCTCGATGGGGCAGATGGCCTTTGCCACCGAGAGGATGTCCTGCTGGTTGGGCCTGCCGTCCGCCTTGCGGCGAATGTGCCTCAGGGGGTTGTAGCCGCAGCGCTCGATGCCGGGCGCAAGGGCCGGGACGGTGTTGAGGTCGGCGAAGTTGAGGCATTGCACGCGGTAACCGTGGGCTGCCAGCACGGGTCCCACTTCGCGACAGAGCGTGCCTTTGGTGTCGAGCACGATGTAGCTTGCGTTCATTTGCAGCAGGTTGGGCTTGAGGACGTTTCGGGTCTTGCCGGCTCCCGAGGGGCCGATTACAAGTGCGTTGTTGTTGAGTCCCGTTTGGCGGGTGTCGCAGGAAAGCGTTCGATCCTTGGCGAGGATGGTGGACGATGCGGACTCAGGTGCGGCGAGGCGGCTGGCGAGGTTAGACATGGGCGACCTCCTTGGTGGTCGAGAGGATTTCGTGGGCAAAGCCGAGCTCGACGGCGCGCTTGGCCGAAAGGTAGGTGTCTTTTGCAGTGAGGGACTGGATGCGCTTGGGCGTGAGGCCGCTGCGGTCCGAGAGGATTTGCGTGAGGGTCTTGCGGGTCTGCATGAGACGCCGGCTGGTTTCCTGCAGCGCAAGTGCCGAGCCGCCTGCCCCCTGGGGGATCAGCGGGTCGTGAATCATGAGCTCTGCATGGGGCGCCATACGGCGATCGTCGCCGCCCATAAAGATCACGGCGCCCATGGACGCGGCGAATTCCAGGCAGACGGTGCGGATGGGGCACGATGCGAGGCGCATGGCGTCATAGATCGCAAGACCCGATCGCACGCTTCCGCCGGCGCTGGCGACAAATATGGTTATGGGGCGGCTGGGGTCGGTGGCATCGAGCAGGCGGATCTGCTGGCATAGGTCGTGGGCCATCGGGGTTTCGATGTTTCCCATGACGGAGAGCTCGCGACGGGCGAGCATCTCATCGTAAATGCTGGTGAGCGTGATACCTCGGGCGGATTCACGCATGGTGAGGGGGCTGATGATGGGGGAATGATTGGTGTCCATGAGGACTCCTTTCTGTTGGTTGTGTTGTGGAATAGGATTGTTGCCCGCGGAGGGGCTGGCGGGCTACAGGGTTCGTCCGAGCCTGAGATCGAGCTCGGTTGTGGGGCAGGCTGCCTGTTCGTGCGGCTCGCAAGCGCCAAGGGCTCCAAAGCGATGGAGCGTTGCGGCGGGCGTGGTGTAGGCGAGCCGCAGCTGATGCTCGACAGGGGCACATCCGTCATTTTTGTAATGAGCCGCGTAGTACTGCGCGATGCTGGCGTTCATCTCGCTGCCATTGCGATGGCGCTCAAACTGGCGTCTGCAGGTCTCGATGATCTTTGCTACCGACTTGGGTGCCGTCGCGGGAACAAGGGCGAGATAGCCCTCAAATAGCTCGTTGATGCTCAGGAGGCACAGCAGGTCGATCAGCGTCCTTATGGCTGCCCCCTCGGCGGAAAAGTGCGCGGTCATGCGGTTATATCGGTTGCGGTCGACGATGGCCGCATGTGGTCTTGGAGTTTTCTGCCCCGTGGTCCCGGGCTTTTGCCGCGCCTGTGTATTGAGCTCGACGTTGCAGCGCTTGAGGCCGTCCAACGGAAGGAACAGTGCGGTGCGCAGGGTGTTCCGCTTGCTTTCGAGTTCATGACGCTCGTCGGGTTCCCATTCGAGCTTGAGTTTCGTGTCGAGCGCCGTAAGCATATGGACTAGGCAGCCTACGGTAAGAACGTGCGAATCGTTGTCGCGTTTTGGGGCATAGGGGTCTGTCAGCTTGCGAATGTCGGGGTCGCCCATGATCTTTGTGCAGCGCTTCAGCAGTTGAGGGTGATCGGCCAAGATCGTCGCGAGCGGTAGCGACGCGTAGTTCTTGATGGTCGCGGCGGCAAAGGCGGCGTCATATTCGTTTGCATATGCTCGCTCAATGCGGGCATCCAGAATGCTTTTCTTATCGCCGTCTTCAGCGTGGTGGTTTGTCATAGCTTCTCCAATCGGTTGATGTTCGTGCTGTTTGTTGATGTGTTGGTTGTCGTGAGTGATGTGCTTGCCGTGGGTGATGTGCTGACGTTGGGGTGCTATGCGGTTTTCAATGAGCCCGTGAGGCAGTTGCTGCAGGGGCGGGATGGAACGGCCCATGCAAGGCGGAAGGCATCGTGCTCAAAATCGAGACAGCAATGCCCTGGGTGCCTCACATGTGGCAGTTACCTCATTAAGTTGTCATTGCGTTTGGGGTTGTACTTTGCCGATCTTCTTTCTCTTACACGCTGAAAACTGAAACTTCATATGCTCGATCTACTTAAAACCGCAACGGCGGTCTTTTATCAACTTATATGTCGGAACGTGTCTTTGCAAGTACTTTTTTGCGTTTGTTTCAAATGGGGTGGTTTTGCAACCGTCACGCGCCACGCTATGCGAACGTGCCCCGGCTCGGATAAGATGGTGCGATCGAGTTCTACCGCGCTCACTGCAAGTAGTCTTTGTTGCTGAGATAGGTCACGGCCGAAAGGGGCCCGTATCCCAACAGATACGGGCCCCTTGCTATTTAAATGGGCATGAGGGTGTATTGAGGGGGGATGTCTTGCTGTCGGCATCCGCGTGCGGTGCCATTCGCTGTCCGTAAATTATACGTTTACGGCTAATTTCATACCACTTGTCGGAATGCGGACGCTGTCCTTGCATGCCGGGCGTACATTGAACGTGGTTTTTCGCGTGAAGCCACGAATCGGTTGCCAGCCCTGAACAAGGAGGCCCAGCATGACGCTTGCCAAACCCATCAATAAATACATCGACTATATCGATGCCCCCGAGGACACGTTTGAGCAGTATGTCGAGAAGGCGTTAAAGTACAACTTTCGCTGCGTATTTGCGAACCTGCAGGAGTACGAGACGGGCCGCGCCATGCTCGAGGGCTCTGACATCATCCTTGCCGGCGCTATCGACTTTCCCCAGGGCACTATGACGCTTGAGGAGAAGCTTGCGAGGTTTGAGGAATACGCTGCGTGTGGCTTTACCGAGATTGACTACGTTTTGAATCAGGGGTCGATCGAGAACCGCGATTTTGATGCCATCGAGCGCGAGATGACTACCATTGCTGATTTTTGTCGCGCGCATGGCATCACTGACAAGGTAATCGTCGAGATGTGCAAGCTGGACGGCGACGACGCCGCCAAGCGCCGTGTATGCGAGATCGCGCTGGAGGCCAAGCCGGGATTCCTTAAGACATCGACCGGCAGAAGCTTTGGCGGTGCTAAGCTCGAGGACGTGCGGCTGATGCACGAGGTGCTCGGCGATGCCGTGGCAATCAAGGCGGCGGGCGGTATCCATAATTACGAAGAGGCTTGCGCATTCATCGAGGCCGGCGCCAGCGCGTTAGGTGCATCGGCGGGCATCGCGATCGTCGAGGGCGCACCGACGGATGAGCGTCGCTAGCAGACGTATTTGACCTGAGCGATAAAGCTTCACGACCACACGCCGTTCATGTTCGAGACAATATGACTTTTTGCCCGTTGTAAACGGAGTCGCGATGGGTGTTCTGTATGATGGCTCAGACAAGGTTGTTCAATGACAGGGAGGCATATATGGCAATCAAAGCCATCGCGATGGATATCGACGGTACGCTCACCAACGATCAGAAAGTGATTAGCCCGCGTACGCGCGAGAAGCTGCTCGCGGCGCAGGAGTCGGGCATTAAGCTCATTTTGGCTTCGGGCCGTCCCGCATGGGGGCTCCACGCCTTGGCGCAGGAGCTCGACCTCCAAAACCATGACGGTCTGCTAGTTGCCTTTAACGGCGCACACGTCGTCGATGCCCAGACCGACGAGGTACTGTTCGATCAGGCTATGCCTGCCGACGAATTGCATCGCCTGATTGATCACCTGCGTAATTTTGACGTGATCCCTATGATTTCGCTCGGTCGCGATTTGCACGTCGAGGACTCGTACCGCTGCATGATCACGCTGCCTGACGGCTCGCAGAAAAACATCGTCAAATACGAGCGCGATGCGTGCGATCTTAAGATCCGCGAGGTCGAGAGCCTGCATGAGGTCGCTGATGCTTATCCCGTGGACAAGCTGCTGACGGCGGGCGATCCGGCCTACCTGCAGGCGCATTACGAGGAGATGTATGCGCCCTTTAAGCAGACGCTTTCGGGCATGTTTACGGCCGACTGGTACTTTGAGTACACGGCGCCCGGTATCGACAAAGCCCGTGCGCTCGAGGGTGCCCTGCCCAAACTCGGCATCGATGCCAGCGAGGTCGTATCGTTTGGCGACGGCCAGAACGACAAGTCCATGATTGAGTGGGCCGGCACCGGTGTTGCCATGGGTAACGCCGTCGATGAGGTTAAGGCTGTGGCCCAGATGGTGACCGCCGATAACAACGAAGATGGTATTGCAATGGCGCTGGATAAGCTGCTGGGTTAGAATCGCCGATAATGCATGGTTTGGGCGCCTGCTTGCAGGTGCCCTTTTGTTAGGGAGGGTGCCGTGTCCGCATTTCCATTCGACGCCGTTATCTTTGACATGGACGGCGTCATTGTCGATACCGAGTATTACTACCTGGGCGAGACTGCCGCGTTTGCCAAGGAGCTTGGGCTTAACCTGACTCAAGAGGAGTTGAATGGGCAGGTCGGTACCTCGCATCAGTTCTTCCTGCATATGCTGGTCGATTGGTTTGAGCGCGCCGGTAAGGGGCACTTCACTGGCGAGGAAGCGTTGGCCCGTTGGGACGAGTGGGCGCATGAGCGTCCGCGCGACTATCAGGCTTTGATTAACCCAGGCGCCGTGGATACGATTCGAGAGCTGCCGCGCCGTGGCGTTCGCGTGGCGCTTGCCAGCTCGTCTCCCATGGTTAGCATCGAGGAAGTGCTCAATGCGTGCGGGCTGTCGGATGCCTTTGAGTATGTGGTGAGCGGCGAGCAGTTTAAGGAGAGCAAGCCCGAGCCCGACATCTACCTGCATGCGCTGGATCTCCTGGGGCTGCCCGCGAATCGCTGCTGCTGCGTTGAGGATTCGGTGCCTGGCATCACTGCCGGCAAGCGAGCCGGCCTGACAGTCATTGCCAAGCGCGAGGAGCGCTTTGGATTTAGCCAAGATGCCGCGGACAAGATTATCGACCAGCTGCCGGAGCTGCTCATGCTTTCTTAGGAGCGCGGTAGTTGCGCGTTTTTCGGGTCTGATGAGTAAATAGCCAACATTTTGGTGCGACACCTAGCATACTTTAAGCTAATGCGGGCTTAAGGGCTTGTTGAATGCCCTTAAGCCCGTTTTAGAATTAATTGTGCTGGGAGAGGGTATATGCCACCGACTGAAGGGCCAACTGACGGTAAAGCAGCGATACCGCTGTACCAACAGGTCATTGATATCATTAAAAACGAAATCAACTCCGGCGCCTACAAGGCAGGTGCGCGGATACCCAACGAATTCGAATTGGCTGAGAGCTATAATGTTGGCCGCGTTACCGTGCGACGCGCTATTGAGGAGCTCGTCCAGCAGGGCTATCTAACGAAGCGACAGGGGAAAGGCACGTTTGTCAATGCCCCCAAGCTCAAGCGCAAGATTCGCCAGAAGGATGACGTCCAGAGTTTTTCGGACGCATGCCGCGTTAACGGAATGGAACCGGGGGCGTGTGTCATTTCGAGGAAGATACTGCCGGCGGATTCCACCGAAGCACAGTTCTTTGGTGTTCCCGTTGGAACTGACTTGATTTGCGTTGAGCGCGTGCGTACTGCCGATGGCGTCCCTGTCATGCTCGAGAACAACATATACGTTTACGAGGACAACGCCTATCTATCAACGGCACCTCTATCGAACCAATCCATTTTTGAGTTCGTGCGCAACCGGACGGGCCGCACGCCTGCGTTTACCGACCCGTGCACGCTCGAGATCGCGTGCGCGTCGCCCGAGGTCGCTCGGCTGTTGGCAGTTCCCGTTGGCGAACCCTTGTTTTATATGGAAGCCTTCTTTTTCGATGAGCAGCGGCGGCCGTTTATCATCGGTCGTCAGCGGATCGTTGGGTCTCGCTACGTTTTTGACATCTAGGACATTGCGAATGGAAGCGCCCGGTGGATCATCTCACCGGGCGTTTCCATACCGTTCACGGCGCAAACGCAACCGTTCAACCGCGTTGCGGCAATCAGTTTGAAATTATCTTGATGAAGGAAAAAGCTGCTGGTAATCTATGGGACGTCATAGAACGTTTGCATTGTGCAAACGTTGAAGCGAGATGCGATGCAGTCTCGAGTTCTTTGGAGGTATCTATGTCAGATACGAAGGCGAAGAAGACAAACAGACGTTTTAAGTTCAAATTACCGCATGTCTATACGATCATGTTCTTGCTGATCGTTGTCTTTGCGGTCCTGACTTGGATCGTTCCCTCTGGTCAGTATCAGCGCAAGACGATTTCGACAGCAGCGGGCGAGCGTGAAGTCGCCGTTGCTGGAACCTATGAACAGGTCGATAAGAACTACACCGATTCCGAGACCGGCGAGACCATCAATCTGGGTCAGGATATCTTCGCGGTCCTGCAAGCGCCCACCAAGGGTATCCAAGAGGCTGCCGACGTCGTTGCGTTCGTCTTATTGATTGGCGGATCGTTCGCGATCATCACCAAGACCAACGCTTTGAATGCCGGCATGAGCCGTGTGATTAAAAAGCTCAAGAACAAGGACATCCTCATCATTCCCATCACGATGACATTGCTGTCCATTTGCGGCACTACGTTTGGTATGTCTGAGGAAGCCCTGCCGTTCTATGCCATCTTCATTCCCATCATGATGGGTATCGGTTATGACTCGATGACGGCATTCATCATCTGCTTCCTTGGTCCTAACCTGGGATATTGTGCTTCGACCATCGACCCGTTTAATGTTTTGATCGCCCAAGGCATCATTGGCATCGAGGGTAATCCGCAACTGTGGCTGCGCGCCGTTTCTTGGGTCATCTTCACTGCCGTCGGTATCGCATGGGCCATGCGATACGCCATGCGCGTCAAGAAAAACCCCGAGTCGTCCATTGTGTACGAGGACGATAAGCTCAAGCGTATCGAGTTTTCCGTGACCGATGCCTCCATCGAGGAAGAGTTCACTATCCGTCAGAAGCTCGTGCTTATCGATTTTGCTTGCGGTATGGGCATTATCGTCTGGGGTCTTGTTACCCAGGGCTGGTACATGAATGAGATTTCCGCCGTGTTCCTTGGCATGGGCTTGCTTGCCGGTATCCTGGGCGGCCTTGACCAGCAGACGATCGCAGAGGAGTTCGTTAAGGGTCTCGCCGACTTTGCGTACGCTGCCATCGTTATCGGTATCGCTCGCGGTATTCTGGTCATCGCCGAGGGCGGCATGATCATCGACACCATCCTCCAGGCGCTCGCTACCGCGCTTGCCGGTGCACCCGCCGCCGTCTACACCACGTTTATGTATATCGTCCTTGGCCTGCTCTCTTTGCTGGTTCCCTCGAGTTCTGGCCTGGCGGCGCTCACCATGCCCGTTATGGGCCCCCTGACCGAGCTCATGGGCCTCAATCCCGAGGCGGCCGTCACCGCGCTCCAGTTTGCCAACCAGACCATCAACACCATCAGCCCCGTGGCGGGCATGACGGTCGCCGGTCTTGCCGTGGCTAGGATTTCGTTTGGCCAATGGTGGAAGACCATTTGGAAGTTCTTCATTTTCATGGTCGTCTTTGGCCTGATCGTAACGGCAATCTCTGGCATGCTTCCGGTGTAGGTGGTTGTGATGTCTGATCGTTTGACGGTCCTGACGTCTAAGAGCGTCTTTACCGGTACGGGGGACCTGCCGTTTGAAGGTTTCGTAGCGGTCCGTGGCAATCGAATTGAGGCTGTTGGCACCAAGTGTGAGGTAGCTTCGTATTTGACCCAGGCGGACGAGGTAGTTGACCTGGGCGACCGCACCGTCATGCCTGGCCTGATCGATGTACATACCTTCTATACAGGCTGGGCGCTGCGGACGTTGGGGTCTGATCTGTCCGGCATCGCTGATGCCAAAGAGGCCGTGTCGCTCTTGCGTGCATGGAAAGAAGATCATCCGGATTGCGCGGCGGCTTTTGGCCACAACCTACCCGAAACGTTGGCATCGGATGCCGAGAACGCAAATACAGCAGCTGTGTTTGACGATTGTTTTGGCGATATCCCCGTCGTCTGCTTTACATCGGGTGCGGAGACCTGCGTTCTCAATGCTGCCGCCAGTGCGCGATACGGCTTTACACCCCAGGCGTGCTATGCCGAGAAGATCTGGCGCATGATGAGCGATTTCCTCGCGCTGCCCGAGGTGCGTGCCGGGTATTCGGACTACATGAGCATGCTTAACGAGCGCGGCGTTACCGCCATCAAGGAAATGGCGTTTGATGACTACTACGGCTTTGCCGACGAAATGGCTCGCCGTGAGGAATCTGGTGAGCTGACGGTTCGCGTCTCTATGATGTCGCAGCCGGTGGGCGCCGGTGCAAATCTGGCATATGCCCGCGAGGCGCGAGAGCGCTTCCGGGGACCGTTCGTTCGTTTTTCTGGCTTCAACCGTATGACCGATCGCGGCGTATGGGCGGGGCTTGCCGAGATGATAGACCCCTATGAGGACTCGGCCGATGCGGGCGCTGCCGGCAAGACGGTCGTCGAGGAGCCAGAGTGGGATCTGATTGAGGACGAGCTGCGTGCAATTGATGCTGACGGCTTCCGATATTCCTTGCATTGCCAGGGCGATGGCGCCGTTCGTCGCACCGTGGCGCTCTATGCCTCGCTGCCTCGAGACGAGCATGGACGGATGCTTCGTCGCCATGCGATTACCGATCTCGAGAACTCTGACCCGACCGATCTTGTCAAGTTTGGCAAGTTGGGTGGAATTTGCGAGGTCTATCCGCAGATTCTGACGCTGGACCGGCGCGAGGATTGCCTGTCGATGATGCGTCGACAAATTGGCGAGACGCGACTTTTGCACAGCTGGAATCGCCGCGGCATGGAAGATTCCGGATGCACAGTGTGCTGTGGCACGGATTTGCCGCTGTTGATTCCGAGCTTGGGCGAGTCAATCTACAGTGCGTGCGGCGGATACTTCGACGACGGACTGCCCGTGAATGAGGTCAACACGCTGACGCTTGTCGAGCTCTTGTACGCTTGGACTGCCGGGGGCGCGTACGACCTGATGCGCGAAGACGAGCTGGGTACGCTTGAGGTTGGCAAGCTTGCCGATATCTGCGTGCTCGATCGGGATGTGTTCGACCTCGATTATCGCGACGCACGTGATCTTGCGGTTGACATGACGATGTCGGACGGACAAATCGTGTTCGATCGAAATAAGGAGGCATAAGATGCCTGAATCCAAACCGACGCTGCGCCGCGAGCAGATTGCGGGCATGAATATCCACTACATCATGTGGTCGCTCGATTACTTCCTTGATGTGCAGCAGCGCTTGGGCTTTGAGTCCATTGAGCTGTGGTGTGCGGAGCCGCATGTGACGCTCGACCACACGGGCTACTTTGAGGCTGAGGTCCTGGCGAAAAAAGCTGCAGACCGTGGGCTTAGGTATCGTACTCTGTGCCCCGAGAATGTTGTCTATCCTTGGCAGTACTGCGCACGCAAACCGCTGCATGAACAGCGCAGCCTGGCGTACTTTAAGCACGGCATTGAGCTTGCCGAGGTACTTGGGTGCGACCGTATGTCCGTCAACTCGGGCTGGGGCGACTGGGACGAGGACCGCGAGGAAGCCTGGAAGCGCAGCCGCGAGCACTTGTCCATTCTGGCGGAGTATGCCGGCGAGCACGGTCTGGTGCTTACGATGGAAAGTCTGCGTCCCGAGGAGAGCAACCTTGTGACGACGGTTTCCGATGCGAAGCGCATGATTGACGAGGTCGCGAGCCCGTACTTACAGCCCATGGTTGATACAACCGCGATGGGCGTTGCAGGCGAGACGCTCGAGGACTGGTTTGCCGCCTTTGGTGATGGGGCAATTCACGAGATGCACTTTATCGACGGTGACCCGTATGGCCATCTGGTGTGGGGCGATGGCAAGCACGATATGGACGCCTTCGTCGCCACACTCAACGCCCATGGTTTTGACGGCATGCTGGGCCAGGAAATCACGGACGGTCGTTACTACGATGACCCGGCCGCGGCAGATGCCAAGAACATGGCCGCATTCGAGAAATATCTGATTGACTAAAACAACTATCGGCTACGCAGCCAACGTCATTGATTGCGGGTCAAATAAGAAAGGAACTGGATATGAACGCACACGATCTGATCAAAGAGGCAATTGCCGAGAAGGGCAAGTTCGACAGCGTCTACTGGATTGCTTGCGGTGGCTCCATGATCGATTTGATCCCGGCTCATGAGCTTCTGCAGCGCGAGGCAACCACCTTCACTTCGTATATCTATACCGCACGTGAATTCGACATTATGCGTCCGCGTCGTCTGGGCGAGAAGTCCCTGGTCATCGCTTGCAGCCACAGTGGCAATACCCCGGAGGTCGTCGAGGGCTGCGAGATTGCCCTTGCCGCCGGCGCTACGGTGATCGCCCAGACCGACAACGCTGGATCTAAGATCGACACCGGTAAATGGACCACGTGGGTCTACCCGTGGGGCGAGGGCGTGCCGCAGGCCGAGGTCCCCGCTGGCATTTCGCTGTCGCTTGCGGCAGAGCTGCTCGATCAGCAGGAGGGTTACGCCGATCTTGCCGATATGTATGCCGGTATCGCCGAGATGGATAAGATTCTTCCCCCGGCACGCGAGAAGGTAAATGCCGAGCTGGGCGATCGCTTTGCCAAGCTTTGCCAGGAGCACGAGTTCTTCTATATTCTGGGCAGCGGTCCCAACTTTAGCCAGACCTACGGTTTCGCTATCTGCTCTCTTATGGAGATGCAGTGGCAGCACTGCAGCTACATCCACTCTGCCGAGTACTTCCATGGCCCCTTCGAGGCTACTCAGGATGGCGTTTTTTACTTCCTGCAGATGGGCTCCAGCGAGTGCCGTGCTATGGACGAGCGCGCCCTGGCGTTCCTTAAGACGCATACCGATACGCTGATGGTGCTCGATGCCAAGGAGTACGGTATGGAAGCCGTGCCGGCGAGCGTCCGTGCCTATCTGGACCCGGTGCTGTTCTACGCCATGAACTGCGAGCTGCGTGCCGCACGCGGCAAGGTGTTTGATCACGATCCCGATTTCCGTCGCTATATGGGTGTTGTCGAGTACTAGAAGGAGCAAAGGCCATGGCATTTAACGTTAACGCGCTCGGATTTGGCGACAACGTCGTCGATCGCTACGAGCATATCCACACCATGTATCCTGGCGGCAACGCGGTGAACTTCGCCGTTTATGCCAAGAAATGCGGTGCCGCACGCTCCGCATACATGGGCATTTTTGGCAATGATGCCGCTGCCGAGCATGTCATTGCAAGCCTCGAGGATGAGGGTATCGAGCTTGACAAGTGCGAGCAGATGATTGGCGAGAACGGAGCGGCTCGCGTGACCGTCGTTGACGGTGACCGTGTCTTCCTCGGCTCCAACGAGGGCGGTATCCGTGGCGATGCGCGCTATGTCCTCGATCGCTTTGACCTTGCGTACATGAAGCAGTTCGATGTGGTTCATTCGGGCAACTATTGCTTTACCGAGCGCGAGCTGCCCAAGTTGAAGGCTGCGGGCGTTACGGTCTCTTTTGACTTTTCGGACGACTCCACCGACGAGTACTACGAGCAGATTGCGCCCTACGTCGATTTCGCTTTCTTTAGTGCGGCGGATGCCGCGAGTGAGGACGAGATTCGCGAGCGTCTGGCATGGGTGAAGGGCTTGGGTCCGCGTTTTGTGTCGGCTACGGCGGGCGCCGAGGGCTGCATTGCTTACGACGGCGAGCGTTATTACCGCCAGCTGGCTAAACCGGTAACGGAAATGAAGGACACCATGGGTGCGGGTGACTCGTTCCTCACCTCGTTTTTGATGTGCTATCTCGATTCCGCCAAGCGAGGCGAGGATGGTGCCGAGGCCATCGAGCGTGCACTCGACTTTGCTGCCGGGTTTGCCTCGACCGTGTGCGGCATGGAAGGATCTTGGGGCCACGGAGCACCAATCGTCGAATAGCCGAGCGGTCTCGGGGAGGTGCAGGCGCCTCCCCGAGACTTGGTGTTCAAGACTTTAGTCTGCTGGGCGCGCAGCGGCCAGCTTCAACCCACCCGCTATGCGGGTGGAGACAAACGGCTTTACAAAGCCACCCCTCCGACCGATATTGACGATTGTTCAGGCCGTCAAGAATTCGAGTCGAAGGGGTGGTCGCCATGGCCCAGAAGGCCTACAGCCTTTCCCACACGAAGTGGATGTGCAAGTACCACGTCGTGTTCACGCCGAAGTATAGGCGCAAAGTCATCTACAACCAAATAAGGTCCGACCTTGGGGAGATCTTCAGGAAGCTCTGCCAGTACAAGGGGATCGAGATAATCGAGGGGCACCTGATGCCCGACCACGTGCACGTGCTGCTGGCGATCCCGCCGAAGTACAGCGTCGCGAGCGTCATGGGCTACCTGAAGGGGAAGAGCTCGCTGATGATATTCGACAGGCACGCCAACCTCAAGTACAAGTTCGGCAACAGGAAGTTCTGGGCGGAGGGCTACTACGTGTCCACCGTCGGCCTGAACGAGGCGACGATCGCCAAGTACATCAGGGAGCAGGAGTCCCACGACATCGCGCTGGACAAGCTGAGCGTGAAGGAGTACGAGGACCCCTTCAAGAGGAGGTGACCCCGCCGGTTCGACCGGCACGCCACGGGTCAAGATGCACTAGGCCTGGACGAAGTCCGGGCCCGCGCCTTTAGACGCGAGCCCGGAGCCCGTGGGTTATACCCTAAGAGCAAACCACCCTTTTTAAGGGTGGTTCTGATTGCAAAAAATGCCAAATATGAGTACTGTGACTAATTTAGTCGCAGCAAAATAAACCCCTCCAGACGTGATTTGAGCGTTTGGAGGGGTTTAAGATTTGCGAAAACGCAGGATGAATGACTGTAAAAGCTTTAATTAGCGGACAATCGAGGATTATTCTGGCGGCTGGGAAGTTAAAAGTAATGTATCCATTCCGGTAGCAGTACTCATATTTGGCATTTTTTGCTCATCAGGGGTTAGCGAAGGCTTAAAACAGAGCGCGCATTTGCTAAAACTGCCGTCTCAATGTGCTTTGCGTCGCAGTTTTTGAGCGAGGCGATGCGTTCTGAGGCTCTTGTGAGCGATCTGACGAGCGACTGCGCGCTTGTTTCTGTGTTTGGCTCGGCCGGCGCATCGGTTTCGAGCAGTAAACGGTCGAGTGGAATCTGCCGGGCATATTCGCGACCACGTTTAGACGCAAGCATGCGTTCGTTGACGGAAAAAATACAGCCCGCATCACGCGCGCGGACGAGTTCGTCCGAAGTACCGCTAAACCAGTGGAAGATGATAACGGGGGAGTCGGGGTTTGGGATGAGTAGCCCATGCGATTCGAGGACGTCCAGTACGGCTCCTGCCGAACGAACGGCGTGAATTGATATCACGCGCCCGGTAAGAGGATGCTGCACGAGCGCATCGCAGAGCCGGTTAAGTGCCTGTATTTGTAGCGGCTCACTCTCAGCAAAGCGCTCGGAAAAGTCGAGTCCGACTTCGCCGATGTGGCGCTCTTGGGCGGCAACTTCGCAAAGCAGATCGACTTCGGTAGAACCACAGCGGCCGTCGGCGAGCCACCAGGGGTGAAGCCCAATGCCGGCGATGATGCCTGGTTGGCGACGGGCACGCTCGTTTGCGGCCGAAAAGTCGCGTGGATCGACGCCGCAATCAAATAGACCCAAGCCCAGTGCCGTCGCCTCATCGGCAACGGCGTCCGGGTGAGCCATTAAATCAAGATGGCAGTGTGCATCAATTAACTGGGGCCCCATCTCGGCGCGCTCCACTAGTCTAGGCGCTGGCCATCGGCGCGCACGCGTTCGGTACCACGCCCACTGATCTGGCGGATAACCTCGCCGGCGATCATCTGGCCCATGATGGGCGGCATAAAGCTGGCGGTGCCCAACTCGGTACGCTCGTGGATATTGGACGGGTCGCGGGGTTGGGTCTTAACCGATTCCTCGCAGCTAAACAGCACGTGCAGGCTCTTGATTCCGCGCTTCTTGCATTCTTTGCGCATGATGCGGCTCATGGGGTCACGTACCGTATCGAAGATGTCGGCAAAGCGGAGGCACTCGGGATGGAGCTTGTTGGCCCCGCCCATGGAGCTAACCAAACGGATGTCGTGGTCCTGAGCATATTTGGCAATGGTGAGCTTGGCCGAGATGGTGTCGATGGCGTCGACGACGTAGTCGAGCTTGCCGCCCGTCTGCTCAAAAACACTCGCAAAGAACTCGTCGATGTTGTCGCTCAGCAGGTATTCGGTGCGCTTGATAACGGTGGCGGCGGGATTGATATCGTGGATCATGGCTTCCATCACGTCCACTTTGCGCTTGCCGACGGTGCTGTGAAAGGCGATGGCCTGGCGATTGATATTGCTTGGAGCGATGATGTCCTTGTCAAGAATGACGAAATGACCAATGCCGCCGCGGGCAAGTGCCTCGCAGCAATTGGAGCCCACACCTCCGCAGCCGAGCACCAACACCGTGGCGTTGGCGAGTTTATTAAGTGCCTCGCGGCCCATGATGATCTCGAGCTTGGTGTCGCGTGTCTCGTTGGGAGTTGCGGCTGTGGTTTCAGTCATAGACATCCTCCGATGGGGAAGCGAATCGTGTTTTAGCTATCGCCATTATAGGTATTATCGCGATTCCATTTGAGCCCTAGGGGCTTGTTGAAATGAGGCAGAGATTCGCATAAGATGAAGCAGATGGCACCCGTTGCCGCGGGTTGGCCAACTCCCAAACACGTTTGTAGCGTGAGAAGTGGCCGTCTTCGCATTACGCGGGGGCGGCTATTTTTTTTTGAGTGTAAGATTAGATAATTAGACAAACATCTAAATATCGAGTATAGTGTGCACGTCATGAGAGATGATGAGAGGAGGTCTTATGCCGGGAGAGGGTTTTAAGGCGCTTGCCGATCCAACGCGACGGCGCATTTTGGAGTTGCTGCGCGAGGGCAATTGCACGGCGGGGGAGCTTGCCGAGCATTTCGATATCAGTAAGCCGTCGTTGAGCCATCACTTGGCGACGCTCAAAAACGCCGGGTTGGTGACCGACGAGCGCCATGGCCAAAACATCGTATACAGCTTAAACACCACCGTCATGCAGGATTTAATTGGCTGGTTTATGGGCTTTACAAACACGGAAGGTGATAAGGATGAATAACGAAAACAAGGGCATTCACCCCACGGGGGTATCGTCGCGCGTGTGGATTGCGCTGGTCGCTCTGTGCGTCGCCAATGTCGTAGCGCACCTCATGGTGATGCCGAGCTTGCCGGCGCAGATTCCCATGCACTGGGGCGCGAACGGCGCCGTCGACGGTTGGGGTCCTAGCTGGATGGCCTCCGCGCTCGGCGTGCTGCCTCTGGCGCTTCTCGCAATGTTCTGCGTGGTGCCGCGCATCGACCCCAAAGGTGAGGCATATCGAACCTCGGGCAAGTTCTACCAGGGCTTCGTAATCGCCTTCACCTTGTTCATGTGCGCGATAAGCTGGCTGGGAGAGCTTACGGTCTGGGGCGTGGTGCCGGCGGTCGGTTCGGTTAACGTGCTGATTTCCGGTGTTGTCGGTTTGCTGTTCATCGGCGTAGGCAACTACTTGCCGCGTGTGAAGCAGAACTATACGCTCGGTATCAAGACACCTTGGGCGCTTGCCGATCCCGAGAACTGGCGCCGTACGCAGCGTTTTGGCGGCGCCTGCTTTATGGTGCTGGGTATTGGCCTGATTGTGATGGGCGTGGCAGGCAGCGTGCTTTCGAGTGAAGTCGTCGCCGCGGTGATTGCGGTTCTGGCGTTTGGTTCGGTCGGAGCCGTCTACGTCTACTCGTATCTGCTGTGGCGCAAATCGCAGCGGGCCGTTCGCTAAGGTTGCGGAAAACTAGCGTACGCAGTTCATAGTATGTTCCGGGGGACTTTTCCCAGGTAGTATTAGGGGGTGTGGGCAACCATGCCCCTTTTTATTAGAACGCGTGGACTGCCTCTCCGCTTTTTCCAAAACGGAGAGGGGGAGAAGATTTCCGCAGCTAGATAAGGAGAAATGACTGTGGCGGAGTTCATTTATCAGATGTATCAGGCTCGCAAGGCCCATGGCGACAAGGTAATCCTTGACGACGTGACCCTGAGCTTCTACCCCGGTGCCAAGATCGGCGTTGTGGGTCCCAACGGCATGGGCAAGTCGACCCTGCTCAAGATCATGGCCGGCATCGAGGAGGTCTCCAACGGCGATGCCAGGCTTACCCCCGGCTACACCGTGGGCATCCTGCAGCAGGAGCCGCCGCTCGACGACGACAAGACCGTCATCGAGAACGTGCGCATGGCGTTTGGCGATATGATCGCCAAGGTCGATCGCTTCAATAAGATCGGCGAGGAGATGTGCGACCCGGATTGCGACATGGACGCCCTCATGGCCGAGATGGGCAAGCTCCAGGACGAGATCGACGCCGCCGACGGCTGGGATATCGATTCCAAGCTCGGCCAGGCCATGGACGCCCTGCAGCTGCCCGATTCCGACATGCCGGTCAACGTGCTTTCCGGCGGCGAGCGTCGTCGCGTGGCCCTGTGCAAGCTGCTGCTCGAGGCTCCCGACCTGCTGCTGCTCGACGAGCCCACGAACCACCTGGACGCCGAGTCGATCCTGTGGCTCGAGCACTTCCTGCACAACTATCAGGGCGCGGTGCTTGCCGTCACACACGATCGCTACTTCTTGGATAACGTTGCCGAGTGGATCTGCGAGGTCGACCGCGGCCACCTCTATCCCTACAAGGGCAACTACTCCACGTATCTGGAGACCAAGGCCGCGCGTATCGAGGCACAGGGCAACCGCGACGCCAAGCTCGCCAAGCGCATGGAGGCCGAGCTCGAGTGGGTACGCTCCAGTCCCAAGGCCCGCCAGGCCAAGAACAAGGCCCGTCTGGCTCGCTACGAGGAGATGGAGGCCGAGGCCCGCGCAAGCCAGAAGCTCGACTGGACCGACATCCGCATCCCTGTGGGCCCGCGTCTGGGCAACAAGGTGCTCGAGGCCCATCATCTGCACAAGGAGTTCGACGGCCGCGTGCTCATCGACGACCTTTCGTTCACCCTGCCGCGCAACGGCATCGTGGGCGTCATCGGTCCCAACGGTGTCGGTAAGACCACGCTCTTCAAGACGATTGTGGGTCTGGAGCCGCTGACTTCGGGCGAGCTCGAGGTGGGCGAGACCGTCAAGATCTCCTATGTCGATCAGAACCGTTCTGGCATCGACCCCGATAAGAACCTGTGGGAGGTCGTCTCGGATGGCCTGGACCACATGATGGTCGGCGAGACCGAGGTCCCCAGCCGCGCGTACGTGGCGAGCTTTGGCTTTAAGGGCCAGGACCAGCAGAAGCGCGCCGGCGTGCTCTCCGGCGGCGAGCGTAACCGTCTGAACTTGGCGCTTACGCTCAAGCAGGGCGGCAACCTGCTGCTTCTCGACGAGCCCACGAACGACCTCGACGTCGAGACGCTGTCCTCGCTCGAGGCGGCACTGCTCGAGTTCCCGGGCTGCTCGGTGGTCATTAGCCACGACCGTATGTTCCTGGACCGTGTTGCCACGCACATTCTGGCGTGGGAGGGCACCGACGAGAATCCGGGCAACTGGTATTGGTTCGAGGGCAACTTCGAGGCCTATCAGGCCAACCGTATCGAGCGCCTGGGCGAGGACGCAGCCCAGCCGCATCGTATCCACCGCAAGCTGACGCGTGACTAATTTGTTACGCGGTTTTACCAAACCGCGTAACTGCTCGACGCTGCACGGGCCGCAAGCACCCCATCTTGCCGTTCAAACCGTCGCTCGCGTACTGAAGTACGCGCCGCTCCTCTTTCACGGCAACCTGGGGCACTTGCGGCCCGCTCGCTGTGGGTCACGGAACATCAACAAATAAAAACGGCTCAAATCCTGATTTGGATTTGAGCCGTTTGTCGTTACTGCTCGGGTTCTTCGACTTTGTCGATGGCCCAGGCGGCTCCGAGACCGCCGGTGGTGTTGCGGCGGATGCGCACGGCAACCTCGTGGCGCTCGCCGGCCTGCGTGTAGCGCAGGGGGAAGATTGCGCGGTTTCGCGCGGCCTCGATGGTACCGCGCTCGCGGGCGATCCAGTAGTACTCGCCGACAATGCCGAGGGTGTCGGCGCCGTAGGGGAGATAGGTCGACAACTGGTGCAGAAGCGGACCGGGGCAGAAGACCTCGGTTGCGAAATCGACGGGGAAGTCCTCGGGGATGGCGGGCGCTACGGGTGCGGGGGTTGGGGCCGCTGCGGGTACCGAAGCCGGTGCCGGTGCGGGAATTTGGTCGCAAGCAGAGGCGGGCACGGATTCGATGACGGGTGCGGGCTCCAGCGTCGCTTCCGGCTTGATCGCGGAATCTGCGGGCTTCACGGTGACGGGCGCGTCTGCGGCTGCAGTTTTAACCTCAACCTGCGTCGCGCTCTCATTCTCGACGCTCGACTTTGCCTCGATGGGCGTGGATGCCATGGTGGTGATGCCGGCGTTGGCGTTCTCGGGGTCATAGACGACCGTGAGCGAGATGGCGGGCTGCGGCGTCTCGGGCTCCGGCGTCGACTCGGAAGCGCCTTGATCGGCGGGCTGATCGTCCTCGGCCTCGTCGCCAAAGACATCGCTGTTTTGGAACGCAGACGTCTCGGGTTGGTTAGCGGCTTCTTCGGTTGTCGACTTGGGAGCTTCGTTGAGCTCAGCAGTGACTTCCTGCTCGGATATGACTTCGGGATCGGTCGTGGCGGCGATTTCGGTTTCGGCTTCTGCCGTTACCTCAATAGCGACTTCGATCTCGGGCTCGGGCTCGGGCTCCGGAGCGACTTCGGCCACGGGCTCGGGCTCGGGACGCTTAACGTGCTTGGGGCGCACGGCCTTGAGGTCCTTCTCGCCGCGCTTCTTCTTTTTGTAGGACTGCTTGGCGCCCTTGGCGCCCTTGGGCTTGTCCTCGCCCTTGGCAAGGGCGGCATCCCATGCCTCGTTGGCGATGACGGTGGCATACAGACGGCCGCCCTTAAAGACGGTCAGCTTAATGCAGTCGTCGAGTTCCTCGAGCAACTCGCGCGTGGACTCGAAGCCCAGGTCATAAGCAGTCATGTCGCCAGCGGCGAGCGCCTCCTCGACCTGCGTCATAAACGTTTGCTTGCCGCATCCAATCGCATCGCGCAGCAGGCGATACAGATAGATGTGGTTGCCCAGCGATAGCGTGGGCCTAACTATTGTCTTGCTCATGGCAAATCTCCTCTTTACACACGTAAAGCATCTTACCATCGCATAGCGTTCGCCATGACGGCACCCAAGGCAAACGGGCGCGACCGTTGCCGGTTCGCGCCCGTTATACAGGTTGGTTCTCTATGAGAGGCAAACGTGCTTAGTTGCCCGACGTCGTGCCTTGGCTCGAGCTGTCAGATGCCGTACCAGACGCGGTTCCGCTCGAGCTGTTAGTGCTGCTGTTGTCGGTAGATCCCGTGCTCGACGTATTGCCGCTCGTCTGGTCGCCCGTGCTCGGTTGAGAGCCGTCAGTCGTTTGGCTTGAGTCGGTCGTGCCGGATTGCGTGCCGCTGTTGTTCGCAGAGGAATCGACGCCCTGCGATTGATCGGGGGCGTTCGAGGACGAGTCGGCGGATGCGGGGGTGCCCTGCGAGTCGTCCTGCTGGCTTTGCGATTGACCGGAGCTATCCGCGTCGCTCTCGGTCGTGCGCGACGAAAGGATCGGCTCGGGACGCTCACCCAGACCCTCGCCGGCGGTGGTGATAAGGATGGCGCCGGTGCAGGCGATGACCGCGACGATGGCGATGGCAATCGAGAAGATGATGACCTTCTTTTGCGTCTGGCTGCGCTCTGCCGCGGCCTTGGCGCGCAGGCTGTTAGGGGCGACGCGGGCCGTGGTCGCGCGCCCCGCAATCTGGCGCATCTCCTGCGTAGTCGCGGCGCCGCCCAGGTGCTCCTCGGCATTAAACTCAACGGGCTCGTAGGCGCCGGCGGGGTAGTCGACGTCGGCGTGCGTGCCCTTGAGGGCTTCGGCGCTGGCAGAGATAAAGTGGCGGTAGACCTGCGAGGACACAACGGTGATGACCGAGCTCACAGCGGCACCGATCACCGATCCGGCGATACCGATCTTGGAGGCAAGCGCGACGCTCGTAGCGGCGGCTGCGGCGCCGGCGATGATCTGGGGAATGGAAATGTCGTCAAACAGGCCTTTTTTGGGCGCGATGGCCATGGTCTGTCCGATGGAATGGTTCTCGTGCACGCCGTTGTTGAGCGATGCCGGTGTCATGACGCGCGTGCGCGGCGCGTCGGTGTACTTGGTTGTCATACGGGGTCCTCCCGGTGTAAATCTGCTTCGTTTCGTGTAGCCATCAGGGTACCCACCAGATGTGAATCGTACGTGACATTTAACAGATACCATCAACTCATCAATAGCTCACCAAGTTGGTGGGATGCGGTTGCACCCGGCGGTTGAACTACAATAGAGCTTGCTAATTGTTGTGAATTGCGTCTACGCACGGGAGCATTCTTATGAATCTTCACCTTTCTCAGTCTGATGGCTTTTTGCGTGTGGCGGCGGCGTCGCCGCAGATTCGCGTTGCCGATGTCGAGGGCAATGCCGAGGTTGCGCTGGTGGCTGTTCGCGATGCTGCCGAGCGCGGCGTTCGCGCGCTGGTGCTGCCCGAGCTTAACCTGACCGGTTATACCGCGGCCGATTTGTTCCATAACCGCACACTGCTGCATGCCTGCGAGACCGCACTGGCACATATTCTCGATGAAACTCGCGAGCTGCCGATTGTCTTTACCGTCGGTCTTCCCGTTGCGGTTGCCGAGAATATCTACAACTGCGCCGCCGTGTGCTGCGCGGGCGAGCTTTTGGGTCTCACGGCCAAGAAGTATTTGCCCAACTATGGCGAGTTCTATGAGCGCCGTTGGTTTGCTCCGGCGCCTGCGGATCCCGTGTGGGTTGAATTTGCCGGTCAGGGTCCGGTCCCGCTGGGTTCGGGGCTTGTCTACCGCTGCTGCGATGAGGACGCCGAGGATTTGGTGCTCGGTATTGAGGTCTGCGAGGACCTGTGGGTGCCGGCACCTCCTTCGACCGAGATGGCGCTTGCCGGTGCCACGGTGATTCTCAACCCCTCCGCTTCCGACGAGATCATCGGTAAGGCAGATTACCGACGCAGCCTCATATCCAACCAGAGCGCGCGCCTGTACTGCGCCTATGCCTATGCGGACGCGAGTGAGGGCGAGTCCACGACCGATATGGTCTTTGCGGGCGAGAACCTCGTCTATGAAAACGGATCTAAGCTCGCCGCCACGAAGCTCCTCACCTGCGATATGGCGGTGGCCGATGTCGATCTTGACCGCCTGGTTGCCGAGCGCCGTCGCTCGACGACGTGGACGCGCGCGGACGATGCGCCGGAGGCCACGACCGTTGAGTTTTCGTTTGAGGGCGTGCTGGCCGAAGAGCCTGTCCTGCGCGATGCCTGCGATATCGACCGTGTCTTCCCCCGCGCGCCTTTTGTGCCGGCCGACCACGGCGACCTGGCCGAGCGTTGCGAGACCATCCTCGATTTACAAACCGCCGGCCTCAAGACCCGCCTTGCCCATACGGGTACCAAGGCTGCAGTCATCGGTCTTTCGGGCGGCCTGGACTCCACGCTGGCACTGCTTGTGACCGTGCGTGCCTTCGATGCGCTGGGGCTGCCGCGTACGGGTATCACGGCGGTCTCCATGCCAGGTTTTGGCACGACGCATCGCACCAAGTCGAATGCCGAGTCGCTCGCTCGCGACCTGGGTGTAAGCTTCCGCGAGGTTTCGATCCACGCGGCTGTGGAGCAGCACTTTAAGGACATTGAGCACGATTCGGCCGTGCAGGACGTGACCTACGAGAACAGCCAGGCCCGCGAGCGTACGCAGATTCTGATGGACCTGGCCAACCAGTCTGGCGGCTTTGTCATCGGTACCGGCGACCTGTCGGAGCTGGCGCTCGGCTGGGCTACCTATAACGGCGACCACATGAGCATGTACGCCGTCAACGCGAGCGTGCCCAAGACGCTTGTGCGCCATCTGGTGCGCTATGCGGCTGATGTCTTTGGCGGGCGTATTGCCGAGGTCTTGCTCGATATCCTCGATACGCCGGTGTCCCCCGAGCTTCTGCCGCCCACGGGCGATGGCGAGATCGCACAGAAGACCGAGGATTTGGTGGGCCCGTACGAGCTGCACGACTACTTCCTCTACTACCTGCTGCGTTTTGGCTTTGAGCCGGGCAAGATCTACCGCATGGCGCTCAAGAGTTTCGAGGGCGTCTACGACGTCAAGACCGTCCACACGTGGCTGCGTACGTTCTATCGTCGCTTCTTTGCCCAACAGTTTAAGCGCAGCTGCCTGCCCGATGGCCCCAAGGTGGGCTCGGTGACGCTCAGCCCGCGTGGCGATTGGCGTATGCCGAGTGACGCCAGCTCACGTCTGTGGCTCGCACAGATCGACGCGCTCAATGCAATTGACTAAGGTTGGCTAAATTGAACCAATACGGGGGTTGCAAGCGTTACACTTTTGCAATCTGATGGCCCGTATCGCGCGGCGCTCTTGTCGGAGCGCCGCGTTTTTTATATCGAAAGGTGGCACCATGCAGGCATCGCGGCGTCTCGATCGCTTTGGCGCGGAGGTCTTCGCCTCGCTCAACAACAAGCTTCTCGCGCTGAAGGCTCAGGGCAAGACCATTTACAACATGAGCGTGGGCACGCCCGACTTTAAGCCGTACGGCCACGTGGTCGATGCGCTCACACAAGCCGCCCAGGATCCCGAGATGTGGAAGTATGCCCTGCGTGACCTGCCCGAACTCAAGCAGGCCGTGTGCGATTACTATGAGCGTCGCTTTGGCGTTTCGGGCATTACGCCGTCCATGGTGCAGTCGTGCAACGGCACGCAGGAGGGCGTGGGCCATTTGGGCCTGGCCCTGCTCGATCCGGGCGACACTATTTTGGTTCCCGATCCGTGCTACCCGGTCTTTGAGGCGGGTGCCAAGATCGCCGATGCCAAGCTCGAATACTATCCGCTGGTTGCCGAGCATAATTACCTGCCCTATGTGGCGGGTATCGATCCCGAGGTGGCCGATCGTGCCAAGTATATGATCGTGTCGCTGCCCGCCAACCCGGTGGGCTCGGTGGGCACGCCCGAGGTCTACGAGGAGATCATCGCTTTCGCCCGCGAGCACGACCTGCTGATCGTCCATGACAACGCATACTCCGACATCGTGTTCGACGGCGAGCCGGGCGGCAGCTTCTTGCAGTATCCCGGTGCGCTTGAGGTGGGCGTGGAGTTCTTCTCGCTCTCCAAGTCGTTTAACGTCACCGGTGCCCGCATCGGCTTTTTGGTCGGTCGCGAGGATGTGGTCTCGGCCTTTGCCAAGCTGCGCAGCCAGATCGACTTCGGTATGTTCCTCCCGATCCAGAAGGCTGCTATCGCGTGCCTTAATGGCCCGCGCGATGAGGTCGAGGCGCAGCGTCTGAAGTACCAGGAGCGCCGCGATGCCCTGTGCGACGGTCTTGAGGGCTTGGGCTGGGAGCGACCCAACGCGCATGGCTCTATGTTTGTGTGGGCCAAGCTTCCCGGTGGTCGCACCGATTCCATGGCGTTTTGCGAGGAGCTCATGGAGAAGGCCGGCGTTGTGGTGACGCCGGGTGCGAGCTTTGGTCCTTCGGGCGAGGGGCACGTGCGCATGGCGCTGGTCCTGCCGCCCGACCAGATTGCTTTGGCTGTCGAGGCCATTCGCGAGGCGGGCCTGTATTAGAAAGCTATTTTGGCTCGTCAATAGCTCGAAACCGATTTCGTGCAGTTATTTTACGAATCCTGCAAACAATTTCGGTAAACGGTCGATTTTTGGCTGCGAATAGGAGCATAATCAAAGTCCCGATTGGATGTATTGGGATTACGGCAAGCCGCTCGGGTCGTTCCCGGGCGGCTTGTTTGTGGAGAGAGATGGGAGTTTCTAATGGTTAACGAGAAGAAGGTCGCTATCGTCGGCTGCGGTTTCGTCGGTTCGTCTTCGGCGTTCGCGCTGATGCAGAGCGGTCTGTTCTCCGAGATGGTCCTCATCGACGTGGACAAGAACCGCGCCGAGGGTGAGGCCTTGGATATCGCGCACGGCATGACGTTTGCCGAGCCGATGAAGATCTACGCCGGCGATTATTCCGATGTCGCCGACGCCGCCATGATCGTCGTCACTGCTGGCGCTGCCCAGAAGCCCGGTGAGACCCGCCTGGACCTGGTCAACAAGAACGTCAGCATCTTTAAGTCCATTATCCCCGAGATTAAGAAGTCCGGCTTCGACGGCATTCTGCTCATCGTCTCCAACCCGGTCGATGTTCTGACCTACGCCGCCATCAAGATGTCCGGCCTGCCCGAGGGCCACGTCATCGGTTCCGGCACCGTGCTCGACACCGGCCGCCTGCAGCAGATGCTTGGTGCCCACGTCGAGGTTGACCCGCGCGATGTCCAGGCCTATGTCATGGGCGAGCACGGCGACTCCGAGTTTGTCGCTTGGTCCAGCGCTCAGGTTGCCGGCGTTCCGCTGAACACCTTCTGTGAGCTTCACGGCCACCTGGAGCATGAGGCTGCCGAGAAGCGCATCGCTGAGGACGTCAAGAACTCCGCCTACACCATCATCGAGAAGAAGCACGCCACCTACTATGGCGTCGCCATGGCCGTCAAGCGCATCTGCACCGCCGTTATGCGCGATGAGCAGACCGTTCTGCCTGTCTCCTCGCTCATGGTGGGCGAGTATGGCCTGTCCGATCTTGCCATCTCCATGCCGACCGTCGTTGGCCGCGACGGCGTTGTCTGCCGCGTCCCCGTGCCGCTGAACGATGACGAGCAGCATGAGCTCACCGTCTCCGCCAAGGCCCTCAAGGACATCATCGACAGCGTCGATTTCTCCTGCTAAATCAAGCTCGCTAGAGCGAAAAGCTACAATGAAGGCGTCCGAGTCCACGCGGCCCGGGCGCTTTTTTGGTGCAAAGTAACCTGACCCCAATGCACTATAGTCGATGGGAGGGCCATGTCGGATTCGCCTAATTTTTTGACCTATGCCCAGACGGCGTTTGATCCGTTTGAGGAGCGGCCGTTCTGCGCGGTGGATAGCCTGGTCTTTGCGTGGTTGTCCTATTTGCGTTTGCCGGGTGATATGGCGGAGCTGACGAACTGGCAGGGCCTAGACGTACGCGAGCTGCTGCGTGCCGAGTGCTACCAAGACATGATTGGCGACCTGTGGGATCCGGAGGGGAGTCGTGCCCTGTTGGAGGCTGTGGCAGCAAGCCCTCGCTACCGTGGCGTTCGTGTTTGCGGCTATCGTAGCGTGAGTGATGCCGAGACAACGGAGCAGTTTGCGGCCATGACGTTCCGATTTCCGGCGGGGTTTAGCTATCTTGCCTTCCGGGGGACCGACAGCACGATTGTGGGCTGGAAAGAGGACTTTAACATGGCGTTCCGGTGTCCTGTGCCGGCCCAGGAATCCGCGGCGCGTTATGTAGACGAGGCGGCGGATGCGATTGACGGGCCGCTTTTGTGCGGAGGTCATTCCAAGGGTGGAAACCTTGCGGTGTACGGTGCGGCGATGTGCCCCGATGTCGCCCGTGAGCGAATCGAACGGGCGTATTCCCATGATGGTCCGGGCTTCGTCGAGGAGTTTCTGAGCGGCAACGCCTTCGCCGATCTATCCGGTCGAATCGACAAGACGCTACCTCGGTCGTCGATCTTTGGCATGATGTTCGAGACACAGGAGGACTATGCCATCGTTGAGAGCACCGAGTTCAGCCTGCTTCAGCATAATCCCTTTAGCTGGGTGGTTGATGGTCGCGACTTCGTGTACTGTGAGCGCCTGTCCGCCGGTGCTCGATACGTTGATGGCTCCATTCGCGAGATGCTGCTTGCGGTGTCGCCTAACGAGCGCGAGCGTTTTGTAGATGCGTTGTTCTCCGTGCTTGAGGCTACGGGTGCTGAGCGGTTTGCGGATATCGCTGGGAATCTGCGCGAGAGCCTGCCCGTGATGCTCCAGGCTGCGCAAGGCTTTGACAAGGATACGCGACGCTTTGTCTCGCAGACTATCGTTGCGATTCTTAAGTGTGCGCTTCTGCCCAAACGTCCCCAGATCGACATGCCCGCTGGCGGCAAGAGCTTGGCAGAACAGCTCGAGGCTTGGCAGTCCGAGCTCCTGCGCTAACCATTGGTGCAAAGCAACCTGTCCCCGATGCACCAATCTTCGATGCGCCTGGGGCGGGATCGACCGCTATACTGGTTCGTGCCGAAATCGATCTAGAACGGAATGCCGTATATGAAAATCAATCACGCGATTCTGCATATCCTGGACTTTGACTCTGCCGTCAACGTTATGAGCCAGCGCGAGTTGGATATCGAAAGCCGTACCGTGCGCAATTTCGTAACCACGCATCTGCGCCGCGCACGCACCTCGGCCGACAATAAACGCGCCACGTTTGCCGAGAACTCCGCATTCGGCGGCGAGCTCAAGGGCTATTTCTTTGGCGATCGCGAGTTCGTGGGCCTGTCGCAGCAGATTGCGGAGTTTATCTCCTCCGAGCTCACCAAAGCCGAGAAAGCCGAGTCCACCGACGTGCTCGTGGCCGATTTTGACGACGATGAGGATGCCCGCTGGTTCGCCGTGATGCTGCTGGGCTCCAAGCAGGCTTTTATGCACGAAGTGGGCCGCGAGGAGGGGGAGGTGCGCAACGACATCGCGCGCCACTACGCCATTCTGCCGAACCCCTCGCAAAAGGTGCCGAGCTATGCCATCGTGCGTGCGAGTACCATGGAGATCGGCTACGTGGACAAGAAGCGCAAGATTGCCGGCGAGGACCGTATGCTTATCCCTGATGGCCTGCTGCAGTGCGACACGGGCGTGTCGGGCAAGGAGGTCATCGACACCGTGACGCGTGTGGTCGAGGAAGTCGCCGAGGAGCACGGTGCCAACACGGCCGTAGCGCTCGCCAAGGTTAAGGCTGCCGTTGCCGAGAAGGTTGAGGATGACGAGGAGCTGCCGCCTTGGGATATCGTCGACGAGGTCTTTGAGGACGAGCCGGTCATCAAGGAGAGCGTGCGCGCGGCACTGACCGAGGAGAAGGTGCCTGAGCGTGTGCCCGTGGAGCGCAAGCAGGTCGAACGCGCGGCGGTGCGCAATCATAAGATTCGAACCGACACAGGTATCGAGATCAGCTTCCCGGCCGAGATGGGTTCGAACTCCGAATACATCGAGTTCGTCAACGAGCCCAACGGCCTCATCTCCATCGAGCTCAAAAATATCGGGTCAATTGAGAATCGATAAACTGCGCTTGTAATCTGCAGACAAAGCAAAAAGGCCGGAACCCTTCGGGGCTTCGGCCTTTTTGCTTGGGATTGAATTGCGCCGCAGGTTGAGCATACGCCAGCGAAAACGCCCCTAGGCGAGCAAGGTGACGCGAAAGAGGAGGGCATTGACCTTCTGGTCATGCCCGACGATTGAACGTCAGATTGCCGCCTAGGGGCGTTTGCAGCGTCGGGTCGTTACGGCGTTTGGTAAAACGCCGTAACTATTAAAGCTGGCGCAGGCCTTCCTCGAGACCGGTCTTGCTGTCGGTCTTCTCGTCACGCATCTTGATGACGCGGGCGGGAACACCGGCCACGACGGCGCCGGCGGGGACGTCCTCGACGCATACGGCACCGGCAGCCACGACGGCGCCCTTGCCCACGCGCACGCCCTCCAGGACCACGGCGTTGGCGCCAATCATGACATCATCCTCGATGATGACGGGCGTGGCGCTGGCGGGCTCAACGACGCCTGCCAGTACGGCGCCGGCGCCGATGTGGCAGTTCTTGCCCACGGTGGCGCGGCCGCCCAGCACGGCGCCCATATCAATCATGGAACCCTCACCAATGACGGAGCCGATGTTGATGATAGCGCCCATCATGATGACGGCGCGGTCGCCGATCTCGACGCGGTCGCGGATGATCGCGCCCGGCTCAATGCGGGCGTTGATGCCCTTAAGGTCGAGCATGGGGACGGCGGAGTTGCGGCAGTCATTCTCGACGTCGTAGTAGTCGATGGAGTCGGCATTGGCATCGAGGATGGCCTTGAGCTCATCCCAGTCGCCAAAGACGGTCTTGCCACGACGACCGCCGTAGACGTGTGCATTGCCCCACTGGACCTTCATGCCCGGCTTCTCGCGCACGTACAGCTTGACGGGCGTCTTTTTGGGCGCGGTGGCGATGTAGTTGATAATCTCCTGTGCATCCATCTCGGCTGCATTGCTCATTTGTTATCTCTCCTTTGGGTGGATTCGGTTGATACCTGGTTAGGCAAACATGACCTGGTCGAACGTATAGAAGCCGGGTTCGCGGGTGACGAGCTTCTGCGCGGCTGCCAGGGCGCCGTTGACGAAGATCTGACGGCTCGTGGCGCGATGCGTGAGCGTGACTTCCTCGTCCTGGCCAAAGAAACTCACTTCGTGCACGCCGGCGACAGTGCCACCGCGCAGCGAGTGCATGCCGATCTCCTTGGGGTCGCGCGCTCCGCACATGCCCTCGCGGCCATAGACGGGGCGGTAGCCTGCCTCGGGCTCGGCTTCGACGACGGCGTCGAGCAGCAACTTGGCTGTGCCGCTGGGGGCATCGACCTTTTGGTTATGGTGCGTCTCGACGATTTCGCAGTCAAAGCCGGGCAGTTCGCGCGTGGCCTGGGCAACCAGATGGCGCAGGGCAGCGATGCCGATAGAGTAATTGCCCGAGTGCATGACGCGGGCATTCTGGCCCAGCTCGCGCAGGCGGTCCATCTGCTCGGGCGTATAGCCCGTGGTGCCCGAGACCAACGCCGCACCCGTGCGCTCGACATAGGTGACGATGGCATCGAAGGTCACGACGTTCGAGAAGTCGATGATGACGTCGGCTGCCGGGGCGCTCTCGAGCTCGGACAGATCAAAACCGATCTGGGCGACGATATCAAAAACGGGCTGACCGGCGGCGTCGACAACGCCCTCGGCGGTGGTGCGGATGAGCGAGCCCATGCGGCCCGTTCCCATAATGACAGTCTTAATCAAGCAGACCAGCTCCCTTCAGAGCATCGGTAAGTGCAGCGCGCGTGTCGTCTGCCATGGGGCATAGAGGCATGCGGTAGTTTGCCTCGATCATACCCATCTGAGCGAGCGCTTCCTTGACGGGGATGGGGTTGACCTCGCTAAAGAGGGCATTGATGAGCGGCTGGCCGGCAATCTGGATATCGCGGGCGCGCGCCACGTCACCGTCCAAATAGGCGCGGCACATGTCATGCACAAGCTGCGGCTGAATGTCGGCCCACACGCTGATGGTGCCCGAGGCGCCCAGGCTCATGAGCGGCACGGTGAGCGCATCCTCGCCCGAGTACATGCGGAAGTCGTCGGACAGCAGGTGGGCGATCTTGGCCGCGTAGGCGACGTTGCCCGAGGCTTCCTTGATGCCCATGATGTTGGGGTGCGCGGCCAAGCGCTCTACGTTGCGCTCGCTGATGCCGCAGCCGCAGCGACCGGGGATGTTGTACAGGATGCAGGGGATGTCCACGGCATCCGCTACGGTCTTAAAGTGCTGGTAGATACCCTCTTCATTGGACTTGTTGTAGTAGGGGGTGATGAGCAGCAGGCCGTCGGCTCCCAAGCCCTGGTAGGTGAGCGACTTGGTGAGCATCGTCTGCGTGGAGTTGGAGCCCGAGCCGGCGATGACGGGGACGCGTCCTGCAACATGCTTGACCACGGCGGCGACCACGGAGTTGTCCTCGTCATCGGTCATCGTGGCGCTCTCGCCGGTGGTGCCCAGGGTGAGGATGGCGTCGGTGCCGTTTTGCAGGTGGAAATCGATAAGGCGCTCGAGTGCATCAAAGTCGACACTGCCGTCCTTTTTAAACGGTGTAACAAGGGCGACGATTGAGCCCTCGAGATTGCGGATGTCCATGTTCTTCTCCTTCGCGTCCGCGATCTGGATGCGTTTGTTCCATTGGGCGGCGACTGCCAGGCGCTCGTCTTGGGCCCGACGGCGGGCGCTTTCGGCGCGCGACTTGGCCAGCAGCTCTCGGCCGCTCGGCAGCACGTCGAGCGTGGCAAAGTAATCGCCCGGGCGCTCGGCACGGCGGATGAGGTCGGCCGAGCCATCGGGGCGCAGCAGGACCTCGGCGGAGCGCAGCCGCCCGTTGTAGTTGTAGCCCATGGAGTAGCCATGCGCGCCGGTATCGTGGATCACGAGTACATCACCCATGTCGATCTGCGGCAGCTCACGGTCGATAGCGAACTTATCGTTGTTCTCGCACAAGTTGCCCGTGATGTCATACGTGTTCGTGACCGGTGCTGCGGTCTTGTCAGGGCCACCCGGCTGTCCCATCACCGTAATGTGGTGGTAGGCACCATACATAGCTGGACGAATGAGGTCGACGGCGCTTGCGTCCACGCCGATATAGTCCTTGTAGATCTGCTTCTCGTGGATGGCCTTGGTGACCAGGCAGCCGTAGGGGCCCATCATAAAGCGGCCCATCTCGGTGCAGATGGCCACATCGCCCATGCCGGCAGGAACCAGGATCTCGTCGTATGCCGCGTGCACTCCCTCGCCGATGGCGTGAATGTCGTTGGCCTGTTGCTCGGGCAGGTAGGGGATGCCCACACCGCCGGACAGATTGATAAAGGCGACATGTGCGCCGGTCTCGCGCTCCAGGCGCACGGCAAGCTCAAAGAGGATGCGTGCGAGCTTGGGATAGTAGTCGTTAGTGACGGTATTACTGGCAAGGAAGGCATGGATGCCAAAATTCTCGGCGCCCTTGGCCTTGAGCATGCGGAAAGCCTCAAAGAGCTGCTCGGTGGTCATGCCGTACTTGGAGTCGCCGGGGTTGTCCATAATGCCGTTAGAGAGCTGGAACAGGCCGCCCGGATTAAAGCGGCAGCTTACCGTCTTGGGAATGGGGCCCGCGACGCGCTCAAAGAACTCGATATGGCTGATGTCGTCAAAGTTGACGATGGCGCCCAGTTTATCTGCAAGGGCAAAATCCGCCGCCGGCGTGTCGTTGGACGAGAACATGATGTCGTGGCCGGCGATGCCCAGCGAGCGGGCGATCATGAGCTCGGTATAGCTCGAGCAATCGCAGCCGCAGCCGTATTCGTTGAGGATGGAGATGAGTGCCGGGTTAGGGTTGGCCTTGACGGCAAAGTATTCCTTAAAGCCCGGGTTCCATGCAAAGGCGTCGCGCACTTCTTGCATGTTGCGGCGGATGCCCGCCTCGTCGTATAGATGAAACGGCGTGGGGAACTGCTCGACGATATGCTCAAGTGTTTCTTTGTCCACAAACGGCTGTTTGGCCGCATACGCTTCGTTGGGGGTCAATGCCATGTCCCGTAAACCTCGCTATCCAGACGGCGCCATCGGCGCATCGAATCCGCATAGCGTGGACCCAATGTCCGGATAGCGCTCCCGCATTGCTGCAGACAGTCCTGCGAGTGTTTCCCGCAGGCCCACCAGGCTGTTCGTGCCCGAAAAACCAAGTTCGGCGGGTTTCGCCTCCCCGCAGGGTCAAAGTCTGCCGACTCGCCCGCGGCTCTTCGTGCCCGCGCCTCTATCAAGTGGTAACGACCCTACCACGTTGCACTTTACCAAACAAGAGTATTCGTATATAACGTTTAAAAAATGCAGCAATATGCTGGAAATAAGGGTGCGGCAATCTTGCGGCACAATAAGATGGCAACTGGCGCGCACCTATGAAAGGAACCTTTATGACCGAGCTCCAAGAACTTCGTCGCTATCGTCGCGACCTGCATCGTATTCCGGAGCTCGATTTCGATCTTCCGCAGACTATCGCCTATATTGAGGGCGTGTTGGCGCCGCTCGCTTGCGAGGTGACCCATCCGTGTCCGAGCTGCGTCTGTGCCTTCTTCGATGCCGGTGTGGGCGCTACGCATGCCACGGCGATTCGCGCCGATATGGACGCCCTGCCCATCGCGGAGGTAACGGGCGTTGCCTTTGCCTCGACGCATCCCGGTAAGATGCATGCGTGCGGTCACGACGGTCACATGGCCATGGCGCTCGCGGCGGCGACTTTTGTCGACCGAGCGATTTGTGAGCAGCCGGGCGCCATCAAGCGCAACGTACTTTTTGTGTTTCAGCCGGCCGAGGAAACGACCGGTGGCGCCAAGACGGTGTGTGAGAGCGGCGTATTCGAGCGCTATGGGGCAGATCGCATCTTTGGCTTCCACGTATGGCCCGATTTGCCCGCCGGCACGTTGGCGAGCTGTCCCGGTCCGCTGCTAGCGCGTTCGAGCGAGACGCACATTCATATCCATGGCACGAGCATCCATATCGCCAAGACCTATGGCGTTCCAGTCGAGGAATCGCACGATGCGGCATTGGCGGCTGCCAAGTTCTTGGTTTCCGAGCGCGAGCTCATGGACGAGTTGGGTGCCGACGAGCCCTGCATTGGTAAGTTCGGCCTGCTGCAGGCCGGTACCGTCTGCAACGCGGTGGCGGGGGAGGCCCATGTTGCCGGCAGTCTGCGTGTGTTTACGGACGGCATGTTCGACCGCGCGCGCGAAGGCGTGCGCCGTGTGTTGGACGATTCCTGCGCCGCAACGGGCTGCACGTATGATCTCGACTTTGCCGAGGGCTATCCGCCAGTCGATAACGACCCCGAGCTGTTTGCCTGCATTGCGCCTGCCTTGTCCGAGCTGCAACTTGTGGACGAGCCGCTGCTAATCGCCGAGGACTTCGCCTTCTATCAGCGCCATCTGCCGGGCGTTTTCTTCTTGCTGGGTACGGGCGTGCCCGCCGGCCAAGGCAATCCGAACGATTCGGACGGCTGCCCCGCCTATGCCACGAGCGCCCTGCATACCGATACCATGCTCTTTGACGAGCAAATCCTGCTCAAAGGCCTCGATGTCTACAAACGACTGCTTGTGATGGAGTGACGATGAAGCGACGTTGGCAACCTGCCGTATATAGTCCGGGTGGTTGCGGGTGCGGTTTGCTACTGCTCCCGGTTGTTGTGCTGAGCATTGGCATGATGTTTGCGCTTGCCGGTTTGGCTGCAGCGGCGCTCGTGCTGTTGATTGTCGCCATTGGCGTGACGATCTGGCTCTATCGTTCTCGCGAACAACGCCGCGCCGACGGCAAGACCAATGTGGGATGGATTGTCTTTTTGGCTATCGCATACCCGCTGAGCATCAGTTACCTGGCGTTCTTTGTCCTGTTGATGATCAGCGCCTTTACCGGGGAATCCGTCACAGTGGGTTGATCCTGCCTGCTGACGGTCGCGTAAAGAGCGTTTGCTCGGCGCTTGGACAACTGCATTGACCGTTTACCGCAGCCTTAGCTCTGAGCTAATGAATTCAAGTTCAATCCTTTCTACGATGTGCTGTGTGCCGGCACGGTAGCCGGATCGTAGGAAGGATGAATAATGAAAAAGCTCGAAAATGAAGTGCTGCTGAGCCGTCGCGCCGCGCTTGGCGCATTCGCGACCGTTGCTCTGGGTGTTTCCGGTCTCCTGACTGGCTGCGGCAATGACAAGGCGACGGTCGCCGAGGATGCTGGCGATAGCGATAAGAAGGAAGAGCCGAAAAAAGAAGAGCAGCCCACGACTGACCTGGCTGTTGGCACGACCGTGACCACGGCCGCCGGCCTTTCCGTTGTCGTCGATTCCGTCCAGACCGGTCTTACCAATTATGACGGCTCGACTATGACGGGCATTCGCGTCACGTACGTCAACAACGGCGATGAGGGCGCGGATTACAATGTCTACGACTGGAAGGGCGAGGACGCCAACGGTGCTCAGCAGAATCAGGGCTACTACAGCGAAGGTTCTGAAGAGCTGCAGTCGGGCACCCTTGCAGCCGGCGGTACTGTTGCGGGCAATATCTATTTTGACGGCGACATCAAAAAGGCTTTGTACTTTGCCAACATGTTTGATAAGTCTGCCACCGCAAGCTGGGTGTTGGCCTAGTATGTCGCTGCCGTTGCGTCGCATAGGGGGTGAAGCCGTATGCCCGATAAGAAGTTGACGGAGGAACTGCTCAATGAGTTACTCGATGCGCCGAGTATCGACGGCTATATCAGGGAGCACGACTTTGCCGCCCCGTCGCTTTCGGACTACCTTAAGCAACTGCTGCAGGAAAAGGGCTTGGAGCGTTCGCGCGTGGTGCGTATGGCCGACCTCAACGAAACGTTTGGCTATCAGATTTTTACGGGTGCGCGCCACCCGAGTCGAAATAAAGTGCTGCAGATTGCATTCGCGATGGCGTTATCGATGAAGGAGACCAACCGCGCACTTACGGCTGCCGGGGCAAACGTCCTCAACTGCAAGGACCGTCGTGATGCGATTATCATCTTCTGCATCGATCGTGGCTGCAGCCTGCAAAAGGTCAATGAGGAGCTGTATCGCTTTGGCGAGGAGACGGTGAGTTAACGGTTGACTGTTGGTGGCAGGGCCGTCCGCTATATTTCAAACGTGCAGGGCACGGGTGCTACAGGGCGTCCGTGCCCTGCGCTATGATGGACGCTATGGATACTCAGAACCCAACATATTCCGATGATGAGCTGACTGCCGCGCTCGCCGAGCACCTGGCGTCGTTTGACCGCGATGACAGCTATCGCGTGGAACGTGTACTGAAGCGCTCGGACGTTGAGGCAACCGAGCTTGTGTGCTTTGAGGGTTCTGGTGGAGGATCGCTCGGCCCCTTTGTCCGTAAACGCATCGATGCTTCTGCCCAGATTGGCGGGGCATATGAGCGCCTATTTTCGGCCCAGCGTGCCGGACGGCGTTTTGAGCACCTGCCTAGGATTGTCGATTGCCGCCGTGTGGGCGACGAACTTGACGTGGTGATGGAATACATTGAAGGCGAGACGCTCGAGGCCTTGGTGGGACGTTTGGGTGCGACGCCCGATTATGCGCGCGGGTTGTTTCCGGCCCTGTGTGATGCGGTGGCAGAGCTCCATGCTGGATTTGGCGAGGTGGGAAAAGCGCCGGCTCCGATTATCCATCGCGACCTTAAACCTTCGAACATCATCGTGTCGGGTGTGAGATATGCCGCCGATGCCGGCATGACCTTCTCGTCGCTGGTGATTATTGACCTGGGAATCGCGCGCGCTTGGCGCGAAGGCGCCGATGCCGATACCGCCAAGTTTGGCACACGGCCCTACGCGCCGCCCGAGCAGTATGGGTTTGGGCAGACGAGTGTGCGAAGTGATGTGTATGCGCTGGGCGCCCTGCTGTTCTTCTGCTTGACAGGAGTCGATCCAAAACCGGGGATCGACATGCGCGAACAATGCGAGATGCGCGGCATTCCCGCTTCCCTGACCGATGTCATTTGCATGGCGATGGCTCTCGACCCGGCCAAGCGTTTTGCGAGCGCGGGGGCATTGGGACGGGCGACGCGCGCGGCATACGACCTGAGTTGCCCTGTGCGGCCTCCTACGCCTGCGCCTGTTTGTGCTCCGGCCTCGGAGACGGTGTTAACGCCCCAAGAGCCCCAGGGTTCTACAGGCCTTCCTAAACCTGCCGCCTCCGCTGCACTCGGCCTGCTCTCTCGCATTCCGGAACCTCTGGGGCGCATTTGGAATACGCTTGTCTGCCTCTCGTTGCTTGTATTCTTTGCCGGAAGCCACTTTGCTGTCTTTCACCCCACGGGAGCAAACCAAGGCTACCCGACGTGGCTTCTTATAATCGAGTACTTTTTCTTTGTCGATGGCCTTATGGTGCTTATGCATTTTGCGCTGCTCGACAAGCGCCGCCTTCGTCGGCGATTCGCGCTGCTCGACAGCTATCGCGGCAAGAAACTAACGAAGCTCTGGCTCAAGGCATTGGGTGTGCTGCTCCTATGCATGATCGTCATAGTTGCGGTTGCCAATGCGACCGGTGTCGTTGACACCTCCACTGCCTAAAAGAAAAGGGCCCGTCGGGGCCCTTTACAGTTGCGCTTAGATGCGGTTCATCTGAGCGGCGACCTTGTTGTACCAGTCCTGCCATGTGGGCGGGCAGTACTTTTTGGCCGCTGCAGGGGTAAGGGTGGAGCCGTAGTTGGCGCCCAGATAGGCAACATGAGCGGAGATGCCCTCGCTCCAGCTGCCAAAGCTGCGCCAACCGCCGCCACGAGCGCTCCAGCCCCAGGCGTTGTAGGAATTGGCGCAATAAGTGCCCTTGGTGCTCTCGATGCAGGCGATGGCGGGGGACCAACGGGGGTCGACACCGGTATTCCAAGCGGCGACGGCAAAGTTATAGCCCTGGCCTGCCATGGGGGACCCGGCAAGATAATTATCGATGCGGCTCGTCCACTCATTAATGAACGAATCGTAATCGGAATTACCGGTATTGGCGTTGTTCACCGTGGTGTCGATGGTGGTGTTGGTGTTGGTGGCCTGACTGCTGGAATTGCTGCCGCTTACGCCCTCGCCCGAGAGCTTCTCGGCGGCAGCGGCCTTATCGGCCTCAAGCTTGGCGAGCTCGGCGGCATTTTCCTGCTCGGCTTTTGCCTGCGCCTCGCTGCGGAGCTGCTGGGCCTGCGCCAGCGCATCCTCGGCGTTTTTCTGCTCTGCCTCAAGCTGTGACTTGGCCTGCTGGAGCTCGGCCTTGTTCTGCTCGAGTTCGGTTTGCATGTTATTGAGCTCTTCGATCTCGTCGACGCTCGAGCTCGTGATCTGGTTGGTGTATTTGCAGGTCGTGATGAATTCACCCAGGCTCTGTGCGTTGACCAGGAAGCTCACGATGGGATTGGTGCCCTTCTGATACTTGTACAGATCGCGCATGGCGGAGCTTGCCTTGGCCTGCTGCTCGGGAAGCTTAGCCTCGATTTCCTCGATGCTTGCCTCATTGGAGTCAATCTGCTTTTGCAGGTCATCGAGTTTGGTGCGGGCGTCGTTGTAGGCGCTCGTGGCGGCTTCGATCTTCTGCTGGGCTGCGGAAAGCTGGTCCTGCGTTGCCTGCGAGGCGGCATACGCCGCAACGGGGGAGAGCATCGGCGAGGCCGTCAGCGCAACGGCGAGCGCGGCGCTCGTGATGATACGAGCCGGCTTCGACGCAATGAGCGCTGCGGTGCGATGATTCGAATGCTGCATCCAGTCCCTCTGCAATCAATCGTAGGTTATAGTTCGAACGGTATTCTACTACTGCTTTCGACCTCAACTTGAACCTTAAAGGTTCCAAAGGGTCAAGTTGAACTTGAGGCTTTGGCTTTGACCTGCAGTTATGATGAATTGTTGAGAAACCATAGAGTTCAACTTTAACGTTACAGAGCCCTGTTTGAGAGGTGTTTTGGGCTGTAAAAGCTATCTCAACGTGGGGTTTTACAACTACAGCGTGCCCTCCTGACGAGCCTGCTCAATCTCCTCGAGGGCCTCGACAGGGGTGAACGAGCAAGTGCCGTCGCCGAACTTGACCACCTGGATGTCGTCGCCGATATGGACCTCTCCGCCCTTTAGTACCACGCCAAAAACGCCCTCGTGGGGAAAGATGCAGTCGCCGGCGAGATAGTAGATGGCACAGCGTGTGTGGCAGACCTTGCCGATTTGGCTGATTTCGACAAGCACCTCGCTGCCAAGCTTGAGCTGCGTGCCCAAGGGGAGCGAGAGTAGATTGATGCCTTGCGTGGTGAAATTTTCCCCAAAGTCACCCTCGTGCACATCGAGCCCGCGCTCCTGCGCCGTCTGGATGGACTCTGCAGATAAAAAGGAAACCTGGCGGTGCCAATGCCCGGCGTGTGCGTCGGAGGCGAGGCCAAATTGCTCTATAACGGTGTCGTGTCCATCGGCGACGGGCGACTTGCGCGTGCCCTTGTGTGCCGACGTGTTGATCGAGACGATGCGGGCGGGCCTGTCGTAGGCATCGTTTGCCGTGCGTAGGGGAACGGCCGTTTGTGCGCGTTCCGCCAGCTCGCGTTTCGCGGCATTGAGGATGGGGTTATCGGTCGGATGGTCTTGGGGCACGTGCGCGCCTTTCGTTTGAGGATGTCAATACGCTGAATCCTACAACAATGGTAGGTTCATTGGCCATTGTCATACAACGGTGAGCGCCGTCTTCGTGCTGGCCTTCGTGCTGGACGATTACGTCGATTGCCATAGATACGGTGGAGCTTTGGGCACCGGCGGTTTGGCACGCTAAAATAAATCAGTTGCGCAAAGACCGCCCGTTGTGTGGGCAGTTCATGATAGGAAGTTTCCATGGCATTGCAGTTTACAGAGCGCGAGTTCATTCCCGTGCTGCTCGGTGGCGACATCAACGCCTATTCGGCGGCGCGCGCCTTCTACGAGGAGTACCAGGTCAAGAGTCTGGTCTTTGGCAAGTACCAGACGGGTCCCGCGTACCGCAGCCAGATTATCGACTACACGCCCAACGTGGATATCGATACCATGCCCGTGATGCTCAGGACCGTCAACGGCATTGCCCAAGCGCATGCCGATAAGACGATTGTCCTTGTGGGCTGTGGCGATAACTATGTTGCCCTCGTGGCTCAGGCCAAGGATGCCCATGAGTTGGCGGATAATATCGTCGCGCCTTACGCTCCCTATAGCATGCTTGAGCAGTGTCAGAAGAAGGAGATCTTCTACGAGCTGTGCGAGAAGCATGGCGTGCCCTATCCGCATACCTTTACCTTCACCATGGCGATGCTCAACGCGCAAGGCGAGGCGCCTGCCGAAGTGCTCGACCAGATCGATTTTCCCTACCCGATGATTCTGAAGCCTTCTGACGGCATCATGTGGTGGCAGCACGAGTTCGAGGGCCAGAAAAAGGCTTATGAGATTGCCGACCGTGCCGAGCTGGAACAGGTCATTCGCGACTCGTATGCCAGCGGCTACACCGACGACCTGATCTTGCAGGATCGCGTGCCCGGCAACGACGAGTACATGCGCGTGCTCACCAGTTATTCCGACCGCAACGGCAAGGTGCGCATGATGTGCCTGGGTCACGTGCTGCTCGAGGAGCATCAGCCTCACGGTGTCGGCAACCACGCCTGTATCATCACCGAGCCCAATGACGAGCTTATGGGCGGCGTGCGCAAGTTGCTCGAGGACCTTCACTTTGTGGGCTATTCCAACTTTGACGTTAAGTACGACGAGCGCGACGGCTCGTTTAAGTTCTTCGATTTCAACACGCGCCAAGGTCGCAGCAACTACTACGTCACTAACAGCGGCTTTAACGTTGCCAAGTATGTGGTGGACGAGTATGTGTTCAACCGCCCGTTTGAGCCGGAGTTTGTGACGGCGCAGGACGAGGCACTGTGGATGGTCGTCCCCATGGGCGTCGTCGACAAGTACGTCAAGGATCCCGAGCTGCGCGCTAAGGTGCATCGCCTGGACAAGGAAGGCAAGGGCGCCGACCCTTCGTTTATGAAGGGCGACTTTGTCTTTAACCGCTGGCTGCGCATGTGGCACACCAAGCTGCGCCACTTTAAGCTGTTCAAGACGTATTACAAGTAGATGAGTGCGGCGCCCGTCCGGTTTACATCGGGCGGGCGCGGGTATGATACGCGCAATTGCGCAAGCGTCACCAAGGAGGCGGCGATGGAAAAGCTGGGAGTTATCGGCGGCATGGGCGCCGAGGCCACGTCGTATTACTACGACCAGGTAGTGCGCCACACGGCTGCTGCCTGCGATCAGGAACATGTCGACATGGTGGTGCTCTCCAAGTCGACCATGCCCGACCGCACGCTGGCCATTAAGACCGGCGAGCACGCCAAGCTGCTGGCGACCATGAAAGAGTGTGCCCAGGCACTCGAGTCGCTGGGCTGTGCGCACATTGCCATTCCCTGCAACACGTCGCACTACTTCTACGACCAGATTCAGTCGTTTACCACGGTGCCGATTATCCACATGCCGCGTGAGTCGGTGCGCTATGCTCTGGCCGGTGCGGTGATGGGGGAGTGCGAGTTCGATCCCAACCTGAGTATGCCGGCCGAGCCGGTGCACAAGATTGGCATTATGGGAACCGATGGCACCGTGGGCGCGGGCGTCTACGGCCGCGAATGTAAGGCTGCGGGTGTTGAGGTTGTCTATCCCAGCGAGAAACGTCAGAACGATGTGATGTCGCTTATCTACGATGATGTGAAGGCCGGACGTGAGCCCGATATGGATAAGTTCGACCGCGTGATGTGGGAGTTCGCCCGTAGCGGCTGCGACCGCGTCATTCTGGCCTGCACGGAGCTCTCGGTGCTGCAAAAGTACCGAGAGATGCCCGAGATTACCCTTGACGCCATGGACGTCCTGGTGCGCGAATCCATCATCCGTAGCGGTGCCCCCTACCGCCTCTAGCTTCCGACCTGTCAAAAAGGGACAGGTTAATTTTGGTAGGTTTTATCTGGTGAAACAGTAAGGCCTCGGCTCGTTTGGTGCGAGCCGAGGACTTTTGCGTTGGGCGGTTGCTGTCGGTGGTGAACTAGAACAGGAAGCCGATGGCGATGAGGGCGATGCTGACGATGAGCACGGCGATGTCTAGGCCCTTGATGGGGTAGCGCTTGTACGAGCTGGCGCGCGTACGCAGATAGAAGCCGCGCTGTTCTGCCGCCAAGGCTGTGGCATCGGTCTTGCCCACGCTCGAGATGAGCAGTGGCACACACAGTGGCAGCATGAGCTTAAGCTTCTTGATGGGGTTCTTGGTGTCGTACTCGACGCCGCGTGCGGTCTGCGCCTCCATGATGGCGTTCATCTCCTGACCAAACACCGGCACAAAGCGCAGCGCCGTGGTAAAGGTGAAGGCATAGCGATACGGTACGTGCAGCACCTCGACGCAGGCGTTGGCAAGGTCGTTGAGCTTGGTCACCATGAGCATGAGGATGAGCGGTAACGCCACACCCAGCAGGCGCAGGCAGGCCTTCGATCCTGTGATGAGGCCCGTGTCGGTGATGAAACCCCACACCACGTTGCCATCGCGCATAAAGGCCAGCTGGAGCACCAGCATGATAAGCGCGAGCGGAATCAGCAACTTGAGCAGCGAAAACAGACGGTCGACGACGCCGGCATAGGCACCCAGCGCAAGGGTGAGTGCCAAAAAGCCCAGCAGCGCCACGTAGGTGTCGGACAAGAAGATGCCGACGATGATGGCGGCGGCGAGGCCCAGTTTGACGACGGGGTTCAGACGATGCAGCAGCGTGTCACCCGGCATGTAGTCGATGACGTTAACCACGGTGGACCATCTCCTTGGTAATTCGAACGACATCGGAGACCTCGCTCACCTGCGCAAAAGCGGTCGAGACGGAAGATGCCAGACGGCGCGAGAGCTCAATAACCTGGGGAGGCTCCACGTAGGCACGCCGCATGAGATCGATGTTCGAGAATAGCTCGTGCGTGCGGCCGCGGTCGAGGATGCGACCGTCGGCCATTACCACAATGCGCTCGGCAAAATCCGAGACGACTTCCATGTCGTGGCAGACCATGATAACGGCGCAACCGCGCTCGGCCATGGTGCGCACCGTTTCCATGACGGTCATGCACTCGCGGTAATCAAGGCCGCTCGTGGGCTCGTCGAGCACGACGATCTTGGGCTCAACCACTACGACGGAGGCAAGCGCCACCATTTGTCGCTGGCCGCGCGAAAGCGAGAACGGTGCCTCGTCGGCGGGCAGACCAAAGCGGTCGATGACGAGCTGGGCGCGACGCAGAGCCTCGGCGCGGTCCATGCCGCCCAGTTCCAAGCCAAAGGCGACCTCGTCGAGCACGGTGTCCTTGCAGATCTGGCGGTCGGGGTTTTGGAAGAGGGTTGCGACTTCGCGGGCGATACGGCTCGTGGGAACGGCTGCGGCATCCAGTCCCGTGACGCGCACGCTGCCCGAGGCGGGCTTAAGCAGGCCCGTGAGCAGCTTGGTGAGCGTGGTCTTGCCGGCACCGTTCTGGCCGACGATGCCCACGAGCTCGCCAGGATAGAGCGTCAGGCTAAGGTCGTGTACGGCGGCGCCGCCATTGGGGTAGGCAAACTCAACATGGTCGAAGGTGAGTACGGGTTCGGCGTCCTTGGCATGAGGACGCAACGACGGTGCATGCGGGGAACCGGCGGGCGCCTGGGCTTCGATAGCCGCGTGTGCGGGGTCGACGATGCCCGAAATCAGGCGCTCGGCCTCATCGACATCCAAGCAGGGGGTGCCGCTTACCAGGCCATCGGCCTCGAGGCTATTGAAGATACGCGTGACGCGAGGGCAGTCGACGCCGATGGCACGGAGCTCGTCGGTATGCGCGAAGACCTCGTGTGGCTCGCCCTGCAGCGCGATTTCGCCATGGTTGAGCACGAGCACGCGGTTGCAGTACTCCGAGAGCAGGGCGACCTTTTGCTCAACGACGACGATGGTGATTCCAAGTGCGCGGTTTGCCTCACGCAGCGTCTCGAAGACCAACGTGGAGCTAGCGGGGTCGAGTGCCGCGGTGGGCTCGTCGAGAACCAAGACGCGCGGACGCATGGCGAGGATGGCGGCGATGGCTACCTTTTGCTTCTGTCCGCCCGAGAGGGTGGCGATCTCGCGGTCGCGCAGGTCGCTGATGCCGACGGTCTCGAGCGTCTCGTTTACACGCTGCTCGATCTGGTCGTGAGGGACGCCAAAGTTCTCCAGGCCAAAGAGCATCTCGTCCTCGACGACCGAGGCGACCATCTGTGTGTCGATGTCCTGCAACACGCTGCCGACGATCTGCGACACATCGGTGAGCGAGACTTCGCAGGTGTCGTGGTCGTCAACCATGACGGACCCAAAGAACGTGCCGGTGTAGTGGTGGGGCACGGCACCCGACAGACAGGCGGCAAGCGTGGACTTGCCGGCGCCCGAGGGCCCGATGATGCCGATGAAATCTCCCTTGTTCACGCTGAGCGAGATGTGGCTGAGCGCCTGCTCGGTCTGCGTGCTATAGGAGAACGAGACATCGTCGACGTTGATGATCGTTTCCATGGATACCTTTCATAGTCATTGGGGACAGTCTTAAATGACCAGTCGTTTAAGAACGTCCCCAAAAGCTAGTCGTTTGGGACAGTCTTTACCGATGGGGCACTGTGGGTTAGTTGAGCCTAAGGGCCTTCTGGATGGGCAGATAGAGGGCGCCGACCAGAATGGCGTTAAAGACGGCGGTCATGGCGACGACGGGCAACATGGCGGCGGCGAGCTCGCCGACCACGCCGAGCATGGCCATCTTGATGACCATGAAGATGACGCCGGAGACAAAGGTGGTCAGGAAGGTTGCGACAATGGCGATTGCGGGCTTGACCTGACCGTTCTTGCCGGCGGCGTTGACGATGCCGGCCATGAGCATGGCGGCGATGCCCTCGGCGGCAAAATCGACAAACGGCGAAGTGGTGGTGATCTGGATCACGGCAGCCGAGATGAGGCCAATGACGAGCGCCTGGCCGATGTTGGGGCGAACGACCAGGATGGTGAGGCAGAAGGCCGAGATGATGAACTCGGGGCTGATCATGCCGCCCGAGATGCCCGAGATGGCCTTGCCGACGGTGAAGTTGAGGATGAAGCCGGCGGCGAGCAGGATGGCGAGCAGGACGAGAGCGCGGACGTCGAGTTTGCCACGGTCGGCGGTCTGGACGGTGCGGGGCTGGGTGGCGGTGGTGTTCTGAGACATGGTGAAAATCCTTTCGAAATGGGAGTGCAAGAGAAAAGCGGAGGCGCGTGATGCGAATGCGATCGGGCTCGAGATAGAAAAAGGCCCCCGGTCGAAACCGGAGGCCTTCCAATCACCTAGAGCGCAAAAACAGGCGTGAGGGACTCACTGTCGACCGATCGTATTCGCATCACGCCACCACCAGTTGTTGAGAGACTTCATCGTGTTCTTCATGTTGGTGGCTCCTTTCGTGATGCCGTGGCGCGGTCGCACCTAGTTGCTGTTGAGCTGCACTATAGCACAGCAAAGTGTGTACGGGGAAATCTTTTTTGAAAAGATTTCAGGCGGGTTTCCTATCGCTCAAAAGAACGGGCGGGTTGACCTGCGCCATCCCGCCCGCACCAGCGAGGGGCTACTCCTTATTGCGGCGATAGAGGAAGTAGCCGCCTGCGAAGATAACGGCAACACCGGCGACGGCGAATGCAGCCACCATACGGCCATCAAAACGATCACCGGTGGTGGGCAGGCCGCCCTTGGTGTTCGTCTTGTTGGTGGTTACCGTGGTCGTGGTATCCGACTTACCAGGCTTCTCGGGCTTGGTGGCGGGCTGCTCGGGCTTAGTGGGCTGCTCAGGCTGCTCGGGGGTGCTGGGCTGTTCGGGCTTACCGGGCTGCTCGGGAGTGCCGGGCTGATCCGGGGTGACCGGGTCGGTGGCAAGGGCGTCCTTGGCGTAGGTGATGGACTCCTTGAGGCCCTTGGTCTCGGTGTTCAGGTCGCTCGGGGTGAAGCGCTCGTCAAAGTTTCCGGCCTTCTGATAAGCGCGCATCTCCTGGAGCAGGGCCTTGCACTTCTTGTAGGTGTTCTCGGTGGCAGCCTTGCCTGCCTTGTTGGCCAGAGCGGTGCGACCCTCGGTGGTCGTCTCGGCCAGCATAGCGGCGTCAACTTCCTTGTTCTGCTCGATGAGCTCGTTCTGGAGCGCGTCGAGGTAGGTGCGGACACTGGTACCAAGGGTGTCAGGGTTCTCAAAGCAGAGCGAGCTGATGTCCATGAGGACGTAGTTAATGGAGTTCTCGGGCTCCTCGTTGTACACGACGTCTTTCGCATTGCAGTGGTCGAAGGAGACGGTCTGATCGCTGAAGTAGGGGCTAACTTCAGTTATCAGAGCGGAGTACAGCGGGATGGCGACAGAGTACGCGGCACGGGAGAGCATTTCCCACTGGATGGTAGCGACTTCGGGATCATACCCGCGACGAATCTGGAAGATATTGATCTCGGTGTTGCGCTCGCTGCCGATGCAATAAACGCCATCAGTGTTCGCGTTGAGACCAGGGACGTTCTCTCCGCGGTTGCCGAAGGCACGAATCAGCTCAAAGGTGCTCCAACCAGACTTGCCAGGCTTGAAGAACAGAGGCTGGATTTCGCTGACCATAGCTCCCTTTTGGACGGGTTTTCCATCCTTATCGGTGATAGTTTTAATTTCGTAATCCGTGCCTTCGGTCAGCTGACTAGCAAAATAATGGCGGCCTTGCACATAGCGGGACCATTGGTTAACGCCAGAATCGGCGAGGCTTTCGCCATACGTTTGGGCGACATCGAATTTACCGTCAGCGGAGTATTTGGCGAAACCCTTCTCCACGGGCATGGACTCGATGTCCTTGGAGTGCAGGCAGTTCTCAGTATCGTTCAGGTCGACATCGTAGTTGAGGCTGCCGATGTTGGGGTTGAGTGAGGCGACGTCGTCGGCCAGCTTCATGGCAATCCATTGATGGGCAGAAAGCGTGGCGAACAGCCAGGTCTCGTTGTTGTCGGCGATAATGATCTGGTCGTTAGTGCAAGTGCCCTGCTCGTCGATCAGGCTGCCGAGGAGCTCGACGCCCTCGCGGGCATTGGCGCTCTGGCCCAGGATGACGCTGCCGTAGCTGTACTCGCCGATGCCGGTAGCCTCATCGATTGGGTCTGCTGCTTTGGCATCCTCGTTATAGGAGGTGCTCAGCGTAGCGGAGCAAGAGACACCCTTCTCGTTGATACCGGCTTCGGAGTAGGCGTCGGTGTGGCCCTCCCAATTGGAGGGATGGTCACGTACGTAGCTGTAGCGATATGTAGGCTTATTCGAAGTGTATTCGAAAGCAGACTCATTCGAGCTGTACGTAAAGCCGGCTTCGTGGGCGGGTTCGATGCCATAGTGCTTGAGATAGCGCTTGCCAAAGTCCTCGGCACGGCCATAGTACGTGTTGCCGTCGGCCGTTAGATCTTTGCCCATGTACATCTGCGTGCAGGCGAGCGCAGAGGTCGGCATGGACATGATGGTTGCAGCTCCAAAGGCGAGGCCTATGCCCAGCTTTTTGAGCGCGTTGACGGGGTGAGTTTTCCTCATAATCCCTCCCAGCGTGCGAAAGCCCTCTGTCGCCAGAGGGCTTCAGCCAATAAAGACACTCCCTTAGCGTAACGAATCGGAAACAATATTCATCTATGAAAAATACTTACTCGATAAGCGTAATGAAATATACGATGAGCGGTTAATTATACTCAGTCTGTAGCTTTAGCCAAATAAAGACGCCCTGCAATTACTGTATCTGGATAAAGCGTCTGGAAATACCGAAATGAAAAATCCCCCGCTGTTTGGCAAATGCATAAACAGCAGGGGAGACGATAATTGGATGAATATCATACCAATGTGGAATTACTTCTTCCGGCGGTGGATCACGTTGATCGCATAGCCGACGAGCATGGCCAAAACGATGATGATAAAGCCGAGCAGGGGATTGTCGTTCATAGGGTCCTCCTATTTTCCGAGCGGGGAGAATTCGTCGACGATGAGGTCGAGGCATTGCGGAAGCGCGCGGGCTCCAAAGACGCCCGAATTGCTGGAGATAATCTCGCCATCGAACTGCATGCCCAGCGACGGGGTGCAGGTGATCTTGGCTTCCTTGGTCTGGATGATCTTGAACTGCGGGCGGCCGAGTACCTTGCCGGCGGGGTCGAGTGCGGCGGTGATCACAGTCGGTAGAAGCTGCACAGTTTTTACGGGTTCGATGACCGCAATGTCGACCATGCCATCGTTCATACGGCAGTCGGGGAACAGGTTGATGTCGTTTTGGATGACCGAGGTGTTGCCGGCCATGCAGCAGATGCCGTCGAGCTCCTCGACAATGCCGTCATGCTCAATCGTAAAGTGCGCCACCGTGGGATTGGGCGTGGCGAGCGCGGAGAGGAAGTAAGCGATCTCGCCGATGTCGTTTTTGGTGGGGGCGGCCTTCATCATGATCTCGGCGTCGAAGCCCGAGCCGGCGATGATGATGAAGCCGTGGCGCTTCTCGTTGCCGTTCTCGTCGAGCCAAAAGAGCTCGCCCATGTCGACTTTGACCGTGCGACCGGCACGGCAGGCCTTGGCGAGCGCCGCCGCCTCGGGGGCATTGCCGATGTTGTTGAAGAACAGGCAGGCCGTACCGGAGGGGAAGACGAGCGTGGGGACACCGCGTCCGCGCATCTGGTCGAGCACGTTGGAGACAGTGCCGTCGCCGCCCGAAACGACCACGCGGTCAAACTCGCGCACGTCTGCCACGGCGTCCTCGGGTTCCATGCCATCGCCGATAAAGCGCATCACGACCTCGTCGCCGCCCTGTGCAAGGGCGTGCGTGAATGCGAAGATTTCATCTGAGCTGGGGCCCGATGCCGGGTTGTGGATGATAAGGCAGCGCATACTTACGTTCCCGTTCTGTGACTAACCGAGTATAGTTGTAAGGCAATGCCGATATCCTACCCGTGTTTTTCGGGCCTAACCTTATTCGATGGGTTGATATGTACATTTCCACACATCAGGCTCTACTCGACTTTTGCCAGCGCGCCCGTGAGTTCGACGCGATTGCCGTCGATACCGAGTTTTTGCGCGAGCGCACGTTCCATCCGCGTCTATGTTTGGTTCAGATTGCCACCCCTGCTGAGAGCGTCGCGGTCGATCCCCTGGTAATCGACGACCTATCGCCGCTGGCCGAGCTTATGGCCGACGAGAGCGTGACCAAGGTCTTCCACGCGTGCTCGCAGGATATGGAGGTCATGCTCCATACCGTGGGCGTGCTGCCACGACCGATTTTCGATACGCAGGTCGCCGCCGCCTTTTTGGGCGAGCGCCAGCAGATTTCGTATGGCGCGCTTGTTCAGACGTTCTGCGGCGTATCGCTGCCCAAGACCGAGTCACTGACCGACTGGTCGCGCCGCCCGCTGACCGATAAGCAGATTGAGTATGCAATCGATGACGTCAAGTACCTGATCGTCGCCTATACCGAGATGATGAGCCGCCTGCGCGAGCTGGGCCGTGTGGACTGGGTGCTCGACGAGCTGCGCCCGCTGGCTGACGAGTCGCACTATCGCGCCGATCGCCACGAGGCGTTCCGCAAGGTCAAGCGCATCAATTCGTGCAGCCGTCATCAGCTGGGTATCGCGCGCGAGCTCGCCGCCTGGCGCGAGGACCGCGCCGAGCGGCGCAACATCCCACGCAAGTGGGTCATGTCCGACGACACGCTGCTAGCGCTCGTTAAGCGCAATCCCGTGCGCGTTGAGGAGTTCCGTAGCATTCGCGGTACCGATCAATTGGGGGAGCGCGACGTGGACGGTGCGCTCATGGCCATCAAGCGCGGTGCGAGCTGTCCGCACGATCGCCTGCCGCTCTTGGTGCGCGGACATCGTCAGATTTCGCCGGAGCTGGAGAGCGTGACTGACCTTATGTATGCGCTTATCCGCCTGGTTGCCGAGCGCTCAGGCGTTGCGACCTCGGTCATTGCCTCGCGCGATGACCTGGCCGACTACATTGAGCATCCCGAGCAGAGCCGCCTGCGCGAAGGTTGGCGCTTTGAGCTTGTGGGCTCGCGCCTGGACGATCTGCTTTCCGGCAATATGGGGTTGACGGTGAAGGACGGCAAAATCGAGCTCCTGTAGGGAAGCCTAGCCGGTTGAGTGGGTAAAATGCCTCCAACGTGTAACTCGACTCGGAGGAATTCGCATGCCTTATTACTATGGATACGGCTTTGGCATCGACCCGCTGTACCTGCTGGTTGTTCTTGTCTGCACGGTGCTTGGCCTTGCCGCACAGAACTATATCAACTCGACGTACAAAACCTGGTCCAAGGTTCGCTCGGACGGCGATACGGGTGCCACAGTCGCTCGCCGCATGCTCGATGCCAACGGTTGTAGCGCCGTGGGTATCAAGGGTGTCGCTGGCGAGCTCACCGACCATTACAACCCGCAGGACAACAACCTGTATCTGTCGGATTCCAACCGTTCGGGCGGCTCGGTCGCAAGCGTTGCTGTCGCTTGTCACGAGGCAGGCCATGCCACGCAGCGTCAAAGCGGCTATGCCATGATGAAGGTACGTACCGCCCTCGTGCCGGTCGTCAACTTTACCCAGAACACCTGGACCATCGTGTTGCTCTTGGGCCTGTTTATGAACATCGCGGGACTCACGACCCTCGCGCTGATCTTCTTCTCGTTTAGCGTGCTGTTCCAGCTCGTTACGCTGCCGGTCGAGATTGACGCCAGCCGCCGCGCCGTGGCGTATATCGAGCAGTCGGGCATGAGCTCCAAACAGGTCAACGGTGCCAAGAAGGTGCTGGCGGCCGCCGCGCTTACCTATGTGGCTGCGGCGCTCACCTCGATTATTCAGCTACTCTATCTTATGGCTCGCTACAACAGAAACTCCAACCGATAACAAATTGGGTCGCTGGGCGCCGCGGGGATTTGTGTCCCCGCGGCGCTGTACTATGTGTTGGACTTGAATTAGCGCAGGGCCGGAGCCCATGTGCACGATGACGAAAGGGGGCTGCGTGGCAGGCTGGAATCTAACCGGCAATGCCGTTTCCGCCGAGTTCGACGGATCGGACGAGCAGGAGCGCAAAGAGCTCAGCGTGAGCCAAGCGGTGGAGATCGCCGCCGGCGCGCTCGATGCGATTCCGCAGCTGAGCGTCCTGGGCGAGGTCACGGGTTTCCGCGGTCCCAATGCCCGAAGCGGCCACTGCTACTTCCAAATCAAGGACGACTCGGCGGCCGTCGACTGCATCATCTGGAAGGGCGCCTACCTTAAGCGTACCTTCGATCTGCGTGATGGCATGCAGGTGAGCTTTAGGGGCAGTTTCAATCTCTACAAGCCTACGGGTCGCATGAGCTTCGTTGCCCGCTCGTTCTCGCTGGCGGGGGAGGGCTTGCTGCGTCAGCAGGTGGCTCAGTTGGCCGAAAAGCTACGCCGCGAGGGCCTGATGGACGAGGCACGCAAGCGTCGCATCCCGGTGTTTTGCTCGCGCGTGGCGGTCGTCACCTCGCTTTCGGGTGCCGTAATCGACGACGTCAAGCGTACGCTGCGCCGTCGCAACCCGCTCGTCGAGCTTGTCTGCGTGGGCGCAAAGGTCCAGGGCGAGGGTGCGCCGGCAGAGCTTATTGAAGGCTTGCGCCGCGCCGCCGCCATTACGCCGGCGCCCGACTGTATTTTGCTGGTGCGCGGCGGCGGCTCCTTTGAGGACCTCATGACCTTTAATGACGAGGAGCTTGCCCGCGCGGTGGCGGCTTGTCCTGTGCCCGTGGTGACCGGCATTGGCCATGAGCCCGATACCTCGATTTGCGACATGGTGAGCGACCGCCGGGCCTCCACGCCCACGGCGGCGGCCGAATCGGTGGCACCGGCTATGACGGAGTTGGCCGATGTGCTCGAGGCGCGTCATCAGCGTCTGGGCACCGCGATGGCTTCGATGATTGGGTCGGCCCAGGTCGACCTGGAGATGCTCGATCAGCGCGGTCGCCGTGCCTGGGATACCTATACGGCTCGCTTGGGTGATGCGCTCGATGCCGCTGCGTGTCGCCCGTGCCTCAACGACCCCACATTTATGGTCGAGCGTCGCGAATCGGAGCTTGCGCTGACTGCCGATCGCCTGTCGGGCGCCATAGTACGCTCGGTCGGGACATTCCGCTCCAACTTTGAGCGCTTGCCCGAGCGTCTGGTTACAAGCACCTCGGGGCTCGATGGTAAGCGCCATGCGCTCACGCTTGCGAGTTCCCGTCTAGAGCATCAGGGGCGCACGATGCTCAGCAAGCCAGCGTCCGACCTGAGCCGTGCGGCAGCGTCGCTCGATGCCCTGTCGCCGCTCAAAGTGCTTGCTCGCGGCTATTCCATCGCGTACAGCGATGATGGTGTGGCTACGAGTGCCAAGACCTTTAAGCCGGGCGACGCCATTCGCGTGCGCATGGCAGACGGCAACGTGGCAGCAACGGTCGATACGGTCGAGTAGACCGCGTTTCGCAGTGATAGACCCTTAGGAAAGGAAACAGATATGGCAGAGAAGACCCCGGTAGAGCAGCTTACGTACAAGCAGGCCTCGCAGGAGCTGGAGCTCATCATCCGCAGCCTTGAGTCGGGCGATATGGAGCTCGAGGAGTCGCTCGAGAGCTACACCCGCGGCGTCGAGCTCCTCAAAAGCCTGCGCACCCGCCTGTCCGATGCCGAGCAGAAGGTCTCGGTGCTCCTTAAGGACGTCGACGGCAACGACGTGCTCGCCGACGGCGAGGCCGCCAACACCGATGATAACCTTTCGTTCTAAGCATCTCGACCAAATATAATTACCTTGGTCTGTAAGAAAGGAACCAGCTATGTGCGATTGCATCTTCTGCAAAATTGCCAACCACGAGATCCCCTCGACCGTTGTCTATGAGGACGACCAGGTCATCGCCTTCGACGACCTCAACCCGCAGGCGCCGGTCCACACGCTCGTGATCCCTAAGAAGCACTACAGCGACATCGCCGACAACGTACCCGCCGAGACCATGGGCGCCATAGCTCACGCCATCCAGGAGGTCGCCAAGGCCAAGGGTCTGGAGGACGGTTTCCGCGTCATCTCCAACAAGGGCGTCAACGCCGGCCAGACCGTCATGCACTTCCACATGCACGTCCTCGGCGGCAAGAACCTGGGCGAGAACCTCATCTGAGGGCGCTTGGCCCGTCGACTTGGCTGCCTTTGGAGTAATCTATGCAGCTTTCTCAACTCGAATACCTTCAAGCGGTAGCGAACTATGGCGGCGTGCGCAAAGCAGCTCGCGCCGTTCATGTGAGTCCGCAGGCCGTTTCGTCGGCAATCAAAAAGCTGGAATCTGAGTATCAGATTGTTTTGCTCGACCGATCGGCGGGGGAGGCTGTTTTGTCTCCGGCGGGCAGAGAATTTGCGCGTCGTGCACGCGTGATCCTGGCACAAGTCGACGATCTCAAAAAGTACGCTCAATCGAGGGGCGACGGCGTTTCGCCCGATGGCCACTTTCGTCTTTATGCCCCCTGCCTTCACGGGCGGGGGCGCCTTTTTGCCGAAAACTGGTATGACTCGTTTGAAAGCTCGCATCCTCAGATTCACCTTGATGTGTGGCATCAGCCAACGGCTACATGCTTTGAATCACTTGTGCTTGGTATTTCGGATGCGGCCATCTCATTTGAGGAACCAAGGGACAGTGTCCTTTCTTCGAAATACTTGGGTGAAAAGGAGCTCAAGGTTCTTTCGTGCCCAGCGGGTCATCAATCTGTGGGCGCTATGACCGTTCGTGAGTTACTGGGCGGCAGGCTCGCTGTTCCCATTAATTTGTCACCCTGTCTCAATGCAATCAATCAATGTCCCGAAGCTCAGCTGGTTAATTTCCGCTTCCGCGATGTCGAATACGGAAACAGGGCTCAGACTGAGTTTCTTCAAGCCGGGGGATTGATATTGGGTTTGTCTGGGTCCTCTCTTGCGTCGGATGTATCGGAAGTGAGCGAGTGCTCCATTGAAGGATCGCGTGACGTAGCCTTGCCCATCTACTTTTGCTATCGACAAAATACCTGGACCGATCGACACCAGACGGTTTTTCTGCACCTATTACGTCATCTTGCTTCGTGAGATTAATTGGCTTCGAGGCATCAAGTGATTATTGACGCCTTGTAACACATAGCTGACAGCTTTGCCCTCATGCTTTTCCAAGATTCCGATTTAGATTGCTGACTCTTGGAGGGCGGAGCATGAAAAACCGTACGGTTTTGCTTTATATGACGTTCGTTTTTCTGTCGAACTTCAGCACCATCTTGTATTTTCTAACTGTCTACCTTGAGTTCGTCGGATTCTCGATGGTATCGATTTCTAGCATGATGATTGCATATCAAGTGAGTAAGTTCATCCTTGAAGTTCCCACTGGCTATATTGCTGATAGGTTTGGACGAAAGACAAGCGGTCTCGTTGGCGTCGTGGGAATGCTTGGATACTACGCCGCCCTGCTTCTCGTCCGTTCTCCCCTGCTTTTAATCGGTGCGTTCGCTCTCAAGGGTTTTGCCGTTGCGTGTGTGAGCGGATCCATCGAAGCGATTTACATTGACAGCGTCTCTCAGGACCAGCTCGTAAGACTTAATGTCGTTGAGCGATTTGTTTTCTATGCCTCTTATGCCATCTCCGCTTGCGTGGGCGGTTTCATTTCGTCCGTCGGTGCATATCTCATTGGTCTTTCGGCAGATATCATCGCAATGGTGTTGACGTTGGTTGTCGTTGTCTGCATTCCTGAGATGCGAAGAGGGGGCACTGCGACGACACCCGAACATGGGATTAGCCCGAAGATGATCGGTGCCGCTATTGCGGGTAATGGCATTCTTCGTTCAGCGTTCATCATGGACTGTTCTCAGGCATTTGCTTTTGTCGCCCTGGAAGACTTTTTCTCACTGCTGCTTGCGGGTCGCGGAATGAATGCCGTCGCTTCGGGTGTGACCATTGCGGTCCAGCTCCTTGCCTCGGCCTCCATGGGACTTATTGTGCCCTGTGCGATTGCTCATGTCGACAAGGGCCGCTTTGCGCGTATTTGCGGCATCGTGCGCCTTTTCCTGACAGCTTTGTTTTTGATTCCCCTTACTCCGGCTAATTTGCTGCCCGTGTTCTATGTGCTGCAGACGGTTGCGTACTCGTTATTTGCTCCAATTAAATACTCAATTTTCAAAAAGCAGCCGATTCTTCGATGCGCTGTTCACTGATTTCGGTTCAAAGCCAGATGGTGGCGGTGGGCGCCATCCTTTTCTATCTGTTCAATGCTGCGTTGAGCAGCATCGCGGGCATTCGAGTCATATTGCTTGTCGCACTCGGAATCTCTTCTTTGGTGTATATCCCCGCGCTCTTTCGTCTTACAAGCCAAAGGACATGGGTATTTAGACACCGATAACTTATATATCAACGCAATAAACCCGAGCGCGAGGGCGTTTGGGTTTATTATTGAAACGTATGTAACCTGGCGGCGCCACACCGCCTGTTAGTAGGGAGACACATGAACGTTCTGGTCGTCAACGCAGGATCTTCGACCCTTAAGTATCAGGTCATCGATACCAAGTCCCACAAGGTGTCCGCAAAGGGCTCCTGCGAGCGCGTCTGCTTTACCGGCGGCACTTTCACCCATGCTGCCAACGGCTCCAAGAAGGTGACCGAGAACATCGAGTTCCCCGACCACAAGGTCGCCATCGAGGTTGTCCTGAAGGACCTCGAGGCCAACGGCGTCAAGATTGAGGGTATCGGCCACCGTATCGTTCAGGGTGGTTGGTACTTTGGCGATTCCTCCCTCGTCGACGAGGATGTCCTCGCCAAGATCCGCGAGGTCGCTCCGCTCGCCCCGCTGCACAACAACCCCGAGGCCAACGTTATCGAGTACTGCCTGGAGCAGTATCCCGACCTGCCCAACGTCACGGTTTACGACACCGCTTTCCACTTCAACATGCCCGAGGTCGCCAAGACTTACGCCCTGCCCAAGGACGTCTGCGACAAGCTGCACATCCGTAAGTACGGCGCCCACGGCACCAGCTACCGTTACATCTCCAAGAAGGTCGCCGAGATGACCAACGGCGAGGCCCGCAAGGTCGTCGTGTGCCATATCGGCTCCGGCGCTTCCCTGTGCGCCATCGAGGACGGCAAGTGCATGGACACCACCATGGGCTTGACGCCGCTCGACGGCGTTATGATGGGCACCCGCTGCGGCTCCATCGACCCGGCTACCGTGTGCTACCTGCAGCGCGAGGGCGGCTACACCTTCGACGAGGTCGACGAGATGATGAACAAGAAGTCCGGCCTTTTGGCTGTGACCGGCGGCAAGACCAACGACTGCCGCAACGTCGAGGAGCTCGCCGCTGCCGGTGACCCCGAGGCCCAGCTCGCCTTCGATATGTTCGTCTACAAGATTGCCGCCAAGGCTGCCGAGATGGCCACCTCCATGTGCGGTATGGACACCCTGGTCTTCACTGCCGGCATCGGTGAGCACGCTCCTGCCGTCCGCGCCGGCGTGGCCGACCGCCTGGCCTTTATGGGCGTCAAGATGGATCATGCCCGCAACGCCCTGCGTGGTGACGGCGCATGGTGCCTGTCTGCCAAGGATTCCAAGGTTAAGATTTTCGTTATCCCCACGGACGAGGAGTTCATGATCGCTTCCGACGTCGAGCGCATCGTCAACGGCAAGTAATTGCAAAAGGGGAGGGGCTGGACGACCGAGCGCCGTTCGGCCCCTCTTTTGTGCTCGTTGGGCGATATGCCTGATAGTTATTTATTAAGTTGTGATAACTTCTTATTAACATGCGGCCGCCTTAAGGGGTCTGCGCCGACCGTATCGCACTGCAAAGGAGTCTCATGAACGTACTTGTTGTCAACGCCGGTAGCTCAAGCCTTAAATATCAGCTTTTGGATACCGATACCCGCGAGGTTTTCGCCAAGGGCAACTGCGAACGTATCGGTTCGGACATGGGCATCTTTGGCCACTCCGAGAACGGTGGCGCCAAGCAAACCGAGGAGGTCCCCTTCCCGGACCACCGTTCGGCTATCGCACGTGTGCTCGAGGAGCTCGAGAAGACCGACTTTACGATTGATGGCATTGGTCATCGTATCGTTCAGGGCGGCTGGCACTTCGATGATTCCGCAGTTGTCGACGACGAGGTTATGGCCAAGATTCTCGAGGTGGCCCCGCTCGCCCCGCTGCACAACTACGGCGAGGCCGCGGCGATTGAGTATTGCCGTGAGAAGTATCCGGAGCTGCCCAACGTGGCGGTCTTCGACACCTCGTTCCACATGACCATGCCCGAGGTCGCCTATACCTACGCGCTGCCCAAGGACGTGTGCGACAAGTACCACGTGCGCAAGTACGGCGCTCACGGCACGAGCCACCGCTATGTGTGGATGATGGCCAAGGAGATCCTGGGTTCGCGCTGCCACCGTCTGCTTTCGTGCCATTTGGGTAACGGTGCTTCGCTTGCTGCTATCGAGGACGGCGTGTGCCGCGACACCACGATGGGCCTCACGCCGCTTGACGGTCTGATGATGGGTACCCGTTGCGGTTCCATCGACCCGGCCACCGTGTGCTATCTTCAGCGCGAGGGCGGATACAGCTATCAGGAAGTCGATGACATGATGAACAAGCAGTCTGGTCTGCTTGCCATCTCGGGCATCTCCAACGACGCCCGCGACATCCGTACACGCGCCTCTGAGGGCGACGAGCGCTGCCTGCTCGCCTTCGATATGTTCGCCTACAAGGCCATGCAGCAGGCCGGCTCCATGATCGCTTCCATGGCGGGCGTGGACACCATCACCTTTACCGCCGGCATCGGCGAGAACGACTGGTCGATCCGCAAGGCCTTCTGCGACTGCTTTGAGTGGCTGGGCGTACGCATCGACAACAACAAGAACCGCGAGGCCGTGGGCAACGGCCCGCAGGTCATCAGCGCCGCCGGTTCCGCCGTCACGGTCATGGTCATCCCCACCGACGAGGAATACATGATCGCCCACGACGTCGAGCGTCTGACCAAGAACAACTAACGCACGCATTTGCAAGTAAACGAAAGGCCTCCAGAGCAACAGCTCCGGAGGCCTTTTTTACTAGCAGGCGGACGGCGGAAACCCCATCCCATTTCGAGCGCAAATACTGGGACACGCTTTCCGGTTGAGGCACGTTGCGGAAAGTGCGACCCACAATAAAGCATAATTCCGTCCCACGGTTTCCCAAACAGGCCCCAAGCGGAAGCTGCATCCCACAATCCGCCTTCAAACCGGGACACACTTTCCGGTGGGCCAGACATCAGACCGCAGCCAACATTTCGGTCCCAAAGTGACCATATCTGCATCGTTTGACCCTCCAGCAACGGCACTCATCCATTCAGTTTTTCAGCGCCAGCTCGTAGCCAAGCCGCCGTCCACCCCAAATACCCTGATTGCTACGTGGCGGTAGAAGGCCGTACGGGCTAACCCCTGAAAACACTCCGCAGACCAGAAACGCCCCCGTTCGTAGCTCCGAAGGAGCAGAACGGGGGCGTTTCATTGGTCGAGGACGTTTTCAGGGGTTAGCCCGTACGGCCTTCGGGCGATGCGTACGCTACTCAGCCATCTGAGCCTGGACGGCGGTGATGGCTACGACACCCACGATGTCGTCGGCAGAGCAGCCGCGCGAAAGGTCGTTGACCGGCTTGGCGATGCCCTGCAGGATGGGGCCGTAAGCGTCGGCGCCGGCGAAGCGCTGGACCAGCTTGTAGCCGATGTTGCCGGCCTCGAGATCGGGGAACACAAGCACGTTGGCCTTGCCGGCAACGGAGGAGCCGGGGGCCTTGAGCTGGGCGACGGTGGGAACGATGGCGGCGTCGAGCTGCAGGTCGCCATCGATGGCGAGCTCGGGAGCCTTCTCCTTGCAGAACTTAACGGCCTCCTGGACCTTCTTGGCGACCTCGCCGCCGGCGGAGCCCATGGTGGAGTAGGAGAGCATGGCCACGTGCGGCTCGACGCTGCCCATAAAGGTGGACCAGGAGTGAGCGGAGGCGATGGCGATCTCGGAGAGCTCGTCGGAGGACGGGTTGATGTTGAGGCCGCAGTCGGCGAAGATCAGCGTGCCGTCGGTGCCGAACTGCGGGGTGTCGGTGCACATCACGAAGAAGGCCGAGACCAGCTTGGTGCCCGGGGCGGTCTTGAGGATCTGAAGCGCAGGGCGCAGGGTGTCGGCGGTGGAGTGGCAGGCGCCGGAGACCAGGCCGTCGGCGTCGCCCATCTTGACCATCATGGTGCCAAAGTAGGTGGCGTCCATCACCTGGGCGCGAGCCTGCTCGATGGTAACGCCCTTCTTGGCGCGGAGCTCGGCAAACTTCTGCGCGTACTCCTCGTGCTTCTCGGCATTGCGCGGGTCGATGACGGTAGCGCCGGGAACGTTGATCTCGTCGGGGTTGCCCAGGATGACGATCTTTGCCAGGCCCTCCTCGATGATTTTGGTGGCCGCGACGATAGTGCGCGGATCCTCGCCCTCGGGCAGGACGATCGTCTTAAGGTCGGCCTTGGCGGCAGACTTCATACGGTTTAGGAAATCGCTCATGTTACTCCTTACAAGCGTTTCGCTAAGCTCCAGGCACCCGGCTGTTCACGAATAAACCCGCTGCTAGCGGGTTTACCTTTCAATTATGTACGCCGCGGTGCTTGAGCTTTCCTTGTGTGGCAAGCTCATTATAGGACGCATTAGCGCTATAATCGCTCTGATAAATATGTCTCGAAGAATGTTCGAGAAAAGCCCAGCTAACGAGCCCGTGGCTTTTGACAAGGAGTATCGATGCAGATTACCTCAGGCCTGCCTGAAGGCTTTAACGCCGGCGCGTACGACATGATTGTCGTCGGTGCTGGATATGCCGGTGCCGTTTGCGCCCGCCGTCTTGCCGAGACCATCGGCTATCGTGTTGCCGTTTTGGAGCGCCGTAGCCACATTGCGGGCAATGCCTATGACTGCACTGACGAGGCCGGAATCCTGATCCACGAGTACGGTCCGCATATCTATCACACTTTTAACGAGCGCGTGCACAATTTCCTGTCGCGCTTTACCAAGTGGACGGATTATCAGCACAAGGTGCTCGCCAACATCAACGGTACCCTTATGCCCGTGCCCTTCAACCATGCGAGTCTCAAGCTCGCCTTTGGTGACGAGCGCGGCGAGGAGCTGTATCAGAAGCTCGTGGAGACCTTTGGCAAGGATGTCAAGGTGCCCATTATGGAGCTGCGTAAGAAGAACGACCCGGATCTTGCCGAGGTCGCCGATTACGTCTACGAGAACGTCTTTTTGCATTACACCATGAAGCAGTGGGGCCAGACGCCCGATCAGATCGATCCCTCGATCACCGGCCGCGTTCCCGTCTTTGTGGGCGATGATGACCGCTACTTCCCGCAAGCTCCCTTCCAGGGCATGCCGCAGGAGGGCTACACGGCGCTCTTTGAGCACATGCTCGACCACGACCTGATCGACGTGTTCTGCGACGTGGACGCCCGTGACCTCTTTGAAATCGACGAGACTACCGTCAAGATCGACGGCAAGGTCTATGGTGGCGAGATCGTCTACACCGGTCCGCTCGATGAGCTGTTCAATCTCGATCTGGGCGCGCTACCGTACCGCACGCTCGACATGAAGTTCGAGACGCTCGATATGGACCAGTTCCAGCCCGTGGGCACCGTCAACTACACCACGAGCGAGGACTACACGCGCATTACCGAGTTCAAGAACATGACCGGTCAGATCCTGCCCGGCAAGACCACCATCATGAAGGAGTATTCCAAGGCCTATACGCCCGGCTCGGGCGAGACGCCGTACTACGCCATTCTTGAGCCCGAGAACCGTGAGCTCTATGAGCGCTATCTTGAGCGCGTCCAGAACCTGACGAACTTCCACCCGGTGGGTCGTCTGGCCGAGTATCGTTACTACGATATGGACGCCGTGACCAATTCCGCCCTCGATCTTTCGGATGAGATTATCGCCTGCCATGCATAAAGTCATAACATTCGGTATTCCCTCGTATAACGCCGCCAAGGACATGGACCATTGCATCACCTCCATCTTGGAGGGGAGCAATTACGCCACCGATATCGAGATTATCGTAGTGGACGACGGCTCCAAGGACGAGACGGCCGATAAGGCCGACGAGTGGGAGGCACGTTATCCCGGTATCATTCGCGCGGTGCACCAGGAGAACGGCGGCCACGGTATTGCCGTCCTTTCGGGTCTGCGCGAGGCACAGGGCACCTACTACAAGGTCGTCGACTCGGATGACTGGCTCGATGCTGCGGCTCTTTCGACTATGCTGTCGATTCTGCGTGGCTTTGAAGAGCGTGACCAGCGCGTTGACCTGTTTATCTCGAACTACGTGTACGAGAAGGTTTACGAGGGCACGCATACCGCTATTGGCTACAAATTTGCCCTGCCGCGCAAAAAGATCTTTTCCTGGGATCAGATCGGTCATTTCCGCCTGGACCAGAACCTACTCATGCACAGCCTGTGCTATCGCACGGATGTGCTGCGCGAGTCCAACCTTCCCATGCCGCCGCACACGTTCTATGTGGACAACATCTACGCCTACGTGCCGCTGCCGCGTTGCAAGACCATGTACTACGCCGACATCGACCTCTATCGCTACTTTATCGGTCGCGAGGGCCAGAGTGTCAACGAGGCCACGATGGTCAAGCGTCTGGACCAGCAGTTCCGTGTGACGCGCATCATGATGGAGTCGTACCACCTGTACAGCGATGTTGAGTCGTCGCGTCTGCGCTCGTACATGATGGGCTATTTCACCATGATGATGGCGATCTGCTCGGTGCTCACCAAGCTTTCCGAGGAAGATTGCGCCGACGAGCGCCTAAAGACGCTGTGGAATGATTTGAAGGCCTACGACGAGCGCATGTATCGTCGTGCCCGCTACGGCGTGGTCGGGTTCTTCACCAATCTGCGCGGACGGGCCGGAGACAAAACCACACTCGGCCTATACCGTCTTGCCTCAAAGATCTTCAAATTCAACTAGCTGCCGAGTAATCGCTGCTGATAGGTTGACTGGGCCCCTTGGCCTTTAGTTTGCTACTGCGAACAGTCCTGCTCGCACGGAAAGCACATTAAGTGCTTTCCGGCTCGTGCGGAACTTGTATCAAACTAAAGGCCAAGGGGCCTCTGCTATAAGAATCGATTGTCAGGTTATTTGAATTTGAAGATCTTCGACGCGCGGTACACAGGGGCCTGGGCTGAAAAAATATTAGTTGGTAGTCGGTCGGAGGCGGGCGGGCATTACGTTTGTCGCGAGTTCCGCATGCAAAGAAGGCCACTTAATGTGGCCTTCGTCTTGCATAGGACTGTAGAGCAGCAAACGTAATGCCCGCCCGCCTCCGACCGACGGTCGAGTGAGATTACTTCGCAGCACCTGGGATTCCGTGGGAGGTTTTGGCGGTTTTGGCTCCGTTTACGATGGCGGTTTCCAGGGCCCTTACGGCGAGCATGCCCAGCAGGTCTAGGGGAACGGCGGCGCTTGCCTGGGCGCCCAGTTTGCCGCTGGCGAGGGTGTAGATGGTGTCGCCGTCGTTGGTGGTGTGTGTGGGGCGGATGGCGTGTGCGTAGGCGTCTGCGGCCATCTGGGAGACCTTGGTGGCTTGTGCCTTAGTGAGTTCCACGTTGGTGACGATGCAGCTGATGGTGGTGTTGGTGCGGTCGAGCGGCATCTGCATGGATCCGGCGGCGGCAAAGGCTGCGAGTTCCATGTCGACGATCTGGTCGCTATCGGCTGCGGCGCGCATGCCGGCGACCCACTCGCCGGTGAAGGGGTCGACAACGTTGCCGCAGGCGTTGACCGAGACCACGGCGCCCACCTTGATGGGGCCGAGTGCCACGGCGGCAGCTCCAAGGCCGGCCTTCATGCAGGTGGCAGGCCCCATGAGCTTACCCACGGTAGCGCCCGTGCCGGCGCCTACGTTGCCCTGTTCGAGCTTGGTGGGGGTGTGGTCGAGTGCTTCGCGCACGGCGGCGATGCCGGCCTCAATGTCGGGGCGCACGGTGGGGTTACCAAAGGCGAGGTCGAAGATACAGCTGGAGCACACGATAGGCACCTGCGTGGGGCCGACGGGAAGGCCGATGCCGCGGCTCTCAAGCTCGCGAGCGACGCCGCTTGCAGCCTCGAGGCCAAAGGCCGATCCACCCGAAAGGCAGACGGCGTGGACCTTGTCGACGGTGTTCTCGGGTCGCAGCAGGTCGGTTTCGCGCGATGCTGGAGCACCGCCGCGAACGTCAACGCCGCCGGTGGCGCCCTCGGGTGCCACGATTACGGTGCAACCGGTGCCGGCCTCCTCGTCCGTATAGTTGCCATAGCAAAAGCCATCGACATCGCAGACGTCAATGGCCTCGAGCAGTGTATCCATGTTTAACTCCTATCGGTTTTCCGCCGCGCCTTGTGCCCGGTCGGGATCCGTACGGTACGCCAAAATTGTAGGCGCCGGGGGATACCCAGCGCCAGATGCAATTACGAGAGTTTTTGAATCGCGCGCGCGACGCGGGCGATGGGTAGGCCCACCACGTTATAGAAGTCGCCCGAAATATCGTGCACGAGCATGCGTCCTCCTGTGCCCTGAATGCCGTAGGCGCCGGCCTTGTCCATGGGCTCACCCGAGGCGACGTAGTGCTCGATCTGCTCGTCGGTGAGCTCGTAGAACGTCACGTCGGTCACATCGACAAAGGACAGGCTTTCGGCGGCATGCGGGGCGGCCGTATCGCCTGCCTTAACGATGCAGACGCCGGTTGCGACCTGGTGCGTGCGGCCCGAAAGCTCACGGAGCATAGTGCGCGCCTCGTCCTCGGTTGCCGGCTTGCCCAGAATCTTGCCGTCAAAGGTGACGATGGTGTCGGCCGCGACCGTCAGCTCATTGGGCTCGGCATACTCGGCAGCAACGGCAGCCGCCTTGGCGCGTGCCAAGCGCTCGACAAGCGTGAGCGGGGCCTCGCCATCAAAGGGCGTTTCGTCGATATCCGCGGGAATCACGCGAATGTTGTAGCCTGCCTCGCGCATCAGCTCTATGCGGCGCGGCGATTGCGAAGCCAAAATCATAGTTGGATGCCCTCGGCGACCTTCTCGACGGCCTTGTCGCCGGCGAGCGTGCGCAGCAGCTCCAATGCAAAGGGGAGGGACTGTGCCATGCCGCTGGCAGTGATGATGTTGCCGTCTTGCGTGACCTTCTCGCCGGTATAGGCGCCTTCGGGGAAGCTTTTCTCAAAGCCAGGGAAGCACGTGGCATGGCGCCCCTCGAGCAGGTCGAGCTCGCCCAGGATAAACGGGGCGGCGCAGATGGCGGCGACGTGCTTGGTTGCGGCGAACTCGCAGACCACGTCGCAGACGCGCTGATCTGCGCGCAGGTTGGTGGCACCGGGCAGGCCGCCGGGCAGCACGACGCAGTCGTACTCGTCAAAGTTGATCTCATCAAAGAGCGCATCGCAGGTCACGGGGATCTGCAGCGAGCTTACGACCTCGCGCGTGGGCATGATCGAGACGAGCGTGGCACGCACGCCGCCGCGACGCATGACATCGACCATGGTCAAGCATTCAATAGTTTCAAAGCCATCGGCGGCGAGAACGGCAACGCTGGGCATGAGGGTTCCTTTCATAGGCGGCATACAATTAGCCGTCTTATACCCCGAAGACCTCCGCTTGCCACGCTCGATTTCCCAATGATTTTCTGAGCAATGATTAAGCGGCTAGTTGCGCCTAAGGTGGACGACGGTCTCGCAGTGGAAGGTTTGTGGGAACAGGTCGACTGGCGTGATCTTTACGGGGGAGAAGGTGCCTTCTTCGACAAAGCGTTTGAGATCGCGCGCCAGGGTGGCCGGGTCGCAGCTCACGTAGGCGACATCGCGGGCACTCGTGCTGGCGATAAGGCCGATCGCCTCGGGGGCGAGGCCTGCGCGCGGCGGGTCGACCACCAAGATGTCGGCATCCTGGTCGGGGAACTCGCGCACCGCGTCTCCGCCAATGACGTCGACGTTATCAAGCTTGTTGATTTCCAGGTTACGGCGTAGATCGCGCACGGCGGGGCCGTAGGCCTCGACGGCAGCGACAAAGTCGCAGCGGCGGGCGAGCGGCAGGGTAAAGGTGCCGGCACCGCAGTACAGGTCCACGGCAAGCTCGTCTTCCTGCGGGTCGAGCGCTTCCATGACAAGATCGATCAAAATCTCGGCACCCTTGGTGTTGACCTGGAAAAAAGACGGGGCAGACAAGCGCATCTGATCCTCGGCGATATTCTCGGTCCATGAGCCCTCTCCGGCGAGCATTTCGACCTTGGAGACACGGCGGGCCTTCTTTTCGCCCTTGCTCATCACGCGTACGATGCTCGTAGGATGAGCGGCGTCCGCCAGCACGCGGGAGACCTGCGAGCGCGGAAAAGAGCCTGTGGGCGTCCAGAGTGCGACCTCGAGTGCCTTGGTGCGGCGCGATGCGCGAATGCCCACGCGTTCGAGCCCCAAGTCATGGCTGCCGCTTAGATAGTTGAGTGCGCCGACGACCGATTTGAGTGCCTTCGGGAAGCGCTTATCGAACAGCGGACACATATCGACGGTCACGATTTTGCTGGGGTCGACACCGTGCATGCCAAGGCGCACGCGACCGTTGACGACGGTCGGTTCGAGCTCGATTTTATTGCGGTAGCCCCAGTCGTCCTTGGTGTGGCAGATGGGCTGTACCAACTCATCTGCCAGCTCAGGAGCGAACTTGCCGATGCGCTCGAGCGTGGAGCGCAGGTTTTGCTCCTTGGCGGCGAGCTGTGCCGTGCGTGAGAGATTGCCCCACGAGCAGCCGCCGCAGATGCCCACGAAGGGGCAGGGAGGCTGAATGCGATTGGGGCTTGGCTCCAGAATCTCGGTGGTGCGGGCGCGCATGAATGACTTGCCGTCCTGTACGACCTCGGCCTCGACGGTGTCACCTGCCACGGCACCCTGCACAAAGACGGCCTTGCCGTTGTCGGCGTGCGCCAGCCCGTCGGCGCCGTAGGTCATCGATTCTATAGTGAGCTTCATATTCCTGCCTGTCATTCGCGTTGTTGTTCGCACCATGGTAGCAGGGAAAAGCGCCCCGTATCCGAGGCTTTCCTCAAATGCGGGGCGCTTCTACAAACTGCTTCTACAAACGACTATTTCGTCTTGCCGGTAATGAGCGTCTTAAGACCCAGGCCGATCAGACCCAGGCCCATGCGCACGCGGCCGGGGCGATGGCGCTCGATGGCCTTGGTCTTGCCAGCGGGCTTATCGCGACGGGCGCTCGTCTCGGGTGCGGGCTTGGTGACCTGCGGATCGGGCTGAGGTGCAGGTGCAGGCTCGGGCTCAATGACGGTCGCCTGGACCTCTTGGACCTTGGGTGCTACTGGCTGCGGCTCGGCCTCGGAGGCAGGTTCCGCCTCAATGACGGGCTCGGGCGCGGCCTCGGCGTTGCGATAGGCGCGCTCCAGCAGGGCTTCCTGTGAGTTGAAGGGTGTCTCACCCTCTGCACGCTCCACGGGGACCCAGGTGCCGTCGCTCGTGAGGCTGCGGGCCTTCACGTTGTCGCGCAGCTGCATGCCCATGTACTCGTGCACCAGAGCGCGGCAGGTGGGGTCGAGCACGGGGAAGGCAATCTCCACGCGGTGCTCGGTGTTGCGCGTCATCATGTCTGCCGAGCTCAGGTAAATCATGTCCGAGTCCACGCCGAAAGCATAGACGCGCGCGTGCTCCAAAAAGCGTCCGACGATGGAGCGGACATGCACGTTCTCGGTCTTGCCCGGAACACCGGGCTTGAGGCACGAGATGCCGCGGATGATCATGTCTACGCGCACGCCGGCACACGATGCCTCGGCGATCTTGTCGATAACCTCGCGGTCGGTCAGTGAGTTGAGCTTAAAGAACACGCGGGCGGGCTCGCCGGCAAGGGCGCGCTGGATCTCGCGGTCAAGCCCGCGCATGATGAGCGGTTTCAGTCCGACGGGCGCCACACCCAGGAAGCGGTAGTCGCCGCGCAGGTTGCCCAGCGACAGATTGCGGAAGAACAGGTTGGCGTCTTCACCGATGCCGGGATGGGCTGTCATGAGCATAAAGTCGCTGTAGAGTTTGGCCGTCTTCTCGTTAAAGTTGCCGGTGCCCAAAAGCGTGAGGCGGGTGAGCGCCATGCCCTCGCGATAGGTGAGCTGGCAGATCTTGGAGTGGCACTTAAAGCCTTCGGAGCCGTAGATGACGGTGCAGCCTGCCTCTTCCAGACGCTCGGCCCACTCGATGTTGTTCTGCTCGTCAAAGCGGGCGCGGAGCTCCATGAGCACCGTGACCTCTTTGCCGTTCTCGGCGGCATCGATCAGCGACTCGCATAGGCGGCTCTGCTTGGCCACGCGGTAGAGCGTGATGCGCAACGAGATGCACTCGGGATCGTAGGCTGCCTCGTGTACCAGATCCAGGAACGGATTCATGGCCTCGTAAGGGTAGAAGAGCAGCTTGTCGTGCTGCAGCACCTGCTCGCGGATGGAGCGGGTCATGTCGATGGTGGGGTTGGGCTGTGGCTTAAACGGCGTAAAGAGGAGCTCGTTGCGCAGGTGCTCGGGAATCTTGCCCTCAATGCCAAAGACGTAGCCCAGGTTGAGCGGGATATCGCAGGTAAAGACAGAGCGGCGCGAAAGCTCGAGCGCCTTGCGGATAGTCTTGAGCGTCGCCTTCTCGAGCGACCCCGAGACCGCGAGCACTACCGGCTGCAGGCGCAGGCGCTTCTTGAGAATGCGCTTCATGTGCTGGCGGTAGTCCTCTTCCTCTTCGACGCCCTCGCCGTCCGGATCGATGTCGGCGTTGCGGGTGACGCGGATCAGCGCACGATCCAGCGGCTTATAGGAGCCAAAGCAGCTGTCCAGGCAGGCGAGGATGACGTCCTCGAGCAAGATGTAGGAGTAGGTGCCGGTGGGCGAGGGGATCTCGACCACGCGGTTCATCGAGGCGGGAATCTCGATAAGGCCCAGTAGGCTCTCCTCGTCGGTGGCGCCGTCCAGACCACAGGCCAGATAGAGCGCGCCGTTGCGCAGGTTGGGGAAGGGGTGGCGAGGATCGATGACCAGCGGCGAGATGACCGGCGACACGTAGGCCTGGAAGTAGCGGGTTACAAAGGTGCGCTCCTCGGGCGTAAGCGAATCGATGTGGGCGCGGTGAACGCCCAAGGTGTCGAGCTTGCCCTCGATGCTCTTAAAGATGGACTCCCAACGGGTAAGGAGCCCGGGCATTTCGGCCATGACAGCATCGACCTGTTCGGAGGCGGTCATATTGCTCTTGTTGTCGACAGGTTGTTTTTTGAGCTCCGCCAGATCGGACAGGCCGCCCACGCGCACCATAAGGAACTCGTCGAGGTTGGACTCGAAGATCGAGACGAACTTTAGTCGCTCGAATAACGGAACGGTTTCGTCGAAGGCTTCGTCGAGCACGCGGTTGTCAAAGCGTAGCCAGCTGAGCTCTCGGTTTTGCGTGTATGAGAAGTCGCGCGGCGGTTTGCGCAGCTTTGCGGCGGCTTGCTTCTTTTCGATTTTGCTCGGCATATGCATCTGTCCGTTCAGTCCCCACAGGGGACGGTAGCCTAACACTATTCACTATTGTCTCAATTTAGTCGACCTGTGGCACGGACGTATTGCGTGAACGGTATCTTTACCTACTTCTTACGCTGCCAAGGCATGCAACTAACTGCCCAACTCGTTTAGAAACAATCTATATCCATACTCAATTGGTGAGGATGTATGAATAAGAATGATTGCGAGCTGAATATAATCGAATCCAAATTGAATCATGAACAAACGACATATATATGCAGAAAACCGTTTTAGCTATGCAATTCCTAAACATGAAAATATTTGTGCAATCTAGCTTAATTCCTTAGAAAAAAGAACATTTACCTTTGAAAACCTGCTTTAGAGAACCGAAGTGCATCATGGGGGAATCATATGAGATATACCGTTCATCGCACTTTGCTGACCGTTCGGGGGCGAGGTGGAATTGCAGGTGGTTTTTGGATATAACTAGAGCTGTCAGCAAGCAGCGTCCCATACGGAGGGGCGCTGATACATTCGGCCAGTAAGGCCCGAAAGAAAGGTAGGAGGCCATGACGAAAGGTCTGCACGTGCCTTCCGAGATCGGCAAGCTCAGGAAGGTCTGCCTGCACCGTCCCGGCGACGAGCTCCTCAACCTGCCGCCCGACGAGCTCGAGCGACTCCTGTTCGACGACGTCCCGTTCCTGGAGGTCGCGCAGCAGGAGCACGACACCTTCGCCCAGATCCTGAGGGACCAGGGCGTGGAGGTCCTCTACCTCGAGAACCTCGTCGCCGAGGTGTTCGACCAGGTCCCCGGCGCCCGCGCCGAGTTCACCGACCAGTACATCGCCGAGGCCGGCATCCGCGGCCAGCACATGCCGCAGATCGTCCGCGAGAAGCTGGACTCCATCGAGGACAACCTCGAGTTCGTCAAGAAGACCATGGCCGGCATGACCAAGGCCGAGATCGACATGCCCCTCACGGCGTCCACGACCCTCGACTCCCTGGTCAACTCCGAGTCCGAGTCCGACCTGATCATCGACCCGATGCCCAACCTCTACTTCACCCGCGACCCGTTCGCGGTCGTCGGCGAGGGCGTCAACCTCAACCGCATGTACTCGGTCACCCGCAACCGCGAGACCCTGTACGGCAAGTACGTCTTCAAGTACCACCCCGACTACAAGGACGTCTCCCTGTACTTCCGCCGCGACTGCCAGTTCCACACCGAGGGCGGCGACGTGCTGAACATCAACGAGAAGACCCTCGCCGTCGGCATCTCCCAGCGCACCCAGGCCGCCGCGATCGACGTCATGGCCCAGAACATCTTCTGGAACTCCGACTCCAAGGTCGAGCGCATCCTGGCCTTCGACATCCCGGTCTCGCGCGCCTTCATGCACCTCGACACGGTCTTCACCCAGATCGACGTCGATAAGTTCACGATCCACCCCGCCATCATGGGCACCCTGCGCGTCTACGAGCTGACCGCCGGCAAGAACCCGGGCGACGTGAACATCCGCCTGATCGAGGACACCCTCGAGCACGTCCTGGAGGACGCCACCGGCGTCGACCAGGTCAAGCTGATCCCCTGCGGCGGCGGCGACCCGATCGCGGCCTCCCGCGAGCAGTGGAACGACGGCTCCAACACCCTGTGCGTCGAGCCCGGCAAGATCTGCGTCTACGCCCGCAACACCGTCACCAACGACGTGCTGTACAAGGAGGGCCTGGACCTTCTCGTCGTGCCCTCCGCCGAGCTCTCCCGCGGCCGCGGCGGCCCGCGCTGCATGAGCATGCCCTTCTGGCGCGAGGACCTCTAAGGTCTTCAAGGACTCGTACGGGTCATAATACATACATCTAGCTGCCATTTGATGTCTCCCATTGGGGCGGTGCGGGTTTTCGCACCGCCCCAATCTTGTATGAGGAACGTCAACACGATTGGACGACTGCTTTTGTAAGGAGCTTGGCCATGGACATCAAGACGATTGGCGTTGAGGAATGGCTCAACGTTTGGGAGAAGAGCGCCACGTGGGACATCGCCCAGTCGACGATCTCGTCGCTCACCATGGGCGAGCTGCGCGCGCTCGATGAACAGGACGGCGCCACGTTCTACGAGCGCCTGGACCGCGAGAAGATGAACTACGGCTGGATCGAGGGCTCGCCGGAGTTTAAGGCCGAGGTTGCCAAGCTGTATCGTCGCGAGGTCAATCCCGACCACATTCTGCAGACCAATGGCTGCACGGGTGCGAACCTCAACGCCATCATGGCCGTGGTCGAGCCCGGCGACCACGTTATCGCCGAGTGGCCCACCTACGCGCCGCTCTACGAGATTCCGCGCACGCTGGGCGCCGAGGTCGAGTATTGGGAGCTTTGCGAGGAACTCGGCTGGAAGCCCGATATCGAGGAACTCAAGCGCTTGGTGCGCCCCAACACCAAGCTTATCTGCATAAACAACGCATCGAACCCCATCGGTACGGTGCTCGATACCGATATGCTCGGCCAGATTGCCGAGATCGCCCGTTCGGTGGGCGCCTACGTGCTGTGCGACGAGGTGTATCTGCCGTTCGAAAACACTGAGTCCTTTATGTCGATGGTCGACGTGTACGAGAGGGCCATTGTCACCAACTCGTTGTCGAAGACCTATTCGACGCCTGCGGCCCGCGTGGGCTGGGTCGTGGCCGACGAAGAGGTGTCCAACCGCATCCGTACCTATCGCGATTACACCATGATCTGCGGCGGTGTGTTCAACGATGCCCTGGCGACCTATGTGCTTGAGCACAAGGACAAGATCCTCGAGCGCAATCGCAAGATCGTGTTTGGCAACCGCGATATCGCGCAGGCTTGGATCGATACGCAGCATCGCGTTTCCTGGACGGCCCCACAGGGCGTGTCTACCTCGTTTATCCAGCTGGATATTCCCGAGGACGACGAGGAGTTCTGCAAGCGCCTGCTGTCCGAGAGGGGAGTGCTGCTGGTACCCGGCAGCCGCTTTGAGCTTCCCTGTGGCGCACGCCTGGGCTACTGCGCGAGCGAGGACGTTCTGCGCGAGGGCCTGAGGCTTTTGGGCGAGGCGCTGGCGGAGTTTGATCGCTAGGATTCCGATGATCTTCGAGGGCGTTATCTAAATTGGCCGAAGATAATCGAAAACGGACCCGTTTCCCTAGTGAAGCGGGTCCGTTTTTCTATACCGAGAAGTCAAGTTGTTACAAATGGAGCCGTAAAGCGAGTCGGTATCCGCTGGGCCTTATACTGAGTTTCCGGTGAACGGTATCAAGCGTCTGGTAAACGGTAATTTATTTACCAGAAATGAATAGGACAAACTTTTTTCTGAATAAAAATGAAAATGGTTGAGACACGGTATGAACCGCTAATTCTATTCATAGCTTTATTGGAAATATGCAATATGAGGGTGGTTTAGCAAAGTTTAGTTCCATTTGATTTTAGGATTGAAAACGCGTTTAAGCACGTAAATACGCTTTATTAAGATGAAGTGTGCCATGCGTGAAGTATATGTGTATGCCGTTCACCCCCTATAAAAAACCGTTCGGGGGCAAGGTGGAAGTATGGGCTGATTTTGGATATAAATATGTCGTCAGCAATAACGCCTCACACGGAGGGGCGCTAACGAATCGGCCCTGACAGGGGCCCGAAAGAAAGGTAGGAGGCCATGACGAAAGGTCTGCACGTGCCTTCCGAGATCGGCAAGCTCAGGAAGGTCTGCCTGCACCGTCCCGGCGACGAGCTCCTCAACCTGCCGCCCGACGAGCTCGAGCGACTCCTGTTCGACGACGTCCCGTTCCTGGAGGTCGCGCAGCAGGAGCACGACACCTTCGCCCAGATCCTGAGGGACCAGGGCGTGGAGGTCCTCTACCTCGAGAACCTCGTCGCCGAGGTGTTCGACCAGGTCCCCGGCGCCCGCGCCGAGTTCACCGACCAGTACATCGCCGAGGCCGGCATCCGCGGCCAGCACATGCCGCAGATCGTCCGCGAGAAGCTGGACTCCATCGAGGACAACCTCGAGTTCGTCAAGAAGACCATGGCCGGCATGACCAAGGCCGAGATCGACATGCCCCTCACGGCGTCCACGACCCTCGACTCCCTGGTCAACTCCGAGTCCGAGTCCGACCTGATCGTCGACCCGATGCCCAACCTCTACTTCACCCGCGACCCGTTCGCGGTCGTCGGCGAGGGCGTCAACCTCAACCGCATGTACTCGGTCACCCGCAACCGCGAGACCCTGTACGGCAAGTACGTCTTCAAGTACCACCCCGACTACAAGGACGTCTCCCTGTACTTCCGCCGCGACTGCCAGTTCCACACCGAGGGCGGCGACGTGCTGAACATCAACGAGAAGACCCTCGCCGTCGGCATCTCCCAGCGCACCCAGGCCGCCGCGATCGACGTCATGGCCCAGAACATCTTCTGGAACTCCGACTCCAAGGTCGAGCGCATCCTGGCCTTCGACATCCCGGTCTCGCGCGCCTTCATGCACCTCGACACGGTCTTCACCCAGATCGACGTCGATAAGTTCACGATCCACCCCGCCATCATGGGCACCCTGCGCGTCTACGAGCTGACCGCCGGCAAGAACCCGGGCGACGTGAACATCCGCCTGATCGAGGACACCCTCGAGCACGTCCTGGAGGACGCCACCGGCGTCGACCAGGTCAAGCTGATCCCCTGCGGCGGCGGCGACCCGATCGCGGCCTCCCGCGAGCAGTGGAACGACGGCTCCAACACCCTGTGCGTCGAGCCCGGCAAGATCTGCGTCTACGCCCGCAACACCGTCACCAACGACGTGCTGTACAAGGAGGGCCTGGACCTTCTCGTCGTGCCCTCCGCCGAGCTCTCCCGCGGCCGCGGCGGCCCGCGCTGCATGAGCATGCCCTTCTGGCGCGAGGACCTCTAAGTCTTTCCGTTTCCGGTGCGGTCCCCCTACAACCGCACCGGTTTCGCCCGTCAAACGGGCAACACTAATACTTACGTAATTCATTTTTTCGAAAGGAAACGAACCATGGGTGTTAACCTCTCCGGCCGTAGCTTCCTCAAGCTCCTCGACCTCTCCACCGAGGAGATCGAGTACTTGCTCAAGCTTTCCAAGAACTTCAAGGACATGAAGCGCGCTGGCGTTCCGCACCGCTATCTCGAGGGCAAGAACATCGTTCTGCTCTTCCAGAAGACCTCCACTCGTACCCGCTGCGCCTTCGAGGTCGGCGGCATGGATCTGGGCATGGGCGTCACCTACCTCGATCCCGGTTCGTCGCAGATGGGCAAGAAGGAGTCCATCGAGGACACCGCCCGCGTTCTCGGCCGCATGTATGACGGCATCGAGTTCCGTGGCTTTGCCCAGGACGACGTCGAGGAGCTCGCTGCTAAGTCCGGCGTGCCCGTGTGGAATGGCCTGACCACTGAGTGGCATCCCACCCAGATGCTCGCCGATATCCTGACCGTCCAGGAGAACTTCAACTACGACATCAAGGGCAAGACCCTCGTCTTCATGGGCGACTGCAAGAACAACGTCGCTCGCTCCCTCATGGTCGTCTGCTCCAAGCTCGGCATGAACTTCGTGGCCTGCGGCCCCGAGGAGTGCATGCCCGCCGACGACGTCATCGAGGCCTGCAAGCCCATCGCCGAGGCCAACGGTTGCACCATCAAGCTGACCACCGACGTCAAGGACGGCGTCACCGGTGCCGACGTTATCTACACCGACGTGTGGGTCTCCATGGGCGAGCCCGACGAGGTCTGGGCCGAGCGCATCGCTCAGCTCACCCCGTATCGTGTCACCTCCGAGGTCATGGCTATGGCCAACCCGGGTGCCATCTTCCTGCACTGCCTGCCCAGCTTCCACGACACCAACACCACCATTGGCGCCGAGAAGTGCGAGCAGTTCGGCATCACCGAGCAGGAGGTCACCGACGAGGTCTTCGAGAGCCCCGCTTCCAAGGTCTTCGACGAGGCCGAGAACCGCATGCACACCATCAAGGCTGTCATGTACGCCACGCTCAAGTAAGAGCATCTAGCATCTCGCTCGGGGTGTATTGCTGCACACCCCGAGCAGTTTTATCTGGTAATAATCTCGCATCAAGCGGCAGGCACGGCACGGAAGAGCCGCTTCTGGCGAGATCAGTAAATGATTTATGAAGGGGGGATGAGAACTATGACTGAGACCGCTAAGAAAAAGCGCGGTATGCCTTCATCGTTCACCATTCTTCTTGCTCTGCTGGCAATTGTCGCAGTGATTACCGTTATCGTCTCCGGCACGTCCGGCGGCGCGGTTACTGCCGCCCGTCTGAGCGATTTCTGCACCGCCCCGATTAAGGGCTTCGCTGACGCTCTGCCCGTCTGCCTCTTCGTTATGATCCTGGGCGGCTTCCTCGGTATGATGACCGAGACCGGCGCCCTGGACAACGGCATCGCCGTTCTGGTGCAGAAGCTTAAGGGCAACGAGATTATGCTCATTCCCGTGCTGATGCTCATCTTCTCCCTCGGTGGTACCACCTATGGTATGTGCGAGGAGACCGTTCCCTTCTACGCCCTGCTCGCCGCTACCATGATGGCCGCTGGCTTCGACCCCATGGTCGGTGCTGCTACCGTCCTGCTCGGCGCTGGCTGCGGCTGCCTGGGCTCCACGGTTAACCCGTTCGCCGTCGGCGCTGCCGTCGACGCTCTGACCGGCGTTGGCATTGAGGTCAACCAGTCCATCATCATCGGCCTCGGTGCCGTCCTGTGGATTGTCACTACCGCTATGTCCATCTTCTTCGTGATGAGCTACGCCAAGAAGGTCAAGGCTGACAAGGGTTCCACCATCCTGTCGATGCAGGAGCTCAAGGACGCCGAAGAGGCTCACGGCAAGGCTGCTTCCGAGGTCCACAAGGAGGTCAAGCTCACCGGTCGTCAGAAGGGTGTTCTGATTGCCTTCGCCTTCACCTTCGTCGTCATGATCGTCGGCTTCATTCCGCTGGCCGACCTCAACGAGGGCGTCGCTAACTTCTTCGACGCTGGCGCTGTCTACGACGCCGACGGTAACGCCGTCGTCCAGGGCTGGTCTGCCCTGATCACCGGCCTGCCCATTGGCCAGTGGTACTTCGACGAGGCTTCCACCTGGTTCTTCCTCATGGCCGTCCTGATCGGTATCATCGGTGGCCTGTCCGAGAAGCAGATCGTTAACACCTTTATCACCGGCGCTGCCGACATGATGTCCGTTGTTCTCGTCATCGCCCTCGCCCGTGGTATCTCCGTCCTCATGGCTAACACCGGCCTCGACGTCTTCGTCCTCGACGCTGCCGCCAATGCTCTGGCTGGCCTGTCCGGCGTGATCTTCGCTCCCATGAGCTTCCTGGTCTACTTCGGCCTGTCCTTCCTGATCCCTTCGACCTCTGGTATGGCCACCGTCTCCATGCCCATCATGGGACCGCTGGCTGTTAAGCTCGGCTTCTCGCCCGAGGTCATGGTCATGATCTTCTCCGCCGCCATCGGTGTCGTGAACCTGTTCACCCCGACCTCCGGCGCCATCATGGGCGGTCTCGCCCTGGCCAAGATCGAGTGGACGACCTGGCTCAAGTTTGCCCTTAAGCTCATCGTCGCTCTCTCCGTCGTCTGCGCCGTCATCCTGACCGTCGCCTGCGTGCTGCTCTAAGTACCCAACGGGTACCCCACGGAAACCTTGACGATCCTGTAGAGGATCACCTGGTCATCGTCTGTCCGGTGGGGTAAACCCACCGGTAGACTCCTACCTTTAGCCCCCTTCCGTTCCGTGCGCGGGAGGGGGCGACTTTTTGTTCCGCGGTTTTACCAAACCGCGGAACCGGTCGACGCTACGCGCCGTCCAGAACGACAATTTGTCATTCAAAAGGCAAGGCATGACCAAAAGGTCTATGCCTCGCCTTTTTCATGCCAACTTGTACGTTCTGGACGGCGCTCGCTGTCCGTCCTCTGCCTGCGGCGCTTTCCATTGTTGGTGCAGAGGGCGCTTTGCCTACTCTGGCGGGCTTTCGCTGGCTTATGCTCAACCTGCGACGTTTCCATTATTGATACAAAGGCCAGGTTTGTTTGAACCAAAAAGGGGAAGTTGCGGTGGAATAGTTCCTGTTTGGCCGTCTTGAGGGGTTAAACGGGAACTATTTCACCGCAACTTATCGATGGCGTGTTTGGTTGGTGCCAGTTGATTGCTTGGGCGTTGGGGAGGGTCTGCTCCGTTATAATCGCCTAGAACATTAATTGGAAACGGGACGGGAGCCATACATGCGCCAGGGTTTCGACAACGCGAAATATATCGAGCTGCAGGCCGCTCATATTAAGGAGCGCATCTCGCAGTTTGGCGGCAAGCTCTATTTGGAGTTTGGCGGTAAGCTGTTCGATGACTATCATGCGAGCCGCGTGCTGCCGGGTTTTGAGCCGGACAGCAAGTTTCGCATGCTCAAGAGCATAGCCGACGACGTCGAGGTCATCATCGCCATTAACGCGAACCACATCGAGAAGAACAAGGCTCGCGGTGACCTGGGCATTACCTATGACGAGGACGTTTTGCGCCTGGTCGACCTGTTCCGCGGCAACGGCTTTGCCGTCGCGGCTGTGGTCATCACCCAGTACGCCGGCCAGCCCGCTGCCGATGTGTTCCGCAACCGCCTGAACGCGCTCGGTATTCCCGCCAAGCTGCACTATCCCATCGAGGGGTATCCGCACGATGTCGATCTGATCGTGTCCGACGATGGCTATGGCAAGAACGAGTTTGTCGAGACCACCCGACCGCTCGTTGTGGTCACTGCCCCCGGTCCTGGCTCGGGCAAGCTTGCCACCTGCCTGTCTCAGCTCTATCACGAGCACAAGCATGGCACGGCCGCCGGCTATGCCAAATTCGAGACCTTCCCGGTTTGGAATCTGCCCCTTACGCATCCGGTCAATATTGCCTACGAGGCCGCCACGGCAGACCTCGATGACGCCAACATCATCGACTCCTTCCACCTGGAGGCCTACAACAAGACCACGGTCAACTACAACCGCGACGTCGAGGCCTTCCCGGTGGTCCGTGCCCTGATGGAAAAGATCCTGGGCAAGAGCCCCTACCAGAGCCCTACGGACATGGGCGTCAATATGGTCGGCTTTGCCATCACCGATGACGATGCCTGCCGCGACGCTTCCAAGATGGAGATCGTCCGCCGCTACTTTACCGCGGTCGAAAATGTGCGCCGTACTGGCGTGGGCGATGAGCAAGTCGACCGTCTCAAGATTATTATGAAGAAAGCCGGCATCGATAAGAACTACTCACCGGCGCGCTCGGCGGCCCTCACCAGGGAGCAGCTGACGGGTGGTCCCGTGGGTGCCATGGTCATGCCCGATGGCTCCGTGGTGACCGGCAAGACTTCCACGCGCCTGGGCGCCGCGAGCTCGCTCATCATGAATGCACTTAAGCATGTCTCGGGCGTCGACCTTGAGCTCGAGGTCATTAGCGATGAAGCGATCGAGCCCATCAGCAAGCTCAAGACGCATTTCCTGGGCAGCAAAAACCCGCGCCTCCACACCGACGAGACGCTTATGGCGCTGTCGATCACCTCGGCCACGAGTGAGACGGCCGCTCGCGTCCTTTCGGGCCTGGAGCAGCTGCGCGGTTGCGATGCCTTCTTTAGCGTGATCATCTCGCCGACGGACGAGACGGTACTGCGCAAACTGGGTATCAACGTGTGCTGCGAGCCCAAGTTTGAGCGCCGCGGTTTCTTCCATCGCTAAGTTTGAAGCACCGCGGTAATTGCATTGCATTTTGGCCGTATCGGGTTAGCGCCCGGTACGGCTTTTTGATCAATAAAGCGCCTATTTCGGCGAAAAATAGCCGTTTACCTGCCTAGAAACAATTTGCGCGGTATACAATAACCGTAACTGTTTCATCCTTAGCGGGATGCCGCATGATGGATATTACCTGCCATCGTGAGGTGTGTCGGTCGCGCACGGCGCGTTAGATGCTCGTGCTCGGTTTGAGGAGGCTGCTATGGCGGGCAAGGGTCGTGCGAGTGTCAACGATATGAAGCGTGTCGAGGTGCTGGTGTTGATGGAGATCGACCAGCAAACCGAAGACAATGGCGGGCCGTATGGTTTCTCGCGCAAAACGCTTGCCGAGCGCGTGGGGGTTTCGCCGTATCGTGCCCGCGCCGCAATCGATCGCTTGGATTCCGAAGGCATGATTGATGTCGTCTCGCGTTATAGCGACGACGGCGGTCAGCTTGCAAATGGCATTTGCCTCACCGAACGTGGCGAGTGGTATCTTGAGGGCGTCCGTACCGGCATGCTCGTTCAAGAAATGCTTGAGGACGAGGTTTCTGATCGATAGCAGCATGTAACCCTTGCCATAGCGACGCCGCCTGGGAAACCGGGCGGCGTTTTGTTTCAAGATTGAGAAATGCAATCTCACGCGAGAAAAATTGCGAACGGTCCGCGGCGCGAGTATTACAATGAAGACCCGTAAGATGTGGATAAACAACTTCTACGGGAAGCGCAGGTAACTCAATATGACCAAGCATGTGTTCGTAACCGGTGGCGTGGTTTCGTCTCTGGGCAAGGGTATCACCGCGGCCTCGCTGGGCCGTCTGCTCAAGTCGCGTGGCTACAAAGTAACGATGCAGAAGGCTGATCCGTATCTGAACGTCGACCCCGGTACCATGAGCCCCTTCCAGCATGGTGAGGTCTTCGTTACCGAGGATGGTTACGAGTCCGACCTGGACCTGGGTCATTACGAGCGCTTTATTGATGAGAACCTGACCCGCGATTCCAACTTTACGACCGGTGCCATCTACAAAAGCCTAATCGCCCGTGAGCGTCGCGGCGACTTTTTGGGCGGTACCGTGCAGGTGATTCCTCACGTCACCAATGCCATTAAGGACAAGTTCCGCCGCATCGAGGAGCAGACCGGCTCCGATGTAGTCATCACCGAGCTGGGCGGCACGATCGGCGACATCGAGTCCCAACCGTTTGTTGAGGCCATCCGTCAGTACCGCAAGGAGGCCGGCCCCGAGAACGTCTGCTACATCCACGTGTCGCTCGTTCCCTATATCGCCGCCGCCCACGAGGTCAAGACCAAGCCCACGCAGCATTCCGTCAAGGAGCTCCGCAGCTTTGGCATCCAGCCCGATATCATCGTGCTGCGCTCCGACCACCATATCGATGACGCTATCCGCGGAAAGATCGCAAGCTTCTGCGACGTCGACACCGATTGCGTCTTTACCAACGAGGACTGCGCGAGCATTTACGATGTTCCGCAGCTGCTTGCCGAGCAGGACTTTGACCTGCGCATTTGCGAACGCCTGGGTCTGGACCCGCGTGAGCGCGACATGAGCGAGTGGAACGAGTTCCTGCGCAAGCAGAATCACGCCAACCATCACGCCGACAAGGTGAAGATCGCCGTCGTGGGCAAGTACACGCAGCTGCCCGATGCGTACCTGTCGGTTATCGAGGCCCTGCACCATGCAGGCGTCTTCTACGATCGCCATGTGGACGTCCAGCTGGTCGACGGCGAGAGCCTCGACGAGCAGAATGTCTCCGAGGTTCTGGGCGACGCCTCGGGCATCCTGGTCCCCGGCGGCTTTGGCAAGCGCGCCCTGGAGGGCAAGATCCTCGCGGCCGAGTTTGCCCGTGAACACAAGATTCCGTATCTGGGCATTTGCCTGGGTATGCAGGTGGCCGTGTGCGAATTTGCGCGCAACGTCGTCGGCCTTGCCGGCGCCAGCTCCTCCGAGTTCGATCCGGATGGCCCGTATAGTGTCATCGATCTGATGAGCTCGCAGGAGGACGTGACCGAGAAGGGCGGCACCATGCGCCTGGGCGCCTATCCGTGCAAGCTCGCCGCCGATACCCTCGCTCGCGAGGCATATGGCGAGGAGCTCGTCTACGAGCGTCACCGTCATCGCTTTGAGTTCAACAACGCCTTCCGCGACCAGCTCGAGGACGCCGGTTTGGTTATCTCGGGCCTGTCGCCCGACGAGCGCCTGGTCGAGATGGTCGAGCTGCCGCGCGACGTGCATCCGTGGTATGTGGCAACTCAGGCTCATCCCGAGTTCAAGAGCCGCCCGACCAACCCGCAGCCGCTGTTCCGCGAGTTCGTGCGCGCTTCGATCGGCCAGCACGAGGGTGTCGACCGTCTGCAGGTGACGCCCATGAACCTCGCTACGGACTAAGGGTGCCGGCGAATAAGGAACATACCGAAGTTACTCCCTCGTCGCTCGCCGTGGCGGCGGGGGAGTATCTCGATTACCTCGCGGTCGAGCGGGGTTTGGCGCGCAACACGATTGCGGCCTATCGTCGTGACCTGACGACGTACTGCGCCTATCTGGAGCGGGCGGGTATTGTGTCTTTTGAAGAGGTGACCCGTCAGGTCGTGGAGGGCTTTGTTGCCGACCGTCGCGATGGGGGCTATTCCGATGCCTCGGTGGAGCGTGCGCTTGCGGCCGTGAAGGGCCTGCATGCCTTTTTGGTACGCGATGGGGCTGTGGCCCAAAATCCAACGGCGGCGTTGCGCCTGCCTAAAAAGGCTGAGCGTTTGCCGGAGTATCTATCGGTGGAGGATGTCTCGGCGCTGCTCGATCAAGACTTCCCCGAGGGCGAGATGGGTTTGCGCGACCATGCCATCTTGGAAGTGCTCTACGGATGCGGTTTGCGCGTGAGTGAGCTGGTTGGGCTCGATGTGGGCGATATCCATATTGATGACGGGTTTGTCCTGGTGCGCGGTAAGGGCTCCAAGGAGCGTCTAGCCCCGTTGGTGGGAAGCGCGGCGCGTGCCCTGACACACTATATAAGTGACGGGCGTGCTCTCCTGGCAGCCCATGCTCACGGGACGGAGACCTTGGCGGTCTTTTTAAATAAGAACGGACGTTGCCTGTCGCGCCAGGCCGTGCATGCGATATGTGAGCGCTACGGGCGCCAGGTGGGACTGGTGGGACTCCATCCCCATACGCTGCGTCACTCCTTTGCCACCCATATGCTTGCGGGCGGCGCAGACCTCCGTGTGCTACAGGAGATCTTGGGACATGCCGATATATCGACCACGCAGGTCTACACGCATGTCGATCGTACACAACTGACCGAGGTCTATCTGGCGGCGCACCCGCTGGCACATCGTTAACACATCGCTGGCCTGCATATTTATAGGTACTTGGGGACGGGCCCCAGATTGCCGCGGCGTGCTTTTGCGCGCGCATGGGCAATCTGGGGCCCGTCCCATTTTTCGCCACTTGGCGTCGCGGTAGTGGGCCGCACGTGCCTTGGGGGGGAGTTTGGGGGCGATGTGAACGGTATATAAAGGGACGCAAAAATCGCCTCAAGGTCAACTTGAAGGTTGAGGTTGAACGGCGGGATGCCACAGGTGGCATCCCGCTGTTGCTGTAAACACAACATATTGTGTTTTCGAACATATGCTGGGGGGTGTTTTGCAATATATGGTGGGTGGAGTAGTGGGGCGGGGTGGGGGAAGGGGTGGGGAAAGGTGTTGAAAAATGGGGCGGTTCCCCATATTATTAATGACGTCGACAGGCGGGGTGGTTCCCCGCGTACGTGCCATCTGAGTAACCGAGGGGAGGGCGCACATGGGAATGACTGGTGCATACGAGCGCAATCTCGATGCAAAAGGTCGTCTGTCCCTGCCTGCACCTCTTCGCGAGGAGCTTGGAGAGCACGTTCGCGTGTTCAAAGCCCTGGATGTCGATGCTCTGTACGTGTTCTCTGCCGAGGCCTTCGATAAGTGGGTCGAAGGACTCTTCGCGGGTCGTGAGGGCCACGAGGGTTTTAACCCGCGTGACATTAATGACCAGAAGCTCATGAGGGCGATCAACAAGCGCACCACGTCGATGGATGTGGACAGTGCCGGTCGTATCGGTCTTTCTGAGTCTCTCCGCAAGCAGGCGAACCTCGACCGCGAGGTCACGGTTGTGGGCAACTACGACCACCTTGAGGTTTGGGATCGCGCCGCGGCCGATGAGGACGATGACGATGAGGCCCTGCTGGACCTCTTCTTCTCGTAAGGGCAAGGCGCGGGTAACGGATGGAGCGTGGGATCTTGACACAAGAATATCGGCATGAACCTGTCATGCTCGGCGAAGTGCTTGAGTCGCTGCGGCTAAAGAGCGGCTCCGTTGTCTGCGATTGCACCCTTGGCGGTGCCGGCCATTCGGTAAAGATGGCCGCGCAGGTGGGGGAGACGGGCCTTTTGCTCGGCGTCGATCAGGACGACATGGCCCTCGAGGCCGCTGGCGCCCGTCTGGACCGCGAGGTTCCCGGCGTTCCGCACCAGCTGCTGAAGGGCAACTTCGGCGACTTGGACGAGCTGCTTTGCTCGGCCGAGGTGCCCGGGGTCGATGGCTTCCTGTTCGATTTGGGCGTTTCGTCGCCGCAACTCGATATCCCTGGCAGGGGCTTTTCGTATAACGAGGACGCCCCATTGGACATGCGGATGGATCCGGGTAATAACACCTTAAACGCAGCTGAGGTCATCAACACCTATAACGAACACGACCTCGCCCGGATTCTACGCGTCTACGGCGAAGAGAAGTTCGCCTCGCAGATCGCGCGCGAGATCGTGCGCCGCCGCGAGCAAGAACCGATCGAAACCACCGGCCAATTTGTCGAGATCATCAAGGCGGGTATCCCGGCTGCCGCTCGTCGGCATGGTGGACACCCGGCCAAGAAAAGTTTCCAGGCCATTCGCATCGAGGTCAATCACGAGCTCGATGTGCTCGAACGAGGGCTTGATGCCGCCACCAGGTGGCTCAACCCGGGCGGACGTATCTGCGTCATCTCGTATCACTCGCTCGAGGACCGTATCGTAAAGAACCACTTTAAGGAGATGAGCCAGGGGTGCACGTGTCCGCCGGAGATTCCGGTGTGCGTGTGCGGCAACGTGCCGATACTCAAGGTCATCACCCGCAAACCCTTGGTTGCCCAGCCTGATGAGGTTGAGCGCAACCCTCGGGCGAGATCAGCCAAAATCCGCGTGGCGCAGCGTCTGTAGACGCGACCGCGCGATATTGGACCTCCCGCTCGCACCATAAACGAAGCTTAAACACACTACCAACGTACTCGGGATGGGAGGCGGCATATCATGGGCTACAACACTTCAAGCGCAGCACTCGCCTATGATATGAACGCCATGCCCGCCTATCGTGAGACGCCGCAGGCCCCCGTTGCTCCCCGTGAGCAGCGCGCGCCGCGCTTTGATGTCTACACGGGCGCGGGCCGTCAGGCAAACCAGGTGGTAAGCCCGGTTTTCATGAGCGTTCTTAAAACGTTTTGCATCATTGCGGCTATCTTCATGACGATTGGCGTCGCCCGCGTGGCGCTCGCCGGCGTTACGGCCCAGGTGCTCAACAGCAACGCCGAGCTTACCAACACGCTCGAAAAGGCGACCGATGAGAGCTCCGACCTGGAGGTCATGCATTCGGTCTATGGCGCCGACACGCGCATTCGCGACCTTGCGGGCGCTTATGGCATGGTGGAGCCCAGCGAGAGCGTTACACTTGACTTTTCGCAGGATGCAGCCGCGGGCGCCAACGCGACCGCGACCGCTCAGTAGCAAGACGGTAGCTGAGTATGACAAATGACTATCGCCGCGGTTCCGATGGGGGCCGCGGTTCTGGACGTCCCTCGTCGCGGGGACGTTCTGGTTATCAAGGAACGGGTCGGCAATCTTACAACGCCGGGCAGTCCCGTGGCAACGACCCGGCGTCGCGACTTCGCGGCTCGGGCGGCCCTCAAGTGCATAACACCAGACCGCGCAAGAGTTCGTCGACCGAATGGCTCACAGGCGCGCCTCTGCCTCGCCGCAAAGCCGTCATGGGCTTCATTGGGCTTGGCTTGGGCTTGGGCGTCTTTCGCCTTGCCGACTATCAAATTGTCGAAGCCGATAAACTGCGCGAGCGTGCCGATGCGCGCCGCCTGCTTGCGCAGACCCTCTATGCCAAACGCGGCACCATCTACGACCGCAACGGCAACGTGTTGGCGTCGTCGGTCGAATGTCGCAACATCGCCGTGAACCCGCAGCTTGTCGAGGATGTTGACAAGACGGTGTCGGCGCTGGTCAAGGCAACTGGAATCGATAAAAAGACCTGCCGCAAGCTCGTCGAGTCCGATGGAACCTGGGTGTATATCAAGCGCCAGGTGGACGAAGACGATGTTGCGGCGCTGGAGAAGAAGAACCTGCCCGGCGTGCTTTTTGAGCAGGCCATGAAGCGCGTATATCCATACGGCAATCTGGCATCGCAGGTGCTGGGTGTAGTGAATGTGGACAACGACGGCTTGACGGGTCTCGAAAAGCAATACAACAAGCTTCTGACCGGCACGAACGGTTCTCTCGTGCGCGAGCGCGCGAGGGACGGCAGCTATATCGCGGGCGGTGCCTATAAAAAGGTGGCCGCGGTCGACGGCGTTGATATCGTGACGACGCTCGACGTCAATATCCAGCGTGCGGCTGAGGATGCTCTGGCAGAGGCAGTTGAGAAGACTAAGGCCAAGAACGGCTCGGCTTTGGTCACCGACCCCACGACCGGTGAAATTCTCGCAGCCTGCTCGTACCCGACCTACGACCAGACCGATCTGGAGAACGCCAAGACCGAGGATATGAACCTGCGCCTGGTCACTGACGCCTACGAGCCCGGCTCGGTCTTTAAGACGCTCGTGGCGGGCGCCGGCTTCGACTTGGGCGTCGTACGATCGAGTACGTCGTTTGAGGTGCCGGCGAGCATCAAGGTGGGCGACGATACCGTTACCGATGCCGATAAGCGCGACTATGGCATGACCATGGATGTGCGCGAGATGATGCGCCGTTCGTCCAATGTGGGCTTTGTCCTGGTGGGGCGCAAGATCGGTGCCGACGACTTTGCCGCCTATGTGGACAAGTGGGGCATCGGTCACAGCTCCGGTGTCGATTTTCCGGGCGAGAGCCTGGGCATCGTCAAGGAGCGTGACCAGTATGACGGCGCCACGCTGGGATCGATGAGCTTTGGACAGGCGCTGTCCGTCTCGCCGATTGAGATCGCACGTGCCGTGGGCGGCATCGCCAACGGCGGCGTGATGATGACCCCGCACTTCTATAAGTCCAGCAAAGGCGACGAGAAGGACTGGGGCGAAGGCGAACGCGCGATTTCTGAGGACGCCGCATCCCAGGTGACATCGTGCATGCAGACGGTCGTGTCCGAGGGAACGGGCGTTGGCGGCGCGGTTGACGGCTATGACGTGGCGGGTAAGACCGGTACGGCCGAACGAGCCGACGAGAACGGCGGCTACCTCAAGGAGAACTACATGTCGTCCTTTATGGGCTTTGCGCCGGCACAATCGCCCAAGGTGCTGTGCTATATCACGCTCGACGGAACGCCGAGCGGCTCAGATGCCGCTGCGGTGCCGTTCCAGTCCATTATGGCCAACGCGCTCGACGTGCTGGGTATCCCGCACACGAAGTAGGGGGTTACAATCTTTGGGGCGTGGTTTGTTGTCCCATATGAGGGTGTTCACATGCCCTGCACCACGCATGTGCGGCGCTGGGATACAATACGCCGATAGCATTATTAGGTTTACAGGGGAGCTGCAATGATAGAGATCGCCGTCAACAACCTCGCGGCCGCAACAGGGGCCCGAACCGTGACGGGAGAAGCCGATCGGGTATGCCGCGGGTGCGTTATCGACTCGCGTCAGGTCGAGGAAGGGACGATTTTCGTCGCCTTTCCCGGTGAAAACGTCGACGGCAATGATTTTGCTTCCCGTGCCGTCCAGTCGGGTGCCGGCGCCGTCGTGATGACGCGTGAGCCCGAGGCCGAGCTGGTCTCGCTGGCGCAGGACAAGGGCTGTGCCATCTTGCTGACCGATGATCCCGAGGACTTTCTGCTGCGTTTGGCGCACGCGTACCGTCTGGAGCTTGGCTGCCTGGTCGTTGGTATTACCGGTTCCATCGGCAAGACGACGACCAAGGACGTGCTCGCCGCCGTGCTCGCCAAGCGCTATCGTGTCTGGGCCACCAAGGGCAATTTCAATAACCTGATCGGCATGCCGCTCACGGTGCTTTCTGCTCCGGCCGATACCGAGGTCCTGGTGCTCGAGATGGGCATGAACCATTTCCACGAGATTGAGCGCCTGTCCCAGTCCGCCAATCCCAACCTTGCCATCGTGAGCAAGATTGGTACCTCTCACATCGGCATTTTGGGCAGCCGCGAGAACATCGCCCGCGCTAAGGCCGAGATTGTCCAGGGTATGTGCGCCGCCGGCGACTTCTTGCCGCTGCTGGTTTTGGGCGGTGAGGACGACTTTACGCCGTTCATTCGCGATACGTTCGCCCAGCCTGCTGGTATCGATGTGATGCTGGCCGGCGTCTCGGACGATGATGAGGTCCGTGCCCGCGACATTCGTGTTGATGACGAGGGCCGTCCGGTCTTTACGCTCGATTTTGGCCAGGGTGAGACGATCGATACCATGCTTGCCATCCCCGGCGTGCAGTCCGTTCCAAATGCCGTTAAGGCCGCCGCGGTTGCCTATCGCCTGGGCGTGACGCCCGAGCAGATCGATGCTGCCTTTAGGGGCCTCACGATCACCGGGCACCGCCAGGAGATCAAGCGCGCCAAGAGCGGTGCCCGCGTCATCGACGATTCCTATAACGCCAGCGCCGAATCCATGGCTGCTGGTCTCGATCTACTGTGCTCGCTTTCGTGCACGGGGTCTCGTATGGCGATCCTGGGCGAGATGGGCGAGATGGGCGATGAGGCTCCTCGCATGCATGAGCTCGTGGGCGCCTATGCCGCCGCCAAGAAGCTCGACATGCTGGCGTGCGTGGGTGGTGAGCTGGCCCAGCTTATGGCCGATGCCGCGCGCATGATGGGCATGGACGAGGACCGCATCCAGGTGTTCTCCGATTATCAGCAGGTGCTCGACCGCATGGGCGGCGCGCTTGAAAAACATGATGTTGTACTGGTCAAGGGTTCCCGCTTTGTTGAGCTCGACCGCTTTGTGGAAGGTGTGTGCTAGCCCATGTTCGGCAATCCCTCGTATCCAACGTATCAGGCTTTTTTGGGGCTTGGCATCGCCGCTGCCATTGCGCTGCTGCTCATGCCGTGGTGGATCAAGCTACTTAAGGTCGAGGGTATCGGCCAGCAGGTTCGTGCCGACGGCCCCAAGCGTCATTTGGTTAAGCAGGGAACGCCCACCATGGGTGGCGTTGTCATTCTCGTCGCGATTTCGCTGACCTGCCTGCTGATGGGCAAGCTCACCACCGAGCTCGTGCTCGTGCTGCTCGCCACGCTGGCGACAGGCGTGCTGGGCCTGATCGACGACCTGACCTCCGTTACGCATGGGCGCTCGCTCGGTCTGACGCCTCATGCCAAGATGATCGGCCTAACCATTATCTGTGTCACCTTTACGGTACTTGCCGTTAACTGGTGCGGCGTCGCCCCCGAGATTCGTTTTCCCGGCGGCCTGACGATTGACCTTGGCGTGCTTTCGACCACCATCTGCGGCCTTTCGTTCCCGTGGCTCTACATTGTCTTTTGCTGGCTGATGATCGCCGGTCTTTCTAATGCCGTGAACCTGACCGATGGCCTTGACGGTCTTGCTGGCGGCACCTCCATGATTGCCATGCTCGCCATGGCTGCCATGGCGTTTTTGCACGGAGACGTGAACCTGTCCATCTTCTGCACCGCGTGTGCCGGTGCCTGCTTGGGCTTTCTGTGGTTCAACTGCTATCCGGCGAGCATCTTTATGGGCGATACCGGCTCGCTTGCCCTAGGCGCCGCGTTTGCCTGCACGTCCATCATGACCAACACCGAGGTCGTCTCCCTCATCATCGGCGGCCTGTTTATCGTTGAGACCCTGTCGGTCATGATTCAGGTTGTCTACTTCCACTTTACGCACAAGCGCGTCTTCCTTATGGCGCCCATCCATCATCATTTCGAAAAGAAGGGCTGGGCCGAGACCAAGGTCGTCATCCGTTTTTGGATTATCGCTGCTGCCTTTGGTGCCGTTGGCCTTGCCCTGTTCTTCCAGTTGGGATAGTGGTCTTTCATGCCTCTTGCTGATGTCTTTAGCCTGCTCGTTTTGGGTCAGGGCAAATCCGGTCTCGATGTCGCCCGCTGGGCGCTGGCACATCCCGAGCGCGTAAGTGCCGTTACCGTGTATGGCGGTGGCACCTCTGAACCCAATGACGCCACGCGTGCGCTCGAGGCTGCTGGTGCGTCGTTTGTCTATGGGACCGAACAGGTCGAGGGCGCCTATGACGTATGCGTGACGTGCCCGGGCATCTCGGAGTTCTCGGGCTTCTTTAAGGCCGGGCGCGAGCATGCCGCCCAGATTATGGGTGAGCCCGAGTTTGCCTATCGCCTGTCGCCCGATAACTGGATTGCCATCACGGGCACCAACGGCAAGACGACCACCACGTCGCTGGCTGATTATCTGCTTAAGGCTGCCGGCGAGGCCAGCGTTGCTGTCGGCAACATCGGCGAGCCGCCGGTCAACGAGATTGACGGCCGAGCCCACAACGAGTGGTTTGTGGCTGAGCTCTCGAGCTATCAGATTGCTACGACAACCGAGCTCCACCCCCGCGTGGCGGTGCTGCTCAACATCACTCCCGACCACTTGGGCTGGCATAAGAGCCATAAGAACTATGCGCTTGCCAAGATCAAACTGTTTGACAATATGGTCGATGACGATCTGGTGGTTGTCGACGTCGAAGACGCCGGCATTCACGAGTTCGATGAGTACATCTACACGCCGGGTCGTCGCATCTGCAAGGTTGCCTTTGACGAGCCTGAGGGCGAGGATGCCGCCTTTGTGCGCGATGGCAAGATGATCGTGCGTCTGAAGGGTGTCGAGACCCCGCTCATCGCTACATCCGAGCTCAAGATCTCGGGCCATCACAATGTTATCAATGCCCTGTGCGCTGCCACGGCTGCCTTGGCAGTCGGTGCCGATGTCGACGGTGTCTGCCGCGGTCTGGCCTCGTTCCAGCCGCTCGAGCACCGCGTGGAGCCGTGTGGCGAGATTGACGGCGTGCGCTACGTCAACGATTCCAAGGCGACCAACACCGATGCGGTCGAGAAGGCGCTGACGGCATTTCCCGATGACGATGTGATCTTGCTGCTCGGCGGCCACGATAAGGGCACGCCGCTCACGGACTTCGCGCGCGTCGTTATGGACAACGTGCGCTCGGTCGTCTGCTTTGGCGATGCGCGCGAGCGCTTCACCGCCGCTATGGACGAGGCTGATGTCGATGGCGATGTGGATATCGCCCAGGCGGATGACCTGCGCGACGCCGTGGACGTTGCCCGTTCGCTTTCGAGCCGTGGCGATGTGATCTTACTTTCTCCTGCCTGCTCTTCGTTCGATGAGTTCTCGGGCTATGAGGAGCGCGGCCGCGTGTTTAAGGACTACGTGGCCCAGCTTGCCGCTGCAGCGAAATCACAAATGGAATAGGGGTTGCGGTGAGAGAGGAGAGCCCCCGACAAGGTATGAGGAGGCCCGACTCGGACCGTGCTTCCTCACGTCGTATCACACCGCGTTCCAGCCGCGGCGGGCAGTCGTTTAGCGAACGCTATATTGCCGGCGTTCCCGCCCGTATCATGCGCCCCCGTTTGATATTCATGGCCTGCTTGTTTACCTTGGTATGCTTTGGCCTGCTGATGGTGTACTCGGCGTCTTCGGTCGAGGCGCTGCACGAGAATGGCTCGGCGACGTTTTTTCTGGGTCGACAGGCCGCGTTTGCCGTGGTCGGTGTTCTGGCGCTGATTGCCATCGTGCGCGTTTTGCCGGACAGCTGGTTTGGGGAGGATGTGCTCAGGATCTTCCTCATAGGCATGATAGGGCTACTGTTTCTGGTGTTCTTGGTGGGCAGCGGCAGCCGTGGCGCCACGCGCTGGCTTAACATCGCCGGTATTCAGTTCCAGCCTTCCGAGTTTTTAAAGCCATTTGCCATTGCGTATTCGGCCATCATGCTTGATCGCTTCTTTTCGCCTGGTGGCAACATCAACGAATTCCTTCGCAAGATGGGCATCTACCTGGGCATTTCGCTCTTTCTGATCTTTATCCAGCCCGATTTCGGTACTGTCCTGATCATCCTGTTGACCCTCATGTGCATGGCGTTGTTTGCGGGTCTCGACCCCAGATTTATCATCGGCGTGCTAATCTTCGGCATTCTCGTGATCGTGATTGCGCTTGTCGCAGAGCCGTACCGTATGGTGCGTATTCAGGTTGCCTTGAACCCTTGGGCCGACGAGTATGGTGACGGCTATCAGGCCACGCTTGCCATTATGGCCTTTGCCTCGGGCGGTCTGTTCGGCCGTGGCATCGGCAACTCAACCATGAAGTACTCGTATCTGCCCGAGGCGCACAATGACTACATCCTGGCCATCATTGGCGAGGAAGTCGGTTTTGTCGGAACCGTGCTGTTCTTCTTGGTGTTTGCGATGCTGATCTACTCGGCGTTTCGCATTGCCGAGCAGGCGACCGATCGCCGGGGCGCGCTTATGGCGTCTGGCTCCGCGGTCATTCTCGCAGTGCAGTTTTTGATTAACGCGCTGGGCATCCTCAACGTGTTTCCCATGACGGGCAAACCGTTGCCGTTTATTAGCTACGGCGGTTCGTCGATTATTGTGTCGCTCATGCTTGCCGGGTTGATCCTGCGCGTTTCGTACGAGAGCGCCCGCCGCGATGAGTATGACCGCCGCCGCGAGAGCTTTGCCGTTATGGATGAGAGTACCGCCGGCGTGCCCCACGTGCGCGGCGAGCGATCTTCGCGTAACGGTTTTACCGTCCTGGATGGCTCTGCGACCGAGCCGGCAGCCCGCCCGCGTCAGCGAACGGCGCCGCAAGGTCGTCCTCAGCGCCCCAGCCCTCGCAACGCGGGCGGCGGATATAATCGAATCGATTTGAACTCGGACCCGTCGGCGCGTCTGCGTACCGACGACCAGGGACCGCGTGTACGAAGGGACTACCATGACCGATAAAATGACCGTTGCTATTGCAGCCGGCGGCACGGCCGGGCACATCAACCCCGCGCTCGCCTTGGCCGAAGAGCTGCGTGACCGTGGCCACCACGTTGTGTTCGTGGGCCAGTCGCGCAAGCTCGAGGGTCGTCTGGTCCCCGAGGCTGGGTTTGATTTTGTGCCCATTACGGTCACGGGCTTCGACCGCTCCCGTCCTTGGACGGCGCTGACCTCGCTGTGGCGTGTCAACAAAGCCAAGCGTGCGCTCGCCAGTCGTTTCTCAAAGGTCGGCAAGCCCGATGCCGCCATTGGTTTTGGTGCCTATGTCGAGGTTCCGCTGCTGGGGTGGTGCAAGGGCGCGGGCGTTCCGTATCTGCTGCATGAGCAGAACTCTGTTCCGGGCCTGGCCAACAAGATGATGAACTCCCACGCCGCCCGCGTGTGCATCTCGGTGCCGGCAGCGCGTTCGGTCTTTGAGCGCGAAGGTGACCCTGACCACGTGCTCATGACCGGCAACCCCGTACGTCGCTCGGTGATCGAGGGCGATCGCGCTCGCGGCCGCAAGGCACTTGGCGTTCCCGAGGACGCTACGCTGCTGCTCGTCTTTGGCGGTTCACTTGGCGCCCAGCACCTCAACGAGCGTGTGGCTTCGCTCAAAAACGAGCTGCTTTCGCGCAAGAACCTCTATGTGTTGCATTCGACGGGTGCCGACGGCTTTGAGGAGACCGAGCGCGCTTTGGCGCTGACGCCCGAGGAGGCGAAGCGTTACCGCGTCCAGCCTTACATCGACAACATGGGCGATATGCTGGCTGCTGCCGATTTGGTGCTCTCGCGTTCGGGCGCATCGAGCGTGGCCGAGATCGCTGCACTCGCCGTGCCTTCGGTGCTCGTGCCGTACCCGCATGCGACGGCCGACCACCAAACCACCAATGCCCGTTATCTGGTCGACGCTGGGGCCGGCGTGCTCTGCGCCGATGCCGATATCGACGGTTCTGCCTTTGCCGATGAACTGCTGCACCTGGTCGATGACGCGGCGGCGCGCGACGCCATGCGTCAGGCGGCGCGTGGTCTGGCTCAGGATAGGGCCGCCGCTCTTCTGGCGGATGCGGTAGAGGGTTTGCGTTAGTTAGACGGGATATCGTCGGTCGCCCTCGCGCTGATGCGGTAGGTGCGGTACAGTTAACGGGTTACAGGCAGTGTTTACGCAAGGAGTACACGAGCACATGGCTGATTCCCAGACTGCAACCTCCGCGCCCGAGTTTAAGAGCGCCCACTTTATCGGTATCGGCGGCGCCGGCATGAGCGGCATCGCCCTCGTTCTTCACGAGCGCGGTTATGCCGTTACCGGCTCCGACCTTAAGACGTCACGTTATATCCGCCAGCTTACCCGCGCTGGTGTGAAGGTGCATGTGGGCCATGAGGCCGCCACGATCGACGAGGTCAAGCCCGACGTGGTTGTTGTCTCCACCGCTATTCCGGAGTCCAACCCTGAACTCGTGCGCGCTCGCGAGCTTGGTATTCCCGTGTGGCCCCGTGCCAAGATGCTCTCTGCTTTGGGCCACGGCTACACCACCGTCGCTGTTGCCGGCACGCATGGCAAGACCACCACGTCTTCGATGTGCGCCACCATGCTCGACCGCATGGGTCTGGATCCGAGCTTCTTGATCGGTGGCATCGTCGAGGGCTATGACACGAACGGCAAGAACGGCTCGGGCGACTACTTTGTCGCTGAGGCCGACGAGTCCGACAGCTCCTTCCTGTTCCTGAACCCCAACGTGGTCATCGTGACCAACGTCGAGGCCGACCACCTCGATCACTACTCGGGTATCGAGGAGATCGAGGCAACTTTCGCCAAATTCATGAGCCTGGTGGGCGAGGACGGCACCGTCATCGTCTGCGGTGAGGACCCGCATCTGGTCGAGCTCGCCAAGTCGACGGGTCGTCACGTGCTTTCCTACGGCTTTGCCGAGAGCAACGACATCGTCTGCATGCACCCGGATGTCAAGGGCATCCAGAGCGATTTTATCGTTCGCTTTGAGGACGGCACTGAGCACGCTGTGGAGATCAAGAGCAATCCCGGTCGCCACAACATGCTCAACGCCACGGCGGTGCTCACCGTCGCCCATGTCCTGGGCCTTGACATCGACGCCGCCGCCAAGGCGCTCTCGAGCTTTGAGGGCGTCCGCCGTCGCTTTACCCACGTGGGCGATATCGATGGCATCACCGTGGTCGATGATTACGGCCATCACCCCACCGAGATCAAGGCGACGCTTGCTGCTGCTTCGTCGCTGGGCTACAAGCACGTCGACGTCGTGTTCCAGCCGCACCGCTATTCGCGCCTGCAGGCCCTGTGCGACGACTTTGCCGATGCATTTGCCAATGCCGATAAACTGCTGCTGATTGATGTGTTCTCGGCTGGCGAGATGCCCATTCCGGGTGTCACCTCTAAGATGCTCGCCGATACCGTGCGCGCCAAGCATCCTGGCAAGGAGGTCGTGTACTGCTCCAGCCGTCTTGAGCTCAATCAGGAGCTCGAGCAGATGGTGGGCGAGGGCGACCTGCTGCTCACTATGGGTGCCGGTGACGTTACGACCGTCGGTCCCGAGTTCATTGAGTATCTGACTGCCAAGAAAGACGCTTAAGTCTAATGGGTCTGTTTAACGCCGTCATGGCGCTCTCGGGCATGATCGACACGGATGTGATCGAGGACGAGCGCCTTGCGCGTCATACGAGCTATCGTATCGGCGGCAAGGCCGACCTCTTTGTGACGTGCCATAGCTATCATGCCCTCCGCCGCGCCGTGGCGGTGCTCGATCGCGAGCAGGTGCCGTGGGTCATCATCGGCAAGGGCTCCAATCTGCTGGTTGCCGATGGCGGTTATCGCGGCGCCGTCATTTCGCTCGGACGTGAGTTTCAGCGCACGGTTGTTGCCGATGACGGTTGTACGCTGACGGTCGGTGCGGGCGTGATGTTTGCGCGCCTGGTCAACGATGCCCTGTCGCGTAGCCTCTCGGGCCTTGAGTTTGCCGTTGGCATCCCTGGTTCGGTTGGCGGTGCGATATCTATGAATGCCGGCACACGGACCGAGTGGATTGGCTCGCTGGTTGAGGATGTCGTAACGTTTGACCCGGCATCCGGTATCAAACATTATGCGGGGTCCGAGATCACTTGGGGCTACCGCGAATGTAGCCTTCCCCGCAATGAGATCATCCTCGAGTGCGTGCTCAAGCTTAAACCGGCGCCCAAGGCCGACATTCGCGAGCGCATGGAGCGGTACCTGACGAGGCACAAGCGTACACAGCCCATGGGTCGCGCATCCTGCGGGTCGGTCTTTCGCAACCCGCCCGATGCGAGCGTGGGCAAGCTTATCGAGGATTGTGGATTAAAGGGTTTTTCGATTGGCGGCGCGGAAGTTTCGCCCGTTCACGCTAATTTTATCGTTAATAACGGAACTGCCTCGGCCGATGACGTTGCCGCGGTTATCAGACATGTGCACGGAAAGGTGAGGGAGGCGTATGGCATCGAGCTCAGACCGGAAGTTAAATTCCTCGGCTTCTAGAGCATCGAAACCCACCTTCCGCCGCGCCGGAGGGCGTTCCGGCGCGCCTGCCAAACCTCAACGCAATACCGTCGCGCACTCTAAGTCTGTCGGGCATGCTCGACAGACCAGTCGTCCGGTTGTCGGCTCGCAGCTCGGTAATCGTCCGGCCGCAAAAAAGTCCTCGCGTCCCTCGGTGACGTCAAAGCCTGTTATGGGCGCCAAACCTGCCCGTCCCATGGCAACTCCTAAGCCCTCGACGGGAACTAAAGCGCCGCGTCCAGGTCGCACGCTGGGCGCATCGAAACCGCGCTCGCTGACATCGGTGCCGGCTACCGCCAAGAAGCCTTCGGGTAAAAAAAGCGTCAACCCGTTGTCTTCACTTGGGGCGATGGTAAATAAAACATCAGACGCCGCTTCTGTCGTTGCAGGCAAAGGCAAAATCGTGGGCGGCGTTCTGGCCGCCTTGGCCGTGCTCGTCGTCGTTGCCATCGTGGTGATCAACTCTGGATTGTTTACCGCCACTGATATTCAGATTCAAGGCAGCGAGCATGTGACGAAGCACGATGCTATCCAGCTGATCGATTTGCCCGAGGGAACTTCGCTTTTTAACGTCGATCCCGACCAGATTACCGAGGACCTCAAGCAGAATCCGTGGGTCTCGGGCGTGGATGTCCAGCGTCAGTTCCCGCATACGCTCATCATTACGCCGATGGAGCGCAAGGTCATCGCAATTGCCTATATCAGTTCCGATGACCTTGCCTGGGCCATCGGGGATGATGACACCTGGATCGCCCCACTGTCGACGTCGGTCGAAGTGGACGACCAAGGCAACGTCATCACGACAGGGCAGGGCTCAAATACCTTGACCGGAATCGATGCCGCGCTGGCGCTCGCTAAGCACTATGGCGCGGTGTTGTTGACTGATGTCTCGGCGGATGTCGCTCCGGTTTCCGGCCAGGCAGTGAGCTCCAAGGCCGTTAAGGCTGGCTTGGATTATGTGCGTGGTTTTTCGAGCGAGTTCTTGGGACAAGTCAAGGATATTTCCACGCCTTCGGTCGAAGCCATCTCGGCAAACCTCAATAACGGCATTGAGGTGTCGCTGGGCGATTCGAACGATATCGTCAAGAAGGAGCGCGTAGTCACCAAGCTGCTTTCGCAGGTAGAGGGCGTAACGTATATCAATGTGCGCTCTCCGGGTAACTATACATTTAGGAACGCTCCGACCTCGTAGCGCTGGTTGATGCTTTGTTGAGGGGCCATACCACGCCGTTTATCTGGTTTGTTTGGTTTTCACGGTCAATTATTTGACTGATACGTTCATAATGTGCAAACATAATACGGTTTACCTTTGCATTTACTTTCAACCTGAAGGTTAATGTGCGCAGGGGTCGACCCATGCTATGGCTATAACCTTTGTTCGGAGGACCGACATGCACGAGACAGAGATCAACAACTACCTTGCCGTCATTAAGGTGGTCGGCGTCGGCGGCGGCGGTACCAACGCGGTCAATCGAATGATCGAAGAGGGCATCCGCGGCGTCGAGTTTGTTGCCATCAACACCGATGCTCAGGCACTCGCGATCTCTGATGCCGATATCAAGGTGCACATCGGCACCGACCTTACCCGCGGCCTGGGCGCCGGCGCCAACCCCGAGGTTGGCCGCAAGGCTGCCGATGAGTCCCGCGACGACATTGCCGAGGCGCTCGCTGGTGCCGACATGGTGTTCATCACCTGCGGCGAGGGCGGTGGCACCGGTACCGGCGCTGCTCCCATCGTTGCCGATATCGCGATGAACGAGGTCGGTGCGCTGACCGTCGCCGTCGTGACCAAGCCCTTCACCTTCGAGGGCCGCAAGCGCAAGAAGAGCGCCGAGGAGGGCATTAAGACCCTCTCCGATTGCGTCGACACCATGATCGTCATCCCTAACGATAAGCTGCTCGACATCGCCGAGAAGAAGACCACCATGCTCGAGGCCTTCGCGATTGCCGATGGCGTCCTTTCCCAGGGCACCCAGGGCATCACCGACCTCATCACCGTCCCCGGTATCATCAACCTGGACTTCGCCGATGTTAAGACCATCATGAAGCAGGCCGGTACCGCCATGATGGGTATCGGTACCTCTTCTGGGGACACCCGTGCCGTCGACGCTGCCCAGCAGGCCATCTCCAGCCCGCTGCTCGAGAGCTCCATCGATGGTGCCACGCGCGTGCTGCTCTCCATCGCCGGTTCCAAGGACCTGGGCATCCAGGAGATCAGCGACGCCGCCGACGTTGTCGCCAACGCCGTCGACCCCGAGGCCAACATCATCTTCGGTACCGTTGTCGACGAGTCCCTGGGCGATCAGGTGCGTATCACCGTCATCGCTACGGGCTTCTCCGACTCCAACGTCAACCGTCAGGACGAGCTCTTTGCTGCTCAGCAGTCTCAGAGCAAGGCCGCTGCCTCCGCTGAGCCGCAGCGCACCGCTCCTGCCACGAGCCCGGCTCAGGCCGCTCCGACCCGCAACGTCGGTGGCACCGAGCTTCCTAACTTCGGCAACGATCAGTTCGAGCTTCCCGACTTCCTGAAGCGCGGTAGCTTCTAAGTCGTTCTTTGCATTGTTGTGCGCAGGGGCGTGTCCGTATGGACGCGCCCTTTTTATTTCGACTTTGTAAACTAGAACCTCCAATCTCTTTACGTTCCCTTTACGATTGCCTCCAGCGCAGCAGGTATCCTTTTAGAGAAGTATGACAGCCGTATAAACGCGGGCTGTAGCGGCGATGCCGCGGTACTTGTGTTATTAGGAGGCTTTAGTATGGCAGCACGTGCGGACAAAGTTTCGCGTGTCGACCATGATGGAGTTACGTTGGTGGAGGGCGCGACATCCGATGTTCGCTTTGCCTTCACCGAGCGCGCCGGTGGCGTTTCCGAAGATGCGTACTCCTCACTCAACTTGGGCTCGCATGTTGGCGATGACCCCTTTGCTGTTCAAGAAAATCGTCGTCGCGCGCTCGAGGCTATGGGTGCCGCCGAGTGCGAGCACAACCTGCTCATTCCCAATCAGGTCCATGGTGACCATATCGTTGCGGTGGCCTCGAACGGCGCCGATGACCTTGAGGACGTCCGCGAGCAGATTGCTGAGGGCTGCGATGCCATCGTCTGTACGGCGCGTAACGTGCCCGTGCTGCTCTGCTTTGCCGACTGCGTTCCCGTGGTGCTGGTGGCCCCTGGCGGATTTGCCGTGGTGCACTCCGGTTGGAAGGGCACGATTGCACGTATTTCTGCCAAGGCGTGCCAGGCGCTTTGCGATGCTGCCGGCTGCGATGCGAGCGACGTTTCCGCCTATATTGGCCCCCATATCTTGGGTGACGAATATGAGGTATCCCAGGAACTCATGGATCGCTTTGCCGCCGAGTTCTCTTGCATCGATGCGAATACCTCTCGCATGCTTGATCTTTCCGCTGCCATTCGCGAGGCGCTGGTAGATGTCGGTGTCGACGCGGATAATATCGTGGATACCCAGCTTTCGACCGTGCGTCAGAACGACCGCTTTTATTCCTACCGTAACGAGGACGGCACCTGTGGGCGCCATGCTGCGATCGGCGTGATGCTATGAGAAAGATCGTATCGGTTCTGAGCGCCGCTGTGCTTACGCTTACGCTGTGCGCCTGTTCTTCGGGATCTTCGACCTCTTCCATTACCGTGGCCGGCTCCACGACCTGCCTTCCTATCGCCGAGATTGCGGCCGAGGGCTTTAAGGAGGAGACCGGCATCGACGTGCTCGTTTCCGGTTTGGGTTCTTCCGCTGGGATCGAGGCCGTCAGCGCCGGCACGGCCGATATCGCCAGCTCCTCCCGTGGACTCAATGCCGACGAACAGGATCTGGGCCTGACTCCCATCGTCATTGCCCACGACGGTATCGCGGTCATCGTGAACGACGACAACCCCGTCGATAACCTCTCGACCGAGCAGCTCCGCGATATCTACGCCGGCAAGATTACCAATTGGAAAGAGGTCGGTGGCGAGGACCTGAGGATTCAGGTCATCAACCGAGACGAGGCGTCCGGTACGCGCGAGGCCTTCCGTACCATCGTGATGGATGGCACGCCGTTCGATCGCCGCTCGGCTGTTCTTTCGGGTACGGGCCAGGTGCGCGACGTGGTATCTCGTTCGCGTGGGGCCATCGGCTACATTTCGCTGGGCTTCGTCGATAGCCTCAACGCCAAGACCTCGGTCAAGGCCGTCTCGGTCAATCATGTTGAGGCGTCCGAGAAGACGGTCGCGAGTGGCGGCTATCCCATCTCGCGCGACCTTTACTTCTTTGTGAAGGGTGTGCCTTCGCAGCAGGCGCAGGATTACATCGACTATGTGACGTCCGAAAAGATGGACAAGCAGATTCGCGAGGCGGGCTTTATTCCCGTCACCAACGACGAGAAGGGGAGTGAGTAGCATGGAAGCACAGGAAAACTCCCAGACTGAGCAGAATGTTCAGACGCCCAAGAAGCGCGAGCTGGCGCTCGTATCGCGCAGTACCTATATCAAGGAGAAGGCGCTGCAGTGGATCTTCTTTGCCTGCGCGTTCTTGGCGGTCGTTACCGTCATCCTGATTTTTGTCTTTACCACGTACTCGGCGCTGCCCGTCTTTACTGACATCGGTCTGGCTGACTTCTTTAGCTTTACGTGGGCGCCTTCCGAGGGCCACTACGGCATCTTGTCGCTGCTTGCCGGCTCGGGTCTGGTGACCGTCGGTGCGCTCGCCATGGGCGTGCCGCTGGGCGTGGGTACGGCCGTTTACCTGGTCGAGATTGCCAGCAAGCGCGTGCGCAAGCTCATCAGCCCCGCCGTTGACCTGCTGGCGGGCATACCCTCCATCATCTACGGCTTCTTTGGCATGATCATCATCCGCCCGTTTATCGCACAACTGACCGGCGGCCTTGGTTTTGGTGCGCTGACGGCGTGGTTTGTGCTCGCCATCATGATCGTCCCTACCATCACCACGCTCACCATCGATGCTCTCAATTCCATTCCCATGGGCATTCGCGAGGCATCGTATGCCATGGGCGCCACAAAGTGGCAGACCATCTATAAGGTCGTGCTACCTGCCGCGAAGCTGGGTATCGTTGATGCCATCGTGCTGGGTATGGGCCGTGCCATCGGCGAGACCATGGCCGTGCTCATGGTCGTAGGTAACGCCCCGGTTATTCCCGACAGCATTGCGAGCCCCATCTCGACGCTCACGAGCCAGATTGCGCTCGACATGAGCTATTCCTCGGGTCTGCACCGCTCGGCGCTGTTCGGCATGGGTGTGGTCCTGTTTATCATCTCCGCCACGCTGGTGGGTATCGTCCGTCTGATTTCCAAGAAGAAGAGGGGGTAGGCTATGTCCGATTCCGTTGACACGACGGTCGATACGACCTCGTCGCGCGAGCGCATCAAGCGTGCCCTTTCCCACGGCAAGAAGGGCCGCATCAACAAGGACCTGTCCAACAAGATCATGCTTGGCGTGTTTCGTGCCGCTGCCTACATCACCACGCTGGTGCTGGTCGCTATCATCGCCTACGTGGTCATCAACGGCCTGCCACACATCTCGCTCGACTTTATCTTCGGTTGGCCCCAGGGCGTCAACGCCGAGGGCGGAATTTGGCCCACGATCGTCTCGACCGTCTACGTGACGGCGCTCGCCATGCTTATCTGCACGCCGATCGCTGTGCTGGCAGCCGTCTATCTGGCCGAGTACGCCAAGCAGGGCAAGGTCGTCGAGCTCATTCGCTACGCTGCTGACGCTTTGGCCTCGGTGCCCTCCATCGTTATGGGCCTGTTTGGCTACGCCTTGTTTGTCGAGGCTATGGGCCTGGGCCTTTCGATGGTCTCGGCCGCTCTGGCGCTCGCGCTCTTGATGCTTCCCATCGTCATGCGCACCACCGAAGAAGCCATTCGCGCCGTTCCGCGCTATATCCGTTGGGGCGCGTACGGCCTGGGCGCTACCAAGTGGCAGGTCGTCTCCAAGATCGTGCTTCCTTCGGCCTTTGGCCGCATTGCCACGGGCATCGTCCTTGCCATCGGCCGTGCCATCGGCGAGACCGCCGTGGTGCTCTACACCATGGGCCAGGCCATCAATCTACCTATTTCGCCGCTCGATTCCGGTCGTCCCATGACCGTTCACCTGTACCTGCTTGCCAACGACGGCATCAACATGAACGCAGCCTACGGCACTGCGCTCTTGCTGATGGTGATCATTTTGGCCTTCAACCTGTTTGCGCGCTTCCTGTCGCGTAAGCGTCGCTAGTTAAGGAGTCCCATGTCCGTTTATCAGTCCGCTCCCGCGTTGGAGCAAGCGGCCATTACGGCCAAGGATTTCAACTTTTGGTACGGTGACTTTCATGCGCTGACGGGGCTTGACCTCAACATCGCCAAAAACGCCATCACCTCCTTCATTGGCCCTTCGGGCTGCGGCAAGTCGACGTTTTTGCGCTGCATCAACCGCATGAATGACCTGATCGAGGGTACGCGCGTCGAGGGCACCATGACGCTCGACGGCAACGATATCTATGCCGAGGGTGTCGACCCGGTCGACCTCCGTCGCCGCGTGGGCATGATCTTTCAGCAGCCCAATCCGTTTCCCAAATCCATCTACGAGAATGTCGCCTTTGGCCCTCGTCTGCAGGGCGTGACTAGCAAAAGTGACCTCGATGACATCGTGGAAGAATCGCTCAAGCGCGCCAACCTCTGGAAAGAGGTATCCAATCAGCTCAACAAGGATGGTTTGGCGCTCTCGGGCGGTCAGCAGCAGCGTCTGTGCATCGCGCGCGTGCTTGCGGTGCAACCCGATGTCCTTCTGATGGACGAGCCCTGCTCCGCCATCGACCCCACGTCCGTCTCTAAGGTCGAGGATCTGATGGCCGAGCTGGCGCCCGAGATGACGATCATCATCGTCACGCATTCAATGCAGCAGGCAGCTCGCATTAGCGACTACACCGCATTCTTCTTGCAGGAAGTTGCCGGCGAGCCCGCTACGCTCATCGAGTATGGTCAAACCGACGCGATCTTCACCAGCCCGGTGGACTCGCGGACGGAAGACTATATCACCGGCCGCTTTGGCTGATCGGTGCGACTAGTCCCAAGCCGATCGGACCTGGTCCGGTGCGTATTCACTGTGCGGGCGGCATGACCGCACCCAACTGATTGGAGTGAACCATGCGCAAACTGTTTTCCCGTCAGCTCATCGAGGCCCGCCACGAGATGCTGAGCATCTACGAGGCCGTCGATCTGGCCCTCCACGATGCCGTGAGGGCCTATGTTACCGACGACCGCAAGCTCGCCACCAAGACCAAGAAGCGCACGCTTTCGATTGACGCACGCTGCGCCAACCTGGAGGCCGTCTGCTACAACCTGATTGCCACGCAGTCACCGGTCGCCTCCGACTTCCGCTTGCTGCAGACGATCATCTACGTCGACTTTAACCTGCAGCGCATGACCGATAAGGTTCGCCAGATTTGCCGCGCCACGCGTCATATGATCAAGGCCGACATCTCGCTGCCCAAGGAGCTTGTCGGCACGGTCGAGGCCGAGGCTGAGGCCGTCTACCAGGTGCTGGGCTCTTCGCTTTCCGCGCTCGTCACCAACGACATGTCCATCATCTGCAACTTGGCCGTCGAGGACGAGCCAGTGCACGCCGCCTACGAGAAGTTCTTCCGCACCTTTAACCGCATGGACACGGGCGATTTTATGGACGACGACAGCAACTATGACGACCTGCGCCGCGCCATCATGGTATCGCGCTATCTCGATCGCATCGCCTCGATTTCCATCGATGCCGCCTGCCGTCTGACCTTCCTGTTGACCGGACAGCGTATGACTGCCGGTGATATCGCCTGCACTGATGAGGATGAGCTCGAGAGCATGCGCGTGCCTTCGGGCGAGGGTGTTATCATGAGGCCCGCCGTCGATGCGCGCTACGTTGCCAAGGTGCCCGTTAACGAGGTCAGCGAGGGTCTTCGCTACCTGCTCGATCATCTTGAGGATGAGGACGATGGCGAGGACGACGAGGAGTAAGTAACCCCGTTCGTCGAAAGATTGTAAATACCTAAGTGAGCGCGGCCTTGCACATGCGGGGCCGCGCTCTTGCGTTAGCATGGGACTACTTGTTTGGCTGTCAGCGGAGGCGATTGGCAATGGATAACTATTTGGACTTGATGCGCGCTCGCCGCGAGCAGATTCTGGAACGTTTTTATGCGGCGCTCGATCGCGCGGGCCGTCCCCACGACGCCGCGAGCCTCATTGCCGTGTCCAAGACCGTTGGTGTCGATGAGACCGTTGCCGCCATCCAGGCGGGGTATCGCCATTTTGCCGAGAACCGCCCGCAGGAGCTGGTTCGCAAGCTCACGGGTCTGGCGGAGCATCCGGAGCTGCCCGAGGTGCGCTTCGATATGATCGGCAACCTGCAGACCAATAAGATCAATGCGGTGCTGGGCTCAGCCGAGCTGATTCACTCGGTGGGTTCGCTGCATCTGGCGCAGGCGATCTCGAGCCGTGCTGTTCGCAAGATTGAGGCAGGCGAGCTCGTCGGCCCCCAGCGTGTGCTCATTGAGGTCAATGTGAGTGGTGAGGAGTCGAAGGGAGGCTTTTCACCCGATGAGATTCGCGCCGCCGCGGGTGAGCTTGCAGAACTTGAGGGAATTTGCGTACAGGGGCTTATGACTATGGCGCCCCGGGGGAATAAGGATGTGGCACGCCGCACCTTTGCGGGGCTTCGTGAGCTGAGGGATGAGCTGGAGGCGGCGCATCCCGATTTGAACCTGCCTGAGCTTTCCTGCGGTATGAGCGAGGACTTTGAGTCTGCCCTTGAGGAGGGCTCTACGCTCGTTCGCCTGGGCAGGGTAGTATTTAGCCCGGAGTTTGCAGTAAAATAAGGCTCTGAAGTGCGCACTGATTATCGGGGCGCCTGCACTAAACCGCGAGAGGACACAACCATGGGCTTCCTTGACGAGATTAAAAATAAGATGCACCTGGGCGGCCAGCAGGGTTACGACCAGGGTTATGGCCAGGACGACGACTACGGCTACGATGACGGCTACGACGATGGCTATCAGAACAACGGCTACAGCGGTGCTTCGGGCGAGGGCTTCTACACCCAAGACGAGCCGAGCAACGGCCTGCTTGGTCAGACGCGCCGCGGTGAAGCTGAGTCGGTTGCCGTGTATACGCGCTCCGGTCAGCTGGTCGGCGATGACTCCCGCCATGCCACGACGTATAACCCGCCTTCGCGCTCGCAGGACAGTGTTGCGAGCGGTTATCGTCCCGGTGCCTATGACACGCCGTCGAGCTACGCCGAGAATACCCGCGCCCGTGCCGCCGCTGCACCCGCGCCTGCACCGAGCGATGCCTCGGCCTATGCGAGCAATATCATCAACGCCACGCCGCAGCTGCCGGCCTATGTCCTGCGCCCCGAGAGCTATGACGACGTGGAGACTGTGGTGCGCCGCGTTCGCACCAAGCAGCCTGTCGCACTGATTTTTGTGGGCGTACGCACCGAAGTTGCCAAGCGCGTCTTGGACTTCTCTTACGGCTTTGCCTGCGGTCTGGGTGCCACGGTCAAGGAGGTGGGCGACCGCGTGTTCATGGTGCTGCCCGCCGGTTGCGAGGTCAAAGATTCCGATCTCAAGAAGCTTCGTGCCGACGGCTACCTTAAGTAAAGACAAGACGAGGAGATTCCCATCAACATCTACACTATCGTCCAGCTGGTCAACACGCTGTTCAACTTCTATTCCACGCTCATTGTCGTCTACTGCTTTATGACGTGGATTCCCATGAAGCAGGGTGGTTTGCTTCAGGATATTGCCGCGGTGCTTGATAGCGTGTGCGGTCCGTGGCTCAACCTGTTCCGTCGTTTCATCCCGCCGATGGGCGGTATCGATTTTTCGCCGGTCGTTGCGATTATTGCGTTGCAGTTGGTGCAGAGGCTGGTTCTGCAGCTTCTTATAGGTATACTCGTGTAGAACTGTCTTAGTAACTTACGTCGGGCGTGTAGCGCCGAGGCGATGAAAAAGGAGACTTGTTATGGCTATTACCCCTGCAGACATCCAGGCTCAGACTTTCTCTGAGGCCAAGCGTGGCTACGATCCTGCCGAGGTCGACGTCTTCTTGGAGACGCTGTCCTCCGAGGTTGACGCTATGCTCGCTAAGATCGTCGACCTTAAGGGTCGTCTGACTGCTACCGAGCAGCAGCTTGCCGATGCGCAGGCTCAGCTTGCCCAGGCTCAGGATGCCACCGCCCAGGCCGTTCCTGCCGCCCCCGTGGCTGCTCCCGCCCCTGACTTCTCCGCTCAGGAGCGCCAGATTTCCGCTGCCCTGATCGCTGCCCAGCAGACCGCTGAGACCATCGTCAACGATGCCAACGAGAACGCTGAGCGTATCCGCAACGAGGCTGACGCCAAGGCCCGCGAGGTTATCCGCCAGGCTCTGACCGAGAAGCAGGCCGAGCTCGAGGAGATCGATCGTCTCAAGGCTTCCCGTGAGGAGTTCAAGGCAGAGTATCTCAAGCTCATCCAGCACTTCATGGACGATGCCCAGAATTCCTTCCCGGCCGATCTGATGGCTTCCACGCCGGTCGGTTCTGCCGCTTCTCCTGCAGTGACTGTTCCCGCCGAGCCGCTGCCCGTCGCTGACCCGGTTGTCCCCGTGGCCGATCCCTTCGCCCCGATCGACAACTTTGCTGCCGACGACCTGGACTAACATTCGGCCTACAATTTAGTGCCTAGAAAGGACCCGCAGCTTGCGGGTCCTTTTTTATGACTGTGCCGGAGTGCGTAACATAAAAAACCGAGCCCTGCACATAATGGCGCAGAACTCGGCGAACGGGTGAGCGGTCAAGGGTAGGTTTTAAGGCATGTCCCAAAACCTACTTGAGGAGGAAGTCGGAGAGGGGAATGGTACGGGCCTCGCGATGCTCGGGATCGGCGATGTGGTCGGCAGGATATCCACAGACGAGCATGTGATAGGGATAGACGCCCTTGGGCAGATTGAACTGCTCCTGTGCCACCCCAGGCTTAAAATGGCATACCCAGCACGTTCCCAGGCCCTGCTCGGTGGCCTCCATCATCATCTGATCACACACGATGGACGTATCGATTTCGCTGGAATTCATCTGATCATACGGGCGCACCCAAGCGTCATCGGTAACGCTGCAAATAAGGAAGACAAGCGGAGCCCCAAAGATAGACCCATCACGAGCAAACCGAGGCTGACAAGCAGCTGCCTTCTCCAGAAGCTCAGGCGTATCCAACACCATCACACGGGTTGGATGATTATTACAAGCAGAAGGAGCAATACGCCCAGCCTCAACAATGGCATCCACCACAGCCTGCTCAACAGAACGATCCTGAAATTCACGACAAGAATAACGAGAACGGGCCAGATCCAAATATCCCATAACCAAACCCTCCAAATTCAGTGTATCAACCCAAAGTAAAACAAAGGGTACCCAAAGCCCCATCCAGACAAACGTTTAAGGCGGTCCCAAAGTTCCCAATCGGGCTCAAAGGCCCTGCCAACAAAAGCCTCATTGCTTTCAAAGTATCAGCCAAAGTTCCCAATGGTGGTACGTAAGGCGAAGGGCCGGCCACGGTTTGCTTTCGAACGACTCTGCAAAGCAGCCAGAGTGAGAAAGCAAACCGTGGCCGGCCCTTCGCCGCCGGGACACGTACCCCCAATTAACTGTTCTTCATGACAATCGAATCCACAACATCGGCCACATTCTCACAGCAGTCAGCGCAGTACTCCAGGAAGGCGTACACGTCACGCCAGGCGATGACCTCGAGCGGGTCCTTGCCGTTAACGTGCAGGTTGCGCATGGCGTTGATATAGAGCTCGTCGGCTTCGGACTCGATGGTGTTGATCTGGATGACGAGTTCGCGCAGGGTCTTGGACTTGCGGTAGTTGGGCAGCTCGACCATCAGGTCTTTCATGGCGCGGCAGGCGTCAGTCACCTTGTGGGCGATGACGATGGCGTCGGGATGGATGCTCTGGATGTTGGTGAAGTAGACGCGCTGCACGACGCCCTCAATACGGTCGAGCACGGTGTCGAGCGCGCAGCTCATCAGGTCTAGATCCTCGCGCTCGAGCGGGGTGATAAAGGCGGTGAGCAGGGCGTCTTCGAGCTCGTGGTGCTTCTTGTCTGCCGCATGCTCAATCGCATGCATCTTATCGAGCATGTCGTGGATCTGCGCAGGGTCAAAGTTCTCAAAAATCTTGGTGAGCAGCTCTGCGGCCTGGACGGCTAGGTCGGCGCAGGCGACGTAGTTGTCAAAGTAGAACGAATCGGGTTTCTTTGCCATGGGTGGTCCTTTCGAGGTGAAGATGGGCGGGCGAAGTGTTGCGGTCCGGATGGACGTTCGGTTTGATTAGAGGAACATCATGAACAGCTTGGCCATGACAAAGCTGATGAGTCCGCAGGCGGGGAAGGTGAAGAACCAGGTGAACATCATGTCCTTGACGACGCCGAAGTTGATGGCCGAGAGGCGCTTGACGGCACCGACGCCCATGATGGCGCAGGTCTTGATGTGTGTGGAGGACACGGGGATGCCGGTAAGGGTGGCAAGCAGCAGGTTCGCGGCGCCCGCGAGGTCGGCGGAGAAGCCCTGATACTTCTCGAGCTTAACCATGCTCTGGCCGACGGACTTGATGATGCGCTCACCGCCCACGCTGGTACCGATACCCATAGTGGCCGAGCACAGCAGCATAATCCAGATGGGGATGCCGGCATCGCCGACGCTGGTCTGGCCGTTTGCGAAGGCCACGCCTAAAAAGAGCACGCCGATGAACTTCTGTCCATCCTGCGCGCCGTGCATAAAGCTCATGGCCGCGGCGCTCGCGATCTGAGCGTATTTAAAGAAGACATTGGCACGTCGCCTGTTGGCGGCGGCGAAAAGAATCGAGACGAGTTTGCACAGGACCCAGCCCATGACAAAGCCCAGGCCGATGGAGAGCGCCAGGCCGTAGATGACCTTCATCCACTCGTGGACGTTGACGCTGCTCGCGCCGCCGAGGGCGATAGCGGCACCGGTCAGGCCGGCGATAAGGCTGTGGCTTTGCGAGGTGGGGATGCCAAAACGCGACGCTGTGGCACCGTAGACGACGATGGAGAACAGCGCCGCGCACAGACAGGCGAGCGCCATGGTGCTGTTTCCGCCAAAGTCGACGATATGTGAGATGGTGTTGGCGACGCTCGCATTAAAGTGCGTCATGATGAGCACGCCGAGGAAGTTGAATGCGGCGCTCATGAGAATGGCGGCGCGGGCGGGCATGCAACGCGTAGTGACGCAGGTCGCGATGGCGTTGGGCGCGTCGGTCCATCCATTGACGAAGATGGCGCCCAACGCGAGGATCACGGTGACGGCAAGGACTGGGTTCGACACAATTTGGCCGAGGAAGGTTGAGAACGTTACGTCCATATATGGGCTTTCTCGAAGTTTGCAGACACGTTACAAAAACATGATAAATCGTATCACCTCCTGCGGGTCTCTTTACCGAGTTCTGATGGGAGAAGTGAACTTTTTGGCACTAAAATTGAATATTAGCCCTGTTGACCGCGGGTGTTCTTTTTGCTAACACGCCATGCGGACACGTGCGATTACTACGACACTCCAAAACCACAGTCTGTTCGCTTTACAACATGCAAACATGCGTTCGATAATAGGAGGCATGGAATATCGACAGACAGACGGCAAAACTCGGCGCGTACACAAGCAGTATGTGGACGTCGTGGCTCGCATCCTCGCGGGCGGACAAGTCGTGCCGGTCACCGTCTGCTGGGTCGACGGCCGTTGTTTTACGATCGACGAAATTATCTCGACCACCGGGTTTGGCCTGATGGTCCACGGCATCCGTACGGCAACATATAAGGTGCGTTTTGGCGGGCACGCGACCGAGTTGTATCTGGAGGACCAGACGCGCGAGCGGGCAGACGGCTCGCAGACACACGTGATGCGTTGGTGGGTCTGGGCCTTTGATCGTACGCTTGAGGGCGAGCGCCGTAGGTAAGGACGTGCGGCATTCGGGTACAATGGCAGGAATCTTGTTACCTACGGCGCTGTCGTGCGCTTTTTGAAAGGACGAAGTATGAACGATATCCAGGGCTATCAGAACGGCCCCGTCGAGAGCGGCGCAAGCCGCGCCAAGGAGATGTCGCCGCGCGCGTACAATCTCGCCATGTCTGCCCTGATCTTCTTGGGCTTTTGCGCCATGGGCGCCGGCGCCTACTTTACGAGCACCATGTCGTTTGCGCGCATGATGATGAGCGGCGCCGCCTTGCCGCTGGTCTTTGGCTCGTTTATTTTGACCATCGTCGGCATGGTCATGATGTCGGCCGCCGCCAGCAAGCAGTCCGTGGGCCTGTCCCTTGTGGGCTACGTAATCTTTGCGAGTACCTTTGGCCTGACCGCGTCGTTTGGCCTTGCCAACTATGACCTGCCCACCATCAACACCGCTTTTATCGCCACGGCCGCCATCACCTTTGTCTTTGGCGCGCTTGGCGTGACCTTCCCCAAGTTTTTCCAGCGTGTGTATGGCATCGGTTTTGGTATTCTGCTCGCCACTATTCTGGTTGAGATCGTGCTGATGTTCATGGGCGTTTCGCAGTCCATCACCGACCTGATCGTGATTGTGGTGTTCGCTGGCTTTATTGGCTACGACACCTATGTTGCCACGACGGTGCCGCCTACGCTGCCCAACGCCGTGCTCATGGCCTCTAACCTGTTCGTGGATATTATCAACGTGTTCCTGCGCATTCTGAACATCCTCGGCCGTCGCGACTAGTGGCGAATTGCGGCGGTGCTTGCCGTGCGTGCAAATCGATGCGAAAGGCGGTCCTTCGGGGCCGTCTTTTTTGTACGCGGCGGGGTATCATGGATGGGAAAAGCCGATAGCGGCAGAGACCGAGAAAGGTGACCACTTATGGCAGACGTCGACAACAGGAACCGTAACCGCAGGTCCAACCGAGCGGGTCAGCCCAATCCCAAGCGCGAGGCCCGTGCCAAGGCCGCCGAGCGTCACGTGGCAACTGTGTCCGAAGCGTGCGCCAAGGATATCGAGCGTTCGCTTGCCGGTGTTCGCGAGTTTGACGGTATGCCTGCCGGCTTTGTCGCGGCGATGAAGGCCAAGGTTCAGAGTGCTGTGGCCACCGAAGAACAGGTTGCCGAGGACGTCGAGGGCGCGGAGGCTGCCGAGGTCGAGGCGGCACCCGAGAGCGAGGCAGCGCCCGAGACCGAGGCAGCTCCTGAGCCCGTCGAGGAGCCTGCCGAGGAAATCGCCGAAGCTGAGTCCGCGCCTGCTGAGGAGCCTGCTGCGTCTCTGCCTGAGGTCACCGTGCTCGATGCCTCCGCCACGCAGGCCATCTTGGACAACGGTCGTGGCTATGCGCAGTTCTGCGACATGGCCGTGCTCGCCTTTGCCTCGTTCACCAACCCGGGCGGTGGCTATATTCAGGGTTATCTGGGCCAGGAGGCCACACTGTGCGCCGATTCGTATCTGTACAACGTTCTCGATAAGCAGCGCAAATGGTACGGCGAGAACCGTCGCCGCAACATCAACTGCGAGCTCTATCGTAACCGCGCCCTAGTGGTGCCTGCGGTGCGCTTCGACCGCAACCACGTGCATGCATACGCCGACGTGATCGTGGCCGCCGCGCCCAACGTTAAGCGCGCCCGCCAGGAGTATCGCGTGAGCGACGATGCTCTGCTGGATGCCCTGCGCGACCGCATTCGCTTTGTGCTTGCCATCTGCGACGAGCTGGGTCGCGAGAAGCTCGTGCTGGGTGCTTGGGGCTGCGACAACAACGGCTTTGACGCAGAGGCCGTGGCCGAGCTCTTCCGCAAGGAGCTCGCGTCGGGCGACTTTAAGGTCAAGCAAGTCTTCTTTGCCGTGCCTTCTACGCGCTGGGATGAGGATTTTGCCAAGTTCGAGCACGTGCTGGCAAACTTCCCCGAGCGCAACGAGGAGTCCTATGCTCAGGTTGCCGCTCGCGCTGCGGCAGCTCGCGCCGCCGAGCAGGCCCAGGCTGCTACCGAGGATGATGAGGACGAGGACGATTGGCGCAAGTACCTGTAACCGGTACGTGTTGACAGATAGGTCGAGCCGGCGGGAGAGGCTGCTCCCGCCGGCTTTTTACTAAAAGGAAGGGCTTACGATGAAAAACGTTCTATGCTTTGGCGACAGCAACACCTATGGTTACGATCCGGCGGGCATGCGCGACGGCACCGCGGTGCGCTATGCGCGGGATGTGCGCTGGTGTGGCGTGGCCCAACGTGACTTAGGCGAGGGCTGGCATGTAATTGAAGAAGGCCTCAACGGCCGCACGACGGTACGCGACGACATGTGCCATCTGGACACCAATCTTAACGGCATTCGCGCGCTTCCGATGATGCTCGAGGCCCATAAGCCGCTGGACGCCATTGTGATCATGCTGGGCACCAACGACTGCAAGACGGTCTTTAACGTGACGGCTGCCGATATCGCTCGTGGCGCCATGGCGCTGATTCGCGCCGTCCGCGCGTTTCCGTGGACCGACGCTGCGCCTTGTCCGCGCATTCTGCTGATGGCGCCTATCAAGATTAAGCCGCAGATCGCCGACGTATATATGACCGATTTTGACGAGCATTCCGTAGAAGCCTCGGAACATTTTGGTGAGTACTACGCGCATGTGGCTGAGCAGTTTGGCTGCGACTTTTTGAATGCCGCCGACTTTGCCGAGCCGGGCGATATCGACTATCTGCATATGATGCCCGAAAGCCATGAGAGCCTAGGTCACGCCGTGGCAGCCAAGCTCCAAGAGATGCTCGGAGAGTAGCGCGACCCCAAGCCACCGCAAAGGGGACGGGCGCCTTTGCGGTGGTTTTGGGCTGCAAATCTTAATACTGCCACATGTGATTGACGGGGCCGGAGCCTTTGCCCATGTTCAGGCCGGCGGCCAGAGCGCCTGTCAGGTAGGCCTTGCCGGCGTTGACGGCATCGGCAAGATCCATGCCCTGGGCCAGCGCGCAGGCGATGGCGGACGAGAGCGTGCATCCGGTGCCGTGCGTGTTGTCGGTCTCGATGCGCTTGTGGCGGAACCACGTGGTGAGTGGATCTCCAAGATGGTTGCCCTCGTCATCGAGTGGCGCGGGTTCGGCCAGTACATCGTTGGCCTCGTTGACAAGATGCCCGCCCTTAACGAGGGATGCGCAACCAAAGCGGCGGGTGAGGAGCATGGCAGCATTTTGCTGCGTGCGCTCGGAGTCGACCTCGTAGTCGAGCAGGGCCATGGCCTCGGGAATATTGGGCGTGATAACCGTCGCTAGCGGGAACAGGCGGCGGGTGAGCGCCTCGGCGGCATCTTCGGCAATCAGCCGTGCGCCCGAGGTGGCTACCATGACGGGGTCGACTACCACGTTTGTCGCGTTCCAAGCGCTCAGGCGGTCGGCGATAACATCGATAATCTCGGCAGAGGAAACCATGCCAATCTTAACGGCGTTGGGGCGGATATCGTCAAAAACGGCATCGATCTGCGCCGCGACAATATCCGGGGAGATGTTCTGCACGGCGGTGACGCCCAGGGTGTTCTGTGCGGTGATGGCGGTGATGGCCGTCTCGGCATACAGGCGGTGTGCCGTGATGGTCTTGATGTCGGCCTGAATGCCGGCGCCACCGCTGGAATCGGATCCTGCGATGGATAGAACGGCAGGTACCTTACTGCGATCCATGTTCGCTCCCTTGTTCGGTCGGAATCAAATGGGTCTATAAGCCAGCATTATAAAGATGCCCGGGCCGACTCTATGTCGAACCCGGGCGGGCGATGCAATCTTTACGCAAATGCAAGCAAATGTTCACACGTCAACAATTGACAGGCACCAGCTCGCCGCCAGAGGCGGCCGCGGCGACAGGGTTAGTCCTCCATGCCGAGGTCGATCGTGGTGCCCTCGAAGATCTTGTTGACGGTGCGGACGGCGCACATCTTGCCACACATGGTGCAAGTGCCCTCGGTGGCGGCGGGGGACTCCTCGTAGCGCTTCTTGCCCGTAACCGGGTCGAGCGCGCACTCCCACATGGCGTCCCAGTCAAGCTTGCGGCGTGCCTGGCCCATCTTGTCGTCCATGTCGCGGGCGTGCGGCACCTTTTTGGCGATGTCGGCGGCGTGTGCGGCGATCTTGGTGGCCATGAGGCCGTCGAGCACATCCTGGGCGTTAGGCAGGCATAGGTGCTCGGCCGGCGTCACGTAGCACAGGAAGTCGGCGCCGGAACTGGCGGAGATAGCGCCGCCGATGGCAGCGGTGATGTGGTCGTAGCCCACGCCGATATCGGTCACCAGCGGCCCGAGCACATAGAACGGGGCATTGTGGCACAGGCGCTTCTGCAGTTTCATGTTGGCGGCGATCTCGTCGAGCGCCATGTGACCCGGGCCCTCGACCATGACCTGGACGCCGGCGGCCCAAGCGCGCTTGCACAGCTTGCCCAGCTCGATCATCTCAGCGGTCTCGGTGGCGTCGTTGGAGTCGTAGAGGCAGCCCGGGCGGCAGGAGTCGCCGAGCGAAATCGTCACGTCGTACTCGTGGCAAATCTCGAGCAACTCGTCGTAGAACTCATAGAATGGGTTCTCGTTACCGGTGACCTCCATCCAGCCAAACAGCAGTGAGCCACCGCGGCTCACGATGTTCATCAGGCGGCCGGTCTCCTTAAAGGTCTTGGTGACCGACTTGTTGATGCCGCAGTGAATGGTCATAAAGTCCACGCCGTCCTCGGCATGCGCGCGCACGACTTCGAACAGGTCGTCCTTGGTGAGCTTGACCAACGGCTTTTCCATGTAGCCGATGGCGTCGTACATGGGGACGGTGCCTACCATGAGCGGCGTCTCGTCGATGAGCTGCTGGCGGAACTGGCGCGTCTTGCCCGAGTTGGAGAGGTCCATGATGGCGTCGGCGCCAAAGTCCTCGGCGATCTTGACCTTCTTCCATTCCTCGGCGGCATCGGCCTTGTCGCCCGAGATGCCCAAGTTCACGTTGACCTTGGTGGACAGGCCTTCACCGACGCCAAAGGCGCGCATGCCCTTTTTGATGTGCACAATATTGGCGGGAATAGCGATGCGGCCGTCGGCCACGCGCTCGCGGATGTACTCGGGGTCGCGATGCTCGCGCTCGGCGACTTCCTTCATCTGCGGCGTGATCTGCCCGGCACGGGCGAAGTCGATTTGCGTGACGAGCTTGGGCTCGGTCTGTGTGCTCATTGGCACGGCTCCCTTCGTTGGCATTACCCATATCAGGTTTGCGGGTCAGGGCGGGCGCGCCCAATCTCAGCCTGCCGTCTTGTCCTGCAAGCCCCCCGTTTATGTAATGGGCTCAAGTATAGCTCGAATGGGTACGATTGGCCTAACGAGCGTGCCTGTGAGGAGGCGAACATGGAAGACAAGCATCTATATCGAGAGACGCAATGGGATGTATCGGCCGAGGAAAGCCGTGCGCACCATGGCCTTGTCGCGATCGGTTTTGCGGTGCTTGCCGTGCTGGTGATTGCCTTTTGTATCTGGACGTTTGGTGGTCGCGGCGGCGCTGCATGGGAGTTCGAGGCTGATGATAGCCTACCGATTATGACGGTGAGGAGTACTGGCGGTAATGCCAATACGCTCGCCGTTCCGGGCGATTATTGGTACCCGTGCGATGAGTTTGTGCAGTTGCAGCTGAGTGGTGGGTCTATTCCTGGTGAGGAAATCGAACGCGTGACGTATGATGCGACGTTCAAAACGTTGACGGTGAAGCTCAAAGATCAAGGGGATGTGCCCACGACGATGGATATCGCGCTGACGGAATGGCGCCTGGAGCCCCCGTCGGGTGTTGCGGTGTCCGAGGTCGAGCACGTCAAGATTGTCTATCAGGACGGTTCGACAAACGGGATTGCAAAGGCCGACGGTCTAGCAGAATAGGTGTCGAGCCTAGCAGCCAATTCATAAAAGTTGCGGTGGAATAGTTCCTGATTGTGCGAAAAAGGCTCAAATAGGAATTATTCCACCGCAAGTTATATAGAGAAGGCTGAGCGGGTCAGTGTTGGGTGCCGGCTCTAGAGCATCTGTTCGTTGATGAACATGAGGGTGCCTAGGTATGAGAGCTCGGGGACGTGGCGATAGCCGATGTTGAATGCGGTAAGTTCGCTTGCATCCTCGAGCTTGTTTTCTGCCATCCACCGCACCATGGAGCCGCGCGCCTTTTTGCTGGCGGTCGACCGTTGGATGGGCTTCCCGTTGCGGATACCCTCGCCAAAGAGGCACGTGACGGCTGTGGCGTCGCCCGCGAGGTGGGGCAGAACGGCTTTGGCATACTCTACGCTGGCGAGGTTGACGATCGTGGTGTTTGAACCTGCCGGGGCGATAGCCCGCGCGAGCTTATCGCTCCAAAATGCGTAGAGGTCTCGGGCACCGTCGACGACAAGCTTCGCGCCCATCTCCAGCCGATACGGTTCGACGGCATGAAAGGGACGAACGCACCCGTAGAGGCCGGAGAGGATCCACAGATGGTCTTGCAGCCATGCGAGCTGCGCGGAATCCATCACCTCGGGTGCCATGCTCTGGTATTGAATGCCGTGATAGGACATGGCGGCAGGGGAGAGGTGACGGGCGAGTGCGGGATTGTCGAGATCGCCGCTTTTCAGGATGGGCCCGAACTCATGCAGGGTGTTGAGGCAAGGTCCCAGCAGTTTGTCACTCACGTTCCACAGCGCCTGCAGGCCGCCGCTGCCTTCATTCCGCTCGATATCTAGCAGTGCGCGGTGGAGGCGAGCCGTCTCGCGCACAAAGGGTGGGATGCCCAGGACTTCAAAAGCATCTTGGGCCGCGCGCATCTGCTTGGCGGGCGAAATGATGACCTGCAGCATGGGCTCTCCTCTGCCAAAAAAGTTGCGGTGGAATACGGTCTGTTTTGGCTGTTTATGGGCCAGTTTAGTCCGTATTTCACCGCAACTGATGAAGGGTTGGTTAGGCTCGCTCGATGAAGGCCTTGTAACCGCGATATGCCTCGTAGATGTCGGCCTTGTTGGCGACCTCCCACAGGGCGTGCATGGACAGGACGGCAACGCCGGAGTCGATGACGTTCATGCCGTACTTGGCCATGATGTAGGCGATGGTGCCGCCGCCACCAGCGTTGACGCGGCCGAGCTCGCAGGTCTGGAAGTCCACGCCGGCCTCGTCCATGATGTCGCGGACGAGGGCCACATACTCGGCGTCGGCGTCGTTAGAGCCGCCCTTGCCGCGGCTGCCCGTGTACTTGTTAAAGCACAGGCCGCGACCCATGAAGGCGGCGTTCTTGGTCTCGAACTTGCCGGCATAGCCCGGGTCGAAGCCGGCGGACACGTCGGAGGAGAGCATACGGCTGCGGGCGAGCGCGCGGCGCAGAGCCAGCGGGCTGTCCTCGCCGGCGAGCATCATGATCTCGGCGACGGTGTTCTCGAAGAAGCGACTCGTCATGCCGGTGGCACCCACGGAACCGATCTCCTCCTTGTCGACGATGAGCGTGATGCTCGTGCGCTCCACGTTGGTGACGTTGATCTGGGCGAGCATGGAGGGGTAGGCACAGACGCGGTCGTCATGGCCATAGCCCAGAATCATGGAGCGGTCGAGGCCCATGTCGCGGGCGGGGCCGGCGGGCACGACCTCGATCTCGGCGGAGAGGAAGTCCTCCTCCTCGACGTCGTACTGCTCCTTGAGGATATCCAGGAACATCTGCTTGACGGGCTCCTTGGGGGCGTCCTTGTCGTCCTCATCGAACTTGACGGGACGGCCGCCCACGATCACGTCGAGGATCTCGGCGTCGACGGCGTCTTTGGCAGGCTTAGACATCTGCTCGCTCGAGAGATGGATCAGCAGGTCGGAGATGGTAAAGACCGGATCGTCCGCCTTGTCGCCGATATTGATGTCGACGGTGGTACCGTCCTTTTTGCAGATGACGCCCACGAGTGCGAGCGGGGAGGCTACCCAGTGGTAGCTCTTGACGCCGCCGTAGTAGTGCGTGTCGAGATAAGCCATGTCGCCGGCCTCGAAGGCGGGGTTCTGCTTAAGGTCCAGGCGCGGCGAGTCCACGTGCGCGCCCAGGATGTTAAAGCCCTGCTCGAGCGGGGCGGTGCCCAGATTGACGAGCATAAGGTCCTTGCCGTGGTTAGCGGCATACACCTTGTCGCCTGCCTTAAGCTCGCGGCCTGCGGCGATTACGGTCTCCAGGTCGACGTATCCCGCCTCCTCGGCCATCTTGATGCCGGCCTTGACGCACAGGCGCTCGGTCTTGTTCTCACTCAAAAACTGCTTATAGCCGCGGCAAAGCTCCTCGAGCTCCTCGATTTGCTGTGGCGTGTACTTTTTCCATGCGCAGGGACGCTCCATGACGCAGGCTCCTTTCGGATCGATCGTGCTGGTTGATGTACCGTGAGCCATCGTATCACGCGCGGGCTCACGGTGGCGGGGGAGCTTGATGTGAGGTGGCCGCGGGGCGGGGAGCGTGTAAACTGGAGTGAGCAAACCGTGCCCAGCCCAAAGCGAGGTATTCAATATGTCTGACAAGCGCCGCACCTTTGCCGTTATCGACGGCAACTCGCTCATGCATCGCGCCTTCCACGCCGTGCCGCCGACCATGAACGCGCCGGACGGTCGCCCCACCAACGCGATCTTTGGCTTTCTGAACATGTTTCTCAAGATGATCGATGCCTTTAACCCCGACGGCGTCGTCGTGGCGTTTGACAAGGGTAAACCGCGCGTGCGCATGGAGATGCTGCCGCAGTATAAGGCGCAACGCCCGCCCATGGACCCCGATTTGCATGCGCAGTTCCCTATGATTAAGGAGCTGCTCACCGCGCTCAACGTGCCGATTCTGCAGTCCGAGGGCTGGGAAGGCGACGATATCCTGGGAACCATGGCGCGCCTGGGTGAAGAGGCCGGCTGCGACATGCTGCTGGTGACCGGCGACCGCGACATGTATCAACTCGTGACCGAGCACGTCAACGTGGTCTCGACCCGCAAGGGCCTGTCCGACGTGGCGATCATGACGCCCGAGAGCGTGGACGACCTGTATCACGGCATTACGCCGGCGCTCGTGCCCGATTTTTACGGTCTAAAGGGCGATACGTCGGACAACATTCCCGGCGTACCGGGCATCGGCCCCAAAAAGGCGAGCGCGCTTATTGCGCAATATGGCAGCCTGGACGAGGTCATCGCACACGCCGACGAGGTCAAGGGCAAGATGGGCGAGAACCTGCGTGCGCACATCGACGATGCGCTGCTGAGCCGCAAGGTCGCAACCATTCGCACCGATGCGCCCGTCGAGCTCGACTTTGACGAAACGTCCTTCCCGGCGTTTTCTGCCGACGAAGTGTCCGCGGCGCTGGGCACACTTGGTATCACCGCCATGCAGAACCGTTTCTTGGCGCTGGTCGGCGGCGAGGGCGGGGCTGCTGCTGCCTCCAGTGTGGTTGAGATACCTGCTATGGTTCGCGCAGCCGCCGGCGATGCCGACGCGCTTGGTGCCGTTGCGGCTGAGGTCTCCCGCGCGATTGATGCCGGCGAGTGGGTCGCCGCCGTGGTGGACGACGACAAGGAAGAGGGCGCGCTCTTTGGACTGACGCGCACGCTGTGGTTGGCGACGTCCAAGGGCCTGTTCGCGCTCGAGGAGGGCGACAGCTGTGCGGCGGCTGAGGTTGAGGGCTTCAACTTCGTTCACGGCGTGATTGCCGGCGTGCTCGCGCGTCTGTTTATGGAGGGTCGCGTGGCGAGCCCGGATATGAAGGCGCTGTTGCACGAGCTTTCGCCCGTCGATTCTTCTGAGCCCGAGCTCATGGATCCGCTCGCTACCGATTCCACGCGTATCTTCGATACCGTGGTCGCTGCCTATCTGCTGGATTCCGATCGCTCCGAGTTCGATGAGGCATATCTTGCCGATACGTATCTGCAGATGGCGCTGCCTGCGGCGCGCGGCGCAGAGGGTGCCGGTGAGGACGCTCCGGCGCCTGCCGCCCGTACTGCGGCTCTGACGCTGGCGCTCGTGGCACCGTTGCGCGAGTGCATGGCCCGTGAGAATGCCGCCAACGTGTTCGATGGCATCGAGATGCCGCTCGTTCCGGTACTTGCCAAGATGGAGCGCGCGGGCATGCTCGTGGACCCCGACCGTCTGCACAGTCTGTCCGAGGGTCTGGCGACCCAGATTACCGAGGTTGAGCGCAGTATTCGCGACCTGGCGGGTGACGAGACCTTTAATATTGGCAGTCCCATGCAGCTGTCGCACGTGCTCTTTGATGTGATGGGGCTTCCGACCAAGGGCCTCAAGAAGACTAAGCGCGGCTATTATTCGACCAACGCCAAGGTGCTGAGCGACCTTGCGCGTGACCACGAAATCGTGCGTCTGATCTTGGACTGGCGTGAGAAGTCTAAGATCAAGTCCACCTATCTGGACACGCTGGGCCCGCTACGCCGTGGTGACGGTCGCGTACACACTACGTACAACCAGACCATCACGGCAACGGGGCGTCTGTCCTCGAGCGACCCGAACCTGCAGAACATCCCGACGCGCTCGGAGCTGGGTCGTACCGTCAAGACGGCGTTTTCGGCAGGCGAGGGAAGCGTCTTTTTGGCGGTGGACTACTCGCAGATCGAGCTGCGTCTGCTGGCGCATCTCTCAGGTGACGAGCACTTGGTGCGCGCCTTTAACGAGGGCGAGGACTTCCATGCCGAGACGGCGGCGCGCGTGTTCGGTGTGCCGGTGTCCGAGGTAACGCCCGACCTGCGCAGTCGCGCCAAGGCCGTGAACTTTGGCATCGTGTATGGCCAGCAGGCCTACGGCCTGTCGCAGTCGCTGCATATCTCGATGGCCGAGGCACGCGACATGATCGACCGCTACTACGAGGCCTACCCGGGCGTGCGCACGTTCCTCGACAACGTGGTGGCACGCGCCAAGCAGACGGGCTACGCCGAGACCATGTACGGCCGCCGTCGTCATATTCCGGAGCTCAAGGCCAAAAACCCGCAACTCCGCGGCTTTGGCGAGCGCACGGCCATGAACCATCCCATGCAGGGAACCGCCGCCGACATCATCAAGATCGCGATGGCCCGCGTAAGCCGCCGCCTGGAAGAGGAAGGCTTTGCCGCCCACATGATCCTGCAAGTGCACGACGAACTGGACTTTGAGTGCCCCATCGACGAAGTCGAGCGCCTAACCACCATGGTCCGCGACGTCATGGAGCACGTAGTAGACCTCCGCGTCCCCCTAATCGCCGAAGCCAGCACCGGCATAACCTGGGCCGACGCCAAATAGGGAAGTGCCCACAACCCTAAAGTAACCAAACCAGAAGGGGGCTCCTTGCCAACAAGGAGCCCCCTTCATTCCAAAAAAATCAGCCAAGTATCTAGACGCCAAGACGCCATCCAGGCGGCAAGCAAGTCACCGCAGGACCTGGCCGGGCGAGGCGGGTAAGTTTTTCGTAGATTCCGCACGAGCCGGAAAGCACTTAATGTGCTTTCCGAGCGAGCCCAGGACCTGACCGAGCGAAAAACTTACCCGCCTCGCCCGGCCAGGTCCGACGAGCCACGTTAACGAGCCGCCAAGATGGCGTCGATGAGCGTCAGTACGCCCCCGTCGTTGTTGCTCGGAATGCGCCATTTGGCATGCGCGTTCATGTGCTCCTCGGCATTGTCCACGATAAAGCTGTGACCGACGCGCTCCAGCATGGGGATGTCGTTGTACGTATCGCCCACGGCGGCGGCGTCGGCGATATCGATGCCCAGGTGTTCGCACAGGTGCGCGACGCCGGCGCCCTTGTCGACGCCCAGGTTCATAAAGTCGATCCACTCGCGCCCAGCGTTGGTGACGTAGAGCTTGTCCGAGAACTCGGGGCTATAGGTCTCGCGGAAAGCGGGCTCGGCGTCGTAGCCTGGGAAGAAGACCGAAATCTTGTTGGACTCGAAATCGATGCCCTCAAAGCTGTCGACGTAGTTGATTGTGTTGTAGTAGACGCTGATCTCGTCGTGGTATTGATGGTCGCGGGCAAGCACGTAGAACTCGTCGAAGCAGCACAGGACGGGGACAGCGCGAGGATCCTCCGAGGCACGGTTCAAGACCTGCTGATACAGCTCCACGTCAATATTGCTCTTATAGATATAGCTGCCGCGATAGATCACGCAAGCTCCGTTGTCGGGACAAAAGGCGAGGCGGTTCTTGATGCCCTCGAACATCTCCTCGAGCTTGGGGGCGGGACGTCCGCTGGCGGGGCAGAATACGATGCCGGCGTCGGCGAGCTTGTCCAGGCGCTCATCAAGACCCTGGGGCAGCACGCGCTCGTCGGTCAGCAGCGTCTTGTCCATATCGACGGCGAGAATCTTAATGTTTCCGATATTGGCGTCCGATTCGTAAGTTTGCATAAAAATGCGCCTTTCGTTTCGAGATTGTTTCAGACGTTATAACCATCAACTAGTAGTCGAGCGTATTTTCGCAGGAATGGTGCGTATTTGCACCACGCTTCACAAAGTAATGAAAAAACTTTTCAGAAATTTGAATTTGTCGCTTGTGCTGCGGGCACTTTAGCGTAATATAGCGACCATCGAAAACGGAGACGGAAAACAACCGCTTACCGAGTAAAAGGTACCGTTTACGATATTTGAATTGCGCCCGGCGATACGTGAAAGGATAGGCAGATGCAGTTCGTAAAGATCATCACCACTGCAGACAATGCCATCCGACGCCAGCGCGCAATTTCCCGACGACGATAACAATCGTCTCTGTCCGCATGGGGCGAATTGCCTCAACAGAGTCATTTTGAGGTCGTTGGGTCTTAGCACGACATAGCCGCATGTTTCTAGGGCATGCCTGTGATGCATTCTGCTGAATAACCTGATATTGCACGGTTTTTGACCTCAAGGTGACTTGCAACTGACCGATGTTCTAACTAGCTACCAAGGGCGAAAGGAAACAGCCATGAGCAAGGAAAAAGTCGTTCTCGCATATTCCGGTGGTCTTGATACATCCGTATGTGTCAAGTGGCTCCAGGACGAGAAGAATCTCGATGTCGTTTGTGTCTGCGGCAACGTGGGCCAGGAAGAGACCGGACTGGATGCCAAGAAGCAGAAGGCGCTCGACCTGGGCGTTCTCGATTGCCAGGTGCTCGACCTGCGCGACGAGTTCTCCGATGAGTTCCTGACCAAAGCCATCGCAGCAAACTCCATGTACGAGAACAAGTACCCGCTGCTCTCCGCCCTGTCTCGCCCGCTGCTTGCCAAGAAGCTTGTTGAGGTCGCCCACGAGTTTGGCGCGACCTACGTCGCCCACGGCTGCACCGGCAAGGGTAACGACCAGGTCCGTTTTGAGGCCGCCGTCAAGGCCCTCGACCCCGAGCTCAAGGTTATCGCCCCGGTTCGCGAGTGGGACCTGAAGTGCCGTCCCGACGAGGTCGCCTATGCCCACGCCCACAACGTGCCGGTTCCCGAGGGTGCCAACGACAACCCCTACTCCATCGACGACAACCTGTGGGGTCGCGCCATCGAGTGCGGTCACCTGGAGGACCCTTGGAATGAGCCGCTCGATGACGCTTGGGTTATGACCAAGAACCCCGAGGACACGCCTGACACCCCGACCTATACCGAGATCGAGTTTGAGGCCGGCAAGCCTGTCGCCGTCGACGGCAAGAAGATGAAGCTCTCCGAGATCGTCATCGCCCTCAACAAGATTTCGGGCGACAACGGCTTTGGCCGTCTTGACCTGGTCGAGGATCGTCTGGTGGGCCTCAAGAGCCGCGAGTGCTATGAGGTTCCCGGCGCCCTGACGCTCATCACCGCCCACAAGGCGCTCGAGGACATCTGCGTCGAGGGCGACCTGCTCAAGACCAAGATCAAGCTCGAGCAGGATTGGGCCACCGCCGTGTACAACGGCCAGTGGTACAGCCCGCTCAAGAACGCGCTCGACGCCTTTATGGCCGATACCCAGAAGTTCGTGACCGGCACTGTCCGTCTGAAGTTCTTTAAGGGCAACTGCCATGTCGTCGGCCGCAAGAGTCCCTTCAGCCTCTACGACTACGGCCTGGCTACCTACGACCGCGACACCACGTTTGACGAGAAGGCCAGCGCCGGCTTTATCGAGATCGATACGCTGTCGCTCAAGACGTGGGCAAAGGTCCAGGGCCCCAGCTCTGCTGCCGCCCAGGCCTAGCGCCTCCTTCCCTTGGTATCCGCGCGGCCCATCCGCGTGATACATAACGGGCGCACGGGGTCCCTACCTTTCGTTATGCTTGCTGACACTTCTTAACATCGGTGGCCCCTACGTTCCGCCCGCATATATGATGCCGCGACTGTGGCTGAGTCCGAGCCCCGCCGGGGTTGTCCGGCGGGGCTCCTTCTATCAATTTGGCGGCTCTGCGCCTATATATGAGGAGTATCCATTATGTTCAATGCTATCGCGCATGCTTTACTTGCCCTCGCGCCCGAGTTCGATGCTGCAAGGGTCGAGGACGTCCCTATGAGCCTGAAGGCCTGGATCGATGGTTCGCAGGGCAACATCCGGAGGGAGACGTTGGGCGCCAAGTGCATGGCGCGTCACTTCTTTGCAAATTAGCTACATGGCACCGCACACGGTGGGGAATGTGTAAAACTAGCGGTTGAAAAATCGCTTTAGCGATATGGCGCATTGCTTTGGGCGCTTGTTTTGGTATTTGGAGAAAGGGGACGGTTCCATGGCTCTTTGGGGCGGTCGTTTTGAGGCAGGCGTGGCCGAGGTCACGCAGGAGTTTGGCGCGTCGCTGCCGGTCGACAAACATCTCTATAAGCAGGATATCGCCGGCTCTAAGGCGCATGCCAAAATGCTGGCGGCCCAGGGCATCATCAGTGCCGAGGACGAGCAGGCGATTGCCAAGGGCCTGACCGGAATCGAACAGGATATCGATGCTGGCAACTTTACCTTCGATATCAACGATGAGGACATTCATATGTCCATCGAGAGCGTGTTGACGCGCCGCATCGGCGAGGCCGGTAAGCGCTTGCATACCGGCCGTTCGCGCAACGACCAGGTGGCGACCGATACGCGCCTGGGCGTCAAGGCGCTGGCCAAGGAGCTCATGGAGGCCAATCTTGAGCTGCGCCATGTGCTGGTGGATGCGGCTAAGAAGTACGACAAGGTGATTCTGCCGGGCTACACGCATATGCAGCACGCTCAGCCCGTGCTGCTCTCGCATCATCTGCTGGCGTATTCCTGGATGTTCGCGCGCGACTTTACGCGCCTGAAGGCCGCCTTTGATGCCGCCGACAACTGCCCGCTGGGTGCTGCCGCGCTTGCCGGTACGAGCTATCCGCTCGATCGCCAGATGACGGCTGCCGAACTTGGCTTTGCGGGCGTGATTCCCAACTCGCTCGATGCGGTTTCCGACCGTGATTTCCTGCTCGATCTGCATTACGCCGGATCCGTCATGGCGATGCACCTGTCGCGTCTTTCCGAGGAGATCGTGCTGTGGTCGAGCTCCGAATTTGGCTTTATCACGCTTTCAGACTCCTACTCCACCGGCTCGTCTATCATGCCGCAGAAGAAGAACCCCGACTTTGCCGAGCTTATCCGCGGCAAGAGCGGTCGCGTGTACGGCAACCTGGTGCAGCTGCTGGTAACCATGAAGGGCTTGCCGCTTGCTTATAACAAGGACTTGCAGGAGGACAAGGAGAGCGCGCTCGATACCGCCCATACGCTCATGCAGTGTCTGTCGGTTATGGCCGGTATGATTTCGACTTGGACCGTCAACGAGGATGCCATGGCGCGCGAGTGCGGCGTGGGGCACCTTGCCGCCACCGATGTTGCCGATTACCTGGCTAAGCGTGGTCTGCCGTTCCGCGAGGCACATGCCGTGGTGGGCCATCTGGTCCTGATGTGCGAGAAGCGCGGCTGCAATCTTGAGGACCTGCCGTTTGAGGTGTTCCAGGAGGCAAGCCCGCTCTTTGAGCGCGACATTACCGAGGCGCTCGACATCCCGTCGATTGTCGCCGCGCGCACGACCGAGGGCGGCACCGCCCCTGCCGCCGTTGCCGTGCAGCTGCAGCGTGCCGAGGCGCAGCTCGTGGCCGACGAGGGCGTGTTTGGATCGCTGACTAAGGTCGTCGAGATGGGTCACGGGGCAAAGTAGAGGTTTGGCTGAAGCCGTTTTGGCCATTTATTGAGGAATCGTTTTTGCTTTACGGGCGTCTGCTGTTGTGGGCGTCCGTATTTTGTTGCTATGGGGGAGGGGCTTGTCGAGAACTTCTGTAGGACCTTTGGGCAGGTTGTGAAGGGGGTACGTTCGCGGGCGGCAACCGACCGTCTGCTCTGTTCGATGCGGTTGATGGGCGGTCGGATGGTACTCTAATCGGGCTTCGAAACAGAAGTGACACATATGGAGCGCTTTAATAAATTGCAACGTTTCAATAAACAGCTTTTTGTTTAACTGCAGCTAAAACTCTGTTACGATGCAGTCCAGGCGGGTGCCGGAATGGGACTTGGGCACGCGCGAACCTACTTGAAAGGCTACCTTATGGCTATCGAGAAGACCTTCATCATGATTAAGCCCGACGCCGTGCGCGACCGCAAGATCGGCGAGATTGTTGCTCGCATTGAGCGCAGCGGCCTTGTCATCGAGCGCATGGAGATGACCACGCTCGAGCGCGCTACCGTCGAGGAGCACTACGCCCATCTGGCCGACAAGCCCTTCTTTGGCGGTCTCTGTGACTTTATGACGAGCGGTCCGGTCGTCAAGATGGTCGTATCCGGTCTCTCCGCTGTTGCTAAGATGCGCACCCTCATGGGCGCTACCAACCCGCTTGATGCTGCCCCCGGCACCATCCGCGGCGACTTCGCTGTCGATGTCAACGCCAACGTGATCCACGGCTCCGACTGCCTGGAGAACGCCGAGATCGAGATCAAGCGCTTCTTTGGCTAAACCAGCTTTGACTCCTTAAAGCTGTTAGCGTGTGGCTTGGGCGCCGCGGAACTCCATCCGCGGCGCCCTTTTATTCCAAAATCTATGAAGGGGCCCGCTCGGTCATGAGTTCCGAGCGGGCCCCTGCTGTTAGCTTGTGGCACTGAGTGGTTTAGGCCTCGTCGACGACCTTGAGGCCGCGCGTGTGATCGATCTCGTTGAGGAGGTTAACGCGACGCTCGTGACGGCCGCCCTCAAACTCGGCGTCGAGCCACTCGTCGACGATCATCTTGGCGAGCTCGGAGCCCACGACACGGGCACCAAAGGCGAGCACGTTGGTGTTGTTGTGCATGCGGGAGAGCTTGGCGCTGAAGGGCTCGGAGCACACAACGGCGCGTACGCCCTCGACCTTGTTGGCAGCCAGGCTAATCCCGACACCGGTGCCACAGATGAGGATGCCCAGGTCGACGTCGCCGTTGGCAACGGCCTTACCCACCTTGTAGCCGGCGATGGGGTAGTCAAAGCTCTCGGAGGTGTCGGTGCCAAAGTTCACGACCTCGCAGCCGCGCTCCTTCAGGTGCTCGGAGATGATGTTCTTGAGCTCGACGGCGGCGTGGTCGTTACCGATACCGATCTTCATGGATGGTTCCTCTCTGGTCTGTGCGGCGCAAATGCTAAAGGTGTTTACCGCGTTCGACTGCATAATAGCGCGACTTTTGCGTAAACGCTCGAGCGTTTTTTGGTCAAACGCTTTAGCAGGCAACAAGACCGACTTCTTGTGAATGAATGTCGTCAGTTTGCGCTTGAGCGCCGTCTGCCGGAACCATGGTTGCGGTTTTTGATGCATTGTTATCAAATAAAGGAGCTAACTATTATGAGAGCCCAGCCCGTTATGCAAGCAGGAGATACCTATGCCTACCGATTCCATCCGTGATGCCGCGTTTTGCGATGTTTTGAACCGCGAACTTGTCTGCGCGCTCGGCTGTACCGAGCCCATTGCCGTTGCCTATGCAGCGGCGCTGGCGAGTCAGACGCTCGGTTGCGAACCCGATCATATGGATGTTGCCTGCTCGGGCAATATCATCAAGAACGTCAAGAGCGTGACCGTGCCCAACTCGGGCGGCATGCACGGTATTGAAGCGGCGGCCGTGCTGGGTGCCGTGGGCGGCGACGCTAAGAGCGCGCTCGAGGTGCTCGAGAGCGTTAACGATGAAGACCGCGCTCGCGTGGCCGAGCTCCTCGCCGACGCCGGCTACTGCGATGTGTCGCTTGTCGAGGGTGTGCCCAACCTCTACATCAAGGTGACTGCGACGGCCGGGGGCCATACCGCGGTCGTCGAGATTACCGATCACCACACTAATGTCACGTGCCATACGCTCGATGGTATTCCGGTATGCGGCAAGTCGGCGGGGGAGTGTGCCGCCTGCGCCGAGCGCGTCGTGGCCGAGCGGGCGGCAGATAACGCCGATACGCCCATGTCGATTGAGACCATCATCGACTTTATCGAGGACGGTGACATTGAGGACGCCCGCGCTGCCGTTGAGCGTCAGATTGAGCTGAATGGCGCAATCAGTGCCGAGGGCCTTGCGCACGCTTGGGGCGCCGAGGTGGGTCGTACGCTGCTGGGTGCTCGTGCCGATGACGTCGCCTGCCGTGCCCGTGCCCGTGCAGCCGCCGGGTCCGACGCCCGCATGAACGGTTGCGCGCTGCCGGTCGCCATTGTGTGCGGCTCGGGCAATCAAGGTATTACCTGCGCGTTGCCCGTCATGGAGTATGCCGAGTACCTGCGTTGCGACCACGAGCGCCTGGTGCGCGCCGTGATGCTGTCCGATCTTATCGCCGTGCATATCAAGAGCTATATTGGTGCGCTCTCGGCGTTTTGCGGTGCTATTTGCGCCGCGTGCGGCGCCGGCGCCGCGATTACCTGGCTGTGCGGTGGCACGCGCGAGCAGATTGGCGCGACGGTCTCGAACACGCTCGGTAACGTGGGCGGCATCGTGTGCGACGGCGCCAAAGCGAGCTGTGCCGCCAAGATCTCGGCTGCCGTCGATGCGGCGATTCTGGGCCATGATATGGCCATGCAGGGTCGCGGCTTCCGCGCCGGCGAGGGCCTGATCCAAGATACCGTCGAGCAGACGATTGCCAGCATGGGCTACGTGGGCCGCGTGGGCATGAAGGACACCGACATCGAGATCCTCAACATCATGATCGGTAAAACCCAGGTGTGCTAGTTACGCGGTTTTACCAAACCGCGTAACCAGTCGACGCTGCAAACGCCCCTAAGCGGCAATCTGCCTTTCAATCGTCGGGCATGGCCAGAAGGCCTATGCCCTCCTCTTTCAAGGCACATTGCTCGCTTAGGGGCGTTTTCGCTGACTTATGCTCAACCTGTGGCGTTTTTTTTGGAGCGAGGGAGGGGTCCTACGACAGTTCGTCGGCTATTTGGTGCTCGTAGAAGGCCTCGATTACGGCGTTAAAGTCGCGGGCGAAGTCTTCCATGGTTCCGCGCCAGGTGGCTCGGCTGGGCTTGCCTTGGCCCACAAAGGCGGTTTGGATGCCGCAATCGGGGGACGGGAAGTCGCGTTTGGGATCGTTGCCCACCATAAGGACCTCGTGTGGCTCGAGCCCCATCACCTGAAGCTGCTCTAGATAGTAGGTGGCATCGGGCTTGCAGCGGGTGGCGTTTCCCATGTGCGTCACGAGTTCAAAGGGGGCGTCGGCCAGGTCGCCCCAGCCCATGCGGCACTCGATGGCCCCCTGGGGAAAGCTGGGGTTGGTAAAGAGCGCGCAGCGTAGTCCAGCGTCCTGTACGGCCTGGAGCGCGGCGTGCGCGCCCGGCATAGCGTGGGCGTTAATGACATCGTCGTTCTTGTACGGAAGAACTTCGCGGTCGTAGTAGGTAAACGCCTCGTAGATGATGGGGTCGGAGAGGCAGATACCGCATCGGCGCTCGACCTCTTCTTGGTAAAACTCAAGATTGGTGCGATTGTCCGTGCCGCTGCGGCGATTGGCGTTGAGGTCGACCAGGATGGTGCCGAGGCGTGCCATCGTGCCACCGCGGCTGCGGTGCCCGATATCCGCGAGCATCGATGAGACATCCTTAAAATAGCGAAGGATGAACGCGTTGAGGTTGATGCTGAGAAGCGTCTCGTCCATATCGAAAACGACTGCTTTGAGCACGCGGGCACCTTTCTCGTAAATATGATCTAGAGTCGTTGGCTCCGGATACTTTACCCCAAAGCCGAATGCCTAGCTGGTTATCGTCAAGTTGCGGAGACGTGTGTTCATAAGATTACGAAAAAGTCTCCACACGAGTAAAAAATCGCAGTTCACGCTTGAAATCGAACTCATTTCCCCGTAACCTATACGAACGTGATTGCATAAGCGTCACATTAGTATCTGTCGGCTCCCGAGTGTTCCTAAACGTTGTGTGCTTGTCGCACCCTTCTGTAGGTCCTAGCAATCGGGGCCCCGTAGTTCGAAAGGGGTCCACCTTTGAGTGAGATTCAGAACTCGTCCATTTTCTCTCTTGACGATGTCAATGAGGAGGAGATGAACAACCTCATCGACGGTACGATTACCGACTTTGATGAGGGCGATCTCGTTAACGGCACTGTCGTTAAGATCGAGCATGACGAGGTGCTCGTTGACATCGGATTCAAGTCCGAGGGCGTTATTCCGGTCCGCGAGCTGTCCATCCGCAAGGACGCTAACCCTGCAGACATCGTTGCACTCGGTGATCCCATCGAGGCTCTGGTACTCCAGAAGGAGGACAAGGACGGTCGTCTGGTCCTGTCCAAGAAGCGTGCCGAGTACGAGCGTGCTTGGAACCGCATCGAGGAGAAGTTCAACTCCGGCGAGAACGTCGAGGGCGAGGTTATCGAGGTTGTCAAGGGCGGCCTGATCCTCGACATCGGCCTGCGTGGCTTCCTGCCCGCCTCCCTCGTCGACCTCCGTCGCGTCAAGGACCTCACCTCCTACATGGGCACCCGCATCGAGGCCCGCGTCATCGAGATGGACCGCAACCGCAACAACGTCGTCCTCTCCCGTCGCGTCGTGCTCGAGGAGTCCCGTAAGGCCGAGCGCTCCGAGATCCTGTCCAAGCTCAAGTCTGGCATGCGTCTCCAGGGCACCGTTTCCTCCATCGTCGACTTCGGCGCCTTCGTCGACCTCGGTGGTATCGACGGCCTCATCCACATTTCCGAGCTCTCCTGGAACCACGTCAACCATCCTTCCGAGGTTGTCAAGGTCGGCCAGGAGGTCGAGGTCGAGGTTCTCGACGTCGATCTCAACCGCGAGCGCATCTCCCTGGGTCTCAAGCAGACCACCGAGGATCCGTGGCGCGCACTGGTCAAGAAGTACCCCGTCGGCGCTATCGTCGAGGGCACTGTGACCAAGCTTGTCCCGTTCGGCGCTTTCGTCGATCTGGGCGAGGGCATCGAGGGCCTGGTGCACATCTCCGAGATGGCCAACAAGCACGTCGATCAGCCTTCTCAGGTCACCCACGTGGGCGACAAGGTTCAGGTCAAGGTCATGGAGATCGACCTCGACCGTCGTCGTATCTCCCTGTCCATGAAGTCCGCTGCTGAGACTCTGGGCGTCGAGATCGAGGTTACCCCGCTGCCTTCCGAGAAGAAGGACGAGGAGACCGACGCCGAGTAAATCGGTTTGACGATCACTTGTTTTAAGGGATCCGTCCGCAATGGACGGGTCCCTTTTTGCATTTGCTGCTGAGGCGCGCGATGCTATCCGTGCGCAATGCTGCCCGGGTTGTCTGTTTGCTATTGGGTTGTCGGTGCATGAAAAATGCCGACATCCCGCCTCGGGGAGGAGGCGGGAACACACCGAGTAGACGGAGGGGTGCGGAGCGCGGTCGCGTCTCGACTGACGACGTTGCCCATCGACAGGACCATTGTAACGCATGGCGGTTCTTGGTTTATCGTGTCGAGCGTTTGCGTTGTGCCATTGCCTGCGGCAACGGTGTGTTACACTCTTGCACTGCTGAGTGGGCCAGACGGTCGCGCGATGTGCTGCTTGCAGCACGCGTGAGGAAAGTCCGGGCTCCAGAGGGCGGGATGCCGGCTAACGGCCGGGCGGAGTGATCCGACGGAAAGCGCCGCAGAAAAGAAGACTCCCACCTGCGCCGCAAGGCGTAAAGGGAAAAGCTGAAACGGTGGTGTAAGAGACCACCAGCGTCGTGGCAACACGGCGGCTTGGCAAGCCCCATCCGGAGCAAGCGCGAATAGGAACGCTATGGGCCGGCCCGGTCCGCGTTCGGGTAGCGTGCGTGGAGCTGCACGGTAACGTGCAGACAAGATAAATGACCGTTCACGACAGAACCCGGCTTACAGGCCCACTCAGCACTTTGTTGACGCTGCGAACCCGTCAGCGCGGCAATCTGCCTTTCAAGCCTTCGGGCATGACCATAAGGTCAATGCCCTCGTCTTTCAAGGCACCTTGCTCGCGCTGACGGGTTCTCGCTTTCGTTTACGGAATCATCGGTGTTGCCGTTCTATTTACCGGGATTAACGGTACGGTCTTTGCCGTATTATTGAGGCTGTTTGTTGCTTTGCTTGTTGTTGAGGGGCTTTGTTGGACAGCTATTTTACTCTGCAATCGAATATTGAGGTTTCGGGCGAGTTTGTGGACCGCAAGAGCCGGTTTATTGCCCAGCTGGTCCATATTGAGTCCGAGGATGAGGCGAATGCCTTTATCGAGATGGTTCGCAAGCGTCATTACGACGCTCGACACAATGTTCCCGCGTGGATTTTGGTCGATGGACGCGAGCGCCAGAGCGATGACGGTGAGCCGAGCCGCACGAGCGGCATGCCGACGCTCGAGGTGTTGCGCGGCGCGGAGCTCAAAAATGTTTGCTGCGTGGTGACGCGCTATTTTGGCGGTACGCTGCTGGGGCCCGGCGGCTTGGTGCGCGCCTATACCGCCGCGACGCAGGCGGCGGTGGCAGCTGCTCAGGAGGCCAGGCAGATTGTCGAGATGACGAGCGTCGTGCCGGTTGACGTGCATGTGGCCTATCCGCAGTACGAGCAGGTGCTTCGCTTGGCGCAGGATTCGGGTGCCAAGGTTTCGGATACCGATTACGCGGACGCCGTGACACTTCATTTGGTGTTTAAGGCGGGGGAGCAGGAGCCGTTTTGCGCTAAGATGCGCGAGCTTATGGCGGGGCGTGAGGAGATTGAGGTCGGCGCTCCCGAATTTGCCGAGTTCTAACGGCGACGGCCGGCGTGCTTTTGGATTGATTCCAAGCGCGCCGGCCGTCGATTTATGTTGCCGCCGTTTACTCGGCGAGCTGCTTTAGCACATCGCAGGCGATCTCGACGGCATCGTCGATGCAGCCGGGGCAGCTGCGGAGCGGACCCTTGTCCGATCCGATGCCCTTGAGCGTGCCACAGACGGTCGTCGTGTTCTTCTCGCCAAAGCGCTTGGCGATTTCGCGCGACAGCTTGTAGGTCTGGCCCTTGGTCTTGGGGTTTTCCATGCCGTCGCTCATTACAAAGCCCATGATGGCCACGGCGCCCGAGATGGCGCCGCAGGTTTCGGTCATGCCGCCCATGCCGGCGCCAAAGCCCTCGGTGAGGGTAAAGGCGACCTGGGGGTCGAGCCCGACGGCGGGCGCGAGCGTGCAGGCGACGGCTTGGGCGCAGTTAAAGCCACGGGCGTGATATTCGGCAGCTTGAGCCTGACAGGCGGTGATGTCGAGCTGGGCCGTATCGATTTGCTTCATCGTTGTCTCCTTGGTCACGGTGTACCCGCCTATGGTACCCGTGACGGGGCATGTAATCATCGAGAGCTTCATGTATGCCTCGTTTTTATCTATCGAGCAAATGCCCAAGGCTTGAGAGAAATACCCCTGATCAATTTGTCCCATAACCTACCTTGGGGATGGGTTGAGAGGGGTGCAGGGTAGCGGTATCGTGAACCAAATAAAACTAAAACCCAGGCAAGGGAGCTAGATATGAGCGAGCAGACTATCGGTACCACATGTGTTCAGGGCGGCTATCACCCGGGAGATGCCGAGCCGCGCCAGGTGCCCATTTACCAGTCCACCACGTGGAAGTACGACACGTCGGAGCATATGGGTAAGCTGTTTGACCTGGAGGAGTCGGGCTACTTCTACAGCCGCCTGCAGAACCCCACGTGCGATCTGGTTGCCGCCAAGATCTGCGAGATGGAGGGAGGCACCGCCGCGATGCTCACGAGCTCGGGCATGGCTGCGAACTTCCTCGCGATCTTTAACGTGGCCGGTGCCGGCGATCATGTGGTCGCTAGCTCTGCCATTTACGGCGGTACGTATAACCTGCTCGCCCACACCATGGGCCGCATGGGCGTGACCTGCACGTTCGTTGCCCCCGACTGCACCGATGAGGAGCTCGAGGCAGCCTTTGAGCCCAATACCAAGCTCGTCTTTGGCGAGACGATTGCCAACCCCGCCCTTGCCGTGCTCGATATTGAGCGCTTTGCCAAGGCCGCACATGACCACGGCGTGCCGCTGATGGTCGACAACACCTTCCCGACGCCTGTGATGTGCCGTCCCTTTGAGTGGGGCGCCGACATCGTTACGCACTCCACCACCAAGTACATGGATGGACATGCTGCCTACCTGGGCGGCGTGATCGTTGACCACGGCCAGTTTGACTGGATGGCTCATGCGGAGAAGTTCCCGGGTCTTACCACGCCCGATGAGAGCTACCACGGCGTGACCTATGCCGAGAAGTTTGGTCGCGAGGGTGCCTTCATTACCAAGGCCACCGCGCAGCTCATGCGCGATCTTGGTCCTATGCAGAATCCGCAGGCGGCCTTCTTCCTGAACAGCTCGCTCGAGAGCCTGCATGTGCGCATGCCGCGTCATTGCGAGAACGGCCTGGCCGTTGCCAAGTTCCTGCAGAGCCATCCCAAGGTGCGCTTCGTGAGCTATCCGGGCCTGGAGGGCGATAAGTACTATGACATCGCTCAGAAGTACATGCCCAACGGTACCTGCGGCGTTGTGAGCTTTGGCTTTAACGGTGGTCGCGCGGCGGCCGAGACCTTTATGAAGAGCCTCAAGCTCGCCCAGATCGCCACGCATGTGGCCGACGCCCGCACCTGCTGCCTGCATCCCGCTAACGCTACGCACCGCCAGATGAACGATGAGGAGCTCATCGCCTGCGGTATCTCCGCCGACATGGTGCGCCTGTCGTGCGGCCTCGAGGACACGGCCGATCTGATTGCCGACCTTGAGCAGGCGCTCGAGCAGTGCTAGGCTAGCGTTCGCACAAGGCGCCGATGCTGGCAGAAAGCTTCGGTGGCCTTTCGTTCCGATTCCGTAGGCGGGACCCCAATCGCGACTGTTTACAGGCGATTGGGGCCCCGTTTTTTGCGTTGGACCACTCGAAAGGATGGATATGGAGAAAACTGCAGAGCAGCTGCGCCGCGAGCACATTGCCCTAGAGGGCGACACCCATGGCAAGAACAAGTGGGCGATTCTGTTTACCGTGCTCATCATGACGTTTATGGTGTGTCTGGATTCGACCGTCGTGACCGTGGCGCTGCCCGTGATGCAAAAGGAGCTGGGCGTGGGCCTCGATCGCATTCAGCTGGTAAGCTCGGTGTATCTGCTTGCGACTTGCGTGGCTATGTTGCCGTTTGGCCGTCTGGGCGACGTGCGCGGCAAGGTGAATGTGTTCCAGTTGGGCGTCATCGTCTTTTCGGTCGGTTCGTTGCTGTGCGGCCTTTCGGCCTCGCTCGAGGTTCTTATCCTGGCACGCATTGTTCAGGGCGTCGGTTGCGCGGCGGCCATGGCTAACAACATGGGTATCATCACCGAGTCGTTTCCGGCGCGCGAACGAGGCCGTGCCATGGGTATTCTCGCGACCTTTGTGGCCCTCGGCATGATGTGTGGCCCCGTGCTCGGCGGCATGCTGGTGGCAAGCTTTCCTTGGGAGAGCATCTTCCTCATCAACCTGCCCATTGGCGTCATCTCGTTTATCGTGGGGCTCTACACGCTGCCGCATGTTAAGCCGGAGGCCGGCGAGCGCCCCATGTCCCTGATCGAGGCCGCTCGTCGCTGCTTTGCAAATTCGGCCTTCACCATCAACCTTGCCTGCATGCTCATCGTGTTCGTTGGTATTGGCGCATCTGAGTTTATCCTGCCGTTCTATTTTCAGGACGCCCACGGCTTCGGTTCCGACATTTCCGGATTGCTCTTTTTGGCGCTGCCAATGGTGAATGCCTTTATCGGCCCGCTTTCGGGTACGGTTTCGGACCGTGTTGGCTGCGAGGGCCCCACGGCAGTCGGCCTGGGCGTGTACGTATGCGGTCTTTTTGCGGTAAGCACACTTGACGAGCATTCTTCCATCCCTGTGATCGTGTGCTGTGTCGCGTTTATGTCGTGTGGTACTTCGATTTTCCAGAGCCCCAATAACTCGCTGTATATGGGCTCGGCTCCGCGCGAAGCGCTTGGCTTTGCAGGCAGTCTGGGCAGCCTGGCGCGCTATGCGGGCATGGCGCTGGGTATTACGGCAGGTTCGCATATCCTCTATGGGCAGATGAGCGTGGCGATGGGCGAGGCCGTGACCAGTTTTGTTGCAGGCCGTCCGGATGTATTCCTATTCGGCTTTCGATCGGTGTTCTATGTGCTTATGGCTGTGGCCGCTGTGGGCTTTGCGCTCGCCATGGTGCGCTTGGTGAGGGTGCGCGCCCGCCATTAGCTTTTTGGGAGGCTGTCTGCCACGATTCGCGCCGTCCCAAAAAGACTGGTTTGTGGTGCGATGCGGCTTGTGGGGCGGGCGGGGGTCGGTCCGTGGTAGACTATCGAACAACGTTTATTAATCGCGCGGTATCGTTGCCGTGAGAAGGGGTTGCGCCATGCAGGAGCTTGAGGATCGTATTCGCCATGACGGCATCGTAAAGGCCGGTAACGTCCTTAAGGTTGATGCCTTCCTCAACCACCAATGCGACGTTGAGCTGTTCGACCACATGGGCGCCGAGTGGGCCCGTCTGTTCGAGGGTGTCGAGATCAACAAGATCCTGACGATCGAGGCTTCGGGCATTGGCATGGCTTGCATTGCAGCCCAGCATTTTGGCGGCGTGCCGGTGGTCTTTGCCAAGAAGGCCCAGTCCATCAACCTTGACGGCGAGCAGTATGCCACGACCATTTACTCCTTTACCAAGCAGAAGGAGTACCCGGTCATCGTTGGCAAGCGCTTCCTGTCCGAGGGCGACAAGGTCCTGATCATCGACGACTTCTTGGCCAACGGGTGCGCGCTCGAGGGTCTTATCAAGATCTGCGAGGCTGCGGGTGCCGAGGTTGCCGGCATTGGCATCGCCGTTGAGAAGGGCTTCCAGGGCGGTGGCGATAAGCTTCGCGAGCGCGGCTTCCGCGTCGAGAGCCTGGCCCGTATCGCCGATATGGACTGCGAGACCGGCGAGATCACCTTCGCCTAAGCGCGCAGCACAAGCGATTGGTATGCGATGTGACAAAGGGACTTTCCCTTTGTCACATTTTTTGTATGAGGGGAGGTGTTGATATGGATGAGAACAAGATGGGATGGCGTGAGTATGCGCACTATGCCGAGATGTCGGTCGAGGAGTTGGCGCGCGATTGCGAGGTGCAGGTGTTTCGCGCGACGGGCCCGGGTGGGCAGGGCGTGAACACGACGGACTCGGCGGTGCGCATGAAGCATGGGCCCACGGGGATTACCGTGACGGCGCGCGAGAGCCGTAGTCAGTTTCAGAATCGTGCGAGCTGCCTGCGTAAGCTGAGGGCAGAGCTTGAGCGTCGTGGCCGTCCGCCGCGCCGACGCGTAAAGACCAAGGTGCCTCAGCGCTCTCGCCAGCGCAGGCTCAATGACAAGCACTTCAACGCCATTAAAAAGGCCAACCGTCGCAAGCCGGGCAGCGACGAATAGCTTCCTCATAAGTTGCGGTGAAATAGGGATTGTTTTGCGGCTTTAGCTGCATAAACAGTCCCTATTTCACCGCAACTTAGGTGGGGTTAGCGGGTTGGGTGCCAGACCTCGAGGACGGCGGGAAGGATGTCTACCTCGATGCGCGAGGCGACAACGGGCTCGCCGTCGGCCTGGATGGGGTACTCGGGCTCCTCAAAGGTGAGCTCGGCATGGCGACAGCGTCGCATGCGAACCGGTGGCAGCTTGGTGTGGTGGCCATCTTTGGCCGAAAGGAACATGGGAAGCGCGACCGCGCGCGGAACGGGGCCGCAGGCGTAGCAGACGTCGAGTATGCCGTCGCAGGGATTGGCATCGGGACAGATGCGATAGCCCGAGCCATAGGTGGGGCCCAGCTGAATTGCCATGATGATTGCCCTCACGCGCTCGGCGGGCGCCCCGTCAAAGCTGACTGTCATGGGGTAGTTGCGATAGCGTAGGCCAAACTGCTCAAGTCCCGAGAGGGTGTAGAGCGGCGTACCGGTGAGACCCGTCTTTTTGCGCAGCTTGGTGGTGCCCAGGCCGATGGCGGCATCGATGCCGACCGAAAGTGTCTGGTCGTAGTACTCAACGGTAGCCTCGCCGCTGCCGCTCGCAGGGCTCCAAGAGCGAATGCGCCCGATGTCCTGACGCTGCAGCTCGCAGGTGAGCAGCGCGCCAAAATCCTTGCCGGAGAAATCGTCGATGCCGAGCGTCTGGGCAAAATCGTTGCCGGAGCCCACGGGCAGGACGGCAAGAGCGGGGCGGGCGTCCTCCTTTTGCGTCATAAGCCCGTTGACGACCTCGTGAATCACGCCGTCGCCGCCAAGGGCGATAACGGTGCGATAGTCCTGAGCCTGTGCGGCCAGCTCCTTGGCGTGTCCCATACGCTCGGTCAACACCAGGTCAAACTGGGATGCGCGTGCGGTCATGTCCAAAAAGCGCTGCAGGTGCTCGGCAACTTCGCGCGCCGCACCCGACTGGGCGGCTGGGTTGGCGATGATGAGCGTGCGACCAAAATCAGTTGCGTGCATGGGGCGACTCCCGGCGTGTGACATGGCAGTGCGGTCGCGTTCAGGTCGAATTGCCCCTGATTGTGGCTGCACGGCGATTATTACATCTACTCTATCAGGTCGTTGTGGCGCTCGATAGCATCCGCTACCGTACCGCCCTCATCCACAATAAGCGAACGGCGCTTGGGTGAGATGATGCGCTGGGCGGGGTACACGCCGCGGTGTCCGCCGGTTAGGTAGCTGATAAAGGCCACGATGACAAAGAACCCGGCGGCCGTGCCGTGGAATAGGTCGATGGCCATCATGCAGGTGGTGATGGGCACGTTAAGGCCGGCGCAGAATACACCGAGCATGCCCAGCGCCGCCAGAAAGCTGGGGTCGATTCCGACGAGGCAACCGATCCAGCCGCCGAGTGCCGCACCGATGCCAAACAGGGGCGTGACCTCGCCGCCTTGGAAGCCCGCGCCCAGGGTGAGCGCTGTGACGACCAACTTGATGACTGCGTCCGCCAGGGTGGTGTTGCCGGCAAATCCGGCGCCGGAAAGCCACGTGGAAAGGCCGGCGTAGTCCCAGGCGTCGAGGAGGGCATAGGCGGCCAAAACCACGAGTGCGCCTATGAGTGCGCGAACGAGGTAATTGGTGATAAAGCGACCGTACAGGCTCTTGACGGTTCGAACTGACCAGGCAAAGAGGCGTGCCGTCAGACCGAAGATAATGGCACTGATAACAACGATGACAACCGTCCGTGGTGTCATGTTGGGAACGCTGGCGATAACATTCGCCTCGTACTCGGTTCCCAAGGCAAGCGACGTAAAGTAGCCGGTAAACGAAGCGACCAGGCAGTAGATGCCCGCGGTGTAGTCGATCTTGCCGATGAAGCACATCTCCATGCCAAAGAAAGCCCCGGCAAGGGGCGAGCCGAACACGGCGCCAAAGGCCGACGAGATGCCGGCGAGCATGAGGTCGTGGTGGTCATGCTTTTTGAGGTGGGCGAGGCTCGAGATGTTGCTGGCGATGGTGCCGCCAATCTGTACCGCGGCTCCCTCGCGACCGGCCGATCCGCCCGTTAGGTGCGTGAGCGTGGAGCAGACGAAGGTGAGGACGGCCATGCGCATATGGATGAGACGTGTGCCCAGAGCGGAGTCGATGACCAGGTTGTTGCCTCGTTTGGCGGCAAGGCCGTGGTTTTTGTACACCCATGCGGTGGCCATGCCCACAACGGGAAGCAGCGCGTAAATCCATGCATGGTGCTCGCGATAGTCGGTCGCGATATTCAGCGAGGCCAAAAACGCCCAAGCGGCAACGCCCATGGCGAGCGAGACGATGACGACGAGTGCGAGCAACTTGGCGCTTGCGAGTAGGTTGCGGACATTGCGGCGCGTGTCGGCAGCTAAGAGATGCTCGGAGCGGGTGATCTGATGCCTGCCTGCCATGATGACGTCGTTCAGGGAGAAAAAACCGCCGTCGTCGAGCGGCTGGGAATGATCCTGCGCCTCGTTTGCGCTTTCGGGTTTGTCGTTATGAGCCATATGTTCCTCTTTTAGGTTGTAACGCAAGCATTATAAAACGCGGTAAACGCGACAAGCCGGTGGGTTGGTTTCCATTCTGTTTCGCGGCCTGCAACCGACAGGTGTATTTGCGGGTACAGGCCGAGTCGCGGTCGTGCGTCGGGGGATTATACTGAGACAAGCATAAAGAATCGGCGCTCCTGTTGTGCGCCGTGGCATTAAGAGGTGCATATGGCAGAGAAACTCATTCCGCTGGAGGACGCGCAGTCGATTGTTCTGTCGCATGTTGTTCCGACGGATCTCATCGAGATTCCCGTGTGGCAGGCCGCCGGTCTTCCCTTGGCCGAGGACGCGGTGGCCGATATCGACATCTCGCCGTTTGCCAACAGCGCTATGGACGGATATGCCGTGCGCTCGGCGGACTTGGTGCAGGCGTCTGGCGAGGCGCCGGTGACGCTCGACGTTATCGGACACGAGGCCGCGGGCCATGTGTTTGAGGGCGCAATCGCCCCGGGCGAGACCGTCCGCATCATGACAGGCGCGCCGGTGCCCGAGGGCGCCGATGCCGTAGTGAAATACGAGATCGTCGACGTGCTCGATGGCGACGGCAACGAGGGCTCGCACGTGAGCTTCTCGGCGCCTGCTAAAGTGGGGGAGAACGTTCGCTCTGCTGCCGAGGAGGCCCATGCCGGCGATGTTGTGATGCACGCCGGCGAGGTCGTGGCTCCGGCGGGCGCGGGTCTGCTGGCAAGTGCCGGATACGCGAGCGTGAAGGTGCACGCTGCCCCACGTGTGGGCATCATCTCGCTGGGCACGGAACTGGTCGCACCGAGTAAGGTGCCGGCGCGCGGTCAGATTCGCGATTCCAACTCCTCGGCGCTGATGGCCGAGGCGCTCGATGCCGGCGCCGAGCCCGTGTTCTACGGCATTGCGCCCGATGATGAGCAGGCGATTGCCGATCTGGTGCATCGCGCCGTGCAGGAGTGCGATTTTGTCATTACGAGCGGTGGCGCCTCGGCGGGCGACTACGATTTCGTGACGGCGCTCGTCCGGCGCGAGGGCGAGGTGCTGTTTGACCGCATCTCGATGCGTCCCGGCAAGGCCATCACGTTTGGCTTGCTCGGAGGTAAGCCCTACCTGGGGCTTTCAGGCAATCCGGCCGCGGCGTATGTGGGCTTTGAGATGCTCGCTCGTCCGGCGATCCGCAAGATGCGCGGCTTTGCCGAGGGTGCGCGTCCCGTGCAGCAGGCGATATTGACGCACTGCGTGAAGAAGCGCCAGGACCGACGCTTCTTCGATCGCGCCACGGTTTTGCGCGACCCCGAGACCGGTGAGTTGTTGGTGACCGAGGCTAAGACACAGAATTCGGCGCTGCTTGGAACTATGCAGCGTGCGAACTGCCTGTTGCATATTGACGAAGGACCGTGCGAGCTCAAGGCGGGAGATGCCGTGGACGTTGTTCGCGTCGACCTGCCCGAGGGCGCCGTGTTGTAGGAGGAATGCTATGGAGCTGAAGATATCGATCGTGACGTGCTCGGATACGCGCGATCTTGCCCAGGACGAGGCCGGAGCCGCCCTCGAGGAACTTATCGAGGCGCAGGGCTGGACGGTCGCCTCACATGTGGTCGTGCGCGACGACGTCAGCGAAATCGGTGATGCCATTGTGGAAGCCGCCGATGAGTGCCACGCCAATGTCGTGCTCACCTGCGGCGGCACGGGTCTTTCGATGCGCGATGTAACGCCCGAGGCGACGCGTTCCGTCTGCGACCGCGATGTGCCGGGTATTGCCGAGGCGATTCGCGCGTACTCGATGACCAAGACGCGCCGCGCTATGCTCTCGCGTGCCGTGTGCATGCAGCGTGGGTATACACTTGTCATCAACTTTCCGGGATCTACGAAAGCGGCCCGCGAAAGCTGGGAGGCCGTGAGCGATCAGCTGGAGCATGCGGCCCAAATGACGGCGGGCGGCGGACATACCAACTAAGCGGTTTACCTGCGGCGGGGCGACCAGAACGGCTGCTCCGCCTTTGTTTTCCGCCGAAGCGACGCCAAGGTGCACGGCAACTCGAAACTATATTCTCTGGCGAGAATAATTTCTCACTATCATTATTCTCGTAGAAGTATAATCTGATTGCAGTTTAAAGCCCGCGGTGGGGTACCCGGGCACAAGGTCCGAAAGGGTTGAACATGTTCGATATGGTTTCTCGCCGCGGATTCGTCTCGCTTTCTGCTGCCGCTGCCGCCGGCTTTGGCCTTGCCGGCTGCTCGGGCAACAAGACGTCCGAGCCCGCTGGTTCCGATGCCGGCTCCGCCAAGTCTTCCTCTAAGAAGAAGGCTGTCGAGCTGCAGATCTTTGCCGCCAATTCGCTCGAGAAGGCTCTGCCCGAGGTTCAGGAGCTCTACACCGAGCAGACCGGTACCACGTTTGCCGACACGCAGTTCAAAGCGTCCGGCGACCTTGTCGAGCAGATGCGCGCCGGTGCTGCGGTCGACGTGCTCATCACCGCTTCCAAGGGCACCATGGACGACGCCGAAGCCGCCGAGCTCGTCGATGCCGACACGCGTGAGGACATGTTCGTCAACGACCTCGTGATCATTCGCGCCGAGGGCTCCGATACTAAGGTCGAGGCCATCGCCGACGTCGCGAATCTGGACGGTAAGATTGCCATCGGCGACGCCAAGACCGTCCCCGCCGGCAAGTACGCCAACCAGGCGCTGGCTTCCGTGGGCCTCTATACCGGTACCGAGGGCGACGACGGCGAGTACGCGCCCGAGCTCGCCGACAAGGTAGCCCTGGCCGACAAGGTCGGCACCGCTGCGTCTTACGTCTCTACAGGCGACTGCGTGGCGGGTTTTGTCTACAGCTCCGACATCTTCCGCTACGACGGCATCGAGGAGGCCTTCGTGTGCCCCGAGGACTCGCACAAGCCCATCGTGTATCCCGGTGCCGTCGCCGAGAGCTCCGAGCACGCCGACGAGGCCAAGGCGTTCATCGACTTCTGCCTGACCAACAAGAAGGCCCAGAAGATTTGGGGCAAGTACGGCTTTGAGCTTTCCGAGTAGTGCGGCTTGGCGCGATAATTCCATCGTTTTGTGTTTCACTCCGTTCTTGTATTCGCTTGGAGCTTTTCGTGCTTAATAGATTCCGCATGCTTGTCGCCTGTGCTTTGACCTTCGCGCTTTGCTGGGTGCCGGGATTTGCGTTTGCCGGGGACGCCGAGGACGGGGCCCAGGTTGCTGCGACCGCTCATGGGCTTTCCTATGGAATCGAGGGTTTTGAGCGGTTGGCGAAGGGGACCGCTCGTGCCATGGAGGGCCAGCCTGAGGGCTACCGGTTTCCCGTTGACGAGGATGTGGACCTTGTAGTGGCGCCTGCTGCCGATCGCGTTGTGGCGTGGATATCGCCCAAGGCGGTCGAGAAGTATGGATTGGATCCGCAGGACAACGAGTGCGTATCGGGTCTCAAGGCCCTCGTCTGTGACCTCGACAGCGCAAACTGCATGGGAGGTGCGCGGCTGGGGGACGTGGATCTTCCTTGGTATGTCACGGCGGAAACAACGTTTGATGCCGGCGGGTATACCTATGGCTTTGATGAGCGCGGTGCGGATGGGGACCGCTATGTGGTGATTGCATCAGCCTCGGGTGATGCCAAGGGCGGCGCGCGTTGGCTTGATAGCGCTCAAATGGTAGAGGCGTCGTCTGTCATGTTGCGGGATGAGCAAGGGCCCTTGACCTCTCTGGTCTCCTTTTTGGGCGACATCGACTATCGCCCGTTTTGGGTGTCCATTAAAACGAGCGGCCTTGCCCTGGTGATCTCCCTTGCGCTGGGCCTGTTCGCCGCGTGGAAGACTATGGGTACCTCGAGTCGCATCAAGGGCCTGCTCGACTCGGTCTTTACCATCTCCATGGTGTTGCCGCCCACGGTCTGCGGCTTTTTGCTGCTTATGCTGTTTGGTCGCTCGACCGGGGTGGGCCAGTGGCTGATTGCGCACGGCGTCTCGATTGTCTTTACGTGGCCGGCGGCGGTGATCTCTGCCGTGGTGGTATCGTTCCCCCTGGTCTACCGTACGGCGCTCGGCGCCTTTGAGAGCCTCGACACGCAGATGCTTGACGCCGCGCGAACCCTGGGATGGTCCGAGCGTCGCATCTTTGCCAAGCTTATGATGCCGCTTGGGTGGCCTTCTATTGCTGCTGGTACGGTCCTCGCCTTTGCCCGCGCGATGGGAGAGTTTGGCTGCACGCTGTTCTTTGCGGGCAACTACGCCGGCATTACGCAGACCATCCCCATCGCCATCTATTTTGAGTGGATGGGCGGCAATACGTCGGTCGCGCTCTTCTGGGTCGTGGTCGTAATTGCGTTCAGCTTCCTGGTCATCCTGTTCATTAACATGTACACCGCCCATTCGCAAAAGTATCGCGAGCGGGGCCTTTCCCATGCGGGGCGCAAGCAGGCCAAAGACCTCGCCGGACAGGGTGATTCGCTCGACCCGGCGGGCGGCGATGCCCTGCGAATCGATCGCGAGGCGCTGGCCGAGCTTATGCGCGATGACGCGGTCGCGAAGGGAGGTCGATAGGCCATGTCGCTCGTTCTGGATATCAAAAAGCGCTATCCCGGGTTTATGCTCGACATGCAGCTTGAGGCCGGCGAGGAGCGTGTGGCGCTGCTGGGCGCCTCGGGTTGCGGCAAGAGCTGCACGCTGCGCTGCATTGCCGGCGTGGAGACGCCCGACGTGGGCAAGATCGTCGTCAACGGTGTGACCTTTTTTGACTCGGCGGCGGGCATCGACCTGTCGCCCCAGGAGCGCAAATGTGCCCTGTTGTTCCAAAACTATCAGCTGTTTCCCAACATGACGGTGGCCGGTAACGTATGCGCCGGCGTAAAGGATGCGGGCGACGCCGCGGCGCGTAAAAAACTTGCTGAGCGCTACCTGGGCATCTTTGGCCTGGCCGATTTCGCCGACCGTTATCCCGCGCGGCTCTCGGGTGGCCAGCAACAACGCGTGGCGCTTGCCCGCATGGTGGCGGCACATCCGGGCATCTTTATGTTCGACGAGCCCATGAGCGCGCTCGATTCCTATCTTAAGAGCGCGCTCGAGCAGAACATGCTCGACCTGTTCGATGTATGCAACCGCACCGTGCTCTACGTGAGCCACGACATCGACGAGGCGTGCCGCCTGTGCGGGCGCATCTGCGTGGTGCACGACGGGCATGTTGAGGAGACCGGCTCCGTCGAGGACGTGGTCCGCCGTCCGCAGACGCTGGCGGCGCTGCGCCTGACGGGCTGCAAGAACACAAGCCGGGCGCGCAAGATCGGCGACGAAGAAGTTGAGGCCCTCGACTGGGGCATGACCTTTAACGTGGGTCGCGCGGTTCCCGATAATGTGGCGTACCTGGGCGTTCGCGCAAGCTACTTCCATGTTGACAATCGCGTGGAACGAGGTCGCAACAGCTACGATTTGCACGTGGCCCGTGTGAGCGATTCTCGCTTTGAGCGGCTGGTGTTGCTGGACGTGCCGCGCGCCGACGCGCCGACGCGCCTGCAGTGGAAGGTCAACAAAGTGGGCGTGCCTGTCGATGAGCTACCGCAAGCAGGCGAGACGCTGCGCATGCACTTCGATGCGAGTAGGATCCACTTGGTTTGTCGATAGCGCCGGGTAATGCCGTCGGGGATATAAGCCTCGGCGGCTTTGCCTTGCCGTTCGCCGAATGAGGAATGACAAACTCTTATCAATCAAGATAATTATTTATTAAACGACGGCACACGACGCTGTCGTACGAATGTCAACGGTGTTCGCATGGTCGATGACCGTTGATATAGTTGACCTCAACTTGTAAAGGAGGGTGCGCACATGCCGCAGACGACATACATTCGCCGCGTTGCCGCGCGCGCCCTGTATATGGCTCGGAGTCGCATATGAGCAGGTATGTTTACGGCTCCGGGAGAGACGACGCACAACTAAATAACCGAACGCAAGGCAGGTTCCCCAAAATTCCGGGTTTAGGCGCGGCTGGGTTTTCGCCACCCACCGTGCAGCAATACCGTAGCTATTCATTTTTGGTTCGAGAGGGGAACCGTTATGGCTGAAGAATTTGATTTCCATCCGATGTGGGAGAGCCTCGGCATGAATCTTGCCGACCACGACATGCTGCTGGATGCCGTGGGCCAGATGTACGGTGATATGTTCCTGACGCAGAACAATCGCCCCAAGTCCACGTCCTACCTGGATTTTGTCGCCACCAACATCCACACCGGCCGCATTAAGGAGATGCTCGACAAGAAGGAGGCCGGCGAGGCCACCAAGATTGTTGGCAGCTTCTGCGTCTACGTGCCCGAGGAGATTGTTCTCGCTTGCGACGGTATCCCCGTGGGTCTGTGCTCGGGTGCCGATTGGGCAACCGATAAGGTCGAGGAGCATCTGCCGCGCAACACCTGTCCGCTTATCAAGAGCTTTGCCGGCTTTAAGCTGGGCGAGGTCTGCCCCTACATTGAGTCGAGTGACCTGGTGGTAGGCGAGAACACCTGCGACGGTAAGAAGAAAGCCTACGAGTTCTTTGCCACGCAAAAGAACATGTACGTCATGGATATTCCCAACGTGCACGATGAGTCCACACTCGTGACCTGGAAGGCCGAGGTCAAGAAGCTCGCCGCCAAGATCGAGGATGAGTGCGGCGTCAAGATTACGCCCGAGCGTCTGAAGGCTGCCATCCACGCCGTCAATGAGAAACGCCGCGCCCTGCAGCGCCTCGCTGCGACCCGCGCTGCCGACCCTGCGCCCATCAGCGGTCTCGACAGCCTGCTGACCGTTCAGGCCGCCTTTATGGACGACACACCGCGTCTGACCGGAGCCATCAACGATATGGCGGCTGAGTGCGAGCAGCGTGTCGAGGCCGGCGAGGGCGTGGCACCCAAGGGGACCAAGCGCATCCTGTACACCGGCACGCCCATGGCCGTGCCCAACTGGAAGCTGTTCAACCTCATCGAGAAGGCCGGCGGCGTTGTGGTGGGCGAGGAGTCCTGCACGGGTTCGCGCTATTACAAGGACCTGGTCGATGAGTCCGGTGAGACGGTTGACGAGATGCTCGATGCTATTGCCGAGCGCTACTTTAAGATCAACTGCGCCGTCTTTACACCCAACGACCAGCGTATGAAGGACATTGTCCAGATGGCCAAGGACCTGCATGCCGATGGCATCGTCGACGTGGCCCTGCAGTTTTGCACGCTCTACGAGATGGAATCGTTTGCCGTGGAGAAGGCCGCCGAGGAGGCAGGCATTCCGTTTATGCACATCACGACCGACTACGCCGGTGAGGATGCGGGCCAACTGCAGACGCGCATCGAAGCTTTCTTGGAAACCATTTAGGGGTATCCGTCCCGGCGGCTTCCCCAGGCACCCGATCTTGCCGTTCAAACCATCGTTTGCGTACCAAAGTACGCGGCGCTTCTCTTTCACGGCAACCTCGGGCACCTGGGAAAGCCGTTTCCTTGGTTGGTTAAAAGGTTTGTTAAGGAGTTATATGTCGGAATATATTGAGCAGCCGTTGCCGTCCACGTTTGAGGAGTTCAACGAGCAGCGCAAGGCGTCGTTTATTCGCGTCAAGGATTACAAGCAGGCCGGTAATCGCCTGATCGGTTTTCTGTGCAGCTACACGCCGCTCGAGATTATCGATGCCGCGGGCGCTGCAAGTGTGGCCTTGTGCGGCACATCCGACGAGGTGATTCCCGAGGCCGAGAAGGTGCTGCCGGCAAATCTCTGTCCGCTCATCAAGTCGACGTACGGCTTTGCCTACTCGCAAAAGTGCCCGTTTACGTACTTTAGCGACATGATCATCGGCGAGACCACCTGCGACGGCAAGAAGAAGATGTACGAGCTGCTCAACGAGCTCAAGCGTACGCACATTCTGCATCTTCCGCAGGGCCGCGACCGCGCCTACGAGCGCGAGGGCTGGTACGAGGAGTGCCGCCTGCTCAAGGAGGAGCTCGAGGGCTTCTACGGCATCACGATTACCGACGATGACCTGCGCGCTGCCGTCCGTCGTCGCAACCGCTTGCGTGCGGCCCAGCTCGAGATGTTTGCGCTGCAGGCCAACCAGCCGGCGGCCATGAGCGGCGTCGACCTGATGAGCACCATGTTTGCCGGTACGTTTAGTTTTGATATCGAGGCCTATACGCAGCAGCTGGAGCAAAAGGTTGCCAAGCTGCGCGAGGCCTACGACGCGGGCGAGCGCCCGGTTGCGGCGGATGCCAAGCGCATTCTGATCACCGGCTGCCCGGTGGGCGGCGTGATCAACAAGATCGGCCGTACTATCGAGTTCAACGGCGGTGTGGTCGTGTGCATGGACGACTGCTCGGGCGAGCGCACGGCGGCCATGATGATCGACCCGGAGGCTCCCGATATCCTGCGCGCCATCGCCGACCGCTACCTGGATATCAACTGCTCGGTCATGACGCCCAACGACGGTCGTATGGACAACACCCTGGCCATGTGCGAGAAATACCACGTCGACGGTGTGGTGGAGAATGTGCTCCAGGCGTGCCACACCTTCAACGTTGAGAGCGCGCGCATGCAGGAGGCTGTCGAGGGTGCGGGCATTCCGTATATGAAGATCGAGACCGACTACAGCAACGGTGACATGGGCCAGATCGAGACGCGCATCGCCGCCTTCATCGAAACCCTCTAGCTTCCTCAGGCACCGGATCTTGCTCCTCAAACCGTCGCTTGCGTACCCAAAGTACGCTGCGCTCCTCTTTCGGGGCAATCTCCGGCACCTGAGAAACCTAGAGCTAAGGTGCCTGAACGTGCCACTGTCTTTGATGTTTAGAATGGGAGAGAGCCATGATAGGGATCGGGATCGATATCGGGTCTACGGCGGCTAAGGCTGCTGTGGTCGACGGGGAGGGTTCGGTGGCGTGGACGTGCGTGCAGCCAACCGGGTTCTCCTCGGTCGATGCTTCCGAGCGGCTGCGCGAGGCACTGGCAGCGGCTGGCTACGACGTGGCTGCCGACGACGTGCGCGTGATCGCGACTGGCTACGGCCGTGTCGCCGTGCCCTATGCGCATAAGGTCGTGACCGAGATTACCTGCCACGGCACCGGTGCCGTGCGCCTGTTTGGCGATCACGGCACGGTGATTGACGTAGGCGGCCAGGACACCAAGGTCATTCAGCTTAAAAGTGGCCGCGTGGCCAAGTTTGCCATGAACGACAAGTGCGCCGCCGGCACGGGGCGCTTTTTGGAGATCATGGCCGACCGCATAGGCATTTCCCAACAGCAGATGACGGACCTCGCCCGCACCGGCGAACCCACCAAGATCAGCAGCATGTGCACGGTGTTTGCCGAAAGCGAGGTCATCAGCCTGATCGGCCGTGGTGAGCCGCGCGAGAACATCGCCCGTGGTGTGATTGAGAGTGTCGTATCGCGCGTGGCGACCATGGCCGGGCAGGCCGCGGGCGCCCCGTACTACCTGACCGGTGGCCTGTGCGAGAACGCCTTCGTGGTGGAGCGGTTGGGCGAGCTACTGGGGTCGCCGGTGACCACCTCGCCCCAAGCTCGCTTTGCCGGAGCGATCGGCGCGGCTGTCCGCGCCGCCGCCTTGGCCTAGGGGTGTACCGCGACATGCGCATCCTCAATATCTCGGCGCAAAAACCAGATAGCACCGGCAGCGGCACCTACCTTGCCGCGCTCGTACGCGAACAGATCGAGACGGGGCATCGCGCCGCCGTGCTTTGCGGCGCGGCACCGGGTGATACCCAAGGCGAGCTGGACCGGCGTGCTGCCGTGTTTGCCGTACCGTTCGAGTCGCCCGAGCTGCCGTTTCCCATCTGCGGTATGTCCGATGTCATGCCCTATCCCTCCACGCGCTATCGTGACCTGACGCCTTCGATGCTCAAGGCATTTGAGCGGGCATTTGCTGCTGCAATCGATCGGGCGGTGGCTGAGTTTCGGCCCGATCTGGTGCTCTGCCATCACCTGTATCTTGTGACCGCATTGGCGCGCGAGTGCGTCCGGGGCGTGCCGGTTGTTGCCGTGTGCCATTCGACCGACCTGCGCCAGCTGCGTTCGCATGCGCTCGAGCGCGATCGCATCGTAAGTGCGGTTCGTCGGCTCGATGCCGTCTTTGCGCTCCACGCTGAGCAGGCTGAGCAGATTGGCCTGGTGTGCGGCGTCGATGCCGATCGCATCCACGTGATTGGGACGGGCTACGACCATCGCGTCTTCTGCCGCGACGCAAGCGTGGCGAGGCGGCCGGGATCGCTTGCGTACGTGGGCAAGATTTGCTTTAAAAAGGGCGTCGAGTCGCTGGTTCGAGCCGTGTCATTGCCGATTGACGATGACGTCCGCCCATCTGGCTTGGTACTTGTGGGCGGTCGCGGGGACGATGCCGAGTACGCGCGTATCGAGCGCTTGGCCGCGGCCTCGGATGTGCCGGTGAAGCTGGCGGGGCGCCTGGATAGCGATGGACTCGTGCATGCCTACCGCAGTTCCGACGTCTTTGTGCTGCCTTCGTTTTATGAGGGTCTGCCGCTCGTGACGATCGAGGCCCTCGCGTGCGGCTGCAAAGTTGTGGCGACCGATTTGCCCGGCGTTCGTCCCTGGATGGAGGCGATGCTTCCCGGTGCTCCCGTGACGTGGGTGGCGTCTCCGCGTATGACGGATGTCGACACGCCCGTGGCGGCCGACCTTCCGTTGTTTGAGCGCGCACTGGCAGATGCTATCGCGCAGGCGCTTGCGGCGCCGCCTTTGACGTTCGAGCCGTCGGCGGTCTCTTGGGAAGCGTGCCTGGGGCGTATACTTAAAGTCGTTGATTTGTTGGAAGGGGGTTCGTATGGCTAAGGACACCATGAGGCTCACATCCATGACGGCCGCGAGCGGTTGAGCCGCTAAGTTGGCTCCCGGAGCCCTCGCCCAGGTCCTGGGCGACTTGCCCAATGTGCATAACGACAATCTGCTCGTGGGGTTCGATACCTCCGACGATGCGAGTGTCTTCCGCGTAGGGGAGAACCTGGGGCTCGTGCAGTCCATCGACTTCTTCCCACCGATGGTCGACGACCCGTTCCTGTTTGGCCAGATTGCCGCGGCAAACTCACTGTCGGACATCTACGCCATGGGCGGGCGGCCGAGCCATGCCATGAACCTGCTGTGCATTCCGAGCTGCCTGGGCGTCGAGGTTGCCGGTCAGATTCTGGCGGGCGGCGCCGACAAGTGCGTTGAGGCCGGCTGCACCATCGCGGGCGGCCACACCATCAACGACGACGAGCCCAAGTACGGCCTGTCCGTGAGCGGCTTTGTCGCGCTCGATCGCATGCTCGCCAATAGCGGTGCGCGCGTGGGCGATGTCCTGCTGCTGACCAAGGCGATCGGCTCGGGCATCATCACCACGGCCATTAAGGGCGAGCTTATCGAGCAGGACGAGGCTGGTCCGATGTTCGACTCGATGCGCACCCTCAACGAGGCCCCGATTCGTTTGGCCGAGGGACTCGAGCTTCACGGCTGCACCGACATTACGGGCTTTGGTCTGATCGGGCATGCGTGCGAGATGGCCGAGGGCTCGGGCGTGCAGATCGAACTTACGTCGGGAGCGGTACCGCTCTTTGACCAGGTGCTCGACATGGCGCGCCTGGGCATTATTCCCGCGGGCTCCTACCGCAACCAGGACTTCTTTGACCCGCGTGCGGCTGCCGACGAGGACCTGGAGCCGGGCATGTTGGATGCGCTGTACGATCCGCAGACCTCGGGCGGCTTGCTTATTGCGGCGCCCGCGGTGGACGTGGATGAGCTTGCGCGTCGTTTGCATGCCGAGGGGCGCGTTGCCGCCGTTGTCGGGCGCGTGTGCGAGGCGGAGCCGGGCGGTCCTGCGGTCCGCGTTGTCCGTTAACGACACGTTTATTGAGCCATGTACCGTTCTAAAACGATTTATTCGAAAGGAAAAGCTATGTCTACCAAAATTGAAGTCAATGCCATGGGCGATGCCTGCCCTCTGCCCGTCGTCAAGACGCTCAAAGCCCTGAAGCAGCTCGATGGCGAGGGCACCGTCGTGACCTCGGTCGATAACGAGACCGCCGTCAAGAACATCTCCAAGATGGCGCAGGAGAAGGGCTGCACGGCCTCGGTCGAGAAGGTTTCTGACGCCGAGTGGCACGTGACCGTGGCGACCTCTGGCGCCGTTGCCGTGGCCGATCCCGAGCAGGATGGCGCTGCCTTCTGTGATGCCAGCGCCGGCAAGGGCAAGCTCGTCATTTCCGTCTACACCGACTGCATGGGCCGTGGCGACGACGAGCTGGGCCACAAGCTCATGAAGGCCTTCATCTTTGCCGTGACGCAGCAGGAGGAGCTGCCCGCGACCATGCTGTTCTACAACGGCGGCGCCAAGCTCACCGTCGAGGGCTCGCCGGTGCTCGATGACCTGAAGGGTCTGGCCGAGCAGGGTGTCGAGATTCTCACCTGTGGCACCTGCCTCGACCACTATGGCATTAAGGACCAGCTTGCAGTAGGCGAGGTCACCAACATTTACGTGATCGTGGAGAAGATGGAGCAGGCCGTGCGCGTCGTGCGCCCGTAGCGTATTGGTTGGAGTTGCCATGAGGGAGAGGCGCCCGGCGCTTGTCATCACGTTTCCCACCACGGCGGCCGCCATGGGGTGCGAGACCCTGTGCATTGAGCGCGGTCTTCCCGGGCGAACGATTCCCGTGCCCGGGGAGGTCGCTGCCGGCTGCGGTCTGGCGTGGAAGGCGTTGCCTGCCGATGAGGAGCTGCTGCGCAGCGAGCTTACCGCGGCGGGCGTTCCCACCGAGGGCTATACCGTGATTGATATGTGGGAGGTCGTGCGATGATCTACCTGGATAACGCAGCGACGACCATGCACAAGCCGCAGACGGTCATCGATGCCGTGACGCAGGCGATGTGCTCGCTCGGCAATGCCGGGCGCGGCGCCACGTCGGGTGCGCTCGACGCGGCGCGTACCATCCACGGCTGCCGTGCCAAGCTCGCGCGCCTTTTGGGTTGCCCGAGGGCGGACCATGTGTGCTTTACGTCCAACTCCACGGCGGCGCTCAACACCGCCATCAACGGGGTGGTGCGCCCCGGCGACCATGTGGTCACAACGGTGCTCGAGCACAACTCCGTACTGCGTCCGCTCAACCGCCTGGCAGCGGAACGGGGTGTGACCGTTGAGCATGCGGGCTGTGACGTTAACGGTGTGCTCGACTACGACGAACTCGAGCGGCTTGTCACGCCGGGTACGCGCGCCGTGGTGGTGACGCATGCCTCCAACGTGACCGGCAACGCGGTCGACGTTTCGCGTGTGGCTGCCATCGCGCATGCGGCCGGCGCGCTGGCGATCGTCGACGCCTCGCAGTCTGTCGGCACGGTGCATATCGATATGCAGGCCATGGGGCTCGACGTGGTGTGCTTTACCGGCCACAAGGGGCTCATGGGTCCGCAGGGGACCGGCGGCCTGGCCGTAGCAGAGGGCATTGACGTGGCGCCGTGGGCCATGGGCGGCACGGGCGTGCACAGTTTCGATGCGTTGCAGCCGCTTGAGTGGCCCACGCGCCTTGAGGCGGGCACGCTCAACGGCCACGGTATCGCCGGCCTTTCCGCTGGTCTCGACTTTATCGAGGCCCAGGGTGGGGTCGAGGCGATTGCTGCCCACGAGCGTGCGCTCGCTGATCGCTTCCTTGCCGGTGTGCGCGAGATTCCGGGGATTAAGCTCTATGGTGCCTTTGGCCAACCGACGCGCTCGGCGATCGTCTCGCTCAACGTGGGCGATATCGACTCTGCCGAGATCTCGGATGCACTCATGCAAGGGTGGGGGATTGCGACGCGCCCCGGCGCCCATTGCGCCCCGCTCATGCACCGTGCGCTGGGGACCGAGCGTCAGGGTGTCGTTCGCTTCTCGTTTGGGTATTTCAACACGGACGAGGAAGTCGACACCGCGATTGACGCTTTGCGCGATTTAGCCTGCTAGAGCGTATATACTTGCGGGACGGGTCTTTTGCCCGTCCCGTTTTTGTTTCGACCCGAAAGGTGTGTCTATGGCCTCATCCGCCTCGCGTGGTCTGCGCTCCGACCATGTCGTTACCGTCGGCATCGCCCTGTTCTCGATGCTCTTTGGCGCCGGCAACCTTATCATTCCGCCACTGCTGGCGCTGCAAGCAGGTTCAGCCACGCCGGTCGCCATGCTCGGCTTTCTCATCGCCGCCATCGGCCTGCCCGTCATGGGCTTTATCGCCGTGGCGCTTGCCGGAACGGCGCGCGAGCTTGCCGGCCGCGTGCACCCCAAGTTCGGTGAGTTCTTTGTTGCGGCGGTGTATCTGGCCATCGGCCCGTGCCTGGCCATTCCGCGTACGAGCTCCACGGCCTTCGAGATGCTGGTGCCGCTGCTGCCCGAGGGCGTTTCGCTTGGCACGGCTCGCCTGGTGTTTGCCGTTGGCTTCTTTGTCGTCGCGTTTGCTCTCACGCTGCGCCCGGGTGTCATCACGCGCGTGCTCGGCCGCATTACGGGCCCCGCGCTCATTGTGCTCATCGTGTTGGTCGTGGGTGCCGCCGTGGTCTCGCCACTGGGACCGGCTGCCGCGCCTCAGGCTCCCTACGATGCAGGCGCCGCCGTGCAGGGCTTTTTGACTGGCTATCAGACCATGGACCTGCTCGCGTCGCTCGCCTTCGGCATCATCATCGCCGAGACCATCCACGAGTTGGGCGTTACCGACGATAGGCGCGTGGCCTTCGAGATCTCGCGTTCGGGTGTGATCGCCGGCGTGCTCATGGCCATCATCTACTGCGGCCTGGCGCTTGCCGGAATGCAACTCGGCACGGTTATGCCCGATGCCACCAACGGCGCTGCCATCCTCGCTCGTTCGGCCTCCATGCATTTTGGGCTTGCTGGCACGGTCGTGGTCTTCGCGATCTTTTTCCTCGCCTGCATGAACGTGTGCATCGGTCTTATTAGCTGCTGCTCGCGCTATTTCTGTGAGACGTACGTAGTTGAAGGGGGAGCGGAGGCTTCCGAGGGGGCCATGCGCCGCCCCTTCGCGATCCTTGCCTTTGTGTTCGCGGCGTTTTCGTGCGTGCTCTCCAACGTGGGCCTCGACGTGATCCTTATGTTCTCGGTGCCCATGCTTAACGCCTTGTATCCCGTCGCCATCGTGCTGGTTCTCATGGGTTTGGTACACGGCTTTTGCGACGCTCATCCGCAGGTGTGGGTCTGGGTTGGCGGTGTGGTTGCCGTGCAGAGCGTGATCACCTCGGTCCGCGATGCGTTCTTTGGGGGCACGTGGCTGCCGTTTGATGCGCTGCCGTTGGCGGATATCGGTGCCGCGTGGGCGCCGGTTGCCGTGGTGGCATTTGTGATCGGCCTGCTCCATAGTCGTTTTGTCGCACATTCGAGGAGCTAGGGTTTCTGCGCTTGCACAGGCGGGGAGTCTCCCCTATAATTTCCTTCGCTTTGGGACACGCAAGGTTTAGACCTTAGCTGCTCAACACCTTCGGGACGTGGCGCAGTTTGGTAGCGCGCCTGCTTTGGGAGCAGGATGTCGCAGGTTCAAATCCTGTCGTCCCGACCATATCTTGCGGGCGTAGTTCAATGGTAGAACCCCAGCCTTCCAAGCTGATGACGCGGGTTCGATTCCCGTCGCCCGCTCCATAGGATATCTTTAACGGCTTTGGCTCCTTTTGGTGCCAGAGCCGTTTTCATATACATGCCGGGGACCCCACATCCCCTCCTAAGTTGCGGTGAAATAGTTCCCGATTAGCCGCAAAAGCTGTTATCCAGGAACTATTTCACCGCAACTTATTGAGGCCGAGCGGGCTGGGTCGATGATGGGTTCTGTTGTCGAGAAGATGAGGGCAGCCGGTCAGGAGTCTGTGTAGGGTTTTGTGGTTGGTATACCGTAGCCGCGCATCATGGAGCCGAACGCTTTGACATCGAGGGTGTCTGAGAGCTTGAAATGAATGACGTTGTGGCCCATGGCACGCAGGTTCGCGTCGCGCACGAGGGCAGCTCGATAGGTTTTTGCCGCAGTATGTTCCGGATCATTTTGGGCATCGTCCTCAAACTTGCCTAGTCCATGCAGCTCAGCCAGCATCCAAGAGCCGTTTGGCATCTGCCAGCCGTAATCTGCCAAATAATAGCCGGCGTTTCCCGGTCGAGTGATTTCAACCTGAAGTTCGGGAGCGGCAACTCCCGCCAGAATCATTGCCGCCCGTGCCTCGGATTCTCCACCGTTATCCGATCTGCCATCCATGTGTTCAAAAACGTCAAATGCGCGCGCGATGCCGTGCAGTCCGCGGCAGTTCGTTTGTGCATATGCACGCAATTCTTCACGCTCGACACCGTACTCACGAGCCAACCCGTCGACATAGCCTAGTGCATATCGAAAAGCGTTAGTTCGGGCGATGTCGACCACCGTGCGATATGGATTCGTTAACGTAAAAGGACCGAGCTGCCATACGTCGCCCGGCCGCCAGCGTCGGTATTCAACGAATTCGTACATATCGCGTCTGGTGGAACGCGGCAACAGCACTTGCACCTTGTCGAGAAGCGAATATGCAGAACCGATGCCATAGAGCAGTGCCGCCGTTGCTCCACAAAACACGGCATTCGGTTCAACGACCGCAATAGCGGATGCCAATTGAAAGATGCGATCTTCGACGCCGAGGTCATTCCAATACGCGGGATCAGCGTAGACATGGTTGTAGAGTCGAATAATCATCTCTTTTTGCATGAGCGCGTAGGCACAGCGTTCATCCCATTTTTTGGTAGCTACAAACAGGTGCCCGCCATGATGGGCCTCGAATAACCGGAAGAACAGCTCTAATTGCGGTTTGGTACAGCGTTTATCATGACTCATTTTCGACCCCATGGTCTCGAGGGGGAGTGAATGACACTACGCTATCCCATATTTGGCCCGCCTGACCTTGCCATGAACTGACCAAAAGCTTGACGGGGCAGGTCAGAGTCATGAGTCGTAGCCAAACATATCGGCAAACGGTTGATTAGTGCCCCTCGGCGGCACTAAAAACCACCCTTACAGAAAGTTGCGGTGGAATAGTTCCTGAAAGGCTCGAATAAGCCTAAATCCAGGAACTATTTCACCGCAACTTAAGAGGGGATGGGGCTGAGTGGCGGGCGATGCCGTTGCCTGTCGGTTAGTGGCGGGATTGGTGGCGGAGCTTGTCGATGGTGGAGTCGGTGCTTCGGCTGCGGGCTTCGGCGGCGCGGTCGCGGGCGTCGGCGGCGGTTTGGCGTTTACGGCGGTAATCGATCATGCCTTGGATGATGGGCTTGCCAAAGCTCACGACATCATCGTTGTAGATGGCGGTTCGGGCTGCGAGGAGGCAGTCGGTAAAGTCCATATGGGTCTTGCCGAAGAGTTTGACGGCAAGGGCGACAACGGTGGGCTCGTCGACCATGACGTCATCGAGCAGCCTTTTCATGGCCGCAGCAATTTCAACGCGGGGAACCTTATAGACGTCGCGCAGCGTGACCACGACGCGCGTGATGATTTCGGGATAGACACGTGCGGTGCGCGTGGCGATGACCTTGGCGGCGCGCGGTGACAGGACCTCGTCGTCGTTAAGCGGGTAGCGCAGGATGACGGTCTCGTCGATGATGGTGCTACTCATGGATATCTACTTCCTCGGGACCCAAAACCGACTCATCGCTTTCTGTGGCTAGGTATTCAATCCAGGCATTGCGCTCCTCGGCGCGGCGATTGGGGTCACCATATGCTTTGAGCGATCCATAGGCGGCGGTGCCGTCCTTTGAGCGCACGGCGACCGGCTGAAAGGGGAGCTTGCGCATCAAAATACTCTGCGCGACAAATAGACGGACAGCCTCGGCGAGCGATGTGCCCATGGCGTCGTAGAGACGCTCGGCATGCTGCTTGTCTTCCTCGCGAATGCGCACCTGCAGGATGGCTCGTTTTTGAGTCGATGACATCACTGGCCTCCCTTAATGAGCGTGCAATTTGAATAGTCAAATATAACATCGGCTAATAATAGCCAATCTTACAACCACTACTTTATTGCACTAGAGTAATTGAGTGTAAACGATATTACAAACGTACTACATCTTTCAGAAACGAGCGTGAATTCTCCCTTGGATGTACGCATGTAATACACTCACCTTTATAGCTTCTAGAGAATAATTCCAACCTGCCAAAACCCCTGCAATACACCCGTATTGCAGGGCCTATGCTCAAGTTTGCCCCCTGCAACTGCGTATATTTAACCTGTATATCGTTGGAGAAACTCTACCGAGTGCATGTTTCGCCGCATGCATTCGATTCGTCGATGCCGGACCACGGGCGGTCCGGGGCAACGTCGACAGGGTCTCTCCGGCATGGGATTCAGGAGGGAGTGAACAACATGGGCAATAAACGAGTCGTGGCTGATTCTTCACGCTGCATTGGGTGCCAAACCTGTATGGCGGCGTGCATCGAGGCGCACGATATTCCCGGCAACATCGCCGCACCTCGCTTGCGCGTAACGCGCACCTACGAGATTTCCGCGCCGGTGGCATGTCACCACTGCGAGGACGCTCCGTGCGCCAAGGCCTGCCCCACGGGCGCCTTGTTCTTTGATCCAAAGAACCATCGCATCGGCGTCAACGAGGACAACTGCATCGGCTGCAAGAGCTGCGTCATGGCATGCCCCTTTGGCGCCGTGAGCGTGGCGACCACGCAGGTCCCCGTCTTGATGGGTGACGTTCGCGTGGGTTCGCAGACTAAGAGCTTCGTGCTCAAGTGCGACCTGTGCGTGGACCGTCCCGGCGGTCCGGCGTGTGCCGAGGCGTGTCCGACCAAGGGCCTCACCCTGGTAGACGAGGAGCGTCTGGCAGAACTGACTGCCGAGCGTGCCCGCGCCACCATCGAAAACGAGGCGTAAGCGTCGGGCGACAGGCCCAATGATTGTCAAATAAGTATCGAGTATTCGGTAGCAGAGAAAGGAAGGAGGGTGTCATGGAGAAGCATAAAGTGATTTGCCCGTACTGCGGCGCCGGTTGCCAGTTTAACCTCTTGGTCCAAAACGGCCAGGTCGTGGGTACCGAACCGCTCAACGGCATCACCAACCAGAGCGAGCTGTGCCTTAAGGGCATGAGCGGCTACGACTTCATCAACGACACCAAGATCTTGACTCCCCGCGTACTGCACCCGATGATCCGCCGCACCAAGGGCGCGGATCTTGAGCGCGTAAGCTGGGACGAGGCACTGGATTTCACCGCATCTAAGATGCAGGCCATAATTGACGAATATGGTCCTAACGCTGTCATGACCACCGGCTCTTCGCGAGGCGGCGGCAATGAGGCGAACTACGTCATGCAGAAGTTTACGCGTGCGTGCATCGGCACCCACAGCGTAGACAACTGCGCCCGTACTTGACACGGCCCTACTGTCCTCGGTCTGATGGACACGGTTGGTTCAGGTTGCATGTCATGCTCCATCCCCGGTATGGAGGATGCGGGCTGCATTTTCCTCTTCGGCTATAACCCTGCCGATTCGCACCCCATCGTCGCAAGGCGTATCGTGCGAGCCAAAGAAAAGGGTTGCAAGATCATCGTCGCCGACCCGCGCCATATCGAAACCGCGCGTATCGCCGATCTTTACCTTCCGATCAAGAACGGTTGCAACGTCGCGTTCCTCAACGCCTTTGCCAACTGTCTGGTCAACGATGGCCTCTACGACAAGGAATTCGTCGCCGAGCACACGAACGGCTTTGACGAGTGGTGGGAGACCATCAAGAACTACACTCCCGAATCCGTACAGGACATCACGGGTGTCGAGCCCGCGTTGATCCACCAAGCTGCCGAGATGTACGCCACGGCGAAGCCCTCTGCCATCATTGGCTGGGGCATGGGCGTATGCCAGCAGAAGCAGAACCTGAAGACGGTGCACACCATCGCCTCCATCGCCTGCGTTGCCGGCCAGATCGGCAAACCCAACTCCGGCCTCGCGCCCGTGCGCGGTCAGAACAACGTCCAGGGCTCCTGCGATATGGGCATGCTGCCCAACCTGTACCCTGGCTACCAAAAGGTCACCGACCCGGCAGTGCGTGCCAAGTTTGCCAAGGCTTGGGGCGTGCCCGAGGAAAAGCTCCCGCTCGAGGAGGGCTACAAGCTCACCGACCTGGGTCACCTGGTCGACGAGGGCAAGGTGCACTGCTTCTACAACTACGGCGAGGACCCGGTGCAGACCGAGCCCGATTCGGCCGGTATGCGCAAGACGCTCTCCGAGCTGGATCTGTTCATTTGCCAGGACATCTTTATGACGCAGACGACTATGCTCGCCGACGTCATCCTGCCCGCTACTTCTTGGGGCGAGCACGAGGGTGTCTTTACCGCATCCGACCGTAGCTTCCAGCACTTTGACGCGGCTGTTCCGCCCAAGGGCGAGTGCCGTCACGACTGGGAGATCTTCGCGGACCTGTCTACGCGCATGGGCTATCCCATGCACTACGACAACACCGAGCAGATCTGGAACGAGTGCATTAGCCTGTGCCCCAACTTTGTGGGCGCGACCTATGAGAAGATGGCTCCCGAGGGCGGTTACGCCCAGTGGCCCGTCAAGAGCACCGATGTGAACGACCACGGTACGCCCGACATGTTCGCTGGTGGCAAGTTCACCACCAAGGACGGCCGCGCCAACCTGATGGCGCACGACTGGGAGGCGCCCTCCGAGCTTCCCGACGATGAGTACCCGCTCATCCTGTGCACCGTCCGCGAGGTCGGCCACTACAGTTGCCGTTCGATGACCGGCAACTGCAAGACGCTGGCGCTGCTTGCCGACGAGCCCGGCTTTGTCCGCATGAATCCCGCGGACGCCCAGGCGCGCGGCATCAAGAACGGCGACATCGTCTCGATCCACAGCCGCCGCGGCCAGGTATACAGCCGCGCCGACGTGAGCGACCGTATCAACAAGGGCACGGTCTATATGACCTACCAGTGGTGGATCGGTAAGTGCAACGAGCTGACCATGCACAAGGTCGACCCGGTCTCGCATACGCCCGAGGACAAGTTCTCCGCCTGCCAGGTCGACGCCATTGCCGACCAGGTCTGGGCAGAGGGCGAGGTGGAGCGTCAGTACACCGAGCTCAAGCAGGCTCTGGTCGACGCCGCCGCTCCCCAGGACGTTGAGCCCGGCGCCGCCAAGTTCGACGACGAGACGCACGTGAACCAAATCGTGTAGTCCCGTTCTCGTTGGCTTTTTGGGCCGGGCGTCCCGTACGTTCGGGAGCCCGGCCCGTTATTTTGAAAGGAAGTGGGGATGAACCGCTTCATCGACATCAACCCGGAGAGGTGCATCGGCTGCGGAACATGCCAGTCCGCCTGTGCCGACGCCCACCGGATGCAAGGTCTTCAGGATACGCCGCGCCTGGCGCTCGTGAAGACCGGCGGTATTTCGGCCGCCCTTGCCTGCCACCATTGCGAGGGTGCCCCCTGCGCCGAGGTTTGCCCGGTGAATGCCATCGAGCACGATGGCGATCGCATCCACGTCAAGGAGCAGGAGTGCATCGGGTGCAGGCTGTGCGCCATCGCGTGCCCCTTCGGAGCCATCCATCCCGATGGCACGTCTATCGCCGGTGTCGCTGGCATGTGCGACCCGACGCCTTCGTATCCTAAGTCCCTGAGCAGCCTGCTGACGTGGGCTCCTGGCCAGTACACCTGCGCTGTCAAGTGCGACCTGTGCGCCTTCGATCCGGACGGCCCGCATTGTGTGGCGGCGTGCCCCACCAAGGCGCTGACCGTCATGGGCGGCGCGGCCGATCGCGAGCTCGACGAGGCCAAGCGCCTGCGCTCGATCGAAAACGGTCCGGTCGTCGACGTTACCGCTGTGGCCCAGGGCCTGTCCGAGAAAGCAGAATGGAGCGTAAACAATGGATAGCATGACGCTGTTTATCGCATCGCTTGCCGTCTCGTGCATCGGTGCGCTCGCCTCGGTTCTGCTGATTAAGGCCGATAACGCCGCCAAGACTGCCGGCTGCCTGATCGGCGCCGTCGCGGCCGTGCTGTCGTTCATCGCGGGCCTCGAGGCCGTGCTTGGCGACGTTTCGTCCCTCAACACGGTCTTCTTCTTCCCGTTCGCCCGTCTCGAGCTCTTGCTTAACGGCCTTGCGGGCCTGATCGTGGTCCTCATCTCGATCCTCGCCTTTGCGGGCTTCATCTACGGTCTGTCCTACTTCGACGAGTACCCGGGCAAGGTCGGGCGCGCCGGCTTCTTCATGAACACCTTCGTCGCCTCGATGATGCTCGTCATCACCGCCGACAACGTGTTCTGGTTCCTGGTCGCCTTTGAGCTCATGTCCCTCACGAGCTACTTCCTTGTCGTCATTGAGGAAAACAAGAACTCCATCAAGGGCGGTTGGCTCTACTTCGTCATCGCGCACGTGGGCTTCGTCCTCATCATGGCGAGCTTCCTGCTCATGACCAACGGCGTGGGCGGTTCCTTCAGCTTCAGTGATTTCCGTACGCATGACTTTGGACCCGCCATCTCCTCCGTGTGCTTCGTCCTCGCGTTCTTCGGATTTGGCGCAAAGGCCGGTATCATCCCGCTGCACTCCTGGCTGCCCCAGGCGCACCCTGAGGCGCCGTCCAACGTGTCCGCCCTCATGTCCGGCGGCATGATCAAGATCGGCATCCTGGGAATCCTCAAGGTCGGTCTCGACCTGCTCGCGGGTTCGGGCGTCCAGCTCTGGTGGGGCCTCATGGTCCTGGTGTTCGGATCCATCTCGTCGGTCCTGGGCGTCGTCTACGCCCTCCACGAGCACGACATCAAGCGCCTGCTGGCCTATCACTCCGTCGAGAACATTGGCATCATCTTGCTCGGTGTCGGCGCGTCCATGACGGCGCACGCCCTGGGCAACGACGTCATCGCGACGATCGCGCTCATGGCCGCCCTCTACCACACGCTCAACCACGCCATGTTCAAGGGCGAGCTGTTCCTCGGCGCGGGCTCCCTGCTCTATGCCACGGGTACGCGCAACATGGAGAAGATGGGCGGTCTGTTCCGCCGCATGCCGGTCACGGCCGTCTGCTTCCTCATCGGCGCTCTTGCCATCTCGGCCATCCCGCCGCTCAACGGCTTCGTTTCCGAGTGGTTCACCTACCAGTCCCTGTTCAACATCTCGACGCTCTCCGACCCGGTCGTCATGGTGTTCGCCGTCGCCTCCGCGGCCGCGCTCGCCATCACCGGTGCCCTGGCCGTTACGTGCTTCGTGAAGGCCTACGGCGTCTCGTTCGCGAGCAGCCCGCGTTCCCAGGAGGCTGCGAACGCCAAGGAGTCCCCGGCTCCGATGTTGTTCTCGCAGATGCTCCTCGCGGCCATCTGCGTGGTGCTGGGAATCGGCTCTCCCGTCATCGCCCCGGTTCTGGGCGACGTCGCCCAGAGCGTGCTTGCCGGCTCCGCCGTCACGGCCACCTCGGGCGTGTCTCTGGTGAACGAGATTTCCGGTGCCGCCACCTCCACCCCCGCGATCGCCATCGCGCTCGTGGTCCTCACCGGCCTCGCGTTCGTGTTGAGGTTCTGCCTCGGCACCAAGGCCCCCGCTAAGAAGACCGACCCTTGGGCGTGCGGCTACGAGCCCAACGAGCACATGCCCGTCGTCGCCACGAGCTTCGCGTCCGACGTCGAGCTCTTCATGGGCCCGCTCTACACCCTGCGCGAGGTATGCACCAAGATCTGCTGGTCCATCGCGCACGTGTTCCAGAAGCTCACCGGTGTCGCCCAGGGCGTCGAGCCCCTGCCCGACCGTTTCCTGGTCGATGCACCGAGCGAGGGTGCCGACAAGCTGGCCGGCCTTGCCTCCAAGATCGAGGGCGGCAACTACTCCGTATACATCTGCTACATCGTCGCGGCGCTCGTGGTTTTCCTCGTGCTCGCCGTGGTCATGGTCTAGAGAGGGGAGAGGATATTATGAACATCGTTCTTGCGATAGCGCAGGGCCTCGTGGTCATGCTGGTCGCGCCCTTCTTCTCCGGCCTCGCCCGTGTGATTCGCGCGAAGATGCACAATCGCCGCGGTCCGTCCATCCTTCAGGATTACCGGGACCTCGCGAAGCTCATGGCGCGTCCCGAGTCCGTGAGTTCCGACTCGAGCTTCGTGCTGCGCATCATGCCGCCGCTGTTCCTCGCGGTGTCGTTCATGCTCGCCATGGGTCTGCCCATGTTCACGCTCGAGAGCCCCATGCCCGTCTTTGGTGACGCCATCACCATCATGTACGCGCTCGCGCTGTCCCGCTTCTTCTTCGCACTGTCCGGCGTGGATTCCTCCAACGCCTACGCGGGCTTCGGCGGTATCCGCGAGCTGCTCATGAGCGTGCTCATCGAGCCGTCCATGCTCATCGCGCTGTTCACCGTCGCCATCGTGTGCGGCTCCACGGACATTGCGACCATGGGCCAGCACATCGTTACGGGCAACGTCTCGAGCGTCGTCGCCGTTATCCTCGCTGGCGTCGCCTTCGCGGCCGCCTGTTACATGGAGCTCGGCAAGCTTCCGTTCGATCAGGCCGAAGCCGAGCAGGAGCTCCAGGAGGGCCCGCTCGCCGAGCTCTCCGGCCCGTCCCTGGCCATGATGAAGCTCGCCATGGGCATGAAGCAGGTCGTGGTCGTCGCTTGGTTCACCTCCATCTTCATCCCCTGGGGAGAGCCCGCGACCATCGGCGTCACCGCTCTCGTGGGCGCCGTCGTCTTCCTCGTCAAGTGCCTGGTCGATTTCGTCGTCTGCGGCGTGCTCGAGAACTCCGTTTCCCGTTCGCGCTTCAAGGTGCTCGGTAACCAGACCTGGGCCGTCGTCGGCATCGCGGTCCTCGCGTTCGTCTTCGTCGTCGTAGGCGTGTAGGGAGAAGGGAGAAACTATGTCAATCGAATCGAGCTTGTCCCTCTTTGCCATGGTGGCGATCGCCGTCCCCATGCTGGGCTCCCTGCTCATCGTCATGCTGCCGCGTCCCTACGCTAAATGGATCTGCGCCTTTGCCGGCGGCATCGCCACGGTCGCTTCCGTTGGCTTGGCCGCGACGTTTGCCGGAAACGGCATGAACGCGGTCGATGTAACCTGGGCGAGTATGGGCCAGACCTTGGTCATGGGCTTCATATTCGACCGGATGAGCACGCTGCTCGCACCCGCGTTCGTCGCTATCGGCCTGCTCGTCGTCATCTATTCGTTCCCGTACATGAGCGATAAGAACAAGGAGCATCCCGACGCGCCCCGTCGCCGCTTCTACGTGTACTTCTCCACGTTCATCGGCGCCATGGCCGGTCTTGCCTACAGCTCCACCATCGTCGGCCAGCTCGTTTTCTTCGAGATCACCGGCGTGTGCTCCTGGGGCCTCATCAGCTACTACATGACGCCCACGGCCAAGAAGGCCGGTATGAAGGCGCTCATCATCACCCATATCGGCGCTCTGGGACTCTACATCGGCGCGGCCTTCCTGTTCGCCGGAACCGGCACGTTCGCGCTGAGCGCGATCTCCCAGCTCGATTCCGGTATGAAGACCGTCGTGCTGCTGCTCATCCTGTTCGCCGCTTGGGCCAAGTCCGCCCAGTTCCCGCTCTACATGTGGCTGCCCTCCGCAATGGAGGCCCCCACGCCCGTTTCCGCCTACCTCCATGGCGCGTCCATGGTGAAGGTCGGCGTGTGCGTGTTCGCCCGCGCTCTTGCGAGTGCCGGCGATATCCCCGAGATCGTCGGTTGGGTCGCCATCATCGACGCCGTCGTGACCATGCTCTTCGGCTTCCTCATGTACCTGCCCCAGAAGGATATGAAGCGCCTGCTCGCCTTCTCGACGATCGCGCAGCTCGCCTACGTGTTCTTCGGCCTGGGCCTCTCCGTGTTCGGAAGCCAGATGGCGTTCAACGGCGCCGTCGAGCACATCTTCAACCACGCGTTCACCAAGACCCTGTTCTTCCTCATCGCCGGCTCCCTCAGCTTCACGCTGGGAACCCGTATGTTGCCCAAGATCCAGGGCCTCATGAAGAAGTACCCGGTCACGGGCGTGGGCTTCGCGGTCGCCGCGACCGCTATCGCCGGCGTGCCCCCCATGAGCACGTTCTTCTCCAAGTTCCAGATTATTTCCGGTGGCTTCGCGGTTGGTGCTTCCAACACGGTCATCTTCGTCCTCGTGTGCGTCATGGTCGTCGAGACCGTCGCCACCTTCGCATGGTTCCTGCGTTGGATGGGTAAGGTCCTGCCCGGTGAGCCGAGCGAGACCGTGGCCGCCGGCCAGCCCCTTCCGCGCGCCATGGCGTTCGTGTTCGTCGTCCTCATGATCATGGTCGTCGTCGCCGGTCCTCTGTCCTCTAGTTGGATGGGTTAGGAGGTAGGACATGGGTTATTCGTTAGTCAATATCCTGGGCGGTCTTCTGATCGTGACCTCCACCATGGTGGTCGTCTCGAAGACCATCCCGTCCGCCATTAAGTGGTACGCGATCCAGTCGGTTGTCCTGGTGGGCGTGCTGCTCACCCTGGGCCTCACCACCGGTGCCACCGAGCTTCTCATGTGGGCCGCGTCGGCCTTCGTCACCAAGGTGATCCTCGTTCCGTTCATTCTCAACCGTGCCTACAAAAAGATGGGTTCGCCTGCCGATGGCACGCTGACCTCCTCCATCAAGCCGGCCTGGACCATCATCCTCACCGGTCTGGAGGTGGCCATCTGCTTCGCGGTGGTCACGCGCCTGAGCCTGCCCACCGCTGAGGTGGCTACTCCGGCCCTCGCCATCAGCTTCGCGCACTTCTTCGTCGGCCTCACGTGCATCATCTCCCAGCGCAACATCCTCAAGCAAATCTTCGGGTACTGCCTTATGGAGAACGGTAGCCACGTGACGCTCGCCCTGCTCGCGCCCACGGCCCCCGAGATCATCGAGATCGGCATCGCCACCGACGCCATTTTCGCCGTCATCATCATGTCCGCCGTCGTCGTGAGGATCTGGAACGACACCAAGTCGCTCGACTCCCACGACCTGACCGAATTGAAGGGGTAGGCCATGGATGTTTCAATGCTGACGGTCGCCCTGCTCGCTTGTCCCCTCGTGTTCTCCCTGATTATGGCTGCGCTCCCCAAGACGACGTCCTACAGCGTCTTTGCGGGGCTCAACACCATCTCCGTCACGGCGACCCTCGTCCTTTCGGTCGTCACCGCGGGAACCATGCTCTCGAGCGGGCAGAATATCGACGCTTTGGGACTGTGGCTCCATCTCGATTCGCTCTCGTCGATCTTCGTCCTTCTGGTAGGCATCATCGGGTTCATCACCGGCGTGTACTCCCTCTCCTATATCAAGATCGATATCGAGGAGAAGACCATGCCGGCCGAGCGCACCAAGCAGTACTACGCGCTGTTTAGCCTGTTCGTTTTCACGATGCTGCTCGCCTGCCTGTCCAACAACATCATCCTCACCTGGGCGGCGGTCGAGGCCACCACGTTGTCGACCGTGTTCCTCGTGGGCATCTACAAGAACAAGCAGGCGCTCGAGGCGTCTTGGAAGTACGCGATGGTCTGCACCGCCGGCGTGGCCTTCGGCCTGTTCGGCACGCTGCTCATCTACGCGAACGCCGCCGATATCATGCCCAACGCGCATGAGGCAGCCTTCCTCACCTCCATCATGCCCTACGCCGACCAGTTCGACCCGATGCTCGTGCGCCTCGCGTTTGCGTTTATCGTCATCGGCTTCGGCACCAAGGCGGGCCTGTTCCCCATGCACACTTGGCTGCCCGACGCGCACTCCCAGGCTCCGAGCCCGGTCTCCGCGCTGCTCTCGGGCGTGCTGCTCAAGTGCGCCATGCTGGTGATCATCCGCTTCTACTCCCTGTCCATCATCACGGTGGGCGACACCTATCCGCGTACGCTCCTGCTCATCCTGGGCACGCTGTCCATCCTGGTGGCCGCCCTGTGCATCTTTAAGCAGGACGATATCAAGCGCCGCTTCGCGTACTCCTCCGTCGACAACGTCGGCGTGGTCGCGCTGTGCCTGGGTATCGGTGGTCCGCTCGGTATCGCCGCCTGCCTGCTGCACTGCATCTTCCACGGTTTCACGAAGGCGCTCGCCTTCTGCATGGCCGGTAACATCCAGCACATCTACCACACCCGCGACCTGAACAAGATCAAGGGCGTCGTCGAGATCGCTCCCGTCACGGCAGCGCTCACCATCATCGCCCTGCTCGCGCTCGCCGCCTTCCCGCCGTTCGCCCTGTTCATCTCCGAGTTCCTCACCTTCGTGGCCGGCGTCCAGTCCGGTCCCATCTGGGTGGTCGTGCTCGTGGCCATTGGCCTCACCGGCGTGTACTTTGCCCTTACCGGCATCGCGCTCAAGTCCATCTTCGGCAAGGCGCCCGAGGGCATGAAGCGCCACGAGGTGCCCGCCCTCATGATCATCCCCGAGATCGCCCTCGCGATCGTGGTCATGTGGTTCGGTATCGCCACCCCGGTCGCCATCACGAGCGGCGTCGAGGATGCAACGTCCGTCGTTTTGAACCAGAGCGTCGAAGAGCTCCACGAGGCTCCTCTCTACCGCATGGTGTTCAGTTCCCAGACCAAGACAAGCGAGGTGAATTAGCACCATGGCAGAACCTGAGAAGAAGGACTACGCTCGTCGTTGCGAAAGCCACGTCGAGGCCCTGCGCGCCGCAGTGCCGGGCGCTATCGAGAAGGTTGAGTGGCAGTGCGAGGACCAGCTGACGATTACCGTCAAGCAGGACAAGCTGCCCGAGGCCGTCCACTACCTGTATTACGAGCGCTACGGCTGGATTCCCGTGATCATCGGCAACGACGAGCGCAGTCTGTGCGGCCGTTACGCCGTGTACTATGTCATCTCCATGGAGGGGGAGGACCCCGGCTGGGTGACCGTGCGCACCGAGGTCGATCCCGCCAAGATGACGTTCCCGTCCGTGACGCCGTTCGTCCCCGCCTGCGTGTGGGGCGAGCGCGAGCTGCGCGATATGTTCGGCCTGATCCCCGAGGGTCTGCCCGACCGTCGCCGCCTGGTACTGCCCGATGACTGGCCCAGCGGCCTGTACCCGCTGCGCAAGGACTCCATGGACTACCGCTTCCGTCCCGCTCCCGCGAGCGACATGGAAAACTACGAGTTCTTGGCCGACACCAAGGGCAAGGAGACCACGCTCGTTCCCATGGGACCGCTGCACATCACCTCCGACGAGCCCGGCCACTTCCGCCTGTTCGTTGAGGGCGAGACGATCGTCGACGCCGACTACCGTCTGTTCTACGTGCACCGCGGCATGGAGAAGGTCGCCGAGACGCGCCTGAACTATGACGCCGTGACGTTCCTCGCCGACCGTATCTGCGGCATCTGCGGCTGCGCTCACTCGGTGGCCTACGCCGAGGCCGTCGAGCGCGCCCAGGGCATTCATGTCCCGCCGCGCGCCCAGTACATCCGCGCCATCATGCTCGAGGTCGAGCGTCTGCACTCGCACCTGCTCAACATTGGCCTGGCGTCGCACTACACGGGCTTCGACTCCGGCTTCCAGCAGTTCTTCCGCGTCCGCGAGAAGTCCATGGACCTGGCCGAGAAGCTCTCCGGTCACCGCAAGACCTACGGTCTCAACGTGATCGGCGGCGTGCGTCGCGACATTTTGGCCGAGCAGAAGCTCTCCACGCTCACGACCATCCACCAGCTGCGCTCCGAGGTTCAGGAGCTCGTCGACGTCTTGCTCTCCACGCCCAACTTTATTGAGCGTACGAGTGGCATCGGCATCTTGGACCGCAAGATCGCACGTGACTTCTCGCCGGTCGGCCCGCTCATGCGTGGCTCGGGCTATGCCCGCGACGTGCGCTTTGACCATCCCTTCGACGGCTACGCCGATCCGGACGTCCAAAAGATGCACGCCGCCACGGCCGACACCTGCGATGCCTTCGGCCGTACCGCCGTTCGCATCCAGGAGGTCTACGATTCGATCGACATGATCGAGACCATGCTCGAGAACTGCCCGTCGGGCCCCATCCTCACCACGGATTGGGAGTACACCCCGCACAAGTACGCCATCGGTGCCACCGAGGCGCCGCGCGGCGAGGACGTGCACTGGGCCATGCTCGGCAATAACCAGAAGTGCTACCGCTGGCGCGCCAAGGCCGCCACGTACAGCAACTGGCCGGTCCTGCGCTACATGTTCCGCGGCAACACCGTGGGCGACGCGGCGCTGATCGTCGGCTCGCTCGACCCGTGCTACTCCTGCACCGACCGCGTGACGGTGACCGATGTCGCCGCCAAGCGCGACCATGTGCTCGACAAGGAGCAGTTCGAGAACGTCTGGCGCGACAAGTCGCCGCTTGCGGGCGAGGGCACCATGGCCGCTCCGCTCGATGAGGAGGCGCTCTAATATGCTGAAGCTTTGGAAGGTTAACGCCAAGGCCGGCGACGCGACGGTCAAGTACCCGTTTGCGCCGTTCCCTACCAACAAGGACATGCGCGGCAAACCCGAGCACAATGCCGAGCTCTGCATCGCCTGCGGTGCCTGCGGCGTGGCGTGCCCGGCCGATGCCATTCGCATGGACACCGACCTTGCGGCCGATACCATTACCTGGTCGATCGACTATGGCCGCTGCATCTTTTGCGGCCGCTGTGAGGAAGCCTGCCCCATGGAGGCCATCAAGCTCACCGAGGAGTTTGAGCTGGCCGTCATGAGCAAGGACGACCTCACCAGCAAGAGCGTCTACACGCTCGAGCACTGTTCGCGCTGCGGCAAGCCGTTTGCCCCGCACAAGGAGATCGACTACGCCAAGCGCCTGCTGCAAAAGGCCGGCGGCATGGAGGCCGAGCAGGCTGCCCGTACCGTCGGTATGTGCCAGGAGTGCAAGCGCGAGCTCGACGCCCTGCGCGCCGCCTCGGCCGTAAAGACCGGCAACGCTGCCGGCATGGCTGCCAACGAGACGCTTGCGTCCGGTGAGCCCCAGGGCCCCGGCATGGAGTATCTGGGCGGCCACGGCGTGAACCCGGAGTATATCGACCGCGAGCTCAACCCCGATGCGCCCGAGATCCCCGCCGGTCCTGCACCGGTCGAGGGCATCATCATGGATTTTGATACGAAGGAGGAGTAACCATGGCCGAACCCACGCTTTTGCCCGAGCGGCTTCAGTACCGCCCGACCAAGATCGAGCTCGACGAGAGCATCGAGAAGGCCAAGGCGACCCTTCTTAAGAAGATCAAGCGCTCGGTGTACGTCTACCGTGTTGACTGCGGTGGCTGCAACGGCTGCGAGATCGAGATCTTCGGTTCCATCACGCCCGTCTTCGACGTCGAGCGCTTTGGCATCAAGGTCGTGCCCTCGCCCCGTCACGCCGACGTGCTGCTGTACACCGGTGCCGTGACGCGTGCCATGCGCATGCCGGCCCTGCGCGCCTTTGAGGCCGCACCCGATCCCAAAATCGTGGTGTCCTATGGCGCGTGCGGCTGCACCGGCGGCATCTTCTACGACAACTACTGCGTCTGGGGTGGCACGGACAAGATCTTGCCGGTCGATGTCTATATCCCCGGCTGCCCGCCCAGCCCCGCGCAGACCGTCTACGGCTTTGCCATGGCGCTCGGTCTGCTGGACCAAAAGCTCCATGCCGAGACCACGGTGGAGGCCGCCGGCGAGCAGGCCGATATCCTGCACCCCGGCGTGCCGTACAAGCTGCGCGTTGCCATCGAGCGCGAGGCTCGCGCCATGAGCGGCTACCGTTACGGCCGCGACCTGGCCAACGAGTTTATGGATACGCTCGAGGGCGCGCCCAAGGGCGATATCCGCGGTGCCATGGCGCTGCTCATCGATAAGCAGGACGATCCTCGCCGCGTTGAGGTGTACTCGGCGCTGCAGGATCTGGTGCTGGCCGGAGGTCGCTAGATGGAGCTCACGGACCGCTCTGGTTACTTTGCGGGTCCCGGCATGCTCGGCGGCTCTTTTGGCGATGCCTCGCGCGCAAGCGACGAGGCTGCCGAAGGCGTCGCCGACCCCTGCCTGGGCCACGCGCCCGACCAGGTGGTCTTCTATGAGCTCACGCGTAAGTTTGTGGAGACCGAGGAAGACGTTCCCCAGGAGGCCTGCGACGTGCTGTACTACACGCTCGCCGTGGGCCACCACACCGGCGTGCTCGACTGCTTTGAGCCGCGCCTGTCGGTGCCGGTGAACGTGTTCTATTCGCTCGTCGACGCGCTGCCGGAGGGGGAGGCCAAGACCAAGTTCGAGGCCATCCGCTCCTTTGGCGAGTGCCAGCTCGACAAGGCGGCGGTGCCGTCGCTGCTCGAGGCCTGCGACACGCTGCTCGACGATCGCGGTTTTCGCGGTTCGGCCAAGGCCGGCATCTCGGTGTTCGATGACGACTTTGGCCTGCATGCCCAGCAGGTCGCGTTCTTAATGAAGTTTCGCGATCTGGTTGAGCGCGTGCGCGATGTGTCGGGCGTGTATCTGACGGGGAGGCTACAGTAATGGGTCGCGTTGTGGATGGCCGTGTGAACGGCGCCCCGTTTGCGGGCATTGTGCTCACGGCGGGAAGCGTGCTGCGCGCCGACGATGCCGCCGGCCCCGTGCTCTCCAAAAAGATGGAGGACGCGCCCATCGCCGGTTGGTACACCATCGACGGTGGGCAAACGCCCGAGGACGACATCATCGAGGTCAAGCGCGAACGTCCGCCGCGCCTGGTGTTGGTCGATGCCGCCGACATGGCGCTGCCCGTCGGCGCCATCCGCTTGCTCGACAAACGTGACGTGGCCCGCAATTCGATGTTCACCACGCATTCGCTTCCCTTGTCGATTCTGATCGAAGAGATTGAGCAATCGTGCGAAGATATCGTCTTCATAGGGATTCAGCCGGGCGATACGGAGTTCTATAACCCCATGTCCCCGGAGGTCTTTGACGCCGTCGACGCCGTGTATGACGCCGTGGCCGCCAACGACTTTTCCCACTTTGTCCGCTTGGGGCAGGAGCTATAGGAGCGCTTGTCCCTGCTGATTAGGAAAGAAGTGATTGACATGGCAGATTCCAAGGCAGAATATCCCGCTCCCGATTGCCTGGCGCCCGCCGCGATCGAGGCCAAGACCGAGGCCGCCGGCGTGACCAAGGCTAACCTGCCGGTCGCTAAGGCCTTTCTGTTGGCAATGTTCGCCGGCGCGTTTATCGCCTTCGGCGGCCTGTTCTTTACCGTGTTTTTGAGCGACAGCACGCTGGGCTGGGGTGCCCAGCGCGTCGTGGGCGGCCTGTGCTTTTGCCTGGGCCTGGTGCTGGTGCTGGTGTGCGGCGCTGAGCTGTTCACCGGCAATTCGCTTATGGTCTGCGCGCTCAAGAGCAAAAAGATCACCTTGGTCCAGATGCTTAAGGCATGGGTCGTCGTGTGGGTCGGCAATTTTGTCGGTGCTCTGTTCATCGTCTTTTTGGTGTACATGGCCGGCATTTACAAGCTCAACGGCGAGGCGGTCGCCAACTCCATGGTGAGCGTCGCCGCCGGCAAGGTGACGATCGACTGGGTGACGATCTTCTTCCGCGGCATCCTGTGCAACATCTTTGTGTGCCTTGCCGTGTGGATCGGTACCGCCGGCAAGACCGTGGTCGATAAGGTTGTGGGCATTCTGCTGCCCATCGCCGCCTTTGTGGCCTGCGGTTTTGAGCACTGCGTCGCCAACATGTACTTTTTGCCTATGGGCGCCGTGATGCATGCATGCGGTTACGGTGCCGACGTCGCCGGCGCCGATGCGCTCAACGCTGCGGGCATTGCGTTTAACCTGTCCGCCGCCACGCTGGGCAACATCGTGGGCGGCGCGGTTCTGGTCGCGCTCGGCTACTGGTTTGTCTACGCCAAGAAGTCCGAGGCGTAAGGTGCCGTCTGTTTGACGTTGGGCCTCCCGCGGGGCGTTGCCGTGCGGGGGCCTTTTTGGGTCCGGGGCTCGTTGCCGGGCTTTTGGCCTGTTGTGTTTGGCTGATGAAAGGGGTAATCGAGATGGCATCTGCTGTGAAGCGTGACGGTCGCGCCGTGGTGACCACATGCGGGGGATGCTATGCCGATTGCGCCTTTGCGGCACGCGTTGAGGACGGTCGCGTGGTGGCCGATCTGCCGGTGCCGGGGCATCCGTGCGCGGCGCGTGCCCTGTGCGCCCGCGGACGGCATCGCCTGGCAATGCCGTTTGACGAGCGCGACCGCATCGTGCACCCCATGCGTCGCCGCCAGGATGGCTCGGGGTTCGATGCGATTTCCTGGGACGAGGCGTTTACGCAGATCGCTGCGCGCCTTGGGGGGATTGTTGACGGGCATGGTCCGCGCGCGCTGGGCATGACACTTGGTGTGCCCTCGTTCGACCGCTACTGGGCGTTTCGTTTTATGCATGCGCTGGGTTCGCCCAACGTATACGGTGCCGATGGCGCCTGCGAGGTAAGCCGGCTTACCGGTTGGGAGCACAGCCTGGGCTACAGCCCCGCTTCCGACCTGGAGCATACCGATTGCATCATGTATTTGGGGCGTTCCATTGTCGATTCGTCGACGATGGGAGCCGTTGACGCACTCAACGATGCGCGCCGGCGCGGGGCGAAGATCATCGTGGTTGACCCCCGGCGCAGCGGTTCGGCCGCGCTTGCCGACCGCTGGCTGCGCGTGCGTCCCGGATGCGATTTGGCGTTGCTGCTGGGTATCGCACATGTGCTGGTAGCCGAGGACCTGTACGATCACGAGTTCGTGGACCGCTACGCCACAGGCTTTGACGAGCTGGCGCAGGCGGCCAGTGCTTGGACACCCGAGTGGGCCGAATCGATGTGCGACGTGCCGGCCGCAGAGATTGTCGCCACGGCGCGCGATCTCGCTGCCGCCGCGCCTGCCGCTGTGGTGGATGCGGGCTTTCATGGCGGCATCGGTATCGCGTATGCCAACAGTACCCAGACCGCGCGCGCGATTTGTCTGGTCGATGTGCTGCTGGGCTGCATCGGACACGCGGGCGGTGCCCTCAACCCGCCCACGCCGCTTGCGTTGGGCGACCTCGATCCCGCACGCTTTGCGACGCCGCCGGTGCCGCGCGGGCCCAAGCTGGGGTCCGAGCGCTATCCACTGGTCGATCCGGTGCGCGGTCTGTGCACGACCATCGGTCAGTCGATTCTTGCCGGCGATTTGCGTGGACTCATCGTCTATGCCAGTAACCCCGGTGCGGGCTATGGCAATGCGCAGGCTTGGTTGGGTATTTTGCAGCAGCTTGACTTGCTCGTGACGATTGATATTCGCTGGTCCGAGACAGCGCGCGCTTCTGACTTCGTGCTGCCCGACGTGACGTATCTGGAGGCCGACCGCGGCGTGGGAACGGTGGCGGGCGTCAACGACGCGCGCGTGTTCTACCGCAACGCCGTGCTGCCCGTGCAGCATGACGACACGCGTCCCGGTCGGGAGATTTTTGCCGGTCTGGCGCAGGCGTGTGGCATGGGCGAGTACTTCCAGTTTACGTCTGACGATCTGGCGGCTGCCCAGGTGGCGCCTTTTGGGATCAATCTGGACGAGCTCATGGAGCGCGGCTGGGCCGATACGGGCATGGCGCTGCCGACGCGCACGGGTGAGCCGGTGATTCCGCTTGCCGGCGGCAAGATTGCGCTGGCAAGCGACGTATGGGAACGAGCCGGTCTGGGTCGTGTACCCAACTGGATCGCTCCCATGGTGGAGCCTGCCCCGGGGATGTTTCGCCTCATTAGCGGTAACCGTCCCTTTGAGTCGCATACTTCGCGCAGGCTTGCGGCCCAAGGTGCCGCCGAGGCTGGATCGGATCTGGATGCCGTGCAGATGAATGCCGATGCCGCCGCTCGCATGGGTATCGCCGATGGCGAGGTCGTCGAGCTTGTGAGCGACATGGGCCGCGATCGCGTGCGCGTGGAGACGACGCCCTATCTGCATCCGGCGTGCATCTTCACCTCGGCCGCCCCCGGTGGGCGTTCGTTTGGCGCCGATGCCGGTGGCGCTCAAGCCCTGGGCGTGGGCCCGCTCGACCATACACCGTTGCGTTGGGACCCGTTGACGGGCGCCGCGCTCACCCAGGAAAACGCCGTTCGCGTGGAAAAGATCGCGGCACGCGAGGATAATAGCGAGTAATTGACTCAGCTGATGCATTCGACTGATCCACGTTTCTTTTGAAAGGCCGTACATGAGCGATAGCCAGAACATGTCCGATGAGGTACGCGCCCGCCTGCGCGCCATTCCTTCCGTCAACGAGCTGCTTGCCGAGTGGCCGGTAGTGAAGGCGGCGGGGGAGACCTGCGACGCGGTGGTGCATGCCGCCGTGACGGCCGAGCTCGACGAGGAGCGCGCAGCCATTCGCGCCGGTGCTGCCCCGCGCTCTAAGCGCGACCTTGCCTCGGCCATCGAGTGGCGTGCGCACCGCTCCGCGTTGCCGAGCCTGCGCCCTGCCGTCAACGCCACGGGTGTGGTCATCCATACCAACTTGGGCCGCGCCCCGCTCGCGGAGTCGGCGGCAAAGGCCGTGGCCGAGGTCGCGCGCGGCTACAGCACGCTCGAGTACAGCGTCGACACCTGCTCGCGAGGGTCGCGCAAGGAGCATGCCGCGCAGCTCATCCGCTCACTCACCGGTGCCGAGGACGCGCTCGTGGTCAACAACAACGCCGCCGCGGTGCTGCTGGTGCTGGCGACCCATGCCGCGGGCAAAGAGGTTATCGTCAGCCGCGGCGAGCTTGTCGAGATCGGCGGCAGCTTCCGCATCCCCGATGTCATGGCGGCTTCGGGCGCCAAACTCGTCGAGGTCGGCGCCACCAACCGCACGCACCTGGCAGATTATGAGCAAGCCATCACACCCGATACGGCCATGATCCTCAAGGTTCATCCTTCCAACTATCGCATCGAGGGCTTTCACGAGGAGGTAGGCTCTCGGGAGCTTGCCGCCCTGGCCCACAAGCATGGCCTGCTGTTCTACGAGGACCAGGGGTCGGGCGCGCTGTTGCCCGACGACATCTTGGTGCGCGGAGGCGAAGAAACCACGCCGGCTTCGGTCGCGGCGGGGCTCGATATCGTGTCATGCTCGGGCGATAAGCTGCTCGGCGCCGCGCAGGCGGGCATTATCATGGGTCGTCGCGATCTGGTCCAGGCCTGCGGGTCGCATCCGCTTATGCGTGCCCTGCGTCCGGGTAAGCTTGCACTGGCGGCGCTCGAGGCTACACTGCGCATTTACATGGACGGGGCGGATGTGGCCCATCGCGAGGTGCCGGTACTCAACATGCTCACGCTTCCGCAGGCTCATCTGGAGCGTCGTGCCCGCAAGCTCCGCGATCGCATGGCCGCCGGGCTCGATAAGGCGGGTTGCCCGTGCGCCGTTGAGTTGGAGATTGTCGAGGAGTCCTCGACGCCCGGTGGCGGTTCGCTGCCTACCGTTGAGCTGCCCACGATGTGCGTGGCCGTGCGTCTTGTTGACAAGCGCCTGACAGTCGACGCGCTCAAGCGCTCGCTTGTCCAGGACTTCGACACGCCGGTCGTCACGCGAACCTCGCACGATCGCATTCTGTTTGACGTGCGCACGCTCGTTGGCGACCGCGATATCGAGACGGCGGCATCGACGCTCGTCGCGTGCGTTGAGAAGGCGATTGCTCGATGAGTGAGGTTCAAGCGCTGGTAGAGTGTCCCGTTATCGTTGGCACGGCGGGCCACGTTGACCATGGTAAGTCGGCACTGATCGAGGCGTTGACCGGCAAGAATCCCGACCGTCTGGAGGTTGAGCGCCGTCGCGGTATGACCGTGGAGCTGGGCTTTGGCGAGCTGGCACTGCCGAGTGGCAAGATCGTTGGCCTGGTCGACGTGCCGGGCCACGCGCATTACTTGCGCGCCATGGTGCAGGGCGCCACGGGCATCGACGTGGCGGTGCTTGTGGTTTCGGCTGTCGAGGGCGTGATGCCGCAGACCCGCGAGCACGTGCATGTGCTGGAGCTGCTGGGCGTTACGCATATGGTGGTCGCGCTGACGATGTGCGACCTGGCCGACGCCGAGATGACCGAGCTTGCCGAGCTCGATGTCGATGACTTTTTGTCGGGTACCGTGTTTGAGGGCGCGCCGATTGTGCCCGTGTCGTCCAAGACCGGCGCGGGAATCGATAACCTGCTGGTTGCGCTCGACGAGCAGGTTGCCGCTTGCTGGGATGCCTGCCGTGCTCGTGCCGAGCTCACCGATGCCGCACCGCGTCTGCCCATCGACCGTTGCTTTACGATCAAGGGCGCCGGTACCGTGGTGACGGGAACGCTGCACGATGCGCCCGTCGCGGTGGGGGATGAGCTTGTCGCGCTGCCGTCGCGTACGGCCTGTCGCGTGCGTGGGATTCAGGTGCATGGCGATACGCTGCGGGCGTTGCCCGGTCAGCGTGTGGCGCTCAACTTGGTGGGCGATGCCGTCGCCGCGCTCGATCGCGGTGAGATGCTCGGTGTGGCGGGCCGCTTTGGCCAGACGATGCGATTTATGATGGCGTTTACGTATTTGGGTCGCGAGGGAGCCAAGCCGCGTGTGCTCGAGTCGGGTGCGCGTGTGCACGTGATGGCGGGTACAGCCGAGGTTGTCGGTCGCATCATGTTCATGGAGGGTGAGGCCCCCATGGCGGTGGGCGAGACCCGTATTGTTCAGGTGCGCTTGGAAAACTCGCTGCCGCTGCGCGCCGGGGACCATGCCGTGGTGCTGTCCTATTCGCCCGTGATGCTTATTGGCGGCGGGCGCGTGCTGCTTTCGCGCTGCCGTCGCTCGCGCGAGCTTGCCGAAGGAGAGCGTGCGCTGTATGCGGCGCTTGAGTCCGGCGATATCGCGGGCGGTGTGGGCGCTTGGCTGGCGCTGCAGACGCTGCCGGTTACGACGGCTGATGTTGCCGAGGCTTTGGATCTTGGTGTCGGCGAGGTCGATGCCGCACTGCACGGGTTGGTGGCGCGAGGTGTTGTTCGCGAGCTTGCCGGCTCGGGCGGTACGCTGTATACGAATGCCGCTGTGCTCGACGCTGCGATGGACGCACTGGCGGCGACCCTGTCAGCCATGCACACAGCGTCTCCTAAGGAGACGGGCTTTACGCCCGGCGCCGTCGCCCATGCTGCGTGGCCTGCCGCCGATGAAGTCGTTGCCGCGGCTCTGATTGCCGAGGGCTGCTCGCGTGGCGTGTGCGCCGCCGAGGGCGCCGAGGTATTCGATCCGCATTCGGCCGCCGCGGCGGCACGCGTGGTGCGAGAGGCTTGCGAGCGCATCGTCGCGCTGCTTGACGAGGCTGGCCTGGATGCACCGGCGCTTCCCGAGGTGGGCGAACAGCTGCAGCTCGGTCGCGACACCATGACGCGTGCCCTGCGCGAGCTTTCGCTCAACCGCTCGATCGTTAAGGTCGAGCGCGACGTTGCCCTGTCTGCCGCCGCCGAGGCCCATGCGCGTGAGCTCGTCGCCGTCGCCATTGAGGCAGCCGGCGGCGCTGCGACCACGAGCGTGCTGCGCGAGGCCCTGGGTGTGTCGCGCAGACGCGCCATCAGCATCTTGGAGCACCTGGATGCCGTGCGCTTTACGGTGCTCGACAAGGAGGCCGGCGGCCTGCGCTCCCTGCGCTAGCCTACCCTTATCAGTTGCGGTGAAATAGTTCCTGTTTTTGGGTCTTGCAGCCTAAGCAAGAACTATTCCACCGCAACTTCTTGCTTGTCTATTTGGGATGGGGCCCGCTCGGTTTGGTAAAATACCGCCGCACTTGGGAACGGATGGGCTCCGGTGGGCTCCGCGGTCCTCAAAACCGTTGCGAGGCGTGCAAAACGTCTTGGATGTGTTCGATTCACATACGTTCCCGCCATACGCTACCAGCGCTTTTGTGCTCGCGGTCTTGCTGCGTGCCGCAAAGGCGCTGTTTTGTTTTTGCACGAGCTTTTCGTAGCGCCGCTATTTCGGCGGCTGTATTTAGCTTCGTGCATCGGGTTTCGAGCATGCCGATGGAGGTGTTTTGCCGTATGACTACCGTAAGACGTGCCGATCTTTCTTGTGTCGTCCAGGCGGGCGGGTTGTCGTCGCGCATGGGCTGCGATAAGGCGCGCATGGCGTTTTGCGGCGAGCCGCTCATCGAGCGCGTGCTGGGTCGGCTGGCGCCAGTTGCCGGCGAGTTGGTCGTGACGACTTCGCGTCCCAGCGAGCTTGCCTATCTTGAGGAGCGCGCGTTTGGCGGCCTGGTGCCGCGTGTGGTGGCGGACCTTGAAGGGTCGGCGGGCGCCATGCGCGGCATCGCGAGCTCGTTGACCGCGGCCCGATTGCCGCTCGTGGCGATTGTCGCCTGCGATATGCCGTTTGTCTCGCCGGATCTCATCGGCGCGCTTGCCGATCATGTTGAGGCCGAGGCGCTCGATGTGTGCGTGCCGCGCGAGGAGCGGGGGATTGAGCCGCTTTGCGCCGTCTGGCGCCGTGACGCGTGTGCGCCGGTTGCCCAAGAGCTGCTCTCCTGCGACCGCCAACGCATTCGCTGCCTGATCAATCGCGTTCAGGCCGGTTATATGGATGAGCCGCAGATTGTTAAGGTCGCCGGCTCGACGCTCTGCTTCGAAAACGTCAATACGCCCGAGGAGTTTACGGCGGCCGAGTTGCTCGCCTAGACGATTGGAGTTGCCATGTCTCAAGATATTTGCCCCGACACGGGAGAGCCTTGCACTTGCGACGGGTCCGAACCCTGTACATGCGGCTGCGGTGGCTGTGGACATACCGCGGAAGAGGAAACGGCCGCCGCGGCGTATCGCGAGGCACACCGCGAAGGCCCGTCCGGTGATGCCCTCGACCACGAGCGCAAGATTATCGTGTCGTTTGACAGCACCTTCGATGTGATGGAATGCGAGCAGCTGTGCCTTGCCGCCGGTGTGCCCGGGCGCATTATGCCTTTGCCGGGCTCCATTACCGCCGGCTGCGGGCTGTGCTGGGCCATGCCGTTCTCGGGCGACGCCCTCGCCGCCTTCCGCGCTGCCACCGAAGGCCGCATAACCCCAGCCGACTACCATCAGCTCGTCCTCTAGCCACCACACCACCACAAAGGTGCCTGTCCCCAATGTGGTGGTTTGGAACACGTGGACGAAACAGGTTTGAAACACAGGTTTCGCACGTCAGGCACTCAAAAACGCTTCTACCTGCATCGTAATCAAAACGAAACATCCGCTCGTCGGCTTATGCGAAACTTTGCCGCAACAGTGCGATATTATCCATACACGATAAAGCTCGCGGCGCATGGGGTGCCGCGACCGACACTTTTCGTTTCCCATCATTGGAGGAAGCATGAGCTACACGCAGAAAGTTCTCGAAGAGCTCAAGGCCCGCTATCCCGAGCAGCCTGAGTTCATCCAGGCCGCGACCGAGATCCTCGGCACCATTCAGCCGGCGCTCGATGCCCATCCCGAGTACGAGGAGGCCGCCCTGCTTGAGCGCCTCGTCGAGCCCGAGCGCATCGTTATGTTCCGTGTCCCCTGGGTCGACGACCAGGGCAAGGTTCAGGTCAACCGCGGCTACCGCGTCGAGTTCAACTCTGCCATTGGACCCTACAAGGGCGGCCTGCGCTTTAACCCGACGGTCACCCTGGGTATGCTCAAGTTCCTGGGTCTGGAGCAGATTCTCAAGAACAGTCTGACCACCCTTCCCATGGGCGGCGGTAAGGGCGGCTCCGACTTTGACCCCAAGGGCAAGTCCAACAACGAGATCATGCACTTCTGCCAGTCCTTCATGACCGAGCTCTATCGCCACATCGGCCCCAACACCGACGTTCCCGCCGGCGACCTGGGCGTTGGCGGTCGCGAGGTTGCCTACCTGTTCGGTCAGTACAAGCGTCTGACCAACGAGTGGACCGGCGTCCTTACCGGCAAGGGCCTCTCCTTTGGCGGCTCGCTCGCCCGTACCGAGGCCACCGGCTACGGCCTGGTCTACTTCGTGGACGAGTACCTCAAGAGCCGCGGCGAGTCCTTCGAGGGCAAGAACGTCGTCGTTCACGGCTCCGGTAACGTCGCCATCTACGCGGTCCAGAAGGTCTCCCAGCTCGGCGGCAAGGTGCTGGCCTGCTCCGACACCCACGGCTGGGTCGAGGATCCCGACGGCATCGACTACACCGTGCTCGAGCACGTCTACAACAAGAAGCGCTCCGGCCACGACAAGGGCGTCACGCTTGCCATGTATGTTGACGAGAAGCCCAACGCCACCTGGCACGAGGGCGACGGCCGCGGCGTGTGGCAGCTTCCCTGCGACATCGCGCTACCCTGCGCTCGCGAGAACACGCTGCTGCTCGAGGATGCCCAGGCGCTCGTCGCCAACGGCTGCAAGGTGGTCGGCGAGGGCGCGAACATGCCCACGACCATCGAGGCCACGACTTACTTCCAGGAGAACGGCGTCGCCTTTATGCCCGGTAAGGCTGCCAACGCCGGCGGCGTGCTCGTGTCCGGCCTGGAGATGAGCCAGAACGCCGAGCACCTGTCCTGGACCTTCGAGGAGGTCGACGGCAAGCTCGAGCAGCTCATGCGCGGCATGTTCCACAACGTGGACGACACCGCCAAGGAGTACGGCGAGGAGGGCAACTTCGTCATGGGCGCCAACATCGCCGGCTTCCTGAAGGTCGCCGACGCCATGCTCGCTCAGGGCGTCTGCTAAACCCTGCCTGACATAGCATTCGATAAGGCTCCTAGTCACCTTGGCTGGGAGCCTTTTCTATCCCGGAGGCGTGGGACAAATTAATCAGTAGTTCTTGTCCCAGGTACGATAGTTAGTTCGAGCTTGTTGCCGCAAGCGACCCTGGGACAAAAACTACTGATAAATTTGTCCCACGTGGCGTTCTTGTCGTTCGACGGCGCGCGGCCCCTCGTTTGGTACACTTGAAGGTACTGGACAAGTGAAGAGATGGGGGAGAACGTGCTCAAGTTCGGTACCTACGTCCGTGTTGGAAACGCGGCCGAAGCCTATGAGCTCTTGCAGAAGAACCGCAACAACAAGATTGTGGGCGGCGGCATCTGGATGCGCCTGGGTTCGCGTCGTGTGGCGACGGCGATTGACCTTTCGGCCTGCGGACTCGATCAGATCGAGGAGACCGAGACCGAGTTTCGCATCGGTGCCATGTGCACCCTGCGCCAGCTTGAGCGCCATGCCGCGCTCAACGCGCTTGTCAACAATGTCTTTGAGTTTGCTGTCCACGACATCGTGGGCGTTCAGCTGCGCAACACCGCCACGGTGGGCGGCAGCATCTACGGCCGCTTTGGCTTCTCGGACGTTCTCTCCGCCTTCCTCGCGCTCGATTCGTACGTTGAGCTGACGGGCGCCGGTCGCGTGCCGCTCGCGGAGTTCGTGGACATGGGCTACGTGCGCGACGTGATCGAGCACGTCGTGGTCGTTAAGCACGACTACCGTGCGAGCTACGAGGCCGTGCGCAAGGCCGCGACCGACTTCCCCTCGCTGAACGTTACCGCCGCCTGGTGGGACGGCTCCTGGCATGTCACCGTGGGTGCCCGTCCGCTGCGCGCGACCCTGCTGCAGGGCGAGGCGTGCGGCCTTACCAACGAGCAGCCTTCCGAGGACGAGCTGCGCGCCCTGGCCGCATCCGTGCGCGCGCTGAGCTACGGCACCAACCTGTGGGGTTCGGCCGACTACCGCCGCCGCATCTCGGCCCCGCTCGCCGTCCAGGCCGTGCGCCGCGCCGCCGGCATCGAGCTTTCGGCCGCGCTCGCTCGCGAGCTCGAGTGCGTGCAGATTCCCAAGTTTGCCACGGACGAGTATTCCTGCCGCCGCGTGCCCGGCGTCGATTCTAGCGAGGTGCGCTAATGGCTGCCAAACTCATCGATCTTTCCTTTACGCTCAACGGCCGCAAGGTCAAGGTTCAGATTGCCCCCGACACCATGCTCTTTGCGCTGCTGCGCGAGCAGGGCTGCGCGTCGGTGCGCTGCGCCTGCGAGACCACCAACTGCGGCCTGTGCACGGTGTGGCTCGATGGTGACCCGGTGCTGAGCTGCTCGGTTCCCGCCGCCCGTGTTGAGGGTCACACCATCACCACGCTTGAGGGCCTCAAGGCCGAGTCCGAGGCGCTTGCCCGTGCGATGGCTGCCGAAGGTGCCGAGCAGTGCGGTTTTTGCGCCCCCGGCCTTATCATGAACGTACTGGCGCTTGCCCGCGCCGCCAAGGAGGACCCGAGCCTCGTCGCCACGCGCGAGGAGCTGTCGCGCCAGCTCGCCGGCAACCTCTGCCGTTGCAGCGGCTACGAGAGCCAGCTGCGTGCCATTGTGCGCTTCCTCAACGAGTCCGGCGTGCAGGTGGGCTTTGAGATGCCAGAGCTGCCGGTCAACGACACCAGCTGCGACGGCGTCTCCTACAAGCAGATCACCCACAAGCAGCCCAAGAAGGACTCGAAGGCGCTGCTCGAGGGTCGCCCCGTCTATACGGGCGACCTGGTGCCCGCCGGCGCGCTCATCGTCAAGCTTAAGCGCAGTCCGTACGCCCGCGCCAAGATCCGCTCCATCGATACGTCGCGCGCACTGAAGGTGCCCGGCGTCGTGGGCGTCTACACCTACGAGGACGTGCCCAAGCGCCGCTTTACCATCGCCGGCCAGAGCTATCCGCAGCCGAGTCCCTACGATCGCCTGATTCTCGAGAACCTCGTCCGTTACCAAAACGAGGAGGTGGCGATCGTCGCCGCCGAGACTGAGGAGGCTGCCGACAAGGCGCTCAAACTCATTAAGGTCGACTATGAGGTGCTCGAGCCGCTGCTCGACTTTACCCAGGCACTCGATAACGACATCGTGGTCCACCCCGAGGGCGACGTCACCTTTATGTTCCCGCAGGGCGGCGACGTTCCCCGCAACTTGGTATGCAGCGGCACGAGCGACTATGGCGACTTGGACGAGGCCTTCGCCCAGAGCGACATCGTCTTCACCCGCACCTATACCAGCCAGGCCACGCAGACCGCGCCCATGGAAACCTTCCGTGCTTTCGCGACGACCGACGCGTTCGGCCGTATTTCGGTGACCACCTCTACGCAGGTGCCCTTCCACGTCCGCCGCATGGTCGCGCAGTCGCTCGACATTCCGCAGTCGCAGGTGCAGGTCATTAAGCCGCGCATCGGCGGCGGCTTTGGCTCTAAGCAGACGGGCTGCTGCGAGATCTTCGTGGCGTTCGTGACGCAGCAGACCGGCCGTCCGAGCTACTGCTGCTACACCCGCGAGGAGACCATAACGGCGGGCAACTCGCGTCACCAGATGCAGATGACCGTTAAGCTGGGCGCCATGAACGACGGCACCATCACGGCCATCGATCTGCATACGCTGTCCAACGCCGGAGCGTATGGCGAGCACGCTACCACGACGATTGGCCTTTCGGGCCACAAGAGCCTGCCCATCTACAACCACGTGAAGGCGAGCCGCTTTAGCTGGGACGCCGTCTACACCAACACCAACCGCGGCGGCGCGTATCGCGGCTACGGTGCCACCCAGGGCCAGTTTGCCGTGGAGAGCGCCGTCAACGAGCTCGCCGACATGCTGCACATGGACCCCGCCGACCTGCGCCTTAAGAACATGGTGCGCGAGGGCGAGATCATGCCGCAGTACTACAACGAGAAGCTCAACGCCTGCGCGCTCGACCGCTGCCTGCTGCGCGCGATGGACATGATCGGTTGGCGCGACAAGCCGCTAGCCGTCGACCTGGGCGACCGCGTGCGTGCTCTGGGGTGTGCGCTCACCATGCAGGGATCGGGCATTTCCAACGTGGATATCGCCGGCATCGACATGCGCTTGGAAGAGGACGGCTTCATTACCATCGGCACCGGCGCCACCGATAACGGCATGGGCGTCGACACGATCCTGGCGCAGATTGCCGCCGAGGAGCTGGGCGTGGAGAGTTCGATGATCGTGGTGCGCGGCGTTGACACCGATGTGTCGCCGTTTGACGCCGGCTCGTACGCGAGCTCGGGTACGTACGTGACGGGCCTTGCCGCCAAGAACGCCGCGACCGAGCTGCGTGAGAAGATTTGCGCCAAGGCAGCCCAGATGTGGGACGTGGACGCCGCCGATGTGGTCTTCGATGGCCAGTACGTGCGTCTGTCCGACGAGCGTGCCGCGCGCGAGCAGAACCGCTACCTCACGCTGCGCGACTTTGCCAACCTGTGCGTCAAGAACATCGCCGGCGGCGACGCGCTGACCTCGCACGCCTCTGTCTGCCTGCCCGTTTCGCCTCCGCCGTTTATGGCCGGTATTGCCGAGGTCGAGGTCGACAAGGCCACCGGCAAGGTGACTGTGGTGGACTACGCGGCGGCCGTCGACTGCGGCACTGTGATCAACGAGGCGCTCGCGCGCGTCCAGGCCGAGGGCGGCATTGCCCAGGGTATCGGTCACGCGCTCTACGAGATCGTCGAGCACGATGAGCGCGGCCGCCTGCGCACCGGCAACTTCATGAGCTACAAGCTGCCCACGCGCCTGGATATCGGTAGCATTCGCGTGGCCTTTGAGCCGAGCTACGAGCCGACGGGTCCGTTTGGTGCCAAGTCGATCGGCGAGGTCGTCATCAACACGCCACTCGCCGCCGTTGCCTCGGCCGTGGCACACGCCACCGGCCACCAGGTTCGCTCGCTTCCGATCACGCCCGAGAAGGCCCTGCTGGGGGAGTAGACGAGGCGACGCATCCGCCGCTCTTTGCCTAGCCCTGGGAAACTGCAGCCCACTTTTCAACTGAATTGTGGGCTGCAGTTTCCGTTTGAGGCCCTTGGCGGAAAGTGCATCCCGGAATAGGGGCTCAAAACGGGTTGCAGTTTCCGGTTGATGGCTATAGCGGAAATTACATCCCATTCCGAGGTCCCAAACCGGGACACGCTTTCCGGCGCATGGCCAGCATCGCCAGGCTGCCGAGTCCCGCCGAAGTTGCGGTGGAATAGGGACTGTTTTGGAGGACTGGAGCCTCAAACAGTCCCTATTCCACCACAACATACCATGGGCGGCGGGGGATCTGATGCGTACTCGTGGTGAGGTCGTGAGCTTGTAAAGGGTGTGCGTGCGCTTGCCGTTCGTATCTGCTATCATTCCTAGTCTGTGCGCTCATGCGGGCGTGGCGGAATTGGTAGACGCGCCAGATTTAGGTTCTGGTGGGATTCCCGTGAAGGTTCGAGTCCTTTCGCCCGCACCATCGCACCTGCGTCGGCCTTGGCCGTCGCGACACTTTGTTGCATAAAGGTACCAGCACCTCAGATAAGCTGGGCAGTATGAGGAGGAACGTGTTGAACATCACCGCTTCTGACGTCAAGGACGCCAAGCTCACCGCTACGGTCACCATCCCGGCCGCCGACGTCGACGCCGCGATCAAGAAGGCCTACAAGGACACCGCCAAGAAGTACCGCTTCCCGGGCTTCCGCGCCGGCAAGGCTCCCCGTCCGGTCATCGACTCTGCTCTTGGCGCCGAGGCTACCCTCGCTCAGGCCACCAACGACCTGATCGCCGCCAACGAGCCCGCCGTCCTCAACGAGCTGGACATCGTCCCCACCAAGAACGGTGACTACAGGGAGCTCGACCTCGCCAAGGATCACGAGGACTACACCTACACCGTCGAGTTCTCCCTGCGTCCCGCTGCTGAGCTCTCCTCCTTCGACGCTGTCGAGATCGAGATGCCCCCTGCGGAGGTCACCGAGTCCGAGATCAACAACCAGGTTGAGATGCTCCTCAACTACCGTGCCACCTTCGAGGACGTCGAGGGTCGCGCCGTCGAGGCTGACGACTATGTGACTGTCGATCTCAAGGCCGTCGAGAACGCCGACAACTTTGCTGCCGAGGGCCGCATGCTCATCGCCGGTAGCGACAGTAACCCCAAGGAGTTCAACGAGGCCCTGATCGGCGCCAACGTTGACGACGTCAAGACCGTCACCTGGACCGACGAGGTCGAGGAGGGCGAGGAGGCCGAGACCCACACCGTCGAGGTCACCGTCAAGGGCATCAAGGTCCGCAACACCCCCGAGCTCACCGACGAGCTCGTCAAGTCCGACTTTGGCTTCGACAGCATCGACGCTATGCGCGACGCCATCAAGATCGAGATCGAGCAGGACAAGGCTTCCCGCCTCCCGGCCGAGAAGGAGAACCGTTGCGTCTCCGCTCTCGCCGAGCGCCTGCAGCTCGATGAGATGGACGCCGACTACGAGCAGTCCGTCTTTGAGGAGCTTGGCCAGAACTTCCTGTCCAACCTCGCTGCCCGCGGCATGACGCTGGACACCTGGCTGCCCGCTTCCGGTCTGACCATGGAGCAGTTCATCGGCGACCTGCACAAGCAGGCCAACGACGTCGCCCGCGAGTCCCTGGCTCTCGACGCCCTCGCCCGTGAGCTCAAGATCGAGGTCACCGAGGACGACATCAACGCCGAGTTCGAGAAGGCCGGCGTCAAGGACGTCGAGGCTTCCAAGGCTGAGTTCATCGCCGATGGCCGTATGCCTGCCGTCCGCGAGTCCATCCGTCGCTCCAAGGCCGTCGACCACCTGGTCGAGAACGCCAAGGTGACCGAGGTCGACGAGACCGCCAAGGACGCCGAGTAATTCTCGCCACCTTGCCCGCGAGCGCATGCGTGCGCCCGTGATGGGGTAAAGTTATACACCGGTTATCCGGTAGCTTCGTACGGTGCCAGCCAATGCATAGCATGCGGGCACCGTACGTTTATCTAGAACCAATTTGGTCCACAAGAGAGAAATGGAGATGCGTATGATCGCTAAGTTCGATTCCGCCCTCGTGCCATACGTTATCGAGCAGACGCCGCGCGGCGAGCGCAGCTACGATATCTATTCGCGCCTGCTCAACGACCGCATCATCTTCTTGGGCGAGGAGATCAACTCCGTCAGCGCCAACCTGGTCGTTGCCCAGCTGCTGCATCTTGAGAGCCAGGATGCCGAGAAGGATATCTCGCTCTACATCAATTCGCCCGGTGGCGAGGTCTACTCCGGCCTGGCAATTCTGGACACCATGAACTTCATTAAGCCGCAGGTTTCCACCATCTGTGTGGGCATGGCCGCGTCCATGGCCGCCGTGCTGCTTTCGGCCGGCGCCAAGGGTAAGCGTTTCTGCCTGCCGCATTCCAAGGTTATGATTCACCAGCCCAGCGGCGGTGCCCAGGGCCAGCAGACCGAGATTGAGATTGTGGCCGAGGAGATCAAGAAGACTCGCCGCGAGCTCAACCAGATCCTGTCCGACGCCTCGGGCCAGCCCATCGAGAAGGTCCAGGCCGATACCGAGCGCGATAACTACCTGACCGCTGCCGAGGCCCTCGACTACGGCCTGATCGACCGTATCGTCACCTCGCGCGACCTCGCCGCGAAGGACGCCTAGGATGGCAGGTAACATGCAGGACAACTTTGACGAGAACGGCAACCCCATCCGCTGCTCCTTCTGCGGAAAAGAGCAGGGCCAGGTCCGTCGTCTCGTTAAGGGTCCGACCAACATCTTTATCTGCGATGAGTGCGTCGCCGCCTGCTCCGAGATCCTTGAGGAGTCGCTGGCTTCGGACTTTATGGACGCTGCCCGCAACGGCAAGCTGCCGGGCTTCCTCAACGACCATGGTCAGGCTGAATCCCAGCCTGCGGTTGACCCCGAGGCCGAGGGCTTTGAGCTCGAAGACGACCGTCAGGTCATCACACACGTGCCGACGCCGCACGAGATCTATGACGAGCTTTCGGCCTATGTCATGGGCCAGGAGGACGCCAAACGCGCCATGTCGGTTGCCGTGTACAACCATTACCGTCGCGTGATCGAGGGCGGTGCCGCGGTGTCCGCCTTTGACGAAGCATCGGGCATGGGCGCCCAGTTTGACGATGACATGGACGAGGTGGAGCTCGCCAAGTCCAATATTTTGCTGCTCGGCCCCACCGGTACCGGCAAGACGTTGCTGGCCCAGACGCTCGCACGCATCCTCGAGGTGCCGTTTGCCATCGCCGACGCTACCGCGCTCACCGAGGCTGGCTACGTTGGCGAGGACGTGGAGAACATCCTGCTCAAGCTCATCAACGCGGCCGATGGCGACATTGAGCGCGCGCAGGTTGGCATTATCTACGTTGACGAGATCGACAAGATTGCCCGCAAGGCCGAGAACCTCTCCATCACCCGCGATGTCTCGGGCGAGGGCGTTCAGCAGGCACTGCTCAAGATTCTTGAGGGCACGGTGGCCAGCGTTCCGCCCACCGGCGGCCGCAAGCATCCCCAGCAGGAGCTGCTGCAGATCGACACGACCAACATCCTGTTCATCTGCGGCGGTGCCTTTGTGGGTCTGGATAAGATCATTGCCGACCGCGTGGGCAACAAGGGCGTGGGCTTTAACTCCGAGATCGCCGGCCCCACCTCGGTCGACGAGAACGATCTGCTTCGTCAGGTGCTCCCGCAGGACCTCAACGCCTTTGGCATGATTCCCGAGTTTGTGGGACGTACACCCGTCGTCACCCAGACACAGGCGCTCGACGAGGACGACCTGGTGTCGATCCTGACCGAGCCCAAGAATGCCGTGGTGCGTCAGTACCGCAAGATGTTCCAGCTCGAGGACGTTGAGCTTGAGTTTGAGGACGCGGCTCTGCACGAGATCGCCCGCATGGCACTTGCCCGCAAGACTGGCGCCCGCGGCCTGCGCGCCATCTGCGAGGACGTGCTGCAGCAGACGATGTTCGACCTCCCCAGCGAGGAGGGCGTAGCCAAGGTCGTCGTAACCGAAGCGGCGGTTAAGGGCACCGAACAGCCCCAGCGCATCTACGGCTAAAACCTGCCAAAATGTGTTTGTCGATAGCCTCCGACCACCCGCGGTCGGAGGCTATTTTATAGATACGCAATAACCCCAACTACCTGTGTTATTCTGTGTGTTTGTTTAAGCCTCAGCGAAGTCATTCAGACTGAAGTAATCGATACCTAAGGGGAGGAATGTAGGCCCGATTTTCGTAGATTCCGCACGAGCCGAAGACCACTTAATGTGGTCTTCGAGCGAGCCCAGGACCTGACCGAGCGAAAATCGGGCCTACATTCCTCCCCGACGGGCAAGGGAGAGATATATGGAAGAGATGCCCAAGAACTACGATCCGTCGACTAACGAGCCGGCGATCCTGCAGAAGTGGCTCGACGGCGGTTACTACAAGCGCCGCGAGGGCGTGGGCGATTGCACCGTCACCATTCCGCCTCCCAACGTGACCGGCAAGCTCCACATGGGTCACGCCACCGACGACTCCATTCAGGACGCCATCATCCGTATGGCTCGCATGCGCGGCAAGTCCACGCGCTGGGTGCTGGGCACCGACCATGCCGGTATCGCTACGCAGACCAAGGTCGACAAGAAGCTCAAGAGCGAGGGCATTAGCCGCCTGGAGATCGGTCGCGACAAGTTTGTCGACGCTTGCTGGGATTGGACCCACGAGTACGGCGGCATCATCGTCGAGCAGATCAAGCGCATGGGCTGCTCCGTCGACTTCGACAACGAGCGCTTCACCATGGACGAGGACTACGCGCAGGCCGTACGCAAGGTCTTTTGCGACTGGTACCACGACGGCCTGATCTACCGCGGCAAGCGCATCGTCAACTGGTGCCCCAACTGCACCACCGCCATCTCGGACGACGAGGCCGAGTACAAGGACGAGAAGGGCCACCTGTGGCACCTGCGCTACCCGCTGACCGAGCCGGTCAACGGCCAGGACTACATCGTCGTCGCCACCACGCGCCCCGAGACCATGCTCGGCGACACGGGCGTCGCCGTCTCCCCGAAGGACCCCGAGAAGGCCGCCTTCGTGGGTAAGACCGTTAAGCTCCCCATCGTCGACCGCGAGATCCCCATCTTTGAGGATTGGCATGTCGACGCCAACTTCGGTTCCGGTTTCGTTAAGGTCACCCCTGCCCACGATCCCAACGACTACGCCATGGGTCAGGCTCACGACCTGCCGCAGATCAATATCTTCGATGAGCACGCGGTGGTCGTCGAGGGCTACGGCGAGTTCACCGGTATGACCCGCGAGGAGTGCCGCGAGGCCGTCATCAAGTGGTTTGAGGAGCACGACCTGCTCGACCACGTCGAGGACCACGACCACTCCGTTATGCACTGCTACCGTTGCGACGCCGCCCTGGAGCCGTGGCTGTCCGAGCAGTGGTTCGTCGCCGTCGACAAGCTCAAGGGGCCGGCGCTCGACGCCGTCAACTCCGGCAAGGTCACCTTCCACCCCGCGCGTTGGACGCAGACCTACACCACCTGGATGGAGAACCTCAAGGACTGGTGCATCAGCCGTCAGCTGTGGTGGGGCCACCGCATCCCCGTGTTCTACTGCGAGGACTGCGGCTGGGAGGACGCACTTACCGAGGATACCGACGTGTGCCCCAAGTGCGGCGGCCATCACGTGCATCAGGACGAGAACGTGCTGGACACCTGGTTTAGCTCGCAGCTGTGGACCTTCGCCACGCAGGGCTGGCCGCAAAAGCCGGAGCTGCTCGAGGGCCATCACCCCACGACGGCGCTCGTCACCGCGCGCGACATCATCGCGCTGTGGGTCGCCCGCATGGTCATGAGCTCGCTGTACTTCCTGGACGAGGTGCCGTTTAAGGACGTCGTCATCTACCCGACGATCCTTGCCAAGGACGGCAGCCGCATGTCCAAGTCCAAGGGCAACGGCGTTGACCCCATGGATCTCATCGGCATGTACGGTGCCGATGCCATGCGTTACAACCTGCTCACGCTGTGCACCAACAACCAGGATGTTAAGTTCGACGCGAACATCGACAAGAAGACCAAAAAGCTCATCGACAGCCCGCGTACCGACCAGGCCAAGAGCTTTGTGACCAAGATCTGGAACGCCAGCCGCTTCCTGCTCATGAACATGGAGGGCTACACGCCCGGCGAGCCTGTCGTGGAGACGCCGGCCGACGCTTGGATGTTCAGTCGCCTGGCCAAGGCTGTGAAGATGGTGACCGAGGGCATCGAGAACTACACCTTTGGCGACATGGCCCGCGGCGTGCAGCAGTTCTTCTGGAACGAGGTCTGCGACTGGTACGTCGAGGTCACCAAGGCCCGCCTGAAGGGCGAGGGCCGTCTGCAGGCGCAGCGCAACTTGATTTTTGTGCTCGACACCTCCATTCGCCTGATGCACCCGCTTATGCCGTTTGTCACCGAGGAGATTTGGGACAACATGCCGGCCAGCGTGCTCGACCTGGACGCCGAGGGCAACGTGAACCGCGCCGAGGCGCTCATGATTGCCAAGTGGCCCGAGCCCGCCGACTACGCCAAGTATGTCGACGAGGACGCCGAGCGTGCGTTTGAGCTGTGCCGTACCGTCGTGTCTGCCGCACGCGCCACCCGTTCGCGTTATCGCTTGAGCCCCAAGGCCGAGCTCGACGTGGTCGTGCGCGCCGGCGCCGAGGACATCGAGAAGCTCGAGAGCCTGCGTTCGACCATTGAGCCGCTGGCCAACACGGCTTCGCTGGTTATGGGCACCGACGTTGAGAAGCCGGCTGCGAGCATTGCCGTGGTTGACAGCGGCGTCGAGGTCTTTGTGGTGCTCGAGGGCAAGGTTGACCTTTCGGCCGAGAAGGCACGCCTGGAGAAGGAGATCGCCGCGGCCCAGAAGGAGCTCGCCGGCTGCGAGAAGACGCTCGCCAACGAGGGCTTTGTGGCTAAGGCCGCGCCCGCGGTGGTCCAGAAGAAGAGGGACCGTGCAGCTGAGCTCAAGGAGATCCTGGCGGCACTGACTGCTCAGGTTGCTGACTTCTCGTAGGTCTAACTTGGGGGCGCGTCCCGATGCTTTGCTCTCCGCTGCGGACAGTCCTGCGCAAGACGGACAGCACATTAAGTGCTGTCCTTTGCGTGCGGAACTTGCGGCGAGCAAAGCATCGGGCCGCTCCTACTTCGTTTACGTGGTTGTTTGCAACTGGTAGGTTAGGGCCACTTGGTTGTGGCCTTGATCTCGCTGCAAGCGGATAAAGGCTGATATTGTCAACGCGAGGGGCTCATTCTTTTTGATGGGCCTCTTTTTCTGTTATGGGGGACTTTGGGTTATGGCTAAGCGTTCTGGGTCGTATTCTGTGCCGTTCTCGTTTGATTTGCTTTCGTTTGGTGAGGCTGTGGGACTTGCTGCTGATACGGGGCGGATTTCTGGGGATGCTGGGCCTCTGCTCGAGACGGTTGTCGATATGCTCGATGAGCTGGGACGCCCGGACGAGTATTTCGATTGCATTCAGGTCGCCGGTACCAATGGCAAGACTTCGACCACGCGTTTTTCGGCTGCCATCCTTCGTGGTGAGGGGTTAAAGACCGCACTGTATACGTCTCCGCAGTTGGTGCGCTATCCCGAGCGCATGGAGGTTGATGGGCGCGTCGTGAGCGATGAGTCGTTTGCCCGCGGCGTTTCTGCCGCCGTCGAGGCGGGGCATCGCGTGAATGCTCGTCGTGTGGCGGCGGGGGAGCGCGCCTATACCATCACGCCGTTTGACCTGCTGACGGCTGCCGCGCTGGTGGTGTTTGCCGAGGCTGCAGTGGACGTTGCTGTGCTCGAGGTCGGCATGGGCGGCCGTTGGGACGCTACGAGTGCGACCGATCCCGTCGCCGTTGCCATTACGGGCATCGGCCTCGACCACACGCGCATCCTGGGCGACACGCTCGAGGCCATTGCGGGGGAGAAGGCTGCTGTCATCAAGCCTAGACGTCTGGTTGTGCTGGGCGAAGGCACGCATGAGTTGAGCGTTCAGCGCGTGATGGACGCCCGTTGCCGCGAGTGTGGCGTTGTGCCGCTCGTGGTGAACCATGCCACAACCAAGGTCCCGGCACACGTGGGCGATACGGTTGAGTTTAGCTGCACCACGCCGCGTGCGATCTATACGTCGAGCATGGTCAAACCGGCCTATCAGCCGCAGAATGCCGCGTGCGCGATTATGCTGTGCGAGGGCTATCTGGGCCGCGAGCTCGACCACGATGCGCTCGACGCTTCGCTTATGGGCTGCCCCACGCCGGGTCGCTTTGATGTGCTGGGAACTGATCCGCTCAAGCTGATCGATGCCTGCCATAACCCCCAAAGCTGCGAGAACTTTGTGAGCGCACTGGACGAGATCGACCCGTGCGTAGAGAATCGGCCCACGTTGCTATGTGCCGCGCTGGCCGACAAGGACGTGGCGGGTATCGTTGATGTGCTGATCCCGGCCTTCCCGCGCGTGGTCGTAACCCAGACCGATTCCGATCGCGCCCTGCCGGCAGAGGAGCTCGCTGCCCTGGTGGACGCGGACAAGCTTGCGGGCGTATACCCCAGCGTATCCGAGGCCCTCGCAGCCTTCGATGCCGCGGGCGTGCCCTTCGTAGCCGCCGGCACCATCACCCTAGCCGGCGAAGTGGCAGGCTTGCTCCGTTAGCTCCATTTGCCGGGTAGTAAATTTGGCCTGCTCGCCACGAAATGGGCCTATCTACTACGTTTAATCGACTGCCCTCGACCGCGCCGAAAAATGCAAAATCAAAACCGACGCTCCTATAAGTTGTCAAGAGGCAGTTTGCGGGAGCGCTCTCTCCAATTCGCACAGGAGCTCGTAATACCTCCTCTCCAGTTTCGTCGACCGCCGTTTCCCCCGTTCCAAGTGCCCGAGTGTGGCTGCGGACAGGCCGAGCTCCGCGGCGGCTTTCTTCTGAGTCACCCGCATCGCCTTGCGCATCTTCGCGAGCTCGGGGCCTTCCGGCGCGGCGCCGTCGGGGTTCGGGTCCATGAGCACGTGGTACACCTCCCGCGCTATGTAGCGCTTCAGGCAGCGGACCGCCTCCCGCCGGGACTTCCCCTCGGAGGTCCGCCTCGCCACGTACCTCCTCGTCCTCTCGTCGTACGCCATGCGCTTGATCGCGATCTCGTAGAGCGCCCAGTTCGCCTGCCGGTTGCCGCCGCGGTTGAGCCTGTGCCGGTCCGTCTTCCCGCTCGACGCGGGGATCGGGGAGGCGCCGCACATCATCGAGAACGCCGCCTCGCCCTTCAGCCTGCCGGGGTTGTCGCCGGCGGCCACGACCAGGGCGGCGGCGGTCGTGGTGCCGCAGCCCTCGACGCCGAGCAGCGCGGGCGCGTTCGCCTCCAGCAGCGCGCGGATGCGCTCGTCGAGGGACTCGACCTGGCTGCGGGCCTCCTTCCAGACCGCCGCGACGGACCGCAGCGAGGCCAGCACGCTCTCCTCGAGCGCGTCGCCCGCCTTCCTCCCGCGCGCGAGCAGCGGCATGAGGTCCTTCGGCCGCTCGCGGCCCCTGAACCGCTCCCTCAGGGCGCTCGGGGCCGTCGTGAGCATCGACTTCGCGCAGGCCACGCAGGACGTGGACGTCGCGACGGCCAGCCTGCGCGCGACGTAGAGCTGGCGCACCGCCTCGACCCAGCCGTCCTGCGACTTCGGCACGGAGCAGCCCTTCCCGGACGCCGCCTTGCGCGCCGCGCGCTCGGCGTCCAGCGGGTCGCTCTTCCCCTCGCCGGGCCTCACCTTGTCCCTCTTGGGCCTGAGCACCTCGACGACGTTGTACCCGAGCTCCACGAGCCTCCTCGTCAGCCCGGCCCCGTACGATGCCGTGCCCTCGACGCCGACGACCATGCAGCTCCCCGGGTCGCCTATCGCCTCCGCCAGCCTGTCGTAGCCCTCGGGGTCGGCCCCGAAGCTCCCGCTCCAGATCTTCCTCCCGAGGCCGTCGAGCAGGCACAGAACATGCACGTCCTTGTGCGTGTCGACGCCCGCGATGACCGTTTCGCCTTCCATTTTCGCTCCCCTCGGTCTGCCGCCTGCTCCGCGCCCGGGTCTCCCAGACATTGCACTGACGGGAGCGCTACAATCCAATTGGCTTGTCCGATTGTCCGCGCTCATGCTCCTATTAGGTCATGGCAGGACTCCGGGACGCGGATGCCGGGGCGAGACAGGTCGGATTTGAGGACGGCCGAAGAGGCGTCAGCAGGTCAGTGGGTCATCGTCCCGGCATTCAGCATCAGGGTAGCGCTGCGACGCGGAAATCGCGCGCCGTTGCCGCGCCCCGCAGTGCCCGCTTCCCCCGAGAACAATTATCAGTGCAGGTAGAAGGCTTGCCAATTTTCAAATAAGACCCGCATGGTCGACCCATGTGGGTTAAACGTAGTAAATAGGCCATTTTCGTGGCGCATCTCTAGACTGTCAAATTGGTCGACTTGGCCCCATGGCAGTTGCGGTGAAATAGTTCCTGGATTATGCCTCTGTGGGCCAATCTGGGAACTATTCCACCGCAACTTATTGAGGGGCTATTGGGTAAGGGCTAGTCGAGGCGGACTGGGTCGTGGGGGTAGCCGTTGAGAATCTCGACGCCGGACTCGGTAACCAGGGCCAGGTCTTCGATGCGGACGCCGGTGCGGCCGGGGAGGTAGATGCCCGGCTCGATAGAGAACGTCATGCCCGGCTCTACGACCTGCTCGTTGACGAGCGAGACGTCGCCCGGCTCGTGGTCCTGCAGACCGATCGAGTGTCCCAGGCGGTGCGTAAAGTACTGCCCATAGCCCGCATTCTCAATCACGTCGCGCGCGACGCGGTCCAGGTCGCACATGCGCACGCCCGGGGCGATGAGCGCCTCGGCGGCCTCGTTGGCGCGGCGCACGATGTCGTAGATGCGTGCGGTCTCCTCGTCCGGCTCGCCCCAAAAGAATGTGCGTGTCATGTCCGAGCAGTAGTTGCGATGACGCCCACCAATGTCGAACAGCACCACGTCGCCGCGCTTGAGTACGGTGCCGTCGGGCTCGTGATGCGGGTCGCCCGCGTTGGCGCCAAAGCTCACGATGGGAGGAAAGCTAAAGCCCTCGCAGTCGTGCTTGCGGTACAGGCCGAGCATCTGGTCGGCAATTTCGCGCTCCGTCACGCCCCCGTGAACGAGCTTGATGGCGTCGGCCATCACGGCATCGTTGGCGGCTGAGGACATGCGCATGAGCTCCTGCTCCGCGGCATCCTTGTGGGTGCGTGCGGCGGTGACGGCAAAGTCGCCCAGGAAGAACTCGCTCGCGGCGTGACGATCAATAAGGGGCATCAAAAAGCCGGAGCGCATAACGGTGTCGATGCCGAGAGGCTTGGCAGGATCGATCTCGCGCGCGATGGTGTCGGCCACGACGTCGGTATCGGTGTGGTAGGCGACGCAGGCATTGTCGTACTCGGGCAGCTGATGCAGGGCGTTGACCAAGATCACCGGCTCGGCATCGCGCGTGAGCAGCACGCCACAAAAACGTTCGAACATATCGGCATAAAAGCCGGTCAGATAGTAGATCGACCACGGGTCATTCACAAGCAGTTGCGCGCCGGGGTGCTGAGCCTCGAGCGCATCGAGCACGCGCGCTGCACGCTGGTCATCGACATGTGCCATACGTCGTCCTTTCGCTAGGTTGCCACCATGGTATCCCCAATGCCAGGGTAGTCAATTTGGGACGGGGCTATTTTAGCTGCGTCAAACATGCGGAATGATTTCTCTGGGGCGGGCTGATAGGTAAAAGTAGTCAATACAGTCTCGTCCCGAATTAGCTGCTTTCAAAAGTATGGTGGATTACGGGGCTGGACCTGTATTACTTGACCATGGGAAAAATCGCGAAATTAAAACCGACGCTCCTATAAGTTGTCAAGAGGCAGTTTGCGGGAGCGCTCTCTCCAATTCGCACAGGAGCTCGTAATACCTCCTCTCCAGTTTCGTCGACCGCCGTTTCCCCCGTTCCAAGTGCCCGAGTGTGGCTGCGGACAGGCCGAGCTCCGCGGCGGCTTTCTTCTGAGTCACCCGCATCGCCTTGCGCATCTTCGCGAGCTCGGGGCCTTCCGGCGCGGCGCCGTCGGGGTTCGGGTCCATGAGCACGTGGTACACCTCCCGCGCTATGTAGCGCTTCAGGCAGCGGACCGCCTCCCGCCGGGACTTCCCCTCGGAGGTCCGCCTCGCCACGTACCTCCTCGTCCTCTCGTCGTACGCCATGCGCTTGATCGCGATCTCGTAGAGCGCCCAGTTCGCCTGCCGGTTGCCGCCGCGGTTGAGCCTGTGCCGGTCCGTCTTCCCGCTCGACGCGGGGATCGGGGAGGCGCCGCACATCATCGAGAACGCCGCCTCGCCCTTCAGCCTGCCGGGGTTGTCGCCGGCGGCCACGACCAGGGCGGCGGCGGTCGTGGTGCCGCAGCCCTCGACGCCGAGCAGCGCGGGCGCGTTCGCCTCCAGCAGCGCGCGGATGCGCTCGTCGAGGGACTCGACCTGGCTGCGGGCCTCCTTCCAGACCGCCGCGACGGACCGCAGCGAGGCCAGCACGCTCTCCTCGAGCGCGTCGCCCGCCTTCCTCCCGCGCGCGAGCAGCGGCATGAGGTCCTTCGGCCGCTCGCGGCCCCTGAACCGCTCCCTCAGGGCGCTCGGGGCCGTCGTGAGCATCGACTTCGCGCAGGCCACGCAGGACGTGGACGTCGCGACGGCCAGCCTGCGCGCGACGTAGAGCTGGCGCACCGCCTCGACCCAGCCGTCCTGCGACTTCGGCACGGAGCAGCCCTTCCCGGACGCCGCCTTGCGCGCCGCGCGCTCGGCGTCCAGCGGGTCGCTCTTCCCCTCGCCGGGCCTCACCTTGTCCCTCTTGGGCCTGAGCACCTCGACGACGTTGTACCCGAGCTCCACGAGCCTCCTCGTCAGCCCGGCCCCGTACGATGCCGTGCCCTCGACGCCGACGACCATGCAGCTCCCCGGGTCGCCTATCGCCTCCGCCAGCCTGTCGTAGCCCTCGGGGTCGGCCCCGAAGCTCCCGCTCCAGATCTTCCTCCCGAGGCCGTCGAGCAGGCACAGAACATGCACGTCCTTGTGCGTGTCGACGCCCGCGATGACCGTTTCGCCTTCCATTTTCGCTCCCCTCGGTCTGCCGCCTGCTCCGCGCCCGGGTCTCCCAGACATTGCACTGACGGGAGCGCTACAATCCAATTGGCTTGTCCGATTGTCCGCGCTCATGCTCCTATTAGGTCATGGCAGGACTCCGGGACGCGGATGCCGGGGCGAGACAGGTCGGATTTGAGGACGGCCGAAGAGGCGTCAGCAGGTCAGTGGGTCATCGTCCCGGCATTCAGCATCAGGGTAGCGCTGCGACGCGGAAATCGCGCGCCGTTGCCGCGCCCCGCAGTGCCCGCTTCCCCCGAGAACAATTATCAGTGCAGGTAGAAGGCTTATTAACAATCGAAAATTGCCGGTATGGATGGGGGTCTCCGAATCAACCCCGTAATCCGGCATAGTTTTGAAATGGCACTAAAGTAGGCACAAGGTAAATGCCGATTCCATGGAAAGTTGCGGTGGAATAGTTCCTGGATGCTGGGGTTTTGGCGGAAATCAGGAACTATTTCACCGCAAATGAGGAGGGGCGGGGTGGTTGGCGGGGTAGCTAAAAGAGCCCCGTCCTAAATTAGCTGCCTATGCAGAGTCGATGTCCATGCTGGCGATGAGGTTGATGTTGGTGCTGAGAAGGTCTTCCAGCACGATGTCGCCCATACGGATGGGCGCGTCGACGACCAGGCCGCGGATGAGGTCCATGGCTTGGGCGTGGAGTGCCAGCGGGATGGCTTCGGCCGTGCGCACGGGCAGCAGCGCCTCATCGCCGCTGGATACAGCCACGGTGGTGGTGAGCACGCGCATGGGGCAGGTGAGCTCCTGATGCGCGAACTTATCACCACGCGGGCAACTGTTGCCGGTTACGGAGCGAACCTCTACCACGGCGCCGTCTGCGCTGCGCTCGACCTCCACGGTCAGGAGGCACTCGGATGGGCAGGTGGTGCAGTTGAACTGCAGCGTTTCAATCGCGTTTGTGCTCATGACCCTACGCCTCCTCAATAGGGTCAACGGACAGGACAATCTCGCTGACACCCAGGTCGAGTGCGCGCTGAATCACCTTTGCCGGCAGCGGGTAGCTTTCCATGACGCTCGGTTTAAACGGGCGGATCTTGCCTGCAAACAGTTCCTCGTCATTTGCGAGAATGCGCACGCGGGCAGCATCGACCGGCCGGCGCACGCGGAAGTTGAGCTTAGTGAGCCCGACGGTCGTAATGCGTCCCGGCAGTGCGTAGCCTGCGATGCCGGCGGGGGAGACCGTGAGCTGGCAACCCGTGCCCGCAGCGCAGCTTGTGCACGGGGTACCCGCATCGGCCCCAGCACCACGGCTCAGTGCGTACACCGCCGCGGCCGCACCGGCGCGTTCGGACTCGGTCGTCACGTTATCGGCCAGGTCGTGCACGTGCAGCACGTTACCGCAGGCAAATATGCCCGGCACGCCCGTCTGCAGGCTCTGGTCCACCACAGCGCCGCGCGTGCGCGGGTCAAGCTCAACGCCCGCGCCCACCGAAAGCTCGATCTCGGGAATCAAGCCAACCGAAAGCAGCAGCGTATCGCACGGAACAATGCGCTCGGTCCCTGGAATGGGTGCCAGGTGCTCATCGACCTGACTTACCTCGACGGCTTCAACGCGGTCGTGCCCGATCACGCGCGTGACCGTGGTAGACAGATGCAGCGGAATGCCAAAGTCGTCCAGGCAGTTCTTGACGTTGCGGCGCAGGCCGTTGGCGTACGGCATGAGTTCGTACACGCCCTCGACCGAAATCCCCTCGAGCGTGCAGCGGCGCGCCATGATTAGCCCGATGTCGCCCGAGCCCAAAATGACGGCGCGTGAGCCGGGCTTGAGGTTCTCGATATTGATGTATCGCTGCGCCAGGCCGGCCGTAAACACGCCGGCGGGTCGGCTGCCGGGGATCTTGATCTCGCTGCGGGTGCGCTCGCGGCAACCCATGGCAAGGACGACGGCGCGCCCGGTGAGCTGCAACATGCCAGTGGGGCTCATGAGCGTGACGGTGTGGACCGCGGCGTTTTCCGTGGACTCGCCCGAATCAATCTCAAGCACCATACTGTCCAAGAACAGCGCAATGTCGGTCGCGCGCACCTGGTCGATAAAGCGCTGCGCATACTCGGGGCCGGTGAGCTCCTGCTTAAAGTGCGATAGGCCAAAGCCGGGGTGGATGCACTGGCGCAGGATGCCTCCCAGATGCTGCTCGCGCTCTACGATGGCCACGCGCGCGCCGGCCTTGTGCGCGGCAAGCGCGGCCGCCATGCCGGCAGGTCCGCCTCCTATGACGACCACGTCGAAGGCCTGCTTAGGTACTGCCTCAACGGCATCGCTATCAATTTCGCTCGATTTGAATTTCGCCATCCTAGCGCACCCCCTTCAAAGGTCCCTCAACGAGCCACGAGCCAGTGTCCTCCAACAGCACCTCGCTGGGGTCGCAGCCCAGCTCGCGCGCCAGGATTGCCACCACGCGGCTCTGGCAAAAACCACTTTGGCACCGACCCATGCCGGCGCGGCAGCGGCGCTTGACGCCCTCGACGGAAACCGCGCCCGGGCGGCGTCGGATCGCGGCCACGATTTCGGCCTCGGGCACCGTCTCGCAGCGGCAGACGATTTGCCCCCATGCGGGGTCGGACTCAATGAGCTCTTCCTTGCGCGCAAGCGGCACACGGTCAAAGTCGTCCGGCGCGCGGCGTATCGGGTCCCAATCGTCTCGTTCGCGCAGGACCACGCCGGCATCGCGCAGCACCTGCTCCATGCGCTCGGCAATGGCCGGTGCGCTCGCCACGCCCGGCGACTGAATGCCCGCCGCCTGTAACAGCCCCGGCACCACGGCCGACTGCCCAATAAAAAAGTCGTTCGTTCCCTTAATGACCGGGCGACCGCCGGCAAACGCGCGCACCACGCGGCGCGTGTCCAGATCGGGAACCAGCTTGCGCGCTCCTGTTAGCAACGCGTTCACATCGCTCGCATAAGTCTGTGTGTCGCCCGGCTCGCGAACGGCAGCGGTCGCGGTGATCACTGTGTTGCCGTGCACGGTACCCGTGACGATAACGCCCTTGGACACCGGCGTGGGCACGGGGTAGAGCGGCACGAGCGCGCGCGGCTCCTTGTCCAGTACCACAATGTTTCCCTGGCGCCAGACCATCTGGAACTCCTCGGCGCCGGCCATATGCGAGATGTTCGCGGCACCGTTGCCCGCGGCGTTGATCAGATAGCGGCAGCGCACATCGCCGGCAGGCGTCACCAGCGTAAAGCGCACAGCCCTGTCGGTAGCCTCGCCGCCAGCAACCTCAATCGCTTCCACCGGCGCGGAGCGCATAAACGTCACGCCGTTGGCCACGGCGTTCTCCAGCGCGGCGATGGCGACCTCAAATGGATCGACAAAACCGGTCGAGGGGCACCACAGCGCACACGTGGCGTCGGCACTCGCACGCGGTTCCAGCTCGCGGATGCGCTCGGGGCCGATAATCGACAGCTCGGGCACACCGTTGGCAAGGCCGTTGCTGCGCAGCTTCTCTAGGTGCGCGCGGTCTTCGTCGTTAAAGCCCAGCACCATGGATCCGGTGCGGCAAAATAAAAGGCTCTGTTAGACCAGGATTGACATACATGTGTCCCCACGGTGCCATATCGTTAGCCCTGTAGACGCGCGGCGATGGGGGGCAGCATGAACGCCGAAGACCTGGTGGTCGCCTTCAAGCGGAACATGGCGAAGCTGAGCAGGTCGGAGCGCCGCCGCGCGATCGAATCCGTCAGGGACGTGATCCGCGCGGCGGCGTTCGACGACGCGGCCGACTCCGCCTACGAAGTCGAACGCTGCCCGCGCTGCGGGTCCGTCGCGATCGTGAAGAAGGGCAAATCAAAGAACGGTGAGCAGCGCTACCTCTGCCGAGACTGTGGCAGGACCTTCGGCATGGGCAGCGAGCGCATCCTGGGGACGAGCAAGCTCCCGAAGGAGACCTGGATGGCCTATGCCGAGTGCTTCGTTCTCATGCTGCCCCTGCGCGAATGTGCGAGGCGCTGCCATGTTTGCCTCAAGACCGCCTACACCATGCGCCACAGGCTGATCGAGTGCCTCTCGGCCTACTCGCCCTCGTTCAAGGTCGAGCGGGGCTGCGGCTGCGAACTCGACGAGACCTATTTCCCCGAGTCGTTCAAGGGCAACCACACGAAGGGGTCGTTCACGATGCCGCGGGCCTCCCGGCATCGCGGCAAGCAGGTGCACAGGCGCGGCCTGTCGCGCGAGCAGATCTGCGTCATGACCGGCGTGAACGACTCGAACGAGACGTTTTTCGAGGTCTCGGGGCGGGGCGTCTTGTCAAGGAAACGCGCCATGGACGTGCTGAGGGGCCGCATCATGCCCAGCTCGGTCGTGGCGACGGACAAGGCATCCGCCTATGTTGACGTCCTCGCCGAGCTCGAGGTCGCCGCACACGCGGCATACGATTCCAAAGACCGCTCCGAGGGGACCATCAACCGGATTAACACCGTCCATTCGCTCCTCGGCGCCTTCATGGAGCCGTTCAAGGGCGTGTCGACGAAGCATCTCGATGCCTACCTCGCCTGGTTCAAGTGGCGCCGAACCTTCATGGCGGCCGACTCCGGCACTGCCGAGCGCACGGTCGCGCGACAGCTTGCGAACGGCGTATGCAGGAGCCGTATCCGCGACATGTTCAACGTGGAGCCGCCCTATATGGACTACTGGGTCGCATCCGCCGCATAGAGACGATAAAATAGTTGCGCCGTGATATACGAGGAAAGGTACAACCATGCCGTCGAACATACCGGCCACGACGATCCGCATCGAACCGGAGGTCAAGAAGGAGGCCACGGCCATCCTGGACGAGCTCGGGCTGTCCATGTCCACCGCCGTCAACGCGTTCCTCAGGGCGCTCGTCCGCGAGGGCGGGATGCCGTTCGAGATGAGGGTCAAGACGCCGGCACCCGACGGGGAGACGGCGAGTTAGCCGGCAGGTCGGCATGAAACGGCAGGGCCGGGCGAGCAACTCGTCCGGTCTCGGGCGCATCGCCCCCTTGCCGGATTTGAATCCGGCAAGGGGGCGACCATTGTGTAATCGCAAGAAGATGATGGGGCGGAATGTCAATCCTGGTCTAACAGAGCCAAATAAAAAGCCCAGCTCCTGAGCCCAAGTACCATACAGCTCGCATCCTCGGGCGTTGACCTGCGCCTTTACGGTGCCCGGCGCCGGATCGTAACCGGCGTGCACCAGGCCTCCGTTGGCCTTCGATGCGCCCAGCGCGATGTCGTTGGCCGCCTCGACCACGCAAATGGACAGGTCATAGCGCGCGAGCTGTCGCGCGATGGCGCACCCCGTGATGCCCGCGCCCACAATCGCGATATCAAACGTTTCTGCCACGGTGCCTCCCAGTCAAGTTGACAGGCTGTCAATAGGACTATCCTACGGTCTGCACGCCCCCAGCGCAGCGGCAATGCGGCGAACAGCCCCGCAGCATCCGCCAACGGCAGGCGAGGGGAGACTTGACAACCTCGACAACCTCATCTGCCGCCCCTGGTGTCAGAGGTTCGTCTCGTTCTGTAACAGTAAGCAGAAGACCTGGGTTCCAGATGTTACGGATCGAGACGTTAATCTGGCGGGTCATTCGTTTGTCTCGATCTGTAACAGTAAGAGGGGGAAATCGGTCCCATGTGTTACAGATTGAGATTAAAAGTCGGGGAGAGATTCTTCTGTCTCGTTCTGTAACATCTAGGGACCGTTTTGGGGTCTAGATGTTACAGATTTAGATGAACCTATCAGTCGGTTTTGAATGTCTAGATCTGTAACGGTTTGACCTGTTTTTGCCGAGTTGTTGTTACAGATTGAGATATTGAGATTGGACGTTTTCCTTTGTCTCGATCTGTAACAGATAGAAGGGCTTCTGGCCTCTAGTTGTTACAGATCAAGATTTAAGTCGGGGAGAGAACGGTTTATCTAATTCTGTAACACCTAGACCCGGATTCCGCTCACACCTGTTACAGATTGAGATGTTTGTGTCCGCGCCGGCCCCGTGCCCAGCCGTGGTCCCATATAAACAAACCCCGTGGTAAACTTGACCGGACTGTAAATATTCCGAAAGGTACACCTCAATGTCCAAATACATCAACGAGCTCATGTCGCCGCAGCTTATGGGCGTCATCTATGCCTTCGTGGGCTTTATCATCGCCCTGTACGTGCTGTCGGTCGTCTATGTGTTCATCGACGCTCGCCGCCGCGGCGCCAGCGCCTACGTGGCATGGGGCATCATCGCCCTGATCCCGTTTGTGGGCCTCATCGCCTACCTGGTCCTGCGCCCGCACTCCTACGCGGCCGACCGCGAGGAGCAGGAGCTGGACATGGCCCTGCGCGAGCGCCAGCTTGCCCAGTATGGCACCTGCCCGCAGTGCGGCGCCCCCATCGAGAAGGACTTTGTCGTGTGCCCGGTGTGCGACACCCAGGTTCGCAACGTGTGCCCCAGCTGCCATCGCCCGCTTGACGCGCACTGGAAGGTTTGCCCCTACTGCCGAACTCGCATCCAGTAACGCATCCATCGCCGGGCCGGCCGCAAGCCACGGGCACCGCACGCCCCGCAGCCCCGCCCCACGCGATGAAGCATGCGTAGAAAATCGCCCGCCGTGCCATTAAGGTGCGGCGGGCGCTTGTATACCAAGGCAACCTGCCTATAATGATGCAAGTCAAAAACGCCGAGCGCATCGCACACACTTGCATCAGGCATCCGAGAGGAGAAAACATACCCATGAAGGCACTCTACAATGACGGTTCGGTGGCCGAGCTCCCGCAGGACGAGGTCACGCACGTCATCCGCCACTCTGCCGCGCACATCATGGCGCAGGCCATCAAGCGTCTCTATCCCGAGGCCGACTTTGCCTACGGCCCCGCGACCGACAACGGCTTCTACTATGACGTCGACCTGCCCGAGGGCGTCAAGATCAGCGAGGACGACTTCCCCGCGATCGAGGCCGAGATGAAGAAGATCGTCAAGGAGAACCTCAAGTTCACCGTGTACGAGAAGCCCCGCGCCGAGGCCATCGCCCTTATGGAGGAGCGCGGCGAGAAGTACAAGGTCGAGCACATCGGCGACCTGGACGACGACGCCCGCATCACCTTCTACCAGCAGGGCGACTACATCGACATGTGCGTCGGCCCCCACATCTGCTACACCAAGGCTCTGAAGGCCTTTAAGCTCACCGGCGTCTCGGGCGCCTACTGGAAGGGCGACAAGGACAACAAGATGCTCACCCGCATCAACGGCGTCGCCTTTGCCACCAAGGAAGAGCTCGACGAGCACATGCACATGCTGGAGGAGGCCAAGAAGCGCGACCACCGCAAGATCGGCCGCGAGATGGACCTCTTTATGATGCGCGACGAGGCCCCCGGCTTCCCATTCTTCCTGCCCAACGGCATGATCCTTAAGAACACGCTGCTGGACTACTGGCGCGAGATCCACCACAAAGCCGGCTACGTGGAGATCTCCACGCCGCTCATCATGAACAAGCAGCTGTGGAAGACCTCGGGCCACTGGGACCACTACAAGGACAACATGTACTCCACCGTCATCGACGATGAAGAGTACTGCATTAAGCCCATGAACTGCCCGGGCGGCGTGTTGGTGTACGCCTCCAAGCCGCACTCCTATCGCGAGCTGCCCATCCGCGCTGGCGAGATTGGCCTGGTGCACCGCCACGAGCTGCGCGGCGCCCTGCACGGCCTGTTCCGCGTGCGCTGCTTTAACCAGGACGACGCCCATCTGTTTGTGCGTCCCGACCAGCTGACCGACGAGATTGTGGGTGTGGTCAACCTCATCGACTCCGTGTACCAGAAGTTTGGCTTTAAGTACCACGTTGAGCTTTCCACCCGCCCCGAGGACTCCATGGGTTCGGACGAGGACTGGGCGCGCGCCGAGGAGGGCCTGCGCACCGCTCTGGAGCAGCTGCACATGGACTACGAGGTCAACGAGGGCGACGGCGCCTTCTACGGCCCCAAGATCGACTTCCACCTGGAGGACTCGCTCGGCCGTACCTGGCAGTGCGGTACCGTCCAGCTCGACTTCCAGATGCCGCTCAACTTTGATCTGGAGTACGTGGACGCCGACGGCACCAAGAAGCGTCCCATCATGCTGCATCGCGTGTGCTTTGGCTCCATCGAGCGCTTTATCGGTATTCTGATTGAGCACTTTGCGGGCAAGTTCCCCACCTGGTTGGCCCCCGTGCAGGTCAAGGCACTTCCTGTCTCCGAGAAGAGCCGCGACTACGCCCACGAGGTGTGCGCCAAGCTGGAGGAGGCCGGCATTCGCGTGGTCTGCGACGACCGTGACGAGAAGATCGGCTACAAGATCCGCGAGGCCCGCAGCATCGACCGCGTGCCCTACATGCTCATCCTGGGCGAGAAGGAGGTCGAGGCCGGCAACATCTCCGTCCGCGATCGTTCCAACGAGACCGTTCAGATGAGCGTTGACGAGTTTGTGGCCAAGGTGCTCGAGGAGATCAAGACTCGCGCCTAGCACAAACAATACAAGAATTAATAAAGGCGATCGTCCTATAGGGCGGTCGCCTTTTTTGTTGTCTATAGAAGAAAAGCCGCTGGTTAGAGCGGCTTTTTTGTTGTGCAAAAAGGTACAGGTTTTTGTAGAGGCGTATGGAGATGCACCCATTCGCGGCGTATTTGTGCAATCTGGGAAAACGCGAGCAGTTTGCTCGTATAATGAACTCTGTCGAAAGACACAAAAACCTGTACTTTTGCGACTTCGCCTAGCTGCGAGCGTGTAGCCTGTTCTTAACGCCCCTGAATCCGCGTGCGTCGCGGATTCAAGTTAAGGGGGCGAGAGATGGAACAGACAATGCGGCGCCAAGAGCAGCTGCCCGGTGCCTTTCGTGGTGCAACTACCAACAGCCAGCATGGCCGCGTCCGTTGGTATCTGGTCCACACCCCCAATGGTAAAGAGCGCGAGACCTGTGAAAAGGTCCGCCGAATTATCCCGCACGAGCTGATGCAGGACGCTTTTGTGATGCAAAAGGAGTTCTGGTTTAAGCGGGACGGTACCTGGTCGCTCCAAACCAAGCCCATGTACAAGGAATACTTCTTCGTCGCCACGCACGATGCCGCCCTGCTCGACAAGGCCCTGGCGCAGTTGAGCTTTGGCTGTCGCATTGCCGGCAGCAGGGAGCGGGCCTATGCGCCCATGCCGGACGATGCGCAGGACTGGTACCGCAGCGTGCTCGATGACGATGGCGTGGTGCGCAACAGCGTGGCCCGCATAGAAGACGGCGTGCTGCATATAGAGCAGGGCCCGCTGGTGGGTCAAGAGGCTCGCGTGCACAAGATCGATCGTCGCAAACGCTGGTGCTTGGTAGACGTGGGCGAGGGCGATACCCGCTTTAGGGAAGTTCTTCCGCTCCACGTGCCGATCAAAACGTAAGGGGCATTGCACCGGCAATTCGTTCGTATTTTGAATTCATCGATGGGGGGATTCCTGGAATCAGGGACGTGGATTTGAACTTGACTAGTAAAGAAGCAACAGGGCAAAACGCGCCGGTGGGGGCCGCGCTTGTTGCCCAGGCAATGAGCGGTGGCGACACGACCGTGCGCTACAAGGCCATGCAGGCCGTGAAGGACTGGGACAACTCGCGCCTTGCCTACCGCACCGCCAAGCGCGCGTTCGACATCGTGTTCAGCGGCTGCGTGCTGGCCGTCATCGCCGTGCCGAGCCTGGTGCTCGCCGCGGCCATCCGCCTGGAGAGCGAGGGCAACCCGTTCTACAGCCAGATCCGCGTGGGCCAGACCCGCCGCGACGGTAGCCTGTCCACCTTCCGCATGTGGAAGTTCCGCTCCATGTACAGGGACGCCGACGAGCGCCTCGCCGAGCTCAAGGGGCAGAACGAGATCGCCGGTGCCATGTTCAAGATGAAAAACGATCCGCGTATCACCAGGATCGGGAAGTTCATCCGCAAGCACTCCATCGACGAGTTCCCGCAGTTTCTCAACGTGTTCCTGGGCCAGATGTCTGTCGTGGGCCCGCGCCCGCCGCTGCCGAATGAGGTGGCCGAGTACACAGAATTCGACCTGCAGCGCCTGGCCGTGAAGCCCGGGATCACCGGCTGGTGGCAGGTGACGGACCGCAACGACACCGACTTCGACGGCATGGTCCGCCGCGACCTGGAATACATCGCCAAACGCGGCGTCATTACCGATCTCAAGATCGTTCTCCTCACTGTTGTTGAGGTGTTTACCGGTGGCGGAGCGAGCTAGTCATTCTGCTGCCAATCGAATGTTCGACTAATTTGAAAGTAGATTGTTTTGTTGAATACGGAAATCTTCGAAAAGTATCAGCGATGGATGAAATGCTGCAATCATTGTGAAGACTTGCAGGGTTTATCTGAAAACGACATTAAGGATTCTTTCTTTCGCGAGTTGTCTTTCGGCACCGGCGGCCTGCGCGGCAAGCTCGGGCTCGGCCCCAACCGTTTGAACGTCTATACCGTCGGCAAGGCTACGCAGGGTCTGGCGGATTACCTGAATAGCGCTTTTGAGAACCCGACGGTCGCACTTTGCCGCGACACCCGTCACGGCTCCGAGGAGTTCGTGCGACGTGTCGCTGAGGTGCTCGCCGGCAACGGAATCAAATCCTATCTGTTCGATCGAGTCGAGCCCACGCCCGCGTTGAGTTTCGCCGTCCGCGAGCTGGGCTGCTCGGCCGGCGTCAACATCACCGCTTCGCACAACCCCGCGGCATACAACGGCTACAAGGTCTACGGCGCCGACGGCTGCCAGATCACCGTCGAGGCGGCGGAGGCCATCCAGGCGGCCATCGACCCCGTCGACTGCTTCGATGGCGTCAAGGCGGTGCCGTTCGACCGGGCCCTGGAGGAGGGTTTCGTTCAATGGGTTCCCGAGAGGGTTCTTGACCGTTACATAGAGGAGACGCTCGAGGTCTCCACGGGCGAGGACTGCTCGGCGCTCCGCATCGTCTACACCCCGCTCCACGGCGTCGGCCTGGAGTGCGTGTCCCGAGTGCTCGAGGGAATCGGCGTGGCCGATGTCGTGACCGTCGAGGAGCAGTGCGTGCGCGACGGCGACTTCCCGACCTGCCCGTATCCCAACCCCGAGGTGCGCGAGGCGCTGAAACTCGGGCTCGAGTACTGCGACAGGGTGAAGCCAGACCTGCTCCTGGCGACCGACCCGGACACCGACCGCGTCGGCATCGCCGTCCCGCATGCAGGCGAGTACAAATTGCTCACCGGCAACGAGGTGGGCCTGCTCCTGCTCGACTTCCTCGCCTCCAGGGCGGACGGGTCCGGGGCCGACATGGCCCGCGAGGTCGCCTGCACCACCATCGTGTCCGCGCCCATGGCGGACGACGTCGCGCGCGCCCGCGGCCTAGAGCTGCGCCGCACGCTCACCGGATTCAAGTTCATCGGCGAGCAGGTCGGCGTTCTGGAGTCCGAGGGCCGCGAGGGCGATTTCCTCATGGGCTTCGAGGAGTCCTACGGCTACCTCGCCGGCACCTCCGTCCGCGACAAGGACGCCGTGGTCGCCTCCATGCTCATCTGCGAGCTCGCCGCCCACTGGAAGAAGGAGGGGCTGGACCTCTACGAGGCCATGGAGCGCCTCTACGAGACATATGGCTTCTGGTCGAGCGCGCTGCTCGGCCAGGCATACGAGGGCCCCGAGGGGGCGTCCGACATGTCCGCGATGATGTCCGGCCTCCGAGATAACGCTCCAGAGCAGATCGGCGGCACCGCCGTCGCGGAGCGCATCGACTACGCCAAGGGCGCGCCGATGCCCGTCGTCAACCCGTCCGATGAGCCCCAGCGCCTTCCCGAGGCGGACGTCCTCGAGTTCAGGCTCGCCGACGGCTCGCGCGTCCTGTTCCGGCCCAGCGGCACCGAGCCCAAGGCGAAGGCCTACGTGTTCGCTAAGGGCGCCGACCGCTCCGAGTCCGAGACCAAACTCGCCGCGCTGGTCGCGGACGCCAAGTCAATCTTGGGAGGAACCCGATAATGATCCACCTCGTCCTGCTCTCCGGCGGCTCGGGCACGCGCCTGTGGCCGCTCTCCAACAGCACCCGCTCCAAGCAGTTCCTCAAGGTCCTGCGCGATGCGGACGGCAACCACGTCTCCATGGTCCAGCGCGTCTTCGGACAGATAGGTTCCGTCGACGCGGATGTCGATATCACCATCGCCACCTGCGCCAGCCAGGAGGAGTCCATCCGCCGGCAGGTTGAGGGCGGCTACGCGCTGGTGCTCGAGCCCGAGCGCCGCGACACCGCCCCGGCCATCATGCTCGCGTGCGCCAACCTCGCGCTCGAGCAGGGCGCCGGCGAGGGGGACACCGTCATCGTCATGCCCATCGACAGCTATGCCGACCAGGCCTACTACGACAGCGTCGTGAAGCTCGACGACGCCGTCCAGTCGGATTTCGCCGAGCTCGTCCTCATGGGCGTGGAGCCCACCTACCCCAGCGGCAAGTACGGCTACATCGTGCCCGCGGCGGGGGATGGCTGGCCCCGCCGCGTCGAACGCTTCACGGAGAAACCCGACGAACAGACCGCCCGTGAGCTGATCTCCCAGGGCGCCCTCTGGAACTGCGGCGTGTTCGCGTTCAGGCTCGGCTGGCTCACCGGCCTCACTGCCAAGTATCTTGAGTGCGGGACCTTCGAGGAGTTCCGCTCACGCTATGCCGAGCTACCTAAGAACTCCTTCGACTACGAGGTCGTGGAGAGGGCGTCGTCCATCGGCGCGGTCTCCTACGCGGGCGAGTGGAAGGACCTGGGCACCTGGAACACGCTGACCGACGAGATGGCGGAGTACACCTCCGGCCGTGTCGTGGTCGATTCTAAGACTTGCGAGAACGTCCACGTTATCAATGAGACCGGTTTTCCGATGGTCGTCGCGGGCATCTCCGATTCGGTTGTCGTAGCGACGCCTGACGGCATCCTCGTCTCCGGCAAGGAGGCGTCGGCCAACATCAAGTCTGAGGTCAACGCCGTCGCGGAGAGCCGCCCCATGTACGAGCAGCGCTCCTGGGGCGAGTACCGCGTCATTGACAGCAGCGTCTTCCCTGATGGGGCCAAGGCGCTGACCAAGGAGCTGATCATTCGTGAGGGTGGCCAGCTCGACTACCAGCGCCATATGAACCGCGGAGAGGTCTGGACGGTCATCTCCGGCACCGGCGAGGTTGTGTTGGACGGCCTGGTGCAGCAGGTGCGCGCGGGCTCCGTCGTTCAGATTCCCGCGACTACGCCGCATTCTGCGCGGGCACTTTGCGGGGACCTGCATGTAATCGAGGTCCAGCACGGCGAGACGCTTGTTAAAGAGGACATTGAGCGTTTAGGCGCTTTTTGGAATTAGTTCACAGTTGAAAGGGATTTTGAGATGAAGAAGGCACTTATCACTGGCATTACTGGTCAAGATGGCAGTTATCTTGCCGAGTTGCTTTTGGACAAGGGCTATGAGGTGCACGGAATTGTCCGTCGCTCCTCGGTTCACACCACGAACAGGATTGATCATCTGCTATCAGAAGGCTCCATCATCCTTCATGATGGTGACTTAACGGACTCTAGCTCCATTATTCGCATTGTGGGCGAAGTTCGTCCTGACGAGATTTATAACCTCGCCGCCCAGTCCCATGTTGGTGTTTCATTTGACGCGGCAGAGTATACCGGTGACTGCGACGCATTGGGCGTCTTGCGCATCCTCGAAGCTGTTCATATGCTGGGCATGGACCAGTCCTGCAGGATTTACCAAGCTTCGACAAGCGAGCTGTATGGCAAGGTTGAAGAGGTTCCCCAGAATGAGAACACCCCGTTTCATCCGTACAGCCCGTATGCGGTCGCCAAACAGTACGGCTTTTGGATGATGAAGGAGTACCGCGAGGCCTACGGCATGTTTGCGGTCAACGGAATCCTCTTCAATCACGAGTCCGAGCGCCGTGGCGAGAACTTCGTAACGCGCAAAATTACTCTTGCGGCCGCCCGTATCGCCAAGGGACTCCAGGACCATCTTGAGCTCGGCAACCTCGACTCCCTCCGCGATTGGGGATATGCGAAGGACTACGTGGAGTGCATGTGGCTCATCATGCAGCAGGATGAGCCCGATGACTACGTTATTGCCACGGGTGTGCAGCATTCCGTGCGCGAGTTCACGGAGTGGTCCTTTAAGCACGCCGGCATCGACCTCCGCTGGGAGGGCGAGGGCTTGGAGGAGAAGGGCTATGACAAGGCGAGCGGCAAGATGCTTGTCTGCGTCAACCCCGACTTCTATCGCCCGACCGATGTCGTCAATCTGTGGGGTGACCCGACTAAGGCTAAGACGGCACTTGGTTGGGACCCTCAAAAGACCAGTTGCGAGGAACTTTGTCGCATCATGGTAGAGCACGATCTTGAGATCGCTGAGCGAGAAGCGAAGCTGGCCTAATGGGGAAGCGCGTTCTCATCTTCGGCGTTAACGGGTTTGTGGGCACTTTTCTTGTGCACGAACTTGTTTCTGCGGGCTATAAGGTCATAGGCTCTGATTTGCATGAAAAATGTATAATTTCGGAAGTTTCTGCATATTATCCCTGTGACCTTTCGGATGCGAGAGGCGTTTTGTCCCTCGTATCCGAGTCTAACGCCGACTACATCGTAAACCTCGCTGCTATAAGTTCTGTGGGGCAGAGCTGGAGAGCCCCTGCGCTTACAATGCGTATAAACGTTGAAGGTGCTCTTAATATCATGGAGGCGGCGCGCGCTCAGGAAACTTGTGTGCGTGTGCTGCTTGTCGGATCATCGGAGGAGTACGCGCCCAAAGACGGACCACTTTGTGAGAGCGATCCTACGATTGCCAATAATCCTTACGGAATATCCAAAGCTACCCAAGAATGTTTTGCTGCACTCTATGCAAAAGAATTTGGTCTCGGTGTTTGTCTCACGCGTTCATTTAACCATACTGGCCCTGGGCAAAACCCGGCGTTTGTTCTCCCAAGCTGGTGTAGACAGGCTGCCGAAATCGAGAAATCAGCTAAACCCGGCAGGGTGACTGTGGGAAATATTAGCGTGTCGCGAGATTTTAGTGATGTCCGTGATGTTGTGCGCGCATATCGTCTGATTATGGAAAGTGGACGTGCTGGTGAGGTATATAACGTCGGAAGTGGGCGTGCGCTACCTCTGTGCGACTTGTTGGAAACCATCAAAAGTTTTTGTCGTCAACCTATTGAGGTTGAAATCGATACCGCTCTTATTCGGCCGAATGACACAGCGAGCATTTGCTGTGATTATTCAAAAATCAATGAGGAGTTGGGCTGGAAACCAAAAAGGAAGATCGAGGATACGCTGCGAGAAATGTACGACGGTTTCGTTGTTGCCTAATGAGATAATTGGAAATAGGAAGATGACAAAAAGGAAAAAAGTCCTTTTCTTTACGGATCGTATTTTTTGGCCTGCCAACGATGGGCATAAGGTTGTTTTGACAAATTATTGTAAGGGGCTCGTTTCAGAGTACGATTGCGATGTCCATGTCCTCTCATTCTTGGAAGCAGGCCAAGACGAGCAGTCGGTTTTGTCGCGCCCCGATTTTATTTCAAGCGTTGCGCTTGCCAATAAACCTGACAAGAAAACGATCGTGAAAAATCTTACAACGGCTCTTGCAAAGGGTGTTTGCGGGGGGCCTATTCAGTGTGCCCTATTCAAGTCCAAAGCAGTAGCTAAACAACTTAGGGATCTTACGGTTAAGCTGAAGCCCTCTCACGTTTTCATTGATTTACCTCGACTTTCTCCATATATTGATGCCATTTCGGACCTACCTTGTAAAAAAGTGCTGTACATGGAGGATTCGTTTTCCGTACGTTACCAACGGCAACTTAATAGTCTGAATACACTTAATAAAACTGGCGGTGTTGCTGGCAAGTACACTGCCAACTTTAAGGGCGGGGTGGCGAAACTTGCGTCTAATTCCACGCTTCAGAAGTTTGTTCTTGGAGCTGAATCTGCTCGCATGCGCAGGCTGGAACATGATGCTCCCAAACAATTTGATTACGTTGTTCTCGTCTCTCCAGTTGAGGCGGAGCGACTGACTGCTGAAACAGGTAATAGCAATATCATTGCAGTTCCTTTGGGCGTAGATTGCCCGTTCTATACGTCCGGTCCAGAGCCATCTCCACGACCTGGGGTTATTTCGTTTCTCGGTGATATGCGCGCGGCTGCGAATGCGGATTCCCTTCGTTATATTGCAGATGAGGTGCTTCCGCTTATAGGGCCTGATGTGATGCTTGAGGTTGTCGGAACTGCCAGCGAAGACCTTATTGACGAGTTTAAGAGTAACAATCAGATCAAGTTTTTAGGTAGGGTTGAAGATACTCGTGTTGCCCTTAGATCTACAAGTGTCTTCTTGGCACCCATTGCGTACGGAACCGGAATCAAGACAAAGATTCTTGAAGCAATGGCAATTGGCGTGCCCATAGTAACGAACGCGATTGGTAATGAAGGTATTGGCCTTATTGATTGCGTTGATGCTTTTGTTGCCGATGGCGCTATGGGACAAGCTGCTGCGGTACGAAGGCTTCTTGATGATAAGGACCTTGCTGTACGCTTGGCCTCATCTGCTCGTCGGAAGGCGATTGAAATATTCGACTGGCAAAAGTCTCTTGCAAACTTCAGCTACTTGGGGTTTGAGAGCTCTGAAGATGCGAAGGGGGATGCAAATGTCGCTTAAGCTATTGATTGATGATGGGATGCAGATTTCCCTTGGAACTGGAATCGGGAAATACAGCCAGTATCTCTATGAGGCACTTTCGAGGCGTGATGATATCGACGTCGATCTAATCTCGTGGAAGCCTGCGAGTTCCAGTCGCAAGTCAAACAGATTTGAGTATCTCAAATACATCAATTCTGGTGAGTTTTATCAGCTTGTCAGTAATTATGATGCCACCTTATTTACAAATTATGCCATACCGTATAGGACGCTTCCCTGCAGGGTTGCCTGTTGCATACCAGACATGGTCTCATTTCTTCATCCTAAAACTCTTCCCACCGCATATCGTTATTACAATCGAGCGATGATACGCAATAGTGTGAAGAAATCCGATATTGTTCTTACGATTTCCGAATCGGTAAAGAAGGAGATAGCTGATTGCTTTCCGGGCTACTCATCAAAGATTGCCTACACTTGGCTTGGTCTCTATGAAGGCATCCATAAAGATCTTTGTCCTGACCCCTATGAAGACGCAAGTCTATCTTTGCTTACACCTCAGAAGTTCTTTCTGTTCGTAAGTACGATTGAAAAGCGGAAGAACGTCGGGCTTGTTCTCGATGCGTTCCTTAAGCTCAAAGAACATGAGCTTGCGAAAGACTACAAAATGGTTTTTGCTGGACGTCTCGGTTACGGCGGTGAAGAATTCGTCGCCAAGGCGCGTGAGTCAAAATATGGCAACGATATCCTCTTCACCGGATACGTAAGTGATTCAGATTTGAATAGGCTTTACAACGAAGCTTCGGCTTTTGTGTTCCCGACTGTCTATGAGGGATTTGGATTTGCCCAGATTGAGTGCATGAGTGTTGGGCTTCCCATTATCTTGAGCGACATTCCGACCAACCGAGAGATCTCCAGAGATTATGGGCTGTTCTTTGATTTAAAAGATGAAGATTCGTTGATCAGGCGAATGATTGATGTCGTCAACGGCGACGTTGATCGAAATAGGCTCTCTGAGATTGCAGAAAGATATTTGCCTGACTTTAACTGGGATGCGATTGCCGAACAGTATATGAATCTTATTAACATTGATTCAGTTAGGTAGGTACTTTATGCCTGTTTACTGCGGGGCATTTGCTCTATCTATTTTTTTGTCTATGCTTTTTTGTCGTAATAGAAGATCTAGTAGCAACAATCTTCTTTTATGGCTGCCCGTACTCCCTATATTACTTGTATCTGTCTTTCGCTATGGTGTTGGTACAGACTACCTCTGGGTCTATGACTATGGCTATCAGTCCGTGCTTCTTGGGCGTTCATGGAATTATTCCAGATTCGAACCTGGCTATCTTGCAATCAATTTACTCGTGGGCTTCTTTCACGGAAGCTCTTTTTTGGGTTTTTGCAATCATGGCTTTGATTTTTCATTATTTTATGTATAAGTTTATTCTTGACTGGACTAATAACGTAGCATTTTCGTTGCTATTGCTTTTTTTTAAGCCAGGTATGGCTCTTTTCGTTGAGTGGCATCCGACAAGCCGCTGCTCTTGCGATTGTTGCTTTTGCGATTCGTTTTGCTGCAAGTAGAGAACCAGTACGTTACTTTGTATTAATTTCACTCGCGGCCAGCTTGCATTTCACTGCGCTTGTTTATTTTCCACTATATTTCTTATTTAGAAGAAAGTATTCGCAAGTAACCGTTCTCTTTCTTTCCGTAAGTTTATTTGCGCTTGGGTTTGTGGCGCCCTCTTTTCTTAAAACCGTTGCGAATGTATTCGGTCGCGGTGAATATTTTGCTAGCAGCTACTATAAGAATCGTCTTTATTACGTTGAATTTTTTGTTACGCTTCTCGTTGCATCGATTACTCTCTTTCTTCAACGTAAGAGTCCTGATTTTGATTCAAGATATCGTGTTTTGATAAACTCGGCGATTTTTGCTCTTTTTTCAGCATCTTGTTCAGCTGCAATTCCCAATGCAGAGCGATTTGATTTGTATTTCACCGTTGCTTATATCGTTTTAATTCCAATCCTGTGTAAGTATTGCAAAACGCAGTTGCTATCGCTGGGTCTTGCAGTCTTTTTGTCACTTGTTCTTGGATCGCGCCTGGTTTATGACACTTATTTTAGAGGTGATAGTAATGGAGTCGCTGAGTATAAGTGTATTTTGATTGAAGATGGTGGTCGTCACTTATGAGGCTTCTTATTGCTAATGAGCTTTATGAATGTGGTGGCGCCGAGAATGTCTTTAGGGACGAAGTCCGGCTGTGCTTAGATGCCGGTCATGTTGTGAGATCCCTCTCTTTTGACCCTGATTTCATTCAATCTGAATTTCCAGATCACCATAACTTCCCTATTGACGGGGGAGACGCTTGGAAGCTGCGTATCCGCATGATTGGTGATAGGGCACTCACGAATGCTCTCCTTCGGCTTCTCGAGGATTTTCAGCCTGATATTATTCATGTTCACAATGCGGTAAATAGCATGCTTCCTCTTTGCAGCGCACTTGGTGCATATCGCGCTGAGCATCCATCAGTTATTGCTTTGCAGACTTTACATGACTATGGTGTGGTCTGTCCAAAGTCGTGGTGCATTCACGATGATGGCTCGGTGTGTTCAGGCTATGGTGTAGAGAATTGTTTCGGCAATAAATGCTGTCTTAAATTCCAAGATAAGCTCAAACTGCCGGTAATGGCTAGGATGAATTCGGCTCGTCGTCTTGCCTTCGATAGGCTGGTATCACCAAGTGAGTCTCTAGTCGCGACATGTGCAGCGAACAACATAGCTGCGGATTGCGTGCGTAATCCCTTTAAAGCGCCACAAGTGTCGTGCTCGTCGTTTAGCGAACGCGATGATGTCATTGTTTATGTTGGCGCCGTTTCAGAACGAAAAGGCTGTACGAATCTTGTCAAAGCATGGAAATCCTCTGACTTAGCTCGGGCAGGATGGCGCCTTCGGATTATTGGATCTGTTGAGAGGGATTACGAGGATACATTTACCTCTCTACTGGAGGATGCGAACGGAATCAACGTTCTTGGCAAACTATCTCGCGAGGAAACTTTGGAGGAAATTGTCAAGGCAAAGTATCTTATTGCCCCTTCCCTTTGGATCGAGAACTATCCGACCACTGTTCTTGAGGCTCTAGCCTGCGGTACTGTTTGTTTGGGCTCTAATCGAGGAGGCATACCAGAGCTGATTGGAAAGGACGGGATCTTATTCAACCCCTTGTCCGTGCCAGCCATCACGAAAGTGCTAAACGGGTGTCTCATTATTAATCGGGTGACATGGGAATCCTGGTCCAAGAGCGGAGCTAAACGCGTCAGACGAGAAAACGATCCTCAGGTTTACCTGGGCTCTTTATTTGGGACTGAATTCAAAGATGGAGAATAATGGTTAACGAGCATCGAAAAACCTTCTTGAAAAATTCCGCTGCGCAGTATGCCTTGCAACTTGCAAAGTACATCCTTCCTTTTGTAACTTTGCCCTATTTGACCAGAGTTCTCGGTGTTGAGGGATATGCTGTACGTGCCTATGTTTTGGCTGTGATGTCTTTTGCCCAGCTGCTTCTTGAGTTTGGCTTTAACCTTCACGGCGCTAAACTTGTTGCCGGATTTAAAGATGATGTGGAACGCGTTGAAAGGACAATTGGTAGCATTCTGGCTTCAAAGCTAGTGCTTCAGATCATCGGTCTCCCAATCATCTTCGGTATGTGTGTCGCAATTCCACTTATGGGCGAAAACATCCCGTTTACTTTTCTGTGCTATCTGAGCATCTGTTTTTCTGTTCTTATGCCGGATTTTATTTTTATGGCATATGAAAAACTTGGTATTTTGACTTCACGCTATGTCATTTCAAAGCTTCTTGCGACTGTACTCACGTTTGCTCTCGTTAAGGGCCCAAATGACCTTTGGCTTGTCGGTTTGCTTGATGTCATTTCCGCATTTGTTGCGCTTGTCCTATCTTTTGCCTCACTTTCACGAGATTTCGGACTGGTCATCGGAATGCCAAGCCTGCAGTCTATTTGGGCTTCCATTAAAGGATCTGCTCTTTATTTCTTGTCAAATGTTTCAGGGACCATTATGTCTTCTGCGACGACAATCGCTGTGGGGCTTTGGATTTCCGATTCTGCGGTAGTTTCTTATTGGAGCCTTGGTATGACTGTTGCAAATGCCGTAAACGCGCTCTATACGCCTCTGACCAACGCTCTTTACCCACATATGATTAATGAATATGACCAAAAGCTCGCGAGAAGGATGTTGATGCTGGCGACCCCAGTCGCACTGTTTATCGCTGCAGTGGTCTTCTTCCTTTCTGACCAGATCATGCTTCTTCTGGGAGGCATTGATTATGTGGCTGGCTCATACGTTATTGCTTGTCTTGCCCCTCTATTCTTCTTTGGTTTTCCTGTCATTCTTCTTGGTTGGCCTCTGCTTGGTGCAGCAGGCTATGTTGAAGAGATGACTCGAACTTCATTGACAGCAACCGTATTGCTTCTTCTTGGCCTCGGGGCTCTTTATATAATTGGAGCCTTCAGCATTGTCGCGGTTGCAACGCTTCGTTGTTTCTGTGAGTTTGTTTTACTTGCATTTAGGGCCATTTATGTCTGTAAATACAATCTGCTTGGAAGCGATCCCATTAAAAGGGGGTCTAAATGAATATTTTAATTAGACTTAGAAATCTAAAGAATTCACTCCAGACAAAGATTCGAATTGCTATTTGGAGTCTTGAGTATCCTGGGCGAGTTGAGTTTGGGGACTGTGTTTCCTCACGTGACGTTATGAGGCTGAGGCTGGGCCCCGAAGGTTCGTTGGTTGTTGGTGACGGCACTTTTTTTAATAACGGTTGTTCTCTCAACTGTATGAAGAGGATAGAGATTGGCAGAAACTGTTTATTTGGCGAAAACGTGACTGTCTACGATCATAATCACCGTTTTTCTGGTTTTTCTCGGCTGGCAGAACAGGGATACAAAAGTGCTTCTATCAAAATTGGGGATAACTGCTGGCTGGGCACCAACGTTGTTGTGCTCAAGGGAGTGACGATTGGAGATGGCTGCGTTGTGGGGGCTAATGTTGTCGTTGCAAGAGATATTCCCCCTGACAGTATCGTGACGCAGAGTCGTGATCTGAACATCGCTCCGATAATCCGTGCAAATTGAAGGGACGCGTATTGTGCCTAAAATTGATGTTATTACATTGCATGCTGTAAAAAACTACGGTTCAGTACTTCAGACATTTGCAACTCAGGAAAAGCTGAGGCAGCTTGGGTGTGAGGTCGAAGTCATCGATTATTGGCGAGCCGACAATCTTGATGAGAATCTATTGTCGCTACATGCTAACAATCATTCTTTCCCACTGAATATTATTGCGAGACCGATACTGTATCCGACGGTCAAAAGATGGGAAACAGTGTTCAACGGCTTTCTTGACCGTCGTATTAGTCTGACACACAAGAGATATCTTTCTAATGATGAGCTACTTGAGGATCTTCCTGTTGCGGATGCTTATTGCACCGGTAGCGATCAAACTTGGAATTCTACGCTCAATGGGGGTATTCTGCCAGCTTACTATCTTGACTTCGTTCCGAACGATAAGCCTAAGTTTTCTTACGCGGCAAGCATCGGGAATACGAGCGTTGATGATAGTGAAGCGAGTTATTTAGCTGACAAGCTCAGTCGCTATGACATGATTTCCGTTCGCGAGCAGAGCGCCGTTGACTTGCTCGCGAGCCTTGGGATTAAAGCGCAGCGCGTTCTCGATCCAACACTTGCAATGGGGAAAGAATTCTGGTCCGATTTCGCCGATGAAAAACTTGTCGGTGAAGAAGGCTATGTACTTCTTTATCGCTTGCATCCTGACCGTGTGATCGACGGCTTTGCTTCTGAATTTGCGAGGAGCCGTGGACTTAAGCTGAGACGCGTTTGCCTTCGCTACGATCAGGTACGCGAGGGCGGTTCCCCTGTTTTTATTCCAGAAGTCGAGGAGCTTGTCGGTCTTATTAAGGGTGCCAGCATGGTCATCACTGACTCTTTTCATGTGACTGCATTCTCTACGATGTTGGAGCGCAATTTTGCGGTTTATTGCAGAGGCAATTTTAATACTCGGATTGACAATCTTTTGGGCATATGCGGCCTTCGAGATAGGTGGCTTTCTGAGGAATCGAGAGACCGTCTGCTTTTAGAAGACGTTGTTTATGATGGCGTAGCGGAAAAGCTGGCTGCCGCGAGATGCGATACTGACAAGTTTCTTAAGAAGGCTGTTTCATTGACGGGGGTTGGTGACCGATGAATGCCCGTTCCGAATCCTCTTCGTTCGCTTCTTTGCTCAATGCGCCATTACGAGTTATCGCGCTTCGTAATTCTGATGACGTGAGTATTGCCTCTTCCGCCTCTGGCGGCGCTTTTGTCGTCCTGGCACATGCAATGCTTAACAGGGGGGGAGTTGTGTTTGGTGCGGCTCTTCTTGAATCTGGTAGGGTTGAGCACGTCTGTGCAAAGAACGTTTCAGAATTGCGCGCTCTGCAAGGTTCGAAATACGTTCGCAGCGATGTAGCGGATACCTATGGAGAATGCTATGACTACCTGAGCAGAGGCGTGGATGTCCTGTATTCCGGTACGCCCTGTCAGATTGCGGCACTGAGGTCCTATTTGAAAAAAAGAAATGTAGCCAATCTGCCGGGCTCGCTTGTCTGTGTCGACTTAATCTGTCACGGCACCCCTGGACAAGAGATTTTCAAAGCGTATATCAGCTGGCTTTCAGCAATTGAGCGGACGGATGACGGCATCCACGGCTATGAGTTTAGAAATAAGCTAATGGGGTGGGGGCTCTACTACTACTACTACTACTACCGATCCGGTAAACGACATGAGAAGCTTGGGCAGGCAAGCGATGACCCTTACTACTCTGCGTTTGCAAAGGGCATTATATATCGTAAATGTTGCTATAGTTGCCCCTTTGCTCGAATAGAGCGTGCCGGAGACTTTACAGTCGGTGACTTTTGGGGAATAGAGGATTGCCACCCGGATTTCTACGATGAACGCGGAGTCTCGGCAGTGCTCATTAATTCGATAGAGGCGAATGAGTTTTTCAATGATTATTGCATTGATAAATGTGAATGGATTGATTCAACTGTTGAGAATGTGATTGCACGGAATGGCAATCTGGCTGGACCGACCAAGCGAACTGAAGAGCAAGAACAGCTTGCCAAAGAAGTAGAGAAAGCAGTTGCCGATGGAGATTATGATAAGGCATTTGGGGTGCTTCTTAAGCCGCGGTTGAGTGTTACGGCGAGGATTCGTCGTCTTCTCCCGTGGAAGGCTGTACGCTTTCTATACACGCTAAGGCGATAATATGAATACGGTCACTTTGAGATGGCTGGATATCCTGTGAGTATTTCATCGTTTGCGCGCTGCTGAATAACACGAAACAATACCGTTAATTTGACGCTTAGGCACTGAGACCGCCATGGACTCGGTGCCTTTTGCTGACGGCAGGTATTGTGGTGTTGCCGTATGATTGTCTCACTCATGTCGACCTCGCCTGCAATCCAGGTAACGTCAAGATTCTTCGCAAATTGATTTAGCCGCCCTCTGCCCCGTCCTCTTCTAGCCCTCCGCCTTTCCCCTCAGCTCGTCCATCTCCTCCAGCTTCGACATGTCCAGGTACCTCCTCTTGCCCCACTCGTGCTCCACTATGTACTTCAGCCTCGCCGTCACCAGCATGAGGGCCGAATTGCCGTCCGGGAAGGTCCCGACGGCCCTCGTCCTCCTTCTGATTTCGCGGTTGATGTGCTCGATCCCGTTGTTCGTCCTGATTCGGCGCCAGTGCTCCGGCGGGATTTTCGTGTAGGCAAGCGTCTCGGCGAACCCGTCGCGCAACATCCTCGCGTCCGCCCCGCAGAGCTTCGGCGCGCTGAGATTGACTTCCCCGGCCCCGGTGACGAGCCATCTCGCGTAGTGGCCGCTGTGGTAGGCATCCTGGCTCGCTGTCCTCTCGTAGCGCTCGCCCCCGACGAGCTCGGACGGCTCCTCATCGAGCAGCGCGTTGAGTGTCTCCTCGACGGTCTTCCTCACTAGGTTCAATATGTCATTGCGCAGCGACTCCTCGTCGACTGATACGATGTTCGCAGACACGGCCCGTGCCCCCTTCGTCGGTGATTTGTTGTTTATCCGCTGGAAATCATATGTCGGGGCGCGGGGCGTGTTTCTTCATGCGGCTGTCAATTAACGAAAGAAATAATGCGTCACCTCGGTGCAGGCTGATGCCTCTTATTCATTTGTTTAGTTCTTGAATCGACTACTCGATGACGATTACCGCCGTTTGGCGAAAACAGTCATACGTTTCCTTTTAATAGAAGCGGCCCGTAGTAATATCTAAATACGTTCAGTGACTGGTGCATGACGTTTGTTCCAACTCTATTGAAGGCTGGGTACGGTTATGCCTACGGAAATAAAAGCATTGAAAGTTTTTTTGGCTTCTCCTGCCGGCTTGGAAGATGAAAGATCTGCGGTCGGTAGCGTTGTCAAGAGGATCAACAGTGTAATCGGACCTGTATTTAACATTTATTTGTATTTGTTTAGGTGGGAATTTGATGCCGCTCCTTCTATTGGGCATGATGGCCAAGACGTTATAAATCGTCAAGCAGGTTCCTCAATTGATATCTTTATTGGCTTAATGCACGATAGAATCGGATCTGCAACGCCGAGGGCTGATTCGGGGACCATAGAAGAGTACGAACGCGCCTTGAAGCTGGTTTGCCGGTCCGGCAATACTAAAATAATGTTTTATTTTAGGCTCTGTTAGACCAGGATTGACATACATGTGTCCCCACGGTGCCATATCGTTAGCCCTGTAGACGCGCGGCGATGGGGGGCAGCATGAACGCCGAAGACCTGGTGGTCGCCTTCAAGCGGAACATGGCGAAGCTGAGCAGGTCGGAGCGCCGCCGCGCGATCGAATCCGTCAGGGACGTGATCCGCGCGGCGGCGTTCGACGACGCGGCCGACTCCGCCTACGAAGTCGAACGCTGCCCGCGCTGCGGGTCCGTCGCGATCGTGAAGAAGGGCAAATCAAAGAACGGTGAGCAGCGCTACCTCTGCCGAGACTGTGGCAGGACCTTCGGCATGGGCAGCGAGCGCATCCTGGGGACGAGCAAGCTCCCGAAGGAGACCTGGATGGCCTATGCCGAGTGCTTCGTTCTCATGCTGCCCCTGCGCGAATGTGCGAGGCGCTGCCATGTTTGCCTCAAGACCGCCTACACCATGCGCCATAGGTTGATTGAGTGCCTCTCGGCCTACTCGCCCTCGTTCAAGGTCGAGCGGGGCTGCGGCTGCGAACTCGACGAGACCTATTTCCCCGAGTCGTTCAAGGGCAACCACACGAAGGGGTCGTTCATGATGCCGCGGGCCTCCCGGCATCGCGGCAAGCAGGTGCACAGGCGCGGCCTGTCGCGCGAGCAGATCTGCGTCATGACCGGCGTGAACGACTCGAACGAGACGTTTTTCGAGGTCTCGGGGCGGGGCGTCTTGTCAAGGAAACGCGCCATGGACGTGCTGAGGGGCCGCATCATGCCCAGCTCGGTCGTGGCGACGGACAAGGCATCCGCCTATGTTGACGTCCTCGCCGAGCTCGAGGTCGCCGCACACGCGGCATACGATTCCAAAGACCGCTCCGAGGGGACCATCAACCGGATCAACACCGTCCATTCGCTCCTCGGCGCCTTCATGGAGCCGTTCAAGGGCGTGTCGACGAAGCATCTCGATGCCTACCTCGCCTGGTTCAAGTGGCGCCGAACCTTCATGGCGGCCGATTCCGGCGCCGCCGAGCGCACGGTCGCGCGACAGCTTGCGAACGGCGTATGCAGGAGCCGTATCCGCGACATGTTCAACGTGGAGCCGCCCTATATGGACTACTGGGTCGCATCCGCCGCATAGAGACGATAAAATAGTTGCGCCGTGATATACGAGGAAAGGTACAACCATGCCGTCGAACATACCGGCCACGACGATCCGCATCGAACCGGAGGTCAAGAAGGAGGCCACGGCCATCCTGGACGAGCTCGGGCTGTCCATGTCCACCGCCGTCAACGCGTTCCTCAGGGCGCTCGTCCGCGAGGGCGGGATGCCGTTCGAGATGAGGGTCAAGACGCCGGCACCCGACGGGGAGACGGCGAGTTAGCCGGCAGGTCGGCATGAAACGGCAGGGCCGGGCGAGCAACTCGTCCGGTCTCGGGCGCATCGCCCCCTTGCCGGATTTGAATCCGGCAAGGGGGCGACCATTGTGTAATCGCAAGAAGATGATGGGGCGGAATGTCAATCCTGGTCTAACAGAGCCTTATTTTAAGGATACGATCGATTCGTTATCGGCTGTTGATCCCGATCAATTGCAAGCTGTTAAGTGCTTTAAAAATAAAATATCTCAAGACGGCGTTTTCTATGGCATGTTCAAGGATACTGATTCATTTGAAAGAAAACTTAGGGACGATCTGGCAAAAAGCACACTTGAATTCATAGCATATAAAGATAAGCCGAATTATTTTAAAGACTTCACTGTTGAGGTGGCCGAGAGCGCGGGGGATATAGGCTTAAGCGCATCCCCGGTCCTGCAGAATGCTTCGCTTGCTATTATCCATAAAGGTAGCGTATTGATTGTCAAGCGCTCTTGTCTTGTGAAACACGGCGCTGGTTTATGGCAGTTGCCTGGCGGGAAAATTGAGGGGGGAGAAAGCGCACTTGAAGCGGTCTGTCGTGAAATAAAGGAAGAGCTTGGCCTGGCTCTCGATTCTGAAAAGCTGGTAAGTGTTTCGTGTATTGAAGGTGATTCAGTAGTCGGTTCCGCAGGTGACCGAATCAAAATGCACCTCTTTGCATTAATTGTCGCCAATAGGCCAGAGCTGGCGCTGGAGGACTCTATCGAGAAAGTTGAGTGGGCTTCACTTTCGGGCGGGTTTTCACGTTATGTATTATTTGGTGACACGGGCTCCCTTCTGCTTCTTGCTAAACGTCATTACTATGCATATCTTCCTTTGCTCGGTTTATATGGGCGCTTGGACAATTCAACTGGCTTTTCCTCCTTGCCAAAAAAGCTAGATGGGTACTCGACTCAGACTACTCAGATTGCTGAATCGATTTTGGGGGTCTTGGGCTTTTTGACCTATGACTATAACGGCCAATGTGATTTTAAAAATGATCGCCAGCTAATGACGGTTCTGCTTGAATGGTGCCATTCAACTGGTTCAATATTTGAGGCAAATGGTAATTCTGATTGGCAGCTAGCAGAGCCTTTTATAAGCAACTCTCAACAAATCGATTCGCTGCGACGCAGTATTTTTGAAAATCATGCTTCCCTTGCAACAATTCTGTCCTATAAATTGGGCCGCAGTTTCGGTATTAGAAGGGTGGGTGATTTATTGATTTCCGTTCGACTGAACGGCTACGTGTATGTGTTGTTGCGGTTTGATTTGTATGCTGACAAGTATCAGATTCCAGCTAAAGGACTTGAAAAGTACTTTGCTGAAAGCACGCTAGATGAAAAAGCTGCTAGTTCAGATGATATTGCGAAGCATGTCGCTTGCTTGCGGTTCGGCTCTTCCTTTGTCGATGCTTTTAATTACAAATATATCGATGTCGTAAAAACTGCCCATATTAGTTCTGGTAGTTATGACGGTGCTAAGTATTTAAAAAACTATGAGGTATACGTCTTTTCAGCTTCAATTAGGAAAGATTCTTGGAGTGAGTTGCAATCGGTAATATCGACCAATAATGCGAAAACCGAGATGTTTGCATCGAATGAGAACGTATCGAGTCAGGGTTTAATTAAAAACTCGTATTATGAGTGGGTCGATATCAATGATCTCATGAGTAATAAGTTTTCATTCAAAGGCAAAAAACTTCAGGGGTTTGCTGAGCTTGTTGATCATTTTGGGAAAGAACGTCTACTTACGTATATATACGAAAACGCTAGTGATGTTTCCGGTTCTCTTTGTTAGTTGTTTACAGCTGAGTGTTTTCTCGTGGGCACGGGTCCTTTCCTGCCGAGGGGATAGGGATTCGTGTTTGTATCGGCAATGGGTGCGGAATCGCGTACTCATTGTCGCTAGATAGCTTCAGCATTGAAGTGAAATTTAAACTCAGGGTTTATCTGTTCTGGTTGTAAGGGGATTGCGTGATGAAAACTCAGTTATTGGTTTATAGGCAGCAGAATTGCGGATTCACGGAAACAAATGACCTTACGATTAGGGAATTTAGCAAGGCGGGCGCATTCGATGCCTTTGATCTAACAATCATTGACCTGCAAGATAATCATTTATGGAAAAGCGATTTCTCTAACGATAAGCTCCTGTACGATTATGCGGACATATCCTCTATCCGGCAAATGATGCTGCAGTCAAATAGTGCTAAATGTATCGTCATGCTCCCACAAAACTACCGGTATTCATATTGCTATGGATATAACCTGGGGACTCATGCAGAGGAATACAAGAACAATAAACCCCTAAAGGATTTTATTAAAGATTTTGCTGACTCTCCGATAGGTGAACTGTTCCCCTTGCCGCTTCGAATTTGTTTTGGAAAATCGAAAACTATCCTATCAAATAAAGAGTTTCATTCAGATTTTTCTTTCAGTACGCCGTTTACTGCTTCTTCTAAGCCACTTTTAGTTTCGAACGCTTCTACAGTTACAGCTGTACTGATATCCGAGACCTTCGCAGCCACTACTCTTCAGATTAATAACAATGACGAACTATTGACGGTTGTCGATGGCATTTTTCCAGCTAAAGTGCAGCCTGCTCGTACTCCTGATTGGCTGGACGAAGTTGAATATCATGACGAAGGGGCGCAAAGAGCACGAATTAAAGAGATTAACGAGAAAATGGCGCTCCTCAACGAAGAGAGGAAAGGAATCGAGGAAGTTCTTTCTGATTATCAGAATATTAAGTCGGTCCTTTGCACCAAAGACTTCGATCTCGAAAATAAAGCTCGTCATCTTTTGGCAAAGATTGCCGAGGTCGATGAGGACTTTCAAGACAATAAGGAAGAGGATTTCAGGTTCTCTTACGATGGCACTCTCTTTTTAATTGAAATTAAAGGTAGCAATGGTGGGTTGAAACGTCAGCATGTTTCTAAGACGTACGATCATGTCCAAATTAAAGCTGATGCCATGGAAGATGAAGGAGTCTCCTGTAAGTTAAAAGGTGTCCTTATATTTGCATCGCAAATTGAAGTAAGACCTGAAGAGCGAGACCCTTTTCCTGATACCCAGATTACCATTGCCCGTAAAAACGACATTGCGGTTCTTTCGACTGAGACGCTGCTTCGTTGCTATGAAGCATATATAGAGAAACGTTTGACCTCGACTTCTTTTAAGAAGACCTTGCGTCAAACGTCTGGGCTTATAGGCATAGATGCGTTTGGGTTAGACGCATCTGATTATTGCTAGCGAATAGTGAGCGTGGCGACTGTGGTGAATTTGGCGTACCGGTCAATCTCAGGGGTCAAAGGCCAAAAGTTAAAAATCGTACATAATTTATGCACCAAGGCGCCATTAATTGCATGAGTCGATTTCTCATAAGCTGTTTAATCAAAGCAAGAATGGGGAATAAAACACGCTGCCCATCGCGAATTGGCGATGGGGTACGCTACTGCCGTCAATATCGCAAACGACGAAATTCCGACGTTCGCAACATTGACGCCAGCGTTGCCTGCGGCTAGCTGGATAAGAGCCTCGATGGTCATAAGTGCCAATTCCTCGCTTTCGTCTAGTATGGCATAGGCAAGCATTGTTTTAGGTGGCCGCGAAAGCGTTGGTTGCACTTGCTGCGCCTTAAATTAGCCTGTCCGGGGAGGGTTAGCCACCGCTTGTTAATCCGGACAGGTTGATTTATTTGGGGGTATTTTGACCGAGTTCGACATCACTCGTATTCCTCGATATAGTTCCAAAAGCTCATATGCCCATTTCGATCATAGGGCCTCTTTTGCCGAAGTCCAGGACAAGATCCTTGATCCAGGGTACGTTTTCCATCACGCGTTCTACCCTCTAATTTCCAACGAGATCATCGCCGTTCGGTATCGTGGAGGTAAGCGAAGCTGCAAGGTTCGCAATATCGCCTATGCCTCGCATTTCGATCACCGCGTCTTCCAGTACTACTCTTATCTTTGGTCGGATTTATATAACAAGAAGGCTATTGCCGAAGAGTTTAATGAGGTTGCCGTAGCGTACCGCTCTTCGCTTTCATCAGACAGCGTCGTAACTGCTGCTAGCAATATTACCTCAGCTAAAAAGGCCTTCGATTATATACGCGAGCAAGATTCGGCTTTTGTGCTTACTGGTGATTTCGAGAGCTTCTTCGACAACTTAAATCATGTTCATCTAATGACGTCGTTGCGTTCGTTGTTTCCCAGTGGACGCTTACCGGACGATCATTATCAAGTCATTAAAAATATCCTCCGATATTCGTGCTGGCCTATTGCTGATTTGGCTGCTCGACATCAATTGCCATGGCCAGCAATCGATCCTACTCGGGAGAAAATGATCAGCGATGCGGCTATCGAGCTTCGGTTCAAGTCTATTCGCGAACTTAATAAGCTGGATGTTATCTTGCCAAAGTCTGAATTTCTTGCAAACAAGAGCAATATTATTACCAGACCGTGGAAGCAAACGGGTATTGGGCTGGGAATTCCTCAGGGTCTTGCCGCAAGCGGAGTGCTCGCTAACATCTATATGGCCGATATCGACATGAAGGTCAGGCTTGCCGTTGAACGGGTTGGCGGCTTGTATCTTCGTTATTGCGATGACTTTATTATTGCCGTTCCAAAGTCTGGCTTTGATGCACTTGTAGAGGCCATCAATCTAATGGCCGATGTTGATTCCGTTAAACTTCAGCCTGAGAAAACCAAGGCGTTCCGGGTTGATAGCAGCGGGGTTGCTCAGCTTGATTTTGAAAGCGTTCGTACGGGTAAGGTCCTTTCGTACTCCGGTGCACATCCGGCACAGAAAGTCAGCTTCTTGGGGTTTGACTTTGACGGTCGCGTTGTAAGACTTCGACAGTCTACGGTTGGAAGGTACCACAAGCGTCTCAATGAGGCTGCCGCAGCTATTGCGCGTTCTAATCAGGGGGAGGGAAGGCACGCATCAAAAAAGCGCGTCTCCGCTCTGTATCAACATTATTCACCGCTTGGTATTAAGGGAAGAAGGTTATGCCCTTCGGGTGATGCCGGGTCTTCTGCATCTTCTCGCTATGGGAACTTTCTCTCCTACGCGGAAAGAGCCCAAAAGGCGTTTCCAAATGATCCGATTGCCCCCGATGAGGCTAAGATTTACAGGAAGATTAAACGCTTGAGTGCTCGGTAAACGATGGCTTTAGCGCTGGATTATTCATAGCCATAAATACTTAATCGATATCGGCCAATTCCGGTCACCGGGTAATAATTGATGTGCCTTCACACCCTCGCGGAACTATGCTTCTGAAACTCGTGCCGAACATTAGAATGATATGACAAGAACGGTAGTATCGCGAAAGTTGGTGTAATGGACTCTTTGGCCCCCGTGCCCAGGATCCGAAATCTATCGATATCCTAGGCCGACTCCATTCTGTCGGCAAGCTCAAGGCCGGATTTGACCATCTTCCTGGTGGTCTTTTCCGGCTCGGCCCAGTTGTGACAGCCCGACGTACCCCTCTGGAGCGCCGCGTCGTGCATCTCGGCTATCTTCCTCTCCGAGAAGTAGCGCGAGGATGCCGTGGAGACGGCCAGGATAGCCCCGAAAGCGGCCTGGTCGCGACATGGTGGGCGTATTCTAGGCGAAGGCACGGACCCTTCCGAGCCAGGACGGGCCGCTCGCTCGGGCCAACTTTGGCGTACCCTGCTGGAACGGCTTCCGTCAACATCCGCAAAACTACCGCAAGGAGGAGGCCACAGTGATAGATAAGAGGCTTATTGAAGCCGTTCCCGGAGCCGAGAGACTTAAATCCGCAATGATTACCCCAGAATTGTTTGTTAAGGACCTCATACAAGACTATTCTGGGCGTCCGTTATATACATACGAGGAATGGACGCGCGAGCTCATCAACCACTCTAACGCTTTCAAGGAACTGACCAGAGGTGCGGAGTTTCATGCGCCCGTATCCGAGGCAAATGGGGAGTGTGATGCGGTATCAGACGCGTATCAGTTAGATTTCAAGCTCATCTTCGGAAAATCCATGATGCGCGCCGTAAGCCTCACTTCGTCAAGGCGAGTTTCAGAACGCGGAATTACTTTTAGACAACCTGGCATAAGTTATGCAAAAGAACAGAGAGGCTTACGCCTGCATGCGATTCTCAGGGATTACAGCCTCGCCAAGCTTGACGAGCTTCTAAAAACTGAGAGTGATAAACAATTGAGCGAAGAAGACCGTGAGGCCCGAGGACTTCTTCGCTCCATCAATCGTTCGAAAAATTTGCTTCTAGTATATCCTTGCCGCTTTGAAGGCATCGACAGTCTGCCTGGACTTGAGGAAACCATAAACGCCGCACTTTACCATGACTTCCGGAACGCGCTCGACGTCCGACGGATGCATCATCCCGACAAGGACACCTTCCTTTCATATTTTTGCAATGACCGCATGGTTGTCACAAGAGCGAGCGGGCACGTCCTAGCCAAGTTCGACGATATCATGGTCGCAAAAAGCAGAACATACATGGATATTATGCGTATGCGTGATCCCGGAGAGTATCAAAGGCTGCTGAAGCTTGTTTAACCGACCGCAAGGGCTAGTTTTTTGGACATCAACCCAAGATGTGACCTGCCAAGAGGACCGGACGCCGGTGCGTTCGGACTCGCTTTTCTGCATTCAAAAGCAACGCTGAGCTTGACCTCACGGCTTGCGTCTGCTGCTCGGCGGTCTCCTGAGGCTGAACCGCCTCTGCAATGGCTGCCATAGGCAACGTCGCGCCGACCATGGACGTGCACGCGATCGCGCAGATCAGGTAGTAAAGGAGTCGTTTCATAGCGGAGCCTCTCGGTGAGCAACCAACGGGGTCCGAAGACAGCTCCAGGCCAGCACTCCGCACATATTTTTTGGGGTTTATTTTATGGGAACACCGCTCAACATCAGCGAACTTTCTGGGGAATGTTGGGGAGGGGGAGGAGTAACTGACTGTTGGGGCGTTGGCCATTGGCGGCGTCCCGCCTACGCTTCGTTGGCTATACGCTATGCGGCAGCTTCAACATGAGGCCGCCTTGCGCCTCTTCGAGGCTCGGCACCGAGGCCTTCCAGGTAAAGTCCGAGAGGCTGCTGCTTAGGTCAAGCTCTGCATGGGCGTACTTTTCGATTATGCAGCCAGGGTGATTCTCGTCTGGTAAAAGGCGAGATTCGACCGGTCGCGACCCGATGATTCGATATTCCTTCTGATATGCGTACTTGGGCGTTTTAATAACGAGATTGTGTGGGATGCCCTCAAAGATCTCGCGGATTAGTTTTGGCCCGGGGACGCCGTAGGAGATGGGACCGTGGGCGTAGATGCTTCCGTCGTCGGCGGTGTGTCTGTCGGCGAGGCGTGCGAAACTGTCGTACTGCACAATGCCAATCCACCCGTCCGTGCACCCGAACTCCTGGATCATTCGCATCGGGATTTTCACGGCGTTGCCGACGATATCGTTCTCGCGGACCGTGTACATGCAGTAGATGGGCAGGCAAGTATATCCGTAGAGGCACACCCCGGGAGCCATGGACGCCTCGAGCGGATCGCCCTGCTCGCCAGGCAGGCCGTGGTAGTAGCCGGCCGCGTTCATGTAGAGGCGACCGTTGATCAGGTCGTTGATGTATGCCTCTCTGGGTGCGAACTTTAGTAGGTAGACGATGTCATTGTTGGGCATGGTGTTTCCTTTCTTTGGTAGTGATGTCCCGGGTCGCTTGTTCGTCCGGGTTGCTTGCTACCAAGGTAAGGGCGTCTGGTGGGACCCTCGTGCGGGAGTGGTGTGGGTCGCTGGTGTTGCCCGGGGGTTGTGATCGCCCTCGGCGCCGGGGGTGCATGTCTGTGGAGCGTTGCGGGGGCTGTTTCCGGGCAGGGGAGTGCCGGCTGCTGTCAGCTAATAACGAAATTGGGGCGAGCTCACAGTTGAGGCTGTCCTGCGCAACCTCAGCGGGGCTTCGTTCCTCAGACGCGTGTTGGGAGTGGTGCCGTGTGATTGGGCCTCGCTGTAGTGCCAACCGTTGCGGGCATTGATGTGGGATCACTGCCAAAGAGATTCATATTCGTTCTGGTTTGCCTGATGTATGAGGCTTAAGTGGTCCGGGTATTCGTGTCGTGTTTTGTAGGTATGACCGAATTAGCTGAAACAAAGGCCGAACCGTCCTCATCTAGACTCCGTGCCTCGGTTTTCAAGGGCCGACCACGGATGATGCGACGTCTCTGCGAGTTGGCGTATCCGGTCGTTTTAACAAAAGCCAATACGATTTGCCAAGGAACGGATTGCCAATCAGGTTCTTAGTTGGGGGCGTAGCGTCCCCTGATCGCATAGATGAAGTAAATTGGAAACTGGCAATAGCCGAAGGTGACCGTGCTGCTCACCAAGGATGTTCCCAGCGGGTTGCCTTTAATTGCATATTGCGGCGCGTTGCCATATTCGGCCTGTCGGCATAACGGTTGCCGGGTTTTGGGCTATTGTTTTCCATGATTTTACGTTGACCTTCTTCCTGGTGTTTCGGCAGGGGTAAGGACGCTTTGTGGAGGCGATTATATGTCTGATGTTAAGAAACAGCACTACGTGCCGCGTTTTTATCTGAAGTCGTTTACTAATCAAGATGGCTTTCTTTATGCGGTGAAGCGTGAGCCAAGTGGTTTGGGTCGCATATTTCAAACTAAACCGGAAGGCATTTGTTTCGAGAAGTACCTTCATGAGGTAAAGAGACGGACCCCAATAGATGGGGAGCGATTTATTGAACAGGGGTCTGCTGAAAAGGCATTAAGCAAGATGGAGAATGACCTTGCGTACGATTACAGACTGCTTATAGAGCATTTGGATTCCGGCGTGTTTTCTGACACTGATGAGACCTGTGAGCTGCTCGAACGTCTTATACTTCTCATTTCGTTATTACTCGTAAGGAGCCCAAAATATCTCAAGAGGGTAAGAAGTAATGCTGCATCCTACGCGGTTGAGTTGGAAGCAGAAGGATTCCTTACTGACGTTGATCGAAAAGAGATGGACGCCGAGAGTTTTGGCGAGGAGTTTGAATCGATTGTAGAGCTTGCTATTCAGGACGCTGCCTTGTTTAAGTTCTGTGAGGGAGCCCCGCTTCATTCGCTGGTTTCTTTGATGCTTAGAATGGATTGCGGCTTTTTCGTGGCGCCTGAGGGGTCAGAGTTTATAACCTCGTCGTTGCCCATCTTTCCTGAGTGGTCGGACATTCAGGAAAGCGATCCCTACAGCATCTACTTTCCGTTGAGCCCTCGATATGGAGTGGTCTTAAAGCAGAGATCAGAGAATGACCGCTTGGTGAGTATTTCCCACATTGATGGCTCCGCAGTCGATGTGTTCAATCGCGCGCTTATGCGCGGTAATGACTCCTGGGATTTCCTTATCGCGAGAGATTACGAGTGTTTGGAATCGCTTGTGGGGAAATGACGGGCTGCGCGGTCTTGACCGTGCAGCCCGTTTGATTGCATTGTGAATGGTTTTGCAAGCGCGGAGGTATAGGAGCTCTTATTTTATGCGGCCGTGCTTGCCTCAGCTCAACTCCGCGCGTATTACTTCCCGCCGCGCACTATCGGCAATGCGAAACTGCTCGCTACTTCCGAATTCAAGAGATTTGTATGTGGATGAATCGAAGTCGAACACGTAATTGTGTCCTGGAACCGAGACGGTGACGGAAGCGAAACGTCGCGGGTGATCACGGGATTGTTTTTCCATTTTGGAGAGGGCTTCTCGAAGCATTTCCTCGTCAGCAAGAATAGTAGATTTGACAAACAGCTCATTTCTTCTAAATAATTCATAATCGTTAGAGTTGAGTCTCTCCAGTTTTTTGTTAAAGGCTTCATAAATCAGCTCGAACGAATCGGTGCCCCTTGGACCAAACAGAATTCCGCTTTCATAATGCGCGCCGCACTGTTCGATCCGTTCGATTTGACGTTTTCTCCAAGATTGGTCATCGATGAATGCGAGCCTCGAGTAAAGAGATTCAGCCTCTCTGCTTTCTCGTGATTGGGAATCTGTCACCTCGATGCCCAGAGAACGTGTCCTATCGATCAGATCTGGCTTGTCGCTGTAAGTCAGATTTCCATATTTGTTGCTATCGATAAACTGCAGAACGTGTCTTGCATAGCATTCCCAGATATCGATTTTGGTCCTATCTGGGAGTGGCTTGTCGTAATATACGCTATCGATGTGACTGTCCAAACCGCTCACCTCTGTTATTCGAATTCCTGGCTTTATGTTTTCCTTAATGAGGTTCTAGAGAATCTGTATCCATTCTTTCCGTTTCGCTGCGGATCTAATCGATTTGGCGAAGAGATATAACTCAGGGGTCAACTTGTTTGAGCTGCGTGATGCTTTCAATCGTGTCTTCAAGGTTATCGGGTCGAAGCTTGGGTTCGCATGTCGTAAATACACCGGCGCAAGCTGCGAATGTTTTTGGAATCTCTGATTCTTGGACGTAGGTTGCCTTTATTCAAACTGGCGTTTTGGCGCTACGCTTGCGCAAGCATTTTCAGCGCGGTAGTTTTTCGGTGTAGGAAGGTGATTGACCATCGCTGAAACGTTCAATCCCAAAAGCATCATCGTCACGGGCGGCTGCGGCTTCATCGGCGGCAACTTCCTGCACTACGTCGTGGACAACCACCCGGACGTCCACGTCACCGTCCTGGACAAGCTGACCTACGCCGGCAACCCCGAGAACATCGCCGGGCTGCCCTCCGACCGCGTTGAGCTCGTCTTGGGCGACATCTGCGACGCCGAGCTGTTGGACCGCATCGTCCCGGGCCACGACGTCATCGTGCACTACGCCGCCGAGAGCCACAGCGACAACTCCATCGCCGACCCGGAGCCCTTCCTGCGCACGAACGTCGAGAACGAGTCCTGGTGACGCCCGGCCAAGGAGGCCACCGAGGCCAGGTACCGTGCACAGGGCAAGTAGGAGGGGACAGATCTATGGCAGACATCGCATTCGAGAAGGACCTCTCCGTGGCCGGGTGCCCGCGCCACTACATCATGCGCAGCTCTTGGGTCATCGGCGAGGGCCACAACTTCGTCAAGACCATGAACGGGCTGTCCGACAGCGTCGCCGACCCGGACGACATGCTGGACAAGATCACGGTCGTGGACGACCAGCTGGGCCGCCTGACCTTCACGCGCGACATGGCCGAGGCCGTCTTCCACGTGCTGGACACGCGCGCCCCCTATGGCATCTACAACTGCACCGGTTCGGGCGCCGTGAAGAGCTGGGCGGACATCGCCCGCGCCGTCTTCGAGGCCGCCAACGGCAACGGCGAGAAGGTCGTGCCGGTGTCGACCGCCGACTACTACGCGAACGCCGCGGGTCCCATCACGCCGCGCCCGGTCCACTCCGCGTTCGACCTGTCCAAGCTTGAGGCTGCCGGCTTCCACATGCCCGATTGGGAGAAGGAGCTGGGGGAGTACATGTCCATGCTTTAACATCCAGTTTTATTTTCAGAATGAACCGATGGTGCATGAAGGGCTCGCTGATGGTAGAGCCCTTCATGCGTTATATTGCATGGTGCACTGCGCTGTAAAACAAATTTCTGTTATTAAATTGGACGGTATTGAATGCTAAATCTTCTTTGGATCATTGGGAATGGATTTGATCGGAACCTTGGTCTCGCAACTGATTACCGTTCTTTTTTGAAGAATCGCTATTTTAAAGATGGCGTTCAGAACGAATATAGGGATGAGCTTGTAAAAAGAGTTGAGGGATTCAGCCCAGAACGAGCGTCTGAACTTTGGTGTGATTTGGAAAATCTTCTAGGTAGAGCATCGGCGTTTTATGAAGACGACGAAGAATTATTTCATCGGACATTTGAGAATATTCAAGATGAGTTTTTAGATTACGTATTTAGAGAGTCCAGCCGTATACCTGTCGAGCTTCCTCAGGAGGCAGTTCAGGAATTTCGAGCATCAATTAGCAGCTTCTATACGAGACTCACTGCTGTTGACGCATTAAAAGGGCTCCCCGCTTTGATGTCGACTTCTGAAGACGTGACTGTGCACGTTCTGGTTTTAAACTATACGAATACCGTCAATCGTTTTTGGGATGAGATTGGGAAAGACCAGCCCTTTGGTAAGTTGGTTGTCGGTACTTCGCCTAAGTTCTTTTATCAAGGCACGCTTCTTCATCTTCACGGAGAAATCAATGACGCGGGCACTGCTACCAATATTATATTTGGCGTTTCAGATTCTGATCAGATTACATCTTCCGTTTATTCCTCTAAGGTGGATTTTCAAGAGCTTTGGGTTAAAGAAAAAAAGAACTACGGAATTTATGGCAATACGAAAACCGCTGAGATGAGTGAACTGATAGCTAAAGCCGATAGCATTTGTATATATGGCTGCAGCTTGGGAGAAAGCGATGGTTACATTTGGCGACAAGTGGCTGACAGGTTGTCAGATTCGACATGCAGGCTTTATATTTTCGACTATGATTTACCCGATCGTTCTACGGTGGCTGCCAGGGCTTATCAGAAGCGACGTCGTGATTTGGTTCGACGTTTCTATGAGGTTGCTAATGTGGCTGCAGAAGACGAGAAATCGATATCAGATCGTTTTTTCCCTGTTGAGTCAACTAAGGTCTTTAATTTCAATTCACTTGTTTAATTGATTGGACCGCCTGTGTCTCGTATTGACGATTTCGGGTGGATGTTAGTTAAAGCTCTTGTGTTCGCACTTTGGTGATTCTAAACATAGGACTGTTCGGGCGTTCCAAACTGTAATGGTGCATTCGTTGGCGCATTCCAAAAACTATCTGCTTTGAAAGGCATCTAGGTGCTGCTGAATGCGATCGGCATACTTCTCGGCCCATTCATCGGCCTTTCCATTTCGCACAAAGTAATTGTTGGATAGGTCGGTCGAGCGGTAGGCGTAGTCGTCCATCTGGTAATTTGCCGTGTGATCGGAGTGGGCGATTGCCATGAGCTCGTCGGTCAGGCCAAAGTACAGATGGCGCTGGTCCAGGTCTCCGTACCAGTTGTCGCTGGTGTCGTCCCAGGTTAGGTCCATCTGGCACCACTTGCCGTCGATCTTTACGGCGTTCCAGGTGTGGCCGTTGCCGGTGATGCGGCCGTTGGCGATGCCTCCGGCGTCAAGGAGCTTGGAGTAGATGCGCTGGTAACTCTCGCAGGTGCCCTAGTGGCGCGTGAGGCCGCTTTCGGCCGAGCACCAGTTGAGGCTGTGGTCGTACTCCAGCTGGTCGAGCGTCCAGTCGTGGAGCCACAGCGCCATGTCGTATTCCGAGTCGTTTGTCTGTTGCCTGCACTGGGCCACGGCGCTGTTGACGATCTGCGTGACGCTCGGGCGGGCGGCGTCGTTTACGGTTACCTCCGCCGTGGTGCGCAGGTAGTAGATCCCCTTGTCGTTTTGGGGGTCGTATCTGTCGTTGTCCATAAAGTAGAAGTAGATGCGGTACGTGCCCGATGCCGTGAAGTCGAAGGTAAAGTCGTGGCCCGTGGCGCCCAGGCTGTGGTAGCTGGCCCATGTCGGGCGCGACGGGTCGCAGACGCTTTCCTGGCTGCCGCCGTCCCAATAGGTGGGCACGTCCATGCGCGCCTTGGCCTGGGACGAGCCGTTGGCCTGGGTTACGTGGAAGGTCGTCGCGGTACCCGCGGGGGCGTCGTTCCACGAGACGGTGAAGGTGACGCCGTTTTGGGTTGCCGTGGCGGAGTGGGCGTAGCCGGTTTGTGAAGTGGCGGAGATGGCCTCGGGTGTGGGGTTGGTTTGGGCGCGGAGGGATGGGGTGAGGGTGCCGGGTGTGGCGGCGGTGCCGGGCGTGGCGGTGCCTGTGGTGTTGGCGTCCGCGGGGTCGGTCTGGCTGGTGCCGGTAGATGTTGCGGTGCTGTCCTCTACGGTATCTGCTGTCGCATTTGTGTTGGTGCCGTCCTTGGCCTCGCCCGTGTCGCTGGTCGTGGCGTCGGCTTGCGCCTGATGCTCGGCTGTTGCTGGAGGCTGGATGGCTTCCGCAATGGCCGCCATGGGCATCGTCGCGCCGACCATGGACGTGCACGCGATCGCACAGAGCAGGTAGTAAAGGGGTCGTTTCATAGCGGAGCCTCTCGGTGAGCAGCCAATAGGGTCCGAAGGCAGCTCCAGGCCAGCACTCCGTGCATATTTTGTTGGACTTATTTTACGGGAACACCACTCAACAACAGCGAACTTTCTGGGGGATGTTGGGGAGGGGAGGGGATGCCATAGGAGACGGCTTTGTGGGCGGAAACAGCTTTACCAAAATGGCGCATCCGATTTTAGCGACTGCTCGAAGCGGTCGTACCGCACGATGCCAGTCCAGTTGTCGGTACCTGAACTCCTCGATCATTTGCTTGGAAATTGCGGCTGCATTGTCAACGGTCCCCCCCCTCGCACCTTGGACATGCAATAGATCGGCATGAGTCAGTTGGCTTAGATGCCCATCCCTTACGATAAAGACGCTTCCAATGGATCGCCCAGCTCGTTGGGTAGATTATGGTGGCGGTCGGCCGCGTTCGTATGGAGGCACCCGTTCAGTGGGTTGTCGATGCACGCCTCTTTGGGTGCGAACTTCAGAAGGTAGGGGATGTCGTCGTTAGGCATAGTGTGTTCTCCTTTGGGTGATGACGGCTCGGACCGCTTCGTGTGCCCGGGATGCTTGCTGTCGAAGCGGGGGCTCACGGAGCCTTCGTGTTGGATTGGCGTGGCGTTTGTGGCTGTCTTGTCCGCGTTTCCGGAATGTGCGTTTGGTTTGCCGATGTCCCGCAATTGCTCTAGGTTTTTGTGCGATTTGCCTTCGCTTTATTGTCGCTGCTTTGCACCAATCAAAAACAGCATGATGCTTGCCTGAATCACAATTAGTTCGGGGTCGGGTTCCATACTGCCGAGGTCCATTAAGTTATAAAGATGCGCTCCGTAGCCAACAACGGTTAAGGTGCTGGGGTTAATACCGCCAGCATCCAAGATTACTTGCGAAGAGCCGAGGATGCTCATGCGATACAGGTCAAATATCTCAGCTGCGATTGCTACATTTTCTGTGCCGGAAACTGATTCGTATGCGCTTTTCTTCAACGGATTTATCGGAGGGTTCAGCGTTCTTGCAAATTGCATAGCAGCAATATTGTTCAAGATGGCAATCTGTCGGTAGGTAAGCTGTTCGGCGAGTTTGATGAGGTGGTTTGCAGTCGGCCTGCTGATCTCTGGATGAAAGAGAATATTTGCATACAGTCTTGCAAGGTAAACTGTCTTTTTCTCCTCGTGCTCTCTTTGTGCGGCCAACAATGTGCCCTCAAGGAGCTCCTCGCTTGCCGGTCGGCTGTCACTGTCTTTAACGAAGAAATTATCGTTTCGAGGGGTCTTTCCCCGGGCGATCTTTTCCTCAATGAGCTCCTTCGCCTTGGTGTATACGGCTCCAACCCTTTCCTCTTCCAATGGCGCGAGGGTACGTTTCTTTATCTCGCTTCCCATGTTTTGAAACATGTGCTCTATGGCTGCTGTTGCCGCGACGCTTCCCGCAGCCGCTCCTTCTGGACCACAGATTGCTGCGCCTATGAGTCCTCCGGCAACTGCGCCTGCGGCGCTGCCGGCATATTCGCCAACGTTGTCAATGATGGTCTTTTTAATTTCATCTTGTTTCATGGTTTCTTCTCTCTGTAGGGGTGAGGTCACATTTAGGATTTGGGCTATTGTCTAATTGGGGTTCGTAAGGTTTCATGGATGATGGATGCATGCGTTCTTGGGTATCGATTATCTCGGAAGTGATGACATGTCTGACGTTAAGAAGCAACACTATGTTCCACAGTTTTATCTTAGGTCGTTTACCGATGATGATGGTTTTCTTTATGCTGTGAGGCGCGGTACGAATGGGGTTGGATCTGTCTTTAAAACCAGGACGGACGGTGTCTGCGCCGAGAGGTACCTGTACGAGGTCAGGAGACGGGTTCCAAAAGCTGAAGACGCATTTGTTAAAAAAGGTGCAGCAGAACATACGCTCGGTAAGAACGAAAAAATTTTAGCGGCGAAGTACGAGTCACTGCTTGGTTGCTTGGATGTCCGAAAGTTTCCGAACCGAGATGTTACGTGTGAGATTCTGGATCATTTGATTTGCTTAATTTCGATGCTGATTGTGAGAAACCCTGTCTATCTAAATGCTGAGAGAGGCAGTGCGGATGACTTTGCCAATCAATTAAAGGCGTCCGGCTTCCTCACTGAGGAGGATCGGACTGCGCTCAAAGCGGAAGGATTTGAGGGCGAATTCAATTCGCTTGTTGAGTTCGTTTTGCAAGGTATTGTTCTTTTTAACTTAACCGATGACACGCCACTGCTTTCGCTTGTTTCTTTGATGCGTGGGATGGATTGCTGTTTTTGCGTGGCACCTGATGGGTCAGAATTTATAACCTCTTCGTATCCCGTTTTTGCCGAGTGGGCGGATCTGAAAGATGCCGATCCCTATAGCATTTACTTTCCGTTGAGCCCTCGCTATGGCGCGGTTTTTAAGCGTAAATCAGATAGCGAACGCTTGGTAAGAATCTCCTCGATCGATAGCTCCATGGTGGATACGCTCAACGATGCGCTCGTTAATGGTAACGATGCGTGGGACTGTCTCATTTCAAGAGACCGCGAGCGTTTGGAGGCAATTACGGTGCTATGAGGTAGTGGCCCATTGTTGACCAGATAACTTCCATTAGCGTTCTGACATGTTATTGATTACCTAATAACGCAGCCGGTCTTTAACCTAACGGGGCATTTGCCTTACAAATTTTTACTGCCAGTTGTTTGATATTCTGTTCTTTAATAAAGAATGACCGTTGGGGGCGTTATGCACGATAAGCCATGGCTTACTCCTGAACAACAGATTGAGCATTTGGAACGTAAGGGCGTAGCGTTCAAATTGATGAACAGACAAGAAGCTCTAAGTTATTTAAAACATAACAATAATTATTTTAGGCTCCGCTCGTATCGGTGCGGTTTTGATAAGGTCGTTGGTGGGGTAAATGATGGCAAGTATATTGGTCTCGATTTTGCCATGCTCCAGGATCTGTCTGTTATCGACTATGAATTGCGGCAAGTCTTACTGCCCATGACAATCGATATTGAGCACTTTGCAAAAGTCGAGCTGTTTGAGAGGCTTGGGCGCGACTCAGTTGATCCTTATGAGATTGTGGAGTACTACCTCAGAAGCAAGAGGGGTTCGCAAAATGATTGCATGTCTGGCGGAAGCGTGACACGTGAGATTGATTCAAGGTTAAACAGCTGCTATATCAATGGTCTTATTTCAGCCTATAGGGAAACTGGCTATCCGGTCTGGGTTTTTACAGAATTAATTACCTTCGGAACCTTTATCGATTTTTGGTTCGCGGTTTCTCACTATCTTCATGATGTGGAATTTAGAAAACGCGCCTATGAACTGCAGGCTGTGAAGGGCCTTAGGAATGCCTGCGCGCACAACAACTGCATTATTAATGATCTGAAGTCGGGCAAGCCCAGGTATAACGTTTCGTATGACGTAAGAAATGCTGTGACGGGACTTAAGCTCCAAGATGTGAATGTTAAGGCTAAGCTATCAAACGAACGTCTACAGCATATTGCGACTACATTGTACCTTCACAGCACTATGGCTTCAACCGGGGTAAGGGCTAATAAAGGAAAACAGCTGCGCAGGCTAGTTGAAAGAATGTACCGCAATGAGAGCTACTATCTTCGTAATGATCAGATAAGAACCGGTTTCGCATTTATCAGCGGCTTGATTAATGGCTGGTTTGTGAATTAGAAAAAAGTTCTTTTATGGGGACGTGTACATAACTATACTATACGCTCACAATACAAAGAAGGCTGGTTGTCTTCTTATCGGGGACGCATCCTCTGGGTGTGTCCCCGTTTTTCTTTTCATTGAGTAAGACGGACTGTCTGAATGAGACGGGGGACTCCTCATGAGTTCGGTGCTTACCGTTGCGACCTGATTATTCAATATCCACGTTGGTAGGCTTTTTTTGGACATGATTGCTATTACGCGTGGGCACTAGGGCCAGTGTGGGCCCCTGTAAAATCCGATGACTATTATTTCTTAAGTTCTCTTATCCTTAATATGTTGTTTCATCGCTTTGACGTTGATTGAAGGTTGTTGCATATGGTCTTTCAAGGATTTCCTGTTTCCGATCCTCCGGAAAACTGGAAGGAGATGGAGAAGTCCGTTGCGCAGATTCTGTCAGCTTCTGGAATGGATGCTGAGATTCAGAAAACTATTAACTTGGCGCGAGGAGCTGTAACCGTTGACGTTTATGCTCAGCCCAAAAAGAGCCTGTATGGGCCAATTATATGCGAATGTAAATATTGGAACACAGCTGTTCTCAGGAAAAGGTGTTTGCATTTAGTCGGGTAGTTGGTGATAGTGGCGCTTCTCTTGGGTTGTTGATTTCGCGATTTGGGTTTCAAGAGGGAGCTATTAATGCTGCGCGATATAGCAATATTAAATTGCTTTCATGGCCTGAGTTCATTGAGTATATAAAGCCCTTTTGGCTCTGTGAGACAACAAGGCGTTGTTTGGGCTTTGGGCAGATTTTGATGAGATATTCGGATCCCCTGGATGTTCCGACTCATCTTATTGGCGATCAAGGGCGTGCGGAATATAAAAAGCTCCTTTCGAAATATCGCGGGCTTGTTCAATTGCTGTCTTCGTTGAATATCGAGGTTATTTCTCAGGTAGAGTATCCTGCAATGTTGCGAGATGGTGACATTGTGTGCGCTGCTGATGCTTTTGTAAGCAACTATGCGGACGTGCTTGCGGCAAGGACTGCGGATCAATTGTTCACTTTCCTTGTCGATACTTGCGAGCAGGCAATTAATGAATTTGATAATGTTTTTAACGGATTCGATTTGGATGATACTCCCTATGAAGAAGTTGCCAAATATGCGGACGATTTGATCGAAGCGCTTTTCCCAGAAGAACATTCTTCATCCAGAGAATATGGCGAAAACGAAGTCTCGCGTATTAAATTTGAACATCAAAATGCAACGACGGATTTAATTAGATGGATAAGGAAGACGGTAAGGACAACGTGACGCGTAATTTCATTCGCAAATTAACGACCGCATAGCGGAGCACGGCCCGCGCCCCGTCATAAAATTTCTAGCCGCTAAACAATTAATTAATAGCGCAGGGGGCGCGGGCCGTGTCCGCGATCGTCGCATCAGTCGACGAGGAGGCGTCCGAACTCGTCGGGGCAGAGTCTGGATTCAACATGGCTAAGGAGGGGCTTTATTGATCTTCAGTAGAGTCCAATGGGTGGTTGCAATGCTCATCGGACAAATGGATAACCGTGAATATGCGTCAATAATATTGATAGGTCTTTTTGCGACTTACCTTCTGGCTAAGGGTAAGTTGTTAAGTGTTATTAAATCGTTTGCCGATGTTGCCAAACTTGTGCTAAATCCTAAAATTCTGATTCCTGCGCTTTTGCTTGTAGCGTACTCCTTGCTTTTGATATATGGTGCGTTTGTTTGCGGGTTTTGGAATACAAGCATCTTGCTCGACACGATTCTTGAGGTTGTATTTGTCGGGTTTCCCTCCATGCTAATTGCGTCCAAGGCCACATCGGTTACTTCTATTAAAAATGAATTGATTGTTCCCGAGGTCGGTTATGGCGCGCTAACGTCTTTCTATATCAACTTGGTTTGTTTCCCGATTCTGGTTGAGGTTGTTCTTCAACTAGTCATTTTGTTTTTGGGTATTGGTTATGCTCTATTTTCATCCAAGCGTGATCTATCCAATCTACGCCTATTTGAAAACGCGAGAGCTGTTTTGGGCATCATAATTTTTGTTGCTGCAACGCTTCTGCTCTCAAATACTTGGTTTTCTATGGACTGGGGCGTTGAATTAAGTTCGCTATTTCTTTCAATTTGGTACCCGGTATTTATCATGCCTTATGTTCTTGCCCTTGCTTATTATGCCTCGCTTGAATCGATGGCCATGCGGATTAAAGTTTCGGAAGAGGACCTGCCTACAAAGGAGTTTATTAAGATTGCAATGGCGTTGCTTCCAAACTTTCGATATATCAGGCATTTCAACGGATGGAATGCCCATGAGTATCTAGAGTGTTTAAACCCGTCTGAAAAAGCTTGCTACTTGGGTACTTTTAAGCGCGAGATCGACACGGTCGCCGCTAACGCCAACGCTAAGGTTAAACGGTTTGAATCGGGTAAGGGGAGTAACGGGTTTGATGAAGATGGGATATGGCTTGACTGGACACATCTGGAAGAGATGAAGTCCTTTCTTTGGACAATTGCAAGCTTGGAGAATCGGAGTTGGATGGAATCCGGTGCCTATTCGTCTTTGGATGAGGCGTTTAACTGCTTCTTGCCTAAAGGTTGCAATGGATCGTTGTTGCTTTCTCGCGGAAAGGATACATACGTCTGTTGGGTAATTAATTCATCAGGTTTTGTGTTTGCTGCCGGTTCCAGAGATGGTGCTTTTCCTTTTATGAAATACGAGGGCGATCGCTGCCCAATTACTGACGGTGCGGATATGCTCTCTGAGTTTGTTGATGACAGCGGGGATGCTGATACGCGACTTAAAAACTGGCACTTCAGCTTTTATGTTGATAAATCTTACTTGTGATTACGCTTGAGACTGGATGATTTAACGATGCTTCTCTCTGCGGACCTCGGTGCTCTTTTGTTGCGGCGTCTGATTGACCTGCACCTATTTCGCTCATATGACCCAATCCGCTGTCAAGAGCCACAATGGCCCCGCCGACCGCTTGCAATCGGTCGGCGGGGCCTGCCGTTAACCCGTCCCGGTCCGCCCCCGGCATGTCATCGACGCCTTCGGCTCAGTCTCATATCCGCGGATACCGCTCTGTCGGCCCGCACTCCATTCCTTCGGCGGGGTTCCCCAAGTCTGTCGAGGCGCATGCGGAGGGCTCCGCGCGCACAGCGAAATAGGGGGTATCCCCGAAGGCCGCCCGGCTCGCCGGGACGGGGGCTATGTCTATTCCGCGCCCTCCCGGCACATCGTGCCGAGGGCCCAGAGCCACCTCACGAGCTCGGCCGCGGTGGCCGCGTTGGCCTTCGCCGCGGGCATGCCGCGGGCGAGCATCTCCTCGCGCCGCCGCAGGAGCCGCTCGGACCCCTTCCTCCCGTGCATCCTTATCTCGAGGGGCACGCCCGTGTCCCTCGGCATGAGCTTCGGCTGGTGCCGTGCCGCGGCGTAGCACCATGAACCCTCAACGGCCAGCTTCCTCACGAGCGCGTTGCCCGCACCGCTGATGCCTCCGAGCCGCACGGAGTCGCCGCTCGACCTCTGGCTCGGCGCGAGGCCGAAGTAGGCCGTGACCTGCCTTCCGGAGCGGAACCTCGCGAAGTCGCCGACCTCGGCCGAGAAGGCTGCGGCCAGCGCGAAGGCGCAGCCCTTGATCGACTGGAGGGCGGCCACCTCCGCGGCGATCGGGCTGGCATCCACGGCGGCCCTGTACTCGGAGAGCAGGTCCGCCCGGGCCTCCGCCGCGGCCTCGACCTCGTTCCTCAGGGCGGCGAGCGTCCGAACCCCGCCATCGTCCTCCGGCCTGACCTTGTCGAGCCACCTCAGGAAGTCGTAGGTCCAGTACTTCCTCGGGTTGCCGGCGGGCGTGGTGCCGCCGTAGACGAACCCTCGCTTTGCGAGGAAGGCGAGCAGCCGCTGCTTGGCGGTCGCCAGGCGCGCGGTCGCCCCGTCGTAGGCGCCGGCGAGGTCCCTGATGCCTTCGACCTCGGGGGAGGGGACCCATACGGGGGAGATGTCGTGGGCGAGTATCGCCTTGGCCATCCTGGCGGCGTCGTTCCTGTCGTTCTTGGAGGCCGAGTCGGCGGCCGACCTGGGGATCTTCGAGACCGCGGCGACGACGCACTCGACGCCGAGCCCGGCGAGCTCCCGCTGCGGGGCGAAGCCGAGGTAGCCGCTCTCGTAGGCGGCGAGCGACGGGCCGGGGAAGCCCGACATCCACTCTGCGACCTCGCCCCAGGGGTTGCCGGGGAACCTCCTCGTCACGGCCTCGCCGGTGTCCGCGTCGAGGGCGCAGACGGTGGTCGACCTCAGGTGGACGTCCATCCCGAACGCGGTAGAATACTTTGGCATGGGAGCCTCCCAACCTCGTTGCGGCGCGGCTGCGCCTATGGCACTTCGACATCATTGTCCCAGCCCCGACCCGCGGTCACGAGCGGGGGCTCCTATCCTTTTAGTGCCCTCGGATTGGGTCATAGTGTCTGCCTATTTGTTGCTATCGGCCGACCTCGCAGCGCTGGCGTATGTTGGTCTCGCTCAGATTCGGGGCATTGGATTGACGGACCCCGAGTTCTCTGTTAACGCAATCATTGTGGTGAGGCCTTGCGACGGTACGTCCGGCTTGGTCCGTAGGAACCGCCGAAAGGCGGTTTTCGCGTTTAAGGGGTCCAAATGGATAAACCATTTAAATCTATAGGCGAGCAGATTGCTATTCTTGAAAGCCGTGGACTCGAATGCGATAGCAATATTCGTTTAGTTTTGGAACGCGAGGGATACTATCCGGTTATTAACGGCTACAAGGATTTGTTTCTCGGCCAGCGTGGAGATTCTTGCCACGAGCTATTCGTCAAAGGTACGAAGTTTTCTGATATATATCGTTTATTCGAATTTGACCGTTCATTGCGTCTACTCATGTTTGAGTACTTTAACAAGGCGGAAGCAGTGCTTAAAACCGCCTGTTCTTATCGTTTCGCAATGGCCCATAAAGATCGCCCGGAAGCATATCTGGATAGAAGATCCTACCGTGCCGATGCTAGTTATCGGAAAAAGATCGACACGCTTTTTGGTGATTTCGAGAAGGTACTATGTAGGTCTCAAAAATGGAAAAGCGATTATAAAAGGGACTACATTCGGCATTATGAGAATAATCACGACAATACGCCGGTATGGATTCTTATGAATTATTTGATGCTTGGTCAGGCGTTCAAGGTTTACGAGTTTCAACCAGAAAGCATGAGAAATTCCATTGCCATGTCGTTTTCCGATTTCTAATCCGAGACGCATGAAGTCGATAAGCGCATCAGCCCCCGAAGGCTAAGGCTCGCATACGATCACATCAAAGATTTTCGAATCATCTGCGCGCATGACGAGCGTTTGTTCTGCGCGAGGGCGTCTCCGTCTCGTGATGTCAATCTAGTAGGGGTTTTAAGCGATCTTGAGCTAGTGCTGATTGAGGATGACTATAAGATACTGCGTCGCCAAATACTGCTCGAAGCTCTTAAGTTAAGTGACTCACTCAGCAGAGATGCCAGTGCAAGGGTTCTTTTTGCTATGGGTGTTAATAATTTACCGAGCGCGTTTCCTAAGGAAATATTGGGGTCGTAATCGACGCGAGCGATGAATTTACTCTACAAGTTGGACGCGCACGCGATCGCGCAGGGCGGGCGGGACGTTGGCCATTGGCGACGTCCCGCCCGCGCTTCGTTGACTTTACACGATCCTGGAGCTTCAACATGAGGCCGTCTTGCGTCTCTTCGACCGTTGGCGCTGCTCGGCGTGGTCGACTTGTCTCGATTTTGCCGCATACTTTCGGTTTGAGTGGCATTCACGGTCGGTTTCGGCGAATTTTGACTGCAATCAACCGGTTGTTTTAGATCTTAAATGGGATTGTCATGTCTTTAAGGAGGTCATTGCACCAGCTGTAGTCGAGCATCCTCTTTCGGTGCATCAGATTTACCACAACTCCCGGGCAGTCTCCTCTATCCCGAGCGATACGCGAGATTTTTGTCGAGGTCTTGCAGTCATGATAAGGCGAGAGGCCCTCTGGTCCCATAAGGACCTCTCTTGCAAAGGCGTTGGCGCGCTTCTCGGATTCGCTCTTTGAACTTTGCTTTTCGTCAATGTAGCTTAGAGTGATTCCTACGTTCCCGTCATTTAGAATGTGCCCGATTTCGTGGAACAGTGTCCAAATGATAAAACCGTCTTTTTTGCGCCTACCTGTCATTTGTATTACGGGGTTTCCGTCTTTGGTCCAACGCGTTATTCCATGTAGCGGAAATTGATCTGGCGCAGAAATGAACTGAAGCGTGACGCCGCATTGCTCCAGTTGGTGCGTAATGTCCGTTAAGGTCATATCATCTGTCGTTGCCGCGCGTTGTCTTAATGAGCTCAAAGAGGCTCTGAGCGATACCTCGTTGTATGCTTTAGCCCCATTGGTTGTTGGCGTTTCGGCGCTTTCACCTAGCGAAATCCAAGCCATCATGCTTGCGGGATCAACGGGTTTACCTGCCTCTTTTAACGTCGCAATGGAGGAGAAGACGCAATCGACGCCTTTCGCATAGGCATCCATGCTGCCGTAACCAACAACATTTAAAAAATCTGATACGAGTTTGCCGGGGTTTCTTTTGGTGGCGGTAGTAAGCCCTTTGTCGCGTAGAAACTTTCCTAACGACGGGGTGATGATGTCGGCGGAGCTTGCCATTTTTAGTTCATCTTCGAGCCTAGCAAGATCTTCACGGAACTTTGCTTCGAAGCGAATCCAGCTATCTCGGGGAATAGAGGTGACTCTTTCAAGCTTAATGGCGGTGTCCTGCGAGATGGGCTGCGTACCCTTTAGTATCCCGTTAACCGTTTTGCGGGAGATGCCAAGTCGGTCAGCAAGGGCCTGCTGCGTCATCTGCTCGTCATCTAGCCATTCTTGTAAATACATGCCAGGTGCAACCGCATAGTTGGTTCCCATTGTTCTGCTTCCTTTATGTGCCTAGTGATAGTCTTCAATTGATAGAACTGTTACTGTGGATTCTTCGTCCGTTGTTTTTTCGACCTTAGTTACTTTCATACATCCGTTAATTGGCTCGACAATCATTCGATAATTCTTGTTTAGTTTTCCCGCCCATTGACCCTCTCTATCACCGCAAAGCTGATGCCATCTTCCGCATGGGTCTAGATTCTTTAGATCCTCCATCGAGCTGGCTGTCTCTAATGCGTTGTGTCGGAGCTTTACGCCCCTTACGATGTCGGACCTATATTTCTTGCATTTCTTTTCGTCGGTACATATTTCCTCGAGCCTTTTGTTGGCGTAGCGTATTTTCATTCCTGTAACCAATCGCGTTACATCATATTGTTCGTGTTCATCATATCATGTAACCGATTATGTTACACGTATAATCTGCATTGGATTGGATCTGTTTCGTTTTGCAAGCTCGTTTTCGACCTCTGGGCTTCTAAAAAAGTTCTTAAAACAACCTTAAAGGCACCCCAGCTCGCGTTGACAGCGTAAAATACGCATGTTTGACTATGACAGAAGTGGATTTTAGAGGAGGGGTGCGCTATGGAGGTGCTGGTTGTTGGCAACACCGCATATGTTGACGATGACTTTTGTGCCAAGGCGTTCCCCGGGGACCATGTGCAGGTCGTAGCCGCGCAGGACACGCGCCGCGATGGGTCGTCGCCCCATGCCTCGTGGAAAGAGCTTCTGCAACACCTGGATCAGGCCTACGAGTTCGACCGCGTGGTCTACCTGTCTAATTACCTTACCCCGCATACCGATACCGTGGGCGATATCGAGACGCTGCGCTCGGTCTTTCGTGCGTGCGCGGGTCGCCGGGTCCAACTGCTATATGTAGCGGGGCCCGCGGGTGCCGAGGGTGCCGCCGATGCCGCGGGGCGAACGGGCAAGGGCATTATCGCCCGCGCGGCAAACGACCTTTGCCGCTACTACGCTGCTCGCGAGGGCGTTCAGACCAAGATCCTGCGTGTGCCGTTCCTGTATACTGCGTCTGCCGCGCTGGAGGACCCGTTTTTGGTGCCGCTGTTCGATGCGTGCTCGACCGGCTCGGTTGCTCTGCAGGGCGCGCAGGATGCGGCGTTTCCCCTGCTGTGCACCGAGGAGCTCGCGGTGCTAGTACGCCGTATCTTCGACAGCTGGGACGCCTCCTTTGAGACGCTCGACGTTGCCGATGCCTTCCATCACACGGCGGGTGAAGTGGGCGAGGCTCTTCAGGCGCTGTTCCCAGGGCTTTCAGCTGCCTATGGCGATTCTGCCGGCTACAACCTGCCCGCCAACGACGTCGCTCGCGTGCGCTATGGCTGGTTTCAGCGCTACGACTTGCTGCGCGATCTTTCGACCATTCAAGCGCGTTGGGATGCTGGCCGCGCAAAGAAAGTCAACCCCTTGCGCGCCGCCATCGACCGCATCCAAATGCGCGCGCTGCCTATTAAATGCCTGGAGACGGGCGTTGCCTGGGTCCTGTTCGAGGTGCTGGAGCACCTGTTCTCCCAATCGGCCCAGCTCAACGTGCTCGATTATCGCCTGCTCTATGTGGTGATGATCGGCACGCTGTATGGCTTGGACTTTGGCTTGGTCGCAGCACTGCTGGCTTCGATTGGCCTGGCGGCGAGCTACTTTACTCAGTACGGCTATACCTTCCAGGGTCTGTTCTACGAGCCGTCCAACTGGCTGCCGTTTATTGCGTACTTTGTCGTGGGTGCCGTGTGCGGCTATGTGCAGCTGCGCAACAGCGAAGTCATTAGGGCGGAGCGCGATCAAAACGAGCTCGTGCGCAACCGCAATACGTTCCTTACGCAGCTCTACCACGACGCGATCGAGGACAAGCGCGCGTACAGGCGCCAGATCGTGGGTCGCCACGACAGCTTTGGCAAGATCTTTGCCGTGACGCAGGAGCTCGACGTGCTCAACCCACGCGATATCTATCGCAAGTGCAGCGAACTTCTGGGCGAGATCCTCGAGAACGATTCGGTGACGATCTACCATGTTTCTGGCGGAGCATTTGCACGCCTGGTGGCAGCAAGTCCCGCGATTGCCGAAGATGCCGCACGCTCGCTTACGCTTGAGCAGCTTGCGCCCCTTTTAGGCGACGGGGGTCGTTCGAGCCTGTGGGTGAACCGCGAGCTGACGCCGGGGCTTCCCATGTTTGGATACACGATCGAGCGTGACGGGGCGCCCGCCGTGTTGATCTTTGTGCGCTGTGCGGCCCAGAACCAAATGACGCTCTATTACCAAAACCTGTTCCGCATCTTGTGCGGCCTGGTCGAAAGCGCGCTGGGCCGTGCCTTTGACTATGAGGCGGTGGCACAGGATAAACGCTGCGTTGACGGCACTTGCGTGCTCAAGCAGGCTGCCTTTGGCCAAGAGCTCGCGGCCGAGCAGGCGCTGGCAGATGGCAAGATGGGCAGCTTTTTGCTCCTGCGCGTGGTACCGGGCATGGAGCCTGTCGGCGAGCTGGTGGGCGCAATTGGGTCGGCAATCCGCGAGAGCGATGCGGCGGGCCTGGTCGATGGTGACATGCTCTACCTGCTTATGCGCCAGGCAAAGGCGTGCGATCTGCCCATTATCCGCGAGCGCCTGAGCGCAAAGCAGATTGCGGTGGAGCCCGTTGACGGCGAGGACATCGTGGCGCTGCTGCAGCACATCTCTTACACCGGTGACGGTGAGGGGGGTGCCGCTTGATCTCGCTTGTCGTTGCTGCCGTCTTGCTGCTGATTCATGCGCTGGTTTGCCTGATGCTGTGGACGCTCATGAAGTTGGGCCTGCTGCCGGTGCGCGGGCACATGCTGGCTGTAATAGTGCTGGTGCCGCTGTGGGGCCCGTTGCTGGTGGTTCTGCTATCGGTCCGCAGCGCGGTGTTTGGCGAGGGGCTGAAAGAGTCTGCGCTGGAGTCGCTGCGCTTCAACGACGACCTGCATCGCAGCATCCTAGTGCACGAACGTGATGCCGATGCAGGCGTAGTGCCGCTCGAGGAGGCGCTCATCGTCAACGACCCGGCAGAACGGCGCCGCCTAATGCTCTCCATGCTCACCGAGGAGCCCAACGCGTACCTGGCGCAGCTGCAGGCGGCTAAGCTTAACGACGACGTTGAGGTGGCGCACTATGCCGCGACGGCGGTGGCGCAGATCTCCAAGGAGTCCGACCTTAAACTGCAGCAGCTGGAGCGTGCCTTTAAGACGGACCCGAGCGCGCAAAACCTCAACGAATACTGTGATTTTCTTGATGAATACTTGGGCTCGGGCTTGGCCGAGGGGCGCGTGGCTCAGATTCAGCGCCAACAGTACGCGCGCCTGCTTGCGCGTCGCTGCGAGCGCGAGGATACCCTTGAGCTGCGCATTCGATACGCGACGGCGCTGGCCGATGTCGGACAGATCGACGAGGCACAGACCGTGACCGACCAGCTGGTGCTTGACGTGCCCGAGGAGCAGGAGGTTTGGATGCTTTGCCTGCGCCTGGCCGTGATGCGCCGCGACGGTGACGAGGTCCACCGTGTAATCGATGCGATCGACAATCAGCATGTGTATTTGAGTGCCGCCAACCGCGAGCAGCTGGCGTTTTGGCGCGACGGGGAGGAGGCCCGATGAACGTGGCGCAACATATCCGCGACCGTGCAGGCCGCTTTCGTTGGATGGGGCTCCTCGTGGTGTGGGCGGTCTTTATTGCCATGGCCGCCGTGCTGCTGGTGGAGCGTGCCGGCGTGCAGTACAGCGCTGGACAGCACAAGCTGGGCATGCTCGCCGCCAACGACGCTACGCCTGCAAGCTCGGCAATCTTTGGCCAAAAGCCCACGTGCCTGGTCATTACCGACTCGGACCAAGATGGCGTCGACGACGTTAAAGACCAGTTCGACCAGATTTTGCTGGACATGAAGATCGCGCACCGCGACGTTGACCTTGCCCTGGATGGCGCGGATGCCATTCCCTCGCTGACCTCCTTCGATCGCGTGATTTTGCTCATGCCGTCGCTCGATGGGCTCAGTACGCATCTGACCGACATTATGAGTTGGGTGAGTGCCGGCGGTTCGCTTATGCTCGCCATGCCGCCGGATAACTCGAGCTATCTGCAAGTGATTGCCTCCAAGCTTGGCATTGAATCGGCCGGATATGACTATGTAAAAGCCGAAAGCATTGTGCCGAGCGAGGACTTTATGCTGGGCGGGGGAGAGCGCTACGAGCTCTCGGACCCCTTTGATTCGTCGCTTTCGGTATCGCTGCGCGAGACGGCTCGTGTGTGGGCTATGACCGGCGATGCGGGCGCCCCGCTCATTTGGTCCAATGACTGCGGTAGCGGGCGCACCGTGGTGTGCAATATCGGTATCTATGACAAGGTCATGCGCGGTTTTTACGCCGCGGCGATCAGCCTGCTGGGTGATGCCACGGCCTATCCGGTCATCAACAGCGCCGTGTTCTATTTGGACGACTTTCCTAGCCCCGTGCTCTCGGGCGATGGTACTTATATCAAGCGTGACTACGGCCTTTCCATTGCCGATTTTTACACCAAGGTCTGGTGGCCCGATCTGCAAAAGCTCGCGCAAAAATACGGCATTCGCTATACCGGCGTGATGATCGAAAACTACGAGGACGCGGTCAACCAGACCGAGCCCGCGCGCCAACCCGATACCACGCAGTTCCGCTATTTTGGCGGCATGCTGCTGCAGATGGGCGGAGAGCTGGGCTTTCACGGCTACAACCATCAGCCTCTGGCACTCTGGGACACCGACTACGGCACGCTGTACGTCTACAAGACCTGGAAGAACAAAGAGACGCTCGTCGCTTCGCTCAACGAACTTATCGCGTTTCAGGACGAGGTCCTGCCCAACGCTCACGGCTCGGTTTACGTACCGCCGTCGAATATCCTTTCGGCCCGAGCGCGCAAGCTCATCGGCACCAACGTTCCTCGCATTAAGACCATCGCCAGTACGTACTTTGAGGACGGTACCGACCTGCCCTACGTGCAGGAGTTTGGCGTGGCGAGCGATGGCATTGTGGAGCAGCCACGTATTGTCTCGGGTGGCATGGTCGACGATTCCTATATGCGCCTGGCAGCCGTGTCCGAGCTCAACATGCACTACGTGAGCACGCACTTTATGCACCCGGATGACCTGCTCGATCCGGATCGCGGCGCCAAAGAGGGCTGGGAGGTCTACAAGGGCGGCCTGACCGACTACCTGGACTGGCTTACCAAATCCGCGCCCGATCTGCGGCACCAGACGGCGTCGGAGTGCTCCGGCGCCATCCAGCGTTTTTCGTCCGTGACGGTGAGCGTGAATACCAGTGCGGATGCCTGGACGCTCAGTCTGGGCAATTTCCACGACGAGGCGTGGCTCATGTTCCGCGCCAACAATGGCGAGCCGGGTGCAGTCACGGGTGGCGAACTGACGCACCTTACGGGCAATCTGTATCTGCTCAAGGCAAATGATAAGACCGTGACGATCGAGCGCAAGGAGGGCGGCGATAAATGAGAATCTGCTTGGTACTCGAGGGTTGCTACCCCTATGTGCACGGCGGCGTATCTACCTGGATGCATGGCTATATCCAGGCCATGCCCGAGCATGAGTTTGTGCTATGGGTGATCGGCGCGCATGCTGCCGACCGCGGCAAGTTTGTCTACGAGCTGCCCGTCAACGTGGTCGAGGTGCACGAGGTGTTCCTGGACGATGCCCTGCGGCTTTCGGGCGAGCAGCACGAAGCCAGTTTTGACGACCGCGAGCGCGAGGCGCTACGCCGCCTGGTGTCGCTCTCCAATCCGGACTGGGACGTGCTGTTCGATATCTTCCAGCGCCGTCGCGTGCATCCGCTCTCGTTTTTGCAGAGCCGCACGTTTATGGATATCTTCCGCGACGTGTGCCTTGCCGAGTACCCCTACACGCCCTTCGCCGACGCATTCCACACCATGCGCTCTATGCTGTTGCCGGTGCTCTACCTGCTGGGCAGCGAGGTGCCGGTTGCCGATGTGTACCACGCTATCTCGACCGGCTACGGCGGCCTGCTCGCCTGCCTGGGCTCAAGCGTTCACCATGCGCCGGTGCTGCTCACCGAGCACGGCATCTATACCCGCGAGCGCGAGGAAGAGATCATTCGCGCCGACTGGGTGGTGCCGTCGTTTAAGGACCGCTGGATTCGCTTTTTCTACCTGCTTTCGGAGGAGATCTACCGCCGCGCCTTCCGCGTGACGAGTTTGTTCCATAACGCCCGCAAGACGCAGATCGATATGGGTTGCGATGCAGACAAATGTCTGGTCATCCCCAACGGCATCCAGTTCGACTGCTTTAAGGACATTCCCTTAAAGCCCGATGACGGCTGGGTGGACATTGGCGCGGTGGTGCGCCTGGCGCCCATCAAGGACGTCAAGACTATGATCTATGCCTTTTTTGAGCTGCACGAGCGCCTGCCCAAGGTGCGCCTGCACATCATGGGCGGCGTGGACGACGAAGAGTACGGCGCCGAGTGCCACGCGCTGGTCGAAACCCTGGGCGTGCGCGACCTGATCTTTACCGGCCGCGTCAACGTGGTCGAGTACATGGAAAAGCTCGACTTTACCATTTTGACGAGCATCTCCGAGGGCCAGCCGCTCAGCGTGCTGGAGTCGCTTGCCGCGTGTCGTCCCTGCGTGACGACCGAGGTGGGCTGCTGCCGTGAGTTGCTCGAAGGCGCTCCGGGCGATGACTTTGGCGTGGCAGGTTTTGTGACGCCGCCTATGTATCGCAAGGGCTTGGCCGATGCCATGGAACGCATGTGCACAAGCCGCGCCCGTCGCATTGAGATGGGGGAGCGAGGCAAGCGTCGCGTTGCCACGTACTTTTTGCACGAGCAGATGCTCGCCAACTATCGCGCGCTGTACGACGTGACGGCGCAAGCGTTTGACCTGCCCAGAGAGGGGGAGTAGCCGGTGGCCGGAATCGGTTTTGAGCTCAAGCGCCTGTTTAGGCGCAAGGGCCTGTTTGTCACGATGCGCGCCTATGGCTACGCCGGCATTGTGTGCACGGGCCCGATGCTGCTGGGCGTGCTGCTCCAGGTGGGTATCTTGGTGCTGTGCGGTCTGTGGGGCGTGGGACGCGCCAACCAAGACCTGCTGGTGTGCATGGTGACCTATACGCTGCTGGCGTCGCTCACGCTCACGAGCTTTTTCTCCATGCCGGTCACGCGCTTTTTGGCTGATATGTTGTTTGCCGAGCGCGAGGACGAGATTCTGCCCTCGTTTTGGGGCTCCAATGCTGTCATGCTCGTTGCGGGCACGGTGCTCTACGGCGTCTTCCTGCTGTTCTCGGGCGCCACGCTGCTGCAGGGGCTGCTGTGCCTGTGGCTGTTCAACATTATGATCGTCAACTGGAACGGCATGAGTTACCTCACGGCCATCAAGGATTACCGCGGTATCCTATGCAGCTTTGCGGCTGCCATTGGCGTGGCGTGCCTGTGCGCCCTGGCCGCGCTGGCGCTGGGACTGCCGCCGGTCGAGGGCCTGTTGGCGTCAATTGCTCTGGGCTACGGCGTCATGCTCGCCTGGGACGTGGTGCTGCTGTACCGTTATTTTCCTCAGAGCGACCGCAGCCCCTGGCTCTTTTTGCAGTGGCTCGATCAGTTTATGCCGCTGGCGCTCACGGGCTTGTTTACCAACCTGGGTCTCTTTGCGCACTTGGTGATAATTTGGGCCGGTCCCATTGGCGTGCAGGTCAAGGGCTTGTTTTATGGTGCGCCCTACCACGATGTGCCGGCGCTCATCGCGTTTTTGACGATCCTGGTCACGACTGTCAACTTTGTGGTGTCGGTCGAGGTCAATTTCTATCCGCGCTACCGTGACTACTACAGCCTGTTCAACGACGGCGGCGTGGTGGGCGATATTGTGGTGGCCGAGGAGGAGATGCTCTCCACGCTCAACAGCGAACTGCGCTTTTGCGCGCTCAAGCAGCTGTTTGTGACCGCGGCGGTCATCTCGCTCGAGACTACAGTGCTCTCGGCCCTGCCGCTGGGCTTTAACAATCTTATGCACGGGTATTTTCGCACGTTATGCGTAGGCTACGGCCTGTATGCCGTGGGCAACACGATCCTGCTTATCTTGCTGTACTTTACCGACTACAAGGGAGCCGTGCTGGCCTCGGGCCTGTTTGCCGGTGTGGCCGGGCTGGCGACTGCCGTGTCGTTGCTTTTGCCGCAGCAGTTTTACGGCTTTGGCTTTTTGTTGGGTGCGGCGGTGTTTTTTATCGTGGCGCTGCTGCGGCTCGATACCTATACCGCCAACTTGCCGTATCGTATCCTGAGCCAGCAGCCCATTGTGGCGACCGACAAGACGGGTCGCTTTACACAGCTGGGCCGCTTGCTCGATCGTGTCGAGCAGCGTTATGAGGAAGGTCGCCATGAGGGTGAGCCACATGGCGCGTTTGAGCGCGCAGTAGTTCACGTGTATCGCAAGCATTGGGGAGGTTCTGATGACCGATAGGATGATGTCTCGTCGTCGCCTGTTTGAGGCGGCTGCCGGCGCGCTGTTGCTTTCGGGCTGCTCGTCTCAGGACGAATCTTCGACTAAAAAGGTCAAAAAGCAGGACAAGATTAAAAAGGCCGAGTCCTCGGACGGCACCAAGCACCTGCGCGATAAGGACGAGCTGTACGAGGTCTACGACGACTCGGGCATTGTGACCATGTACCTGACGGTCTCGCGCGGCAACAGCTCCGAGAACACCGACCACAGCTGGGCAGAGATCAACGCGTACTCGGTGTATGACTATGCCGACATGGGTGTGACGCGCTATCAGGTTATGGGCCTGCTGCAGCCGGGCGACGAAGAGGGCCCAGTTGCCGGCGAGGTTGGCTATGGCGAGGAAGCGCCCAATGCCACCGTGCAGGTGCGTGGCCAGACGTCGAGCGGTTATACGCAGAAGAACTACAAGGTGGAGCTCAAAAAAGGAAAAGGTACCTGGCGCCAGCAGCGTGCGATTGCGCTCAACAAGCACATGGGCGAGGGTATGCGTTTTCGCAACAAGATGGCCTATGACCTTATCCGCGGGATTCCCCAGATGATGGGCCTGCGCACGCAGTTTGTGCATCTGTGGGTGTGCGACCAGACCGAAAAGTCAAACGATACCTTTGAGGACTACGGCCTGTTTACGCAGGTGGAGCAGCTCAACAAGACGGCGCTTAAGGCACATGGCCTAGATAAGAGCGGGCACCTGTACAAGGTGAACAGCTTTGATTTCCATCGCTACGAGGACACCATTAAGCTTGCCGATGATCCCGACTACAACCAGGCAAGCTTTGAAGGCATGCTCGAGATTAAGGGCGATACGGACCACACCAAGCTCATCGAGATGCTCGATGAGCTCAACGACGAATCGCAAAAGATCGATGACGTGCTCGACACCTACTTTGATACCGAGAACCTGGTCTATTGGTTGGCGTTTCAGATTCTGACGGGCAACTGCGATACGCAGAACCGTAACTGCTATCTGTACAGCCCGCTTAACTCCAAGGTCTGGTATATCCTGGATTGGGATAACGACGGCATGCTGCGTAAGCTGGAGCTTTCTCTTACCGGGTTTTCGGACTACGCGAGCTGGGAGCGCGGCGCAAGCAACTACTGGGGTAACGTGCTGTTTAACCGCGCGTTGCGCAGCAAGTCGTTCCGCAGCGAACTCGACCGTGCCGTCAAGGACTTGCGCTCGTATTTGACCGAGACTCGCCTGACCAAGATGATCAAGCACTACCGCGAGGTGACTGAATCCCTGGTCTTCGCTTCGCCCGATATCGATAATCTGCCTGTCACCAAGGATCAATACGAGCAGATCGCCGCGGCGATTCCGGCCGAGATCGAAGAGAACTATAAGAGCTTCCGCGAGAGCTATAAAAAGCCCATGCCGTTCTACATCGGTGTGCCGCAGATCGATAACGGCAAGCTGCGCATTAACTGGGATGCATCCTACGACTTTGAGGCGCGCGACATTCGCTACACCGTAGAACTTGCGCGCGACTATGCCATAAGCGATGTGGTCTTTAAGGCCGAGGACGTGCTGCTTCCCGAGGTGACCAGTGATGCGCCCGATACCGGCCAGTACTTTGTGCGCGTGCGTGCCACTAACTCCGACGGCTATACGCAAGATGCGTTTGACTATTACGTTACCGACGATGGCAAACAGTACGGCATGAAGTGTTTTTACGTGCAAGACGGCGGTAAGGTCGTGGAGGATACGTATGAGGAGGGCTAGCGCGCTGCTTGAGCGCCTGGCGGCTCCGCCTGTGCGTGCCACGCAGGAGCGTTACCGCCACGAGCTCAAATATCTCATTAACGAGGGTGAGCACGCCGCGCTGGCCTGCCGCATGGCGCCGGTTTTCAAGCTAGACAAGCATGCGCAGGCGGGCGGCTATACCATTCGCAGCCTGTACTTTGACGACTACTGCAACTCGGCCTACGAAGAAAAAGACGCCGGCATCCTCATGCGCAAAAAGTATCGCGTGCGCATCTACAACGGCAGTGACAAGGTGATTAAGCTCGAGCGCAAAAAGAAGTACGGCAGCTGGATCTACAAGGAGGGCGCGCCGCTCACGCGCGGCGAGTTTGAGCAGATTCTGGCCGGTGACTACGACTTTTTGCTGAGGAGCCCCTATCCGCTCTGCCGCGAGTTCTACATCGAGTGCATCTGCAACATGATGCGCCCGCGGACCATCGTGGACTACGAGCGCGAGCCGTGGGTGATGGACGAGGGCACCGTGCGCATTACGTTTGACATGAACGTGCGCGCCGCGGTGGGAAGCTTCGACATCTTTGACGCTACGTTGCCCGCGTTGCCCGTGCTGGAGCCCGGCAAGCTGGTGATGGAGGTCAAGTTTACCGAGTTTTGTCCGCAGCTGGTGCGCGATATGGTGCCGCCAGGTGCGGCCGAACTCACGGCGGTCTCTAAGTACTGCCTGTGTTATGACAAGACCGCCTACCTGCGCGGTTTTAACTACTGGGAATCGGATTTTGGGAACCGAGGGGATATTTAGACCATGAGCACTAGGGACTTTTTTAAGAACTCCGTCTTGGAGGCGTTTGGTCAGGTCGACCCCGCCAAGATTGGCCTGTCGCTGCTCGTGGCGCTCGCCATGGGCATCCTGATCTACTTCGTGTACAAGCGCTTTTTTACTGGCGTGGTCTATTCGCGCAGTTTTGCCGTGACGCTCGTGGGCATGTGCGTGCTCACCTGCATGGTCACGCTCGCGATCTCGACAAACGTGGTCATCTCGCTTGGTATGGTCGGTGCTCTGTCTATCGTCCGCTACCGTACGGCGGTCAAGGACCCGCTCGACCTGCTGTATCTGTTTTGGTCCATTACCACGGGCATTACGGCGGGAGCCGGTATGTATGCGCTCGTGGGGCTCACGGCGGTGGTGATCGTGGTGATGATTGCCGGCTTTGCGAGCCACCAGGACAAGGCGCGCGTGTACATGATGGTCATCCACTACACGGGTCAGACCACCGGCGACGATATCGTGCGTGCATTTGGGCGCACCAAGTTTTCCGTCAAGTCCAAGACCATGCGCGGTGACAAGGTCGAGATGGCCGTCGAGGTGTTCTCGGACGGTGTGGATATGCCCTATGCCGACGCCATCCGCGCGCTCGACGGCGTGGAGGACCTAACACTCATCCAGTACAACGGCGAATATCACGGCTAATTTTGTTCCGGCGTTCTAACGAACGCCGGACCGCTCGACGCTGCGCGGGCATCTGCCGGGCGATCTGCCGCTCAAACCGTCGCTCGCGTACATAAAGTACGCGTCGCTCCTCTTTCACGGCACCTCGCCACGACAGCTGCCCGCTCGCTGGCGCGTGCTCTTCCAGGAAGGCTAATTTGGTTCAGTTTTATTATTTAAGGGACGGTGTCGCGTGGACGTGCAACAGTTAGAAGAGGCCTGGGCTGCAAGGGCTGGTGCGCGTGAGGCGCGTCTTGTTGCGGCCTCGCATGTGCCGGCGGCACTGTCGCTGCTGGGGATCGTGCGGCCCGGCGATCGCCTGGTGGCCTTTGCGGACGACTTTGCCGATGCGTTTGCCTGTGGCTTTGATGGCTGCGATGTTGCGCTGGTGGGGGAGCCCGCGGCTGCGGCGTTTGCTGCGGCGTCCGAGGGCTTTGATGCATCGTTTGATGCTGGCGCGCCGCATCTGTGGTGGTTCGTCAACTCCATCGGCGGGTTTGGCCTGCGTGTGCCCGACCTTCGTGCACTGGGTCGCGAGGCTCGTGAGGCCCATGCACTGCTTGTGGTTGATAACACTGTGGCGGGCGTCTTTGGGTGCGATCCGCTGCGCTTGGGTGCCGTGCTGTCGCTCGAGGCGCTCGATCGCGTGTGTGCCGGCGTGGCGCCGCGCAAACTCGTTGCCGCTTCGGTGGCGCGCTCGCAGCTCAAGCGCCATCGCGTGGATGCCGCCGCAGAGTGCGCACACGCGTTGCTTGCGGACTGTGGTGCGTCTGCACTTGACCTGTCTGCCGAGGAGACCGACGTGCTAGAACGCGGGCTGTCCTCGCTCGATGCTCGCATGCAGGCGCACTTCGATCGCGCCCGTGCGCTGGCCGAGTATCTGGCTGCTAACGAGATGGTGTGTAACGTTCGCTATCCTGGGCTGGGTTCGCATCCCGATCATGCGGTTGCAACGGGAATCCTCGAGCACGGCTTTGGCCCGGCAGTTGAATTTGACCTTATCGAATGCAGCGCGGGCGAGCTGTTCGATGCTTTGCCGGGGGAGTTCCGCACATCGCCCGCTGGCGGCGCAGCGACGCGCCTTTCGGCTCCACGCGGCAAGCAGAGGAGCACCGTCCGCCTCTTCGCCGGCACCGACGACCCCCTGGTCGTAGCGTCCGCCCTAGACAACGCCCTTCGTAAATTAGCTACTTTTTAATACTTGCGATGAGGTCGTTTGCTTTGGTGGCGATGACGTTGTTGATGTCGGCCTGCAGCTCCTCGTAGACCGCTATGGCTCGCTCGCCGGCGGGGGTGAGGGTGGATCCGCGGGCGCCGTCGCGCTCTATGAGCTTGCAGCCCAGCTGGCCTTCGGCTTCGTTCACAATGCGCCAAGCCTTGGAATACGCCATGCCCATGCTCTTGGCGGCACGGTTGAGCGAGTGCTCGCGGGCAATACCCTGCAGCAGCAAGACGCAGCCGTGACCAAACACGCCCGGCAGATCTTTGTCGCACGCTTGAATGACCAACTTTGCCGTCGTCTTGTACTCCATACGCTCCACGTCTCCCCGCTAAAGTGTTTGCTGGGCAAACGCAAAGCCTGCGTCAAGCCCTCGTGTGCTCTTCTTAAATCATGCATTGTAGCAGTCAAAGTGCGTTAAGATACTTCCCCAGTATTGGGCGCCCAAGGTTGGGCTGGGTCCTACGAGGCCTGCAGCCGACCGGTCGCATGGAAAAAGGAGAAACATGGCTACGTTCTTTCCCGGTGAGTCCCACACGTTTTCGGAGTATCTGCTGGTTCCTGGTTACTCGTCCTCGCAGTGCATCCCCAACAACGTCTCTCTTAAGACGCCGCTGACCCGCTTTAAGCGCGGTGAGAAGCCGGCAATCACCCTGAACATCCCCATGGTTTCCGCCATCATGCAGTCCGTCTCGGGCGTCGACATGGGTGTCGCGCTCGCTACCGAGGGTGGCCTGTCCTTCATCTATGGTTCCCAGAGCGCCGAGTCCGAGGCCGCTATGGTCAAGGCCGTCAAGGATCACAAGGCCGGCTTCGTTCAGTCCGATTCCACGCTGACCCCCGACATGACCATGGAGCAGGTCATCGAGCTCAAGGAGAAGACTGGTCACTCCACCATGCCGGTTACCGACGACGGCACTCCCAAGGGTAAGCTCCTGGGTATCGTCACCAGCCGTGACTATCGCCCCAGCCGCGATGACCACCAGACGAAGGTCTCCGAGTTCATGACCCCGCGTGAGCAGCTCATCGTGGGCGACAAGAACATCAGCCTCAAGGTTGCCAACGACGTCATCTGGGACAACAAGCTCAACGCTCTGCCTATCGTCGACGACAATGATCACCTTATGGGCATCGTTTTCCGCAAGGACTACGATAGCCATAAGACCAACCCCAACGAGCTGCTCGACGGCGATAAGCGCTACATGGTCGGTGCCGGCATCAACACCCGCGACTATGCCGAGCGCGTGCCGCTGCTCATCGAGGCCGGCGCCGATGTCCTGTGCATCGACTCTTCCGAGGGCTTCAGCGAGTGGCAGAAGCGCACCATCGAGTGGATCCGCGCTAACTACGGCGAGGACGTCAAGGTCGGTGCCGGCAACGTTGTCGACGCCGAGGGCTTCCGCTTCCTGGCCGACTGCGGTGCCGACTTTATCAAGGTCGGTATCGGCGGCGGTTCCATCTGCATTACCCGTGAGACCAAGGGCATCGGCCGTGGCCAGGCCACCGCGCTGATCGATGTTTGCCGCTCCCGCGACGAGTACTACGAGGAGACCGGCGTCTACGTGCCCGTGTGCTCCGATGGCGGTATCGTCTACGACTACCACATGACGCTCGCCCTTGCCATGGGTGCCGACTTTATGATGCTGGGCCGCTACTTCGCCCGCTTTGACGAGAGCCCGACCGAGCGCGTCAACGTCAACGGCCAGTACATGAAGGAGTACTGGGGCGAGGGTTCCGCGCGTGCCCGCAACTGGCAGCGCTACGACCTGGGCGGCGCCGCGAAGCTCAGCTTCGTCGAGGGCGTCGACTCCTACGTCCCGTACGCCGGCTCCCTCAAGGACGGCGTGGGCGGCACGCTCTACAAGGTCAAGTCCACGATGTGCAACTGCGGTGCCCTCTCGATCCCCGAGCTCCAGGAAAAGGCACGCCTTACTCTGGTGAGCTCGACCTCCATCGTCGAAGGCGGCGCCCACGATGTTGTCGTCAAGGATTCCCAGCAGAGCGTTTCCTATCGATAAGCGGCTTTCCCAAGCACCGCACCTTGCCGTTCAAACCGTCGCTCGCGTACCAAAGTACGCGTCGCTCCTCTTTCACGGCAATCTGCGGCACCTGGAAAACCCGTTCGTGCTAGAACGAGTTTCAGACAAAGGTTGATTCACAACCACGTTATTTAGATAAAGCGAGATGCCTGTAAGTTGCAGGCATCTCGCTTGTCGTATTTGCTATCATCAGTCAAGTTAACCTTAGGGTCGGTCGGCTTAGCTTTGTTCGCTACAAGTTCCGCACGCAAAGAAGAGCACTTAATGTGCTCTTCGTCTTGCGCAGGACTGTCCGCAGTAGCGAACAAAGCTAAGCCGACCGACCCCAGCTAAGATTAAAGGAGCTGATATGTGCGATTGCACAGATCATAAGGATGAGATCCCTGCCTACGACGCGCAGGCCATTGAGTCCAAGTGGATGAAGGCCTGGGAGGACTCCAACCTCTTTGCCGTTGACACCGACGACAGTAAGCCCAAGAAGTACGTGCTCGAGATGTTCCCGTATCCGTCGGGCGACCTGCACATGGGTCACGCGCGCAACTATACCATCGGCGATGCCATGGCCCGTCAGGCCCGCATGCGCGGCTACGACGTGCTGCACCCCATCGGCTTCGACGCCTTTGGCCTTCCCGCCGAGAACGCCGCCATCAAGCACAACACGCAGGCTGCCGCCTGGACGTATAAGAATATGGACCAGGCGCTCGCCACGATGAAGCGTATGGGCTTCTCCTACGATCTGGATCGCATGGTCAAGACCTGCAGCCCCGACTACTACCGCTGGGGTCAGTGGATCTTTGAGAAGATGTGGGAAAAGGGCCTGGTTTACCGCAAGAAGAACCCGGTCAACTGGTGCCCTAAATGCAAGACCGTTCTGGCCAACGAGCAGGTCACCGAGGGCAAGTGCTGGCGCTGCGGCACTGAGCCCGAGAAGCGCGACCTGGAGCAGTGGTACTTCAAGATTACCGAGTACTCCCAGGAGCTGCTCGACGATCTGGAGAAGCTCCCCGGCTGGCCCGAGCGCGTTAAGCAGATGCAGGCCAACTGGATTGGCCGTTCCGAGGGCGCCGAGGTCGACTTTACCCTGTGCGACAAGGATGGCGAGCCCATCGAGGGCGACGAGGGCAAGATCACCGTCTTCACCACGCGAGCCGACACGCTCTTTGGTGTCTCCTTCTTTGTCCTGGCTCCCGAGTACGCGCGCCTGCACGAGCTCGTCGAGGGCACGGAGTACGAGGAGGCCGTCACCAAGATCGTCGAGGACTCCAAGCATATCTCTGCCGTCGAGCGTGCCCAGGGCACCCTCGAGAAGCACGGTGCCTTTACCGGCCGCTACGTGGTGAACCCCGTCAACGGCGAGAAGGTCCCCGTGTGGGTTGCCGATTATGTCGTGGCCGACTACGGCACCGGCGCCGTCATGGCCGTTCCCTGCGGCGACCAGCGCGACTTTGAGTTTGCCCGTAAGTACGACCTGCCGATCATGCCGATCATCCTGGACGATGACGACCGCGCTGCCGTCGAGGCCAGCGGCGAGACCATCGATACCTTCCATGCCGAGACCGTCGACTGGGATTGCGCCCACGCTGCCGAGGGCACGCTCGTCCAGTCCGGCAAGTACACTGGCATGCGCGGTGGTAAGCACTCCGAGGGCGAGGCTGCCATCGTGGCCGACCTCGAGGCCATGGGCTGCGGTCGTCGCAAGGTCGAGTTCCGTCTACGCGACTGGCTCATCAGCCGTCAGCGTTATTGGGGCAACCCCATCCCGGCCATCCACTGCGAGCACTGCGGCATCGTGCCCGTGCCCGAGGATCAGCTGCCGGTGACGCTGCCCGAGAACCTGGACCTGGGCGCCGGCGAAACCCTCGCCGAGTGCAAGGAGTTCTACGAGACCACCTGCCCGGTCTGCGGCCGCCCGGCCAAACGCGAGACCGATACCATGGACACCTTCACCTGCTCCAGTTGGTATTACCTGCGCTATACCGACCCGCACAACACCGAGCTGCCCTTCTCCCGCGAGGCCGCCGACCGTTGGATGCCCGTCGATAACTACATCGGTGGCATCGAGCATGCCATTCTGCACCTGCTCTACAGTCGCTTCTTTACCAAGGCGTTGCGCGATCTTGGTCTGCTGAGCGTGGACGAGCCCTTTACCAACCTGCTGTGCCAGGGCATGGTCAAGGACGAGAACGGCGACACCATGTCCAAGTCCAAGGGCAATGTCGTGCCCCCGAGCTCGGTCATCGAGCCCTACGGCGCCGACACCATGCGTTTGGCGATCCTGTTTATCGCCCCGCCCGAGAAGGACTTCGACTGGGATCCCAAGGCCGTTGAGGGCGCCAACCGCTTCATCAAGCGCGCCTGGCGTATCGTTTGGCAGCTCGTCCAGTCCGGCGACGCCAACGTGGCCTTCGACAAGTCCGCGCTCGACGAGGTTGCGATGAAGCTCTATCGCGAGCGTCACCGCACCATCGCCAAGTGCACCGAGGACTTTGACCGCGGCCAGTTCAACACCGCGATCTCGGCCGTCATGGAGCTCGTCAACGCGGCGAGCGCCTACCTCAACGCCACCGAGGGTACCGCGCGCGACAAGGCGCTGTGCTATGGCGTGGCTAAGGATATCGTGAGCGTCCTGGCGCCCATCTGCCCGTTCTGGGCCGACGAGCTGTGGCACGAGGCCCTCGGCTGCGAGGGCAACGCCTACACCGCCGCCTGGCCCGAGTTCGACCTGGCCGAGTCCGTTGAGGACACGGTGCAGATCGTGGTCCAGGTGCTCGGTAAGGTCCGCGGTCGTGTCGACGTTGCCCGCGATGCCTCTAATGAGGATATGCAGGCTGCCGCCGAGGCCGCCGTCGCCAAGTGGCTTGAGGGCAAGACGGTCGTCAAGGCCATCTGCGTGCCTGGCAAGCTGGTCAACCTGGTGGTCAAGTAAGCATTGCGCGCTTAACTGACGCATAAAAGACGAGGGGCGATCCGGTTGGGTCGTCCCTCGTTTTTCATGTACCTGCCCTGATGTCTGCGGTCAATTGTCCTATTCTTGTGGAGAAGCTGTGCGCACGCTGACCTGCAGGTTCGTACTGTGCTTGCACGTTTCCGCAGCTATTGGTATAGTTTGCTTGCAAATGAAGTTGTAATTGAAAGAAGTGGGGTTTCGGCCCCGCTTCTTTTTTGTATGGATGGAGGTGCCGCAATGGTCAAGACCAAGACCGAGCAGGCGATCATCGACGCGCTCGAGGCCGTCGCTCCCCAGCACGATGTCGACATCGTCGACGTCGAGCTCGTGGGTGCCACCAAGGCCCCCTGCGTGCGCGTGCGTATCGAGGGTGCCGAGGGTCAGAGCCTGTCGCTCAACGACGTCACGGCCAACACCAAGTGGGTCGGCGATGTGATCGAGGAGCTCGACCCCATCTCTTCGAGCTATACGCTCGAGGTGTCGAGCCCGGGTATGGCGCGCCCGCTGCGCCGCCCGTGCGACTTTGCCCGCTTTGTGGGCGAGAACTGCGAGCTCACCTCCACCGCCACCGAGGGCCGTCGCAAGTACGCCGGCAAGATTGCCGCCGCCACCGAGACGAACGTGACCCTCGAGCTCGAGGACGGCGAGTCCGTCACTCTCGATTTTTCTGATGTTAAAAAGTGCAAGTTGAAGCCCACCTACGACTTCAAGCCCGCGAAGGAAGGAAAGTAAGATGGCAGCATCCGACATGATGTCCGCCCTGATGGAGCTTTGCCAGGAGAAGCACATCGACCAGCTCTACCTGATCGACCGCCTGGAGCAGTCGCTCGCCAAGAGCTATGCCGAGATCCTGCATCTTGAGTGGGGCGCCAAGGTGACCATCGACCGCACCACTGGCAAGATCTACGTCTACCGCCTGGAGCCGATCGACGATTCCATGGACGAGGAGGGCAACTTCACCGAGTTCGAGGAGATCGACGTCACTCCCAAGAACACGAGCCGCATCGCTGCCCAGCACGCCAAGGCCGAGATCAACGCCATCGTGCGCAACTCTGCCCGCGAGCAGATCTACGAGGAGTTCTCCGGCCGCATCGGTGACCTCATCAGCGGTACCGTGCTGCAGTCCACGCCCGACTTCACGATCGTCAAGATTCGCGAGGGCGTCGAGGCCGAGCTTCCGCACTTCGACCAGCGCCGTTACGAGAACGAGCGCAACGAGCGTCCGATGGGCGAGCGCTACCTGCACAACCAGCACATCAAGGCCGTGATCATCGACGTTCGCGACCCCAACTCCAACCTGCAGCCGGTTCGTGGCGAGCACAGCCGTCCGCCGATTGTCATCTCCCGTACCCACCCCGAGCTCATGCGTCGTCTGTTTGAGCAGGAGGTGCCCGAGATCTATGAGGGCACCGTCCAGATCAAGTCGATCGCCCGCGAGCCCGGCCAGCGCTCCAAGGTCGCCGTCCACTCGCTCGATGACCGTCTGGATCCCGTGGGCGCCTGCGTCGGCCCCAAGGGCAGCCGTGTTCGCGCTGTCGTGGGCGAGCTCCGTGGCGAGCGCGTCGACGTCATCCTTTGGGATGCCGATCCTGCCGTCTACGTCGCCAACGCCCTGTCGCCCGCCAAGGTCACCCGCGTCCTCATCGACGAGGAGAAGGCTTACGCCGGTGTCATCGTGCCCGACGACCAGCTGTCCCTCGCCATCGGCAAGGAGGGCCAGAACGCCCGTCTCGCCGCGCGCCTGACCGGCTGGCACATCGACATCAAGTCCGAGACGCTTGCCGCCGACATCCTCAAGAACGTTCCCGTTCACGAGGAGCCCGCCGCCGACCTGATCGGTGACGAGGAGGACGAGGACGTCCGCCGCTGCGAGTACGTGTCCGAGGACGGCATCCAGTGCCGCAACCAGGCTCGTCCCGGCTCCCGTTTCTGCGGTGTCCACGACACCGACGCCTTCGATGATGCGGAGGACCTGATCTAGCGCGCGGTCGCGCCGGGCGGGTCCCGGCGCGTCTCCCACGCTCGTTCAGTCTCTAGGCACCCAAGGTGCCAGAAAGGGTAGGTGAAGTCATATGGCAAAAGTCCGTGTGTCCACCCTGGCCAAAGAGTTCGGCATGACCTCCAAGGAACTGATGGGTCATCTCGCCGATATGAAGATTCCCGCTAAGTCCGCTTCCTCCACCTTGGAGGACGCCTATGTCGCCATGGTCCGCAAGCAGCTCGCCTCGGTGATCGAGGCCCGCGCCCAGGAAGTCGAGGCCGCCAAGCAGGCCGAGGAGCAGGCAGCTGCCGCCGAGGAGGCCGCTCGCGCCGCCGAGGCCGAGCGCGAGCGCATCGCCGCCGAGAAGGCCCGCGAGGAGGAGCGTCGCCAGTTTGCTGCAGCCCAGGCTGCCGAGGAGGCTGCCCGCGCCGAGGTCGAGGCCAAGAAGAAGGCCGAGCAGGAGCGCCTTGCCCGCGAGAAGGAGGAGGCTGCCCGCGAGGCCCAGCGCCGCGCCGTTCCCGCTTCCGACTCCGGTTCGCGCTTCCGTTCGCTGCTCGACCAGATCGCCGCACAGGAGACAGTGCTCAAGGAGAAGAAGGACGCCGAGGACAAGGCCAAGGCCGAGCGCGCCGCAGAGCGCGGTAACCGTCGTGGCGGCAACAACGACCGCCGCGGTGGCCGTCGTAACGATCGCAACGCCTCCGACAACAACTCCGAGCGCAACGCCTCCGAGAGCCGTCCGCACAGTCATCGCACTAACGCCAGCAACAACGTCGCTGCCGGTATGGACTTCCCCAACCCCGATAAGCAGGGCAAGGGCAAGAAGCGCAAGGGCGGTCACAACAACGAAGAGGACCACTACAGCCGCATGGCTCGCGAAGCCGAGGAGTACAGCCGCGAGAAGGTGCTCGAGGAGGCTCGTGCTGCCGTCGAGGAGGCCTCTCGCGAGTCCACCGGTCGCCGCAAGAAGCGCAAGGAGAAGCGCGAGCGCGAGGCTGCCAAGGCTCAGGAGGAGCGCAAGATAGAGGAGGCGCTGGCCCAGGGCGTGAACCCCGAGGACCTCGATGCCATCAAGGTCTCCCAGGGCGTTACCGTCCAGGAGCTTGCCGAGGCGCTCGACGTTCCGGCCAACGACATCATCAAGCGCCTGTTCCTGCTGGGTACGCCGCTCACCATGACGCAGTCCATGTCCGACGACCTCGTCGAGCTCGTTGCCGACGACCTGGGCCGTCAGATCAAGATCATCACCCCCGAGGAGGAGAACACCTTCTCGTTCTACGACGATCCCGCCGACCTTAAGCCGCGCGCCCCGGTCGTCACCGTCATGGGTCACGTCGACCACGGCAAGACGTCGCTGCTCGACGCCATCCGTCACACCGGCGTCGCTGCCGGCGAGGCGGGCGGCATTACGCAGGCCATCGGTGCTTCGCAGGTCATGATCAACGACCGCAAGATCACCTTTATCGATACCCCGGGTCACGCCACCTTTACGGCTATGCGTGCCCGTGGTGCCAAGGTGACCGACATCGTCATTCTGATCGTGGCTGCCGACGACGGCGTCATGCCCCAGACCGTCGAGTCGATCAACCACGCCAAGGCCGCCGGCGTACCCATCGTCGTTGCCGTCAACAAGATCGATAAGCCCGGCGCCAACCCCGACCGTGTGCGTCAGGAGCTCACCGAGTACGGAGTCATCCCCGAGGAGTGGGGCGGACAGAACATGTTCGTCAACATCTCGGCCAAGCAGAAGATCGGTATCGATGACCTTCTGGAGACCGTGCTGCTCCAGGCCGACGTGCTCGAGCTTAAGGCCAACCCGGACACCTTTGCCTCCGGCAACGTCCTCGAGGCCAAGCTCGACAAGGGCCGCGGCTCGGTCGCTACCGTGCTCGTGACCCGCGGTACCCTGCACGTGGGCGATACGCTGGTCGCTGGCCTCACCTACGGCCGCGTCCGCGCCATGCTCGACCCCAAGGGTCGCGCCGTCACCGAGGCCGGTCCTTCCGACGCTGTCGAGATCCTGGGCCTGCAGTCCGTGCCCAACGCCGGCGACGAGTTCCGCGTGTTCGAGGATGAGCGCGAGGCTCGCGCCCTTGCCGACGAGCGTTCGCTCAAGGCCCGTATCGAGGAGCAGAGCCGCGTCAAGCACGTCACGCTCGAGAACCTCTTCGAGACCATTGCCGACGCCGAGGTCAAGGAGCTCAACCTGATCATCAAGGCCGACGTCCAGGGTTCCATCGAGGCCCTTCAGGACTCGCTCGACAAGATGGATCAGTCCGAGGTTCGCATCAACACGATCCACTCCGCCGTTGGCGCCATCAACGAGACCGACGTCGTCCTGGCCGACGCCTCCAACGCCATCATCATCGGCTTTGGCGTCCGTCCCGACGGTAAGGCCCGCTCCGCCGCCGAGCGCGAGGGCGTCGAGATCCGTTGCTACGACGTCATCTACAAGTGCCTCGAGGAGCTCGACGCGGCCCGTATCGGCATGCTCAAGCCCACCGAGGTCGAGGTCGCCACGGGTACCGCGACCGTCCTGGACACCTTCAAGGTGCCCAAAGTCGGTATCGCCGCCGGTGTCCGCGTCGAAGAGGGCGAGATCGCCGCGACCGATTCCGTGCGCCTGGTGCGCGACGGCATCGTGGTCTTCAACGGCAAGATCGCCTCGATGCGCCACTACAAGGACGAGGCCAAGAGCCTCAAGAGCGGTTCCGAGGGCGGCATTGGCCTGGAGAACTTCCAGGACATCAAGCCCGGCGACCAGATCGAGGGTTACCGCATCGACCAGGTTGCCCGTACCGAGTAGGGGGTAGCGCTATGAAGCAAACGCAGGCAACCCGCCGTCTGGGCGAGCAGCTTCGCGAGAAGCTTGGTTATATCCTGCTCTTTGAGGTTTCCGATCCGCGTCTCGACCTGGTTACTTTGACCGCGGTCGAGGTCGCGGTGGACCGTTCGTTCGCGCGTGTGTACGTGTCGTGCGATGCGAGCCGCTACGACGAGGTCATGGAGGCGCTCGCAAGCGCCAAGGGCCGTATTCGCAGCCTGTTGGCTCGCTCGCTCGATTGGCGTGTTACGCCCGAGCTCGATTTTCGCATCGATCGCTCGACCGATGAGGCCGAGCGCATCACGCGTGCGCTGGAAAACGTTCCCGCCACGCTTGCGATCGAAAAGGACGAGGACGGCTATCCGATAGCGGATGCCGCCCAGGAGGCAGCTTTAGATGACTAATTCCGCCGACCTCGCCTCGTGCGAGTCTGCAGATATTCAGCGACGCATCCTCGAGCTCATCGAGGGTGCGTCCTCCATTGCGATTTCGGGACATACGTCTCCCGATGGTGACGCCCTGGGCTCCGTGCTGGGTCTGGGCTTATCGCTTATGAAGTTTTTCCCCAACAAGGACATTGCCCTGCTGCTGGCAGACGATGACCCGGTTCCGCGCATCTACCGCTTTATGGAGGGCGCCGACCGTCTGGTGCCGGCATCTGCGTATACCGGCAATCCGGATCTGTTCATCTCGGTGGACGTGCCGGTCGTCGAGCGTCTGAACAACTCCGCCGAGGTGCTCCGCCGCTCGTCGCATGTGGTGTGCTTCGATCACCATCCGGCGCGCGAGGAATTTGCCGAGCTGAGCCTGAGGTGCGTCGGCGCCGCGGCCTGCGCCATGATCATCGACCGCTTTTTGGACAATTGCGGCATTGTGGCTCGCAACGGTGTCGCGACCTGCCTGCTGTGCGGCCTGGTGACCGATACCGGTCGTTTTCAGTACCAAAACGCCGATGCTGCTGCGTTCCATGCCGCCTCGCGCCTGGTCGCGCACGGTGCCGATCCGGCGCGCGTCGCGCTCGAGGTCTACCAGAGCATGCGCGTAGAGTTCTTGCATCTCAAGTCCATCGTTATGGGTCGTATCAAGACCGTGGCGCACGGTCGCGTGGCATATAGTTATGCGTACCAGAGCGACCTCGAGGCCTGCGGCGTCACTTCGGATGAGTGCGACGGTCTGGTCGATGTGGTGCGTTCGGTGATGGGCGTTGAGGTCTGCCTGTTCCTAAAGGGCATCGAGGGCGATACCAAGGTGCGCGGCAACCTGCGCTCCAAGGGTGACCTCGATGTGTCCGAGATCGCTGCCAACTTTGGCGGTGGCGGGCATCATGCTGCCGCCGGCTTTTCCAACAACGGAACGATTCGCGAGACGCTCGCCGTGGCACTTCCCATGCTGGCCGAGCTGGTGGGGGAGGATCCCGCTTCGGTGACCGTCGAGCTCTAACTTTTTGGATGGTACATGGCTCGTCGTACGCCTTCTCAATTGAATATGCTGCTCGCCGTCGATAAGCCGGTGGGCTGCACGTCCCACGACGTGGTATCGCAGTGCCGGCGCGCCCTCCATGAGCGACGCGTCGGCCATGCCGGTACGCTCGACCCCATGGCCTCGGGTGTCATGGTGGTGGGCGTGGGCCAGGCGACCCGTCTGCTGGGCATGCTAACCCTCGATACCAAAAGTTATGTTGCCGACATTTCGTTTGGTGTCGAGACCAATACCGATGACGCGGAGGGCGAGGCCGTCCGCACGGTGCCCGTTGCCCCCGAGCTGTACGATCTCGCTTACGCCCGTGAGCAGCTGGCCGCTATGCTTGGCCCGCAGATGCAGGTGCCGCCAGCGTTTTCGGCCATCTCGGTCAATGGCGTTCGCGCCTATAAGAGTGCTCGCGAGGGCAATGCGGTTGAGTTGCCCCCGCGCCCCGTCGAGGTCTATGCCGCCGACCTGATCGCCGTGGGCGGCGAGGGTGATACGTGTGTGTGGACCGTGGCGTTCTCAGTGAGCAAGGGCACCTATATCCGTGCGCTCGCTCGCGACCTGGGCCGTGCTTGCGATAGCGCCGCGCATATTTCCGCGCTGCGCCGCACGGCCTCCGGTGTTGTTTCCATTGGCGCTTGTCATGCGGTCGAGGAGCTTTCTCCCGAGTCCGCGGCTGGCTTTGCCCTGAATCCCATTGCGGCCCTGGGCGCCACGCGTGTTGACTTGCCGGGCAATCTTGCCGACGATCTGCTCTGCGGTCGACGCATTCCCGTTGAGCGTGCGCTTGTCGATTTCGATGCCTCGAAGGCGCCGTTTGCGCTGGTGCTCGATGGGGGACTCAAGGCGCTCGCCCGCATTGAGAGTGGCCGCTTTGTTATGGAGCACGTGTTTCCGCAGGCAATCGGCGGTGTTCGATGATGTTGTCCGCTCGCGAGCTCGCGCGTGTCTTTTTCGCGGGCGAGTCGGACGAGGCTCGCATCGTTACTGCCGATACGTTTGATGAGTGTGAGCACTTGGGTGCCGCATCGATTGCTATCGGCGTGTTCGACGGCGTTCACCGTGGACACCAGGAACTCATCGAAGCGCTTGTCCGTGATGCCCGTACCCATGGCTGTAAGGCGGTCGTGGTTACCTTCGATCCCGACCCGGACGTTGTGGTGAGCCCTTCGCCCGCTCAAAAATTGATGACGACGGCCGACCGTCTGCATGCCCTGGCTCAAACCGGGGTCGATGCGGTGGTGGCCGTTCCCTTTACGCCTGAGGTTGCGGCGCTTGACCATGTTGCTTTTCTCTCGCTGGTGTCCCGTCTGGTCGACATTCGATCGATTCGCGTTGGCTGTGACTTTAGGCTGGGTCGTGGCGGTGCTTCTGGTGTTGCCGAGATGCGCGCCTGGGGTTCCGAGCACGGCGTTGACGTGTATGGTCACGACCTGCTTTGCGAGGGCGGTGAGGCCATTTGCGCCACCCGCATTCGTCATGAGCTGGGACAGGGCCATGTGGAGCTTGCTGCTGAGTTGCTCGGCCGCCCGTATATGGTGCGCGGCGGTGTTACTCGCGGCCGTCACGAGGGTTCTGGCATGGGCTTTCCCACGGCAAACTTGCAGGTTCCCGACGGCATTCAGGTGCCAGCCGATGGCGTGTATGAGGGTCTGGTGCTGGTCAATGACATCGTGTGGCCCGCTGCCGTTAACGTCGGACTGCCGCCGACGTATGCCGACGATGCCGCTTCGGCGCATCTCGAGGCCAACTTAATTGGTTATATGGGCGACCTGTACGGCGCTTTCGTTTCGCTGGCGTTTACGCGCTGGCTGCGTCCCTCGCGTGTGTTCGATTCGCTGGATGAGTTGATCGCGACCGTCGAGGGTAATATCGAGGACATTCGTCACAATTTGGGCAAGCAGGGGGTGAGCATCCGTGATTAGCGATGAGGAAAAAGACCAGGTACGCGCTGCGTCTGACCTGGTTGCCATCGTGCAGGAAACGGTCGAGCTCAAGCCCCGCGGCCATGAGTTTTGGGGATGCTGCCCCTTCCATGGCGAAAAGACGCCGTCCTTCCACATTATCCCCGCCACGCAGGTGTGGCATTGCTTTGGCTGCGGCGAGGGTGGCGACGTTTTCACGTATATCATGAAGCGCGAGAACCTGAGCTTTCCCGAGTCAATCCGTTACTTGGCCGATCGCGCGGGTATTGAGCTGCATGACACCGGAGATCGCCGCGAGCGCGGCACCAAGCGTGCCCGCATCTACGATCTGTGCGCCGAGACCGCCCAGTTCTACCACACCATGCTCATGCGCGGTAAGGACGGCCGTCCGCGCGAGTACTTTGCCAGCCGCGGCATGGGCGGCGACGTCTGCCGCCGCTACTGCCTGGGCTTTGCACCGGGCCGTAACGCGCTGGTGTCGCACCTGTCCCAGGCGGGTTTTACCCCGCAGGAGATGATCGACGCCAACGTTGCCGTGAGCCGCGGGCGCGGGCAGCTTGCCGACCGCTTTTACGACCGCGTGATGTTCCCCATCTTTGACGAGCAGGGTCACAACATTGCCTTTGGCGGTCGCATTATGGGTGACGGCCAGCCTAAGTATCTCAACACCGCCGAGACGAGCGTGTTCCATAAAAAGCGAAACCTCTACGGTTTTAATTGGGCCAAGGAGTTTATCGTCGCGCAGGATACCGCCATCGTGGTGGAGGGCTATACCGATTGCATCGCCTGTTGGGAGGCGGGGATTAAAAACGTTGTCGCCACGCTGGGCACCGCCCTCACGGAGCATCACGTCAAGACGCTCACCCGCTTTGCTAAGCGCATCGTGTATATGTTTGACGGCGATGCCGCCGGTCAAAAGGCCGCTCGCCGTGCGATTCAGTTTATCGAGCAGGATTCTATGGACCTGCGCTGCGTGGTGCTGCCCGACGGCAACGACCCTATGGAGTTTATTTCGGCGCACGGCGGCCAGGAGCTGCAGGCGCGCATCGACGCGGCCGAGCCGCTTATGGACTTTGTGTACCGTTCGCTGCAGGAGTCGAGCGATATCACCACGCCGGGCGGTCGCGCCAAGGCGCTCGAGGATGCGCTGACGCTTATCTATCCGCTGCGCGATAGCTATATGATCGACACGTACTTTATCCAGATTGCCGACCTGCTTGGTTTGGACCTGGAGACCGTGCGCGCGAGCTCGGGCCGTGTGTTTCGCGATGTCGCCAAGCGCGAGGATGCTGAACGACGTCGTGAGCAGAACTATGAGCGCCAGCGGGCACAGGCTGAGCGGTCCGGTAGCGCGGGCGGTCGGGCGTCGGGTTCTCGCGATGCCGGTCGCGGCGCTTGGGCATCGGGCGCGACGCCGGCAGTAGCGACGCCGGTCGAGGAAGAACCGTACGACTACGTCCCGCTCGATGCCTACGGTGCCGCGCCCGTGGAGGTCGTCGACGATCTGCCGCCAATCGATGTGCCTGATGGTATGGGCGCTGTGCCTGTGGCTGATGGTTCGGGCGCACCGGCTGCGGCGGCGCCGATGGTTCTTACCGATCTAGAGCGCAAGTCCTTGGCAGGGGAGCGCGAGCTGTTGACGATGCTCACGAGCTACCCCGACTTGTTCCGCACGTATGCCGACCGCATCTGCTCCATCGAGTGGGTTGACCCGCGTCACGAGTCCATCGCATGGGCCGTTCTGGCAACGCCGCCGGGAACCGATCCTGCAGCCTGCATGGATGCGGCGCGCTCAGTGTGTCCCGATGCGGCAACGCTTGTGAGTGCCGGGCGCATCTCCGCGACGAGCAAGCACCCCACCGAGACGAACATCGTGTTTATGCTTGATACGCTTGAGCTCTACACCATCAAGCGTCGCATGCGTGCCGCACAGGCCAAGCTGCGCCAGGACCGTTCACTCGATGATGAGGCCCGTCGCGCGCTGACCGTGCAGGCCGCGCAGGATTCGCAACGTCAACGCGAACTGCAAAAGTCGATCGGCGGCGTGGCGGACCCGTTCCGTTTGATCGGCCTGGAGGCCGCGGGCACCGAACAAGCCTAGATGTTGTGGTCAACCAGCGTATTCTCGCCTATATCCAGTCCTCTTTTTGGGTATAGACGTCAATGTGTGTGCTAAAGTATTGAGTCCTGTGGACTATGAAGGGAGAATCTGTGCCAAAAAAGACTGAGAGCACGGGTACTGGGCTGGAATCCTACGTTGCAAAGCTCATGGGCAACGGCTCAAACAGGACTTCGGTAACCGAGGACGAGATTCAGGTCGCCCTGAAGGATATCGATGTTTCTGACGAGCAGCTCACCGCGGTGTATTCCGCGCTGCGCAACAGCGGCATCCAGATTATCTCCGCGAGCGGTAACGACGACGCCCCCATGGACGTCGACGATGACGATACCGATTCTGATACCGACGATTTCGATGACGATGATGAGCACGATTCCGGCTCGCTCGACGATCACGAGCTCAAGATGGCCCGCCAGGCCGACGCCGAGATGGGTTCTTCCAAGAGCAAGAAGAAGCGCACCGTGCGCACGTCCCGTTCACGCTCGCGCGTGCGCGGCATCGATGCCTCCACGGTGATGCTGACCGGCGACCCGGTCCGTATGTACCTCAAGGAGATCGGCAAGGTCGACCTGCTGACCGCCTCCGAAGAGGTCGATCTGGCCATGAAGATCGAGGCCGGTCTCGAGGCCACCGAGAAGCTCGAGGCTGCCGATGCTGGTGAGCTCGAACTCACGCGTGCCGAGATGCGTCGTCTTACGCGCATTGAGAACGTGGGCCTCGAAGCCAAGCAGGCGCTCATCAGCGCAAACCTGCGTCTGGTCGTCTCCATCGCCAAGCGCTATGTCGGTCGCGGCATGCTGTTCCTGGACTTGATCCAGGAGGGCAACCTCGGTCTGATCCGCGCCGTCGAGAAGTTCGACTACCAGAAGGGTTTTAAGTTCTCCACGTACGCCACTTGGTGGATCCGTCAGGCCATTACGCGCGCCATTGCCGATCAGGCCCGTACCATCCGTATTCCCGTGCATATGGTCGAGACCATCAACAAGCTCGTCCGCGTGCAGCGCCAGCTCCTTCAGGACCTGGGTCGCGACCCGACCCCTGAGGAGATCGGTGCCGAGATGGACATGAGCGCCGACCGCGTCCGCGAGATCCAGAAGATTTCGCAGGAGCCCGTGTCGCTCGAGACCCCCATCGGCGAGGAAGAGGATTCCCAGCTGGGCGACTTCATCGAGGACTCCCAGGCTATCGTTCCGCCCGATGCCGCCAGCTTCTCCATGCTGCAGGAGCAGCTCACCCAGGTGCTCGACTCGCTTGCCGATCGTGAGCGCAAGGTTATCGAGCTGCGCTTTGGCCTTGTCGACGGACATCCCCGTACGCTCGAGGAAGTCGGCCGCGAGTTTGGCGTCACGCGCGAGCGCATCCGCCAGATTGAGTCCAAGACCCTGGCCAAGCTCCGTCACCCGAGCCGTTCGAGCAAGCTGAAAGACTATATTGAGTCTTAACCTCGCAAGCAAGAAGCGCCCTCAAGCACATCCGCTTGAGGGCGCTTTCATGTAGTTGTTGGGGACGTTCTTGAATGACTGGTCGTTTAAGAACGTTCCCAATGACTAGGCCAATGACTAGGTCGGAAAATTTCTTAAAAAAGTTCTTGCCCTGAGCTGATTCGTCCGTATAATAAACTTCGTTGCTTGAGAGTACGCACCTATTCCTCGGTAGCTCAATGGTAGAGCACGCGGCTGTTAACCGCGCTGTTGTAGGTTCGAGTCCTACCCGGGGAGCCAGAATTTTCCAGCCCTTTCCGTTGGGCTTTTAAATTCCTCGGTAGCTCAATGGTAGAGCACGCGGCTGTTAACCGCGCTGTTGTAGGTTCGAGTCCTACCCGGGGAGCCAGGTTGTAAAACCCGTCGCTTATGCGGCGGGTTTTTTCATGCCGCGATCGCCGTTCGCGAACGTTACCGTATCAACATTTCGTGTCGAGGATGTAATCCCGAGGCCCGCCACCTCAACATGGCGCGGTCGTTGTAGAATATTGCAATGATTGCTCCCACGAGATGGTGCCGCGAGCACCAGATAAGGAGATTCTTGTGTCTGAGACCATTAACGGCAGCCTGAGCGTCTCGAACGACGTTATTGCCGATATTGCCGGTTATGCCGCGATGACGTGCTATGGCGTCGTCGGTATGGCCGAACAGCTCCAGGGCGCCGAGAGCGTGCGCCTGCTTGCCGGTCAGCGCCTCCGCAAGGGCGTGCTTGTCTCCGCCGACGAGAACGGCCTTACGGTCGATCTTCACGTCGTGCTCGAGAACGGCGTCAACATGAAGTCCGTCTGCCACAATCTTTCGAGCTCCGTTGCCTTTACCCTGCAGGAGATCGCCCAGATCGATCCCGCCAGCCTTAAGATCGGCATCCATATCGACGCGCTCAAGAGCCGTCTGAACTAGCATCCGAAAACGGAGATTCAAATACCCATGATTGCAAAGACCATTCGCACCTGTTTTCCGATCGCTGCGGCTGCCGTTTCCGACAAGGCCGAGGAGATCAACAAGCTCAACGTCTTCCCCGTACCCGATGGCGATACCGGCACCAACATGTCGCTCACGCTCGCCTCGGTGACCAAGGAGCTTTCTGCTCTTCCTGCCGACGCCGACATGGAAGCCATCGCCGGCGCCATCACCCACGGCTCCCTGATGGGTGCCCGCGGCAACTCCGGCGTCATCACCTCGCAGATTCTGCGCGGTGTGGCCGAGGGCCTCGTCTCTGCCGATGAGCCTATTACGGCTGCCAACATCGCCTTCGCCTTCCGTCGCGCCGTCAAGGTTGCCTTCCAGGCTGTCCGCAAGCCCATCGAGGGCACGATCCTCACGGTCCTGCGCGATGTCTCGACCAAGGCAGACGAGTGCGAGAAGAAGAAGTTCTCGGCCGAGGATGCGCTCGACGCCATCGTTGTCGAGGCATATCAGTCCGTCGCTCGCACGCCCGACCTGCTGCCCGTTCTGAAGGAGAACGGCGTGGTTGACTCCGGCGCCTTCGGCTTTGCTATTTTCCTTGAGAACTTTGTTGCCGCCGCGCTTGGCCGCAGCACCGTTGTCGAGGATTTCTCCGCCACGTTTGATTCCGCTGGCTCTGCCCGCGACGCGGCCCTTGGTCGCGTTGAGATCGAGGCCAACGACGATTGGGAGGGCTCGGAGTTCCGCTACTGCAACGAGTTCCTGTTTAAGGCCGACGCCCCGTTTGACGAGGACGAGTGCCTTAAGTTCCTGGGTTCCATGGGCGACTGTGAGCTACTCGTGGGCGCCTATCCCGACTACAAGATCCATGTGCACTCCAACACCCCCAACCTGGTGCTCGAGCACATGCTGCAGCTTGGCCAGATCTACGAGGTCTTTATCCACAACATGGAGATGGAGGCCCACGACCGTACCGCCAAGATTCACGAGGACCAGGAAAAGGCCGCCGAGCCCGCCAAGGCGCTGGGCTTTGTCGCCGTTGCCGCCGGTTCCGGCGAGGCCGACATCCTCAAGTCCCTTGGCGTCGACGTGATCGTCTCGGGTGGCCAGACCATGAACCCCTCGACTGCAGATCTGCTGGGTGCCGTGGACCAGGTCAACGCGACCTCGGTCATCATCCTGCCCAATAACGGCAACATCCGCATGGCTGCCGAGGCTGCCGCTTCTGCCTGCACGGACAAGAAGGTCGCCGTCGTTCCCACCAAGACCGTTCCGCAGGCCTTCTCCGCGCTGTTCGCGGTCCTGCCCGATTCCGAGCTCGAGGATGCCGTCGCCGCTATGGTCGACGCCATCAGCGAGGTCCGCGATGGCGAGGTCACCCGCGCCGTGCGCGACTCCAGCGCCTCGGACGGCTCGCCGATTCACTCCGGTGACGTCATGGGTATCATTGCCGGCTCCATCGACGTGGTCGGCTCCGACGTGAAGCAGGTCACGCTCGATTGCATCAACCGCATGCAGGAGGAAGAGGAGGGCGACGCGCTGACGATTCTGGCCGGCGAGGAGCTGTCCGATGAGGCCTTCCAGGAGATCGTCGACGCTATCGAGGAAGCTCAGCCCGATCTGGAGATTGACGCCCATCGTGGCGAGCAGCCGCTCTATCCCGTGATCTTCTCGATCGAGTAGGCAACTGCCCATGTCCGAGCTGTGCTCCGTGCCGCGCGTCTCGGAGCGCTTTGCCCAGAGCAATGCGCTCGACGAGGATATCGCGCGACTCAAATATGTTTCGGGTAAACGTGAGGAGGCCCTTCGCCGTCTGGGAATTCGGACGGTGGGGGACCTCCTTCTCCATATCCCTCATCGATACCTCGACTTTACCCGTTCGTGGTCCATTGAGATGGCGCCCATCGGTACCGTGTGCACCATCATCGCCACGGTCGACCGTATCGTCCAAAAGCAGCCGCGTCCGCGCATGCAGGTGACTGAGGTCTCACTTGTTGACGAGACGGGCGTGCTGCAGGTCGCCTTTTTCCGCCAGCCCTGGATTGCCCAGCAGCTTAAGCAGGGCGACCGCCTGGCCGTGATGGGCAAGGTCGAGTTTGCCTACGGCTTTAAGCAGATGGCCTCGCCCCACTTTGAAAAGCTCGAGGACGGGCGCGCCGCAGGCACCATCCTGCCGGTTCACTACGTAAGTGACGGCGTGAGCCAGGCGTGGATGCGCCGCATCGTAAGCGGCGCGCTCGAGGTCGTCGGCAATCCGTTCGATCCGATTCCCGCGCCGCTGCGCGCAAAGCGGAAGCTCATGAGCAATGCCCGCGCGTTGCGTTCGATCCACTTTCCCTCGAGCATGGCTGAGCGCGACATCGCACGCCGGCGTCTTGCCTACGAGGAGTGCCTCTACCTGCAGCTGGCGCTGCGCCTGCGCAACGACGGCGGCCTGGTCGATGTGGTGCCCTATGCCCACACTGCGGGCGAGCATCTGGGCGCGCTTAAACAGGCCCTTCCGTTTTCGCTGAGCGACGAGCAGGAGGCCGCATTCCAAGACATCCTGCATGACATGTGCGATGGCGGGCGCGTGATGAACCGTCTGCTGCTGGGCGATGTCGGTACCGGTAAGACCGCCGTTGCCGCCTGCGCGCTGGCTGTGGCTGCCGATAGCGGCACGCAGGCCTGCGTTATGGCGCCCACGGGCGTGCTGGCGCGCCAATATGCCGATAAGACCGGCCCTCTGCTCTCGCAGGCCGGCATGTCCTGGGCGCTTCTGACGGGCGCCACGCCGGCCGCAGAGCGCGAGCGCATCCATGCCCAGCTGGAATCGGGCGAGCTTGACGTGCTCTTTGGCACCCATGCGGTGCTTTCGGATAACGTTGCGTTCAAGCATCTGTCGCTTGTTGTCATCGACGAGCAGCACCGCTTTGGCGTTGGCCAGCGCAACGCCCTACGCGCGAAGGGCCCCGGTGCCGATCTGCTCGTTATGACGGCAACGCCCATCCCGCGTACGCTGGCGCTTTCGGTCTACGGCGATCTGGATACGAGCATCATCCGCCATCGGCCCGTTCCTGGCGCTGGCGTGTCGACACGCGTGCTCACCGAGTCGAGCCGCGACCTCGCCTATGGCGCCATCCGCGAGGCGCATGAAAAGGGTCAGCAGGCCTACGTGATTTGCCCGCTCGTGGAGCCGAGTGACTCGGCCGATGAGTTGGAGGACGTGCCCGGTATCGCCCGCGACGAGGAGGGCCGTGTGACGGTCCCCGTGCCGCTGCATGATACGGCGACCGAGCTCGACCGCCTGCGTCTGGCGCTGCCGGGTCTCACTATCGAGCGCCTCCACGGCCGCATGCCAGCGGGGGAGAAGGACCAGGTTATCGATGCCTTTAAGCGTGGCGAGATCGACGTGCTCGTCTCGACTACGGTGGTCGAGGTGGGCGTCGACGTGCCTAACGCCACCGTCATGGTCATCGAGAACGGCGAGCGCTTTGGTTTGGCTGCCCTGCACCAGCTGCGCGGTCGCGTGGGCCGTGGCAGCGTGTCGGGTACGTGCCTGGTCATGACGCGCTCCAAGGGCAACGGCGGCGCATCGGCGGCGCAAGACCGTCTCCAGTCGCTTGAAAAAACCTCGGACGGCTTTACGCTCGCCCAGATGGACCTGCGTCTGCGTCACGAGGGCGAAATCCTGGGTTATCGCCAGCATGGTGGTGTGACCCTGCGCTTTGTCGACCTGGATGCCGACGAGGAACTGATCGAGTGGGCCCATTTGGACGCGGTCGAGCTCTTGCGGTATGCTTGCACCCTTGACTCCGTGGCGACGCGCCCCCTGCGCGATGCGGTCGCCATGCGATATCGACACATTTTTAAGGAGGTCAGCGGAGGATGAGAATCATCGGCGGCGAATGGCGCGGTCGTAAGATCGAGGAGCCCCGTGGTCGCGATGTCACCCGCCCCACGACTGATCGCGTACGCGAGGCGTGCGCATCTATGGTCATGTCGGCATTCGACTTCGATCTGGACGAGGTCCGTGTGCTGGACGCCTTTGGCGGCTCCGGTGCCTTAGGGTTAGAGATGCTCTCTCGTGGGGCTCGCTCGCTCACGACGTTCGAGATCGACCGCAACGCCGCGCGGCTCATTACCAAGAATATCGAGTCGCTCTGCCGTGATCGTGCGCGTTGGCGCGTGGTCACGGGCGACATGCTGGCAAGTGCCTCGCGCGGTCGTGTACCGGGCGGCCCCTTTGATTTGGTCCTGCTCGACCCGCCCTATGCTTTTGGTGCCGAGCCGGTCGAGGAGCTGCTGCAGAACCTGGCTCAGCAGGGTCTGCTTGCGCCTGGCGCTTATGCCCTGTTTGAGCATGCCTCCGCCGATGCGGGCGCGCATCCGGCAGGCTTTGAGACTGTACGTGAGAAGCGCTACGGCATTACCTCGGTCGACCTGCTCCGTTGGGTCGGCGATGACGATGGTGAGGGCGATAGCGCCGGCACCGATGCTGACAACAATGATGCCACGACGTTTCAGGAGGACGCCCATGAATGACACCATCAACCGCGTGATCGTCCCGGGCACTTTTGATCCCATCACGTTTGGCCATATCGATGTGATCCGCCGCGCCCGCCGCATCTTTCCTAGCGTGATCGTCGCTGTTGCCGAGTCGCAGGGTAAAAACGGCGTGGGCACCACGTTTATGCTCGATGAGCGCGTGGCGCTGGCCCGCGAGGCGCTCGGTGATATCGACGGCGTCGAGGTCCTGCCCTTTACCGGCCTCTTGGTCGACTTCGCTCGCGAGCAGGGGGCGGGGGCCGTGGTCAAGGGCCTGCGCGCCATGACCGACTTTGAATATGAGCTGCAGCAGGCCGACCTTAACTATCGCCTGGATAGCGAGCTGGAGTCCATCTTTGTCATGAGTGCGCCGCAGTACGGCTATATCTCGAGCTCGGTTGTTCGCCAGATCGCCTCGCTCGGCAGCGATGTATCGACGTTTGTCCCGTCCAACGTGGTCGAAGCGCTCAAACATCGCTTTTCGTGACGTTTCTTATTGCCTGGTGGCATGTGGTAAACTAGCACGATGATATGTTACCTATGAAAGGAGACCGGATGCCGGGCGAGAATTTTCCTGGCGATAGGATCGTCAGCTTGGTCGATGAGCTCGAAGGGCTGATCGAGGAAGCCAAGCCGCCTTTCGGCAAGAACGCTCAGTTCAAGGTCATCGACGCCGACGTGTTCTTCAACATCCTCGACGAGATCCGCATGAGCTATCCCGAGGAGTGGCAGAAGTCCCGCCGTATCCTTAAGGAGCGCGAGGAGCTTATGGCTTCCGCCGCCGCTCAGGCCGATTCCATCATCGCCGACGCTCAGCAGCAGGCCCTCACCATTGCCGGTGAGCAGGAGATCGTCCGCCTTGCGCAGCAGCAGGCCGACGACATCCGCGATCGTGCCCAGCAGTACGAGCGCGAGACGCGTTATGCTGCCGAGGACTACGCAGAGCAGGTCTTTACACACCTGGAGGAGAACCTCAAGAGCCTGACCGGCACCGTTACCCGTTGCCGTCAGCAGCTCAACGAGGGTGCCGCCCAACAGAATGGTCAGTGGTAATGGCTGAGTTCCCGAGCGTTACCGTCGATCTTTCCGAGCAGCTCGAGTTTCCTGGAGATTCGTATCCGCTGACCGGTAAGGTCGATGTCGCCACCTACACGGTGGGCGAGAAGGAGTACCAGCTTCAGGACGGCATCGACTACGACGTTGTCTTTACCAATGCCGGTACCGGTGTCTTGCTCACGGGCATGGTCCGCGCGCACGCCACCGGTGAGTGCGACCGTTGCCTGGAGCCCGCCTCGTTTGATATCGCCGGAGAGATCGAGGAGTTCTACCTCTTTGAGGAGCCCGAGGATCCCGAGGCCTACGAGGACGGCTACGAGCTTCTGGGTGAGGACCGCATCGTCGATCTGGGTGAGCCCATCAATGACGCGGTCGTTATGGACACGCCGTTTGTGGTGCTCTGCAAGCCCGATTGCCGTGGTCTGTGCCCCACATGCGGTTGCAATCTCAACGTCGAGCAATGCGATTGCGCCGCCCAGGCAGAGGCAGAATGGGCCGCTGCCACGGAAAATCCATTTGCAGCATTGAAGAATCTCAAGCTTGATGAGTAAAACTGTGGTAGTATCGCTACTTGCGCGTAATCGCCACACTGGATAGTTCATAAGGAAGGTCACTATGCCCGTACCTAAACAAAAGCAGGGTCGTATCCGCACTCACACCCGTCGTTCCGCCAACATGAAGATCTCGGCTGCGGCTCAGTCCACGTGCCCCCGTTGCGGCGCTGTCAAGCTTCCGCACCACGTGTGCCCCAGCTGCGGTTTCTACAAGGACCGCGAGGTTATCGTTACCGAGTAACGGTATACTCTGGATGCGATGCCGTTCCAAATGGAACCACAATGGCCGGCTCAATGAGTCGGCCATTTTTGTATAAGGAGCATGTATATGAGTAACGTTCGCGTTTGTGTAGACGTTGTGGGCGGAGACGAGAAACCTCAGGTTGTTCTCGATGGTATCGAGGCTGCGCTTGCCGCCGATCCCGATATCGAGGTCTTGGCAGCTGGCCCCGCCGAAATCGTCAATCCCTTTGCCGCCTCCCATGCGCGCGTCGAGGCCCTGGAGGCACCCGACATTATCGCCATGGATGACGATCCCATTCGCGCCGTGATGACCAAACGCAAGTCTTCGATCGTGCTGTCGTGCCGCGCCATCAAGAAGGGAAATGCGGACGCGTTCTTCTCTGCCGGTTCGACCGGTGCCATGACCGCCGCTGCCACCGCCTACGTGACGCCGTTTAGGTATCAGGCCGAAGGCAAAAAGCAACCGGTGCGCCCCTGTCTGACCAATGCGCTGCCCAATCGTGCCGGCGGTCTGACGGTGCTGTGCGACATGGGCGCCAATCCCGATGTCGAGGTTGACGATATGGTGCGCTTTGCGCAGATGGGCAGCGCCTATGCACGTGTCGTCTTGGGCATTGAACATCCCCGCGTGGGCCTGCTCGCCAATGGCACCGAGGACGAGAAGGGTTCCAATTTTACCAAGGCCTGTTTCCCAGCTATGAAGGCCGCAGTTCCAGGCTTTGTGGGCAACTGCGAAGGTACCGACCTCACCTCGGGCAATTTCGATGTCGTTGTTGCCGACGGCATGTCGGGCAATATCGCTCTCAAGGCTACCGAGGGCGCTGCCAAGTTTTTGCTGCAGGAGCTCAAGGGCGCCTTTATGTCCTCGCTCGGCACCAAGATCGCCGCGCTGCTCATCAAAAAGCAGATGCGCGAGATTAAGGCCAAACTCTCTGGCGATGCCAAGGGCGGCGCCATCCTGCTGGGCCTGCGCGGTGTGGTCTTGATCGGCCACGGCGCCACGTCGGTCGAGGCTGTCAAAAACGGCACGCTCGCCGCGGCTGAGGCCGTACGTGCCGGACTGGTCGAGAACGTCGCCAACTCCATGGACGGCATCGTTTTATAACAGCGGCGTTATGCGCCTCGGGGCGTGCGTCGTGGGGTAGAATCAGAACCGTGTCTTGGTACCGCCCGGGCGGTACCATTCTTTTGGTATTCATGCACTATGAGAGGAAGCGCTATGGACCGCTCCGAAATCTTCGACAAGATCGCCGAGGTCACTGCTGACGTTCTGGGCGTCGATGTTGCCGAAATTAGCGATGAGACCACCTTTGACGACCTCGATGCCAACTCGCTCGAACGCCTGCAGCTGGTTACGGCTATCGAGGACGAGTTCAACCTCGAGATCGATGACGAGACTCTGCTCTCGCTCAACTCTGTCGCCGACGCCGTCGACGCTATCGAAGCTGCCAAGGAGGCCTAAGTCTTGGCTTTATCCGAACGACTTACGCGCGCCCAGGAGATTCTGGGTCACGAGTTCAATGACAAGGTGTTGCTGCGCGCCGCCCTCACGCATCCTTCGGCTGTCGAAGGCCAGCCAGTCTCGGCAAGCTACGAGCGCCTGGAGTTTTTGGGCGATTCCATTTTGGGCGCCGTGGTTGCCCGCTCGCTCTTCGAGTCCTATCCGGAGTTTGACGAGGGCAAGCTTACGCGCCTGAAGGTGTCGCTCGTCTCGGGTGCCACGCTGTCCGAGGTGTCCCATGAGCTGGGTATCGACGACATCATCATCTTTGGTGCCTCCGAGACCGGTACGGGCGCACGCGGCCTGCATTCGGCGCTCGAGAACGTCTACGAGTCGCTCGTGGGCGCGCTATACCTGGATGCCGGCTGGGATGCCGCGGCGGAGTTTATTCACCGCACGCTTAAGCCGCACCTGGCTACCGAGCGTGCCGAACACCCTGCGAACCCCAAGTCGTTTTTGCAGGAGTGCGTGCAGGCCGACGGCCACGAGCCTCCGGCGTATAAGCTGGTTGGTTCCGAGGGTCCGGCGCATGCGCCCACCTTTACCGCCGTGGTGTTGATCGATGGCATTCGCCAGGGTCGCGGCACCGGTTCCTCAAAGAAGGAAGCCGAGGGAGCCGCCGCACTCGAAGCGCTCGACCGCATGGGTTACACCACCAACGGCGTGATTCTGAACAAGAAGCACGTGTAAGCGAGGAACCGTGTATCTCAAGTCCCTCACGCTCAAAGGGTTCAAGTCGTTTGCCGACCGCGCCCATATGACGTTTGAGCCGGGCCTGACCGTCATCGTCGGTCCCAACGGCTCGGGAAAATCGAACATCTCCGACTCGATTCTGTGGGTCCTGGGCGAGCAGAGCGCCAAGCAGCTGCGCGGCCAGGCCATGGAGGATGTCATCTTCTCGGGCTCGTCAGCGCGCAAGCCGGTGGGTGTCGCCGAGGTCACGCTGGTGCTCGATAACTCGGACCATATGCTGCCCGTCGATTTTGACGAGGTCGCCATCACCCGTCGCATGTATCGCTCGGGCGAAAGCGAGTACCTCATCAACTCGAGTCCGTGCCGCCTGATGGACATTCAGGACATCCTGCACGATTCGGGCCTGGGCAAGGATACGCATTCCATCATCAGCCAGGGCAAGCTCGACGCCATTTTGCAGAGTCGCCCCGAGGAGCGCCGCGCTCTCATCGAGGAGGCCGCCGGCATCTCCAAGCACAAGCGCCGCAAGGAGCGTGCGCTCAAAAAGATTAAGTCGATGGACGAGCATCTGACGCGTGCCCGCGACATCAATAAGGAAATCGCCCGTCAGCTGCGACCGTTGGAGCGCCAGGTCGATCGCGCGCGCAAGTACAAAGAGCTGTCCTCGCGAGCGAACGAGCTTACGCAGATGCTGGCCGTCGACGAGCTGCGTTCGCTGCAGTCGCAGTGGAACGACCTGGAGAGCCGTTCCAAGGAAGGCGCCGCCGAGCTGGAGCTTGCGCAGTACCGCTTGGGCGAAAAGGAGCGCGAGCTCGAGAAGCTTCAGGTCATGCTCGAGGAAAAGGGCCTGTTTGTGGGCGACCTGGGCGAGCAGCGCCGTCATATGCAAGATGTGGTCGGCCGCATTAACTCCGACATGCGCCTGCTCGAGGAAAAGGGCCACAACATGGTGTCGCGCCTGTCTGACATGCGCGGGCAGATTTCGAGCTCCGAGCATCAGCGACGTCGCGTGGTCGAGGAGCTCGAGGACGCGCGTGCGCAGCTTGAGGAAGTGACCGGTGCGCACAGGCAGGCCCAGGAGGACGTCGACGCCGCTGGTCCTGCCGCCGTTGAGCTCCACGAGCAGCGCGTGGCGCTCGACAATCAGATTTCGCAGCTTACGCGTGAGCAACGCGATGTGCAGCGCGTGGCCGATAACGCCGCGCTCGAGCTTGCCAAGGTGAAAGACTCGCTGAGCAATGCCGAGGTCGAGGACAACATGTATGCCTCGCGCCTGGAGCAGATTGACGAGCAGCTCGAGGAGGTCATGGCCTCGCTCGAGAGCCGTCGCAACCGCGCCGAGGAGCTTGAGGGCGCTCTTGAGGAAGCGCGCCAGGCTCAGGTTGATGCGCGTGAGGCCACCGAGACGGCACGCGCGGCCCTGAAGGACCTGCGTGCCCGCGAGAGCGAGGCACGCAACAAGTTATCCGAGGTGCGCTCGGAGCTTTCCAGCCAAAAGAAACTCGATGCCCGCATGGCCGACAGCTCGCCGCTCGTGAGCCGTCTGGTGGGTGCGCTGGGCGACGATGTCTTGGGTCGTCTGGGCGACGTGCTGGAGGCCCCGCGCGAGCTTGAGGGCCTGGTTGAGCAATTGCTCGCCGGCGATATCGATGCGCTGCTGTTTGATGACGCCGCCACGCTTGAGCGTGCCGGTCGTGCGGCTCTGGACCAAAAGAAGGCCTCGGGCGAGGCACTGCTGGTGGCGCGCGGCGTGAGCGGCTCTACCGCCGCTGAGGGCGCTGCCGGTACCCGCCTGGTTGATCGTCTGTCCGTGCGCGCAGGCTACGGACCCGTCGTCGAGGCGCTGCTCGGCGGCTATTACGTAGTGGACGATCTTTCTGCCGCGCTGTCGGCGCCGGTCGTTGACAGCGTGACTTACGTGACCCCCGATGGCGCCCGCGTCGCCTGCGGCGGCCTGGTGCGTGTGGGCCTCGATGCCGGCGAGGCGTCGGGTGCTCTGGAGCGTAAGCGTCGCATTCGCGAGCTGGAGGGGCTTGAGCCCAATTTGGCCGCTGTGTTTGAGCATGTGTCGGATCAGGTCGTCGAGGCCAATGCGGCCGTTGAGGAAGCGCGTGCCGCTGAGGGCGATGCCGCCGGTGAGATTGCCCGCCTTGAGGGCGAGCGCCGCTCCCTGTTGTCCGAGATCGGCCGTCTGGAGCAAAGCGCCAACAATGCCGAGGTCGAGCGCGTGCGTATCTCCAAGCGCCGTGAGCAGGCTGCCGAGGCCGTTCGCACCGCGCGCCCGCGCGTGGACGAGCTCACCCGTTCGCGTGACGAGGCCCGTGCGCAGGCAAGCGATCTGGGCTTGCAGATTGCCGAGGCCAACGACGAACTCGACCGCGTTCGCCGTGACGATTCCGAGGCTGCCGGCAAGCTCGCCGACGCCAAGGTTCGCCTAGCCCAGACGAGTGAACGCCTGCGTTCGCTGAAGGGCCGCGTGCCCGACCTGGAGCATCGTCTTGAGGGCATCGACCGTCGTATCCGCGGAACACGCCAGGCCTCGCGCTCGCTCGAGCTGCTGCGCCTGCGCGTCGATCCCATGCACGAACGCTATTCTGCCCTGTTGGAACGCGCGTCGGATTGGGCAGCGCGCCTGCGTGACCAGGCCTCTCTGGAGGAGGCGGACTCCGCTTCGCTCAAGAAGACCATCGAGGATGCCAAGGCAGAGGTTGCCCGCGCTAAGGAGCGAGTCGATACCGCCTCCGCCACGCAAAACGAGTTCAAGGTCGCGCGTGGCAAGCTCGAGGTGCAGGTAGAGGCCGCCATTAAGGCCATTACCGCCGATGGCACCACGGTACTCGAGGAAGCGCTCATGCTTCCTGCTCCTACCGACCGCGATGCCGCCGAGCGCGAACTCAACCAGCTTGTGCGCCAGATTAACAACCTTGGTCCCGTTAACCAAGTTGCCATGGAGGAGTACGAGCAGCTCAAGCGCCGCGCCGACTACATCGAGGAGCAGCTGGCCGATCTGGAGAGCGCGCGCAAGGCGCTCACCAAGATCACGGTGGCCATTGATCGCAAGATGCGCAAGGCGTTCCTGGTGACGTTTGAGAAGGTCGACGCGAACTTCCGCGAGATCTTCGCTATGCTCTTCCCGGGCGGCCAGGCTCATCTGGAGATGACCGATCCCGAGCATCCTGCCGAGACGGGTATCGAGGTCGTGGCGCAGCCGCGCGGCAAGCGCATCACCAAGATGATGCTCATGTCAGGCGGCGAGAAGAGCCTGACGGCGCTCGCCCTGCTCTTTGCCGTGTACCGCACGCGCACGGTGCCGTTCTATGTGCTGGACGAGGTCGAGGCGGCGCTCGACGACGCCAACCTGTCCAAGCTCATCGGCGCGCTCGATGTGTTGCGTTCCGATACGCAGCTCTTGGTTATCTCGCATCAGCGCCGTACTATGGAGGATGCTGACGTCCTCTACGGCGTCTCGATGCAAGCCGACGGCGTCAGTCGCGTCGTCTCGCAAAAACTCGATCGCGAAACCGGAAAGGTCGTGAATGCATAATGGGATTCTTCGATGCTCTCTCGCGCGGACTTGAGCGCAGCCGCGAGGCCCTCAACGAGGTCTTTTACTTCGGCGGCGAGGTCGACGAGGATTTTTGGGAGGACCTGGAGGACACCCTCGTTATGGGTGACATGGGTGCCGAGGTCGCGATCAAGGTGTCCGATGACCTGCGCGAGACAGCCGCCAAGAAGAACCTCAAGACCGCCCCGCAACTCCGTCGCGCCCTGGCCGAGCAGCTTGAGCAGCACTTTGTGCCCATCGAGCGCGATCCGTTCTCCGATACGCCGAGCTGCGTGCTGTTTGTGGGCATTAACGGTGCCGGCAAGACCACGACGGTCGGTAAGATCGCGAGCGCCATGGCCGCCCGCGGCAAGAACGTCGTGATCGGTTCGGCCGATACCTTCCGCGCTGCCGCTATCGAGCAGCTCGATGTGTGGGGCCAGCGCGCTGGCGTCCCCGTCATCAAGCGCGACCGCGGCTCCGACCCGGCAAGTGTTTGCTACGACGTGCTCGACGAGGCCGACAAGCGCGGCAGCGACCTGGTGCTTATCGACACTGCCGGTCGTCTGCACACGAGCCCCGAGCTCATGCGCGAGCTTGCCAAGGTGGTCAACGTGACGCGTAAGCGCGCCGCCAATATGGCCGCCGGCCCCATGCCCGTCTCAGTCGTGCTCGTGATCGATGCCGCCACCGGCCAGAACGGTCTGAACCAGGCGCTCGAGTTTAACGAGGCGCTGGGCCTGGACGGTATTATCATGACTAAGCTCGACGGCACGGCAAAGGGCGGCATCGCCATGGCCGTGGCCGAGAAGCTCAAGCTCCCGATCCTGCGCGTGGGCGTGGGCGAGCAGGTCGATGACCTGCAGGAGTTCAATGCCAAAGATTTCTGCCGTGCCCTTGTGGGCGAGTCCAATTAAGGAGTGACTAGTGTTTGATTCCCTGAGCGATCGCCTCAACGACACATTTGACCGCCTGCGCGGCAAGGGCAAGCTGACCGAGGCCGATATCACCTCGGCCATGCGCGACATCCGTATGGCGCTGCTCGAGGCCGACGTCAACTTTAAGGTCGTCAAGGAGTTCGTCGCCAAGACCAAGGAGCGCTGCATGACCGCAGAGGTCATGGAGTCGCTGTCGCCGGCGCAAAACGTCGTCAAGATCGTGCTCGACGAGCTCACCGAGATGCTCGGCTCCACCGAGAGCAAGCTCGTCTTTAGCAACCGCATTCCCAATGTCATCATGCTCGTGGGCCTGCAGGGCTCCGGTAAGACCACGGCGGCCGTAAAGCTGGCCTACCTGCTCAAGAAGCAGGGCCGCTCACCGCTGCTCGCCGCGTGCGACGTCTACCGTCCCGCCGCTGCCGACCAGCTGGCCACACTCGGTGGCGAGATCGGCGTGCCGGTCTTCCGCGGTGACGGCGAGCACCCGGTCGATATCGCCAAGGGCGCCATCCAGGAGGCCGTTGACCACCTGCGTGACGTGGTCATCGTCGATACCGCCGGTCGTTTGCAGATTGACGAGCAGATGATGCAGGAGGCCGTGGACATTAAGAAGGCCGTCAAGCCCGATCAGGTGCTGATGGTCGTCGATGCCATGACCGGCCAGGATATCGTCAACGTCGTCTCGACCTTTGCCGAGCGCACCGACTTTGACGGCGTGATCATCTCCAAGCTCGACGGCGACGCCCGTGGCGGCGGCGCGCTTTCCGTGCGCCAGGTGACCGGCAAGCCTATCAAGTTCGTGAGCATGGGCGAGAAACCCGATTCGCTGGAGCCGTTCTATCCCGATCGTATGGCCAAGCGAATCTTGGGCATGGGCGATGTTGTCGGCATCATCGAGAAGGCCCAAGAGGCGGCTGACGCAGAGCAGCTCGAGGCCGCCGAGCGCATGCTGCGCGAGGGCTTCACCATGAACGACATGCTCGACCAGATGAAGGCCGTCAAGAAGATGGGCGGCATGAAGGGCATTCTGGGCATGCTCCCCGGTGGCCAGCGTGCGCTTAACCAGATGGGTGGTAACCTGGACGAAGGTATCTTCGATAAGAACGAGGCCATCATCATGTCGATGACCAAGGAGGAGCGCCTTCGCCCCTCCATCATCAACGGCCAGCGCCGTGCCCGCATTGCCAAGGGCGCCGGTGTGACCCCCACCGAGGTCAATAGCCTTATGAAGCAGTGGGGCGAGATGAATAAGATGATGGGCCGCATGCGCACGATGGCCAATCAGGCACAGGCCGGCGGCAAGAAGGGCAAGAAGGGTAAGAAGGGCAAAAAGATGCGCATGCCCAATATTCCCGGTCTGGATGCCATGGGGCTGGGCGGCATGGGCGGCCTGGGAACGGGCGGCCCCAAGTCCGATATGGACCTGCTGCGCCAGATGGAAGCGCAGATGCGCAACAAGAAGTAACGACTAGTTGAGTCGTGTATGGCGAAGGCCGCCTGGATGGTATTCCAGGCGGCCTTCGCCGTTTGTTCGCTGGTTGTCGCACGCGTGGAAGCGCGTTCTCGACGAGGTGCTTGTCGTTAGTGGCAGCTGCAGCCCTCGTGGCCCTCGTGCTCGTGATGGCCGTGGCAGCCGCAGGACTCGCCATGCTCGCGGGTGTGCTCGTGGTCGTGACCATGGCAGTCGCAGGTGGCCTCGCCGGTCTGAGCGAGCGTGCCGGCAATGAGGGCCTCGACGCAGGCATCGCAGCTGCCCTGGGCGCCCGCATAGACCGTGATGCCAGCCTGGGTGAGCGCGTTGATGGCGCCGCCGCCGATACCGCCGCAGATGAGCGTGTCAACGCCACCGTTGGCAAGCAGACCCGCCAGGGCGCCGTGACCGGTGCCGCCGGTGCCTACGACTTGCTCGTTGAGCACCTTGCCATCTTGGATGTCGTAGATCTTGAACTGCTCGCTGCGGCCAAAGTGCATAAAGATGTTGCCGTTGTCGTACGTCGTTGCCACCCTCATGGTGCCGACCTCCTTTGCTGGCCATGCGGCCGTCGTCGTGGTGATGGGGGAGTATGCGATATTACCGCCCTCGATGACAATCGCTCGTCCATTGACCAACGCGTTTGCCACCTTGCGATGCGCGCGGCTGCTGATTGCCGCCACCGTGGCGCGGGCGATGCCCATGTGCAGGGCGACGGCCTCCTGATTGAGGCCCTCCAGATCGCACAGGCGCAGTACTTCGAGCTCATCGACCGTCATATCGATAGCGTCTCCGCTGGCAAGGCCATCGGGGGTAAAGCCGCGATATTCGGGGATGATCCCAACGCGGCGCAGTTTTTCGCGTCTTCCAGCCATACACTCTCCAAATCTGACATATGTCAACAATAGAATAGCGAACGTGCGGATTTGCGCAAGGAATTTCTGGCATATGTCAGAAAATGAGGGCTTATGTTTGGGCTGTGGGGCCGCGTGCGCCTGGGCTACAATGAATCTCGCTTGTAGGCGACTGACAGGAGGGTCAATGAGCAAAGCTGATCAACAGTTTGTAACCATGTGCCGCGATATCTTGGACCATGGCACCACCACCGAGGGCCAAAAGGTCCGCCCGGTGTGGGAGGACGGCACCCCTGCCTATACCATTAAAAACTTTGGTGTCACGGCGCGCTATGATCTGCGCGAGGAGTTCCCCGCGCTCACCCTGCGCCGTACGGCGCTTAAGTCTGCCATGGACGAGATTCTGTGGATCTATCAAAAGAAGTCCAATAACGTGCATGACCTCAACAGCCATATCTGGGATGAGTGGGCCGATGAGACCGGTTCCATCGGTAAAGCCTACGGCTATCAGATTGGTCAGAAGAGCCATTACGCCGAGGGCGACTCCGACCAGATGGACCGTGTACTGTACGACCTTAAGCACACGCCGTATAGTCGCCGCATTATGACCAATACGTACGTGTTTAGCGATCTGTCCGAGATGCACCTTTATCCATGCGCCTATAGCGTGACCTATAACGTGACGCAGCGTCCTCAGGACGACAAGCCGACGCTCAACATGATTCTCAACCAGCGCAGCCAGGACATTTTAGCCGCGAACAACTGGAACGTGTGCCAGTACGCCATTTTGCTGATGATGGTCGCGCAGTCGGTCGATATGATTCCCGGTGAGCTGCTGCACGTGATCGCCGACGCCCATATCTATGATCGTCATGTCGATATCGTCCGCGAGCTTATCGAGCGTCCGCAGTTTGCGGCACCCAAGGTAACGCTCAACCCCGATGTGCATGACTTCTATGCGTTTACGACCGATGACCTGATCGTCGAGGGCTATGAGCACGGCCCTCAGGTCAAGAACATCCCCATTGCGGTGTAGGTGACGCGCATGACGTGTAAGCTTTCTGCCATCGTCGCCGTGTGTGACGACTGGGGTATTGGCTGCGAGGGCGATATGGTGGTGTCCAATCGCGCCGATATGCGCCATTTTGTGGCCTGCACCAAGGGCTGCCCGGTTATCATGGGACGCAAGACGCTGCTGAGTTTTCCCGGCGGGCGTCCTCTCAAGAACCGCCGCAATATCGTGCTTACGCGCGATATAGGCTTTACCCGCGAGGGCGTCGACGTGGTGCATAGCGTTGACGAAGCGCTCTCTGCGGTTGCCGATGAGCTCGTTGCCTGGGTGATCGGTGGCGGCGATGTCTATCGGCAGTTTTTGCCGTACTGCGTGGAGGCCGAGGTCACTCATGACCACTGCGTGCATGTCGTGGACACGTATTTTCCCGACTTGGACGCCGATCCCGCGTGGGAGATTGCGCAGCGTAGCGGGGTCGCGACGATTGCCGCCGGTGAGGGTGACGAGGGCGTCAATTATGAGTTCGTGACGTATCGTCGCATCGAGGCGTAAATCGTCTGGCGTGAACGGTATCATCGTGTTGATTGAATGCATGGGGCGGCGCTTAGCGTCGCCTCGTTTGGTATAGATGTGCTGTAAAGAAGGGTGCGGGCTGGCTGCTATGACTGATGCCGTTGAGGTTCTGCGAATTGATTCGCTCGAGGACGAGCGGCTCGATGCCTACGTGCGACTGACCGAGCGTGAGCTTCGCTGCGTGCTGGAGCCGCAGAAGGGCATTTTTATCGCTGAGAGTGCCAAGGTCATCGAGCGTGCGGTTCGCGCCGGATGTGAGCCGGTGAGCTTTCTTTTGGGCGAGCGCTGGCTCGACCAGATGATGCCGCTGTTTGACCAGCTTGTCGTGCGCGAGGGAGCGGGTCCGGTTCCCGTGTTCGTGGCCTCCATGGAGCTCATGGAGCAGTTGACGGGCTTTAACGTGACGCGCGGCGCGCTGGCGGCGTTCCGTCGCCCGCGTCAGATTCCGGTTGATGAGTTCTTGGGCGGCGTCGTCGAGGCGGTGGGGGATCGTCCGGTGCGCGTGTGCGTGCTTGAGGGTATTGTCGATCACACCAATGTTGGCGCGATTTTCCGCTCGGCTGCCGCATTGAACGTTGACGGTATTTTGGTCAGCCCGACGTGCTGCGACCCGCTGTACCGTCGCTCGGCCCGGGTGAGCATGGGCACCGTGTTTCAGGTGCCGTGGACGCGCATTGGGAGTGAGGCGCGCGTGTGGCCGCATGATGGTCTGAGCGCGTTGCACGATGCCGGTTTTTCGTGTGCCGCTATGGCGTTGACGGACGATTCCGTATCGCTAGACGATCCCGTGCTGCAGGAGATTGACCGCTTGGCGATTTTTATGGGTACCGAGGGTGCCGGCTTGGGCGCCAAGACCATTGCCGGCTGTGACCACGCGGTGCGCATTCCGATGGCGCACGGGGTCGATTCGCTTAACGTGGCCGCGGCGAGCGCCGTCGCCTTTTGGCAGCTGTGCCCGCACGTGAGCAATGAGTATCACTACCAGCCGGGTTTGTATCACTAGGCAGTTATTCCGCACTGTGCTCTAATTCGGGGTGTTTCGGTTGCCGCCAGTCGGTGCTAAGCTGGATTTGGCTTTGGTTTTAAATTGCTGTTTTGCTGTTTGACGTATGCGTGTGGGGAGGGCGTGTGGCTAAGAAATCTACGGCGATCGATGTAACGCAAGGTGTCATTTGGCAGCAATTGCTGTCGCTGTGCGTTCCCATCTTTTTTAGTTCGTTTTTTCAGCAGGCCTACACGCTTATCGGTACGTATATCGTTGGCCAGTTTGGCGGCAAGCTCGCGCTGGGTGGTATTCAAGCCACGATGGTGCTCACCGAGCTCTGCATTGGCTTTTGCGTTGGCGTTGGCGCCGGCTGCGCGGTCATTACCGGTCAGTATTTTGGCCAGCACGATGATGAGCGACTGAGTCGTTCGGTCCATACAGCCATGACGCTCGCGCTGGTGGGCGGTATCGCTTTCTCGATTCTTGGCATAGTGTTCGTTGAGCCCATGCTGGTGCTTATGAACACGCCGCATGAACTATTGGCCGAGGGTGTGGCCTATGCTCGCTGTTATTTTGCCGCGATGGTTGCGGCACTGCTGCTGAATATGGGAACCGCACTGCTGCGTGCCGTGGGCGACACGCGCGGGCCCGCCGTGATCATTGCCTCTGGCTGCCTTGTTAACGTGGTGCTGGATATCATCTTTGTCGCTGTGTTGCATATGGAGGCGCTGGGCTGCGGCATCGCAGTGGCGCTGACCATTTGCTCCAATGCAACGATGATCGTGTTGCGCATGATGCGCGCTCCGGGTGCATGGCGTCTTTCGCTGTCTAAGCTCGGTATCGATCGCGGTATTTGCAAGAGTATGATCTCGTGTGGTCTGCCACTCGGTTTTCAATCGGCTGCCTATTCGATCTCGAACGTGCTGATCCAGGTGTCGGTTAATTCGTTTGGCGCCGATGTCACGACTGCTTGGGGTCTATCTGGGCGCCTGGATGGCATTATCTGGATGGTGACCGAGGCGCTCGGCGTATCGATCACTACGTTCTCGGCGCAGAACTTTGGCGCGCGCAACTACGAGCGTATGCGCAAGGGCTATCATACGTCGCTCGTGCTGTCGTTTATGCTCATTGGTGGCCTGTCTGCCGTGCTGCTGGTGTTCTCGGGCCCGCTGTCGCGTTTGTTTGTCGACGATGCTTCGATTTCGGCGTACACCACGACTATCCTCCATTTCATTGCGCCGTTCTATGCGATTTTCTCGATTATCGAGAACGCCTCGGGTTCCATCCGCGGCGCCGGCGTGAGTCTGCAGCCTATGATGCTCACCATCTTTGGCACCGTCGTACTCAGAGTGATTTGGGTGTTTGCGATCATGCCCTTCGATCCGTCGCTCGAGCATCTACTGCTGGTCTACCCCGTAACCTGGCTCATCACCGCAACCATGTTCACCATCTACCACCACAGCGGCAACTGGCTAGGCCGCGCCACCGCCTAGCTCATCCGTCGGATACCCCTGATAAGTTGCGGTGAAATAGTTCCTGAAAAGCCCTTGCGGACCGTCAAACAAGTACTATTCCACCGCAACTTCCTTATGAGCTGTAGGTGTTGGCGGAAAACGAATCAATTAGTATTCGATGCCCTGACGGGCTAGGAGGCCTTCGTCGAAGTAGTGTTTGACGGGTCGCATTTCGGTGACCAGGTCCGCGAGGTCTGCGAGGGCAGCAGGCCGCGGCCGGTTAGCACGAGCTCCGTGGTGGCGGGCTTTATCGCAATCAGTTCCTCGACATTCTCTCGCGCCCCAAAGCAGCCTTCGTCTTGCCCTTGCCGTCGCCCGTATAGATTTGAACCTTGCCGACTTCCAGTGATGCCATCTCTGTCCTTTCGTGCCCGGCGTCGGTTTATCGCCGTCTGGGTTGGGTATTCTAGAAAGCATTATCAACCCCAGTAGATGGAGTTCAAGCAGATGGAGATGGATGACAACAAACGTAGACGGAATATGATCCTCTACGTGCTCATCGCCTTCGTCGTCTACCTCGTGCTCTCGACCGTTCTGTTCCCCAACATCGGTCACACGCAGCAGATTACGAAGACCGATTATTCGACGTTTGTCAAAGCGCTCGATAAGAAGAGCGTTGACAAGGTTGAGTACAACACGGACGATTACTCGATTTATTACACCAAAAAGGGCGAGGACGAGAACATCGCTTACAAGACGACCGGTGTGCCGAATGATGCGGGCTTTACCGATCGCGTGCTTGAATCCGGTGCGTCCCTGGAGTCCGTCGTTCCAGATAAAAACTCGGGTCTGATGACCTACTACCTGCTCACACTCATCCTTCCCATGGCGATTTTCTTCCTCATCGGCTGGTGGCTCAACCGCCGCATGAAGAAGGCTATGGGCGATGACGGCCCGTCGATGAACTTTGGTGGCGGCGGTTTTGGCGGCGGCGGACTGGGCAAGTCCGGTGCTCGCGTGATCGCCTCCAAGGACGTGGGCGTGACCTTTAAGGATGTCGCTGGCCAGGAAGAGGCCAAGGAATCCCTCAAGGAGGTCGTCGACTTTCTGGAGAAGCCGCAGCGCTACGAGGAAATTGGCGCCAAGCTGCCGCGCGGTGCTCTCCTTGTTGGCCCTCCGGGTACCGGTAAGACCCTACTCGCCAAGGCTGTGGCCGGCGAGGCGGGCGTGCCGTTCTTTAGCATTTCGGGCTCTGAGTTCGTCGAGATGTTTGTCGGCCGCGGCGCCGCCAAGGTTCGCGACCTGTTTAAGCAGGCCAAGGAAAAGGCCCCGTGTATCGTGTTTATCGACGAGATCGATACCATCGGCAAAAAGCGTGACGGCGGCGGCTTTAGCGGCAATGATGAGCGCGAGCAGACGCTCAACCAGTTGCTGACCGAGATGGACGGCTTCGATAACCACAAGGGCATCGTCGTCCTCGCTGCCACCAACCGTCCCGACAGCCTTGACCCGGCCTTGCTGCGCCCCGGCCGTTTTGACCGCCGCATCCCCGTTGAGCTGCCCGACCTGACCGGCCGCAAGAACATCCTCGAGCTGCATGCGAAGAGCGTGAAGACGCAGCCGCCGATCGACCTGTCCGCGATTGCCCGCGCCACGCCCGGCGCCTCGGGCGCCGACCTGGCCAACATCATCAACGAGGGCGCCCTACGTGCCGTCCGCGAGGGGCGCAAGCGTGCCACGCAGGACGATTTTGAGGAGTCGGTGGAGGTCGTTATCGCCGGACAGCAGCGTAAGTCCACGGTGCTGTCCGACCACGAGAAGCAGGTCGTTTCCTACCACGAGATCGGCCATGCTATCGTTGCCGCCCGCCAGAAGGGGTCTGCGCCGGTCACCAAGATTACCATCGTGCCGCGCACGAGCGGCGCTCTGGGCTATACCATGCAGGTTGAGGAGGATGAGCGCTTCCTGACCACACGCCAGGAGGTCCTGGACAAGCTCGCCGTCTACTGCGGCGGACGTGCCGCCGAGGAGCTCATCTTTGGTGAGATGACGACCGGCGCCGCCAACGATATCGAGCAGGCCACCAAGCTCGCCCGCAACATGGTGACGCGCTTTGGTATGTCCGATGAGTTTGGCATGATGGCGCTCGGTACCGTGCAGAATGCGTATCTCAACCAGGACACGTCGCTCACCTGCGCCCCCGGTACGGCCGAGCGCGTGGACGCAATTGTCGCCAAGCTGATCGAGGACGCGCACGACCGCGCTCTGCAGATCCTGAAGGAGAACAAGTTCAAGCTCCACGAGCTGGCTCGTTATCTGTACAAGAAGGAGACGATCACGGGCGAGGAGTTTATGAATCTCCTCACGCGCGAGAATCCGCTGATGCCGAAGCAGCAGTAATACTGGTTGCGCAGTCTCAATCGCCCCATTTGAGTGTCCATCTCAAATGGGGCGTTTTGCGTAGGGAGAGTTGTATATGAAGATCGTGGTGAGCGCCTGTTTAATGGGCGAGAGCTGCAAGTATAACGGGCTCGACAACTATCATCGAGAGCTGATCGAGGCTTGCGAGCGCACGGGGACCGAGGTCCTCTTGGTGTGCCCTGAGGTCTTTGGCGGCCTGCCCACGCCGCGCAAGCCGTCCGAGATTGTGAACGGCGAGGTCCGTACCTGCGAGGGCATCTCGGTTGATCGCAAATTTCGCCTGGGTGCCCAACGTGCGCTCGATATGTGCGAGCAGGCAGGCGGACCGGAAGAGATAGTCGCGTGCATCCTTCAGGACCGCAGCCCCTCGTGCGGTGCGGGTCACATCTACGACGGCACCTTTAGCGGTACGCTCACCGCGGGCAACGGTGTTTTCGTCGACCTGCTCCTGCGCCACGGCTACCGTGTGATCCCGGCAAGCGAGTTCGACCCCAGCATGCTGGAGCAATAAAAAACCACCACAAGGGCACTGCTCCCTTGTGGTGGTTTTGGCCTGGGTCTAGAGCGTGTGGCCGTAGGCGTTGGCGGTCTTGATGGCGGCGGCGAATTTTTCGTCGGTGAAGGGCTCCGGGTTGCCTTGCTTCCACTCGTTGGTGGCGTGCGCGTGCTCGCACAGGGCAGGGATATCGGTCTCGGAAAGCCCGACCTGCTCAAGCGTTACGGGCAGCCCCATCTGCTTGTTGAAGTCAGCATAGCGCTTAAGGTTCTCGGTGTCGCCCGTGTAGGCGAACAACACCAGCACGCCCAGGCTTACGACTTCGCCGTGCAGGTAGGTGCCCTCACGCGGAATGCTGCAGGTGGCGTTGTAGAACGCGTGCGCCACGCTCGAGTTGTAGTAGTAATCGTTCTGGTTGGTCAGGTTCGAGACATAGCCCGTGTTGACCACGATGTCGAGCGCGATCTGCTTGACGGCCTCGCTCGACAGATTCTGACGAACGTCCTCAAGACCCTGAACACCATAGGTAAACAGCGGCTCGGAACAGGTGTGGGCAAGAGCCAGGCCAAGGCCGGCGGTGTGCTCCAGGTCGCCGGCGCTCGTGGCGTACTCGACTTCGGGCTGCTTGGACAGGGCATCGCCCACGCCGGCCCAGAAGTACTCTGCCGGTGCCTCGGCGATGATCTTGGGGTTGATGAAGATGTGCGCCGGTCGGTTGGGGTACGAATAGCCCTCGAGCGAGCCATCGTCGTTGTACACGACGGCAATGGCGGTCGCAGCGGAGCAGTTGGAGCAAATCGTCGGTACCGTAAAGACGATCTTCTTGAGCTCGATGGCTGCGGTCTTCACGGTGTCGAGCGCCTTGCCACCGCCGCAGGCGATAAGCACGTCGGCTTCCTGGCAGGCGGGGGAGTTTACGACCTTGGCGATATTGGCGCGTGTGCTGTTGGTGCCGTAGACGCGCGTCTCCAGAATCTCGACGTCGGTACCCGCCAGCGCAGCTTCGATACCGGGAAGTGCTGCGGCCAGTGCCCGCTTGCCACCGATGATCGCGACTTTTGTCGCGCCGTACTCCGCCAGTGCGGCGGGCAGCTCGTCAAAGCAATCCTCGCCAACGGTGTAGTCGCTCATTCCAATCGTACGCATAGGTGCCTTCTTTCGTTCGATAGAGTGCTTTCAGGTATTTTGCTCCTAGAGAAAGGCTGTAATAGCGAGAAATTTCGAACGTATAAAACCAATGTTGAGGGTTTTTCGCCGGCGGTGACCGTGCTACCATACAGCGCATAAGCGTTGATGGGGACGAGTAGTCGGCCGTCCGCATGCTACAGAGAGCGGGGATCGCTGAGAACCCGCGCATGCGACCGATGAAAATCACCCCGGAGCTGCGGTCCCAACGGATATGCCGCACAGGCACGTCTTAGTAGATATCGCCGAGATGGTCGTCGATACAGGCCAGCCGAGTAACGGATGCGAGCGCGCGGATACGCGGGCGAGGGCATCTAAGCTGGGTGGTTAAGCGAAGAGCTTTTGCGGGCGTACAGTCCGTTTTTGTGGCGCTTCGTCCCAGCTTGCAGGGACGGGCGCCTTTTTGGTGCCCAACGGGCGTGCGCGCCCACGACATGAAAGGGGTACCGTGGCAAACGAGTACAAGCAGACGATGAATCTGCCCAAGACCGGTTTTCCCATGCGTGCCGGTCTTTCCAAGTCCGAGCCCAAGCGACTCAAGGACTGGCAGGACAACAAGGTCTACGAGCAGGTTCTGAAGAAGAACGAGGGTCACAAGAAGTTCGTGCTGCACGACGGCCCTCCGTACGCCAACGGCCCGATCCACATCGGCCACGCCATGAACAAGATCTCCAAGGACATGATCAACCGTTACTGGATGATGCAGGGCTATGAGGTTCCCTATGTCCCCGGTTGGGACTGCCACGGCCAGCCGATCGAGCACAAGGTAGAGGAGAAGCTTGGCACTGAGAAGTTCAACCAGACTCCCACTGCCAAGATTCGTGAGCTCTGCAACGAGTTCGCTGTCGAGAATATCGAGCTGCAGAAGGCTGGCTTCCGTCGTCTGGGTGTGCTCGGCGACTGGGATAACCCCTACCTGACGCTCTATCACCAGCACGATGCCGCCGACATCGAGGTCTTCAAGGCCATGTTCGATAAGGGCATGATCTATCGCGGCCACAAGCCGGTTCACTGGTGCAAGCACTGCCACACCGCGCTGGCCGAGGCTGAGATCGAGTACTCCGACGAGACGAGCCCGTCCATCTTCGTTCGCTTTGAGATGACCTCCAAGCCCGCCGGCCTCGAGAACTTCGACGGTCCGGTCGACTTTATCATCTGGACGACTACGCCGTGGACCATCCCCTCCGACCAGGCCGTTTCCCTTAAGCCCGGCGCCGCCTATGTCGCTGTTGAGCACGACGGTCGTGCCGAGGTCATGCTCGAGGACCTGGCTCCCAAGTGCTGCGAGGAGTTTGGCTGGGAGTACACCCCGGTCATGGTCGACGGCAAGCCCTACGTGGTTCCCGCCGAGACCTTCCACCACATCCACTACAAGCAGCCGATCTTTGACGGCGTTGAGGGCGTGGCTCTGCTGGCTGATTACGTCGGTGTCGATGACGGTACCGGTATCGTCCACAACTCGCCCGGCCACGGCGTCGACGACTACTTTGCCTGCCTTAAGGAGGGCATCACCGACATCTGCATGCCGGTCGATGACGACGGCAAGTTCTACACCGGCGAGGAGTTTGGCACCGGCGGCCCCTTCAGCGGTATGGATACCGACGAGGCCAACCCGCACATCATCGAGTTCCTGCGCGAGCGCGGCACCCTGGTCCTCGAGAAGAAGATCACGCACAGCTATCCGCACTGCTGGCGCTGCAAGCACCCGGTGCTTTTCCGTGCTACCGACCAGTGGTTTGTCTCGATGGACAAGACCGGCTTGCGCGAGCAGGCTGGCAAAGAGGTTCGCGAGAACGTCAAGTGGTATCCGGCCCACGCGGCCAACCGCATCGGCGCCATGGTCGAGCAGCGTCCCGACTGGTGCATCAGCCGCCAGCGCAATTGGGGCGTGCCGATCCCCAGCTACACCTGCGCCGACTGCGGCGAGAAGGTCATGAACGACGCCACGCTCGACGCCGTCATCAAGCTCTTCCACGAGAAGGGCTCCGATGCCTGGTTCACCGACGCTCCCGAGAGCTATCTGGGCGAGGCCTGCGTCTGCCCCAAGTGCGGCGGCCATCACCTCAAGGCCGATAAGGACATCCTCGATGTGTGGTGGGACTCCGGCGTTTCCTGGAAGGCCGTCTGCGAGTACCGTCCCGAGCTGGAGTACCCGGCTGATGTGTACCTCGAGGGCTCCGACCAGCACCGTGGTTGGTTCCAGAGCTCGCTGCTCACCTCGGTGGGCGCCAACGGTCACGCCCCGTACAAGGCGGTCGTCTCGCAGGGCTTCACCCTCGACGGCCAGGGCCGCAAGATGTCCAAGTCGCTCGGCAACGTCATCGACCCTAACAAGGTCTGCGACGAGATGGGCGCCGACATCATCCGCCTGTGGGTTGCCTCCGTCGACACCAGCTCCGACGTTTCCATCGACCACGAGATCCTCGCTCGTACGTCCGATGCCTACCGTCGTTTCCGCAACACGCTGCGCTTCCTGCTCTCCGAGCTCGAGGGCCAGTTTGAGCCCGAGACCGACGGCGTCGCCTTTGCCGATCTGCTGCCGCTCGACAAGCTCATGGTTGCCCGTCTGACCCAGGTCCAGGCCGAGGTCGACGACGCCTACGCCAGCTACGAGTTCCCGCGCGCTTACCGTGCGCTTTACGACTTTGTGGTTACCGAGCTTTCCAACGTGTACCTCGATGCCCTGAAGGACCGCCTGTACTGCGACAAGCCCGGCTCGCTCGAGCGCCGCAGCGCCCAGACCGTGCTGGCCGAGCTCTTCTCGATGCTCATGCGCGACCTGCAGCCGATTCTGTCCTACACGGTCGACGAGGCCATGGCCTATGCGCCTGCCGGCTGCGTCGATCACCAGAAGTACGCAGCGCTGCTCGGTTGGTACAAGTCGCCCATCACGATCGACGAGGCCAATGAGTTTGAGGGCGTGCTCGAGGCTTCGCTCGAGCTTCGTAGCGCCGTGACCAAGGCCCTTGAGGATGCCCGCTCCGCCGGTACCTTCACCAAGAGCCAGCAGGTCCGCGTTAAGGCGGTCGTTCCTGCCGAGATGTACGCGCTGCTGACCGGCGACAAGGCCGTCGACCTGGCCGAGTTCTACATCGTCTCCGATGTTGAGCTGAACCAGGGCGAGGGGCTTTCCGTCGCTATCGAGGCTGCCGAGGGCGAGTGCTGCGATCGTTGCTGGAACTACCGCACCACCGTCGGCGAGTACAACGGCCACGCTCACATTTGTAAACGTTGTGCCGAAGCTTTGTAGTTACGCGGTTTTACCAAACCGCGTAACCGGTTGACGCTGCAAACCCGCCAGAGCGGCAATCTGCCTTTCAGCTTCGGCGGCATGACCATAAGGTCTATGCCGCCTTGCTTCAAGGCACCTTGCTCGCTCTGGCGGGTTTTCGCTGTCGGTAACGAATCATCGGCTATTTCCTTGTTGGTCAATATAAGATATTAATTTGCGTTAAACGTATTCGATGTTCTTGAGGGTAGGGGATTGATTTGGGTCGTGCTGGGGATATGACGCCGCCTTTGCGTTGGCGGTTGGGTGTTGCTGGTGGGGTGGCGCTGGTTGTGCTGCTTCTTGACCAGCTGACCAAGCTTGCGGTTCGTGCCGTGGGCGACGCTTTGCATGTGACCGTCATCCCCGGTGTCATTGACTTTATGTTTGTCCGTAATATCGGTGCTGCCTTTAGCATGGGCGAGGGGCATGGCGTTGCGTTCGCTTTGCTGGCGCTTGCGGTCATTGTCGCCATTGCCGTGTACTTGCTTCGCACGCCCCAGCTTGCTCGCTTGGAGGTTGTGGGCATGGCTATGGTCGTGGGTGGCGCCATTGGCAACGCGATCGATCGCCTGGCTTTTGGCTTTGTGACCGATTTTATTGCCACCACCTTCATCGACTTTCCCGTCTTTAACGTGGCCGATATCGGCATCACCGTAGGCGTTGTGCTTGCCCTCATCGGCTACATGTTCTTGAGCCCTGCGGCCCGCGAAGTCGATGCGACTGCCGAGCTCAATGCCCGTGATGAGGCCCGCGCCAAGCGCAAAGCCAAGCAGCGTGGGGAGCGTGCCCGCAAGATTCGCGAAAGGAATGAGCGTTAATGGCCGACATCCATATTCTTGTTGCCGACGATTGCTCTGGCCAGCGTCTCGACGCCTTTCTGGGTGCCAACGACGGCTGCCCCACGCGCTCTGCCTGCGCGCATCTGATCGAGGGCGGCGCCGTAATCGTGAACGGCGAGACCTGCCTATCAAAAAAATATGCTGTGCGCTCCGGTGACCGCATCTCGGTCGACCTGCCCGAGCCGCATGATCCCACTGATGTGATTCCCGAGGCCATCCCCCTCGATATCCGTTACGAGGACGACTACCTCATCGTGCTCTCCAAGCAGCGCGGCCTGGTGTGCCATCCCGCCCATGGCCACGAGAGCGGCACGCTTGCGAACGCTCTGGTCTACCACTGCGGCATTGACCATCTGGGTACCGTGCAGGGTGAGGACCGCCCCGGCATCGTGCATCGTTTAGATCGCGATACCTCGGGCCTCATGCTTGCGGCAAAAGACGACGACACGCAGCGCGCGCTCCAAAATCTCATTCGCACGCGCACGCTCGATCGTCGCTATATCACGCTCGTTCACGGACATATCGCTATGGATGAGGGCACCATTAACACCGGCATTGCCCGTTCTACGCGTGACCGTGTCAAGATGGCGGTTTCGGACGATCCTTTCGCGCGCCAGGCCATTACGACCTTTAAGGTCCTCGAGCGCTTCGATTCCACGCGTTTTGACGACGGCTATACGCTCGTCGAGTGCCACCTGTTTACGGGCCGCACACATCAGATTCGCGTGCATATGCGCCATATCAACCACGCCTGCGTGGGCGATCCGCTCTACGGCAAGTGCGATGCACGCGCCGACCAGGGCCTGACCAGGCAATTTCTTCATTCTTGGCGCGTCGCATTCGACCATCCCGTGACAGGGGAGCGCATTGAGTGCCGTGATGAGCTGCCGTGGGATCTTGCCGCGGTTCTGGACGACCTGGCCCCGCGCTCGCTCGGTCGCACGGCTGTTGGAGATGAAATCGTTCCGCAGCTCGGTCTTCTCGAAGCCTAGCCAGTATTAGGTGGTTTCTTGAACTCGGTAAGCCTGCGGTAAGATATATGATTGTTTACGTAACGCGTTCCTGGGAGCCTGCATGCTCGCCTTTTTACAAACCAACACGCCCATCGTGATCTTCAACCAGATTGTCGTCACGCTGCTCACGGTCTGCTTTCTGTACCAGGTGGTCTTCTTTGTCATTGGCGCTCTTCGTGGCGAGGTCGCGCCTCCCAAGGCCAAAAAACTCCATCGCTATGCCTTCTTTATCGCGGCGCATAATGAGGAGGCCGTGATTGCCAACCTCGTTCGCTCCATCAAGGACCAGGATTATCCGTCCGAGCTTATCGAGGTCTTCGTGGTTGCCGACGCCTGCACCGACAACACCGCACAGCTCGCGCGTGAGGCAGGTGCCATTGTTTACGAGCGCAATGATCTTGCCCGTAAGGGTAAGAGCTGGGTCATGGACTTTGGCTTCGACCGCATCCTTAACGAGTACCCCGACACGTTTGAAGGCTACTTTATCTTCGATGCCGATAACGTTATCTCCCGCGATTACGTGTCCAAAATGAACGATGCCTTTGACCAGGGCTTCCATGTGGTCACGAGCTATCGCAATTCCAAGAACTTCGGCAGCTCGTGGATCTCGGCGGCTAATGCCACGTGGTATCTGCGCGAGGCACGCTTTCTCAACAACGCGCGCAACATCTGTAAGACGTCTTGCGCCGTCTCGGGTTCGGGCTACCTCATCTCCGCTAGTGTCATCGAGGGCATGCACGGTTGGCAGTTCCATACGCTGACCGAGGATATTCAGTTCACCACGTTCTGCGCCATTCACGGCATTCGCATCGGTTATGCGCCGGCGGAGTTCTTTGACGAACAGCCCGTGACGTTTAAGGCGTCCTGGAAACAGCGCATGCGGTGGACCAAGGGCTTTTACCAGGTGTTCTTTACCTACGGTAAGCATCTGGTCAAGTCAACCTTCCGCTACCATCGCTTTGCCGCCTACGACATGTTTATGACCATCGCCCCGGGTATGCTGCTGTCCCTGATCTCCATGCTCGCCAATGCGACGTTCCTGATCGTGGGCGGTCTTTCGCACGGCTTCTTGGCTACCGAAGTCGAGATGCAGGCGTGCGCCGCTTCGCTCATTATGACCTTTGCCATGATGTATCAGACGTTCTTCATCTTGGCGCTGCTCACGACTATCTTTGAGTACAAGCATATTCACTGCGCGCAAAAGTGGCGTCTGGTGACTAACCTGTTTACCTTCCCGATCTTTATGTTCAGCTATATCCCCATCACGGTGGCAGCGCTGTTCCTGAAAGTCGACTGGGTCCCGACGCAGCACGCCGTCAGCGTTACTCTCGACGAGGTCATGCAAGGCGCTAAATAACCACCACTAAAACCACCGCAAAGGGGACAGGTACCTTTGTGGTGGTTTTTGCTTTTGCGATGCAGCTCGAGGAGGCGTCCGATGGTCTATATCCCGTTTTGGATTTGCATCTTTGCCGGCGTGGCAATTGATGCCCGAGAGCGACGGTTTCCCAATGGGCTTGCCGGCGCGTGTGCGGTGGCGGCGTTAGCGGGTGTTTGGTTCGATCTCGGTTTGAACACAGCGCTTGACCACGCAGGTCTTGCCGTCATCGTGTATCTTGCTCTCGTGCTGACTGAGTCCTTCTGGCGTCGTCTTCGCCAAACCCCGGGCATCGGCATGGGAGATGCTAAGGCACTTTTCGCGCTTTGCACGCTCGACCCTATGGGTGGCATCGTGGCATTTGCCGCTGCGCTCCTGGTTCTTGCCCTCTCCTGCCTCATCACGAAATCGCGCTCTCTGCCATTGCTCCCGTTTTTGGTGCCGATTTTTGCCATAATCGAGGTCGTGGGCTGCACTTTGTAACCGATTGCGCATCCTTCTTAAGGAGCATGCCATGGCAATTAATCAAGAAACGGCCGTCATTAAGGCGCGCATGGACCGTATTCCCTCGGCGTTGTCGCCCGAACTTGTCGAGCGCATTTCCGCCGATAGTGCTTCGGGGCATGTCAACCCGTATCGTTGCAACGACGATCAGGTCATTCGTCGTATTGATCGCGCCGCCGACAAAGGCACGCTTATGCGTCCGGCGTTTATGCGCGATACCGAAAAGATACTTCATCTTCCGGCGTACACCCGTTATGCAGGCAAAACGCAGGTCTTTAGCTTCCGTAGCAATGATGATCTTTCACGCCGCGGTTTGCACGTACAGCTTGTCTCCCGCATTGCGCGCGATATCGGTCGCGCCCTGGGGCTCAATTGCGATCTGATCGAGGCGATTGGCCTGGGTCACGACTTGGGACACACGCCTTTCGGCCATGCCGGCGAGCGCTTCCTCAACGATATCTTTCATGAGCGTACGGGGCGTTATTTTTTCCATAACGTGCAGTCGGTCCGCGTGCTCGACGCGTTGTATGGCCGCAACGTGTCGCTCCAGACGCTCGACGGCGTGCTATGCCATAACGGCGAGTACGAGCAGCGTGTGTTTGAGCTCTCGGACATGGGCTCCTTTGACCAGTTTGACCAGACGGTTGAGGATTGCATTGCCACGGGCTATAGCGCAATTGAGCATCTGCGTCCCATGACGCTCGAAGGCTGCGTGGTCCGCATCTCTGATATCCTTGCCTACGTTGGGCGCGATCGCCAAGACGCCATTGCGGCGGGCCTGCTTTCGCCCGACGCTTTTGATGATGGCCGGGGCGGTGCCTACAACAGTTGGATCCTCACGCATGCCTCCATCGATATCGTTGAGCACAGTTATGGTAAGCCGCGCATCGAGATGAGCGAGGACCTGTTTGAGGAAATTCGCCGAGCCAAGCACGAGAACTACGAGAAGATCTATAGCAAGGGCGGTATCGAAGGCGATTCCGAGGCGGAGCTGCGCGAGGCATTCGAAAAACTCTACGACCGTTGCCTGCGGGATCTAAACAGTAGTGACGAGTCCTCGTACATCTTTAAGCACCATATTTCGCGCATTGAGCAGCAGCTTTCCTACTACGATCGCACCTATGCCTGGCAGGACGACAAGGATCAAGCCGTGGTGGATTATATCGCGAGCATGACGGACGGTTATTTCTGCGAACTGACGAGCAAGCTGTTCCCCGGTCTGGAGTTTCCGCACCGTACCTATATTAACGAACGGTAGTTCGTATTAATTCGGTATACTGTTAGTGGAAAACGTTTTTGAATGATGCACGGGATGGCTATGGACGACCTTTTTTCTGCCTCGACGCGCGAGCGTTCCTTTAAAAATGCGCCGCTCGCGGTGCGCATGCGACCCAATTCGCTCGACGAGTACGTGGGCCAGCAAAAGGCCGTCGGTAAGGGTTCATGGCTGCGTGCCGCGATCGAGCACGACGTGCTTTCGAGCGTGATACTGTACGGGCCTGCCGGTACGGGCAAGACGACGCTGGCCCACATTATCGCCAACCATACCAAGAGCGAGTTTGTCGAGGTCAGCGCCGTCACGGGTACCGTGAAGGACCTGCGTCGCGTGATTGATGAGGCCAAGACGCGCCTGAATACGTACGACCGCCGCACCATTCTATTCATCGATGAGATTCACCGCTTCTCCAAGTCGCAGCAGGATGCCCTGCTGCATGCAGTTGAGAACCGTACCGTCATTATGATTGGCGCTACGACAGAGAACCCGTACTTTGAGGTCAACTCGGCACTGTTGTCGCGCGGGCGCGTGGTGGAGCTTGAACATCTGAAGGATGAGGATATCGCCACGCTTATTGAGCGTGCGCTCGAGGCACCACAGGGCTTGAACGGAAAGTTCTCGGCCGATGAGGATACGGTCAAGACCATTTGCACGCTGGCAGCGGGTGACGCTCGCTCGGCGCTCACGACGCTCGAGCTTGCGAGCGAGATTGCCGTCACGCGTCCCGATACCGAGGGGACGCCAGCGCCGGCGGCGGGGGAGCGCTATCCCATCACCGTGGATGACGTGAAGATTGCCAACCCGCGTCGCGGGTTTTCGTATGACAAAAACGGCGACATGCACTACGACATCATCAGTGCGTTCATCAAGTCCATGCGCGGCAGCGACCCCGATGCCACGGTCTACTGGCTTGCGCGCATGATCGATGCGGGGGAGGATCCTAAGTTTATCGCCCGTCGCATTATGATTCATGCTTCCGAGGATGTTGGCAATGCCGATCCGCAGGCTCTTCTTATAGCACATGCTGCGTTTAAATCTGCCGAGGTTATTGGCTATCCCGAGTGCCGCATTAACCTGGCTCAGGCTGCACTCTATGTGTGCTTGGCGCCAAAATCCAACGCGTGTGAGGCTTCGATCGATGCGGCGCTGGCCGACATCCATTCTAGTGGGCTTCGCGAGGTGCCTAGTTATCTGCGCGATCGTCATCGCCCGGGCAGCGACGAATACGGTGTGTATAAGTATCCGCATGATTATCCCGAAGGCTGGGTCGATCAGCGCTATTTGCCCGAGGGGCTGGAGCGCGGTGCGTTTTGGCAGCCTGCGGGTCGCGGCTGGGAAGAGTGGCGTGTAGAGCAAAGCGAGCGCGACCGTAGCGGGAATGCACCGAAGTAGCTGCTGATAATTTTGTCCCACGTTGCTGCTCTTGGCATGTTCGGTCCCCTTTGGGGTACCATGAAAAGCGTCTGTATTTCGATTCCTTCGGGAGGCTTGTATGAGTCCCATTCAAATCGCCCTGCTGGTGCTTGCCATTGCCGGCGTGTGGGCTATTGTTGAGCTCGCGCTTACCCTGCGCAAGACCCGCAACGTTGTCGACTCGCTCGATAAGACCGTGAACGACCTCAATAACACCATCGCCGAGGCGCAGCCGGTGGTGGCAAAACTCGACGGCGCTGTCGACGAGCTTACGCCGGCGCTTGCCCAGATGGAGCCGCTGCTTAAGTCGAGCAAGACGGCAGTTGATGCCCTTACCTCCAATCTCGTAGAGGTCGAAGCCGTGGTTCGCGACATTTCCGAGGTTACGGGCAGCATGGCCGAGGCCAGCAATGCTGTGTCGAGCGTGACCGACTCTGCCGCCGGTGCTGTGCAGAAGCTCTTCAATAAGGTGAAGGCTCCTGCAGCTGACACCGAGCGCAAGCTCGCCGCTGCTGCTGCGGAGGCAGAGCGGCCTACCGAGCGCGTTCTAATTGGCGAGGACGAGGCCGCCGCGGGCGACGATGATGGCCAGAAGACTGTAGCCAAGCCGGCTCAGTATTACACTTACACGCCCGCCGAGACCTCTGAGGAGTCCTGCGATGAGTAGCGAAGCAACCTGCCCCATCACGCTGACCGTTGCCGGTGACCCGCGTCTCGCTCGCCTTGTGCGCATGACGGCTGCCAACGTTGGTGCCCTGTGCTCTATGTCTGTCGATCGCATCGAGGACATCCGCATGGCTGCCGAGGAGGCTTTCATCTTTGGTTGCACCGCGGTCGACTGCGATGACATCACCATCAAATTCGATGTCGATGAGACCCACGTTGGCATGACCTTTACCTTTGGCGATCAGGCCACCGTCAACGAGGATGACCAGGCTGCTGTGTATGCCGAGCTCATCCTTGCAAGCGTGTGCGACTCCTACGAAAAGACTGCGGCGCCCCTGACGCTTTCCCTCGACCTCAAGGCGGATATCTAATATGACCGAACGTTCCCGGAGCGGTAAGACCGCTTGGGACAAGGAGAAAACCCGCGAACTGTTTCGTCGCTATAAAGAGACCGGTGACCCGGACGCACGCGAGCAGCTCGTCATGTCCCACATGAACCTGGTAAGGTTTCTTGCCAACAAATTTAAGAACCGCGGCGAGCCGCTCGATGACCTTATGCAGGTTGGCTATTTGGGCCTGCTCAAGGCTATCGACCGCTTTGACCCCGAGCGCGGACTCGAGTTCACGACGTTTGCGACACCCACTATTCTGGGCGAGATCAAACGTCATTTCCGCGACAAGGGCTGGAGCGTGCGCGTACCGCGTCGTCTGCAGGAGCTCTCGGCTAAGGTCAACCAGGCTACTGACAAACTTACCAACGAGCTCCAGCGTTCGCCCAAGGTTGAGGAGATCGCTGAGTATCTAGATGTGACTGTCGATGAGGTCCTCGAGGCTATGGAATCGTCTTCGGCCTATACCTCGGTGCCCATCGAGGCTCCTGGTGCGTCCGATTCCGACGATGCGCCCTCGATTCTCGACCGTTACGCCGACGACGACAACGAGCTCGACTTTACCGATGACCGCCTAGTGATCGAGGAAGCCATCCGTGATTTTTCGCCGCGCGAGCGCGAGGTTATCGAGCTGCGCTTCGTGAAGGGCATGACCCAGATCGAAATCGCCAAGAAGCTGGGTATCTCGCAGGTGCAGGTCTCGCGCCTGCTGCGCCGTACCCTTAAGAAGATTCAGGACAAGATCGATCCCGACGGAGTGATGGTTCGTTCATGAGTGAGCACCCCCAACAAATCGACCGCACGCTGCGCGATACCCGTATTTTGACGTTGCGCATTTGGGCCATCGTTGGCTGCATTGTCATCGCCGCCGTCATCTTTAACCTTATGGGCATCCTGGCGCCGGTTATCGAGTTTCTCGCTGTTGGTTCCATCATTGCCTTTGTGATGTCCCCGATCACCAATTGGCTCGAGCATCATGGCGTCGGCCGTGGCATCGGTTCGCTTATCGCGCTTATTGTTGTTGTTGCCGTGCTCGTCGGTGTCGTTTGCATCTTGTCGCCGATTCTCTTTGGTCAGATCATGGAAGTCCTGAGCCGCCTGCCCGAGCAGCTTCGTGTTGCGGGTGGCGATCTCAATGAGATGATCTCGCATGCCAAGACGCTCAACAACACGCCGGTTAAGGAGTACTTGGACGACAATCTGTCATCACTCGTTACCGTCGCATCGAAGTATGTGTCTCAGATTGCCGCCGAGCTCGGTCGCGGTGTATTCCCGCTCATTACCAATACGGCATCGCAACTGTTCGTTATCTTCCTGGGCCTGGTGCTTGCCTACTGGATGGCCTGCGACTACCCTCGCATGCACCACGAGATTTGCACCATCATCGGTCAGGAGAAGGAGACCTCGTACCGTTTTATGGTCGCCATCCTTTCTCGCTCTGTCGGCGGCTACATGCGCGGTATGGTCGTGACGTCCATCTGCGGTGGTTTCCTCGCCTTTATCGGTTTTATGATCATCGGCCATCCGTATGCGGCGCTCATGGCTATCTTTACCGGCATCATGCATTTGGTTCCGGTCGTCGGTCCCTGGGTGAGCGCAGCAATCGCCACGGTACTCGGCTTTATGTTCAGCCCCATGTTGGCGTTATGGACGCTCATCGTGACGATGGTCGCGCAAAACGTCACCGACAATGTGATTTCGCCTAAGGTCATGCAGAGCTCAGTGCAGGTGCATCCCATTATGAGCCTTACGGCTCTCGTTATTGGTTCGGCACTCATGGGGCCCATCGGCATGATTATTGCCATCCCGCTTTGTGCGGCCCTCAAGGGCATCTTCGTGTACTACTTCGAGAATGAGACCGGCCGTCAGCTTGTGGCCTATGACGGAGCCGTGTTTAAGGGCACGCCGTACCGCGATGCCGATGGCAACCCGGTCGCCGCCTACGACGCGCTCGGCGACGACACCTTCATCTATGAGTCCGAGCTCATCGGTAACGAGACTGCGCCCGAGGCCAAGGCCATGCCCAAGCCCGAGCTCGATAATCCCTGGATTAAGCTCTCGGGCCTGCAACCCGATGCCACGGGCTTCTTCAAGAATCCCTTCGCCAAGGACGATGACTCCAACTCGGACGACGATACCAAAACCGGCATCGACGGCTCCATGGACGATGACGACAACTAGCGGGGTAATTTGGGTTAACATTCATACGCGCTAACATGCAATTTCGCTGAAGGGCCGGCATTGTGCCGGCCCTCTTTTTTGCACTTGCGCGGTGGGATGGTAATATCGTTACGTTTGAACTGTTTCGATGTGAAACCGAGGAGATTCCCTCTATGAGTGCTGACTACCCGTCAATGACTACGGCCGAGATTCGCTCCAAGTTCCTCAACTTCTTTGAGGAGCGCGGTCTTAAGCTCTATCCTTCTTCGTCCCTCGTCCCCGACGATCCTTCACTGCTGCTTGCCAACGCCGGCATGAACCAGTTTAAGGAGTACTACCAGGGCAAGAAGACCATGAAGGAGATCGGCGCTATCTCCTGCCAGAAGTGCGTCCGCACCAACGACATCGACTGCATCGGCGAGGATGGCCGTCACCTGTCCTTCTTTGAGATGCTCGGCGACTTCTCCTTTGGCGGCGTCTCCAAGCAGCAGGCCTGCGCTTGGGCCTTTGAGCTCATCACCAAGGAGTTCAAGCTGCCGCTCGACCGCCTGTACTTCACCGTCTTTACCGAGGACGACGAGACCCATGACGTGTGGCGCTCTCTGGGCGTTGCCGAGGATCACATCTCGCGTCTGGGCGAGGACGATAACTTCTGGGCCGCCGGCCCCACCGGCCCCTGCGGTCCGTGCTCCGAGATCTACTTTGACATGGGCGAGGAGGTCGGCTGCGGTAGCCCCGACTGCAAGCCCGGCTGCGACTGCGACCGCTTCCTGGAGTTCTGGAACCTCGTGTTTACCCAGTACGACCGCCAGGAGGACGGCTCCATGCCGGAGTTGCCGCACCGCAACCTCGATACGGGCATGGGCCTGGAGCGCATGGCCGCCATCATGCAGCACAAGACCGCCAACTACGACGGCGATCTGATGCAGCACCTCATCAAGCTGGGCGAGGAGATCAGCGGCAAGACCTATGACGCTGACGATTACTCCGGCGCCAGCCGTTCTCTTCGCATCATCGCCGACCACTCCCGTGCCGTCGACTTCATGATCTCTGACGGCATCCTGCCCGGTAACGAGGGTCGTGAGTACGTCCTTCGCCGCCTGCTCCGCCGCGCCGTGTTCCACGGTCGCCTGCTGGGCATCGAGGGCGCCTTCCTGACCAAGTTTATCGACGAGGTCAACGCTCAGATGGGCGAGGCCTATCCCGAGCTGCTCAAGAACGTCGCACTCGTCAAGGGCATCGTCGCCTCCGAGGAGGAGCGCTTCTCCACGACGCTCGACAACGGCCGCGTGTACCTGGACGAGGCCCTGGCCGCGCTTGCCGAGGGTGCTGTGCTTCCGGGCGATGTTGCCTTTAAGCTGCATGACACCTTTGGTTTCCCCATCGACCTGACTGTCGAGATCGCCGGCACCGCTGGCCACGACGTCGACATGGATGGCTTCACTGCCTGCATGGAGGACCAGAAGGCCCGCGCCCGTGCCAATGCCAAGGGCGACGCCTGGGGCAGCTTCAACGACGTGTGGGTCGAGCTTTCCGATAAGGTCGCCGCGACCGAGTTCGACGGCTATGACAACGATGTGATTGAGGGCGCCAAGGTTGTCGCCATCGTGCGCAACGGCGAGTCCGTCGAGTCCGCTGCTGCCGGCGAGGACGTCGAGGTTGTGCTCGACCGCACCCCGTTCTATGCCGAGATGGGTGGTCAGCAGGGCGATGCCGGCAAGCTTTCCGCTGAGGGGGTTGTTCTGACCGTTGCCGACACCAAGAACCACAACGGCCTGTATGCCCACGTCGCGCACGTTGCCGATGGCACGCTGACTGTCGGTGCCGCTGTTACCGCCGCGCTCGACGCCGAGCGCCGTGGCTTCCTGCGCCGCAACCACACCGCCACGCACCTGCTCGACGCTGCCCTTAAGCAGGTCCTGGGCGAGCACGTCTCCCAGGCCGGCTCGCTGGTGACGCCCGAGCACCTTCGCTTTGACTTTACGCACTTCGAGGCCCTGTCCTCCGAGCAGCTCAAGGCTGTCGAGGACCTGGTCAACCAACAGATCTTCGCCTCCAAGCCGGTCGTGACCCGTGTTATGGGCATCGACGAGGCTAAGGCTGCCGGCGCTGTCGCTCTGTTTGGAGAGAAGTACGGCGATGTCGTCCGCGTCGTCTCCGTGGGCGCCGAGGACCAGCCGTTCTCTCGCGAGCTCTGCGGTGGCACCCATGCCGCCAACACCGCCGAGATCGGCCTGTTCAAGATTATTTCCGAGTCCTCTACAGGCTCCAATGTCCGCCGTATCGAGGCTGTGACCTCTAAGGGTGCCCTCGACTACATGGCCGACCGCTTGGCGCTCGTTGACGCCGCCGCCGCTGCGCTTAAGTGCCGCGTCGACGAGGTTCCCGCCCGTGTGGAGAACCTGCAGGCCGAGCTGCGCGAGACGTCCAACAAGCTCAAAAAGGCTCTGACCGGTGGCTCCTCCGACGCCATTTCCAGCGCCATCGAGGGTGCCGTCGAGCTCGGCGGCTACAAGCTCGTCGTTGCTGAGCTCCAGGGCCTTGAAGCTGCCGACCTGCGCAACGTATGGGATACCGTGCACCAGAAGGTCGCCGGACCTGTCGCTTGTGTCGTCGCCAGCGTGACTGAGAAGGGCACTCCGGCCCTGCTCGCTGCCGGCTCCGATGACGCCGTGAAGGCCGGGTTCCACGCCGGTAACGTGATCAAGCAGATCGCGGGTCTGGTCGACGGTCGCGGTGGTGGTCGTCCCAACATGGCCCAGGCCGGTGGCAAGAATGCCGCCGGCATCGCCGATGCCCTCGCGGCCGTCAAGACCGCGCTCGGCGCCTAAGAATCTAAGAAGTCACTGTGGTCGCGCTTGCGCTGGACATAGGGGAGACCAGGATTGGCATCGCCGTCTCGAGCCGTGATGGCAAGATGGCGATGCCTGTCAAGGTGCTTCCGGCTGCCGAGGTCACCGGTATGGCCAAGACGTTCCGCTATCTGGTTGAGGACTATGAGCCCGACATCCTGGTAAGCGGACGTCCCCTGACCATGGCCGGTGAGCCCGGCCCCCAGGCCGAGCGCGTTGCCGCCGTGGCGCAAAAGATTGCCGACGAGCTCGATCTTCCGCTGGAATTTGAGGACGAGCGTCTGTCCTCGCAAGAGGCCAAGCGTATCCTGCGCGAGCAGGGCCTCAACGAAAAGCAGATGAGGGGCAAGATCGACATGATTGCCGCCAGCCTGTTTTTGCAGACGTGGCTCGATCGTAAAAACGAGGAGGTCCAGCATGCCTAGTGCTTCCGATTCGCGCCAGCCGAATCGTACACAGCAGCCGGCGTCGCGCCCTGCCCAGCCTGGCCAGCGTCCGGCACAGCCGACGCAGCGCGCAGCTCAGCCTGCCGCGCGCCCGGCGCAGTCCTTCTCTCGTTCGGCCCAACCTGTTCAACGGACGGGTCAGCAGCCTTCTGCTCGTTCGGTTCAGCATTCGGCTTCTCACGCGGCTCAGCAGCCCACTGCTCGTACGGCCCAGCCTGCAGGCGGCACCCGCTTTAAGCAGCAGGCACCTACCCAGCGAACGCAGGCCCCCCAATCGCATTCGCATCACGCTCGTGGTTCGCATGGCGTTGCTCCGGCGACCCGCTCGAGCTACAACACGCATGCTCGTCGCGGTGCTCAAAAGAAAAGCTCCCCGGTGCCTATGATTATCGGTGGCGTTGTTGCCGTGCTTGCGCTTGTCGCGATCGTTTTCTTTGTCGTGCCAGCCGTCAAGGGCTTCTTTGGCGGTGAGGGTGCGAAAGTCGTTTCAGGCCAGCAGGTTACTATCACGATTCCCGATGGTGCCTCGGGTGACAGCATCGCCTCGATTCTCTCCGAGAACCATATCGTAGAAAATCCCAAGGATTACTATGCGGCGGTGAAAAAGCTCAACGCCGATATGTCGCTCAAGCCTGGTACTTATTCGTTCACCACACTCATGGATGCAACCAAGGTTGTTCAGCAGCTCATGGAAGGCCCAAACGCGGGCTCCAATGCGCTGACTATCCCTGAGGGCCTAACGGTCGATCAAGTCGCCGACCGTGTGGCCCAGGCCTACGACAGCATCTCTAAGGAGGACTTCCTCAACCAGGCCAAGGCCTCCAACTACGTGGACGACTATAGCTTCCTTAAGGGCGCCGCCAACGACTCGCTCGAGGGTTTCTTGTTCCCCAAGACCTATTCGTTGGGTGATTCGCCGACGGCCGATGGCGTGATTCGCGCTATGCTCGATCAGTTTAAGACCGAGTACAATTCGCTTGACTTTGCGAGCTGCGAAGCCAAGATCATGGAACGCTACGGTGTGGAGATGTCCGACTACGACATCGTCAACTTGGCCTCTATCGTTGAGCGCGAGGGCCTCAACGCCGATCAACGTGCGCATGTGGCCTCGGTTTTCTACAACCGCCTTGCCGGCAAGCTCGATGGCCTGCGCTATCTCAATAGCGATGCGACTATGATGTATGTCACCGGTGGCGAGGTTACTGCCGAGGACCTGCAGAGCGATAGTCCGTATAACACCTATAAGCATGAGGGCCTGCCGCCCACGCCCATCTGCTCTCCGTCGCTCGAGGCACTCAAGGCCACCCTTGAGCCGACCGACTCTGATGACCTGTATTTCTACATTACGCAGGACGAGGAGTACTTCTCGCAAACCTACGAAGAGCATCAACAGTCTTGGAATTAGCATGAGGATTTTTAGCCCCAAACGATACGTTGCCTCGGTCGATCGCATCGACCTTAATACCCTGTGGGCCGACGGCAAACGCGCCATTCTGCTCGATCGCGATAACACCTTGGTGCCGCGCGACACCGAGCAGGTTCCCGCCGCGGTTTCCGCTTGGCTCGACGCCGCCCGCGCCAAAGGCTTTAAGCTGTGCATGGTGTCCAACAACTGGCATCGCGACCAGGTCATGAGTTCTGCGCGCGAGCTGGGACTCGAGGCCATCAGCCACGCCATGAAGCCGGCGCCGTTTGCCCTCAAGGCGGGCCTTAAGCGCCTCGGCGCCACAGCCGGCGAGGCTGTGCTGATCGGTGATCAGCTCTACACGGACGTGTGGAGCGGCAACTTCGCCGGCGTCGATACCATCCTGGTAAAGCCGCAGGCGACGCAGGACCTGTGGTATACGCAGATCTTCCGTATCTTTGAGCGCCGGGCCCTGCGCGACCTTCCCTGCGAGGAATAGGTCTCGTCATGTCCCAGCACATCAAACACGGCTGCGACCATATCTTCTTTATTGGCTTTTTGGGCGCGGGCAAATCGACGCTCGCGCGCAACGTCGGAACCATGTTCAAGCGGCGTTTTATCGATACCGACCGCCTGGTCGTGCGCCGTTGCGGCAAGTCGGTAACCGAGATTTTTGAGACCGAGGGTGAGGGTCGTTTTCGCGAGCTCGAGACCTCGGCGCTCCGTTCGCTCCAAAGCGAGCGCAGCCTGTTGGTTTCGTGCGGGGGCGGTATCGTCGAAACGCCGGTGAATATTGAGCTGATGCACGAAATGGGTACGTGCGTGTACCTCGAGGGCGACTTCGAGGATTCGATTCGACAGATTCGTCGGTCCGACACGCGCCCCGATTTCCGTTCGCCCGAGCATGCTGCGCTCCTGTTTGAGCATCGCCGTCCGCTGTATCGCCAGGCCGCCGACCTTACCCTTGATATTCGCAACAAGTCCTTCGAGGACGTTTCCTACCTTTGTGCCGAGATGCTTTTGGAGCGTGGGCTGCTATGATTCGCCGTCAACTGATCAATTTCCAAAACCGCAGCGTCGATGTCCGTGTCGGATTGGGCGCGTTCGATGAGCTGCCGCGCATGTTTGCCTCGGCCGTGGGCAAGCCTAAGCGCGCGATGGTGGTTTGGAACGACGCCACATCCGAGCGTTTTGGTGAGGTCGTCGAGCATGCGCTGGTCGACGCCGGTTTTGCCGTGTCGCTGCTCGTCCTCGAGGTTTCGCCTGCTGGTGCCACGCTGGCCGACGCCGATGCTATCTTTGGCGCCCTGTCTGCCAACCGCATCACCTGCGACGATCTGGTTGTCGCTGTTGGCGATGCCGCAACCTGTTCGGTTGTTGGCTGGTGCGCCAACCAGTGGTGTGGCCGCACCGAGTGCGCGTTGCTGCCGACGACGTTCGACGCCATGCTCACGGTCGCGACGACCATGAAGCCGCTCGTCGCCTCGTCGGCGAATGCGCTTCCCGCTATCGCGTTCCGTCCCGAGCCGGGCCTGGTCGTGTGTGACCTCGACCTTGTTCGCGAGGCGGACCCCGAGGACCTCAAGCTCGGCTATGTGGTACTTGTTGGCACCATGCTTTCGAGCAGCAAGTCCCGCTGGAATCAGTTTACCGAGACCGTCCCCGAGATTCTCGCGGGCGAGGAGGTCGCGCTCGTCAATGCCGTTCAGTGGTCTCAGACTGCCCGAAAGGACGTACTGATGGCCACGAACCCGAGCGCACGTCATGCGCTCGATTTTGGTAAGACGGGGGAGCGCACCCTGCGCGCCTGCTTGGGCGATGCCGCTTCGCAGGTCCCTGCCTACCAGCTGTTATCCGAGGGCATGCGCTTTGAGGCGCGCGTTGCCCACGATGCCTGCGACTTCGATATCGATTACGTTTTTGAGGTCGATGACTGCCTGGAGGACTTTGGCATCGAGGAGCTTGCCTTCGATCTGGAGCCCACCGCGTTTATCGAGGAGTTCCGCAAGCAGCAGTTCGTCCGCTCGAACCGCAGCATGTTGCCGCTGCCCGCGGCACTCGGCGCCATTCGTCTAACGAGCGTTGAGGACGAGGTTCTTGAGCGTCACGCTCACGCCTACTTGGCTTCTCGCAAAGAACTTCTCTAAGATTTATTGACATCCATCGTCTTTCGTATCATGTTGAGGGACGGGTTTCCAATCGGTTGCGGTTCGCATGCGATTCCGACGTTCGGTTGAGACCCGTCCCGCACTTTTTGAGACAATAAGAAAGGAATCTGCATGTCTGAGTTTGCTGCCGGTCCTGCCGGTCGTATCGAACGTGTCCGTGCCCTGATGGTCGAGCGCGGCTACGACGCCATCGTGGTACGCGACGAGGCCAATCTTCGTTGGCTCACGGGCGTGAAGGGCGTCTTCGACTACACCTTCGAGTTCCCGCACGCGGCGTTTATTACGGCTGACCAGTGCCTGTTCCATACCGACTCGCGCTACCTCAACAGCTTTGAGGAGAACACGCCCGCCGGCAGCCCCTGGGTCTACGACATGGACGAGGGCACCATCCCCGGTTGGGTCGCCGGCAAGATTGCGGCCAACAAGTGCCGCGTCTGCGCTGTCGAGGACGACATGCAGATCAACTTCTACCAGGGTATTCAGCGTGGTCTGGAGGACCGTTCCGTCGCCTGCATGTTGCCGCTGATGCATGACGACATCCGCAAGATGCGCGCCATCAAGGACGCCGAGGAGATCGAGCTCATGCGCCATGCGCAGTCGATCACCGATGCCGCCTTCCAGCATATGCTCGGCTTTATTAAGCCTGGTATGACCGAGAAGCAGGTTCGCAACGAGCTCGAGAACTTTATGTTCGCCAACGGCGCCGACAGCTTGGCCTTCGGCTCCATCGTGGCAAGCGGCCCCAATACCGCCAACCCGCATGCCGTGCCGAGTGACCGCGTGATCGAGAAGGGCGACTTCGTCCTCATGGATTACGGTGCGGGCTACTGCGATTATCGTTCCGACATGACGCGCACCGTCGTGATGGGCGAGCCTACCCAGGAGCAGCTCGACCTGTACGCGCTCGTGCGCCGCACCCACGAGGAGTGCGTCGCCGCCATCCATCCGGGCGTCGAGGGTAACGACATTTTCAAGCTTTCCAAGAAGATCATCGGCGATGCCGGCTATGGCGATTACTACAACCATGGCCTGGGCCACGGCGTGGGCATCGACATCCATGAGCTGCCCAACTTCAACCGCAGCAAGAACACTATCGAGGTCGGCTCGGTTATCACCATGGAGCCCGGCGTGTATCTGCCCGGTGTGGGCGGCGTGCGCCTGGAGGACTACGGCGTGGTCACCGAGAACGGCTACGAGCCCTTCACCAAGACCCCTCACGACCTGCACGTCATCGATTGCTAGCCCATTTCGATAGTTTTTTGGGGCGGGGCGTCCGGATAGATTCGGGCGCCCCGCGTTCTCTTTTTATGCGCTCGCTGCAGTCGCCGTCTGCAAGTGTATAATTTCGGTCGTATGTAATTTGGACGCTTGTGCGTTCTGCCCATAACAAGAAAGGTCGCTATGCCTACCATTTCTACCGCCGACTTCAAGAACGGCCTCGGTCTCCGCATTAAGGACAAGGTCTACACCATCGTCGAGTTCCAGCATGTCAAGCCGGGCAAGGGCGGCGCGTTTGTGCGCTACAAGACCCGCGACATCAAGAGCGGCCGCGTCGTCGAGAACACCTGCAACGCCGGCACCAAGTTCGAGAGCGTCATGCTCACCACCCGTGAGTTCCAGTATCTCTACAACGATGGCGCCGACTACATCTTCATGGACAACGAGACCTATGAGCAGGTTCCCGTTCCCGAGGACATGGTGGGCGAGAACTCCAAGTGGCTGCGCGAGAACGACATTTGCCAGCTGCTCTTTGCCGACGATGAGCTCATGGGCGTGACTCCGCCGATGTTCATCGAGACCACCATCGTCCAGACCGACCCGGGCTTTAAGGGCGACACCGTCCAGGGTTCCACCAAGCCGGCCACGATCGACACCGGCGCTGTCATCCAGGTCCCCATGTACCTCAACGAGGGCGAGGTCATCAAGGTTGACACCCGCGACGGCAAGTTCGTCTCCCGCGTCTAGCAACCAAATCTTCTAGGAGGACTCATGCCCCAGGAAATCAAGATTGACGGCATCGGCATTTCGCCCGATGTTCTGACCGCCATCGTCTCGCGCGCCGTGTCGGATGTCGAGGGCATCGCCTCCGTTGGCGTCAAGGACCTTGCCACCAACCTTGTCTCCATGATGCTTTCGTCCAAGGCCCCGGCTTCCGAGCCGGCGGTCGAGGCCGAGGTCGTCGGCGACAAGCTCGCACTTACCGTGCGCGTCGTGGTGTTCTTTGGCTATCCGTTCAAGAAACTCGCCGAGGCCGTTCGCGCCGCCGTGGTCGCCGCCATCGATGCCCAGGTGGGCGTTGAGGTCGAGCGCGTCGACGTTTGCATCGACGGCCTCGTTTTCCCCAAGGAGTAACCTTTGAGCCTTAAGGTTTATCGCGGGCGCACGCTTGCCCGCAGTCAGGCGCTGCAGCTGCTGTTCCAGGCCGAGGCCACGGACAGCCCACTCGAGCGCGTCCTCGAGGGTGATTTCCTGATCTCGAAGGGTCCCCTCGACCCCTATGCGCTGGAGCTTTGCCGTGGTGCCTACGAGCATATCGATCGCATCGACTGTGCTCTGCGCTCCGTTGCCAAGAACTGGGATCTTATGCGCATGCCCGGCGCCGACCGCAATCTGCTGCGTATCGCCGTTTACGAGATGCGTTTCCTCACCGACGAGGAGGTCTCGGACGCCATCGTAATCAACGAGGCCGTCGAGCTTGCCAAGGCCTATGGCACCGACCAGTCCGCTTCGTTCGTCAACGGCGTGCTGGGCAAGATCGCTCGCAGCGAGGAGCTGCCGGGCGAGGACCTGTACCAAGAGCTGCTGGCCGAAGATCGCGCTCGCGAGGAGGCACAGGCTGCCGAGGCTGCCGCCAAGGTCGCTGCCGCTCAGGCTGCCGCCGGTGTACTTGACGAGGATGCAGACGCCGCTGGGGCCGTCGAGGCCGACTCCGTCGAGGAGTAGCCATGCCAGAGGGTTCCGTCCGCAACTTCGATGAGATCTCGGATCGCCTGGACCAGATCATCGCCACCGTTCGCTCCAAGGATACGTCCTTGGAGCGTTCGCTCGATTTGTTTGACGAGGCGATTGAGCTGGGCTCCCGAGCGGTCGATATGGTCGACAAGTTTGAGCTGACGCCGCGTGAGGCCGACAAGCTCGAGCAGGAATACGATGAGGATGCGGCAAACGAGTCCCAAGATAGACAGGCTGCATCCCCGGATACGAATGGTTGATGGCATTCATGAAACGCGTGCGTCTCGATGACGAACTGATTTCACAGGGCATCTGCGTCGATCGCGCGGATGCCCTTCGCACTCTTATGGCCGGCTTGGTTTCGAGTGGCGGTGAGCGTTTGACCTCCCCGGGGCTCAAGGTGACGCCGGGCCTGCCACTGCACGTTAAGGGGCGCATCCCGTATGTTGGGCGCGGCGGGCTCAAGCTCGAGGGCGCGCTCGATGCGTTTGGGATTGATCCGACGGACCTTGCTTGCCTCGATGTGGGCTGCTCCACGGGCGGCTTTACTGATTGCCTGCTCAAGCGCGGCGCTGCGACCGTTGTCTCGGTGGACGTGGGTCGCGCCCAGTTCGATTGGTCATTGCGTCAGGACGATCGCGTGACGCTGCATGAGCGCACAAACGTGACGCAGCTGCCTGAGCTTGGCTATGCCGGCACCATCGACCTGGCTGTGTGTGATGTCTCGTTTACCAGCATCGCGAACATTATCGATGCGGTACTGGCCTGCCTGGCTCCTACGGGTGCATTCTGCACGCTCGTAAAGCCGCAGTTTGAGGCTCCGGCGGCGCTGGTGGGCGAGGGCGGTATTGTGACCGATCCCGCCGTGCGCCGCGATACACTCGTGGCGGCGGTTGAACTCTTTGCCGCCAAGGGCCTGTTCCCGGTCGATGTGTGCGTGTCACCCATTCATGGTGCCAAGGGCAACGTTGAGTTTTTCCTGTACGGCACTAGATTTGAATCTGACGACCGCTCGCAAGACGAGCTGCAATCCCAGGTATCGGTTATGAGCGAGAAAGCTGCAACGCTATGAAGGTCTTTCTGGTTCCCAATTACTACAAGCAAGAGGCGGTCGAGAGCGGCCTGATGCTCGAGCTTTGGCTCACTCGTCAGGGCTATGAGGTCGCATGGGCTGCCGACCAGCGACCCAAGATTCAGAGCACGCCTGATATTGACGGCTCCGATCTGGTCATTACGCTCGGCGGCGACGGCACGTTGCTGCGCGCTGCCCGCATCCTCAACCATCGTGAGATTCCTATCCTCGGTCTTTCCTATGGTCACCTGGGCTTTTTAACTGCTGCGAGTCCCGAGGAGCGCGACATTCTGCAGGTCGTGAGCGACGCCCTGTCCGGTGAGCTGCACGTGAGCCGTCGCGCTACCATCGCCGCGGATATCGTGTCCGTGCGCGAAGACGGTACGAAGGATGTCGTGCGCACTTTCGCCCTGAACGACATGGCGCTCACGCGCGGCCCCCTGTCCGATATGGTTGAGTTCGACATCACGGTGTCGGGCCACCATATCGATCGACTGCGTGGCGACGGCGTGGTCGTGTCCACGGCGACTGGTTCTACGGGTTACGCGCTCAGTGCCGGTGGCCCCATCGTGAGCCCCGACTATACGGGCATGGTCTGCGTACCCATTGCGCCGCACACCATTCAGGCCCGTGCCTTCTTGACTTCGCCGAGTGATGTCGTCGAAATCTTTATGTCTGATGACCGTCCGAGCGTTCCGGCGATCGCTATCGATGGGCAGTTTATTACCTGTGATGGCACCGTTGAGAGCGTGGCGGTGCGTCGTGGGCCCGGCGATGTGCTGCTGCTGGATTACGGCCCCGAGAGCTTCTATAACTCGGTGAGCCGCGTATTCTACGGAGTCCGTCATGATCGATGAGCTGCAGGTTTCTAACATTGCACTCATTCGCGAGGCGACGCTGGTGCCGAGTGCCGGCCTGACTGTCCTGACCGGTGAGACCGGCGCCGGCAAGACTGCGCTGCTCTCGGCGCTCAAGCTTATTTTGGGCGAGCGCGCGGATTCGTCGACGGTGCGTGAGGGCGAGGCGCTGGCGAGCGTCGAGGCGCGGCTGTTTGACGGCCCACACGACGCGGAGGGCTTTACCGTGCAGCGCAGCCTTTCTGCCGAGGGTCGCAGCCGCGTCAAGATTGACGGCCGCATCGCCAGCGTGCGCGAGCTTTCGGAGCGCGTTGGCGTGATGATGGATTTGTGCGGCCAGCACGAGCACCAACGCTTGCTCGATCCGGCGCATCACGTTGCGATGGTTGATGCGTGGGCGGGACGCTCTGCGCTCGAGGCGCTGGATGCGTACCGCGCCTGCTTTAAGGCATCGCGCGCTGCCGCCAAGGAGGTTCGACGTGTTGAAGAGGCCTCGCGTGCGCAGGGGAGCCGCGTCGAGGAGGCGCGCTTTGCGCTCGAGCGCATCGGCGAGGTCGACCCCAAACCGGGCGAGTATGAGGAACTCGAGGAACTGCTGCCGCGCTCCGAACATGCCGAGGTACTGGTTGCCACGGCCAATGATGCCCATGCATCGCTTGCTGCCGAAGGGGGAGCGCTCGATGCCGTGGACAGTGCCGTGGCAGAGCTTTCCCGTATGGCTGCCGTCGATCGCAAGCTGGGCGACATTGCCGATGCGCTTTCGGATGCCTGTATCTCCCTTGAGGATTGCGCGAACGAGCTTCGTTCCTATCGCGATGGCGTCGCCTTCGACCCGCGCGAGCTCGCTCGCATGCGTGAGCGGTATTCCGACCTCAAGGGTCTGTTGCGTCAGTGGGGTCCCACTATGGACGATGTTTTTGCCATGCGCGATCGCTCGCAAGAACTGCTGTCCCTGGTCGATGATGGCGATGAGCAGATCAAAAAGGCGCGTGAGGCACTCGGGAGCGCCGAGCGCGAGTTGTTTGCCGCTGCCAAGGCACTTAAGCGCGCTCGCAATACGGCGGCCCCGCGCTTCTGCCACGAGGTTGGCCGCCAGATGGCGCGCTTGGAGATGGGTAGTGCCGAGCTCGTCTGGGAGTCGCGCGATCTTCCCCGTGCTGAGTGGACGCCCGTTGGTCCTTCGAGCTACGAGCTGCTATACCGCAGCGGTGCCGGCTTGACGCCGCGTCCCCTGCGCCGTATTGCGTCGGGTGGCGAGCTCAGCCGCGTTATGCTGGCGAGTAAGGTTGTCCTCGGCAACGCGGATGGCGTGGATACACTGGTGTTCGACGAGGTCGATGCTGGTGTCGGCGGCTCTACGGCTCGTGCGCTCGCGGGCGTGCTGGCAGATCTCGCCGCTACGCATCAGGTGATTGTCGTAACCCACTTGGCGCAGGTCGCCGTCATGGCTGACAAGCATTATGTTGTCAGCAAGGAACCGGGCGATGTTCCCCAGACGCATTTGGGCGAGGTAACCGGCGAAGCGCGTACTGCCGAGATCGCCCGCATGTTGAGCGGCGATCAGTCCGAGGCAAGCTTGGCCCACGCAAAGCAGATGCTCGAAGAAGCTCGAGGTTAGGTCGTATCAGCGGTGTTGGTGGGACAAAATAGACTGAAATTTTTGTCCCACTACGCGTTTTACTCCACAACCTTATCCGGCTGGATGAGCTCCTCGTAGTAGCTGATATGCTCACGCGCGTCTTTAATCTCGGGCAGCAGGAAGTTGTAGATGACTTCGATGATCATCGTGGCGCTGATCTTGGAGAACGCGAAGTCACCCGTTGTCAGCAACGCTTCGTGATTGACGGTATTAAAGGTGTAGTCGGCGAGGCGCGCAAGTGGGGATTTGCTGTCACTGCTGATGACGACTACGGTTGCGCCGCAGTTGCGAGCCGCTTTTGCCATGCGATTCAGTCGGCGCGATTTGCCAGAGTTTGAGATGAGCACGATGACGTCACCCGGGCGTAACGTGAGCGCAAAGCCGATTGATGTCTCGCTAATGGTGCTCGCCATGCAGCGCAGGCCCAGCTGCGAAAACTTAAACGTCGCATCGAGCGCGACCGCGTTCGTATTGCCCACAGCTGCAAACTCAATAACCCCTGCATGCTTAAAGGCATGCACAACAGCCGCCAGCGTATCGTGGTCGATTCCGTCGATGGTCGCATTAAGCTCGCTTACCTTGGCAGCCAGGATGTTCTTGAGGCTCTGCTCCATATTGTCGAGCGAGACCTCGTCGGTCAGGCCCTCGTTGCGCTGGCTTTCCAAATCCCTCGCCAACGAAAACTGAAAGCTGCGGAAGCTACCAAAGCCCAGCTTGCGGCAGAAGCGCGAAACGGTCGCTTCGGACGTGGCAGCGGCGCGCGAGAGCTGAGCCGCCGTGAGGCGTGGCGCCTCGGACTGGTGCTCCAATATATAGTCGACAATGCGCTGCTCGGACTCGCTGTATCCCTGATGGGTACTAATGAGGGAAAGTGCGCTCTTGCTACTATCGGTCATGGATGGCTCCTGGTTGGCATGAAAATCTAACTCGATTTGCAATGCCATAGTATACGGGCATTTTCAATTACAAGATACACCTTGCTGTTTCAAGTGTTGATGGTAAACTTTCACCTACCGTTTACGGTTATGAAAGAACCTTTCACCGGAGAATTGCACCTTGTCTCTTCTCACGCGGACGGTAGGTTGGTATCTTTCAGTTGTGGAAAAACGCGCATTGAAGCGCGTGTAGGGGAGCGCCCGCGGGCGCTGTACTCAAGAAGGAGGGACACATGGCTAAGTTTGACATCATCGCCGCGACCGGTTGCCCGACCGGCATTGCGCACACCTTCATGGCTAAGGAGGCGCTGGAGAAGGCAGCTGCCGAGCGCGGTCTGACCATTAAGGTCGAGACTCATGGCCAGGTCGGTGTCGAGAACGAGCTCACCAAGAGTGAGATCGCTGGTGCCAAGGCCGTCGTCGTCGCAGCCGACAAGGATGTCCAGGCTGAGCGTTTCGCCGGCAAGCCCATGGTTTCCGTTGGTGTTTCCAAGGCCCTGTCCGTTGAGGCCGCCGGTAAGCTGATTGACCGCGCGCTCGCCGCCAAGGGCGACGACACGGTTGCCGCTGCCGCCGATGTCGAGGACGAGGTCGAGGAGAAGGAGTCCATCGGTCACGTCATCTACAAGCACCTCATGAACGGCGTCAGCCACATGCTGGTCTTCGTCGTTGCCGGTGGTGTTCTGACCGCCATTTCGTTCCTGTGGGGCATCACGTCCTTTGATTCGACGGCTGCCGACTACAACAGCTTTGCCGCGATGCTCAAGATTATCGGCGGTATCGCCATGAACCTCATGGTTCCGGTGCTCTCCGCTTACATCGCCGAGTCCATCGGCAAGCGCCCGGCGCTCGTCCCCGGTTTCGTCGCCGGTATGATTGCCATCCAGGGCTTGCCTGTTAACGCCGATACCGGCATGATCGACGCCGGTGGCGCAGGTGTGGGCTTTGGCTTCCTAGGCGGCATCGTCGGCGGCTTCCTCGCTGGCTATGTCATCCTGCTGCTCGAGAAGGTTTTCTCTAAAATTCCTGCGAGCCTTAATGGCCTGAAGGCAATCTTCCTGTATCCGCTGTGCTCTACCGCCATCGTCGGTCTGGTCATGCTTGGTATTTCCGGCCCCATGGCTGCCATTAACCAGGGCATGATGGATTTCCTGCAGAGCCTCGGTAACTCCGGTCCGGTGATCCTTGGCCTGGCCATCGGCTGCATGTGCGCCTTTGATATGGGCGGCCCGGTCAACAAGGCTGCTTACGCTACTGGCACCTTCCTGCTCGGTACCGCTCTCGAAGCTGGCGTCGGCACCGAGACCTACAACTTCGGCACCAACTTCATGGCTGCCGTCTCCGCCGCTTGCATCGTTCCGCCGCTGATCACCACCTTCGCCGTCGTTGTCGGCAAGAAGTACTTCAGCCAGGAGGATCATGACGCCGGTATCGTCAACCTCATCCTTGGTTGCACCCACATCACCGAGGGCGCCATTCCGTTCATGACCAAGAACATCTGGCCCGTTATGCCCATCATGATGCTCGGTTCTTCCATCGCTTCCATCTTGACCATCTTCTTCAACGTTCACGATCCGGCGCCTCACGGCGGCTTCCTGGTCCTGCCCGTTGTCGAGAACGGTCCGCTGTGGGTCCTCGCGATCCTCATCGGCGCCGTGGTCGGTGGCATCCTGTTCGTGGCTTTCAAGAAGTACGACTTCGAGAAGAACCAGAAGCCCGCTCCTGCAACCAAGCCGGTTGAGGCCCCCAAGGCCGATGCCGTCGAGGCCCCCAAGGCCGAGGCTGCTGACTTCGTGAAGGTCGAGAACGTCTTTGTCGCCGAGGACTTCGCTTCTCGTGACGAGGCTCTGAGCTTCGTTTCCAACCAGGCTGTCAAGGCCGGTATCGCCAGCGACGCCGACGCCGTGATGAACGCCTTCCTGGCCCGCGAGGCCGAGGGCACCACGGGCATGATGGAGGGCTTCGCCATCCCGCATGCCAAGTCCGACGCCATTACCGAGGCTGCCGTCATCGTCGTCAAGGACGAGTCCGGCGTGACCGGTTGGGACACCATGGACGGCGCTCCCGTCAACGTTGCCATCGCCCTGCTCATCCCGGGCGCTCAGGCTGGAACCACGCACCTCAAGATCCTGTCCAAGGTCGCCGAGGCGCTTATGGACGAGGACTTCCGTGCCACCGTCAAGGGTTCCACCGACGCCGCCGAGATCGCCAAGACGATCAACGCCCGCCTGGTCTAATCCAGCAGTTAGCGAATAATATCGCCCCTGTAACAAAGGCGGAGACCCTCTCCAGGGCCTCCGCCTTTTTCATCCCCAAATAAGTTGCGGTGAAATAGGGACTGTTTAAACGATTCAACCCCAAATTCAGTCCCTATTTCACCGCAACTTATAAAAGGGCATAGAGGGGGCTGCCTATCGAGTCCTTGTCGCGAACAGGTCATCAGCCAGAATTCCTTTCAGCCGACATTACTCTGGATCGACCGAGTTTCCGCAGCTTGCTCGCCGGGCGGGCGCGGGTTAAGTTTGTCGCGAGTTCCGCACGCAAAGGAAAGCACTTAATGTGCTTTCCGTCTTGCGCAGGACTGTAGAGCAGCAAACTTAACCCGCGCCCGCCCGGCGAGCAAGCGGACGACAAACACATCTGTCCAATAATTCGTCTGAAACATAATGAAAAACCGTTTGATGTGAGTTAATATAAACAACGTCGTGAATCTGACTCCTGCCACATGCATGACAGGGGTTAAACACAAAAAGGAGTCAATTATGGTTTCTGAGAAGGCTACCCTCGTTAATCCTCAGGGTCTGCACATGCGTCCGGCTGGTCTGTTCGCCTCCACCATGGGCAAGTACGCCTGTGACGTGACGGTCGTTACCCCCGAGAAGGAGGTCAACGGCAAGTCCCCGATGGCCCTCATGGCTGCTGGTATCCCCTGCGGCACCGAGGTCGAGGTCAAGTGTGACGGCGCTGACGAGGCCGAGGCTCTGGCTGCTGCCATCGAGCTCATCAAGAGCGGTCTTGGCGAGTAGAACTCAAACGGGTCGCATGTTGAACAACTAAGTTCATATTTGGGGGCGCAGTGACCTGTTGTAAGGTAGCTGCGCTCTTTTGTCATGGATATGGCAAAACGCTTTATCACATGACACGGAGAGAGGAATGGGAATGTATCAGGGAGTCAACGCTTCCGAGGGCATCGGTATCGGCACTGTCATGGTCGCCGTCGATCCCGACTTGACGTTTGAGCCGCACGAGGTTGCTGATTCGGCAGCAGAGAAGGAGCGCTATCAGAACGCTCTTTCGGTCTTCTGCGAGAAGACCCAGGCTCAGGCCGACCACATGAAGGAGACGGTGGGCGAGGCCGAGGCCGAGATCATGAGCGGACACATTGTCCTGGCTCAGGATCCGGGTATGACCGACGCCATCAACGCCGCCATTGACGGCGGTACCTGCGCCGAGCAGGCGCTCATGGACACCTCGACCATGTTCGAGAACATGTTCCTGTCCATGGACGACGAGATGTTCCGTCTGCGCGCGGCCGACATCGCCGACATCCGCACCGGTATTCTGGCCGAGCTGCTGGGCAAGGAGGTCGTTGACCTCTCCGTCCTGCCCGAGAACACTGTCGTTGTCGTGCACGACCTCACGCCGTCCATGACCGCCACGATCGATAAGGCCCACGTTGCCGGTATCGTCACCGAGACTGGTGGCCGCACGTCGCACTCCGCGATCATTGCGCGCGCCCTCGAGATCCCGGCTGTCCTTTCGGTTTCCAACAGCTGCACCGCGCTGCGCAACGGTATGACCGTTGTCGTCGACGGTGGCAAGGGTATCGTTGAGGCCGATCCCGACGAGGAGACGCTCGCTGCCTACACCGCCAAGGCCGAGGCCTTCGCTGCCGAGAAGGCAGCCCTCGAGGCCTTCCGTGGCAAGCCGTCCGTGACTGCCGATGGCATCAAGAAGATCATCGCCTGCAACATCGGTAACCCCGATGACGTGCCCAACGCGCTCGATCACGACGCCGAGGCCATCGGTCTGTTCCGCTCCGAGTTTCTGTTCATGGACTCTGCTGAGCTTCCTTCCGAGGAGGAGCAGTTCAACGCCTACCGTAAGGTCGCCAGCGCGCTCAAGGGTGCTCCGGTTATCATCCGCACGCTCGATGTGGGCGGCGACAAGGAGATTCCGTATCTGCACATGGTCAAGGAAGATAACCCCTTCATGGGCTTCCGCGCCGTGCGTTACTGCCTGGCCAATCCCGACCAGTACAAGGTCCAGCTCCGCGCTCTGCTGCGCGCTAGCGCCTTCGGTGACGTCAAGATCATGATCCCGCTCGTCACCTGCGTCGAGGAGGTCTTGGCTGTCAAGGAGCTCGTCGAGCAGTGCAAGGCCGAGCTGACCGAAGAGGGTCGCAAGTTCAACGAGAACATCGAGGTCGGCATCATGGTCGAGACGCCCGCCGCTTCGCTGCTCGCAGACCGTCTGGCCGAGGTCGCCGACTTCTTCTCCATCGGCACCAACGACCTGATCGGCTACACCATGTGCGCCGACCGTGGTAACGACACCATCTCCAACCTGTACCAGGTGTACTATCCCGCCGTGCTCCGCTCGCTCAAGAACATCATCGAGAGCGGCGTGAAGGCCGGCATCATGGTCGGTATGTGCGGCGAAGCCGCTGCCGATCCGCTGCTCGAGCCGCTGCTGATCAGCTGGGGCCTGGAGGAGTTCTCGATGAGCGCTCCTTCTATCCTGCGCGCCCGCAAGACCATCAGCCAGTGGACCAAGGCCGAGTGCGACGAGCTCGCCGAGAAGGCGCTCGCCTGCAACACCGCAGCCGAGGTCAAGGCACTGCTCGAGTCCGCAGCTCGCTAATTTGGTATCAGAGGTAACCGCGTGGTTGGAATGGGCCGGCCACGCGGCCCTCACATATACAGGGGGTACTGTAAATGTTCTACACGCTAACCGCTAACCCGGCTGTCGACATGACGGTTTCGAGCTCTCCGCTCGAGCCCGATGAGAACGTCCGCACCGGCTCGGCCAGCTACACGGCTAACGGCAAGGGCCTTGACGTGTCCTTCGCCTTTAAGAAGATGGGCGTCGACACCGTCGCGCTCGGCTTCTTCGCCGGCTTCACGGGCAAGTTCATCGTCGAGGAGGTCATGAACCTGGGTTGCCTCTGCCGCCCGGTCTGGACCGACGGTATCACGCGCATTAACACCTACGTCAACGATGGCCAGCACGAGTACGGCATCCTGAACCCTGGTGCTCCGATCACGCCGCAGCACCAGGAGGAGCTCTATAACATCCTGGACACCGCGGGCGATCTCGAGTGCCTGATCGTTTCCGGCTCCGTGCCTCCCAAAGCTACGCCCGACTTCCTGGCTCAGGTCATGGAGCACGCTCAGGCTCGTGGCGCCGACGTCGTCCTGGACCTGTCCTCCGACAAGCTCAAGGAGCTCGCTCACAAGAAGCCGCTGCTCATCAAGCCGAACCATCACGAGATGAAGGCCATCTTCGGCGTGCCGGTCGACACCGACGACGAGGTCCGCGTTGCCATGAAGATGGCTCACGACGCTGGCGTTCAGAACGTGCTGCTCACCCGTGGTAGCCGCGGCGACGCTTACTTCTCCAACGGCGAGGACATCTGGTACGCCAAGCGTGAGTTCAACATCAAGCTGGTTTCTTCCGTCTGCGCCGGCGACTGCACCCTCGCTGCGTTCCTGCACAAGTGGTACAGGGATCGCGACAACGTCGAGGAGGCCATGAAGCTCGCTATGGCCACCGGCGCCAACGTTGCTGAGTCCGTCGGCATCGGCGACTTCGGTCACGTCGACGAGTACAGCAAGCGCGTTGCTGTCCGCAAGCTCGATCGTCAGTAATCGAAACGCGACATATTCGTGCGCATGCGGCGCCCCGGTTTCGGCTGGGGCGCCTTTTTTGTTCCGTCATTGGAGAGAGATGTTCTGCCGTACTTCATCGCTTCCACACCGTTCACCGAGTTGTCCTAGCCTTTTACCGATGGGTGGAATATACTTTCACCAACACGTTACTTCGTGAAAGGAACATTCATGATTTACACGCTCACTGCAAATCCCGCCATTGACTACAACATCTCCTGCGACGGCCTTGCTGCCAACACCGTCACGCGTACCCGTAACGCCGTCTACACGCCCAACGGCAAGGGTCTCAACGTCTCGTTCACCCTCGATCACTACGGTGTCGACACCACGATCCTGGGCTTTTTCGCCGGCTTCTCGGGCGAGTTTATCGTTAAGGGCGCCGAGGCCCTGGGCGTGCCCGTCAAGCCCGTTTGGACCGACGGCATCACGCGCGTCAATGTGTTCCTCAATGCCGGACCCGACACCGAGTACAACATGGTCAACGCCGGTGCCGCCATCAACGAGGCCAACGAGCAGGAGATGTTTGAGCTCATCGATTCGCTTGATGACATGACCTGCCTGGTCATCAGCGGCTCGCTGCCTCCCAACACTTCCGAGGGCTTCTTGGCCGAGGTCCTGCGCCGCGTCAAGGCCAAGGGGGCCGAGTTCGTCCTCGATATCTCGAGCCATCAGCTGGCAGACCTCATTGCCATGGAGCCGCTGCTGATTAAGCCCAACGACGACGAGCTGCTCGATATCTTTGGCATTAAGGTGAGCGGTGGCGACGACGAGTCCGTCAAGGGCGCGATGGCCGAGCTGCACGCCAAGGGCGCCAAGAATGTGCTGCTGACTCTTGGCGGCGCTGGTGCGTACTTCTCTAACGGCGAGCACATCTGGTTTGCCAACCGCAGCTTTGAGGTCAAGCTGCTGTCGACGGTGTGCGCCGGCGATTCCTCGCTCGCTGCCTTCCTGTCCGTGTGGCACGACGCCCCCGAGCGCGTCGAGGACGCCCTGCGCCTTTCGATGGCCACTGGCGCCAACGTGGTCGAGTGCCCGGGCCTGGGCGACTTTGCCAAGGTCGAGGAGTATAAGAAGGGCATCGCTATCCGCGAGGTCTGCTAACTCCGGCCTAAAGCTTGAGTATTTCGAGTGGTTCGCATCCGTCTTGGGAACAGGACGGATGCGTTTTTGTTTATCGGACTTGCGTGTGCAGGGGAGGCTGTTTCTTGCTAGACTTCTTGCAGATGCAATCGGCAACCAATTTGATAGCCGCAGGAGGCCACAGGTATGTGCAATGTTTCGCTCAACGGTACGCACCCGACCGATGCCTCCCTGCGAGTGCTGCGTGCGCTCGAGGCGGCCGGTCTTGAGGCCTGGTACGTGGGCGGTTGGGTGCGCGACGCCCTGATGGGATGCCCCAGCCACGATGTTGACATGTGTTGCAGCGGTCTGTGGCGGGAATCCAAGGCAGCGATCGAGGCGGCGGATATCGCGGTCGTGGAGTCGGGTATTAAATTTGGCGGTATCACGGCCATTAACGATGGCGAGCGCATCGAGGTCACCACGTACCGTCTGGATGGCTTCTATACCGATGGGCGCCATCCTCAGAGTGTCGAGCGTGCCGCCTCGCTCGAGGACGATCTGGCGCGCCGCGACTTTACCGTTAACGCTATGGCCTGGCATCCCGAGCGCGGTCTTGTCGACCGCTACGACGGCCAGGGTGACTTGGAGTGCAAGCTGATTCGCGCTGTCGGCGATCCCAAGCGTCGCTTTAACGAGGATGCCCTGCGCATGCTGCGTGCGGTGCGCTTTGCCTGCCGCCTGGACTTTATGATTGAGCCCGAGACCAAGCGTGCGCTTGCCGAGTGCGCGCCGCTGCTCGATGCCGTGGCGCGCGAGCGTGTGGGCATTGAGCTTGAGGGCATCCTTTCGACCGGCCACGGGGGAGATGCCATGCTGCGCTACCCCGAGCTCATCTGCGCCGCCGTGCCCGAGTTGGCAGCGGGTCGCGGGTTTGATCAACGAAGTGTCTATCATGCGTTTAACGTCTACGAGCATATCGCTCGTGTTCTGACGGTGGCAGGGGAGCTGGCACTGTGCGACGGCGTCGCGCCCTCGTCGAGTCTTATGTGGGCGGCGTTTTTGCACGATGTGTCCAAACCCGAGTGCTTCACGGTCGATCACGCCGGCAGCGGACACTTCTACGGTCATCCCGAGCTCGGTGCCAAGAAGGCGCGTCTCATTATGGATCGCCTGGCGCTTTCGCACGACTTGGTGCGCGACGTGTGCCTGCTCATCAAATACCATGACAAGCCGCTGCGCCCCGAGCGCTCCTGTCTGCTCAATATGATGCGCGCGCTTTCGGGCGAGCGCGTCGACACGGCCCGCCTGATTGACGAGCTCATGGACCTCAAGCGTGCCGACACACTTGGCAAGGCCCCGTCGTGCTTCTATTACGTTGAGACGATTGAGGAGATGCGCGCGATGGCGCACGAGCTGCTGAGGGCGGGGGAGCCCTATACGCTCAAGATGCTCGCCATCAACGGCGGCGACCTGATCCGTGCTGGAGTCATGCCCGGGCCGGAACTGGGGCAGCTTCTCAACTCCGCCCTCGACGCCGTGATCGAAGACGATATTCCCAACGAGCGCGAAGCTCTTTTGGTTCATCTCAACTTGAATTAGCTACCAAGTTTACCTGCGTATTCCATAACCTGCCGACAATTTTTCGGCAATTTGGAATTTCTTCTTGCGCTGACGTTTTTTGTCCCGTAATATATTTCCTCGCAGCACGGCAGTGCAGATGTCATGTGGCCCGTTCGTCTAGCGGTTTAGGACGCCGCCCTCTCAAGGCGGAGATCACCAGTTCGAATCTGGTACGGGCTACCACTTCTTTTCTGCTGAGGCTTATGGCCCGTTCGTCTAGCGGTTTAGGACGCCGCCCTCTCAAGGCGGAGATCACCAGTTCGAATCTGGTACGGGCTACCACGCATCTGATACCCGGTCTTCCTATGGAAGGCCGGGTTTTTTTTCAAACAACCGTCTGCAATTCCCGTTTGAACCAGAGCTTTGCGTTCTGCCTATGGCCCTTACGGGTACAATATCCAAGATATTTTGACTGTTAGAAGGAGTCTCATGACGGAGTCCTCTCAGCATACGTCTAAGCCCCAGGTCGAGGTTGAGGCCTCGGGCGGAGATGACAATAAGAGCGCACGCCGCGGCGCCATCTTTATCGGCGTCGTGCTGGTAGGTTATATCGTCTATCTGGTGGTAACCGGGCAGATGGGGCAGTTCTGGGCCGCTATGTCGAGCGTCCAGGCTTCATGGCTCGTTGTCGCGTGTCTTTGCATGTTCATGTACCTGTTCTTTGGCATTGTGGCCTATGCGATCGCCGTCTGGCTCGATCCCAATTCGCCCGTCGGCATCCGCGACCTGATCTCGGTCGAGGCGAGTGGCATCTTCTTTGGCAACCTGACGCCCATGATGATGGGCTCCACCCCGGCTCAGATCTATCGCCTGACCAAGGCCGGCCAAAACGTGGGCGAGGCCGGCGCCACGCAATTCACGCGTTTTATCGTGTACCAGTTTGGCCTGGTCGCCTGGGGCGCTATCCTGCTGCTCGCCCGTATGCCGTTTTTTGCCGAACGCTACGGCGACATGACGCTGCTGTGCGTCTTTAGCTTTGGTGGACACTGCTGCATCTTGCTTGGCATCTTCGCCGTCGCGCTCATGCCTAAGACCGTCACGCGCGTCGCCCATTGCATCATCAATTGGCTCGAGCGCATTGGTGTCTCGGCCACTAAGATCGAGAGTTGGCGCACGTTTGTCGATGGCGAGATCTACTCCTTCTCCGAGAAGTTCAAGCTTTCGGCCGGACATTTTTCTTCCATGCTGCTCACCGTGTTTATCACCATGCTGCAGCTCGCGTTTTTCTATCTGGTTCCGTATTTCCTGATGCTTGCCTTTGGCCACCACGAGGTCGACTTTTTCTCGGTCATGGCCGCGAGCGCCTTTGTCCAGCTGCTGAGCTCTGCGGTTCCCTTGCCCGGTGGAACTGGTGGCGCTGAGGGCGGCTTTGCATTGTTCTTGGGTCATTTCTTTGGGTCGGCTTCGACCGCCGGCTATCTGCTGTGGCGTCTCATTACGTTTATTGCGCCGACCATTTTGGCTGCGCCCCTGCTGGGACTTAAGAGCGCCCACAACGAGAGCATCCATGCGCGCTGGGATCGCGTGATGCGCAAGCTCGGCCGCACGCCTCAGACGCCCTCTGCGCCCACTAAGCCGCACCCCACGAATGCTGTTACCGTTGATCCCAAGAAGCACGCTCAGAAGGCTTCTGGGACCGCTAAGCCGGCTCATAAGGCCTATGTGCGTCAGACGGGAGACGGTATTCGCGTATCTCCGTCGGCACTCAATAAGAAGAAGCACCCTAAGTCGCAGTAGGGCAGTCGTGCGTTCTTCATGATGCGGGGTATATTTGTGCTGTTTGAGAGATAATCCTCTTACGTAGATTATCTCTCATCTGTTGATGATTGCTCGTATATCGAAGGGACACGCCCATGGCAACCAGCAAACCGCGCCTTGATCGCCGCATCGTTCGCAGCCGCAATGCCATCCTTTCCGCTTTCGAGCGCCTGCTCATGGAAAAGCCGCTGGCAGACATTACGGTGAGTGCCATCGCGCGCGAGGCCAATGTCGACCGCAAGACCTTTTACGTTCACTTTGGCACGGTTGATGGCCTGCTCGATGCCATTGCCGTCGATGTGGTGGAGATGATTGTCGACTCGGTCGAGAAAACGCTTGCTTCCATGGACGGCGACACCAACGAGCGCGCCCTGGGCGCGGCGGCGACCTTCTTTAAAACCGTTAATGAGGCACTGTGCAACAACTTAGTGCTCAATCGTCAGCTGATCGAGAATATTCCGCTCGATGATTTCATGGCTCGTCTTCGTGCACCGCTCGAACATGAGATTGCCGAGCGCGATCTGCTGCCCCAAGGTCTCAAGGACGAGATGTTCGACTACTATCTGGCGTTTTTGCTGTCGGGTATTATCGGTATCTATCGCACGTGGGCGCTGTCTGACGGCTCGGTTCCTATCGAGCGCGTCTCTGAGGTCGCCAACGATCTGACTCTCAATGGTCTGTCGAGTCTGGAATCTCGCTTGGATTAGGCCTAGTTGGGCTCGTCGGCGTGGAAATTCCTGTTCCTGAGGTTCTCCGGCGCCTTGGAGACCTTGCCGGCGTAGGAGCTGTAGCCTGAGGATCCTTAAAAGAAAGTCCAGTTTATCCTTCCCACTCCAATTTTGGAATCCTCCGATGCGCCTTCGCACGCTCGCATGACCTCGATACCATGCGAGCGTGCGAACTCGACGAGCTCTGCGTTGCGGGCGTTTATGGTGCCGAAGGCGGCGGGGCACACGATAAGGCGTGCGCAGTGGACGAGGAGCTCTTTGGCGCGGGCTATGGTTTTATCCCCGATTGGCTCGAAGGCGCGCTCGGCCACGCATTCCGTCGCTAGGTCGCGCGCGAGCTCGCAGTCGATGTCCCCTTCGTGCAGAACGCCCGCGTAGAACGCCTTGCCCTGCCGGATGAGCTGGCGAAACACAGCCGACCCCGTACCTGCGCCAGCGATGACGAACGTGTGCGCATCGCCGTGTGGGCGCCCAATTTCCACGCTGCCGAAGCGCTCGTTGAAGGTGCCATGTTGAAGGCCATAGAGCTCGCCAATCGTCTCGCGCGTGAATATGTCCTCGGGTGCGCCGGCGCGGAAGACCCGGCCGTCCTTCACGCAAATCACCTTGTCGGCGCTTTTCTGCGCGAGCTCGAGTTCGTGGATGGACATGATGACAGCCACATTCCGCGATTTCGAAAGGTGGCGAAGTATTCGCAGCAGGTCGATCTGGTAGCGGATATCGAGATACGACGTGGGCTCGTCGAGCACGAGCACACGCGGATCCTGCGCGATGGCTCGTGCGAGCATGACGCGCTGGCGTTGCCCGTCGCTTATCTGCATGAAGTCGCGCTCGGCGAGCTTTTCCACATGTGCGGTTTTCATGGCCTCGTCGACCCGACTATGGTCGTCGGGCGAGAGTGTGCCCATTCGCCCGGTGTAGGGATGCCTTCCCGCCTCTACGATATCGCGGCAGGTGAGGAGCTCGGTCCGGGGTCGATCTGTCAGCATAACGGCAAGGTTCCTTGCGAACTCCGCCGTCTTCCATCGGGAAATCTCCCGCTCGTCGAGCTCGACCGCGCCGGCAAGCGGTGCCAGATGGCGTGTAATGGTTTTCAAGATGGTCGACTTGCCCGAGCCGTTCGGCCCGATGAGCGCCACGACGTCGCCCGCGCGAACCTCCAGCTCGACGCCTTCGACTACGACCTTCTTGTCGTAGCCCGCCGACAGGTCGCTTATGCGGAAAAGCGGCGCTCCGTCAGCCTGCGTTTTTACCGGGGTTTCGAGGTTCGACTCCCCTCCGAGCGTTTTGGGCCGCGGCACGAATTCCCCCATCTACCTCACCCGCTTCTTCAACATGAGTGCGATAACCACCGGCGCGCCGAAGATGGCGGTGACGGCGCTGATGGAAAGCTCGACGGGGGAAAACAGCGTGCGCGCGATCAAATCGCAGCCCGCGCAGAAGATGGCGCCTCCCAAGAAGCACGCAGGAATCACTCGGATGGGCTTCGACGACTTCAGCGCCGACTTAACGAGATGCGGAACCGCGATGCCTACGAACGACACCGGACCAGCGAACGCGGTCACGCAGGCGGAGAGCATGCTCGCTAGAAGGACGAGCACCACGCGGAAGCGTGCGACGTTCACGCCGACGCTTTTCGCGTAGGCTTCTCCCAGCTGGAAGGCGGAAAGGGGCTTCGATATCGCGAATACGCATGCGCTCACGGTGATCACCACGACCGCGATGACCGCGACGTCGTCCCAGCTCGAACCCGAGAAGCTACCCAAAGACCAGTTGTGCAGGTTCACGATGGACTGGTCGTCGGCGAAGGCGATGAGGAAGTTCGTCGCCGCCGAGCAGATGTATCCCACCATGACGCCCGCCACGATGAGCATGGCCATGGAACTTATGCGCCGTGCGATGAGGAGCACGAAGCCGATGGTGATAAGCGAGCCCAGAAACGCTGCGACCACCATGGCCGGCGAGGACATGGCCTGGTTCGCGCCCAGAAGTACGATCATCGTAAGCGCGACGACGAACTTTGCGCCCGAGGAGACGCCCAAGATGAACGGGTCGGCGATGGGGTTATTGAAAAACGTCTGCAGCAGGAACCCGGAGAGGGAAAGCGCCCCGCCGAGAAGCACGGCTGAAAGCACACGCGGCAGGCGAATCTCCCAGATGACTTGGCTTTCCATGGAATTGGCCGCGCCGCCCGAAAGGATGCCGGGGATGTGGTCTGCGGGCACGAGCACGCTCCCGATGCACAGGTTGGCCCCGACGAGCACGATGAGGGCAACGGCGAGCAGCGCCGTCACGACGCGACACCGCGCGGCGCGCCCCGATTCGTCGTATGTCATGGAAAGTCGGCTTCTCATGGTGCTAGCCGAGCTTCCTCAGATAATGGAAGTCGCTCGCGTCATCGCCGGTGAACGCCCCGTGCAGCTCGTCGATAATGTCGGCGGTAGAAGTCATCTGCTGGTACATGTCGGCGCTTGTGACCCAGACGTTGCCGTTCTTCACGGCTTTGAACTGCGACAATAGCGCGTTTTTGCCTACAAAGTCGTTCAAGGTGGCAACCGATTCGTCGATGGTGCCGTTGTAGACGATGATGTCGGCATCCTTCGCCGTCGCGTAGAAGCGCTCCATTTCGAGCGTTACTGACGAACCTGACGTCGACGCCGTCTGCGCGTCATCGAGCGCGTAGTTGCCGCCTGCAAGCTCGATCATCTGCGCCACGTAGTCGCCCGCCCGCCGCGTGACGGCGGCCCCGTTCGAGTTAATGTAGAAATACGCCACGGTTTTACCTGACGACGCAAGCCTCGACGTTTGCTCGACGCGGGCCTTCTGCTCGTTGAACAGGTGCGCGGCCTCGTCTTCCTTGTCGAACAGGACGCCGAAAAGCTTAATCCACTCGACGCGTCCGAGTGCTTCGGGCTCGCTCGACGACTGTTCGGTGAGCACGACGAGTCCGAGCTTCTGCAGCTTTTCCTTCACATCGGGTGTGTGGTTGATCATGGTGTTCTCGATGGCGAGCGTGCAGCCCGAGGCCGATATTCGCTCGTAGTCGGGCGCGCTGTACTTGCCGCCGTAGGCGATCGCCCCACTTTCGAGCGCGCTTTTGAAGCCCGCGACCGAGCAATCGTCGGCCTTCGTGCCCGACATGAAGATATTGTCGTTCGCATCGAGCGCGTCGACCAGGCACATCGTCGCCGACGACACGAGGTACACCTTGTCGGCGGGGCGCCTTATGACCGCGATGTCAGAGCTCAACCCATCAGGTACCTTCGCATCTTGCGGTACCACGAGGAAGCGCTCCCCGTTCGAAACGCAGATAAGCCGCAGGCCGCCTTCGAACTCGTCGACAGTGAAGTGCTTGGCGTATTCAAGCTGAAGCGTCCCCGTCGGCTCCCAGCCGCAGCCCAAATCTGGGTTGTGGAAGTCGGCCGCGGCGCTTGAAGCCGTTCCCGCGGGGGAGTCGCCGCTTGCATCGTCGCCCGATTTCTCCTTCATGGTGGATGAGTCGAAGTGGAGCGTGTAGTCGATGGTGTGCGGCGTCGACATGGCGACGGTTTCGGCCGACACGGCGATGTCCTCGTCGAGCGTGACGGGTATCTCGAACGTGGAGTTGCCGCCGTCGTTTATGGGCGCGTAGTCCACGCCGTCGATGGTCATCTTGTCGTAGTTCGAACTCGACCAGGTGATGGTCGCGGTGTAGGTGTCGCCATCCTTCACAATTGTGGTTGGTGAGGCGATGCTTGCGCGCCCTGACCCGCCGGAGAGCGAGACGCTCACAGTGTATTCCTGAGAGCCTTCCGTGCCACCGGTCGCGTTCGGGCTCGCACTGCACCCCGCGAAGGGAAGCGCGAGCAGGGCGACGAGAACGCAGGCGATCGCGCGCACCGCGATGCTGCGACGCTTCCTGCTTTCCCCCTTGGGAAGAATCGACCGCATGGCGTTACTTCAGTGCGTCGGCGCGCAGATCGACGCCAGCGGATTCGAACACGAGCGTGCGGTCGTACCACTGCTCTTTTCTAATACTCCACGCGGCGCAGGCGGTGTCCTCGTCGAGCGCTTCAACGGGCACGTCGTAGGTGTACTTGCCTTCTGCGTTTTCCACATAGGGGATGAAGTCGGCCTCGCTCGCGGCGGCAGCCTCGTCGCCCGTGCCCATGAAGAGCTTGCCGTAGCCCGTGCCGGAAAGCGTCATCACGCAGTGCATGGAGCCGTTTTCCACGATGAGCTGGGCGTCCACAATCCTGAACATGTTCGAGCTGGAATCTACGGTGATCGGATAGGTGCCGTCGGCCACCTTGTCGGCGGTGATGGGGGCAGCGCTTGCGCCCTCGGGCGCATCGGCCGCCTGTTCGGTCTTTTCCTGGGAATCGGCATCGCTTGCCTTTGCGCTGTCGATTGAATTTCCGCCGCAGCCGGCGAGCGAGAACGCAAAAAGCGCCGCTGACAGGGCGAAGGCGAGGGTTTTCTTCAACATGGAGGGGGTTCCTTTCAATCGCTTCGACCGCCCGCGCCGTGCGGTGGGCGGGCGGGATGCGAATGCAACGGGCATGCGCCGTCGGTCGGGGAAGGCGCATGCCCGTTGCACGGGGACGCGACCGGCGCCCCCGTGCGCGGCGAGTTTACAGCTTGGCGATGGCGTCGTCCACGTGCGAGACGTAGATGTCGTCGACCGCGGCGTTCTGTCCCAGACCCTGGAGCAGGCACGTCACTTCGAAGCCAGCGGCCACGAACTTCGCAGCCCAGCTGTCGGGGTCGGTCTCGTCTGCCATGTCGTTGTTCGCGTGGTCGCCCGCGACCACCATGAACGGCGCGAGCACGGCCTTCTTGTACCCTGCGGCGCTCGCGGCGGCGATAACATCCTCGCAGGTCGGCTCAGCCTCGACGGTGCCGACGAAGAACTGCGTCAAGCCCTCGTTCTTGAACACTTCCTGCATCTTGGCATAGTCGGCGTTGGAATCGGCTTCGGTGCCGTGGCCCATGAGGCACAGCGCCGTCTTGCCGTCGTCGAAGGACGCCATGTTCTCATTAATGGCTGCGGCCACCTTCTTGTAGTCGTCGTCGGAGGTGAGCAGCGGGTCGCCGAGCGAGATCTTGTCGAACTTGTCGGCGTACTTGTCGAGCTCGTCTTTCACGTCGGCGTATTCCAGGCCAGCCATGAGATGCGTCGGCTGCACGACAATTTCCTTCACGCCGTCTTCCACGCAGCGGTCGAGCGCCTCGGTCATATTGTCGATCGTGATGCCGTCGCGCTTCTTCAGCTTGTCGATGATGATCTGCGCGGTGAAGGCGCGGCGGATGTCGTAGTCCTGCCAGTACTTCTCGCGGATAGCGTCTTCGATGGCGCCGATGGTGATGTGGCGCGAGTCGTTGTAGCTCGTGCCGAAGCTCGTGACGAGGATGACCGGCTTCACGGCCTTCTCTTTTTCGCTCGATTTCTCGGAACTCGCGGAGGTGCTGGAGCAGCCCGCGAGCGCGACTCCGGCGAGCGCGAATGCTCCGGTTGCTGCGGCGCCCATGAAGCCGCGGCGTGACATCTGGTCGGACATGGTTTTTCCTTTCCTCGGTTTGCCGGTCCCCCGGCGACAGTTGCTTGTCGGCACAAGCGAAAGAAAAGCGCGCCCCTCGGGGTTCACAAGGAGCTAACGCCACGGCGATGCCGTGAGGAAAAGGCGAAGCAGTCTGGCTTGGGGCGCGAGGCGGTTCGCCTGCGCGTCCTACACAGTAATGTCCCTTGCCAAGGATTCCCACCTGGTTCCCTCCGCAAGCCAGCGCGGGCTGTGCGGGCGCCGCGCCGGTCATTTCCTTTTATCCGATTGTCATATGCTCGTTGCCGAAACTTTTACTATGATAGTGGGCACTTGTGAACGTGTCAAAGCCAGGGCGGGCGGCATTGCGCCTCCTGCCTGCGTATTTGCGCCGATTGCCGCTGCGGGCGCCGTGTTTTGCCCGCTGCGCAAATGGCGGCGTAAACGGTTGCGATGAGAAACGGGAAGGGAAGGCTCGGATGATTCATATCGTTGGCGCAGGCTCGGGCGCCGCCGACCTTATCACGCTGCGCGGGGCGCGCCTTCTGCGCGCGGCCGACGTGGTCGTTTGGGCGGGAAGCCTTGTGAACCCCGAGCTGCTCGCTGAGTGCAAGGAATCCTGCATCGTCTACGACAGCGCGCATATGACCTTGGAGGAAGTGCTCGATGTGATGTGCGCGGCAGATGCGCGGGGCGAGGAAGTGGTGCGCCTGCACACGGGCGACCCGTGCCTGTACGGCGCCATCCAAGAGCAGATGGACGCGCTCGACGCGCGCGGCGTGGACTACGAGGTGGTGCCCGGCGTGTCGAGCTTTTGCGGTGCCGCGGCGGCGCTTCGCCAGGAATACACGCTGCCGGGAATCAGCCAGTCGGTCGTGATCACGCGGCTTTCCGGACGTACCCCCATGCCCGCGGGCGAGGGCATGCGCACCATGGCGGAAAGCGGCTCGACTATGGTCATCTTCCTGAGCTCGGGTATGCTCGCCGAGCTTTCCGCTGAGCTTTTGGCCGCGGGCCGCAGCTCCGACGAGCCGGCGGCGCTCGTGTACAAGGCGACCTGGCCTGAGGAGCGCGTGGTGCGATGCACAGTGGGCACGCTCGCCGATGCGGGCGCGCGAGAGGGCATCGACCGCACGGCGCTCGTGGTGGTTGGCCGCGTGCTCGGAGCTCGCGGCGGGCTTGCGCACAACGGCGCGCAAGCGGAGTCGTACGAGCGCAGCAAGCTTTACGACCCTTCGTTTGCCACGGGCTATCGGAAGGCGAGCAGCTAGCGTGGCCTTCGAGCACTACATATATACCGGGACGACCCGCCTGCGCTGCGGCTACACCACGGGGAGCTGCGCCGCGCTCGCGGCGAAGGCGGCCTGCGAGATGCTCTTGTCACGAAAGCCCGTCGGCCTCGTGTCGATCGTCACCCCCGGCGGGCTGCCCGTCGAGGCGAACGTGGTCGATGCATGCATCGGCGAGGGGTGCGCCCAGTGCGCCGTGCGAAAGGACGCAGGCGACGATGCCGATGTGACCGACGGCGTGCTCGTGTACGCGCGCGTGGAACATGCGGGGTCGGGCACGGGTGCTGCGGGCGGCAAGGACGTGCCCGCGCGCGAATCGGAAGTTTCCGTCGATGGCGACGTGGGCGTGGGGCGCGTGACGTTGCCCGGGCTCGAGCAGCCGGTGGGGGCGGCCGCCATCAACGCGACGCCGCGCGCGATGATCACTTCGGCGGTGCGCGAGGTGTGCGACGCGCACTGCTTTTCTGGAAATATTGCTGTGACGATTTCGGTACCCGAGGGCGTTTTCCTTGCCAAAAAGACCTTCAACCCGCACCTGGGGATAGAGGGCGGCATCTCCATCCTGGGCACGACGGGCATCGTCGAGCCGCGCAGCCTCGCTGCCTTGCGCGACAGTATCGAGCTCGAGATCCGTCAGCATGCGGCTATGGGGCGGCTCGGAGTCGTGCTCACGCCCGGCAACTACGGCGCGCAGTTCATCTCGGGGCATTTTCATCTAAACGGTGCGCCGGTGGTCTTCATCTCCAACTTTGTGGGCGATGCGATTGATTGCTGCGTTCGCGAGGGATTTACCAATGTCCTTCTTGTGGGACACATCGGCAAGCTGGTGAAGGTCGCGGGCGGCATCATGGACACCCATTCGCGTACCGCCGACTGCCGCGCGGAGATTCTGGCCGCCCACGCGGCCTTGGCCGGCGCGGGCGCGAAGACCGTGTGCGAGATCATGTCGTCGGTCACGACCACGGCGGCGCTCGAGGTAATCGAGGCCGCCGGCGTGGGGGACGCTGCGCGCGCCTCGCTCGCTGCGGCAATCGAGGACAGGTTGCGCCGCCGCGCGGCGGGCGCATGCGACATCGCCGCGGTCGTGTTCGACGCCGAGCGCCGCGAGCTTTTCCGCACGTCGGGCGCCGATGCGGTTATCGGGGAATTGGGGGCGACGTATGAGTAAAGGCGTGCTGTACGGGGTGCGCCGCGCAATCGGCTGGCCGGGGACGAAGGTGGTCATGAAGGCGCGCCGCTCGCTTGCGGACACGAAGCGCATCCTTCGCGAGGAGGGCGCCTTCGACGGTGCCGAGCTTGTAGAGGACTGTGGGCTTCCGGGCGAGCGCGTGTACCGCTCACTCGACGATGTGCCCGATCGGGGCAGCTACTTCTCGACGATGGTGGTGCGCTAGATGAGGGTTTCCTGCATAGCGTTCACTGAGAGGGGGTATGTGTTGGCGGAGCGCACCGCACGCGCGCTTTCCGATTGCGCGCAGACAGGTGAAGATGACCCTGGCTGGGACGTTTCCGTTTCGCGCGGGTTCGGCGAGGGGAAGGCCGACCTGCGCGCATGGACGGCGCTCGCGTGGGAAGCGTCGGACGCGCTTCTGTTCGTGGGCGCGGCGGGCATCGCCGTGCGGGCGATCGCGCCGCATGTCGCCTCGAAGGCAACCGATTCCGCGGTTGTGGTGATTGACGAGGCGGGGCGCTTTGCCGTCCCGCTTTTGTCGGGGCATTTGGGCGGTGCGAACGAGCTTGCGCAAACTGTGGCACGCGCGGCAGGGGCCATCCCCGTCATCACCACGGCGACCGACGTCCGCGGCGTGTGGGCGGTGGATACGTGGGCGCGCTGTGCGGGGCTCGCCGTTTCGAATCCCGAGGCCATCAAGCGAGTGTCGGCGCGGCTGCTTTCGGGCGGGCGCGTGGCGCTCTATTCCGACATGCCGATTTCGGGACAGCCACCTGAGGGGGTTGACATTGCGTCCGACCGCGCTCGGGCCGATATCGTCGTGTCGCCGTTCGCTGGCGCGAATGCAGGTGCGTCCGTTCGCGCGTCGGAGACAACGGGCGAGGTCGTGCCCGCCGGTGAGACGTGGAAGCCGGCGGGCGTGCGGGCGCAGGCGCCTGCGCCCGAGCCGCTTCGCCTTGTCGTGCCCTGCATCGTTGCGGGCATAGGGTGCCGTCGCGGTGCGTGCGCCGAAGCCATCGGGGAGGCGTTTCTTCTCGCGTGCGGGCAGGCGGGCATCTCGCCTTCGGCCGTGCGCGAGGCGGCGACGATCGACGTGAAGGCGCACGAGGAGGGTCTGCTCGCCTTCTGCCGCGCGCGCAATATCCCGCTTGCGACGTATTCCGCAGAGGAGTTGTCGCAGGTCGAAGGCAGCGTTTCGCCATCTGATTTCGTGCGTGCGACGGTGGGGGTCGACAACGTGTGCGAGCGCGCGGCGCTCGCGGACGGGGGCAAACTTATCTTCCCGAAGCTCGCTCACGGCGGCGTGACCGTCGCGTTTTCCAAGGTAACTATCGAACTTTCGTTTAAGGAGCGGTGATGGGAAAGCTCTTCGTGGTGGGGATCGGCCCGGGCGGCCCCGACGGCATGACGATTGCGGCCCGGCGCGCGCTCGAGGCGGCCGACATCGTTGTGGGGTACACGAAATACGTGGAGCTCGCGCTCGCCGCCGTGCCCGACGCGGCGCATCTCGCGACGCCGATGATGCACGAGGTCGAACGATGCCGCCTGGCGCTTTCGCGCGCGCAGAGCGGAGAAGCCGTGGCGCTCGTGTGCAGCGGTGACGCGGGCGTGTACGGCATGGCGAGCCCCGTGCTGGAGCTTGCGGAGGACTACCCCGATGTAGACGTGGAAGTTATCGCCGGGGCCACCGCGGCTCAGAGCGGGTCGGCGGTGCTCGGCGCCCCGCTTGCCCACGACTTCGCGGTCGTGTCGCTCTCCGACCTGCTCACGCCATGGGAGGTCATCGAGCGCAGGCTCGCCGCCGTGGCGAGCGCCGACTTCTGCATCTGTTTGTACAACCCGCGCAGCAGAAAGCGCGCCGACAGGCTCTCACGCGCGGCGAAGATTATGCTCGAATGGAAGGCCCCCGACACGCTCTGCGGCTGGGTACGCAACATCGGGCGCGAGGGGCAGCAGTCGGGCATGTGTAGGCTCTCTGAGCTGGGGGAGATCGACGCCGACATGTTCACCACCGTGTTCGTCGGCAACGCGAACACGAAGTTCGTAGGCGGCCGTATGGTCACGCCGCGCGGGTATCGGGAGATTCCATGCGAAAGGTAACGATCATCGGGGCGGGGCCCGGAAACCCCGACTTGCTCTCGCGCGCGGCGCTCGACGCTATCGACTTCGCCGACGTGGTCATCGGCGCTCATCGCGCGCTTGCCGGCATCGACGTGCCGCCCGACGTGGTGAGATGCGAGCTCGTGAAGACGGCGGACATCGTCGCCGCGCTCACCGATGCGGCGTCGTGGCGGCGCGCCGTGGTCGTGATGACGGGCGATGTGGGGCTGTTCAGCGGCGCGCGCCGCCTGGTGGAGGCGCTCTCCGGCGACGCGCAGGTGGACGTGCGCGTTGTTCCCGGCATAAGCTCAGCGTCGTATCTCGCCGCGCGCCTTGCGCGTCCATGGCAGGATTGGCGCTTCGCGAGCGCTCACGGCGTGGCGTGCGATATCGTGGCCGAGGCCGAGCGCGCAGGTGAGCTCTTCCTCGTCACGTCGGGTGGGGAAGACCCCTCGCGGCTTTCGGGCGAGCTTGTGCAGGCGGGCTTCGGGGACGCGCGCGTGACGGTGGCCGAGCGCCTGTCGTACCCCGACGAGCGCATCACCTGCGCGACCGCAAGTGAAATCGCAGGTCAGACGTTCGACGACTTGAACGTGATGCTTATCGAGCCCGCAGGCGGCGCCGGGTCGCCTGCGGGCTCTAGCGCAGCCTCCGAGGCGCCGGCCGGCGCGTCATCGCCCGCGGCGGCTTCTTCCGCGGCGGACCCTGCGGGCGCATCCCGCGCCGCGAGCTCCCGCTGGCCGTACGCTTCCTCGGGCATTCCCGACGAGCTCTTCATCCGCGGCGACGTTCCCATGACCAAGCAGGAGGTGCGCGCCGTCGCGCTCGCGAAGCTGCGCCTTACCGCTACCGACACCGTGTGGGACGTCGGAGCCGGCACGGGGAGCGTGTCGATCGAGGCGGCGCTCGTCGCGCGAGCGGGGTCGGTATGGGCGGTCGAGCGCAACGCGGCCGGCGTGCGGCTCATCCGAGAGAACGCGGATGCATTCGGGTGCGGCAACGTACATGCGGTCCCCGGTGTCGCCCCCGAAGCGCTCGCGAAACTGCCCGTCCCCGACGCCGTGTTCGTCGGCGGGAGCGCGGGCGAGCTTCCCTCTATCGTGGAGGCGGCGCTCGAGAAGAACTCGCAGGTTCGCCTGTGCGTGCCATGCGTCACCGTTGAGACGCTCACCGAGGCGTGCGCGCTTCTCTCGGGTTCGCGCTTTAAGGGGTTCGAGGCGTGCCAGGTGTCGGCCGCCCGCGCCGAGGCTGTAGGCTCGCACCATCTTATGAAGGCGCAAAACCCCGTGTTCCTCGTCAGCGCGCGTGGTGCGGGTGGGGAAGGCGGCGCCCGGTGAGCACGACCATCCCGCGTTTCATGGTCGCTGCGCCCTCGAGCGGGAGCGGCAAGACGGTCGTTACGTGCGCGCTCCTGCGCGCGCTTGCGCGCCGCGGCCTCGCATGCGCGGCCTTCAAATGCGGCCCCGACTATATTGACCCGCTCTTTCATCGCCGCGTCGTGGGCGCGCGCTCGGGCAACTTAGACGGCTTCTTCACCGACGCCCCGACGCTGCGCGCCCTGCTCGCACGCGGCGCCGCGGGCGCGGATGTCGCGGTGCTCGAGGGGGTCATGGGCTTCTACGACGGCATGGCGCCCGGCGTGGCCGACGCGAGCAGCTACCAGGTTGCGCGCGACACGGAAACGCCGGTCGTTTTAGTGGTGAACGGGCGCGGGGCGTCTTTATCGCTCGCCGCCGTAATCCGCGGCATCGCCGAGTTCCTGCCTTGTGCGAACGTGCGCGGCGTCGTGCTGAACAAGACGAGCGCCGCTGCCTGCGCCTACGCGGCGCCTGCGATCGAGAAGCACACGGGCGTCGCGGTTTTGGGGAATATCCCCGCCGACGAGGCGTTCTCGCTCGAAAGCCGGCATTTGGGGCTTGTGACCGCCGATGAGGTCGAGCAGCTCTCCGCGCGCATCGACAAGATGGCCGAGCTGGTGGAAAAGAGCGTCGACGTCGACCGCTTGCTCGAAATAGCGGCGACGGCACCCGATATCCGCGAGGAACCTTGCCGGTTGGAGCCGATCGCGGGAGCGCGGCCCATCGTCGCCGTCGCACGTGACGAGGCGTTCTCGTTCTACTACGAGGAGAACCTGCGCGCGCTCGAGGATCTGGGTTGCGAGCTGGCCTTTTTCAGCCCTCTGTGTGATAGAGAGTTGCCCCGGGGGACAAGCGCCCTCTATCTGGGGGGCGGCTACCCGGAGCTCAATGCGCGGCAGCTCTCCGAGAACGCGCCGATACGCGAGGCGGTACGGCGTGCGGTGGAATCCGGCATGCCGACGGTCGCCGAATGCGGTGGGTTTTTGTACCTGCAGCGCGAAATCGCCGATAGCGAGGGGCGGCGCTGGCCTGTTGCGGGCGCCCTTGAGGGCGCAAGCGAGAACGGGGGAAGGCTGTCCCATTTCGGGTACGTGGAGCTCACTTCCCAACGCGACGGGCTCTACGGGCCGCGCGGCACACGCATCCGCGCGCACGAGTTCCACTACTGGCAGTCCACCTGCCCGGGCGGCGACTTCTGGGCGCAGAAGCCCCGGCGCGACAAGGGCTGGCCGTGCATGACGACCACCCCTTCCTTGGTGGCAGGCTTCCCGCATGTGTACTATCCTGCGAACCCCGACGTTGCGCGCGCGTTCGCGTCTGCCGCGGCGTCGTTTGCAGAGAGGAAACGACATGGCTGAAGCAACTGAAACCTCGCTTGCCTGCATCCGCGAGGAAGTCGAGCGCGCGTTCTCGTCGGCGCCGGGCGCCGTGCTCGAAGCTGCGCTCTCCCGGATCGCGCCCGCAGACGAGTGCGCCCGTGCCGCCGCGTACGCCGCGTGGGACTCCATCGCGCACCCCTTGGGGGGATTGGGCGACTTTGAAGACGCCGTCGCGTGTATCGCCGCAGCTCAGGGGAGCGCCGAGGTGGCCGAGTTTCCCCGTGCGCTCGCGGTATTCTTCTCCGACAACGGGGTCGTTGCCGAAGGCGTGTCGCAAAGCGGGCAAGACGTGACGCGAGCCGTCGCGCGCAACATGTGCGAGGGGGCCACGAGCGCCTGCCGCATGGCGGCGTTCGCGGGTGCCGAGGTCGTGCCCGTCGACGTGGGTATGGCCCGGGGCATAGAAGACGCGCGCATGGTGCGCGCGAACGTGCGGCGGGGGAGCGGCAACATCGCGCACGGCTCCGCTATGTCTCGCGATGGGGCCGTGCGCGCGATCGAGGTCGGAATCGCCGTCGCGTGCGGGCTTGCCCGCGCCGGCGTGCGCCTTCTTGCCGCGGGCGAGATGGGCATCGGCAACACGACCACCTCGGCGGCGGTGGCCGCAGTGCTCATCCGGGCGGACGCGCGGAGCCTCGTCGGGCGCGGCGCGGGGCTCTCGGACGCCTCGCTCGCGCGCAAGCGCGACGTGGTCGAGCGCGCTATCGACGCGAACTCGCCCGATCCTGCCGACCCGATCGACGTGCTCTCGAAGGTGGGCGGCTTCGACATCGCGGCGATGTGCGGTTTCTACCTGGGGGCCGCGGCCTCGAAGGCGCCGGCGCTCCTCGACGGGGTCATATCCTGCACGGCGGCCCTGTGCGCGGCGCGCCTGTGCCCCAATGTCTTGGGCTACCTCGTGGGCACCCACGCATCAAGCGAACCCGCAAGCCAGGAGCTTCTTCGCGAGCTCGGCATAAAGGCACCCCTCGACGCAGGCATGCACTTGGGCGAGGGCGCGGGCGCCATGGCGTATCTGCCCCTTCTGGATTCGGCGCTGCGCGTGTACCGGGATGGGAAGACGTTCACGGCGACTGGCATGGCTGCTTACGAGCATTTCGAGGCTGGGAAATGACGGTGACGTTCGTTATCGGCGCCGCCGCGAGCGGCAAGAGCGCCTATGCCGAGTCCCTGTGCCTTGGGCACGACGGCCCTCGCGTGTACCTGGCAACGATGGAGCCCTTCGGGGAAGAGGGCGCCCGCCGCATCGCGCGCCATCGGGCGCTGCGCGAGGGCAAGGGGTTTTCCACCCTCGAGCGCACGCGTGACGTGGGCGCCGCAGTGTCCGGGCTTCCGCGCGGCTGCACGCTTCTTTTGGAGGACGTGGGCAACCTGGTTGCGAACGAGCTCTTCGCGGAAGGCGGCTTGTCCCCGCGTGACCCCGACGCTGCGGCGCGCGAGGTGCTCGGAGGTATTGAACGGCTCGCTCAGGCCGCTGCGCATACGGTGGTGGTCACCGTCGACGTGTTCGCCGATGGGATGCGCTACGATGAAGGGACCGAGGCATGGAGGCGCGCGCTCGCGCGCGTGAACGCGGGCGTGGCGGCGCTGGCCGACCGCGCAGTCGAAGTGGTATGCGGGATTCCCGTGTGGATGAAAGGCGAAGGACCTACAAGGTGAAGATAGTAGAGGCAATCGGCGCGGCGTTCGGAACGTTCTCGCGCATCCCCGTCCCGAAATCGGCCTGGACCGATTTCGGGTCAACCCATGCGCTTGCCGCGTTTCCCCTGGTGGGCCTTGCGGAAGGCTTCCTCATGACGGCGTGGGGACACGTTGCGAACCTGCTCGGCGTGCCCGCGACCATCGTCGCGGCCGTGCTCGTGGCGCTGCCTGTGGCGGTGACGGGAGGCATCCACCTAGACGGGCTCTGCGACACCTCCGATGCGCTTGCAAGTTGGGCCCCGCGCGAGCGAAAGCTCGAGATCATGCACGACCCGCGGGCGGGCGCCTTCGGGGTCATCGGTGTTGTTGTGTACCTTATTCTGCAGTTTTCCCTGTTCACCGCGCTGCCGCTTACGGCGGGGGCGTTCCTCGCGCTTCTGTGCTCGCTCGTGTTCTCCCGCGCGCTTTCGGGGCTCGCCGTTGAATGCTGGCCTGCCGCGCGGGCGGACGGCATGGCCGCGGGGCTCTCGCCTGCGAAGAAGCGCGCGGAGATCGTCGTGCCGCTTTGCGCTTTCGCTGCTGCTTCGGCTGCAGGGATGGTCGCGTGCGCTCAGGCCGTCGGCGCCCTTATAGCGGTGGCGGGGTTTTTGGTGCTCGCGTGGTACCGCCATGTTGCCCTGTCCCGCTTCGGCGGGGTGACGGGTGATTTGGCCGGATGGTTTCTGCAATGGGCCGAGCTCGCGATGCTTGCCATGCTGGTGGCGGGGGGCATGCTCCTATGATTCTCGTGATAGGTGGCGCGCATTCGGGGAAGAGGACCTTCGTGCGCGAAAAGCTCGGGTTCGCGGCGGACGATTTCGTCGACGCGGCGCAGCTTGCGGAGGGCGGCGTGCCCGCGGCTTTTGCCGGCCGTGTCGCGTACCGTGCTGAGGAACTCGTACGCGCGCTCGACGCTGACCGGGCGCTCGAGCGGCTGATTGGCTTCGACGCAGTGATTCTGCCCTTGGTCGGCTCGGGGGTCGTCCCCATGCGTGCGGAAGACGCCCAATGGCGCGAGCGCGCGGGGCGCTTGGGATGCGCGCTTGCTGCGCGCGCCGACGTCGTCGTGCGCATGACGTGCGGGGTTCCCCAGGTCATCAAAGGAAACCTTACCGATGCGCCTCGAGGGACGCAGGGCGCGGGCGCGCCTTTGGAAGTCGTCTTCGTGCGCCATGGTGCCACGGCGGGCACGGAAGACCATCGCTACAGCGGGGCGGGCACCGACGAGCCCCTGTCGAGCGCGGGCGAGCGCGCTTTGCGCGACCTCGCGTGCGATCGTGACGTGTTCCGTGTTATCACGAGCGGCATGGCCCGCACCGACCAGACGGCGCGCATCCTCTTCCCGAACGCGGAGCTTATGGCGTGCCCCGGTCTGCGCGAGATGGATTTTGGCGACTTCGAGGGGCGAAGCGCCGCCGAGCTTAAAGAGGATGCGCGCTACCGCGCCTGGGTAGACTCCTGGTGCGAGACGCGCTGCCCGCATGGCGAGGGCAAGAGCGATTTCACCCGCCGCGTCGTCGCGGCGTTTCGGGAGGCGTGCGAATCGGAGTGTGCCCAGGGGAGTGGGCGCGCCGTCTTCGTCGTTCACGCAGGTACCGTGAAAGCGCTGCTCTCCGAGCTGGCTGTTCCGAAAATGGGATATTTCGACGTGCATACCGAGCCGGGCGGCGCATGGGCCGCCACCTGGGATGGGCGCTGCCTTCGCGACGTTCGCCCCGCTTCGGGGGGCGATGCCCGGTGATGACGATTCTTGCCGTCGCTGCCGGGTTCGCGGCCGACCTTGCCTTCGGCGACCCGCGCTGGCTTCCCCATCCCGTCGTCGCCATGGGGCGCGCGATCACGTGGGCCGAAGGCCGCCTGCGGGGCGCATTCCCGCAAACGTCCGCGGGCACGCGCGCCGCAGGGCTTGTGCTCGCCGTGGCGCTTCCGCTTGCGTGTGGGCTTTTGACCTGGGGAATCCTGCATCTTTGCGGCATGGTTCACCCCGGCTTGCGCTTCGTGGCCGAGGCATGGGCGAGCTATCAGATTCTCGCGGCATGCGAGCTGAGCCGCCAGAGCCTGGCCGTGGCCCGCGCGTTCTCGAAGGGCGGCCTTGTCGCGGCGCGCGAAGCCGTCGGGCTCATCGTGGGACGCGACACGTCTGTTCTCGACGAGCAGGGCGTTGCGCGCGCCGCCGTGGAAACGGTGGCGGAGAACGCGAGCGACGGTGTCATCGCGCCGCTTTTCTACCTTATGATCGGGGGTGCGCCCTTGGGCATGGCGTACAAGGCGGTGAACACGCTCGACAGCATGGTAGGCTACAAAAACGAGCGCTACATCGACTTCGGCTGCGCCTCGGCGCGCCTCGACGATGCGGTGAACTGGATTCCCTCGCGCTTATCGGCCCTGCTCATGATCGCCGTGTGCCCGATCGTCGGGCTCGACGCGCGCGGGGCGGCGCGCATCTGGCGCCGCGACAGGCGTCGCCATGCGAGCCCGAACGCGGCGCAGACCGAGTCAGCGTGCGCGGGCGCGCTCGGGCTGCGCCTGGCAGGACCCGCGGTGTATTTCGGCAAGCTCGTTGAGAAACCGACGATAGGCGATGCGTCCCGCGAAATCGAGTGGGGCGACATCGCCCGGGCGACAAGGCTCATGCTCGCCGCGTCCGTATGCGCGCTCGTCGTCTTCGGCGCCGCGCGCGCGGCGGTCGTGCTCGCCGTGGGGGCGATGGTATGAGGGAAGACCACGCCGCGTCCCGGGCTGCCGGGGGAATCCTGCGCGCCCGTACGCATGGGGGCAGCTCGCAATCGCTCGGCATCGCTTGCGAAGGGGGCGCCTCCGACCTTATCGACTTCTCGGTGAACGTGAATCCGGCAGGCCCCTCGCCGCGCGCCGTCGCCGCAGCTTGCAAGGCGCTTTCTCGAATCGACGCCTACCCCGATAGGGAAAGCCGCGCCCTCGTTCGCGCCCTAGCGCGCGCCCAGGGCATTCCCGAAGATACTATCGTCTGCGGCTCGGGCGCGTCCGACATCATCTGGCGGCTCGCCGCGGCGGTGCGCCCGAAACGTATCGTCGTGTGCGCGCCGACGTTCTCTGAATATGCGGAGGCGGCATCGTACTACGGCGCATGCGTGCAGGAGTTCCCGCTCTCCGAAGCGGACGACTTCGACGTGCCCGCCTCCTTCGCCAGCGCGATCGAGGGGCCGGGAGACGTGGCGTACCTCTGCAATCCGAACAACCCGACGGGGCGCCTCGTCGACCCCCGCGTGATCGATGCCGCGGCTTGCCGCTGCGAGCAGGTGGGCGCGCTGCTCGTCGTGGACGAGTGCTTCCTCGGATTTGCGCCCGACGCCCGCGAAAGGAGCGTGGCCGCACGCGCCGCGTGTTCGCGCCATGTGGCCGTGCTCTCCGCGTTCACCAAGCTCTACGGAATGGCGGGGTTGCGGTTGGGATATCTGATTAGCGGAAACGCCCAACTCATCGAGGGGATTCGCCGGGCGGGGCAGGCGTGGCCCGTCTCCTCGGTCGCCGAGGCCGCGGGCATCGCCGCCCTGGAAGACGTCGAATACGTCTCGCGCACGCGCGATGTATTGGCGGGCGAGCGAGCGTGGCTTTCCCACGAGCTCTCCTCGCTCGGGCTTTCCGTCGTGCCGTCGGATGCGAACTTCCTTTTAGTCCGCACGCCGGCGAAAGACATCCCCGAGCGCCTGTATAAACAGGGGGTTTTGGTCCGCACGTGCGACTCGTTTTCGGTACTGTCCCGTTTCTGGTGCCGCGTCGCGGTGCGCACGCGCAAGGAGAACGCCCGGCTTGCGATGGCGTTCAGCCGCGCGCTTCGGGCGGAAGGCGCATCGGGCGAAGGCGAACCCGACGAACGGGGCGGCGCTTCTTGCAGTGACGCTATGGCGGGCGCGGATAGCCGAGGCTCGGCGAAGGAGGTCGATACCCGTGGGTAGGGCGAAGCCCATCATGATCCAGGGCACCATGTCGAACGCGGGGAAGAGCCTGCTTGCGGCGGGGCTGTGCCGTGTGCTTTCGCAGGACGGCCTGCGCGTGGCTCCCTTCAAGAGCCAGAACATGGCGCTCAACAGCGGTGTCACGGCCGACGGGCTCGAGATGGGGCGCGCCCAGATCATGCAGGCCGAGGCGTGCGGCATCGCGCCCGACGTGCGCATGAACCCCATCCTGCTCAAGCCCGAAAGCGACCACCGAAGCCAGCTCATCGTGGCCGGCAAGGCGCAGGGAGCCTTCGCTGCGAGGGACTACTTCGCGCGAAAGAAGGCGCTCATGCCGCAGATTTTGGAGGCGTTCGATTCGCTTGCGGAGGAAAACGACGTCATCGTCATCGAGGGCGCCGGCAGCCCCGTCGAAATCAACCTTGCCGAAAACGACATCGTCAACATGGGGCTCGCGCGCGCCGTGTCCTCCCCCGTGCTGCTCGCGGGCGACATCGACCCAGGCGGGGTGTTTGCCCAGCTCTACGGCACGGTCGCGCTCTTTGCGCCCGAGGATCGCGCTCTTTTGCGGGGGCTTGTGGTGAACAAGTTCCGCGGCGATGTGGAAATCCTGCGCCCGGGTTTGGCCCCGCTCGAGAAGATGTGCGGGGTTCCCGTCGTGGGGGTCGTGCCGTATCTTACGCTCGACCTGGACGACGAGGACTCGCTCGCGCCGCGCCTATCTGCCCGCGAGGCGCGCGGCGTCATCGACGTCGCCGTCGTGCGCCTTCCGCATCTGTCTAACTTCACCGACTTCGACCCGCTTTCGCGCGTGCCCGGCGTGGGCGTGCGCTACGTTTCCTCGTCGACCGATCTGGGCCGACCCGACCTGGTGGTGCTCCCCGGCTCGAAGACCACGCTCGACGACGCGCGCTGGCTTGCGGCTAGCGGCATCGGAGCCTGTGTACGCGCGCTTTCGGGCGCGGGCACGCCGGTGCTCGGCATATGCGGAGGCTACCAGCTTTTGGGAGACGAGCTTTCCGATCCGCACGGCAGGGAAGGCGCTGGCACCGCGCGCGGGCTCGGGCTCATCCCTGCAAGTACGGTGTTCAAGGAGGAAAAGCGCCTCGCCCAGTCGGAGCTGCGCATCACGGGCGCCCAAGGCGCGTTTTCGGTGTGGAACGGCATGACGGCGCGCGGGTACGAGATTCACGACGGCGAAACGACCGTCTCCTGCGCCCCTGCGGGCACGATTGGAGGCAAACCAGAAGGCGCGGCCTGCGGAAACGTGTTCGGAACCTATCTCCACGGCCTGTTCGACGAACCGGGGGTGGCGCTCGCCCTCGCGCGCTCGCTCGCGCGCATGCGCGGCCTGCCCGATAGCGTCGTGGGTGCTGCGGGCGCGGCGTCCGCGGCCGATCACCGTGTGCGCGAGTTCGACCGCCTGGCCGATGTCGTGCGCGGGGCGCTCGACATGGAGTATGTCTACCGCATTATCGAGGAGGGCGTATGATCCACGTGTATCATGGCGACGGCAAAGGCAAGACCACGGCGGCGATGGGCCTCGCCCTTCGCATGCTCGCCGCAGGCCGCCGCGTCGTCGTCGTGCAGTTTCTGAAAGACGGCGAAAGTGGGGAGGCGCGCCTGCTCGCCGAGCATTTCGGCGTGCCCGTTTTCGCGGGGAAGGCGTCGGACAAGTTTACCTGGTCGATGACGCCGGAAGAACTTGCCGCGACGCGCGAGCTGCACGATGGGAACCTCGCTTCCGCGCTCTCCGAGCTCGAGGGCGCGCAGGAGGGGCTGCTCGTGCTCGACGAGGCGCTCGACGCGCTTTCGAAGGGGCTTGTCGACGAGGCGCTCGTGGACCGCGCGCTCGATATGTCCGCGCGCGGCGTCGAAGTTGCGCTCACCGGGCGCGCGCCTTCCCGTAAGATTGTGGAGAAGGCCGACTACATAACCGAGATGCGGTGCGAGAAACACCCCTACGAGCAGGGGATATGTGCAAGGGAAGGAGTGGAGTACTAGATGGATTCCAAGGAGATGGCGCCCGGCGACATCGAGCGGCGCAGCTTTGAGATCATCACCGAAGAGCTCGGCGGCCGCACGTTCCCGCCGCTCGAAGAACCCGTCGTGAAGCGCGTCATCCACACCACTGCTGACTTCTCGTACGCCGATTCCCTCGTGTTCACCCATGACGCCGCGCACTGTGCGCTCGACGCACTGCGCGCAGGGGCCACGGTGCTCACCGATACGAACATGGCGCTCGCAGGCATAAGCAAGCCCGCGCTCGCAAAGCTCGGCTGCAAGGCCGTGTGCTACATGGCCGACCCTAATGTCGCCGCGGCTGCGCGCGCCGCGGGCACGACTCGCGCCGTTGCGAGCATGGACAAAGCTTGCGGCATCGAGGGTCCGCTCATCGTGGCCGTCGGCAACGCTCCCACAGCACTTCTGCGCCTCGCCGAGCTCATGGACGCGGGGAAGATCGCGCCCGCGCTCGTCGTTGGGGTGCCGGTCGGGTTTGTGAACGTGGTCGAGGCGAAAGAGGAGCTACTCGCGCGACGCGTGCCGGCCATCGTCGCGAGGGGTCGCAAGGGCGGTTCGACCGTGGCGGCCGCCATTATGAACGCGCTGCTCTACCAGATCACGCGCCCAGGCGGCCCGAAGTGACGGCGCCCGCATCCGCGCCGGCGCTGCGCATCTTCGCCGGCACCACCGAGGGCCGCCTTCTGTGCGAATGGGCGAGCGGGGTGGGCATCCCCGCCCGTGCCTACGCGGCAACTGAGTACGGAGGCGAGCTTTTGGGCGAGCTTTCGGGCATCGAGGTGCTTGCGGGCAGGCTCGACGAGGCCGACATGGAGCGCGAGCTTTCCGGCGCGCGCATCGTCGTCGACGCCACGCATCCCTTCGCTACGCTCGCAAGCGGCAACATCCGGGCCGCTTCGCTCGCCGTGGGTGCACGATGCCTGCGCCTTGCGCGCCCGGTCGAGGCGCTGCCCAAAGGCGTCGTCTCGGTCGAGTCGATCGCCTGCGCGGCGCGCTTTCTCTCCGAGAACCCGGGTCGCGCGCTTCTCACGACGGGGAGCAAGGAGCTTGCTCCCTACACGCGCGTCGCCGATTTTGCGGAGCGCTTCTTCGTGCGTGTGCTCCCGCTGCCCGGTGCTATAACGAAGTGCATCGACGCGGGGTTTTCGCCGTCGCACGTGATCGGCATGCAGGGGCCCTTCACCCGCGAGCTCAACGTGGCGATGCTTCGGCAGGTGGGCGCCCAGTGGCTTGTGACCAAGGACTCAGGAACCGTAGGCGGCACGGCCGAGAAGATCGCCTCCGCGCACGACGTGGGAGCGCGCTGTATCGTGGTCGCCCGTCCCGCCGAGGGAGGCGGGGCCCTTTCGCTTCGGGAAGTGAAAGACGCGCTCTTACGGGAGTTCGCGCGCTAGGTGCTCCTCCTCGCATGCGTGCCCTCCCGCCTGCGAGGAGGAGCGCCCCGAGCAAGCTCGAACCGTACAAAACCGTCATCCGCCAATAGCTCGAGGACGACGCCCGGAACTGGCGCAAGCAGCCCTTCAATAAGTTGCGGTGAAATAGTGTCTGTTTTTGCTGCTAGATAGCATATTTAGTCCCTAATTCACCGCAACTTGTTGGTGGTGGCTTACTGGTAGCGTAGGCACTCCACCGGGTCGAGCTTTGCCGCGCGTCGAGCGGGATAGAAGCCAAAGATTACGCCGATGCCGACCGATACGGCGAACGCGATCAACACTGTCGTAATGGAGAAGCTTGGCGTGATCGTCCCGGTAGCTCCAAACTCGCTCATGATACCCGAGCTTGCGGCAAAGAACGTGAGTCCCCATGCCAGCAGATAGCCAATCAGGACACCCAATAGTCCGCCGGTGACGCACAGCGCCGAGGATTCGGCCAAAAACTGCGCGGTGATATCGCGACGACTTGCGCCCAGAGCGCGGCGGATGCCGATCTCGCGAATGCGCTCCGTTACGTTGGTAAGCATCATATTCATAATGCCGATACCGCCGACAAGCAGCGAGATGCTGGCGACAGCACCCATGATGAGCGAGAACGCGCCCATAAAGGAGTTGAGTGCATCGATGGCGCTTTTCATGGATGTCGCCGATACACTGTCGTACTCATCCTCCTCCGCGATGCCCTTCATCGCGCGCACCTTGGACTCGATGGTCTTACAAAGCTTATCCATGTCCGTGCCCTCGGCGGCAAGTGCCGTCACGCTGGGGAATGAAGGATTCTCGTCGCCAAACAGCCCGGCGATGGTTTCGCGTGGCATATACAGCGTGAGCGAGCCCATGGAGTCGCTGCCGCCATCAATCACGCCTACAATCTGCACCTCGCCGTTGGACACCTTGATGGTTTTCCCCAGCGCATCCTGTTCGTTGCCGTAAAGCTGATCGGCGCCGCCGCGGCTGATGAGCGCCACGCGCGAGCCTGATTGGGACTCGGCCTGGGAATAGGTGCGCCCCGCAACGAGCTTGCTGGCCCCCACGGCGTCGAGCATGTCGCTATCGACACCCTGTGCCATGACGGTATAGCTTTTATCGCCGGTCTTGTACTCGGTATACGCGCTGTCGACAATGCCGATCTGCTCTATCTGCGGCACCAGTTTTTGAAGCTTCTCGATGTCCGACTCGGTGAGTTCTTGCGACGAATAGATTTGCACCATGCGTGCCGCATTGAGGCCCAGGCTGTTGACCAGGGTGTTTTGGATGCCGCCGATGAGTGAGGTCATGGCGATAACCGAGGCGATGCCAATGACGATGCCCAGGATGGTGAGCAGGCTGCGGCCCTTGTTGGCCTCGAGCGAGTGAAGGGCTTCCTGGATGAGATCGCGGGCGCTCATGCCACCACTCCTTTCGGCGGGTTAGCGGAGGCGGAAATCATGGGCAGGCTATCTACGGCACTGCGTAGGGTCTTCGGTGCATGTGGAATATACGCGCCGTCGTGAATGCGACCGTCGCGGATGGTCACGGCACGGTCGGCCTCGGCGGCGATGCCGGGGTCGTGTGTGATAAGCACGATGGTTTTGCCGCGCTTCTGGAGCTTATGGAAGGTCTCCATCACAAGCGCTCCGGTCGCGGAGTCCAGGTTTCCCGTCGGCTCGTCGGCAAGAATTATGGGCGGGTCATTGACGAGGGCGCGCGCGATGGCCACCCTCTGCATCTGGCCGCCCGAGAGCTCGGATATGCGGTGGTCCCAGTGGTCGACGGGCAGCGTGACGGCCTGCAGCGCGTGCACGGCGCGCATTTCGCGCTGGCTACGGGGCACATTGGTGTAGGCCAGCGGCAGCATGACGTTTTCGATAACCGATAGGCGCGGCAGCAGGTTGAAGCTCTGAAAGACAAAACCAATGCTCAGGGCGCGGACTTCGGTGAGCTCGTCATCATCGAGCTCGGCCACGTTGAGCCCTTGCAGGTAGTAGACGCCCGCCGTCGGCTTATCCAGGCAGCCTAGGATGTTCATGAGCGTTGACTTGCCCGAGCCCGAAGGGCCGGTAATGGCGACGAACTCGCCGGGATTTACCGCCAGACTCACGTTGTGCAGGATGTGGGCGCACCCCGCCTCGCTCTCAAAGATGCGGTGCACGTTGCGGATGTCGATAACGGGACGCATTACATACCCTCGTCGGCAGACATGCTGCCCGAATCCGCGCTGTAGCCGCCGTCAGCCGTCGCGTTCGCTCCGGTGTCCATGACGAGGGTGTCGCCATCGCGCAGCTTGGTAACCGGCACGTTGGGGTTGATCTCGTTGCCCTGGTCGTCGCGCTTGACCTGTGTCTTGCCGACTACGGCTTCGTTGTCGTTTTGCGTCACGACGGCCACTTTCACGCGATGGGTTTGCTTACCCTCGTCATCGGTTGCCACGTTGACGTAATAGTGTTCGCCGTCTTCGGTCATGAGCGCCATCGTCGGCACCATCACCACTTCGTCGAGCTGCTCGGTCACCACCGATATCTCGGCCGTCATGCCCGGCTTCAGGCGCGCATCGGGCGCCTCGATGAGGATGTCGACGTTAAAGGTCACGCTGCCACCGCCACCGTTGGTAGAGTCGGAGTTTGCCACCGAAGCGATGGCCGTGACGGTGCCCTGGCTCACGATATCGGGAAACGCGGGATACGTGACGTTGGCGCTCTGCCCAACGGCGATCTTGGCGATGTCCTTTTCGCCCACCTGCACGGTCACCTTCATCTTAGATAGGTCGGCGATCTGCATGCACTGCTTGCCGCCACTCGTATCGCTTTCGCCCATGATCATGCCGCCTGTTACCGTGGCGCCCACCTTGGCGTTGAGCTCCACGATGCTACCCGAGCTCGGGGCCGTTACCGTGCGACTGGCGGCCTTGGCGTTCGCCTGGTCGAGGTTTGCCTGGGCCGATGCGAGGCTGCGCTGCGCGGCCGATACGGCGTTCGTGTCCGCTGATGCGGCGGAGACGTCAGCCGCTGCGGAAGCTCCATCGACGTCCGTCGTTGGGGTGGCCTGCGCGACAGCGGCGGCTTTCTGCGCGTTGGTGAGGTCTTCCTGGGCGGCTGCAACTGCACGCTGCGCCTCGGCAACGTTGCGATCTAACTCGTCGTTTTTAATGGTCATAAGCACGTCGCCCTCGTTGACGGATTGGCCTGCCTGCACGTTGATCGAATCGACCGTGCCGTCGACAGAAGGGGAGACCACTGAGGACGAAATGGGTTTGAGCTGGCCTTTCGCCTCGACCGTTGAGCTAAACGTGCCCTCGGTCACCATGTCGGTCACAGGCCCGCTAGCGCCTTGTGGCTGCGCATTGATAACCAGGGTTGCGACAATGGCAATGAGCGCGATGGCACCTACGACGCCGGCGGCAATACCGCGTCGAATCAGCTTTTTGCGTCGACGTTCGGCGCGTTTTGCCTTGAGCTTGGCATATGCCTCTTCATCGGAAATCTCGGCCGTATCGTTCGCGCGTCCGCTCTGCTTGTCGGCATGTACGTTTGTAATCAGAGGAATCGTTTCGGTGGCACCTTCGGGCGTGCGCTCGGTATCATCTGGGCCCGGGGCGATCGTGGGGACATTCGGCATAGCGTCTCCTTTATAGAAAGAACCTCGATAATTATAAGCGCCCACCGGTTGGGGCGGGCGCATAGGACGGTTTCTTTCGGAACTGTTAGATTGGTCGCAGCAGTTCCACGTTGTAGGAATGCGCGCGTTGCACTACGAGTGGACAACCACGCACAGGCCGACTTTGATGCAGTCGTGAAGTGCCTTGGCGTCGGCCAGGCGCAGGTTGATGCAGCCGTGGCTGCCGCACCACTTGTACGACTCGGCGTTATCGAAGCTCTTGTCGTTTTGCCAGGTGGCATCGTGGAAGCCGATCATGTTGCCCTCAAACGGCATCCAGTAGCTCACCGGGCTCTCGTATTTGGGCTTACCGGTTTCGGGGTCCTTGGCTCCAATCAGGGTGCTGCCGCCGTCGTTGCTGTTGATCTGCCACACGCCCTCGGGGGTTGCGTCTTCGCCCGGTTTGCCGGAAATAAAGTTGGCCTCCCAAACGATATTACCGTTCTCGTCATAGTAGCGCGCGTGCTGCTCGGACAGGTCGACGTCGATATACGCCTTCCAGTCGGGCTCTCCCTTTGCGGTAAAGGTGTCGGCCTTCTGGGAGTACTTGATCTCGATTTCGCCGGTCTGCTTGTTGTTAATGGCGTCCTCGACCTGCTTGGCGAGCGAGCTGCTGTCGATGGACCAACCAAAGTCACCGCCTTCGACGGCGCATTGCTTGCCATCGGCGCGCGTCCACCAGCGAGTGGAGCCCACGGTATTAAAGCCGTTGGCGAGCTCGGCTGCCCAGCTGCTGATCTGCGACGTATCGAGCGTGGGGTTGGCCGGATCGGCAAAGCTGATCCACTGCAACACGGAGCTGCCATCAACCTTGCCGGCATCCTCGCCGTTGAGCTTGAGGGTCACGTTGACGCCCAAGAAGTTGTTAGCGGCATCGCATGCGGCCTGAATCTGATCATCGGTCAGCGTTCCATTGAGCGGCTCATAGGCATCGTTGCCGAGCTTGGAAAGATCTACGGTCTCGGCCAGCGAGGCAAGCTCGAGCTCGGCATACTTAATGACATGCTCGCGGTTGAGTTTTTCGTTGGAGCGCGCCTTCTCGACGGTAAACTTGCCGGCCTGCTCGTCATAGGAGCTATTGGCCTCGAACGTGCCCGAACGGCCCTCGTTAAACTCGTCGATGGCGGCGCCCAGATCCTTCTCAAACTTCTTTTGGTCAAAGGTGTCGGAGAGCATGGACAGGTCGACGTCTTGATCAAGATCGACTTCGTTGGAGGTAGCGGTTGTTTTGGTTTTGCCGCTTAAGGATTCCACAAGGCGGACCGGCCATACAAAGGCTTCGTTGTGGCTGATGATCTCTTTTGCGGCAGCCTCTCCGTCGACGATGGGTTCATCGGACTCGGGCTGATAGGTCCAGCTAAAGTCATCGCCTGTCACGGTGAGCTTATAGTGCTTCCATGCCGAGTTGACCTTGGTGGCGGCAGACGAAGCGTTGGAGAACGAGACGTCGACGCCGGCAATGGTGGTGTTGGGGTAGGCTAGCTGCGAAAACGCTACGATGCCAACGATATAGACAATGACGATAAGACCCAGGACGACAAAGAGCGTCGTCTTTTTGCCCGACTTATTGTTGCCGGCGGACTTGCGCGCGGGGCCGCGATCGCCTCGAGCGTGCGTGGGGGGCTGCTTGGGCGCATTGCCGTTTTCCTGGCGCTGCTGACGTTGTTGGTTCGGGCGTTGGGAAGCGTTTGCCGCACCACGCTGCTGACCGTGGCTCGGCGCGATAGGACGCGGCGACTGAACGCCGCCGGTGTGCTTGCTCCGCTGCTGCGGATCGGGAATCAGTTGAGTTCGATCGTTTTGCGACATCGTATGCATATCCTTCGAATTTCGCCTTGCGGCTCATCGTGTTTTTACTGGGCTTGCATTATAGCGATTGCCCTGCTGTTTGTGGTACGGAAACGGTGGCATTCAAAAGAGGTGGGACATTTGTCCCACCTTTGAGTTCAAGACTTTAGTCTGCTGGGCGCGCAGCGGCCAGCTTCAACCCACCCGCTATGCGGGTGGAGACAAACGGCTTTACAAAGCCACCCCTCCGACCGATATTGACGATTGTTCAGGCCGTCAAGAATTCGAGTCGAAGGGGTGGTCGCCATGGCCCAGAAGGCCTACAGCCTTTCCCACACGAAGTGGATGTGCAAGTACCACATCGTGTTCACGCCGAAGTATAGGCGCAAAGTGATCTACAACCAAATCAGGAGCGACATAGGGGAGATCCTCAGGAAGCTGTGCGAGTACAAGGGGATCGAGATAATCGAGGGGCACCTGATGCCCGACCACGTGCACGTGCTGCTGGCGATCCCGCCGAAGTACAGCGTCGCGAGCGTCATGGGCTACCTGAAGGGGAAGAGCTCGCTGATGATATTCGACAGGCACGCCAACCTCAAGTACAAGTTCGGCAACAGGAAGTTCTGGGCGGAGGGCTACTACGTGTCCACCGTCGGCCTGAACGAGGCGACGGTCGCCAAGTACATCAGGGAGCAGGAGTCCCACGACATCGCGCTGGACAAGCTGAGCGTGAAGGAGTACGAGGACCCCTTCAAGAGGAGGTGACCCCGCCGGTTCGACCGGCACGCCACGGGTCAAGATGCACTAGGCCTGGACGAAGTCCGGGCCCGCGCCTTTAGACGCGAGCCCGGAGCCCGTGGGTTATACCCTAAGAGCAAACCACCCTTTTTAAGGGTGGTTCTGATTGCGGGCTTTAGCCTGTGCGGGGCGCGCAGCGCGCCGCATCAGAAACCACCCGCTATGCGGGTGGGGCCAAACGGCTTTACAAAGCCGCCCCCTCGCCGGACACTTGCGATTGTTCAGGCCGCAAGGAATCCGAGTCGAGAGGGCGGTGGTGGCGTATGGCCCAGAAGGCCTACAGCCTGTCGCACACGAAGTGGATGTGCAAGTACCACGTCGTGTTCACGCCGAAGTATAGGCGCAAAGTCATCTACAACCAAATAAGGTCCGACCTTGGGGAGATCTTCAGGAAGCTCTGCCAGTACAAGGGGATCGAGATCATCGAGGGGCACCTGATGCCCGACCACGTCCACATGCTGCTGGCGATACCGCCGAAGTACAGCGTGTCGAGCGTGATGGGCTACCTGAAGGGGAAGAGCTCGCTGATGGTATTCGACAGGCACGCCAACCTCAAGTACAAGTTCGGCAACAGGAAGTTCTGGGCGGAGGGCTACTACGTGTCCACCGTCGGCCTGAACGAGGCGACGATCGCCAAGTACATCAGGGAGCAGGAGAAGGCCGACATCGCGCTCGACCGGCTGAGCGTCAAGGAGTACGAGGACCCCTTCGGCAGGGGGCCGGGGCGTAAATAGCGCCGGTTTGACCGGCCCGCCACGGGTCAATCTGCAGTGCGGCCCGAACCCCGTGAGGGCCGGCGCCTTTAGACGCGTGCCGGAAATCCAAGGGTTATACCCTAAGAGCAAACCACCCCTTTTAGGGGTGGTTTTGATTCGTTCTTAGCCGTTATCCGCACGCACCGCATTTTGCACAGGCTGAAAGTGCGGCCGGAGCCTGCGCGATGCCGCCCTTTGCCGTCTCGCGTAGCGTGGCCGGCAACGCGTGACCCACCGAGAGCATGACATGTGCCATCTGGTCAAACGGCACCAAGCTCTTAATGCCTGCGAGGGCGAGTTGTGCCGAGCTAAAGGCCGCTGCCACGCCGATGGCGTTGCGGTTTTGGCAGGGCACCTCCACGAGGCCACCGACGGGGTCGCAAACGAGGCCTAGCAGGTTACTCAGCGCGATGGAACTGGCGTCGAGAGCCTGCTCGGGCGTGCCGCCGAGCATCTGCACCAGAGCGGCGGCTGCCATGGCGGCGGCGCTTCCCACCTCGGCCTGGCAGCCGCCCTCGGCGCCGGCGACGCAGGCGCTCGTGGTGAGGTTGAGACCGATGGCGGCTGCGCAGTAGAGCGCGTCCATGACCTGCTCGTCGTCGAGCTGAAGGTGATCGGCGAGCGCCAGCACGCAGCCGGGCACGACACCCGCGGAGCCTGCCGTGGGGGCGGCGACGATCACTCCCATCGTGGCGGAGCGCTCGAGCACGGCCATCGCGCGGGCCACGGCGTCGGTCTGGACGGTGCCCATCAGGCTCGTGCTCAAATCGTTGCGGCGGGTTGCTTCGACGAGCTTGGCCTCGCCGCCGATAAGTCCGCCGAGCGAGCGCTGCGGATTTGCGATAGGGGCTGTGGTCTCTTCGCGCATGACGTCGAACACGCGGCGCATGGCGGCGACGGCGTGGGTCTCGCCGGTCAGACGCGCCTCGCGCATGGCCATGATGGCGCCGATGCTGAGCCCCAGTTCCTTGCACGCATCGAGCAGCTGCTCGCCGTCGTCGAAGATCTCCTTGGCCGAGACGCCGGGGGAGAGCGACGAGGCAGAACCGGGGAGCTCGATAAAGGTCGCGTAATCGACATTGTCGAGCTTGCGCAGCATGGGGACGACGGTGTCGTCGGGCGCGCCGTCGGTCTCAAAGACGGAGTAGGCCTGGCCGCCCACTTCGGTGCGGTAGGTGCGGCAGAAGGCGATATTCACGTGTGCGTAGGCGAGAAGGTTCGTGAGCGCGGCGAGCACGCCGGGGACGTCCTGGTGCGCCACGAAGAGCGTGGAGTACATGCCCGAGATGTCGACGCCGACGCCGTTAATGCGGCTGATGCGCATCTTGCCGCCGCCCAGGCTCTCACCGCGGACCTGTGCCGTGGCGCCCGTGTCGTCGACCATGTCGATGTCGACGGTATTGGGGTGGATGGAAGCGTCGTCGCCCTTGATGTCAAAGTGATATTCGAGTCCCTGCTCGCGTGCGAGGTCGAAGGCCTGCTTGATGTTCTCGTCGTCGGTGTCGAGGCCCAGGATGCCCGCGACGAGCGCGCGGTCGGTGCCGTGGCCGCGGTAGGTGTGGGCGAAGGAGTTCCACAGGCCAAAGGTGACCTTGGTGATGCGGCCCTCCAGCAGGCTGGCGGCAACTTGGGCGCAGCGCAGGGCGCCGGCGGTGTGCGATGAGCTGGGACCGACCATGACGGGGCCCAAGATCTCGAATGCTGAGGTCGTAGCTAGTGTTTGCGGCTTGCCTGCCATGGCTGCTCCTTTACGTGGCTCGTCGTCCCGAGGGGCGGGGCATAAGGTCGCCTGCTCGGACAGTCCTGCTCGCACGGAGAGCACATTAAGTGCTCTCCGGCTCGTGCGGAACTCGCGATCGACCTTATGCCCCGTCCCTCGGGACTAAGGATACATGGTTGGAGTTGCTAGATGGCGAAATTCATTAGCTGGGAACTTGTCTTACCTTGCTTATCGAAACATCTTCACCACCTTTAAATAAAAAAGAAGTACCGGTTGGAGCCGGTACTTCTGTTGGTGCGTTGTTTCTTGGCTGTAGCTTTTGCTGCTGGCTTATAGGCCGCAGGCTGCTTTGAGTTCTTCGACTCGGTCGGTTTTTTCCCAGGTGAAGTCGGCGTCTTCTCGGCCGAAGTGACCGTAGGCTGCTGTTTTCTCGTAGATGGGGCGACGCAGGTCTAGGTCGCGGATGATTGCGCCCGGGCGCAGGTCGAAGGTCTTCTCTACGGCCTCAACGATCTTGTCCTCGGCGACCTTAGCGGTACCGAAGGTGTCGACCATGATTGAGAGGGGCTTGGAAACGCCGATGGCGTAGGCAAGCTCGACTTCGCAGCGGTCGGCCAGACCGGCGGCGACCACGTTCTTGGCGACCCAGCGCGCGGCATACGCGGCGGAGCGGTCGACCTTGGTGCAGTCCTTGCCGCTAAAGGCACCGCCGCCGTGACGGCCATAGCCGCCGTAGGTGTCGACGATGATCTTGCGGCCGGTGAGGCCCGTGTCGCCCATGGGGCCGCCCACGACAAAGCGACCGGTGGGGTTCACATAGATGTCGGCATTATCCCACGGCATGTTCTCGGCGGCCATGACCGGGGTGATGACGTGCTCGATGAGGTCGGCCTTGATCTTACCCATGTCCTCGATCTCGGCGGCGTGCTGCGTGGAGATGACGATGGTCGTGACCTCGACGGGCTTTCCGTCCTCGTAGCGCACGGTGACCTGGGTCTTGCCGTCGGGGCGCAGATAGGCGAGGGTACCGTCGTGACGCACCGTGGCCAGGCGCTCGGCCAGGCGGCTTGCCAGGTAGTGTGGCATGGGCATGAGGGTCTTGGTCTCGTTGGAGGCATAACCGAACATCATGCCCTGGTCGCCGGCACCGATCAGGTCGATCGGGTCGGTGGTAGCGCCGGTCTGGGTCTCGAAGGACTCGTCGACGCCCTGGGCGATATCGGGCGACTGCTCGTGGATGAGGCTCATAACGCCGCAGGTGTCGCAGTCAAAACCGAACTTGGCACGGTTGTAGCCAATGCGGCGGATAACGCCGCGGGCGATTTCCTGTACGTCGACATAGGCCTGAGTGCGAATCTCGCCGGCGACGATGACGGTGCCGGTGGTCACGAGGGTCTCGCAGGCGCAGCGGACGTTCTCCACGTTGGCAGGCACGCCGTTGGGGGCGATGTAGCCCTGCTCCTGCAGCTCTATTTCTTTGGCGAGGATTGCGTCGAGGACGGCGTCGCTGATCTGGTCAGCGATCTTATCGGGATGACCTTCGGTCACCGACTCCGACGTAAAAACAAAGGACCCGTGTTGGGGCGGGATGGAACGAAGTTCTTCTGACATGATAGTCCTTTCAAAAAACGTGTCCCGGCGACCGTTACCATTCCGCCGGGCTCTCTATGCAAGGGCTCATCATAGCGCGTAAATCAAACATTCACACCCTTTCCGCACCTACTCATTGGGGACAGACTTAAATGACCAGCCTTCCTAAGTGCCGACAGGTTGCCCAATGACTGGTCATTTAAGTCTGTCCCCAATGAGTAGGTAGGTGCCCTTTGTGCGGAGGTTGCTTTGATGCTTTATACTGGTGCGGTTAGACATCCATCCTGCAATCGAGGAGATTTCCATGGCATCAGACGTTCGCGTCCGCTTTGCACCCTCACCGACGGGCAAGCTGCACATCGGCGGCGCCCGCACCGCTATCTATAACTGGGCTTTCGCCCGCGCAAACGGCGGTACGTTCATCCTGCGCATCGACGACACCGATCCCACCCGCTCCACCGACGAGAACACGCAGATCATCCTGCGCGCCATGCGTTGGCTGGGCCTGGACTGGGACGAGGGTCCCGAGGTGGGCGGAGACTTTGGCCCCTACGCCCAGACCGAGCGCCTGGACCTGTACAAGCAGGCTGCCCAGAAGCTTTGGGACGAGGGTAAGGCCTATCCCTGCTTCTGTACCAAGGAGCAGCTCGACGCCGATCGCAAGGCCGCGCAGGAGCGCAAGGACCCCTTCCAGGGCTATCAGCGCCGTTGCCGCGATCTTGATCCCGAGGAGGCCCGCCGCCGCATCGAGGCCGGCGAGTCCTACGTCCTGCGCATCAAGGTGCCCGAGGACCGCGGCGACGTCGTCATCCACGACGCCGTCCACGGTGAGGTGACCTTCGACGCCAAGGAGCTCGACGACTTTGTCATCTTCCGCTCCGACGGCACGCCCACGTACAACTTCGCGACTGTCGTCGACGACGCCATGATGAAGATCACCCATGTCATCCGCGGCGACGACCACCTGTCCAACACCCCGCGCCAGGTCATGGTCTACGAGGCCCTCGGCGCGCCCGTGCCCACGTTCGCCCACATCTCCATGATTCTGGGCGCCGACGGCAAGAAGCTCTCCAAGCGCCACGGCGCCACCTCGGTGGAGGAGTACCGCGACGCCGGTTACCTGTCCGACGCCTTCGTCAACTACCTGGCGCTGCTCGGCTGGTCGCTCGACGGCGAGACCACGATCATCCCGCGCGATGTCCTGGCCAGCAAGTTCTCGCTCGACCGCATCTCCAAGAACCCGGCGACCTTCGACCCCAAGAAGCTCGACTGGGTCAATGCCGAGTACATCAACGGCATGTCCGATGCTCAGTTTGCCGACGAGATCATGGTTCCCGAGCTGCACGAGGCGGGTCTCATCGAGGGTAATGTCGAGTACGGCGAGGATTGGATCGACGCGCTCGCTGCCATCGTTAAACCGCGCACCAAGATGCCGGTCGACGCCGTGGCCGTCGCCGCTCCCATCTTTGCTACGGCCGAGACGCTCGAGTATGACGAGAAGTCTGTCAACAAGGGCCTGGCCAAGGAAGGCATGGGTGCCATTCTGGATGCCGCTAAGGCCGCGCTCGAGGGTGTGGACGAGTGGACGGCTGTCAACATTGACGCCGCGCTTGAGCCGCTTCCCGAGCAGATGGACCTTAAGAAGCGCGTGGTGTTCCAGGCCGTGCGCGTCGCCGTCTGCGGCAACATGGTGAGTCCTCCGCTGGGCGAGACCATGGCGCTCGTCGGCCGCGACGACTGCCTGGCGCGCATCGACCGCGCCCGCACGATGGCGCTGTAATCGCTGCGCAAATGTATGTATCCGAGCCTCGTTCACTCAGAGCGGGGCTCTTGTTTCTGTAGACGTATGGGATAGGAGGTGCTGGGGCCATGGTCGAGCAACTTTCGCTGTTTGGTTCGCCGGAACCGGAGGAAGCTCCGAAGTCCGCGGCTCCTGCCGCCGCCCCGGCGCAGCCCGAGCCCGCACCTGAGCCCATCGCCGCCTATGCGAGCGTGGTTCTCGACATCCCAACGCGTGCGCTGTCCGAGCCGTTTGCCTATGGCATTCCTCAACCTCTTGCTAGTGAAGCGCAGATCGGATCAACGGTCCTGGTCCACTTTGGTAACCGTGCCGCCGCGGGCTATATTGTCGACATTGCGCCTGAGCTGGGCGACCTACAAGGCAACATCGCCCTCGACCCCGCACGCATCAAGCCCATCGAGGCTATCCTCAGCAAACCGCTCTTTACTGTCGAGGCTGCCCGTATCGCACGCTGGATGAGCCGCGAGTATGTCGCGACGCTTTCCGAGTGCCTGCGTTTGTTCTTGCCCCCGGGTGGAAGTCCGCGCGTGGTCAAGGGCGATGACGGCGTGTGGACGGTTGAGCGCCCCGCCGTCAAGCCTATCCAAAACCGCTGGGTCATGCTCACGCCCGAGGGTTTCGACTACACGCCGCCCAAGACAGCGGTTCGCCAACGTCAGCTCATCGAGGCGCTCCAATGCGGCCCGGTCACGACGCGCGACCTCAACCTGCTCTATAACAGCATGTCGGCGACCATCAAGGCGCTTGAAAAACGCGGTGTCGTGGTGGTGGAAGAGCGCCGTGCGTGGCGTGGCTGCAGCGAGCAGACCACGCTGTCCTCGGCGAGCGGTAAGGCGCCGGTGGCACTCACCAACGGCCAGCAGCAGGCGCTCGCGCAGATTGAGCGAGCTCGCCTGGATGCACACGGCGACGTGGTGCTCGTCGATGGCGTCACCGGTTCCGGCAAAACCGAGGTCTACCTCTCCGCCATCGAGCGCGTGCTGGCAGCCGGCCGTTCGGCCTGCGTGCTCGTGCCCGAGATCTCGCTGACGGCCCAGACCGTCGGCCGTTTTCGCTCGCGCTTTGGCGAAACGGTTGCGGTCTTCCACTCGCGCCTTTCGGCCGGTGAACGCTTGGACCAATGGGATATGGTCGCCAGCGGTGCCGCGCGCGTGGTCGTGGGCGCCCGCTCGGCGCTCTTTTGCCCGCTCAGCGACTTGGGCCTTATCATCATCGACGAGGAGCACGAGACCAGTTACAAGCAGGGTTCCAGCCCGCGCTACCATGCGCGCGAAGTGGCGGCCGAGATGGCGCGTCGCTATCGCTGCCCGCTCGCGCTGGGCTCGGCCACGCCTTCTGCTGAGGCCCTCGACCGCTGCCGCCGTGGCACGTATAACGGTGCCACCTGGACGCGCGTCGAGATGCCCGAGCGCCCGGGACACGCCGTGCTGCCGACAGTCCGCATTGCCGACCTGCGCCGTGAGTTCTCGCACGGCAGCCGCTCTATGTTCTCAAAACCGCTGATGGAAGGCCTGGAGCGTGTGGTCGAGCGCCGCGAGAAGGCCGTGTTGCTGCATAACCGCCGTGGCTTTGCGCCGTTCCTTATGTGCCGCGAGTGCGGCTGCGTCCCCACCTGCAACCACTGCTCCACCGCGCTTACGTATCACGAGCGCACGCACACGCTGCAGTGTCACACATGCGGTTCGTCTTGGCGCGTGCAGCCGTATCCCGCGCCCACGAGCCGTTGCCCCAAATGTGGCAGTCGCTACCTGGCAAAAATGGGCTTGGGTACGCAGCAGATCGAGGACGCACTGCACCAGATGTTGCCCGAGGACGTCGCCATTATTCGTATGGATGCCGATTCCACGCGCGGCAAGGATGCGCACAAAAAGCTGCTTGAGAAGTTCGATGCCGCCGATTGCGCGGTGCTGCTGGGCACCCAAATGATCGCAAAGGGCCTCGACTTTCCCGAGGTCACGCTCGTGGGTGTGGTCAATGCCGACTTCGCCCTCAAGCTGCCGGACTTCCGCGCAGGGGAGCGCGCCTACGATCTGCTGGAGCAAGTCGCCGGCCGTGCCGGTCGTGGTGATCGCCCCGGCGAGGTCATCATCCAGACCTACCTGCCCGAGGACCCGGTCATTCGCGCCGTCGCTGAGCATGACCGTTCAATCTTTACCGACTACGACCTGGACCAGCGCCGCGACGCGCTGTACCCGCCTTTTGTTCGCCTGGTCAACATCTTGGTGTGGTCGGCGAACCGAGACGAAGCACAGGACTACATCGGGCGCATTGCAAAGCTCCTCAAGCGCCGTTGGCATGCTGCCGCGCCCGACTTTTTGCAGGCGGGGAGTGCCGTGCCGCAGGTGCTGGGCCCGGCTTCGTGTGTAATCGAGAGAGCCAAGGACCGTTACCGCTTCCATCTGCTTGTGAAGTCGCCCGTGGGGTACCATATCTCTGATGATATCGACGCCTGTCTCAAAGAAGCGGGCTCCGTGCGCGGCGTGAGCGTGAGTGTTGACGTCGACGCCTATGATTTGATGTAACAACCCGAAAGGATGGCCATGGAAGCCAACGGAATCGTACTGTCGCCCGACCCTCGTCTGCGTCAGGAGTGCGCCGTCATCGAGGAGATCACCCCGGCGATTGAGGCGCTTGCCGAGAAGATGAAGAAGATGATGTTCGAGAACGGCGGCTGCGGCCTGGCTGCTCCGCAGATCGGCGAGCTTATTCAACTCGTCACCATCGACTGCGACTACAGCGACAAGAACGACTACGACCCGTATGTGCTCATTAACCCCGTCATTGTTGAGCAGAGCGACCATCTGGTGCCGTTTAGTGAGGGCTGTTTGTCCATCCCCGGCATTAGCTGCGAGATCGAGCGTCCCGACCATGTCGTCGTCGAGGCGTACGACTTGGACGCCAACCTGATTCGCTACGAGGCCACGGGCGACCTGTTCTGCGTGTGCCTGCAGCACGAGATCGATCACTTGCACGGCAACACCATGTTCGAGCGATTGAAGCCGATGCAGAGGATCAAGGCAGTCAAGGAGTACCAGGACGCCCTGGCCCGCGGCGCTCGACCGGGTGAGACGGAGTAGGTCCCACCGTCCCCGGTGCTGAGCGCCCACATATCATCCCGTGCTCAAACATTCTCGCTTTGCTGCGAAACTGCGCGCGGGACGATATGTGGGCGCTCAGCACCGGGGACTGCGTTGTTCTGGCTCGGTTCGCCCGGGTGCCGTTGGGCCAGGGAGGGGCGTCTTCGCTGATAATTGCTTTGCTGAAAGAGCTGCTTTTATTGCGGCTCTTTCTTTGGTTTTGGGTATATTTGTTCTTGTTGAATTGTTATTGCGGATGGGCTGGTGACTCGGCTTTCCGCTGTTAATTTGTAGCCGTCTCGGCTTTGGTTGAGGGGAGACGTCCTTTATGCGTATTGTGTTTATGGGTACGCCTGATTTTGCTGTGCCTTCGTTGACTTCGCTTGTTGCGGCTGGGAATGAGATTGCGCTTGTTATTACTCGCCCTGATGCTGTTCGTGGGCGTGGTAAGAAACTTGAGCCGTCTCCTGTTAAGGCCAAGGCGCTTGAGCTAGAGTTGCCGGTTATTGAGGCTAATCGTATGACGCCTGAGGTCGTTGAGGCGCTCAAGGCTGCCCAGGCTGACATTTTCTGCGTGGCTGCCTATGGTTGCATTTTGCCGGATGACGTGCTGCATATGGCGCCGCTTGGTATTGTGAATGTTCATGCGTCCTTGCTGCCTCGTTGGCGTGGGGCTGCTCCTATTCAGCGTGCCATTCTTGCTGGTGACGAGGTTGCTGGCGTTTCCATTATGCGTATTGGGCATGGCGTGGATACTGGTGCTTATTGTGCCCAGGCCTCCACGTCGGTTGCCGGTAAGCATGCTGAGGCGCTGACCATGGAGCTTGGTGAGCTTGGCGGCAAACTGCTTGCCGATACGCTTCCTTCTCTTGCCGATGGCACCGCCGTGTGGACTGAACAGGATGAGGCGCTCGTTACCCATGCTGCCAAGATTTCCAAGCTGGAGATGCGTCTGGATCCGCAGATGGCTGCGCTCGATTGCGTGCGTCATGTGCTCGCTTCGTCCGATACTGCGCCTGCTCGTTGCGTGATTGCCGGCAAGACCGTGCGCGTGCTCGATGCTGCGCCGGCTGATGTGTCGCTTGGCGAGGGTCAGGTTCTCATTAAGGCCAAGCGTGTTTTCCTTGGCCTTTCCGATGGTGCGGTTGAACTGCTCGAGGTTAAGCCCGATGGCAAGCGTGGTATGGCCGCTTCTGCTTGGGCTGCTGGGCTGCAAGGCGCCCATCTTTCGTGGGGTGTTCTGTCATGAGCAAGCTGTCTCCCGCGCGCAAGCTTGCGCTCGATGTGCTGATGGAGGCCGATCGCCGCGGCATGTATGCGCGCGACGTGCTGTCCTCTCGCGCATCGGCCAAGGCTATTGATCAGCGCGATTCCGCTTTTGCCGCCCGCTTGGCACTTGGTGTGGCCGCCACGCAGGGTATTTTGGACGAGCTGCTCGACCAGTTTCTCGATAAGCCTAAAAAGGTTGCGCCGCGTGTTCGCATGGCGCTTCGTATCTCGGCTTTCGAGATGCTCTATTTACATACGCCTGGGCGCGTTGCTGTAAGTCAGGGTGTTGAGCTGGTTCGCTGCGGCGCTAAGTCCGCCGCTGGCTTGGCCAATGCCGTGCTGCATAAGGTTGCGGACAATGTTGAGGACTTTGCCACGGCGTCCGATGTAGATGAGTCTGAGCGACGCCTGGTTCGTCTGTCGCGCCTGATGGGTCTGCCGCGTTGGCTGTGCGCTCGCATTATGGCATCGTTCGACACGCCTGAGGGTGCGCTTAACTTTGCCGGCAATCTGGCCCCCGCGCCGCTGGCCCTGCATGAGAACGCCTTTGCGACCAAGCCCGATCCGTATGTCTCGCAGCTCGTCGCGCCCGTTTTCCCGGGCTGCCATGCCCCGGTAGATGCGCAGGTCACGGTTGCATCGGGTGTGTTTGAGCGTGCTGCCGCGGTGGCATCTGATCTCAATGCGCAGCTTATCGCCACAGCTGCCACGCGCCCTGGAAGCTGCCTTGAGATTGGTGCCGGTCGTGGCACCAAGACCTATGTGATGATGTGCCAGGCCAAGCGTGCGGGCTATGAGCGTCAGCATACGGCGCTCGATCTGCATGATCGCAAATGCGATCTGAATCTCGCTCGCCTGCACAAGGCCGGTATTCAGGGCGTTCGTACGGTTTCGGGTGATGCCTGCGAGCTCGATGAGGTGCTCACATCGTTTGATGCCATGCGCGGTGATCGGGTCAAGTTCGATACCGTGTTTATCGATGCGCCGTGCTCTGGCACCGGCACCATGCGTCGTCATCCCGAGATCCCGTGGCGCCTAACTGAGAATGACGTTACGACCGAGTTGCCCAAACTGCAGTTGATGATGCTCAAGGAAGCAGCCGCACGCGTGGCTGCCGGCGGTGAACTTATCTATGCCACCTGCTCGGTATTTGATGAAGAGAACACGCAGGTCGTAGATGCCTTCCTGGCCTCTCCCGAGGGCGCCTGCTTTACCGTGGCGCCTCTCTCCGAGGCACAGATTCTGCAACTGCCTGATTTCGAGCAGGCCAAGAAGCTCGTTTTCGTACGCCAAAACGATCGAGGCCTCTTCCAAAGCGTACCGGTAAACGCCGATTCCTACGACGGCCACTTCTGCGCCAGACTGGTCCACAAGTAACGACTAAGTTGCGGTGAAATAAGGATTGAATAGCGGCTTCCACCCACCAAACAGTCCTTATTTCACCGCAACTCACAAGGAAACCTGGGTAGCTTGATTAGCTACCCATAGAGCAAAGAAACAGCCCCGCGATCGGCGTTGATCGCGGGGCTGTTTGGTTTCTAGTGGCTGTGCGGGCAGTTGGCGCAGCAGCCGCTCGTGGCGCTGGTGCTGGAGCCGCCGCTTCGCTGGTCGGTGTTGTAGAAACCGCTGCCCTCAAATTTAATGCCGCTGGCTGAGAACGTCTTGGCCGCCGGGGCACCGCAGCTGGGGCACACGACCTCGGGGGTCTCGGACATGGGATGCTCAACCTCAAACACGTTGCCGCAGCTCGAGCACTTGTAATCGTAGCGCGCCATAATACTTCCTTTTCAGCACAAAGCGGGCAGATTACTCTGCCCGCAAAAATTCAAACATCTGTAACTGTACCCTATATCGGGGGTTTTATCACGCTTCGCCCCAGAATCTATGGGTGTTGCGCAGGAGCTGTGCGGTTTTGTTCTCGGCGGCTGCAATGTCCGCCTCGTCAGCCTGCCAGGTCCAGTTGCCCGTGGCCACGCCCGGAACGTTCATTCGCGCGTCGTCGCCAAGCCCCAGGACATCCTGCAGCGGTATCATCACCAGGGGAGCGTCGCTTGCCAGCGCGTCGCTCATCAGCTTGGCCGCCACCTCAACACCGCTCGGTTCATCGCCGCCCGCAAAGGTACGGGTGCACCAACCGGCCAGCGTCGACGTATCGTGCGTCGAGGTGTACAGAATCTTGCCGGGCGTGGGATGCACACCGCAACGAACGTCGTAGTCGCTAAACTCCAGCACGTCCATGCCGGGGAAACCACAGGTCGAGGCCATGGCGCGAACACCGGGCGTCAAATAGCCCAGGTCCTCGGCGATAAAGTTGAGCGGACCAAGCTCGTCGTAGGCGGTCTGGAACAGGTCCTTGCCCGGGCCCGCTAGCCAGCGGCCGTCGGCGCATGCCTTGCCCGCGGGAATGCTGTAATAGCTGTGGAATCCCAGGAAGTGATCCAGACGCACGCGGTCGTAGAGCGAGAACGCGCGGCGCAGGCGATCCATCCACCAGGTATAGCCGTTCTGCTTCATGTGGTCCCAGCGGAATGTCGGGTTGCCCCACACCTGGCCCTCGGGCGCAAAGTTGTCGGGTGGCGCGCCGGAAATCTCGATTGCTTTGCCGGTATCGGACAGCCAGAAGTTCTCGGGTTCGCTCCACGCGTCTGCCGAATCGTCGGACACGTACATAGGAATATCGCCGATGACCTCGATGCCCTTCTTGTGCGCATAGTTCATGAGCTCGCACCAAGCCAGGTCAAAGCGGTACTGCATGTACGCCTGAAGCTCGGCCTCGTTGTGGAAACGCTTGTCGTCGATCAGATGCTCGTTGTAGCGTGCGACATCGGCCGGCCAATCGTGGCGCGACTCGCCCTCAAAGTACTTCTTAACGGCCATGTAGACGCAGTACTTCTCGAGCCAATCGGCATTGCGATGTTTAAACGCGGTGTACAGCGGATCGGCATCCTCGCCTCCGCGGGCCTTCCAGGTCTCAAAGTCGGCTGCCAGCTCCTCGTGGCTCTCGGGAAGGAGGTCGATATTGCCTGCAAAGGCCGAAGGACCGGCGTAAGGGGAGCGGAAGAAGTCCGTGGGGTTGACGGGGAGAACCTGCCAGTAGCGCATGCCCATGGCGGCCAGATGGTCGATAAAGCGACGCGTGGGCGCGCCGATCGTACCGGGCTTGCCGTCGTCGGTCGGCACTGATGTGATATGGCATACAACACCCGCACCGTGATCGAGCGGCTCCTGCAGGCGCTGCTCGGCGTGGTGATAGATGATCGACGACCCCAGCGGGTACAGGTCTAGCGTGACCGTAACGTTGTGGATCTCGCACTCGTGACCGCTAATCACATCGCTCGCACATTCGCCGAGCGCCGGAATGGTCACGCGATGAGAATTGCGCAGGCTGCGGTTGATGATGACGGTCGCGGACTCGCCGTCCTTACCGGTGCGCGTATAAGCGAGTACTTCGTCATTGAGCGCAAAGGCCTTGATTCCACCGTCGATCATAAACGGCAGCGCGCGGCGCACGGCCGAGGCATTCTTGACGATCGCGAACGTATCGAAGTCGTGCAGGTTTTCCTTGGTCGGCAGGGTGCGGCGGTTGCCCGGATCGGTGAGGCCCTCCAAGCCGTATTCGTCGCCGTAATAGATCGAGGGCACACCCGGGAAGGTCATCTGCATGAGCGTCGCCAACCAAAAGCGGCTCTTGGCCAGACCCATGGAGTTGTCGTCTAGGCGCCACTTGCTGCGCTCGCTCTCGGGCAGCTGCGACTCGTCGGGGCCACCGCCGAGCACTGAGATAATGCGCGGGCGGTCGTGGCTCGAAAGCAGATTGAGCGCGCAGGCCAGTGCCTCGCGCGGGTAGTTCTCGCGCAGGGTTTCGATATCCTCGGCAGCCTGGTAGGCGTTCTTGTAGCCCATCAAAAAGCCGATGACCATGTCGCGGAAGGGGTAATCCATAGCAGAGTCAAGCTCGGAGCCCTGCAGGTAGCGGCGCAGATGACCGTAGCTAATCTTGTTGGAGGCATCTTCCCAGACCTCGCCGAGCAGCAGCGCGTCGGGCTTCTCGGCGAGCACGGCTTTTCTGATCTCGGCCAGGAAGTCGTCGGAAAGCTCGTCTGCCACGTCCAGACGCCAGCCATGGGCGCCAGCGCGCAGCCACTTACGAATGACTCCGTCCTTGCCCAGAAGCTTTTCACGGACAAGCTCGGAATTCTCGTTGATGGCTGGCATGTTGCCCACGCCCCACCAGCAGTCATACGATCCGTCCTCATGGAAGTAAAACGCATCGCGCCACGGCGAGTCCTCGCTCTGCCATGCACCGACGCCGGGATAGTTGCCGTAGCGGTTAAAGTAGATCGAGTCGTCGCCCGTATGGTTGAAGACGCCGTCCAGGATGATGGAAATGCCCAGCTTCTCGGCTGCCTCGCACAGCTCAGTAAAGTCCTGCTCGGTGCCCAGAATCGGATCGATCTTGGTGTAATCGGCGGTGTCGTAGCGGTGGTTGCTCGCGGCTTCGAAAATGGGGTTGAGGTAGATGGCTGTAAAGCCCAGCTCGGCGATGCGAGGCAGGTCTTCTTGGATACCCTTGAGCGATCCGCCGTAAAAGTCCCAGGTCTTGATGGAGCCGTCCTCGGCGCGCTCGTACACAGGCGGCTCGTTCCAGTCCTCGACCATGCGGCGCTGAATGCCCTTGCGCGGTTTTTCGACCTCGGCCAGCGTGCGCTCGCGCCAGTGCTCGTCGCGGGCATAGCGATCGGGGAAGATCTGGTAGACCATACCGCGCTCGTACCAGGTGGGACGGTTCTCACGGTGTTTGTAGACGGTGACCTGGAATGACGGCACCTCGGCGTAGTTGTAGGTTACGCCTTCGCCGCCGGTGCGTCCCTGCGGTGCGCCCAAGCGGACCTCGGGCTGGCCCTCGATATTGCAGATGAAGCTGTACCAGATAAGACAGGGCTCGGTGCACTCAAGCTCTACGCTAAATATGCCGTCGCCCTCGTGCGTCATGGGATACCGAGACTCACCGATCTCATCGACCCAGGTGCGCAGCGTAAGCGTTGCCTGCGCGGGATCGGCATCCTCCAGAATCACGGAGAGTGAAAGGGTAGTTCCTGTGGTCACAGCGCCAAACGGAGTGCGAAACTGCGGTAGACGGCTGTTGTGTATCAATCTCATAATACGGTCCAGTTCAATAGAATCACGGCCTGCGGGCCATGGGCTTTACGCACAGGATGTAAGTATATCTGTTGTACGCAGGCTGTATAAACAACATCCGTTTACCATCGGCGAACGGTTGTCCTAGAAAATCGTTTTATCAACTATCTACAGAAAAGGGGCGCCCGGTTGGAGCGCCCCTTGCTAAGGGTTTGATGAGGTTTTGAATCGTCTGTGGGCTAGCGGCGCTTGCGGGTGGCCGTTGCCTTGCGGACAGAGGTCTTCTTGGTCGGAGCCTTTTCCTCGGCCTGAGCGGCGGGGGAGACCGGGGTCTCCTTGGCGGACTCGGGTTTGGCCTTTACCTCGGCCTTGGGCTCCTCTTTGGCAGCAGCGGGCTTAGCCTCTGCCTTGGTAGTTGCGGCCTTGGTCGTGGTCTTTTTGGTCGTCGTCGTGGTGCGCTTGCGCGTGGTGGTCTTGGCGGCCGGCTTGGCTTCGAAGGTTGCCTCGGCCTTGGTCTCGGCGAGCGTCTCCTCGACTTTGGCGGCCGGCTTTGCGGCTGGCTTGGTCGTGGCGGCCTTCGTGATCGACGACTTCTTTGCCGTGGTCTTCTTGGTGGTCGCGGTCGTCTTCTTGGCAGCGGTCTTGGCCGGTGTCTTGACGGCGGGTTTGGCTTCGACGACGGTCTCAGCCTTTACCTCGGGAGCAGCCTCGGCCTCGGCGGCCTTCTTGGCAGCGGCGGTCGTGCGCTTTCGCGTGGTCGTTGCCTTGGCAGCCGTTGTTTTAGTCGCGGCAGCCTTGGTTGTCGTAGCCTTCTTGGCCGTCGTCTTGCGGGTCGCGGTCTTCTTAGCTGCGGGCTTTGAAGCGGGCTTGACCTCGGCCTCTGCCTCAGGAGCAACCTCAGCCTTCACCTCAGGCTCAGCCTCAACCGGCTTCTCCTCGGCCTTGGGCTCCTCAGCGGCCACCGGCTCGGCCACAGCCTTGGGCTCATCGACAACAGCCACCGGCCTCTCGATCTCCGGATGCATAAAGAAGTACAGGTCCAGATACTTATCGGCCGAGCGCGTCCAGCTAAAGTCCTGGCTCATAGCCTGCGTGACCAGCTGGTTCCAGGCATCGCGGTTGTCCCAGAACAGGCGTGCCGCGCGGAACACGGCGTCGCCCATCTCGTCGCCGTTAAAGTTGCTAAACGAGAAGCCCGTGCCCTCGCCGGTAAACTCGTTGTACGGGATCACAGTGTCCTTAAGGCCACCGGTCTCGCGCACGATGGGAAGCGTGCCGTAGCGCATGGCGATGATCTGCGACAGGCCGCAGGGCTCAAACTTCGAAGGCATCAGGAACATGTCGGCGGCGGCATACATGCGCTGCGACAGCGCGGGATCGAACTCAATGCGCGCGGCCATGGTGCCGGGGTATTTGTCCTGGAAGTAGCGCAGACCGTCCTCGTAGTCGCGGTCGCCGGTGCCCAGTACCGCCACCTGTACGCCGCCGGCCAGAATGCGGTCAAGCGCGTACATGACCAGGTCCATGCCCTTCTGACGCGTCAGACGCGTGACCATCACCATAAGCGGACGGTCGTCGCGCACCTCGAGCCCCAGCTCTTCCTGCAGCTTGGCCTTGCAGACGGCCTTGCCGGAGCGGTCCTCAACCGTGTAGTTAGCGGCAATGCGCTTGTCGGTCGCCGGGTCAAAGCCCGCCACGTCAATGCCATTCAAAATGCCCTGCAGCGCGTAAGAGCGCTCGCGCAGCACGCCGTCCAGGCCCTCGCCAAACTCGGGCGTCTGGATCTCGTTTGCATAGGTGGGGCTTACCGTGGTGATGGCGTCGGCATAGCGCAGCGCGCCCAGCATGTAGTTGACGCTGCAGGCGTCGCAGCGTAGCTGCGAGGCGGCCGCCGGAATGTGCGCCACACCCAGGATGTCCTCCAACACGGTGTCGCTAAACTGGCCCTGGAACGCCACGTTGTGGATCGAGAACACGGTCTTCACACGGTCGTACAGCGGTAGGCCCTGGTAGAACTCGCGCAGGAACACGGGTGCCAGCGCCGTCTGCCAGTCGTTGCAGTGCAGGATGTCGCACTCAAAGCCGGCCGGCAGGTGCTGCAGACTCTCGGTGATGGCCTTGGAGAAGAACGCAAAGCGCTCGCCGTCGTCAAAGAAGCCGTACGGATAGTCGCGCGCAAAGTAGCGCTCGTTGTCGATAAACATATAGGTGACGCCGTCGTGCTCGAGCTTCTCCAGCCCGCAGTACTCGTTGCGCCATCCCAGGCTCACATAAAAGTCGGTAAAGTGCTCCATCTGCGCCTTGTACTCGTCCTTGATGGTGGCGTACTTGGGCACCATCACGATGACTTCGGCGCCGGCGCGCACGAGCGCCGCAGGCAGCGAGCCCGCCACGTCACCCAGGCCACCGGTCTTAACAAACGGTGCGCACTCGGCCGAGGCAAACACGATCTGCATCTTTTTGCTGGTTTCTGCCATATTGTCTCCCATGTTGCAATTCGAGAATAGCCGCCAGGCGCTAACCGGGCGGCTATTCTTCAGTTTACGTGCGATTATGCGACACCAATGTTAACGAGCGATGGTGGTATCGGAAGTTAACGGAGCCTTGCCCAGCACCAAGATATTCTCGGGCGTGCCGCGAAGCTCGGTGTTGATGGGAACCACGTTGTTCTTGTCCAGAATGGCGTTCTCAACGCGGGCGCCGCTCTTGATGACGCAGCTCTGGTTGATGATCGAGTTAGTCACCGAGGCGCCTTCCTCAACCACAACGCCGCGCGACAGAATCGAGTTGCGCACGGTGCCCTTGATGATGCAGCCGGCCGAGATGATCGAGTTGCACGCATGGCTGCCGGTCGCGTAGCGCGAAGGCGGCACGTCGTGCGCCTTGGTCAGGATCGGGCGCTCGGGATCGAAGAGCTGGTCGGCCACGGTCTGGTCGAGCAGGTCCATGCTGCGGCGATACAGCGACTTCTCGCTAAACACGCCCACGACCTCGCCCTTGTACTCGTAGCTGCACACGTCGATGTTGCCAAAGTCGCCCTGGAGTGCCTCGAGCATGTCCAGATAGTCGGCGGCCTGGTAGTGGTCGATAATCTCGAGCAGGGTCTCGCGGTTGACGATGCAGCAGTCCATGGACGCGTTGTCGCCGTACACGACGCCGGCGCTCACGCCCGTCAGGCGGCCGTTCTCGTTGATCTGCAGCTTGGTCTCGTCATCGACGTTGCGCGTGGCCTTGCAGTACACGACGGTCATCTGGGCGCCGGAGTTCTCGTGGGCTTCGATGATGGTGTTGAGGTCCATGTTAAAGATGATGTTGGTGCCCATCATCACAACGTAGGGCTTGTCCGAGCGCTGGAACAACGTCTTGTTGGAGATGATGTCGCGCAGCAGGAAGCGCATGCCGCCCTTGGTGGTGCCGTACGCGTTGCCGGGAACCAGGAACATGCCGCCCTTCTTGCGGTCCAGACCCCAGTCCTTGCCCGAGCCCACGTGGTCGATCAGGGAGCGGTAGTTGCCCGGCATGACGACGCCGACGGTCTTGATGCCGGCATTCATCATGTTGGACAGCGGAAAGTCGATCAGGCGGTAGCGGCCCAAAAACGGGACGGACGCGATAGGGCGGTCCTTGAGCAGCACGCTGCCGTAGGTCGAAGAGTAGTTAGCGGTGATGTAACCGATGGCCTTGCGATTGATCATCGGATCATTCCCCCTTCCCGATAACGACGTCATTTCCAACGACGGCTGTATCCTTGGTGGTATCGACAGAGCCGAGCTTCACGCCCTCTTCGACCGTGGAGTTCTCGCCCAAAATTGCGCGGCAGATGTGCGCACCGCTCTTAACGTGCGCACCCGGCAGCAGCACGGAGTCCTCGACCACGGCGCGCTCCTCGATGATGACATCGGTCGAAAGGATCGAGTGGCGAGCGGTGCCGTAGATCTTGCAGCCGTTGGAGACCAGGCAGTCGTCCAAGCGACCATCCGGACCAATGTAGTGCGGCGGACGCGTGGTGATGTTGGACATGATGGGGAAGTGCTTGTCGAACAGGTCGAACTCGGGGTTGTTGCCCAGCAGGTCCATCGAGGTCTCGTGGAAGCTGGCGATGGTGCCGACGTCCTTCCAGAAGCCGTGGAACTCATAGCTATACAGGCGCTTGTCCTCGCCGAGCAGCTTGGGGATGATGTCCTTGCCAAAGTCGTGGCTCGAACGCTGGTCCAGAGCGTCTTCCTCAAGCGCGTTGATCAGCACGTCGGCCGAGAAGATGTAGATGCCCATGGACGCGAGGTTCGAATCGGGCTTATCGGGTTTCTCGGTGAACTTGGTGATGCGGCCGTCCTCGGGGTCGGTGGTCAGGATGCCAAAGCGGCTGGCCTCCTCCCACGGCACGGGCATAACGCTCACCGTGAGGTCGGCGTTGTTCTCGATGTGCGTCTTGAGCATCTTGCGGTAATCCATGCGATACAGGTGATCGCCCGAAAGAATCAGGACGTACTTGGGGTCGTTGGCCTTGATATAGTCCAGGTTTTGCGTAATGGCGTCGGCCGTGCCCGCATACCAGGCGCCGCCGGTCTGCGTCTCGTACGGCGGCAGGATCGACACGCCGCCGTCACGGCTGTCCAGATCCCAGGCCTCGCCGGATCCCACATAGGCATGCAGCAGGTAGGGGCGATACTGCGTCAGAACGCCCACCGTGTCGATGCCCGAGTTGGAGCAGTTGGACAGCGAAAAGTCGATAATGCGGAACTTGCCACCAAAGCTAACCGCCGGCTTAGCGATCTTTTGGGTGAGTGCCCCCAATCGGCTGCCCTGTCCTCCTGCGAGGAGCATCGCGATGCATTCTTTCTTACTCATCGATTTCTCCTTCTGTCATCGATGTTTCTAACCCATTAGCGGTGGGCACGGCTCCTGGTCGCGCCCACCGAATAATGCCGTGCGGCAAAGGGAGCTCGCGGCCTTTACGCGTGCCAGATCTCGTCGCGGTACTCGCGAATGGTGCGGTCGCTCGAGAACCAGCCCGAGGAGGCGGTGTTGAGCAGCGCCTTGCGGTTCCAGGTCTCCTGGTCGCCGTAGCTGTTCGTGAGCTTTTCCCATGCATCCACGTAGCTGCGGAAATCGGCCATGACCAGGTCGGGGTCGTTGTTGTTCATGAGCTCGTTGTAGATGCTCTCGAAGTTGCCTGAAAGACCCGCAAAGGTGTTGTCCTTGAGCTCGTCCATTACGCGGCCCAGGCGCTCGCGGTCGCCGTTGAGGGTATCCCACGCAAAGTAGCTGTTGGATGCCCAAAGCTGCTCGACCTCGGGAGCGGTCAGGCCAAAGATGGCCTCGTTCTCGCGGCCGGCCAGGTCGGCGATCTCGATGTTGGCGCCGTCGAGGGTGCCCAGCGTAATGGCGCCGTTCATCATGAGCTTCATGTTAGACGTGCCCGAGGCCTCTTTGCCGGCCGTGGAGATCTGCTCCGAGATCTCGGCGGCGGGGTAGATGAGCTGGGCGTTGCTCACGCGGAAGTTGGGGATAAAGCAGACCTTCATGACCTCGTTGACGCGCGGGTCGTTGTTGATGACATCGGCCACGGAGTTAATGAGGCGGATAGTCTCCTTGGCAAAGGTGTAGCTCGATGCCGCCTTGCCGCTAAAGATGAAGGTCGTCGGCGTCACGTGGAAGTTGGGATCGGCGATGCGTCGGTTGTAGATGTCCATCACCTTCATGATGTTCATGAGCTGGCGCTTGTAGGCGTGGAAGCGCTTAACCTGAACATCGAAGACGGTGTTGGGGTCGATGACCAGACCGGTCTCGGCCTTAACGTAGGCGGCCAGGCGCTCCTTGTTGGCGCGCTTGGAGGCACCCACGGCCTTCAGGAACTCGGTGTCGTTCTGGAACTCCTTGAGTTTCTCCAGCTCAAAGGCGTCCTTCAGCCAGCCGTCGCCAATGGCCTCGGTCACGAGCTTGGCGTAGGTGGGGTTTGCCTCGGCAAAGAAGCGGCGGTGTGAGATGCCGTTGGTCTTGTTGTTGAACTTTTCGGGCGTCAGGGCATAGAAGTCCTTGAGCACGATGTTCTTGATGATGTCGGAGTGGATCTTTGCCACGCCGTTGACGCTGTGGCTGCAGATCACGGACAGGTTGGCCATGCGAATCTCGCCGTCCCACAGAATGGCGGTCTGACGAAGACGCTCCTGCCAGCCCTCCTGCGTGGTGTCGAACGACTCGTGCCAACGACGGCTGATCTCGTCGATGATCAGGTACACGCGGGGGAGGAGCTTAGAGAACGTGCCGATGGGCCACTTCTCCAGGGCCTCGGGCAGGATGGTGTGGTTGGTGTAGCTCACGACCTGCGTCACGATGTTCCAGGCGTCGTCCCACTCGAGCTTCTTCTCGTCGATGAGGATGCGCATGAGCTCGGGGCCGCACATGGCGGGATGCGTGTCGTTGGTATGGATAGCCACAAACTGCGGCAGCAGCTCCCAGTTTTCGCCGTGCTCCTTCTCAAAGGTGTCGAGCAGGCTGTAGATGCCGGCCGAAACAAACAGGTACTCCTGCTTCAGGCGCAGCAGACGGCCGTGCTCGCCGGCGTCGTTGGGGTAGAGGATGGCGCTGATGGCCTCGGCCTCGGCGCGCTCGGCGTCTGCCAGGGCATAGTCGCCGCGGTTGAAGGCCTCAAGGTCAAAGTGCTCCTCGACCGGCTCGGCGGCCCAGACGCGCAGCTTGTTGACAGTCTCGCCGGCATAGCCCACGACGGGGATGTCGTAGGGGACGGCCAGAATATCCTGCGTGCCCACCGTGCGATAGAACGTGCGGCCGTTCTCCTCAAAGCCCTCGACGTGGCCACCAAATTTGATGGTCACGGCCTTGTCTTGACGGCGGACCTCCCAGGGATAGCCGTGGGTGAGCCACTCGTCGGTGGCCTCGACCTGGCTGCCGTTAACGATCTCCTGCTTAAACAGGCCGTAGCGGTAGCGCATGCCGTTGCCGTAGCCGGCAATGCCCTCGGCTGCCATGGAATCCAGGAAGCATGCGGCAAGACGGCCCAGGCCACCGTTGCCCAGCGCCGGATCGGGCTCCTGGTTCTCGATGACGGAAAGGTCAAAGCCCATGTCGTCGAGCGCCTCGGCGACCATGTCGCGCACGCCAAAGTTGAGCAGGTAGTTGTCGAGCAGGCGGCCGATCAAAAACTCGATCGAGAAGTAGTACACGCGCTTCTTGCCCTCGGCGGTGGCGCGGGCGTCGCTCTTGGTGGCAACGGTGCGTGCCTTCTCGGCCACGAGCTTGGCCAGGGCGTTAAAGCGGTCGAGGTCGCTCGCGGCCTCGACACTCTTGCCGCTGATGCTCATGACGGCATCGCGATAGAGCTCGGTAAACTCCTGTTTGTTGTCGAAGATCTTATTCATACGTTCCTTTCCCCCGGGAGTTGTTCCCCGGAACGGCTATGACATGTATCCTACGCCCCCGCGGGGCGGGTAATTACAGTGGTAACGCCTTTGTTACGCTTTCTTGGCAGGAGCCTTAACAGCACCTGCCTTAGCCTTGGGAGCGGCCTTTTTGGTGGCTGCCTTTTTGGCCGTGGTTTTGGCGGCGGACTTGGAAGCGGGCTTGGCGGCCTTCGCCTTGGCCGGAGCCTTCTTGGCGGCCGCGGGCTTGGGCTTTACCGAGGACGTGCGCTTACGCGTCGCCTTCTTGGGGGCCTCGACCACCGGCGGCTTATAGCTGCTGGGACCACGGCGCTTAAGCACCACGCCAGCCAGACCGGGCACCTTAATCTCGATGGAGTCCATCTGCCCGTTCCAGGGATAGGGCTCACTCGAGCAGGTGTAGGGTTCCTCGCCGGCAAAGCCGCTGCCGCCAAACTCGGGACGGTCGGAATCGAAGATGACCTCCCAGTCGCCCTCGCGCGGCACGCCCACACGGAAGCTCTCGTAGCTCGCCGGGTCAAAGTTAATCAGGATCACCAGGTCGTCATCGACGTCCTCGCCCTGGCGCACAAAGCTCACGATGGACTGTTTGGAGTTGTCCGCGTCGATCCAGGTAAAGCCGTCGTCGGTGTAGCCGCGCTCGTACAGGGCGGGCTCGGCGGTGTACAGGTGGTTGAGCGCCTTAATGAACGCCTGATGATGACGGTGGGTCTCGTACTCCTCGGTCAGGAACCACTGGATGGACTCGTAATAGCGCCACTCAATAAACTGGCCGATCTCGTTGCCCATAAAGTTGAGCTTTGCACCGGGATGCGTCATCTGGTAGAAAGCCAGCGTGCGCAGACCGGCAAACTGGCGCCACCAGTCGCCCGGCATGCGGCCGATGAGCGAGCACTTGCCGTGCACGACCTCGTCGTGGCTTAAGGGGCAAATGAAGTTCTCGGTAAAGGCATACATGATGGAGAACGTGAGCAGCCCGTGGTTGCCGGGACGCCACGGAAAATCGGTCTGCATGTAGTGCAGCGTGTCGTTCATCCAGCCCATGTCCCACTTGTAGTGGAATCCCAGGCCGCCGTCCTGCGGCGGATAGGTCACGAGCGGCCACGCGGTGGACTCCTCGGCCATCATCATCACGTCGGGGTAGTGCGCCTCCACGGCGCAGTTGACCTGACGGATAAACGCGCTGGCGTCCAGATCTTCCTCGGTACCGTACTTGTTGAACTTCTTTTGGCCCGGATCGTCGATGCCAAAGTTGAGGTACAGCATGCTGGACACGCCGTCCATGCGAATGCCGTCCACGTGGAAGTTCTCGAGCCAGTACAGCACGTTGGAGACCAGGAAGGAGCGGACCTCGCCGCGGGCGAAGTCGAACTTATGCGTGCCCCAGTTGGGGTGAATCTCGTGCTCAAACAGCATGTGGCCATTGAAGGTGGCAAGGCCGTGGGAGTCGGCGCAAAAACCGCCGGGCACCCAGTCCATGATCACGCCGATGCCCGCTTCGTGGCACGCATCGATAAAGTGCATGAGCTGCTGCGGGTTGCCGTAGCGCGACGTGGCGGCATAATAGCCGGTCGTCTGGTAGCCCCAGGAGCCATCGAAGGGATGCTCCATAAGCGGCATGACCTCGATATGCGTATAGCCCATGTCGCGCACGTAATCCACGAGCTCCACCGACAGGTCGTCGTAGGTGTAGAACTCGCCGCGCTGCGCGGGGAAGGGATCCATGGGGCCGGGGTAGTTGCCGTACTCGTCCGGATCGCCCTGCGGCGCGTCGCCGTGGCGCTTCCATGAGCCAATATGCACCTCGTAGATGTTAAGGGGCTGCGACATGTGGTTATGACCGGCACGGCGCTTGAGCCACGCGGCATCGTTCCACTTGTAGCCGTCCAGGGTCCACAGCACGCTGGCCGTACCCGGAGGGCACTCGGCCTTAAAGGCGTACGGATCGGCCTTATAGAGCTTTTCGCCCTCGTTGGTCTCGATCAGGTACTTATAGAGCTGGCCCTGCTCGGCGCCAGGAATAAAGCCTTCCCAGATAGCGCTCGTATGCACGGGCACCAGCGGGTTGGTCTCCTCATCCCAGTCGTTAAATTCGCCAATGACGTGGACGCTCTTTACATCGGGCGCCCAAACGCAAAAACGCCAGCCGCGCGTACGGTTCTGCGTGTCCGGGTGCGCGCCCATCTTTTCCCAGCTGCGCTCCCACATGCCAATGCCAAACAGATAGACATCGTCCTTAGAGAGCTCCGGTGCGTGCGGAGCCGGCTTGCGGGTTGCGGGCTTTTTGGTTACTGGCTTTAGCTTTGTATCGCTCACGTTTGATCCCATCATGACGCGGCAGCATGTTGCCTTGGTGACTAAATGCGAAAGGTCCAGGGCTGCACGAATCGAAGGGACGGCGATAGTTCTATGATTCGTTCCACCTCGCGTGCTCGGTGGAACTTTCGGCAGAAAATACCTTAACACCTGTACGTTACTTTTATGGACGAAAGTGGTTTTGCGGCGGCTTTTAATCGGTGAGCGCCATGTTTATACCACTGACAGAATTGCGATGGTAAAACTCTTGACAGTTTTACCAATTAGGTTTTCAAAATTGTTAGCTGACGTTTGGTAAAACGTTTTTAGCAGGATGTTTACCATTTGATATTGAAAGGTTCGTTTATGCCCCATTCCGCCACTCCCAAGGTTGCTTTTATTTTCGATTGCGACGGCACGCTGGTTAATAGCACCCCCGTTTGGGGCTATGCCCAGCCCGAGTTATTGCACCGCCACGGGATTGACGTGACCGTGGATGACTTTGCCCAATTTGAGCATCTTTCGCTCGAGGACGAATGCCAGGCCTACCACGACACGTGGGGCATTGGCGATAATGGCGAGGAGCTGTATCGCGAGCTGGGCGAGATTCTGATCGATGGCTACTCCAAGGTGCCGCCGCGCGAGGGGCTCCTGGCGTTTTTGGAGCAGGCGAAGGCGGCAGGCATTGCCATGTGCGTGGCTACGTCAACGCCGGCCGAGCTGGTGCAGTCTGCGCTCGCTGGCGCCGGGCTCGACGCCTACATGGAGTTTGTGACCACCACGGGCGAGGCAGGTCGTTCCAAGCAGTTCCCCGACGTTTACGAGCTGGCGCTGCGCTGCCTGGAGGAGCGCCATGGGCACAAGTTTGAGCGCGCTTGGGTGTTTGAGGACGCCGTCTTTGGCCTAAAGAGCTCTGGGGTCGCTGGCTTTAAGCGCGTGGGCATCTATGACCCGCACGGCCGCATGAAGCGCGACGAGGTGCGTTCCAACTGCGATATCTTTATCGACAGCTACGAAGAGCTGGACCTTGCTCGCGTGCTTTCTTTTGAGGGCTAGGCGAGGGCTGTGGCTTGTAAGGTATTAGTAGTTTGCGGATCGCCTGTGGTGGCGAGCGCGGATTTGCTGCGTAGGCTAGCGGGGGAGTGCGACCACGTTGTCGCCGTGGACCGCGGCCTGGATGCTCTGCTGGGTGCCGGCTTGAGCTGCGATGTCTATGTCGGTGACGCCGACACGGTGAGCGATGAGGGCCGCGCCCTAGTCGATGCTGCCAAAGGCTTCGAAGTAGAGCGCCACAACCCCTACAAGGACTACACCGATCTGGCTCTAGCGCTAGACGCCATCCGCCGCCGCTGGCCAGCCGCCGAACTAGTAACAACCTGCGCCACCGGAGGCCGCCCCGACATGGCCCTGTCCGTGCTCGGCTTGCTTACAGGCTACGCCGACGCCCCCGTCTGGATCTGCGAAGACGAGACCGCGGCCCGCATCCTCCACGCAGGCGAGTCCTGGACCATCCAGGGCGCCGAAGGCAAAACCTTCTCCATCATTGCAATCGCCCCAAACACAGAAATAAGCGAACACGGCTTGGAGTGGGAACTAGACCACGCCTCGTTAGGCTTACTAGCCGACACCGGCATCAGCAACATAGTAAGAACGACTGCCAAGATCCAAGTCCACACCGGCACCGCCATCGCTTACCTCTACAAGTAAGGGCCATCGCATCAGGGTTTTATCCACTGTCCCAGAAAACCCGTAAGGCGGAAAATCAATCCAAAATTCCCCCTTGCATCCCCGAAGATCTTCCCCTATAGTACTACCTCGTCACGGGGGCGTAGCTCAGCTGGGAGAGCGCTTGACTGGCAGTCAAGAGGTCAGGGGTTCGATCCCCCTCGTCTCCACCATCGTGAATGCAAAGGCCTTCGGAATTCCGAAGGCCTTTTTTCATGCCAAAACACCACGCGCTGCAAACCCCACCTACGCCAACAAAAAGTTGCACAATTTATTTCCCATGTCTGTACATAGTTTGTTTGACAAGCGCAATTACCAGTGCGGCTCGCTGCTCCATTTTGGCTTCAGGAACGCCCTTAATCGCCGCCAGCACCCCAATAACCTGCGCCAACGTGAACAACATCCCAAAACAACTCCCTTGAGCACGCTAAATGAACGAAATGTTGTTAGCCGCAGCCCAAATCAGTTTCGCTAACAGCTTGTGCTAGGATACCTAACGTTACATGAGTTCAACTGTGCTCACGGCTCCAGCAAGCCATAAAGCGCAGGGTCGATCAGCATCCGGCCGTAACGGCGGTGCCAGAAACACCACGAGCTCCAATAAAGATGTCATGCATTAACTGACTTATTGGTTTGTCATGACTAAACGTAGCAGTTATTCAGCTGTTTGCGTGCGGTTCAGTTTTGTACCCGTTTGACTGACTCGCACGCAGCCAGCTGAGGTTGTAGGTACTTTTGCGATATGCATCTACAGCCTCTGCGCTGCATTTATACATACCGTTCACGGTGGGGCAGAGCCACGTGCTTGTCTGACTGGGCTCAGGGTTTGAATATGGAGCGCCTTCGCGCACAAGCGCCCTGGCGAAGCCATACCCAAACCCCGTGAGCCACACGTAAGACAGCAAGGGGGGTGGTGCTCGTGTGGTATGTGATCCAGGTCATTAACGGTCGCGAAGACGTAATGCGCGAGCGCATCGAGTGTGTGGTTCCGACTGGCGCCATGCAGGAGCTCTTTTATCCCCAATATCAAACCGAGATCAAGGTACACGGCGAATGGGTCAACACGACCAAGCCACTCTTTCCAGGTTATCTTATCTGCGATACGGCAGATCCACGCACCGTGCAACAGTATCTGCTGCGTATGGACGACTTTGCCCGGGTGCTTGCCCAGGACGGTCGGTTTGTGCCGCTGGCAAAAGAAGAGACCCAGCTCATTGGCAGTTTTACCCATAGGGGAGACCGCGTGGTGCCCATGAGCGAGGCCTTAAAGGACGGCGACCAGGTCGTAGTAACGGCAGGTCCGCTGCTAGGCCACGAGGGCCTCATCAAAACCATTAATAGACGCAAGAGCACAGCTTATTTGGAGCTCGACCTGTGTGGCCGACGCATAACCACCCGCGTTGGCCTTGCGGTGCTTTCAAACGAGCAACGTGTGATGCGAAACCTAAAAAAGGCGATCGCCTAGCTGCTGGCGACCGCTACACAGAACAGGGAGGATCCCCAACCCGGGGACGAAGTGTTGGAAGAGAGCATGTCGGATAAAACTCAATATGCAACGGATGCGCCTGCGGAGGCGGCGCTGATTGCTCAAGTTATGGATCGGCAAACAGCCTTTCAGGCAGTTATGGCGACGGAATTTCCTCCTCCTGTCGAGAACCCTGCTCCGGCGCAAGGTTTCGCAGCGACAGGAAGCTATAGGGCACCGGTTGCTGATCCCAATGCTGCTGCACCCAAGAAAGGTGGGCCGGGTTACTTTGCCTTCAAGCGAGCCTTCGACATTGTGTTCTCTGCTGGCGTCTGTTTGGTATTGGCCGTCCCCGTCGTCGTCGCATGCGTCGCTATAGAGATCGATTCCCCCGGCAAGCCGTTTTTCCGCCAAAAGCGAGTCGGTAAGAACGGTAAGCCCATCTATATCTTCAAACTCCGAACCATGGTCTCTGACGCTCATGAGCACCCCGAGAAGTACATGACTGCTGAGCAGCTGGTGCAATGGGAGCGAGAGCAAAAGGTTGACGACGACCCACGCATTACTCGCGTTGGTCGTTTTCTGCGTCACACTTCACTCGACGAATTGCCGCAGTTCATCAACGTACTTACAGGGGATTTATCCGTTATTGGACCAAGGCCTGTGACACTCGAAGAAACCTACGAGTACGGTGACGCCCGCGATGAGGTGCTCGCATGTAAGCCGGGCATCACCGGCTGGTGGGCCGCAACAGATCGTAATGACTCGACTTGGGGGAGCGGCCAGCGGCAGGCCCGTGAACTCTTCTACGTCCGCCACCAGTCGTTTGGACTTGACGCCCGCGTGTTCGTCAAAACGTTCAAGGCGATGAGGAGGGGAAAATAACAGTGCGATACCCTGCCTACACCGTCCTTATGAGCCTGTACGCTAAGGAGCGCCCAGAGTATCTTAAAGAGTCACTCGACAGTATGCTTGCCCAGACCGTGCCGCCCGCCGAGATTGTCATGGTTGAGGACGGCCCGTTGACGGATGGTTTGGAGGATGTGCTCCGGGAGTATGACTCTGCCCATCCAGGTCTGTTCAACTTTGTTGCCTATGGCGAAAACCGTGGCCTCGGCTACGCCCTGCGTCAAGGCATGATCGCTTGCTCAAACGACGTCGTTGCTCGTATGGATACCGACGACGTTGCCCGACCCGATCGCATGGAGAAACAGCTCGCAGCTCTTGAGAGTGGGCTTGACATGGTGGGCAGCGACGTCGTGGAGTTCATCGAGTCGCCCGACAAGCCCGTCGCCACCACTGATCTTCCCAAGGGAATGGACGCTATCCGCGCCTACTCCAAGAGGCGCAACCCCTTTCGCCACCCGCCCATGACGTTCAGGAAATCAAAGGTCATGGAGGCAGGCAACTACAGCTCTGACTTCCTCTATTTCGAGGATTGGGACCTCTTCAACAGAATGCTTGCATGCGGCTGCCGCGCGGACAATTTGGGAGAGCCTTTAGTCGCCATGCGTGTTAGCGAGGACTTCTACGCCCGCAGGGGCGGAGTTCAGTACCTCAAGTACGCCAAGGCCTTCAAGAGAGCACAGGTAGAGCGGGGTTATTTCACTGAACGCGACTATGTCTGCTCATACGTGCCGCACGCGCTGGTCTGCCTTATGCCCAATTCGCTGAGGTCGCTGATTTATCGAATTCTTCTCCGGAAGGCGTAGCAAAATGGCTTCCAAAGTCGATAACCCACTGGTAAGCATTATCGTCCCCATGTATAACGTGGGAACGTTCGCACTTCCTTGTGTGAGGTCGCTGCTCAATCAGACGTATCCGAACATCGAGATCCTTATCGTGGACGATGGCTGTACGGACGATACTATCGATTTGATCGAATACGCCGTCGGAGACGACCCACGCGTCGAGATTCACCATAAGGAGAACGGGGGGCTCTCTTCCGCTCGCAATTATGGCACGCAACGATGCCGCGGCAACTATCTCATGTATGTCGACGGAGACGACCTCATCGACCCGCGAACCGTTGAGCTTATGGTTGAAGCTGCCCTGAAATACCAGGTGACTCTTGTTGCAGGATCTTTCGCCAAGACGCCCCTTCTTGAGAACTACGAGATGGAGCAGACTGCTGAGTTCAAGGTGGAGTCCGGTGCCGAGCGTTTTAGGAAGCTGCTTTTATTCAACGGGGAGAGTGGTTCTGCGTGCGGCAAGCTCTTCGCCCGGTCCCTGATCCCCTACCTTGCCTTTCCTGAGGGGCAGCTTTTCGAAGACATGGGCGTGATCGCCTCTATCTGTTCGCGTGTCGGGGAGATCACCTTTTCTGACGCTCCTTTCTACGCATATGTAACGAGACCCGACTCCATCACCACGTTTAAGAAGCAGGGGCCTAAGCAAGCGCAAGACATGGATGAGACTATTGAGACCGTGCGACAAATTGCCGGGGGCGGTCTTAAGGACGAGTTTGAGTGCTTTCGAGCGTACTGTACGCTGCGCGTCGCTATGCGCGTCGACCTCGATACCTTTGGCGACAGGGCTGAAGGGCGGTCGTATCTGAGGCGTGCTCGCAAGCTTGCGGGGCGAGCCTCGCGGAGCCGTTTGGCATCTCGCACCTGGAGGCTGCGGTGCATGCTCTTCGCGATTTCCCCAAAGGCGCACAACGCCTTCTACGCCCTCTACGCCGCAGTTTCGGGCAAAGCAATTGGATAAACCCCAAGAAAAAAGGGTTGATAAGGTGAGATTTTCTGCAATCGTTCCCGTATTCAACGTTGAGGACTTCCTTGGCGAGTGCTTGGCTAGCATCGCATGCCAGGACTACTCTGAGTACGAGGTCGTCATTGTCGGCGACGGCTTGACTAACGGTATCTCTGAGGGCTATGTACAACTTGCTGAGCAGGTGTAGTGATGCAGATCTATCTAGTTGCGTTTGTATTCCATATTGCTCTGCTTTACCTCTCAGCACGCATCGGTGATAAGCGTTTTGGACTCGCCCTCGCGTTAATATCGGTTCTACCCCTTTGTGTGGTGGCGGGTGCTAGAGATATATCCGTTGGAACAGATACTTCGGCATATCCTCTAAGCTGTTTTAATGCTTCTCAGATTTATTCGCCTATGGGAGCCCTCAGTGTTTGCTCGGATCAAGAACCGCTTTTTGTGCTTTTGTTCTGGTTTCTAGGGAGACTGACTGGCGATTTCAACGCAGTGCTTTTCTTCTGTGAGGTTTTAATTCTCCTTCCTTATGTTCTGGTTGCAAAAAAGCAATTTCCTCAAGGGTATCCCGTCATCGGATTCTTTCTTTGTTTCATTGTCTTTGGATACACGCTAAACATACTCAGGCAGTGCCTTGCAACAAGCATGCTCGTCTTGATGGTTTATGAACTGATTCACGGGAAAAATCTACCTGCTTTTGTTTTTTTGGCGGTTGCCGTTGGTTTCCATAAGATGTCAATTGTGGGCATTTTTGTTTGGGTTATTTACATAGCTTGTTGCGAGAGCAGGGGTGTTCGCTCATCCAAAACTCTTGCTATGTTGTTTTGCATCGGTGTTGCCGTCTGTGCCGTCAGTGCGGTTTTAATAGGGCCAGATTTGATGCAGCTAGTTTCATCTTTTACGTCGTCATATTCGTTTCAGGTAAAACATGCTGGAATGGGTTCATTGAACAATACGATGTTAATTTACCTGCCTTTTTGTATGATTATGAGGTTTTTGGGTCATAAAAGTTCAATGGGATCTACTAATCGGGAGATGCTTAATTTTTACGTCTGCTGCGGCGTATCCTCAGCTGTATTCGCTCAGTTTGCAAGCATAAGTCCCGAGTTGATTAGGCTCAGTTTCCCATTTCTTTTTATCTCGGGATTCCTCTATCCATTTTTATCCGAGAACCTTGGTAACGAACGTTTGCTATCCGGGGTGCTTGCAATTACTTTTTGCGTGCTCTATTTCGCCATCACATTCGTATTTGGCGGTAGCTGCAATCTTTTCCCGTATTCCTCAGCGCTTTTAGGAGTCTTTTATGCTTGATGAGAAGCCCGATATTTCCATTATCGTGCCTGTCTATAACACCGAATGCTTCCTACCAGCCTGCCTGGAGTCTATTGATGCCCAAGGGCGAGGAGCGTATGAAGTTATCCTTGTTGACGATGGCTCAACTGATGGGTCACCTAAGATTTGTGACGCTTATTGCGAAGGGAACGAGAAGGCCTTTGTAATCCACAAGGAAAACGAAGGCCTATTAGCCGCACGGCGGGACGGTCTTCGTAGGGCGAAGGGGCGTTATGTCCTCGCTCTTGATTCTGACGATTGTCTTCTGGAGGGATGCCTCGAGAAGGTCTGCTCTGCCATCGCATCGTCAAATGCGGATATCATTTCCTTCGATTTCACCATGGGACTAGATCCTGTTCGACCATCGCTGAAGGCCTGTATTTCTCCTGGGATGCATATTGGCGACGATTTTAATGCCGTTAGAAGCATGTTATGCGGCTGCGATTTCAACAGCGTTTGGAATAAGGTTATTCGCACCGATTTGTTTCCTGGATATGATTGGTATACAAACCGGATTGGCCTTATGCACGGAGAGGACCTTTGTCAGTTGCTTCCCGTCTTCGATAAGGCGTATAGCCTCTTTCATATTGAAGAGGCCCTCTATTATTACCGACAGCATGACTCTAACAGTACGAAAGTATTCCGGGAAAAGCAGGTGGCCGATTGGGGCCGAGTGTGCGATGAAATGCTTCAGTACGCGGCAAGATGGTCGAAAAGCGCGCATCTAAATGCAAGGCGCGGCATTTGTCAGCATTATTGCGATCTTGATGAGATCCTGTGGCGTTCCAATCTGGATGATGAGGCTAAAATTTCATTCGATAAAATGATCAAACTTGAGTATCGTAAGCGCGTTAACGGCTTCCCTGATTTAGTTCACAGCATGGTTTTGTCGAATAGCGTCATTGTTTCTTCGACTTCCCGCAAGGCGCTTGGTGTTTTCAAGACTATTCGGCGGAGCCCTGTATAACGCGTCTTACGTCATTATCGTTTTGTTTCTGCGGCGTTATTGCATTTAGGTATTTCATTCCCTCCTTCAAGTACATTGGAATTGCGAAATATGCGGTATTCTATCCGTCGATTCTTTTTTAATAGACTGGCTTACGCCTCCTTCGTCTTGAATGGAGGATGCTGCCGGTGAAGCACAGTGCATTCTACAAGAACACGCTTTGGCAGTATGGCCTTCAGATACTCAAGTATCTCTTTCCGCTGCTGCTTATTCCCTATCTCACTCGCATCCTCGGGACTGAGGGCTATGCCGTTTACGCTTATGTTCTCTCTTTCATGGGCGTGGTCCAAACCATCGCCGATTTCGGCTTTACGCTCTCTGGAACCAAGAAGGTGGTTGATCTCAAGGGGGATACCGCAGCTCTCTCCCGCCTCGTGGGGGCGATTACGGTCGCACGCCTCATGTTGCTCTGTGGTCTTTTCATCTGTGTTATGGTCATAACACGCTTTATTCCCATTTTGGCCGAGAACACGGTCTACGTCATCTGGGCGTTCTTTGCAACAGCGGGTCGCACAGTGCTGCCCGACTTCATCTTTCAGGGAAACGAGCGCATGGGGCCTTTGACGACTCGGTATTTTGCATCCAAGGGGGTGCAGGTCGCGCTTACGATCCTTCTCGTGCGCGGGCCGGGGGATCTTATCCTTGTTGCTGTGGCTGACGTACTGTCGGAGATCGTCGACATCGCATGGAGCTATCGCGCCCAGAAGCGCATGTTTGGCGTCGGCATAGCAAGGCCTACCTTTAAGGAGAGCGTCGAGGAACTACGCGTCTCCGCTATTTATTGCGTTTCGAACGTCAGCTCCTCTCTTTTCTCTGGATTAACAACGGTGAATATCGGGTTGGCGATCACAAGCAAGACGGACATCGCCTTTTGGTCGCTTACGCTCACGACCGTGAACGCCGTGCAGTCGCTCTACACGCCTATTGCCAACAGCCTTTACCCCCATATGATCAAGAACAGAGACTTCGGGTTCGCACGAAAGTTGGCGCTTGTTGCGCTGCCTGCCCTCGTCCTGGGAACCGTTGCGTATTGCGCCCTTTCCGAGCCAATCATGCTCGTCCTCGGAGGACCCGAGTACGTTGGCGGTGCCCATGTCATGCGGATGATTTCGCCAATCTTTATCTTCTCGTTTTACGGAATTCTGATTGGCTGGCCGGTTCTGGGCGCCATGGGGCACGTAAAGGAGCTGACCGTCTCTACGTTGTTCACCGGGATCGTTAACGCGGTCTCTCTTCTGGCACTTTACCTTGCCGGGTTGATAACCCTTGATGTTATCTGCGTTGTCCGTTGGGGTTGCGATGCCTTGTTGCTACTAGCAAGAGTTTTCATGCTCTGGCGCGTGCCCCGGTCAGAGACAAGCTTCCATAAGAGTCCTAAGGAGTAATGATGCAGTACCTCCACACTACGGAAATCCAAAACCTGTTGCTTGCTATGCTCGTCGATTTTGACAGAATGACAAACGAGCATGGGCTTCGCTATTCACTTGATGGCGGCACGCTTCTAGGTGCCGTGAGGCACAAGGGATTCATTCCTTGGGATGACGATATTGACGTCATTATGCCAAGACCTGATTTCGATGAACTTGCAGCACATCCCGAGTGGGTGCCTGCTGGGTTGACGGCCAATATTCCTGGACGCAAGGGGTACATCTATCCCTTCATGAAACTGACCAACCCTTCATGGAGGGCGCAGGAACCGCACTTCGAAGAGGTGATCGAAGAGTTTCTCTGGATTGACATTTTTCCCGCCGATGCCATGCCTGACGAAAATTCAGAGAAAGCGACCCTAATGGCGGCTCAGGAAAAGACATTCTTCAGAGCATCGCGGTCATACGTAAATATCAAAACGTCCACTTCAAATCCGTTGAAAAAGGTCGCGAAGCGTTTCCTTTTTCCGATTCATAGAGCGGTATTTCCTGCGGAAAAGCAGTTTTCCGAGCTAGGGGAGAGGGCCCGTGGCCTGCAGTTCGGCGATACGCATGAAGCAGGGGATGTTGTTTGGGGGCCCTACAAGCCTGATAAGCCCGGTTTTCCCGTCGAGGACTTCGACAACTTGATCGATATGGAGTTCGAGGGTCGCACTTTCAAGGTGTGCCCGCACTGGGACGCGTACCTAAATGGGCTCTATGGCGACTACATGCGGCTTCCGCCCGAAGACCAGCGGGTCACTCATGGGATGAAGGTATGGAAGGCAAATTCCGGGGAAGGAAAGTAATTCATGAACGTGGCAATCATCATAGCAGGCGGCATAGGCTCGCGTATGGGGCAGGAGATTCCCAAACAGTTCATCAATGTAGGCGAGAAGCCTGTCATTGTCTACACGCTCGAGGCTTTCCAGGAGCATCCGCTTGTGGACGCCATCGAGGTCGTGTGCTTGGACGGCTGGGAGCAGGTCTTGCGCGCCTATGCGAGGCAATACAAAATCGACAAGCTAAAGTGGGTCGTCAAAGGCGGCGCCTCTGGTCAGGAGTCTATCCGCAACGGTGTGTATAACTTTGAGGGCGTGCTTGCCGAAGACGACATCTGCATCGTCCACGACGGCGTGCGCCCCATGCTCGACCCCGAGGTCATCACCGACGTCGTTCGCGTTGCCAAGGAGCGTGGCAACGCCGTCACGAGCATGCCTTACAACGAGCAGATCTTCCTTGTGGACGAGAAGGATTCCGCCACCACTACGCAGTACATCCCCCGCGAAACGCTTCGTCGCGTATCCACGCCGCAGGCGTACCGTTTCGGGCTGCTCGACTCCAAGTATCACGAGGCTTTTGAAAAGGGTGTCGGAATCGACGGCTCCAACTACACGAACACAATGATGGTCCAGTTGGGCGTGAAGCTAAACTTCGCCGCTGGGTCGGACCGTAACATTAAGCTCACCACGCCGGAAAACCTCGAGTTCTTCCGCGCATGGGCGGCGGAGAGGGATGCTCGCGATGAATAGGCTCAATTGCCCAGAGTATATCGCCGACCTTGACAAAGTATGTTCGCTTCCGCTGCCATGGGAGAAGCTCGCGAATAAGACGGTCGCCATCTCCGGTGCGACCGGTATGATCGGAACCTTCCTCATCGACGTTCTAATGCATAGGAACGACATTGACGGGTCGCATTGTAGTGTCCTCGCTTTGGGGCGCAGCGCCGAGAAAGCGCGCTCGAGACTGCCGTACTTCGGGCGAGACTATTTCTCGTTTGAGGAGGGCTCCGTCTCTGCGACAGGGTACAGTCCCGGTGCCCCCGCAGACTATGTTCTGCACCTAGCGAGCTCCACTCATCCGCGCCAGTACGCTACCGATCCCATCGGCACCATCCGAGCCAACGTGGACGGCCTACAGAACCTCCTCAGCTACTCCGTCGATTGCGGTGCTAGGCTGCTCTTTGCCTCGTCAGTCGAGATTTATGGCCAGAACCGCGGTGACGTTGAACGTTTTGATGAGAAGTACTGCGGGAATATCGACTGCAACACTCTTCGTGCCTGTTACAACGAATCGAAACGACTGGGCGAGGCTATGTGTCAAGCCTACCGTTCGCAGAAGGGTGTCGAGGCCGTTGTCGCTCGCATTGCGCGCGTCTACGGGCCTACGCTATTGCCCGATGATTCAAAAGCGCTCTCCCAGTTCATACACCGCTCGCTTGTCGGCGAGGACGTTGTCCTCAAGAGCGAGGGGACGCAGAAGTTCTCCTACCTGCACGTCGCGGACGCTGTGTCTGGTCTGCTGCATATATTGCTCCTTGGTAACGACGGGGAAGCCTACAACCTTGCAGATAAAGGATCCGACGTAATGTTGAGGGATCTTGCTGGACTTATAGCCAAAGCCAGCGGTGTTAAAGTTGTATTCGAATTACCTGACGCCCAGGAGGCGGCAGGGTACTCTAAGGCCACGTTTGCGCTGATGGACGGAAACAAGGCACGTGACGAACTTGGTTGGTCTGCACGCATGGGCATCTCCGAAGGCATATCAAGAACGCTATATGTTCTCCGCTCACTCAACAATGCCGGAGGATGCTGATGGGCGCAAAGGCGATTTGGCATGGCTTCAAAAATACGGTTTTCGGTAGGTACGATGACGATAAATTTTGGAGAAGGCGACACGCCCTGCTTACCGGAAGCGCCCGGGGCATCCACAAAATATATTATTCGTTGTATGTTGACCATGAGATGCGCAGGAGTTGCGCGGATATCATGCCTGGTTGGAACGACGAGACTTCATGCGTGTGTGAGAATTTTTTGGCGCCCCCCAATATCACTGCGCACGGCATCAACGGTATAGTCATTGCGGGGGGGCGACTATCGGGCGAAATGTGACCATCTTTCACCAGGTAACTATAGGACGAAGCAGAGGGAAAGCCCCAGTTATAGGTGACAACGTCTTCATTGGCCCCGGTGCCAAGATTTTCGGAGGAATTCGCGTTGGGAATAACGTCAAGATTGGAGCAAACTGCGTCGTATTCCAAGACGTACCCGATAACTCGACTGTTGTTCTCGGTAAACCGCGAATTATTGAACATGCGCAGCCTTCACCTTATATCATTGCCGAGGAAGACGAATATAAGCCTCGCGAATGGTAAGCATATTGGAGAGATATATACCAATGTCGACTCGCGTTGATGCGACTGTGGGTAAACACGCCTTCCTTGTTATGGCTCATAAGGACGATGAGGTTCTTCATACCCTAATGAGAATCCTCGATGATGAGCGGAACGACATCTTTATCCATATGGATGCAAAAAAGGGTGGATGGGATGAACATCGCTTGTTGGCTTCTGTCAGTAAGGCGGGGATCTTTTTAGTTCCTCGTATCAGAGTCACTTGGGGCGGGTATTCGCAAATCGCCTGTGAAATCAACCTTCTCAACTCCGCAGTTGCAAAGGGACATTATTCCTATTACCACCTTTTAAGCGGCCAAGATCTTCCTATTAAAAGTCAGGACAAGATCCACTCATTCTTTGACTCTTGTGGAAATAAAGAGTTCATTCGCTTTGAAAACCACGACAGGGACTATCGGAGAAGAATCGGTGGGCATGTTATCTGGAATACTTTCGGGATAAGCAAATCACAGGTTTTCTTACGAAAGATGGATGGTCTTCTATCAAGTCTGTTGCAGTGTTTTAGAAAGCCCCCTAGAGAATTAAAACTGATGAAAGGTGATAACTGGTTTTCAATCACCGATGACCTCGCCCGTTACCTTGTCAAGAATGCCTCATCGATACGCTCGGTTTTCTGGGATTCTATGTGCGGCAATGAAATCTTTCTGCAAACCGAGGCTTGGAATGCGGGGAGTAGATTTAGATACTTCCGAACTCCCGGCGATCAAAGCGATGATGCGATAATGCGGCTTATCGATTGGGGCGTTGATGAATCACCCCGTGTGTTGGGAATCGCAGACTTAGATCGCATCAGGAATTCTAGAATGATGTTTGCGCGCAAATTCGATTCAGAAATCGATAGCGACATCGTCAAAGCTATTGAAGCAATGGCTGGATAGATTCTTAGTTTTAATAGTTTAAAAACCACAGATGATGATTCGGGGGCCGCATGGCCCCCGAATGCTATCCACCAGGTCCAAAACATACTGCGCGACACCATTTGGGTAGACGAGACATACATCAACGTCACTGACCTTTTCAGGGGCTACAGGTTGGCCCGCTAACGCAATATACTCCGTCAGAAGCTATACGTCTTCAAGGCGATAAATATGCTCAAAACTCCGTTGCCGTCGCCTACGGCCACGAGAAGTAATGCTCGATGCGCGTGAGGAAGACCGTGGGTGCCAGGATAGCGCGAAGGATGCCGCTCATCCACGACTTGAGAGGACGCACTGGTCGGGGACGGCGGGCTCGAGGCTAAGGCACACGGTGACAACGATAACGAACCGGTTTATCTGTACCGGATGGAGATAATGAACGACCTATGCGCTAGATCAAATGTTAACTGTTGCGCTTCACGGGGGTGATCCCTCGGAACCCGCAAGACCTACCTTGACTGGCATGTCTACCCCCAGGGGGAGGCAACCGGGTGCACGACAGATGGCGGCCGACAGCAAAGATGGTGAGTCATATCCTGATGACCGACGCGACTTGCCTTTGCTTAGTGTGGGTGCCGCATCACTCGTTATCTAAACAGTTGGATTCCTTAAAATTCAAATTTCTGTATAAAGGGCGATTTGCCCTATCTGACATTATCGGTTTAGCTTGCTATAGATACTAGCTTCCAACCCTGCGCGGAGGTTCCGTTTGCCGTGAAGATGCGCACGTTTGTGCCGTCCGAGGTGGAGCCCCACTTCGCATCGAGGGCCAGGCCGGGGTTGCCCGCCGAAGCTATCGTGTATGTGCCGTCCTCGCGTGCCTCTATCAGCCACCTCTGGGCGGCGGTGCCGTTCCTGGAATACTGCTGGACGTTAGCTCCCGAGGAGAAGTCGGCGCTCTTCACGTCGAGCGCCAGTCCGGTCCCGCAGCAGACGATCTCGTAGGCGCCGAGCCCGCTGTCATAGGTGAGTCTGAAGCGCTGGGCTCCGGACCCGTTGCGCTTCCAGAGCTGGGCGTTTGCGCCGTTCTCCGAGGAGCAGCCTGAGATGTCGAGCACCGCCGTGGCCGACCCGGCGTTTGCTATGGCGTACTCGCCGTCGGGGACAGAGTTTGTTCTGGACGGAACTAGCTTCCAACCCTGCGCGGAGGTTCCGTTTGCCGTGAAGATGCGCACGTTTGTGCCGTCCGAGGTGGAGCCCCACTTCGCATCGAGGGCCAGGCCGGGGTTGCCCGCCGAAGCTATCGTGTATGTGCCGTCCTCGCGTGCCTCTATCAGCCACCTCTGGGCGGCGGTGCCGTTCCTGGAATACTGCTGGACGTTAGCTCCCGAGGAGAAGTCGGCGCTCTTCACGTCGAGCGCCAGTCCGGTCCCGCAGCAGACGATCTCGTAGGCGCCGAGCCCGCTGTCATAGGTGAGTCTGAAGCGCTGGGCTCCGGACCCGTTGCGCTTCCAGAGCTGGGCGTTTGCGCCGTTCTCCGAGGAGCAGCCTGAGATGTCGAGCACCGCCGTGGCCGACCCGGCGTTTGCTATGGCGTACTCGCCGTCGGGGACAATTTGCTTCGGATTTGATGGCTCGCTTTGGTATTCGATTTTGAAATCGTACTTTGCGGTCCACCTGTTGCTTGATGTCGTGGTGACGTTGGAAGTGGCGGTGAGCTTGGCCTTGGCGTCGCCTGCCTTCCACTCGCGTTGATTCATGGTGTAGACGATAATGCCGTTCTGGATGCCGCTGATGCTGGGCGGGAAGGACTGGTTATCAGCATCTATGGAAAAGCTCTCCTCGCGAGCGTCAAGGTGTTTCTGGATCCGTTCGACATACTTGCCGGCCCACTCGTCAGCCTTGCCTTTGCGGACGTAGTAGTTGTTCATAAGACTATTTGAGCGGGTGGCGTAATTGTCGGAGGTATAAATCTTTCCGTGCCCCGGATGCGCAATTGCCATGAGCTCGTCGGTGAGGCAGAAGTACAGATGACGCTGATCTAGATCACCGTAGAAGTTATCTGACGTGTCATCCCAGGTACAGTCGACCTGATACCATTCGCCATCTAGCTTAACCGCATTCCACGTATGCCCATCATAGGTATCGCGGGTTTCGGCGTTTTCTATACCTGCGGCGGAAAGAAGCTTAGCGTACGCCGATTCATAGGCCTGACAAGTGCCAAGCCCCCTCGTGAGAGCGCTTTCCGCCGAAGACCACTTGAGCGAATTGTCGTACTCAAGCTGATCGAGAAGCCAGTCGTGGAGATAGAGGGCTATTTCGTATTCGGAGCCATTTGTGTTTTGCTTGGCCTGGGAAACTGCCGCATCAACAATGCTCGCAACGCTGGGATACACATCATCCGCAACCTGAATATACGTGTTGGTGCGCAAGTAGTAAACGCCCGATGCCTTGTCCATGAGGTAAAAGCGGAAGTTGTATGTTCCGGTAGCCATCGTCGTGAACGTGAAGTCGTGGCTTACGCACGCGTCAGTGTACTTTGTCCACTCTCCGCGGCTTGGATCTGCGACCGGCTCGTAGGCGTATTCATTGGGATTGGAGTACGAGGGCGCATCCATCCGGAAAAGATAGCTGCCACTGCCGCCTGTTGCGCTCACATGGAAGGTCGTTGGCTGTCCAAGTACTGGATCGTTCCATTCGACTGTGAGAGTGACGCTGCCGTTAGTAGCGCTATCGCTGTGCTGATATCCACTTATTGCGGCCTTTGTGGCTTGTTCCGAATCAGGCGACATGTCGGATGCTAGGGAAACCTGAGGTTTCGCCTGATGTGAAATTGGATTCGCGAAATCGGATTCGCCTTGGCTGAGCTCGTTACCGCTCACATTTGTATTGATGTCGGCTGCCGGGCTGTCGCCCGGAGCGTCTGCCGCGCTAGAATCGGCCTGCTCCGCAGTGGCTTCTTGCTGCCGTCCTTCTTCCGCTATAACCCTAACAGGTATTGCTGCACTAAGCATGGAAACACAAAGAACTGCGCAGAGCGAGTAGTAAAAGACTCGTTTCATAGCGGTGCCTCTCGATATGGTGGGCGCCAAGGCCCGGAGGCGGCGCCAGGCCAGCACTCCGTGTATATGTATGTGGGGTTAATTTTACGGTAATACCGGTCAACAACAGCGAACTTTTTAGACAAAGTCGGGGAGGGGAGGGGATGTAGGTGCACCTGGAATCGGCAATGAGCTCGTATCGACGGCTATAGTTGGTTATTCAGGATGTAAAATCACAAACCAAGCTGGTTTACTACGGGTTATTAATTTGATTGGGGGCCAAAGATGGTGGATGAATCTATTCTTGTCTCGATTCTTGATTCAGTTGCATCCATGCTTCCCTCCCTAGTAGGCACCCTAATTGGCGGCGGCGTAACACTGCTCGCTACGCGTATGACTATCAGACACCAAAACGAGCTTGAAGACAAGAAAAGAAGGTTAGCGCTTGAGGACGATTGGCGGCAATACGAAAGGGAGAACCTGACACGTCTTCAAGAGACGATTCAGCGCAGTATGCGCGCAAACGCTAAGTGCTATACCCAAATGCTGAAGTACGCCGCGACCGAAAGAAATTCTATCGAGTGGATTATTGACGACAACGATTCTGAAGCTCAACGGGCTTTTTTAGAGGATATCCTTCTACTCAGCGCACGTTTGCCTGGAGACGACCTGAACGACGCCATGACTTTGTACCGAGATAAAACACGCCGAGTGACGCTCGAGTCGCATAGCGAATCACAGTTGAATGCTGCAATGAACGAACTTATAAAGCAGTACGACGTATGCATGGCGCTTGTGGGTGAAAGACTCCGGCGATGCGTGGGTGGCAGAGAATTAATAATTTCGTTGAACTAAAAGGGATAAATGCGGCGGTGGTCCAATCATGAAAATCGAAGAAGTTCATATTAAGGGTTTCCGTAACTTCGACGACGCTGTTGTCGAGCTTGGGGAAAAGACTCTTATTTTCGGGCCTAACGATTCGGGGAAGACAAACTTCTTGTATGCGTTGAGGATTCTTTTCGATCCCAGCCTCTCCGCCAGGGATTTCGAGCTAACTACGTCCGATTTCAACTGTAAAACTAATCCTGATCGAGTGGAGATAACTGCGACATTATGCGACGTCCGTGAGGATTGCCTGATCAGCGTATTCGGAGGCAATTTGGACGAAGGCAGAACTGTTGTTGGTTATACCTGCAACCGAGAAGGGGACTATAAGTTCCTGGTCGGAAATGAAAAAGCCGGCTTCGAGCCCGTGCAGTCACGGTTCTATATCAAGCATCTGGTGCTCGAGTACGTTAACAGCACCCGCGACGCCGCCCGCTTCCTAAAGCGCAGCTAGAATGCCCTGCTTCAGGCCGCACGCAATTCACGAAACGAAGACGATGCTCATGACGACGACGTTTCGATCGAAGAGATCCAAAACAGCCTCGAATCGCTGAACGACGGAATTAGCGGGCTCCATTACATAACTAATGCTCTTAAATCCGTGAACGATGAGATGGCCAGGATGTCAGCTTTGAACGAGGGTCACGAAGCCCGTCTTGTGGCTGGAAACACGGACGCGGGCAAGCTGCTTGACAACCTTCAGCTTGCTTATCTGTCGGACGATGCTCCTTTGACTTTTGGCGGCGAGGGCCGGAGCAACCAACTGTTCTTCTCCACTTGGCTTTCTCAAAGAAACATTAAGAAACCCGTTGAGAAGGTGAGCATCGTCGCCATAGAGGAGCCTGAGGCGCACCTTCATCCGCAGCAGCAGCGGGCATTGGCTAAGTATCTTTCTAGCTGCATTGACGGGCAGGTTCTGCTAACGACCCATTCACCTCAGATTGTCGAGCGGTTTGCTTCCGACGCGCTCGTAAAGATGGGCAGCGAGGGCAAACCCACGTGCTCCGGCATCGAGCTCGGAAGGGAAGTCGATGCCTTGGGTTATCGTCTTAACCCAATCGTCGCGGAGGTGTTCTTCAGCCGCGGAGTGTTCTTGGTGGAAGGGCCTTCGGAAATCGTCTTCTTCCGCGCCCTTGCAACAGCCGTCGGCATAGACCTTGACAGAGAAAATTTGTCGGTTCTCTCTGTGGATGGGATCGGTTTCAAGCCTTATGTGCTTTGCTGCGAGGCGCTCGGGATTCCTTGGGCATTACGCACCGATAACGATGTATTCAAGGTCCCAAATAAGGAACGATACAGGCTTGCCGGCGTTGCCCGTGCATACAGCATCGTTGAATCGCTCGGACATTCCAAAGCCGAAGCGTTATGGCTGAAATTCAAAGATTTATTAGCCTGGGATGGCGGACCGGCGATCCCTATTGAAGTTGTGACCGCGGCGAATGAGCTGCGCCGTGCTCTTGAATTTGATGGCATTTATCTTTCAGGTCGCGATCTTGAGTACGATCTCATCGCGAGCGATCTCCGCGGAGTTCTGGAAGAGCATTATGACGTGGATGACCCGGAAGAGCTTTACGCCGCGATGACTGTGCGAAAGGCAGAGGGCATGCATGCGTTCATTGCTAATCATTCAAGCGAGTTGGGATGTCTTGCGGAAAGCGCCTTTTGCAAGCCGCTGAGAAGACTCCAGTTACTGGCTTCTGTGGGCCACAGCGATGATTAAGCCTAGCGAGGAGCAGGCCAAGGTTATCGCCTGTGATGAGTCCGCCGTCGTTTCGGCGCGACCGGGCAGCGGCAAGACGTTTACGATGGCAAGGATGATAGTCAAAGCATCTGAACGTCTTTTGAGCTATCAGGGCGTTGTGGCCATTTCGTACACCAGGAAGGCTAGTGCTGAGCTTAGGGACAGGTGCTCCAGGTTAGGGGTGCGTGCTGGCAATTCGTTTTTCGGAACGATCGATGCTTTCTGCCTAGCTATTATTATCCAACAGTTCGTCCCCCATGTCGTTGGTCGAATGGTCAAAATTGATGTAATCGATGATGACCAGCTGGTTCCCGCGTCAAGGATTAAAGACCATTGGGTAAGCCCCAACGAGGACCGCTGGGATCTTATCCGCGAAGCACTTTCCTTGGGAGCGCTGCCGGTCTCGTCTTTGAGCGAGGTCGCCTACTGCATGGTGAAACACGTCCCCGCCGTGAGGAGTTTCCTGCACGCCCGGTATAAGGCGGTGTTCATCGACGAGTACCAAGACTGCGGGCTTGCCCAGCATATGCTGTTCATGGAGCTTGTCGGTCTCGGGATTCGAGGCGTGGCTTTCGGGGATATCGACCAAGCCATCTTCGCATATGACGGAAGATCTTCCGCCTTTCTAAAGGAGCTGATTGCTGATCCGCGCTTCAGGTCTTTCGATATTACTGAAAACCACCGGTGTCATCGAAGCATCGTTGACTATTCGCTAAGCCTTCTGGGGGCGCAAGCGCCTTCTCGCACCTATCAAGATAAGAGGGTTGTACTAGCTAAGGTATCGGGCGACGAAAGCAATATAGCCAATGCCATTCGTGAGCATCTAGATGTGATTGCCGAACGATACGGAATTGACCGCCGCAATGAGTTTGCCCTCTTGTCTACATCAAACAAGATGATCGAGCGGTACGCAGGACTTCTTCGCATTCCTTCAAAGATCGTTGTATCCACGAAGCTTGACGCCGGCTTCAGCCGTTCTCGCTTATTCTTCAGGGAGCTACTGGCGTTTTTGTATTCCGGTGGTTATGTGGGTGAATTTCTCGACAGGTATATCCCTGCGGAGCAAATGTCTCGTGCAAGGTTTACGGCTAACGATCTTCTGCAGGCCTTGAAGGATGCTTCTGATGATTCATGGAATGGTCTTTACGATTCCTTTTGCAAGTTAGAAGAGCTCTGTCTTGGAGATGCAGACGACCCGAGGGCGCACATCGATCTTGGCGAGCTTCTTTCCAATGTAGATGAGCTTAGGGGTGGTTTTCGGCCTGCCCGCGAAGATGAGGTGAACCTGCTTACATATCATAAGGCGAAGGGACTTGAATTCGACGTTGTGTTCTGTCTTGATTGCTATAAGTTCCTCATGCCTCCTTATAAGTACGAGAATCAAGACTATGACGCATATCGACAATCGCTGAATATGCATTATGTCGGGCTTACGCGAGCACGAAAGGTTTGCTATATTCCGCTTGCCGACTGGCGCCATAATGCGAAGGGGAAAACAATGGAGGCAATTCCTTCGGAGTTTTTGCAGAAGCCTGGGCTAATGAACCTTCGGCGTGAAGAGCACTGGGGCACCGAAAATGCAGAAGATGATGCCTAACGTCGAGTTTGCCATAAATGGGTTTGAAATTGACCTGGCTGATTGGGCGGTCCACCTAAAGGGCTAATGCCGCATTCGTTCAAAAGATTGGTTACCGCCCAATGTGCGGAAAGCCATTAAAAAGAACGGAATATAGTTCATTAAGCCCGAGAATTTATAATGAAAATCTGCGTAAATTATTAATTTCTGCTGAGGTGCAGCCATGACGGGACGTATCCCTTGGACTCGATATTCAGGCGAAGATGTAGAGTCGGTTCTTGCGACGTTTATTTCTCTTGAAGAACGTGACGCCATTAAAATTCGGCCTTCTAGGGGCGATGGAGGAATTGACCTTATCGTTTACCTTGATGCCGAGACGGTCGATGTATATCAAATTAAGAAATTTGCTGAAAACCTAAATAGCAGCCAGAAAGCTCAGATTGAAAATTCGTGGCAGGAATTATCGACAACTGTAGCCGATTTGCATCTAAAGATTAATAGCTGGCATCTTGTGATGCCATTAGATCCCACGAACGAGAACTTGAAATGGGCTAAGGAACTAGTTGAGCCCTCTGGCACAAAACTCATCTGGGATGGGCTTTCAAGAGTCGATGGCTGGGCGTCCAAGCATCCAGAAGTGATCGATTATTACTTTTCGAATGGAAAAGAAGAGGTTTCTGAGTATGCTGCCAGGCTGCTCTCCTTGGCCAATCTTCCGGACTGCAGCGATCCAGTCATTCTCGAGAACAGACTGCGTGATCTTTGTTCCCATTTAGATAAACTGGACCCATACTACGCATATTCAGTTCACGTTCTCTCAGAATACGACAAACGCGATGATCTTTGCCCACGTGTCCCTGGTGTTGTTATGTCCCAAATTCTAATAACCCCCGGAGCGGGCAGAATCGCCGTCGACGTAATTGAAAAGACACCAATTGCATCAATGCTGCACCCTTTAACGTTTTCAGTGAAAATCATTGCAGAGACCGACGATGAAAAGGAACAGGCTCAAAATTTTATCGAATATGGCATGCCCTTCGCTTCGTTGCCGGCGGAAGTAATTGATCAATCTTACCAATTGCCTGTAGGGCTTTCCTGCGATGGATTTCGAAGGGGAATCATTAAGAGCCTTGATCTGAACACATCGAATTGCATAAGGTCGGCCTCGTTGTTCTGGGAGGGATGCGGTGAGCTACAGTTAATAGTTGATAAAGCCACCCATGGAACTAAAGGGGCATTCTTTTCTGCCCACGATGTGACGGAAACTTTCAGATTGAACTTTAAATGGAATGAAAGTCAGCCCGGCGGCACCATTAACTACGAGTTTTTATTTAACAATTTAGCCAATAAGCGTTCTAGAGACGTTGTGAGAACTTATCGATTCTTGACCGAAGCTATTAATAAAATAGTTGACCTCCGAATCAATGGTACGAGTGCTCTCTATTTTAATCTCGGCATTAAGGATGATCTGGTTGTTGTAGCTAATGATATATACAGTTTGGCGCTTGCGTTAGAAACCGTTTACAGAGCCGCGGATAGCGAAATGCCATTTCCAGACATTTATAAAACTACTAAAGGAGCAATTGCATATCTTAGAGATGCGGCGAGGCTGCTCGATGACGAATCGGTTGTTTATAGTTGGGAATCGCATCGGTTTAATCTGAACGGGAACGAAGTTCCTAGCCTTGAATGTCCCTCTTTAGCCCGCTGGATAAAGCCTTTAACTGTTAGGCTTGGAGATCAAGAGGCATTCTGTGGTTTTGTACAGACTACTCTAGTAGTTGGTTCTTTCGAATGCTCAACAGACCAAATGAATGATTCTGAGCAGAAGCTAGTCTTAAGTCCGGATGATCAATACGGAAACAAAGCCATACGTGAATTGGTTCCACCAATTAAAGAGGTGCTGAAGGGCCGAGATGCTTTATGGACCATTTGTCCTCCAAAAGTAGAAGATTGGTTAACAATAGTTGAAGCTGCTGAATCGTCAAATCAAATGCGGCTACCAGAGTAGAATCGCGTACTGTCAAAATCGACAACGCCTTGAATCCCAAATTGGATCTAAAGGACCACCATTCGATATCATCCGTCCTTCCTTTCACCGATTGGCAAAACGATTTACGCCTAATAATTGGCACTACTCAGGGGCATTCCCTTTGTATAAACCTTGATCTCGCTAAACTAATAACTGCTGCTACCAGGGCATTTTCTGGTGCACATTCTATTGGCTCCTCGAAGATCGGAGCGGGTATGTTTGCTGCAGAGTCCTACACCAGCCGTCATTACATTGCGATTGTTGCCATGGCCTGCCTATGCGTTTTGCTGGGCGGGCCTTCTTATGCCGCGGGCGTGGAGAGCCTCATCATCGAGGGCGCGACGTACTGCGAGCCGGGCGTGTCGGGCCCCGGCTGGGCCTGGACCGATGCCGACCACCTTGAGCTTAACGGCTACGCGGGCGAGGCCATCGGCGCCGAAGGCGACCTGGTGCTGACGCTTGCCGGGCAGAACTCCGTGACGGAGTCGCATGCGCCCGATGCGGACATCACGCTGTGCGGCATGGAGGTGTGGGGCAACCTGACGCTTCGCGGTACCGGGACCCTGACGGCGACGGGCTCGCAGTGCGGGATCCACGTTTCGCAGGCGCTCGTGGTTGACGGATGCACCGTCGACGCCCGGGCGGACGGGGCCGATATTACGGACGAGGCGGTTGCCGGAGTGATCGCAGGCGACATGGCCGTGCGCGGCGGCGGACGCGTCGTTGCCGCGGGCGCCGGGTCCGGAGCGGGCGTGCGCACTTACGGTGTGTATCTGCAGGACGCAGGCGTTAGTGCTGACGCGGCTGGCTGTCGGCTTTCCGTCGATGCCTCGTGGCTGGATGCGACCGGTGCCGACGGCGGTGTTGCGTGCACGGGCGGGTCGCTTGTGTCTGCGCGGTTTGCGATGCCCACTGGTGGGGCCTTTGGTGCTGGTGGCGTGGTGGATGCCTCCGGTGCTGTGGCACCACATGCGGTGGTTGAGCCCGATGTGGCCACGCCGCCGGCGGGGGAGACCGATGGAGACGACGTGCCTGGATGCGGGGAGGGTAAACCAGATGGTAGTGCCGGCCCTGCTGCAGGGCAGCCCGGTGCGGGGCCGACGACGGATCCAACGGTGAAACCTGCGGCCACGTCGCCCAAAACAAACATAACGATCAAGACGACGGTGACCAAGACCACAGTGCCTGCGTCCTCTAAGCCTAAAGCCACCAGCACGACCGCAACGACACTCCCCAAGACCGCCGACAGCGACTGGATTGCCGCTTCCGTAACGCTTTTCCTTCTGGGAACAACGCTCCTGGCTGCCGCATTTCGCTGCTAAGGCCCCGTTTAAGTGAGACCAGAGAGGGATGAATGCAGCTATTGCAGAAGTCTTTAGCCTACTACTAAATCAATTTCTTAGAGATTGGTGCCGTATCAGCCATCGCTGCGACGGCACTATTTTGTTCAGCTCGACTGCCTCTCGATCCATTACCGATGTTGAGCCTTACACCCCATCTGCCAGAGCGATAAGATAATTGCAATCCAAATGCTACCGTTTATAAAGCTTCATTTGGACCCAATTGCCTATATCACTGGAGTCATAACATGAGGAACTACTATCAAATCAAAACCGTCGCATCGGCCCCTCCAAGGAGGCTCATCCCGATCGGAAAAGTCATCAGCGTTACTGGGCTTGTATTGGCAATTGTCAGTTTCTTTTCCGCTCTGCCATCGAGTGCCAGCATATATGGCTCGCTTTCTTTTACTTTCTTACTCCTTGGCTTATTCTTTTTTGTGGACGGGCTCTTTCTTGTTATTACTGCATCAAGGCAACAAGAGAAACTACTAGGGCTACGCCAATCGCTCCTAGAAGATGATCCTCAAATCGCCGCGAGCGCCGAAGAGTTTATGTCTCAGCGAAAGGCCCTGACACAGCAAGGCGAAATTACTGGCATCTTCATTGTCCATAATGCAACCAAAGATCTGTACTACGTAGGCCAAAGCGCAAAGGCAATTGATCGAGCGGCCATACAGTTTCTCGGTAGGGGCAATTGCGATGTGTATGCCGATTACAAGTACGGTGACTCATTCAACGTGCGAATAATCCAGCTGTCGGAAAGCGGCTACGAAAGTCTCAATGAGCTAAAACGCGCAGCGATACAAGCGCTCGAGGCTGCTGGCGAGGAGCTTTATTAAGGGCGACTGTTAGGATTAATGCAATGGCAAGCTCAAATAACACAGGCAACAACGAGGAATTAACGCCGTCCGTCGAAGAAACGCTTCTTAACGAATCCGGCTCGATTGCCAGGGTCAAATCGTTCTCATGGATTTGGTTTATCAATAAGGAGCGAATCCACGACATAAATCCTGTCCAATGCGGCAAATGGATGTTCTTCTTCTCTCCATTCAAAACCGCCCTCATGGACGACATTGTCGGAACCGCAGTTCTTGATGGCGTCGTCGTAGAGGCCAAATACTCGAATCCCGAAACGCTCATCGCGGCGGGCTCGAAACAAGGTGTCTGCTGCTTTTACCTAAACGGAAACGATAGAGAAAGCCATAAGAGGGTACTGAGCTACATGCTGGAAAACGGGCTAATCAGGAAGACAAAGACTGGAAAGCTGTATAACATTTCGTTCAAGTTCGACACTGAGACCTACGCAGGAAAGTACAAGGGGAGCGGCTTCTCCGGAAAGATAAAGCTCGCGGACTTCGTTGACCTGGAGACGGGAGAGTTTATTTAAGGGTGCGTGCCGAGTAGAGAAGTTGAACTTACTTCACCTGTGTCCCCTTTGGGGACAGCCGCCAGTGCAATACCTCAGTGCTATACTCGTTGTCCTAAGGAAGTGGTTCATATGTACTTGAGCGATACTAAGATTCAAGAGCTTATCGACAACAAGGTGCTGCTCAATGCCGATGCTTCGAACATCGGCCAGGTTACGTATGACTTGCGCACCGACGGATTCTACGTTAACGAAAGCAAGCAATCCGAGGTCGAACTTGGCCCTGGAGACTCGACTTTTGTCTCTTGCGTTGAATGTGTCGCGCTACCCAACAATCTGACTGCTAGCGTACTTCTGCGCAATTCGCGCATTCGCCAGGGGCTTTCTTTGGATGCACCGCTCTATTTCCCTGGCCATGGAACTAGGCTGTTCTATCGTGTTACAAACGTAAGCGGCAGCACCATTACCCTCGATAAGTCTAAGGGTATCGCGCAGGTCGCATTCCAGCACGTCGAAGGCACGGTTGCCCATCCTTACCATGGAGCCTTTTCCGATGAGCTCAATTTTAATGGGCTTGCCGACTATTCCGACGTCTATGCCGGAGAGCTCAAAAAGGTCGAGGATAAAAAGAACGAAGTCGCCAACATCGAGTCTCGTATCTATGGCAACGTTCTGGCTCTCTTCGCCATTTTTGCCGCGATCTTCACGCTTGTGAACGTTAATGCCGGAGGGGTTTCTTCCGATATAACGACCGTCCATTTCGTTGCGCTTGATCTGCTGATTATCGGCGGATTCCTGGTCCTTGCGTCCGCAATTGAGGCTTTTCTTGTTAAGGACAAAAAGAAGAAAGCACGACTTCCGCTCGGGATAGGTGTCACGTGCATTGTCGTTGCTGTTTTCCTTGCATTCCTCTAAGTACTTAGAGGATTAGGGGAAAGCAATATAGGTTCTGAGACGGGGTGCCCTAGCGTTTGCCGCGGCACCCCTGCTTGTTGATCCGACTTCCATTTTTCAAATTACATGGCCGCCATAGCAGCCCCAAGACATCTGCTATTTAAAAAAGCATGTCGCGAAAGCGTAAAACCGGGGCCTGGTCGACAGATCTCGGTTTTCCCGCACTTCGCTCGGATCCGCGACCTCGAATCCGGAAGCCGCTCCCGCGACAAGCTCGTCAAAGAGCTAAGGCGCAATTGCGTTGTGCGTGCCGGCGACCCGTCGCGCGTATAGAATCTAAGCATCCGCACAACAGCAATGAAATTGATTGGACGCCACATGGAGATCCCCAGCACCCTGTGCAGCAATGTATACGACTTCGCGTTTTGCCCCGAACCTTGCTATGACCGTCTGGTCGACCTCGCCGATCCCGAGGACTGGGGCCACGGCAACCGCATCCTCAAAAACTACCTGTCGTTCTCGTTTAGTCGCGCGGTGTTTCTGACCGAGCGCGACGTGGACCAGACCGCGCCGTCCAACCTGCCGTTGGTGTTCGACGACGATCGCTGCCTATTCAACACCGGCCTGTACACGCGCCGCTACGAGACAATCTACGGCCTGTTTGAGCCCAATACCAAGCCCGACGCGCGCCAGCGCTGGTTTTTGAAGGGCTTCTTTAAGGAGAGCGACCCCATGCTGGTCTCGTTTGAGTACCTGCCGTGCCGCGTGCGCTTTGCCGAGGACCCCTCCGAGCTGGTCTTTGACTACCGCCTGCCCATCCGTTCCAACATCGACCACATTCTGGGCGATGAGGAGAACCTTACGCGTATTCCCGCCAGCCTGATGGGGGAGGGCAACTCGCTGCTGCTGCGCCGCGCCTTTGAGGGAGCCGTCGTCGAGGCCGCCCGCCGCGCCGCCGCCAACTACACGCTCGCCGTGCCGCAGTTCTACGGCGGCCGGATCCAGCTGCTGCTGCCGCTGTGCCTAACCGGCGACAAGCCCGAACTGGCACTGACCATCCAACGCGAGGACGGCTTCTACGCCGCACGCACCTGCCCCACGCTCGACATGGCTTACAACAACGCTCGACTTATCTGCCGTCCTGAGACCTCGTGGATAAAGCGGTAAATGGTAGTTTAGCTGCGGTTTTGCCGATTGCTTTGGTTGCTTTGGCTTGACTGGCACTCACGAATTTAAAATCGGGGGCAAAAAGTTCTTGGTAAACCACGCTCGGCTATGATAGTATCTCTTTTGCCGAAAGGCGACGGGCGATTGGCTCAGGGGTAGAGCATATCCTTCACACGGATGGGGTCACAAGTTCGAATCTTGTATCGCCCACCATCAAAAGCGCAGGTCAGAGGTGTTAAGCCTCTGACCTTTTTCCTTTTGACACCAAGGCCGACACCAAAATCGACTCGAAGTCGTATAAGGCGTCTTTTTTTATCGCGCCCTTTTTTGACGCCATTGCATGTTTATCATAAAACACATCCGTAATTTCAATGAACTCCCCATGTGATTCGAGCGCAAATGTGGAGACAGGGACCGCATGCCCAGAGCGTCTTCCAGCGGATTTCTATCACACGACGGTTTTCGGCAGAACTCGTCAAGCTTTTGGTCAGCGTTTGGTCAGCTTCCGGTACTTACCCGCATGATGCCCCGGTAGATAATCGTCCACGACCACAACCGCATGGTCTACGGCCGATACCAGGGGAGGCGCAAATGGACGAAATCGTCTGCGCAAACACCGCATTCCGTTACTGGCGCTGCCCGCCACAGGTGCGCGATCTCTACCCGCGCCTGCCCAACTCCGAAGAAGGCTGGCGAGCTCTATCCCAAGCCCCATTCGTAACCGACGTCCTCAAGACCCCAGTCATCACAGCAGCATCAACTCGAAGCAACCTACATTCCGAGACAAGACGTACCATCCGATGGAACAGCGCCTATACAGAGAAGGTCTCGATCGACACGGGCATGGGCTTTAGCGTCACAGACCCTCTTCATACGCTATTCACCATGACTCGAAGCGTTTCTTCATGCGACCTGGTTCTGGCCATGTACGAGCTCTGCGGATGGTTTTCGGTTTTTAAACCATCGCCCGCGGTCGACATGGCACTTGAGCAAGCAAAATCAGAAGAAGAGCAGTACACCACAGAAAGTCTTTTTGAACTAGATGAAACCCAAGACGAGGCCCCATGGAAGCGAGTCTATGCTCGGGCGAGCCAGAAGGACAGCGAGAATGATCAAAGTGGGCAGCAGAATGACGGATCCGGAAATAAAGCAAACGGAAAAGGCACATCGCTCTGGATGAGAAAGCCTCTTATTGAAATAGAAGAACTGCACAGATTTGCAGCGAAGGTTAAGGGCGAGATGTGGGGAAAACAATTCTACGAAGCCGCACGGCAGGTAATGGGTATTGCGGCATCCCCGCTAGAAGTTGCTGGAATCATGTTGCTAAGTCTTCCGAGGCGTACTGGCGGAGCGGAGTTTAAAAACATATACGTCAACGACTTAACACCGCTGTCGAATTCAGCTCGAAAAATCGACGCTCCTATAAGTTGTCAAGAGGCAGTTTGCGGGAGCGCTCTCTCCAATTCGCACAGGAGCTCGTAATACCTCCTCTCCAGTTTCGTCGACCGCCGTTTCCCCCGTTCCAAGTGCCCGAGTGTGGCTGCGGACAGGCCGAGCTCCGCGGCGGCTTTCTTCTGAGTCACCCGCATCGCCTTGCGCATCTTCGCGAGCTCGGGGCCTTCCGGCGCGGCGCCGTCGGGGTTCGGGTCCATGAGCACGTGGTACACCTCCCGCGCTATGTAGCGCTTCAGGCAGCGGACCGCCTCCCGCCGGGACTTCCCCTCGGAGGTCCGCCTCGCCACGTACCTCCTCGTCCTCTCGTCGTACGCCATGCGCTTGATCGCGATCTCGTAGAGCGCCCAGTTCGCCTGCCGGTTGCCGCCGCGGTTGAGCCTGTGCCGGTCCGTCTTCCCGCTCGACGCGGGGATCGGGGAGGCGCCGCACATCATCGAGAACGCCGCCTCGCCCTTCAGCCTGCCGGGGTTGTCGCCGGCGGCCACGACCAGGGCGGCGGCGGTCGTGGTGCCGCAGCCCTCGACGCCGAGCAGCGCGGGCGCGTTCGCCTCCAGCAGCGCGCGGATGCGCTCGTCGAGGGACTCGACCTGGCTGCGGGCCTCCTTCCAGACCGCCGCGACGGACCGCAGCGAGGCCAGCACGCTCTCCTCGAGCGCGTCGCCCGCCTTCCTCCCGCGCGCGAGCAGCGGCATGAGGTCCTTCGGCCGCTCGCGGCCCCTGAACCGCTCCCTCAGGGCGCTCGGGGCCGTCGTGAGCATCGACTTCGCGCAGGCCACGCAGGACGTGGACGTCGCGACGGCCAGCCTGCGCGCGACGTAGAGCTGGCGCACCGCCTCGACCCAGCCGTCCTGCGACTTCGGCACGGAGCAGCCCTTCCCGGACGCCGCCTTGCGCGCCGCGCGCTCGGCGTCCAGCGGGTCGCTCTTCCCCTCGCCGGGCCTCACCTTGTCCCTCTTGGGCCTGAGCACCTCGACGACGTTGTACCCGAGCTCCACGAGCCTCCTCGTCAGCCCGGCCCCGTACGATGCCGTGCCCTCGACGCCGACGACCATGCAGCTCCCCGGGTCGCCTATCGCCTCCGCCAGCCTGTCGTAGCCCTCGGGGTCGGCCCCGAAGCTCCCGCTCCAGATCTTCCTCCCGAGGCCGTCGAGCAGGCACAGAACATGCACGTCCTTGTGCGTGTCGACGCCCGCGATGACCGTTTCGCCTTCCATTTTCGCTCCCCTCGGTCTGCCGCCTGCTCCGCGCCCGGGTCTCCCAGACATTGCACTGACGGGAGCGCTACAATCCAATTGGCTTGTCCGATTGTCCGCGCTCATGCTCCTATTAGGTCATGGCAGGACTCCGGGACGCGGATGCCGGGGCGAGACAGGTCGGATTTGAGGACGGCCGAAGAGGCGTCAGCAGGTCAGTGGGTCATCGTCCCGGCATTCAGCATCAGGGTAGCGCTGCGACGCGGAAATCGCGCGCCGTTGCCGCGCCCCGCAGTGCCCGCTTCCCCCGAGAACAATTATCAGTGCAGGTCAGAAAATCTGTTACGGCGATATCGTCATCGTAAACCCAATAATAATGAAAGCTGTGCTTATCGAACTTCAGGGAGAGGTTATCCATGGTTCAGGCGCCGTGCTGGACCACGATGCCGCACGAATGACAGCATTACAAAGCATGGGATACGACGTATTTCTTGTAACCCATGACATGCTCAATGATCACGATCAGCTTGATGCCATCATTCACAGTGTGTGTGAGCGATTGGAGTTGCGCTACAAACCAAAAACCGAGGCGATGAGATGCGCTGAGACCAGATTGCGAGCCAACGTTCTGTGCAATTGGCTTGGTATTGGTAAGTAATATTGTTCAAGTGAGCATTATTACTACTTTATATGCTGCCAGTAATTAAGTGCCATTTTAAAACCACGCCGGTTTACTACGTTGGATTGGGGGTAGCTGAGCACACCGAATTCGTCGCTCGTAAAACCGCAGGTAGAATGCCTGCCCGTTTTGCGAATGTAGGCGTGTGGTCGGAAATCCGGGAATCGTCGCAGTAAACCGGTCTGTTTATGAAGCGACCAGCTGGCGCGAGCTGCGCACGGTTCAGTAAATTGACCCGAAGGCGCGGAGAGGGGCTCAGACGAAACCCTCCCGCGGAAGCACCGCGGATTGCTTTGTTCTGGCCGGCGGCACCTGGGGCGACATGCGCGCCCCGGGAAGGAGGGCGGCGGGCTTGCCGCTGCCCGCGGGGCGCGCCCCGCGGGCTATTTCGGGCATCGTGTGTCCCTTCGGCCCCGCGCCGTTCCACGCACCGTAAAATCTTTTCCAAAATTGTCCTTGCATCGGCGGGGGAGTTCCCGTATAGTACTTTCTCGCACGGGGGCGTAGCTCAGCTGGGAGAGCGCTTGACTGGCAGTCAAGAGGTCAGGGGTTCGATCCCCCTCGTCTCCACCCGAGCATTGAATGAGGCTCCAACGCAAGTTGGGGCCTTTTTTCATATCTATCGATTTACGCCATGTGTTGACTGAGCAGCATCTTGGCGACATACCCATTGTTAATTACGAATATGAATGTTAATAACTTTACGTATCTGGATAGCAAACCTGGTCTGCAGCGCCAATAACAAAGAGGCCGGGCGTAATGCCCGGCCTCGAAATACTCTGGTGGGCCCTCCGGGATTCGAACCCAGAACCCAGGGATTATGAGTCCCCTGCGCTAACCGTTGCGCCAAGAGCCCTTATGAACGGTGAATGCAATTCTAGCAAAGGCAACTCAGGCCTAATTTCTTCGCTTCACGTCGTGAAATACTACCATGCACGAGCAAGTCGCACAACGCAAGATCAAGTTCGATGCTAAACAACAGCTAATCTAGGCCCGTCGCAGATAAGGAGTGTTTTATAAAAAGTTAAGGCCTTAAATTCAGGGCTTCAAGACATTTCAGCGTGAAATCAACCTGATGCCATTTCAAAACCATGCCCGTTTACTACGACGGATCGGCGACCTTCGACCACCGCGTGTTCTCAGTTTGCAAAACCGCAGGTAGAGAGTCCGACGGTTACACGAAAAGGCGTGCGTGGTCGAACATTACAGATACATCGTAGTAAACCGGCATAGTTCTGAGGCGCAGATGAGGGACGGTTCGCAATCGGACCCGATAATGGGACTGGCGACGCATAGGAAATCCGGTTGCGCGGAGAGGGTCGCGTTCCGCGCGCCAAGTCGGCCGGCGTAGGGGCCGTGCGGGGGCCAGGCGCTCCGCAGGCTGGCCCGGCCCCGCGCGACTCCGGCGCCCGCCCCCGGAAAGTTTTTCCAAAAATGTCCTTGCATCGGCGGGGGAGTTCCCGTATAGTACTTCTTCGCACGGGGGCGTAGCTCAGCTGGGAGAGCGCTTGACTGGCAGTCAAGAGGTCAGGGGTTCGATCCCCCTCGTCTCCACCCGAGCATTGAATGAGGCTCCAACGCAAGTTGGGGCCTTTTTTCATATAGGCACACAAGGTCAAAGGCGGCACCATGATCCTCCTGGTCGACAAGATCGAAAAAAGCTTCGGCGCGCGCGTCCTCTTTAGCGGCGCGTCCTTCCAGATCAACCCCGGCGAGCGCTTCGCGCTCGTGGGCCCCAACGGCGCCGGCAAAACCACCATGCTCAAGATCATCATGGGCATCGATAGCCCCGACGCCGGCCAGGTCCAGTACGCCAAGGACTGCCAGGTGGGCTATCTAGAGCAAGAAACCAACCTGGAGCAAAAGGACACCACCATCCTCGCCGAGGTCATGGCCGCCGCCAAGGAAATTCGCCGCATGGGCGAGCGCGCCAACGAACTTCAGGCCCAGATCACCGAGCTCTCGGAACAGGGCAAGGACGTCAACGCGCTCCTTAACGAGTACGGCCAGGTCCAGGACCGCTTTGAGCACCTGGGCGGCTACGAGCTCGAGAGCAACGCCCGCAAAATCCTGTCCGGCCTGGGCTTTAAGGTCACCGACTTTGAGCGCCCGTGCTCCGAGTTCTCGGGCGGCTGGCAGATGCGCATCGCGCTTGCCAAGCTCTTCCTGCGCCACCCCGACCTGCTGCTTCTGGACGAGCCTACTAACCACCTGGACCTCGAAAGCGTCCAGTGGCTGCGCGGCTTTATTGCCAACTACGACGGCGCCGTCCTCATCGTCAGTCACGACCGTGCCTTCATGGACGCCTGCGTCGACCACGTCGCCGCGCTCGAGAACCGCCGCGTGACCACCTACACCGGCAACTACAGCAGCTACCTCAAGCAGCGCGAGGACAACCTGGAGCAGATGCGCGCCAAGCGAGCCGCCCAGGAGCGCGACATCGCCCACATGCAGGTCTTCGTCGACAAGTTCCGCTACAAGCCCACCAAGGCCGCCCAGGCCCAGGAGCGCATCCGCAAGATCGAGCAGATCAAAAAGGAGCTCGTCATCCTGCCCGAGGGCCACAAGCACATCGACTTTAAGTTCCCCGACCCGCCGCGCTCCGGCGACATGGTCGTGGGCCTCGAGGGCGTCTCCAAGTCATACGGCGATAAGCACATTTACAGCGACATCGACCTCAAGCTCTACCGCGGCGAGCACGTGGCGCTCGTCGGCCCCAACGGCGCCGGCAAGTCCACGCTCATGAAGATCCTCGCCGGCCTGGAGCCACCCACCACCGGCACCCGCGAACTGGGCACCAACGTGGGCGTGGCCTACTACGCCCAGCACGCGCTCGAGGGCATGACCGAGTCCAACACCGTCCTGCAAGAGATCGACACCGTCACGCCCAAGTGGACCGTGCCGCAGCAGCGCAGCCTACTGGGCGCCTTCCTGTTTAGCGACAACGATTCCATCGAGAAGCAGGTTCGCGTCCTCTCCGGCGGCGAAAAAGCGCGTCTGGCCCTGGCCAAGATGCTCGTGGCCCCCGAGGCGCTCCTGTGCCTGGACGAGCCCACCAACCACCTAGACATCGACTCGGTGGACATGCTCGAGAACGCCCTGCAAAACTTCCCCGGTACCATCGTGCTGATCAGCCACGACGAGCACCTGGTGCGCGCCGTGGCCAACCGCGTGATCGACATCCGCGATGGCAAGGTCACGGTCTACGACGGCGACTACGACTACTACCTCTACAAGCGTGAGGACCTCGCGGCCCGCGCCGCCGCCGAGGCGTCCACGGAGAGCGCGCCGGCCACGACCAAGTCCACCAAGGCCAGCGCTGCCCAGGCCAACACCCCCGCCGCGGGCCCCAAGCCTGCCGAGGGCAAAAAGACCAAGGAGCAAAAGCGCGCCGAGGCCCAAGCCCGCGCTGCGCTCAACAAAAAGCTCAAGGGCGTGCGTAACCAGCTCAAGAAGATCGAGGCCGAGCTCGACAAAAAGCGCGCCCGCTATGACGAGCTTATGGAATTGATGGCGAGCGAAGAGCTTTATGCCGATCAAGACAAGTTCAACGCCGCGCTGGGGGAATATAACGGCCTTAAGCAAGAGCTGCCCAAGCTCGAAGACGAATGGCTGGAGCTTTCCACCCAGATCGAAGAGGAGACCGCGCGTGAACTCTCGTAAAGCCGCTGCCGTGGCGATGAGCATCATCGCCATCGCCTGTCGCATCTGCGGCATCTTTATGAGCGCGATGACCGTGCTGCTGTGTTTTAGCGGCCTCACCGCCAAGCTGCAGATCGTGGGCTTTGTCGTCGAGCTTTCGCGCGCCCTGCCGAGCGCCATCGCCGGCTACGGCGTCATCACGTCGCCCTTTGGCGGTGTGTTCCGCCTGGATTACGCTATCGTGGCCGTCATTTTGTTTGTGGCCGATTACCTGCTCACGCGCGCCTCGCGTCGCGTCCGCTAGGGGAGCGCCATGTCCAGCAGCTACCTCATGAACCTGCTCGCCAGCGCCGTTGCCGTCATCGTGGGCATCGTGATCCACGAGAGCGCACACGCCGCCGCGGCCTGGGCGCTCGGCGACAAGACGGCCCGTTCGCGCGGCCGCGTGTCGCTCAACCCGCTTAACCATATCGACCCGTTTGGCACCATCATCCTGCCGCTGCTCATGCTCGCGGCCGGCGGCCCAGTGTTCGCCTTCGCCAAACCCGTGCCCGTCTACCTCAACAACCTCAAGCACCCCAAGCGCGACGAGGTCCTGGTGAGCGCGGCCGGCCCCGCGTCGAACATCGCACTCGCGTGCCTCGCGGCCGCCCTCATGCACGCAACGTACGGCAGCCTCTACACCAGCATGTCCTTTGCCCTGGCGTCGCAGATCATGAACTTCGGCGCCACGTTTATCGTGGTCAACCTGTCGCTCGCGTTCTTTAATCTTATCCCGATCCCGCCGCTCGACGGCTCGTCGATCATCGTGCCGTTCCTCAAAGGCAAGGCGCTCAACAACTATTATCGTCTGCAGCAATACGCTATGCCCATCCTCATCCTGGTGCTGTACCTGCTGCCCATGTGGACCGGCATCGACGTGATCGGCCGCTATTTCGACGTTACCGTGTATCCGCTTGCTGAGCAGCTGCTCAACTTCGCAATCGCCGGCATCTAGGGTAAACTTACAGGTCGACCGTGCAAAACGGTCGTAACATGCACCCAAACCGCGCCGCGAAGGCGCCGTCAAAGGAGGTCGAAGATGTCGTATCGCGTGTCGACGCAGGTCTACAGCGGACCGTTCGACCTGCTGCTGCAGCTGGTAACCCGCCAAAAAGTAGATATCGGCGCTATCTCCATCAGCGAGGTGGCCGAGCAGTACCTTGCCGAGGCTGAGCGCATCGAGGCGCTGGACCTGGACGTGGCGAGCGACTTTCTGCTGGTCGCGGCAACCCTTCTGGACATCAAGGCCGCCTCTCTGGTGCCGCAGGAGGCCCCGCGTAAAATTGATGACGACGATGGCGAGTTCGACGAAGACCTCGAGGAACTCAGCGCGCTCGACGGCGACGCCCTGCGCGAGGTCCTGATTCAGCGTCTGATTGCCTACAAGCAGTTTAAGGGTGCGGCTGCGGCCCTCGGTGCCCGCATGAAGGCCGAAAGCCGCATGCACCCGCGTGTGGCCGGCCCCGACCCCGAGTTTTTGGGCCTTATGCCCGACTACCTGGCCGGCATCACCCTGCGCGGCCTCGCCGTCATCTGTGCCGACCTGGACGGCAAGCGCCAGACCTTCCTGCTGGAGGCCGAGCATGTGGCGCCGCATCGCGTACCGCTCGACCTGACCGTGGCCTCAGTCGACCGCTTTACCATGGCGCACCAAACCTGCACCTTCCGCGAGCTGTTGGACGGCGACGCCACCACCGAGCAACTCGTCGTCACCTTCCTGGCCATGTTAGAGCTCGCAAAGCGCGGTTCGCTCACGCTGAGCCAGGACGAGATCTTCGGAACCATCTGCATCAACCGAGTCGAGGGCGCCGAGGCATACGTGCCCGGCGAGGGCCCCGAGCTCACCGAATAGGAGCAGCAACCATGTCAACCCTTTCAACGCTGGAGGCAAACAGCCTCAAAGGCGCCCTCGAGGCGCTGCTGCTGGTGTCGAGCGACCCGGTGAGTGCGCCCGCGCTCGCCGGCGCACTGGATATCGCCCCCGGCGAGTGCGCATCGCTGCTCGCCGAGCTCAAGGTTGAGTACGAGGAGGCCAACCGTGGCTTTCAGCTGCGTGAGGTCGCCGGCGGCTGGCGCCTGTTTACGCACCCCGCCTACCACGACGTGGTCGAGGCCTATGTGTTGAGCTGGGACACGCAAAAGCTGTCGCAGGCCGCGCTCGAAACACTGGCCGTCATCGCATACCACCAGCCCGTGACGCGCGAGGTGGTCAAGGGCATCCGCGGCGTCAATTCCGACGGCGTCATCGCGTCGCTCGTGGACAAAGGTCTGGTGCGCGAGCTCGGACGCGACCCCCAGCGCGGTCAAGCCATCATCTACGGCACGACCAACGCCTTCTTGGAAAAGTTCGGTCTGCGCTCCACCCGCGATCTGCCCGATCTGGAGCAGTTTGCCCCCGACAAGCAGTCGCGTCAGTTTATCCGCGAGCGCCTGAGCGGCCGCAGCATTCAGTCCACGCTCGAGGAGCAGGCCGAGGACCTGGACGAAGAGCGCGAACTGCTCGATACCGATGTTGAAGATGTTGAGGCAGTCGAGAACTTGGAAACCCTGGTCGTCGACGAGATCTCGGAGGATTTGCATGACGAGGACTAACGAAGCAGGGGAGACGCGCACCTCGAACGCCGCAGCGCCCGACGCCCAGCCCGTCTACCCGCACACCATGCGCCTGCAGCGCTTTTTGGCGCGAGCGGGCGTGGCGAGCCGCCGCGGCTCGGAGGACCTGATGACCGCCGGCCGCGTGACTGTCAACGGCGAGGTCGCGACCGAGCTGGGCACCAAGGTCGATGTCGACCGCGACCACATCGAGGTCGATGGCATGCCCGTCAAGCTCAACCAGGGCGCCGTGTACCTGATGCTCTACAAGCCGTCCGGCTACCTCACCACCATGAGCGACCCGCAGGAGCGCCCCTGCGTGGCCGACCTGGTCCCCCGCGACCGTTTTCCGGGGCTCTTTCCGGTGGGCCGCCTGGACCGCGACACCACAGGGCTGCTGCTCTTCACGACCGACGGCGACCTGTCGCAGGACCTGCTGCACCCCAGCAAGCACGTCTACAAGACCTACCAGGCGCTCGTGGACGGCCGCCTTACCGACCGCGACCTGGAACCGCTCCGCCGTGGTATCGAGCTCGACGACGGCCTGTGCCAGCCTGCGATCTGCCGCGTCATCACCGCGCGCGAGGCCGAGGCCGTGGCTCCGCAAGGCGTAAAGCCCGGCACCACCGCCGTGGAGGTCATCATCCGCGAGGGACGCAAGAACCAGGTCAAGCGCATGCTGAGCAAGATCCACCACCCGGTGATCCGCCTGCATCGCTGCAACTTTGCCGGCCTGGAGCTCAAGGACGTGGCCAAGGGCTCATGGCGCGAGCTCACCGACCGCGAGGTGCAGATCCTCAAGGCCGGCGGTATCCCGCCCAAGCAGGCTAGTGCCAAGCGCGGCGGTAAGCCCCAGGACACCCCCGCGAGCCGCACCCGCCACCACGGCAGCCACGGCTCCGCGCCCAAGCGCAACACCTACCGCGAGCGCTACACCGGCTAGGCAACCCGCCGCACCCCAACGCCAGCGAACCATACCAGCACGTCAACCACCGAAAGGAAGCATTACATGATCGTCGCCATCGACGGCCCCGCCGGTTCCGGCAAGTCCACCATCGCCAAGGAGATTGCCCGCCAGCTGGGCTTTAACAAGCTCGACACAGGCGCCATGTATCGCGCTGTCACCTTCGCCGCACTCGACCGCGGCATCGACCTGGACGACGAGGCTGCCATCGACGCCCTCGCCGAGCAGATCGAGATCCGCTTTACCAACGGCACCGGCGAGGACACGCGCCTGACCATCGACGGCCAGGACGCATCGGCTGCCATCCGCACCCCGCAGGTGGACGCCAACGTCTCCAAGGTCTCGGCCTACCCGGGCGTACGCGCCGCCATGCTCATCCATCAGCGCCGCGCCGCCGAGGACCGCGATATCGTGGCCGAGGGTCGCGACATCGGCACCGTTGTGTTCCCCAACGCGCAGGTCAAGGTGTTCCTGACCGCCGACCCGCGCGAGCGCGCCCGTCGCCGCGTGCTGCAGCGCCATCAAAACGACGCCCAGCCGCTCACGCCCGCGCAACTCGAGGCCGAGGTCGACGAGACTCTCGACGCCCTTAAGCAGCGCGACAAGCTCGACAGCAGCCGCGAGGTCGCCCCGCTCATCCCCGCCGAGGACGCCGTGCACGTCGACTCCACCGCCCATACCATCGACGAGGTCGTCCGCATTATCGAGGGCCTCATCAACCAAAGGAGGTAGCCCATGCGCCTGTTTAAGCAGACGCCCGAGGACTATTACAACGCCCCCTACGCCGAGTTCCCGGCGCTCATCCGCGGTACCGTCGTCGTAGTCATGGCCATCCTTTGGGCCTTCTCCAAGCTCATGTGGCGTTGGAAGGTCGAAGATGCCGATCTGCTGTTTGAGCGCCAGGAAGGCCGCGGCAGCGTAGTCATCTGCAACCACACCTCGATGGCCGAGTTGCTGGCCGTGGAGACGGCGCTGTTCTTTGGCGGCCGCCGCATCCGCCCCATCTTTAAATCCGAGTTTGCCAAGACCAAGATAGTGCGCTGGGCCTTTAGCCGCGTGGGTGGCATTCCTGTCGAGCGTGGCACCGCCGACATGAAGTGCCTGCGCGCTGCCCAGCATGCGCTGCAGCGCGGTGAGGACGTCTTGATCTTCCCCGAGGGCACGCGCATCCGCTCGCGCGAGATCAAGCCCGAGGTCCACGGCGGCTTTGCGCTCATCGCCCAGATGGGCAAGGCACCCGTCAACCCGCTCGCCATCTGTGGTTGGTCCGACATTACGCCTAAGGGCAAAAAGCTCATGCGCCCCAAGAAGTGCTGGATCCGCGCCGGCAAGGCCATCTCGCTATCCGACGCACCGGCCGAGCTTAAGCGCAAGGAGCGCCTGGCATGGTTTGAGTCCGAGGCCATGAACCGCGTTTACGCCATGCGCGACGAGCTGTGTGCCGAGCATCCGGGCAGGTTCTAGCCATGGGTGAGAATGTCATGAATACCGCCGCGGCCGCCGCTGAGGGAGTCGTCCCCACCATCGAAATTGCTGCCCACGCCGGCACCTGCTACGGCGTACAGCGCGCGCTCGACATGGCGCTAGCTGCCGCGCCGCAGGCAGGGGAGAGCACTCAGGTCCACACGCTGGGCCCGCTCATCCATAACCCTATCGTGGTGCGCGAGCTTGCCGAGGCGGGCGTCGGTCTGGCAGACACCTTGGACGACGCCGCATCGGGCACCGTGATCATCCGCGCCCACGGCGTGGTGCCGCAAGTGATCGATGCCGCTCGCGAGCGCAGTCTTACCGTGGTCGACGCCACCTGCCCCTACGTGAAAAAGGTCCACGTGGCCGCCGAGCGCCTGGTACGCGAGGGCTACCGCGTGATCGTCGTGGGCGAGCCGGGCCATCCCGAGGTCGAGGGCATTCTGGGCCACGCCGGCGATGACGCTCAAGTCGTGAGCTGTGCCGCCGACGCCGACGAGCTGTCGCTTAAAGGCAAGGTGGGCTTGGTTGTGCAGACCACCCAGACCGCGCAGAACCTGGCCGAGGTTGTCGCCTCCATCACCCCGCGCGTGCAGGAACTGCGCGTGATCAACACCATCTGCGCCGCCACGAGCGAGCGCCAGCAGGCAGCCGCGTCGCTTGCCAACCGCTGCGACTGCATGGTCGTCGTGGGCGGAAAGAACTCAGGCAACACCCGCCGCCTGGCGCAGATCTGCACTGACGTCTGCGAGCACACGCATCACATCGAGGAAGCTTCCGAGCTTGAGGCCGCGTGGTTTGCCGACGCGCGCCACATCGGCATCACTGCCGGAGCCTCCACCCCGCAAGAACACATCGAACGCGCCGTTGCGCGCATCAAGGAGCTTTGCCGCTAGTCATGGACCAGACCGTACCCGCATACGCCGCCGAGGTGGCCGATTACGGGCGCAGCCGCGACCCCGAGCCGGGCGAAGGCGCGCTCGTTAAGAACGTGCGTCCCGAATCGCCCGCATGGGATGTGGGTATCGAGCCGGGCATGCGCGTGCTCACGGTCAACGGCGAGCAGCTGACCGATATGATCGTGTGGCTCTGGGAGGCTGATGACGATACCGTCGAGCTGGAGGTATTCGACCCGCGCGACGGCACCGTCACCCCCGTGGAGCTCGACCGTTTTCCCGGCGAGGACTGGGGCCTGGAGTTCGATGGCCCCATCTTTGACGGCATGCGTACCTGCGTTAACGCCTGCGTGTTCTGCTTTATGACCATGTTGCCCAAGGGCGGCCGCTCCACGCTCTACATTCGCGACGACGATTACCGCCTGAGCTTTTTGCAGGGTAACTTTGTCACGCTCACAAACCTCAACGACGAAGATGTTCAAAATGTCATCCAACGTAACATGAGCCCCATGAACGTGTCGGTCCACGCCGTGAGCCCCGATGTCCGCCGCCGCATGATGGGCCGCAACGCCCAGCGCGGCATGGACGTGCTCGAGGCCATCATGGCTGCCGGCATCGAGATTCACGCGCAGATTGTGTTGTGCCCCGGCATGAACGACGGCGAGGAGCTGGAAAAGACCCTGCGCTTTTGTGAGGAGCACGAACAGATCACGAGCCTGGGCATCGTGCCGCTCGGCTTTACCAAGCACCAAAATCGCTTTAGCTGGTCCTACAGCGACAAGCCCGAGCTGGCGCGCGAGACTATCGCCATGATCCGGCCCTTCCAGGACCGTGCCTACGAGCGCTTTGGCCGCCATACCTTCCAGATGAGCGACGAGTTCTATCTGGACGCCGGCATCGAGCCGCCCGAGGCTGATTTCTACGACGGCTACCCGCAGTACTACGACGGCATCGGCATGATCCGCTCGTATCTGGACGAGACGGACGATGTGCTTGCCGCCGATGCCGAGCGACTGGCCCGCGTCCGCGAGGCCATCGCCGCTCGCAGCCAGCACCTGCTGTGCCTCTCGGGCGCCAGCGCACGCGACACGGTAGCCCGCTTTGTGGAATCGCCCAAGGGACTCGCCGGCACTGTCACAGCCATCAAGAACCGCTACTTTGGCGGCAACGTGGACGTGACCGGCCTCATCGTCGCCTGCGACATTCTGGAACAGCTGCCGCAGGACCTCTCGGGGGTTATGCTCTTTGTGCCTAAGCTCATGTTCAACGCTGACGGCATGACGCTTGACGAGTATCATCGTGACGATTTACTCGCAAGCCTTACCAGTCGCGGCGCCGAGGTTCATGTAGTGTCGACCATGCCGCATGAGCTGCTCGATACCCTGGAGCACATCCTTGGCATTGTGCCTGCCGACTCTAACACTTCCACTGACCCTACCCATTAAAGGAGTGCAGATGAAACCTATCGTCGCCGTCGTCGGACGCCCCAACGTGGGCAAGTCCACGCTCGTTAACCGCCTGGCCCAGACCTCGGACGCCATCGTCCATGAGTCCCGCGGCGTCACGCGCGACCGCTCGTACCACACGGCCGATTGGAACGGCCGCGAGTTCACCATCGTCGACACGGGCGGCATCGAACCGCTCAAGAGCGATGACGTGTTTGCCACATCTATCCGCGACCAGGCCCTCGCCGCCGCCGAGGAAGCCGCCGTCATCCTGTTTGTGGTCGACGGCCGCACCGGCGTCACCGAGGAGGACGAGTCGGTCGCTCGCATGCTCAAGCGCTGCGACAAGCCGGTCTTTCTGCTGGTGAACAAGCTCGACAACCCCGATCGCGAGAACGACAGCATCTGGGAGTTCTATTCGCTCGGCATCGGAGAGCCCACGCCGCTCTCGGCCCTGCACGGCCACGGCACGGGCGACCTGCTCGACGACATCGTGGCCCTGCTTCCGGAGGAAGAGGACGAGGTCGCCGATGAGTTCCCCGACGCGCTGAACGTCGCCATCATCGGCCGCCCCAACGCCGGTAAGTCGTCGCTGTTCAACCGCATCCTGGGCGCCGACCGCTCTATCGTGTCCAACAGCGCCGGCACGACGCGCGACGCCATCGACACCGTCGTGGAGCGTAACGGCAAGCACTACCGCATGGTCGACACCGCGGGCATTCGCAAGAAGAGCACCGTGTACGAGAACATCGAGTACTACTCCATGGTCCGCGGCCTGCGCGCCATCGACCGCGCCGACGTGGCGCTGCTCGTCGTCGACGCCTCCGTGGGCGTTACCGAGCAGGACCAGAAGGTCATGGGTCTTGCCATCGAGCGCGGCTGCGCCATCGTTGTGCTGCTCAACAAGTGGGATCTGCTCGACGACGACCGTAAACGCGAGGCCTGCATGGAGACCATCGACCGCCGTCTGGGCGTCATGGCTCCCTGGGCCCAGTACCTGCGCATCTCTGCCCTCACTGGCCGCAGCGTCGAGAAGATCTGGGCGATGGTCGACGCCGCCGCCAAGACGCGTTCGCAGAAGATCAGCACCTCGCGCCTCAACACGTTCCTCACCGACCTGCGCGAGTTCGGTCATACCGTGGTGGACGGCAAGCGCCGCCTGCGCATGCACTACGTGACCCAGACGGGCGTCAACCCGCCGACGTTCACGTTCTTCGTCAACCACAGCGATCTGGTCAACGACACCTATCAGCGCTACGTCGAAAACCGCATGCGCTCGACCTTCGACTTTGCCGGCACACCCATTCGACTCTTCTTTAGGAAGAAGGAGCAAAAGGATGCATAATCCGATTCTGCTGACCGCCATCTGCGCCGTGGTCTCGTTCTTTATCGGAGCGATTCCGTTTGGCCTGATCCTGGGCCGCGTGTTCAACCACACCGACATTCGCAAGGCGGGCTCCGGCAACATCGGCACCACCAACGCCCTGCGTGTGGCCGGCCCCAAGGTAGCCGCGCTCACGCTGCTGCTCGACTGCCTTAAGGGCGCCATCTGCGTCCTTATCGCGCGTCCGCTCATTGCCGACTTGGGCTATGGCTTTCCGCCGAACATTATGGCGCCCGGTGCCCCCGGCGACTGGATGCTCGGCGTCATCTGCCTGGCAGCCGTGTGGGGCCACATCTTCTCGCCCTACCTCAACTTCCATGGTGGCAAGGGTATTGCCGTGGGCCTGGGCGTCATCCTCGCCTGGTACTGGCCCATTGGCCTGTCGCTGCTGGGCATGTTTATCGTGGCCGTTGCCATCACCAAATACGTGTCGGTGGGCTCACTTGCCGCCGCCATCGGTCTTCCCATCGCCTCTTGTGCGGTCTTTCCGTACAGCAGCCTGGGCCTCAAGTTTTGCATGGCGCTGATCGGCATCACCGTGGTGTGGGCCCATCGTGCGAACATCAAAAAGCTCATGGCCGGTAAGGAGTCCAAGCTCTCGTTTACCAAGCGCGTCACCGAGCCCGACGATAAGTAGGAGAGAGTCATGAATGTTGCGCTGATTGGCTCCGGCTCCTGGGGAACCGCCGTCGCCGGCCTTGCCGCCGCGCGAGCCGAGCACGTGACCATGTGGGCCCATAGCGAGCAGACCGCCGCCGGCATCAATGGCGAGCACCGTAATCCTCGCTACCTAGTGGACTATGAACTGCCGACCAATGTTGTTGCCACGACGGATCTGGCGCAGGCACTCGAAGGCACCGATGCCATCATCTTTGCCGTTCCTTCGACGCACCTGCGCAGCGTGTGCCACCAGGCCGCGCCCTTTATCGCCGCCGATGCCCCAGTGCTCTGCCTCACCAAGGGCATTGAGCCCGAGTCCGGCCTGCTCATGAGCGAGGTCATCGCCAGCGAGATCGGCAACGAGCGTCGTGTGGCGGCCCTCTCGGGCCCCAACCATGCCGAGGAAATCTGCCGCGGCGGGCTTTCTGCCGCCGTCATCGCCAGCGAAGACCCGCAGATAGGGGAGACCTTTAAGGAGCTGCTGCTTTCCACGGCCTTCCGCATCTACCTATCGCAGGACATGACTGGCGTCGAGGTTTGCGGCGCCATGAAGAACGTTATCGCCATCGTATGCGGCATCTCCGCGGGCTCGGGCGCGGGCGACAACACACTTGCCCTCATCATGACGCGCGGCTTGGCCGAGATCAGCCGTCTGGTGCATGCCCGCGGCGGTCAAGCTATGACCTGCATGGGACTTGCCGGCATGGGCGACCTCATTGCCACCTGCACCTCGGAGCATTCGCGCAACCGTACCTTTGGCTACGAGTTTGCCCACGGCGTGTCGCTCGACGAGTACCAGACGCGCACGCATATGGTGGTGGAAGGCGCCGTCGCCGCCCGCAGCGTCAGCGAGCTCGCCCGTTCACTGGGCGTAGACATTCCGCTCACCTTTGCCGTGGAGCAAACGCTCTACAACGGTGTTACTTTGGATAGGGCGCTCGAGATTCTTACCGATCGCGTCCCCTCTCAAGAGTTCTACGGACTCACCGACTAGCGCAGAAAGGCTTCTACCATGGGTTCCATTAAAATCGCTCCGTCCGTCCTTTCGGCCGATATGGCCAACCTCAAGGGAGAGCTCGACAAGATCGCCGGCGCCGACTACGTGCACTTCGACGTCATGGACGGCCACTTTACCGGCAACCTCACCTTTGGCGTCGACATCCTCAAGGCCGTCAAGCGCTCCACCAACGTGCCGATCGATGCGCACCTCATGGTGTCGAACCCCGACGAGACGGTCGATTGGTACGCCGACGCCGGTGCCGATATGATCACGGTCCACTACGAGGCCTCCACGCACCTGCACCGCACGCTCACCCATCTACAGCAGCGCGGCGTCAAGGCCGGCGTCGTGCTCAACCCAGCCACCCCCGTGTGCGTGCTCGAGAGCATCATCGACGTTGTCGACATGGTGCTGCTCATGAGCGTGAACCCCGGCTTTGGCGGCCAGAGCTTTATTCCCGGTACCATTGCCAAACTGCACGAGCTCAAGGCCATGTGCGAGCGTCACGGCGTGTCGCCCCTGATCGAGGTCGACGGCGGTATTTCTTCCAAGAACATTGCCGATGTCGTCAAGGCCGGCGCCAACGTGCTCGTGGCCGGCTCCGCCGTATTTAAGTCCGAAGATCCCGCCGCCGAGGTTGCGCTGCTGCAAAAGCTGGGCAACGAGGCCGCACAGGAGGCATAAACCCTTATGACCGCAGGTCAAAACCGCATACCCGTGAATCTTGACTATGCCGCCTCGACGCCCATGCGCGCCGAGGCGCGCCTTGCGCAGCGTGAGTACGACGAGAGCGAGCTTGCCGGCGTCAACCCCAACTCGCTGCACTCGCTTGGCCGCAAGGCCGCCGCACGCCTGGAAGTCGCCCGTCGCGAAATCGCCCGTAGCTTTGGCGCACGCGTTCGCCCGTCCGAGATCGTCCTGACCAACGGCGGCACCGAGGCCAACCAGCTGGCGCTCCTCGGTCTTGCCGAGGGCGCCCGCCAGCGCGACCGAAAGCGTAACCGCGTGATCGTATCTGCCATCGAGCACGATTCGATTTTGGACAACCTGCCGCTGCTGCGCGCCGCCGGCTTTTCCGTCGACCTGGTGCAGCCCTGCCGCGCGGGCTACATTGAGCCTCACGCGCTGAACGACTTACTGGGCGACGACGTCGCGCTCGTGAGCATCATGGTCGCCAACAACGAGACCGGCGTGGTGCAGCCCATCCGCGAGCTTGCCGCGGCCGCGCATACCGTGGGCGCCCTGTTCCACACCGATGCCATCCAGGGATATCTGCACATTCCGCTCGATGCCGCCGAGCTGGGCGTCGATGCTATGTCCGTCGCCGCCCATAAAATTGGCGGTCCTGTGGCATCCGGCGCACTCTACCTTAAGAGCCGCACGCCGCTGCGCCCGCGCATCTTTGGCGGCGGACAGGAGGCCGGTCGTCGTGCCGGCACGCAGGACCTGCGTACACAGCTGGCTTTTGCCGCTGCCGCCCGTACGCTGGCGCCCCATGTGGCCCAGGAGCGTGCGATGCTGCAAGCCCTTTCCGACAAGCTCTACGCCACGCTTACGGCCCATCCGCGTATTCATGCCACCATGGGCGACTACGCACAGGCCGATCACCTGCCGGGCATGGTCTCCATCTACGTCGACGGCATGGACTCCGAGGAGCTCATCGTCAAGCTCGATGCCGCCGGCTTTGAGGTATCGGCCGGTTCCGCCTGCTCGAGCGGCAGCATGGACCCGAGCCATGTTCTCAGCGCCATGGGTATTGGCCGCGAACAGGCCCTGGGTGCACTGCGTATCTCCTTCGATGACCGTGTGGACCCGGCCGATCTGGACGATTTTGCTCAAGCGCTGCTGTCGATCGTAGGAGCCGCATGATAGTCTCCGAGTTTGAACGTGCGCTGCTGACGCGCTACCCCAAGGCGGACGCCGAGGGCTGGGATCACGTAGGACTCTCCGTTGGCGATCCGGCCGCGGAGATCACCGGCGTTGCCTGCGCACTCGATGCGACCGAGGCTAATGTTCGACGCGCACAAGAAGCCGGTGCCAACGTGCTGCTGACGCATCATCCCATATACATCAAGGCGCCCGAGGCCTTTTGTCCGGCGGATTCCGCACGCCCCCAATGCAGCGCGGCGCTCTACGAGGCAGCGCGTTGCGGCGTGAGCATCATATCGCTCCACACCAACCTGGACCGCTCGCACGAAGCCCGTGTCTGCCTGAGCAAGCTGCTGGGTGCCGTACCCGTGAGCTCACTGGAGCACGTGGACGGCCCCGAGGCCACCGGCCTGGGCGCACTTGCAACGCTCAACGACTCGTGCGCGCTGCGCGATCTTGCCACCCGTGCTGCCACGGCCTTTGGCAGCGACCCGCGTGTGTGGGGCAAAGCTGATCGCCCGTGCCGCACCGTCGCCATTTTGGGCGGCTCCCTGGGCGACTTCGGAGAGCTCGCCATCGCCGCGGGCGCAGATGTTGTCGTGACGGGCGAGGCGGGCTACCACGTGGCGCAAGACCTTGCCTTACGCGGGCTGCCGGTGATCTTGCTCGGCCACGACCGCTCCGAGGAGCCGTTCGTTGATATATTGATGAACTCTGCAGTTGACGCCGGGGTCGACCCCCGTCATGCGATTAAAATACTGAACCCTTGCCAATGGTGGACTGTGACAAAAGGAGAGAACTTATGAGCGCCGGCGCTACGCTACTCAAGCTGCAACAGATCGATTTGGAGCTCGCCCGCAACAAGAGCGAACTTGCCAATATGCCGGAGCTTAAGGAGCTCGCTTCCAAGCGCAAGACCTATGTGAAGCTCAAGTCCGAGATGACCAAGCTCTACGCCCAGCGCAAGGATCTGGACATTGAGCTCGACGATCTCAACACTACCGAGATTCAGACCAACAACGCCATCGAGGCTGCCAAGAAGCGCCACGTCGACGGCTCCGACTACCGCGAAGTTCAGGACCTGGAGAACGAGCTCGCCACCCTGGCCAAGCGTCTGGACAAGATTGAGCACACCCGCAAGGACGTCGTTGTCGCCCATAAGGAGGCGCTCGACCGCGAGGCCCGCGCGCAGGCAATCATCGCCAAGTTCGAGGAGGGCGTGAAGGCCGATACCAAGGCCGCCCGCGCCAAGGCTGCCGACCTGCAGGCTCAGATTGACGCCGCCGCTAAGGAGCGCACCGCGCTTGCTGCCACGCTGCCGGCCGACGTTCTCACCGACTACGAGCGTCTGCTCAAGCAGTTCCGTGGCCTGGCCGTCGAGACCATCAAGGGCAACATCCCCACGGTCTGCCACACCGCGCTGCAGGCGTCGTCCATGAGCGACCTCAACCACGACGGCAGCGAGATTACGCACTGCCCGTACTGCCACCGCCTGCTGGTGCTCCCGAGCAAGGAAGCGTAAACGATGGCGGCACCCGACAATTCAATGCAACTTGAGGGAAAAACGATCCTGCTGGGTATTACCGGCGGGATCGCCGCCTATAAGTCGTGCAATATCGTGCGCCTACTGCAAAAGCGCGGCGCACGCGTAAAGGTCGTCATGAGCGAGCATGCCACGGAGTTCGTGGGGCCGCTCACCTTCCGCGCGCTCACTAACGAGCCCGTCGCAATCGGTCTGTTCGACGACCCGTCCGACCCCATCCACCATATTTCGCTCGCGCAGGAGCCCGACCTGGTGGTCGTGGCGCCCGCGACGGCCAATATCATCGCCAAGATGGCCAACGGCATCGCCGACGACCTCATCTCCACCACGCTGCTGGCAACGCCGCGACCCGTCGTGATTGCGCCGGCAATGAACAACGGCATGTGGAAGGCGCCGGCGACGCAGGCCAACATGGCCACGCTGCGCGACCGCGGCGTGCATGTGGTGGGTCCGGGCAGTGGCTACCTTGCCTGCGGCGACGTGGACACGGGACGCATGAGCGAGCCCGAGGACATCGTCGAGGCCATCTGCGAAGTGCTCAATCCCACACCGCAGGACCTCGCGGGTAAGCGCATCGTCATCACGGCAGGCCCCACGCACGAGCCGATCGATCCGGTGCGCTTTATCGGCAACCGCTCGTCGGGCAAGATGGGCATCGCCTTGGCAGGGGAGGCCGCACGCCGAGGCGCTGCCGTCACGCTTGTGCTGGGACCGACGTCGCTCGACGTTCCCCGCGGCGTTGAGTGCATACGCGTGCAGACCGCCGCAGAGATGCTTCAGGCCGCACTGAGTGCCTTCCAGACGGCCGATGCGGCCATCTGCGCTGCCGCCGTTGCCGACTACACACCTGCGGCACCTGCGGATCACAAACTCAAAAAGGCCAACGAGCGCCTCGATCGTATCAAGCTTATCGAGACCGTTGATATTCTGGCCGAGCTTTCACGCCAGAAGGGCGAGCGCCGTGTGATCGGATTTGCGGCCGAGACCGATAACGTCGTGGAGTACGCCGAGCGCAAATTGGCCCGCAAGGGTTGCGACGCGATTATTGCCAACGACGTCTCGCGCGCGGATTCGGGCTTTGGAACGGATACCAACAAGGCCTGGATTGTGAGCACAACGGGCACGCAAGAACTTCCCGTGCTAACAAAACCCCAGCTCGCGGATACAATTTTGAACTTGCTTCAAAATTTGTAAAAAAGTTCTTGCACAAGGCTAAAGTTTCGGGTTAATATATTCGCTGTTGCGAGCGAGAGCAGAGCAACAAACAAAAGCTTCGGGACGTGGCGCAGCTTGGTAGCGCACTTGACTGGGGGTCAAGGGGTCGCTGGTTCGAATCCAGTCGTCCCGACCAGAAGTTTGCAGGTCAGGCACCTAGTGCCTGACCTTTTTTGTTTTTAATCACCATGATTATTTTGCTTAATGCAACAACGTTCCCGCTCGATGTAATCACCGAATCAAAACGTGTACACCAGCCACCAAAATCGACATTATTCGACTTGTTTGGAGGCTGATGTACACAAATGCATGGTCTCGCCCCGCCCACAACACCCTCCACATGTCTGGACTCTCTATGGCTTGGCTGGATAGACATCGCCGGAACGGGTATAGTATCGAAAGTTTTGTCGTTAACCAGCGGGGGAGTCCTGTGGGCATCAAAAAGAAGATCAAAAAGGAGCTTATCGGCACTTCCGATTACCCGTCGAATAAGATCTTTACGATCTCCAATTTCATCACCTTTACGCGCCTGATCCTCACCCTGGTATTTCTGTACCTGTTTGTGACGGATAACAACCGCGTCATCGCCATCGCAATCTACGCCGTTGCCGCCTCCACCGACTGGATGGACGGTCAGATCGCCCGCATGACCAAGACGGTCTCGTGGCTCGGCAAGGTCATGGATCCCATCTGCGACCGTGCGCTGCTGTTCACCGGCGTCTTGGGACTGGTGGTTCGCGGAGAACTGCCCATCTGGGTCTGCGTGCTCATTATTGGCCGCGACATCTATCTGGGCATCGGCACGCTTATCGTTCGTCATTATCACCGTCGCCCCATCGATGTCGTCTTCCCCGGAAAGATTGCCACAGCGCTGCTCATGACCGGCTTCTCGCTTATGCTGCTCGGGTTCCCCGTTATTGACGGCCTGCATCTTTTACCTTCAACCCTTACGGCCTTCCCGGGCCTCAACGGAAGCTCGGTGCCCCTCGGCATCTTCTTTGTGTACGGCGGCGTGATCTTCTCCATGCTCACCGCTGTCATCTACTCCATTAAGGGCGGAGCGGCCATTAAACAGGCTCTCACGCATCCCGAGGACGAGGACATCGACTTTCTGAACCCTGAAATCGAAGACTGATTCGTTGGGGTATGATTACGTACGGTTCATTATTTGCGGCACGTCCGCGATAAGTTAGGGGTTGTCATGGACAACATGGTTAACAATATGCCTCAGAATGATAAGACTGCTGACGCTACCTGCGTATTCCGCGTGCCTTCAAGCGACGTCACCGTTCCCGACCTCATGGCCAACGTGCGCATCACCGCCCCCGTTCTGTCCATCGTCAAGGGTCCGCAGACTGGGGCCGCCTTTGAGCTCGAGGACGACGTGACCACCATCGGTCGCGATCCCGCGAACGGCATCTTCCTCAACGACATGACCGTTTCGCGCAGCCATGCGCGCATTATTCGCGAGGGCCTCGGCGCTCGCATCGAGGACCTGGGCTCGCTCAATGGCACCTGGGTCGACGGCGCCATTGTCAACGCAGCCCCGCTGCACGACGGTTCTTCCGTCCAGATCGGTACGTTTACGCTCATCTACCACGAGAGCACGCCGGAGCGCATCGAAACCGGTGAGTAGGGCATGGCCGAACGCAACTATCTGAGTATCGGCCAAGTCGTCAACTTACTTCGAGGCGCATACCCCGATCTTTCGAACTCAAAAATTAGATTTCTAGAGGATGAGGGGCTCATTACCCCTCATCGTACGCCTAAGGGATACCGTCAGTACTCCAAGGAGGACGTTGATCGCCTGGAGGTCATTCTGCACTTGCAGAAGACTCGCTACATGCCGCTCAACGTGATTAAGCAGCGCTTGGAAAACGCCACGGACCTGTCAACGCTCGCCTACGAGGTGGGCTTGCTGTCCGATGTTCCGCTCAAGACGGAGCCCAAGGAGACTAAGCAAAAGCTGCATCCCATCGAGACCATTCCCGATATGCTGGGCGTCGAGATTTCATTTATCCGCTCGCTCGCCGAGAATGACCTCATTCGCATCATCAAGAGCCCGCAGAATCGAGAGCTCGTCGATGGTCGCGATTTCCCGATCATCCGCTACTGCTCCGAGCTGTCACGCTTCCATATCGAGCCGCGCAACCTGCGTCAGTACGTGTCTTCCGCCAACCGCGAGTCCTCGATGTTTGAGCAGGTGCTCGTGAGCATGCTCGGAATGGATACCTCCGATGACGAGCGCGACGCCAAGCTCGAGCGTGCGTTTAAGAAGCTTCACGACCTAACGGAAGGTGTGCACACTGCGCTGCTCAAGAACCGCGTTTTTGAGTCGCTCAACGCCGTGGTCGAGGACGCCGACATCGATGCACTCGATGAGGAAATCACTCGCTCCGAGTCCACCAAGGCCAAAAACGAAGAGATAGCCGCGCCGGCTTCGCACGAGGATTCTCTCGTCAAGCCGCTCAAGGTCGTCCCCCCTTCGCAATCCGGCACCGCCACCGCGGGCAAATAACCGCTGCTGAAATTTCGGGAACCCATTGAAAGGTCATGCAATGTACGACTTCGAATCTCAAATCGTCGACATCCCCGACTATCCCGAGCCCGGAGTCATCTTTAAAGACATCACGCCGCTCTTCGGCAATCCCGAGGCGCTCAAAGCCATGACCGATGCCCTCGCCGAGCACTTTGCCGGCATGGGAATCACCAAGGTCGTGGGTCCCGAGGCTCGCGGCTTTATGGTTGGCGTACCGGTGGCTGTAGCCCTTGGTGCTGGCTTTGTTCCCACACGTAAACCGGGCAAGCTGCCGCGCGAGACCGTAAGCCAGAGCTACGAGCTCGAGTACGGAACGGATTCCATTGAGATCCATGCCGACGCTATCAGCTCTAAAGATACCGTGTTAATTCTGGACGACTTGGTCGCGACGGGCGGAACCGTCGAGGCAACAGGTAAACTGGTGCCAGATATGGGCGCAAAGCTTGTCGGTTACGGTTGTATCCTTGAGCTTGCGTTTTTCAACCCGCGCGAGAAGCTCACGCCGTCTGATGACGATGTGGAGCTCTTTAGCCTGGTGACGGTGGACTAGCCGTTACCCTTAGTTACTGGAAAGGAAGCTACATGCGCACAGCAAACACGCATAAAAACATGGCACGCTGCGCTGCTACGGCAACCCTCGCTTGTGTTTTGGGCTTGGGCCTCGCGGCTCCTGCCTACGCCGATACCGCATCCGACCTTGCCGCTGCTCGTACTAAGCTCGAGCAGATCGGTACCCAAACCCAGCAGATTTACGATGAGCTCGCCACGCAGACGCAGGCGCTCGATCAGACTGCTGGCGAGATCACGCAAAAGCAGCAGGAGATCGCCGATGGTCAGGCCAAGCTCTCGACCTATGTCGCCGGCGAGTACAAAACCGGCGGTCTGAGCCTGCTTCAGGTTCTGACGGGCGTCGATGACCTGAGCGATATGCTCAACCGTCTGTTCTACTACGGCAAAGTTTCCGATAAGCAGGCTCAGACCATTCAAGAGGTCAAGGAGCTTAAGCAGCAGCTCACCGATAAGCAGGCCGAGCAGGAGAAGAACGTCGCCGCTACGCAGAAAAAGGTCGACGAGCTTAACGCTCAGCAGGCTGAAGCCCAGAACGTCGTAAACTCCCTGGATTCACAGCTGCAAGCCGAGCTTGCCGCAGAGGCCGAGGCCAACGCCGCGCTGCAGGCCGGCATCAACGCCAGTACCGCCGAGAAGGCCACGGTGAGCAACGAGACTGCCGGTACGACCGAGAACACCAACAACGGTGGCCAGACCAGCAATAATAACAACCAGGGCGGCAACACTCCGGCTCCTACGCCGGCACCTGCTCCGACGCCGCAGCCCTCTACGCCTGCCCCGGCTCCGAGCCAGTCAGTCGATGGCGGTTCTGTTGTCTCGCGTGCATACAGCAAGCTTGGTTGCGCTTATTCCTGGGGCGGAATTGGCCCGAACAGCTTCGACTGCTCTGGTTTTGTTAGTTATTGCCTCACTGGTCGCTATTGCCGCCTGGGCACCACGGGTACCTTTATGGGCTGGACGCGTGTGTCCGATCCGCAGCCCGGTGACGTTGTGGTCAACTCGTACCACACCGGCATTTACATCGGTGGTGGTCAGATGATTCATGCTTCCGACTACAACACGGGTGTTATCATCAGCTCCGTTGCCGCCAGCATGAACAATAACTATATCTTCGTGCGTTACTAAGTCATCTTACACGGCGTGTGAATGTGGACCTCGTGGCTTTGAGTCATGGGGTCCATTCTTTTGCCTTTCGTGCAGGCCGCTATCTAGTTTTGAATACTAGATAGCGCCCCAATCGGTCAGCAAGAAGGCTATAATTGTATGGGAGCAATTAGAAAGGACCCTCTATGAGCTGGGCACTTATCTCAGATTCAAGCTGCAACCTCCGCGATTGGCAACCGACCGCACCCCATACCACCTTTGCATTTGCGCCCCTCAAAATTCGAGTGGGGGAGCGTGAATTCGTCGATGACCTTTCGCTCGATGTTCATGAGCTCAACTGCGCTGTTCAGGCGGAGACGAACGCTTCTTCGAGCGCTTGTCCCAGCGTAGGGGAGTGGGCCGAGCTCTTCAAATTGGCAGACAAGACCATCTGCATGCCGATCTCTGAGGGCGTGTCGGGCAGCTACAACGCGGCAGCCACGGCTCGCGATATGGTTCTTGCCGAGGAGCCCGACCGACAGATTCATCTAGTCAATTCACGCGCAGCTGGCGGCAAAATGGACCTCATTTTCTTGCTGTTCGACCGCTATCTTGCAAGCAATCCGAATGTCTCATTCGAGGATGCTTGCGCATACTTCGATAGCCTTGAACAGAACAGCAAAATCCTCTTCAGTTTGTGCAATTACGAAAACCTCGCCAAAGCCGGACGTATCCCTAAGGCAGCCGGCGTCATTGCCAACAAGCTCAATATCCGCATTTTGGGCACGGCGAGTGAGGCCGGTAAAATCGAACTCGTCGGGCACACGCGTGGCGAAAAGAAGATGCTCAACAAGATTATCGACACTATGGAAGCCGAGGGCTTTACGGGCGGTGAGGTCATCATCGATCACGTTGAGAACGAAGCTGGAGCCCAGGCGCTTACTGATCGCATAGTCGAACATTGGCCCGGCTCCAAGACCATCATCATGCCCTGCAACGGCCTGGATTCCTATTACGCCGAGATGCACGGCCTGATCATCGGCTACGGCATGGGCGTAGCTTCGGGCAAATAAAGTCCAACCAAGCAAAAAAAACGGGCGGGACAAAGCGACAGATGGCTCTTTGTCCCGCCCGTTTTATGCGTCGGCTAGCTATTAAACCCGTTGAACTTGAGATAGCTCATCAAGTAAGCCTTCGAAACAAAGGATGAAACCGCGCTGCGCACAAGCAGCGACTCACGCGTTACCTGATGCGCCGTATCGGGAACCGGCGTCTGCTCGACGGAAAACGCCGAACGAATCGATGCCTCGAGCTGATCAACCACATAATCGAAGGCCGTCGGGGCATCGTAGCTCAAACGCTGAATGTTAAAGAGTGCCTGCACCGCAGCAATAGGTAGCACCTGCTTAAAGATGCAGATAGCGATCAGACGGGCAATCTGCTCGCGACCATATTGCTTTTTGACCGGAGCAGGCACCAGGCCGACCTTCACGTAGTTATTGATCATCGATGGCGTAATGATAGGCTGCTCAACGCAAATGGACAGCGGCTCCATCCACAGCGCAACATACTCAATGACCTGGTCGCGGTAGAGCGTCACATTGGGCAACTGGTCATAGCGCGGCAGACTCAACGTATTGAGTTTGCGCACGATATCGGACTGAATAAATGCATCGGGCAGCACAGTGGGCTGAATATCCTCAGGCTTAATGCTGACCGACGAATCAGACATCGGAATAACGTGTTTAACGTGGTTCATAAAGGTCCTCCGTTCATTTTCTATATTGTATTCTAGATTATCTAGTTTTGAATACCACATAGCCGGCAAGAAAAATGGCGGGGCAGTGCACTGATGCACTGTCCCGCCATTTAGTTAATAGATAACAACCTTACATAAGATATATTATCGTACTTATCCGCGGAGAAACGCGTATGCGCTGGTTGCCGCTATGGCTCCGTCAGAAACGGCGGTCACAACCTGGCGTAAACGCTTGGAACGGATATCGCCAGCGGCAAATAGACCTGGCGTGCGGGTCGCCATGGATTCATCAGTCAGAATGCCGCCATCAGGCGCCAGATCGACTAGATGCTCAACAAGTTCGGTATGGGGTTGCGTCCCGGTATAGACAAAGATGCCAAAAGAGCCGGGTTCAAATGACTCGGTATGAATTTCCCCGGATGAATTGTCCTTAAAGGCGATCGTCGTTGGCATGGCTTCGCCCGAGAGCTCCACAATACTAGTTTGGTACCTAACTGTAATATTGTCCTTTTCGAGTACTTTCTGAACAACACCATCAGGCGCACGGAACTGGTCGCGGCGCAGCACAATGGTCACACTGCTGGCAATGTCTGACAGGAACAGCGCCTCTTCACATGCCGAATTGCCACCACCGATTACAAAGACCTGTTTGCCGCGGAAGAACATGCCGTCACATGTTGCGCAATACGAAACGCCACGACCGCGATACGTATCCTCGCCAGCGAAACCTGCCGGACGCGGCGTGGCACCCATGCAAGCGATAACGCTCGAGGCCAGCGTATCGCCCATGTCGTGATGCACCGTAAACAGCGCTGCATCGGCATCGTAATCGATACCCGTAACCATGCTCCATGCGACCTGCGCTCCCAGGCCCTCTGCATGCTGCTGAAAACGCTCGCCGAGTTCGGCGCCACTCAAGAGCGGAATGCCCGGATAGTTCTCGACTTCATTGGTCGTGGCGATCTGTCCGCCCGACATGCCCTGTTCAAACACGGTCGTCGTTAGGTTGGAGCGCGCCGCATAAATGGCCGCAGCATAGCCCGCAGGGCCGCCACCGATAATCGCAACATCGATCGGATGATGGGTAGTCATGGAATATCCTCTCGTCGATACATTGACGTTCTTTGCGCTCATACCCAAATTTACGTGAACATGACACTCATGCACTACAATGATAAATCGCGTAACAAAGCTGAAGGGGAGTTATCGATGGATCAAACGCAGACGGGCAATAGCGCTCCCCTGCCCATGCAAGCCACTCCCCAACCGGAGAAAATGACCGTTTCACCTGCACAAAAACCCCTAGTAACCATTGTGCACGCATCGGTTGGATCGGGCCATAAAGCCGCCGCCAACGCGATTGCACAAGCATTTGACCTTATCCGCGGCACCAAGGGAATCCCTGAGGATGTTGAGATCGAAGTCCTGGATATCCTCGATTTTGGACGCATTAGGTTCGATGGTAATAAAACAGCAGCGTCATTTACCGGCGCCACGCGTCCCATTTACGACCTGACCTGGCGATATACGCTTACGGGACATCTTCTCTGGGGTGGCGGCACAGCATGGTCACGTATTATGTTCCCTGCCTTCAACGAATATGTCCGCACCCGCAGGCCCATAGCCGTGGTTGCAACACACATTACGGCAGCCAACGTCGCTGTGGGCGCCCGCGTAATTACGGGTATCGATTATCCGGTCATCTGCGTACCAACAGACTATGAAGTCGAAGGCTTTTGGCCCCACAAGGACACTGACCTGTTCTGCGTGGCCAACGAGTTTATGGCCGAAACGCTGCGTCCGCGCAAAGTTCCCGAGTCAAAGATCCGCATAACGGGCATCCCCATCCGAGCCGGTTTCGATACCGATTACAAACGCGAGGATGAGCTGAGCAAGTTCAATCTCCCCATAGACAAAACCGTCGTATTGGTGATGGCCGGCGCCAGTTTGCCCCAACCATACGTGCGTTTCCGTGCCGCGATGGACCACACGCTCCCCTTCTTACGCAGCTTTGAAGACATGCACTTTGTCTTTTTACCGGGCAAAGATAAGGAATACGCCGCCCGACTCAAGACGCTCTTCGACGCCATGAAGCTCGACAACGTCACGGTTCTGGACTACGTGGACGACATGGCGGCCCTCATGCACGGCTGCGACCTGGCAATCCTCAAATCAGGCGGACTCACGGTCACCGAGTGCCTGTGCGCGCATCTACCGATGATCCTACTGGGCAAATCATACGGTCAGGAAAAGGCCAACACAACGATGCTCACCGGTATGGGCGCCAGCATGCATGTCACCACCGCACGAGAACTCATCGTAACCCTACGTCACTTGCACGACCGTCCTGAATCACTCAAAGCCCTACTCATCAACGGCGAAGTACTACGCCGCCCCCACGCAGCCGAAGACATAGCCATCGCCACCATGGAGCTCGTAGGCAAACCCCAAAAGCGCAAACGAGCCTTCTGCCGCTTCTACTGGGGCGGCAAGCCTGCGCATATCCGCTAACATTGGACTGTCCGCCGTGGCGCAGGGCGCCCACACATATCGTTCCACGCGCAGTTTCGCAGCGAGCGAAGCGAAGCGAGAATGTTTGAGCATGGAATGATATGTGTGGGCGGCCTGCGCCACGGCTATACGTACGCACTAGCAGCCATATCGGTTACCCTACGAAAAGCAGCGAAGGGGAACTCGGAAACAAGTAATCAAAGTAATCCGATCTGACAAAGGAGCCGTCTCTTTGTCAGATCGGATTACTTGTTAGACACAGTTTCTAGATACAGCATTCGGCTTCAGATGGGAAGCCATAACCGATTGCGAGCATGTAAACGTAGGTCACCCCTGGGAGGCCCCTATATATCGTCCCGCGCGCAGTTTCGCAGCGAAGCGAGAATGTTTGAGCACGGGATGATATATAGGGGCCTCCCAGGGGCGAGCGGGCATTACGACGCCCATTTTCAACGAAGAAATGGGCTAAGCCACACCAGAAGAACCGAAGCCTCCGTTGCCTCGGTCGGTTTCGTCTAGTTCTTCTACTTCTATGAGGTTAACCGTGGGGACTTCTTGGATGACGAGTTGGGCGATGCGGTCGCCTTTGTTGATTTGGATGTTGTTGGAGGGGTCCAGGTTGATGAGGATAACCTTGAGTTCTCCTCGGTAGTGGGCGTCGATGAGGCCCGGCGTATTGACTATAGACAGGCCCTGCTTAATGGCCAAGCCGCTGCGGGGCTGGACGAAGCCGGCGTAACCGTCGGGCAGGCCGATGGCCAGCCCAGTAGAGACCAGACGGCGTTCGAAGGGCTTCAGGACGCAGTCCTCGTTGGAGCGCAGATCCAAGCCGGCATCGGTGGGATGGGCGTATTTGGGAAGCTCGACGGTGGGGTCGAGACGCTTTATGTTGACGGTAATGTTGGACATGGAATCACCTTAGCTTGTCGAGCTCTTGCAGAAACTCATCGACGTCTTTGAAATCGCGGTAGACCGAGGCAAAGCGGATGTACGCCACCTTGTCGATCTTGGCCAAGCGCTTGAGCACCATGTCACCCAACTCATGGGACGTGACAGCCGTCAGCGTGCGAGAGCGCAGCTCGACCTCGATGTCGTCGATAATCTCATTAAGCTTCTTAGTGTCGATATCACGCTTGATGGTGGCACGCATCAAGCCAACGAGCAGCTTATTACGATCGAACCGCTGCTTGGTTCCGTCTGACTTAATGACCTCGATTGGGTCTTCGCACCGCTCGAACGTTGTAAAGCGGTAGTTACACGAGCAACATTCGCGACGACGCTTAATGGTGTTATTAGACTCCTGCATACGGGAATCAACGACGCGGGTATGTGCCTTGCCGCATTTGGGACAGCGCATGGTACCTCCTCTTAAACGATAACAAGGGTACCATGCGCAGCGCGATAATGATTACGAACGAGCAGGAACCTTAAGATGCGCACCGGCGGCGAGCGAACCATGCTCCAGATGATTGACACTACGAATCATGTCGGAAGTCTCTTGCGTGGAAAGGCCTTCGATTGGATATTCCTCGGCAAGCGACCAAAGAGAATCGCCAGGCTGAACGCGAATGGTCTCGTAGGTAACATTGGAAACGGACTCGGCATACGCGGCGTGACGAGCGCTAAAGACCGACGTAGCGAGGACAAAGAAGAGCGTAAGCGCAACGGCAACGGCGACAATCGTCGGAACCTTCAGGGCAACGCGAGCCGGCGCGACTACAGCCTGCTGATTGCGAGCAGGCTTTACGGTCAAAGGCTGAAAGCCGGAGCGGCCGCCCTGAACAACCGTAAAAGTGGGTTCTGCAGGCGTCTCGAGCTTAAGGGCGAGGTTTCCCTGGACCATATTCGTTGCGTTCATCATGTTCTCCTCTCGCGTGTTTTGCTGAGAACAGTTTTATCAAGCCGCGCGGACAAAAATGTCTAGCGCGAGAACGAATGTTCGGTTATTATTATCTTCGAACAGTTGTTCCTGTCAAGCAAAATTCGAACATTTGTTTGACATGGGTAGAGAGGATGCCCTGATGGCTCGCAAAATTACCAAGCGTCAGCAGCAAATTTACGACTTCATCAAGGAATATCAGCAAGAGAAGGGTTATCCGCCCAGCGTGCGCGAGATGGCTTCTGCCGTGGGCCTTTCCTCCCCCAGCACCGTGCACGCCCACTTATCTGCCTTGGAGGCGCGCGGGCTGCTCAAGCGCGATGCCACCAAACCGCGCGCCCTGGAACTCTTTAACGAGGACGGCTCCTCTGTCTCAATTTCTAAATCTGACGAGCCCACCGCACCTCGCGGAACGGTCTCGCTACCGCTCGTTGGTCGCGTCGCGGCTGGGATCCCCATTCTGGCCGAGCAGAATATCGAAGACACTTTTACTATCCCGACCGAAATCGCCACCGATCAGGGTTCCTTTATCCTTGAGGTGCATGGGAGCTCAATGATCAATGTCGGCATCTTCAATGGCGATTACATCATCGTCCGTGAACAAAAGAGTGCCATGAATGGCGAAATTGTCGTGGCCATGATTGATGGTTCAGCGACCGTCAAAACGTTCTACAAGGAGCAGGGACGCGTACGCCTGCAGCCTGAGAATGACACCATGGAGCCTATCTATGCAACGAATCCCGTTATCTTGGGCAAAGTCGTCGGCTTGATGCGCCGGTTCTCGTAATGCAAAAACGCATCACCATCTTTGATACCGTCCGCGGGTTTACGATGATTTCAATGGCAGGTTTTCACGCTTGCTACGATCTCGCCTACCTGTACGGTTGGGATATGCCCTGGTTTACCCAGACTGTCTTTCAAGACATCTGGCGCGCCAGCATCAGCTGGGTATTTCTGTTTATCGCGGGTTGGATGTGCACCCTTTCGCGCAACAATATCAAACGTGCCGCCAAATACGCCTTAGCAGCACTCGTCGTCTGGTTGGTAACAACGCTTGTCTCAGTAGACGATTCGGTTAATTTTGGCATCATCTACTGCATGGCCGCATGTACCGGCATCGTGGCGTTGACCGATCCCGTCCTTAAGAGGATATCGGCGAGATGGGGCATGTCCCTATGCCTTGTGTTGTTCGCCCTCACCTGGAGCATCCCCAAAACAATCTACCCTGTCCCCTACCTGGCCTGGCTGGGATTTCCGAGCCCTGGGTTTGTTTCAGGTGATTACTACCCCATCATCCCGTTTATCTTTATGTATCTTGCAGGATACTTCGCCGCACATATAGCGCAGGGAATCGATAAGACCGTCCCTAGCTGGACCTACGCCAACCCCCTACCGGCGCTCGCCAGCCTTGGACGTCACGCACTCCCCTTTTATCTGCTGCATCAGCCCATCATACTGGGCATTTTGGAGCTCGCCTACTCGGTGCGATAACGCTCGAGCCGCGGCGCAATACGAGCCGGCAGCTTCGCCACAATACGAACGCCATCCTCGAGATATTCCTCGTGCAAAAGGGTTCCCTGCTCATGCGCCAGCGTGATGAGGGCGCCCTCGCGATACGGGATATCAGCAGAGATCAACACATCGGTGGCAGCCGCCTCGCGAGCAATGCGATCGACGAGATCGTCGAGACCCTCGCCCGTTTGGGCCGAGAACAGAACGGCCTCGGGATAGCGACGACGGAAGCTCAGTCGATCAACGCTATCGAGAAGATCGATTTTATTGAATACGGTCAGCGTTAAACGCTCTCCAGCGCCGATCTCATCAAGCACGCGGCCGACAGCCTCCAGCTGTCGCTCATAGTCCTCGTCAGACGCATCTACGACTTTGAGAATTAGATCGGCACCCAACACCTCGGACAGCGTCGATTTAAAGGCATCGACCAAACCATGCGGCAGCTTTTGAATAAAGCCGACGGTATCGGTGATCGTCATGCCGCGACCGCCGGGCAGGTGATACGAACGCGTCGTCGGGTCGAGCGTAGCAAACAGCCTGTCCTGCGAAAGTACCGTAGAGCCGGTCAGGCGATTGAGCAACGTCGATTTACCGGCATTGGTATAACCGGCTAACGCGACGCGAAACGCCGGTGACTCAATGCGACTCTTGGACTGGACATCGCGACGCTGTTCAACCTGCTTAAGCTCACGACGAAGCGCGGCAATCTTATTGCGAATCAAGCGACGGTCAACCTCGAGCTGGCTTTCACCCTGGCCAAAGCGCGAACCGATGCCGCCGCGCGTCTGCTCCTTGGCAAGATGGCTCCACATGCCACGCAGACGAGGCAACAGATATTGAAGCTGTGCCAGCTGTACCTGTAGGCGTCCCTCACGCGTCTGAGCATGCAGGCCAAAGATATCCAAGATCAGTGCCGTACGATCGATAATCTTTACCGGCTCGCCCACGGCTTTCTCCAAATAGGATTGCTGCGAGGGCGTCAGGTCGTCGTCAAAGATAACAACATCGGCATCCATGCGATGCACCAGGCCGCACAGCTCTTCAACCTTACCGGAACCGATAAACGATTTAGGATACGGCTTTACCAAACGCTGAGACAAGCGCGCCACGCACCGGGCACCAGCCGTATGGGCAAGGCGCTCCAGCTCGTCAAGCGATCGATCGAGCGGCCATGCATTGTCGCGCCATTCAACACCAACCAAAATGGCACGCTCGGGCTCGGGTGCCGTGGAAACAAGAGGAAAACGAGCCATTAGACAGCCTCAATACGATGCAGGATGTCCTCAACGACCTCATCGATCGTAAACTCGTCCATATCGAACCACACGATACGGTCATCGCGTTTAAACCACGAAAGCTGACGCTTGGCATAGCGACGCGAACGCATCTTGATGAGTTCGCGAGCCTCATCCATAGAAATCACGCCGTTAAAGGCATCGATAATCTCTTTATAGCCAATCGCCTGCATCGAAGTCAGGGCATCTGCCAGCCCCTGGTCCATAAGACCGCGAACCTCATCGACAAGGCCCTGCTCAAACATCAGGTCGACGCGCAGGTTAATGCGCTCGTAGAGCACCTCGCGATTGCGCGTCAGACCAAACCACAGAGCATGATAATGCTCGCGCGGAACACTAAACTGAGACTTTTGCTGCGCGTAGGACACTCCATCATCGTGCATTTCGAGCGCGCGAATCACGCGACGAACATTATGGGGGTGGATGACCTCAGCGGACTCGGGGTCACGCTCGGCAAGCAGCGCGTGCAGCGCTTCCTCGCCTATGCGCTCGGCAAGTTCCTGATACCCCGCGCGACGATCGTCCTCAAGCTCGCCCGAGGGAAAATCCATCTCATCAAGGGCAGCCTTAAGATACAGCCCCGTACCTCCGCAAAAAACCGGCAGGCAACCCGAACCAAGGAGACGTTCAACATGCGCGCGAGCGTCAGCCTGATAAAGCGCAGCAGAATATGCCACACCCGGCTCTACAATGTCGACGAGACGCAGCGGCGCCGTACACTCATTGGGCGCCATCTTTGCGGTGCCGATGTCCATGCCGCGATAGATTTGCATCGCATCGCACGACAGCACTTCGGACGAAAGACGAGCGGCCAAACGGTCGGCAACATCACTCTTACCAACCGCCGTCGGACCGACGATCGCAACGGCGGAAAGACCTGCCCCGGGAGAAATCATTAGCGCGGCTCGCCCACAACGGAGCCGGACAAATACCAGGTCTTGGCAACGTCAACGTCAACATCAACGATCTTGCCAACAAGCTGATCGATGCTGTAACCCTCGGGGATAGGCGCATGCACGGTCTGATTCTTGGGACTCTTGCCCAGCAGGACCGCGTCGTTCTTTTTACTCGTTCCCTCAATGAGCGCCGGCACCACAGTATGAAGCTCGCCCTGGTTATACTCGTGTGCCGTGGTCTCGATAACCTTAACCAGGCGATTGAAACGCTCGAGAATAACCTCATGCGGCGTAGGATCGTCAATCTCGGCGGCCGGGGTACCGGCGCGCTTGGAATAGATGAAGGTATAGGCCTGAGCATAGCGGACCGTCTCAGCAAGTGAGAGCGTCTGCTCAAAGTCTTCTTCAGTCTCACCCGGGAAGCCAACGATAATGTCGGTCGAGAGCGCGATATCGGGCATGCGGTTGCGAATGCGATCGACAAGGCCCAGATAGTCCTCGCGTGTATAACGACGATTCATCTCTTTGAGGATACGCGTGGAGCCCGACTGGACGGCCAAGTGTAGCTGCGGCATAACGGCAGGCGTCTCGGCCATGGCGTCGATGGTCTCGGGCAACAGATCCTTGGGATGCGAAGACGTGAAGAAGATGCGCTCCACGCCCGTATCGCCCACGGCACGCAGCAGATCGGCAAAACGCGGCTTACCAAACAGATCGCGACCATATGAGTTAACGTTTTGGCCCAGCAGTGTAATCTCACGCACGCCCTGGCGCACCAAACCGGTCACCTCGTCGACAATTTCCTCGAAGGGGCGGCTCTTTTCGCGACCGCGCACGTACGGCACGATGCAATAGGTGCAGAAATTATTGCAGCCCGTCATGATGGGCACCCAGGCGTGATACTGGGTCTCGCGATGCCACGGCATGCTCATGGCATCCGTATCCTCATGCTCATTGGTGCGGATATGACGCTTGCCGTCAAGGAACGCCTCGGCAATGAGCTCGGCCGCATGTGCGATGGAATGCGTACCAAAGATGACATTGACGTTATCGACGTTGGTGAGCAGCCCCTCGCCATCGCGCTGCGCGATGCAACCACCAACGGCAACCACGCGCTTGCCCGAAGGCGAAGGCGGCAGGCTTTTGCAGGAATTGCACTGACCGTACAGGCGAGTATCGGCAGCTTCGCGCACGCAGCATGTCATGAAGACAACGATATCGGCATGCGCGGGATCGAGCGCCATGAGACAGCCATACGAATCAAGCAGACCGCTCACACGCTCCGAGTCGTGCTGATTCATCTGGCAGCCAAAGGTGCGGATAAAGTAGGTTTTACCGGCAAGAATATCGCGAACGGAACGCTGGTCCATGTGCATAAGTCCTAACGATGGGGAGCGAAACGAGGCAAGCAGAAGCTATGCCACAGGCTTAACATCATCCATGACGACGTTATCCATAGCAGCTCGATTGATCTGGTGAACGTAGATAGAAAGGCGGATGGCCGTGCGCGACTCCCCGTTAATGAGGATGTCGGAGAACACGGGCGCGCAGGAAATATCAAAACCGGTTGGAATCAAAAAACCGCGCGCGATAGCCACGGCCTTAATGGCCTGGTTGACAGCACCAGCGCCGACACACTGGATGTTGACGGGTACACCATCCTTGACCATGCCGGCGATGGCGCCGGCAACGGACGCGGGCGATGATTTGCTTGATACCTTCAGGCAATCCATGAAGAAACTCCTGCGTTTAAAAGTACGTTTTAACTGCAATAACTGTATCGTACCGAGTGGACTCGGTAAAGGCACTATTCCTCTTTGGCAAGATCGAAAGTCACGGTGATTCGATCACGCGAAACACGAATCTTTGGGTCGCCACAAAGGTTGAGATAGTACCGGGCGGCAAGGTCATTAAAGTCACGCTCCACAGCACGCGAAAACTGTGCCATGTCATCCTTGGCAATACGTAGCCCGCGACGATCCTTCGCGAGATCGACAGGAGCCGGCGCATGCGAGGACGAATCACGCTCGCGCAGCAGACGTGCGGTCACACCGCGAACGGGCTTGATCTGCCCTGCCAAAATACGATGGGCCGTGCGCTCGGACATCTCAAGACCCAAACCCGAGCAGATACGGATAAAGTCCTCGGCATCAGAGGCAAGGCCTAAACGATCGACAACCGGAAGCTCGCTCTCGTCATCAATAAACAGGAGACGAGACGTATCGAGCCGACTTGACGCCTGAGCATAAAGGGTCGCGGCAATCTCAGACGGAGAACCAAGATAGACATCACAATCACGCAACTCCTCGAGCGCAAAATCACAAGCAGCGCGAATAATATTATGCGGGCCGCGAGCACAGACATAACGTCCGTCCTCATCCTTGACGGCCTGGGGCCAGCTGGACTGATCGGCACGCTCGCTGAGGCGGTCGGCTGCAACGCTCACCTTAAAGGCTGAACCAAGATCGACGCCGGACGTGACCACACGGGCCTCGTCGGTGTTCTGCTTGATCGAAAACAATGCCATGCCACGACCGTGAACGCCCCAACGGTCCATCTTCATGCTCTCGAGCTTTGAGGTAACGCGAGCATCGAAGATTCGCTCTTGCATATCCTGCGGAACGCCCGAGCCGTTATCCAGAAAGACAAGCGTGCGGACGCCATCTTCCTTGGTCGTGGCGAGATAGACCTTGTCGGCGCCGGCATCGCGAGCATTACGGAGCATTTCGATGACGATATCCTCGACATGCTGAATGTCGTGCTTCGCCTGGCGCCGCTCGGCCTCCGAAACGCGGAGACGGACATACCCCTCGCCAAGGTTCTCCTCGACGCGAAGGTTGCCCTCCCCCGACATCGACGCGATAAATGAGATGAGCTCGTTCGCGTCGCTCATGTTATTTAGCGATATCGACAGCACGGCTCTCGCGAATCACGACGACGCGCACCTGACCGGGATACTCCATTTCTTCCTCGATCTGATGGGCGATATCGTGAGCCAGAACCGTGGACTGGGCATCGGAGATCTTGTCAGGCTGAACCATGACGTGGACCTCGCGACCAGCCTGCATGGCATAGGTACGCTCGACGCCGTCATGGGAGTTGGCGATCTCCTCGAGCTTCTCGAGACGCTTGATGTAGTTCTCGGCAGACTCGCGACGGGCACCGGGGCGAGAAGCAGAGACGGCATCAGCGGCCTGTACCAGGACATCGAGCACCGTGTTGGGGTCGACATCGGCGTGGTGAGCCTCGATAGCGTGGACGATAACGGGCTTCTCGCCATAACGGCGGGCAAGCTCGGCGCCGATGACGGCATGCGGGCCCTCGACGTCGTGGTCGATTGCCTTGCCCAGGTCATGAAGCAGGCCGGCGCGCTTGGCGGTCACAACGTCCAGGCCAAGCTCGGAAGCCATCACGCCGCAGAGATCAGAGACCTCGAGGGAGTGCTGAAGCACGTTCTGACCAAACGAAGTACGGTAGCGCAAGGCACCAAGGGTCTTGACGATCTCGGGGTGCAGGTCGTGGATGCCGGTATCGAAGGCAGCCTGCTCGCCAGCCTCGCGCACGCGCTGCTGAACCAGGTCGGCAGCCTTGTGATACATCTCCTCAATGCGGGCGGGATGAATGCGGCCGTCAGCAATGAGGTTCTCGAGGGCAACACGGGCGGTCTCACGACGGACCGGATCGAAGCTCGAAAGAACGACGGTCTCGGGCGTGTCGTCGATCACGAGGTTGACGCCGGAAACCTGCTCGAAGGTGCGGATGTTGCGACCCTCGCGACCGATGATACGGCCCTTGAGGTCATCAGAGGGAATGTGCACGGAGGTAACGGTGACCTCGGCAGTGTGGTCGGCAGCGCAGCGCTGAATCGCCAGGGACAGAATCTCCTGGGCGGTCTTGTGGCACTCTGCGCGAACCTGCTGCTCGGACTCGCGAATGATCGTGGCGGCCTCGTGGGTGACCTCGCCGCGAACCTTATCGAGGAGCTCCTTGTGGGCATCCTCGCGGGTAAGGTCGGCGATACGCTCGAGCTCGGAGGTCTGCTTTGCGCAGAGCTCCTCGAGCTCACGGGAGCGCTTCTCGACCTGACCGGCCTGGCTGGACAGCTGGTGCTCACGCTTGTCAAGAGCGTCGTTTCGGCGATCGAGGGACTCCTCGCGCTGCATCACACGGTTCTCGAGCGTACGAATCTCGCTCTTACGCTGCTTGTCCTCGGCCTCGGCGGCCTGCTTGTTCTTGATGATCTCCTCTTTAGCCTCGAGCAGAGCCTCTTTTTTGAGGGTCTCGGCCTGACGCTTAGCATCACCGATCAGGGACTCAGCCTGTGCGTGTGCCGACTGGATCTTTTCGTCGGCCTCGTGAAGACTACCCTGCTTGGCGGTGCGCATGTAGGCGATGGCGGCGATGGCACCCAAAACGATGCCAACGAGCGCTGCGATGATAGGCATGCTCACTCCTTTTTATGGATTCGTTACACAACAAAGCGAACCGTCCTTACGAACGGCTCGCGACATTTGAGTAATATGGGCGCAGCTTATGCGGGTCGGATACAGATAAACATATAAACAAACTCATCACAGATGAGCACATATCACAAAGCAAATGACAGTGTTTATCGTACGTTGAACCACAACAACTGTCAAATAAATGGCCCCGGCACGGCGGCTAAAACGCGGTGAACGGCAGGGCCACAAAACGCATACGCCTAAACCGCACATTCCTCGCGTTCGGCATCGAGGCGTGCCTTAACGGCATCGGCGGCGATGTGATACGAGAAGCCCTTGCCCATCAAAAACCGAACCAGTTTTTCGAATCCGCGCGTCTCTGGAACACGCCGCTTGGCGAGTAGGGCTGACGCACGCGCCAAATCGTCTTCGACGGCAAAATAATCCTCGGGATAACCGGGAATGTCATCGAGCACGACATGACGGCGCTTGAGCTCGGTCTCGATTTTGCGCTGTCCCCAACCGCGCCGCTTGCGTTCCTCGATAAAGTACGAGCAAAAGCGGTTCTCGTCTAAAAAGTGATATTCGGTGGCGCGCTCGACGGCGAAATCGATCGCGGGCTGGTGAAAGCCGTAGCGAGCCAGCTTGTCACGGACCTCACCCGTCGCATGGTCGCGGCGCGATAACATCTCGGTCACCATGGTAAGCGCACATTTACGCTCGATGAGCTGCACCGCCTCACGAAAGTTGTCCCAATCACAGGGAAGATCGGGGCGGTTTTTGACATACAGCCGCGCGACCCGCACGGGAATCCAAATGGACCGCTCAAAACCGCCCTCAAGCTCACAATCGATATGTGCGCAAGGCTTTTTGGACGCATACCCGCTCGAGAACGAGGAGGCCGCCTTCTTGTCGGGAAAGACGACCGTGGCCTCGGTCACCGTATACGACATGAGCGTAACCGCTACTCGTCGTCATCATCGAGCATGGCGGAACCATCGATGGCGTAAAGCTCGTCAAACTCCTCAGGCGCAGGCTGATCGGTCAGCTCGACCTCGGACGGAGCATCGTCATCAAACTCAAGTCCGCAGGCAAGGCGGACCTTATGCTCAATCTCGTCGGCACAATCGGGGTGTTCGCGCAGGAACGCCTTGGCGGCCTCGCGACCGTTGCCGAGCTTGTCCTCGCCATAGGCAAACCAGGAGCCCATCTTCTTGCAGATGCCGCACTCGACAGCCATGTCCAGAATCGAGCCCTCCTTAGAGATGCCCGTACCGTACATGATGTCGAACTCAGCAGAACGGAACGGAGCCGCCACCTTGTTCTTAACGACCTTGGCGCGCACGCGGTTACCGATAACCTCGTCCTTAAGCTTAATGCTGTCGATGCGGCGAATGTCGATACGAACCGAAGAGAAGAACTTAAGGGCGCGGCCGCCCGTCGTAGTCTCGGGGTTGCCGAACATGACGCCAATCTTCTCACGCAGCTGGTTAATGAAGATGCACGTCGTGTTGGACTTGGACAGCGAGCCGGCGAGCTTGCGGAGCGCCTGGCTCATCAGGCGAGCCTGAAGACCGACCGTAGTGTCGCCGATTTCTCCCTCGATCTCGGCACGCGGGGTCAGCGCGGCGACGGAGTCGACGACGATGGCATCGATGGCACCAGAACGCACAAGCATGTCAACGATTTCGAGCGCCTGCTCACCCGTATCGGGCTGGGAAATGAGCACCTCGTCGATATCCACACCGATGCGCGCGGCATACGTGGGATCGAGCGCGTGCTCGGCATCGATAAATGCCACAACGCCACCCATTGCCTGGGCCTCGGCCAAGATCTCGAGCGAAAGCGTCGTCTTACCGGAGGACTCGGGACCGTAGATCTCGACGATTCGGCCGCGCGGCACACCGCCGATACCCAGAGCGGCATCGAGTGCCAGAGCGCCCGTAGGGATGGCCTCGACCTCGAGCTCGGGGCCACCGTCGCCGTACCTCATGATGGAACCCTGGCCGAATTTCTTCTCGATCTCGGCCTTGGTGGTGGCGATCATCTCATCGCGCTCTTTACCCGTCGTGCGAGCATGAACGGTACGTACGGGACCTGAATTCTTGGCCATGAATAGCCCTCCTCTTAACAACCTGCATCGATAATAAACGAACGGCTGTTCGTGGTCAACCGTTCAGATAAATCATATGCAGGCGGTCTTTCCAAATACCAACCAAACGCCGACCAAACACTGACCAAATGCTTGACCACAAAGGACCAAATATGAACAAGGCAGGCAAAATTACATCTACAACCAGCACAAACGCCAAATGAGCCTAAGGTCCCTATCTCCACAATTAAGGGGCCCGGAGGCCCCTTAAAACACGTCTATTCCATAGAGTTGAGCACAAGGGCAATGCGACCCAATGCCTCCGTGACCGCATGGGCACGAACACACGAACGGTCGCCCTCATAGTGGCAGCGCACAGAGTCCACGACCGGCACTCCCCCATCGGCGGAACGATGCGCCCAGCCAATATAGAAAGTGCCCGCCGGATCGTCCTCAGTACCACCGCCGGGGCCGGCATAACCCGTTGCGCTCACTGCAATATCGCTCTGGTACAACTCCAGCGAACCCGACGCCATCTCGCGCGCAGTTTGGTGCGACACCGCGGTGTAGCGGTCGAGCGTCTCCTGCTCAACACCCAGTACGCGATGCTTAATCTCATCGCAGTACGTCACCGCACCACCGCGCAGCACCGCCGAGGCACCAGGGATATCGGCGATCGTCGAGGCGATCATGCCAGCTGTCAGAGATTCAGCCGTCGAAACCGTCACGCCACGTAAACTTGCACGCTCGACAATATCGCGCGCCAGCTCCTCGTTATGTGCGGAAATCTGCTCAAAAGAGTCCGTCATACCCAACAGGACCTAGACCGAAAAGACGATCTTGCGGCAGTTCCAGAAGTACTGGGCGCCCGAGATAACGGTCAGGACAACGGCAACGGCGTACAGGAAGCGCGACACCGAGTAGATGCCGAGCGTCAGCGCCACCGGGCCAAGGTGCAAGCCGGCCATAGCAAAAACGCACAGGTAACCGCAAATGGAGACCATCGTGGTTGCCGTCTTGTACTTACCGAGCTTATCAGCCGCAACGACCACACCGGCCGCACTCGCGACCATGCGAAGGGCGCTCACCAGAAGCTCACGGAACAGGATAATGAACACGGACCACACGGTCACCATGCCAAAATCCAAGAACAGCAGCAGGGCCGAGAACACGAGCAGCTTATCGGCGATGGGGTCCAAGAACTTACCGAAGTCGGTGATCTCGTTGCGCGAACGCGCCAGATAACCGTCGACCTTATCGGTGCACGACAGGATCACATACAGAATGAAGGCAGCGGCGGCGAGCGGGCCGTCGAAGGTGCTCCAATCCGTACCGGCAACACTCGTGTGAGAAAGCGCCGACACGATCATGAACACCGGGATAAAGACGATGCGAACGCACGTCACGATGTTGGCGGGCGTCCAGACACTCGTCAGTTCCTTATTGCTCTCGTTAGCCACGACGCTCTCCTACTCCACAACATGACCGATAAGCTCATAGCAGAAGCTATCGGTAAACTCGACGGTCAGAATATCGCCCACGGACGCCTCGCTGACGTCCAGATGCACCGCGCCATCGGAATCGGGCGCCTGGAACCAGGCATGGCCGATCAGCTCGGCGCCATCCTCGGTCTCTTCGATACCGTCGACGATTACCTGGGCGCGCTCGCCCACATGTGCGGCGGTGGCGGCAAAACCGAGCGACTCGGCCAGGTCCATGGCCTCCTGGGCGCGCTCGAGCTTGACCTCTTCGTCGACCTGACCCTCCATCTTAGCGGCCAGGCTGCCCTCCTCCTGCGAGTAGGCAAAGACGCTCGTGTAGTCAAAGCCGACGGCATCCATAAAGTCGATAAGGTCGCGGAACTCGTCGTCGGTCTCGGTCGGGAAGCCGACCATGGCCGTGGAACGAATCACGATGCCGGGGATGCACTCGCGAAGGTCGCGGAACAGGTCCTCGAGCTCCTGGCGGGAACCAGAACGGCGCATGGCCTTGAGGATGCGCGCGTCACAGTGCTGCACGGGGATATCGATATAGGGCAGCACCTCGGGCGTATCGCGAATCGTATCGATAAGCTCGTCGGTCATGCCCTCGGGCTGCAGATAGAGCACGCGGACCCAGACGTTGTGCGGGCGCACGGCCTCGGCGACGGCACGCAGCAGCTGCGCCAGATTGCGCGACGAGCCCTCGGTGACGTCCTCGTCGGCAAAGTCGGTACCCCAAATGCCCGTGTCCTGGCCAATCAGCACAATCTCGCGCACGCCGCCGGCAACCAGGTCGCGCACCTCGGAGATAATGCTCTCGGCATTGCGCGAATGATAGCGACCGCGAATATAGGGGATCATGCAGAAGCTGCAGAAACGGTTGCAGCCATCGGAAATCTTAACGTAGGCAACGGCGCCCTCGACGGTACGCTTGACCTGCGGGATATAGGCTGCGATCTCACGCTCGACACCCAGCACGCCATCGATGACCGCCACGATGCCGTCCTCCTCGTCGGCCTTCACAAAGGCAGCGACCTCGGGCAGCTCGTCAGGCAGGTCGTCGCCATAGCGCGACGGCACGCAGCCGCACATAACGATGGGGCAAGAACGAACGCCGTCCTGAACCTCGTTGGCGAGCTCGAGCGTGGTCTCGATGCTCTCGGACGTTGCGGAGGCGAGAAACGAGCATGTATTGACGATGGCGATATCGGCATCCTGCGGGTCGAATGCCTCTTCGTAGCCCGCGGCGGTCAAAAGAGAACGCATGCGGTCGGTGTCAACCTCGTTCTTAGCGCACCCGAGGGTGATGTAGAGCACGGAGCCCAACGGTGTATCCATGTTGGAGAGCGGTCCTTTCGAATGATATTAGCGGTAGTTGGTGAACTGTAGCGGCTGGCCGTAGTCCTGGTCGCGCAGGAACTGGATCACGGTCTGCAACGCGTCCTTCGAAGCAGAGGAAACACGCAGCTTGTCGGCCTCGATGGCTACCTTGACCTTAAGCTTTTGGTCCTTGATGTCCTTATTGATCTTCTTGGCGGTCGCCTGGTCGATACCCTCGACGACATGGCCGAGCACGCGCACGGTGCCGCCCGACGCCGCCTGTGGAGCATCCCACGAGACAGCCTTGAGGTCGATGCCGCGCTTGATGAGCTTGGAGCTCAGCACGTCGATAATCTGCTTGGAGACAAAGTCGGCCGGGGCGTTGATCGTAAAGAGCTTGTCGCCCTTCGAAAGCTCGATCGTGGCGCCGGAATCCTTAAGGTCATAGCGCTGGGAAATCTCGCGCGTGGTCTGCTGGAAGGCGTTGTCGACCTCTTGCATGTTGACCTCGGACACGACGTCGAAGCTGGAATCTTTAGCCATGATGTTTCCTTTCGCGTACGAGCGGCTTAGTAGCTATCGTACGAATAGTCGGTAGAATCGGTGGGCGTCTGACCGTCAGTTGCGGTATCGGCGCCATCCGTGGACTGGGCATCGGTACCGTCGGTGGTATCGGTACCATCGGTGGTGTCGGTACCATCAGAACTTTCACCATTCTCGGAATCAGACGTCTCCTTCTTGGGAACGGTGATCGTCACACGCGCCACGCCCGAGGTCTTGGTATCGTAGCGGACCTTTTCGCCGTTCTTGGTAACGGTGACATCGGAAGGCTTGGACGTGGTGATCTCGATCGAGGACTCGGGCGTGTACTCCTGCTCAAAGGGGCCAGTCGCCTGGGCGCCATAGACCGACTTGCCGTCAACCTTGACCTCAATCCACGCGGTCTTTCCCTTGGCAACGGAGACTTTGACCTTCGTGACCTCGTTCTCTTCCTTCTTGGCCGTCGTCTTGGTAGCGTCCGAATCAGTCGACTCATCCGTCGCCTCGTCGACCGTTTCGGACTTCTTAGAAGACTTCTTGGTCGTCGTCTTGGTAGCAGCGGGCGTCTCGGGCGTGGTCTCGGGCGTCGAAGATGCGCAGCCGCGCAGAAGCACCACGATGAGCACAATCAGCAGCACCACCACGGCACCGATGCCGGCGTAGACGATACGCGGATCGAGCCCGTTGTTTTGAGGAGTACGGGATCCGCCGCGTCCACGACCGGAACTGCTGCGGCCGCCTCCCTGAGGCATACGGCCGCGATTGCTATCGGAACGGCCGCGATAGCCGCCCTGGCCCTGAAGGCTGCGCTGACCCGAGCGGGGTGCAAGCTCACCGCGGCCTTGATAGCCACGCTGGCCCGAGCGCGGAGCCGAAGAGCGCTGGCCATACGGCTGTGATTGAGAGCGAAGACGCGGCGTCACCTGCGTGGTATCGGCATCCGCATAGCCACCGCGAGAGCGTCCGGTGGAGACACCACGATGACCGCGATCGGAATAGCCGCCGTCGCCGTAGCCGGCACGAGGGTCACGCGCCACGCCGCGGGCAGCGGGAAGTGCACGGTCCTCGGGCATCGGCGTACTGCGGAACCGGTCACGCTGTGAGCGAATCTCCTCGCCCGAACCCGTCTCGGTAATATAACCGGCCTGCTGAGGACGCTGTCCATAGCGGGTCGAACGACCGCCCTGAACCATCAGGAAGCGCCCGTTATCGACCGAGGAGCGCGAATTGACGTAGCCGGCGGCGTCCTGAAAACGACCGCCCTGCTGCGACGTCTCGCGTTCGTAAGCCATCAGGTCGTCAAAGTAGGCATTGACGACCTCGCGCGGATTGAGGCCCAAAAAGCGAGCATAACTCGAAATCATGCCCTGCGCATAGCCGCGCGGCGGCATCGAAGCAAAGTTACCGGTCTCGAAAAACTCGATGATCTGCGGCCTGATTTTGATGGTGTTGGCGACTTGCTGAATGGAAAGGCCCATTCGGCGACGCTGCTCGAGCAGCATGTCACCAAAGCGTGCAGCCATCAGAATCCTCCAAACTCACGATCTTCACGTGCCATCTCGGCGTCGACAGATTCCAGCGCGGCAAGCCCCTCCTCGTCCAGCAGGACCTCGCGCGGCTTGGAACCGTCGGGCGGACCGACGACACCCTTTTCTTCCAGCATGTCCATAATACGCCCGGCGCGCGCATAGCCAACCTTCAGACGACGTTGCAGGCCAGATGTGGAGCCAAGCTGCGATTCCACCACAATATGGGCGGCTTCCCAAATGAGAGGATCATCGTCTTGCGGCTCGGCGACTCCGGTGCGGACAATGCCGCCGCCACCCGCCATGGACATGGAAGCGGGCGCCACGGCAGACAGGATCTCCTCGTGGTAGTCGGGCTCGCTCTGCGACTTGACGAACTCGACAATCTCGTTGATTTCGTCATCCGAGACAAAGCAGCCCTGGATACGGCGAGGCTTGCCCCAGTCGACCTTTGAGAACAGCATGTCGCCCAAACCAGTGAGCTTTTCGGCGCCCATCTGATCAATGATGACGCGCGAGTCGATACCCGTGGCGACGTTAAAGGCGATGCGGTTGGTGATGTTAGCCTTGATAAGGCCCGTCACCACGTTGGAGCTCGGGCGCTGCGTGGCCACGATAAGGTGGATACCGGCGGCACGGCCCAGCTGAGCAATACGCACGATCGAGGCCTCGACATCCTTACCGGCGACCATCATCAGGTCCGAGAGCTCGTCGATGATGATGACCAGGTAGGGCATCTTTTGCGGCGGGTTATCGTAATGCTCAAACTCGCCGGCGGCCTGCTTTTCGTTGTAAGTCGAGATCTTACGCACGTTGAGACGCTCGAAGACCTTCAGGCGACGCTCCATCTCGGACACGGCCCATTGCAGAGCGCTCGCGGCCTGCTTGGGCTCGGTCACTACAGGCACGTAAAGATGCGGCAGACCGTTATAGCCCGCAAGCTCGACGCGCTTGGGGTCGACCATGATCAGGCGAACGTCCTCGGGAAGGGCGCGCATGAGCAAGGTCGTGATGATGGAGTTGATCATGACTGACTTACCGGAACCCGTGGTACCGGCGATCAGCAGGTGGGGCATCTTGGCAAGGTCGGCGACGACCGGCGTACCCTCGGCATCTCGACCGATGGCGAGCTCGAGCGGACCGCCCTTCACATAGGGAAGCACGTCGCCCAGGTTGACGTTCTGGCGCTTGCGATTGGGGATCTCGATACCCACAAGCGAGGTGCCGGGGATCGGGGCAAAGATACGCACGGACTGGGCAGCAAGCGATAGCGCGATATCGTCCTCGAGGCTCGAGATCTTGCTCACGCGCTCGCCCTCACCGGGCTGCAATTTAAAGGTCGTGACCGTGGGGCCGGCGATCCAGCCGACCACGCGGGCACTGCGGCCAAACTCAAGCAACGTGGACTGAAGCGACTCGGCAGTCTGCTCAAGTTCTTTGTCAGAAGACGCGGAGGATGCCGACTGCGGGTTGGCATGCAGGATTTCGAGCGGCGGAAGTTTGAGGCCGTCCTCTTCTTCGCCCTCGTTATCTGCGGCGCCGCCGTCCGCTCCCCCATCGCTAGCCGCAGCCGATTCGACAGCACTCAAGGCAGGCGCATCGGCAACCTTGGGATGCTTCAAGAAATCGGGGATCTGAGGTGCTGCCGAGACAGGATTCACGGCAAACGGCGGCTCGGACTCGTCGATCTTATCGGGGTCGTCTTCCATCGAAAGCTGACCGGTTACCTGGTCGCGCTTTGCATGGCGACGCGGCAGCAAAGTTGTCTTTGCGGTCTCAATCGGAGCCTCGTCGTCCTCGTCATCGCCCTCGGTGAGCTCAATCTCGCTCTCGGACCAAGACGGGTCGGGCTCACTCGTATTGAGTTTGGGCGCAGCCTTGCCCTTCTTGGCATGGCGGCGCGGCAACAGCGTCGTCTTAGCGCGCTCAGCTTCCACGGCATCGGACACGTCGACAAACGGATCCTCGTCCTCGTCGTCATCGTCCAAAACCGGGTCCACATCGTTGCCCATGACCGTGGTCACGGCAGCATCGGAGCCCTTTTGACGAAGAATGCTCAGATGAGGACGGGCAACGCCGGGCACCGACAGGGCCTCATCGTCACCCCACGGACTCGCGTTAACATCGGCACGACGGCGCTCGGCAAAATCGGCCGCACGGTCGCGAGCAGAGCGCAAAACGCCGCCCACCGAAAAGCCGATGATGACCAGGCCCACGACGACAAGGCCCAACAGGACCACCATCGCGATAGGCTTACCCAGGGCATTCTGCAGCGCACTCGCAATAAACGCACCAATGTAGCCACCCGAGGCGGACAGATTTTGCGGCGTGAACATAAGGTCGCACGAGTCGCTCGTACCTGGCACCATCAACGAAAGAATGGAGACGACGGCGATAAAGACCACGGCGCCGCCCGCAACAGAGCGCGCGTTGAGCGGCGAGTCCTCGCCTAAAAAGAGCGTGGCGGCAAACAGCAAAATGACGATCGGCAGCACGTAGGCGCCCAGACCAAAGCCCAAGTGGTAGAAACCGGCAACCGCAGCCGTAACGGGCGCAGTCGCCGGCGAAATCACGGCAATAAAGGACGCAATCGCCAAAACAGCAATGACCACGCCGGCGATATCGCGGTTGGCCGAGGGCTCGACCAAGGGCTCGAAATCATCGAACTCGGACTCGTGGCCCTTATTGGCACGCAGATGGGAACCGGCACCCTTAGCAGATGCCGGTTGGTTGTTGGCCTTATTGCCTTTGGCGTTTTGTGCAGATCCGCGCGCCAAACTAAACCTCCATGACGACCGGGATGATCATCGGACGGGTGCGTGTACGGCTCCAGATAAAGTTAGAGAGCGAATCGCGCACGGCCTTGCGAATGGCATCGGAACCGCTGCTCGTGAAGCTGAACTTGCCCTTCTCGATCGTCTTCATGATGGACGCGGAGGCATCATCGGAGAACTGGTCGTCGATGGCAAACGAGACGCCGCGGCCCGAGAACTCGATGGCCTCGATCTTCTTGTGCTTGAGCGAGACGATGGCAACAGCGGTAACCATACCGTCGTTGGCGAGCTTCTGACGATCACGCAAGACGATGGGGTCGGTATCGCCGATGCGCAGGCCGTCGACGTAAACGACGCCGGACTCGACGGGCGTACCGCGCTTAACGATACCGCCGCGCATCTCGAGCGTGTCGCCGTTGTCGAGGATAAAGATATGATCGTCCTTGAGACCCATCTTGCGGGCCAGTTGGGCATGGGCGCGCAGATGCACGGCTTCACCGTGAACCGGCATAAAGTACGTGGGCTTGGCCATAGCCATCAGGAGCTTGAGCTCCTCCTGGCTACCGTGACCCGAGACGTGGACGAGGGCGCGGTTCTTGTCCCACACGTCGCAGCCAAGCTTAGCCAAGCTGTTGACGACCTGCTGGACGGCTTTCTCATTGCCAGGAACAGGAGTTGCCGAGAGGATAACGGTATCGCCCTCGTGGATGGAGAGCGTCTTGTGCTCGCCGTTGGCCATGCGGGACAGGGCCGACAGCGGCTCGCCCTGAGAACCGGTGCACATGACGACAATCTTGTCGTCGGGCAGGTTATCAATGTCGAAGGCATCGATGATATCAGCGTCGTCGATGTTGAGGTAGCCCAGCTCACGCGCCACGCGGGTGTTAGTGAGCATGGAGCGACCGGTCACAACAACCTTACGGCCGCACTTGCGGGCGGCATCGCAGATCTGCTGCAAACGATGGATATGGCTCGAGAAGGACGCGACGAACACGCGACCCGGGGCGTTCTTGATGGCGTGCAGCAGGTTGGGACCAACCTCGGCCTCGGACTTGGTAAAGCCGGGAACCGTGGCGTTAGTGGAGTCGGAAAGCAACAGGTCGATGCCCTGCTTGGCAAAGCGGCTGATAGCGGCATAGTCGGGCGTGACACCATCGATGGGCGTCTGGTCGAGCTTAAAGTCGCCCGTGTGCATAACGGTGCCCTGATTGGTGCGGATGAACACGCCCAGAGCGCCGGGGATGGAGTGCGTCATCGAGAAGAAGTCGAGCGAGATGCCACCGAGGTTGACATGGCTGCCGCCCTTGACCTCGCGGAACTTGGGCGCGCGGATGCGGAACTCAGAAAGCTTGCCCTCGATAAAGCCAAGCGTCAGCTTGCTCGAAAAGATGGGCACCTTGTTGTTGAGGTCCTGTAGCAGGTACGGAAGCGAACCGGTGTGGTCCTCGTGGCCGTGGGTGACGACGATACCGCGGAGCTTCTCCTCGTTCTCAAGAACATAGGTGTAGTCGGGAAGCACCAGGTCGATACCGGGTTGGGAGTCGTCGGGGAACATGAGGCCGGCGTCGACGAGCACCATGTCGTCGCCGCATTCGAAGACCGTCATGTTCTTGCCGATGCCGTCAAGGCCGCCGAGCGGAATGATCTTCAAAGGAGATGATTTTTTAGCTGCCATAGGTTCGTGTGGTTTCCTTTCTTCGAAACGGGTCTGGAACAACCGACGGGGCGCTTCTGGCAAACCGACCGCCGGGAACGTACAAACATGCATCACAGATTCGACGCAGTAACCACAGTATGATACCCATTTGCACAACAACAGACCACCCATGCATCAAAGCCCCATCTGAACTGGTCCATCCCGCCGGTCTGTGGCCATCGGGGGCCGGGGCGGGTTAAGTTTGCTGCTCTACAGTCCTGCGCAAGACGGAAAGCACATTAAGTGCTTTCCTTTGCGTGCGGAACTCGCGACAAACTTAACCCGCCCCGGCCCCCGATGGCCACAGACCTGACAAATAGGGACAGGTTTATTTTGGTCGGTTGTATCTGGGGTAATGCCGCACATGCGTTTATCTAAAGATCTGAATTCATATAACTGAATAGACTGTCTGACAAAATCGAAACCCGCATCAACCAGCCCTTTTGCTATTCCCGGCGGGGTCCGCGGATAAAGTTTATCGCGAGTTCCGCACGAACAGGAGGCCACTTAATGTGGCCTCCGTCGTGAGCAGGACTGTAGAGCAGGAAACTTTATCCGCGGACCCCGCCGGGAATAGCAAAAGGGCGACCCCAGTCCGGAGTCGCCCTTGTTGAGCTGCTTATGTGTAGCTGTTACTCGGCGTCGTGGTGACGGCGGGGCTTGCGGCCTCCGTTGTCGCCGGGACGGCGCGGACGGTCGCTGCGCTCGGAGCGCTCGCGACGCGGACGCTCACGGCGCTGGAAGTGCTCGCCGTCGCCCTCTGAGGCACCCTCGGCGCGAGCCGGGGCCTCGGGCTTATCCAGACGATCGAGCGAAATCTTGCCGCGGTCATCGACTTCGATGACGACGACCTTGACCTCGTCGCCCACATTGAGGACGTCCTCGACCTTCTCCACGCGGCCCTTGGCAACGCGGGAGATGTGCAGCAGACCATCCTTGCCGGGCAGCAGGTTAACGAAGGCGCCGAAGGGCTGGATGGAGACCACACGACCGGTGTACTCCTCGCCCGGCTCGGGAACCTTGATGATGAGCTTGATACGCTCGACGGCCTGGTCGACGGACTCGCCGGTGCCGCCGACAAAGACGGTGCCGTCCTCCTGGATGTCGACCGAAGCGCCGGTCTCGTCCTGGATACCGCGGATGACCTTACCGCCGGAACCGATGACGTCGCGGATCTTGTCGGTCGGAACCTGGATGGAGACGATGCGCGGGGCGGTGCTGCGCGTGGTGTGGCGCGGCTCGGGGATCACATCGAGCATCTTCTGCAGGATGAAGGCGCGACCCTCCTTGGCCTGCTGCAGGGCGCGGGCCAGGATGTCGAAGGTAAGGCCGGTAGCCTTGTTGTCCATCTGCAGGGCGGTGATGCCCTCGGTGGTGCCGGTGACCTTAAAGTCCATGTCGCCAAGGAAGTCCTCGAGGCCCTGGATGTCGGACAGGACCACGGTCTTGCCCTCCTCCTGGATCAGGCCCATGGCGATACCGGAGACCGGGCGCTTAATGGGCACGCCGCCGTCCATAAGGGCGAGCGTGGAGCCGCAGGTCGAAGCCATCGAAGAGGAGCCGTTGGACTCCATGACCTCGGAGACGACGCGGATGGCGTAGGGGAACTCGTTCTCGTCGGGAAGCACCGGAAGCAGAGCGCGCTCGGCCAGATTGCCATGGCCGATCTCGCGGCGCTTGGGGCTGCCCATGCGGCCGGTCTCGCCGGTGCAGAAAGGCGGGAAGTTGTAGTGGTGCATGTAGCGCTTGCCCTCGGTGGGCTCGATGGTATCCAGACGCTGGCCCTCGTTGAGCATGCCGAGCGAAAGAACCGAGAGCACCTGGGTCTGGCCACGCTGGAACAAACCGGAGCCGTGAACGAGCGGCAGGTAGTTGTCCTTCACCATGATGGGACGGATCTCGTCGGCGGCACGGCCGTCGACGCGCTCGCCGGTCTCAACGACCATGGTGCGCATGGCCTTCTTCTCGAGCTTCTTGAGCGCCACGGGGATCTCGCGCTCCCAAGCGGCCTGCTCCTCCTCGGTGAACTCGGCGCGGATGGACTCCTTCAGAGCCTCGACCTTACCGATACGGGAGAGCTTGTCGGCGTCGCGAAGGGCGGCTGCCATCTCGTCGTAGTGGGCGAAGATGCGCTCCTGGACCTCCTCGACGGGCTGGTCGAGCGGGTACTCCTTCTTGACGATGGGGCCGTTAACCTGCTCCCACTCGGCGACGAACTCGTCCTGAGCCTGGCAGAAAGCGGCAAGGGCCTCCTGGCCAAACTTCATGGCGGCGAGCATGTCGTCCTCGGAGATCTCCTCGGCGCCGGCCTCGACCATCGAGATGAAGTCGGCGGATCCGCCCAGCTCCAGGTCCAGATCCGAGTTCTCGCGCTCCTCGTAGGTGGGGTTGACGATAAACTCGCCTGTCTCCACGTTACGGCCGATGCGCACGCAGGCAAGCGGGCCCTCGAAGGGCACGCCGCCAAGCGTCATGGCCAGGGATGCACCCATGACGTTGATGACATCGAAGGGGTTGACCTGGTCGGCGACGAGCGAGGTGGCGACGATGTGCACCTCGTTGCGGAAGCCATCCGGGAAGCTCGGGCGAATCGGGCGATCGATCATGCGGGCCGTGAGCGTGGCCTTCTCGCTGGGACGGCCCTCACGCTTGAGGTAGCCACCCGGGATGCGGCCGGCTGCGTACATCTTCTCGTTGAAGTCGACGGTCAGCGGGAAGAAGTCGTAGTTCTTGCGCTCCTTGGAGACGACCACGGTGTCGAGCATCGTGGTGTCGCCCTGCTTGACCAGGCAGGCGCCGGTGGCCTGCTTGGCAAGCTCGCCCGACTCAAAGGTGTAGGTCTTGCCGTACAGCTCAAAGGTCTTGGATACGAGTGTCATTGTTCTCCTTAACCCCGCAGACCCCTTGTCTGCGGGCTTCTCATGTGACGCGGGCCCCCTGCCCCCGCCACGCTTCAGAGCGTGATTGTTCGCGCCCTTACACAAAAAGAGCGCCCCGCTGCGCAGGACGCTCTTAGCATGTACAAATCCTACTGGATGTTGTCGCGGATGCCCAGAGCCTTGATGAGCTCACGGTACTCGACGATGTCGTTCTTCTTGATGTAGGAGAGAAGACGACGACGACGGCCGACGAGCATGAGGAGGCCACGACGGGTGTGGAAGTCCTTCTGGTGGGACTTCATGTGCTCGGTCAGCTCCTTGATGCGCTCGGACAGGATGGCGACCTGAACCTTGGGGTTGCCGGTGTCGACCGGGGTGTTACCGAACTGGGCAGTCAGCTCCGCCTTGCGCTCTTTGGAAACAGTCATTGTTTCACCTTTCGTTTTGCGTCGCCCACGGGCGACTCGATTCGCCTCGGACTGGGAAGCCGCCGGTGGAGCGAACAACCAAGGTCGAGGTACCAACAGGTCGGTATGTTACCACAAGCAGCCCGCGCCTGCGCATCATCACCGACCCAACATGAATTCCATCGCGCGGAGGCGCTGATCGGTGTGCGTCGCAGCCCAAACATGCGAAAGCCCGAGCAGGAATGCCGCCGTATGCGGGTCGATTCGCTCGGCCATGAGCGCATCGAAGGTCATGGACATGAGGGCGCGCAGCCATGCGGTCTCACCGGTCGACACCAGTTCGGCACCTGGAACGCTCGACGCGCACGACCCGCACATGAGACCGCCCGCCTGGGCTGAAAAATACGACAGCATGGGGTCTCCGCACAGCACGCAGGCCGAAAAATCGGGTCGATAGCCAACGTGCGACAGCAGCTTAAAGACATATGCCGCCACAAGTAGATCCATATGCGCCGTGTCGAGCCCGCTGCCCACCAGGGCAAGCGCTCGCTGCGTTATAGCAAAGGTAAACGGGTCCTCGGCGTCCTCGAACGAGCACACGCGCGCGACCTCGGCGATCGCGCTTGCGGCGCAGGTCGTCTCGTAATCGGGCGCAACGCCGAGCGGCGCCTCCATAAGCTCGGCCTGGGAAACCACGTCGAGTGACCGTCCATGTGCGAGCAGCATATCTACCGTACAGAACAGCTCGCAGCGCGCAGCCAGGCGTCCGCCGGGTTTGCGGGCGCCCTTTGCCACGGCACGAACCTGCCGCCCCCGCTCGTCAAGCATCGTCAAGATCAGGTCGGTCTCTTTGAGCTTAGTCTTATCGAGCACGAGCACTTTCGTGCGATATGTCCGGGAGCCTGCCATGCGCGCCGCGCGTCCTTAGTCCTCGGCGTTGTAGCCAAAGCGGCGAATCTGGGCCTCGTCGTCACGCCAGCCGGCCTTGACCTTCACGTCCAGCTCCAAAAAGACCTGCGTGCCAAAAATGCGCTCAAGATCGCGACGAGCGTCGATACCGATATGCTTGATCATCTCGCCGCCCTTGCCGATGATGATGCCCTTTTGGCCCTCGCGCTCGACGTAAATGGTGGCGTGCACGCGCAGCACCTTCTTGGTCTGCTCGAGCGCATCGCAGATCACGCCAACGGAGTGCGGGATCTCATCACGGGTGCGGCGCAAGACCTTCTCGCGCACAAACTCGGCAACGAGTGTCTCATCGGAAGCGTCGGTACCCATGTCCTCGGGGAACCAACGCGGACCCTCGGGCAAAAAGTGCGCAACGGTCTCGATAAAGGCATCGACGTTGAAGTTCTTGACCGACGACGTCACAATCTCGTCGTCATATTCCATAAGCTCGTGGGCAGCCTTAAGCTGCTCCATGACCTGTGCGGGGTCGGCCTCATCGGCCTTGGTGAGCACCAGGACCTTCTTGCAACGAGCGCATCTGACGCGCTCGGCAACCCAGGCGTCTCCCCTGCCGATCGGCTTGGTGGCATCAATCAAAAACGCGACGACGTCGACATCGTTCAACTCGAACAGTGCGCTCTTGTTGAGCTCGGACCCCAGGCCGTCCTTGGGCTTATGAATACCCGGGGTATCGACAAAGACCAGCTGGTAGCCGGGACGGTTGACGACGGCGCGTATGCGGCGGCGGGTCGTCTGTGCCACCGGCGAGGTGATGGCGACCTTTTTGCCATAGCAGGCATTAAGCAGCGTGGACTTGCCGGCGTTGGGACGACCGACCAGGGCCACGAAGCCGCTGCGGAAACCGGGTTCCAGGTCGCCAAAGCCCGCGAGGTTGTCGTCCTCGTCGCACAGGGCGTCGAGCTCCTCATCGCTCATGCCCTTAAACGGGTCGAACTCCTCGACTTCCTCGAGCTCCTCGGTATCCACCGCATCCAGGGACTCGTCGTCCAAAATCTCATCGGTAGACTGCATATTGTCGGACATGGGAATCCCTTTCTAAATAAAGCCGAGCGCGTGGGCAAATACCAGCACGCCCACAATCGCGGCGGTGATGGAAAGAACGTATACAGAGGCGGCGGCGATGTCCTTCGCACGCTTGGCCAACGGATGGAGCTCCTGGGTCGCCAGGTCGACAATGGCCTCCATGGCGGTGTTGCACAGCTCGCCGTGAATCACCAGGCCGCAACAGATGATAATCGTGGCCCACTCGGCAATGTCGAGCCCCACGATGCAGCCGGCAATGACGGTGCACACGCCCGCCACGAGCATGACCTTAATGTTACGCTCGGTCTTGACGGCGGTGACGAAGCCCTCCATGGCGTAGGAAAACGACTTTAAGAAGGACGGATGGTCCTTGTTCGATCCGGGAATCATAGACGGCTCCTAGTCGTGGGCGTGGTTGGTGATGGGGCCGACGTGGACTAGCTTGGGGTCCTCGCCGCGCTCGAGCGCCAAATCGCGCAGGATGGCGTCCTCGCGGGCCTCCATGACCTCGGCCTCGTCGTCCTCGATGTGGTCATAGCCCAGCAGGTGCAGCATGCCGTGTACGAGCATCAGACGGCACTCGTCAGCAGGGCTATTGCCAAAGCCGGGGGCCTGACGGGCAATGACCTGCGGGGCCAAGATAATATCGCCGAGCTCGAGCGTCTCATCGACGGGAATGTCATCGTCAAAGGCCGAGTCGCACTCAAACGAGAGCACATCGGTGGTGCGGTCGATACCGCGCCACTCGTGGTTGAGCTCATGCATCTCGTCCTCGTCGACATACGAAAGGGAAATCTCGACTTCACGTTCAACGCCCTCGGCGGCAAGCACAACCTCGCAGATGTGCTCCACCTCCTGCGCGTCAAGCAGCGTATCGAGCTCGGCATCGTTGCTGATCAATACACTCAACGGGACTCCTTTCGGTCGCGCGAGCGCTGCTCACGCACATCATCATAAGTGTCGTATGCCTCGACGATACGTCCCACCAAGGCATGGCGCACCACGTCGGCACGCTCGAGGTGCGAAAATGCGACATCGTCGACACGGCCCAAAATCTGCTCAACGTCGGCAAGACCGCCACGACGACCCACCAGGTCGCGCTGGCTCAGGTCGCCGGTAATCACGAACTTGGAGTTAAAACCCAAGCGCGTCAGAAACATCTTCATCTGCTCAGGCGTGGTATTTTGCGCCTCGTCGAGCACCACGAAGGCATCGCTCAGCGTGCGGCCGCGCATATAGGCAAGCGGGGCGATCTCGATCACGCCGCGCTCCATAAGCTCATCGGTGCGCTCGCGATCCATCATGTCAAAAAGGGCGTCGTAGAGCGGACGCATGTAGGGATCGATCTTTTCCTCGAGGGTACCGGGTAAAAAGCCCAGGTTCTCCCCCGCCTCGACAACCGGACGCGTCAAGATCAGACGGCCCACCTCGTGACGCTTAAGCGCGGCAACGGCGAGCGCCATGGCCAGATAAGTCTTACCGGTACCGGCAGGACCCAGGCCAAACGTGATGGTATGCGAGCGAATGGCATCCACGTAGCGCTTTTGGCCGAGCGTTTTGGGGCGAATGGCACGACCGCGATACGAAAGCAGCACGTCATCGCGAAGCGACGTAGCCTCGTGCTCACCGTCGCGCAGAACGGCCAGACAGCGCGAGACATCGTCGGCAGAAAGCGTGCGCCCGGCAGCAGCCTCACGAAAGGCATGTTCGAAAAAACGCGCCACGAGTTCGACCTCATCCGGGTCACCGCTCACGGCGATGCTATCGCCACGGGCGACCACATGGGCGCGCACCAAGTTCTCGAGTGCACGAAGGACGCCGTCGCCGGCGCCCAAAACGCGCGAGGGGTCGATTCCCTCGGGAACGGTAAGTCTAATCTTCGAGGCTTCCATGAACCTCCCTGCGTGCATGGACCAAGCCGGAATCATCGACTCCGATGATAGCAACATCGAGCAGGCACGGGGCTGTGAGTCCACAGGTATCGTCAAGACGGGCATGATGGAACGAGCCGAGCGTCAGGTTGTCACCATACTCGAGCACGGCACGCTCGACTGTGCCCACGCGACGACGAGCGTCGGCAATAGCGAGCTCCTGTGCCGCGGCCCGCATACGGCGGCTGCGCTCAGCCATAACCTCGGGCGGCACCTGGTCGGGCATATCGGCAGCAAGGGTACCGGGACGCTTGCTATAGCGGAACACGTGCATACGCGAGAAACCCACACGACGGCACAGCGCCAGCGACTCCTCGAACTCCTCGTCCGTCTCACCAGGAAAACCGACGATGACATCGCACGAAAGAGACACCTGGGGCAAGTTGGCACGAATCATGCGCACCGTGTCCTCAAAGGCCTCGGCGCTATAGGGACGGCCCATGCGATGCAGGGTCGCCGTGCAGCCGGACTGCACGGGCAGGTGCAAAAACGGGGCGATACGCTGCGGATAGCGCGCCATAACCTTAAGCAGGCGCTCAGAGATATCCATGGGCTCGACCGAGGAAATGCGCACATGCGGAATAGACGTGCGCTCCATGATGGCCTCGAGCAGCTCATCGATTTCGACATGCTCGTCGGTCGCGCTCTTGCCATCGTAGGCACCCAGGTTCACACCGGTCAGCACCACCTCGGGCACGCCGGCCTCCTGGGCCTCGCGAACTTGCTCGAGCACGGACTCGACGGGCACGGAGCGCTCGGGGCCACGTGCCTTCCACACAATGCAATAGGTGCAGCGGTGGTTGCAGCCGTCCTGAATCTTCACGCCCAGGCGAGAGCGACCGAGCGCATCGACCACCTCGCCATCGCTGCAGGCGGGAACGCTATCGGACTCAACGCCCAGCACCTCACAGACACGTTCGGCGACATCGATCTTGGACGGTTCGGCGATCACGCGATCCGAAAGCTCCAACAACTCCTCAGGATGCAAATTGGCCACGCAACCGGTCACGAGCACATAGGGCTCGTTTGGATGGGACAGCGCATGACGAACGGCCTTACGGGTCTTGGCCTCGGCCTCGCCCGTAACGGCACAGGTGTTAATGACGATCAAATCGGCATCCTGGGGCTCCACCATAGCAAAGCCCAGGCGCATAAGATCGGCAGTGATACGGTCGGACTCAACCCGGTTGACACGGCAGCCGAGGTTGACGACGGAAATATGGGGTGCGAGCACGCGGGCTCCTTAATCGAGGATATCGTCGAGGGCACTCTTGATACGGTCGGTCACCGACTTCTTACCGGAAGCGACGTCATCGCCCATATCATCGGCAAAAGCACGGAGCAGCTCGCGCTGCTTATTGGAAAGATTGGTGGGAACGACCACGCGCAGTTGCACGATCAGGCGGCCACGCGAACCGCCACCGCCAATGCGCGGCATGCCGTAATTATTGACGTTCACGGTGTCGCCGTACTGGGCGCCGGCGGGAACCGTCACCTTAACGACCTCGTCGGGCATAATGCCCTCGACCTCAATCTCGCAGCCGAGCGCAGCCTGCGCAATCGAGATATCACTCACCAGGTACAGGTCGTCACCGTTGCGCTTAAAGCGCTCATGGTCGGCAACGCGCACGTTGACAATCAGGTCACCCGAGGGCTCGCGGCGAAGGCCGGCCTCGCCAAAGCCGCTCACGCGCAGCTGGCGACCGGTCGAAACGCCGGCGGGAATATCGATGTCGATCTTTTCATGCGAAGGCGTGCGGCCCTGACCGTCGCAGGTCTCGCAGGGATGGTCGATAACCGTGCCCTCGCCATGGCAGTCGGGGCAAGGCGAGGAAGACTGAACCTGGCCCAGGAACGAGCGCTGGACCGTCGTGACGTAGCCTGTACCGTGACAGCGGCCGCACTGCTTTTCCTGTGCGCCCTCTGCCCTACCGGTGCCATTGCAGTCCTCGCAAGGAGCAAGGCGGTCATAGCTGATCGTCTTTTTGCAGCCGAGCGCCGCCTCCTCGAGCGTCACCGAAAGCGAGATGGCCATGTCGCGACCGCGACGACGCTCACGACGGTTGCGGGCGCCACCGCCGGCACCGCCGCCAAAGAACGAGGAGAACAAGTCGTCCATGCCCATGCCACCAAAGATATCGTTGATATCGACGTAGCCCGAACCACCAGGGCCGTCGGCAGTGCCGTAACGGTCATAGTTAGCACGCTTCTGCTCATCGGAAAGAACGGAATAGGCCTCGTTGAGCTCCTTGAACTTGGCCTCGGCCTCGGGGTCGTCCGAAACATCCGGATGTACGGTACGGGCCTTCTTTAGAAACGCACGCTTGATCGTCCGCGCGTCGGCATCCCTGTCGACGCCAAGCACCTCGTAGTAATCCCTATTTTCCGACACGACCGAATCCTTCCGACTTTCATTATTGTCACAGTGCGTCCTATACCCAAGCTGGGCCGACCGCAAACAGAGGGTTTGATGTTATTGCATTTGGTACGGCGAAAGCATGGCCCGTTGCGAGCAGCTCGCGAACCAAACCGACACGAGCGCGAACATGAAGCCGTTGGCAAAACCGTTGGCAAACTGCATCGCGCCGCGCTTCCACCACAGCAGACTGCGATGAAGCACGCCGTCCGAAAGCACCATGAACAGGCCCATGGTAAACGGAATAAAGCACATCACGGCAAAGGCCGAGAACACGCCCGAAATGGCCGAGAGTACCAAAAACGGCGCCACGATGCCCATCAGGTAAAAACCGGTACGAGCTTTGCCTTCCAAGCGCTCGGCCTCAACATGGGCGCGGCCGACCAGATCGCCGCCCGCGGCACCGTTGGTGCCAGCATGACCCATGCCGCCAATGCGGACCTCGTCGCCATCGTGCGTGCCGGCAGGAAACTCAATCGTCTGCTCGGAGGTTACACGGGTCCGCCCGCTGCCGCCGCAATCAGGGCAGGGGTCGGCCACGACCTTACCGGAACCGCCGCACTCGGGGCAGACCGACTGGAACGTACCCGCACCAAACAGGAAGGACAGGTCGACGTCGATGTGGCCGCGGCCACCGCAGCTCGGGCAGGTATGGGCATGCTCAGACGAAACGGAGCCCGAACCGCCGCAGTTGTTACAGGTATCGAAGCGCGTGTAGCGGACGGTCTTGCGGGCACCGCCCTTGGCCTCCTTGGCGTCGAGTTTGATATCAACGACCACGTTGGCGCCATTCTCGGGATTGTAGGCAGCCTGCCCGCGACGCGGCTGGCCCCAGGCGCCACCAAAGGGAAAACCGCCCTCAAAGGGATTGCCATAGCCCGCGCTGCCGGCGTAGCCGCCGCCATAGGGCGAAGCCGTAGGAGCGCCGGCGAAGGGGTTGCCCGAACGCATGGCGTCGTAGCGCGAACGCTTCTGCTCGTCCGAAAGCACGGCGTAGGCCTCGGAAACCTCTTTAAACTTTTCCTCGGCATCCGGCTCTTTGTTGACGTCCGGATGGAGCTTGCGGGCCTTTTGCTGAAAGGCCTTTTGAATATCACGTGAGGTGGCGTCCTTGGAGACACCCAGAATCTCGTAGTAATCTTTTTCGTTCATCGTCGCCATGCGCGGCAACCTCCTGCTCACAGCAGCGTATATATTTCGGTAATTCTACCCGAGCGACCTAAGCTAGATCCCAAAACAGCTCGAACAGAACATTTCCATCGAGCCAGCCCAGGTGTGTCGGCGCTAAACGAGCTCGAACATGGCCCGCGATGACATCTGCCGAAGTGAAGGGTCCCTCATGGACTCCGAGCGTCTCGGGCACCCAAGTGGCAAGACCCAATTCGAGCGCGCGATCGCAGGCAGCTGCCAGCTCATCGGCCGGGACGGCACGAGCCGCGCGAACCAAAAGGTCGGACGCGACACCGCGCGTCATGCGACAAGCAAGCATCAGGTCTTCGGCCGCAGCCTCGCGCTGCGAGAGATATTCGGCCTCGAACGCCGTCGCGTCATCGTCACGTTGCACCAGACGCACGCGGTACGAATCGCCTCGAGAAGACACGCCGGGGAACAAACCTGCAAGACGATCGAAATCCTCGGCATCGAGCATGCCCGCGGCAGAGCGACCCAGGCCCAAATAGCCCTGGCCGGTCCAGTAGGCAATGTTATGGGCGCACTCATGTCCGTCGAGCGCATAGCTTGCCACCTCATACGGGTGATAGCCGGCCGCACCCAGGAGCTCGCGTGCCACGTCCATGCATGCGGCCTGAAAATCCTCATCAGGCTCGAGCGACTCGTCGCGGCACGCCATGCGATAAAGGGGAGTCCCCTCCTCAAGCGTGAGCGGATAGACCGACACATGATGCGGAACCGCCGCAAGCACGCCATCGAGCGTGCGCTTCCAACTCGCTGCGGTCTGCCCGGGAAGTCCGCACATAAGGTCGCACGACACGTCAAGCCCAGCGTTCTTGACCGTCGCGATGGCGGCGAGCGCCCGATCGGCATCGTGAATACGGCCGATGGCGGTAAGTTCGGTGTTATCGAGCGTTTGCACGCCCAAAGAGACGCGTGTGACACCAACCTTGACAAGCGCAGCGGCAAGCTCGGCGGTCAGCGACTCGGGATTGGCCTCGCAGGTAAACTCAACGGGGGCGCACCACGCACGAATACGCCGCGCCAGCTCCACCAGGCGCTCCCCCGCCAGCGACGGCGTGCCGCCGCCAACATAGACGGTGCGGATCTGATCGAGGGCCCCAGCCTTGCCAAAAGCATCGAGGCGCGCATACAACTGCTCAAAATAGGCTTCGAGCGCAGCGCCCAGCTCGCACGGAGCGAAACTGCGCGAATCAAAGTCGCAGTAGCGGCACTTTTGGGCACAGAACGGCACGTGCGCATACAGCGCGGTAACGGCCACCCTTAAGCCTCCAGCGGATGAGGGGGCACCGATTCGCCGGCGGCAAGGGCAGCCTCGCAGGCCACCACATCGCGCTCGATATCATCGACCAGTGCCATGAACTCCTCGTATGTGGAGCAACGCACCACCTGAGCGCGCCAGGCGGCAGCATGGGGCATGCCCTTTAGATACCAGCTTGCGTACGTGCGGGCACGCGACATGAGCGGCAACAGCTCGTGCGTGAGCGTCAGGTGCTCGCGCAGGGCATCCAGGCGCTCAACCGAGGAGCGAGAAGGAACCGGCGTGCCATCGAGTGCAAGGGCTCGGGCATCGCCGAACACCCATGGATTGCCGTAGATGCCGCGCGCGATAAACACCGCGCTGGCACCCGAGCTTTGCAGATGCTCAGCAGCGTCCTCTGCCGAGAACACATCGCCCGAACCGATAACGGGAATCTCGACGGCGTCGGCCACCTCATCGACGACCGACCAATCGGCCTGGCCCGTATAGAGCTGCGTGGCGCAGCGACCATGTACCGCCACCGCGGCGGCCCCTGCTCCCTCAAGCATCTGGGCAAACGTCGCGGCGTTGCGGTCTTCGGCGTAAAAGCCCTTACGGATTTTTACGGTCACGGGCACATGCGCCGCGCCCACCGCCGCCTCGACGATCTGCTCGGCCAGATCGGGAGTGCGCATAAGCGCCGAGCCCTCGCCCTTGGTGACGACCTTGCGAGCCGGGCAGGCCATGTTGATATCGATCAGCGACAGGCGATCGCCCACACGCTCCTCGACGGCAGCAACAGCGCTCGCAAACTGATCGGGCTTGGAGCCAAAGAGCTGCACGCAGATCTGCTGCTCCTCATCGGCCGGCAGTACCAGGCGCCACGTCTTATTGCTGGCATAGGCAAGGCCCGCCACGCTCACCATCTCGCTATAGGCAAGATGGGCACCGCGACGGCGGCACATGATGCGATAGGCGGGATCGGTCACGCCCGCCATGGGAGCCATAAGGAACGGCTGCTCGGCATAGGCGCCAAGCAACCGCTTGCTGTATTCAGAAAGTGCCATGGACCTACTCGTCCACCTTGAGAATCGCCATAAAGGCCTCCTGCGGAACCTCGACCGAGCCGATGGCCTTCATGCGCTTTTTGCCCTCTTTCTGCTTCTCGAGCAGCTTGCGCTTTCGCGAGATATCGCCGCCATAACACTTGGCCAGCACGTCCTTGCGGCGCGCTTTGACGGTAGAGCGGGCAATGATCTTGTTGCCGATGGCGCCCTGGATAGGCACCTCGAACAGCTGGCGCGGAATGATTTCCTTGAGCTTATCGCACAGACCGCGGGCCAGGCCATAAGCCTTATCCTTGTGCACGATAAACGACAGCGCGTCCACCTCGTCGCCCGAAAGCAGGATGTCGAGCTTAACGAGCTCGGAGGGGCGATATTCGTTGAACTCGTAGTCGAGCGAGGCGTAACCCTTGGTGCGGCTCTTGAGCTGGTCAAAAAAGTCCAGAATGAGCTCAGCAAGCGGCATGTCGAAACGCATCTCGACCGATTTGCTCGTGAGATGGATCATGTCGGTTGTAATGCCGCGATGCTCGATAGCGAGCTGCATGACGGCACCCGTATACTCGGGCGGACAGATAATCTTGGCCTTGAGGTAGGGCTCCTCGATGCGCTCGATGCGCGTAGCCTCGGGCAGATCCTGCGGGCTGCGAACATCAATCATCTCGCCGTCGGTCTTGTAGACGTGATAGTCCACCGAAGGGCTCGTGGCAATCAGGTCCAGGTTGAACTCGCGCTCCAGGCGCTCCTTGACGACCTCCATATGCAGCAGGCCCAAGAAGCCAACGCGGAAACCAAAGCCGAGCGCCACCGAAGTCTCGGGCTCCCACACCAACGACGGGTCGTTGACATGCAGCTTATCGAGAGCGTCGCGCAGGTTCTCGTAATCCTTGTTGTCGATCGGGAACAGGCCCGTGTAGACCATGGGCTTGGCCTCACGGTAGCCGGGAAGCGGCTCGGGGCAGGGATTCGACGCCCACGTAAGGGTATCGCCCACGCGCACGGCCTCGGGGTCCTTCAGGCCCGTGACCACGTAGCCCACCTCGCCGACCGTCAGTGCGTCGACCGGTGTCTCGGCGGGACGCTTGACGCCCACGCCATCGACCAAAAAGTCACCCTTTGCCTGCATCATAAGGAGGGTATCGCCCTTTTTGATGGAGCCGTCAAACACGCGGACCGTGGCAACGACGCCGCGGTACTCATCAAAATACGAGTCCAGGATGAGCGCCTTGAGCGGCGCGTTTGCATCGCCCTTGGGCGGAGAGATCAAAAAGACGATGGACTCCAGCAGATCGTGGATGCCCTCGCCGGTCTTGCCCGATACGCATACGGCATCGTCGGCAGGGATCGCCAGGTCGTCCTCGATCTCGGTCTTGACCTCGTCGGGGTGTGCCGACGGCAGGTCGATCTTATTGATGGCGGGCACGATATCCAAGTTGGCGTTCATGGCGAGCGTCGCGTTGGAGACGGTCTGCGCCTCGACGCCCTGCGTGGCGTCGACGACAAGCACCGCACCCTCGCAGGCGGCAAGCGAACGCGAGACCTCATAGGTAAAGTCCACGTGGCCCGGCGTATCGATCAGGTTGAACTGATACGTCTCGCCATCGTCGGCGTCATAGGAGACGCGAACGGCATTGGACTTGATCGTGATGCCGCGCTCGCGCTCAATATCCATGGTATCGAGCAGCTGCGACTCCATGTCGCGCTCGTCGACGGTATGGGTGAGCTCGAGGATGCGGTCACTAATCGTGGACTTGCCATGGTCAATGTGCGCAACGATCGAGAAGTTGCGGATGTGGGAAATGTCAATTGAAGTATCCATGCGGACTATCTTACCCGAGCGGTACAAAAAATGGAGCCTGTTCCATAAAACAGGCTCCATTTATGCGCGTAATCTGTGTGGTGTGAAATTTACAACTTAGGCGTTGATGCTGTTCACGAGCTTGGCAAGACCGGACTTGCGGTTGGAAGCCTGGTTCTTGTGGATAACATGCTTGGCGGCAGCCATGTCGAGACGCTTGGTGACGGTCTTGAGGGCAGCCTGGGCCTTCTCGGCGTCGCCCTCGGCGACGGCGGACTGGACGTGCTTGGTCAGCGTCTTGAGCTCGGACTTGACAGCCTTGTTACGCATGCGAGCTGCCTCATTGGTGCGGATACGCTTCTTCTGAGACTTGATGTTTGCCACTTCTGGAGTTCCTTTCGAGTTCCTTGCAAAAAATGTATGACACCTCTGAGACACGGTGAGGTCATGCAAGCGCCTACTATAGCACGCTCCCCCTCAAAGGGATAGAACGAATTTGTCAAATAGGCAGGTATCATCACGATTTTCTCAAGATGTTCGTAATCCAGAGCAAAAGCGCGGTCTCCGAATCGGCCGAACCCTTCAATGCGAGCTCCACATCGACCGCGCCCTCGAGCGCGGCAACGAGCTCGGTCATCGAAAAACGACGCGCCCAGGTCAGGTGATTCTTGACCTGCCAAGACTGGAGCTTGAGCGTCGCGGCAAGCTCGCGGCCCTGTCCACGCGCATCGAGTGCCTTGGCGACGATAAGCTCGCGAATGCGTCCGCACAGCAGCGTGTAGGTCCACACATAGCTCTTGGTGGGTAGCAGCCCAAAGAGCTCAAGCGAGCGGCGCATATCACGAGCCGAGACCGCGTTGAGAAAATCCCAGGGCTGGACTTCGGCCGTGCGCACGATCCAGCGTTCCACATCGGCAAGCTCAATTTGCGGCGCCTCGACCATCTGGGCAAGCTTGGCCAAGTCGTTATCGAGCATGCGAGTGTTCTCACCCGAGCGCGAAACGAGCTCCTCGGCGGCCGCCGTCGAGATGGACTTTCCGTGCTGCGTCGCCATCTGCTGCACGCGACGCGGGAGCTCCCAGCGCTTGGTGCCCGAACAGTCGATCACGGCCTTCTTGTCAATCTTGGCGATTGCCTTGTACAGGCGCGTGTTCTTGGCAAGCGAATCGGCGATGATGAGGCAAACCGTCGTGGGGCTGGGACTCGCCAGATACTCAACAAGCGGCTCGGAGATCGCTTTGACGAGTTTTGAGCAACCGTCAAGGATTACCAGGCGAAACTCGCTGCCCATGGGAAAGGTGTTAAGCGACCCGATAATCGACTCGATATCGGGGTCTTTGGTCATATCGCGCTCGTCGAGGTTGAACTCGACCATGCCCGTCTTTTCCAGACGAGCCTTCATACGCGAGACGGCGTGGTCGCGTTTGACTCCGTCGGTACCGACGATCAGATACGCCGGCAAAAGACCGGTTTCGGACATCGCGCTCCCCTCCCGCAGGCTCTCGTGCTCGTACCGTGTCATTCTATCCCACGGGTTGGTCCCACGCCAACGGCAGCATCAAGGTCGCTGACATCGCATGGCAAAACCGGTTGCAGTCGGCGAGACAGTGATATCTCCCTGTTCGATGGTGCATGCGAACGCGCCACCCGCATCGCGAACGGCATCGATGCAGGCATCGGATGGATGACCGTAGCGGTTGCCCTCGCCCGCACTCGCGATAGAGAGCTCGGGCTTAAGCGTTTCCAGTAGGTCAGTGTCGACGGAAACTTTTGAGCCGTGATGCCCTAGCTTGAGCACATCGATATCGCCCACCGCCTGCACAAACTCGCGCTCCTGATCGAGCTCGGCATCACCGGTGAGGAGCACGCGCAGGCTCTTGCCTTCCTGAGCATAGGAGAGCAGCAAGACAAGCGAGTCCTCATTGCCCTCGCCATCCACCGTGTCAAACGGCCACATCACACGAGCCCGAAATGCGCCGATATCGACCGTGTCTCCGCGGGCCACCTGCCGATACGTAACGCCGGGGCGATTCAGAACCTCAGCAGGCGCGCCTTCTAGCGCATCGGCCGCGACCGCAATGGTTCCAACCGAAAACTGATCGAGCACATCAGGAAGACCACCCCAATGGTCTTCGTCCCAATGCGTCACGAAGACGGCGTCGATATGGTGGACATTGTTGCGAACCAACGCCGACACCACGCGCTCATCGAGCCCACAGTCAACGAGCACCACTGCGCCACCCTGGCGTATAAGAATGGCATCGGCCTGCCCCACATCGAGCACCGTTACTGAAGGCGGAGCGAAGCGATCCCAGTAGATGTACGGAATCCCCGCCAGGAGCGCCAAGCAGACAAGCCCAGCAGCCATAGGCCGTGCCTGCGGGCGCGGCCACCAGACTAGAAGGATCCCCAGAAAACACGGCACAAGGTAAATCCACATGCTATCGGGCGGCACGCTCACGGATGCACCCGGAACGGCGGCAAAGAGCTGCTCAAAGAACAGCGCGCAACGAGCGACAATCATGGGCACCACGAGCGCCCAAGCTTGCAACGGCGCCACGAGCGAAAAGAGAATCAGCACGATCGACACAGCAAGCAGGAGACTCACCACCGGACCGATGACCGCATTCGCCAGCGGAGCAATGAGCGAGAACGTACCAAAGGCAGGAATGGTGATGGGAAGCGTCGCCAACTGCGAGCACAGCGTAACGGAAAGCATGCTGGCAATGCCCGTCGGCACACCCAGCTCTCCCAAAGCGTAGGTGGCGTACGGGCAAAAGCACAGGATGGCAAAGACGCTGGCACATGAAAGCTGAAAGCCCATCTCGTACAGGACCGTCGGCCGCAGCAGCACAAAGATGGACATGGTTACAAAGAGTGCCGAAAGGCCGTGCCGGCGACGCCCCGCACCGTTTACGACAAGCGTCGCGAACACCATGCAGCACGCGCGCACGGCCGAGGGAGAGGCACCCGTAAAGGCAGCGTAAACCACAAGCGTTATCGCCAATATCGCCCGTTGAAGACCACGTGAACACCGAGTCTTTTGCAATACAGCCTCGATTACAAACCCCACAATAGCCAAATGGCTGCCCGAAACGGCGATAAGATGCGCCGTTCCCGTCACCGAAAACCAGTCGCCCGCTGGCTGGGCGCGCAACTCGGCCGAGCGTCCACAGACAATGCCGGCTATGAGCGAACGCGCCGGGTCGGTCGCAGGCGCGATGGACGCAAGCAGCCCATTTCGCAGCCGAAGCAGCGGCCCCGGAGAGCCCTCATCGACCGACACAATCCGAACGGCTTTAACCTTGCGCACCTCGCCTCGGAGTACGCGCGAGCGCCCATACGCATCGTTCTCAAAGCGCGAAACGCGGCCGATAGCACGTACATGCGAACCGACGCCGAGCTCGCGATCACACGACAGCCGCACCTGACCTAAACACTTTTCGCCCGCATACGCATCGCAGGTATAGGAGTACGCACCGTCATTGATGGACGGGTCACCGCGCACAACAAATTCAAGACTGCTCGCAGCCCGATTATCCAGCGCCCTCGAAGCACGCAGCGCCCCAATCGCCCAACCCGCGGATACGACCGCCCCCGCCACGAGACCAAGGGCCGAGGCATGCAGCCATCGCCTCCACCGTACAGGGCGCATACGGAACCGAGCCAACACGATGCAAGCCGCAGCCGCAACGGGAATGGCCATAAGCAATGTGACGGGTGTCGTCCGCTCACCCAGCAGCAAATCGGCCGCCATGTTAAGTACCAAGCCACAGCTCACACACAAGCCGGCACAAAGTGCCATCGTCCACGGCATCAATGGCCGTGGTGGCATCACTTGCTCGCGCTCGGTCGCACTCATACGCAAATGCAATCTTTGATTTTGGCAAGCTTCTTCTCGCCGATTCCCGACACACGCATCAGATCGTCAACCGAAGCAAAAGCACCGTTCTTTGTCCGCTCATCGATAATCGACTGGGCCATGGAGGGACCGATGCCCGAGAGCGTCTGCAGCTCTTCTGCGCTTGCCGTATTGATGTTTACTAGACCTGTTGCGCCACCCGCGCCCGATGATGCGGAAACCCCACCATCAACACCGGCTTCCGCAATGGACGCCTGCTGCTCCCCTACCGTTGGAACATGGATTTTTTGTCCATCAGTGACCTTAGATGCCCGATTGAGCCCCGTAACGTCTGCCTCGGGCGCCAGCCCGCCGGCGGCATCAATCGCCTGAGCCACCCGCGCGCCGTCCTTGAGACGATATACGCCGGGCGACACAACGGCGCCATCAACATCGACATAGACCTCTGCCGCAGCAGACGCCTTAGGCGAAGAGCCTTCGGATGTCTTTCCGCTCGAAGCATCGCCGGATCCCGGCTCCACCAACGAGCCCGAACCATCAGTCCGCTCAAAAGACACGCCGCTGGCACCGCCGCCAAGGTTCGCCATCGCCAAGCCGCTCGCCATCGCAATGACAACCAGTATCGCCATCACCACTGCCTTATGACCGAGCAGCTTGTCCGCCAAGCGGTCCATCCGTTTGACCCGTTCGTGTTGTTCGCGCTGCGCCATAGCAAAACCTCCCAACAACATCGTGTCAGGAAAAGAGCCCTGCAACAACCACGCTCCAAAACCGGTTTTAGCGGTCAAACCAAAAGCTGACCAAAACCTTGCACAAATCTGTCCATTTATTCAAGCACACGTCAGCAAATGAACACTTAGCCGCAAAATGCCCAGATAGCAAAAGGCCGACGATGCAGACGCATCGTCGGTCTATGCACAAAATTACTCGTGATCTTGGTAAATCTCACGCGGAGCAAGCTCCGAATGTTTGCGCTTTAAGGTCTTAGGGGCCTTATACGTGTTGCTCTCGAAGTCGATGTACTCGGTCTGCTTGAGCAGGCGCTCGATCATCTCCTCGTGATCGAACAACTCCCAGGCCTCATGCACAGCATCGAGTTTAGCGTGCGTCTCGGGACGGCGCGGCATAAATAGCGTGCAGCAGTCGGGAGCGGCCTCAGTCGAGATATCGAACGTACCGATCTCCTCGGCGCGCGCGATGATCTCCTGCTTGTCCGAACCGATGAGAGGGCGGAACACGGGGATCTTCACGGCCTCGTTGACGGCCATGATGTTCTCAAGCGTTTGGGAGGCAACCTGCCCAAGCGATTCGCCCGTAACGATGGCCTTGGCGCCCTCGATGTGTGCAATGCGCTCGGCAACCGAATACATAATGCGGCGATACATGATCACGCGCAGATTGCTGGGACAGGTAACCGAAATCTCACGCTGGCAGTCGCCAAACGGCACCACGTACAGGCGGCCGATCTGGACACCCGGCTCAAGCGCACGGATGATGTCCTGCACCAAATACTCGCTCGTATCGGGCGTCTGCGGACGACCAGAGAAATGTACCGGCACGCACACCGCGCCGCGACGCGCGAGCATCCAGGTCGCCACCGGAGAATCGATACCCGAGGAAAGCAGCGTCACGACCTTGCCGGCAGAACCCACCGGCAGACCGCCCACGCCGCGCTCGGAGCGCGCGTACACATAAACGCTACCCTGGACCACCAGTACGTGCACCATCGCATCGGGGTCGTGCATCTGAACCTTTTTATCAGGAAACGCCTCGCACAGCACCTCGCCCACCTGACGATTGATGTCAATCGAGGTGAGCTCATAGTCAGTATTGGAGCGCTTGGCGTGCACCTTAAACGAATCGAAGGAACCAAACTCGCGCAGCGCCTTCACGGCGGCGGCGCAGTACTCCTGCGGGTCGCGGTTAGTGTGATACGCCAAAGACACACGAGCAACGCCGGGAACGGTGCGAATGACACGCGCCGCCTCATCGGCCTGATGCTCGTTAAAGGTCACGAGGATATAACCGGAAATTCGAGACACGGCATTCACGGAAAAGGCGGCCAAGGCCGCCTTGATGTTATCCATGAGGATATGCTCAAAATGTGCGCGGTTCTTGCCCTTCAGTCCAACCTCGTGATAGTGGACCAGACAGACGCGAGCTGCCATTTAGGCTTCAGCAACCTTGTGGCCGAGCGCCTTCTCGTAACGGGCCTCGTCGTAAGAGATGTCGCCGTCGACAATCTCGTCCATAGCCATCGAGATGGTATCGGCACCGGAAAGCCCGATGGTGATGTCATCGACATCCTGGACGGCAAGCACGCGGTTGTGCTGGCCACGCAGCATGCTATTGATGTCGCAGGCGCGCTTGGAGGCAAGCGAAGCGAGCAGGAAGCGGTTGTGATCGGTCTTCTCCAGAAGATCGTCAATGCAAGGCTTTACAACGGACACGGACCTCAGATCCTTTCATGCATATCGAGAACGCGAACGAGCTCATCGGTCGCGCGGTCGAGATCGTCATTCACCACGACGTCGTCGTAGCGGTCGGCAAGGGCAAGCTCATGGGCGGCGTTTGCCATACGCAGCTCAATCGTCTCGGGCGTCTCGGTACCGCGACCGACTAGACGCTCGCGAAGCACCTCGAGCGAAGGTGGCTTGATAAAGATCAGCACGGCCTCGGGGAAACGCTCCTTCACCTGCAGGGCACCCTGGACATCGATCTCCAAGATGAGAGACGAACCAGAGGCGAGCTTGGACTGGACCTCGCTCACCAACGTGCCGTAGCAGTTACCGTGGACCTCGGCCCACTCAACAAACTCACCGTTTGCCACGCGGCGGTCGAACTCCTCGCGCGTCAGAAAAAAGTAGTTGACGCCGTCGACCTCACCTTTGCGTGGTGCTCGCGTGGTAGCCGAAACCGTCAGGCCCAGGTTCGAGCGGCGCTCGCGCACACGAGTGACGAGCGTACCCTTGCCTGCGCCTGACGGTCCAGAAATCACAAAGAGCTTGGAATCCTGAGCGCTCACTTATTTGGTCAGCTGCTCGAGGAGCTGCTCGCGCTGACGGACGCCGAGGCCCTGGACGCGACGGGTAGCGGAGATACCGAGCTCCTCCATGATCTTGGCGGCCTTGGCCTTGCCATAACCAGGGAGAGACTCGATGAGGGCGGAAACCTTCATGCGGGAAGCGATGGGGTCATCGGAGTTGAGCACGGACTCGAGGGACTTCTCGCCCTTCTTGATCTGCTCGCGAAGCTCAGCGCGGGCGTGACGTGCGGCAGCAGCCTTCTCAAGAGCCTGCTTGCGCTGCTCATCGGTAAGCTGAGGGAGTGCCATTCGTACCTCCAAATAGTTGGGTTATATCTGATTCAATAATTGGCATTTTAGCACGTAGAACGTACAAAATGCCCAATCGCGGCTCCATAGGTTAGACGATACCCGCAAAAAGTGCAATATACTGCGCCCAAAGTTAAGCCCCTGACCTGCGATTCCACACAAAGGATGGGAAAGTTTACGCAGGCACAGGGGCTATTTTGTGCTAATGAGACCCAAAAGTGGTGACTTAGGGGAATCTTTTACGCGACGTTTTCGACCAGCTCGGCGACGATGGCGTCAAAGGCGGCAACCGGATCGTCGGCACCAGTGATGGGACGGCCCACCACAATGTGGCTTGCGCCTCGCTCGATAGCCTGGGAAGGCGTCGCCACGCGAGACTGGTCGCCTAAGGCGGCACCCACCGGACGCACACCCGGAGTCACGATCAGGGCATCAGGACCCAGCAGCTCACGCATGTCGTGAGCCTCCATCGGCGAGCACACAATGCCATCGATGCCGTTGGCCTGAGCGAGCTTTGCCAGGCGGGCGGCCTCCTCGGCCACGGGCGACTCGACGCCGATCTCGCTCAAGGCATCCTGATTCATGCTCGTGAGCACGGTGATGGCGACGAGCTTGGCGCGGTCCTCGCGCGCCTCCTCGGCACCCTCGCGGCAGGCAGCGAGCATGGCGCCCGAACCCAAGCCGTGAACCGAGAGCAGGTCGGCACCGGCAAGCGAGGCCGAACGGGCGGCACCGCGAACCTGATGCGGAATATCATGGAACTTAAGGTCAAGGAAGACCTTAAAGCCCAGGTCCTTAAAGGTCTTGACGATCTCGGGGCCCTCAGCGTAATAGAGCGTCATACCAACCTTAAGCCAGGCGGCATGGCCCGAAAGCTCGTGGGCGAGCTCGAGCGCACGCTCACGATCGCAGTCGAGGGCGACGATTACGCGGTCGCGGGCATCGGTCTCTAGCATTCGAAAGCACCTACCAGCTCGTTGATGTCCTTTACGCCCTGGGACTCGGCCCAGGCCTCGAGCTCATGCGCGATCTTGAGCGAAGCGCACGGATCGACGAAGTTGGCCATGCCAACCGACACGCAGGTGGCACCGGCCAGGATAAACTCGGCCGCATCCTCGCCGGTCATGACACCGCCGACACCGTTGATGGGGATATCGACGGCCTGGGCAACCTCCCAGACCATGCGCACGGCGATGTGGTGGCACAGCGGGCCCGAAAGGCCGCCCTTGGGCTTGGCCACGCGGGACTTGCGGGTATGGACGTCGATGGCCATGCCCTGGATGGAGTTGATAACTGAAAGGCCGTCGGCACCGGCAGCCTCGAGGGCCCTGGCGATCTCGGCGACGTTGACCGGCGCCATCTTCACGAACAGCGGCTTATCGGTCACCTTACGGCAGGCAGCCATAACGGAAGAGGCGCCCTCGGGCGTGGAGCCCATGGCGGCACCGCCGGCGGCGATATTAGGGCAGCTCACGTTGATCTCGTAGCCGGCAGCCCAGGGGCACAGCTCGACATACATCTCGAGCGCACGGACAAACTCCTCGACGGAGTGACCGGCGACCTGGCAGATGACCTGGCAACCGTCCTTGGAGAGCTGCTCGAGCCACGGACCAGACTCACGGGCAAAGGCAGCCACGCCAGGGTTCTGAAGGCCCACGGAGTTGATCATGCCGCCCGGAATCTCGGCCATGCGGGGCGCGGGGTTGCCGGGCCAGGGCTCGGCAGCGCAACCCTTGGTGGTGATGGCGCCCAGCTGGGAAACATCAAAGAAGTTCTGGAACTGCCAACCGTAGCCAAAGGTACCGGCTGCGGTGTTGATGGGGTTCTGCATCTTGACGCCGCCGAAATCGACGGCCATGTTCACGGTACCCACTAGAAGACCACCACCTTGGAAGCATCGAACACGGGGCCGCACATGCAAGCACCCTTCATACCGTCGACCGTCTCGACATTGCAGGTGTTGCAGGCGCCAAAGCCACAGCTCATCATGCGCTCGAGCGACACCTCGCAGTAGGCACCGGCCTCGGCGGCAGCGGCGGCGACCTTCTTCATCATGACGGCGGGACCGCAGCTGGCGACGTAGTCGTAGCCGCCCTCGCCGAGCAGCTCGGCGGCAGGATCGGTGCAAAAACCGTGCGTGCCGAGCGAACCGTCGTCAGTGCAAACGTTGAACGTGTCGCACAGAGCGCGGAACTCATCGATGCCCACGGCCTTGGACGCGGTACCAAAGCCCAGGCACACGTCGACGGCCACACCCTGCTCGGCAAGCATGCCGGCGAGGCACAGCACGGGCGGAACGCCGATGCCGCCCGCCACGAGCAGCGCCTTCCTGGTGCCCTCGGGTACCATCCAACCACGACCACCGGGGCCCAGCAGGTTAGAGGTGGAGCCAGGGCCCATCTGGGACAAACGACGGGTATCGTCGCCCACGACGGCGTACCACAGCTCGACGGTACCGGCCTGGGCGTCGGCGCGATAGAAGCTCAGGGGCACGCGAAGCAGCGAGGACGCATCGCCGGGCACGGCGATGTTCACAAACTGACCGGGCTTGAGCGCACTTGCAAGCTTGGGGGCCGAAATAACGAGCGAGAAGATGCCGTCGGCGATCTCCTGGTTCGAGACGACCTCGAAGTCGTGCATGCGTGCAGTGGAAGGTGTGGGCATAGACGCTCCAATCCCCCATGCGATTGCATGGTCAAAACGAACAGAAAGCGCGGCACCGCAAGGGCACCGCGCACAAAAGCGATAAGGCTATGCTAGCAGATGCAGCCGTCGGCGAGCGTCTGCTTACCGCCGACAAACACATCGGTGGCACGACCGGTGAGCGTGCGGCCGGCGAAACCGGAGTTCTCGGCGCGCGACTCGTAACCGTCCTCGCCGACCGTCCAGGTGGCGGACGCGTCGAACACGGTCAGGTCGGCAACGGAGCCCGCCTTGACCTGAACCTGGTCGAGGCCCAGAATCTCACGCGGCTTGATGGCCATGAGCTCGACCATGCGGCCCACGCTCATCTTGCCCGTGTTGACCAGCTCGGTGAGTACGAGCGACAGCGAGGTCTCGAGGCCGATCATGCCAAAGGGCGCAAGCTCGAACTCGCGGGCCTTCTCCCACGGGGTGTGGGGAGCGTGATCGGTGACGATAGCGTCGACGGTGCCGTCGATGACGCCCTGACGGATGGCCTCGGCATCCTCCTCGGTACGCAGCGGCGGATTGACCTTGAGCGAGGTGTTGTAGGTCTCGTCCAGGTCGTTCTCGGTCAGGAACATGTGGTGCGGGGTGGCCTCGCAGGTAACCTGAACGCCAGCGGCCTTACCGGCACGCACGATCTCCAGGCCATGGGCGGTGGAGATGTGCTGGATGTGCAGCTTGGCACCGGTCAGCTTGGCGATCTCGATGTCGCGGGCGATCTGGAGCTCCTCGCCGGCAGCCGGCCAACCCTCGAGGGCCAGACGGGTCGAGACCTTGCCCTCGTTGATCTGGCCGTGGCCGACCAGGTCCTCGTCCTGGCAGTGGCTCATGAAGACCTTGCCGAACATCTTGCCGTAGTCCATGCAGCGACGGAGCATGCCCGCGCCCTGCACGCCGCGACCGTCATCGGTGAAGGCGACGGCGCCGTGGGCGACCATATCGCCCATCTCGGACATGGCCTCGCCCTTAAGACCGCGGGTCATGGCGCCCGACGGATAGACGCGGCAGTGGCCGACCTCGGCAGCGCGGGACTTGACGAACTCCACGACAGTGCCGTTATCGGTTACGGGATCGGTGTTGGGCATGGCGCACACGCCGGTAAAGCCGCCCTTGGCAGCTGCGCGGGTACCGCTCTCGATGTCCTCTTTGACCTCGTAGCCGGGCTCGCGAAGGTGAACGTGCATATCCACCAGGCCGGGGACGAGGTACTTGCCGGAAAGGTCGCGGACCTCGGCTCCCTCGACGGCGAGATTCTCGCCGACCTCGGCGATCTTGTCGCCGTCAATCAGGACGTCAACGACACCGTCAAGCTCGACGGACGGGTCGACGACGTGGGCATTCTTAAGAAGCAAGGCCATTATCGGCACCTCCAAGCAGCAGATACAGGATAGCCATACGCACGCAGATACCGGCGTAGACCTGCTCCAGGATGACGGAGCGTTGCGGGTGGTCGGCCATATAGGAGTCGAACTCGACGCCGCGGTTGATGGGACCCGGGTGGCAGATGATCGCATCGGGCTTCATGAGCTTCTCGCGGTCCTTGGTCAGGCCGAAGAGCCTGTGGTACTCACGAATGGTCGGGAACGGGGCACCCTCGAGGCGCTCCTGCTGCACGCGCAGCATGTAGACGACGTCCAGCTCGGGCAGGACGGAATCGAGGTCGCTCGTCACGTGGTCGCAGCCCAGAACCTCGGGCGCCGGCGGCAGCAGCGTGCCGGGGGCGACGGCGTAGGTCTCGCAGCCCATGATCTTAAGGGCGGGGATCAGCGAGCCGCAGACGCGGGAGTGCGCGATATCGCCGACGACAGCGACCTTCAGACCGTGGAAGTCACCCTTGTGCTCCCAGATGGTGTACAGGTCGAGCAGGGCCTGCGTGGGATGGTTGTGCTTGCCGTCACCGGCGCAGATGACGCTCGCGGGCGAGTTCTGCGTGACGATGTAGGGAGCGCCGGCGTGCTTATCACGCACGACGATACAGTCGATCTTATAGGCGTTGAGGGTCTCGACGGTGTCGACAAGGCTCTCGCCCTTGACCGTGGAGGTCGAGGAGCCGCCAAAGTTAAGGCTGTCGGCCGAAAGACGCTTCTCGGCGAGCTCGAAGGAGCTGCGGGTGCGCGTCGAGGGCTCGTTGAACATGTTGACGATGGTCTTGCCCTTGAGCGTGGGGACCTTCTTGATAGCACGCTCGTTGACCTCGGAGAACGCCTTGGCGGTCTCGAGGATGAGCTTGATGTCCTCTTCGGAGTACTCGGTAATGTCGATCAGGTGCTTATGGTTGAACGCCACGGTACTACTCACCTCCCAGCGGCGCGGAGCCCACGTGGGAACCCGGCGCGACGTCGTTAATCTCGACGGCGGTGTGGCCGTCAACTTCCTTCATATATAGGTGCACGTTCTCCTCATGCGACGAGGGAACGTTCTTGCCGACAAAGTCCGGCGAGATGGGGAGCTCGCGGTGGCCGCGGTCAACGAGGACTGCCAGCTCAATGCGGCTCGGACGGCCCAGGTCCATGACGGCGTCGAGAGCGGCGCGGATGGTACGACCCGTATAGAGGATGTCGTCCACCAGCACGACGCGCTTGCCGTCGACGCTGAAGGGAATGTTGGTAGCGTGGATCGCGGGAGCGAAATTGGTCGCATAGTCATCGCGGTAGAAGCTGATGTCCAGGCTGCCGAGCGGAACGTCGACGCCCTCGATCTCCTTGATCTCCTCGGCGAGCTTCTTTGCCAGAAGGTCGCCGCGCGTGACGATGCCGACCAGAGCGAGGTCTTCACAGCCCTCGTTGCGCTCGAGAATCTCGTGCGCGATGCGGGTCATTGCTCGATTGACGGCGGTCTCGTCCATGATGACCGCCTTGGGGGAAGTCGTGCCCATCGATCTCCTTCCTCACATGTCTTGACTGCTGACACAGTCAAAAAAATAGATGCCCGACCGCTCAAAGCGGACCAGACACCCACAGGAAGGGCTGCTCTTTGGCAGCAATGTAATTCCATGTGGGTATCTCGTACCCCTTTAATGGTCAAGGGATAGTGTAGCCAACCTCGAGCTTAATTGCGAGCATAAATACAGAGCAATCCGTAAACGGAGCCCAATGCTCCATAAACCTATATATATTTGTGGGACGAGCTTGAAAACGCACGCACGAGCTGGCATAATCCCCTCTGCTGCACGCAAATCGGATCTACGTCCAGGGCCGTGGCGTGAGCACTATCGCCAAAAGAGGAATATCTCTGTGTAGATTACGCACAGGGAGCTGCTTCTGTGCTATAGTTCAGGCTTGTTTGTTAACGCGACATGTTCGTTTGTCGCCCAAGGAGGGTCAGTTATGTCCAAAGTTTGCGAAGTTTGCGGTAAGCACCCCGTTGCCGGTCGCTCCATCAGCCACTCTCACCGCGTCACCAACCGTAAGTTCCGCCCCAACATCCAGCGCGTCTACGTCGTCGTCGATGGTCACCGTCGCAAGATGAACGTTTGCTCCACCTGCCTCAAGTCCGGCAAGGTTGCGCGCTCGTAAATAAGGTCTTACCAACAAGTACCTCGGACTCTCCGGGTCAAAGACCTCGCGTTCATATAGAACTTACCAAAGGCGCCCTCCCCTACGGAGGGCGCTTTTTTGCACTCATTGGGGACAGACTTACATGAGTGTTTTCACGCATTGGGGACAGACATGACGTACGTATGCGGCGCACCGACTGACTCCGGCCCCTGCCTCACGCTGCATCCTTCCAGCCTGCAGTTGCCTTGGTCACGCTCGTGGCGCCGATACCGGTGATACGGGCAATTTGCTTAACCGTGAGATGTGCCCGTCTGAGCCTCAGCAGGCAGGCATCGCGTTCGGGGCGTGGCAGGGCCTTGAGCAGCGCAGGATCTATGCTCGGCAGAACTTCGCGCGCAACGGAAAGGGCCTCCTCATCGGAGATCCGCCGGCGTGGAAGAACCTCCATTGCCCAGATGCGCCCAGCAACTTCCTCGAGATGCTCGCAATAGCAACGGGAGCCTCCGACAATATCGAGCATAGGGGCCGCATCACAGATGTCAAAGGGATCATAGCCCAGCTGATACGCCTTATAGCTTGACCAGCGGTACGCCTCGAGCGAGTCAAGCGCACCCTTCACGGGATTGAGATGAATATAGTCGAGCAGCTGCACCGCCTGCACGTCCGACTCAACCGCGACCCGCGAATAGCGATTATCAAACAGATGCCCCGTTCTCCCCGTTTTCCCGTTGAAATACTTAGCATATGCTGTCAACGCACACTGCATTGCCTTTGAAAGATTGTCAAATGGATCATCAATCATCAAATGGAAGTGATTGTCCATAAGGCACCAAGCCAACACCGCCACTTCATGGCGCGCAAACCTGTCCGAGATATCCGATAAGAAACGATAACGGTCGGAGTCATCTTCAAAAATAATCTGTTTGGAGTTGCCGCGGTCAAAGACGTGGTAATAGCCGGTGATCGAAACGGGGCGGGCGCATCGGGGCATAATCTCTCCTTTCAAAACTGTTCAGGCAACACCTAAAAGGAGAGAAGCAACGCGAAATGCTGAGCCTGCAACCTATTTATATCCAATAAGCGGCAATAACAGGCCCAGAACGGCAAAATGGCAAAACGATGTCTGTCCCAAATGAGTGAAAGCACTCATGTAAGTCTGTCCCCAATAAGCGGGGATAAGCGGGGAGATGCAGCGGGCAGATAGTTCTAGTTAAAACGCTTCATTTTATTGAAGCGTTTTAGTGTGCCTTTTAGAGGAATCTGACCGTTCGCCGAATAATTTCTTGCTATCATGCAAGGCGTAGGGTAAATCTCCGATCGCAAGGAGACACAAATGGTGAAAAAGTCACCGGAAAACACTACTCCCGCAATTGTGGACAACGTAGAGGCGCTTGAGGCTAAGCTCGCTCAGATGCGAGAGGCCCAGGCGCTTTTTGCTACGTACACGCAGGAGCAGGTCGACAAGATCTTCTATGAGGCCGCCATGGCCGCCAACAAGGCTCGTATCCCGTTGGCGAAGATGGCCATCGAGGAGACCGGCCGCGGCGTTCTTGAGGACAAGGTCATCAAGAACCACTACGCCGCAGAGTACATCTACAACGCTTACAAGAACACCAAGACCTGTGGTGTCCTGGAGCGCGACGAGGCTTACGGCATCACCAAGATCGCCGAGCCCATCGGCATCGTGGGCGCCGTCATCCCGACGACCAACCCCACCTCCACCGCAATCTTCAAGACGCTGATCAGCCTGAAGACCCGCAACGCCATCATCATCTCCCCGCACCCGGCTGCCGCCAAGTGCACCATCGCCGCCGCCAAGCTCGTGCTTGACGCCGCCGTCAAGGCTGGTGCCCCCGAGGGCATCATCGGCTGGGTCGATGTCCCCTCCATCGAGCTGACCAACATGGTCATGCGCGACGTCGACATCATCCTCGCCACCGGTGGCCCGGGCATGGTCAAGGCCGCCTACTCCTCGGGCAAGCCCGCCCTGGGCGTTGGCGCCGGTAACACCCCGGTCGTCATCGACGACACCGCCGACGTTCTGCTCGCAGTCAACTCCATCATCCACTCCAAGACCTTCGACAACGGCATGATCTGCGCTTCCGAGCAGTCCGTGACCGTCATCGACACCATCTACGACCAGGTCAAGGCCGAGTTCCAGAAGCGCGGCTGCTACTTCGTCAAGCAGGGTGCCGAGATGGAGGCCCTGCGTGCCGCCATGTTCAAGAACGGCGCCCTCGATCACCGCATCCCCGGCATGGCTGCCGCCAAGATCGCCGAGCTCGCCGGCATCGAGGTTCCCGCCAAGACTAAGATCCTGATCGCCGAGGTCACCTCCACCGACCCCGCCAAGGAGGAGTTCTCCCACGAGAAGCTCTCCCCGGTCCTGGCCATGTACCACGCCAAGGACTTCCAGGAGGCCGTCGACAAGGCCGAGCACCTGGTGCTCGCCGGTGGCCCGGGCCACACCGCCTCTCTGTACGTGCACCCCGCCCAGGCCGAGAAGATCAGCCTGTTCGAGCACGTCATGAAGGCCTGCCGCATCGTCATCAACACCCCGTCCTCGCACGGTGGCATCGGTGACCTGTACAACTTTGGCATGAAGCCGTCTCTGACCCTGGGCTGCGGCTCCTGGGGCGGCAACTCCGTCTCCGAGAACGTTGGGGTGAAGCACTTGATCAACGTTAAGACTGTGGCCGAGCGCCGTGAGAACATGCTGTGGTTCCGCGCTCCCGAGAAGGTCTACTTCAAGAAGGGTTCCACGCCCGTCGCCCTCGACGAGCTGGGCAACGTCATGGGCAAGAAGCGCGCCTTCATCGTTACCGACCAGTTCCTCTTCAAGAATGGCAACACCCGCGCCATCGAGGCCAAGCTCGACGAGATGGGCATCGCCCACGACTGCTTCTACGACGTCGAGCCCGATCCGTCGCTGCAGTGCGCACGTCGCGGCGCCAAGCAGATGGCTCTCTTTGAGCCGGACGTCATCATCGCCGTCGGCGGTGGCTCCGCTATGGACGCCGGCAAGATCATGTGGATGATGTACGAGCACCCCGAGTGCAAGTTTGAGGACATGGCCATGGACTTCATGGACATCCGCAAGCGTATCTTCACCTTCCCCGAGATGGGCAAGAAGGCCTACTTCGTCGCCGTCCCGACCTCCTCGGGTACAGGCTCCGAGTGCACGCCGTTCGCCATCATCACCGACAAGGAGACCGGCATCAAGTGGCCGCTCGCCGACTACGCGCTGCTCCCCAACATGGCTATCGTCGACGCCGACAACTGCATGACCGCCCCGCGCGGCCTGACCGCTGCCTCCGGCATCGACGTCATGACCCACGCCATCGAGTCCTACGTCTCCATCATGGCTTCCGACTACACCAAGGGCCTCTCCGAGCGCGCTGCCAAGCTCGTCTTTGAGAACCTGCCCTCCAGCTTCACGAACGGCGCCAAGGACCCGCACGCCCGCGAGGAGATGCACAACGCCTCCTGCATGGCCGGTATGGCCTTCGCCAACGCCTTCCTGGGCCTCAACCACTCCATGGCTCACAAGCTCGGCGCTTTCCATCACCTGCCCCACGGCATCGCTAACGCCGTCATCCTGACCCGCGTCATGCGCTACAACGCCGCCGAGGCTCCCGTCAAGATGGGTACCTTCTCCCAGTATCCTTACCCCAACGCGCTGCACAACTACGCCGAGATGGCCAAGTACTGCGGCATCGAGGGCAAGGACGACAAGGAGGTCTTCGAGAACTTCATCACGAAGCTCGAGGAGCTCAAGGACTTCATCGGTGTCAAGAAGACCATCGCCGACTACGGTGTTGACGAGCAGTACTTCCTCGACACCCTCGACGAGATGACCGAGCAGGCATTCAACGACCAGTGCACCGGCGCTAACCCGCGCTACCCGCTCATGAGCGAGATCAAGGAGCTCTACCTGGACGCCTACTACGGCCGCGAGCCCCAGGACTACGCCGTCTGCTAGTTTTTAGCACGGTTTTTTGCGGCGGGGGTGCACGGGTGTTTCACACACCCCCGCCGTCGCTTCTATCGCATCGTTGAAAGGATGCAACCATGCTGCTACCCGATTCCAAGACCGAGCTCGTCCGCCGTGGCAACAAGGTCGTTTACGACCTGGGCGACAAGATCGTCAAGGTCTTTAACGAGACCAAGCCTGTCTCCGACGTGTTCAACGAGGCTTTGAATCTTGCCCGCATCAATGAGTGCGGCATCCGCAGCCCCAAGGCTCTCGAGGTTTCCCAGCTCGAGAACGCCAACGGCTGGGCGCTCGTGACCGAGAAGGTTCCGGGCACCACCCTTGCCGAGAAGATGACTGCCGAGCCCCAGCGCTTTGGTGAGTACCTCGAGATGTTCGTCGACCTCCAGATCGAGATCCACGGCTACACCTCCCCGCTGCTCAACCGTCAGCGCGACAAGTTCGCCCGCATGATCGACAGCCTTGATCAGCTCAATGCCACCACGCGCTACAACCTTCAGGAGCGTCTGGACGGCATGACCAAGGAGTTCAAGGTCTGCCACGGCGACTTCAACCCCTCCAACGTCATCGTCGGCGACGACGGCCAGCTCTATGTGTGCGACTGGGCACACGCCACCCAGGGCTCCCCTGCTGCCGACGTTGCCACCACCTACCTGCTCTTTGCCCTCAACAGCAAGGACCAGGCCGAGGCCTACCTGGAGCTCTACTGCGACCGTGCCGACATGCCCATGCAGGTCGTGCGTCAGTGGACGAGCATCGTCGCCGCTTCCGAGCTCGCTCGTAAGCGCAACGTGAACGATGAGTTCCTGAAGAACTGGATCGACGTCGTCGATTATCAGTAATATCTGAGCGATTTATTTCGCATCGGAGGCATAATGGAAAACCCCGCAGCTCGCATGGGCTGTGGGGTTTTCCTTTTAGATATCGAGGATGCTACAAGATAATAGGACGGCCCCGCATCTCCCCGATTGGAGAAATGCGGGGCCGTCCCACATATCGAACTACAAGCGAAATCGTCGATTAACGGCGGGCTGCCTTAACAAGCTCGGCAACCTTGGCAACGACCTCGTCGATCGCCACGTCCTCGCGCTCGCCCGTAGCACGGTCCTTGAGCTCAACGGTGCCATTCTTAAGGCCGCGCTTGCCCAGAACCACCTGATACGGGAAGCCCATGAGGTCGTTATCGGCAAACTTAAAGCCCGGACGCTCATCGCGATCGTCGACGACGACCTCGATACCCTCGGCACACAGGCCATCAACAATCTGCTCGCAGACGGAAGCGCACTCCTCCTTCTTGGGATCAAGCGGAATCACCGCGACCTCGTACGGGGCAACGGAGACCGGCCAGACGATACCGTGCTCGTCGTTGTGCTGCTCCACGACGGCAGCAAGCGAGCGGGACACGCCCACGCCGTAGCAACCCATGATGAGCGGCTTCTCCTTGCCGTCCTCATCCATAAAGGTGGCACCCATGGCCTCGGAGTACTTGGTGCCCAGCTGGAAGACCTGAGAAACCTCGATGCCGCGGGCAGCGGAGAGCGGCTTGCCGCAGTGCGGGCAGGGGTCGCCGGCGACAACGGTGACCAGATCGGCCCACTCATCGACGGTAAAGTCGCGCTCGGGGCAGGCACCGGTAAAGTGATAATCGACCTCGTTGGCACCGCAGGCCCACTGTTTGGACTCGCGCAGGCTCTCGTCGCAGACCAGACGAATGCCATCGGGCAGGTTAACCGGTCCGATAAAGCCCTTGTGCAGACCGTTCGCCTGAAGCTCCTCGTCGGTCATCATGCGATAGCCCTTGCCAAAGACGTGCTCGGCCTTGCAATCGTTGAGCTCGTGATCGCCCGGAACAATGGCCACGACCGGCTTGCCCTCGGCGTCGATGAGTGCCAGCGACTTGCGCGTGCCGTTCTCGGGGAACCCAAAGAACTTAGCAACAGCCTCAATGGTGCCCATGCCCGGAGTCTCAACCTTGGTGAGCGTACCGTCACCAGGACCCTCGGTCACGACGACCTTGGTGCTTGCAGCCTCGTCATCGGCAGCGAAGCCGCAATCGTCGCAGTAGACGAGCGAAGCCTCGCCGGCGTCAGCCAAAGCCATGTACTCGACGGAGGTATCGCCACCGATCTCGCCAGAATCGGCGACGACGGGCAGAGCCTTGATGTAGCAGCGCTCGCAGATATTGGCGTACGCCTGCTTCATCTTGTCGTACTCCTCCTGCAGGCTCTCCTGCGTGGCGGAGAAGCTGTAGGCGTCCTTCATGATGAACTCGCGGCCGCGCATCAGGCCAAAGCGGGGACGGAACTCGTCGCGGAACTTGTCCTGAATGTGATACAGGTTGACGGGCAGCTGCTTATAGGAGCGTAGCTCGTTGCGCACCAGGGCCGTGACGGTCTCCTCGTGCGTGGGGCCCAGGACGAACTCGCGACCATGACGGTCGTCAAAGCGCACAAGCTCCTTGCCATAGGCGTCGATGCGGCCGGACTCGCGCCACAACTCGGCGTCGACCATGATAGGCATCATAAGCTCCTGGGCGCCGGCAGCGTCCATCTCGTCGCGCACGATGTTCTCGATCTTACGGATCGAGCGCCAGGCAAGCGGCAGGTAGGAATACAGGCCGGCGGCCTCCTTGCGGATCATGCCGGCACGGAGCAGCAGGCGGTGACTGGCGAGCTCAGCGTCCGCCGGATCCTCTTTAAGCGTCGGCGCATAGAGCTTAGACATATACATTGCTCGGGTCATTTATTTCTCCTCAATAAGCTTGTCGACCTCTGCCATAAGCGCGTCGACAATTTGGTCCTCAGCTACTTTACCAATGATCTGGCCATGCGAAAAGAGCAAGGCCTGACCACGTCCGCAAGCAACGCCCAGGTCGGCATCAGAAGCCTCGCCGGGGCCATTAACGGCACATCCCATAACGGCAATCGAAAGCGGCGCGGTATAGTTCTTAAGCCGCTCGGTTACTTCCTCGGCAATGGGAATAAGGTTAACCTGGCAGCGGGCGCACGTGGGGCACGATACAATCTCGGGGCCACGGCGACGCAGGCCCAACGACTGCAGAATACCCCAGGCAACCGGCGGCTCCTCAACCGGATCGGCTGTGAGCGACACACGCATGGTGTCGCCAATGCCTTCGGAAAGCAAGATACCCAAGCCTACAGAGCTCTTGATGGTGCCCTGGAGCTTGGTCCCCGCCTCCGTCACGCCCAGGTGAAGCGGAACGTGGGGAATCTCACGCGACAGGGCTCGATAGGTATCGAGCGTCGTCTGTACGCTATGGGCCTTGGCCGAAAGCACAATGTTCGTAAAGCCGCGGTCCTCAAAGTGCTTGACGAAGCGCTCGCTCGACATCACGAGCTTTTCGGGCTGCGTGAGGTCGTCGCGCTCGGCGATATCCTGCTCAAGCGAACCAGCGTTGACACCGATGCGAATTGCGCAGCCCGCAGCACCCGCGGCATCGATGACAGCATCGACCTTGGCCCAATCGCCGATATTACCGGGATTGATGCGGAGCTTGGCGGCACCGGCCTCCACAGCGCCAATGGCCAGCTTGTGGTTAAAGTGGATATCGGCAACGATTGGCACCGGAGACTCGGCACAGATGGTGCGGAAACCCTCAAGCACGGCCTCGGTGGGCACGCTCACACGCACGATATCGCAGCCAGCCTGCGCCAACGCGCACACTTGCGCAAGCGTTGCCTGGGCATCAGCGGTATCGGTGCAGGTCATGGATTGGACCACCACCGGCGCGCCGCCACCGATCTGCACACCGCCCACATGCACGGGGCGCGTCAACTCGCGAGGCAAAGGATGGGATAAAGACAATCCAAACACTCCCCTACAGAATAAATCGAAGGATGTCGGAACGAAGCATATAGACAAACAGCAGCGCAAAGAGCGCGATGCCCACATAGCTCACAATCGTCTGGACCTTGAGAGGTAGCTCGCGGCCCGCAATCTTTTGAATGATCTCGATGACCAGCTTGCCGCCATCGAGTGGTGGGATGGGCAGCAGGTTCATAAAGCCAAGCGAGAACGAAATGAGGGCGGCAAACGACAGGAACGTGGCAGGGCCGGCAGCGGCAGCCTGTGAGGACATAACGCTAATACCCACGATCGAAGAAGACTGATCGAGAATCTCCATCGTATGCTGCGGCTGGAGCAGGCGCATCACGCCCTCCGCTGTCTGCACGACATAGGAGAACGAAAGGCGAGCCGACGTGATGGGGTCTAAACGGACCACCTGCGTAGAGGCATACACACCTAGGCGCTCGTCCTCTTTGAGCGCAACCGAGGTCGAATGCTGCTTGCCGTCGCGCTCATACTCAATGGCGATATCGTCCTTACCGGCGGCCTTGCCGATGGCATCGTAAACGTCCATCCAGGTAGAGCACGATACTCCGTCAACCGAAAGGATCGCGTCGCCGCCCTCGATACCCGCCTTGGCGGCAATAGACCCCTCGTCAACCTGACCGATCACGTTGGTATCCATCGGCACGGTGACACCCGCAATAGAGTAGATGCTCATAAGCAGCAAAAAGCCCGTCAGGATATTGACGAGAATGCCCGCGAGCAGCATAAAGGCGCGCTTGAGAAAGCCCTGGCCAAGATAGGTGTGCGAACGCTCTTGTGCAAGGAACTCGGCCTCGCCGCACGGCAGCTCCCACACATCGCCCTCGGCAGTTGAATGTTCGCGATCGAAACGGCGGCCGTCAAAGGTAGTGTAACCCGCCGCATCTCGCGGCAGCGTCTGATACTTGGTGGGATAGTAGCTCGGCAAGGGCTTCTCCCCTTCCTCATACCAGGGTGCGATGGAACCCCAGCCCAGCAACAGGGCGCATGCCTCGAGCACATCCTCCTCGGAAAGCTCAAGCTCGACAGCAAGGTCGGCCACGGTCACGCGACCATGACGATAGATAGCCGCGAGCACGCGATCGGCGCACGAGACATCGGTCGGATCCATACCGCAGATGGCAGCGTAGCCACCCAGCAGCAGCGGGGTCACGCCAAACTTGGTTCCAATGCGACGCGACGTGTAATGGATGTCAAAGCGGCACGGCAGGCCCAAAAAGAACTCGGTCACACGGACGCCGCAGGAACGCGCCGCCAAAAAGTGGCCGCCCTCGTGCAAAAACACGAGGACGGAAAGCATCAGCAGGCCCCAAAAGACCGATAAGAGAACGCTCAGAACAGTATCCATAAAACGAAAAAGCAATCCTTATGGGTTAGGAACGGCTTGCGACGAGCACCTGCGCAGCCTTTTCACGCGCCCACGCATCGATGTCGCGAAGCTGCTCAAACGAATCGACAACCTGCATATCGTGGGCATCCATGCAGGATTCCACAATGCGATCGATATCGGTAAAGCTGCAGCCATCATGCAGGAAGGCATCGACGGCGACTTCGTTGGCGGCATTGAGCACGCACGGCATGGTGCCACCCGTCTTGCCGGCACGCTCGGCCAGTGCCAGACAGCGGAAGGTATCCATGTCGGCAGCATCAAACGTGAGCTGCCCCAGCTCGCGAAAATCGATACGAGGCGCCGGGGTATCCCAACGCTCGGGATACGAGAACGCGAACTGGATGGGAATACGCATGTCGGAAGCACCGAGATGCGCCATCACGGAGCCGTCGGCGAACTCGACCATAGAGTGAATCTTGGACTGACGCTGCACGACCACGTTAATGAAATCGAGGTCGCAATTAAACAGATGCATGGCCTCAATGCGCTCCAGGCCCTTGTTCATGAGGGTGGCGGAGTCAATGGTGATCTTGGCACCCATGGCCCACGTGGGATGCGCGAGGGCATCGGCACGCGTCACGCGATCGAGCTCGTCTCGCGTGCGGCCAAAGAACGGACCGCCCGAGCAGGTGAGCCAAATACAATGAGCCTCGCGCGGGTTCTCCCCCAGATAGCACTGGTAAATGGCGGAGTGCTCAGAGTCGACTGGAATAAGCTGGCCCGGTTGCGCCAACGGCATAAGCAAGTCGCCACCGACGACGAGGGACTCCTTGTTGGCAAGGGCAAGGCGCTTATTCGAGGTCAAGGCCGCATGGCTCGCCTCGAGACCGGCGGCGCCCACAATAGCGACAAGCACGCAGTCGACATCGTCGCGACGCGCGAGCTCGCAAACCGCCTGCGCGCCAACGCCGAGCTTCGTTCCCTCGGGCAACTCCTGCAGCACGGCGTCATCGCCATGATCGACAGCGGCCACGGCAACCGCCGGAACCGAGAACTCGCGGGCAGCGGCAACGAGCTCGGAGGTACTGGAGTTAACGGACAGCGCCGTCACCTGCAGGCGATCGGCATGCTGGCGGCACACATCGAGCGCCTGGGTGCCGATAGAGCCCGTACAACCCAGGATGGCAACGCGAAGGCGTCCATCGGGGCCATACGTCGTCTGGAAGGACATTACAGCACGCCTCCGATCATCAGCAACAGCTGCGCGGTAATGCAGCCGAAGATAAGCGAATCGCTACGATCGAGCATTCCGCCGTGGCCCGGGATAAGGTTGCCGGAATCCTTGACGCCCACACCGCGCTTGATGCGCGACTCGATAAGGTCGCCGATAACGCCCAGAATGGACACGACCACGCCGCACAGCAGCGCATAGGGCAGGCTGAGCTTGTAGAAGTGCGTCGCCCACAGGATGAGCCAAATCAAAACCGAGCCCAGGATGCCGCCGGCAAACCCCTCCCAGCTCTTTTTGGGAGAGATCTTGGGAACCATCTTGTGCTTGCCGATACGGCTACCCACGATGTAGGCAAACGAATCGGAGACCCAAAGGGACGCGCAAACGCCCACTGAAAGCAGGGCACCGGCAAAACCGGGCACGGCATCGCGCAGCAGCACGATAGCCGACAGCATAAAGCCAGTGTAGATGGGACCCATGAGCGTCACTGCCACATCAGAGATGCGGGTACGCGGCGACCAGACATACCAAATGCCCACAGCGAGCATCAGGGCAAAAAGCAGGGCATTCAGCAACATCGAATCGCCCAACGCCGACAGCGGAAAGAGTACGGCGGCAGCGATACCCATGCGCTCGTTAGCCATCTTGCCATCAAGCCTTGTCATACGGAAAAACTCATAGCAGCACAGACCGCTCATGACAGAAACAAAGATGGCCGTGGGCACGATACCCAAAACCAGGCACAGGATAAAGACAACGGCGTAGACGATACCGGCGGCGGCACGGGTAATAAAGCCCGCCAGCCACGAACCGGTGCCGCTCTTCGCTGCAGGCGCTCCCGCAGCGGCAGCTTTGCGCGCAGGCGTCTTGGGAGCAGATGCCTTGGGACGATCGGACACGATTAAGCCTCCTCGGTCTTGCTCAGTCCACCAAACCTACGGTCACGGCCCTGATAGGTCAAAATGGCGTCGACAAGGCCCCAACGATCAAAGTCAGGCCAATAGGTATCGGTGACGTAGAATTCGGAATAAGCCACCTGCCACAGCAGATAGTTCGAAAGGCGCAGCTCACCAGAGGTGCGAATCACAAGCTCAGGATCGGGAAGGCCGGCGGTATAGAGATGGGAAGCCACCATGTCGTCATCAATTGCGGCAGGATCGATCTTACCGGCGGCAGCGTCGAGTGCAATCTGACGGACAGCGCGGGTAATCTCGGCACGCGCGCCGTAGTTGACGGCAAGCGCCAGCGTCATACCGGTGTGATCGGCGCACTCGGCAAGACCGCGTTCAAAAACGTCGCGGGTCTTCTTGGGCAGCGCGGAAATGTCACCCAAAAAGACAACACGCACGTTTTCGCGCTTCAGAAGCGGCAGCTCGTCGATGAACGTCTTGGCAAACAGATGCATCAAGACGTTTACCTCATGCTGCGGACGGTTCCAGTTTTCGGTAGAAAACGCATAAGCAGAAAGCACGTCGACGCCCAGGCGCACGCAGGCGGTAATGATCTCGCGAAGGGAGACGATACCCGCCTTGTGGCCCTCAGTGCGCGCAAGACCGCGCGACGTGGCCCAACGACCGTTGCCGTCCATGATGCACGAGATATGGTGCGGAATGTTATTGAGGTCAAGGTCGGAAAAACCGACGCCCGCAGGGGCGTCGGCAAAGTACTCGACCAGTTTATGCTCGTCGTATTGCACCTTAGATCTCCATGACCTCGGCTTCTTTTTCCTTCAGAAGCTCCTCGACCTTGGAGACATACTCATCGGTGTGCTTCTGGACCTTGGCCTGCTCGCGACGGACATCGTCCTCGGTGAGCTCCTCATCGCGCTCGAGCTTGTTGTTAAAGTCGCGACGGATGTTACGGATAGACACCTTGGCCTGCTCGGCGTACTCGCGACACTCCTTGACGAGCTCGCGACGGCGCTCCTCAGTGGGAGCCGGGAACGGAAGACGAACGACGGTGCCATCGGAGTTGGGGGTAATACCCAGATCGGAAGCGCCGATAGCCTTGACGATAGCATTGATGAGCGCCTTGTCCCACGGCTCGATGAGCAGCATGTGGGCCTCGGGGGTCTTGACGGCGGCAACCTGCGTGACCGGCGTGGGAACACCGTAATAATCGACGGTGATGTCGGACAGAATGTTGGCATTGGCGCGGCCGGTACGAACCTTGGAGAAGTTATGCTTGAGGGACTCGAGCGACTTGTCCATATGGGCGGTGATGTTCTCTGCCATGCTTAATCCTCCTGATAGACGAGCGTGCCGACGGGCTCACCCGAAAGCGCGCGCTTGACGGTGTCCTCGCCATCGATGTTGAGGACCAAAATCGGCATACGGTTATCCTGGCACAGTGCCGTAGCCGTGGAATCCATAACCTGCAGACCGCGGACGAGAACCTCGTGATAGGTAATCTTGTCAAAGCGGACGGCATCGGCGCACTTGACGGGATCCTTGTCGTAGATACCGTCGACCTTGGTGGCCTTAATCAGAATCTCCGCACCGATCTCGCAGGCACGAAGGGCCGCGGCGGTGTCAGTCGTAAAGTACGGATTGCCCGAACCGGCGGCGAAGATAACGACATTGCCCTTGGACAGGTGGTTGATGGCGCGACGACGAATATAGGGCTCGCAAATCTCGTTCATCTGGATAGCGCTCATAACGCGGCAAGGAACATCGTTATGCTCGAAAGCATCCTGAAGGGCAAGCGCGTTCATAACGGTTGCCAGCATACCCATGTAATCGGCCTGAGCACGCTCCATGCCACCGGCAGCACCGGCCATGCCGCGGAAAATATTGCCGCCGCCGACAACGACGCCGACCTCATGGCCAACGGCGAGCAGCTCCTTGACCTGCTTGGCAAGATGGTCGGTAACCTTGGGGTCGATGCCATAGTGGCCATCGCCCATCAGTGCTTCGCCGGAAAGCTTAAGAAGCACGCGTTTATATCGGATGTCGGACAAAGCGATCCTCCTTTAATTAGACTCTCAATATGATATCAAAGGCTCTGATAAGAGCCATGAAAAAGCAGGCTGTGAGTAAAACCCACAGCCTGCTCATTACCAACTACAAGAGCTTATTTACTCGCCACGGACCAGACGGTCGAAGGCAACGACGGTAATGGTGTCGCCAAGCTCCTTGGAGACCTGCTCAGCGTACTTCTTGATGGTGAGGGAGCTGTCCTTGATGAACTCCTGCTCGGTGAGCACGGACTGCTTGTAGAACTTCTCCAGACGGCCGACAGCCATCTTCTCCTGGATAGCCTCGGGCTTGCCGGACTCGGCAGCCTGAGCCATGTAGATCTGCTTCTCGTGCTCGACGGTCTCGGCCGGAACCTGATCGCGGGTAGCGCAGATCGGGGCGACGGCGGCAACCTGAAGGGCAACGTCGTGAGCGAAGGCCTTGAAGGACTCAGCCTGAGCAGTCTCGGCCTTCTCGAAAGCAAACTCGACGAGGACGCCGATCTTACCACCCATGTGGATGTAAGAAGCGAGAGCGCCGTTCTCGGCCTTGCGGGCGGCGAAGCGGGAGATCTTCATGTTCTCGCCCATGATGTGAATCATCTCGGTGAGCTCGGAGGAAACGGTCTCCTCGCCCATCGGCTTCTCGAGCAGAGCGTCGACGTCAGCAGGCTCGGTGGTAGCGACAACCTCAGCGACCTTGGAAGCAAAGCCGGTGAACTTGGCGTTGGAGCCAACGAAGTCGGTCTCGCAGGAGAGCTCGAGCAGAGCGCCGGTCTTGCCATCCTCGGAGACGAACGCGGCGACAGCGCCCTCGTTGGTCTCACGGCCAGCCTTCTTGGCAGCCTTGGCAAGGCCGTTCTTGCGCAGAACGTCGACAGCGGCGTCCATGTCGCCGTCAGCCTCGACGAGAGCCTTCTTGCACTCCATCATCGGGGAGTCGGTCATCTCGCGGAGCTGCTTGACCATAGCGGCGGTAATCTGGGCCATTGTGGTTCCTTTCAAAGAGATGAAAAAGAATTAACTAAGACTGATTTACTCGGCCTTGGGCTCAGCGGCCATCTCGGCCTCGAAGACCTGCTCCTTGCCGGAGCCAGCGAGGCAGGCGTCAGCCATGAGCTCGCACATAAGGGTGACAGCGGAGATAGCGTCATCGTTGCAGGGGATGCCGTACTCGACCTCGTCGGGATCGGAGTTGGTGTCGATCAGGGCGACGACGGGGATGTTCAGGCGCTGGGCCTCCTTGATGGCGTTCTCCTCGCGCTTGGTGTCGATGACGAAGAGAGCCTGGGGCAGACCCTTCATGTCGCGGGCGCCACCGAGGTTGGTCTGGAGCTTGGTGAGCTCCTTACCGAGAACAGCCTGCTCCTTCTTGGGGAGCATTGCCATGCGGCCGTCCTCGACCATGGCCTCGAGCTCCTCCATGCGGTTGATGCGGGAGCGGATGGTAACGAAGTTGGTCAGCATACCGCCGAGCCAACGCTGGTTGATGTAAGGCATGTTGGCGCGCTCAGCAGCGTTCTTGACGGCCTCCTGAGCCTGCTTCTTGGTGCCGACGAACAGCACGTTGCCGCCCTTGGCGACGTTCTTGACGAAAGTATAGGCCTGGTCGGCGTCGAGGATGGTCTGCTTGAGGTCGAGGATGTAGATGCCGTTGCGCTCACCGAAGATGAACGGCTTCATCTTGGGGTTCCAGCGACGGGTCTGGTGACCGAAGTGGCAGCCGGCCTCGAGCAGGGTGCGGATATTAATCTTGGTAGCCATGTTAAACCTCCTGTGGTTTGCCTCCGCGCGGGGTCATCCTCCAAAACCAACCCGGACATGTGCTACCAAAGCCCGGGCACCACGGTATGAAGTAGCCGCGCGTGCGTGATAAAAACCTGTTGCCGTGAAGCAACCCGATGAATGATAGCAGGAATGCTTCTTCCTGCCAACCCGCAATCAAAACCACACACCTGAGTGCGGCGCGGGACGGACCAGCCACTATTCGCCGCGGGGATGGGCTTGAGCCACGGCCCGCTTAAGCCGATCGGGCGTGAGATGCGTGTAGATCTGCGTCGTGGACAGGCTCGCATGACCCAGCAGCTCTTGAACCGAGCGCAGGTCCGCACCGCCCTCGAGCAAGTCGGTCGCAAAGGTATGGCGCATCGCATGCGGGGCGATGTCGGCCGGAATGCCGGCAAGTGTCGCCAGCGTATGGAACCGCCGCCTGAGCATGGCGGCACTCATGCGATTGCCGCGCGCCGATATAAGCAGCGGATGCGCCCCGGTAGCGGGGTCACGGCGCTTTGCCCGAGCGAGCAACTCCGGCCTCCCCTCCTCAATATAGAGACGCGTCGCCTCGAGCGCACGACGATACAGAGGGACGATACGTTCTTTGCTCCCCTTGCCCCACAGGCGCAGCGTGCGTTCGGACCACGCAATGGACTCCACATTGAGTGCTGCGAGCTCAGAGATACGGGCGCCCGAGGCATAGAGCAGCTCGAGCATCGCCGCATCGCGCAGTCCCGCGGGTGTTGAGGTATCAGGCGTCTTGAGCAGCGCCTCCACCTGTTGGGTCGTCAGCACACCGGGTAGATCGCGCGGGAGCTTGGGCGAGGAAATTGCCGAGACCACATCGCCCTCCACGACCCCCTCGGCAGCCATCCATCGATAGAGCGATCGGATAGCCGACAGATGCGCCGCAAGCGTTCGGGGAGCCACCTGCCCACGCGAAAGCTCGGCAAGATAGCGACGAATGGTGCGCACGTCGGCAGCGAAAGCATCTATATCCTCGCGCTCGCACCAGGCAGCAAAGCGCTCCAGCCTCGAGCCATAGGCCGTCACCGTGTTGGGAGAAAGCCCCTCGACACGTGAGATATAGGCGATAAACGAGTCGACGGTGTCGTACAGGTCAAAGGCTATGACCGGTCGCCTCCAAACAGATCGGGGCGAGTGGCCAGATAGGCATCAAGGACCTCGAGCGCACGGTCCGCATAGGCCTGATATCGGTCGCGCTTGCTGCGGCGCTTACCATCCTCGAGTGGCGGCACCAGGCCAAAGTTGACATGCATAGGCTGATAGCCCACGGTGGCAGGATCGGTCGCATAACCCACGAGCGCACCCAGGGCGCCCACACGCGGCAACTCGACGCCCGCGGCACCGATAGCCTCGGCATAGGTGTTGAGCGCCGCGAGCAGACCTGTCGCCACGGCTTCCATGTACCCCTCGGTGCCGGTAATCTGACCGGCCAGGCGCACGCCGGTACCGGGCACGGCAAAGGTGCCATCGAGCACGTGCGGGGCGTCGACAAAGGTATTGCGGTGCATGACACCGTAGCGGAAGAACTCAGCGTTCTCCAGGCCCGGCACCATATGGAAGACGCGCTTCTGCTCGCCAAAGGTCAAGTTGGTCTGGAAGCCCACCAGGTTATAGGCGGTCTTCTCCTTATTCTCGGCACGCAGCTGAATCGCCGCCCAGGGGCGACGTCCGGTACGCGGGTCGGTGAGGCCAACGGGCTTCATGGCACCAAAGCGGATGGCATCCTTGCCCGTGCGCGCGACCTCCTCGGCGGGCTGGCAAGCCTGGAACAGATCGCCGCCCTCAAAGTCTTTGAGCACCACGCGGTCGGCCGTGGTAAGCGCCTCGATAAAGGCCTCGTACTCCTCCTTGTTGAGCGGAGCGTTGAGATAGTCGCCGCTCCCCTGCTCCTCGTAGCGCGACTGCGAGAACAGCACGTCCATATCGAGCGTGGAGGCATCGACGATCGGCGCCGCGGCATCGAAGAACGCAAGGGCGTCGCCACCGACGAGCTTCATGACCTCTTCGCTCAGCGCAGGTGAACACAGCGGGCCCGCGGCAATGACCACGTGGCCCTCGGGAATCTGCGTGACCTCGCCGTGGACGACCTCGATATTGGGACGAGCGGCAACTTCGGCCTCGACAAGCTCGGAAAACTTGACGCGATCGACCGCTAAGGCGCCACCGGCGGGAACAGCCGCGCGATGGGCGCAATCGAGCAGAACTGAACCCATGCGCTCAAGCTCGGCCTTCAGCAAACCAGCCGCGGAATCCGGACGGGTCGACTTAAACGAATTGGAGCAGACGAGCTCTGCCAGGTGATCGGTATGGTGGGCCGGGGAGCTCACCTGGGGGCGCATCTCGCACAGCTTTACGGCAAACCCGCGATCTGCCAGCTGGATCGCGCACTCCGAACCCGCCAGACCGCCACCGATAACTGTCACCTGATCGAACTGCATCTGCAAACACCTTTCTAATTGACACGTTTTCCATTGTGACCGAAGGGTGTCTGGGCGTGAAGGGCAAACTTGGAGGGCGCATACCTTCCATCCATCATGCGCTCGATAAGGCCCTCGAGTTCAAGCGAACCCAAGAGTTTGAGTACGCCGACAGCATCGAGCGAGACGAGCGCCGCGATGTCGTCGACCTTGAGCGGAGAGGCGATGAGCGCATGCATCACGGTCTGCTGCGTTGAATCCAGGTCGGCAATGCCGGGAGCATCGGGGCGCGAGTAGCGCAGGGTTCCATAGATGCGTGAGATAGCCATCTCGATAGATTCCTCGTCGATGATGCAGCAGGCACCGTTCGCAATGAGGTAATTCGTGCCACGCGACTCGGGCGATAGGATCGACCCCGGTACGGCAAGAAGTTCTCGCCCCAAATCCATAGCAGCCTCGGCTGTAGAAAACGTCCCGGAAGGCATACCCGCCTCGGATACAAAGAGGGCTTGCGACAGGGCCGCGATCACGCGATTGCGGCGCGGAAAGGCAAACTTGCGAGGACCCATGCCCCACGGGGAGATCGACACGACCGCGCCACCCGTATCGAGCGTGCGCGTAATAAGCCCCGCGCTCGAGCGCGGATAGACCACGTCGGCGCCCGTCCCCAGCACCACGACGTGTTTGCCGCCAGCGTTGACCGCAGCCCAACCCGAGGCCTGGTCGCAACCGACCGCGCCGCCCGAAACTACCGTCACTCCCGCCTCGACCGCCACCTTTGCCGCAAGCTCCGCGACGGCCAGGCCATACGGCGATGCCTTGCGTGCGCCGATGATGGAGATCGCGGGCATCGATAACACGGCAGGGTCGCCACGAACGTAGAGGGTCTCGGGCACATCCGAAAGCTCCAGAACGGTCTTGGGATACAACGCATCACCGGGATGAAGCTCAAAGGTTCCCTCAGCCATTATTGGTCCCTCCTTCCCTGATACATCGCCGCCTCGAGCACGTGGTCCTGCGTCACCCGCTCGCTCTCGGCGACATCGGCGATCGTGCGCGCGATGCGCACAAGACGCACGATGCCGCGACCCGTAAGATGCGTGCGCTTCGACAGGCCAAGGACGCACTTCTCTGCCGCCTCATCGAGCGCAAAAGTCGACACGACGCCGTCAATGGAGCGGGACTCGTCATCCTCGGCCTCGGCGTCCGCATCGTCCATATGTGACTCGCGCCAGGCACGGAAGGCTCGGCCGCGCACGACGTAATCGCGCAACTCAGCCGATGACATGCCTTCGGCGCCCTCGATAATCACCTGGGGGTCGGGACGGGTCACATCGATCATCATGTCGATACGGTCGGCCAAAGGGCCGCGCAGTTTAGACCGATAGCGCTCGACCATCGCCGCCGAGCAGCGACACGGTACCTCGCGATCGCCCAAAAAACCGCAGGGGCAGGGATTGCTCGCGGCCAGCAGCTGAAAGCGCGACGGGAAGGTAAAGGCCCCGTCGACGCGTACGATCCTCACATAGCCGCGCTCGATGGGCTGACGCAGCGTCTGCAGCACACCCGTGGGAAACTCGGCAAGCTCGTCCAAAAAGAGCACGCCGCCATGAGCAAGGCTGATCTCACCCGGATGCACCGGGCGTCCTCCGCCAATGAGGCCCGCCGTTGAAATGCTGTGATGGGGACTGCGGAAGGGCCGGTGTCCCGCCAACAAGCCATCAATGTTCTCACCCAAAACCGAATGGATGCACAGCGCCTCCTGCTGGTCCTCAACGGAAAGCTCGGGCAGAATGCCGGTCATACGGCGCGCGAGCATGGTCTTACCCGATCCGGGCGAGCCGATCATGAGCAAGCCGAGCTCGCCGGCGGCCGCAAGCGCCATGCCGCGTTTAGCGACTTCCTGCCCCAGCACATCGGCATAGTCGAGTTCGGGCTCAAAGGTCGCCTCAACACCCTCGGAATCCAGATAATGACGCACGGCATCGCCCATGCCGCGAGCAAGCTGAGACAGATGGTCGATAAAGCCGCAATCAACGCCCGCAAGCGGCACATGCTGATCGGACCTGCCGGCGATAAAGGACAGCCCCATATCACGCGCCAATAGCTGAAACGCCACCTCGCCCTTGACAGGAAGCACCGTACCGTCCAAGCCAAGCTCACCAGCGATAAGACAACGATCGAGGTTGTCGCGGGGAATCTGCCCATCGGCCGCCAATACCGCGATGGCGATGGGCAGATCAAAGCCGCTACCGGTCTTGCGGATATCGCCGGGCGCCAGATTGACCGTAATGCCCGAGCGCGGGATCTCGAACCCGGCGGAGCGCATCGCGCAGCGAATACGACCGCGCGACTCCATCACCTCCATACTCGGTATGCCGAGCATCTGGATGCCCGGAACGCCGCCGGCAAGCGAGACCTCGACCGTGACGGGAATCGCCTCGACGCCGCGGATGCAGGCCGCGTGAACGGCAAACGTCTCGAACGCCATCACGACACCTGCCAATCGAACGCGTTGTACTGGTGCTCGATCTCGGCGATATGCCCGCCGCGAATGGTAACGCCCACGGCATCGAAGCGAATCGCCTTGAGCGGATAATGCTCCATGAGATAGCAACTTGCGATGCGGCGGTAGCGACGTTGCTTTTGGGCGTCCACGGCCTCCTCGGGAAAGACCCGCGTGCTGCAATCCAGCGCAACGCGTCTGGTCTTGACCTCGGCCATCACCACGACATCGTCGAGCTCATCGAGCAGCACCAGGTCGGCCTCGCCCTCGGTGCAACGATAACCCTGCTCCAGCAAGGTGTAGCCGCGCTCGTTAAAGTAGTCGATGGTGATCAGCTCGCCCAGCATGCCCAGCTCGCGGGGACTGAGCCCCTTGATAAACTCGGGCGTCATCGCCCCGCAGTCGAGCTCGCCGTTTTCCCAACGCTCCTTGAGCTGCTGCGTCTTGCTCTTTTTGCTTGCGGCACTCATGGGGTCTCCTTTCCCGCACGCTGTAGTGCCCCGATGATGAGGTCACCTTTCATGCGGGTAAGTACCGGAAGCAAACCAAAAGCTGACCAAATGCCGACAAAAAACGGGCCGTACGCAACAATCACGTTGCACGCGGCCCGCTACCAGCAGGTTTATAAAACCCCAGGGGTCCCTGTCTCCACAATTGGCCTAGAAAAGGCGCTCAGTCTGCAGAAAGTTTCCGCAAAAGCTCACGCGGTGCAGCGGACAAAGTCCATGTTTGCGAATGGCCTCGATATGCTCGGGGCTCGCATAGCCCTTCGATTCGGCCAGATGGTACTCGGGGTACTCGGCGTCGTACTCGACCATCATCTCGTCACGCGTGACCTTGGCCATGATGGACGCCGCGGCGATGCAGGCGATCTTGGCATCGCCCTTCACCACATCGCGCTCGTTAGGAACGGCGCCCAAGGGGTTGCCATCCATAAGCACGCAATCGGGCTCGAGCCCCGTATCGGCCACGGCGCCCGCGACGGCAGCGCGGATGGCCCGGGCCATACCCATATCATCGATATCCGCAGGCGCGATATGGCAAAAGCCGATAGCAGTCGCGACCTCGGCAATCTTCACCGAGAGCAACTCGCGGCGCGCGGGCGTGAGCTTTTTGGAATCGTTGATACCCCAGACGCGCGGCTCCATAGGAAGACAGACGGCGCATACCGTCAAAGGACCGGCCACCGATCCGCGACCCACCTCGTCGACACCAACGACCACCCCATCGCCGCCAAGCTCATGCATAAGCTCATACATGTCATTGACGCGCTCGCGCTCGGCAAGCTCTTTGGCATGGCGTTTGAGGGCGCGTTCACAAGCCTTGATCACCTGCTGGCGCGGGTCCTCGCGATAATGCTCCACGAGGGCGGGGGTCTCCTCAAACGTTGCGCTCGCCAGCTCTCCGGCAACCTGCGATGCCGAAACCGAGCTCGTCATATTGGCCATACCAGGCCCTCCTTGCATGCAAATCAGATAAAAAGAAGGGCCACCCGAAGGTGGCCCTTGTGTCCAAACGAGTGGACAGACGCTGCGATCTTCTTAGCGCTTCTCGGGGATGCGAGCAGCCTTGCCCACCTTGTCGCGGAGGTAGTACAGCTTGGCGCGACGGACGCGACCGTGACGAACGACCTCGAGCTTGGCGATCTTGGGGCTGTGAAGCGGGAAGGTACGCTCAACACCGACACCGAAGGACATCTTGCGGACGGTGAAGGTCTCGCGGGCACCGGCGCCGGCCATGCGGATGACGTCGCCCTGGAAGACCTGGATGCGCTCGCGGTCGCCTTCCTTAATGCGGTAGTGAACCTTGACGTTGTCGGCGACGCGAACCTGAGGAATGTCCTCGCGGATCTGCTGACGCTCGATTGCGCGGATGTAATCCATGTGCAATTCCTTACTCTTCTAGAGGTGCCGTACCACCTTGGCCGGCACGTAGTTGAACAAACGTATTCGAGTATACACGCGCGGGTTTCTGCTGCAAGAACAATTTTTTACGCAGACAAAAAGACAAAACCCGCACATCAAAACCACCCCTAAAAGGGGTGGTTTGCTCTTAGGGTATAACCCTTGGATTTCCGGCACGCGTCTAAAGGCGCCGGCCCTCACGGGGTTCGGGCCGCACTGCAGATTGACCCGTGGCGGGCCGGTCAAACCGGCGCTATTTACGCCCCGGCCCCCTGCCGAAGGGGTCCTCGTACTCCTTGACGCTCAGCCGGTCGAGCGCGATGTCGGCCTTCTCCTGCTCCCTGATGTACTTGGCGATCGTCGCCTCGTTCAGGCCGACGGTGGACACGTAGTAGCCCTCCGCCCAGAACTTCCTGTTGCCGAACTTGTACTTCATGTTCGCGTGCCTGTCGAATACCATCAGCGAGCTCTTCCCCTTCAGGTAGCCCATCACGCTCGACACGCTGTACTTCGGCGGTATCGCCAGCAGCATGTGGACGTGGTCGGGCATCAGGTGCCCCTCGATGATCTCTATCCCCTTGTACTGGCAGAGCTTCCTGAAGATCTCCCCAAGGTCGGACCTTATTTGGTTGTAGATGACTTTGCGCCTATACTTCGGCGTGAACACGACGTGGTACTTGCACATCCACTTCGTGTGCGACAGGCTGTAGGCCTTCTGGGCCATACGCCACCACCGCCCTCTCGACTCGGATTCCTTGCGGCCTGAACAATCGCAAGTGTCCGGCGAGGGGGCGGCTTTGTAAAGCCGTTTGGCCCCACCCGCATAGCGGGTGGTTTCTGATGCGGCGCGCTGCGCGCCCCGCACAGGCTAAAGCCTCTAAATGATAACCGCCCGCCTCACGAATGAGACGGGCGGCATGAAGGGGGCTACGCTAGGCGTCTAAACCCAAAACGTTACGCGGAGCGCTTCGCCTCGAGCTTGGCCTGAGCGGCAGCCAGGCGCGCGAGGGGCACGCGATAGGGCGAGCAGGACACGTAGTCCACATCGGCCACGTTGAACAGGTCCTTAATGGATTTGGGGTCGCCGCCGTGCTCGCCGCACACGCCAAAGTGCATGTCGGGGTTGGTGGCACGGCCCTTCTCGACTGCCATGCGTACCAGCTCGAGTACTGCCGTATCGATGGTCTCGAAGGGGTTGTCCTTCAGAATCTTCTTATGCATGTACAGCGGGATGAACTTTGCCTCGGCGTCGTCGCGAGAGAAGCCAAAGGTCGTCTGCGTAAGGTCGTTGGTGCCAAAGCAGAAGAAGTCGGCATGATGGGCGATCTCGTCGGCGACCATACAGGCGCGCGGCAGCTCGAGCATCGTGCCCACGGGAATGTTGAGCTCGACGCCCTCCTCGGCGGAAACCTCGTCGATGACGCGCTCGATGACCTCGCGAGTCTGGACATGCTCAGCCGTGATGGAAACGAGCGGAACCATGATCTCGGGATGCGGGTCGACGCCCTCCTTGATAAGGCGGGCAGCGGCCGTGGCGACGGCGCGAACCTGCATGAGCGGCAAATCGCTAAAGACGACGGACAGGCGAACGCCGCGCAGGCCGAGCATGGGGTTCGACTCGACCATGCCGTCGATACGACGCAGGCGGGCGCGCAGGGCTGCAAGCTCTTCCTCGCTGGCGCCGGCGGCTTCCTTCTTGGTGATGGCGACCTCGAGCTCGCGAGGATTATCCAGGAACTCATGAAGCGGCGGATCGAGCAGGCGGACGACCACATCGCGACCGGACATGGTCTTGAACATCGCCAGGAAGTCCTCGGTCTGAACCTTGAGCAGGTCGGCCAGGGCCTGCTGCTTCACGGCCTCATCGTCAGACAGGATAAAGCTCTGGATGATGTTCTTGCGGTCGCCCAGGAACATGTGCTCGGTGCGGCACAGGCCGATGGCCTCGGCGCCAAACTCGAGCGCAAGCTCGGCATCCTCGGGATTGTCGGCGTTGACGCGCACATGGTTGGCATGGCCACAGGTCTCGTCCAGGCGAATCTCGTCGGCCCAGGACAGGATGGTATCCAGATCGCCGGTGAGCTCGGCGGAGACCAGGTCGACGGGACCGTCGACGACGATGCCCTGGGTGCCGTCGATGGAGATGATGTCGCCCTCGTGCAGCACGCGGTCGCTGCCCTCGATGCGCACGACCTTCTCGGCGGCATCGATGTGGAAGCGCTCAACGCCGCAGACGCAGGGCGTACCCATACCGCGGGCGATAACAGCGGCATGGCTCGTCTTGCCACCGTGGCTGGTCAGGATGCCCTCGGCGGCAACCATACCCTTCAGGTCGTCGGGGTTGGTCTCCCAGCGAACCAGAATGACCTTGTGGCCCTCGGCGGAACGCGCGACGGCATCGTCGCTCGAGAACACGACCTCGCCCACGGCGGCGCCGGGGCTGGCGTTGAGGCCACAAGCCAGAGCCTCGTACTTCTTGGAGGAATCGAACTGCGGGTGCAAGAGTTGGTCGAGCTGCGCGGGATCGATACGGCTCACGGCCTCCTCGCGGGTGATGAGGCCCTCCTCAACCATCTCGATGGCAATGCGCAGGGCGGCGGTGGCGGTACGCTTGCCCACACGGGTCTGGAGCATCCAAAGCTTGCCCTGCTCGATGGTGAACTCGATATCGCACATATCGCGGTAGTGGTCCTCGAGCGTCAGGAACACGCGCTCGAGTTCCTCGCCAGCGGACTCAAGACCCGGGGTGGCCTTGAGGTCGGCGATGGGCTCGGTGTTGCGGATGCCGGCGACGACGTCCTCGCCCTGGGCGTTGACCAGAAAGTCACCGTAGAACTCCTTGGTGCCGTCGGCCGGGTTACGCGTAAAGGCGACGCCGGTCGCCGAGGTCTCGCCCTTATTGCCAAAGGCCATGGCCTGGACGTTGACGGCGGTGCCAAGGTCATCGGAAATGCCGTGCTGCTTGCGATAGATGCAGGCGCGCTCGTTCATCCAGCTGCCAAAGACGGCCTGGATAGCAAGGCGCAGCTGAAGCTCCGGATCGTGCGGGAAGACGGGCTTGCCGTCAGCGACCTCGAGCTCGGGATACAGAGCAGCCTCGACGTTGTCGGAGAAAATGCCCTTGAAAGTCTCGACGAGTTCCTGCAGGTCCTCAGCCGAAAGCTCGGAGTCGACGCGGACGCCGGCGACCAGGCGGGCCTGGGTCAGGGCGTTCTCGAACAGGTCGGCATCAACGCCCATGACGACGTTGGAAAACATCTGGATAAAGCGGCGGTAGCTATCGCAAGCAAAGCGCGGGTTTTGCGTCTGGGCAATGAGACCCTGGACGGAATCGTCATTGAGGCCCAAGTTGAGGACCGTGTCCATCATGCCGGGCATGGAAAACGGAGCGCCCGAGCGAACCGACACGAGCAGCGGATCGGAGGCGTCGCCGAGCTTCTTGCCACAGCGGGCCTCGAGGTCCGCCTCGGCGGCAACGATCTCATCGAGTGCGCCCTCGGGCCACACGTTACCGGCGCCGGAGTACTCGACACAAGTCTGGCAGGTAATGGTAAAGCCACCGGGAACCGGCAGGCCGATACGGCTCATCTCGGCAAGGTTAGCGCCCTTACCGCCAAGCACGAAGTTCATGGACTTGTCGCCCTCGGTGACACAGGTGCCCTGGGCGTCGGTTCCAAAACGGTAAACCCTCTTGCAATCGCTCACGATACTTCCCCTTCCATGCGCTCTCGCGCACGACCGTGGTAACGAATCGACCCGCCGGATGCGAGCCGTGAGGGTACTATACGGCGGGCATTGAGCGGGCTTGCGCAGAGGACGCGGGGGTTGGTAAACGTGGTAAATATGGCGGTAAACGGTAGGTAAAGGTGGTTACCTTATGAAGATACCACTACAAGAAAAAAACAGGTCAGATGCAATGTTTTTGCTAAATCGCTTTACCATAAGTAGCTACTTTTGTTGAGTTCGACGGGCGGCTCGGCGGGCACGGGCTTCTTGGATTTCCTCCAAGTGGCTAATGATCTCGGCAGCGCTTTCCTCGATGGCCTTGCCGTCGGTACGCACCACAAAGCAGCCCAGGCGCTTCATGAGGGCACGGGCTTCCTCAAGCTCGCTGCGCACGCTCTCGGGCTCGGCATAGGAGCCGGCAACGGCACGAGCGTAGTCATCGCCCAAGCGGCTATCACGAATTTCGGAAATCACATCGACGGTCGAAATCAGGCCGAACAGGCGCATCGGGTCGACCTCGTAAATCGACTTGGGCGGCTCCATGCCATGGGCCAAAGGAACATTGGCAACCTTGTAACCTTGATAGGCCAGATACATCGACAGCGGCGTCTTGGACGTGCGCGATACGCCCAGCAGCACGATATCGGCACCCGACAGATCGTCGCAACCGCGCCCGTCATCGTGCTCAACGAAATACTCCATGGCCTCGATACGATGGAAATAGCGGTCATCGGTCCTGTGAATCACGCCCGCAACGCCCTTGGGCGGTACACCGATGAGCGACGACAGCACGGCGAGCGTCGGGCCGATCAGGTCGACCGAACGGATATGCAGCATACCCAGGTAATCGAGCACACGGGCGCGAAGCGCCGGATCGACAATGGTGTGAAACACGGCAATATCGCGATGGTCGGCATCGACGCGCGGCCCCACAAATGACTTGACCTGCTCCACGGAAGTCACCTTGGGCAGACGTAAAACGCGAAAAGCCCCTTCATCAAATTGCCCGGACGCCGCAAGCACCACCTCACAAGCGGTATCGCCGAGCGAGTCGGAGATAACGATAACGGTGGGACGAGCGGTGACCGGGCAATCCATGCGGGGCTCCTTTTGCGCTTACGCGCAGGCTGGCTTACTTTTTGCGGGCAAGCTCACCGATGTTGGCAATGCCGGAGAAAACGGCCTCGAAGCGGTTGAGCAGCTTAAGGCGATTATCGCGGAGCTGCTCGTCCTTGTCCATGACCATGACCTCGTCGAAGAAGCGGTCGATGGGGGCGCGCAGGGCGGCAAGGGCGGCAAATGCGGCCGGGTAATCCTCGGCAGCAAGGGCGGCGTCGACAGCGGTCTGAGCAGCCTCGGAGGCATCGGCAAGCGCGAGCTCGACCTCGCCCATCAAGGCGCGGTCGTACTCCGCGCCCAGCTCGGGCTTGGAGATATGCGCGGCGCGAGCATAGGCGGTCGCAAGGTTGTCGAACGTCTCGGCGTCGTTCTTGCGGGCCTCGTCGAGGGCGGCGCAGCGGGCGAAGAAGACGGACGGGGCGATGATGTGCACCGCAGAGACGGCGGCAACGGTATCGGCCGGGATCTTTTCGTCGCGGGCCATGCTCACCAGGCGGCCATGGAAGAAGTCGTGAACCTGCTGGGCGACCTCGGCGGCGTCGAACTCAATGCCCTGCTCACTGTAGAGCTCGAGGGCGAAGTCGATGAGCGACGTGGGGTCGATCGGCAGACGGTCGCGCAGGATGTTGATGATGCCGATAGCGGCACGACGCAGCGCGTAGGGGTCCGAAGAGCCGGTCGGGGGCTCGCCGATGGCAAAGATACCGGCAATGGTATCGAGCTTGTCGGCGCAGGCCACGATGCAGCCAGCGGTGCCCTCGGGCAGCTCGTCACCGGCAAAGCGGGGACGATAATGATCGCGAATGGCATGAGCGACCTCGTCGTTCTCCCCCATCGCGGTCGCGTAATAACCGCCCATCACGCCCTGCTGGCTCGTGAACTCAACGACGGCGTTAGATACCAGGTCGGCCTTGCACAGGTGCGCGGCGCGAGCAGCGTCGGCAGCAAGGTGGGCACCAAGATGGGCCTCGCGGGCGATAACGAGCGCGAGCTGCTCAATGCGATCGGACTTGGCGAGCACGCTACCGAGCTTCTCCTGGAAGGCAACCTTGGCCAAACGCTCACGGAACTCGTCGAGGGAGATCTTCAGGTCCTCCTCGTAGAAGAACTTTGCGTCGTCCAGACGGGCGCGCACGACGCGCTCGTTGCCGTCGATCACGCGCTCGGCGTTCTCGGGCTTGCTGTTGGAGACGACCACGAACTCACGCGTCAACTTGCCCTCGCCGTCATAGATCGGGAAGTAGCGCTGGTTGGTGAGCATGGACTCGCAGATGATCTCGTGCGGAACCTTGAGGAACTCCTCATCGAAAGTACCGACGAGCACCGTCGGCCACTCGCAGAGGTTGATAACCTCCTCAAAGACCTTCTTGGGCGTGTCGACATGGCAGCCGGGACGGGCAGCCTCGACCTCAGCGATACCGGCGAGGATGGCCTCGCGACGACGCTCGGCAGAAAGCACGCCGGCGTCCTCGAGCACCTGCTCGTAAACGGCGGGGCTGGCAACCACATGGTCACCAGGGCCAAGTACGCGATGACCACGCGTGGTGTTGCCACTCGTCACGTCGGCAAACGACACGGGCACAACATCCTCGCCCAAAAGGCAGCAGATCCAACGAACCGGACGAACAAAGGTCGCGTGCTCGTGGCCCCAGCGCTGGCTGCGGTAGTTGGGCCACTGCAGGCCGGCGATGGTCTTCTCGCACAGAGCGGTCAGAATCGGCGTAGCCGGTGCGGAGGGAATATTCTTCTCGGCGAACACATACTCGCGACCGTCGGTGTCCTCGCGACGGACAAGGTCCTCGGCAGCCACACCGCACTTGCGGGCAAAGCCCTGGGCGGCCTTGGTGGCGTTACCGTCAGCGTCGAAGGCAATGTTGGCCGCGGGGCCACGCTTGACCTCGTGAACCTCATCGGTCGCGGTGGCGACGTCGGCAACGAGTGCAGCCAGGCGACGCGGACTCGAGATCACGCGGACCTCGCCGTGGGCCAGACCGGCCTCGTCGAGACCCTTGGCGATCATGGTGCCAAGCTGCTTGACGGCATTGTTCAGCGGTGCAGAGGGCATTTCCTCCGTACCGATCTCAAACAGGAAATCCTTAGCGTCTGCCATGGCTTACGCCACCTCGCCTTCCTGGTCGGCATTCTCGTTGACTCCGGCGACCTCGGCCATGTAGGCCTCGCAGCACGCCTTGGCGACGGCGCGGACGCGCAGGATGTAGTTGGCACGCTCGACCGCGGACAGCGCGCCGCGGGCATCGAGCAGGTTGAAGGCGTGGCTGCACTTCATGACGCAGTCGTATGCCGGCAGCGGCAGCTTGCGCTCCAGACAGGAGTGGCACTCGGCCTCGTAGTCGTCAAACTTCTGACGCATCATCTCGACGTTGGCGACCTCAAAGTTATAAGCGCTGAACTCGCGCTCGTTCTCGAGGAACACGTCGCCATAGGTCATGGGCGTGCCGTCGGGCAGGTAGCTCCACACCAGGTCGTAGACGGAGTTGACGCCCTGAGCGTACATGGCGATACGCTCTAGGCCGTAGGTGATCTCGACGGGCACGGGGTCGACCTCGATGCCGCCCACCTGCTGGAAGTACGTAAACTGCGTGACCTCCATGCCGTTGAGCCAGACCTCCCAGCCAAGGCCCCAGGCGCCAAGGGTCGGGCTCTCCCAGTCGTCCTCGACAAAGCGGACGTCATGGTCGTTGGGGTCCAGACCGATAGCGGCAAGAGACCCCAGGTAAAGCTCCTGGGCGTTGACCGGCGAGGGCTTGATGAGCACCTGGAACTGATAGTAGTGCTGCATGCGGTTGGGGTTCTCGCCGTAGCGGCCGTCGGCGGGACGGCGGCAGGGCTGCGCATAGCAGGTGCGCCACTCGGCGGGACCGAGCGAGCGCAGCGTGGTCGCGGTATGGAAGGTACCGGCACCGACCTCGGAGTCATAGGGCTGCATAATGACGCAGCCCTGCTCGCCCCAGTACTGCTGGAGGCGCAGGATGATGTCTTGGAAGGAAAGCGATGAAGCGTTCATGCCTCTAATATCCCCTCGTCGAAACGATTACACGGTTAGGTACTGTACTATAGCGGTTTTTAGTCGATAGCGCCGATGCGGTTGAGCGGCCAGTAGCGCACAAGCGCCACAGCGATCAAATCAGAGCGATCGACGGGACCAAAGTAGCGTGAGTCGGCAGAGTTTTCGCGGTTGTCGCCCATCACCCACACGCACCCGTCGGGAACCGTGTAGGGATAGCTTACCTGAGCGCCAGGCGCTTGGACCGAAAGCGGCCAGCTCATGCCCGTCGTATAGTCCTCGTCGAGCGCTTGGCCGTCAACGACCACCTTGCCATCCTGCAGGTCGACCGTCTGGCCGGCCGTGGCAATAACACGCTTGACAAGAACATCATGCTCGGAGGTGCCATCGGGGTTGTGAAACACCACGATATCGCCTTGGCTGACAGGCTGACCGAGCTCGAGGCTCACCTTTTGTGCCAGGATCTGGTCGCCAATCTCGATCGTGGACTCCATGGAGCCGGTGGGCACCACAAAGGGCTCGACCACAAACGAGCGAATCAAGAAGGTGGCCACGAGCGCGATCGCGATGACCACGATCCACTCAAAAGCGCCCCTCAACGCGGAATGCTGCGATGGAACCATTCTCACTCCTCGCTCTGCGAATACGAAGCGTCCAAAATCTCCTGCGCGTACGCACGCTCCTGGGGCGTAAGGCGCGCCGTCTCGATCAGATCGGGACGCCAGCGGCAGGTGCGCTCGATGGCGTTCTTGCGGCGCCAAGCGTCGACCTTGGCGTGATCGCCACTCACGAGCACTGGCGGCACGCCCTCGCCGTTGAACTCGGCGGGACGGGTGTACTGCGCGTACTCGAGCAGGCCTCCGTCCTCGGCGGTCGAGAACGACTCGTCCACATTGCTCATCTCGTCGCCCAGGGCGCCGGGAATCAAGCGTACGACGGCATCGGCAACGACCATAGCGGGAAGTTCGCCACCCGTAAGCACGTAGTCGCCGATCGACAGACGCTCATCGGCATACGCATACGCACGCTCGTCGACGCCCTCGTAGCGGCTGCACACAAACAGCAGGCGCTCACTTTTGAGCAGGCGCTCGGCCACATGCTGCGTAAAAGGCTCGCCACAGGGGGTGAAGAACACCACAGTGGGCTTGGGACCCTCGGAGCTAATGGCCTCGATGGCCTCTGCGATAGGCTCGACCTTCATGAGCATGCCCTGCCCGCCGCCGTACGGCTCGTCATCGACGGTACGATGGCGGTCGTGCGTCCAGTCGCGCAGGTTATACGCCTTAAAATCAAAAAGGCCGGCCTTGCGGGCGCGGCCCAAGATCGATGTGGACATGACGGGCTCAAACATCTCGGGAAAGACCGAAAGGGTCTCGATCAGCATGTTGTCCTCCCTACTTGTCCATATCGATCAGGCCGTCCATAACGTGGACGGAAATTGTTCCTGTGTCGGGAAGATCGAGCACGACCTGCTCGATCACGGGAATCAGCACCTCGCCGTACCGATCACCCTCGACAACCCAAACATCGTTGGCGGGCGTCGACATGATCTCGACGATCGTACCGAGCGAACCGAAGCGCTCGTCGACCACCTCGCGACCCATCAGGTCGGTATAGGCAGCGTCGAGCGAATCGAGCTCAAAGTCGTCACGATTTGCCAGCACGTAGCATCCCGTGATGCCCTCGGCGGCCGTCAAGTCGTCAATGCCCTCAAACGAGACCAGATCGCCATCGCCCGTATCGGTGACGGACACGACCGTGCAAAAGCGGTCGCGCTTGAGCGCCGGCGGCGTCAGGGCGACGCGCATACCCGGCTCTAATACAGAAGGAAGCCCCCGCAGCGGCTGCGCGAGGACCTCCCCCTTCCTTCCGTGCGGCTTGACCACACGGGCGATGTTTTTGTACTGGGACCTCAAGGTCCTAGCCCAGAACCTCTACCTCGACAGCAGTGTCGAGGCGAGCGGCCAGTGCACGGGCGAGCGTGCGAATGGCCTTGATGGTACGGCCACGACGGCCGATGACCTTAGCGACATCATCCTCGGCGACCGAAACCTCAATCGTAGAGGCGTCGTCACCATCGATGACCTCAAGGCTCACGGAATCCGGGTCGTCGACGATCTGAACAACGAGATATTCGACGAGATCGGCGATGCGATCTGAAAGCATTGCCTCACCCTCGAGCTGTGCAGCGTCAACCTCAGGCACGATTTACTCCTCGGCACCCTCAGCGGCCTCAGCGGCAGCCTTAGCGGCCTCGGCCTCTTTGGCGAGCTGCTTCTTGGACTTCTTGACGACGGTCTCGGTCTTCTCGCCCTCGTTGGCGGCCTTGACCAGAGCGACGACGGCGTCGGTGAGCTGAGCGCCCTTGGACTGCCAGTCGGCGATCTTCTCGAGATCGAGGTTGATGGTCTTGGGGGCGGTCATCGGGTTGTAGCGGCCAACCTCCTCGATGATACGACCGTCACGCGGGGCGCGGGAATCGGCGACGACGACACGGTAGTACGGACGCTTCTTAGCGCCGTGACGAGCAAGGCGAATCTTGACTGCCAAAGGAAACTCCTCCAACCAAGCAGCTTTAGGCTGCAACTACAAACAAACAGTTGAACATAATACGCCATCGACGCGGGCAGGTGAAGTCCGTGAGACCAACTTCTTCGGTGTAGTCGAGGGCAAATCCATATCTTAGACAAGAATTCGGGATTTGCAAGCACATACACGCACCCCACATGAGCTGCGCGGTATACTCATGACATGGAAAGACGCGAACATACATACGGTTATGAGGATGCCATGGGCGTCACGCCGCCTCCCTGGACGGGTCCGGCGGTGGGCCTGATGGACCTTGATGCGTTTTTTGCGAGCGTGGAAATGCTCGATCATCCCGAATGGCGCGGAAAACCGCTCATCGTGGGCGGAGACGCCGATTCGCGTGGCGTCGTGTCCACGTGTTCATATGAGGCACGTCGCTTTGGCGTGCACTCTGCCATGGCCTCGGCCGAGGCGCGGCGCTTGTGCCCGCAAGCCATTTGGACACACGGGCACTTTGACCGATACCGCGAGGTGAGCGCGCAGGTCATGGCGATTCTCGCCGACGAGACCCCGCGTGTTGAGCGCGTATCCATCGACGAAGCCTTTATCGATATCACACCGGGTCGCTTTGCGCCCGAAGATCCGCTGCTGGTTGCGCGGCGTGTAAGCGACCGCGTGGCAGGGCTGGGAGTGACCTGTTCCATTGGCGTGGGCTGCAACAAGACGGTCGCAAAGATCGCAAGCGAGCGGGATAAGCCGTTTGGGCTGACCATCGTGCGCCCCGGAACCGAGCAGCGCTTTTTGGCCGCGCTGCCGGTATCTGCCATGAGCGGCATCGGGCGCTCGGCCGAGGAGCGACTGCGCCGCATGCGCATCTACACCCTCGGCGAGCTATCACGTGCACCGAAATCCACCTTGGCCTCTATTTTTGGCGTCAACGGCGAACGCATGCGCCAGCGTGCGCTGGGACTCGAAATCTCCGAAGTCACGAGCCTCGATGAAGAGCGCGAGGTCAAGTCGGTCAGCAATGAACGCACCTTTGCTAAAGATTTAACTGAGCGTGGGGATATTGAGGCGGCGATTGCGCTGTTGGGAGAGTCAGTGGGACGCCGCCTGCGCCGTCAGGGGCTGACGGGTGCCACGGTAACGCTCAAGCTTAAGTATTCGTATGGCAGCGGGCGTACGGCACAGCGCCGGCTGCCTCATCCGACCGACGATGAGAACATCTTCGTGGCGGTTGCACTCGAACTGCTCGACAACATCTGGCAGGATGGCATGCATGTTCGCTTAGCGGGCATCGGCATGAGCGACTTCGACCACCAAGGCGGCATCCAGACTGACCTGTTCTGCGAGATCGATGACCGCGGAGCCCAATCCAGCGACCGCCGCGACCTCTCCGTCGCCATCGACGCCGTCCGAGACAAATTCGGCGACACCGCCCTTTCCTTCGGCCGCCAATCCCGCTTCAATAACTAGTCTTTTTTGGACGGGGGGGTTGCTGCCTTCCGTCCGACACGGCATTGGTAGTCAATTTGGGACGGGGCTATTTTAGCTACCCCTATATATCGGTTGAGATTCATTCGGCCTAATTCATTCACCGTCAGCCAAAGGGTAGCTAAAATAGCCCCGTCCCAAATTGACTACCCCGGATGTCCGGTTTGCCCGCCGCAACAAAACTCTGTCCCAAATAGCTACTGATCGAGCTTGACCTTCTGAATCGTGCAGTGACCGATGCCCGTGAGGCGCACGATCTACTTTATCGAAAAGCCCTCGTTTTTGAGCGTACGGATGTAGTTGTCGCGCACGGCTTTAGGCAAAGCTTTAAGGTGGTGAGGCTCATACGGTTTAAGGAGAGCCTGTGCAAACTCCAGTGCATCTATGTCGCTCACATGAGCGCCGTCACGGAAGCAATATCGATTCGGTTCTCCCGAGGTACTGAAAGCAAAAAATCTCTGAGAATCTCCGAGCAAACCTAGCACACATTCAGTCATACAAATACCCGGGTATCCCATATATTCGCTAAAACTGCTCCAACGATATAGTGAAGCAGTCCCAATCCTGGCTTTCGCAGGATTATCGTGAATATATCTCACACAGTTGAGCAGCTGATCATCGTTAAGAATCGGCACGCTCTTAAATCGATCCTGAAAAACTGGTCCCTTCCGTCCGGTTTTCGCGTTGAAATACATCGCATATGCAGTCGTAACAGAGTGCATGCAATCGCTCAGGTGAACATGTTCATCATCTAGCAACAAGTGAATATGGTTGTCCATAAGGCACCAAGCAATGATATTGACGTCGTATTTTCGGCATTTCGAGGCAAGCAACCGAATCAAATATATCCGATCATCGGCATCCTCAAATATCAGCTGACCACCACAGCCCTTTTGGACGACATGGTAATAGCCGTAAACAGAGATTTCCCGCGCGGTCCGAGTCATACGCATCTCCTCCTCTACAGATAACAAATACGTTACCCGAGTCGGAAAGCTAAATATCACGCAATGAACCGCAACTCGCTTCTATCGGCGAACGGTAGGTAGTAGCTAAAAAAGCCCCGTCCCAAATTAGCTACTTTGGGCAAAAAGAAAGCCGGGTAGCTGCGGAAAACCGCAACTGCCCGGCGATATGCGTGAGGGTAGCTAAACCCCGTCTCAAATGAGCTACTAGAGGAGGTTGAGGGGGAGCTGGGGGGCGTCTCCCCAGAGCTTTTCGAGACGGTAGAAGTCGCGCGCCTCGGGAGTGAAGACGTGGACGACAACCGAACCATAGTCCATGAGCATCCAGGTCTTCTGCTCGCGACCCTCGATGGAGAACGGGTGCTCGCCGCAAGCCTCGGCGACCTTCTCCTCGATCTCGTCGACGATAGAATCGACCTGGCGGTTGTTGGTACCGGTGGCAAGCACAAAGTAGTCGCATACGTCGGAAAGCTCGGTCAGGTCGAGCACCTGAACGTCCTCGCCCTTCTTGTCGTAGGCGGCCTGCGCGGCGGCGCGGGCGACATCCTCGGCGGCGACACCGCTCGCAGACAGCGAGGCGGCAGTGCGGTCGGACGTGGCGACGAAGCTCTTGTGCTCCACACCTTCAAGAATCTGCTCGTCGGTCATGGTCTCGTCGGCCATGGAATACCTCTTTCTAGACAGCCCGAGCTAGCGCAGCTGGGCGTAATGGTTGTAAATCGAAATAGCCGTGGGATAAAGATAGCGCCCGGACTGGATCACATAGACCAGACCCTGCGCAAAACAGGAGAAGAACAACTCGTCGAGCGAGGACTTCCCCACCATCTTGCGCAGCGCATGGGCATAATCGCCGTGGCGGTTGGGTTCGATGGCATCGGCCACAAAGACCACCATATCGAGCGGCGTCATGTCGCAGGCGCCCACGGTGTGACGGTCGACAGCCTGAAAGACCGCCGGCGACAGCTCGGGAAAAAGCTGCGGAAGCTCATAGGCGGCAACCGGGCCATGCAAAAGCGGCGTCGCGGCAGACGGAGAGCCGGCAATCTTAATGCCGTAATGCAGGGCGCGCGTGACCAGTTCGTCGTCGGAGAGCACTTTGTCCCAGTCATGGATCAGGCCGGCGGCAGCGGCATCAAAGCGGTCGACACCGTATACCTCGGCTAGGTGCAGCGCAGTCTCGGCAACCCCGAGCGAATGCACGTAGCGCTTACGCTTATCCTTCATGCGCACATCGAGCAACTCGTGGATACGCGTCAAGAGCGCGCGCTCGTCGCCCTCAAACTGATCTTCTACCGACAACGTTCTCCCCCATCAATCAAAATCGTCTTGCCCAAGATCGGCATACAGGCCGCGTTTACGGATATAGCCGAGCACGGACTCGCTCGTAAGATAGCGCACGCTCATGCCGCGGGCAACCCGCTTGCGAATGTTGGTCGAGCTAATCGCCAGCGCCGGAATCTGAATATAACGAACGTCGAATGGCAGCCCCGATTCCTTAATCCGCGCCCGGGCCGTATCGATGTCAAAGCCGGGACGTGTCGCAGCAATAAAGGTTGCCAGTTCGGCAATCTCATCAGCATTGTGCCAGGTCACAATATCGATAATCGCATCGGCGCCCGTAATAAAGTAAAGCTTCACTTGTGGCGGGTAAAACTCGCGAAGGGCACGCAGCGTATCGGCTGTATAGGTGACACCGGCACGATCGATCTCAAAGCGGCTTGCCAAAAAGGCCGGGTTCGCGGCAGTCGCGAGGACCGTCATGGCATAACGGTCCTCGGCAGGTGTCACCGGTTTGTCGAGCTTAAAGGCAGGAGAGCCGGCCGGCATAAAAAGCACGGCGTCCAAGTCGAGCGACTCGCGAGCCTGCTCAGCGGTAACCAAGTGCCCGTAATGAATCGGGTCAAAGGTGCCGCCCATAATGCCAAGCCGAAACTCGTGCCCATCCTTGATGGGCAGCTCGGGCAATCCGATTCCACCGCGCAGCGACATGGCCTACTCGCCCTCCGGGGTCTCAACGACGTCAACTTCGGCAGTACCTTCGGAGCCCTCAGTGGCATCAACCACGTCCGCACCCTCAGTCGCCACGTCAATAACCTCAACGCTTGCATCCTCGAGCTCGTCCTCGTATTCCGAGAAGTCCTCGGCGCCCTCAAAGTCAAAGGCGCGCTGGCAAATGCGGACCTCGTCGCCCGCACGGCAGCCGGCCTTCTCGAGCGCGTCGTCGACGCCCATGCGCGCAAACTTATGCTGCAGGTAGATGACGGCTTCCTCGTTTTCCCAGTCGGTCTGGATGACCATGCGCTCAATCGCGCGGCCAACCACACGGAAGGCATGAGGCTCTTCTTGGACAATGCGGAAACGCTTCTCGCGCTGCAGACGGCGGCGCTCCCACTCCTCGTCGCGCAGATCGACCGGCTCATCAGCAACCGCCAGCTCGGCTCGAAGCTTAGCCACCTGCTCGCCCACGGCAAGCATCAGCGTGTTGAGGCCGGCGCCCGTAACAGCAGACACGGCAAAGAACATATGGCCATCGTCGAGCGCCGCACGCTTAAGGTCGACAATCTTGTCAGCCGTGCCCGGCGCATCGCACTTGTTGGCAACGACAATCTGCGGACGCTCCGAAAGCTCGGCGCCATACTGCTCGAGCTCACGGTTAATGATGTGGTAATCCTCGACCGGATCGCGATCCTCAAAACCACCCGTCATGTCGACGACGTGCATGATCAGGGCCGTACGCTCAATGTGGCGCAGGAACTGGTGACCCAGGCCCTTACCCTCGCTCGCGCCTTCGATAAGACCGGGGACGTCAGCAACGACGTAAGAATATTCGCCGGCACGCACCATGCCGAGGTTCGGCACGAGCGTGGTAAACGGGTAGTCGGCAATCTTGGGGCGGGCGGCACTCATGCGCGCAATGAGCGATGACTTACCCACCGAGGGGAAGCCCACGAGCGCGGCATCGGCCATGAGCTTCATCTCGAGCTCAATCCAGTGCTCCTCGGCCGGCTCGCCCAGCTGAGCGAACGCGGGCGCGCGGCGCACCGACGTCACAAAGTGCGTGTTGCCCAGGCCGCCGGCACCGCCGGGCGCCACGACAACGCGCTCGCCATCATGCACCAGGTCGGCAATCTCGAACATCGGGGTCTGCGTCTCGGGGTCGAGCTCGCGTACCACGGTACCCATAGGGACCTTGAGAATCAGGTCCTCGCCGCTCTTACCGTTACGACGGGCACCCTGCCCGTGCGTGCCGCGCTCGGCGCGGAAGTGATGCTTAAAGCGGTAATCGATCAGCGAAGACAGCTGAGCATCGGCCTGGATGACGACATTGCCGCCACGACCGCCGTCGCCGCCATCGGGGCCGCCCTTGGGGACAAATGCCTCGCGCCTAAACGACATGCATCCGGCTCCGCCGTCGCCGCCGCACACGTTAATGCGGCTGATATCGGTGAACTGTGACAACAGAATCGCCTCCTACAAAAAAGAGGGAGACCCTTGAATCCTAAAACTCAAGTGCCTCCCACATATGTGCTCTATGAAGGGTGGATTACGCGTTCGCGAGCGGGCGTACGCTGACCCTGTGCTTGATACCCTTGTGGAACTCAACGGTACCGTCGACCAGCGCGAACAGCGTGTCGTCCTTACCACGGCCAACGTTCTCACCCGGGTGGATGTGCGTGCCGTGCTGACGGACGAGAATCGTGCCCGTGGTTACCGTCTGGCCGGCATAGCGCTTCGTGCCAAGGCGCTGACCGCGGGAGTCACGGCCATTACGGGAGGAACCGAGTCCTTTTTTGTGTGCCATTGTGTATACCTACTCTTTCGTTACGAGTGTAATCTACTCGGCGACGGGAGCCTCGGCAACAGCCTCAGCCTCTGCCTTGACAGCCTTCTTGGCGCGGGAGGTAGCCTGGACCTTCACGATCTTCAGCTTGGTGAGCTGCTGACGGTGACCCTTCAGACGACGATAGCGCTTGCGCTTGTGGAACTTGAAGACCAGCTGCTTCTCGCCCTTGAACTGCTCAACGATCTGAGCGGTAACCTTGGCCTTGGCCAGCTTGTCGGGATCGGTGACGATCTTCTTACCATCGTTGAGGAAGATAACCGGCAGGGTGACCTTGTCGCCCTCATTGCCCTCGATCTTCTCGACGGTGATGACATCGTCGGTGGCGACCTTGTACTGCTTGCCGCCCGTGTTAACGATTGCGTACATGTTTACTTGCCCTTCATGCATCAGTTAGTGCAACAGCCGAATATAGTAGCAGGCGAAAATACCCCCGTCAACGAGTATGTGGAGCAAATCCACAAGTTCGCACAGGTATGGGGCTGACGAGTCGGCCCTCGTCGTCCTCGCATGCTTGATTCTGACGCTCGACATCGTAGGAGCAGATGGTCACGAGGTCTTGCATACCGGTGGAAACAATAGGTGCATCCACGCCCGGGGTCAAGCCCTGCAACAAAACATCAGCAGCAGAAAGCAAAATCTCCGGACGCATGGAGCCCTCGTTGTCGGCATGGGTGTCGAGCATGAGCACCAAATGGTCCGGGCGCTCCCCCGCCGTGAGCTCATAGCCCACGAGCGTGTGGTCCAAGTCCAAGCGCTTGCTCTTTTTTCCGCGCGCGTAGTCGATGCCGTGACCCGCGCGCAGCGTGTCGATCGCACGACGCACCTCGTCGGCGCTTACGGGCGCCTCGGGATCCAGGTGTAAGTCGATGCGATACGACAGGCGCGTGAGCTGCGCCGTCAATGCCGGCGTGCGCACGTCGATGTACGCCGCCTCGATGGGCGCCAGATCGGCCGGAGACGCCGCAGCCAGGCGCTCAAACGCCTCGTCGAGCGCCACGAACTCGGTCATAAACAGGTCATACCACTCGCAGGTCGACGACGTACCAACCGGTAGCGCCGAAGAGAAGCCCACGCGCATGTGCGGAGAGAAGCCCTGCGTGACGGCATAGGGAAGTCCCGCACGGCGCACGATGCGCTCAATGGTATGGATCACTTCGAGATGGCCCAGGTACTTAAGGCGATCGCGCTTGCCATAGCGAACACGAAGTCTAAAGAGCGTGGGGTTGTCGGTCAGGCGCTCACTCATGCGCGATCACCCATCAATACATTCTTGGCGTGGAGCGTGGGGCAGATCCCGCAGCCGGTGCACGACGTGCGGGTGCAGTCGGGAGTCGTGACGCCCTCGAGCGAGCGACGGTACTCGCGCTCGAGGAAGCCGCGCGTGCAGCCGGGGCTCACGTGCTCCCAAGGCAGGCGCCAGTCCAACTCGTAGGGCAGGTGCACGAGCTCATTGAGGTCGATGCCGTTTTTGGCAGCAGCCTCCTTCCAGTTATCGAGTGAGAAATGCTCTACCCAGGCGTCAAAGCGCGAGCCCGCACGCCAGGCATCGAGGATGACGGGCGTCATATCGCGACCGGCGCGGGACAGCGCGGCCTCGATGAGCGAGGTCTCGGCATCGTGGTAATGCACGCGAACGGCACGGTTGCGAACGCTCGTGATAAGCAGCTTCTGGCGACGCTTGACGTCGTCGTAGTCGAGCTGCGGGCACCATTGGAACGGCGTGGCAGCCTTGGGGATAAAGACCGAAACCGAGATGGACACCGAGATCGAGCCGCGACGAGCCTTGGGCACCACGGAACGACCGAGCTCCAGCACGTGATCGGCCAGATTGGCGATGGCCACGATGTCCTCGTCGCGCTCGCCGGGAAGGCCCATCATAAAGTAGAGCTTCATGCGGTTCCAGCCGGCCTCGAAGGCCGCCTTGGCCGCACGGTCCAGGTCCTCCTCGGTCACGTTCTTGTTAATGATGTCGCGCATGCGCTGGCTGCCGGCCTCGGGCGCGAACGTCAGGCCGCCCTTCTTTTCGCCGGCGACCGACTCGGCCATATCCACGCCAAACGAATCCAGGCGCTGCGACGGAATAGACACGCGAATACCCGTATCCTCCAGGCGACGGTTGAGCCTGCCGAGCACGTCGCGAATGCAGGAGTGGTCGGTCGTGGAGAGCGAGGTCAGCGACACCTCGTCATAGCCGGTCTTTTCCAGACCCTGAATCACCGACGAGACGATCTGGTCGGCCGAGCGCTCGCGCACCGGGCGATACGTCATGCCAGCCTGGCAAAAACGACAGCCGCGGGCGCAGCCGCGCAGGATCTCGATAGACAGGCGGTCGTGGACCAGCTGCGCATAGGGCACGCACGACTGCGACAGCGGATTCGTGGCGCCGAAATCCTCGACGACGCGCTTGTAGACCACGGTCGGCGCATCCTTGCCCTCACGCGGCACGGTGTAGCCATGCGGCGAGCAGGGCTCGTCGTGACGAACCTCATAGAGCGACGGCACGTAGTTGCCACCAATGGATGCAAGCTGCTCAACAATCTGCGCGCGCGGGACTCCTTCGTCACGCAGGCGGCGATGCAGCTGACAGGTCTCGAGCAGCGATTCCTCGCCCTCACCGATGAGGATGACATCGAAGAAGGCCGCGTACGGCTCGGGGTTGTACACCGAGGGGCCGCCGGCGATGATGATGGGGTCGTCTTCGCCTCGGTCGGCCGCTAACAGCGGAATGCCAGCGAGGTCGAGTGCCTCGAGGAAGTTCGTCACCGCCATCTCGTGCGGCACATGCAGACCGACGATATCAAACGAAGCGACCGGCGCTGCACCCTCGAGCGACAGCAGCGGAATACCCGCCTCGCGCATGGCGTCACCCATATCGGGCCACGGCACATAGCCACGCTCACAGGAGATGCCCTCGGCCTGGTTAAGGATGTTGTAGAGGATGGCGATGCCCTGGTTGGGCAGACCGACCTCGTACACATCCGGGTAGATCAGGCAGCAACGGTAGTCGGCATCGGCTTTGGAAAGCGTGCCCCACTCGTGATCGATATAGCGACTCGGCTTCTCGACCTTGGCGAGCAACGGCTCAATTAAATGAAAACAATCTTGGTATGCAACGCGCAACGGAAAACCCCTAAGCAGCGAGATCTGATGCGTCCTGATAGGACGCCATAGGACGGGTAGCGCCCGCGACCGTGGTCACCAGATCGCGAACGCGGGAGAACGTGGCAGTGACCACCTCGTTGGCAAGGCTGTAGTCGACATCGCGCTCGTAGAGCGAAACGAGCGCACGGCCCATGCCATAGGTGCCCGCGGCAGCAGTGAGCGCCTTGACGGCAAACCCAATATGCGGCGTCTGCTTGACGAGCGCGCGGGTGACCGCGCGGATCACAAGACCGCCGGCAAGCACGCCCGCGACCTCGTAGCCGCGCTCGGGCTTAATACCGCGTCCAAAGACGGCAGCGAGCTCAAAGAGCATGCCCACCTGCGCCAGCGCCATAACGGGATAATCGGCGCCCGGCAAAAACACCAGCGCACCGGTCGCCATATTGGTGAGCGCGCACGAGGTGATGATACGATTGGCCGCCGCGATGCGCATGAAGGCAAAGTTCGCCGCAAAAGCCGTTTCCTTGTCGGTGCGATCGAGAATCCAGCGGGCAAGCGTCTCGAGCAGATACGTCTTATCGGTTGCCGCTACCACGCCGAGCATGGGCGTGGACTCCTCGATAAACGGCACCTCCACAGCAGACTCGGCAAGCACGCACACGGGCGCGCCGGCGATCACGAGCTCCTGCACGGCACTCTCCAAGCGGTCGGAACCACACGAGAGCACCAGCACCACATCGGTATCGGTCTTTGGAGCAATTCGCTCCTCCCCCAGACGCTCGACGCGCACAATACCCGAGGTCGTCTGCGGCACAAAGGCGTCACGCACCGTCTCGGCAAGAAAGCGCGAGGCGGACGAATCCAGATAGACCGAGACGCGCACCGGCGTATCGGAATCCTTCTTAACGGACGCGCCCATCTTAAAAGCGCGGGTCAGCTTATCTACGGGAATTTTCATAGCAAACCCCTCCAGCGGTTACGCGGCGCCCGAACGATGCCGCCATATGGATTGTACGATACCCACCGTCAGCAGCTGAATCATCATCGAAGACGAACCGAAGCTAATAAACGGTAGCGGAATACCGGTAATCGGCATCATGCCGATGCACATGCCGATGTTTTCGAAGGTCTGGAACGCCCACATGCCGACGATGCCCACACACGAAAGACGCAAAAACAGCGACTCGCACTTAAAGGCGACGCGAATCGTCGAAAAGATCAGCAGCACGTAGAGGCACAGGAGCAAAAAGGAACCGCAAAAGCCAAAGGTCTCGGACAGGAAGGCGAAGACGAAGTCGGTGTGGAACTCAGGCAGAAAGCCGCCGGCCGACTGCGTCGCATGCCCCAGGCCCTTACCAAAGAAGCCGCCCGAGCCAACGGCGATAAGCGACTGCTGCAGGTTGTAGGCATCGTCCGAATCGGCATTATCGGGGTCGATAAAGACCGTCAGACGGTTCATCTGATACTGCTTGATGAGCACATCGTGGCCGAGCAACGAATCAAAGACCGAATCAAGCGCCAGGACGAGGGCCACCAGGCCCACGAGCAGGGCCAGGGTCGACAGCACCCATTCGCGGCGTGCACCGCTCATGCAGATGACGATGGCGCCCGAAACCAGCACGACCAGGCCCGAGCCCAGGTCACCCATGGCAACGACGGCCAAAAACGGAATGGACAGCATGCCGCAGAGCTTGACGTAGTCGCGAACGGTATCGATGCGACCGTTATACTGCGAGCCAAGCGTAGCAATAAAGAAGATGGTGATGAGCTTGGCAAGCTCAACCGGCTGGAACGTCAAGCCGATACCGGGAATCTTGATCCAGCCCGTCATGCCCAGACCGCCCGTATAGGACAGACCCGGAATCTTGGGCGAGAAGATCACGATCAGGTCGATGACGAGCAACGCCGTCGAGAAATTGGAAATACCGCGCAGGTCGGAGCGCCAGACCAGCACCGCCAGCACCGTGCCGATGCCAATTCCCAGCAAATGGCGCGAGAACGAAGCATCGGCCTTAAACTGCGAAGCCGACCAGATAATGATGGCACCGTAGGCGACGAGCGCCACAGTAGCCACGAGCACACCGATATGCACCTTTTGGCGAAACGTGCCGCGCGAGGCCGAAAGTTGCTTGTTGACGCGGTCCAGGCTGCTGCGAGAACCGGTCTTGGTTGAACGGAACAGATCCGCCGGAGAAAAATCCATCGCAACCTCCTATCGAACCGAAGAATCGCCCGAGGCCGAAGAGGTATCGGGCTCGTCATAAATCACGCCGAGCACGTCGCGCACGACATGCATCGCGGTATCTGAGCCACCGCCGCCCTGCTCCAGGACGGTAGCGATGACATACTTGGGATCATCGGCCGGTGCATAGGCGCAGAACCACGCGTATTCGTCCTCGCCACTTTTCTCGCCCGTGCCCGACTTGCCGTATACCTGCGGCGTCAGGGTGCCAAAGTGCGCCGCCAGGGACGTCGATGCCGTGTAAATCACGTCGTGCATGCCGTTGCGAACAAGAGCCAAATCCGAATCGCTGTTGATCTTGGCCTCCAGGCGCTTCTTCTTGCCCTTGCCGTTGTACTTATAGGCATCGCCGTCGCCATCGCGCGACACGGCAGACAAAAATACGTGAGGCACGTACTGTTTGCCGCCGTTGGCAAGACCCATATAGGCGCACGCCATCTGCAGGGGCGTCACCAGGATGTCGCCCTGGCCGATAGCAATGTTGGTCATATCGCCGGCATTCCACTTGCGGTCCTCGGCAGAGGCGTCGGTGAAGTATGACTCTTTCCACTCGGCATCGGGAATACGACCCGCGCCCTCACTCGGCAGATCGATACCGCAGGTCTTGCCTAGGCCCCAGCGACGAAAGACCTCCTGCAGGCCCTCGGGATGTTGCTCGTCATAAAAGAACGCCTTACCCATGTCGTAGAAGACGGGGTCGCACGAGTTGGCGATACCCGACTGCAGCGTCATGGTGCCGTGGCCAGACGTCAGCCAGCAGCGCTTGCCCCAAGCCTTGCCCAGACCCGTCCAATAACCCGTGCAGTTGGTTGTCTGCGTTGAAGTGTAGGTTCCAAACTCAAGACCGGCCAGTGCCGAGAGCGGCTTGATGGTCGAGGCCGACATGTACTGTCCGCTAATGGCGCGGTTGAGCAGCGGGTGCGAACCCTTGTCATCATTGAGCTCGGTCCACACGTCATTTGAGACGCCGCCGATAAAGACGGACGGATCGAACTTGGGCTGGCTCGCCATGCCCAGGATCTCGCCATTGTTGGGATCGAGACACACCACAGCGCCGTTGCCGGCATTGCTGTAGCCAGTGGTCTTGGCAAGCTCGATAGCGCTCGCCAGCGCCGTCTCACAGGCCTGTTGGATCTTAAGGTCGAGCGTGAGCTTAATGTCGGAGCCGGCCTTCGCGGGCACGGCGCCGGCCTGACCGGTCACATTGCCCGAGGCATCGACCTTGACGGTCTGCTCGCCACGAATACCCTGCAGCAGGTTTTCGTAGTAGCTCTCAACGCCCGCCTGGCCCACGATATCGCCCGACTGGTACGTAATCTTGCCAGCAGAAGCATCATCATCGCCAGAGGTTTTCTTATTCTGGGCCTCGAGCTGCTCGGAGGTAATGGTGCCGGTATAGCCCAAGATATGGCATGCCGTCTCGCCGTATGGATACTGGCGCTCGGTACGCTCGGCAATCTTGACGCCCGGGAACTCGCCGGCGTGTTCCTTGATATAGGCAACCGTGGAGCGACGGACGTCCGTCGCGATGGTATGCAGGCTCTGAGCGCCCTCTGTATTGTCCTGAATATTGCGAAGGACCGCCACATAAGGCATTCCAAGCACGTTGGCAAGATGGCGAACCAGAACCTCATCCTCGGCAAGGTCGCGGTAGGCCACGACAGCAAGTGAGGGACGGTTCTGGACAAGCGCCACGCCATTGCGGTCGAGGATGCGGCCGCGCACAGCGGGTGTGGTAACGGTGCGAGTCTGATTACTATTGGCCTGCTTCTCGTAATAGTCCGACGAGACCATCTGCATGCCCCACAGCTTGACGGCAAGTGCCGCAAACATCGCGCCCACACCCGTGGTGAGGATGGAAAAGCGGCCCTTAAAGGCGGTCGCCGCGGTATTGCCCTCGCCCTCGGTGGCGCGCGGGGCCGTTCCATGCTGTGTATCGTAGGTAAAACGGGAATCGCCTCGACGCATGATGACCAGCGCGACCACGATGGCCACAACCAGCACGATACCGGCGATAATAACCGTCATCTGGGAAGACATCTACGGGCCTCCCCTATTTGAGCTTGCGGGTCTTGGGCTTAAAGCGCATACCCGTCTGGCGTCCGCCACGTGCGGAGAATCCATAGCCGGACTGCGGCACGACGCCGGACATCAAAAACGGAATGGCAACCAGACCCGTCAGGATCGAGGACGGCAGCGCATGGCCGAAGATCGCCACGACAAAGCTCGTCTCCAAACCCATAAACAGCAAGATGATGCTGTAGATCACATTAATGACGAGCGCAAAGGCGCCCACGGTGACGCCGCGCGCACTCGGGGTACCGCCCGTCTGACCGACGGCGCTGTGCACCAGGGCAAAAGAACCCACGGTCAGCAGGAGCGACATAACGCCCACCGGCACGGCAGCGGACAGGTCATAAAACAAGCCGCTGCAAAAACCGCACACGACGGCACGGGTCGGGTCGCCCGAGAACACGCTTAGGCACACCAGGATAATCATGAAGTTGACGCGACCTCCCGCAATGGAGATCTGCGGTGCCAGGCCTGCCTGCAGCAGCACACACACAATGGCGGCGATTACAAACGTGCGGGAGCTCATCCCCTGCTCGTGTAGATCCATGGACATGCCCCCTATTCGCTCGAGCCAGAATCGGTCGTCTCGGACGTGTCGGAACTGTCATCCGAGCTCTCGTCCTTCGTCTTGGTCGCAGCATCGCGCGACGTTCCCTGCGGCGTGCTGTTGGCCGTGCTCACGTCCTCATCCGAGGCCGACTGTTCGTCGGTCAGCGAGGTGATGACCAGCACTTCCTCGTTGTTCTCGGCCGTGGTCTGAGCGCGCACCACAATGGTGTAGTACACGTCGTTTGCCGATTTCTCAACCGACGAGACGGTGCCAAGCGGAAGGCCCTTGGGGAACACGCCACCGATGCCAGAGGTCACGATGATATCGCCAACCTTAACATCGGAGTCGACGCTCACGTACTCAAGACGCAGCGTGCCGTCAGCCTGACCCTGCAGCATACCCTGGGCGCGCGTGTCCTGCACCATGGCGGACACGCCCGAGTTCTCGTCGCCAATCAGGCGCACGGTAGAGGTCTTGGCCGATACCTCGATAATCTGGCCGATAACACCGGCAGAACTCGTCACGGGCATGTTGATGGTAAGGCCGTCGGCAGAGCCCTTGTCGATGGTAACGGTCGAGGTCCAGGCATCGCCGGAGGCACCAACGATACGAGCTGCGGTCGATTTGAGGTTGTAGGTCGATTGCAGCCCGACCAGGCCCTCCAGGCGCTCGGCAGTCTTTTGAGCCTCAGAAAGCTCGGCGACCTTAGAGGTCAGCTCCTCATTTTGCTTCTTGAGCTCGTCGAGCGTGTCCTGCGACGCCGTTAGGTTAGAGAACACGTTGCCAATCGCATTGAAGGGAGCCGCCACAGCCGAGCCCACAAAGCGCACCGGAGAGGTAATCGTCGTTACGCCCGAACGCACGGCATGAATCGGCCCTGCCTCGCCCTCGCGGATGTAAAACGTGAGCAGCAACACCGAAATCAGGCTGAAAACAATCAACGGGCGCATACCCGTTGATTGTCGCTTGGTATTCAGATTTGTGGAGAAACCCGAAGATCGTGCCAAATGGAATCCACCTTTTGGAAATTAAGCATTGGTCTGGACGAAGCCGCCATCAAACGCATTGGCCTCGAGCACGCGGGCACAGCCGTTAACGACGTTATCGAGCGCCGTGGGGCTGACGTTGACCGAAACACCGGTCTCATCGCGCAGGCGCACGTCGAGACCGCGCAGCAGCGCGCCGCCACCAGTCAGCAAAATGCCGTAGTACATAAGGTCCGAGGCAAGATCGGGAGGCGTAGCGTCGAGTGCGTCCTTGACGGCCTTGGCCATCTCGTCGAGCGGCTTGTTGAGCGCGCGACGAATCTCCTCGCTCTCGATGCGCACGGTCTTGGGCAGACCGGTGATCACGTCGCGGCCGTTGACCTCGACGTCGAGCTCGTCCTTGAGCGGCACGGCGGAACCGACCTTGATCTTGATGTCCTCTGCCGTACGCTCGCCGATGGCAAGGTTGTAGGCATCGCGAACGTGCGTGAGGATGGCCTGATCGAACTCGTCGCCGGCAATACGGATGGACTGCGAGACGACGATGCCGCCCATAGCGATAACGGCAACCTCGGTGGTACCGCCACCGATGTCGATGACCATGGAGCCGGTGGGCTCCTCGACAGGCAGGTCGGCGCCGATAGCAGCAGCCATGGGCTCCTCGATCAGGTAGGCCTGGCGAGCGCCGGCCTGGATCGTAGCCTCAAAGACGGCACGCTTCTCGACCGACGTGACGCCGGAGGGAACGCAAACGACAACGCGCGGACGCGGGGTCCACGGATAGCGCTTCTCGGAAGCCTTGTCGATAAAGTAGCGAAGCATGGCCTCGGTAACATCGAAGTCGGCGATGACGCCGTCCTTCAGGGGACGAACGGCCACGATGTTGCCGGGCGTACGGCCGAGCATGCGCTTTGCCTCGATACCGACCGCCAGGATGCGCTCGTCGTTCTTGTCGATGGCGACAACAGAGGGCTCGCGAATGACAATGCCCTTGCCGCGCACGGAGACAAGCGTATTTGCGGTGCCGAGGTCGATGGCAAGATCGCCCGCATAGCTACCGAAGAACATATCCATCAAAGAAAACAACGCAACTCCTGATGTGTTGGATGATTGCTGGAAAACTACTAGCTCATGATACTAGCGCAAGCCCGGCACCTCACTTGCGGTGAAGCGCCGGGCAAAGCTAAATCCCATAAGGTCACTACTGGTTGTCAGCAGCCGAGAAATCCATATCGAGCGAGGAAACGGCCCAGCCGATATGATTGTCGGAGCGCACGAATTTGACGGTGTACTCCTGCTCGCCGCCCTTGGACAGCGATGCCTTCACCTTAGCGGTCGTCTCGGTCATGGACTGATCCATGCCCTCGACGGACACGGTGGCGCCCTGCGGAATCGAGGAGATGATCATCGACTTGGCGTCCTCGGACAGGCTCGAGGCCAGGCAAGACTCGGCCTTTGCGGTGTCACCGTCGCCGGCAGCCTGGAACAGATCGGTGATAACCGACTCCTGCGAGGGGAAGCCAAAGCCGCGCGTGTAGGCAAAGCCCAGACCGCCCGCAGCAATCAAAATGAGCAGAAGCAGCACGATGAAGACTTTGAGACCCGTGTGGCGATGGCGACGACGGACCTTGGCCTGCTTACGATCCTGACGGTCCTGCTGGACCATCTCGGACTCTGACAGTGTAAAGAAGCCGGTGTCCGAGGGATCGGGCATAAACTGACCGGTCGCGCCCGTAGGATCGAGCGGATCGACGGCAGGAGCGTCCATCGCAGGCGCCGGAGCCGTGGCCATAGCCGTCTGGGCAGACAGCGCGGCAAGCGAATCGTGCACGCGGGCAAGCTCATCGGCCTGCTCGGAGGTAAGCTGGTAGATGCCATCGGCAGTAGCGGCGTTAAAGGCGTCGAGTGCGTCGGAGGGACGGCCGGCGGCAGAAAGCGCCTGACCCATGCCGGCGTTGAGCGCGCGCGTGTCGTCACGGGGACCGGCAAAGTCGATAGCCGTACGGTAGGTCTCCACGGCATCCGCCGGACGACCGAGCTTGATGAAGCAACGACCGAGCTCGCCGAGTGCGGCGGCAGGAGCCGGATTGGCGCCGTCGATGGCAGCCTGACGGAAGGCAGTACCTGCGTTGGCATAATCGCCCGACTGGAACAGCGCATTGCCCAGGCCCAGATAGGCCTTGAACGGCGTGGCATAGGAAGCATCCTGCGTAGCAGCAGAGAACGCCTGGGCGGCCGTCGTGTAGTCGCCCACGGCGGCGAGCGCCTTGCCGCGGTTGGTGAGCAGCGCGCCGCGCTTGCCGTAGGTGCCGTCGTTGAGGGCGGCAGCATAAGCCTCGGCGGCCTCGGCATACATGCCCAGGTGCATCAAGGCGTTGCCACGAAGGTGATCGGCCTCGCCCATAATCTCATCGGGAGTCTTTGCCGCCCCAAGCATCTGGGCTGCAGCGGAAAAATCACCCGCGCGGTAAGCGGCGCGGCCCTGTTGGATCAGCTGGCTATTCAAGGAAGTCCCCTTTACTCGTGAACGATCTCGACATGGACGATCTCGTCGCCGGCACGCAGCTGCGAAATCACATCGAGACCCTCGACCGTGGTACCAAAGACGGTGTAACCGGAATCGAGGTTATGCTGGGCGCCCAGGCAGAAGTAGAACTGCGAACCCGCGGAATCGGGGTCCATGGAGCGTGCCATGGCAAGGGCACCATCGACATGGCTGTTGCGCGGATTGGTGGCAAACTCGCCCTTGATGCAGTAGCCGGGGCCACCGGTACCGGGCATGCCGTCGGGGCCCTCAAGACCAGCGGCGACGTCGGCGCCGGACATATCGCGGGTATTGGGGTCGCCGCCCTGGATGACAAAACCGGGCACATAGCGATGGAACTTAAGGCCATCATAGAAGCCCATCGTAGAAAGCTCGCAGAAGTTCGCGACATGAATGGGAGCGCCCTCGCCGTCAAACTTGACCTTGATGGTACCCTTCGACGTCTCGATAACGGCGCACTCGTCGCCGGCAAGCTGATACTCGGGCGTGTAGAGCTCTTTCTTAAAACCAAACATGTGGTTCCTTCCTCGTGCGTTTAAAGCATATTTGTACGAATTGTAGCAATAAGCATGCGCTTACATCAATTGCGCACGTAGGTTATGCCGACTATGGCGAACTAATTTTAGGAACGCTGCTGCGGCTTCCAGGAACCCACATTGGCGTCGTACTGGTTCAGTGCGCTGTTGCCGCCCTGCGCGATGGGCGCCAGGATATCGCTTTGGTGGGAACTCATCGACTCACCATCGGGAATGGCCAGCGAGATGTCCCAGCTCTGACAGATCACGTCGACACGCTCGTACATCCACTCGGCAAGCTGCTTTAAGTGGGCGATGTCATCCGCATAGACCGTATCGTCCTGATACTTAAGGTTGTTAAGCTCATCTTGCGTCTTTTTGATCTGGTCGCGCAGGGCGTAGGCACTCTGCGACAGCTCCTGACGGGTGGACAGTGGCGTTCGAAGATAGCCATTGTTAAAAGAATCGATGACCTCGCCGATCTGGTCCTCGTCACCGTAGGACACGATGGTCTGATACAGACCGTCGAGCCTGGTATAGAGCTGATCATCGGTGAGCACAGTTTCTTCCTGGACCACTTCGGCAGAATCGTCCTGCTTGGTATCGTCCTCAGTCGCCTCGCCCTTTTGGCGCGTGGGGAAGGTCGTCTGCGCGGCCTGGCCAAACTGGTCATAGAAGCCAGGCATGACACCCATGGGATCGGCCGTCACGAACCAATACGCACCACCGCACACGACGGCAAGGACCGCGATGACGATGAGCGGCTTGGGGATATGACGCTTGTGCTTGTGATAAGCGTCCTCGTCGGGGTGCACCTTGCGCTTGGGTTTTTGAGCATCGTCGTACAGGGAAACGGGCGTGGGAATGTCGACCTTGGGGATACCGAAATCCTTATCGAAAGCCGGCAGCACGCAAGTCTCATTGGGGTCGGCGGCATCCGAAAGAACCGCGGCAGCCGAGGCGGGCGCATGAGGCACCTCGGTATCGATCTGCTCTTGCGTTAGGCGCGGAAAGCCCGCCGTGCGGCCCGCTGCCAGGTCGGATGCGGCCGCGTCCTCGGAGAGGATACCCGGAGCGGGGCGTCCGCATTTGGGACACGTACGATCATGCGGAGAAAGACGGGCACCGCAGCCCTCGCAGAACACGAACTCGGTGTGCTCGGGGCCATCGCCCGGACCCACATAGGCGTTGCAGTAGGGGCAGAACGAGGCGCCGTCCTCGATAGTCTTAAGGCAATGCGGGCAGATCACGGCATCCTCTTTTCGAAGCAATTCAAACAATCGAGGTTAGAGCATAACATCGCCACGGCCCCACAGGAGCAAGGCACCAATTCAACATCGGCAGGGCGCGTAGTTACTTCTTCTTTTTGCTTGGCATCGAGACTTTGATGCCTTGGGCGGACTTGGTCACGCGAGAGCGCTTGGCTCCGGTACTCTTCTTTTTCTTGGGCTGGGCCTGGGCCACGCCCTCGAGTGCGCGGGCCTCGGCCTCGCGAGCGGTGCGATCTTCGCGGCGCTGCGCCATGTCGGCGGCGACGCGCTTGGCAAAACGTTCGGCCGTCGAGCCCGTCGAGCTCACCTTGCCGCCACCGCGACCCAGGCGGACGCGCACACCGCGGCCAAAACCAGTTGCGGCATGACGACGACGCGGCTTGAGCGAATCCATCATCGTGGCGAGCTTAAAGAACACCGAGCAGGTAAAGACCACGATAACAGCCAAGATAACCATCTGGCCCATCGACAGGTTGGCAATAGACAGCAGCTCCGGGAATCCGATAACGCCCACCAGGATGCCGGCGACTACAAACACAAAGAGCACCACACGTAAGGGCGTGAGAGGCTGCGAGATGCGCCAGATCAGGCTCACGCTCGCCGCGCACGACGTGAGCAGGCACATGGTCGAAAGCGTAAGCTGGCTAAAGCCAAATACGCGCGCCACAAAGATATCGAGCGCCGCGGCCAAAATGACCGCAATCGACGCCGGCAGCGCACGCTTAAGCACGTTGGTCAAGAACGACCCCTTCACGCGGGCGTTGTTGGGCTCCAGACCCAGCACAAAGCCTGGCGCACCGATGCAGAAGAAGTTGATGAGCGTCATCTGAATAGGCTCAAAGGGATACGGCGGTAGCGCGATGCACAGCGCCGCCAGGCCCATCGAGAACAGCGTCTTGGTCAGAAAGAGCGCGGCAGAGCGCTGCAGGTTATTGATAGAACGACGGCCCTCGGCCACCACAGCGGGCATCGAGGCAAAGTCGTTATCGACGAGCACGATCTCGGCCACATTGCGCGCGGCATCGGAGCCGGCGGCCATCGCCACGGAGCAGTCGGCCTCCTTGAGCGCCAGCACGTCGTTGACGCCGTCGCCCGTCATGGCCACGGTGTGCCCGCGGCGTTTGAGCGCCTGTACGAGCTCGCGCTTCTGCTGCGGCGTCACACGCCCAAAAACGTGATAGCGGTCCACAGCCGCATCAATCTTGGACGGCGTATCGAGCGTCGTAGCGTCGACGTAGGCATCGGCGCCCGGCACGCCCACCACGCGCGCGATCGACGACACCGTACGCGGGTCGTCGCCGCTGATCACGTTGAGGGTCACGCCCTGCTCGTTAAAGTAGCCGATGGTCTCGGCTGCCGAGGTACGAATCTCGTCACGAATAGTCACAAAACCCACGGGCTCGGCCTCGCCCGCCATATCGCCATCGGGCGAAAAGCCGTCCACGCGCGCCACCACAAGTACGCGGCAGGTATCGGCAAGCTCGGCCACACGATTCTCGACCTGAGCAAATGCGCGATCAGAGAGCACGAACTGCGCGGCGCCCATCACATAGGAGCCCTGCGCAAACGACGCGCCGCTCCACTTTTTGGACGACGAGAACGGAATGACCGACAGCGGCTCGGACACCTCGACCGGACGATCGGCGTAGTAGTTGAGCAGCGCCTGGCAGGTCTCGTTGGCATCTGCCGAGGTCGCACGTGCTACGTTGGCAAGCGCAAAGTCGAGCACCGTGGTCTCGACGGGGACAGCCGCCTCGTCCGAGTCCGCGCCAAAGCCAACACCCTCAACAGGCAGCGGGTAGGTGCCCTCGACCTCCATACGGCCCGAGGTAATGGTGCCCGTCTTGTCCAGGCACAAAACGTCGACGCGCGCGAGCGTCTCGATACAGTAGAGCTGCTGTGCCAGCACCTTGCGACGCGCCAGACGAACCGTGGCGATCGCGAGCACCGAAGAGGTCAGCAGCACCAGGCCTTGCGGGATCATGCCCAGCAGGGCACCCACCGTGGACAGCAGCGCCGAAGAAGGCACACGACCGGCCAGCAGCTCGGAGAAACACCACGAAAGCGCGCTATCGCCCGGGGTTCCGGCGGCATCCCACAGCTCGCTCACGCTCGAGGCACAGAGCGCCAGACCAAGCGGAATCATGATAATGCTCGCGAACCGCACGATGGCGTTCAACGCGTTCATGATCTCGGAATTGACCTTTTTGACGTACTTGGCCTCGTTGTTGATCTTTGCCACGTAGTTGTCGGCGCCGACATGGATCACGCGGGCGCGCAGCAGGCCCGAGTCGATAAAGCTGCCGCTCATGAGCTCGGAGCCTGGCTGTTTCTTAATGAGGTCGCTCTCGCCCGTCAGCAGGCTCTCGTTGACGAGCGCCTCGCCCGACACCACCAAGGCGTCGGCGGGAATCTGGTCACCGCGCCCCAGGCGAATGATATCGTCGAGCACGATCTGGTCCAGGTCGAGCTCCACCTCGGCGCCGTCGCGCACCGCGATGGCCTTCTTAGAGGTGAGCAGCGTAAGCTTGTCGACCATCTTCTTGGAGCGCATGGATTGAATGACGCCAATTGCCGTGTTCAAGAACACCACGAACAGGAACGTCAGGTTTTTAAACGAACCGGTCAGCAACACCAGAATCGCTAAGATCACGTTGATCAAGTTGAACAGCGTGCAGAGGTTCTCGATGATGAGCTCTTTGACCGACTTGGTCTTGAGCTCCATGTTGCGGTTGATCTTACCGGCTGCGATGCGCTCCTCGACCTCGGCGGTCGAGAGTCCGCGCTCGATATCCGTTGCTGCCATACCACGTCCCATCACGTCGCGTCGGTATAAGAAAACCGCCCGGACCATGCGAGGTTCGGACGGTCTCACGTTCGATGGTGCCCCATGTTGGATTCGAACCAACGGCCTTCTGCTCCGGAGGCAGACGCTCTAATCCCCTGAGCTAATAGGGCCAACGTTTGGCATTATACCCAAGTGCACCACGGGCTATCAAAATAAAAGAAAAAGCTTTGCAATTCCGGGGAAGACGCGGCGCAACGGCTCACTTTAGAAGGCAAAAGCGAATCAGATAGTATAAACTCTCATGCACCATATATACACGGCTCGCGATGCGGGCCGTTTTTGCAAGGGTTATCCATCGAGGTGAGAGGCACACCATGATTGCAATTTTAAAGCAGAGCGCCAGCGACGAGGCCGTCAGCCATATCGTCAGCTGGATTGAGAAAAAGGGCCTGAAGACCGACGTCTCGCGCGGCGAGAACGAGACGATCATCGGCCTGGTGGGCGATACGACCAAGATCGACCCATTCCTGCTCGAGTCCATGGACGTCGTCGAGCGCGTGCAGCGCGTCTCCGAGCCGTTCAAGCGCGCCAACCGCAAGTTCCACCCCGAGGACTCCGTCATCGACTGCGGCCACGGCGTCAAGATCGGCGGCGACCAGTTCCAGGTCATCGCCGGCCCGTGCTCCGTCGAGGGCGAGAACCTCATCCGCATCGCACGCCGCGTGAAGGCCGCCGGCGCCACGATGCTACGCGGTGGCGCCTACAAGCCCCGCACCTCCCCCTACGCCTACCAGGGCATGGGTCCCGCCGGCCTCGATCTGCTGTGCGAGGCGTCTGCCGAGCTCGACATGCCGATCGTCACCGAGATCATGGACCCGCGCGACGTGCAGGTCTTCTTGGACAAGAAGATTGACGTCATGCAGATCGGCGCCCGCAACGCCCAGAACTTCCCCCTGCTCAAGGAGGTCGGCAAGACCAAGACCCCGATCCTGCTCAAGCGCGGCATGTCCGGCACGATCGATGAGCTGCTTATGGCCGCCGAGTACATCATGAGCGAGGGCAACGACAACGTCATCCTGTGCGAGCGAGGCATCCGCACCTTCGAAACCCGCACCCGCAATACCTTCGACCTCAACGCCGTGCCGGTGCTGCACCACCTGTCGCACCTGCCCGTCGTCGCCGACCCCAGCCACGCCACCGGCTACACCCGCTACGTTGAGCCCATGGCGCTCGCCGCGACCGCTTGCGGTGCCAACGGCCTGGAGATCGAGGTCCACGACGAGCCGAGCCGCGCCTGGTCCGACGGCGCCCAGGCCCTCACCCCCGATCAATTCGACGACACCATGCGCCGCATCCGAGCCATCCGCGAGGTTGTCTGCCAAGAGACCATGGAGTAACCCATGGGTACGGTGAGAAACGCGCGCGTTAACCAGGGCGGCCCCAAGTGCGCCGGTATCGTCGGCCTGGGCCTCATCGGCGGTAGCTTTGCCCGCGGCTATGCACAGGCGGGCGTCCGCGTGCTGGCCTGGGACCCCGATGACGATGTCATGACGGCCGCCAGCATGGGCACTGTCGCCGGAGAGCTCAACGACAAGACACTCGGCGAATGCGACATCATCGTCCTGGCCTGCTACCCCGAGGCCTGCATCGAGTGGCTCGAGGCGCATGCACAGGCACTCGCCGACGCCACCGACACCGACGCCATCATGGGTCCTGTGGTGATCGACACCGTGGGCGTCAAGGGCATTGTGTGTGAGCGGGCCTTTGAGCTTGCCCGCGAGCACGGCTTTTACTTTGTGGGCGCGCACCCCATGGCGGGCACGCAGTACTCGGGCTATGCGCACTCCCGCGCCGACCTGTTCCAGGGCGCGCCGCTCGTGCTCGTGCCGCCCGCGGTGGACGACGCACTTAAGCTGGAACTTCTGGGCCAGGTGCGCGAGATGGTGCGCCCCTTGGGCTTTGGCAAGTTCAGCGTGACCAGCGCCGCCGAACACGACCGCGTCATCGCCTTCACGAGCCAGCTTGCGCACGTGGTATCCAACGCCTACGTCAAGAGCCCCACCGCCCAGGTCCACCACGGCTTTTCGGCCGGAAGCTACCGCGATCTCACCCGCGTGGCGCACCTCAATCCTCAGATGTGGTCCGAGCTTATGATCGACGACGCCGATGCGCTCGCCTTCGAGATCGACCACCTGATCGACTCGCTCGGCGCCTACAGCCGCGCCCTTAAGGACCGCGACCAGCGCTATCTGGAGAATCTCCTTGCCGAGGGCGACCGCATTAAGCGCGCACTCGACGACGAGGCCTCTCACTAGACCACCTATCACGCCAGGTCGAAAGGACCATAGCTTATGGCGATTACCATCGATATCGACACCGCACGCCCCTACCAGGTGCATGTTGGCACGTTTTTGCTGGAGCAGGCGGGACCGCTCGTGCGCGCCACTGCCGGCGGCACCAAGGCCGTCATCGTGACGGACACCAACGTGGGCCCGCTCTACCAGATGCCCGTTAAGCAGAGCCTGGAGGCGTCAGGCTACGAGGTGAGCATCTGCACCTTCGAGGCCGGCGAGGCCCATAAGCGCGCAGAAACCTATGTTGCCATTTTGGAGTTTGTGGCCGAGCACGTGCTTTCGCGCTCCGACGTGATAGTGGCACTCGGCGGCGGCGTCGTGGGCGACGTGGCGGGCTTTGTGGCCGCCACCTACATGCGCGGCTGCAAGTTTGTGCAGATCCCCACGAGTCTGCTCGCCATGGTGGATTCGTCGGTGGGCGGCAAGACCGCCATCGACCTGGCTGCCGGCAAGAACCTGGCCGGCGCCTTTTGGCAGCCGAGCGTAGTTATCGCCGACGTGGGATGTTTGGCCACTCTCACGCCCGAGCAGTTCGCCGACGGCTGCGGCGAGGTTGTGAAGCACGCCGTGATCGCCGACCCCGAGCTTTTTGCCGAGCTGGAGAAGACCCCGCTCACGCTGGAGCTGCTCAACCAGGATGTAGCCCGCGTAGCGCTCATCATCGCCCGCAATATCGACATCAAGCGCGCCGTGGTCGTCGCCGACGAGCGCGAAACCAACCAGCGCAAGCTCCTCAACTTTGGACACAGCGCCGGACACGCCGTCGAGGCCTGCGAGCACTTTGAGCTGGGACACGGCAACTGCGTGTCGATCGGCATGGGTATCATCACGCGCGCCGCGGCCCTGCACGGCGTCTGCGATGCTGCGCTGCCCGGTCGTATTGAGGAGCTCTGCGCCCGCCATGGCCTCAAGACCCGCTGCGACCTAGATGCCGATACCGTCTTTGCCGAGGCGCTCCACGACAAGAAGCGCGCGGGCGACACCATCGACCTGGTGATTCCGCACGGCATTGGCCGCTGCAGCATCGACCGCACACCGCTTTCCGCTTTCCACGAACTCATTGCCGAGGGCCTCGGCCAGAAGGGAGACGCATCCGCATGCTAGCCCGCATCACCCCGTCCCCACTCAAGGGCACCGTTCCCGCCATCGCGTCCAAGTCGATGGCGCATCGCCTCATCATCTGCGCCGCGCTCGCCAACGGCGAGACACACGTCACCTGCAACACCACCTGTGCCGACATCGAGGCTACGGTGCGCTGCCTTACGGCACTCGGTGCCCGCATCGAGACCGTCGAGGACGGCTTCCAGGTCCACCCCACCATGAAGAGTGTTGAGTTTGGCCTGCTCAAGGCCCTTGCCGGCAGCACGCTTGACTGCGGTGAAAGTGGATCCACGCTCCGCTTTATGTTGCCCGTCGCCTGCGCGCTGGGCGCAGAAGCAACTTTTGTGGGTCAGGGGCGCTTGGGCGCCCGCCCGCTCTCCCCGCTCTCGGACGAGATCATCGCCGCCGGCTGCGACCTACAGGGTCTGGGCGGTTTTCCGCTCAAGACGAGCGGCCGCATGCGCCCGGGCACCTTTGTGCTTCCGGGCAACGTGAGCTCGCAGTACATCTCGGGCCTGCTGCTGGCAGCCCCGTTGCTCGCCCAGCCCTCCTGCGTGCAGGTGACCGGCCTCATTGAGAGCCGCCCCTATATCAACCTGACCATCCAGGCCATGAAGGCCTTTGGCGTCGAGGTCAACGTCGAGCGTATTCCCGCCAGGGACGGCCAGCCCGAGGTCACGAACTTCCGCGTAAACAGCGGATCGTACCGCACGCCCGGCAGCGTAGCCGTCGAGGGAGACTGGTCCAACGCCGCCTTTTGGCTGTGCGCCGGCGCCATCGGCTCCGACCCCATCACCGTGGAGGGTGTGTCGCTGAGCTCCGCACAGGGCGACCGCAACGTGCTTGCTGCGCTTTCGCGCTTTGGCGCCCGCATCGTGCGCTCAACCAACGCCGCCACCGTGCAGTCCGACAAGCTCGCCGGCTTTGAGATGAGTGCCCACGACATTCCCGACCTCGTGCCCGTTATCTCGGCCGTGGCCTCGCTGGCACAGGGCCGCACCTTTATCCGCGATTGCGCCCGTCTGCGTATCAAAGAATCCGACCGCCTGGTCACCACCACCCGCGAGCTCACCGCGCTGGGAGCGCAGGTGCGCATCGCCGGTGACGACCTCATCATCAAGGGTGTCGATGCCTTCACCGGAGGCGAGGTCGATTCGCACAACGACCACCGCATCGCCATGATGGCCGCCATCGCCGCGAGCCGCGCCACCGGCGAGGTCGTGATCCACGGCGCCGAGGCCGTCAACAAGTCCTATCCCGATTTCTTCGACCACTACCGCCTACTGGGCGGCAAGGTCACGCTCGAGGAGGAATAGCATGTCCTCGACCTTTGGCAACGTCTTGCACTTAAGCATCTTCGGCCAGTCGCACTCTCCCGCTATCGGCTGCTCGCTCGATGGCATCCCGGCGGGCATCGCCGTGGACCAGGAGAAGCTGCAGGCCTTCCTCGACCGTCGCGCCCCCGGTCGCGACGAGACCGCGACCAAACGCCGCGAGGCCGACGCCGCCCACATCATCGCCGGTGTTGTCGATGGACATACCACCGGCGCGCCCATCGCCGCGATTATCGAGAACACCAACACGCGCTCCAATGATTACTCCGAGCTGCGCCGCAAGCCCCGTCCCGGACATGCGGACTTCCCTGCGCGCGTGAAGTATCACAACATGCACGATGTCGCTGGTGGCGGGCATTTTTCCGGTCGCCTGACGGCCCCCTTATGCATCGCCGGCGGCATTGCGCTGCAGGCACTTGAGGCCCGCGGCATTCAGGTCATGGCGCACGTCGCGCAGATCGGCGGCATCTCCGACCTGCCTATGGACGATATGGTCTATCGCGAGGCCGACCGTAAGGCAATCCTTACGAACGATCTGCCGTGCATTGACGCCACCGCAGCCGGTCGCATGCGCGAGGAGATCCTAGCCGCGCGCGACGAACTCGACAGCATCGGCGGCATCGTGGAGTGCGGCATCTACGGGCTTCCCGCGGGCATCGGCGACCCCATGTTCGACGGCATCGAGAACCGCATCGCGCAAATCGCGTTTGGCATTCCCGCCGTAAAGGGCGTGGAGTTTGGCATGGGCTTTGCCGTGGCCGCCATGCGCGGCAGCGAAAACAACGATCCGTATCGCATCGATGCAGAGTCGGGCGAGATCGAGGTTGAATCCAACAACGCCGGCGGCATCCTGGGCGGTATTTCGACCGGCGCGCCCGTCATGTGGCGGATGGCCGTAAAGCCGACGCCCTCAATTGGCCGCGAGCAGCAGACCGTAGACATGGACGCCATGGAAAATGCCGAACTCTCGGTGCACGGCCGTCACGATCCCTGTATCGTCCCCCGAGCTGTCCCCGTAGCTGAAGCAGCAGCTGCCCTCGCGATTTGGGACGCCCTCCTTGAGGACGCCGCCCAGCGCTAACTACCCACCCCTCAACATCCCCCGACACGTGAAAGGGGTCTTCATGGACCTTGCTGACATCCGCCAGACCATCGATGGCATCGACACCACGCTCCTCAACAGCTTTGTCGAGCGTATGGACATTGCCACCGAGGTCGCCAAATCAAAGATCGAGATGGGCAAGGCCGTCTTTGACCCCGCCCGCGAGCGCTCCAAACTCAACAACCTCGCCAGCCGCGCGCCCGAGCGCTACGAGGCACAGACCATCGCCCTGTTCCGTCTCCTCATGAGCATGAGCAAGGCCGAGCAGCAGCGCTACATCAACGAGCTCAACGGCATCACGGTCTCGCAAAAGGCCCACGCCACGGCCGTAGCCTCCGACACGCCCTTCCCCCAAACGGCCAGCGTTGCCTGTCAGGGCGTGGAAGGCGCCTACAGCCAAATCGCCGCGTGCAAGCTCTTCGACGTGCCCGACATCGCGTTCTTCGAGACCTTCGAGGGCGTCATGCGCGCCGTGCGCGACGGCTTCTGCGAGTTTGGCGTGTTGCCCATCGAAAACTCAACCGCCGGCTCGGTCAACGCCGTCTACGACTTGCTCGCCCAGTTCGACTTCCACATCGTGCGTTCGCTCCGGCTCAAGATCGATCACAACCTGCTCGTCAAGCCCGGCACCAAGCTCGCAGACGTGCGCGAGGTCTACAGCCACGGTCAGGCTATCGCCCAGTGCGCCAGTTTTATCGAGGCGCACGACCTGCACGCCACCAAGTACCCCAATACGGCCATGTCGGCCGAAATGGTCGCAAACTCCGACCGCACCGACGTCGCCGCTATCGCCTCACGCAGCTGCGCGGCACTCTACGGCTTGGAGGTGCTGGAGCCCAACATCCAGGACTCGGACAACAACTACACGCGCTTTGTCGTCATCAGCCGCGAGCCGCGCGTCTACCCCGGCGCCAACCGCACCTCGCTCATGATCACCACGGCCAACGAGCCGGGCGCCCTCTACCGCGTGCTCGAGCGCTTCTACGCGCTCAACATCAACCTCATCAAGCTCGAGAGTCGCCCCATCCCCGGGCACGACTTTGAGTTTATGTTCTACTTTGACCTGGACTGCCCCTTTGGCAGCAAGGCCCTCGACAACCTGCTCGATTCCATCGATGACGTGTGCGAGAGCTTTACCTACTTTGGCAGCTACACGGAGGTGCTCTAGATGACCGATACCGCCGCAACCCGCCCCTACGGCGTGCTGGGCCGTGTGCTTGGCCACAGCTACACCCCGACCATCTACAAGGAGCTCGCCGACCTAGAGTACGTGCGCTTTGAGCGAGAGCCCGAGGACCTAGAGGCCTTTATGACCGGCGACGAGTGGGAGGGCACCAACGTGACCATCCCCTACAAGCGCGCCGTCATGGAGTACCTGGACGAGCTGAGCCCGCTCGCCGAGCGCATGGGCAACGTCAACACGATCACCCGCCTGGCCGACGGCCGCCTGCGCGGCGACAATACCGACTACTTCGGTTTCCAGTGCCTGGTCGGGGAGCTGGGTGTGGAGGTTGCCGGTAAGAAGGCGCTCGTACTCGGCGCCACCGGCGGGGCTGGCACTACGGCAAGCATGGTGCTGGACGATCTGGGCGCCATCGTTGTGCCCGTAGGCCGCACGAGCGAGGTCAACTACGACAACATCGCGCAGCAGTCCGACGCCGCGCTGCTCGTCAACTGCACGCCCGCCGGCATGTTCCCCCACTGCCCCGACGCGCCCTGCACGCTCGAAGGGCTCGATGCGCTCGAAGGCGTTATCGACATTGTCTACAACCCTGCCCGCACGGGACTCACGCTCGAGGCCGAGCGCCGCGGCATCCCCTGCATCGGCGGCCTACTGATGCTCGTGGCCCAAGCGGCACAGGCCGTCGAGCGCTATACCGGCCAAGTCACCCCGCGCAAGCGCATCTTAGACGTAACGGAGCGTCTGTCCCGCCGCGAACAAAACATCGCGCTGATCGGCATGCCGGGTTCGGGCAAGACCCGCGTGGGTGAGCAAATTGCCCAGCTCACGGGCCGCGAGCACATCGACTTGGATCGCGCGCTCGAGGAGCGTCTGGGCATGCCCTGTGCCGACTTTATCGTCGAGCGCGGCGAGGCGGCCTTCCGCGAACAGGAGACGGCTACGCTGGCCGACATCTCCAAGCGCAGCGGCCTGGTGCTCTCCACCGGCGGCGGCGTGGTCACACGCGACGAGAACTACCCGCTGCTGCACCAGAATAGCCAGATCGTGATGCTCAACCGTAAGCTCGACGAGCTCGCCCACAAGGGCCGCCCCATCACCGCGCGCGACGGCATCGATAAGTTAGCCGAACACCGCATGCCCCGCTACCGCGCCTGGGCCGACTACATCATCGACTCACGCGACTGCGCCGCCAACACCGCGGCCGCCGTCCTCGACGCCCTTCCACCAGCCCTCTAGCAAAAACCACCACAAAGGGGGCAGGTACCTTTGTGGTGGTTTTCCGTTCCGCCTCTCCGCCCGCCCAACCGCAAAGGAAGCAACCATGAAAGCACTCGTCATCAATGGCCCCAACCTCAACATGCTCGGCATTCGCGAGCCGGGCATCTATGGCAGCGACAACTACGACCGCTTAGTGCAGATCTGCCAGGAAGCGGGCGCCGCACAGGGCTTCGACGAAGTCGAGGTCTTCCAGTCCAACCACGAGGGCAGCATCGTCGACAAGATCCAGGAGGCCTACGGCAAGGTCGACGGCATCGTCATCAACCCGGCGGCTTACACGCACACGAGCGTCGCGATCCTCGACGCCCTCAAGGCCGTCGCCATCCCTGCCGTCGAGGTGCACATCAGCGCCGTAGAGACGCGCGAGGACTTCCGCCAGGTGAGCTATGCACGCCTAGCCTGCTTCGCCACCATCACCGGCGAGGGCCTGCAGGGGTATGCACATGCGCTAGAGCTGTTGAAAGAGCATCTGGAAAAGTAAAATGCCAACCCCAACAAACAGCAGCGGCTTGCTCGCGCTCGGCTTCAGCAGCATACAAGATGAAAAAAGCCCAGACCACCAAGCGGTCCGGGCTTAATAAACGATGGTGCTCCATGGCGGATTCGAACCGTCGACCTTGGGATTAGAAGTCCCCTGCTCTATCCAACTGAGCTAATGGAGCAAATAACCACACGCCCAAGCAAGCGCAAGCCTGTCGGGCGCAAGTAATTATAACCTAGTTGAACTGCTCGCGATACGCCTTGCAGACCTCATCGACCGGGCCGTCCATGCGAAGGTCACCCTTCTCAATCCAAACGGCACGCTGGCAGATGCGCTCAACCTGCTCCATGGAGTGCGAAACGAACAGAACCGTCACGTCACCGCTCTGGATAAAGTGCTGAATGCGGGCCTCACACTTCTGCTGGAAGAACACATCACCGACGGACAGCGTCTCATCAACGATCAGAATATCGGGCTCAGTAATCGTCGCGATTGCAAAGGCGATACGCGCCACCATGCCCGAGGAGAAGTTCTTAAGCGGCATATCGACAAAGTTCTGCAGCTCTGCGAACTCGATAATGCCGTCAAAGTTGGCGTCGATGAACTCCTTGGTATAGCCGAGCAGGGCGCCGTTCAGATAGATGTTCTCGCGGGCGGTCAGCTCGGGGTCAAAGCCGGCGCCAAGCTCAATCAGCGGCGCGATGTTACCGTGCACCTTAACGCTGCCCTCGCTAGGCTCAAGAACGCCAGCGATAATCTTGAGCATCGTAGACTTGCCGGAGCCATTGGTGCCGACCAGACCCACAACCTCGCCGCGATGAATATCAAACGAGATGTGCTTAAGCGCCCTAAACTCCTCAAAGAACAGCTCGTGCTTGGCAAGCTTAATGAAGTACTCCTTGAGGTTGGTCAGCGACTCGGACGCCATGTTAAAGATCATGGTGACGTCGTCGACCTCGACAGCCAGAGGCTGCTCGCTGTAATCAACAACAGATTCAGTCATCTCAGCACTCCTTAGATGTAGAGGATAAATTTGCGCTCGGACTTATGGAACACGGTATAGCCAATAATAAGCGCAAGAACCGCCCAAGCGACGCACATACCAAACGTCATAAGCGAGGGCGTAGTCTGGAACAGGAAGATATCGCGCATAAACTGCAGGTAGTTGAACATGGGGTTCGCATACATCAAGATACGCACGAGATGCGGCATTTGCGCAATATAGTCAGTCGTCCAGAAGATGGGCGTAATGTAAGTCCACGCCGTAATGACGACGCTCCACAGATGCATAACGTCGCGGAAGAAGACCGTAAGGGCAGAGAGCATCATGCCCAGGCCCATGCAGAAGCACATAAGCAGCAGCAGGCAAACCGGCAACAGAATCAGGTGCCAAGAAGGCATAACGCGGAACCACAGCATGACGATGGCGACGGCGACCAGCGAGAAGGCAAAGTTGACCAGCGAGAAGAGCACCTTCTGAACCGGGAAAACCCAGCGGTGCACCTTAACCTTCTTGAGCAGAGGGGCAGCGCCCACGATCGACGTCAGGGCCTGGTTAGTAGACTCAGACATGACGGCAAAGGTGATGTTACCCACGATCAAGTACAGCGGGTACATCTCGGGCGTCATTGAGCCATTGCGGCCCTGGCCAAAAATCGTCGAGAACACGATGGCCATGACGATCATCATCAGCAGCGGGTTGAGCACCGACCATGCGACGCCCAGAACGCTACGGCGATACTTGATCTTAAAATCCTTGGTAACCAGCTGACGAAGGATAAACGCGTCCTTCTCAAATTCGTTCTTAGCAAACGTCGCAGGCAGACTGCGAGTTTCTTGTTGCTTTGTCTGATCCGACACGGATGCAACTCCTTTACTCGTAATCGTTGACAAACGAACAGTATAGACCCGACGGCCATGCAAACGATTCGCGCAACAAAACTGGAGAACATACCCACATCTTAGGATGCCAGGCCTAAACGGCTATACTTTCTAGGATTGAATGTATAAGGAGCATTAAGTGAATTCTGAATCCATCGCCGTCATCATCCCTTGCTACAACGAAGCGCTCACGATCGGCAAAGTCATCGACGACTTTCACCGCGAGCTTCCGCAGGCGACGGTCTATGTCTATGACAACAACTCGTCGGACGATACCTCACGCATTGCCACCGAGCACGGCGCCACAGTCCGCTTTGAGCCCCGTCAGGGAAAGGGCAACGTGTGCCGCCAGATGTTTCGCGATATCGACGCCGATTGCTACCTGATGGTCGACGGAGACGACACCTACCCCGCCGAGGCGGCCAAGGCCCTCTGCGAGCCCATCCTTAACGGTACGGCCGACATGACCGTAGGCGATCGCCTTTCAAACGGCACCTACGCCGAGGAAAACAAGCGCGCCTTCCACGGCTTTGGCAACAACCTGGTCCGCGCCATGATCAAGTGGATCTATGGCTACAGCTTCGATGACGTCATGACCGGCTACCGCGCCATGAGCCGCCCGTTCGTTAAAACCTTCCCAGTGCTTTCCGAGGGCTTTCAGATCGAAACCGAGCTCTCGATCCACGCCGTCGACTACCGCTGGCGCATCAAAGATGTGCCCATCGAGTACCGCGACCGTCCCGAGGGTTCCGAGTCCAAACTCAACACCGTGAGCGACGGCATTAAAGTCGTTGCGATGATCGGCACGCTGTTCAAGGACTACCGCCCGCTGAAGTTCTTCAGCCTCGTTGCGCTTCTGTTCGCGGTATTCGGCCTCGCCTTGGGCACGCCCATCGTTGTCGAGTATTTCCAGACCGGCCTCGTTCCGCGCTTCCCCACCGCCATGCTCGCCGCGTCGTTTATGTTCCTGTGCGGTCTGAGCCTTGCGACCGGCTTCATCCTCGATTCCGTGGCAAAGGTCGAAAAAAAGCAGTGGGAGGTCAACGTGTACAGCAAATACGCCTACGATGACCAGCCCGGCAGGTCCGCCACCACGCCAAGCGAGTGAAAGATCTTCCGCAAAATACTATTGGCACCACTGCGCAGATAGCCATCAACAAGAAAAGCCGCCGTTAAAGAACGGCGGCTTTTACTCTCGAAAAGTTGATAGCGGCTAGAGCGTCTTGAGGTACTCCCCCAGCTCTTCCTCCCAGTCGGGCATGTGGAAGCCGGCCGACTCGAGCTTGGACAGGTCGAGCGCGGAATGGACCGGGCGCGGGGCGATGGGGCCCTCGGTGCCGGCGTAGTAGTCGGCGGTCGACACCGGCACGACCCTGTCGCCGTTGCCGTTGGCGGCCTCGAAGACGGCGCGGGCGATGTCGGCCCAGGACTTGACCGCGCCCGAGCCGGTGCAGTCGTAGGTGCCGTAGGGCGCGTGGGTCCCCAGCACGTGAAAGATGGCCTGCGCCATGTCGCGCGTGAAGGTCAGGCGGCCCAGCTGGTCGTCCACGACGGTGACCTGCCCGAGCCCGTCCTCCGGGTCGGCGACGCGGTCGGACAGGCACTTCATGGTCTTGACGAAGTTATGGCCCTCGCCGATGACCCAGGAGCTGCGCATGATGTAGTGGCGCGGGCAACCGGCCACGGCGATGTCGCCGGCGGCCTTGGTCTGGCCGTAGACGGACAGCGGGGAAAAGGGCTCGTCCTCGGTGTGCACCTCGGCGGTGCCGTCGAAGACGTAGTCGCTGGACACATGGACGAGCGTGATGCCGTGCTCGGCGCAGGCGCGGGCGAGCAGGGCGGGGCCAGTCGCGTTGGCCTTCCAGGCGATCGCGCGGCCCTCGGGGGTCTCGGCCCTGTCCACGGCCGTGTAGGCGCCGCAGTTGATGACCGTGCCGTAGAGCGACCAGTCGTGCTGCGCGTAGGCGTCGGGGTCGGACATGTCGAAGGTGTCGATGTCGCAGAAGTCGAAGTCCTTCGCCACGCCGCGCTCCTCGGCGAGCGCACGCACCGCATGGCCCAGCTGGCCGTTGCAGCCGGTGACGAGCGTCCTCTTGGGCGCCATGGGGACGACGTCCTTGAGCATCGGGTGGTTGAGGTCGGCATCGGAGACGGTGGCCTCGTCGAGCGGGATGGGCCACTCGATGGCGAGCTCGGGGTCGGCGAGGTTCACGAAGGTGTAGGTCCTCTTGAGCTCCGGCGACCAGTGGGCGTCCACCAGGTAGGTGTAGGCGGTGCCGTCCTCCAGGGCCTGGAAGGAGTTGCCCACGCCGCGCGGCACGTAGATGGCCTTCGAGGGGTCGAGCACGGTCGAGTAGACCTTGCCGTAGGTGGCGCTGCCCTCGCGCAGGTCCACCCAGGCGCCGAAGACGCTGCCGCGGGCCACGGAGATGAACTTGTCCCAGGGCTCGGCGTGGATGCCGCGGGTGACGCCGCGGCTGTCGTTGTAGGAGATGTTGTTCTGGACGATGCGGAGGTCGGGGATGCCGAGCGCGCACATCTTGGCGCGCTGCCAGTTCTCCTTGAACCAGCCGCGCGAGTCGCCGTGGACGGCGAGGTCGACGACCTTGAGGCCCACGATGCCGGTCTCGGCGACGGAGAGGTCCTTCTCGAATGCGATGTCTGCCATGTCTCTCCCCTCCTACTGGCCCTGTGCGCGGTAACGGGCCTCGGTGGCCTCCTTGGCGGGGCGCCACCAGGACTCGTTCTCCACGTACCAGTCGATCGTCTGCTTGAGCCCCTCGGCGAAGTCGGTGTGGGCCGGCCTCCAGCCCAGCTCGCGCTGGAGCTTGGTCGAGTCGATGGCGTAGCGGCGGTCGTGTCCGGGGCGGTCTGCGACCCAGTCGAAGTCCTCGGGGTCGCGGCCCATGGCCGTGAGGATCATGCGCAGGACCGTGATATTGTCCCTCTCGCCGTCGGCCCCGATGAGGTAGGTCTCCCCCATCCGGCCCTTGGTGAGGATGTCCCAGACGGCCGAGGAGTGGTCCTCGGTGTGGATCCAGTCGCGGACGTTCTCGCCCTTGCCGTAGAGCTTGGGGCGCACGCCGTCGACGATGTTCGTGATCTGCCTGGGGATGAACTTCTCCACGTGCTGGTAGGGGCCGTAGTTGTTGGAGCAGTTGGAGATGGTCGTGCGAAGCCCGTAGGTGCGGGTCCAGGCGCGCACGAGCATGTCGGAGGACGCCTTGGTCGAGCTGTAGGGGCTCGAGGGCCTATAGGGCGTCTCCTCGGTGAACTTCGCCGGGTCGTCGAGCGCCAGGTCGCCGTAGACCTCGTCGGTGGAGACGTGGTGGTAGCGGATGCCGTGTTTTCTCACGGCCTCCAGCAGGCGGAAGGTGCCCTCGACGTTGGTGCGCAGGAACGGCTCCGGGTCGGCGATGGAGTTGTCGTTGTGGGACTCGGCGGCGTAGTGGACGATCGCGTCGTGGCCGGGGACGAGCCTGTCCAGCAGCGCGGCGTCGCAGATGTCGCCCACGACGAGCTCCACGCGGTCCGCCGACAGCCCGGCGATATTCTCGGGGTTGCCGGCGTAGGTCAGCTTGTCCAGCACGGTGACGTGGACGCCCGGGTGGTTGTCCACGACGTAGTGCACGAAGTTGCTGCCGATGAAGCCGCAGCCGCCCGTGACGATAATGTTCTTAGGTTCAAAAATCTCAGACATGAAAATCCAATCTGAAGCATGTACAGCTTCTTTAGTATGCCGCAGGAAGTGACGACGCGACACTATTCAACAAAACTATCGGACATTTCGGCATGCGATAAGAGCCATAACCTTCGCAGAATTACTTCCCGTACAAAACGCCTCCGGAATGCAGTCTTTATCGTGCTGAAAAACCGAACCCCCAGTTGTTTCGCGCAAATACTTATAGAAGAAGTCCTCCCAGCTTTTAAACTTCTCACTGTCTGCAAACGCTTCCGGGGCTTCCAGCACCGACTTAGCATCAAGCCCAGAAATTACGCCAGAGCTCAGCAGAAGCCACTCGAACGACTCGGGAAGACAAACCGTTACTGCATCGCGGCAAATGTCCTGGAGTTTAAGAACACGGTCCGCATAGCACCCAAATGCTGCTCCATCCGCGACAACAAACACGCGATCGTTGAGATGCTGATCCAACCACCCCAAAATCGCGCTGTTCGTCATAGCCGAAGCACAGGTAAGCTCACTGTCAGCGAAATGCCGTTCAAAGAACTGAAAACCAGACTTACTGTCCTCGCATAGAAGAATAGAAAAGTCCTGTTTTGGCGCCGACCGGGAAAGAGCATATCGGTGATTCCCTCGATCTTGATAAATGGGTACGAAGGAGTGGTATTTTCCACTCGTTTTAATCTTGTAAATCTCATCCACGCTATACGGAAGATTGGGAAAGTCAGCCCTTGAGATCAGCACGAAGTAGTTCGAGGAATACAACACATGATGAGCGAATTCATCGGAATGGATCTCCTTTAATCCCTCATCGACGAATACGATCGAATCATGGACAGACGAAAGCTGGTTTCTCCAGTCATAATCGGTCAGGGCAACACAGGGACAATCGCATTGCAAGGAAACGCCAGACTGCTCGCCCATGCGCATGTAGTCAGCGACCATATCGAACAGCGTCGTCTTCCCCGTGCCGCTATCGCCACGTACGATAGTGATATTCCGCTTAATGGTGAAGGTATATTTTGTTCCCCTGCGGCGGGAAATCTTAACGAGATGCGAACCGTTCATAAGCAGCACCTACAGATACGGAATCGACTCATGAATCAGCTCGGCCATGTTATGGGCAATGCGTCCGCTGTTCACGACTTTGATTTTAAAATCCTCGCGACCAAAGTCCATCACGTGATAGAGGTTGATAACGAGCTTGCGGTCTTTCGCCATGTCGAGAATCCACTTAGCGCAGTTATCGCCACAGGTCGAAGCATTATAAATATGCTTTCGATCGAACCTCATGAGCAGCAACGTTTTCACGCCACCAGAAAGTTGAAGTGGAGAGATAGACCCAAGCACGGGGCTTTCAATGACATTTTCGGAGACAACATCCGATCGATCGACATCTTTAATGATCGAAACCGCATAAGGGTCCGTGATCCAAGAAGACCGGTAAGAGTTTTTGAAATATGTCGCTGTGTTGTAAATCGCTTCTGGCATATCGCCAAAGTAGACGCTTAACACATCCACTCCCAATCATATTATCTTTGCGGTCAACATAATCATAACGAAAGGGGCCACCAGATAAACGATGACCCCTAAAAGAAAGCAAGACAGCGCTAGTACTCGCGCGGGCTGTTGACGATCTCGCCGGCTGCGACCTTCTTCAGGTGCTGCCCGTAGACCGACTTGCCGTAGGCCTCCGCGGCCTCCTCGAGCTCGGCGGTCGTGATCCAGCCGTTCTCCCAGGCGATCTCCTCGGGCACGGACACGGGCAGGTCCTGGGAGTGCTCCACGGCGCGGACGAACTCCGCGGCCTCGTGGAGGCTCTCCATGGTGCCGGTGTCCAGCCACGCGTAGCCGCGGCCCAGGGTGACCACGGACAGCGTCCCCTCCTCCAGGTACATCTGGTTGAGCGTGGTGATCTCCAGCTCGCCGCGTGCCGACGGCTTGACCTCGTGCGCCTTGGCGGCGACGTCGCCCGGGTAGAAGTACAGGCCGGTGACGGCGTAGGAGCTCTTGGGTTCGGCGGGCTTCTCCTCGATGGAGACGGCCCTGCCCTGCGCATCGAACTCCACGACGCCGAAGCGCTCGGGGTCGTCCACGTGGTAGCCGAAGACCGTGGCACGGCCCGACTCGGCGTTCTGGACGGCGCGCGTCAGGTGGCGCGACAGGCCGTTGCCGTAGAAGATGTTGTCGCCGAGCACGAGGGCGCACGGCTCGCCGGCGATGAACTCCTCGCCGATGGTGAACGCCTGCGCCAGGCCGTCCGGGCTGGGCTGCTCGGCGTAGGACAGGTTCACGCCGTAGCGCGAGCCGTCCCCGAGCAGGCGCTCGAAGTTGGGCAGGTCGGTCGGCGTGGAGATGACCAGGATGTCCCGGATGCCCGCCAGCATGAGGGTGGACAGCGGGTAGTAGATCATGGGCTTGTCGTAGACCGGCAGCAGCTGCTTGGAGGTCACGAGCGTGAGCGGGTACAGGCGCGTGCCGGACCCGCCGGCGAGGATGATGCCTTTCATAACATAACTCCTTAAAAATAAAGCAGCAAGACATTGCATACTTGCGGCAACGTTAACTTAAATGTCTACGTTGCCGCAAGTATGCATCCATCAAATTAAAACTATAGTATCAGTCATATAGGCGAACGACTTTATCCGTCAGTTTTGACCAGTCCCTCTCCTCTGCAGTCTTCAATCCCCCGTCATACAGCGTCTCACGAAGACCGTGATCATTAACGATGCGATTAATGCAGCTCACCGCAGCATCAATATCTCCACGGCCGTAAAGCAAGCAATTCGATCCATCGCGAAGGAACTCTGCATTACCTCCATTGGGAACAGCAACAACAAAGCCGCCGGTCGCCATCATCTCCAACGGGGGATATGAAAAACTTTCGAGAATGCTTGTCTTCAATAAAATATGACACTGGTTATAGATGTCTGATATTTGATCATGTGGCACTCTACCGAGGAAATTATCGATACGGTACCAAGGCTTCTTTTTACCAGTGTAGTTCATGTACCAAATCTCATATCTTTCAGAGTCAAGCCTTTCCACTACCCTGAAAGCTTCATCAACATTTTTATAATCTGAACCGCAATCCCCCTCGATTAGAATCCTTATTTTGGGCAGAGAGAAATCGCGTACGGAATGAGGGAACGAGGCAAGGTCGAGTCCATTCGGAACCGACTTACAATTCTGACCAAACCTATCCTGAAGCCATTCCTCGCACCAAGGCGAGATCGTCAGGTAGTCAATATCGTTATTTAAATAAGTAGAATTCGCCTGAAGACGCAGCCTATCTCCTGGAAGATAAAAATCAGTCTCCAGGTTCTGAACCAAGTACTTTTTCTTACCAATACGTGGATAGCGTTTAACAAAATCAAGAGTATCCCAAAGGGTCGCAACCGCAGTATCAATTGCACCCGACAAAGGGCATTTATCGAGCTTGCCGCTTGGAACGACACGATTAAGAACAGGAATACGATGTCCGAAAACTTCAAGCCACTTTGTTGAATCATCGGTATTAAGTATTAATACATCAACACCAGCGTCCTGAAGAATGCATAGGTGCTTAAGGGCGACTAAGACACCACCGCTAGTATTCACGCTCGGCATGACCATTCCGAGATTGGGAGATTGTTCTTTTACAATAATATCTCGGATTGCTTTAGCAGCCGAAACAGTAGTGCAGTGCTCATGGCAGTATAAATATGCAGATTCGCCGACGCTCTTCCTAAGATCAGAATCTAATATCAGACGATTGAGGGCAGCACACCAGTCCTCAACGCCATCGCAGAGAAATCCAGTAACGCCATCCTGAATCATCTTCTTAAAGGCGCCAACATTGCTAGCAACCGTAGGAACCTTAACAAGCGATGATTCAATCCATTTATTCTCGGATTTAGCTCGATTGAATAGAGTGTTCTCCAAAGGAGCGATATTGATATCACAGGAAGCAATATAATTTGGAAGCCGACGCCAATCGCAAAATGGGAATGTGACAATACGTTCGGAAAATGGCATCAAGTCATCAGGGACATCGAGTTCCCCGCCCACCATCAAGGTGACGTTGTGATGAGTCTCCATTACCTTAGATAATGCTGGGAGCACTAAATTGAAATCTGCATTATGCGTAATGCTTCCGCTAAAATAGCCGATTCTGATTTCCTTAGTTTTCTGTTTTTCATCCCTGCGCTCAACCGCTCGCTTGTAGGGAACCCTATCCTCAGGCAAGACGCTTGAGCTTTGCAAGCTGGGGAGTACATCTCGACGATAGATAGCAATATTCGAATAATCAATCATCGATTCAGATGCTACATTTCTATTTATATAAACCCTGGGAACATATTTTTTTAGTTCTTCCGCCATCCCCTCAGTAGTAGTGATAGCGCAATCGCAAAGCTTCAGTGTTTCACCCATTCGCCTGACGCCATCGTCATAGCAAGACTTATCATGAGCAGTCATTGCATTAACGAACGGAATAGAATCGGTATAAGCAGTGTCGATAACCAAATCATCAATGTCATAAATAACGCGCTTATTGAGTTTTTTTGCCTGCCTAATTAAAGATTCAACTTCATCACTTAGGGGACAACGGAAAATAATGAAAGTACGCGCATGCCTAAGAATATCCTCTTCCATCTCCCAGGCATTAACCTTTTGGACCGTTAAGCCGGCAGCTTCAAGTTCCTCGATCTGATGATCGACACGGTATCTAATAGGATGCGGAACGGAATAATCACATCCATTAATAAAAATAACATCAAAAAAAGAATTGTCTTGGCGAGAGCTGAAATCAAATCGAGGCCTATGCATTGAGAGTACATGGGAGACCTTCTTGGGGACGTTATAAAATCCCTCTTCTTTAACGGTGTAACCAATGCCCTCAAGAAGGTTCAACATGAAACACTAACTCCTAAAACGCAGAAAGAATTGAAATAAAGTCCACTAATAGAATAGTACTCATTATCAATGAAGAACAAAGCAAGGCATGTCCTTCAGAACTCGATTTTATCGGTCGCAAGATATTCAACAGAACCGGAAGGACCAGTGGGAACAAATATCGTCCTTGGACTCCCATGATAATATCTTCACGCTTATCAACAGTAAGAGTCCAGTTCCTCATCGTCATAACAATCAGGAAGAAATTGACGAATACAACAGCAATCATTACAAAGCAATCCGTACTGCAGAATAATTTTTTATTATCCTCATCGTTATAAAACAGAACAACAGACTGAAGAATGATGTAAAGCCAAAAACAAAATGGCCAAACATTAATCGAAAGAGCGCCAAGATTGTAACCTGCATAGGATTGAAACCAGAATGGCCCCATCTCCCAAATTGACTTAATAAAAACCTTTGCGCAATGCAGCGGCGCTCGCATCAAATCAAATGAATCTGGCATGAAACTTCCATGATAAAGAAACACGAACGCGCAGCTCGAAACAAAAGCTATCGCAAAGAAGGAAGAGATGAACTTTTTATAGCTGCCTGTTCCTTTAAGTTTTTTCCAGTGAATAAGGTTCAAGAGTACCAACGGGAAAAACATTATCTTTGAAAGAAGCAGTAAAACGGATAGCAGTATTAGCGCCAGCAGCGATCGATATGAGTACAACGAGTCCGCATAAATCTTAACAACTACAGCAACGTACAAAATGGCAACAATGTTTGCGACAGAATCAGCCGAAACAGACGCTTCCTGCTGCAATAAAATGGGATTTAGTAAAAAAATCAAAACAGCATTTTTACCAACTGGCATCAGTTTGATTATCCAATAAGCCGCGAAACAATATGTTAATCCAGCGCACACGCGCGAAACTGAAAGGGCCACAAAGGCATTGAAACCCGTTTGCTGCGCAAATCCTAGAATTGCACCCGGAATTAAATAAAGATGAGGGTAATAGCTCCCCAAATACGTATGGCACACAAAGACGCTAGACCAATCGGTAGGCTGAGTCATTGCATTAAAATAATCTGCGTACGATGAAGGAAACTGACCCAATTGGAAGCAAGAGACAACGTCAAAGCCATTGCCGTTACGAGACAATAAAGCGGCAGCCTGCCAAATATGAGAAGCCTCGTCTGGAACATTAGCGGGCAGCATGAAAAGGCCAAAAGCAGTTACAGCGGGCACACCAATCACTACAAAGCAAATTGCGGGATTGTCCTGCTCTTTAATTAATAATAGGACACCAACGAACAAGCAGGCGATTAAGGGCAGAACCGAGAGCCATAGCCCAGGCAATCCGATAGCGCTAGCTTTAAAGGCGCAATAGTAGAAAAATCCCAAGCAAAGAGAGAATACAGCTATAAACGGGTAAACGAAAAACGTCAGAGCTTTTCGATAACTATCAGATAGTTTCAGATGACCAGTAAAGGTATCTAGATTCATAACTCTATAACTCCGTCTCGATAAATGTTCAACTACGCCGGCATTGTTGCAGCGTCATAAAGAATTGCTTCTCATGCTAAGCGAATACAGGCTACAGACTATTGGAGCAAACCACTTGGGCCAGAATTTTTGAAGCATCGTTTCATCCTCCGACCTCCTTGTATCATCTTTAATCAACGCGGTGGTCTCAGAGCCTTCATGAATTCGATGAAACATTAAAACCTCGGGAGAATAAACGAAAGATCCGTCGATTTTCGAAAATCTTTCCCATGCCTCCCAGTCCAAGTCACATTTCATGTCTGTCATAAATAACGGTGTCTGTAAGATGCTTAGATTAAATGTCACAGAAGGACAGCAGATGGCGGAACCGAACCTCAGGATATCCCTTTTATCCTTAACCGATGAAAGAGCGCCATAGCGAGCAAACTTACGAAGTAAAAATCTCTTTATTTTCAGAATAAGGAGGTTTTCTTCACATACGCCGTTTCTTATCTCACCATAATTAGAAAAGAAGATTAAAGGTTGATCCGCTTCTTTCATCGCCCGCAGCATAGTTTCCGCATAATTTGAGCTATAGATATCATCCTGATGAGCTATAGTCACAAGCTTTGTATTTGAATTCGCAATAGCACAATTCCAGTCATGGGATATGCTAGGCGACCCCTCGTTAACAATAACCGGAATCGAATAATTAGACGCTATACGATCAATATAGGAATTAGGAGTTGACGTCGATATAAGGATATTACTTCGGGTGCTTTGGTTCACTAAAGAATCTAAACAATCAGACAAGTACGGAGACTCGCCGAATGCGCACAATACAAATGTATGATCTTTTGCCAAGCACATGGCATTACTCCCTATTTTTTGATTCAAGCTCTTTTTCAAGCAATGCAATTCGTTGAGTTAAGTTGGCAATTGCAGAAGATTGTTTACTTGACAGACACGCCATAGAAAGAACAATGCATATCAAAAATAAAAACCCTAAGACAAAAACAAAATTGGCTGGAGTCTGAAAACCAAATAAACTTGAAATGAAGTAAAGAGGTTGCGGAAAGAGGCCGCATACCAACAAAACCAATGCAAGAACAATCCAAAGAAGTGAATACTTGAGCTGAAGGCTATCCTTTAATACAAGACGCAGCACAAAACAAAGCAAAACTAAACAAGCAGTAATGACACCAAGCTGTAAGGAAATATGCATAACAACCCGTCCTAATTCGAGAATGAAGAGATGATAATCGCCAAAGTAACCTTTATCATGTAATAAATGCTACTAAAACCAGAAATTGACGACTTTCCCCCCTGTCGTTCTTTCATTACGACAGGCACTTCTGTAACGCGAAGGCCCTTAACCATAGCCGCAACAGCAGAATCCGGCTCTGGATAGTCTACGGGATATTTTTTACAGAACAGATCTATGGCCTTAGATCCACATGCGCGAAAACCAGAAGTGGGGTCGCTAACACGAACGTGAGTTGTAAGATGAATTACCGCAGAGAGCCATCTAATTCCAAGACGCCTCAAGAAGGTTGACTTGAAGCCTTCGGATTCCTCAAGAAATCGCGATCCGATAACTAAATCAGACCCATTATTAATTTCATCAAGCAAGCGCGATATGTAATGGGCGTCATGCTGCCCATCACCATCAACTTGGATGTCTACATCATAGCCAAAGCGCTTGGCATATTTGTGTCCGGCTTGAACCGCACCTCCAATGCCAAGATTCTGCGGTAAATCCAGGACATTAACGCCCGCATCGCGACAAACACGCAAAGTGTCATCAGTGGAGCCATCGTTAATAACTACATAATCGTATCCAGCTTCCTCCACAGAAGAAACCGTATCCAAAATGTTCGCCTCTTCATTAAAAGCTGGGATGATAACCAGCACTCTTAATTCATGCATCATTTGAATCCTCAGTACAAAATATCACTCAAACAGTCCAATTCGAACTGAAAAACCCTATTGAAACAAGGAGAGCGAATTTACAGTTCGGATGTGACAGATTGCTTCGCCTTCCGATTTAATAGGTTAATTATACAAAGGAAGGATAATAATAATCCAAAACCGTATGCCACCAAGATAATGATATTGATGATATTTGCATCAGAGGCAAATACCGGATTCACAAAACAATAACGAGAAAGAAACACGGCCAACGCTAACGAAGCGGCACCAGAAATCGTGCCAATAATCGGTTTCCCAAATGCAATAAAGACATCAATAGTGAAAAAGTTCAAACCAGTGAATGCGGTAGCAACGAGTGCCAGCGGAAGATAATCTGAGTGAAGGCCAACTTCTTTGCCATAAATAGCAGTAAGCACAGGTTCGCCTATGAAAGCACTAGCAATGGCACACATCGCCGTCAAAACGAACACGGAAGCGAGCATCTTAATAAATACTAAGCGTAATCGGTGAGTTTCGTTTTCTCGCCACATTGCCGAAATAGGTCCAAGCAGGGGGGCATATAGATAAGATACGAGAGCCTGAATTACGGCAGTCGGAGTGGCAACGGCGGCATAAAAACCCAACGCCTCATTTCCATAGGAAAGGCCATAGAACTGTCTTGTTACGCTAACAACAGCCGTGCACGCAAGAGATGCAACAAAACCGGGAAAACAGATACGGGACAATTTGATAAGGGAAGTAAAATCAAAATCAGGCATAACGGCACAAAACCGTTTTGTCATTCTAAAATCATATATAAGCACAACAGCTATGGTAACAATAGCCATTGAAGCAACGGCTATTACCAAGTTATCAAATAGCAACAAGCACAACGAAAAAGAGACTAGAACTCCTACGCCACGAATTATTTGAGAGATAGCCGCAATGTCCAATCTGCTGTTTACCTGATCCACACCGTGAAGAACATCGACAAATGAATCGCCAGCTTTAAATAGGCAATAAACAGCAACAACTGCCCAATCGCTGAATGCAACAGAGACTAAACAATAGAAGAAGCAAATTACACAGGCAAATATTGTTGCAACGATTCTGTGAGCGATAAAATTCCCAGTCGTAAAATCAGAATAACTCTCAGAAACCTGAACGGGGCGCGCTCGAAGCAGAACAATGGTCGCAAAAATATTACCAACAGACATAGCCACAGCAAGGCTACCAGACATGCTAATGTCGGAACCAAGTGTCACCACAAGAACAGTAATCAGCCAGTTGCAAATCAAATACACCATCGAGCCGATGCTGTTCCAAACAAGGCTCTGTTCAACAGAGAGTTCTTTCGTTTTTCTATTAGACACAATCACTCCAGCAGTGGATCATCAGGCCTTGTTGAATAAAAACAAAACGCGAAGAAGTAAATCAGAAATCAAAGTAGGTCGCAGACGCTTTGGGAAAATTGCTTTCCTAAGTCTTGAAATAATCCCATCATAATTGGTGAAAATATCAAGCTCATGTTTCTGCTCAGAACTAAGCTCATCATAAAATACCGCAGAAAAATGGCTTAACTTTTGACCCTCATCTTTCGATCTATCACCAAATAGCTCGTCCTTAAAATATGACTTTAAAAGATCAAAATAACGATTATCTCCAGAAGTGACCGCAGAGGAATGACGAACATGAGAAGCCGTACAGACAGAATCAAACAATACCTTTCCAAATGCCGAAGCACACCGAATTAGCCATCGATCATGCATTTCATTCCCCGGATCCACCTCAAGAATAAAGGCCCTGCAAGCAAGGCGATTAAATACTATCGTGAAGCCTAGTCCGGGAGTATAAAACAAGGTGTTATGAAAAGAGAGGTATTTGTCCTGCGGAGCCGACTCGCGTATCGTCTCGCCATCTTCGTTTACATATGAAAAGGAAGAGAAGTAGACAGTCGGCACCCTGTCTTCACTATTTTCAATTGCCCTGACTGCCCGTTCAATTTTATCGGTCTTCCAAATATCATCCTGATCGGCAAATGCATAGTAGTCATATTCGGGAACCCGCTTGATAATTTCATAAAAACTATTTGGGCACCCAAGATTACCGATTGAATCTTGAATTAAATGAATGCTCGAGTTTGACTGACAGTACCATTGTGCAATTTCAACAGTGTCATCCGTTGAACCATCATCACGAATATAGACGGAGCAATTAGGCCAAGTTTGCTCCAAGATACTATCAAGCTGTTTGGCCAAATACTTGCCGCCGTTATATGTGGGTAAAACAATGCAAACAGACTTGTCTTTGATTTTATCCATAATCCTATTTATTTCTTTTCGAGGCACGATATTTAAGAAATGCAGGAATCAACCCGCTGATAACTTTATAGCGAAGCTGAGGAAAAGGCCTGGTTAGGAAATTAAAAGTCCGCCAAGCAAGAAAATAAGCTCCCCAACCATCTTCATCTTTCGCGTCCTTCCAGAACGTTTCTGATAAATAAAAGTGATACTCATTATTGAAGCGATGAGTATTCCCCCGCCGCCATGGCCTCTCTTCGCCGAGATAATGGACAACGATGGGCTTCAATCTTGCGGTATTAAAACTGTTTTCATCCGAAAAGCCCGGCATTAACGAGTTTAAGAATAAAAACGGATAGTAGTCAAAGATATTGGAATAATTGAACGCAGGGGATAAACTGCAAATCTTATCTTTAAGTACTGCATTTAGAGCATCTTGATCATTCGCAAACAAGCGTCCTGAGCGGCGCTCGCAATAATCCAATAATTGATCTTCGCAACAAGTTGATCTCCATTGCTTTAAATCAACGAGCAACACGCCAGCATTGTGGTACAGACAGCCATTTAAGTCTAAATCATTAAGTCGAGATGGGCCGACCGTTGGCTCGGGAACCATTCCAACCACGCAACCCTTAAGATCTTGATTCCAAAGAAGAGCAATATCCCCAAGAACAATCGTATCGCCATCGAGGTAAATAACTCTTTCGATCTCATTAGGTAGAAAATGTGCCATCAAAAGCCTAGCAAGAACTATTTCATTCCATCCCGATGTATCAAAATCAAACCCGAGAGCATCTTTGAAGTTCGAAATATCATAAAACGCAAGGTTTTGGTTGTATTCGGTCACCATCTCCTGGAGCAAATGCTGGTTATCCTCTGTAATGCCATTAGAGAAGACATGAAAAGTAATGTCTTGAATACCGGAATGATTTGAAACAACCGAGCAAATATTGGCAGCCAACTGTGGGACAAAATTGTTATCAACCGTATAAAGCAAATTCATGATTACTAAACTTCACCTTAATTCACCCAATAGAAATTAATGATGACGACTTAATGAAAGGGGCCGAAACGAAATCCTTACACAAAGGATAAAGTCTAGCACGGTTTGCCTCTTTCAAATAACTTGCAACTAAGGAGGGTGAATTGAGGGGACTACAACCCCATCAATTCACCCTCCTACTCCATTAGCGTTGGTATATAGGCAAATTTGATCTATATTTAGCTTTTCTCAACCAGTCTAACCTCAAGCGCCTCCAGATGCAGAGCCTCACCAGTTGTACCGGCGCACTCTCCCGATTTAACCCAGTCTAGCCAACCCTTGCTTTGCACATGCGCCCTATAGACAACGTCATAATGCTTGGCGAGATCGCCCGTCAATTTTATTTCAACGGCCTCGATGGATAGAGACTTCCCTGTAGTGCCGGCAACCTTGCCATTCTTGACCCACTTTTGCCAGCCGATATTCTGAACGTGAGCTCGATATTCGATGTTACCTGAATACCCAAGATCGGGTCTGCTGATCTTCAACGCCTCAACAGCTAGATTACGACCAGTTGTACCAGCGGTCGTGCCTTCGTAAACCGGCTGCTGCCAGCCAAGGTTTGAGACATGCGCCTTGATTGAAAACGACCTCTGAATAGAAGGTTGACTTGTATCCCCAGGAGCGGGCGAGCCCTTTTCAACTAAAACGACCTGATATGCCTCGAGCCTCAAACCAAAACCGGTCGTTCCGGCAACTTGGTCATTGCAGGCCCAGCCGAGCCATCCCTTATCCTGAACATGGGCTCGGTAGTAAACGTCATAGCGATTTGCCATCTCGCCAGTCAGGCGAATCTGAATAGCCTGGACGGACTTGCTCTGCCCCGTAGTACCGGAGACTTCCCCCTCTTTCGCATAATCTTGCCAACCGTAATCGGAAACATGCGTCCTGTACTCCAAGCCACCATCGTAGGGAGCATTCTGCAGGTTAAGAGTAATGGCCTCGACAGCTTTTGACTGACCAACGGTACCGGAAGCATTTCCACCCTTGGAGGCCGATTGCCAGCCGTCATTCGAAACATGCGAAGTTGCCAAGACATCAAGAGACCCTCGTGACACCTTAACAACATCGTAGCCCGACTCGCCCTTCTTGAAATAAGTCAAAGCACCGCTATTGTGCGAATAGATAGCAAAGTCGTAATTTGCCGAAGCAAGTATGGAATCCGAAAACTCTACGAGATAACAAGAGTCACCCTGCTTGCAAAGGGACCTGATTGCAGCATCCGTGTCTTCGGTAACCGGAGAAGCAAACCAATCCATAATCGAATAATCGATGACGGCACCAGGCTTCAAGGCCTCGGCCTTCGTGGAATTCCAAAGTCCACCAGCAGCATCGGCACTGGCCGAGTTATACGTACTAGACCCATAACCAGACAGGCCGATCTCCGGATTAAAGAAGAGGATCAGCTCTGCAGCAACGGAAGAATCGACATCGGTAATGCCAAGACGGTCAAGCTGTTCCTGCTTTTGGGGGTACATACCCGTCGGCGTGTTTGGATGCCCCTTGTAATAATACAAATAGTCATCGCCATAGATAACTTCGGTCAAATTGGCATAGTCGTCAAAATTCTGCTCGTAAGAAACGTACGTTCCAAGCAGCATCATCACCTTTTTGCCCTGTTGAGTCGCTGCATCAAAATAACCATCGTTAAAGTTGTACAGGGCCTTAAACGCTTGGACTGTATCCTCTCCCCTATTCTGCAAGCTCGTAAGCATGCTCGAAACATTCACCTTCTTAACATTAGGATCGGATGCGATCTTGTTAGCAAAGGCATTATCGTCACCACTCGTAAACAGATTCGTTCGAGTCATCCACCACTGAGTGCCAGGCTCAATACTCAGCACGGCATACATAGAATCCCAGTGATCGTGATAATCGCTATACGACTTTGAAACCTCACCGGTTTCGTATTCCTTATTCTTGGCAGCGTTCCATAAAGCAATCAGCTCCGCTTGCTTAGAATCCGGATCCTTAACGTCGAAGGCCTCGTTGGTAAAGACATATGTGGCAGATCCATCGGACAACAGCCGAATGGAGTATTGACCAGCGGGAATCATATTGGCGTAAATCATCCTATGGATCAACGAGCAAGTGATGTCATTGATATACAGATTGAACTTTGCCTTTGGGTTGATCTTGTAGAGAGCAGCGACATAATCCGCGAACGCCTGATAGCTCGAACTAGAAGCATTCTCCTCATGAGTCAGGTACGGAAGACCATACATCCCGGATGGAAGCGAGTTCCAGTTATAGGCACTTGGACGATCGAGCATCACAATTGACGGAATGGTCGTTCCAGCAGAAGAGGTGCTGATATCCCAGAAAGATAGCGAATAGAGAACAACGGGGAAAGAAGCACTCAAAGGGGCAAGGTTGTACTCGCTCGCAGAAATACCAATTGACTGATGATCCTCATGAACAATATTTCCGTTCTTCAAATACTGCAACGTAACGTCAAACGGACCATAATCGCTAAATTCAATTTCACTGGAGCTAGAGCCCAGATCTCCGAGTGCAATCGTGCTGGAAACAGAACGGGTAACCTTCCCTCCATACGACATGGAGCCAGACAACTTTATTGAATCGGCGATACCGAGTCGTTTTATATCCTCGATCTGCGGAATATTTAGGGTTACTTTAGTCGTCTCCCCAACCTGAGAAAGAGAGCAATTAAAGACATACGGGACATAGGCGCCAGCGGTATCGCCGGGCGCCGCATCACCCTTCTTTACAATGACGATCTGTATTGCCTCAACGGCATAAGACCAACCGGAGGTTCCCGCAGTCGACCCATTTGAGGTCCATCCAAGCCAGCCGAAATTAGAAGCATGAACGCGATAATACAGGTCATAAGAAGCTGCCCTGTCACCCGTCAGCTTGAGCTCGACGGCTTCAATCTGAAGGCCCTTTCCCGTCGTGCCGGAGACAGCTCCATTAGAAACCCAATCCCACCAGCCTTCATTTTGAACATGAGAGCGGTATTCGATACCAAGGTCCTCTGAATTAGGGAGGGAAACCCTGAGCGCCTCAAGCCTACGAGACTGGCCTGTTGTGCCAGAGATCGAGCCATTCGATGTAAACGTCGGCTCCCAGCCAATGCCTGAAATGTGAGATTTATAGTTGACATCCGGGACCGCCTCTTTGGGCTCCATGGCAACATCAATCGAAGGCGCCGTTTCATCGGCTACAGCAGCAGTTTGATCCGAGGGGTCGGATTGGGTCTCTGGGACGGATTCATATTCGTTGGATCCAACATTTTGATCTGCCCAACAAGCCAAAGGGCTCAAAAGCAGCATCGACATGAAGCAGGAAATCAGAACAATAAATGCTCTAAATTGCCTTTTCAAAAGAATCGCCTCCTAGATAGACAGTCTTCAATAACCATACTATCGGGAGTTAGCTTCATTAATGCCACCAATTAGGTGAACGAAGAAAAAGGAGCCTTGTCCAACGGCAAGGGCCCTTTTTTGTTGCCAAGACTACGGCAACAAGAAAAGGCCCTATAACAAGCACTCGCCGCTTACGGGAATAGCTAGTAGATTACCACCTTGGTAGCAAGGGGCACGTTATCCCAAATCCATTTAGCGCGATCGATGGGCAAACGCACGCAGCCTTGTGAAATATGCATTCCCATTCGGCTGTCCTTGGGTTTAAAAGTTCCCTGGTAGTACGGTATTGAATGGAACAGGTAGTCCCCATAAAACTGCGTGTAGTAGTAGCAGGTATACCCATGTCCAAACGAGTAGCCCTTGCCGGTGACGGTATACTCACCCGTAGGCGTTGGAGTACTAGGGGCGCCGGTAGAGCAAGTCCAGTATTGAGCGTAACTCCACGACCCGCGCTGGCCACGAAAAACTCCAAGGCGGCATGCTTGCCTGTCAACCATAATGAGCCAGCTTGTATTGCTCGAATATCTATTAGCCCGATTAAGCATAGTCATCATATCTGCCGGCAACAAAGGCTGGTCAGTAAACGGACGCGCAGTAGAGCCGGGAGCACCAGCGCCCTTGGGAACAATTTTCACTTGAACAGACTCGACTCTGCAGCCTATCCTAGACGTACCCGCAGGCTGCCCATTTGAGGTCCAGTCGAGCCACCCAAAGTCTTGGCAATTTGCTCGATACCAAACATCAAAGTAGTTCGATAAATCACCGGTTAACCTAATCTTTAGAGCCTCGATACGCTTTGCACAGCCAACTGTGCCAGCGACATTCCCATTAGAAGTCCAGCCTTGCCAGCCCACATCCTGCACATGGGCGGAGTACTCAATACCGCCCGATACACTACTTGAGACATTCGACTTCAGTGCCTCAATAGCAAGCGATCTACCAGTTGTGCCAGCAACACCACCGTTGCCAACGGGATTCATCCAACCGAGCGTGGCGACATGCGCCTGGAGCGTTAGAGCTGGAGCCGAGATAAATGCGGGCGCAGACGATGCACCAGGATTTCCGCCCTTCACTACAAGCTTTATTTGGACAGCCTCTATCTGGATATTTAACCCGGTAGTTCCAGCGGAATCGCCGTTTTTGGCCCAACCCAACCAACCATAACCAGCCGAATGAACTCGATAGAAAATGTCATACTGATTCGCCAGGGGACCATTTATGCGCAGTTCAAGAGCCTGAATGGCCAACCCTTGTCCAACGGTCCCAACATAACCGGCAGACCGCCATTCCTGCCAACCAATATTGGCAACATGGGCTCGTGCCTCAATAAGAGAGCCATCATCCACACCGGCCAGCGACACATTCAGAGCTTGAAGCGAAAGCGATTTTCCCGTTGTGCCGGCATCCTGCCCATCTAAAACAGATGGAGACCACCCACGATTAGCGGAATGGGCCTGATAAACAACATGAGTGCAATCGGCGGAAGTATCGGAAACAAACGCTCCGTCCGTTACTCCGGGCGCGCCACTGCCTTTACCGATAATCTTTACTTCGACAGCCTTAAGAAATGAACCCGGTATCGTTGCTCCCGCATCCGCGCCATTACACGCCCAACCAAGCCATCCTTTTTTGGAGTCAAAACACCGATACCAAACGTCATAGGCATTAGACAAATCACCAGTAAGAGTCAATCTCACAGCCTTTAAAACACGCCCATCGTTTTTAGAGGTAAGCGCAGCACCGTCAGAAACAACGCCGCTCCATCCATTAAATTCATAGCAGCCTGAATAACCGATTGAACCTGAAGTCTCTTGATTATCAAACGAGATAGAAAGCGAGGTCAAAGGTTCAGAGCCACTCTCAGAACCCATTAAAATCGTTTTACCCTGCACAGTGCCCAAGCTATTGCCATTAAGGCTATACGAACTGCCACTCAGAACATCCGTAGCTCCAATGAAATGGTTCAACGTATCGCCGGGAGCAGAGCCGCCCTTTTCAACCAACAAAACCTGAATACCCTGAATGGCAGCACCTTTCCCCACCGAGCCCGCAGGAGACCCATTGGACGTCCAGCCCAGCCATCCGCCCAATTTGGGAGCATAAACACGGTACCAAATGTCGTAAGTTGCAGATATCTCGTCATTCAGCTTAAACTGAACGGCCTCAATGGACCGAGACTGCCCGGTCGTGCCAACAGTACCTGAAGACCAGCTTTGCCAACCAATGCCAGAGACATGCGCGCGAGAGGAAATAGAGCCTCCGTGGCCATACCAATTAACACTAAGCGACAGTCCCTCAATTGCATTTGTTGAGTCAATGACCCCCGATGTCTTTCCGTTCGCGACAACACCCATCCATCCAACATTGGAGACATGAGATCGATAGGAAACGGTAGGCGGTTCCTGGGAATGGTCCCTAAAGGCATCGCCTCGCGCTGGCGCATCTTGAGCATTTTTTGGAAGCACCTTTATCTGAATAGCTTCGACCTGATAAGCATAGCCCTGTGTTCCAGCAGGCTCACCATTCGAGGCCCAGCCAAGCCAACCAACATTTGCAGAATGAACGCGATACCAAATGTCATACGATTCAGAAAGACCGCCCGACAAAGATAGCTTGATCGCCTCGATGGCTCGCGACTGTCCAACTGTTCCAGATGTCTGCCCGTTACCCACCGGCTGAGACTCCCAGCCGATCCCGGAAATATGAGATTGGACCGAAATGCTGTCACTCCCCAAAGGGGTGCCATCTTGTGAAAGCAGATTGATCTTTAGGGCTTCGACGCGCTTAGCACGACCTGTTGTACCAGCCGTCATTCCATTTGAAACGGGAGTTTGCCAGCCAATATCCTGTACATGAGTCTGGTATGAAACAGAGCCAAAGACAGCGGATACATCATTTTCGGGTTTCGGCGAATCAGTCGCATTGGAAGCAGACTCGCTAGAAACGGATGAGGGTGAATCATTGTCTGGCACAGTCGACTGCTCGACTTCAGCCCCCTGTTGTTCGTCATTTAAGACGAAGTCCTCGTCTTCTGAGCTGCCGGCGGCATTAACGGAATAATCAGTAGATTTCGGCTGTACCGGTAAAGAATCAGCCCAGACAGAAAGGGGCGTCAGAAGACACTGAAGAATCAGTAATGGCGTCATTGCCGTTGCTAGCAGTCGTTGCGTCTTTTTCATTCGACTCCCCCATCAATCGACCATCTTTAGCATCATTATTTATCGTTTCGGCAATTGCTTAAATAACGAAAACGTGAATGGCACTTAAATATCAAAACCACCCCTAAAAGGGGTGGTTTGCTCTTAGGGTATAACCCTTGGATTTCCGGCACGCGTCTAAAGGCGCCGGCCCTCACGGGGTTCGGGCCGCACTGCAGATTGACCCGTGGCGGGCCGGTCAAACCGGCGCTATTTACGCCCCGGCCCCCTGCCGAAGGGGTCCTCGTACTCCTTGACGCTCAGCCGGTCGAGCGCGATGTCGGCCTTCTCCTGCTCCCTGATGTACTTGGCGATCGTCGCCTCGTTCAGGCCGACGGTGGACACGTAGTAGCCCTCCGCCCAGAACTTCCTGTTGCCGAACTTGCACTTCATGTTCGCGTGCTTGTCGAATACCATCAGCGAGCTCTTCCCCTTCAGGTAGCCCATCACGCTCGACACGCTGTACTTCGGCGGTATCGCCAGCAGCACGTGCACGTGGTCGGGCATCAGGTGCCCCTCGATTATCTCGATCCCCTTGTACTGGCAGAGCTTCCTGAAGATCTCCCCAAGGTCGGACCTTATTTGGTTGTAGATGACTTTGCGCCTATACTTCGGCGTGAACACGACGTGGTACTTGCACATCCACTTCGTGTGGGAAAGGCTGTAGGCCTTCTGGGCCATACGCCACCACCGCCCTCTCGACTCGGATTCCTTGCGGCCTGAACAATCGCAAGTGTCCGGCGAGGGGGCGGCTTTGTAAAGCCGTTTGGCCCCACCCGCATAGCGGGTGGTTTCTGATGCGGCGCGCTGCGCGCCCCGCACAGGCTAAAGCCTCTAAATAGAAACGAACGGACCGTTGCAAAACGGCCCGTTCGTTTTAACCAGAGTAACTGCTAAAACCCGTGCGAAAACATGACTTTCGATCAGCTATGCAAGCGGCACGTTGTCATACCAACCCCACTTTGGCTTATATGAGGTGGAATAATAATCCAGCCAGTACGCCATATCGAGCGTCCTGATCTGACCGACATTATCCATAACCTGGTTATTGCCAATATAGAGACAAACGTGACCGTAAATGCTGCCCATGCGGGTATGCGTATGCGAAGGAACGGCAATGACCATTCCGACTTTCAGCTGAGAATAGTCGGTGAATTTACAATAATCCCAGTAGTAATCGCAGGCATCTGTATGGACGTTCCTAAATCCGGCACGCTCGTAGATATCTGCAATCCACTCGGAGCACAATCCCGGGCCAGGAGACGGTACCTGTCGGGCAAGATCTACAATCTTCTTCTGCATGGGATTTGCAAATGCAGAAGGCTGCCCAAGCAAACACGGCGAAACGGTGCTCCCGGGGGCATTGGCGCCCTTCCTTGTAAGTCGAACTTGGACAGCTTGGACATGCATCCCATAGCCAGTGCTACCGGCAACGGCACCATTTTTAGTCCAACCAAGCCAACCGACATTATCAACATGGACCCTATACCAAACATCAAAATAGGTTGCCAAGTCACCAGAAAGAGAAATTTTAATAGCCTCAACCGAATTAGTTTCAGCAGTAGACGAAAGCTGCTCCCCGTTTGTCTTGCCAGAAGTCCAGCCAACATTCGAAAGATGCAGTTGATATTTAATCCCGCCGGCAACAGATGAAGTAGTTTTAGCCGAAAACCCGGTGATGGAAATTCCCTGACCAGTTGTACCGGACACCTCTCCGGCCGAGACAGAATTCTGCCAAGCGCCTTTCACCTGAGAGGAATATGTCACCGAAGGTATTTCAAGATGGGAATATCCCGATGTATCAGGATGGGAAGCACCCTTCTTAATGAGCTTAATCTGAACAGCCTCGAGAGAGCACGACATACCGGTGGTGCCGGCCTCCTCGCCGTCCTTGGCCCAGGCCATCCAGCCGATGTTGGAGGCGTGCACGCGGTAGTAGACGTCGTAGTCCTTGGCGAGGGAGCCCGTGAGCCTCAGGCGCACGGCCTCGACGGCGCGGCCCTGGCCGGTGGTGCCGCCCTCGGAGGCCGAGGGGGTGTCCCAGCCCTGCCAGCCGATGCCCGAGACGTGGGCGTCGATCTGGACGGACGAGCCGTCTGAGTAATCGGAGCTGTCGAGCGAGAGCTTGAGGTCCTCGAGGGCGAGGCCGCGGCCGGTGGTGCCGGCGGTCGCCCCGTCGGACACGGCGCCCTGCCAGCCAACGTTGGAGACGTGGGCGCGGTAGGTCAGGGACATGGGCTTCTTCTTGAAGGCGTAGTCGACGTTGGCCCCGTCGGACGAGGGGGCGGCGTCGCCCTTCTTGACGAGCCTGATCTGGACGGCCTCGACGCTCCTGCCGAAGCCGGTGGTGCCGGCCTCCTCGCCGTCCTTGGCCCAGGCCATCCAGCCGATGTTGGAGGCGTGCACGCGGTAGTAGACGTCGTAGTCCTTGGCGAGGGAGCCCGTGAGCCTCAGGCGCACGGCCTCGACGGCGCGGCCCTGGCCGGTGGTGCCGCCCTCGGAGGCCGAGGGGGTGTCCCAGCCCTGCCAGCCGATGCCCGAGACGTGGGCGTCGATCTGGACGGACGAGCCGTCTGAGTAATCGGAGCTGTCGAGCGAGAGCTTGAGGTCCTCGAGGGCGAGGCCGCGGCCGGTGGTGCCGGCGGTCGCCCCGTCGGACACGGCGCCCTGCCAGCCAACGTTGGAGACGTGGGCGCGGTAGGTCAGGGACATGGGCTTCTTCTTGAAGGCGTAGTCGACGTTGGCCCCGTCGGACGAGGGGCGGCGTCGCCCTTCTTGACGAGCCTGATCTGGACGGCCTCGACGCTCCTGCCGAAGCCGGTGGTGCCGGCCTCCTCGCCGTCCTTGGCCCAGGCCATCCAGCCGATGTTGGAGGCGTGCACGCGGTAGTAGACGTCGTAGTCCTTGGCGAGGGAGCCCGTGAGCCTCAGGCGCACGGCCTCGACGGCGCGGCCCTGGCCGGTGGTGCCGCCCTCGGAGGCCGAGGGGGTGTCCCAGCCCTGCCAGCCGATGCCACTTACATTGGCGTTAATTTGCACAGAGCCGTCTTCAACAGGATTCAAGATGCTGACCTTAAGATCCTCCACTGATTTAGACTGCCCCGTTGTGCCAGCCGTAGATCCATCGCGCTTGCTGCTCATCCATCCAATATTCGAGACATGCGCCTCATACTGAATATGCATCTTGCTGTCATCTACGTTCAGAAGAGAACCGTTGAAGCAGTAGTTCATGTCACAGCGTCCGTTAACGCCCGGGACATTGCCACTGCTTGAATACTGCCAGAAACTGTAGCTGCCAGCATAATCGCAACGCCAATTATATTGAGCGACCCAATGGTCATAACCGCTCAACGACGGAGAATTCAGGTAGTTGTTAAGCCAGTTAAGGTTCGCATAGATACCCGACTTAAAGCCAACGGCCTCCATACGGTTGCAAAAAGCCTGCGCAATCTGAGTAAGCTTATCCTTGCTGAAATCCGGATCTTGCAAGATATAGCTGTCCTCAAGGTCATAATAAACGGGAAGCGACGGATGATGGCCACCGAGCCAAGCAAGTGTCCTGTCGGCCTCTTTATTGGCATCCTCTACAGAACGGGCATAGGAGTAGTAATACACGCCATAAGGAATGCCGAGACGTTCACATTCAACAGCGTTTCTTTCAAAAGAACCGTCAGGTTTTCCGTAAACCGGACCGACCTTGAGAATGGCAAAATCAATCCCCGCGGCCTTAACCTTATTCCAATCAACAGTTCCTTGATGATTGCTGACGTCGATGCCGCGTGCAACAGCGCCATTGGGCAAAGGATCGTCAGTTAAAGACTGCGCATCGATGTCGCCATTGTCCGAATCGATAAGCACGCCGTTTTCGAAACGCCAAGAGTTCGGTTCCAAAGAGTCCGCTTCGCAGGAATTCATCTCAGTGGAATCATCGGTTGGAGCTTCACCGTTTGACTCGTCAACACCAGATTCTTCAACGCCAATTCCAGGCTGTTCGCCTGAATCAGAGTCTGCATTCCCATCAGGACGAGCAGCATTTGCATCGTCACCATACCATTCGGTTACACCCTGAGAACCCGAGGCATCGTCCTGCGCTCCCTGAGAACTTGCACCTTGAGATTCGTACTCGATCGATGTTTGCGAGACCGACTGCGAGGCAGCGGCGGCCTGGACTGACAGCGCATACGCGCTGTAAGGCTGAATGATTTGCGACCAGCCCATCAATAGCGTACAAACCAAAGCCGCAGACGCTTTGAGACGTTTCATGTATATCCCCCGAGACATTGACCACATGTAAAGACCGAATAGCTGCTATATTACCGCACTTCCATACGGGCATTTAAAGCTTAGAAAAAAAACGTTAAGCATACAGCCAAAAAGAGGCGCTCCTACAACGGAGCGCCTCAACAGACTCTATGCGAAAGGCCTAGCGGCACCGATTACACGACCTGGAGCATTGACCGAACGCTCGGTCACACCGATCCCCGGCCACGAATCGATAATTCGACCGTTTCCGATATAGATTCCAATATGGCCCTGGTAGTAGACCACATCTCCCCTCTGCATAGCAGAGGTGCTAACTGGCATAAACGTGTTGTTGCGATACCAGTTCATGGAATTGTATGTCTGCTCGGGCAACCAACGATGGTTATAGGGGTTATACCAACCCATATCCATGCCTGTCGCATACAGACATTGCAGTACCAAACCTGAGCAATCAACCGCATCCCCCGGCCAAGAAGACCAAGGCTCGATATAACGCGTTCCGATATATTCACGAGCACGCTGGACGAATGCGTTGATGCAATCCAGTCACGAAGCATTGTAAGGAATTCGAGAAGGCGTGACATACGTGAAGTAACCGGTGCAATACGAAGGAAGCTGCACGCTATTGCAACTAACCTTTGGATAAGATCCCGGGGTCTGATACCCCATATAACGATAGGTCTCAAAATACGAATCAGACATAGAGCCTGGTGCGGAAGCGCCCCTGGGGACAATCTTTACCTGTAAAGCCTGAACAGGAATGGCAAGCTTTGTGGTGCCCGCCGGTGATCCATTTTTGGTCCAGCCAAGCCATCCGTAATTTGACACATGGACGCGATACCAAACATCAAAGTAATTCGAAACGTCGCCAGTCAAGTTAATCTTAACGGCCTGGATTTGCTGCCCTTGGCCAACAGTTCCCGATGTAGCCCCGTCCGCAACAGCAGACTGCCAACCGATATTGGATACATGGGCAGAATACGAAATGCCGCCACTCATGGAACTATCAGAAAGGGACAGTTGCATTGCCTCCATGGCACGGTTCTGCCCAACCGTTCCAGCAACACCGCCATTGCCAACAGATGCTTGCCAGCCAAGACCGGAGCAATTTGCCTTAGCAGATAGACCGGGAAGCTGGATCAACGCAGCATGATCTTGAACGGGAGCGTCGGACGAACCCTTGGCAACCAACTTAATTTGAATTGCCTCGGCCTGCTTAGACAACCCAACGGTGCCAGCTGCGGCGTCATTTTTAGCCCAACCAAGCCAGCCATAATCCGCCGCATGAACACGGTAGTAAATATCGTATTTTGAAGCGTCTTTGCCAGATAGCCTTAATTTAACCGCCTGAATTGCGAGACCCTTGCCAACAGTGCCAGCGTAGGAAGCACCCGAGACGTATGGTTGCCAACCGATATTCGCAACGTGTGCCGACACTTCGACGGAGGCATCAATACCCTGCGTCGAAACATACAACGCCTGCAGAGAACGAGACATACCTGTCTGACCTGCAGTTTCGCCATTGCCAACGGGAGCCAACCAGCCTGCAGAAGCAACGTGCGCTTGAGAAATAAGACCGATTCCGGACGCCTCGATAAATGCATTGGCAGTGGAGCCAGGCGAAGACTGACCCTTACCTACAAGTACAACATCGATACCGCACAAACCGGAAGAACCACCAGAGACGCCACATGCCTGACCATTTGACGTCCAGCCCGTCCAGCCATTACCGGAATCGTATACTCGATACCAGATGTCATAATTGGCAGCGAGCTGGCCGCTCAGCGACATTTTTATCGCTTTTATGGGTGCACCGGATACCGCCTTGGCAGCACCGCCATCCGATACAGAAGCACCCCAGCCTGAATATGCATCCATAACGGCATAGGAAATTGATCCGTCATCAGTCTGGCCAGCAACGCTTAAGGCAATAGAGCTCAGCAGTTTAGCGCCCTTGCCCCCGATCGTGGCCTTTTGACCAGAAGAGGAGCCAAGACCCTCCCCAGAAACGGCCGATCCGGAAACCGTAACAGCATCTGGATCGCCGATAAAAACCTTGTCCGAAGAGCCGGGGGCTGCTCCGCCTTTCTCCACAAGGATTACCTTAACCGCTTCGATAGCCCTGCCTTTACCGGCAGAACCAGCGGCAGCTCCATTGCAAGCCCAATCAAGCCAGCCTATACCCGAGACATGAGCACAGTACCAAATATCATATTTTTCAGCTGCCTCACCGGTTAGACGAATCTGGACGGCTTCGAGACGCTGGGACTTACCAGTCGTTCCACAGCGCCCCTCAGACCACTGCTGCCAGCCAACATTAGAAACATGGCCACGAAGCTCAATGGAGCCCGAGTGACCATACCAGCCAAGCTGAGCCTCAAGAGCCTCCATGGGGAGGCCCCTACCAGTTGTCCCGGCAACAGATCCGCCACCTACGGGCGACATCCACCCAATATTCGACGTATGTGAGCGAACAGTGATTGAGGCAGGTTCATCGCTACGGCTCTTAAAAGGACAGGTGGTGTCGCCCGGGGCGGGGTCGCCCTTGGGCAGGACCGCGACCTGGACGGCCTGGACGGCGCGGCCGTAGCCCGCCGAGCCGGCGTCGGCGCCGTCGCACGCCCAGCCCAGCCAGCCGAACTCGGCGGAGTGGACGCGGTACCAGACGGTGTAGCGGGCCGACAGCTCCCCGGACAGCCTGACCCTCAGGGCCTCGACGGCGCGGGACTGGCCGGTCGTGCCGGCGGTGCCGCCGTTGCCGACGGCGGCCTGCCAGCCGACGTTCGAGACGTGGGCCTCGACGGACAAGGCGTTTGCAATCTGTTCTTGAGAGGTGGCTCCATCCACTTCAAGTGAGATTTTCAGCGCCTCAAGATTCAAGCCCCTACCCGTCGTTCCGGCAACCTTGCCCGAACCAACCGGATCCATCCAGCCAATATTCTGCACATGGGCAGAAACACTAACGTTTTTGACGGTGAGCTGATCGCTAGAGGCAGAGTCAGCGGAAGCGGCTTCGTTAGTCTCCCCCGATAAAACCTGCTGCGCGTCTTGAGGCTCGCAATCTACGGAGCCAGCATCCGATTCTTGCCCCTCAGAGATCGGCTCAACTTGATTGGAAGAAGAGCCTTCAAGATGAAAGCTGCTTGAATCATCAGATCCGTCAATTGAATAATCGGCATATGCAGCAGTCACGGCCCATGATTGACTCATGAACAGCGCAACAACCACAAGTATAGAAACGGACACATCTAAGAGACGCTTCACGATTCCACCTTCCTTCGACTTCGACGGCGCTTATTTTATGACGACCGCCTGAGCTCCTCGTTGCGAGTATAGCGAAGCAATGCGCTGAGCTGAGTTAGAGACATAGCCAGCGAGTGAATCGGCAATGTAAACGGTACCTAGGGAGCGATTAAAGCCTCTTAAGACAACGGTGTGAGAGTTGGTATAGGTTCGATAAACCCTTCCGCCGTAAGCCTGGGTCGCATAGCAACTTCCCAGGTTTTGCATACCTATCGTTGACCAAATAATAACGGGATGTCCAGCTTCCAAGTACGAATAAAGGTCATAGAAACCAGTACCGGTCACATCGTAGGCTCGCAAACTACTGCCACTACTAATCAAGAAAGAATTAGCGGTATTGGTCAGTCCGGGAGCAGATATGCAGTTCCCATTCGAAGCGCTATGAGGATTGCCCCAAAACGCCGTAACAAAATCCCAACTGCTCTTAGGCATATACGCGTCTGCAATGACGGTTTTACCCAAACCAAATCCGTAATAGTTAAGCGCATTGGTCAATGCAACGGACTCGCAGCCAGTCGGAAGCTCAGGGTTCTGCATTGTACAAGGGACGTTGAGAACAACCGAATTCGGATGCAGCGGGCGGTCCCTGTACGCGCCGTCCGTCGGGCCCGGGGCCGCCGAGCCCTTCGCGAGGACGCGGACCTGGAGCGCCTCTACGCGGTAGCCGATGCCGGTCGTGCCGGCGCGGGCCCCGTCGCTGGCCCAGCCGAGCCAGCCGTAGTCCTGCACGTAGGCGCGGTACCACACGTCGTAGTACTCGGAGAGGTCGCCGGTCAGGCGCATCTTCACGCACTCGACCGCCCTGCCCTGTCCGGTGGTGCCCGCCACGGCGCCGCCCGAGACCTCGTCCTGCCAGCCGACGCCCGAGACGTGGGCGCTGTAGGACAGGCCGCCGGAGACCGGCGAGGAGACCTCGGCGGCGATCGCCTCGACGGCGCGGGCCTGGCCGGTCGTGCCGGCGGTGCCGCCGTTGCCGACGGCGGGCTGCCAGCCGACGCCGGAGACGTGGGCCCTGAGGCTGAGCGAGGGGACGGAGAGCTCGGCGGGGGCGCCCGTCGAGGGGGCGTCGCCGCCCTTCTCGACGAGGACGACCTGGAGGGCCTCGGCCTGGACGCCGAGCCCCTCGGTGCCCGCGGCCTCGCCGTCCTTGGCCCAGCCGAGCCAGCCGTAGCCGGCCGCGTGGACGCGGTACCAGACGTCGTAGCGCTCGGAGACGGGGCCGGAGAGGGACACCCTCACGGCCTGCACGGCGCGGCCCTGCCCCACCGTGCCGGCGTAGGAGGGGGCGGAGGCGGCGTCCTGCCAGCCGATGCCGGCCACGTGGGCCGCGACGGAGACGGAGCTCCCCTCGCCCGCCCCCTCGAGGGAGGCGCGCACGGCCTGGAGCGCGAGGCCCCTGCCGGTCGTGCCGACGTCCTCGCCGCCGCCCACCGCGGGCAGCCAGCCGCGCTCGGCGACGTGGCCCTGCAGGACGAGCGACGGGCCGGAGGCGGCGCCGGAGACGTAGGCCCCCTCGGCCGGGCCGGGGGCGCCGGAGCCCTTCGCGACGAGGGCGACCTGGACGGCGGTGAGGCCCGACGCGCCGGACTCGACGCCGGAGGGCTCGCCGGCGCTCGCCCAGCCGAGCCAGCCGCGCGCGGAGTCACAGGAGCGGTACCAGACGTCGTAGCGTTCCGCGAGGCCGCCGGACAGCTCGAAGCGGACGGCCTTGAGCTGGAGCCCGCCGCCCGAGGCGCCGAGCTGCGCCCCGTCGGAGCTGGCCTCCCCCTGCCAGCCGGAGCCCAGCAGCAGGCCGCGGTAGCAGACCGACCCGTCGGACTCGAGGTTGTCGACGGTCGCGGCGACGGAGCCCAGCACGGGCCCCCTCTCGGAGCCGAGCGTCAGGACCCCGCCCGAGAACGACGAGCCCGCCGGCGAGCCGGCGACGGAAATGGACGACCCGGACAGGCGCTCGCCGGCGCCGCGGAAGGCCCCGCCGGCCGGCCCCGGCGCGGCGCCGCCCTTGGGGACGAGCACGACCTGGACGGCCTGGACGGCCTTCGACAGGCCGACCGTGCCCGCGGACGCGCCGTCCTTGGCCCAGCCGAGCCAGCCGTAGTCGGAGCAGTGCACGCGGTACCAGACGTCGTAGGACGAGGCAGCCTCGCCGGAGAGCCTGAACTGGAGCGCCTCGACCGCCAGGGAGCGCCCGGTGGTGCCGGCGGTGCCCGAGGTCCAGCCCTGCCAGCCGACGTTCGAGACGTGGGCCCTCACCTCGAGGGAGGAGGATCCGTGCCCGTACCAGGAGACGGAGCCCGAGAGGGCCTCGAGGGCGCGGCCCTGCCCGGTGGTGCCGGCGACGGCGCCGTCCGAGACGGAGCCCTGCCAGCCGATGCCGGCGACGTGGGCGCGGTAGGAGACGGAGGGGGGCTCGGAGGACCTGTCGACGAACGGGGTGGCGGTGTCGCCCGGGGCGGGGTCGCCCTTGGGCAGGACCGCGACCTGGACGGCCTGGACGGCGCGGCCGTAGCCCGCCGAGCCGGCGTCGGCGCCGTCGCACGCCCAGCCCAGCCAGCCGAACTCGGCGGAGTGGACGCGGTACCAGACGGTGTAGCGGGCGGACAGCTCCCCGGACAGCCTGGCCCTCAGGGCCTCGACGGCGCGGGACTGGCCGGTCGTGCCGGCGGTGCCGCCGTTGCCGACGGCGGCCTGCCAGCCGACGTTGGAGACGTGGGCCTCGACGGATATGGCGTCGGCGCCGAGGGGCTCGCCGGTCGAGGCGTCGGACAGGACGAGGCGCAGCGCCTCGAGGGGGAGCCCCCTGCCGGTCGTGCCGGCGACCTCGCCGCCGGCGACGGCGCCCATCCAGCCGATATTGGAGACGTGGGCCGAGTAAGAGAGCGAGACGGGCGCGGCCGCCTCGGACCGGGCGGGCTCCGCCTGGGCACCGTCGGCCTGCGCCCCCTCGGCCTGCGCCGCCTCGGGCTGGGAGGCGTCGGCCTGGGCGGCGGGGGCGGCGGGGGCGGCGTAGGCCGCGGGCCCGCACAGGGCCAGGGCGGCCGCGACCGCCAGCGCGGCGGCGGCACCGGAAATTCGTTTCGTGGAGCGTCTCATGGAAAATCCCCCTAATCTAGCAACGGTTTCCAAGTCTACTAGATTGGGGGGACGGGAGCCAAGCCGAAGAGGCTATTTAACCAGCAGCTATTTAATCAGACAAACGTGCTGGTTAATTTCAGCCGGGTTCGAATAGTTATAAATGGACGAGATCTGATTAGCGGGCGACGAAGAGTGCCACATCTTATTGTCCCGAGGATTGTCACCCCAGAAAAATCCGATATGACAATCGACGTTAGGAGCAGTCTTAAAGAAAATGACATCGCCCTTTCTTGCCAACCCACTATTCAGTAGATCCTGCACTTTGTTGAACTCATAAACCTTTGAACCGGAATCGATCGCATAGCCGTAAAAACGCCACGCGTTGATATAACCGCCTCCACCGGGGCCTCCGGCCCAAGGCGAATGGCTGTTATTTACAGCAACTGCCGCGAGATTACCGCCGCACTTCGACCACGCATGAGCGACAAAGCCAGTGCAGTTCATACCAGAATATCCATCCCAGCGTCTCTCCCCGTTGGGATAGGTGCAGGTAGAAATAGAGAATCCAGTGGAATATGGAGTCCCGAGGTAGTAACCGTCATATTGATGCTGGGTAAGCCAAGTAACGAGCCTAATCCGCGGAACGCCAATCACCTTCTCGTCGGCTACATCCCTGTACGCGCCGTCCGTCGGGCCCGGGGCCGCCGAGCCCTTCGCGAGGACGCGGACCTGGAGCGCCTCTACGCGGTAGCCGATGCCGGTCGTGCCGGCGCGGGCCCCGTCGCTGGCCCAGCCGAGCCAGCCGTAGTCCTGCACGTAGGCGCGGTACCACACGTCGTAGTACTCGGAGAGGTCGCCGGTCAGGCGCATCTTCACGCACTCGACCGCCCTGCCCTGTCCGGTGGTGCCCGCCACGGCGCCGCCCGAGACCTCGTCCTGCCAGCCGACGCCCGAGACGTGGGCGCTGTAGGACAGGCCGCCGGAGACCGGCGAGGAGACCTCGGCGGCGATCGCCTCGACGGCGCGGGCCTGGCCGGTCGTGCCGGCGGTGCCGCCGTTGCCGACGGCGGGCTGCCAGCCGACGCCGGAGACGTGGGCCCTGAGGCTGAGCGAGGGGACGGAGAGCTCGGCGGGGGCGCCCGTCGAGGGGGCGTCGCCGCCCTTCTCGACGAGGACGACCTGGAGGGCCTCGGCCTGGACGCCGAGCCCCTCGGTGCCCGCGGCCTCGCCGTCCTTGGCCCAGCCGAGCCAGCCGTAGCCGGCCGCGTGGACGCGGTACCAGACGTCGTAGCGCTCGGAGACGGGGCCGGAGAGGGACACCCTCACGGCCTGCACGGCGCGGCCCTGCCCCACCGTGCCGGCGTAGGAGGGGGCGGAGGCGGCGTCCTGCCAGCCGATGCCGGCCACGTGGGCCGCGACGGAGACGGAGCTCCCCTCGCCCGCCCCCTCGAGGGAGGCGCGCACGGCCTGGAGCGCGAGGCCCCTGCCGGTCGTGCCGACGTCCTCGCCGCCGCCCACCGCGGGCAGCCAGCCGCGCTCGGCGACGTGGCCCTGCAGGACGAGCGACGGGCCGGAGGCGGCGCCGGAGACGTAGGCCCCCTCGGCCGGGCCGGGGGCGCCGGAGCCCTTCGCGACGAGGGCGACCTGGACGGCGGTGAGGCCCGACGCGCCGGACTCGACGCCGGAGGGCTCGCCGGCGCTCGCCCAGCCGAGCCAGCCGCGCGCGGAGTCACAGGAGCGGTACCAGACGTCGTAGCGTTCCGCGAGGCCGCCGGACAGCTCGAAGCGGACGGCCTTGAGCTGGAGCCCGCCGCCCGAGGCGCCGAGCTGCGCCCCGTCGGAGCTGGCCTCCCCTGCCAGCCGGAGCCCAGCAGCAGGCCGCGGTAGCAGACCGACCCGTCGGACTCGAGGTTGTCGACGGTCGCGGCGACGGAGCCCAGCACGGGCCCCCTCTCGGAGCCGAGCGTCAGGACCCCGCCCGAGAACGACGAGCCCGCCGGCGAGCCGGCGACGGAAATGGACGACCCGGACAGGCGCTCGCCGGCGCCGCGGAAGGCCCCGCCGGCCGGCCCCGGCGCGGCGCCGCCCTTGGGGACGAGCACGACCTGGACGGCCTGGACGGCCTTCGACAGGCCGACCGTGCCCGCGGACGCGCCGTCCTTGGCCCAGCCGAGCCAGCCGTAGTCGGAGCAGTGCACGCGGTACCAGACGTCGTAGGACGAGGCAGCCTCGCCGGAGAGCCTGAACTGGAGCGCCTCGACCGCCAGGGAGCGCCCGGTGGTGCCGGCGGTGCCCGAGGTCCAGCCCTGCCAGCCGACGTTCGAGACGTGGGCCCTCACCTCGAGGGAGGAGGATCCGTGCCCGTACCAGGAGACGGAGCCCGAGAGGGCCTCGAGGGCGCGGCCCTGCCCGGTGGTGCCGGCGACGGCGCCGTCCGAGACGGAGCCCTGCCAGCCGATGCCGGCGACGTGGGCGCGGTAGGAGACGGAGGGGGGCTCGGAGGACCTGTCGACGAACGGGGTGGCGGTGTCGCCCGGGGCGGGGTCGCCCTTGGGCAGGACCGCGACCTGGACGGCCTGGACGGCGCGGCCGTAGCCCGCCGAGCCGGCGTCGGCGCCGTCGCACGCCCAGCCCAGCCAGCCGAACTCGGCGGAGTGGACGCGGTACCAGACGGTGTAGCGGGCGGACAGCTCCCCGGACAGCCTGGCCCTCAGGGCCTCGACGGCGCGGGACTGGCCGGTCGTGCCGGCGGTGCCGCCGTTGCCGACGGCGGCCTGCCAGCCGACGTTGGAGACGTGGGCCTCGACGGATATGGCGTCGGCGCCGAGGGGCTCGCCGGTCGAGGCGTCGGACAGGACGAGGCGCAGCGCCTCGAGGGGGAGCCCCCTGCCGGTCGTGCCGGCGACCTCGCCGCCGGCGACGGCGCCCATCCAGCCGATATTGGAGACGTGGGCCGAGTAAGAGAGCGAGACGGGCGCGGCCGCCTCGGACCGGGCGGGCTCCGCCTGGGCACCGTCGGCCTGCGCCCCCTCGGCCTGCGCCGCCTCGGGCTGGGAGGCGTCGGCCTGGGCGGCGGGGGCGGCGGGGGCGGCGTAGGCCGCGGGCCCGCACAGGGCCAGGGCGGCCGCGACCGCCAGCGCGGCGGCGGCACCGGAAATTCGTTTCGTGGAGCGTCTCATGGAAAATCCCCCTAATCTAGCAACGGTTTCCAAGTCTACTAGATTGGGGGGACGGGAGCCAAGCTGCAATACCCCCAAGGCACCCGTCTATAGTTCGTGACATTGTCTATAAACAGGCTCACCGCCCGCGAAATTAAATTCGACGTAAATCCTTTAAGCACGCGGCAAGCGGAAGAATCGTATAAGGCGGTTTTCTGCTGGCTGTCAGCCGCGGTATCCTCATGGAAACCTAATTGTCGCCGGAATTAAAGTCCCCCGGCGCGGACTCACCTTTTCTCCCCGGCGCGGGCTCGATATCTTCTCGGATATCTAATCGTCTTGGACTTTTACCTGCCCAAGCACAGCACAGCGTTTACGCGCCGCCACACTGAGCAAGGCACAAAAAGTTTTATCTAGAACGCAGGCTTTTAAAGCAACTCAAGTACAAGACAATCGAACTAAACACTTCCGATAAAACACGCCATGGGCATTAATCACATACACAACAGGCCAATAATGCCCCCTCGTATGCTGCGATATAATCAATTTCACCGAACACCAAACCTGCAACCCGAAGGGACCAACGTGTTAACAATTCACTATGGTGATATGGAAAACGTTATCTACAATACGTCGGTTTACTTCAATAACGTCTATTCGCCCCAGTGGTTTCAAGATGTCTTTGCTCAAAGGATCATCAAATCCATCGATAAGGGCACCGTGGTGGGGCCCAACGCAATCGACACTAAGATCCTCGGCATCATCCCTCCTGAGAAGCTCTCGAGCGGCACCAAAACACTGCTGCTTATGTACTTCATGCCGCAAAACGTATATAACGCCTCTAACTGTGGTGACAATTGTGCTTACTGGATTTTAAGAATCGCTGCTCAAAAGGATCTAACAATCAATCTCTATCATTTGCTGGATTTTGGAAACGGCAAATTCACGGCGACCATTGCAAACACGGGCGATGTAGTCCACACGATGTTCGACCTTGTCCCCATAGCTGGAAAATGCCTTAGGGAGAATTCCTGATGCGCGGATCATACGGGGTAGTTATTCAAAACAACCGAGTTCAGTTTAAACTGACCATCAATAGAAACCTGACTATCATTCAAGGCAACAGTGCTACAGGCAAAACGACGTTGCTCGATATGGTGGCCGCTCACGAAGAATTAGGAGCACAAAGCGGCGTAACAGTTAGTTGCAAAGTGCCCTGCAAGACAATAACTGGAAAGTATTGGCGCAGAGATCTCCAGGAGATTTCCAACAGCATCGTTTTTATTGATGAAGGCAACGCTTTTGTTCGAACAGAAGAATTTGCCCATGAAGCGAAGCATAGCTCGAACTATTTCGTAATCGTTGCCAGAGAGTCGTTACATCAACTGCCCTATAGCGTTGATGAAATTTACGGTCTAAAGAACACCAACCGGACCACGACGAAGTATCCCGTATATTCTCGTGTCTACACCTCTACATATCGCATTTACGGTGATAGTAAATTTAGAGGTGAGAGGCCAGAGCTTGTCATCGTTGAAGACTCAAATTCGGGCTACGAGTTCTTCAGTTTGCTATGCAAAAAGAGCGACATTCGGTGTATCAGCGCAGGCGGGAAATCAAATATCTGCAACTGCATTATGGACGCACCGGAAAACGAGATCCTTGTAATCGCCGACGGTGCCGCCTTTGGACCTGAAATTGCGGAAGCAACTGCGCTATTGCGCCGAAAGAACATCAAGCTATTCCTGCCGGAATCGTTTGAATGGCTCGTGTTGAATTCGGGATTATTCAACAGCAAACACATTAAGGAGATGCTACTTAATCCCGCTGAACACATCGAAAGCTCAAGGTTCTTTAGCTGGGAGAAGTTCTTTACCGCAGAACTCGTCGAATGCTCACGAGACACACGTTTTCACTATGACAAGAGCCACTTGAACGAGGAATATTTGAATCCCACCGCCCTTGCGGCTCTTGAGGATACTTTGCCGGATCTTGGCATCACTTCGAACTAGACCGAGAAATACTCGCTCTCGGCAGATAGGTTTGGCCCGAGCCAGGGATCGCCATCAAGGAAGAACTCCGGTCAGCGTTGCATGAACAGTGCTTGCTCGCGCTTCCATCGGCGCAGCTTTTCCTCGTTGGCCTCTTCCCTACCGCGCGAGGTAAACTCGTAGTGGTACAGCTCGGCATAGGGCGTAAAGATGGTGCGGTAGCCCGCCTCCCCCGATATGGCAATCGACGCTGATAGCAGTCTTAAAGAATATGACGTCGCCCTCACTCGACCTAGAACCGTTCGAGAATCTCCTCGGCATTCTCTCGCAGATAGATATCTAGGTCCGGCACGGCAAACTGCACGTAGCCCCTCTGTGGCGCCTGAATAACCTCTCTTTGTAGCAATTTTGCCCTAATGGAGCTGACCTCATTGGTCTTTTTACCCATGCGCCTAGCAACCTCGGATGATTTGGACTGTTGTTTGTCCTCGCACATCGCCAAAAGGTATTTGATATCGTTAGGCCCCAGTCCAGAAATCGCGGGCTCGTGAACAGCATCGTGAAAACGAGCCTCTGCCAGCGCAATGCCTTCGGTGACGTCGCGCTCGCTCACAATGGCACTTTTGGCGCGATGCAAGTTGGCGCGCTGCCAAATGGAATAACCGACCAGTTGCACCAGATAGGCATAGCCCTTAGTGGCCTTAGCGGCTCTCGACAGAAAATTGTCCTCTATGGTCAAACCAGTCGCGACAAAGCTATCGCCCATAGAGAGCGCTACCTCCACCTGGTTGATAGGCGCCAGATCTTCGGGGAGGGCACGACGCAAGAACGTAAGCGCCTTGCCGTTAATAAGATCCATAACGCCGGCGGGTAAGCCGGCAAAGGCAAGTGCGATATCTACTTATATCGGATAATATCGAGTTATATAAGCCTGTATAAACTTATCGCGAAAGTATCGAGCTTTCGTAATTTATCTTAGCAAGTAGTCCAACGTTGCTTTATTCCAAGCTCATATCGTAAGTAAGTTGAGGACTTCCTAAAATCCATTTTCTAAAGCGAGAAATACTCGCTTTCAGCGGATAAGTTCGGCCCCAACCACGGATCGCCCGTCAAGAAGAACTCAGGCCAGCGCTGCATGAACAGTGCTTGCTCGCGCTTCCAGCGGCGCAGCTTTTCCTCGTTGGCCTCTTCCCTGCCGCGCGAGGTGAACTCGTAGTGGTACAGCTCTGCATAGGGCGTAAAGATGGTGCGGTAGCCGGCCTCCCACACGCGCAGGCAAAAGTCAGCGTCGTTAAAACCGACGGCGAATTCCTCGTTGTAGCCGCCGACCCGCTCAAATACGTCGCGTCGGACCATCTGGCAGGCACCCGTTACGGCGCTGAAATTACCGGGGCGCACAGCGCGGGCAAGATAGCCCTCGCGCTTTGCCGAGAAGTCCTGGTTGGCATGGGCAAGTGCGCCACGCACGCCAACCAAAATGCCGGCATGTTGCACCAGATGATCGGCAAAGTAGAGTTTGGCGCCCACCACGCCCGCATCGGGACGCTGCAGATAGCTCATCATCTCTTCGATAAAGTCTGGGCTTATGACCTCGGTATCGTTGTTGAGCAGCAGCAGATAGTCGCCCTTGGCATGCTCCACGCCAAAGTTAATGATCTGGGAGTAATTGAACTCACCCGGCCAGTACACAACGCGCGCGATACCCTTGCCTTCGGATGCCGCAGCCACGCGCTCTGGCAGGGTTTCGTAATACGCAAACGTCTCCGGGGCTTCGCTGTTGTTCTCCACCAAGACAATCTCGTAGTTGGCATACGTTGCCTTCTGGGCGATCGACATCACACAGGCGTCAAGCGTCTCAATGTGATCCTTGGTGGGAATCACAATGCTCACCAGCGGCGCAGGCTCCGGCAGCGCATGGCGCATGCGGTAGACAAACGGCGTCTCGGCCTCCTCGACCGTTCCGTGAACGCCCAGCGCGTTAAAGTGGCGCTGCAGCGCAAGACGACCCGCTTCAATGGCATACGGCTTGCTATCGGCAGAGCCATCGGCGGTCGATCCCGGATGCACGCGCCAGTGATACAGCACATGCGCAACGTGCTCAAAGCGCGCGCCGGCTGCAAGGCAGCGAAGCGTCAAGTCGTAGTCCTGGGCGCCCGCAACGTCTTCTGGGGACATACCAATGTGATCGATGAGCGCCTTCTCCACCATCAGGAAATGCGTCACGCAGTTATGGCTATAGAGCAGGTCGACGTTGAGTACGGTCTTAAAGACCGGCTGGCCCCACTCCCCCGTTTTCTGGAACATGTCCTCGTCGCAGAACAGGACCTGGGGACGCTCGTCCTCGGCAGCCTTGTTCAGCGCGGCAACATAGTGGAACAACGCGTCCGGTTCCAGGATGTCGTCATGGTCCAAGAACGCGATGTAGTCGCCCGTCGCTTGCTCGATACCTGCGTTGGTGTTGACCACAATGCCGCCGTTGCCGGGAAGCTCGATGCGACGGATGCGCTCGTCGTTGGCACCTGCCGCAAGGGCGGCCACCGCATCCCATTCAGGCGAGGCATCCATAAGGAGCAGTTCCCAGTTGTCATAGCTCTGGGCTAGCACCGAGTTCAGCAGCTCGCGCAGGTATTCCCGATCAGTCTTGTAGCACGGCACCACAATGCTCACGAGCGGTCTATAGGCAAAGGCCGCCGAAGCGACACGCTGGCACGCCAAATCGCCCGGCTTTGCGCGATGTCGCTCAAACCAACGTCGATAAGCTGCGTCGTCTGCACGCGCGTCCTTCATGCGGTTCCAACTGTCATCGACCATGCCGTTGTACAGGCGACCATCCATGGCGCAAAACCCGCTCTGGATCTGCTCTGTGGGGTCGCTCACAATCGCGACAAAATCTCGTATATCCTGAGGCATCTCAACGCTCAGATACGTTTTATTGACGCGGCATCCGTTGCGCTGCGGCACATCGATCTGCGACTCAAACACATGCACGGTAGCATCGATGGCATTCATATGCGCATCGAAGATCTGGAGCTCAGGCGCGCACTGGAGGTCTCCCGCCCAAGTAACCTCATAGCGCCACACCGCGCCGGCGTCTGCCGACAAATAGCGAGTGGCATCGATCTCGTAGAAGCCGCAGTGTTCGCCACGCTGCGCATCGCGGATAAGCGCACACAGCGCAGGCTTTGCTTTGTAGTTAATCTTGGATTCCAGCTTGGCCACGCGGCTATCGAGGCGAATGGAGCCCAACCTTTGGCCACCGGATGCAAAAACGACATCCATCGACGAGCCATCCAAAAACGGAAGCACCAAGACGGCGAGCTCGCGCTCGTAATCGGAAACGGAAGGGCAAAGCGCCAGCACGCGGCCGTGATCGACCGGGAGCACCAGCGACGGCACACAAGAGCCGCTCGTCGTCGCATGGGCAAACGCTTGAGAACCCTCCCGCTCGATAAGCGCGGCGACATCCTGACCGGCAAAACGAAGCAGCACAAACAGACGGCCCTGACTGCGGCAAAGCGCCAAACGCTTGATACTCATCTACACTTCTCGCTTTCCCAGGGCGTTCGCTGCCATGCGTTTGCAGGCACCCAGGCGCCCAAACCTCAAGACGTCGTAATCGAACATGAGCTTTTTGCACTCACGGGCATTGGGGGCCTTGCTGGTAAGCGCCGCACGCACCATAGCAGCAACAGAAGGAGCGCATTGTGCGAGCGCAGCATCGCTGCCCGCGGCAGAACCGGCAAGCGCCGTGGCAACGGCAGCAAACACCTTACCGCAGTCCGTACTCAACAGCCTGAGCGCATCGTACAGCACCAGATCGCAGAGGAAGTACGCCAGGTCATCGGCATGCTGAGCATCGAGACCGTCGCGCTGCCAGTCAGCCAGCACCGCGGAGTAAATCTTCACGTGCTCCAGCAGACGTGTCTCGTCGTCGTAGCGCATGGTGTCCATGAGCGAACCCTTGCGCGCTACGCGGTAGTCATACAGCTTGTTCGAGATAAGCGCGGTCTTACGCGAACGACCGTACACGGCAAAATCGAAGACCTGGTCCTCGCCATACTTAACGGTTTCGTCGAACACGATCCCGTTACCCAGCAAAAACTCACGCTTGCAGGCAGTGCGCCATGCAAAGGGGCGAGAAGCTTCCTTAAACAGCAGGTCGGAGCTATAGCCTTCAAACGACACATCGCGCGGGCTCAGCACATAGTTAAGCCACGGATACCCCGCCTCCAGCGGATACGGATTCGCGCCAAAGGTCAAAACGTCGCAGTCCTCGCACTCAAAGGTATCGACGATCACGCAGCATGCATCGGGCGTAAAGCGGTCGTCGGAATCCAAAAACGCGACGATAGACGCCGTGGACGCAGCGATGCCTGCATTACGTGCACTCGACAGGCCGCCGTTCTCCTTATCAACCAGCCTAAAGCGCGTGTCCTTTTCGCAATAGGCAGCCGCAATATCGCGCGAACCGTCCGGCGAGCCATCGTTGACTAACACGCCTTCCCAATCGGGCATGTCCTGCGCAAGCAGGGAGTCCAGGCACCAGGCCAGGTACTCCTCCACGTTATAGATGGGAACGACAACGGAAATCTTGGGGGTAGCCATAGTCAAGTGCTCCTACCGTGCGACCGGAACGTCATCGGGGTGCGGGTTGTCGCCGTAGGTGCGCTGATACGTCAGCACGCGCCAGACCAGCGGCAGGCCGCCGATCTTAAAGTAATGCTTAAACGTATTGAGCTTGCCAGGCTTCTTAAAGTCAAAGCGCGAATCGATATAGGCACGGGGCGACTTGACCATCAGGCGCAAGTCGGTCTCGCCACGCGGGTCGAACAGCGACAGATCAAAGCGACCAGCATCCCAATCGGCCTTGAGCTCGGGCGAGGCCTTCTGCCAAAACTGCTCGCGCAGCTCATCGACCAAACGCTCGTCATTCCAACGATACGTATCGACCTTCATGCGCATTAAAATCCCCTGGAGCTGAGCCTTGAGCTCGGGACGCTCATCCAAAAAGCGCTGCATCTCGGCATATTCGTCGCATACGCAAAACACCTTGTTGGGCGAATTAACGGAGCTCTTCTCGTTATCCTGGCGATAGCACAAAATGGGGTCCGCAATAAACGCGGCGCGCTCGGCGCAAGCCCAAACCTTAAAGTTAAAGCCTGCGTCCTGATACGAGGCACCCGGCGTGGGAAGGAACCGAATCTGATTGTCGTTGAGGAACGCGCGCCGATAGATAGCCGACCAAATGGAAGGTTTGCGGTAGAAGATGCCCGGGCGATCGACGGGGCGATACGCGGCGCCCGTCATATGCTCGTCGATGATCCCAAACAGCTCACGGCGCTCGCTGGGCGTGGACCAATACAGGTAAAAGTCGCCCTTAACGACATCGGCATGCTCAGCATCGGCCTTGGCGACCAGCTTTTGGAGCGAATCCTCAAACATAAAGTCGTCGGACTCAAGGATGCCCACGTACTCGCCGCGCGCCGTCTCCAGGCCGCGGTTCATCGAGTCGCCGTAGCCGCTGTTGGCTTTGTCGATCATCTTTACACGGGGGTCGCGCTCCATGTACTCGCGGATGATATCTGGCGAGCTATCGGTGGAGCCGTCGTTGATGCAGATGATCTCGATGTCCTTGAGCGTCTGCGCCACGGCGGAATCGAGGCACTCGCGCAGGTAGCGCTCAACATTGCAGATGGGAACAAGCAGCGAAACTTTAGGGGTATCAGAGTTCTGCAAGAGAACCTCCTGTTGAATAGCGTGTAACAGGGTTATTTTAGCAGCCGAGTTGCGGCGGGCGGCAGCGCTTGGAATTAGATAAAGCGCTCCAGGCAGGCTTTGAGACCGCGAGTCGAAAGATAGAACAGCGTGGCGTCTGCCATCGATACGCCCGAGGTCGCCGCAACGAGCTTCTGGGCAACACGGCGAACGGCGCCCTTAGCAGGCATATCCGCCCACTCCGTTCCCAAAAACGTCGTAAGGTCCATGTTGACGCGAGCCGCCACGCGATGGAAGTCATCGGCATCCAAGCGCGCCAGGTCGAACACAATGAGGTCTAAAAACCAAGTTATCAGCTCGCCGGGGCACAGGTCCAAAAGACCGTAGGCCGCCCAGTCCTCCAAGACCTCCTCGAGCATCCTCATGTGGGCGTCAAGCTTTTTGGCGCGAGCCTCGGCACTGTTGAACTCGTGCGTCGCCGATTCGCTCTCCATCACGTAGTGGTAGAACTTGTCCGGCATGACGACGGTCTTGCGGGCAAGCGCATAAGCCGCAAATTGGAAGACGACGTCCTCGCCCAAAGCCAAACCGGGGGCGAAGCGAATGCCTTCGCGATTGAGCAGCTCGCGCGAAAAAGCCGCACGGCAGGCATAGGGCTGCGCATTCGAATGGAACAGCAGTTGGGGATCACGGGCGCCGAAGATACCAACTTTGGGGCTCATGAGTTGCTGGACGCGTTTGGGGGCAGCATCGGCAGGTTCACAGACGCCGCCAAAAACGGCGGCCTCGGCATCTGCAGACTCAATGGCATGCAGCACGCGCTCGACCGTCTGGGCATCGATGTAATCGTCGGCGTCCACAAAAAAGACGGTCTCGCCCTCGGCGACATCGATACCGGCATTTCGAGCACACGAGACGCCCGCGTTTTCCTGGTCAATCACCAGTACGCGATCGTCGGCCTGCGCGATCTGGCGCAACACGTTCAACGAATCATCAGTCGAACCGTCGTTGACGCAGACAACCTGAATCGAGCGCTCGGACTGGGCCAACAGCGAATCGACGCATCGCTGAATGGAGCGCGCAGAGTTGTAAACGGGGACGACAATGGTAGCTTTAGGACACGAGGCCTCATCCATGCCGACCTACCTCCTCAGCGATTCGATGAGGAAGGCGGCGACCACGCCCGGGCCTCCAACCGAGGCGTAATACTTAGCACGCCCCAAGGCACCATCCGTCGCAAAGCTCGGATGCTCGTCAACCCAGCCCTCAGGATCTTTGAGGATGGCAGCGAGATTTGCGCGCTTCCACGGCTTGAGGTCGTCAAGCGAAAAATCCCCGGCGTCCAAGGCCGCTTGGAACTCCTTGGTCATCTGAACCAGGAACTCCTTATAGAACTTAGGCGCCAGGCGCACGTAGTTCCACATGTACGAATCGTACTTAATGAGCTGATTGAACTTGAGCATGCGCGCGACATCGCCGCTTGCGTGGCCGCGGGCATAATCCTCTCGAATCCAACGCTCAATCTCGGCATACTCGGTATTGACGCAAAAGACCTTAGCCGAAGAATTGACCGAGGAATTCTCGTTGTCCTGGCGATACGACAACACGGCATCATGCAGGTAAACAGCCTTATCGGCACACGCGATAACCTTAAAGGCGAATGACGTGTCCTGAAAGGATGCCCCTGGAGTCGGCAAGAACTTGATGCCGTTGCGCTCAAGAAAATCGCGACGGTACACGGCCGACCAAATCGACGGCTTTTGCTTAAAGAACTGCGTCGTGTCGCTCGGGTGCACCGGCTTGTCGCAGTCCTTGGCCTTAAACATCTCGTGCAGCGAACGGCGCTCCTCGGGCTTAGACCAGTAGAAATCAAAGTTCGCCTTCGCAAAGTCGGCATTATTGCTATCGGCGGCCGAGACAAGCTTTTCGAGTGCGTCGGGCGCCATAAAGTCATCGGACTCCAAGATGCCAACGTACTTGCCACGCGCCATCTCCAGGCCGTGGTTCATCGAGTCGCCGTAGCCGCTGTTGGCCTTGTCGATCATCTTGACGCGCCCATCGCGCTCCATATACTCGCGGATAATCGCCGGCGAGTTGTCGGTCGACCCGTCGTTAATGCAGATGATCTCAATATCCTTGAGCGTCTGCGCCAGGGCGGAATCGAGGCACTCGCGCAGGTAGCGCTGAACATTGTAAATGGGAATAAGCAGCGACAGAACAGGGCTGCCAGAGGCGTTAGTAGACAAATGTGCTCCTTAGGAAATACCTGTCGTTTCATGGTATCAAAGGGTCAGCGCGCCAGCAGGCGTTTATATAATCTATGGAGCCTCTTGCGGGCAAAGCAGCCCCACGTCATGCGGCGGGCCCATGGCAGGTTCCTGCGTTTTATTCAAAGCTTGCCGCTAAGGTGCGCCGAGCCTTTACAATAGGACAGTCCCAAGGACGTATTCGATAGCTTCCGTGCAGCGCTCGCCCGCCGCGCGTGAAAGGATATATTGCCCCATGCCTTCAACCCTTCCCGCCCCCATCGATAAGCTCGCCATCGTCGTCGTTACGTACAAGCGTCAGGAACTCCTGGCCAACTTGTTCGACTCTATGACCAAGCTCACGGCAACGCCCTGGCGCATCGTGATTGTCGATAACGAGAATTCGCGCGAGACCGAGGCCATGTGCGCCGCATTCAACGAGCGCCTTGCCGCCCTGTGGGGCATCGCCACCGATCAGCCCGATGCAAAGGGCGGCACCGACCGCGTCATCTACGCGCCGCAGCTTGAAAACGGTGGCGGCGCGGGTGGCTTCTCCGCCGGCACTAAATGCGCCTACGACCTGGGCGCCCAGTGGTTCTGGGTGATGGACGACGACGTGCTCGTCATCCCCGAAGGCATCGAGCGTCTTGCCAAGTGGAACGACCGCTACGATGTCATCCAGGGTTCGCGCCTGGACTTTGATGGCGGCGCCTTCTTTTGGCAGTACCAGCTCATCCTTTCGCTCGGCATCCCTAACCCCATCGCCAAGTGGGACCTGGGACCCGAGGGCTATCGCGCCATGAACCAGCTATGCTTTGAGGGCGGCATGTTCTCGCGCCGCGTGGTCGACAAGATCGGCCTGCCCGATGCGCGATTCTTCATCTACGGCGACGATGCCTGCTATGGCTACGTGGCCAGCCAGCACTTCCCCGCCGCCGTTGTCGCCGACGTGGTGCTCAAGCGCGCCCGCGCCGTCTCTAACTGGGACATCGCCGGCAAACGCCAGCTCAACTCCACGAGCGATACCAACCGCTACTACATCATGCGCAACCGCGGTTATCTGGCACGCTACATGCAGATTTACGGCGACTACCACCCCGTGCTGTTCCGTCTGGGCAACGCCGCGACCTTCTGCAAGGAATTCATTCGCCTGGCTGCGGTCGATAAGTGCTTTAAGACCGGTATTCCGGCGCTGCGCCGTGGCATGAAGGACGCCCGCAAGATCATCAAGGACCCCAACTGGAAACCCATGCCGCCCATGAAGGCCACCAAGTAACGGAAGCCGGAAACATCTCAGCGCTTAAAGCCGCTGGCACACCGTAGCCACATGCTGCCCATCAAAACCGAACCCCCAGCGCATGCGACCCACGCCGGGGCGCGGTACACGGATTTCGTCGATGCCGCCGCGCTCTATGTCGAGTAGCGACTGCACGGCCAGCAATTCCAGGCCCAGCGCATCCACACCGGGGTCATACATCATGTTGATCGTTATCAGCGGACGTTCATCGAGCATACCGATCGTATCGGCTATGTCGAACACGGCGCCCGTGGGAAAAACCTGGATGTCCCAGCGACCCGCCCCACACTTTCGCCTCGAGGCAGGATTGGCATAGCCCGGCAAGCCAAAGCAGAGCCCCTGCAAGAGCAGATGATATGGCAGCGGCGCATCTGGGTCGGTCGCACCGATTCCCGCATCTCCCAGGATGCGGCTTAGCGCCCGCCTCACCGTATCCTCGTCCCCACGGCACAACCCGTCGCGAAACGCATCGACGTCTCGAATGTCTTCGGCAGCACACTCAAACCACTCAATAATCACTAGACGCAAGGCCTGGCGAAGCTCGTTATTGGGCAATCGCAAAGCACGGAGGCGATCGTCATGCTCTGGCTTCTCAGTCATATCCGTCGTCAGGAAACCTGATAGATACAGCGCCGTCCACAAGCCATCGTCAGGCGAGACATCTGGCTCTGCAGTGCCCAAACAAAGCGGGACCTCAGCGCACCCATGGGCCTCGAGCAAATCGAACAAGTCCGAAAGACGCTCGAGATTCCACCCGGCAACTACCCTACTCAGGCAATCGGCATATCCATACAGATCGGCACGCACAGGCGCCGTGCAGCCTCGGCCCAGAAAACCGATCACACGCTCTGGACTCGAGCAATAGGCCCTGCCAAACCGATACCCCTCGAGCCATTCACGCGCATCATCCAGGTATTCCTCGCGCCCAGCATGATTCAAAAGAGCCTCGACCTCGGCATCCGAAAAACCGGACCATCGGTCACACCACGCCGACAGCGGCGTCGTCAGACAATACGAGCAGCAGTGCAAAGAAAGCGCCGCTACGGCAGGGCCGGGATACTCCCCCATCAGACACGTCAGCCGCAACGAATCGCGCGCAGTGGCAATGGCGTCGAACAGCACGCGATCGAGCAGCTCCGCCGGACCGGCTACGGAAACGTCCCTCGCGCTCGCACGGCGAGACCACGCCGCATCGTACCCATCAACGAGCAATACAACCTGCCCATCGCAGGCCATCTCCAGCAGCTCAATGAGCACACCGAGCACCGAGTCAACCTCATCCTCGCTCGCCGCGCCACGCGCAACGCGTTCGATGTGACGTACCTTGTCTCGAGCTAAATCCGGAGCCTCCAAAAGCGCCAGCAGGCGAGCGCACTCGTCCGAAAGAGCATCGCGCACGACGTCGGCAACATCGGTGCCACGCCTCGCAGCGCCAGAAAAGTCCAGCGATATCACCGGATAGCAAGCGTACTCATCCCGATAGCGCCCGCCGTCCGCATCCCAAATCTGAGCATCGGCAAACAAACGCTGACCAGCGCGACCGACCGCTGGACGCTCCAGAAAAGCCCTGAGCATCGACAGGTTCATGCTCTTGCCAAAACCCTCGGGTCGACAGCACACCACAACGGACGCGTCGCAGTCCAACACATCGGCAATAAACATGGTCTTGTCGACCAGCGTGCAGCAACCAAGAGCCTCCGCATAGTCGTGCATGCCAATGGGCAAAGCCGCATCGTCGGCACAGCCGATCAAACGCACGCCAAAGCCGGCAGTACAACCATTATTTGCCTGTTCAGACACCAAAACGTTCCCCCTAAATCGCAACACGATACCAATTGTAATGACCGCCTCGCGCGTACCGATGTCGCCGCGCGATCATATCGGGAAACGGTAGCAACAAGAGGCGTGAGGGGGCACAACTAATCGTTGTGCAACAAAATGGGGCCCGATGCAACTGCACCGGCCCCCATTGCGAATCTTTAGTTGTCGGGCAACCGAAAGGGACTACTCCTCGGAGTCGTTCTGCCCAGCAGCCTTCTTTTGCTGATCGAGCTTATGCTTGCCACTCACAATAGACGTGGCACCCAGCGTGGCCAAGCTTGCACTGGCAAGGCTCGCCATCACAATCAGATCGCCCGTCTTGGGCATATTGCCGCCAGATGACTTGGTTGTGGTGGTCGTCGTGGTCGTAGTGGTCACCGTTTTGGAGTCATTTTGCTCCTGGACCTGGTTGTCAGCACCGCTCTTGTCGTCGTCTTCGGGCTGTTTCTTTTCGCTCTCGGTCTTGCTCTCGTCCTTCTTCTGAGCAGATTTGTCGTCCTTCTCCTTAGAGCTAGAACCCTTATCGGATTCGGTCTTCTCGGAAGCCTTGTCCTTGGAGTCGCCCTTTGAGGCTTCGGCCTTTTCCGTGGAAACCTGATCAGAGTTGTCCTTGTTCTGGGTCGAGCCGTTATTGACGCCAGCCATCAGCGAAGAGCCCAGCGTAGAACCAAGCTGCACGGAGAAAGAAGGCTTCTTGTCCGTCGAAATAACGGGCGCGTCCGTTGCCGTATTTGAATCGCCCTTGGAAGCGCCGGAATCAGAAACGGCGTCAGAGTTAGAGTTATTGCTAGAACCAGTATCGGCGGAAGAATCGCTCGAACCAGTGGAAGAATTAGAGGAACCAGCGTCGGTCGAACCAGAGGCGGCGCTGTCCGTATTGCCGGTAAAGTTTGAAGACGAATCGCCCGCAGCAGAGCCGTTCGAATCGGAGCCATTCGAGGTAGAGCCGTCGTTGGTAGTGCCACCAGCAGAGCCATTACCGTCAGCATCGGTCGAGGGCGCATCCATCCTGTCATCGTTGGGATCGTCACTCGGGTCGTCATTCGAATCAGGCGTCGGTGCAGGTTCCGGCGCGGGTTCCGGCTGCTCGGGCTGCTCGGGCTTGTTGTCCTTCGCAGCGGCAGCCTCGTCCTCGGCGATATAGACCAGGCAGTCCTTGAGCTCATTGCGGTAGCGGTTCTTCCAGCCCTCGTGGTACTGGGGCTGGCTTGCATACTTGGTCGCCACGTTATTGACCACGCTGTTGGAAAGCGCCGTCACAAACTCGCGGTCGGACATATCGTTGGAAAGATTCGCCCAGCGGAAAAAGTCCCTGCAGCCACCAGTGCCGCACATGTTGGTAATGCTCCACACCATGCCCTTCACGCAATCGGCGCGGCCCGAAATATCAATACCCAGGCCGCTCTTGAGCCACGCCTCGGTCACCGCATAGTACGAGTTGTACGCATAAGCATCTTGAAGTGCTGAGAACTCAACAGGATCGGTGTTGTAAGCACCCTGGAAGGCCTCCTGCGCAATACGGCCCAACTCGGTGAGCTGACCGTTCTCGTACATGGCATTGCTCGTGTTGGAAATCTCGCTGCCGCGATCAATCGCATCCTTGAGCATGCTGTATTTTTCGGGGCTGTAGTTGTAGACCTGCTTCATAAACGGAATGAGCGACCAGCGGCGGTCGAACTGGTAATAGCCCAACGCGTTATAGCCGTCACCGTACGAAAAGCCCTGGTTGTAGTTACCATGGCTCTCGTACTTGGTAAAGTACTTCATCTCGGGAGTCACGTTGACAAACGAAACGCCCTGGACCGACCTCAGCACGCCTGAGAAGGACTGCTGGGTGTAGAGACCCTTATCGATATCGGTGGCATCCGAGGCAACGCCCGGCGTGGGCTCCTCGGCAGCGGCGGGTGCCGGCGCGGAAACGGCGCCAAACGAAAGCGCCAACGTCAGGCCCGCGACAATAGCAGAATGCTTGGGCTGCATAAGATCCTCCCTGCATTGGTGTAGTTAAAGTTCAGTTTGCAAAGATAAAAATAAGTATTGCAGCTCGCCCGTTGTTGCACAACAACCCCTCGGTAAACGGCAACAACCCTCCGCGAAATCTTAAGGAATTAAACAAACTGGTCGTCGGGCGCCATCAGAAGCTCGCCGTATCGCTCCATCAGCCCGTCCCTCAACTGACAGAAAGCGGGGATATAGACGTTCAAGATGCGCTGAATCAAATCTTGAGCGAGCTTGTTGTCGTAGATATGGACGTTCGTATTGCGGTCTCTGAGCATGTCTAGCCAGGCCGCCTCATCAATAAAGTCGTAGAATCGGTACGACTCCTTCACGATGGCACGAGGAGACCCCGACGCGGCAAGCGTGGCGCCCTCATACTCGAGCAGACGCTTAAGGAGCTTCCAGCTCAGTTCAAATTGAAGATTGAACTTATTAATCAATCCACTCTGAACAAAATCATTGTTAAGATCCTGATTGGGCGCATCCTCAAGATTCGCCAAGGCGCTGGCAAAGTTCTCATATTTTTTCATACAGAATCACACCATCCCTGGCAATTTCATCGAGCAATTGCTGCGATAAGGGCTCATCGAGATTGACGACATCTACATCTAAAAGAGTATCAAGATGTTCCTCGATCAAATATGAGAAACGGCCGAAATCCCGGCAACCTGCTACGGCGATGTCAATATCGCTCTTGGGCAAGTTGTCGCCTCGAGCACGAGAACCAAACAACACGACCGTCTCGGCGTCACATTCCCGAGCAAAAACTTCGATTTGCTTATACACCTTGTCGAGAGATGCCATTTGCAGCCCTACAGCTTAATGTCAAAGTTGATCTCGGGGACGGCGGCCAGGTCGGCCAACGTCACGCCGTCGACGTACTTTTCGATCACGTCATCCAGACCACGCCAGAACTTGACGGTGGAACACAAGTCACTGCGGGCGCAGCTGTTGTCGATGCCATCGCACGCCACCGGAGCCGTGCTGCCCTCAACGGCACGCAAGATGTCGCCGGCACGCACCTCGGCCGGGTCCTTGGCCATCATGTAGCCGCCGCCCTTGCCACGCACGCTCTTAAGCAGGTCCGCCTTCATAAGCGGACGCACCAGCTGCTCCAGATACTTCTGCGAAATGCGCTCGCGGTCGGCAACCTCGCGCAAGGCAATCTTGCCCTCGGCGTCGCCCAGCGCCGCGATATAGATCATCAGTCGGAGGGCATAGCGGCCCTTGGAAGAAATGAGCATACCTACCCTCCCATCGCATCTGGGACAACATAACCAGGTTTGTTTGTCCCAAATTTAAAGTAAGTGGGACAAACACAACAGGTTATTTTGTCCCAGAATTTGAAAAGTCGAGTGGATTAGTCGGGTTTTCCCTTGACTAACGCCGAACCCATAGTAACTTTATTCCGAGAAGATTCCTAGGGTTTAGTACACCTATGAGTACACCATATACAGAGAGGGACAGCATGAGCGCAAATCCGCTGCTTTCCATCGAAGGTCTGACCGCCTCCGTGGACGAGAAGACCATCCTCCACAACGTCAACCTCAACGTCGCCGCCGGCGAGACCCACGTTCTGATGGGACCCAACGGCGCCGGCAAGTCCACCCTCGGCCACCTGGTCATGGGCGACCCCGTTTACACGGTCAACGACGGCCGCATCGTCTTTGACGGCCAGGACATCACTGAACTCACCACCGACAAGCGCTCGCGCGCCGGCCTGTTCCTGAGCTTCCAGGCCCCGGTCGAGATTCCGGGCGTGCCGCTGTCGAGCTTTTTGCGCGCCAGCATCGCCGGCCGCCCCGGCCTGGAGATGAAGGGCAAGGAGTTCCGCCGTCGCGTCAAGGAGCTCGCGGCAGAGCTCAACATGGATACCGCCTACCTCAACCGCGAGCTGGGCGTGGGCTTCTCGGGCGGCGAGAAGAAGAAGGTCGAGATGCTCCAGCTCCTGTTGCTGCAGCCCAAGCTCGCCATCCTCGACGAGACCGACTCGGGCCTAGACGTCGACGCCCTGTCCACCGTCAGCCACGGCATGGACGCCTACCGCAAGAGCTGCGACGGCTCCATGCTCATCATCACACACAACACGCGCATCTTGGAGCACCTGGATGTCGACCGCGTCCACGTTATGGTCAAGGGCCACATCGTGCGCGAGGACGACGCCTCGCTCATCCCCTGGATCGACAAGAACGGTTTTGAGACCTTCGAGCGCGAGGCCGCCGAGCAGCGCGCCCAGGCCGAGGCCGCCGCTGCCGAGCAGCAGGCGTAAAGGGGCGACGCAATGACCAAGAACCGCACCGAGGTCGCGGACATCGACCGCAGCCTCTACGACTTCACCTATGGCGAGGAGGGATTCGAGCGCCTCGACGCCGGCATCACGCCCGACATCGTGCGCGAGATCAGCGCCAAAAAGGACGAGCCGCAGTGGATGCTCGACCTGCGCTTAAAGTCCCTCGAAATCTTCAACCGCTTCCCGGATCCGACGTGGGGCCCCTCCATCGAGGGCCTGGACATGGACAACATCGTCACCTACGTCAAGCCCAACACCGACCAAAAGCACGACTGGCAGTCGGTGCCCGACGACATCAAGAACACCTTTGAGCGCCTAGGCATCCCCGAGGCCGAGCGTAGCTACCTGGCGGGTGTCGGCGCGCAGTACGACTCCGAGCTCGTCTACCACAACATGCAGGACACCGCGTCCAAGATGGGCATCGTCTACTCCGGTATTGAGGAAGCCCTGCACGATCCGCAGTGGGAACCGCTCATCCACGAGAAGTTTATGACACTCATCCCGCCCACCGACCACAAGTTTGCGGCCCTGCACGGCGCCGTATGGTCCGGCGGCTCGTTTGTCTACGTGCCCAAGGGCACCAAGCTCGATTTCCCGCTGCAGAGCTACTTCCGCCTCAACGCCAAGGGTGCCGGCCAGTTTGAGCACACGCTCATCATCGTCGAGGACGATGCCGACCTGCACTTTATCGAGGGTTGCTCCGCGCCCAAGTACAACGTTGCCAACCTCCACGCCGGCGCTGTGGAGCTCTTTGTGGGCAAACGCGCACACCTGCGCTACTCGACCATCGAGAACTGGTCCAAGAACATGTACAACCTCAACACCAAGCGCGCGCGCGTGGACGAGGACGGCGACATCGAGTGGATCAGCGGCTCCTTCGGCAGCCACGTGGGCTACCTCTACCCCATGAGCGTGCTCAACGGCCGCCGCGCCCGCTCGAGCTTTACCGGCATCACCTTTGCCGGCGCCGGTCAGAACCTCGACACCGGCTGCAAGGTCGTGCTCAACGCGCCCGATACCTCGGCAACCGTCGAGACCAAGGGCATCTCCAAGAGCGGCGGCATCCAGACGTTCCGCAGCTCCATCGTGGCCACGCCTAAGGCCGAGGGCTCCAAGGCAACCGTGAGCTGCCAGTCGCTCATGCTCGACGACCAGAGCCGCTCCGACACCATCCCCGCCATGGACATCCGCGCCAAGAACGTCGACATCGGCCACGAGGCCACCATCGGCCGCATCGGCGACGATAAGGTGTTCTACCTGATGAGCCGCGGTATCTCGGAGGAAGAGGCCCGTACCATGATCGTCAACGGCTTTGCCAACCCGGTCTCCAAGGAGCTGCCGCTGGAGTACGCCGTCGAGATGAACAACCTGATCAAGCTCGAGATGGAAGGAGCGATCGGATAATGAAACAGACCACCAACACCGCTGCTACCATCCTTGAGCAGGTTAATGCGATGCCGGCTGCCACTTGGGGTTGGCTCAAGATGAACCAGACCAAGCTCGAGCTCTCTGACGAGCTTGCCGCCGCTCCCACCGAGGCCGTTGAGGTCGAGGGCTTGGACGAGCAGTTTACCGGCGTGGCAGACGCGTTTGAAGCCGCCATGGACGCTATGGCCGAGCGTTTCCCCGAGCGCCGCGCCTCCGCCCCCGGCGATGCCGCCGACCGCGCCCGTATCACGCCCGAGACCGAGCTCGACGTGCCTGCGACCTCCGTCTACCAGGCCGGCGCCATCAAGCTCGAGGAGGAGCTCTCCCCTGCCGAGGCCTTCGAGACTGGCATGGGCGAGGCTGCCTACACCTACCTGGCCGACCACGCTACCAAGCGCATCGTCATCGATGTGCCCGCATACAAGCACGCCACGGTTACCGTGCGCGTGAGCGCTGTCGATGCCGCCGCGGCCATCGCCGCCATCGACGTCGTCGCCCGTCCCCAGTCGACGCTCGATCTACATATTGCCCTAGACTCCCCCGTTACCGGCGAGGGTGTCGTGGGCTCCGTGCTACGCGCGTGCGCCCACGAGTACGCCACCGTCAACGTGACCTGCACGCAGACGCTCGACGATAGCTGGATCGCGCTCGACGACACCGGCCTGTTCCTGGACGAGGGCGCGCGCGTCAACGTGCAGCACACCGTCCTGGGTGCCGGTGCCAGCGCCACCGGCCTCGCCGGCGACCTGTTGGGCGATACCGCCAAGGTCACCATCGATACTGACTACCTGGGCGCCCGAGAGCAGGTGCGCGACTTTAACTACGAGCTGCGCCACCGCGGTCGCAAGACCGAGTGCGAGATCGACGCCAACGGCGTGCTGACCGGCACGTCCAAGAAGGTCTACCGCGGCACCATCGACCTCGTGCACGGCTGCAAGGGTGCAACCGGCACCGAGCGCGAGACGGTGCTTTTGGCCAACAAGGGGGTCGACAACAAGACCGTCCCCGTCATCCTGTGCGACGAGGACGACGTCGCCGGCAACCACGGAGCCACCATCGGCCACGTCCGCGACGAGCAGCTGTTCTACCTCGCCTGCCGCGGCCTTGACCAAAACGCCGCCGAGGACCTGTTCGTCCGTGCCAAGCTGGAGGACGCCGCGCTTTCCGCCACCGACGAGCGCACCCGCGCCGCCGTCGTCCGCCTGGGCAACAACCTGATCGACAACTTTGAAGAGGAGCTCGCATGATCGACACCGAGCACGTTAAATGCGATACCTGTACCGCACCGGAGCCTATGGAGCTCGACGCCAGCGACGAGGCCTCGCGCGGCTGGCCTACCGTCGACATCGAGACCAATCCCTACAAGGCACAGTTCCCGCTGTTCCAGCAACACCCCGAGATCGCCTTCCTCGATAGTGCCGCCACCGCGCAGCGCCCTGCCTGCGTGCTCGACGCCGAGCGCGACTTCTATCAGCGCATGAACGCCAACCCCCTGCGTGGCCTGTACTCGCTGTCCGTCGAGGCCACCGACGCCATCGCGAAAGTCCGCCAGCAGATCGCCGACCTCATCGGTGCCTCACAGGCCAACGAGGTCGTCTTCACCCGCAACACGAGCGAGTCGCTCAACCTGGTCGCCAAGAGCTTTGCACCCACGGTGCTCGAGCCCGGTGACGAGGTCGTCATCACCATCATGGAGCACCACTCCAACCTGATTCCGTGGCAGCAGGTCTGCCGCGAGACCGGCGCCAAGCTCGTCTACCTCTATCCCACCAAGACCGGCCAGCTCACCACCGAGGAGGTTCTGGCCAAGGTGGGACCCAAGACCAAGATCCTGGCCGTGGGTCAGGTCTCCAACGTGCTAGGAGTCGAGAACCCGGTCAAGAACCTCGGCAAGCTCGTGCACAAGTACGGCGGCTATCTGGTCGTCGACGGCGCGCAGTCGCTGCCGCACATGCCGGTCGATATGGCCGACCTGGGCGCCGACTTCTTTGCCTTTAGCGCGCACAAGGCCATGGGCCCCATGGGCATCGGCGTGCTGTGGGGCAAGATGGACCTGCTCAACGCCATGCCGCCAGTGCTTACCGGCGGTGAGATGATCGATTCGGTCACCGAGCAGGACGCCGTCTGGGCGCCCGTTCCCGAGAAATTCGAGGCCGGCACGCAGGACGCCGCCGGCATCTTCGCCACGGGTGCGGCACTCGACTACCTGGTCAACACCGTGGGTTACGAGAACATCCAGGCCCGCGAGCAGGCACTCGTCCACTATCTGATGGGCGAGCTCATGCAGCTCGACTTTGTCCAGATCATCGGCTCCATCTATTGGGACAACCACCACGGCGTTGTGAGCTTTAACGTCAAGGGCATCCACCCGCACGACGTCGCGAGCATCATGGACATGGACGGCGTCTGCATACGCGCCGGCCACCACTGCGCGCAGCCGCTGCTCACCTGGCTGGGCGTCGAGAACCTTGCCTGCTGCCGCGCCAGCGTGGCCTTCTACAACGACAAGGCCGACATCGACAAGTTCATCGCCGGCCTGCATCACGTTTGGAGCACGTTCAATGGGTAATCTGTACACCTCCACCACATTTATGGAGCACAACTCGCACCCCGACTATAAGTATGAGATGGATGCTCCCACGCACGAGCACGACGGCATCAACCCCAGCTGCGGCGACGAGCTCACCTTGCAGCTGCGCGTCGAGAACGGCGTGATCGAGGAGGCCTCCTTTACCGGCCACGGCTGCGCCATCAGTCAGGCCAGCGCCGACATCATGGCCGACCTCATCACCGGCGAGACCGTCGAGGAAGCTCGCCGCCTAGCAGAGCTCTTCCTTGCCATGATCCGCGGCGAGCAGCTCTCCGAGGAGGACCTGGAAGACCTGGACGAAGCCGCCCAGCTCCAGGACATCTCGCACATGCCCGCCCGCGTCAAATGCGCCGAGCTCGCCTGGCGCACCCTCGACGGCATGCTCACGGGACAAAATAATCAGTAGAACTTGTCCCAAATCTTAAGATTTTTGTTGGCCGAATCGCTTGACAAGAGTGGTTCGGCCATTTTCTATTCCGAGAGCTCAGCCTGTGCCTTCACCCGCGCATAAGCGCGCACGATACGAGATGCGGTACTCTTGCTGATTCCCGTATACCGTTCGACCTCGCGCACCGTGTAGCCGCCATCGTGCAGAGCGAAAATGATTCTGTCTCGCCGCGAGGGCGCAACGGTCTTGAGTTCGTTGAGCGGAACCCCGAGGCTCTTCGCCATCTTGTCGGCAAAGGCGTGGCGTTCCCACTCCGTCTCTTTCATATCGCACAGCGCTGGCTCACTGCCGTCGGGCGTCGAAAGCGAATAGGCAATAAAGCCCTCGGCAGAGCCAAAAAGCTCAAGCACACAAGAAGGATCAGAAAATCCCCTCGCGGCATCGGCCACATCACCGTCGTAAGCGCGTAGATGTTCCGGAAAGCTGCTCCAGGGATAACGCTCGATTAGGCTAACGCCCACCTCCTGCGGATCGGCGTGTACAGAGCGAATAGCCTCCATCACCTGCCAGTCGGTATCGAGCGAGCGCCGGTCAAAACGGTTTTGGAACAGATGGCCTGTGCGCCCCGTGCGCTTATTGAACCGCCGCGCGTACGTCAAAAGCAGCCGGTGCATTGCCGCGCTCATCCTGTCCTCGTAATCTGCAAGCACCAAATGCACGTGATTGCCCATAAGGCACCAAGCGATAACCGTCACGCCCTCCTCGCGACAGCACTCGCGCATCAGCTCCAAAAACTCCCACCGGTCGTCATCGCCCTCAAAGATGAGCCGCTTGCCCGTACCGCGGGCACAGACATGGTAAAAGCCGGTAACCGTTCTCCAAACGCGCTGCATGGCGCTCCCTTCACCGGGATCTGCTTGCCATCCAATACAGCACGATTGAAGCGTGCCATCAAAACATTCACGCAAAACAATACACTCGCGCGGCCAAAGGCAGTAATCAGGCGGCGAACGGCACCGTTGCAACAGGTCAACCCCTGCAACGCTTACAAGAGCTGACCAAAAGCTTGCCAAAGACGGACCCCCTCTACGGAAGTTCGCGACCACAGAACATAGCGTTAAACCGTTTCAATTAAAACTTCCGGACTTCTCGCTACGAAAACTGAGCCGTTCGCCGAATATTCCGTGCATTTCGCGGTATTATAGGGGCTGCATGTCATGTCCCTTTCGAAGGGTCGCCCGGCAATCGCCAGCCACGACCCCCAGACGGGACGCCAACACGATAGAGAGGAGAGGCATGCAGTACTCACAGGAAGTGGAGAACATGTGCCCCGTTGCCAAGGGTGCATACCACGGCCCCGCACCCATCCCCGAGGAGGGCAAGTGGGTCCAGGCTAAGGAGATTTCCGACATCTCCGGTCTTACGCACGGTGTGGGTTGGTGCGCACCTCAGCAGGGCGCCTGCAAGCTCACGCTGAACGTCAAGGACGGCATCATCGAGGAGGCCCTCGTTGAGACCATCGGCTGCTCGGGCATGACCCACTCTGCCGCCATGGCTTCCGAGATCCTTCCCGGTAAGACCATCCTCGAGGCCCTCAACACCGACCTCGTCTGCGACGCTATCAACGTTGCTATGCGCGAGATCTTCCTGCAAATCGTTTACGGCCGCAGCCAGACCGCGTTCTCCGAGGGCGGCCTGCCCGTGGGCGCCTCCCTCGACGACCTCGGCAAGGGCCTTCGCTCTCAGGTCGGCACCATGTTCGGCACCAAGGCCAAGGGCGCTCGTTACCTCGAGCTCGCTCAGGGCTACGTCACCCGCATGGCTCTCAACGACAAGAACGAGATCATCGCATTCGAGTTCCTGAACCTCGGCAAGTTCACCGACGCCGTCAAGGCCGGCAAGACCCCCGAGGAGGCCATCGCTGGCGCTATGGGCCACTATGGTCAGTGGGAGAACGCTGCCAAGTACATCGACCCGCGCACCGACGAGGAGACTCACTCCGTCGCCAGCGTGTTCCCGGTTCACGAGTAGAAAGGGAGGGAAATAACTATGACTGTTACGTTCGAAGGTTACGAGCGCCGCGCTGACAAGATCAACAAGTGCCTCGCCGACAACGGCATCGCCTCCCTCGAGGAAGCTCTGCAGATCTGCACCGACAAGGGCTTCAACCCGCGTGAGATCGTCAACAACACCCAGTCCATCGCCTTCCAGAACGCCGAGTGGGCCTACACCCTCGGTTGCGCTCTCGCTGTCAAGCGTGGCGCCAAGTCCGCTTCTGAGGCTGCCGCCATCATCGGCGAGGGCATCCAGGCCTTCACCGTTCCCGGCTCCGTCGCCGAGGACCGCAAGGTTGGTCTGGGCCACGGCAACCTGGGCGCTATGCTGCTCTCCGACGACACCGAGTGCTTCGCCTTCCTGGCCGGCCACGAGTCCTTCGCTGCCGCTGAGGGCGCTATCGGCCTGGCTCTGAACGCCAACAAGGCTCGCAAGAAGCCGCTGCGCGTTATCCTCAACGGTCTGGGCAAGGACGCCGCTCAGATCATCGCCCGCATCAACGGCTTCACCTATGTGAAGACCCAGTTCGACTACTACACGGGCGAGCTCAAGGTCGTCGAGACCATCCCCTACTCCGATGGTCCCCGCGCTGCCGTTAACTGCTACGGCTCCGACGACGTCCGCGAGGGCGTTGCCATCATGTGGCACGAGAACGTCGACATCTCGATCACCGGTAACTCCACCAACCCCACGCGCTTCCAGCACCCCGTCGCTGGCACCTACAAGAAGGAGCGCATCGAGGCTGGCAAGAAGTACTTCTCCGTCGCTTCTGGTGGCGGCACTGGCCGCACCCTGCACCCGGACAACATGGGCGCCGGCCCTGCCTCTTACGGCATGACCGACACCATGGGCCGTATGCACTCCGACGCCCAGTTCGCCGGTTCTTCCTCCGTGCCTGCGCACGTCGACATGATGGGTCTCATCGGCATGGGCAACAACCCCATGGTTGGTGCCACCGTCGCCTGCGCTGTCGCCGTCGAGGAGGCCCTCAAGGCCTAATCGCGCCCGCGCGATGCTCATATAGTTGAGCTTTGGAGCCGCTACCTTTCGAGGTAGCGGCTCTTTTTGTTTGCCCCGTCTCAAATTGGTTACTCTTATTAAAGGGTCCGATGTATCAGTTGTGGTGAAATACGGACTGAATTGCATCCATACAGGCCAAAACAGTCCGTATTCCACCGCAACTTATCAAATGGGCCGACCGAAGTGGCCGAGTCCACCTGACGCCCACCTGCCATATTTGCCCTTTACCGATTTGCCGAGTCTTTGCGGCCCCATTGCCGATCACCCGTGCGACAATGCGCCGGACGAGAAAGGAATCCGATGGAATCGACTGATGTACTGGTAATTGGATCTGGCATTGCGGGCCTTTGTGCCGCCATCGAAGCGGCACGCACGGGCGCAACCGTCGCTGTGGCAAGCGCCGGCAAGACCATGAGTGGATCGAGCTTCTTCCCTGGAACCTGGGGCCTGGGGCTTATCGGACCCGTTAACGAAGACGACGAACAAGACCTCATCGACACCATCCAGACCGTCGGCGGCGGTGTCGCCGACCCCGAGCTTGTCCAGACGTTTGTCCACGGCATTCCCCAGGCAATTGAATGGCTCGAGCAAGACCTGGGCGTTGAGCTCCAGCGTCCGCAAAGCGCTGAGAGCGCTCAGCAAAAGCAGTTTATCCCCTGCTTTGACCACAAAACGCGCATGTGGCGCGGCCTCACCCGCAAGCCCCTTGATGACGCTCTGACGGCCCGGATCGAGTCGCTCGGCATTCGTCTGCTCCCCCGCCATGAGCTTATCGACCTTGTTGAGGACACGAACGGCAGAATAACCGGAACCGTGCTCTACGACCTCACCGAAAATCGAATCGTGCCCTTTGCTGCCAAGGCCACGATCATCGCAGCCGGTGGCACAGGCGGCCTGTTCGAGCGCAGCCTTACGTCGGCTGATGTGCTCAGCTCCTCGCAGGCCATCGCGCTGGCGCACAGCGCAACACTTACTAATATAGAGTTCATGCAGATGATGCCCGGCTTCATCGAGCCCAGGCGTAACTTGGTCTTCAACGAGAAAACCTGGCGCTACGTACATGTAGACCAGCCGGCAGATATTGCCGACGACAAGCTGGACGAACTGCTCGAGCAGCGCTCTGGATATGGTCCCTTCACGTCACGTTTGGCCTCCCGCGCTATCGATCTCGTCATCGATAAGGCAGGTGCCGAAGGCCTGGCACTCCACTACGACTTCCCCAGTGAGGATGTCCCAGAATTTGTGCAGACTTTTGCCACCTGGCTGCAAGACGAGCACGGCATCGCCCCGACTGACGAGATGCGCGTTGCGATGTATGCCCACGCCGCTAACGGCGGCATCAAGATCGATAAGACCGCGTACACGGGCGTTGAGGGCCTCTACGCTTGCGGCGAGGCGACAGGCGGCATGCACGGCGCCGACCGCATTGGTGGCTTGTCAAGCGCCAACGGCATCGTGTTCGGACGCATCGCAGGAGCATCGGCAGCCCTTGCAGCGCAGAATGCACCTGAGATGGCCCCGAAGACGGATATCGACCTCCCCCAGCATGGCATTGCCACAACAGATGCCGAACGCCTGACACACAGCCTTAAGCACACGATGAGCACCTATTGCATGATCAACCGCACCGAGACGGGCCTATCCGAGGCTCTGCAACAGCTTGAAAGCCTGCAAGACAAGGCCATGGCGCTGAACAAGCCGCATGCCGATGACAGCGAGATCGCAGCCCTCGCCCGCCTACAGTCGCAGATTCGACTAGCACAGGAAATGGTCAAAGCCATGCGCAAGCGAACTGAAAGTCTCGGGTCGCACTATCGAGCGGATTAAACCGGACACCTATCTAAAGCAGAACACAACCAATCGATATCCATGGGCCCCGTGAGCTCGAAGCAGCACGGGCCCATTCGTGTCCGCACGGCAGCGTATCCTTATTCTGAATACAGAGTGGGCAAAGCCCGCATAGACAATAGACCAGCGAGGAGGAGATATGGACAGTAGAGATATCGAGAAGTGGCGTGTCGAACTTGATAGCTACGCCAATGTGGAAGACGGCGTTGAATATTGGCTCGCACGCGATTTAATGGAACCCATGGGGTACACTCGATGGGAGAACTTCGCCGAAGTTGTTAAGAGGGCAAAAGTCTCGTGCGAAACAAACAAAACTCCAGTTGATTCCCATTTTCGTGACACCACGAAAATGGTAACTGCCGGTGTCGCCGCTCGCGCGGTTAAAGACTACAAACTTACGCGCTACGCATGCTATTTAATCGCCCAAAACGGAGATCCAAACAAGCCGGAGATCGCGCTCGCGCAGGCATACTTTGCCGTCCAGACGCGCCGCCAAGAGCTCATAGAGCAGCGCTTCGCAGAGATTCAGCGCTTGCAGGCGCGCCACTCGCTATCCGATTCAAAGAAACAGCTCTCGGGTATTGCGTTCAAACGCGGCGTTGACTCCAAAGGATTCGCGATCATCAAGTCGAAGGGCGATGAAGCGTTATTCGGCGGCAGAAGCACGGCGGAAATGAAGCAGCAGCTCGGCGTACCCAAGAGCGCGGCATTGGCGGACAGGTTAGCCGATGTCCTCATCAAAGCAAAGGACCTTACGAACTCGATGACGGCCTTCAACGCCGAGGAACACGACCTGTACGGTCTGGACCAGATCAAGCAAGAGCACGTCGAGAACAACACAAGCGTGCGTGGCAGCCTCATCGACCGCGGAATTGTCCCCGAGAACCTACCGCCTGCCGAGGATACAAAAAAGCTCGAGCGTCGTGTGAAGGCAGACGAGAAGAAACTCAAGGAGGGTACTGACGGTTTTACCGATCCCCAGGGTAGGCTCGATCTGTGAAAGCAGCTGTGCACCGACGGGTTCGACCCCATGCGAGGTCAGCAAAAAAGACGGCCAACTTTCGTTGACCGTCTTAACTTGCTTTGGCGGGCCCTCAGGGGGTCAGCCTGCTGCGCAGGCGACCGCTGCGGCGCCAAGGCGCCTTGCGCGCTGCGTTGGCAAATGCTTACGCATTTCCTCAGCTCCGCGCCCCGACGGGTTCGACCCCATGCGAGGTCAACAAAAAAGCGACCAGCCTGGGCTGGTCGCTTTAACAATCTTTGGGTGGGCCGTCAGGGGGTCGAACCCTGGACCTTGGGATTAAGAGTCCCCTGCTCTACCAACTGAGCTAACGACCCAAAGCTAAAGTCCGTTGTAGCGGACTTTAGAGGAGATATCGTGTGGTGGGCCGTCAGGGGGTCGAACCCTGGACCTTGGGATTAAGAGTCCCCTGCTCTACCAACTGAGCTAACGACCCGATATCAACACGAAGCAAGAACTGGGGTGGGTAAAGGGACTCGAACCCTCGACCTACGGGACCACAACCCGTCGCTCTAGCCAACTGAGCTACACCCACCGTGTCCTGTGCGCTTCGCGCTCGACTATTATTGCAAGGAACGCCACGCGATGCAAGCCCCAATTTTCAAGAATTTTGAAAAGAGTTTTTCGAGACCATTTCGAGCAAATCCCACCGGTTTCATAGGAGTAAACTTGCCCCACTGCAAATGCTCGAAAGGACCGGCATGAAAGAACTCTCCAACCGCACGGCAACGTTTACCGATTCCGTCATCCGCCGCATGACGCGCATCTCCAACAAGTATGGCGCCGTCAACCTGTCGCAGGGCTTCCCCGACTTCGATCCCCCGGCGCAGCTGCTCGATAGCCTGAGCACCATCGCCAGCGACCCCAAGCCGCTCTATCACCAGTACTCCATCACCTGGGGCTCCCAGGCCATGCGCGAGGCGCTCGCCGCCAAACAGGAGCACTTTATGGGCATGCCGGTGAACCCCAACGAGAATATCGTAGTCACCTGCGGCTCCACCGAGGCCATGATGGCCGCCATGATGACGGTCACGAACCCCGGCGACAAGGTCGTCATCTTCTCGCCGTTCTACGAGAACTACGGCGCCGACACGATCCTTTCGGGTGCCGAGCCCATCTACGTGCCGCTCAACCCACCCACATTCGACTTTGACCGCAAGACACTCGAGGCGGCCTTCCGCGACAACGACCCCAAAGCCATCGTCCTGTGCAACCCTTCCAACCCCTGCGGCAAGGTCTTTACGCGCGAGGAGCTCACCTTTATCGCCGACCTCTGCAAAAAGTACGACGCCTATTGCATCACCGACGAGGTATACGAGCACATCGTCTACGCACCCCATGAGCACGTCTACATGGCCACGCTGCCTGGCATGTTCGAGCGCACCATCAGCTGCAGCTCGCTGTCCAAGACCTACTCCATCACCGGCTGGCGTCTGGGCTACACTATCGCCCCTGCCGAAATCACCGAGCGCATCAAAAAGGTCCACGACTTCCTCACCGTGGGCGCCGCCGCTCCCCTGCAGGAAGCCGTCGTCACCGCCCTCAACTTCGACGACAGCTATTACGATGAGGTCCTTGACCTCTATGCCGCCAAACGCGACCTGTTCTGCCAGGGACTCGACAGCATCGGTCTTGAGCATAACGTGCCGCAGGGCGCCTACTACGTCATGATGGACATCTCTGAGTTTGGCTATGACAGCGACCTCGAATTCTGCGAGGACCTCGCGTCTAAGGTGGGCGTGGGCGCCGTGCCCGGCTCGAGCTTCTTCCGCGAGCCCGTCAACCACCTGATTCGTTTCCACTTTGCCAAGCGAGACGAGACGCTTAACGCGGCACTGGAGAACCTCAAGTCCCTGCGTGATAAAATCAAACCGCGCGGGTAAGGACGGCCCGGCAACTAAAGTAACTAAAGAAGCCCCGCACCGCCTGCCGCGTTGCGAGGCTTCTTTTTATGGCGCTTTCTTAAATGGTTTAGAGCTCTATACTTTAGTCATGGAGCAACTCGTCCCAGTGAGAGGAATATTATGGAAGAGCAGCAACTTATCGGAGCGCTCGAGGCCGGCGGCACCAAGATGGTCTGCGCCACGGGCTATGCAGACGGCACGGTCCTGGAGCGTGAGCAGATCGTGACCACGACTCCGCAGGAGACCGTCGAGGCCGTCAACGCATGGTTTGCCGACAAGGGCATCGCCGCGCTGGGCATCGGCGCCTTTGGCCCCACCGCAGTCAACCCTGCCTCGCCCCAATACGGCAAGATCCTGGAGACGCCCAAAACGGCATGGCGCTACTTTGACCTGCTGGGCACCATCCAAAACGAGCTCAATATTCCCTGCGGCTACGACACCGACGTCAACGTCGCCTGCCTGGGCGAGGTCACGTTTGGTTGCGCCAAGGGCCTTACCGATGTGGTCTACCTGACCATCGGCACCGGCGTGGGCGCCGGCGTGCTCTCGGGCGGCAAGCTCGTGCACGGCATGATGCATCCCGAGGCCGGCCACATCCTGGTCACGCGCGACCCGCGCGACACCATTGGCGAGCACAGCGCCTGCCCCTTCCACGACAACTGTCTCGAGGGCCTCATCGCCGGCCCCGGCGTTAAAAAGCGCTGGGATGGCAAGAGCGCCGGAGACATGGCCGATGACTCGGAGGCCATGGACCTGCTCGCCGGCTATCTGGCACAGGCACTCATGACCTACACGCTGTGCTACGCGCCGCAAAAGATCATCATCGGCGGCGGCGTGGCCGACCACACTCCCATCGTGCCGCTCGCACGCAAAAAGTGCGCCGAGATGCTCAACGGCTATATCGTCACGCCCGAGGTCAACGACATCGATAGCTACATCGTCAACAACAGCCTCGAGGGCAAGCAGGGCATCATGGGCTGCCTGGCCCTGGGCGCACAGGCGCTTCAGTAGCAGACGCACCCACAGGGCGTGGCGGGCTCGGCAAATCCAACCTACGGAACGACGCCACCACGCCCCATATAAGCCCTCAAATAAAAAAGGCCGCCTAGGACCAAACAATACGTCCTAGGCGGCTTTTTTGGCGTACATCAGCGACCGTAAGAGATATCGGAGCACAACGCCCGTTACCGCTCCACAGCAGTCGATCATCACATCGGTGATCATGCCGGCGCGTCCCGGCACAAAGAGCTGAATCGTCTCGTCGATGGAGGGAATCAGCAGCAGGAACACCGCCGTGGGCAGCAGCACGTCAAAGGTGCGCCGGCCCTCAAAATCAAAGGCGTGCGTTGCCAGAATGCCAAGCACCATATACTCGGTAAAATGTGCACACTTGCGAACAACAAAGTTGGTCACCCATTCATATGGAAGTCCCACGCCGTGCAGGAAACCGCGGATAGTTTCCATGACCGTTAGGCTCAGCGAGCCCGACCCCGAGCCGGGAACCAGCGAATTGCCCCAGATCAAGAGCGCCATCAGGCAGGTTACAACCGCCCATTTTCGATTGATCTTAACCATGCAGAAGTTATGCCTCCGCGCGGAGCGGCGCAAAGCTGGCGGTACCGCCCTCGATAACGCTCAGATAGGCACGGCCCGTACGCTTGGCGGTAGAGGACTGCAGGCGCTCGATCTCTTCCTCGAGGATCTGATTGACGCGCTCGTGACGACGATTTTCCATAATGCCGGCGGCAATAGCCTCGGCTCGCTCGATGCTCTCGCGCGAGATACGGGCAGTATCCTCGGGGAACACAGCACTGTGACGGCCGACATAGGCGGGGACAGCAGGCTGAGGGGCAGCGACGGGAGCGGGCGCTACAACAGGAGCAGGCTCGTCAATCTCATCCAGGATCGCGGTGGCGGCGGCCCACATGTCCTCGTGGCCCGAGTAATCGGCCATGGGGACATCAACCTCGAGCGAGGCATCTGGAAGGTCGCCGGTGTTGATGCGATCTTGGGCATCAATCGATGCGGTGATGGCTGCAGGCTCATCGAGGTCATCGAGATCGATGTCCGCGGCACCGGAGATGATAGGCATGCTGGCGAGGTTTGCATTGTACGGCGCAGCCTCAGCCGCCTGCTGCTGGGCAGGAGCGCCCCACAACGAGCTTTCGGCGGCACGGCGGGCGGCAACGGCCTCCTCGTCCGCGGCCATGGCTTCATCAACGTACGAATTGTCGGCAGAAGCGTTCGCGTCCGCCGAGGTAGCGCTGTAGGCGTTATTGGCTGCCGCGTTGGCGACGAGTGCCACGAAAGCCGCCGTGCTGCCCGCAGGGGCGGCCTGGGAGCCAGACACGGCGCGTGCCGCGGCGGCGATGTCGTCGCGATTGAAGGAGCCGGTCTGCCCGCCGTTGGTGAGCTCGTCGATGGCGACTTGATAGACGTCGCGCGAGTGTGCAGGGTCGCAGCTCACCGGCGAATCCTCGTCGAGCATACTGTCGATCATGGACCAAGCCTCGGCCTCGTCCATGGCATCTGCGGCTCGAGCGATGGTAGGGACACCATCATCGGCATGACGGCGCTGGAACGCACCAGTCAGGCCGGAAAGGAATGCCGAGGTAGACTGCTCCGCCTGAGCCTGAGAAGCAGAAGCCGCAGCGTAAGGAGTCGCATCCTGCTGCTGAGCTGGAATCGAGGCGGTCTTGAACTCGCTTTGATGCTGATTGAGATTGGCGGCACCGCCCATGGCATCAGGCTGGAACAGACGCTCTTCACGCTGCGCACGGTACTCGGAGATACCCAGCGAGGCGGCATAGATACCCACGCCCGCCACCGCGCCCACGGCGAAGGGAACCGCACCCGCCACGACCGTCTCGTTCACCGACGAAAACGGCAGCGTCGCGGCATACATAACCACGGGAGCGGCAAGGCCGATCCCGCACGAAAGTCCGGCAAGGACTGCTCGTTGTGTTGCATCAGAAGAAGCCATGAGCTCTCCCCATCTTCCAGCACCCAAATCGCATCATTCAGTTGGCTGCGCGAGAGAAGATGAAGCGGGGCTATGCCCCAAAGCAACGGTATATGGTTCGTTTCATCTGCGTTTTCCGTCGCGAAGCTTAAAAGCTATTATGCGAAACCGCCCTGTCGATTGCAAGCGACGATGTCGGATTGAAACGGGAAACCTGCTGCTTGCCAGTCTTATGGTCAAAAATAAGCGCGGAGCGGCGATATGGAAAAGGGCCGAGGCTCAAAGCCCCGACCCTTTATCGCATTGATGACTATCGCTGCGCGTGGATGACAACCTAGAACGTCTGCTCGTAGTCGCTGTGCTTTTTGGCCGAACGCACCAGGAACTCCTGGTTGGTGTTGGTGCCCTTAAGACCCTTGATAAACGATGCGGCTGCGCGCTCGGTGTTGTTCATGCCGGCAAGAATGCGACGCAGGCCAAAGACAAACGGGCGCATCTGCTCGTCGACCAGCAGATCCTCGTTGCGCGTACCGGAGGCAACGGGGTCAATGGCCGGGAAGATACGACGGTCGGCAAGATCGCGGTCGAGCTTAAGCTCCATGTTGCCGGTGCCCTTGAACTCCTCAAAGATGACTTCGTCCATCTTGGAACCGGTGTCGATGAGGGCAGAGGCCAGGATGGTGAGCGAGCCACCGTTCTCGATATTACGGGCTGCGCCCAGGAAGCGCTTGGGCGGATACAGGGCCGCCGAATCGACGCCGCCCGAAAGGATGCGGCCCGAGGCGGGCGCCGCCAAGTTGTAGGCGCGGGCAAGACGCGTGATGGAGTCGAGCACCACCACGACATCGCCGCCCAGCTCCACGATGCGCTTGGCGCGCTCGATGACGAGCTCGGCCACGCGGGTGTGGTTGTCGGCGGGCATATCGAAGGTCGAGGCCACGACCTCGCCCTTAATGGAGCGCTGCATATCGGTGACCTCTTCGGGGCGCTCGTCGACGAGCAGGCAGATGAGGTGCACCTCGGGGTTGTTAATCGAGATAGACTGGCAGATCTTCTTGAGGATCGTGGTCTTGCCGGCCTTGGGCGGGGACACGATCAGGCCACGCTGACCCTTGCCGATCGGCGACACGATGTCGATGGCGCGACCGGTAATGGAGTCCTTGCCGTGCTCCATGCGCAGCGGCTCGTTGGGATAGACCGGAGTGAGGTCACCAAACTTGGGGCGGTTGCGAATCTGCTCGGGGTCTAGACCGTTGACGGTCGTGATTTTGGCGAGGCCGGCGCGCTTGTCGCCGCCGCGCGAAGGACGCAGTGAGCCCTCGATGACGTCGCCCGTGCGCAGGCGCGCGGAGCGGATGAGGTAGGCGGGCACGAAGGCGTCGTCGTTGGACTTCATGTAGCCATGGGCGTGGATGATGCCGGAGCTGTCCGGGCGAATCTGCAGAATGCCCTTGATGTCGCGGAAGCCCTCTGCCTTCGCGGCGGTGACGTAGATCTCCTCGACGAGCTCGGCTTTCTTCTTGCCGGTCGTCTCGATCTCGAACTCCTTGGCCTTCTCGCGCAGCTCGGCGACCTTCATGGCAGCGAGCTCCTCACGCGAAAGCGTGGGCTCGGTGGGGGCGGCGTTACGCTCCTTGTTGCGCTGTTTGCGATCGCGCTGGCGATTGCGACGGTCGTTGTTGCGCTCGTTGCGTTCCTCGTTGCGCTTGTGCTGGCGACGGTTGGGGCGAGCGTTGTCATCGGCCTCAGCGGGCGCGGCGCCATCGGCTGCGGCGGCGTCGGCATTGGCCGCAGCGGCGTCATTGGCCTCGGCGCCGGAATCAATCTGCGCTTCGGCATCAGCCTGCTGCTCGGACGCCTTGGCCTTAGCGGACTTCTTACGACCGCGCTTGGGCTTCTCGGACGCAGACTGTACGACGTCTTGGGGCTCGGCGGCATCAGTCGATGCATCGGCGGTCGTCTCGGCGGAATCCTCGGACGCACCCTTCTTGGCAGTCTTGGCCTTGGACGTGCGCTTAGCAGCAGTACGATGGCTGCGACCAGGACGGACGTCGGCGGGCTCGGCATCGGCGGGAGCGGCCTCGGAAGTCGTAGCATCCTGAACGGGTGCATCGGCAGCAGTTGCAGACTCGGCGGTCGCCGCAGCATCCCGAGCAGCTGCGGCTGCGGCTGCGGCTGCGGCCTTCTCTGCCTCGACGAAGGCCTTGGGCTTGCGACCGCGACGGTGCGGGCGCAAAGCCGGATCGACAACGGGAACTTCGCTGGCCTCGACAGGCGCAGCGGGCTCAGCAGGCGATGCGCCCTCCCCTGCCGTGGAACGGACCGAAGCCTCAGTGAGCTCGGGGGTTACCTGTTCAGCAACCTGCTCGGCCTTAACAGCCGTGCGACGGCGTGTGCGCGTTGCCGGCTTCTCGGTCGGCAGGTCGGCGGCAGGGGTCTCGGTGGCGGCAGGGGTCTCGGGCACAGACGGAGCTGCAAGCTCGGTCAGAGCCGCGGCCTCGCGCTCGGCAGCACGGCGGCGGGCGCGCACCACCTGAGCCTCGCTAATCTGCGCCAACGCACGTGCCTGCGCGACCTCATCGGAAATCGGCGCCGAGGAGTCAGCTGCAACGGTGCGCTTGGCGCGCGTCGTCCGCGTGGTACGGCGCTTGGGCTTGGTGACCTCCTCGCCGTCAGCGGCAGGCTTGGCCGTGCGGCGCATGCGCTTGGGCTTTGCCGGAGCAGCCTCCTCACCAGTTGCAGGCACGGCCTTCTCAGCCGCTACAGGCGTAGGCGTCGAAGCAGCCTTAGGCGTCTCAGGAGCCGAGACTTGCGCAGGCGCCGCAACCTGGTCCGACGCAACCGGTACAGCGGGAGCGGTCTGCGTCGTCGTTATTTCGTTTTCTTGCTGTTGATCAGACACAGTGTTTGCTCAACTTTCTTTTCAAGCCCTGTGATCACATGCTCCCTGCATAAACCTTCAGGGCGGCTAAACAGTCTAGTTCCGTTCAAAACGACGGACATCATTGATCTGTATCGAGATGATTGCGTCATATACGCAGCGTTAGTGTAACACAACCGCCGCCACCTGCAACTTAGTCATTGGGAACGCTCTTAAACGACTAGTCAAAAGGGGCACTCTTTGGTTTAACACCCACAAATCTGACTGCCTCCGCCAAAACTATGGCGGTTTACTACGATGAATCGCTCAACCGCGACCACTCCGAAACTTGTTGAACTAAAACCGCAGGTAGATGCCCTGCACTTTTTTGCGAAAAGCTGGCGTGGTTGGAATTTCTCATATTCATCGTAGTAAACCGGCATAGTTTCGTATTTCCAGCAGTTCCAAATTCGTCAATACGTCGGCGTTTGCAAAAAGCCCGACCTCCGCATGGAGATCGGGCTTATAGGGCTCAGCAAAGCCGAACCTACACGGTTAAATGACCCGCAGCTTACATCTGCTCGGGAGCGGAGACACCAACAAGGGTGAGCACCAGGGCGAGCGTCACGCGGACGGCATCGCAAGCGGCCAGACGGGCACGCGAAAGCTCGGGGTCGACGGGACGGCCCTCGCTCGGCAGCACCTGGCAGGCAGCGTAGAAGCTGTGGAAGTCGCCGGCAAGCTCCTCGGCAAAGTGCGTCAGACGGAACGGGGCGCGGTCGCGAGCGCAGCTGGCGATGAGGTCGGTGAGCTCGTTGAGCTTACGCGAAAGGGCAAGCTCGGTCGGGTCGGTCAGCAGCGAGTAATCGACGTTCTCGCCGATGGCCTTCTCGGCGACGGCCTTCATGCCCATCTCGTCAGCCTGCTCGGGCGTAACGTCGGCGGCACGGCGCAGGATGGAGCACACGCGGGCGTGAGCATACTGCACGTAATAGACCGGGTTGGAGTTGTCGCGCTTCTTAACGGCCTCAATATCGAAGTCGACCATCTGGTTGGAGCTCTTGGAGATGAGCGTGTAGCGAGCGGCATCGGAGCCGACCTCGTCGACGAGCTCCTGCAGGGTCACCATGGTGCCCTTGCGCTTGGACATTCGGACGGGCTTGCCGTTACGCAGCAGGTTGACGAGCTGGCCCAGCAGAACCTCAAACTTGCCGGGATAGCCAAGGGCGTCGCAGACGCAGCGGACGCGCTCGATGTAGCCGTGGTGGTCGGCACCCCAGATGTCGATGACGTGGTCGACGCGCTGGAACTTATCCCAGTGATAGGCAACGTCGGAGGCGAAGTAGGTGTACTCGCCGTCGGACTTGATCAGGACGCGGTCCTTGTCATCGCCCAGGTCGGTGGAGCGGAACCACAGGGCGCCGTCCTTGGTGTAGAGGTAGCCCATCTTGTCGAGCTTCTCAAAAGCGCGGTCGACGGCGGAGGTGCCGGCGGTCTCACCCTCGGTGTCCTTCACATACAGCGAACGCTCGGAGTACCAACGATCGAAGTCGCAATTGACGGCGTGGCAGAGGTCGCGCATGTTGTCGACCATCTTTACGTAGCCGCGCTCGCGGAAGCTCTCCATACGCTCCTGCGGATCGGCCTCGACCCACTTATCGCCATCGGTGCGCCAGAACTCGGCGGCCTCGTCGATGATGTAGTCGCCGCCATAGGAGTCCTTGCCCAGGGTCTCGGCAAAGTTGTCCTGGTACGGATGGGTCTCGGGATGCTCGTCGTTCTCGTCGGCAACAAAGGCGTCGCGGTCGGCGATCAGCAGCTTGTGAGCCTCGTCGATATCCACGCCCTGCTTGGCGATGATGTCGGCAAGCTGCATATAGCGCGTGCTGATGGAGTTGCCGAAGGTGTTCATCTGAGAGCCGTGGTCGTTGATGTAGAACTCACGCTGGATGTCGTAACCGGCGTGGTCCATAACACGGCAGAGCGAATCGCCCAGCGCGGCCCAGCGGCCGTGGCCGATGTGCATGGGGCCGACGGGGTTGGCGGAAACGAACTCGACCTGGGTCTTCAGGCCGCCACCGACGTTGGACTTAGCGAAGTCCATACCCTTCTCGCGAGCCTCGCCAAAGATGGCATTCTTGACGGCAACGGAGAGGTAGAAGTTGATGAAGCCGGGGCCTGCGATCTCGACCTTCTCGATCGCGGGGTCCTCGGGCATATGGGCAACGATGGCCTCGGCGATCTTGCGCGGGGCGCAATGGGCCAGCTTGGCGGACTTCAGGGCCATGGTAGAGGTCCACTCGCCATGAGAAGTGTCAGCCGGTCGCTCGATAGCGCAATCGTCAAGTTCAAATGCGGAAAGGTCGCCGGCCTCCTGGGCCGCAGCAAGCGCAGCGCGTACCAGCTCTTCAATCTTCTCGGGCATAGATCCTCCTTGTGTTAAAGCCCCCGAGCTCTTGGTCACTCGTAGGGCAAAAGCCAGAGTTTGTAGCACTCTATCACAAGCGACGGGCACTGTCGCAGGGTAAAGCCAATCGATATTGCATATGCACAAAATTGACTACAGCTTGTATGGAGTCACTCAAAGATGCCAGTCTGCCTGCAGATTATGCAGGCGTTGAAAATGCATAAAGGTGTGAATGAGCTGCGCCTGTTATCGAATACTCTTACCTATCGGAGTTGTGTGCTTTTCCTGCATAAAGTAAGGGTTTGCGCACGTCAGCGTGTTATTCTAGACATACGTAAATTCGTATAAGTTGGAGGTAGCATGTTCTCAATCGGTCAACACGTCATTCATCCGGGTCAGGGAGTCTGCACCGTCGTCGGTTTTAGGGACGACACACCGCAGCCCATGCTACTGCTCGAGACCAAGCAGGGACATGCGCAGACGATCCTCATGTACCCCGTGGCGCAGGCCGACCGTTTGCACGCCGCTATCTCGCAGCAAGATGCCGAGCACCTGCTGAGCCACTATGACGAGCTGGAGTGCGACACTTTTACCGAGCGCAACAGTTCACTTGAGGAGACGCACTTTAAGCAGCAGCTCAAGCTGGGCGCGCCCGAGACGGTCCGCGTGGCAAAGACCATGATGCACCGCATTCGCCAGGCCGAGGAAGCTGATAAAAAACCCAGCTCCTACTACATGCGCGTACTCAAGGAGGCCAAACGCCGCTCCATCGAGGAGTTCGCCGTGGCCTTGGGCGTCACCGAGGAGGCCGCCGAAGCCCGCCTAGCCCAAGCCGCCCTCAATTAACCTGCCAAAAAGGGACAGGTTTATTTTGGCAGGTTTTATCTGGCCAAACATCAACAAACAATCAGTAAATGGTCGGGTGCTCCGTTTTGTTTAAGAGCGCCCGACCATTTTTCTATCGCCGTAAAAATGCGTGAAGCCCATTTGCGATGACATCACGCAAGGGCCGTCCAGATCGACGTAACCAACGCCCGCATCCACAACAAGCGCGCCCGTCTTACTCAATTACCATTAAAAAGCATCAATTTGAAAACGCAATTATATTTCGGCAGGTAGCAGCTATAGTCGGTGAACTGAATCTCGACAACCGAAGCCCCCGAATGAGGTATCTTCAGCCCATCCAAGCTAAAGGAGGGGCCATGCCGAGAAAACCTCGTTCAAAGTCACCAACCGGTTATTTCCACGTCACGTTGCGTGGAAACGGAGGGCAATTGCTGTTTGACGATGCCGAGGACCGAATCGCCATGCTTCAGATCCTCGATGCGATCCTCCCCAAACACAATATCGAGCTTATCGCTTGGTGTCTTATGGGGAGCCACATTCATCTACTCATCGACGATCCGGACGACCGTAAGAGCGACGCGATGCACGCGGTAGCCGTATCGTATGCGGGCAGGTACAATGCGCGGACAGGGCATATCGGCCACGTGTTTCAGGAACGGTTTTGGGATTCGCCCATTAAGTCGGAAGTATATTTACTCGAAGCAATTCGATACATCCATCTGAATCCACAAAAAGCAGGACTGGCGGCATATGACGAATATCCCTGGAGCAGCCATCGCGAGTATCTAATGAGCGCCAGGTCACGGCCGCATGTCACCGGCAGCGTTGTCGGTGTTTTATTCCCAACACCTCGCTCATACCTTAAGCTCATGGAAAGCACGCCGTCGCTTCCCTATCGCCCCAGCGCAACAGCCAAGGTTCGCGAGGAAGATCTATGCGAATTTGGCACGGCAATCGTGCAGAGTGTCGCAGGATGTGCTCCGACGGAACTTAAATCCGTCTCCAAGCCACTTCGCAATGAGGCGATTCTCGCGCTTCGAAAACAAGGGCTAACGGTTAAGCAGGTTCAGCTGCTGACCGGACTGGGAACATGGATTATCAAGAACGCGTCCTAACGTCGCGTTTACCGAGTTACGGATACGGCGAAGCGCAACTGCCTGCCGCGAGGCACCGCATTCGCCAGCGTCTCCATGTCAAACAGAAAACGCTTCCGCTGAATAACGTCCAACGGAAGCGTTTTCCCAGATAAAATCTACCAAAATAAACCTGTCCCAATTTGGCAGGTTAGGCCTGGAAGGTGTCGCGGTCGGGCGCGAAGGACTGCATGGCCGCGATGGTGCGGTCAAAGAGCTCGGGGAGCTCCCAGCCGAGCATCTCGGCGCCCTGCGAAATCACGTCGCGCGAGCAGCCGGCGGCAAAGCGCTTGTCCTTGAACTTCTTCTTGAGCGACTTGGCCGTAAAGTCCATGACGCTCTTGCTCGGACGCATGATCACGGCAGCACCGATCAGGCCGGTGAGCTCGTCGCAAGCAAACAGGATCTTCTCCATCTGCAGCTCGGGCTTGGGCAGCGAGGTATTGAAATCGGACGTGTGCGTCTGAATAGCGCGAATGAGTTCGGGAGAGGCACCCTCGCCCTCAAGGATCTCGGCCGCATAGATGGTGTGGTTCACGGGATCGTCCTCATGCTCCTCCCAATCCAGGTCGTGCAGCAAACCGACGATGCCCCAAAACTCCTCGTTCTCGGGGTCGAACTCGCGCGCAAAGTAGCGCATGGTGCCCTCGACCGTTTCGCCGTGGGTGATGTGGAACGGGTCCTTGTTGTGCTCGTTGAGCAATTCGAACGCACGGTCGCGGGTGATTCCGGCGGAAAGCGTCTGGGACATGGCAATACCTCCAGGTGAGTCGGTGCTAAGACACGGTGTCACTATCGTATATCGCCGCGGCTCAAGCCGAAAGGCAGAAAAAGCATGCGGAGGAAAAAGCCGGGCGAACGCGTCGCCCGGCAAAACCGCAGATAAAACCTGTCAAAATAAACCTGTCCCTTTTTGGTAGGTTTAGGGGCGGACCTGGCCGGTGCCTCGGAGCTTGTATTTGTAGGTGGTGAGGGCCTCGGCGGCAAAGGGGCCACGGGCGTGGAGTTTTTGGGTCGAGATGCCGATCTCGGCACCCAGGCCAAACTCGCCGCCGTCAGTGAAGCGAGTGCTGGCGTTGGAGTACACGGCCGAGGCATCGACAGCATCGAGGAAGCGCTCGCAAGCATCCGTATCCTCGGCAACGATGGCCTCGGAGTGCATCGTGCCGTAGCGGTTGATGTGTGCGATGGCCTCGTCCTCGTTTGCCACGACCTTCACGCTCATCTCGAGCGCCAGGTACTCGCGACCCCAGTCCTCCTCAGTCGCGGCGACGTAGTCATCGCCCTCCACAAGCCCGGCATCGGCGCATGCGGCGCAGGTTGCCTCGTCGCCGTGAATCAGCACGCCGTGGTCATGCAGCACGGTCACGACCGCGGGCAAAAACGCATCGGCCACAGCACGGTCGACCAGCAGCGACTCGGCGGCATTGCACACGCCTACGCGCTGGGTCTTGGCATTAACGATAATGTTGAGCGCCTTATCAAAGTCGGCGGATTCATGCACGTAGATGTGGCAGTTGCCCGTGCCCGTCTCGATCACCGGCACAAGCGACTCGCGCACGCAGCGCTGGATCAGGCCTGCACCTCCGCGCGGAATGAGTACGTCGACAATACTGCGGAGCTTCATGAGCTCGCCGGTGGCCTCGCGGTCGGTGGACTCGATCATCGACACGGCCTCGCGCGGGAAGCCCTTGGCCTCGAGCGCATCGGCCAGCAGCTCGGCGATCATGGCACACGAGTGATAGGCCAGCGAGCCGCCGCGTAGAATGCAGGCGTTGCCGGTACGGATGCAGATGCCTGCGGCGTCGGCCGTCACGTTGGGGCGCGCCTCGTAGACCATGGCGACCAGGCCCAACGGCACGCTCACGCGGGTCAGGTCCACACCGCTCGCAAGCACGCGGTGGTCGAGCACGCGGCCGACGGGATCGGGCAGCTCGGCGAGCTTCTCCAAACCGGCGGCCATGCCCTCGACGCGCTCAGGCGTCAGCAGCAGACGGTCGAGCAGACCGGCCGAAGTGCCCGCATCGCGCGCGGCGGACATATCGAGCTCGTTGGCGGCGACGATGGAGTCGACACCGTTGCGCAGTGCTGCGGCCATGGCGCGCACGGCCTCCTGGCGCTGCTCATCGCTCGCCGTGGCAAGCGAGGCCGACGCTGCCTTGGCGGCAACGGCAAGATCGTGGACATACGTGGCTATATCGACCGACATGGGCGGCCCTTTCTCCTAGAAGTTTGCAACCATGGTAGCCGATTTGCGCATGGCCTCGCCCGCGGCGGTAGAATTGGTCAACCCGAAACACCGCAACGAACGGAAGACTCACATGGCCCTCATCACTTCGTACCACGTCCCCGGCCTTTATGTCGAGGACCACAGCATCGACGTCCCCCTTGACTGGCGCGGCCTGGAGCCGATGCTCCTGGCCGTCGGCAGCACCATGCGCCGCGGCGCTATGCCGGCACCCATCGCCGGCGCGCCCGAGAGCATCAAGCTCTTCTACCGCGTGGTTTGCGCGCCCGACCGCATCAACGACGATCTGCCACTGCTCCTGTTTTTGCAGGGCGGCCCCGGCGGCGAGAGCCCGCGTCCGCTGTCGCCCACAAGCGACGGCTGGATCGAGGAGGCCGTCAAGCACTTCCGCGTCGTCCTTCCCGACCAGCGCGGCACCGGGCGCAGCAGCTGTGTAGACGGGCGCACGATTGCCGCACTGGGCGAGCGCACGACGACGGCCGGCTCCGATGCCGCACGCTCGCAGGCTGACTTCCTCAAGCGCCACCTCTCCAGCTCCATCGTGCGCGATTTTGAGTACCTGCGCCTGGTGGGCTTTGGCGGCAAGCCCTGGGTCACACTCGGGCAGAGCTACGGCGGCTTTTTGACGTTGAGCTATCTGTCGCTCTTCCCTGAAGGCGTGGCGGCAAGCTTTACCTGCGGCGGCATCCCCCACGTGCCGGCGAGCGCCAGCGAGGTCTACGAGAACACCTTCCCGCGCATGGCCGCCAAGACGCAGCAGTATTACGACCGCTACCCCGCCGACGTCGAGCGCGTGGCAGCCCTGGCCAATGCGCTCGAGGCACAGAAGCCCGTGCTGCCCGACGGCTCGCCGATGACGGTCGAGCGCCTACAGCTCATGGGCAGCGACTTTGGCATGAAGCCGAGCTTTGAGCGTATGCATTGGATCATCGATCACGCTTTTGTTGATGGCGACGGCACGCTGACCTGCGGCGCCTCGGTATCTGACAACTTTTTGATGCGCGCCTTCGAGCGCACCAACACGCGTACGAATCCGCTGTACTGGACGCTGCAGGAGTTCATATACGCCGACGGCGACACTATGCCCATTGGTTGGGCCGCGGCCGAAGAGAAGGCACACCGCGCCGAGTTCGACACCCTCGCGCGCCCGCTCATGTTTACCGGCGAGGCCATGTTCCCGTGGATGTTCGAGCAGATGCCCGAGCTTAAGCCGTTTAAGCCCGCCATGGACCTGCTGATGGAAGACACCAGCTGGGACAAGATCTACGACCCGCAGCGCCTGGCCTGCAATGAGGTGCCGCTCCAGGCCGCGGTGTATTTCGACGACATGTACGTGGATTCGGGCCTGCAGCTCGATACGCTCAGCCGCGTGGGCAACTCGCATGCCTGGGTGACCAACGAGTTCGAGCACGACGGCCTACACGGCAGCGTGGTGTTCAAGCACCTCTTCGACGAAGCCCTCAACCGCGGAGACCTGCGCCGGATCTTCTAGCAAAGGAATGTCCCCGCCTGCCGGCACAAAAGGAACGTCCCCAAGTGCCGAACAAGTGCCGGCAACGACAATGCCGCAGGTAGAGGACGGAAAGCGAAAACGCCCCTAAGCGAGCAAGGTGACGTGAAAGAGGAGGGCATTGACCTTTTGGTCATGCCCGACGATTGAACGTCAGATTGCCGCTTAGGGGCGTTTGCAGCGTCAATTGGTTATGCAAATACGATCAAATTATCCCTGTGTATCGCCGGCTTCTCGGCCAGGTTAGCGAGCAGGCGGTTGCTGGCGATCTGGTCCTGGCGGCGGCCGGCTGCAAGCTCCAGCACGTCCGAATCGGCCTCGGCGATACCGCGGGCGACGACCATACCGCTCGGATCGCACACATCGAGCACATCGCCCTCGGCAAACTGGCCATCGACCTCGCGAATACCCACCGCAAGCAAGGAAGAGCCACGGCTGACCAGCGCCTTCGCGGCGCCGTCATCGACCGTTACCGAACCGTGCGCCTTGTCACCCAGCGCAATCCACAGCTTGCGGGGTGCGATGTCCAGACGCTCCGCCGGCGGATCGAACAGCGTGCCCACGCTCTCGCCGCGGGCGAGGCGCACGAGCGCATCGGGCTCCTCGCCCGAGCAAATCACGCTCTGAATACCCGCCGTCATGAGAATGCGGCTCGCGCGGATCTTGGTAATCATGCCGCCCGTACCCACCGATGTGGAAGAATCGCCCGCCGAGGCAATGATCTTGGCATCGATCTTATGCACGACCGGGACAAACTCGGCCGTCGGGTCCTCGTGCGGATTGGCGGTGTAGAGGCCGTCGATGTCGGACAGCGTCACGCACAGATCGGCAGAAACCAGGCAGCTCACAAGCGCCGCCAGTGTGTCGTTGTCGCCAAACTTGATCTCGTCGACGGTGACGGTATCGTTCTCGTTGACGACCGGCACCACGCCCAGCTCCACCAGGCGCAGCAGGGCGTCGCGCGCGTGCAGGTAGGACGTGCGGCGGGCCGTATCGTGGCGCGTGAGCAGCACGAGCGAGGTGAGCAGTTCGCGCGCATGGAACTCCTCGTCGTAGGCCGACGAGATGATGCACTGACCGGCCGAGGCGCAAGCCTGTAAGCTCGGAAGGTCGCCGACCGGCTTGCGGTCGAAGCCCAACACGGGATAGCCACAGGCGATAGCGCCCGAGCTCACCACGACCAGGCGCCAGCCAAGCTTGCGCAGCGCTGCGGCTTGATCGGCAAGTCCGCCGATAAAGGCGCGGTTGACCTTGCCATCGGCGCCCACCACCGTGGACGAACCGATCTTTACCACCATCGTTTTATAAGAAGTCGTCATACGTCAAACCAATCAACTGTTCAGCGAACGGCCAAGCTGGCGGCCAAGGGAGCGTGACTCGCCCCTACCGCCCAAGGAATCATTTTGCCCAGGGGAAAGCCGAGGCCGCGGCCATGTTCTTGCGCACGAGCTCGTCGCGCACCTGAGCCAGGCCCTGCTCCATGCCCACCACATAGGTCTGCGGGTACAGGAAGCGCTTGAAAGCTGCGTCCAGATGATCGAGCGCCCAAACACAGCGCTCGCGCGCGTCCTGGATGCTCTCACGCGGAGCCACTGCACTGCCATCGCGCACGATCGGCACCAGCAGCTCGCGATACTCAAGCTCCGACACGTCGGTCACCAGGGCGGCATCATTCACGGCCACGAGGGTATTGCCGCGCGCGGCGCCCTCCCCCACCAGATGGTCCTCGTCGTAGATCATGTCGCAGACCGGGCCGCCAAAGCCGTCGTAATAACGGCGCACGCGCTGCACGCCCGGGATCGTGCGCTTGTAGGGCTGCTCGGAGAGCTTGACCACCGGCGTCCACGGGTCGGCCTCGCTCGCACGGCGGGCGGAAAGCTTGTACACGCCGCCCAGCGCCGGCTGGTCGTAGCAGGTCGCGAGCTTGGTGCCCACGCCAAAGCTATCGATGGGCGCGCCCTGGTCGAGCAACGACTGAATCGTGTACTCATCCAGATCGTTAGAAACCGAGATCCCCACATAGGGCAGGCCCTCGGCATCGAAACGACCGCGGACATACTTGGAGAGCTTGGCGAGGTCGCCCGAGTCAATGCGAATAGCCGACAGGCGCTCGCCCGCCGCCTCCATCTCCTTGGCAACCGTAATGGCATGCTCGCAGCCCTCGCGCACATCGTAGGTGTCGATGAGCAGCGTGCAGTTCTTGGGGCTCGACTTGGCAAAGGCGCGGAAGGCCTCGAGCTCGGAATCGAAGCTCATCACCCAGCTGTGCGCATGCGTGCCAAAGACGGGAATACCGTAGCGGCGGCCGGCGAGCACATTGGACGTAGAGGAGCAGCCGGCGACGTAGCTCGCGCGCGCAACGGCCAGGCCGCCATCGGGACCCTGGGCTCGGCGCAGGCCAAACTCGGCCACGGGACGGCCGTCCGCCGCCAGCACCACTCGCGCCGTCTTGGTGGCGACAAGTGTCTGGAACCCGACGATGTTGAGCAGCGCCGTCTCAAGCAGCTGGCACTCGAGCGCAGGACCGGTGACGCGCACCATGGGCTCGCGTGGAAAGACGAGCTCGCCCTCGGGGACGGCGTCGATATTTACATGCGCACGAAAATCACGCAGGTAGTCGAGGAATGCGGACTTGAACATCGCGCCGCCGGCCGGGGCCTGGAGCGAGGCGAGGTAGTCGATGTCCTCGGGCGTAAAGCGCAGATTCTCGACTAGCTCGGGCAGCTCGGCGGTGCCGCACATGACGGCATAGGCGCTGCCAAAGGGATGGTCGCGGTAAAACGCCGTAAAACAACCCTGCTCATTGGCCTTGCCGCTCTCCCACAGGCCCTGGGCCATAGTGAGCTCGTACAGATCGGTGAGCATTGCAATGTCGGTGGGATGCGAGATGTCGGTCAAAGCCATGGGGCGACCTTTCGGATGTGTTGTGCAGAGGTTGAGGGTTGGGCGAGGCGGACGTGCGGGCATGGAGCCCGGCGCGAACAGGTTAGTGCAGGCCCATGCTGCCCGTGATCGTGTAAACCATAAAGACGATAAACGCGATGAGGGCAAGGACAATGATGATTTTTTGAGCCGGCGCCATGCCAGGGATCTCGTTCTCGCCCGTAGGTTCCTTGGAGGTAACCATGCGCTGGGCAAAGGTCATCTCGTCACGGCTCGGCTTGGGCTCGACGGACTTGGGACGAGCGGCCTTTTTAGGCTGAGGTTTGGGCGCGGCAGGTGCAGGCTTCGCAGCAGCGGGCTTGGGTGCGGGCGCGGGCGCCGATGCGGATGCGGCGTTCGCGGCGATCTCCTCGGCCTTCGCACGCTCGGCACGCAGGACAGCCAGCTCCTCACGCTCGCGACGGGCCTCTTCACGAGCCTCGCGGCGGGCCTTCTCGGCGCGGAGCTCTTCCAACTCAGCGCGCTCCTCGTCGGACAATGGTTGGGACTCAAGCTCGGCCATGGTATAGCCCTTTCTTTTAAAAAAAGCCGCCGACACAATGTCAGCGGCTTATCAAATCCAAGGGTGGAGCCTCAGAAAATCTTTGCGAACCCTACGATAGCCGCGAACGGGCGCGAAATCAAAGTCTCCACTAACTGGTTTTGCATAATAACACTGTTTAGCTCGAAAAAAAGTTAGCAAAATTCAATATGAGCTTGCCTTACTATGGGGTATACCTTATAATAATAGACGTAAGAAAGAAAGGAGGTGGTTCAAATGGATGACAAAATATGGGACTTAACGATTGTTGTCATCAGCGTGCTACTGGCAAAGGCGCTGGATGAAGGAATCGAAGCCCTAAAGAAAAAGACCTCTCGCAAGCCCGGAAAGCACGCAAAGAGGTCTAGGTAGGGCAAGGGGCGCTGCTTAGGCAGTGCCCCGCTAACCAGAATCATCTTACATCAGGAGTGCAGCGATGAAAACAGGCATTATAGCTTTTGTCATCTCGTTTATCTCGTTTCGCATCTGGCGCAAGGCCAGAGAAAAGCGCGGTGAATGAAATGGCAACCGAAGCGCAAAGACGCGCAACATCCTCCTACCGCAAAAGATCGGTGAAACAGCTTGTCATACGCTTTTACCCTAACGAGTACGACGAGAGTATATATAAATGGCTCAAGGAGCAGGACAATACAACCGAGTACATCAAGAACTTGATTCGAGAGGACATGAACCGTTAGAGACTTGTTGCCATGTCCCCTAAACGCAAAATGCCCGCGCCCCATTTCAGGGCGCGGGCATTTTAGTTAAAGAAGCTCGTTTACTCGTTTTTGCACAGCATCAAAGTTAGCGCCAAGCCTGGCCTTGCGCTCGTCACCGTTGCCGTACTCGCCGCGAATGACGGCGCGTGCAAGGGCGTCGATGTCTACGGCGTTGACGCGGGAATTGACCACAGCTTGAACCTCGTCATAGCGGGTGCCAAGAATTACCTTGCGCGTCTCACCGTTGCCGAGCTTGCCGTTGAGCACATCCGCTGCAAGATCGTCGGCGCTTGCGGTGGCCGTGCGATTGATTAGGTCTTGCACCTCGTTGAATCGAGCACCAAGTTTGGCCTTGCGCTCGTCACCGTTGCCATACTTCCCTCGCATTACGTCTGCCGCAAGGTCGGCGGTGCTACCACTATTCTCATAGGCAGTCGCAGCCGGCGCATTGTAGGTGCTGGGCTTCGCATAACGCGACCATGCGGCAGCGTCCATGAAGGCAATGTCAAGATCGAGGTTGCCGTTGTACCCAGATAGCCTACCGTGCGAAGAATACTGGTGCATCACGCAGGTATTCCAAGCACCAAAGCCGCCATCCGGAAGCCATGGCGAATCCTGGTATCCAGTCTGATTCTCGTTGGCATACTGGGCAACCCAGAGGGCGTGGTTAGGTGCAATCCTAGACCAATCTTCCTCTTTGGTGAGATTGCGGTAGGTATACAAGAGACATCTCACGCCAGTAAGCGCATAGATGCGATCAAGGAATTTCTTGGCACCGTCCGTGCCAATCCTGCCGCCGTCCTCATAATCGAGCACGGGAATACCCTTGCCGAAATAGTTTTTACAGTTCTGATAGAAGTGATCCGCCTGTTTGACGGGATCATCCATATTCATGAAATGGTAGAAGCCCCAGAGCTTACCCGCCTTGATAGCCTTTTGCACAAACGCGTCGCAAAACGTATTGACGTAATTGGTGCCCTGGGTTCCTTTGATGATGACAAAATCGTATTCGATTGAATCGAGATTAAGGTTTTTTTGCCAGTCTGCAATATCGATGCCCTTCATGGTCATCTGCATCACCTCTTAATTGCATTGAATTGCGTGAAAGTAACGGCGTTAAGCTCGTCGGATGTCCATGCATGGATTGAATTGGCGCCGTCATCAGGGTCGCGGAGCGCATAGGTACCGTCGGTGTTCTCGCGCCAAATCATCACGACGTGCGAGCTGTAAGAGCGCTCACCAAGGGTTCCGGTAACGCCTGCGAAGACGATCCAGCCGTCATCGACGGCCTTGAGGGCTTCGCCCGTACCCCAAAACGTGTCACGGGTTTTGAGGTGATAGGTCTTCGCTAGATAGGCGCTGAACTTGGCCATATCGTTAACCCGGTCGGTCAGGCAGCTTTCGCCGACGAAAGCCGCCAGCAGGTCAGGTGTGACCTCGCGACCGTTGAGGTAGCTCAACGCCATTGCCGCCGCCGTCAGACCGCAGCCGTATGTACCTATAGATTCGTCCGAGTAGGCGGCATCAGCCCATTGAGGGTCTTTTTGCAAGAAGAGCGGCATATAGCCGCTCTTCGCACTCGTCTTCTTTTCATCAACAGGCAAAGACGCTGTATAACCATCGCTATAGCCTTGGTTATATGCTTTTCCAAATGCTGCCGTATCTCTGCCAACGTGGTCGAGAGTCAAAACGAACCATAAGCCCATGCCTACCGCAAAGCCCAGCAGCAGTGCGACGGCAATCCGCATCCTAGCCGCGCTTCGCGACTTCATCAGCAATCGCCTTCGTAATATCATCGGTGTCAACGTTGGCGTGCTCGAAAATCTTCATGATGGGCGTATCGGCAAGCTCTGGATAAGCCTGCTTGATGTTTTCGAGGATAGAAGCGAACTCCATGCCGATGATGGCGATGCAAACGACATAGACGGTAATACCACCGAAATTCAGTCCAACGATATGCGAGCTTAGAATCTCGATACATATAACCAGCATGATGATAAGGGAAAGCGTTGCCTTATGACACAAGCCGCGGCGCATCGTCGAAGACTTAAAACTACGGTTGTAAATTGCCTGGGCGATGCCTGTAACCATGTCGATAAGCATCATCAGGAATGCGCCGCCGATTGCCCAGATCTGCTGCTCCGTGAACGTGTAGATAGCTCCCATTATTTCTCCTTTGCATTGTCATCGATCATCTTCTGCACAGCGGCACGCCAGAGCTTGGGTACGCTCTCGACGGTGCGCTTGCCGTCCATGACGGCTTCGTAGTAGATCTTCGCCATCGCTACTCACCGCCCACAATGTCGCCGATTTCGAGAAGCGCTGCGTTGGTATCCGCAAGAGATGCCTTGACCGCCTCCAACCGACTGATAGCGTCGTCGATTCGCGCCGAATCGGGCATTCCGTCTGCCGCATGGACGCTCCAAAGCTCGTCGAAGCTTTCACGCACGCTCTCGACGGTCGGAAAGCCGCAATCGACGAAATACACCTCGTCATACCTGTATACAGTTTCCGCGGCCGTGTCGGAATCGTTCAAACCAACATCGCGTGTAGAAGTCTCGATATTCTTGCGCAGCCAGACATTCTGGCCGATAACCTCGACTGGTTCCGGCGCTTCGCCAGTGCGCTCGGCTTTCACAATCATGTTTTCTCCTAACTCGCGGCTCTTGCCGCGTTGAACACTCTTTGACGTACAACCAATTGCTCTTCCATCTCCGCCGTCTTCATCCATCCAAAGTACGAGCACACGCGGCGGGCAAGTCTCGGCGTTCTTCGTTTATCAAATCGGGAAAACGCGCGGCGGAGACGCTTCCAAAGCCGCTTCCGCAAATCGACGTGCTTTGTCCAAATTCGATAACCCGCGAAATCGATTGGCTCAACGCCGTTATGCATGATCTTCCAAGGCTTAAGTTCAAGACCGAAGCCTGCGAGAACGCGAGCGATGAGCATGACTGCTCTTTTCAGCGCCTTTTTAGAGTTGCCAAGCAAATAGCCGTCATCTGCGTACCAGACTTGACAACCTACTAGATTCGTGCGTTTGCCGCGCCTAACTGTACCCACGCCCTCAATGGCGTGGTAGGCGAACGAGATGACAAAAGCAGCCAGCCGCAGCGAAAGGTAACTGCCGAGAATGAGCACTTCGCCCATGGTCGATAGCAGCGTATAGAGCAGATAGAGCACCTTGCGGTTTCGCACGTAACGTGCTGCAAGCTCAAAGACCATCTCTGTTCGCATGGAGCCGTAACAGTTTCGTATGTCAACGTGGACGTGCAGTAGATAGCGCTGAATCGCCCGCTTGAGTTTACGCATGCCGAGGGCTGCACCCTTGCCCTTAACGCCGCCGCTGACTTGCCAGAAGCCGACTTTAGCCGACAGCAGGGGCTCGAGCGCATTGACGCACAGGTAGTTGCAAACTTGGCGCTTGACACTCTCGACGCTGATTTCGCGCAACTTGCCTGAATTCGGGTCGTGCTTTACATGCGTTCTGATCGGCTCGAATTCCAGTGTTTCAGTTGATAATTCGAGCCATATAACGTCGATGAAGGACGATTCCGAGCCGTATTCCTCTTGGATTCGGTGCTCGTTCTTCCTGCCGGAATCGCCCTTCTTCCATTCCTCAAGCGCTTCTGCAACCTTTTGGCGCGTGAAGACGTAGTTTTTGCAATAGGTTTTCAAATCCAAAGCTCTTTCTGTCTGTCATACGAGCTTTCGCCAGGCGGCTACTAGCCCGCGAGCCTTGCGGACAAATTTCGCTCAGTTGAGCCAGGCTAGCCCGGTCGCGTCAGAAAGAGACGCGCCGGGTAGGCACGGTGCGAGAACTTTTGGTTCTTGCTTATAGACAGATTGCCGGGAAGCGATGTTCCAGTTCGCCCTGCCAGACCTCGTGTTCGCGTTCGCGTAGCGAAGACCAGCCTTCGTGCCGTTCCTCAGGTTGCCGAGGAACTGAACCAGACACCAGCGCCGCCCTCACCGTGTATCCCTGTTTGTTGCTAGAAGGAAGGGGGTCAACCCCCTCTCATGGCTACGCCATGATTCACCCCCGGCTGCGGCTGGTGGCAGAAAGCCGGGAAGCGACGCTCCAGCCCGCCCAGCCAGACCACGTGTACGCGTCCGCGTAGCGAAGACCAGCCGCCGTGCCAGTCCACAGGTAGCCGAGGAACCGAACCTCGCGAATAGTTCCCTTCACGGTTTGGTCGTTAACGTTGACGTAGAAGTAATCTCCCGTGCCGGTCGTGGAGGAGCCGCCAACATCCTTTTCGATGATTAGGCCGCACACCATCTGCAAGTTGAGCGTGTAGCCCTCTTTGAGCGGCATGCACGCCGCAGTTGCAACCACGCCGTCGGCAACAGCCCCCTTCTTCTCGTTGCGGCTGTCGGGGTTCACGGCGATTCCGAAGCCTGTTCCATCGCTCACGAACAGAGCGCAGCCCATGACTTCCCAAGCACCTGTTGCTGTCTCAACGCCGCCGATCTTGAACGGATGTTTGCCATCATTGGCAATCTGTCCATCCCCCACAAGCTCGTCGGTCGAGCCGGTGTTCCACGGCGAAGTTTGAACCCACGTATCAGTTGTAGTGGAGAACGCTTTTGCAACACGCATCAGCAGGGCAACGTTGCCGTCCGCAAGCGTCTCTTTGCCCTCAACTACCGCAGCATCGAACACGTCATAGGCGTTCGATGCGCCACGGTCGGGACAAGAAGCCGCGTTGCTGGTTCCGTACATGAGGGCGCATCCAACCGGCAGCGAAGCGGCGATTGAAGCGGCAACGACGATACGCGTTGTATTGCTCTCGGCAATCACAGGATGGAACTGTACGTTGAAGTTTGAGCAGCCTTGAAAATCCACCTGCGAGGACTTGTTAAGCGTCTTGGTGAGCTGGTGAAAGTTGATATACCACTGGTCGTAGGCGCTCATGCCGCCATAGCCCGTCGTGGCGCACTTTGTAATGTCTATAAGCGAATCGTGACTGATCGTGCGCGTCTTTACCGGCATACCCGAGATGGAGCGCGGGTTGTTATTCGAATCCATAGATAGAGGGTATGACGGCGTAAGCATATACGGTCGCAGACTTCCATCAGGCAAGTATGCATCTGGGCACGCGACGGCACCGGTGAACTTCGTGTCGGAGACAGACCATAGGGCATCGCCGTTTTCAAGCGGCTCCCAAAGCTGCCACACCACAGGCGCAATCTCGTAGACGTTGTTCCCCTTACTGTTGTCGATGCGCGAGAAACCGTAATCCACCGAATCGATAGCGACAACCCACGGTGCGCCGTCGGGATCGGCACCCGCGTTCGCGGAGACGTGGAACCACGGCCCGCCCTCCACATTACATGGGTCTACAGCTGGAGTGGTTGCGGTGGCGGCAACGAACTTTGTCGCAGCAAGACGCTTTGCCGCAGCGCTCACGGGAATCAGCGCCGTAGGGCTTCCAGCGGGAACACGCCATGTGTAAATAAGCCCGGTCTTATGCTTGTCCACCATTGCTTTGATTGCGCTGTTTTTGTATCGTCCGGTCGCTTCATCACGCTCAAGAGCTTTCACGTCGGCAAGCTTGCCGATGGCTGTTGCGATGGACGCAAGGCCGTCTTTCAGCGCTTCATCTGTCGGAAAGTTATAGTCCATGCCAACTCCTAACTAACTGTCATATCGACGAGAACAGGGCGCGTGTCCCCGTTCTCGTCTGTGATTCGCTTGAAATAAAACTGTCTGTCTGCGCTCACGGAGCCGCGAGCTTCCTCAGCTGCCTTACGAGCGTCCGCAGCCGCCTGATCCGCGCTGTCCTTGGATGCTTTCGCCGCATTTGTAGCGGCATTCGCTGCATTGGTTGCGGTATCGGCGTTCGTTTTGGCTGTATTTGCCGCAGAAGCGGCATCCGTGGCGCTCTTTGTCGCGGCGTTCGCCTTGCCCGTCGCGGTGTTGGCGGCGCCCGTGGCGCTCTTGCAGATGTTGACCGCAGCGTTGGCGTTATTCAGTGCCTTGCCCGCGTCTGTGACGGCCTGTTCGCCCTTGGTGACGGCGGTTTCGGCGCGCTTTTCAAGCGCTTCGACTGCGTTGTCCCATGACTTCGCCGGAGTATTTCCCTCACGGGCGTCGCGCATGATGTCCAGCGCAAAACGCTCGGTCTGTACCGTCTGCGAGCCTATCTTCAATTCGAAATAGGCTTCGTCGGTGTAGCCGGGAACGCTTGCGAGCTTGGATTCATCGCAAACGTAGGTGATCGTGTTGCCGCTGACCGTGGCGCTGCCACGGTAATAGTGGATTCGGTCGGGCAATCGGGCTACCAAATAGGCACTGTACCCTGACAAAGACAGCTCGCCGCCGTTGTCGTAGATAAGCGCCTTGATGGTTGTTCCGCCGCCTTCGCCTTGCGCGATTCGAATGCAGTTGTTTCCGCATCCGCACTTGTTCACGTCAAGCTCGATTGTCTGCGTGTTCATTACGCATCACCGCCAGACTTTAGCGCCCGCAGCTTCTCGAGCGCCGCCATGAAAGCCTGAATCGGATCTGTTTGTACTTCGGTGCCACCGTCTTCTGTCGAGACCGCAACTGAAGGGTTGACGATTGCAGCCAGGGCATCGAAGCATGCAACCGTGGCATCGGTTCGGTCATCAACGTACACCGGAGTCACGAGCGTGAACGGCTCGTCGGCGGATTTCGGCTTAACCACGTCCTTACTGTCAACAACCTCACGCGTGCCGTCATCGTAGACGGCAATGAAGACGATGTTTGCCGCTGCCGCGCGTGCAATGAACTCGGCGTCGAACTCCGTCAGATAGCTCTCGGTGTTGCCCACCGGATCATGCACCATGTAATGTGTGATCTGTGCCATATGACCTCCTAATCAAAATTGCAAAGTGTGCAGATTCCATTTACGAAATCGATGTTCCTTGTCGATGTCCACCAGGTGATTGATCCATTGCCGTTGTCCTGTATCTGGCTGATGTACTTCATGGTCACGTTGGATGTAATGGCGTTGGTTGTGGTTACGCTCGTACTTGCTGAGTTAGATACCGAGATCTTCGGAACGGACATCCTAAGGCTTCCTTCGGCCTGCATCTGGAGCCCGTATAGAACCTTGTTGTCAGATAAATCTTTCATTGACGAAGAAAAGTCGATGTAACCGACCTGCGAGGCACTTGACGCGCCGGATTTCTTACGGAATCCCGACATCTGACCCATGTTGTTGAGAAGCGTGTAGTAGCTGTCGTATCCGCAGCGGAACGTGCCCTTGGCGGTGATGTTGTTCGCGCTCATGTAATTTGTCACGAGCTCGCCGGTCTTGAGATTCCAGGAATTGCGGCCTTTGGCATCGGCGATGATTCCGGCAGACATGTATGTCGCGTTGATATAGACCTTGCCGTTCTGGAGGAAGATACCCTGAGCCGCGCCGTTGCTCGTCAGGCGGTCGAAGATCTTCTTCTGGGTCAGCTGCTCGTCGTAGTCGCTGAGGATGCCGTTCGCGTAGTCAGAAGCGTCTTGCTGCTCGATGGCATGCTGAGCCGCACGCGCCGCCGAAGCGTAAACCTTAACTGCTGACGAGTACGAGCCGTATGACGCGTCGTATTCGTACATTGCCGCCTTGAGCGCGTCTGCCGTCTTGCACTCCAGCACCGCGTTTACCTTGTCGGCGTAATCGCTGTAGGCGCCGCCCTCTTCGGTAGATCCGAATGCAGCCGTGTATTTAGGCGCGAGTACTTGTGTGAGGAATTGCGCATTGAGCGACTTGTTGGATTTCAGCGAGTTGTACTGGCTTGTGAGCTCTTCGCGCTCTTTGTCGACCGCCTGCATGGCCTTCTTCACTGCTGCCGCTTCGGCTGTTGTTACCACACCGTCTTTAGCCAGTTCCTGCACGGTGCCGTCAAGGCCAGTCAGCGATTCGGTAAAATCGTATGAGCTCTGGTATGCCTTGTTGTAGGCACTTTCAAGCACTGGCGTCGTGTGGCGAACGGAGCCGTCACCGAGCGTGATGCGCTCCATAGACCAGACGTAATAGCCGTTACTCCATTCCGGCAATGTCTCAGACCATCCAAGCTCAGGGTTCTGCGCGTTGATTGGCGGAACCATATCGCTCTGGTTCTGCGTATAGAGCTTGACGCTGGATGCGATGCCGTTTCCCGCCATCTGGTTCGCACCATTGATTGCCTTGGCGAGACAAGGCGTCGTGTAGCTTACGGCTCCGTCACTCCAAGTGACCTTGCTGCGAGTCCAGATGTATTTTTCCTTGCTCCAGGCAGGCTGCTGTTCGCTCCAGCTACCGCCGACTTGGGAAGAATCGCTTGAAGATAGGTAGTACTGCTCGACGATGGATTTGATTCCCCTACCGGTTACGCCCTGCTTGCCGTCCGCACCGCTAATGCATGCAGGAACTGAATAGGAAATCTCGCCGGACTGCGTGACAGTCTTCGTCCGAGTCCAGATGTACTTCCCCTCGACCCATACTGGCGCTTCAGACTGCCATCCGGTTTTCGGTGCTTCGGTACGCGAGATACCTTGCGCGTACTCGACATCGACGGATGCAATTACGGCATCTGTCGTGGCGATCGGCTTGCTGCCGACGGTCGCGCCGGCAGACAAGCTAAAATCTCCGGTGGTCAAATCCCAGAAATTCTTTCCAACATCGTCGGTGAGCAGGCCAGCGCGGATGCGGTCTGCTCGCATCGTGCCGGCGTTGATACAATCGGCGCTGACCTGAGCGCCAGTGATGAACGTTCGCCAATTCCACTGTCCGTCGCTTGCAAGCGACGCGGCAAGGCGGATGCCCATGCCGTTGATGTTTACCGCCCACATGCCGGACGTTGCCTTGAGCGGGACACCCGTTACAGCATCCAGCGGCACGTTGGAGTAGATCACGCCAAGCTCGAACGTCTCGACCTTGTACGTGCCAACGGCATTGAACGCCTTGTTGAGCGCAGACATGAGCTGGTTGAGCCACGAGACGGACGTACCAGCCGCCGCATCGTAGTTAGCCCGCTGGTTGCTGCCGCTCTTGAGCTGCTGCGCCACCGACTGGAAGATGTCAGCCAGATTATCGGTTAGGTTGCCGAACGTCACCTTGGCATCGCCGGTCACCAAGTCGCGGGTCAGCTTCGAGACGCGCCCCTTGAGCCTGATTCCCGCAGCGGAGAAGCCCTTGTCGATGATCGCCACGCAATCGCCGACAGCAACGCCTTCCCAATCTCGACCGAAAGCAAATAGGTCAATCACGCTTGCTTCATAAGAGACGGTCGGCGTTTTGGCTTGCGAGAGGTAATCGTTCGTCTCGGCAAGAAGCTGCGCTGCGTCCTCGCATTGCTCGTTAACGTAGATGTCTACGGCGGGCGCGATACCGCCGTTGCCGTCGGGATGCCCCCAAACCTCGGTCGCGGCGGCATCTTCAACGTAATCCTTACCATTGTTTAGATCGCCGAAAGTCAATCGTCGGCCATAGCCGCCGCCATCTGTCTCAACGCCCTTGCCGTAACCGTAAACTCGCGTCTTGGGGTTGGCGCTGCCCGTCTTGCGCTTGATGCTGATCAGGTCTTTCGTCCACGTGAAGCGCTTTGGGCTTTGCTGGTTGCCGCGCGTAGCCACCACGCGCACATATCGATGCGTGACCTGCACTCCGTCCGTCACGATAACGGTTTCAAGCTCACCGCCCCATGTTTTGAGCAGGGCGCTCAAGCCCTCGCGGACGCTTACGTGATAGAAGGTGTGCGAAGCACTGCCGGGCTTGTCGCAGTTGCCGACTTCCCAACGGGTGCCCGCGAGTATTGACGTGAGCGCCACGGCTACGCTGCCGGACGGTCGCTTGTCCTCGATATAGTCATCCCACGTCTCGTTGATTGAGTTGATGCACGTTACGCTGGTATATGGCTTGCCGTTGTCATCGTGGAGCCGCTCGATTGCGTCGACAATGTGTTCATGTACAACGCCTTGGCGGTCAACCCAAACAAGGTACTCCCCCTTGCCTAAATCCTCGTCGCACCTGATCTTAAGCTCGTCGGTGCCGTCCGTGGCGTCCTCATGTGTCGCTGCGGTGTAGGTGAGCCGTCCGAGATTCGCGCCAAAACGGCTGAAACGGGTGAAGTTTACCTTCTTGGTTAAAGCCATCTTTCCTCCCATTCCAACGTCGCGGAACCGCTAGAGATTTTGATGTGCGCACGGTCTTTAACACTGAAAAAGTCGCTCATAATGTTGAGCTGAGCGACAGAGCCGTTAACGGTCACGTGCTCTTTATCGAAATCCATCCGAACGACACTCGAAGCCGTCAACGGCTGCACCACCTCGACGAACTCGGCGGTATCGGTGTTGGTGATGCGCCAAGAGCTGCAAGCTCCGGGCTTAGCTGTCACGGTAAGAGCGGCTGGCAGCGTGCCGCCGACGGCGAACGATGCTGCGCCGCTCATATCCATACGACGATGCTGACCGTAATAGTCGGGGTCGCCAATGTGGAACGTAACGGTTGTCTGCGGGCAATCGTCGGTAATCTCGTCAAGGTCGGTTGCGCCGCTAACGATCGCCATCAAATAACGCGTAGGGTCATCGGGCAAATAAAGTGGCGCTGGCTCGTCAGACCAGAGCAGCGCCGCCAGCTTATGCCGCGCCTTTGCGACCTCGCGCCGGTGCTCGGTGCGAATCCACATGTCAATCTGCAAATCGTAACCGGCGCGGCGGGCGTTCTTGAAGTATTCGCCGTGCCGCCCGGGCGCATCCTCGAAGCTCGCCGAAACGTCCGCCATGATAGGGCGGCGCACCTTACAGTAGACGAGCTTCGACAGGTCGTGCCCGTTGAAGACGATGCTGTCGCTTTGGTTTCGCTTACGCTTAAGCTCCAACGGGCACTCCCTTCTGCTTTAACCTGCTGGCAATACCAGCGCCGATCTGCTGACCGGTCGTGTACGCGTCCATGCTGTTTGCAACGGTGGCGTTGACGGTCACACTCACCTGGACTCCGCCACCGAAGCCGCTGCTTAGGCGGTCGAGCACGCGAGAAATACCCGCTTCGACGCTCTCTCTGACGCTTGTGCGCAGCTTGGCATCGGGCGCGACGTGCTCCAGTCCAGCTTCGCCAACGCCGATGATCGAAGGCTTGTCGAAGGATGCGCCCTTTGCATACCAGTTGACGCTGATGGACGGCAGCTTCACAACGCCTCCGATGTCACGCCAGCTGACACTGAAATGCGGCATGTTGATATGCGGCAGGCTGATGTGAATCCCGCTGAACGCACTCTGAATCTTGCCGGGGATGCCGCTGACAAAGTTCCAGGCATCGTTGATCGGCGAAGTGATGCTGCTCTTGATGTTCGAGAAAACGCCAGCGACCTTGCTTCCAAGACCCGGGAACCCCAGCTTTTCGCCGATGGCGTTGCCAGCGTTTATCGCGTTATCCTTCGCATTGTTCATCTTCGTCTGGATGTTGCTTTGAATAGCCTGAAAAGCGATACCGGCCTGCGACTTCGCCGCGTCCCAATCACCGTTCAGGGCGGCTTTCAGGGCATTTGAAGCCGAAGAACCGACAATCTGACCGGTGTTCATGTCTGTTTGGATTGAATCCCTAATAGCGCCGAATTTTTCAGACGCGTTGGATTTCAGATTCTCCCAAGCATCGGACGCATTGGCCTTCAAGCCCTCCCAAGCATCGGACGCGCCTTGCCTTATGCCTTCGAACTTTTCCGAAAGGCCGTTCTTGACCTCTTCGGCCTTTCCGGTTATCCCGTCCCAAATCCCAGACCAGAATTCCGGCACGCCTGCGAAAAAATCCTGCACGCCCTGCCATTTCTCTGAAATCCAGCCAGTGAAGTCAGACCAGAGCTGTTTACCAGTCTCGGTTTGTGTGAAGAACCACGTAAGGCCAGCGGCGGCAGCGGCAACCGCAGCCACGCCAAGCAAGATTGGGTTTGCGGCGATCAATCCGGTAAACGATGTCCACCCTGTAGAGAGCTTGCCGCCAAGGGTCGATGCCAAGCCGCCCGCTTTCTCGGCGATGCCGCCGAAGCCTGTTGCAGCCGTGCTTATAGCGCCGCCGCCCTCGCCGAACTTGCCTGCGAGGGAAGCGAAGCCGCCGGCAACGTCCTTGAACGTCTGGCCGATCTCGATGCCCTTTTGGAGCGTCTTGCCGATTCCCGTTGTGAGCCCGCCGAACGCGACCGTCCCCAAAACGACATTGGTTGCCATGTCCTGCTGCTCTGGCGTTAGGGACTTGTACCAGTCGCTAACGCCCTCGAGCGCCGGCGTTACCTTCTCAAGCAGGGTCGCTCCAAGCTCGAGCGCCTTTTCCTTGAAGGGCATGGCCGCTTCGCCGGCTTCGGCCATCTTCTGGTTTAGCTCGGCCTGCGCTTCGCGCGTGTCGAGCATCGTCTTATTAGTCTCTTGATACGTCTCGCCAATGTTGCCGTAAAGGCCATCGAGTGTCTGCGTGATAAGCGAGGAGCGCTCCTGCTCGTCACCGCAGGCGGCAAGCGCCGCATTGAAAGCGTCCTCTTTGGTAGCGCCCTGAGCGATCTGGTCGTTGAAAGCCTGCTGTGCCGCATGGTTGCCGGAGAGTGCTGCGCTCCACTGCTCGTTGCTTGCCGTTGCCCAGTTGAGGGCATCGGCAAGACCGCCGGTGACGGTGCCGGTGTGCGCCGTCTCCTGCGATGCTTCCACGAGGTTTTCGAGCGGCAATGCATCGCCGAACTTGGAGAACGAGCCTGCGGCGATGTTGCTCCACTTGTCCAGTTCCTGCTGGTTAGTGGTCAAGCGTGACAGGTTCTGTGCGGCTTCGGTCGCGGTGTCCTCTTCGCCAAGTAGCTTATAAAACAGGGTATAGGAGCTTCGCGCCTGCTCGGACGTGCCGCCTGCATCCTTCCAGGCAGCGTCCAGCTGGTGCGTCTGCTCGATTTGCTCTTCCTGGCTGCTGGCAAGACCGACAAGCGCAGTGGCGGTGCCGGTGACGGCACCGGTAATCGTCTTTCCGGCAGTCTCTAGACCCTTGCCAGCCTTTTCCAGCTTATCGCCGTTGTCCTGAATTGTCTGACCGAACTGGTAAAGGCTGCTCTTTGATGATTGGGCTTCGCGGCTGACGCTTTTCAAATCGTCGGAATAGCTCTCGAGCTGGTTCTCACAAATGGCAATCTGAGCCTTAAGGCTCGAGTACTGTGCTTCCTCGCGCTCGGTGAGCGCCGCGCCGCTCCGCTTCTTTTCATCAAGTGTCGCGAGCGCTGCTTTATATGCATCGAGCTTCGTTTTCGTCTCGCCGTATGCTCGATTGAGAAGTTTTTCCTTCTCTACGAGCAAATCCGTGTTGCCGGGATCGAATTTCAGGGCGCGATTGATGTCCTTCAACGCGCCCTGCGTGTCCTTCGCCGTGCTCTGCACGCTCTTCAATGCGCCCTGCAACTCGGTCGTATCTCCGCCGAACTTGATAGTCAGACCTTTGTACGTGACAGCCAACGGTTCCACCTCTTTTCAGTTGTCAATGAAAGAAATGAGCGCACAGAACAGCGCACCGCATAGGTGCGCTGGCGCTTTACGCTCTCAGTCCAGACCAGAAGGCCACTTCGCCCTGCCGCGCCTGCTCGTCATCCTCGGCATACGCCACGGCATCGTTGACGAAGCTGTATATATCAATAAGATTTTGCACTTGCGCATAAGACAGCGTGTGCAGGTCTTGGATGCTCAATCCAGCCTGCTGGCAAGAATAGATATAGAGCGTGTCGCAGCTACTCTCCAGCTCCGGCGGAAGCGGCGGCATCTGATGCTTCGGCGGTCGCGGCTTCCACGTCCGCTTTTGCGTTCGGAAAAAAGTTGTCCTTGATGATCTGCATCACGTCAGATGCCCAACCGCCTTCGCGCTCAAGGTCGAATTCCGATTGTGGGAAGCCGCAAACCCAATCCTCAAAGGACTTGCCAAGATCTGTCTTCTCCTTTGCCGTGGCGTTGTACGTCTTCGCGCAGGCGTAGAAAATCTCAAGCAGTGGCACGATAGGCGGAATATTCGACGCTGCCGAGACATCAAGAACAACGGAAATGGCTTCGTTGATGTCCTTGGGGCGGCGGCTCCCGTCCTTGCGCTCAACGAAGAACTCCCGCGAGTACACAATAGGTGTAAAGGCGTTGCAAGTGACGGGATACTCAACTCCGCCTACCTCGATGATCCCGCCGTCCATTACGCGACCTCGCTAACAGTCTTTGGCGTGACGGCAGTATCTACCTCTTCGAAAAATTTGTCGTAACCGTCAATATCGCCATATGTGTCGATGTAGCTGCCGCGCCAGCCGCTCGGCAGCTTGACGGGACGGAACGTAAGCGCGTAATCAAGCTGCGTGATGTCGGGCTTCTCTTCAAGCGTCTTGGCATCAATGGAGACGGGCTTACTGGTGCACTTGTAGATGCATCGACGCCTTCCGACGACGTGGCCGGGCTGCTCGAACAAGAGCGCAAAGGGTTTAGGAGTCTTGCCCGACGTTGCCAGCACGCGGCCTTTCTCGTCGATGTCGAATCCGTTGATGTCGGCCATAAGCTCGCGCAGCTCAGGTGTGCTCTCGATATCGTAGAGCGACCACGTGATGGAACCGCCGTTGTCCTGGTACTTGTCCAACCACGGCTCGTTGTCGCCGTAGCTCGTTGCCTGCTCAATGGACGGATCGACCTTGATTTCGACCGTGCCGGGGATGTGGACAGGCTTCTCATATTTAAACGTATCCTCGTCGGTAAAACGCGCGATGTGCGCGTTCTTAACACCGAAGAATCCATTTCGCGCCATGTCGGCTCCTTTCATCATTCGGTAACGTCGATTTCGTAAGCCGTCTCAACCAGCTCGTCACCGTCAAGCGACGTTACCGTCTTGTTGTAGTTAAACTCTGCGGCATCGAGCGCCGCTTCGAATCGCTTCTCAAGCTCGTAGTCGCGCTCTCGAACGTAAAGCGCCACATCGTAGGGCATCCAGCGGCACCATCCCACGTTGTCGGCGCTCACGCCATCGCCGTAACCGGCTTCGATGTCGATATACGGAGGTGTGGGAAACTCTCCATCGCGGAAACCGCCGTTAGCCCACGGCAGGCCGAATGCATCAAGAAGCTGTGCCAGGTCTTTAAGGCTGTTCATTACGCCCCCTTGGAGAACTCAGCGGCAACTTCCCTGTAAACGCCTTCGATAACGTGATCTCCTTCGACCCTGCCCGGATAGCTTCCGTGCTGGTTTTTGATAACGTGGCCGTTCTCAAGCAAATGCGTAAGCTGATACTGCCTGTTGTGAACAACGCAGGTGGTGCCAGTCGCTTCGCTCTTAACGTCGGCAGACCATCCCCTTGCATAGCTTCCGCCGTGGCGCTTCTTCTTCCGGCTTCGCTCTTTCAGAAGGCGAACCGCCTTGCTGCCAGCGGCCTTGACGTTGCCTTGCAAGATCTCTTCGTTGTCCTCGATAACCTCTTCGATGCTGTTGACGATAATCGACTCAAGCTGGTCAATCTTTATCCCGCTCACCGGTTGCCTACTTTCTCGACCAGCGTAAGCCGCACATTGTCGACGTTCGCCACAACCGCCGAATCGACGGCGTAGCGGATACCGCCGAACTCGCAGAGCCTTTCACCGCTGTATGCGCACGCACGTACAGTGATAACGGCCTGCGGTTTAACTCCTGCCTGCGCGGCGGCGTAATACGCCGCCTGGCTGATACCGTAGACGTTGCACGGCACACGGCGGCGCAGCTCCTTTTTGTGCGATACTCCCAGCTCGTCACGCTCGGATACCGTGGCGATCAGCGTACAGATGCCAGCCCACCCGCTCATGCGACATCGCCGCCGTTGTAAGCAGAATCACCGCTCATGCTCGTGAGCATGGTTTCGAACGACTTCATGAAGCGCTCGGCGTCTGGGTTGTCCATGCCGAAGTTAGCCTTGACGTAAACCTTTATCGCAAGCCGAACGCGCCCGTCCGAATCGTCGTGCGCCTTGGCATCCGCTACGCCGCCCGCAACCAACTCGGCGCGGGCGGCTTCGATTACGTCCGAAATCTCTTCGTCGTAGTCGTTTACGAAATCCGGGATGCGGAGCGCAGCGCGGCACGCATCCAGCAGCTTTCCTTTAGCCTTTGCGGCCATGCCGCGCCACCTCCTTAAGCCTGCTTGATAGTGAGCTGTGCGAACGCTTCGGGGACAGCAAGAACACCGTCGAACAGAACATAGCCGTCGAAGCAGCGCTTCTGGGTTCGCGGCTGGACGTAAGGCGTAACGTCAGGGCCATCAAACATGTTGCCCTTGAACAGGTCGGGGAAGCCGGCCTTAATCACGTTGTCGGCGATTGAATCGTCCTGCTTTACAACCTTGCCGAAGATTCGACCCTGAACCGTCGGATCATCGGTAGCCTCATTTGCAAAATAAGAACGACCGTTGGCATCCTCAAGCATGGCAATCTGGTTCCAGATGGTGCTGTTGTTGGCGTAGATGATGATTCCCTTAGCCGCTGCGTTGCCGTAAGAGCGGAGCAGGCTCAGCATCTTCACGATATCGGCCTTGGTAAGCTTCTTTACTGCCGCCGTCTGAATCTTGTTGGTGGTCGCGATGCCGTAAGTCTCATCGGCAAGCTTCTCGTGGACGAATGCGTTGCACGCGACGGAGAGACGCGCGGAAACCTCGGAAATGATGTACTGCTCAAAGCCGGAAAGCGACTGCGTTGCCATCTTTCGGGACAGCTCGACGGTCTTCTTAATCTCCGTTCCTACGAGCGGCACGGAATCGAAGTCATTTTCCTCGATATCGGTAGGGGCTGCGCCCTCGCCGGTCTTGGCTGCATCGCCCTTCTTGATGGACTTGTGGCGCGGGAACTCGACCTGACCAGACATGTTCGTTCGGCTGATGTCACCGAAGAGAACAGCAGTGTTGTCGATAAGGGAAATGATCTCGTTCTGCACGGCCACGGGAACGATGGATTCGGTGTTGGCTGTGGTCATGGTGAACTCGGCTCGCTGCTCGATTGCATGGCGCTGAGCAGCACGCTCGACATCGGTAAGCGCGGTGCCGCCGATAAGCTGGATGCCGGAGCGCTCGGCAAGACCCTTAGCCCACGCATGGCGCTCGGCTGTGTCGTAGTCGGTCACGTCATATGCAGTGCCGGAAGCGCCAGTGACGTTGGCGGAACGCGCCAGCGGCACGGAATCCACGCGCTGTGCGCGGCCTGCGTCGATGGCGGCACGGGCGTTCGCGACGGCGGCGTTGCGTGCCTGCGCCGCCTGTGCGGTCTGGGCGGTGCGCTCGTTAATCTGGTCGGTCAGCTCTGCCATGCGGGCTGCATCCTCTTCCGTCGGTTCAGTACCGTCAGAATACTGGTCGACAAGCGCTTGCAGGTCGTTAAGAAGTTCCTCAAGTGTCATTGCTAGTTACCTTTCTTCGCATTGGTAATTGCCAGGCACGCTTTTGCTCGAAGCAACGCGCCCTTCCTTCGCGCAAACTCCTTACGCGACTGCTCAATCACTCCGTTGAGCAGGTTTCTTGCACTTATTTCGGTGTTCGGGTCAGCAGGAAGGCTGACTGCGGACACGTCATAAATCTTCTTGACGCGCGTGATTGTCGTGGTATGCGTGTCTCGGTCGTACTCGGACGCGCCGATGGTGAACGCCCACGACATGCGCGTAACAAGGCCGTTATCGATTTCCTCGAATCGGTTTCGGGCGGCTTCTGATTTCGAGAGGTCTGCGGCCATAAAAAGCCCGTGCTCATCGGGCTCGACGATGAGCGTTCCGTTCGACTGGCGCGCCAAAACGTCGCCCACATGGTCAAACTGCATGATGATGTCGCTCATGTCTGTATCGACGAATGCGTCTGTGCTGATGACTTCGCGGTACTCGGTACCGTCCCAAGGGTCTTCATATAGGACATATGGGTCATTGAATGTCGAAGCGTATCCCTCGACGTAGTAGTCGGATTCGATGCGCTTCTCGCGGCCTTCGCCGCCGTCAAGGCTTCTCAGGACCACCGACATCTGGCGGTACTGGCGCTCATTCGGTTTCGCCGGCATCGGCATCACCACCCTTTCCATCGATTTTGGCGATATTCGCGTTCGTCTCGGCGGCCTTCGCCGCCTGATCTGTTGTGTGCTCGCTGATCAAGTCCAGGTCGATGTACTCACCGCGAATTACGTGACGCTCGCCGCCGGGGTAAGACGGTGACTGGAACACCTCTGCAACCTGATTGCCGCACCAGATGCCACGGTCGAACAGCGCCGTTGAAACGTTGAGCTTCGTTTGATTGCTCGCAAACTCCAGGCGGTTCGCGCTGAACATAATCGAGTTTCCGTGGGCAATCTCGTTCGGCGTGAACGTCATCGCCGTGAGTACGTACCCGAGTTGGATTGCGAAGACCTCAGTACGTCCCTCATAAAAGGCGTTGTACGTGTCCTCGTCGGCTCGGTTCATAACGATGTCTTCGCTTGATCCGAAGAAACGATAGGCCGCTTTTTCTATGCGCTCCATTTGTGCGGCGTCAACGGTGTAGTTCTGTGGCGCAATCTGCTTAACCTCTTGATACTTGTTGTCGTAAACGACGATGCCGCCCGCGTTCGACGCTCCCAACTGCTTGTTGAAGTCCTTGGCAGACTTCTTCGTGTCTTCAGGGTTTCGGTTTTGCGAAAGCTTGCCGATGAAGCGCACTGCCGCGCCCTGCTCGATAGCTGTTTTCTCGGCTTCCTCTTGAGCGTGAATCAAGTCAAGAGTTGGATTGAGCACGTTAGTACCGTCTCCGAACAAATCGCTCTTGAACTGATGCCGCGTCATAACGCCGATGCGCGACCACTCAATCAAGGTCTTATCGCCGCCGGGAAAACGGAGCTCAAGCCATAAAGCGCCGTCAACGTCATAGGCTTCGCACTGACTTGGCAGCACTGGGTAATAGCCAACGGACGTGATTCCGTCCCCGCCGTCAACAGGGACGATCAGGCACGTGTCGCAAACGTCAAGAATCGTTGAGACGCGATGCAAGAATTGCGGCACGGTCATCCATGGATTCGGTTGCCACTGCAAAGAGCGCGTCCATTGCGATTGCGCCGTACCAGAAATCTCAGGCCGCAGCTTTGACGCATGGTCGGCGTTTCGCTCGATGATGGAGCGCGTCAGCTCGGCTTCGTAGATGCCGCCAGACCACGACGTGAAGCGCGGCGCGTAGGCCGTGAACGTCTGAAAGTAGCCATCGACTGCCTGCATGATCGGCTTATGGAACACGGCATCGAACATCGAGCGGAAAAGCGTTGGTTTTCGCACGTTTTAACCTCCAATCATACTTTGGTAGTCATCCATCATGTCTCTGAGCACAACGAACGCATCGCACTCAGCCGCCCAGGCATCAATGCGGTTGCGCGGGTCTTGGTTCTTCTTGTCGGGCGAAATGTTGCCGTTCGCGTCGTTTCTGATCATCACGTTCGAGCGGCACCATTCCGCTATAGGGTTCTGGTTATCGACGATGCGGTTTTCCTTGTAGAGCGCTCGAAGCTCCTTCATGGGCATGGACAAGGTTTGCGCACCCTGTACTACCTTTCTGAAGTTATCGGCTCCGAAATAGCCCTCGTACGCTTCGACAGTCGGAACGTCTCGCATATGCCACGGGTCATAGCCGCAGGCAACCGAATAAATGCCGTACTTTTCCTGAATCTCCGTGACCCAATCCAGCACGTCGCGCTTGTCGATGATCGGCGTCGCCGACGTCCTGAGCAGTCCGCGGGCAATCCAAGCATCGTATGGCACGCCGTCTCGGCCTCCGCGCCGCCCCTCGGCTTCCGCCTGCTCCAAGGCGCGAAGCGGAATCCACGCCATGTGCATTGCGTATATGTGCTCGTCGTTCGGGCGCATCATAAGCAGGCACGCCGCCGTTAGGTCGGTCGTGTCCGAAGCGTCCACGCCGAGAACTGCATAAGAAAAAGACCCATCGGACGGGTCGAACGTGGCTTCGTTGTGTATCTCAGACCATTTGAGCCAGGCTTGGCTCTGGTTCTCAATGAGGTTGAAATCTTTTACCAGCAGCGTCGGCAAGAATGTCGGGTCATCGAGTGCCTTGGAGTAGTTTTCCCTGAGCGATTTCAGGGACTTGATTGTTCCAAGCCCGGGATTCGCCTTAATCCAGCACTTCTCGTCTTTCCATTCCTCGCGCTCGTCAAGCTCGAAAATGAAAGCGATGAAATGCTCGGCTTTTTCTCCAGATGCTTCACCGTTCAGCCATTTGGCGGCGTATTCGTACTGAGCGTCGAAAATGCCGCCGCGCACGAAGCCGTTGGTCGTGATCTCCAGAACCAGCGGTTGCCTACGGGCGGAAATGCCCTGAATCGTCAAGTCGTAGAGGTCGCGGTTGCGCATGGCTGCGAGCTCGTCAACGATAGCGCCTGAGATGTCCAAGCCGTCAAGGTGATTCGTGTTGGCGGATAGCGCCTTGATTGACCCCATGTTGAGGTCGCAGTAAAGGTCGCTCACACGCTTCCGCACGTGCTTTGCTAGCGCAGGCGAGGTCGCAACCATTCGCCAAGCGTTATTAAAGCCCTTCGCCGCCTGATCGTGAGCCGTGGCGACGTTGTAGACTTCGGGCGCACCCTCGTCATCGTTAATGAGCAAGTCAAGCTCGATAGCCGACGCAAGCGCGGTCTTGCCGTTCTTTCGCCCCATAATCCAAAGGACTTCGCGGTATTGGCGCAAGCCCTCGGCATCGACGAAACCGAAGATTACGGAGAGGATGGCCAGCTGGAAAAGCTCGAGCTTGAACTTGCGTCCAAGCTTTCCGCTCGGAAGTCGGCAAAACGTCTCAATGAAGGTGACGTGCTTCGCCGCGAACTCTTCGCGGTAATGGTACGGATAGAGCGGATCGGTGTTATCCAGGTCGCGCAGCACGCGCTCCGCGAGCTGATGCATCTTCTCGCAAGCAGTGATCTCACCGTTGAGGATGCCACCGAAGTAGCTTCGTATCGCCTGCTCGCAGCGACCAGCGCCGCTTCGCTTCTTAGCCGCCGAAGCGCGTTTCATTGAGGTAGTCAATGAGCGCATCGCCTGCGGTGCTGCCGGACGGCATCATGTCGGTGAGCTGCTTGATGCCGCGTGAGAAGGTCGTGAACAGCTTGTTGTAGGCGCTGAAACCCGGATGCTCTCGCAAGCCGGATTGACCGCCGCCGTTGTCATATTCGGTGAAGATGCTCTCGTACATCAGCTCGCGGCGGGCTTCGTCAAGCTTGACCTTCAAGAACGCGATGTTCGACATCAGCGGAAGCACGGCGCTTCGCTTCTCGTCTGGTATCGCGTCCTTGGTGAGCCGTTGGAGCTTTTTCAGCTCGCTTTGGTATCGGCTCTCGATGGAAGCGGTGCGCTTCTTCGGGGGACTTTCCGTGGCTTTGGGCAAAAGGTCGTTACTTTCGCACACTTTTTGCCTTCCCACAAGACCACCCCCGTTCTGAAACCCGTCACACGCAAATTTCTATCTTCCGGCTTTGGTGCCCTATGCTGGGTGCCTTGGTTTTAGACCGGGGGGATAGCTCGAAGCTGTGACCTGCTGTTTTGTCTGTCATTTTGTTTGACTGTGCGCTTGTGCTCAGTCTGTGTTTTCGTCTGTCAGCGAAATCAAGTTGCCGTCCTCGTCAAAGCGCAGTCCTTGCCTTGTGCTGCCCTGCCTTGCCCAGCCGTGCACCTTCTTGTGGCAGAGGTCGCACAGGCTTACAAGGTTGCGAGTGTCGGTCGCTATGTTCGGATCGCTGATGTTCGATGGTGTTAGCTCGATGATGTGATGCACCATCGTTGCCGGTGTTGCGATGCCAGCCTTAAGGCAGTGCTGGCAAAGATAGGCGTCGCGCTGCAATGCGAGCTCTCGCGCCCGTTCCCAATCCTTGGAATGGTAGAACCGATACGAGAAGCCCTTTGCCATTGCGCGACCCCCAACAAAAAAGGGACGCGACCCAAGGCCGTGTCCCTTTCTGATAATCCACCGTACCGAAATGTAGCACAAAGCGAAAAGTGATGACAAGTACCAATCTCAAATCTCAAATATCTTTGAGCGCGGCAAAGCCCACCTCGTCGATATAGCGGAACCCAACGTTGCAAAGCTCCCTGCACCATTGGCGCGAGCACTGCATCACATCGGCTATCTCGTCCCATGGCATCGCTTGGAGATAGGCCATGCACAGCGCGTCGGCGTATCGGTTGCCCTTGAGCTTAGCCAAGCCGCCGCGATTGTCAGCACCGTAGAGCAGCACGCACGCTTCGTCCACCTCGGATTGGCTGTCCGCGATCCTCCTTTCCAACCTCCCCTCAAAGTCGATACGCCCGTTAATCGCATCCATAGGGTCTGAGCCGCCACCGCCGCCGCCCGTGCTGTAGCTCTGCGCCTTGGCTCCCTCGCGAGCCTTAAGGCGGGCTAGCATCTCCTTTGCGTGCTCGATGCTAGCCACCTCGTCACGGATGCGCTCGAAGTATTCCTTGGCATCCACAAGGCATCAACCCTAGTCGATGCCCGTAGAGCCGAAGCCGTCTGTACCGCGCTCGGTGTCGGTCAGACTATCGACCCCGACAAGATCACACGGCACGAACGGGACAACGACCATCTGGCACACGCGCGTACCCTTGGGAAGAAACACGGTGTCACAGCTGAGATTGACCAGCGGTGCATGTACCTCGCCACGGTATCCGCTGTCGATGACGCTAACGCTGTTGCGCAGCGTCACGCCGTAGTGAGCGCCAAGGCCGGAGCGCGGGAAGACCAAGCCGACACAACCGCTCGGAATCTCGCAGGCAAAGCCAAGTCCGCAGACAGCGCTTGCGTTTGGCTCAAGCCTCACATCCTCGGTGATGCAAAGGTCAAAGCCTGCATCGCCATCGTGCGCGTATGTCGGCATGACCGTTCCGTCAGCCAGGCAAACGTTCATCTTTCGTCCGTACATGTCAGCTCCTTAGAAGGGAATATCTTCGTCGTACACATCTGGGTAGGTCGCAGCCTGCGGTACCGCCGCCGGTTGCTGCGACTGTCGATGCGAGGTCATGATTGCCACGTTATCGACGATAACCTCAAGCTTGCGATAGCGCTTGCCGTCCTTCTCCCACACGTTCTGATGCAGGTGCCCAAGGATGGCCAGGCGTGCGCCCTTCATCAGAAGGCCGTTGTTAAACATCGCTTCGCCACGCTTGCCGTACATCACGCAGTCGACCCAGCTGGTCACATCCTTATAGCTGCCGTCCTGCTGCTTGCGGCTCTTGTTCACTGCTAGTGAAAAGCTCGTTACCGCAAAGCCGCTGTTGGTGTACCTAACCTCTGCATCTTGCCCAAGGTTGCCACTCAAGGTGACGCTGTTAAGGCTGTCACTCACAGTTGCCACCCCTCACGATTGCCAATGCGATATAGGTCATGATCACCATCGCGGTTGCGAGCAATGGGACGAGCCATGAGAACAGGCAACCAGTAATGATGCTTATGAACAGTTCCATAAGGCAAAAACAAAGAAAGACGATGATGCAGTCCAACAACGCTATGAGCACCGCTACAAGCACACCAAGCCTCTTGATTCGGCGGCGCGACCGCTCACTCGACCTACTCACGGCATCCACCCCCAAGAGCCTTGATAAGCCCCTCGCGCTGGACGTATCCAAGTCCCATCACTCGGCGGCTCTCGCTGATGTGCAGGCTCTTCATGAGCGTCTCGGTGCGCGGCACTGCGTAACCGGGCATCGACCTAATCAGCGATTCAACTCGCATACCCAACGCAGCCTGCTCACCGCCGTCAGCCAACTCAAAGAACTGTTCAATGGACATCAATCCGTTTTTCAGCCTGGCCTTGTACTCGGCTCTCTTAAGCCTGATCTGCATCCCCTTATCGAGAGCTGCACGCCGTTGTTCGGCAGTCAATTTCGGTACCATTTTCAATATCTCCTGATTCTTACTTGGAATACGGCGGCTAACCGTTCCCAAACCATCGATTTTGCTTTCTGACCTCTCGTTTTCGTGTCGTGACGCAAATGGCCGAGGTCTTGCCATTTACACACCGTTTACACTCCGTCCTCAAGCTGCTTGGCAAAGTTGTTGAACGCCTGAGCCGCCGCCTGGTCGCGCCCCGGCAGAAGGTGCGCGTAGAGTTTCAGCGTTGTCGCTTCGTTCGAGTGTCCCAAGCGATCTGCGAGCGTCTTGAGGTCAACGCCGTTCGCCAGGCACCACGTGGCGTGCGTATGGCGAAGCGAGTGGAACACGTACGTCCTCGGCATGCCCGCACGGTCGCGAGCGCGGCTGAAAGCCTTTGAGACGGTCGTTGGTCGCATGTAAGAGCCGTCTACGCTCACCAGTGGCGAATCGGGCGTGAAAGCGTCTGAAATCGAATCCTGTTGCGCGAGATAGGCTTTTATCCGCTCCCACTCTTCGTCGATTAGAGCCACAGGCCGCGTCTTCTTGTTCTTGGTCACGTTGGATCGGATAACGCCACCGCCCGGAACCTCGATGACCGTACCGCTCACGAGGATGAACCCCTGCGCCTTGTGGAGGTCGCGCCGCCTTACGGCGCACACCTCGCCGACGCGCATCCCCGTATGCAGTGCGAGCCAAGCCGCGAAAGCGTAGGCTGATTGGCGCGTGAAGCGCTTCTCGGGCGCTTCAAGGTCGAGCTTTTCGGAAATCGTGGCATCGAGCGCCTTGTAATCCCATTCGTCGATGCTCACGGCTTCATGGCGTTCCTCTGGCGGCTTTGTGACCATAAGCATTGGGTTGTTCTCGCAGATGCCGATGCGCACCCAAAAGTTGTATGCGCCGCGCAAAAAGTGGTGAACGCTGATGATCGTGTTGCACGAAAGACCTTGACCGCCGTTCTTCTTGCTCACGCCAAGCCTCGTATCGAAGTCGTTCAGCTCAATGGCGGTAAGGTCGCGAGCGACTTTGCCTTTAAGGTACTTGCCCACGTAGGTTCGTGTGAAAAACGTCCACCTCTTCACGGTGTTAATGGCTGCGCCCTTGACCTTCCGCTGCTCGATGTACTCCCAAAGCAGGTCGACTATCAGCGTGCTCTTGACCTTGCCGTCAAAGGTCAGGTGCGAAGCCCAGGCATCAGCCAAAGCCTGCGCTTCATCGCGCGTCCTGGCATCCGGGAAACTACGGCGTGGCCGTATCTGCCGCCCGTCCGGTGCCTTGCCAAGATACGGCTGCGCGTACCACACGCCCTTTGGGTCGCGCTTGACCTCAACGTCCATGGCGGCGCTTCAATTCACGTACGACGTCGACAACGCTGCCCGACATGTCGCGAATCTCGTGGATGCAGTCTTTGCAAATGTCGAACCCCGTATCGACCGTTGAGGTCATCTTCTCGGTAACCTGCGAAGCACTGAGCTCGACAGGCTCAGTCAGATCACCTACACGCTTAACGTAAGAACTCATTGCCATCACTCCTTTGAAACCAGCTTCGACAACTCGTCAAAATCGACCGTATGGAGCAGCTTTATCAGCTGCGCGACCTCTGGTGAGCGCCAAGCGTGCATGCCGTACGTATGCGCCCCTGTCGTGTAGTGGTAGTAATTGGCCTTAAGGTGCTCTTCCGCTTCGCGAAGCGTAAGAAACATGGTGTCCGGGACAATTGCCCACAGCTTCGTAAGGAACACGCAGCCCAGCGCGTTGTTTTCGGCGTACTCCTTGATTACACCCTTAGAGATGCTGATGCCCATATTCGTGAAACGTGCCCGAATGCATCCGTCATCGTCAAGATCAAGCCAGTTGTATTCAAGCCATTCTTTGGCGTGCTCTTCGCCGCCCAAATCAAGCTCGTCCTTGTAGGCTCGCGAAACCGCTTCCCCCAAGCTAATGATTTCGCCTTCACCGTCTTCAAAAAGCTCAACGGCTTCGATGTCATCGCCATCTGTTGCTTCGCGATATTCGTAGTCGCGAATGACCCAAAAGCGTGGGTCAGCCGTTGCTAATGTCGGTTGGTTGTTCAGCTCATGCTGTAGCTCTTTGAGAAAAACGAGATCGTCTTGCGTAAGGCTACGCTTGACGTAAGCGCGGCCTTCGAGATCAACCGATGCTGTCATTTCTCTTCACCTCCTTTTCGGTCTTCTTCGTCTCCCTGCACTTCCAGCAGGCTTCGCTGTCCTTGATGAACCAGTCCAGATGCCGCTCGATGCCGCAGTAAGGACACGTGTGCTTTCGGACTTTGTTGACATAGCTCCCGTAAGGCATCGCCAACGCTCCTTTGTTGAAAACTTTGCTATTGTTGAAAACTTGTTGAAAACCTGTTGATAACTACTGCTGAAGACTCGAAAACAGGCTTTGGAATCGCTCGAAAAACGAATCGATCAAGAAAGAAGAAGCAAGAAAGAAAAACCTTGCTTGTAAGTCAACATAACAAGCAAGTGCGGGTTTTTGGCTTTGGGTTTGGGTTTTATGACCCAAACCCAAAAACCCGCTTCTGTACTGTTATGTTATGTATTGTTAGGCTTAGCCCAACCTAAAACCGATGGTTTCGCGCTGGTTTCAATCCGTAACAACACAAACATACGCTCTGACCTGCTAGTTTTGCGGGTTTTCCTGCTTCTTTTTCGGCCTGCCGCCCTTGGCTCCGTTGACGCGCTGTTTGCCAAAATAAAGGGCGTTTTTGCACATCCTATCGCTCTCGATTCGGCCTTTTCCGTCTCTCACGAGCAAGCCGATCTCGAGCAGGCAGTCGATGAAATCTTGTGTCTCGGCGATGCTTACCGTCTCGTCGAAAGCCCCCATCGAGCGCATACCGATTGCGCCGGCTAGAATGAGCCAGTCTTCATCGGTTTCCACCGCAATTGAGTGGTGCTTGGTGCTCGCCAGAAGCTCGCAGAGCCGCCAGTAAGCGCCGTAGCCCTCGTTACCGCGACGCATGAGTAGCCGTTGGCATTTGATGTCCCGCTGCGCGTTAGCGTCGTGCTGGAACCATGCCATGGGTTCCTGCGCCTGATCGTGCACGTCTTTATGAATCGCCGCCATCGTCATCACCTCCCGTCGTTAATCCATCGCTTGTCCCCTGCTGGTGCCAGCCGTCCCAAAGGCACTTGCCGACCTCGCGGCAGTTAGTCCAGACGGTCGTTCCGCGAAAGCCGCACGCGCTCTTGGGCTTTTCGCCGTGCTCGAGTAGATGAAGCTCGAACTGGCATTGCCCGGGCGTTGGCATCGGCTGCTCACCAAAAAGATCGAGCGCCAGCTGCTCAGCGCTTTGTAAGCTGCTGCGCATATGCATTGCACGCCGATTTGGTCATCAGATGGACAAACATGTCGGGTGTCATATCGTCGAGCTTGTCGCTCTCGAGCATGTCTTTCATGGCTACGATGGGTATCCCCATGAAACAGAAAGCCAGGTCGGTATCAAGCTCGACGCTCTCATTGCTCTTGGGGTTGAAGAGCGTAATGTTGCCGTCGACACCGCTGATATACTCGGCAACGGAATCGAGGAACTTGATTGCTTCCTTACGCTTCATGATTGTTCTCCTTGTCATAGATGGAATTGCGAAGCTTGATGTTCAGCTTTGGATGCCGCTTTAGAAGCCAACGGGCTAGAAGCGGCGTATCCGTGTTGTTAATGCCGTAGACGTGCTCAACGCCGTTTCCGTCCACGAACGGAACGCCGACGAGCTTGACGCTGCCCTCGTAACGTTGTTTCTCAATGAGGTACTTGGCGCTTACTCGGATACCTCGCCGGTCGATTGCGAGCGCCGTAAGCTCGATCTGCCGCAGCACCCTTGGATTGAGCTCGCACCAGAGCTTGAAAAGCTCCTGCCGGTCTTGCAGCTTGAGCGGCACCGGGTACATTGCCAACTGTTCCTGCCGCATCATGGATTCGAGCGGCTGGGTGTAATCGTCAACATCCATGGCGCTTCCTTGCTTCACGGCTCATAAAGCGCCTGAACGCCACTTCTGCGACCTCTCGCGGTGCCGATGGCGGGACGGGCAGTCTGTGGCGCGTGCGCACGTCTCCCGCGCCGCTCACGCCCGGCCTGCGGGCTTCCTCGATAATCACTCGCGCGACCCAGAAGCCGTTTGCATCGCGGTCGAGATAGCCCCTCATTGGTCGACCATTCGGACGATAAACCACAGCTCAAGACCGGCAAGGACGAACGGTAGCCAAGACAGGTTGCATGCTTCGGTAAGCCAGATAATGGCACCCGCCAGGGCAATGAGCAGGATTCCAGTTGCCGCTAGCACGGCAATAGCACCGCAAAACCACCGCTTAACCGTTGCTAGTGGTGTAAAATTCTCGTTGTCATTACCGTAGGAAGTTTTGACACAGCCCGTGTCTGGTTGCCGCCAGGTGCGGGCGCTTTTGTTTCGCAAGCTTGCGTCATAGCTTTGACGCGCCGGCAAAATGCCGCCTGCGAAACATCGAGATTGCGACATTTCGCACTCGTCAAAACCACGATGCAAACCGTTGGTTTGCGATTGGGTTTCATACATCTGAAACCCCTCCTTTCTTACTTGCCGATCATGTTGCCGACGGCAACGGCAGTTGCTATGAACAACCAGAGCGTCAATACATTAATAAATTCATCCATTACGCGATTTCCTCCCATCCCATCAAATCGTTAGGGCTGATGTTGGCAACATCACAGATAGCCATGATCTTGTCAGCGCCGGGGATATAGCCCTCGCCGCTCTCGTACTTGACAACGGAATCTTTGGAGATACCAACACGGCTAGCAAATTCATCCTGCGTGATGTCGAGCTTGGCGCGAGCAGCACGAAGATTTGCGGCGAAAACCTCTTTGTTGAACTTCATACGGTTCACCTCCTTTCATTGAGCGATGATTGCAAACCTTACTTGTCAAGGTTTGCACCCGTATGTTTAGCGGGTTTACCCGTTAAACATACGGCTTTAGGAAGGTTTCTTCCTAACACGCATTGCAGTATAGGCGAACTTCTGCCTATTGCAAGAGGGAAATATGAAAATATTTGCCTATTCTCGTCCAATAGAATAGAATTCACGGCAGATAGTTGCTAAAACAGGAGGTGTGAAATGAAGCTTGCCATAAAGGGATTGCGAAAAAAGCTGCACATTTCACAAGCGGACTTCGCAAAAGCCGTTGGTGTGTCCATGCGCACAGTCGGATCATGGGAACGTGGCGAATCATTCCCAAACGCCGAACAGGTTTGGAACGCAGCTCTGGCATTAGGTTGCTCGCCGAATGAGATATTGAGTTGGGATGGTGGGGAAAACGAAGGTGACAAAATCACTAGCGATGAACGCGAAATCGTCGATAACTACCGTGACAGCTCGCCGGAATGGCAACAGAACATTTCGATGACCGCCAGAGCTGCGGCATCTGAATCAAAAAGAAAATAAAAAAGCCCCAGCGCTACCGTCCAAAGTCTCGCAGGGGCATACCTAGAAAAGGCAAGGTGATTTTATCATGCCAAAGGGCACACGTGCCGCCATCTATGCACGTTTCAGTTCGCATAACCAGCGAAGTGAAAGTATCGACATCCAAGTAGAGAAATCGCGCGAATACTGCGCACAAAATGGCCTTGACGTCGTGCGCGTATATAGCGATTACGCGCAAACAGGCCGTGACGTGCAGCGCGTAGAGTTTCAACGCATGATGGCAGACGCAAAACTAGGGTTATTCGATTATGTAGTGATCTATAAGGTTACACGCATCATGCGCAACCGTGACGAGATGGCGCTTGCACGTATCAGGTTGCGCAAAGCAGGCGTTGAAATACTTTATGCCGGTGAAAGCCTTGGCGAAGGTTCAACACGCGTCTTGAATCTCGGAATGCTCGAAGTGCTTGCTGAATGGGAAAGCGCGATAGACAGCGAGCGTATCCGCGACGGTATCAACAAGAACGCCCAGCGCGGAATGGCAAACGGTCGCACGCACTATGGCTGGGATATTGTTAACGGGTATTACGAGGTCAACGAGCGCGAAGCCGCCGTGATGCGCCGTATGAAAAACATGCTCTTTGCTGGCTCGACTATTGCCGAAATCAAGCGTGCTGTCGCAGGTGAACGCGGCAAGCGCGGCAAACCGCTAACGCACGGCGTGATAACAAAGCTGCTTAGGCGCGAGCAGAACTGCGGCGTTTATGATTACGCGGGCGTGCGAATCGAAGATGGCATGCCTGCGTTGTGGTCGCGCGAAGACCAGGACATGATCAATAGCATCTTGGGCTCAAACGGGCGCAAACACAACAAGACGCGTGACACCAACGATTACCCGCTGTCTGGCAAGATGTGGTGCCCAGAGTGCGGCCAATACTACGTTGGCACCTGCGGAACATCCAAAACAGGCCGCGTGTACCACTACTACAAGTGCAAAAAATGTAAGCGCACCTTTAGGCGCGATGCCGTTGAAGAAGCCGTGCTAGATACCGTCCTCGAAACGATTAAGAAGCCGGATATACGTCAACGTATCGTTGATGTAATGGCTCTTTACAACGAAATGAATGAAGAGAAGGAAGAACCGGAGAGCAAGCGCATTGAGCGCGAGATAAAGCGCATCGACACGGCGTTTGAGCGTATCTGGCAGGCTATCGAGGACGGTATTGCGCCGCCCGGCGGTAAAGAGCGCGTTGCCATGCTCCGTGAGCAGAAAGCGGCCTTAGAAGCCGATCTGCGGCAGGCTCAAGCTAACGAAGGAGCGAATCTGTCTGGTGAAGCCATAGCCGCTTGGCTCGATCACATTGCGCAGGAACCAGATGCGGCTGAAATCATCGAGACGTTCGTGCGGCTCATTGAGGTAGACGGGGATGAACTCAAGCTTTATTTCGCTTTCGACTACTGGGGAGATGACTTCCAACCCAAACAAAAAAAGACGAACCCCGAAAAGAGTTCGTCTAATAATCCAATGGTGGAGACGAAGGGAGTCGAACCCTCGGCCTCTGCCATGCGACGGCAGCGCTCTCCCAACTGAGCTACGTCCCCAGGACAAGTCGATATTTTACCTACGGCTCGCCAACTGTCAACGCCCAATAACCAGTCTTTTTGGGGCGCGGCTATTTTGGCAACTTTTCGAACAGGCGATCCTCTCGATGATTTTTTATCCCCGTCCCAGAAAAATCATCGACGAACGCACTACTTTGCGCTGGTAAGAACACCGGTGGTGTCGAAGGCCGGGGTGAAGCTCTCGTCTACCGCGCCGCCCTCTTGCCAGAACATCGTCGTAAAACCCAGGTCGTCGGCATGGTCGAGCACCTGCTCGTACTCCTCGCGCGTCACGGCACGCGCCAGGTCGCCGCCCTGCTCGCGCATAAGTGCATTGGGCGTGTACTGGTTCATGACCGAGATCGGCACATCGCCCACCGTCTGCCACACCAGGTCCAGCACGCGACACGAATCGTCTGCATGTCCCGGCAGCACCAGATGGCGCACAATCATGCCGCGCTTCATGAGCCCGTCCTCGTCCACCAGCTCTCCCCCGCGGCGCTCGATCTCGCGCGCCATCTGAGCCAGGCCTGACACAGCCACACGCGGGTAGTCCTGAATATGAGAGAGCGACTGCGCAAGCCCCGCATCGGCATATTTAAAGTCGGTAAGCCACACATCGACCAGATCGCCAAGCGCTGTCACGGCACTCGCGCGCTCATAACCGCTCGTGTTGTAGACGATCGGGATAACCAGTCCGCGCGCCCGTGCCGCGGCAATCACGGCAGGCAACAGGTGCGCATAGTGCGTCGCCGTCACCAAATTGATGTTGTTGGCACCCTGGTCCTGCAGTTCCAGCATAATCTCGACCAGACGCTCAGACGAAATCTCAAGGCCAAAATTGCTGGTCGAGATCTCGTGGTTCTGGCAGTAGATACATTTAAGCGAGCAACCGCTAAAGAAGATCGTGCCCGAACCGGCCTCGCCCGAGATAGGCGGCTCCTCCCACATATGAAGCGCGGCGCGGGCCACCTTGAGCGTGTCGTTAGCACCGCAGACGCCGTGCGCGCCCTCATCGCGCGCCGCACCGCAACGGCGCGGACACAAATGGCAGGCGGGCGAAAAAAGTTCGGTCAACGACGTCGGCATAAAAACATGCTCCAAAACAACGATTCAGCAGCTTAAACGTAAAGGGCCAGACCGGGTAGACGGCTCCGTCCCTAAGGCGCCGTAATCGTCCGACACGATTTTTGTAATGTCAAGACTGGAATCGATAAAGTGCCGCTTTATGATGTAGGTATTCCGCCCCCCGCGGAGCAACTGGGTGAACCGTCGCGTTTATTTAGGGAGCCCACACAGTCGTGCCTAGTACAGGTATCCTTCGTTGTTAAGGACGCTGGAACAGTCGATGAGGGCACCCACCTGTTTTAGGTGGGTTCATTTTCGTAACGTGGGGGGTGGTTTTCTTTTGCCGAAAATCACCATACAGTCCATATGGATCCCCGCCGGCATCCCGACAAGCCATCGACAACATTCCAATATCTGGTATGCGCGTGATAATCGCACGATGCAAACCTCCGCACCCCCCTCGGTCGAGTATCATGGGACAGCTATGCCATTTCCGCGTAGCAACCTTTGACCTTTTCCTTCGACGCTTGGCGGTTTTTAGATTCATGGCTTCATCCCCGAGCTACATACCGTACCTATGCGTGGCAGCGGCGGCCTTTATCACGACCTTCCTCGCGGTGCCCCTGGTCAAGCGCTTGGCAATTAAGCTCGATGCCGTCGACTATCCTTCTAAGCGCCGCATCAACACCAGGCCCATCCCACGTTTGGGCGGAGCGGCGGTGTTTTTGGGCCTGGTCGTCGCCTGCACTGTGCAAATCCTAGGCACCTGGCACCTAGGCTGGCCGCCCGTTTTGGTGCCGCACCCGCGCCTTCACATTAGCTATCCCATGCTGGCGCTCTCCTTTACCGTCATCTTTGCGACCGGCGCTATCGACGACGTCTTCCAGCTCAAGCCCAAGCAAAAGCTGGCCGGACAGGTCCTCGCCGCGCTTATCGCCTGTATCGGCGGCCTAAAAATCGGCGTCATCGTCAACCCGTTTGCCCCCGGCGAGATTATGCTCGGATGGCTCGCCTACCCCATCACCGTGATCTATCTGGTGGCATTCACCAACATCATTAACCTCATCGACGGCCTCGACGGCTTGGCCACGGGCATCTGCGGCATCGCGTCGTTCACCATGTTTTCGATGGCCGTGCTCTCGGGCCGCATCGACGCCGCCGCGCTCTCTATTGCGCTCTTTGGCGCCTGTCTGGCCTTTTTGCACTACAACTTCAACCCCGCAAGCATCTTCTTGGGCGACTCGGGGTCGCTGCTTCTGGGCTTTGCGCTGGGCTCCATCTCGCTGCTCAACGTGAGCCGCACCGCCGCACTCACCTCGCTTATCATCCCGCTCATCGTTGCCGGCGTGCCTATCATCGACACGTTTAGCGCCATCGTGCGCCGCAAGCGCGCCCACATTAGCATCGGGCAGGCCGATAAGGGCCACATCCACCACCGCCTGATCCAAGAAGGCTACAACCAAAAACAGGCTGTGCTGCTCATCTATGCCTGGTGCATTATGCTTTCGGCCGGCGCCGCCGCCATCAATCAGGTCGAGGTGCCCATGCGCGTGCTCATCTTTACCGTGCTCGCCATTGGCTCGGCGGCCTTTGCCAAGCATCTACATCTGTTTGAGCCCGTGCTGCGCCACCATTACAACAAGCGCACGCACGAGGACGAACTGGTCACTCCCGACGACCCCGCTTTTAAGCAGGAGGAGCAGGCAGCCGAGGAGCGCAAAGAAGAGCGCCACCACAAGCTCTAGGGCAAGCTGCCGAGGATGTGCCAAGGCGTTGGCAGCCGTTCGCGCGAACGCAGCGGCGGACTTGAAAGCCGGCCCCTGGCAGTCCCTCACCCACTCACGCCCACCCCTCTCAATAAACACGCTATCATCAAAACCTGCGAACGAACGTTAGGAGCAATCATGCCAAACGAGAACAGCTACGAAGTCGCGCTGCAAAAGAGCAACGCCATTCGCGAGGGCCTGGCCAAGACGCCCGAGAAGTTCACCATGCTTACCGGCGACCGCCCCACCGGCCGTCTGCACCTGGGTCACTACTTTGGCACCCTCAAGGGCCGCGTGGAGCTGCAGAACATGGGCGCCAGAACCAACGTACTCATCGCCGACTACCAGGTCATCACCGACCGCGACACCACCGAGCACATCCAGGACAACGTGTACAACATGGTCATGGACTACCTTGCCTGCGGTATCGACCCCGACAAGACCATGATCTACGCGCACTCCGCCGTGCCCGCAGCCAACCAGCTCATGCTGCCGTTCCTGTCGCTGGTCTCCGAGGCCGAGCTGGCGCGCAACCCCACGGTTAAGGCCGAGATGGAGGCCTCGGGCCACGAGCTCACCGGCCTTCTGCTCACCTACCCGGTGCACCAGGCCTGCGACATCCTGTTCTGCAAGGGCAATGTGGTGCCCGTCGGTCGCGACCAGCTGCCGCACATCGAGCTCACCCGCACCATCGCACGCCGCTTCAACAACCGCTACGGCAAGGTATTTCCCGAGGTCGACGCGCTGCTGTCCGAGACCCCGCTGCTGCCCGGCCTTGACGGTCGCAAGATGAGCAAGAGCTACGGCAACGCCATCAATATTTCGATGACCGCCGAGGAGACGGCCAAACGCATCAAGAAGAGCCAAACCGACTCCGAGCGCATGATCACGTTCGATCCCGAGAACCGCCCCGGCGTGTCCGGTCTGCTTTCGACGGCCGCCATCTGCACCGGTCGCTCCGAGGTCGAGATTGCCGAGGAGATCGGCATGGGCGGCTCCGGCCAGCTCAAGAAGTACGTGACCGAGGCCGTCAACGAGTACTTCGCGCCGATCCGCGAGCGTCGTCAGCGCTACGAGAACGATCTGGACTATGTGAAGGACGTCCTGCACGAGGGCAACCGTCGCGCCAACGAAATCGCCGAGCAGACCCTGGCAGAGGTTCAGGACGCCATGGGCATGATGTACTAGACCGATCTGCTGATTTGAGCTTTCGATTGCTATAGGGCGGGCGCTACGGCGTCCGCTTTTTTGGTGCCCGACCTGTTCGGCTCCGCCCATCGCACTCCCCCGACAAACAGGAACAGGCCCGCTGGCAGTTAGTTGCCAGCGGGCCTGTTCCCGAAGTACACCGTTGAATCGCACAGAGGGGAGGAATGCGAATCAAACTCAACAGGGCAGGCTTTTTCATCGCCTATTGCCTGCTCCGTTGCTGAAACCAATATAGTTCACCGTGGTTTACTTTGCAGCATCAATATCGCCCGCCATAGCTTCTCCATAAGTTAGCCCCAGTAAACTAAACCACCACAAAGGGGACAGGCACCTTTGTGGTGGTTTTCGCCACGGCAGAGCCGCTAGAGCCCTGCTGGCCAGCGACAGGCGGGCAAGTCGACGTGCATGTCGTCCTTAAACGCCACACCCTCCCCTAGCAAAAGCTCACGTTGAGCATCGGGACCGCCAAAAGCAAAACCCTCGCATATGTGCCCGTCGGCAAACACCACGCGGTGACAGGGAATCTCGCCGGGGCGCGGATTACTATGCAGGGCATACCCCACGTACCGCGCACTTCGTGGACGACCGGCAAGCAGCGCCACCTGACCATACGTGGCGACCATCCCCTCGGGGATCTGCTCGACCACCTCGTACACCCGTTCAAAAAAGCCCTCAGACGCCATTGCTCGCTCCCTTCCACCCGGAAAAGCATAAACCACCACAAAGGTGCCCGTCCCCTTTGTGGTGGTTTATGGCAGATCGGTTAGTTGGCGGGCTGGAAGAAGGCTACGGCTACGGCGCCAGGGCCAACGTGGGTGCCGATGGTGGCACCGATGGTGTGAACGGGCAACTCGCCCTCAGTGTGGCCAGCCCAAAGTGCCGCGCTGTCCTCGATATACTTCTTGAGCACGGCGTCCGAAAGGCCTGTATAGCCCAGCGCCAGCGGCATGGAAAAGTCGACGCCGCCCGCCTCTTCTACCTTCTGGTTGAGCAGGTTACGACCGTTCTTGGAACCGCGCGCCTTGCCCAGCTGCACGATCAGGCCGTCCTCGGCGGCCACAACGGGCTTTACGTTGAGCAACGTGCCCACAGCGCCGGCCGCAGCAGACAGGCGACCGCCGCGCACCAAGTACTCCAGCGTCTCAAGCAGACCGATAACCACCACGCGGTCACGGACTGCCTCGACGGCCGCCGCGATCTGGGCCGCACTACGGCCCTCGTCCACCAAGCGCAACGCATACTCGACCAGGACACGCTCGCCCAGGGTGACGTTATTGCTGTCCACCACGAACACGTCGCCGCCCGGCGCCTCGGCAAGTGCGGTACGGGCACTCTGATTGGTGCCCGAAAGCTTGGCGCCCACGGTAATAATCACTGCCTCGTCGCCGGCCTCACGTGCCTCGGCAATCGCCTGCGAAAACGCGTACGGGTTGACCTGGCCGGTCTTGGGCAGCTCATCGCGCTCCACGAGCATCTCGTAAAAGCGCTGATGATCGATGTCGACGCCATCCATATACACATCGGTGCCAAAGGTGACGGACAGCGGCAAAACACGCAGAGCGGGGTGCTCCGCCGGCGACATATCGCTTGCGGAATCGGTAATAATACGAATGGACATAACAAATCCTTTCTTGCGCGGAGCTCGCGCGGGGAATTTTGACAGCAATGCCCCGGCACGGTATACGCGCTCAAACGGGACTATGCAGTTGTTAATGGGAAGCAAATGCCTTGGCGGCCTTAGATCTCGCGCAGGGTGTCGAGAATCGTACGCAGCGATGCATACATCTGCTCGCGCTGCTCCACACCCATAGCCTTACCGGTGGTATCGAGCACCTCGCGAATGATGCGGTCCGCCTCGCTCATGCTCTCGCCGCCCAGAGCGGTCAGGCGAACCGGAGCACGATACTTAACGGCGGCATCGCCCGAATCATCGACTTCGACGTAGCCGCCCTCCTCCAGATGCGCGAGCGTACGCGAGACGGCGGCGCGGGTCACGCCTGCCATGCGAGCCAGGTCGGCACCAGTCAGGCCGTCCTTGCTGCGCTCAAGATAGTACAGGCACATAACGTCGGAGCCCTTGAGGCCCAGCCTTGCGCCCTCAGACGTCTTAATGCGCTGGATCTCCTTGTAGAGACCGCTGATCAGTCCGACAAAGTCCTCGAAACGTGTCTCGTCGCTCTGCTGCATGGGAGACGACCGCCTTTCGCTTGCATAATGCTAACGGGTAAACATCTTAGTCGCATAAGGCGACACCCGTACCCAAATACCCCATTTGTTAACCCATCAACATAAAAACCACCACAAAGGGGACAGGCACCTTTGTGGTGGTTTGGGGCATCAATAGGTTCTAGGCGCCGCTACAGCTCCACGCAAGGATTGTCGCGGGTCACAAGCGTCTTAATGACAACCGTCGCTCCCAGATAGCGCTCAAGCAGCTCGGCTAAGCGATCGATCGCAGCCTGGCAATCCCCCATCCGCTCGGGCTCCACGCACTCAATCGCTAGGAACGCATCGGCCGAATCATCGGACAGCGCCGTGCGAACGCCGTCGCGCCAGTTCCAGCAGCGGCACACAGCGCCCGCATCATCGATGTAGGCGAGCTCGCCGGGCAGCGTCGGATCGTCCGTCTCCTCGCCAAGCGGCAAGAACGCATCGCCACCGTCGGTCACCTTCAGGCGAAGGTCCCCCTCGATCGCATGCAGATCCTCGCCTCCCACGGGCAGCGCGAAGGTCAGCGACACCGTGTTGTAAATATCCACCGCGGGCGTAATGTGGCCCACCGGCTTGCCTTTGAGCACGCGTTTGAGCAAGTTCTCGATCGAGCAGCGCGCGCCTTTCTTGGTCTTGAACAGACGATAGGCCTCGCGCCATGCCCTGACCGGTGCGTTCTCGCTGATAGTGTCGCTGGTCAGATGACGCTCCGCATCGATATTGGCGCGGTCGAGCAACGCCGCAATCGCATCCACGTCCTCTTGAGGAATCTGAGCCGTGGGCTTCATGCCCTCCACGACCACAACACCGACCGCTGCCTGCGGAAACAGCTCCCAGAATGAATCCTCGGCAATAAAGCTCTTCATACGCTCTCCCTTCATTGTGCGCGCCCGAGTGAGGGCGCCTAAACAAAAAGCGCCCTTACAACGGCCACCTTCAAAGTCCTACGGTGCCGTCACAAGAACGCTTGCGCTGTCCCCATCCGGAGAAGGGGACGATATGTCAGGCGTATTGTAACCCGAGTCATCCACACGAGCAAAACCACCACAAAGGTGCCTGTCCCCTTTGTGGTGGATATGGACTCACGGCGAAGCTAGTGGCGGAGTCCCAGCAGGCCGCGGCCGTGATGACGGGCCTCGGCGGACACCTGGGCGTGCGGGCCGGCGGCTTTGACGGACTCGGGCAGGTGCGAGTACTTCTTCTCGAAGTTCTCCTCGAACATCACCGCCAGGTTGTGCGCGGCCTCGTCATAGCGCGCGGTGCTCTGCCAGTATTGGCGCGACACCAGGATGCCATCGGGCACGCCGTGGCACGTCGTGGGAATGTCGACGTTAAAGATGTCGTCGTGCACGAACTCGCTGTCCTCGATGGTGCCGTCGAGGGCGCGCGCGACCAGCGAGCGCGTGTAGGCAAGCTCGATGCGATGGCCCACGCCGTAGCCGCCGCCGATCCAGCCGGTGTTGACCAGGTACACGCGCGTGCGGCCGTCGGCAATGCGCTCGCCAAGCATCTTGGCGTAAACCATGGGGTCGAGCGGCATAAACGGCTCGCCGAACAGCGAAGAGAACGTGGGCGTGGGCTCGGTGACGCCGACCTCGGTGCCGGGAATCTTAGCCGTAAAGCCCGTCACAAAGTGGTACATGGCGGCGTCGGCCGTCAGGCGCGAGATGGGCGGCAGCACGCCAAAAGCGTCGCAAGTCAGGAACAGCACGACACTCGGAGTGGTGCCCATGCCCTTAGTCCACGCGTTAGGAATGTGCTCCACGGGATAGGCCACGCGCGTGTTGTGCGTGATCGAGATGTCGTCGTAGTTGGGCTTGCGGTTCTCGTCGAGCACCACGTTTTCGCAAATGGCGCCAAAACGGACGGCGTTGAAGATCTCGGGCTCGTGGAAGGCGTCCAGGCCCTCGCATTTTGCGTAGCAGCCACCCTCGATGTTGAAGATGCCCATGTCGGACCAGCCGTGCTCGTCGTCGCCGATCAGCAGGCGCGTGGGGTTGGCAGAAAGCGTGGTCTTGCCCGTGCCGGACAGGCCAAAGAACACGGCAGTCTCGTGCGTGACGGGATCCATGCTGGCCGAGCAGTGCATGGGCAGCACGTCATCCTCGACGGGCAGCAGATAGTTCATGACGCTAAAGATCGACTTTTTAATCTCGCCGGAGTAGCCGGTGCCGGCGACCAGAATCACGCGTTCCTGGAAGTTGATGACCACGGCGGCGCTGGAGTTGAGGCCCTTGATGGCAGGATCGCACTGGTAACCGGGCGCTGCGAGCACGCAGAAGTCGGGCTCGCCGGTGCGCGCGATTTCGCGGGCGAGCGGACGGGCGAGCATTTGCTTAATGAAGAGTGCCTGGCTGGCACGCTCGCAGGCAACAAGCAGGCGACGCGTGTGGTTGCGGTCAGCGCCCGCCATGCCGCGCGTGACGAACACGTCGCGCTCGTTGAGATAGTCGACGATGCCGGCCTTGATGGCCTCATAGCTCTCGACGGACAGTGGGCGGTTGACCGCACCCCAGGCGATCTTGTCGTGAACATCGGGGGTGTCAACGATAAAACGATCGTTGGGCGAACGACCAGTGCGCTCCCCCGTCTCGATCACGAGCGCGCCATTAGAAGCCATACGGCCCTCTTTGCGACGAATAGCGTGCTCGACAAGCTCTGCCGCCGGCAGGTCCACCAGCAGACGGGGTTGATTCTCGGCGGGATCTTCAACGAGCGTAATACCAAAGTTGGACAGAACTTCTGCAGGGGTAACACCAGGCATGGGGCCTCCTTTAAAAACGCGACACGTGGACGCGACGCGCACTTTACTCACGTAAAGCCCGTTGTACCCGATATGCAAAAACGTTTTTGCGGCAAGGGCGGCAAGCCCGCCCAACGGTCAAAAATCGCAGGCAAGCGGCCTAGTCATTGGGGACGTTTTTAAACGCCTAGTCATTGGGAACACTCTTGAACAGGCAACATTCAAGGAGCGCCCCCGGATGCCGGCACTTAGGGACGTTCCCAAAGTGCCGGCACATAAGGAACGTCCCTAAGTGCCGACTACCGAATGGCGCCGCCGAAATTATCGAACAACCTGTTCAAAAACACGAGCGGACACCGCGGTGTCTATACTAGAGCGCAGCAATAGAAAGGACCCCGCTTTGAGCATCACGCCCCTCGATAGCATTCGCCGCGCCATCGCCCGCCGCAACGGCATCTCCAACCCCGCTGCATCGAGAGACGGCGCCGCGAAGGCCCAGGGCGGCCGCATCGAGAACGGCCTCTTCCCTGCCTCGCACACCGCCGAGGAGCTCGCTCGCATCCAGGAGCTGAGCCAGCGCAACGCCGGCGGGCCCGATAGCAGCCAAGCCACACGTCGCCGGCGCGAACGCGATCGGGAGCCCGGCCCCGTTCGCCGCATGGTCAACGCTTGGTGGAACCGTCTGCTCGGCGCCGTCTACGGCGGCGGCTTCTCCATGCAGGAAGCGGAATACGAGGAGCACGCCACCAGTCGCGACTATCTTTGGAACACCCTCGGCACCGCCGTGTGGGGCTTGGCGTTTCCGCTGCTCACCATCGTGTCTACGCAGCTCGTGGGCGCCGAAGAAGCCGGCAAGTTCTCCATCGCCTTCGTCACCGGCACGCTCATCATGATCGCATGCAACTACGGCGTGCGCAATTTCCAGGTCTCAGACATCGACGAAAAGACGTCCTTTGCCTCCTACCAGCTCAACCGCTGGCTTTGTGGAGCGCTCGCCCTAGGCTGCGGCCTCATGTACAGCAGCGCCCGCGGCTATGACGCGCAGATGGCGACGATCGGCCTGGGCGTCTACCTGTATAAGGTCATCGACGGCATCGCCGACGTGTACGAAGGCCGCCTGCAGCAGGCCGACAAACTCTACTTGGCTGGAATGAGCCAAACGCTACGCTCCGTCGGCGTCATCGCGGTCTTCAGCGTGGCGCTGTTCCTCACGCGCAGCATGCCCATCGCGGCCATGGCCATGGGTGTCGCCGCGATCGCCTCGCTCGTGCTGGTCACCGCGCCGCTCGCCCTGCTCGAGACCGAAAAATCGCGCCGCGGAGCCTTCGCGAGGTCGGCCACCTGTTTGTCCAGTGCGCTCCACTCTTTGGTGCACTGTTCTTGTTCAATCTTATCGAGAGCATGCCCAAGTTTGTGATGGAAGGCACGCTGGCATACAAATATCAGCTGTACTTTAATGCCCTGTTCTTTCCTGCGCAGGCTATTTTGCTGAGCATTGGATTTATCTATAAACCGCAGCTCCTGCGCTTGTCGAGCATTTGGGCTAATCCTCGCAAGCGTCGTCGCTTTGACCTGATTATTGTTGCCGTTATGGCGCTGATCGTGGTCATCACCGGCATGTGCGCCGCATTTATGGCAGGTCCCGGTATTTCCCTCATGAGCTTTATGTACGGCCTCAGCTTTGAACGCTACCGTACGCTGGCGCTGCTGATGGTCGTCGCCGGCGGCGTCACCGCGGCCATCGACTTTATCTACGCCATCATCACGGTGCTGCGTCACGCTGGAGACGTCACCAAGATCTACCTGATCTGCTTCGCCGTAAGCGTGGTGCTGCCGGTGATCCTGATTAAGCTGCTGGGTCTGATGGGCGCTGTGGTGAGCTACCTAGCCATCATGGCCCTACTCCTGGTGCTACTGATTATCGAGTACGCCCACATCCGCCAACGCATCGAACGCGACCGCAACCCATACGGCGCCTAATTAGCTGCCCGGTCACCGGAATTTGCGATGGAATCACCCCGTCTGGGGTCTCGTTGCGGACAATATTCATCACGCAAAACTAAGTGAGTAGACTTTTACCGAATCCCGGACCACACCGACAAAGCACAAGTCCGTGACCAGCACTGATAATTGTTCTCGGGGGAAGCGGGCACTGCGGGGCGCGGCAACGGCGCGCGATTTCCGCGTCGCAGCGCTACCCTGATGCTGAATGCCGGGACGATGACCCACTGACCTGCTGACGCCTCTTCGGCCGTCCTCAAATCCGACCTGTCTCGCCCCGGCATCCGCGTCCCGGAGTCCTGCCATGACCTAATAGGAGCATGAGCGCGGACAATCGGACAAGCCAATTGGATTGTAGCGCTCCCGTCAGTGCAATGTCTGGGAGACCCGGGCGCGGAGCAGGCGGCAGACCGAGGGGAGCGAAAATGGAAGGCGAAACGGTCATCGCGGGCGTCGACACGCACAAGGACGTGCATGTTCTGTGCCTGCTCGACGGCCTCGGGAGGAAGATCTGGAGCGGGAGCTTCGGGGCCGACCCCGAGGGCTACGACAGGCTGGCGGAGGCGATAGGCGACCCGGGGAGCTGCATGGTCGTCGGCGTCGAGGGCACGGCATCGTACGGGGCCGGGCTGACGAGGAGGCTCGTGGAGCTCGGGTACAACGTCGTCGAGGTGCTCAGGCCCAAGAGGGACAAGGTGAGGCCCGGCGAGGGGAAGAGCGACCCGCTGGACGCCGAGCGCGCGGCGCGCAAGGCGGCGTCCGGGAAGGGCTGCTCCGTGCCGAAGTCGCAGGACGGCTGGGTCGAGGCGGTGCGCCAGCTCTACGTCGCGCGCAGGCTGGCCGTCGCGACGTCCACGTCCTGCGTGGCCTGCGCGAAGTCGATGCTCACGACGGCCCCGAGCGCCCTGAGGGAGCGGTTCAGGGGCCGCGAGCGGCCGAAGGACCTCATGCCGCTGCTCGCGCGCGGGAGGAAGGCGGGCGACGCGCTCGAGGAGAGCGTGCTGGCCTCGCTGCGGTCCGTCGCGGCGGTCTGGAAGGAGGCCCGCAGCCAGGTCGAGTCCCTCGACGAGCGCATCCGCGCGCTGCTGGAGGCGAACGCGCCCGCGCTGCTCGGCGTCGAGGGCTGCGGCACCACGACCGCCGCCGCCCTGGTCGTGGCCGCCGGCGACAACCCCGGCAGGCTGAAGGGCGAGGCGGCGTTCTCGATGATGTGCGGCGCCTCCCCGATCCCCGCGTCGAGCGGGAAGACGGACCGGCACAGGCTCAACCGCGGCGGCAACCGGCAGGCGAACTGGGCGCTCTACGAGATCGCGATCGAAGCGCATGGCGTACGACGAGAGGACGAGGAGGTACGTGGCGAGGCGGACCTCCGAGGGGAAGTCCCGGCGGGAGGCGGTCCGCTGCCTGAAGCGCTACATAGCGCGGGAGGTGTACCACGTGCTCATGGACCCGAACCCCGACGGCGCCGCGCCGGAAGGCCCCGAGCTCGCGAAGATGCGCAAGGCGATGCGGGTGACTCAGAAGAAAGCCGCCGCGGAGCTCGGCCTGTCCGCAGCCACACTCGGGCACTTGGAACGGGGGAAACGGCGGTCGACGAAACTGGAGAGGAGGTATTACGAGCTCCTGTGCGAATTGGAGAGAGCGCTCCCGCAAACTGCCTCTTGACAACTTATAGGAGCGTCGGTTTTATTGAGGCAAATATGTTGGGTGCTCGGCATTTCCAAAAAAGTCTACTCACTTAGCCAGCGGGCAGCCAAATGATTATTTAATCCCCGTCCCTGAAAAATCAATTTGCGGGCAGAAGGGCAAAAGTAGTCAAAAAACCCTTCCCATATTAGCTACCCCTTGCACCGATTATTCGCCCGGGTTGATGTTCGCGTAGAACTCCGCCCCATCATCGAGCCGCAGGATGCCCACGCGACCGAACTCGGAGCCGGTGGCGGCAGCGCAGTCGATGTCGATGCGATCGGGCACACCGGCGGCATCCTCGCCGCCCAGGCGCACGATCTGCCCGCGGCCCGACTCCTCGTCGAGCCCCGCAAGACCACCGACCTCGCAATAACGCCCGAGCGACACCGTTGGCGTGTGACCGCTCACAACGACCGGGCCCTTACCCTCGGTAGAAAGCAGCCCGGTCGGCACATCCCAATAGCCGTGACGAATCCACAGCAGGTCATCGGACGACTGTACCGCGAGCATCTGCTGCAGCAGCTCGCGATCGGCACCCACCGCTCCAACGCCATCGGCACAATCGACGCCATGCTCAAGCAAAAACGCGCGCGCCGCCTTCATCTCGATTCCAGCATGTACCAGCAGATACGGGCGCTCCTCGGTCTCGACCACCGCGTAGAGCGGCAGCGCGGCCATCCATCGCACGAGCTCCTCATATGCCTCAAATTCCATGTCGTTGAGCTGCTCGCGCGTCGTCCAGCCACCGTTGATATCCCAGGTCTCGGCATCGAGCGGATCCTGACCAATGATGGCATCGAGCATGATCTGCTCGTGATTGCCCTTGAGCACGTGGGCGTTGGGCAGCGAGCGCACGAGCTTAATAACGCCGACCGGATCGGGCCCGCGATCGATCATGTCGCCCAGCACGTACAGCGTGTCGTCGGACGTCAACGAGATCTTAGACAGGGCCTCGTCAAGCGCACGCACGTGCCCGTGAGCATCAGATGTCACATAGATCGCCATGGTACGCCTCTCCTTGCATTGCGGCCGAAGCCCGGTGCCGCAACTAAAACTTCAAGTTGAACTTAAACGTTACCCATTGTACTCCGTTGCAATAAAGCTGGAAAGGGTTTCCGAGCAGAGGCAAAGACGGCAGCCGTCTATGCCGATATCGCGCACGCCCGCAATCCAACCCCATAAACCCACCATCTTTGGGTACAAATAACCGCAGACAACTGACCGTGCCACGCCAACCACCCAGGAGCGGACACTCCCTATGAACCAGATTCTTCTCTTTATCGGCCTCGTCATTATTCTGTGCCTGACCATCAAACCCGTCGGCAGAAAACTCCCCTTCCCCACCCTGCTCATCTTTATCGCGCTCGGCATGCTGTTGGGCGTCAACGGCCCGGCGCACATCGACTTTAGCGACTACGCACTCACCGAAACCATCTGCAGCACGGCGCTGCTGTTCATCATGTTCTACGGCGGCTTTAACACCAATATCGACCGTGCCAAACCCGTCGCTGTGCCGGCGGTGCTGCTGAGCACGCTCGGCGTCGTCATCACTGCCGGCATCACCGGCGTGTTCGCCCACTTCGCGCTGGGGTTCGACTGGATCGACGGCCTGCTGTTGGGATCGGTCGTGGCGTCGACCGATGCGGCGAGCGTCTTTAGCGTGCTGCGCGAGCACAGCCTGTCGCTGAGGGGCGGCACCGACTCGCTGCTCGAGGTCGAATCGGGCTCCAACGACCCCGTCGCCTACATGCTCACCGCCGTGCTCGCCACACTCGCGGCCGGCGGCGACATCAACATTCCCACACTGCTGGCCAAGCAGATTATCCTGGGCGCGGGCCTGGGCCTTGCCATCGGCTGGGCGGCGGGCCGCCTGATTGAACGCGCGCACGCAACGGCCAAGGACGCGCAGACCATCTTTTTGTTCGCCGTGGCCATCGTCGCCTACGCGCTGCCGAGCTACCTGGGCGGCAACGGCTTTTTGGCTGTATACCTGGCCGGCATTGTGCTGGGTGCCAGCGACATCGCCGGCAAAGTCGAGATGGCGCACTTCTTTGACACCCTCACCGAGATGGCAGAGATGACCATCTTCTTTTTGCTGGGCCTGCTCGTTACACCCGCACGCCTGCCGCAAATGCTGCTACCGGGCCTGGCACTCATGGCGTTTATGCTCTTTGCGAGCCGCCCCATCGCCGTAGGCATGCTGCTGGCGCCGTTTAGGACGAACCCTCGCCAGGTTGCACTCGTAAGCTGGGCGGGTCTGCGCGGAGCAGCTTCGGTCGTCTTTAGTCTCTTTGCCGTGGTGGCCGGCGTTCCCGGCGGACACGACCTATTTGACCTGGTGTTTGTGATTGCCGTGTCGAGCATTGTGGTGCAGGGCTCGCTGCTGCCGGCGGTGGCGAAGAAGCTCGATATGATCGATGCGACCGGCGACGTGCGCCGCACCTTTAACGACTACCGCGACGAAGACGGCATGTCGTTTGTAAAGCTCAAGGTGGGCGCGGGACATCCGTTTGCCGGTCGCTCGCTCGCCGACATTGGCAGCGCGACGAACATGCTCGTAGTCCTGGTGCTGCGCGACGGCGCGCACCCGGTACTACCCAACGGCGATACCGTGATTGAGGAAGGAGACCTTCTGGTTATGGCTGCCCCGACGTTTGAAGAGCGTGCCGAGGTTACGCTGCGCGAGGTCACCGTGACACCCCACGGTCGCCTGGCGGGACTGCGCCTGCGCGATGTGCCGCAAGGCAAGCATCCGTTTATTGTGGTGATGCTCAAGCGCGACGGCCAAACGATCATCCCCGACGGCAACACCCTAATATACGCCGGCGACGAAGCCGTCATTGCCACGCTGGCGTCGTAGTGACCAGGAGGTGGCTAATTTGCGACGAAGAGATCAAGCGCCTAGAGAACCTTATGTCTTCGCTCGCTGATTTGGATTTGCCTGAGGAGTAAAGCGCCCCTCCCCCATGTAACCATCCTGTAAATCATAGCGGCGTAGTCGAGTTTTACCGTGATGCGGTCGCGCCTACCGCTCCACTGTGCTAAAGTATCCCGAACGTTCAAACGACTACGAGGGGAACCAGAAGATGGCACGTGTGCACAACTTCTCAGCTGGCCCGGCCGCACTGCCTACAAGCGTGCTCGCCGAGATCGCCGACGAGATGATGGACTACCGCGGTTGCGGCATGTCCGTGCTCGAGATGAGCCATCGATCTAGCATGTACCAGCAGATCATCGACGACGCCGAGGCAACCCTGCGTCGCCTGCTGAGCATCCCCAACAACTACCGTGTCCTGTTTTTGCAGGGCGGCGCCACGCTGCAGTTTGCGGGCATCCCCATGAACCTCATGCGCCGCGGCCGCGCCGGCTACATCGTGACCGGCAACTTTGCCAACAAGGCATACAAGGAGGCCGCCAAGTACGGCGAGGCCGTGCTGCTCGCGAGCTCCGAGGACACCAATTTCGACCGCATTCCCAACATGGCCGACATCAATGCGCGCATTGCCGCCGAGGCCGCAGGCGACGGGCTCGACTACGTCTACATCTGCCAGAACAACACCATCTTTGGCACCATGTACCACGAGCTGCCCAGTTGTGGCGATGTGCCGCTGGTCGCCGATGTCTCGAGCTGCTTCCTGTCGCAGCCGCTCGACGTTGAGCGCTACGGGCTCATTTACGCCGGAGCGCAGAAAAACGCCGGCGCCGCGGGCGTGACCGTGGCAATCGTGCGCGACGACCTCATCGCAGATGGCCCCGCCTTTGCGCAGACGCCGCAGTACCTGGACCTTAAGACCCAGGCCGCCAAGGGTTCCATGCTCAACACGCCCAACACCTTTGGCATCTACGTGTGCGGCAAGGTGTTCCGTTGGGTTGAGCAGACCGGCGGACTTGCCGCCATGGCCGAGCGCAACTGGGCCAAGGCCAACCTGCTCTACGACCTGCTCGAGCACAGCGTGCTGTTCCATGGCACCACACAGGCCGACAGCCGCTCCATCGCCAACGTCACCTTCCGCACCGGCGACGCCAAACTCGACGCGGCCTTTGTCGCAGGCGCGGCCGAACACCAGATTCAAAACGTCAAGGGCCATCGCCTGGTGGGCGGCATGCGCGCTAGCGTCTACAACGCCGTAACCATGGAAGATGTGCAGGCACTGGCCTCGTACATGAAGGACTTCGAAGCGCAGCTTAGTTTGAGCCCGCGATCTAACTAGCCCGCAACGCGCGGGCCGATCAGCGATCTCAGACCACCCTGTATAGATCAAAACCTGCTAAGGAGTTTTCCATGCGCAAGATTAAAACCATCGATGACATTACCAAGGACGGCAAGGTCGAGTTTGGTGAGGGCTACGAGTTTGTGAGCGCCGCCGAAGAGGCCGACGCCATTCTGATGCGCTCGACCGACCTGCACGGCTACGAGCTGCCCGAGGGCATCCGCGCCATCGCCCGCTGCGGCGCCGGCGTCAACAACATCCCCGTCGAGGAGTACGCCAAGAAGGGCGTCGTCGTCTTTAACTCCCCCGGCGCCAACAGCAACGCCGTTAAGGAGCTCGTCCTAGGCATGCTGGTGCTCTCGAGCCGCGGCGTGGTGCAATCAATGAACTGGGTGCGTGACAACGCCGACGACCCCGAGATTCAGGTCGATGCCGAAAAGGCCAAGAAGGCCTTTGTGGGCCGCGAGCTCAAGGGCAAGCGCATCGGTGTCATCGGCCTGGGCAACGTGGGCTCCAAGGTCGCCAACGCCTGCGTCGATCTGGGCATGGACGTCTATGGCTACGATCCGTTCATTTCCGTTGAGCACGCGTGGGTGCTGAGCCGCGAGGTGCAGCGCGTGGGCACGCTCGAGGATCTGTGCCGCGGCTGCGACTACCTCACCGTGCACGTGCCCAGCAAGGCCGATACCATCGGCATGATCAGCACCGAGCAGATCAACCTGCTGGCCCCGGACGCCGTGCTCATCAACTACGCGCGCGAGACCATCATTGACGAGGACGCCGTCGACGCCGCCCTGCGCGCGGGCAAGCTCAGCTGGTTTAGCTGCGACTTTGCCACGCCCAAGACCGTCAAGATGCCCAACACGTTTATCACCACGCATTCGGGCGCCGGCACCGGCGAAGCCGAAGCCAACTGCGCCGACATGGCCATCAGCGAGCTCAAGGATTACCTGGAAAACGGCAACATCGCGCACAGCGTCAACTACCCCGCCTGCAGCATGGGCAAGGCGCGCGCCGCGAGCCGCATCGCCTGCCTGCACGCCAACGTGCCCAACATGATCGGCCAGATCACGGCGATCCTGGCCAAGGACAACGCCAACGTGCAGCGCATGACCAACGAGTCTGCCGGCGAGAACGCCTACACCATGTTCGACACCGACGAGCACCTGGACAGCAGCACGATTGAGGCGCTTAAGCAGATTCCGTCGATGTATCGCGTGCGCGTGATCAAGTAGCGTCGGCGCCAAGCCTGCCAGACAGGCCATGAAGCCCATTCGGCCCCCGTTTTCACGAAACGGGGGCCGATTTCGTTGCTCCGGACGACTTTAGAAATGATACCCAGAACAAGTTTTTTCGGATAATCGACAGTAAGACCCAAATCACCAAGCGCACCCCTTTTGATAAACAACTTTATCAGGGACTTTAGTGGGTAATAATCGATTTCTATATGCCGAATGTAAGTTGACTGTCCATTTTCCGAAACAACTTATTCTAGATAGCATTTTTAATGCCCTTCCAAGGCGAAACTGAAGCCTTTTTGCGACCAGAACTCTAGCTCGCGCTACCGTTTACCCACCGCGCGACTACATTCCCGCCCAATCGATAAAAATCTCTTCACGAAGCCGCCGTTCGAGCTCCTGCTGCCGAGGCGTCTTGTCTTTCAGTGGCGCATCGAGATAGGACATAATGAGCTCCATCACCACGCGGAAGGCATCAGAGTCGGCCAGCTGGCCATAGGTCATCAGAACGACGGGATATCCCATCGCTTGCAGCGCCGTCGTTCGATCGGAGTCCGAGATCTTGGATTCAATGGATCCATGAATGGCTTTACCTTGGCATTCAACCAGGCACTCTCGGCTGCCGTCCTTATTTGCCAGCAGGATATCGGCATAGCGCCTATCAAGCCCCGAAATCAGACGGGCACTGCGCGTCATACGAATCTCAACGTTATTGGTAAGGCGCAGCCCTTCGCCGCCGCGCAACCTCGTAAGGCCAAACAGCATCGAAGCCTGGACCTCAAGCGGCGATGCCGCCACCCCCGTAATGCATTTCGCGGCACGTGTGAACGATTTAGCACCGCGGAGCCCCGGGATCTTATCGACGTACTCTGTAAGTTCAGAGAACTCGATCAAGGGCGGTCGTTTCCACAGGTCCGTTGGATTCCCCGAGACATCCTTTACATTTTCCCAACCCAACCGTGCGTCACCCCACCGGTCCCCATATGCCTGCACAAGTGCCGACTTTACCTGAGGCGCAATCTTGCACACGGCAAAGGTGCCGCACATCTCATACATGCACATGATCAGACGCTCGTTTGAGACCGAGAAAGCCAGGGTCAGCAGGGTAAAGAGCGGGGACGCGACATCGAGGCCAAACTCTGTCTGCCGCACGGAGCCAAACGGCCTCTCCCCGTTCCAAACATGCCTGACAATGCGATCGCCCTTACGCCCGCAGCCGCCCTGCGACAACACGTGTAACGGGGTGCCCAGGAAATGCTTGACGAGGGGATGCTCACAAAGATGCTCCCTGCGCGGATCGTCCGCAGAATCGGGCAGGTCCGGCATTATCGCCAAGACCTGTGGAGGTATCCGGTGATACCGAAAGGCAGATATGTCGCACAGCATGTCGTCCATGAAGGGTACGTACCCACCGCGTCGTTTGTAAACCCGCCTGGACGGCAAACGCGCTGGCTCGGCCTGCGAACGGTAAATACCGCTGCGCGCACGCCGCAGATCTCTCAGGAGGCTTACAATCGGTTTGGAAAGCAGACTGATTGTGAGGTTGCATATGGTTGATGAGGACTTTGCCTGGCGGCTTGCGCAGGAGCTCGTGCGGATCGACAGCTCAGACCCGGGCGCGTATGAGGATGAAATTGAGCGGTATATCAAAGCGCTGGTTGAGGCTCAGCTGGAGCGGTTGAGTCGTCCGGTACTCCATGCCGTGCAGATTGAGGAACTCGAGGTGCTGCCCGGGCGCCGCAACCTTAAAGTCGCCGTGCCGGGCCAAAGCGACGAGCCGCGGCTGGTCTATATCTGCCACATGGATACCGTCACCTTGGGTGATGGCTGGGACGCAAACACGCCGCCGCTCGGGGCGGTTGTACGCAACGACAAACTCTATGGCCGGGGCGCCTGCGACATGAAGGGTGGCCTGGCCTGCGCCATTGCCGCACTGGTCCATACGCTCGAGCGCGTGGCGGCGGATGGCGCGCTGCCACGCCGCGGCTTTTCGCTCATCTGCTCGGTCGACGAGGAAGACTTCATTCGCGGCTCAGAGGCCGCGATCGATGCTGGCTGGGTCGGCTCGCGCGAATGGGTGCTGGACACCGAACCCACCGACGGACAGATCCAGGTGGCGCACAAGGGGCGTACGTGGTTCGAGATCGAGATGGCCGGCGTCACGGCTCATGCAAGCCGGCCTTGGAAGGGCACCGACGCCGTCGCCGCCATGGCCGAGGTCGTGTGCTCGCTTCGTCGCACGTTTGCGACGCTGCCCGTGCATGATGAGCTGGGTCCTTCGACCATCACGTTTGGACAGATAGAGGGCGGCTATCGCCCCTATGTCGTGCCCGACCACGCCAAGGTCTGGGTCGACATGCGCCTGACACCGCCGACCGACACGACCGCCGCGATCAACATGGTCGAGCAGGCCATTGCCGCCGCCGAGGACGCCGTTCCCGGTTGCCATGGCAGCTACACCGTGACGGGCGACCGACCCGCCATCGAGCGCGACCCGAGCTCTCCCCTTCTAGCAGCGCTCAAGCGTGCCGCCGATGGCGTGACGGACGCGGACACGACCGTCGGCTTCTTTACCGGCTACACCGATACCGCCGTCATTGCCGGCAAGACAGGCAACCGCAATTGTATGAGCTACGGCCCCGGCTCGTTGGCGCTCGCGCACAAGCCCAACGAGTATGTGCCCCATGCCGATATCGTTCGCTGCCAAAACGTGCTCATCGCGCTCGCCGATAACGTGCTCTGGGACGCGAATGGACAAGTTGGGGCATAATAAGCCGCGAACAAACCGACTCGCGCGTTAGGACCGCCCATGAAAGCACTTCCGTTTCCCTGCATCCGCCCGGCTCAGGACCGTGTGCTCGAGGCGCTGCCTGCGATGGGCGGTATCCTGAGCGGCAACGACGCCCTGCGCGGCGCCATTGCTGACGGCCTAATGCTCAAGGATCCAGGCGCGGCGTATTACGTGTACGAATGCTCGGGCGAGCCGGGTCGCGCGACGGGTGTCGTGGCGATTTGCCCGGTTAACGTACTGACGGGTAGCGACGAGGCTGCCGCTAAGAGCGTCGACGCACTCGCCGCCGCGCGCGCGATCGCCGAGCTTAAGGTGCAGCCCCGCCCTGTAACGCTCGCCTACGAAGCCTCGCCCGTCATGGATATCATCCTTGGCGCCGCCAAAGAAGGAGCGTCGCTTTATGCCGTCACCGACCCCACCGGCATTACGCATCGCGTATGGGAGGTCAAGCGCGAGGACGCCGTCGGAGCCATCCGTGCCATGCTCGATCAGGCGCCCGAGCCGGTACTGGCCGACGACCCGGCCTATGCCGCCGCTCTCGCTGGAGCGTCGCAGCTCCTGGCCGACGAGGCCCGCGCTGTCGGAACGTATACGGGCAAGGAGCCGTTCAACTTTACCGTAGTCGTGCTCTTCCCCGCCGCTCAGGTCAGCGGCGCCGCACCGCAGGTCCCGACGGGGCTGCTCACCCACCAGATTGCGCGGTTCTAGAGGGCTCAGGCGCTCAGCACAAAACTCGGCACCCAAACACACAAGAGGCGGAGATGCAGCGTCATCGTCTGCGTCCCCGCCCCTTTTTATCGCGCAACCATATTGGCGAGCAGCACCGCTGCGCCCGCTTCCGCGCTCGCGCTACCCGCGCTGCGGGCCGGCTGCCGCCACGAGCGGCTCAAGCCCCAGCTCGCGCGCGTAGTCTTCCTGCGTAAAGATCTCAACCAGTTCAAACGTATCGGTCGTATCGTCAAACACGAAATGCAGCACCGAACAGTTGCCCGGCACGCGTTCGCGCTCGTCGGCCGCCGCGCCCCGCACGTGGTCCAAAAACTCCTTGATAGCCGAACCGTGGCTCACCGCGAGCACGCACTCGTGGTCCGGACGTCGCATAAGATCGGTTATCGTCGCCGCCATGCGCTCGCGCACCTGCATCTGGCCCTCGCCGCCAAACTGACGATAGAAATCTCGCCACGGGCGCTCGGGCATAAGCATCACGCGCTCGGCCTCAAAGTCGCCAAAGAACCACTCACGCAGACCGTCCAGGCGCTCGTACGCCAAGCCCGGCCACAGGTTGGCGATAGTCTGCTCGGTGCGATGAAGTGTGGAGGTGTAGGCATGATCGGGTTCAATGCCGCGCGCACGTAAGAACATGCCGGCACGCGCCGCCTGGTCGCAACCCAACTGCGTAAGCGGCGAGTCACTCCAACCCTGAATAATGCGCTTAAGGTTGAATATTGTCTGCCCATGACGAACCAGATACAGGTCTTTATTCATAGGGGTCCTTTCGTTCGTTACCAATCAAGGAGCGAAAACGCACCGTCGCAATAGCCAAAATGAAGCACGGCACCGTTGTCGGGTAGCTCTCCCCTGCCAGTCACATACTCAAGAAACTCCTGGCAGGAAGAGCCGTGGGAGACTGCCAGCACACAGTCGTGCTGCGGCCTGGCCATGATGTGGGACAGCGCCGCGACCATGCGCGACTGGAGCTCGCCTTCAGACTCGCCACCAAAGGCCACCGGATAATCACCCCAGGGCTGCGGCGGCATCTCGCGATTTGATGTACCCTCCAGCGAGCCCAAATGCCACTCGCGCAGGTCATCGACCAGCTCTATCGAGCGGCCCTCACCAGCAATTAGCTCAGCCGTATGCCGCGCCCGGCCCAACGGCGAGGAATACACACGGTCAAAGGTCACGCCACGCGCCTCAAACGCCGCGCGCGTCGCCAGCGCCTGCTCGCGCCCGCGCGCCGTAAGCGGCGAATCGTGCCCACCCTGCAAAATGTTCTGCACATTGAGCTCAGTCTGCCCATGCCGCACCAAATACAAATCTGCCACACGTCCTCCCCTCGCACCACCGCAAAGGGGACAGGTACCTTTGTGGTGGTTTACCGCCGGATCACACCGCGGTGACGCTCAGCTACACCAGTACGTCGGCAAGCGGGCGCTTGGGTACGTGGTGCACCTGCGCCTCGTCGCGCCAGTAATTAATTGAGCCGTCGGGGTTGGAATCGATCGCATCGATCACCTGCGTCTCGGCCGGAACGCCAAACGCCATGATCAGCTTGAGCTCATACTTGTCGCTATCGAGCCCCATGGCATCGATCGCGTGGGGCGTAAAGGCCTTGAACATGCAGGCAGCCACCTCGGGCGTGGCGCTGCGGGCGGCGAGCATCATCGTCTGCGCGGCAATGCCCGTGTCGACCTCAGTAATAGGAGCGGCGGGCTTACCCGGAACGGCGCGCTCGGCAAGAATCGCGATGTAGCCGGTCGGGCGCTCGCCCTCATCGGGACCCGGCCAATCCTTGAGCGCACCGGCCCATGCAAGCTCGTCAAATACACGCGCGCAGTCCTCTGCACCGCTTACCACATGAAAACTCAGACGCTGAGCATTGGCACCACAGGGAGTCAGGTGCGCCAGCTCCGCCAGCTCAAGCAAAAGCTCACGCGGCACGCGCATGGACTCGTCAAAGCGACGGCACGTGCGGGCGCAGCGAACCAACGCATCAAACGCGTCCAAGCCGAGCTTTTCGCAACCCTGCTTTGCCATCGACTCAGCGCTTACCGGCGCTGCGGGAACTGCTTCGTTCATAGGGACCCCCAATTTCGGGCAATTGTTCTTAGGAAAATCTAACCTAAAACGTAGGCAATAACGAACAGGGCTGCAATGTTCTACACCTGTTGAATAGAAAATCGCGACGTGGGGAACAACGGAAACAATTCGGGGCCTTTGGGTTACGTTTCGCCCTCCCCGACCCATACGCCAGCGCCTTTAGGCGATACTGGTTGTAGCGATCAAGGCTTACGCCGCACGGAAAGGAGACATTATGGGCATCTTTAAGAACGATGACCAAAAATCGAGCCAGTTTGGATTTGACGAGAAAAGCATGGCAGGCAAGGCCGTCAAGGCCGTGCGCTGGATTTACGCCATCACGGGCGTCTTGGCGCTCGTCGCCGGCATCGCACTGCTGTTTGCGCCCGCCAAGTCCCTCGTCTTCCTAACGACCGTCTTGGGCTTCTACTTTGTGATCACGGCCGCGATCAGGCTGTTTACCGCTGTTTTCGAGCCACTGCTGCCCACTGGCTGGCGCGTGACGAGCATCATCTCCAACCTACTCATTATCTTGGGCGGCGTCATAATCCTGCGCAACCAGGCCTTCTCGACCGCGACGCTCACCACGATGGTGGTTATCGTGGCCGGCTTTGGCTGGATCGTCGAAGGTGTCATGTCCATTCTGGAGTCCGAGCTTTCGTCCAACCGTGCCCTCGCCATCCTGAGCGGCGCGCTCTCCATCATCGCCGGCATGTTCGTGTTTATCTATCCGCTGTGGTCGGCCAAGATGCTCGTCATCTTTAGCGGCGCCGCACTGCTGGTGTTTGGCGTAACGCTGATTGTTCGCGCTATTCAATTTGGCAAACTGGTGCACTAGATGCCGCGAACGCTCTTTATTGATGCAGACGCCTGCCCGGTCACGCGCGAGTCGATTGACTGCGCGCGGCGGGCGGGCGTCGCCGTCGTTATCGCCGGCAACAGCACACAGAACCTGGAACGCCACATTCGCCGCGACGATCCGCGCGACGTCGAGCATGCGCGACGCGGATTTTGGGTCACGACGCTCGATGTGAGCATGGGCGCCGACAGCGCCGACTTTGCCATTGTCGAACGCCTGCAGGCGGGCGATGTAGTCGTGACGCAGGACATTGGCTTGGCGAGCATGGTGCTCGGGCGCGATGCCGCCGCCATCGGCGTGCGCGGGCGCGTCTACGATAAGGCGACCATCGACATGCAACTGTTTATTCGCCACGAGGAAAAGAGGGTGCGCCGCGCCGGCGGTCGCACTCGCGGTCCGGCGGCATTTACCAGCGAAGACCGGGCCCGCTTTAAGCGCAACCTCACCGAGCTGCTGCGCTAACCAAGGTAGATTTTCGGGACATGCCCGGAAATCTACCTTTTTGTTTGGCTCTGTTAGACCAGGATTGACATACATGTGTCCCCACGGTGCCATATCGTTAGCCCTGTAGACGCGCGGCGATGGGGGGCAGCATGAACGCCGAAGACCTGGTGGTCGCCTTCAAGCGGAACATGGCGAAGCTGAGCAGGTCGGAGCGCCGCCGCGCGATCGAATCCGTCAGGGACGTGATCCGCGCGGCGGCGTTCGACGACGCGGCCGACTCCGCCTACGAAGTCGAACGCTGCCCGCGCTGCGGGTCCGTCGCGATCGTGAAGAAGGGCAAATCAAAGAACGGTGAGCAGCGCTACCTCTGCCGAGACTGTGGCAGGACCTTCGGCATGGGCAGCGAGCGCATCCTGGGGACGAGCAAGCTCCCGAAGGAGACCTGGATGGCCTATGCCGAGTGCTTCGTTCTCATGCTGCCCCTGCGCGAATGTGCGAGGCGCTGCCATGTTTGCCTCAAGACCGCCTACACCATGCGCCATAGGTTGATTGAGTGCCTCTCGGCCTACTCGCCCTCGTTCAAGGTCGAGCGGGGCTGTGGCTGCGAACTCGACGAGACCTATTTCCCCGAGTCGTTCAAGGGCAACCACACGAAGGGGTCGTTCATGATGCCGCGGGCCTCCCGGCATCGCGGCAAGCAGGTGCACAGGCGCGGCCTGTCGCGCGAGCAGATCTGCGTCATGACCGGCGTGAACGACTCGAACGAGACGTTTTTCGAGGTCTCGGGGCGGGGCGTCTTGTCAAGGAAACGCGCCATGGACGTGCTGAGGGGCCGCATCATGCCCAGCTCGGTCGTGGCGACGGACAAGGCATCCGCCTATGTTGACGTCCTCGCCGAGCTCGAGGTCGCCGCACACGCGGCATACGATTCCAAAGACCGCTCCGAGGGGACCATCAACCGGATTAACACCGTCCATTCGCTCCTCGGCGCCTTCATGGAGCCGTTCAAGGGCGTGTCGACGAAGCATCTCGATGCTTACCTCGCTTGGTTTAAGTGGTGCCGAACCTTCATGGCGGCCGACTCCGGCACTGCCGAGCGCACGGTCGCGCGACAGCTTGCGAACGGCGTATGCAGGAGCCGTATCCGCGACATGTTCAACGTGGAGCCGCCCTATATGGACTACTGGGTCGCATCCGCCGCATAGAGACGATAAAATAGTTGCGCCGTGATATACGAGGAAAGGTACAACCATGCCGTCGAACATACCGGCCACGACGATCCGCATCGAACCGGAGGTCAAGAAGGAGGCCACGGCCATCCTGGACGAGCTCGGGCTGTCCATGTCCACCGCCGTCAACGCGTTCCTCAGGGCGCTCGTCCGCGAGGGCGGGATGCCGTTCGAGATGAGGGTCAAGACGCCGGCACCCGACGGGGAGACGGCGAGTTAGCCGGCAGGTCGGCATGAAACGGCAGGGCCGGGCGAGCAACTCGTCCGGTCTCGGGCGCATCGCCCCCTTGCCGGATTTGAATCCGGCAAGGGGGCGACCATTGTGTAATCGCAAGAAGATGATGGGGCGGAATGTCAATCCTGGTCTAACAGAGCCTTTTGTTTTGCGCGGTGTGAGCGCTCGGAATCCATGGCTCAACAAAAAACGGGCTTCAAAATGCCATGCGTCGCCGCATTGCGCAGGCGCCGAGCATGGCTATTTGAAGCCCATTTTTTAGGCCTACTTAGAGGCCGAAGGCGGATAGGATAAGGCCCCAGCCGGCGCCGATGACGTACATCATGACCAGGAACACGGCGTTTTCACGAGCGCTGCGGTTGGTGCGGAACAGCACCAGGTAGCCCACGCCGGCGGAAATGAGCGTGCCGGCGAGCATCGGCGCCAGCTGTAGCGCGCCCTCCAGGTACAGCTGCGTAATGACCACGCTGGCCGAGCAGTTGGGGATCAGGCCGACGAGTGCCGAGCCCAAGACGGCGAGCGTCTCGTTGCCACGCAGGAACTGCTCGATCGCGGACTCTCCGAAGGTCTCGAGCACGGCAACTAGAATCAGCGTCACCAGGAAAATAAAAACCGAAACCTGCACGGTGTGCGAGATCGCGCTGCGGATAATCGACAGGACGGGCGCACCTTCGTGGGAGTGACCGTGGTCGTGCCCATGGCCGTGGTGGTGCTCATGCTCGCCTGCGTGACCGTGGTCATGGCTGTGTCCGTGGTCGCGCTCGTGTTCATCTTCATCATCATCGCAACCGCAATGGTCGCGCTCGCACAACTCGTGGATGTGGTCGGCGCTCACGCCCGCCTCGGCCACTTCATCAATGATGTCGCCCCCGGTATGGTCGTCGTGCGCGCAGTTCACATGAGCCGGATTGGCAGCGGTCCCCAGCACGGTACGGCGAATCGCCGCATGCGCGCGGGCATTACGACGAAGGCCGCGGATAGCCGCGTCCACGATAAAGCCCGTGACCAGCGCGATCAGTGCCTTCGAAGCCAAAAGCATCGCCATGGTCTGCACGGGCACCTGCTCGGCGAGCAACAGCGGCAGCATCTCATCGGAGGTCGAGAGGAACACGGCGACCAGCGTGCCCAGCGTCACGACACGGCCGGCGTACAGCGTTGCTGCCATGGCCGAAAATCCGCACTGCGGCACAATGCCCAGCAGCGAGCCAGCCACGGGACCCGCAGCGCCGGCGCGCTTGATAGCGCCGTTGACGCGGTCGCCCGCAACGTGCTCAAGTGTCTCGAGAGCAAGATACGTCACCAACAAAAACGGCGCCAGCGAGAGCGTGTCCTTGCCGGCGTCGAGCAGAATATCAATCAGCAAATCCATGACGGATGGAACCTTTCATGTCTTTCGGCAGCATTGTAAAAGTCCTAGCGGTCAACTAGGGTATTGTAGTTGTCCTAGGCGCGATGCCAATAGTTGCCCATGGTAAACTATCATCTCGCCATAACTCAATGCCACCGAGCCGCGCGACACGGCCCGTCCAAGGAGCAGTTATATGAACGTTTCACAAGCACTCGAATACGAGCGCCAGCCGTTTATTCCCATGTTTATCTATGGCGATCACGGCGCCATGGAGTCCGAGCGCCAGAAGGGCGAGGAGGCCCTTAAGGTGCTCGAAACCGAGTACTTTACCGCCGAGGGCGACCCCAGCTTCGACTTTGCCACCGTGCGCGACCTGGCTGACCGCAACCGCGACCTGTGCGACCAGATTGGCGAGGCGCGCCTGCGCAACGTGACGCCCGCGACGCTTTCGCGCGGCCTGTCCGATACCGACACCTGCGCCGCCATCGGCAAGATGCAAAAGCGCACCGCCGCGTCCGTTATGCGCGAAATCCGCGGCGACCGCGACGCGCTCGGCGTGGCCTACGCCCGCAAGCCCATCCAGGGCACCGTGCTCGGTATCGACATCGAGACCACCGGCCGTGCACCCGAGCGCGGCTATATCATCAACGTGGGCTGGGAGATCATGGAGCTCACCAGCGACGCCGTCCCGCATGACGCCGAGGCACACTACTGCGGCCTGCCCGACATCTACCGCGGCGAGGATGTGCCGCTATCGAACATCCATCACATTACCTGGGACGACATCGACGGCAAAAAACCATTCCGCGAGAACAAGGAACTGCAGAAGCAGCTGCTCAAACTTATGAAGAAGTACCCGTACATGGCGCATAACGCCGCGTTCGAAGACAGTTGGTTCAAGATCCACCTGGACGGTTACGCCGAGGCACGCCGCGCCGGCAAGATCATCGTCATCGACTCGCGCCAGATCTGCCGCAGCCTGGATGCCGACGTCCGCTCGCTCCCCCGCGAGTCCGCGCCCGCCGCGCTCGAGAACTGGGCGCGCCGCCGTGGCACCCTCGCCGCCGACGCCAACGAGCAGCACCTGGGCCTCGACGACACCGACCTCATGCTCCGCACGGTTCAGGCCGAGTTCAACCTCAAGAACCTATTCGCGAAATAACCGATCCATCTGCGGGAGCGCCTGCCAGGCACAGCGCAATCCGTCTGGGCACACCGACACGCAGTAAACTAGGGCGCAGCCTTATGGCTGCACCCTAGTTTTCATCAAAACGAGCAAATACGCGTGCTTCACATAGTCGGCAGGTTGGCCCACCTACATTTTTCGAGTTGTTCGGCCAGCTGAACCACTAGTCAAGGCCCCTTGAACCGCAATCGAAGCTAAAATCGCCTTAATTTCGCAACCAAGCCCCATAAATCTACCTGAATCAATTCGAATAGGACGTTGCGATCGCACCATTTGTATAGGATAAGGCCGAATAACTCAAATTATGTTGGTGAGGCATCTGAGCGGTCGGCAAAAACGCTTAGAAGCTACGAATCCGCAACTAAAGTTCATCAAAAAGGGGCAGCCGGCAGAAACCTCCCCAGCCAAAGCTGCTCCCTCAATACGACAGCTCAAAAACCCACCGTTCGCAGAAGATAAGCCGCGCCCCAATACCGTTGCCCGAAGTTTCGGGCGTATGCGGCGTCCGCTATGCCATCATGCGCGTATGGGAATCATTCTGTCACATACCACGGCACGCGCTGTATACCAAACAGCCAACTCGCTCGCAAGCTACGCGACCGGTCCCATACCTATGGAAAAGATCAGGGTGTCTGCGCCGACCACGTCCGACCTGGAAGCGGCACGAGCATGGCTCAACAGAAAGAATGTCGATTCTGAACGTATCCATGTGCTGACGTTTTCCAATAATGCCAAAAGGCACCGCAAGGGCTGCATCTGCCACTGCACGCGCTATACGTTTGATGCAGAAAGCTACCTAGAACTCGAGCCGAACGTCTACATCGTCGATATCAAGCTGTGCGCGTTAGAAGCAACAGCCGACCTCAACCTTTCGGAGCTCGTTGAGTATTACTTTGAAATCTGCGGCTCCTACGCGCTTGGAACGTCCGACGAAACTCAATATCGCGAGCGCCCAGCCCTAACCAGCGTTGAAGAGCTCAGAGCCTTCTTTTCAGAGGCACCGGGGTATCGTGGATCTAATAAAGCACTTAAGGCACTTTCTTATGTACACGAAGGCTGTCGCTCCCCACTCGAAACGGCGTTTGTCATGATGCTGACAATGCCCAAGTCAATGGGTGGCTTAGCCATACGCGCTATCAAAACGGATTATCCGATCCCAGTCCCCAAAAGATACGCCGCCCTAACGCGACGGACGGTTTTCTACCTCGACGCGCTGCTCGAAAATTCGATGACCGATATCGAATACAACGGCTTTTACCACGACGAACCCGAGCAGCAATCAATTGACGAGGAGCGCCGAAACACGCTGCGAAACATGGGATATGCCGTTATCACAGTTAATCGTCATTCGTTTTTCAAGCAGTCCGCTTTTAAACGGGTCATGGAAGCGATTCGCATTCGCGAGAAGATATGGCCCGGTCGACTCCCGGATAACTTCGCCATCCTGCAAGAAACTCTTCGTCAATTTGTCTTGCGGCGCTACTTCGAATACGGTCGCCGCGTCCTGGAGACACTCAAAGAAGAAGAGGCCGCCAAGCGCGAAATTGCAAGCCAATATCCGCAAGCTGATGACCCAAGCATCAACGATGTGCCCGAACCCGACGACATGCAACACGTCGGGGCCCTTGCTGAGGAAATCAATGGGGCTTGGGAATGCGACATGTTCGCAAAAATCGATGAAAACCGCACGGAAGACGACACGATTATTGATCTAATTGAGAATTCGCTCTTCTAAAGGCGATCTCTGCGGATGTCCACCTACATTTTTCGACTTATTCGGCCACCGATGTGCCAGATTGGCTGCAGCAATGCTCAATATAACTTTAGATAAAACTGATTCTGCAGAAACTCCCGTAGAGGAAGAACTGATTCTCGCGGTATTTGACACGATAAAGTACAAATATGAACAGTTCTAATGCTTCTCAAGGTGGCTTTCTTAGCATGCTAGCCGAACATCTCGAAAATATGTTGGCGAGCATTGCGTCGATGTCTCCCAACCCACAGAAAATCGCAGAGGCAGCAAGCAGTCATCGAAATTAACGCAAATTGTATTGACATATGAACATACACTCATATAATCGAAAGCAAGTTATATGAGCGCATGTTCATATGAAAGGATATTGCAATGAGCATCCGCGTTGATGAAACGAAACCCGACATCGAGGCCACCGAACCCGCGATCCCCACCACCTGCTCGCCCGAGGACCTTCCCGACGAGGAGCTTCTCTACGACCTCGCCGACCTGTTCAAGGTCTTCAGCGACACCACGCGCATCAAGATCCTTTACGCCCTCATGGGCCGCGAGCTCTGCGTGGCAGACATCGCCGAAGCGACCGAAACCTCGCAGTCCGCGGTGTCGCACCAGCTGCGCACACTCAAGCAGTCGCACCTGGTTAAATTCCGGCGCGACGGGCGCAATATCCTATACTCGCTCGCCGACGACCACGTCTACACCATGCTCAACCAGGGCATGAGCCACATCTGCGAATAGCAGCCAACCACGGTACCAGCGCGGCCTGCACCCAAGCCGCAAAAACGGGAAAGGAACCCACCATGAAAAAGCAGTACAAGCTCGATGAGATCGATTGCGCCAACTGTGCGCGCGAGCTTCAGGACGAGCTGGCCAAGCTCGAGGGCGTCAAATCCGTGTCCGTCAACTTTATGACCCAGAAGCTGACGCTCGAGGCCGGTGACGCCGAGTTCGACGAGGTCCTCGACCGCGTTGTGGAGTTCACCGCCGACGCCGAGCCGGACTGCGAGATCATTCTCTAGCCAAGGTTTACGCCAACCTGCAAGGCCGCGCTTGCTGCGGCCTTTGCTCGCGAAATTATATGAGCGAGTGTTCATACATTCAAATGGGAGGTTTGAATCATGGCAGCTGCCGATCCCAAAAAGAAAAAGAGGAAGCGCAAGAAGAAGGAGTCCCTTGAGCATAAGCGCAACCGTATCCTGGTAGCGCTAGGCATATTTGCGGTGGTGTACGCCCTCGACGAGCTCGGTACCCTTACCGCCGCATTCGGCACCCCGGGTGACGTCTATGCCAGCCTCGTGCTGTTCCTGGTGCCGTTCCTAATTGCCGGCTACGACGTACTCCAGAAGGCGTTCAGCAACATCCGCCGCGGCAAGGCGTTCGACGAGAGCTTCCTCATGGCCGTCGCGACCATCGGCGCGTTTGCCATGGTGCTCTTCCCCGATACCGACCCGCACATGGCCGAAGGCGCCGCCGTCATGCTGTTCTACCAGGTCGGCGAGCTGTTTCAGGCGTACGCCGTGGGCAAGAGCCGCAAGTCGATCAGTGCCATGATGGACATCGCGCCCGACTACGCTAACGTCGAGCAGCCCGACGGCACACTCGAGCAGGTCTTCCCCGATGACATCGCCGTCGGCACCGTGATCGTGGTCAAGCCCGGTGAGCGCGTGCCTATCGACGGCGTCATCGTCGAGGGCGAAACCCAGCTCGACACCGCCGCTCTCACGGGCGAGTCAATCCCCCGCCCCGCCAAGTCCGGCGACGACATCATCAGCGGCTGCATCAACATGACGGGCCTCATCCACGTGCGCACCACCAAGCCCTTTGGCGAGTCCACCGTCGCACGCGTCCTGGAGCTCGTGGAAAATGCCAGCGAAAAGAAGGCGCGCACCGAGAACTTTATCACGCGCTTCGCCCGCGTCTACACGCCCGCCGTCACCGGCGCTGCCGCGGTACTCGCGCTCGGCGGCGGCTTGGTCACCGGCGCCTGGTCCGACTGGATCCTGCGCGGCCTGACCTTCCTGGTCGTCAGCTGCCCGTGCGCGCTCGTGATTAGCGTCCCGCTCAGCTTCTTTGGCGGCATTGGCGGCGCATCCAAGCTGGGCGTCCTCATCAAGGGTTCTAACTACCTCGAGACGCTCGCCGATGTGGACACCGTCGTCTTTGACAAGACCGGCACGCTCACCAACGGCACGTTCTCGGTGGTCGCGGTGCACCCCGAGGCTGGCTATACCGAGCAGTCGCTGCTTGAAGTCGCAGCTCTTGCGGAGTCGTTCTCCGATCACCCCATCGCGCAGTCCGTGCGTGTCGCCTACCAGGGCGAGGTCGACCCCAAGCGCGTTAGCAACTCCGCCAACGACGCGGGCCACGGCGTGACGGCAACCATCGACGGCAAGCACGTCGTCGTTGGCAACGCAAAAATGCTCGCCGCGACCGGAGTCGAAGCGCCCGATTGCGAGGTCGTCGGTACGATCCTTCACGTGCTGGTCGATGGCATCTATGCCGGCCACATTGTAATTGCCGACACCGTCAAGGCCGATGCCGAGCAGACGATCAGCGACCTGCACGCCGCCGGCGTCAAGCGCACCGTCATGCTCACGGGCGACCGCGAGGAGGTTGCGGCGTCTGTGGCCAAGCAACTCAGTCTCGACGAGTTCCACGCGCAGCTGCTGCCGGGCGATAAGGTCGAGCGTGTTGAGGCGATGCTCGCGGCCGAAAGCGGCAAGGGCAAGCTCGCCTTTGTCGGCGACGGTATCAACGACGCACCTGTGCTTACGCGCGCCGATGTGGGCATTGCCATGGGCGCTATGGGTTCCGACGCCGCGATTGAGGCCGCCGACGTGGTGCTCATGGATGACAAGCCGTCCAACATTTCCCGCGCGATCCGCGTGGCGCGCAAGACCATGGCGATTGTTTGGCAGAACATCATCTTTGCGCTGGGCATTAAGCTGCTGATTCTAGTGCTGGCAGCACTCGGCATTGCCAACATGTGGCTTGCTGTGTTCGGCGACGTAGGCGTGGCGATCATCGCCATCCTGAACGCCATGCGCGCGATGGGTGTCAAGAACCTGTAGCGTTCGTGGGCTGTCCGGCCGGGACCGGGCTTGGTTTTGAAAACGTCCTCGCGCATGAGGCCCGCCTTTCCTGCTCCTACGGAGCAACGGAAAGGCGGGCCTCGCGCTGCGGAGTGTTTTCAAAACCAAGCCCGGTCCCGGCCTGCGGTAACATCGCAGGCGGTTCTTGAGCATCGCTTGCTGGCAGGGTTCCTTTGCTGAAATGGACTTGGCCGAAAGAGCCGCTGGTCCCAGTCGCTGGTTCGCGCTTTGCGTGAACTCCGCGCTACTGTGGGACAGTTAGGCTTCTGTTGTTGGACCCGCTACATCTTCCCGTCCCAACATCGCCCGTAGCTTCTCAAAGCTTTCCTCGCTCAGGCAGTGCTCCATGTGGCAGCCCTCTTGCGACGCGACCTCAGCCGAAACACCCGCATCCTCCAGCAGCCCCACGAAAAAGCAGTGACGCTCCCACATTTGACGAGCGACCTCCAGCCCTCGCTCTGTCAGATGAACGTCGCGCTTGCCCATTTCGACATAGCCGTTGCTTTCCAGCGTCGCCATGGCCTTGGAAACGCTCGCCTTGGTTACGCCGAGGTACTCCGCAACGTCGATCGAGCGCACGATGCCCTGACGTTCCGACAGAACGTAGATCGATTCGAGATAGTCTTCTCCGGATTCACGTAGGGCCATGGGCCGCCTTTCGCGATGATTGCTAGTTAGCCTTTGGATACTTTTCACAGCTTACTTTACCGCAAAAGTTGCCCATGTCTTACTACTTTGCCTAAAAGTTAGCCGTGTTTCACAAAACGTGCGGGACGAAAACAAAATGGGGACGCCCCGCAAGGAGTGTCCCCAGCTGCCGGCAGGAAAGGAACGTCCCCAAGTGCCGAGCCGCAGCTATAACAGGCCAAAGTGCTTCGCGGCGTTGTAGATTCCGTCGTCGTCCACGGCGGTCGTCACATAGGTCGCTGCAGCTTTCACCGTGTCCTGCGCGTTGCCCATGGCCACGCTCGTGCCCACGGCGGAAAACATCGACAGGTCATTCTCGCCATCGCCAAAGGCAATCGCCTCGCTCGCGTCGATGCCCAGGCGCTCCAGCGTCGCCGCCACACCCAGGTCCTTGCCGCCGTTGGCCGGAATAATGTCGCAGAACAGATCGCACCAGCGCGTAGTGAGCGAATGCGACACGGCATCGGTCACGATATGCTCGTCGGCCGGATCCACAAAGGCACAGAACTGATAGACCGGCGCGTCAAAGGCGTGCTCAAACGGCTCCTCGTGGTAGACGATTCCCGCGTTGCTGCCAGCCGTCACCACGCGCTCGGACAGGCGGTTCACAAACGAGTTCTCGCCCTGCATGCACAGCGAGTCGTAGCGCCCCTGCGCCACCTGGTCCACAATCACCGCGACGTCGTCCGAATCGATCGGGCAGCTGCGGTAAACCCCCTCGGCATCAAAGCAGTGCTGGCCCGAAAGCGTAATGTACGCATCCCAGCCCAGGTCGAACAGCCAGTCCGGCATCTGGTAGGTCGGACGGCCCGTGGCGATCACGCACGCGATCCCCTGCTCGTGAAAGCTGTCGAGCACCTGCTGCGCCGACGCCGGAATCCGGTGGGTCTTAAAGCTCAGCAGCGTGCCGTCGATATCGAAAAACGCGGCTTTGATCATTCTCGCCTACTCCTCGCCCTCGAGCTTTTCGCTCGCCTCGAGCCACGCCATCTCCAGCTCGTCCATGGCAGCGTGAGCCTCGTCGATCTTTGCCTGCTGCTCGCCGAGCGCCGTGTAGTTGGTGGGATCGACTTGGGCCATTGCTGCCTCGGCCTCCTCAACGCGGGTGCGCTGCGTCTCCATCTTGCGCTCGAGCGAACTCACCTCGCGGCGGAGCTTCTGGCGCTCGGCGTTGGACAGGCCGTTGGGCTGACCGCTCGACTTGGGCTTTTCGACCGCAGCTGCCGCGGCACCGGTGTCGAACGTGCCGGTCTTGGCGCTCGGCGCGCCCACGGGCTCGCCCTCGGCGGTAGCGTTGCACAGGCGCAGGTACTGGTCCACGCCACCGGGCATATGCGTCAGGTGGCCGTCGAGCAGCGCCCACTGCTGGTCGGTCACGCGCTCCATCAAAAAGCGGTCGTGCGTCACCAGGATCAGCGTGCCGGGCCAGCCGTCCAGCAGGTCCTCGACAATCGCGAGCATGTCGGTATCCAGGTCGTTGCCCGGCTCGTCCAGGATGAGCACGTTGGGCTCGTCCAGAATCGTCAGCAACAGCGACAGGCGACGGCGCTGACCGCCCGAAAGATCGCCGATGCGGCTCCAGAGCTGCTGCGTCGTAAAGCCCAGACGCTCGCAGAGCTTCTCGGGCGAAGTCTCCTTGCCGTCGATGACGTAGTACTTCTTATAGTTGCCGAGCACCTCGCGGATCGTGTCGCCCATGTAGGGCTTGAGCTCCTCGAGCTGCTGCGACAGCACGCCAAAGCGCACTGTCTGGCCAATCTTCACGCGGCCGCGCGTGGGTTCAATCTTGCCCTGGATCACGTCAAGCAGCGTCGACTTGCCAGCGCCATTCTCACCCAAAAGACCATAGCGGTCGCCCGCACCAATGAGCCAGGTCACATCGGAGAGCACCTGCTTGGGCGCGCCGCCGGCATCCGCATAGCCGGCGTCCACGTCGACCACGTCGATAACCTGCTTGCCTAGGCGGCTCACGGCGAGGCGCTTGAGCTCCAGCTCGTCACGCACGGGTGGCACGTCGGCGATCAGCTCGCGAGCGGCATCAACGCGAAACTTGGGCTTGGTGGAACGCGCCTGGGCGCCACGGCTCAGCCACGCGAGCTCCTTGCGCGCCATGTTGCGACGGCGCTCCTCGGTAACCGCGGCCATGCGGTCGCGCTCCACGCGCTGAAGGATATATGCGGAGTAGCCGCCCTCGAAGGGATCGACCTGGCCGTCGTGGACCTCCCACATACTGGTGCAGACCTCGTCCAAGAACCAGCGGTCGTGCGTGACCACGAGCATCGCGCCCTGGCCGCGCTGCCAGCGGGCCTTTAAGTGACGCGCGAGCCAGTTGATGGTGCGCATGTCCAGGTGATTGGTGGGCTCGTCGAGCATGAGCACGTCGTAGTCGCCGATCAGCAGGCGCGCGAGGTCCACGCGACGGCGCTGGCCGCCCGAAAGCTCGCCCACCGTGCCCTCCCAGGGCACATCGCTAATAAGGCCGGCCAGAATCTGGCGCGTGCGGGGGCTCGACGCCCACTCGTACTCGGGGACGTCACCCACAACGGCATGATGCACGGTGTCGGTATCGACCAGCTGGTCCTTTTGGCCGAGTAGACCGATCGTGGTGCCGCGACGGTGCGTCACGCGGCCGTCGTCGGGCTCCAACGTGCCGGCGAGCACGCTCAGCAGCGTCGACTTACCGTCGCCGTTTTTACCGACAATACCAATGCGGTCGCCCTCGCCCACGCCGAGCGTAACGCTATCGAAAATATGCTTGGTGGGAAACTCTAGGCTGACGGAATCGCACCCCAAAAGAATCGCCATATGCCCTGCTCCTTCGTAGAAATTCAACGTTGTCCATGATAGCAGCGAAAAGGCGGGGCGCACACGACACAAAAAGGCGGGCCATCTCCCGCAAGAGATGACCCGCCTCTCCAATCAGTCCCGCGGCAACCGTGGCCGCCGCGGGCCTCAAGCATGTCCCGGACTAGGAGAACATGCCGATGAGGTAATCATTCAGCCGCTTATCCTTGGGCCGTTGGAAAATCTCGTCGGTCTCGTCGTACTCGACCATATCGCCCATGTAGAAGAACGCCGTGCGGTTGGACACGCGCGACGCCTGCTCCATGTTGTGCGTCACGATAACGATGGCGCGGTCGGCCACGATCGATGACATGAGGTCCTCGATCGCCAGCGTCGAGATGGGGTCGAGCGCCGAGCAGGGCTCGTCGAACAGAATCACGTCGGGGTTGAGCGCCAGCGTGCGCGCGATGCACAGACGCTGCTGCTGACCGCCCGAAAGCGCATAGGCGCTCTTATCGAGCTTGTCTTTGACCTCGTCCCACAGCGCCGCGCCGCGTAAGCTTTCCTCGACCATGCGGTCGAGCTCGTCACGGTCGGTGATGCCGTGGCGCTTGGGCGCAAACGTGATATTGTCGCGAATGGACTTGCGGAACGGGTTGGGCTGCTGGAACACCATGCCAATGGAACGGCGCAGCTCGTAAGTGTTTTCGGTCTTGGTGTTCACGTTGCGCCCGCGATAGTTGATCTCGCCCTCCACGCGGCAGCCGCGAATCTCGCGATTCATGAGGTTGAGGCTACGCAAGAAGGTCGACTTACCGCAGCCCGAAGGCCCAATGAGCGCCGTGATCTCGCCCTTGTGGAAGTCGAGCGACGTATCATGCAGTGCATGGTGGTCGCCATAGTACACGTTGACGTCCTTGGTGGAGAGCACGACCTCGTCGCTCACGGCCTTGCCGCTCACGCGCACGCGCTTCTCGCTCTCCCCCACGCTCGACAGGAAGTCCCGGGTGTCGGACGATGCCGCTTCGGTTGCGGGCGTTACATTCATCTCGCTCATTCGGCCGTCATCTTCCTTGCCAGTTGCTTGCCCACAATGCGGGCGATTACGTTAAACAGCAGCACGCAAATCATCAGCAGTGCAGCGGTGCCCCAGACGATCTGCTGGGCCTCGGGGCTGCCCTCGCCATAGATCTTGTAGATGTGCACGGCGAGCGACTCGCCGGGACGGAACACGTTCCAAGCGCAGGTGGGGCTCGACAGGTTAAAGCTCAAGAAGTTCAGGCGAACCGGCGAGCTCATACCCGAGGTAAAAAGCAGTGCTGCGGCCTCGCCAAACACGCGACCGGCCGAAAGCACGATGCCCGTCACGATGGCAGGCATGGCCTCGGGGATCAGGATGTGCAGCGTGGCCTCCCAGCGAGTGAGGCCCATGGCCAGGCACGCATCGCGCTGGGCCTGCGGCACGTCCTCGAGCGCCTGCTGGATCACGCGCACCAGGATGGGGATGTTGAACATGGTGAGCGCGACGGCGCCGGAGATGATGGAGTACTTCCAGCCCAGCTGCACCGAGAACACCAGAAAACCGAACATGCCGACGACGATGGAAGGCAGCGAGGACAACGTCTCGATGGCGGTGGAGGCGATGTCGCGGATGGGTCCGTCCGGCGCGTACTCAACCAAAAAGACCGCTCCGCCCAGGCTGATGGGCACCGAGATGATCAGGGTGATCAGCAGCAGGTAGAACGAGTCGAACAGCTGGTAGAGCACGCCGCCCTGCGTTCCGTTGGCGCGCGACGGCTCCGTGAGAAAGCCCGGCTGGAACAGCGTCGAGATGCCCTCGAACAGGATATAGGCCACCATGGAGACGACGATGAGCATGACGATGGCGACGATCGCCGTCAACACGCCCGTGGCGAAGCGGTCCTGCTTTTGGACACGCCCGAGCCTCGCCTCGTCGATGTGGATACGCGTGCTAGCCACGAGCCTTCGCCCCCTTGCGGCCGATAAGGTGGATGATCAGGATGAAGATGAGGCTCATGCCCATCAGCAGCAGACCGAGCGCCCACAGAACATCGTCCTGGGCCGAGCCCTCGGCATAGACCGCCATAGACGTGGTGAGCGTGGTGGTGATGGTGGACGCCGGCGACAGCAGTGACGTCGGCATGGCCTCGATACCGCCGATAACCATGCGCACGGCAAGCGTTTCGCCAAAGGCGCGGGTCATACCAAGGATGACCGCGGTCATGAGCGACGGCATGGCGCTCTTGAGCACCACGTGCCAGATGGTCTGCCAGCGGGTATAGCCCAGCGCGAGCGAGCCCTGTCGGTAGCTGTCGGGCACGGCGCGCAGGCCATCGACCGAAAGCGTGGTCATGGTCGGCAGGATCATGACGGCCAGCACGATGGCGCCGGGCAAGATGCCCAGGCCCGTGCTCACGTGGAAAACGCTCTTCATAAGGCCGACGACAACGTGAAAGCCGATCAGGCCAAAGACGACCGAGGGAATGCCAGTCAAAAGCTCAATAAGCGGCTGAAAGACCTTGGAGCCAAACTTAGGCCGAATCTCGACCGCAAAGATGGCAGAGCCGATGGCGATGGGCAGCGCGATGAGCGTGGAGAGCACCATGACCGCAAACGAGGTGACGATCAGGGGCAGGGCGCCGGTGTAGGGCAGGCCGTTTTTGGCCGTGTTGGCCAGGTCCCACTTGGTGCCGGTGAAGAACTCGACGACCGAGACGCCGTCCTTGATAAAAGCCGAGAGGCCCTTTTGGGCGACCATAAAGATGAGCGCGGCAACGACAAGCGTCACGAGCGCAACGCACGCGCCCGTGACGCCCAGGCCCACGTTCTCAAGGTCGCGCTTTGGCAGCTGTTTTGCCATTGCAAACCTTTCCGGGGCGATTACTTATTTAGCGGAGACCTTGCCGCTGGCGTCCTTGACGACCTTCATGGCAGAGACGGGGATGAAGCCCTGCTCCTCGACGAGCTTGCCCTGGACGTCGTCGGAGAGCATAAACTCCAGGAAGGCCTTGGTGGCCTCGTCGGCGTCCTTGGAGCAGTACATGTGCTCGGTCGCCCAGATCTTGAAGGAGTCGTCGGTGACGTTCTTGCTCTTGGGCTCGACGCCCTCGACCTTGATGGCGTTGAACTTGGAGTCATCGAAGTGCGAGAAGTCGAGGTAGGAGATGGCGTTGTCGGTACTGCCCATCTGAGTCTGGACATCGCCGGACTTGTCGAGCTCGGCGTCGCCCTTAAAGTCGACGGCCTCGTCGCCAAAAACGGCGGCCTCGAAGGTGGCACGGGTGCCGGAGCCAGCCTTGCGGTTGAGAACGACGATCTTGACGTCGTCGCCGCCGACCTCCTTCCAGTTGGTGATCTGGCCGGAGAAGATACCCTTGAGCTGCTCGAGGGACAGGTCGTCGACCGTCACGTTCTTGGAGACGACGGGACCCATGCCAACGACGGCGACCTCGTGGTCGACGAGATTCTTGACCTGGTCGGCCTCGAGCTTGGTCTCGGCGAAGACGTCGGAGTTACCGATGGTGACGGTGCCAGCGGCGACAGCGGTCAGACCCTTGCCCGAACCGTTGCCCGAGCCGGAGATGGAGACGTCGGGGTTGGCATCCATGAACTTCTCGGCAGCAGCCTCGACGAGAGCCTGGAACGAGGAGGCACCGTCGTAGGTCACCTCGCCGGAGACGGACTCGGCAGCGGCGGCGCTACCCTTGTCGGCGGCACCGGAGGCACCTGAGCCGCCGCACCCAACGAGACCGAGACCGACGATGCTGGCAAGACCACCAGCGAGGCCGAGGAACTGACGACGAGAATAAGCCTGATCGAGCATGATCTTCCTTTCATACATGCGACTCGCGGGCACCCTGCCCGCTTTGCTGTTTGGAAAGATACGGCCTCGATCGGGCAGTGCCCGCGCCAACTGCGGTTTTTTACGGGCATCTGATAGACCCTTACCGCAAGCGCAGCACGGCCTTTACAAACGAATAACAATCCAGCGCCGAACATGGCGCACCTTTTACACCAGAGGAAGGTAGTTGTTGGGGACGTTCTTAAACGACTAGTCGTTGGGGACGTTCTTGTTTGACTAGTCATTTAAGAACGTCCCCAAGGACTACCTTGGAAACCCCGCAGGTTGAGCACACGTCAGACACTATGACCCAATCCAGGGGCACGGAAACGACAGGAGCCCCCGCTCGTGACCGCGGGTCGGGGCTGCGACAATGTTGTTGAAGTGCCAGAGGCGCAGCCGCGCCGCAACGAGGTTGGGAGGCTCCCGTGCCTAGATATTCTACCGCCTTCGGAATGGACGTACACCTCAGGTCCACCACCGTCTGCGCGCTCGACGCGGAGACGGGCGAGGCCGTGACGAGGAGGTTCCGCGGCAACCCCTGGGGCGAGGTCGCAGAGTGGATGTCGGGCTTCCCCGGCCCGTCGCTCGCCGCCTACGAGAGCGGCTACCTCGGCTTCGCCCCGCAGAGGGAGCTCTCCGCGCTCGGCGTCGACTGCGTCGTCGCGGCCGTCTCCAGGGTCCCGAGGTCGGCGGCAGACCTCTCGTCCAAGAACGACCGCAACGACGCGGCCAGGATGGCCAAGGCGATACTGTCGCACGATATCTCCCCGGTATGGGTGCCGTCCCCCGAGATCGAGGGGCTCAGGGACCTCGCCGGGGCCCACGACGCGGCGACCGCGAGGCTCGCGGCGGCGAAGCAGCGGCTCCTGGCGTTCCTGGCCCGCCGGGGCTACGCCTACGGCGGCACGACGCCGGCCGGAAACCCCCGGAGGTACTGGACGTACGGCTTCCTCAGGTGGCTCGACAAGGTCCGGCCCGCCGACGACGGCGGCATCCGGGCGCTTGCGGCGCTGAGGAGCGAGGTCGAGGCGGCCGCCGAGACGCGCGACGACCTCCTCGCCGAGTACAGGGCCGCCGTCGCGGCGGGCCCCTCTCGGCGGAGGTCGAGGCGCTCCAGTCGATCAAGGGTGCGGCTTCGCGCTCGCCGCCGCCTTCGCGTCCGAGGTCGGCGACTTCTCGAGGTTCCGCTCCGGCAGGCAGGTGACGGCCTACTTCGGCCTCGCCCCGAAGCAGAGGTCGAGCGCGGACTCCGTGCGCCTCGGCGGGATCAGCGGGGCCGGCAACGCCCTCGTCAGGAGGCTGGCCGTCGAGGGGTCCTGGAGCTACGCCCAGGCCGGCCACCAACCGAAGCTGATGCCCAAGGGCAGCGGCGTCCCGCTCGAGGTGAGGATGCACGGGAGGAAGGGGTCCGAGCGCCTGCTCCGGCGGCGCGAGGAGATGCTCGCCAGGGGCATGCCCCAGGCGAAGGCGAACGCCGCCACCGCCGCCGAGCTCGTGAGGTGGCTGTGGGCCCTCGGCGCGATGTGCCGGGAGGCAACCGAATAGACATAGCCCCCGTCCCGGCGAGCCGGGCAGCCTTCGGGGATACCCCCGCTTTCGCTGGGCGCGCGGCAGCGGCCGCATGCGCGTCGACAGACTTGGGGAGCCCCGCCGAAGGAGAGGATTGCGGGCCGCCGGAGCGGTATCCGCGGATATGAGACTGAGCCGAAGGCGTCGACGACATGCCGGGGGCGGACCGGGACGGGTTCAACGGCAGGCCCCGCCGACCGATTGCAAGCGGTCGGCGGGGCCATTGTGGCTCTTGACAGCGGATTGGGTCATATGAGCGAAAACGCCCCTAGGCGAGCAAGGTGACGTGAAAGAGGAGGGAAGCGTACTTTTGTACGCGACCGACGATTGAACGTCAGATTGCCGCTTGGGGGCGTTTGCAGCGTCGACTGGTTACGCGGTTTGGTAAAACCGCGTAACCCTAAAGCTCTAATTCATTCAAACGGAGGATCGCAACAATATAGATCTTGAGCGCCTGCTTGAGCTGTTCCTCGTTGGCGCACTCGTTGGGGCCGTGCATCTGGCCGCCCCATGCGGGCAGCTCCAGGCCGGTCTCCTCGGGGCCAAACGAGACGGCGCGGGCAAAGTTGCGCGCGTACGTGCCGCCGCCCATGGCAAAGGGCTCGGCATGCTTGCCGGTGAACTCGTTATAGGTATCGATAAGCGCCTTCACGGCCGGATCGTCGGCAGACACCGAGAACGGCACCTTCGCACGACCCACACGGCACGTCACGCCAAAACGGCCCACGAGCGGCTCGAGCTGCTCGCGGATGGTATCGGCACTCGTGCTATCGGGGAAGCGCACGTCGATGACCTGCTCGATATGGCCATCCGCCACACGGATGACGCCAGCGTTGCAGGTAAGCGGGCCAAACGCTGGGCTCGTCGCGTCGATACCCAGGCCGCGACCATAGGCATCCGCATGCACAAAGGCCAGGAACTTGACGAACTCGTGCTCGGCAGGCGTCAGCAGGCGCTCGTCGCGTGCACCAAACGCGTCCTCGGCCTCGCGCAGATACGACACGATCAGGCCGACGGCGTTGATGGTGCCCTCAGGCATCGAAGCGTGACCGCCAATACCGTGGGCGAAAATCTGCGCATGCCCGTTATCGAGTGTCGTGATCTCAAGGCGGTCGGCGTTCTCGACCGGCGCCGGCAGCTCATCGGCGGCAATCGCGAGCTCGCAGATAGACTGCGACGGAATGGCGTTGCTCGCCTCGGCACCGCTCCAGGACACAATGCGCCCGCCGTCGATCTTGGGGCTCACGAACGTCGCCCCAAACTGGCCCTTCTCAGCATTGCAGACCGGGAACTCGGCATCGGGCGTAAACAAAAAGTCGGGGTCTGCGTTGTTCTCCAGATAATGGTGAACGTCGGACATGCCCACTTCCTCATCGCAGCCCAGCAGCGCGCGGAAGGTGTAGCGCGGAACAATGCCGTGCTTGAGCAAGTAGGCGCCGGCGTAGAGTGACAATACCGCCGGGCCCTTGTCGTCAATCACGCCGCGACCGAGCAGCCAGCCCTCGCGGCGCTCCATGGTGAACGGGTCGGTGTTCCAGCCAGGGCCGGCGGGAACCACGTCCACGTGGCAGATAGTCGCGAGCTGTTTGTCGCCGCGGCCCGGGATATCGGCGATTCCCACATAGCCCTCGTCGTCGCTCGTCTGATAGCCGAGCTTCTGCGCGATGCCGAGCGCGCAATCGAGCGCGTCACGGACCGGGCGGCCAAACGGCGCGCCGGGCTCCGCATCGGCAGAAACTGCCACGGACGGATAACTCACCAGCTGCTCGATATCGGCGACGACATCCTCCCAGACCTCGTCGACATACTCGGCAACGCTCTGCTCCACCTGATTCATGGACGACCTCCTTACCAATGAGCGGCGAGCGTGCCCGCCCCTCACATCAAATACCTATATAGCGAAAAGTTTAGCAAGCTCGGCCACCGAGTGCACCACTGCATCGGCACCCGCCGCCTCGTGCTCGCCCGGCGCCGCCGCGCCCGAATAGATACCAATGCACGGCACGCTCATCGCGTGCGCGCCCTCGACGTCGTTAAAGCGATCGCCGATCATCACGGCATCGCCCGCGGCCGCACCCAAGGCCGCCAACGCGTCGCGGACCGAATCGGCCTTGGTCTCGCGCCCCTGCGGCGGATTCATGCCAACCACCGCCTCAAACTGAGAAAGTCCCAGCTCTCCCACCATGTCAACGCACTTTGCCTCCATGCGCGACGTCGCCACGGCCAAGCGCTTGCCCTGGGCGACCAACCCATCCAGCAGCTCGGGGATCCCGTCAAACACGGGATACTCCTCCGGTCCCAGCTCGTCAAAAAAGGCGCGGTACTCGTCGGCCACCACAAGCGACTCCTCGCGGGAGAAGCCATAAAAGTCGTGAAAACTCTTCCACAGGGGCGGCCCGATCATGCGACGCAGGTCACCCATCTGCGCCTCCGAAAACCCGCGTGCAGCCAGCGTCTTGCGCGTCGAGGTCATCACCGCCCGACCCGTATCGGCCACCGTGCCATCAAAATCAAACAGCACGACCGGCCGTTTGCATATCTCCAGCGCCTCCATCGGCATCCCTCTTCCCCAGTTGACGATTTCCACACCGACACTTCAAACTGTTGACTATTCAACAATTGAACCTAGAAATGTGGAACGACTCCACTATACTTGTCGCACTTTGCTCTCAGAAGGCGGCGCCGTCGCGCCCCAACGAAAGGTGCAATTATGTCTTTTGCCATCATAACCGACTCCACGTCGGACATCTCCCCCGCCCGCGCCCAAGAGCTCGGCATTTACGTGATTCCGCTGCATGTGATTATCGAGGGCGAGGACCTGCTCGACCAGGTGCAGATTACCGCCCAAGAGTACGTCGCCCGCATGGCCGGCTCCGAGCAGCTGCCGCACACCTCGCAGCCGAGTGCCGGCGAGTTCAAGGAACTCTTTGACCGCGTGCGCGCCGACGGCCACGATAGCGCCATCTTTATCTCGCTGTGCAGCGAGTGGTCCGCCTGCTACGCCAACGCCAGCCTGACGGCCGAGACGCACGAGCTCGACGTGCGCTGCATCGACTCGCGCACCGGCTCGGGCGCCGAGGGCCTGCTGGTGGAGTACGCGCTGGCCATGCGCGAGGACGGCCGCAGCCTGGACGAGACCGAGGCGCAGATCCGCGCGACGCTGCCCGACGCCCACCTGCTGCTGATTCCCCGCACGCTCGAGAATCTCGTTAAGAACGGCCGCGCGCCCAAGCTCGCCGGCCAGCTCACGCAAATGCTCAACATTCGCCTGGCCGTTTCGCCGGAGTGGAAATCGGGCGAGATCAAGGCCATAAAAAAGGGCCGCGGTGCCAAGCGCATCGTTACCAACACCATGGCCGATTGCCTCGCATTTTTGGCCGAGTATCCGGGCTCCAGCGTGCGCGTGCTCACGACCGGCGCCGCCGAGGAGCAGGAGCTTGTCAACGAGGCACTCGCGGGTCAAGATTACGTAGACGCCGGCACCGGCCCCATCGGCTGCACCATCGCCACCCACGTAGGCGTCGACGCCATCGCCATCAGCTACTGCCCCCGCTACCAGCCAACTCACTAGGGACGCCCACATCAGTTGCGGTGGAATAGGGACTGTTTTTGGCGTATGGCCACAAATCAATCCCTATTTCACCGCAACTTCTTTTGCTGAGCCATCCATATACAAGATATGCAGACGATCGGCGCATTCCCAGCTGTTTGGGGGAGCTTCGACTAGCCCCTAGCGGTACCCGGTGGGCAAAAAATGGCAAATATGAGTACTGTCATAAATTTAGTAACAGCAAAATTTCGCTGAATTGCCCGCTCCCACCGATTTCAAGCTCCATAAAGCCCCGAATTGTCGTGTTTAGGGGGGGTGAATATACTAAAACTCAGTCAATTGGTCTTAGATACTTCTCAAATGATATGAGACTAACCGAGCAACAGTACTCATATTTGCCATTTTTGCCCACCGGGTCTGAATGTCCGCTCTTTACGCCTCCGGCTACCCATATGACCGCAAACCCTGATTATCAAGGGCCGTCGCGCGCCTTGGTATCGACCGAAAGCCGCTCGCAGAATAATCCCTTGCCATTAGCAAACTTGAATCGAAATTACATATCCCAAAAAGCCGTAATGCCGTACCCTCGTCTCAACAACTCCAATACAAGGACGGCATTCAAATGGGCAACGCCATGCATCAATACGCCCTCTTTGGGACCGCACAATTTAAATACGATCAGACGATCACACATATATCGGACCAACACCGACAAATCGTCATTTGCAACAACGGTTCAGACGTACGCTACGCAACGCTAGAAGAGTGGGAAGAAGCTGGCGCTTTGTTCGATGAACGAGCGCAAATCGAGGGCATCGTCACCAGCGCGAGCCCAGCACGCGATAAACTCGAGCTCTTTCGCAGTCTCTTTACCGGGCGCAAAGATGTTTACGCTCATGGATATCGCAGAAAGGACGGGGGCATTGGCTATACGCCTGCTTGTGCTAATGAGTGGGAGCCAGGAATTTGCCCCAAAGCAGCCCATCAAAGAGTTAAATGTGTAGAATGCAGCAATCGCGTCTTCCCGGAATTAAGCGATGCCGCAATCATTGCTCACTTTAAAGGCAACGATGACCGGTTCCGCGATGTCCTCGGGCAATATGTTCTCGATAGGAACTGCAACACGAAAGTTCTCGTCATCGATTTTGACAAAGCGGACTGGAAAGAGGCAACAAATGCCGTACGGCTTGTTGCAATGCGACGGGGCATTAACGCCGCCGTTGAGCGCTCAAGGTCCGGCAACGGCGCCCACATCTGGTTTTTCTTCCTCGAGCCAATCAGCGCAAAGGCTGCCCGAGAGTTTGGAAGTTGCCTCATAACCGAAGCTGCGGCGCATAATAAGACAATCACGTTCGAGGCCTTTGATCGAATGCTACCCGCTCAGGCCACTATTCCCGATGGAGGCTTCGGAAACCTCATCGCACTCCCCTTTCAAGGCAAGGCGCAACGTGAAGGAAATAGTGTATTTGTAGACGAACAATTCAAGCCCTTTCCCGACCAATGGCTCTATCTATCACAAGTCCAGCTGATTCCGCGCTCGACGGTGCAAGATCTGATTGAGGCCCCTGGAAACAACCCACACGGACCAGCAACAACTACGGTGGCAAACAAGGGCAAACGGTATGCCCAAAGACCACGAAAGCGACTACCACTCACATCGCGGGACTTTCCCTCATCGCTGCCCGTTATTCAAGCCGATATGCTGTACATTCCCGAGAAGTCTCTGAGTCCAGCAGCTCAAATGGAAATCCGCGGACTTGCGACATTTGCCAATCCGGCATTCTATCGCGCGCAGTCCATGCATCAATCAGTATTCGGCAAACCGCGACTCATAGACCTTAGCGAACTGAGAGATGGTCATGTTGCAATTCCCCGGGGCTGCAAAACTCAACTTGAGCAGCTAGTTCAAGAGACCGGCGTTACCGCCCACTATTCAGACGAGCGCAAATCGGGTAATCCGATTGTTATGGCATTTAAAGGAGTCCTTCGCCCTGAGCAGCAAATCGCCGCTGATCAGATGCTCATATACGAAGACGGAATCATGTCCGCACCGACAGGCTTCGGTAAAACAGTCGTCGGAGCTTATCTTATGGCTCTGTTAGACCAGGATTGACATACATGTGTCCCCACGGTGCCATATCGTTAGCCCTGTAGACGCGCGGCGATGGGGGGCAGCATGAACGCCGAAGACCTGGTGGTCGCCTTCAAGCGGAACATGGCGAAGCTGAGCAGGTCGGAGCGCCGCCGCGCGATCGAATCCGTCAGGGACGTGATCCGCGCGGCGGCGTTCGACGACGCGGCCGACTCCGCCTACGAAGTCGAACGCTGCCCGCGCTGCGGGTCCGTCGCGATCGTGAAGAAGGGCAAATCAAAGAACGGTGAGCAGCGCTACCTCTGCCGAGACTGTGGCAGGACCTTCGGTATGGGCAGCGAGCGCATCCTGGGGACGAGCAAGCTCCCGAAGGAGACCTGGATGGCCTATGCCGAGTGCTTCGTTCTCATGCTGCCCCTGCGCGAATGTGCGAGGCGCTGCCATGTTTGCCTCAAGACCGCCTACACCATGCGCCATAGGTTGATTGAGTGCCTCTCGGCCTACTCGCCCTCGTTCAAGGTCGAGCGGGGCTGTGGCTGCGAACTCGACGAGACCTATTTCCCCGAGTCGTTCAAGGGCAACCACACGAAGGGGTCGTTCATGATGCCGCGGGCCTCCCGGCATCGCGGCAAGCAGGTGCACAGGCGCGGCCTGTCGCGCGAGCAGATCTGCGTCATGACCGGCGTGAACGACTCGAACGAGACGTTTTTCGAGGTCTCGGGGCGGGGCGTCTTGTCAAGGAAACGCGCCATGGACGTGCTGAGGGGCCGCATCATGCCCAGCTCGGTCGTGGCGACGGACAAGGCATCCGCCTATGTTGACGTCCTCGCCGAGCTCGAGGTCGCCGCACACGCGGCATACGATTCCAAAGACCGCTCCGAGGGGACCATCAACCGGATTAACACCGTCCATTCGCTCCTCGGCGCCTTCATGGAGCCGTTCAAGGGCGTGTCGACGAAGCATCTCGATGCTTACCTCGCTTGGTTTAAGTGGTGCCGAACCTTCATGGCGGCCGACTCCGGCACTGCCGAGCGCACGGTCGCGCGACAGCTTGCGAACGGCGTATGCAGGAGCCGTATCCGCGACATGTTCAACGTGGAGCCGCCCTATATGGACTACTGGGTCGCATCCGCCGCATAGAGACGATAAAATAGTTGCGCCGTGATATACGAGGAAAGGTACAACCATGCCGTCGAACATACCGGCCACGACGATCCGCATCGAACCGGAGGTCAAGAAGGAGGCCACGGCCATCCTGGACGAGCTCGGGCTGTCCATGTCCACCGCCGTCAACGCGTTCCTCAGGGCGCTCGTCCGCGAGGGCGGGATGCCGTTCGAGATGAGGGTCAAGACGCCGGCACCCGACGGGGAGACGGCGAGTTAGCCGGCAGGTCGGCATGAAACGGCAGGGCCGGGCGAGCAACTCGTCCGGTCTCGGGCGCATCGCCCCCTTGCCGGATTTGAATCCGGCAAGGGGGCGACCATTGTGTAATCGCAAGAAGATGATGGGGCGGAATGTCAATCCTGGTCTAACAGAGCCTATCTTATTGCATCCATTGGTCTTCCAACGCTCGTCATCGTTCCCAAAACCGCACTCATAACCCAATGGAAATCCCAGCTCGAGCGATTTATCGACATTACGGACAACAGGGAGCCCGTCCGAACCCCAAAAGGACGAATCAGCAAAAGGCAGCCTCCGGTCATCGGACAAATAGGAGGAGGCAAAATGGCCGTAAGCGGCCTCGTCGACATCGCTTCGTTCCAGTCGTTATCTGGCAAAGACCGCCAAACCGGAGAGCCGATAGTTAAGGGCCTTGTTCGTAATTACGGCCTCATTATCTGCGACGAATGCCACCATGCCGCCGCACCACAGCTCGAGCTTATTCTCAAGTCCGCCCCGGCCAAATACGTATACGGCCTTTCTGCGACGCCAGAACGATCCGACGGCCTTACGCGGGCGCTCTCCATGCTCTGCGGCCCGCTCCGTTATGTTATCGATCCAAAAGCGCAAGCGATTCAGCAGGGCATCCAGCGCATCGTACGGCCTCGTTTTACTGGAATTCGACTACCCGCCTACGAGCCAGGTGCAAACTTCAATCAGATTCTCGACCTGCTGTGCACGCATGCAGCTAGAAACGAATTGATTGTCAACGACGCTATTGAAGCTGCGTCAAACGGCCGGCATCCGCTCGTGCTGACTAAAAGGAAAAAGCATGCCGAGGAGCTGTTCGGGATGCTCAAAAACCAAGGACACGAACCCGTTCTCCTGACCGGGGAAATCGACGCCAAAGAAAGAAAAACGATACTGAGCAGTCTTCCCCGCTTCGAGCATGAACATCGAATCATCGTCGCCACCGAAAGCCTTTTGGGCGAGGGCTTCGATCTGTCCTACCTTGACACTCTACTCATTGCCACGCCGATATCGTGGGACGGCAGCATCACACAGCAGGCGGGCAGGCTCCATAGAAGCCACGAGGGCAAGCGACGGGTTGAGATATTCGACTACGTTGATTTATCTATACCCATGCTCGCCCGCATGTACCAGAAGAGACTCAAGACCTACGCCAAGCTCGGGTACGAAGTCTACGTGACCGGAGGCAGCGAGCAGTCCGATCAAAACATTCTCATAGAACCGGCTAATGCCGTAGAGACTCTGGTTGAAGACATCGTTGGCGCCGCCAAGAGTATCTTCATTGCCGCGCCCTACGCATCCGCCGCCTGCCTCGCAAAGCTCGGCGACGCAATCAAAGGTGCCACTGCCCGAGGGATTGCTCTTGAGTTTTTCATTGCCTCGACTCCGCGCGAAGATGCAAGCGAGACTTTGGCAGAAATGAACGTCGAGCATGCCATTAGAGCAGAAGGACGTTTGTGTGCAGCGATAATTGAAGAAGAAACTATCTGGTACGGAACGATCCCGCTACTAGCTTTCCCCAAGAAAGAAGACTGCAGCATCAGGTTCAAAAACAGCGAGATCGCAGCGGAGCTCTTAGACGAAATCAACCACAAGGGAAAGCCAGATGCCACGTCAACAGGCAGGACATCCCCACCATTTGCGGTGGAATAGGGACTGTTTTTTGGCGTATCAGCCGCCAATCAATCCCTATTCCACCGCAAGTTAAAAGCGAGTGGCTAGCTCAGTGGGCCCTGGAACAGTTCCTCATGCGAGCCCATTCTGACCAGTCGGATCACAGGATTAGTCTTATGGGGAAGATAAAGAACGACCACATCGACCAAGCCATCGGATAGGTGGAAATCGATGTGGCCGTTGTAGTTTCCGCCCGGGTTTGAGAGCTCGTGGGCGCCATACTCCGCCGGAAGTGACCCATGAGCCACAAGCTCTGCAACCGCCGCTTTAAACTCACTTTTTAGCTGCGGATGCATGCGCATCGTTCGTTTGTAGTCCGCCTTAAATTGAGCCTCGACTTTAATCTCGAACATCGCTATTCCTCATCGAGGAATGACATAAGCTCATCAGCGTTATTGATTGACGGGCTATCGTCCGGCAAAATCCCCAACTCATGAGCCTCGGCGATCACCATGGCACGCCTCGTCGCCTCGTTGGGCATCTCCGCCCTTCCTACAATCTCAAAAGGAATCTTTCGCTGATTTACCAGCTGCCGAACGGCAAGATTGAGATAGGAATTGAGGCTGAGGCCGACCGAATCCAAGAACTCAGTCGCCTGCTCCTTGAGCCCCTCTTCGAGGCGAACCGTCGTAGGCTTAACCGTTGCAGTAGACATACGCGACCTCCTTGCCCTCGTCTTTTGCATCAGTATACCCAATATAAATGGCAACCTGACGTTAGATAGCATCAGATTGCCATGCATATTCATGTCGCGGTAGACACGATTGCTCTACATCAACCCGCTGAGCGCAATGTCAACGGCCTCGTTGAGGTCGTCGGTAATGTGTACCAGATCCGGGTCGAGCGGGCTAATCATACTGGCGCTCATTACCGGGCCGTTAAGCCAGTCGAACAGGCCCTGCCAGTACTCGGTGCCCACCAGCACAAGCGGCATGCGCTTGACCTTGTGCGTTTGCACCAGCGTGAGCACCTCGAACATCTCGTCGAGTGTGCCAAACCCGCCGGGAAAAACAATAGCGCCCGAGCTGTATTTGACGAACATGGTCTTGCGCACAAAGAAGTAACGGAAGTCCATACCAAGGTTCACGTATTTGTTGAGCCCCTGCTCGTGCGGCAGCTCAATGCCCAAACCAACTGACTTGCCGTTGACGCTCGCCGCCCCCTTATTAGCCGCTTCCATGACACCAGGACCACCGCCGGTGATAACCGCCACGCCGCGCTGGGCAATCTTACGGCCGACTGTGCGCGCCGCCTTGTAGAGCGGATCGGTCTTGGGCGTGCGGGCGCTGCCGAAGATGGTCACCGCAGGACCAAGCTCGGCAAGCGCGCCAAAGCCATCGACGAATTCTGCCTGAATACGAAGGACGCGCCACGGATCGGCATGCAACCAGTCGGTTGAATCTTCGGGCGCCAGCAGGTTGGCGTAGGTGTTGTCCTTGGGAATCATGGGACCGCGCATGACCACAGGACCGCGTCGGTACGTCTCGTCGTAGGCCGGCTCGCCCTCGACGTTCTCATTCTTAATCATGGGTACTCCTATCGAGAAAAAGAAAAGCGGGCGGGGTCGACGCCATGCGCCAAACACCCGCCCGAACATCAACTATTCGGTATGGTACCCACGTTGCATCAAGCGCTTGCAAGGCATCGGTCAGCGGTCGCGCAGCCGGCGTCAGCGAATGTGACGAGCGGCTGCCGCTCAACCTTTGCCGTTGCCCACGCTCTGCAAGCGTGCCTGTCGCCCTTAGTAATCCACCGCCGCAGGGCTGTTCATCCAGTCGCTCACGAATGCACCGTAACGGCCCTCGATAATGGCCTGGCGGGCACGCTGCATAAGGTTGAGCAGGTAGTAGATGTTGTGCATCGACAGCAGAATGCCGCCGAGCATCTCCTTCTGCGTGACCATGTGGCGGATGAGCGCGCGGCTGTAGCCGCCCGTGCACACCGGGCAGGTGCAGGTGGGATCGATGGGGCCGTCGTCGTGCGCAAAACGCGCGTTGCGGAAGTTGAGGCGACCCTCGCTGGAGAACGCCGTGCCCATGCGGCCGGTGCGCGTCGGCAGCACGCAGTCGAACATGTCGATGCCCACGCCCACACCGCGCACGAGGGTGGTGGGGTTGCCGACGCCCATCAGGTAGCGTGGCTTGTGCTTGGGCATGTACTCGCTTACGAGCGGTGCCAGGGTCTCGAACATGGTCTCGTGGTCCTCGCCCACCGAGTAGCCGCCGATGCCGTAACCGGGGAAGTCGCCGCACTCCTCCAAATGGCGCAGCGAGCGCAGGCGCAGATCTAGGTGCATGCCGCCCTGAACAATGCCAAAGAGCGCCTGGTCGTCGCGGGTATGCGCCTTATAGCAGCGCTCGGCCCACATACTCGACAGCTCAACGGCGCGCTCAACGTAGGCGCGCGTGGCGGGATAGCCCGGGCACTGGTCCAGCTGCATGCAGATGTCGGAGCCGAGTTTCATGGCGATTTCCATGTTGTCCTCGGGCGTCCAGAACACGTGGCGGCCGTCGTAATCGTTGACAATAAAGCGCACGCCCTCATCGGTGAGCTTGACCGCGTCGTTGTGGCTGAACACCTGGAAACCGCCCGAGTCGGTGAGGATGGGGCCGTGCCAGTTCATAAACTTGTGCAGGCCGCCCAGCTCGGCGATGGTATCCTCGCCGGGACGCATGGACAGGTGATAGGTATTGGCAAGCACGATCTGGGCGCCGAGCTGCTTGACGGTCTCGGTAGGAATACCCTTGACGTTTGCCTTGGTGCCCACGGGCATGAAGATCGGTGTCTCGATGTCGCCGTGCGGGGTGTGCAGCACGCCGGCACGCGCATGCGTCGTCGGGTCCTCGGCGATCAGGTCGAATTTAAAAAGGCTCTGGTCCATAAACTGGAACTCCTTGGTTGCGGTTCATACGCAAACCATTATACGGGCAACCCGCAAAGAGCACCGACTCGACAGAAACTGATGCAAAGGAAACCTGCCCCCTTGCACCAATGCACCAATGCACCAGGATAAAAATGATCCGTTTTCCTCCGTCCCCAACGGATCATTTCCGACAGCCACAGCGACGCCGATGTTATGGCACCGACAGACACTATGACCCAATCCGAGGGCACTAAAAAGATAGGAGCCCCCGCTCGTGACCGCGGGTCGGGGCTGCGACAATGATGTCGAAGTGCCATAGGCGCAGCCGCGCCGCAACGAGGTTGGGAGGCTCCCATGCCAAAGTATTCTACCGCGTTCGGGATGGACGTCCACCTGAGGTCGACCACCGTCTGCGCCCTCGACGCGGACACCGGCGAGGCCGTGACGAGGAGGTTCCCCGGCAACCCCTGGGGCGAGGTCGCAGAGTGGATGTCGGGCTTCCCCGGCCCGTCGCTCGCCGCCTACGAGAGCGGCTACCTCGGCTTCGCCCCGCAGCGGGAGCTCGCCGGGCTCGGCGTCGAGTGCGTCGTCGCCGCGGTCTCGAAGATCCCCAGGTCGGCCGCCGACTCGGCCTCCAAGAACGACAGGAACGACGCCGCCAGGATGGCCAAGGCGATACTCGCCCACGACATCTCCCCGTATGGGTCCCCTCCCCGAGGTCGAAGGCATCAGGGACCTCGCCGGCGCCTACGACGGGGCGACCGCGCGCCTGGCGACCGCCAAGCAGCGGCTGCTCGCCTTCCTCGCAAAGCGAGGGTTCGTCTACGGCGGCACCACGCCCGCCGGCAACCCGAGGAAGTACTGGACCTACGACTTCCTGAGGTGGCTCGACAAGGTCAGGCCGGAGGACGATGGCGGGGTTCGGACGCTCGCCGCCCTGAGGAACGAGGTCGAGGCCGCGGCGGAGGCCCGGGCGGACCTGCTCTCCGAGTACAGGGCCGCCGTGGATGCCAGCCCGATCGCCGCGGAGGTGGCCGCCCTCCAGTCGATCGAGGGCTGCGCCTTCGCGCTGGCCGCAGCCTTCTCGGCCGAGGTCGGCGACTTCGCGAGGTTCCGCTCCGGAAGGCAGGTCACGGCCTACTTCGGCCTCGCGCCGAGCCAGAGGTCGAGCGGCGACTCCGTGCGGCTCGGAGGCATCAGCGGTGCGGGCAACGCGCTCGTGAGGAAGCTGGCCGTTGAGGGTTCATGGTGCTACGCCGCGGCACGGCACCAGCCGAAGCTCATGCCGAGGGACACGGGCGTGCCCCTCGAGATAAGGATGCACGGGAGGAAGGGGTCCGAGCGGCTCCTGCGGCGGCGCGAGGAGATGCTCGCCCGCGGCATGCCCGCGGCGAAGGCCAACGCGGCCACCGCGGCCGAGCTCGTGAGGTGGCTTTGGGCCCTCGGCACGATGTGCCGGGAGGCCGGCGAATAGACATAGCCCCCGTCCCGGCGAGCCGGGCGGCCTTCGGGGATACCCCCTATTTCGCTGTGCGCGCGGAGCCCTCCGCATGCGCCTCGACAGACTCGGGGAACCCCGCCGAAGGAATGGAGTGCGGGCCGACAGAACGGTATCCGCGGATATGAGACTGAGCCGAAGGCGTCGATGACATGCCGGGGGCGGACCGGGACGGGTTAACGGCAGGCCCCGCCGACCGATTGCAAGCGGTCGGCGGGGCCATTGTGGCTCTTGACAGCGGATTGGGTCATATGAGCGAAAGCCCGCCAGGGCGAGCAAGGTGCCTTGAAACGAGGCGGCATTGATCTTTTGATCATGCCGCCGAAGTTGAAAGGCAGATTGCCGCTCTGGCGGGCTTGCAGCGTCAACTGGTTGCGCGGTTTGGTAAAACCGCGTAACCCCTAAGGACGCTGGCCCATGCCACCCTCGAGGGTGACGGTCTCGCCGTTCATGTACTTAAAGTCGGGACCGCAGAGCTGAACGACAACGCGGCCTATTTCCTTCTCGACGTCGCCGTAGTGACCCGCCGGCGGCATGTGGACGTTGGCCTTGAACGCCTCGGGATAGGCATCTTGGAAGTTCTCGAGCGCAGCGGTCCAAGCAAGCGGGCAAACGATATTGACGTTGATGCCGTCCTTGCCCCACTCGTTGGCGGCAACGCGGGTCAGGCCGCGGATGCCCTCCTTGGCGGCAGCATAGCTGCACTGGCCATAGTTGCCAAACAGGCCGGCGCCCGAGGCAAAGTTGACCACGGAGCCCTTAGTCTCCTTCAGGTGCGGATAGGCCTTCTGCATGTACAGATAGGTAGCATACAGACCGGAGTAAATGGCCAGGTTAAACTGGTCCATGGTGTGATCGGCGATGGTCACGCCCGAGGCGCTGGCCTGAGCATTGTTGACGACGGCGTCGATGCGGCCGAACTCCTCAATGGCCTTGTCGATGACGTTCTGGACGACGGCCTCGTTGTCCTGGCCAGCCGAGACATCGGCCTGAACAGGCAGAACCTTGACGCCGTACTCGGCCTCGAGGGATTCCTTGGCAGCCTCGAGCTTGGCGACGTTGCGGCCGGTGATGACGAGGTTCGCGCCCTCCTTGGCAAATGCGATATCGATGCCGTAGCCGATGGAACCAGCGGAGCCGTCCTTAAGCGTGGCCTTGCCGCCGCCGGTGACGATCACGGTCTTACCAGTGAAAAGTCCCATACAAAGTCCTTTCAAATCGCGACGGGCACGCCCGCCGACTGCGCGTATCCAACTTCACGCGCCAAAAGCTGAGATGCAACTTTAGCGTGTTCAAGCGAAAATAAAAGACCGCGGTAGGCGAACGGCACCACGTCGTTCGGCGAAGGGATTGTCAAGTACAAACTGGATAAAACGACCGAGTTATTGTTATCAAATCGAGCCATCGAACACGTTTTGAAACTTTGCTGCGGCGCGTGGGATGTCGGCGCGAAACTTTATCATAGGGTGACAAACAACGATGAGGAGCACATGCCTATGACAGACGAGCTGGACCCCCAGACTCAACAGCATATTGATGATTCCGCAGACGTCATCGCAGATACTGACGTTGTAACCTGCGATGGTATCGACATCGACGACCCCATCTTGGACGAAAGCGCTACGGCGGAAACCCCTGCCGCAGAAAACGCCGATGAGCAAAACGACGATGCGCCCGCTCAGGACGACGCCCCTGTACAGGACGACGTCCCGCAAGCAGCGGGCCCCATCGAGGTCTCTTCGGAAGAAGAGCTCGATGCCGTCATGGACTCCATGATGGATGCTGTCAAAGCGATGAAAGACGCCGTGGCCGATGCCGATATTGATGCCGAAGAAGAGGAGGCCGCCGAGGCGGCCTCGACCTTTGTGCCCGGCGAGACTCCGGTTGCCGACCAAGGCAGTACCATGCCCTCGTTTCTGCAGCTCGAACATCCCACGATTGGCGCCGATGCGGTCGATCCGCACGCAGCAGGCTTTTCTGTGATCGAGGGCGGTACCGGCAATATCGCCGTGCCGCAGGCTGCCGATGCGGACGCTGCCGGCACCGCTCGCCCGACCGTCCCCCACTCCCCCGCCGCGAGTCGCGATCTGGGGACCGCTGTCTCGAACACCGCGAACGCCGTGGGCACCTTTATCGCCCAGGGCGCCTCGGCCATGCGCGAGATGAACGCCGCGAAAAAGGCACTTGCCGATGCCCGCGCCCATCTGACCGAACTTGAGCAGCGCATTGCCGATCAGGCCGAGGAACTCGAGACGCGCCAGGATATCGCAGGCCGCTACGACCAGATCGTCGCCGACCAGCGCCAGGCGATTGCCACGGCCCAAAAGACTGCAGCGGCCGCCGAGATTGACCGTGATGCCCACGCCGCCAAAGCGACAGAGCTCAAGAGTCAGTTCGAACAAATGAAGACAGAGGATGACGCGACTGAGCTCCGGCTGAAGGCCGCGCTCGATGCCGTGGAGGCCCGCGAGGCGAGCTCGCGCGAGACCGGCAACCGCCTCATTCGACGTCTTGAGGATTCCAAGCGCATCCGCGACAAGGTGAAGGCCGAGCGAGACGCCGGCATTGCCGCCGCACAACAAACCGTCGACGCCACGCGCGCCCAGCTCGAGACGCTGCGTCATGAGTATGCCGAGCTGCAACGCAATCCCTCGGCAAATCCCGCCAACTATACGGTGCGCACCAGCGAGCTCTCGATGCAGATCTCCGACACGGCAGATGCCCTGCGTAAAGCCGAAGAAGATGTCCCGCGCATCACCGCCGACCTTGAGCACTCGCTTGCCGCAGCCGAGCAGGCCGTCGAGCAGGCTCAAGCCCCCATTGCCGAAGCCAAACGCGCGCACCAAGCCGTGACGACTGAGGCTGATGCCGCGCGCGACGAGCTGCAGACGGCGAAGACTGCCGCCGCGACGCGCCAGCGCGAACTGCGCGAGAAGATCGCTGCCGAGGACAAGGCACGCCGCGACCAAGAGCAGAGCATCGCCAACGCCCAAGCAGATGCCGCGCATGCGCAGTCGATTATCGAACAGGCGACCGAGGTACACGACCACCCAGAGATCACTGAGTCGCTTGCAGGGTCCTTGGCCCGAGACAAAGCCGAACACGCCGAGACCGAGCGAGAAGTCGCCCAGCTCGAGGCCACCGAGGACGCGGTGCGCGAGCGTACCCGCGACTCACGCATCAAATTCACCGGCGCCATCGTCTGCATCGTCGCCGCAATCCTAGTGATCATCCTAGTCTGGCTGTTCGCAAGCAAGTAAACCGGCTGCCAAAAAACGCTCAACGCAGTTGCGGTGAGATAGTTCCTGTTTAGCCTCAAAAAAGGCCAGTTCAAGAACTATCTCACCGCAACTTATTAGACTGATGCAAGGTAGTCATTGGGGACGTTCTTAAACGACTAGTCGAACAAGAACGTCCCCAATGACTACATCGACAACCAAAGAAACGCCGATGTTATGGCAGAGTCAGCGAGCGGGCCGCATTTGAGACAAGGTGACGTGAAACGAAAGGGCGCTGACCTTCTGGTCGCGCCCTTGAAGTTGAACGTCAGATTGTCCAAATGCGGCCCGCGCAGCGTCGAGCCGTTACGCGGTTCGTAGAACCGCGTAACTAACAAATGAGCATGGCGTCGCCAAAGCTGAAGAAGCGGTAACGCTCCTCGATGGCGGCGGCGTAGGCATCCATGATCTGGTCGCGGGAGGCAAGCGCGCTTACGAGCATCATGAGCGTGGAGCGCGGCACGTGGAAGTTCGTGATCAGCGCGTCGACCACGTGATAGGTCGAGCCAGGCATGAGGTAGAGCTGCGTCGTCGCGTTCTCGCGCACCACGATGTCACCGCGGCCGAGCGTATCGGCCCCGTCCTCACGCCCCTCAAAATAGCGCGCCGTCACGGCCGGATCGGACACCGGCGCATCGGCGTCAAACGCGCTCTCGAGCGAGCGCACCGCCGTGGTACCGACAGCGATCACACGATGGCCCTCGGCCTTCGCCTTATGCACGGCGTCGACAACCTCCTGCGACACGTGGTAGCGCTCGGTGTGCATGACGTGCTGCGTAGGGTCGTCCTCCTCCACCAAGCGGAAGGTATCGATGCCCACCTCGAGCTCGACGGCGGCAAACTTCGCGCCCTTGGCCTCGATAGCGGCCATGAGCTCGGGAGTAAAGTGCAGACCCGCCGTAGGAGCGGCAGCCGAGTGCTCCTCCTTCATGGCGTAGACGGTCTGGTACTTCTCGGGGTCGCCCTCGTAATCGGTAATGTAGGGCGGCAGCGGCACGTGGCCGGCCGCATGGATGGCCTCGTCGAGCGTGCGCGGGTCGCCGGCGGCATTGCAACCGGCCGGCTCAAAGCGCACCAGACGGCCACCACGGCTATCGGTGACAAAGTCGATGACCTCGGCCGTCAGCACCACGGGAGCCCCCTCGGGCGCATGGGCGCCACCGGCGCGATACTCAATCTGGGCACCGGGCTTCAGGCGCTTGCCCGGCTTGACCAAGCACTCCCAAACATGGCCCAGCGGGTCAACATCCTCGCGGCGCTTGAGCAGCAGCGTCTCGACCACGCCACCCGAGCCGGCTTTGCGACCGATCAGGCGGGCCGGCATCACACGCGTCTTGTTGATGACGAGCACGTCGCCCGGCTCGATATAGTCGATGATGTCGCGGAAGATGCGGTGCTCAACGGTGCCGCCATGCTCCAGCGACGTTCCCGCCTGGGAGCCCTTGCGATCCACCACCAGCAGGCGGCAGGAGTCGCGCGGCTCGGCGGGAGCCTGGGCGATCAGTTCCTCGGGAAGGTTGTAGTCAAAATCATCGGTACGCATAGACACGTCGGATTCTCCTTATATAGCTAAAGTCCGCCCTACATCCTAGCAGGCTGACGTCCCAAATGAACTACTTTTTGGCAGCCTTGCGCTCGTCGCGCATGCGGGCGCGGTCCATGGCCGCCTCGACGGCCGAGAAACGGCAACCGCAGTAGTTCTGCCGATACATGCCCAGCTCGCGCGAGCGACGCGTGGCCTCGGGATAATACGGACGAAAATCGCGGATCACCGGGGTGAGCCCACGTGCCGCCGCCAGGCGCTCGAGCACGTCATTGCAGGTGTCGAACAACTGATACGGCGAGACGGCGAGCGTCGTTCCCACGTACTCAAAGCCGCGCTCCTCGGCAACTCGGCAGGCCTCGGCCAGACGCAGGGCATAGCACGCGCGACAGCGACGCGGGCGATCGGCTCCCAGCGGGGCCACGCCGGCCTCCCAACGTTCGCGGTCCTCCCCCGCCTCGATAAGCTCGATGCCGCCATCGGCACACCACCGGCGCAGCTCGTCCAGGCGGCGCAGCCATTCATCACGCGGCTGAATATTGGGGTTGGTCCAGCAGATCGTGGGCTCAAACCCCTCCTCGCGCAGCAAGTGAACCGGCTCAAGTGAGCACGGCGCGCAGCAAGCATGCAGCAGCAACGACTTCATCGACATCTCCTCACCCAAAAAAGCGAACGCCGAAGGACGTGTCCTCGCAGGCGACGATACGGCGGTCGCGCAGAATGGTTCGCACGTAATACCAATCGCCCGTGCACCCCGAAAGATGCAAACCAGCCGCCAGGTAACACAGCAGCGGATAGCCCGAAAACGCAAAGCCCAGGGCAAACGCCGCCGTCAAAACAACCGTCGGCGCCAGACAAATAGCGACATATCGCACGCGCGAGTACACGACGCCCTCGGCACAGGCATAGATCATCGCCGTCTCGCGATTCGCCCCAAAAGTCACCTGCGCGCCAGCGGGCGCCAGCAGTTTAAAGAACACCGCGTGTACCAGCTCGTGCACGGCAAACGACGCCGCCGAAACCGCAGCCATGCCAACCATCCAGCCCACAACCGCCGTCCAGCCACCCGCCGCGGCCGTATCCAAGTCCGCAGGCCCGCCCAGCAGCATAAACACCGGCACCAGGCACACGGCAAATGCACCAAGCACGGCCATTCCCCACACAAAGCAGGCGTGCAGGAAATCCTCGTCTTCAAACGCATGTATGTTGGAAATTTCATTCATAGCATCTTAGGATAGCGCCCCCGTCACGCACCCGCCCGCATGTGCGATAATGTCGAACGATATGCACGAATTGACCACCGCGTCGCCGAGCCCCGCGCCCGGCCGCGCCCTCACCATATGCGAAGGAGTCCCATGGCATCCAAATACTCCATGAACGACCGTCCCAGCTGGCCGCGCCGCGCCATCGTTACCGCTGGCGAGCCCTACGGCAACAAAGGCCTGCACTTCGGCCACGTTGGTGGCGTCTTTGTCCCCGCAGACTTCTTCGCCCGCTTTCTGCGCGACCGCCTGGGCCGCGAGAATGTAATCTTCACCTCGGGCACCGACTGCTACGGCTCGCCCATCATGGAGAGCTACCGCAAGCTCAAGGAGAACGAGGGCTACAACAAGTCCATCGGCGAGTATGTCGAGTCCAACCACTCCCGCCAGGCCGCGACCCTCAACAACTACAACATCAGCTGCGACATCTACGGCGGCTCGGGCCTTGAGCCGGCCGTCCAGATCCACAACGAGGTGACCGCCGAGATTATCGAGCGCCTGCACGAGCAGGGCACCATCTCCAAGCGCTCCACCCTGCAGTTCTTCGACGCCAAGGCTGGCACGTTCCTCAACGGCCGCCAGGTGATCGGCCGCTGCCCCATCCAGGGCTGCAAGTCCGAGAAGGCCTATGCCGACGAGTGCGACCTGGGTCACCAGTTTGAGCCCGAGGAGCTCATCGCGCCCAAGAGCCAGCTCACCGGCGAAGTGCCCGAGCTGCGCCCGGTCGACAACCTCTACTTCGACCTGCCGGCCTACCTCGACTTTATGAAGACCTACACCGCCAAGCTCGCCCAGAACCCGCAGGTTCGCTCCGTGGTCTCCAAGACCATGGAGGAGTGGCTGCTGCCGGCTCAGCTCTATATCCAGAACAAGTTCCGCGAGGCCTTCGACGCCGTCGAAGATCAGCTGCCCGAGCACACTGTGCTGGAGTCCGAGGGCAACAAGAGCAGCTTCACCGTCACCTTCCCCAGCTGGAAGGAGCGCGACGACGCCCACGCGGTGCTCGCCAACGGCGGCGTGCGCTTCCGCAGCGGCAAGGCGCTCGTACCCTTCCGCATCACCGGCAACATCGACTGGGGCGTTCCGGTGCCCGAGGTCGATGGCGTCTCCGACGTCACCTGCTGGTGCTGGCCCGAGAGCCTGTGGGCGCCCATCAGCTATACGCGTACCGTGCTCGCGCGCGATGCCAAGGCCGCCGGCGTGACCGAGGGCGTCGCCGCCCAGGATGCCGCCCTCATGGGCGAGCCCGCTGCCGACTCCACGCAGGTGCCCGCGCCCACCTACCAGCACAGCTCGCTCGACTGGCGCGACTGGTGGTGCTCTGACGATGCTCAGATCTACCAGTTTATCGGTCAGGACAACATCTACTTCTACTGCATCGCGCAGACCGCCATGTGGGAGGCCCTAGGCTGGAACCTCACGCAGAGCACCGTCAGCGCCTGCTACCACCTGCTCTACATGGGCAAAAAGGCCAGCTCGTCCTCGCAGACTCCTCCCCCGCCGGCAGACGACCTGCTCAACCACTACACCTGCGAGCAGATGCGCGCGCACTGGCTGTCGCTCGGCCTGTCCGAAAAGCCGGTGAGCTTTAGCCCCAAGGCATACGACACGCGTGTGACCGGCAAGGACAAGGACGGCAACGAGGTGCGCGCCTGCGACGACAAGCGCGTTATCGACCCGGCCCTTAAGGAGAGCGCGCTGCTGACCGGCGTCTTCAACCGCCTGGCCCGCAGCTGCTTCTACGGCGTTGCCATCAAGGAAGGCGACGAGAGCCCCTACCGCAACGGCTGCATCCCCGCCGGTGCCGCTTCTGACACCGTGGTCGAAGCCGCCCAGCAGGCAGCTCTCGCCTTTGATCAGGCCATGTACAAGTTCGAGACGCACCGCGCGCTCGCTGTGTGCGACGACTACCTGCGCGCCGCCAACAAGCGCTGGAGCGACGCCTCCAAGGCTGCCAACAAGCTTGAGGGCGAGCAAGCCAATACCGCGATGACGCAGGCCCTCGTCGACGCCTTCACCGAGCTGCGCGTGGCGACCGTGCTCATGCACGGCATCGTGCCGGCCGGCTGCGAGCTCATCTGCGAGTACTTCGACGTTGACCCGGTCGCCTTCTTTAGCTGGGACAACATCTTTGCCTCCACGGACGAGTTCGTGGAGAGCCTGGGCGAGAAGCCCGGCGAGCACCGCGTGAAGCCGCTGCCCCCGCGCTTCGACTTCTTCAGCAAGCACGAGAGCCAGTACTAAAACAACACTCGACATGTAATGGAATGGGAAGGAAAGACGGATGTCCAAGCCGCGTCGTCGTAAGCAGAAAAAGCAGGTTAAGCCCGAGCTCAAGCTCAGGCAGTTTGCCGCTACCGAGCTTTCCGACCAGCTTGCCGCCCTTCCCTGCGCCGCCGACCTGCCGCGCTTTATGGTCGACACGGTCGCCGGCGCCTATGCGCCCGCCGATGCCGAGCTCATGATCGAGGGCTTCGGCGCCGCGGTCACACGCCCGGTCACACTGCGCGCCAACACGCTCAAGGCAACCGCCGAGGACATCGCTGCGGCGCTCGATGCCGCTGGCATCGCCCACAACCCCGTCGCCTGGTACCCGGACGCCTTTATCCTGCCCGAGGCCCAGGTTTCCGATCTGTGGGATCTCGACATCTACCGCGACGGCAAGATCTATCTGCAGAGCCTGTCGTCCATGATGCCGCCGTTGGTCCTGGGCGCCCAGGCAGGCGAGGACATCCTGGACATGTGCGCAGCCCCTGGCGGCAAGACGACGCAGATCGCCGCCCTCACCCAGGGCCAGGCACACCTCACGGCCTGCGAGATGAGCATTCCCCGCGCCGAAAAGCTCGAGGCCAACTTGGGCCGCCAGGGTGCCAAAAACGTGCCCGTCATGCGCATCGACGCACGCGAGCTCGACGAGTTCTTCCGCTTTGACCGCATCCTGCTCGACGCTCCCTGCACCGGCACGGGCACCGTCATCAGTGGCAACGAGAAAAGCCTGCGCGGCCTCACCGAGCAGTTGCTGAGCAAGTGCGCCCGCTCGCAGCGAGCACTTCTGGACCGCGCCATGGGTGCCCTCAAACCGGGCGGCACGCTCGTCTATTCGACCTGTTCGATCTTGCCGCAGGAAAACGAGGACGCCCTGCAAGAGGCCCTCGACAAGCATATGGACTGCGAGCTCATCCCCCTCGACGGCACGCCAAGCGAAAGTGAAGCACGACGCACCCAGGAAGCTGGTGAGGAGCCGCGCATCGAGTCCAACGCTCTGACCGAAGCCATTGCCGCGGGTCAGGTATCGGCCATCGCCAACGGCCTGCCCGGCACGCTCACCATTCCACCTAGCCGCGACTTTGAGGGCTTCTACATTGCCCTGATCCGAAAACGCAGCTAGCGCACGGATCCAAAACTCAACAAGCTATCTCTGTGCGCGTTTGCCCTGCTGGTCGCGATGTTGTTTAAGCATCGCGCGCTCCTTGCGTTCGGCCCTTTTGCCCTTAATGGCCGTGACCACAAAGTAGATGACCGCGGCGGCAACGATTGCGCCCACGCACAGGCCAATCGAGCTAAACATTGCTGTCAATTCCATACCGCGTCACCTCTCTTTTAAACGGGACTTTCAAGATAGCACCTCGATCCCCGCCACCACAGCTCCTTCACGTTCGCCGGCCCTTCGGTCTAACGGATGGCGCGGCGGGGAAAAATCAACTCGTCAAACGGTTTAGCAAGCACAACGCTGCCGGCACCCTGCCGGCCGTCATCACATAGAATCGAGCCTCCATGGATACCCTCAACGATCTAAATGAGCGCGTCGACGCCTTCGTCGGCACCAGCTCCTTCGACACGCCTGCCGCGGCAAACGACCAAGCCCCCATCGATGTACCCGCCGAGGTTCACGAGGACATCGTCGCCTCGGTCGATTTCTCCGAGGTCGAGCTCGCAGACGAGTTCACCGAGCCCCAGGTAGCCGTCACGCCCAACGGCCTGCTCCCTATGGAGCCCCTGCCCATCGACGGACGCCTGCGCAAGGCTGCCCTTCGCATGCCCGACGAGATCGAGGAGGCCAGCGGCTTCACGCTCTTCGGCCGCCGCATCAAATCGCTCATCTACACCACCGATGTCGCGGTTATCCGCAACTCCAACGCCGATGCCGTCTTTGCGGTCTACCCTTTCACGCCGCAGCCCGCCATTACGCAGGCGCTGCTGACCGTCGCCGAGTGCCCGGTCTTCGTAGGCGTGGGCGGTGGCACCACCACCGGTAAGCGTTCCGTGCAGATGGCAGCCGTCTCCGAGATGCAGGGCGCGGCGGGCTGCGTGGTCAACTCCCCCGCCACCGCCGAGATGGTCGAGCACATCACCAACATCGCCGACATCCCCGTCATCGCCACGGTCGTACGTTGCGACGACGATGCTCACGCCAAAGTGCGCGCCGGCGCCAAGATCCTCAACATCGCCGCTGGTAAGAACACGCCGCAGGTCCTGCGCGAGCTGCGCGAGCACTATCCCAACCTGCCGCTTATCGCGCCGGGCGGCAAGACGCCCGAGAGCATCCGTGAGACTATCGCCGCCGGCGCCAACGCCATCATCTGGACGCCGCCTTCGGCCCAGCAGCTACAGACCGACATGATGCAGCGTTATCGCAAGATGAAGGAAGACGCCACACCTGTCATCTCGCGCGACGATGTGCCCATTATCGACCAGGTCGCCGCCGCCGAGGTCAGCCAGGTCGAGAACATGAATCCCGACGTGCCGATTCCCGACGAAGTCATCGAGCGCGTCGCTTCGATCCACGAGCGCGTCGAGGAGCATCGCGCCAACCGCGGGCTCAAGCCCTCACTGCACGGCTTTTTCTTCCGAGGAAAGAAACGCTAGCAAAACATCTTGGCCCGCCCCACAAACGTGAGGCGGGCCGTTTTCGTTTGGGCAATCATGCAGCGATGTGATGGGGCAAATTAATCCACGCGCTTGTCGCCCATAAAGAAGAGCGCCACCGTACCAGGTCCGGTATGCGAGCCAATCAGAGTACCGATGTCATTGATCTCAATCTTGCCTTTAAGCTGCGGAACCTGTTCCTCAATCAGCACCGCAACTGCCTCGGCATCCTCGCGACACGCCGAGTGCGACATGATGCACTTACCCGAATAATCCGCACCGTCCTGCACATGTGTCACCATGGTCTTAGCCATCTCGGAAATCGCGCGCTTCTTAGTGCGAATCTTCTCACGTGGCGACAGCCCACCTTCGCAATCGACCGTCATAAGCGGGCAAATCTTAAGCGCCGTGCCGATGATCGCGCTCGCAGCCGAAATGCGACCGCCGCGCAGGTAGCTCGACAGATCGGTCGAGAAGAACCAGTGGTGCAGGTTGAGCTTGTGCTCCTCGATCCAGGCAGCCGTCTCGTCGAGTGAAGCCCCGCTATCGCGCACATCGGCGGCATATTCCAGCAACAGGCCAAAGCCCGAAGACGCCCCCAGCGAATCGATGACGCGCACCTTGCCGCCCTGGGGATAGCGATCCGCGAGCATCTGTGCCGCAACGCAGGCCGATCCATACGTGCCCGAAATACCCGACGACAACGCCAGGTGCAGCACGTCTTTACCCTCGGCAACAAACGGCTCCCAAAACTCCTCGTACTCACCCACGCTCACCTGAGACGTCTTGGGCATGGCGCCCGCGGATATCTGGGCAAAAAACTCGTCCGGCGTAATCGACTGATACAGATCGTCCGTATAGACAACATCGTCGATCTCGTAATGAAAATACGCGACGGGAATATTGCGCGATTCAAAGAACTCCCGAGTTCGGTCGGCGGCAGATTCACAGGTCAGGACAAAATCACTCATATGAGGCTCCTTACTCATTGCTGCGCAAATTATCGCACAGTGAGCCTACATACGGTACATATGTCCACTATTTACCAAATCGAACCAAAAATAGCGAACATCTTTACCACCATCGTCTCCACCGGCCCCACGCATAAATATCTGAGAAAACACCCTCTGTCGTCTCCACTCAACCGCCATATCTACCTCAACTAAATCGATTTACCAAACCGTTCAGCCGACAATTCAGCCGCTGGCGCAAAATCGAAACAAAAGCGGCGCATACTGATAAACGTTTGACGCTGTTTATCAGTTTTACCAGCTCCATCGGAAGGTGTTTCATGGTCGCATTCGATCGCAATCCGCAAGACTTCAAGTATCTGCGTCTGCTGTCGAAACAATTTCCCACCGAGCAATCCGCGTTTACCGAGATCATCAATCTCTCGGCCATCCTCAACCTGCCAAAGGGCACCGAGCATTTTATGAGCGACGTGCATGGCGAGTACGAAGCCTTTATGCACATCCTCAACAACTGCTCGGGCGTCGTGCGCGAGCATGTCGACGAGATTTTTGGCGACACGCTCACCTTTGACGAAAAGGGCGAGCTGTGCACGCTCATCTACTACCCGCACGAGAAGATCGAGCTGGTCCGCAGCCAGCGCGAGGACTCGCCCACCTGGTACAAAACGATGCTTGACCAGCTCATCATGGTCGCTCGTTCGCTTTCAAGCCGCTACACCCGCTCCAAGGTTCGTAAGGCCATCCCACGCGATTACGCCTACATCATCGACGAGCTGCTACACACGCATCCGGATGAGAACAACTATCGCGTGCGCTATCACGAGCGCATCGTGGAGTCCATCCTGGAGACCGCAAGCGCCGGCGACTTTATCGAGTCGCTCGCCTCGCTCATCAAGCGCCTGGCCGTCGACCACCTGCACCTGGTGGGCGACATCTTCGACCGCGGCGGCGGCGCGGCCAAGATTATGGACCGTCTGCTCACCTACCATTCACTCGACATCCAGTGGGGCAACCACGACCTGCTGTGGATGGGCGCTGCGGCCGGTGAGCCCGCCTGCATCGCCACGGTGCTGCGCAACAACCTACGCTACGACAATTACGAGATCCTGGAGAACGACTACGGCATCTCGCTACGTGAGCTTGTCGCCTTTGCAGATGCCACCTACACCGCCGGTGAGTCCATCACCCCGCTGATCAAGGCCATCAACGTGCTGCTCTTTAAGCTCGAGGGTCAGATTATCCAGCGCCATCCCGAGTTCGACATGACCGACCGCCTGTTACTCGACAAGATCGAACACGACACCGGCACGGTCACGCTCGCCGACGGCAGCGTGTGGCCGCTCACGACCAACGACTTCCCCACCGTCGACCCGGCGGACCCCTATACGCTCACGCCCGAGGAGCAGCACATCATCGACAAGCTCGTGTCCGAGTTTGTCACCGCCGATCACCTGCATCGCCATATCGATTTCCTCTATTCCCACGGCTCGATGTACAAGGTCGCCAACGGCAACCTGCTGTTCCATGGCTGCGTGCCGCTCAACGAAGACGGCACCTTCAGCAGCATGAACTGCCTGGGCACCTGGCACGCTGGCCGCGATTATCTCGATTTTTGCGACCACATCGCCCGCCGCGCTTGGCGCGTGGGCGACCGCGACGCTCTCGACTGGATGTGGTACCTGTGGATTGGCTTTAACTCACCCGCCAGCGGACGCCTGGTGCGTACCTTTGAGCGCGCCTATATCGCCGATAAGAGCACCTGGGTCGAGCCGATGGACCCGTACTTTACGCTTACCAAGTCGCCCTCGGTCTGCGATGACATCATGCGCGAGTTTGGCGTCGCGCCCATGGCATGCTCGCCGACCGGCCACATCATCAACGGCCACACGCCCGTTAAAACCACCAAGGGCGAGCAGCCCATCCGCGCTGAGGGCAAGCTGCTGGTCATCGATGGCGGCTTCTGCCGCGCTTACCATCCCAAGACGGGTATCGCCGGCTATACGCTCATCTCGAGCTCGCGCGGCTGCCGCCTCAAGTCGCACCGGGCCTTTACGACGGTTGCCGAGGCACTCACGCGCAATGTGGACATCGAAAGCGAGACCAACCGTTTTGACCAAGCAGACCGTCGCCGCATGGTGAGCGACACCGATACTGGCGCCAAGATCCGCAGCCAGATCCAGGACCTGCGCCAGTTGCTCGATGCATATAGAAACGGTGCTATCGAGGAGCGCGCCTAGCACCACCCGCGGGGATTGGCTAAACTTGCTAAGTTTGTCATCCCCGCGGCGCTTCGGCGCCAGCTTAAGGCAGGTACCATGCAAAAGCTCCTTGCGCAGATCATGAAATTTGGCGTCGTCGGTGTCATTGCCACGGTTATCGACTTTGGCATTATGAATCTGCTCCACTACGGTCTGGGCCTCAACATCCTAATCGCCAACACCAGCGGCTTTATCATCTCACTCATCTTTAACTACCTCGCAAGCATGAAATACGTGTTTGCGCACAAGGAAGGCATGAGCCGCCGCCGCGAGTTCATCATCTTTATCGTGCTGTCCGTGATCGGTTTGGTGCTCAACGATGGCATCGTGCTGGCGCTCAACGCCGGCCTGGGACTCGAGGCCAATATCGCCAAGATCTGTGCCACCGCGCTTGTCATGGTCTACAACTTTGTGACCCGAAAGATCTTCCTGGAGGGTGACGAGACCAAGTAACTCACAACCCTACGGCCTTACGATGCCCACGGATGACGCGCGTCGAGCGCTGCGTTGTTCGTGGGCTTTGCTCGTTTACGGGAAGATTTGCAACGTTTGCGGATTACCTCTTGAATATTTGGCGAGTTCGTATAGTTCTTTCCAAAGACCTTACGTTTCCCTTGCAAAAGCTCTAAAGTATCCTCTGCTCGATTCATCAACGCATTGGATGTGATTACGTGCGCAAGGCACTGGCACAACCTCATACCAAGCAGTTCCTCAAGTTCGCCGTCGTGGGTCTTATCTCCTTTGGCATCGACTGGGGCATGCTCATTGCGCTCGTCGAGCTGTTCCACCTCGACTTTTTGATGAGCACGACGGTCTCGTTTACCACGTCCGTCGTGGTTAACTACTGGCTCAGCATGAAGTACGTGTTCGACCATCGCGAGGGCATGAGCCGCAAGCGCGAGTTCACGATCTTCACCATCCTGTCGGTAATCGGTCTGGGCCTCAACGACCTGTACATGTTTGTGGGCGTCACGTTTTTGAGCATCGGCTACCAGGCCATGAAGGCCATCGCAACGTTCCTCGTCACCTGGTACAACTACTTCAGCCGCCGCTTCTTCCTCGAGGGTGCACGGTCGTAGTCGATTCACTATTTGCTTGAATGTATAACCGGTTGGAATTCCCGTTCCAACCGGTTTTTTGTTTGCCGAGAGACCCGGCGACCCAGTCCTCTACGCATGAAAAACGGGCAGCCCGGATGTTTGTCCGAACCGCCCGTCTGGCGCGCTATGTCGAGGCCTCTAGCCTGTAACGTAATACCAGACTACGTTGTCACCGTTTGAGAGAACGTAGTTGCTGCAGGCCGTCATGGGCGTTGTGCCGTTGACGGAGTACATCCAGCCGCTCGTGCCGCCGTGCTGTTTCTCGGCCAAACCACCAATCGCGGAGACATACGTGCCGTACGACGAACCATGTGCGTTGACAGAAAGGCCCAGCGCGCACAGGGCATCGTAGACGGTAGCGCCTTCGTTAAAGGTAAAGGTGCCACCAGAGGACACAGGATTGCCCACGGCGCTCGATGTGACCGAAACCGTCACCGTTACGTAGCTAGGCTGCTGCGAGCTGCCCTGGTCGCCCGAGGAGGCGTTTCCACCATTAGAGGATGAGGCTCCATCAGACGACTGGCCACCGCCAGACGCATTGGAAGTATCACCGACTCCCGTATTTTGGGCAGCGGATTTATCGCCAGACTTCTTGCCGTCCTGGTCCTCGGACTTCTTATTATCCGAGTTCTTGTCCGATTCCTTGTTTGAAGACTCGGAATCGTCCTTGGACTTGGACTCATCAGAATGCTTGGACTCATCTTTTGCGTCATTCGATGACTTGGAATCCTTGGAACTGGCCTCGCCCGAAGTCGTAGTCGAGCCAGACACCTTGGTGTCCTTGGTGACGACGCTCTCCCCCGTCACGGTCTGAATGATCCAGTCGATGGACCAGGCGCCGCTCTCGGAAGAATGAACGAAGCCCAGCGAGACGACAATCAGAATGGTGCACGCGGCAGTCAGAACGCCAAGGAGCGCCTTCCGTCGAGGGGCGGACGCCGCCGAAGCGGCGTCCTTTTGCTTTGCATCGTCAAGCTGGATAAACGAGGAATCTGGTTGCTTGGGGTCAGCGTCCTTGGATTTATTGGACACAGCCCTCACCTACCGACGTTTGGTGAACACGAACACACCGACGATGGCGAGACCGATGACGCCGGCGGCAACGCCAACGATGGCGAGTGGGTTGGTGCCAGTCTCCTGCTCGGAAGCACTAGAGGACTTCTTAGCAGTAGTCGTGGAAGCAGCACCCGTATCGGACTTGGAATCGGACTTCTTGTCGGACTTGCTGTCCTTCTTGTCAGACTTCTTGTCAGACTTCTTCTCGTCCTTCTTGTCGGACTTATCGGAGTCCTTCTTGTCGGACTTGTTGTCCTTGGTCTCGGTCTTGGTCGACACCGTCGTCTTGGTCGTCGGCTTATGACCCGGGGCGACAGCGCCGCCAGTCTGCTGGCCCTTAGAGCCGGAACCAGTGCCGGCACCAGCACCAGAACCGTTGCCAGCGCCACCGTTGCCACCATTAGTGCCAGAACCGCCATTGCCGCCAGGGTTAACAGCATTCTTGGTCCACTTGGCATACAGCGTCAGGTCGGCTGTTACCGGCGTGCTAAAGTCATACGCCTGCGTGCAAGCCTCATCGGTGAACCAACCGCCGAAAGCGTAGCCATCGCGCATCGGGTCGGCCGGCTTGATCAGCTTACCGTCGGCCGTAGCAACAAACTTAGTGTCGCAAGCAGACCCGCCGTTGGAATTAAAGGCAACCGTCCAAGACTCGACAGCTCCAAGCTTAAACAGCGTGCCCGAATCATTAATGTAGTAGAGATTGCCAGAAGCATCGGCAATGACCGGAGAGTCACAGTACTGGTAATGGCCAGCCGCATCATAAATCTGCGTCGCCTCTGCATCGCCGAGCGTATAGCGATACACGCCACCACCAGCAGAGTAGTTGACGTAATCCTTGCTATCCGCGCTGTTAACGGTGAAGTACACATAGGTCTTGCCGCCCTGAACACTCACCAGCGGAGTAGCAGCAATACCGTTGAGACCAGCCGGCAGCGCCTTGCCGTCGGCAGCAGCGACCATCGTGGTCTTACCCGTCTTCAGGTTATAGAGAACCAGAGCAGAGCCCGTAGCCGTCTGTCCGCCGACAATCAGATTGTCACCAAACACCGCAGGGGCGCTCAGATTATTCGTAAGGCCCAGATCAACCGTCTTATGTGCACTCAGCACACCCTTCGCCGAAAGCGAAATCACATGGAGCTTTCCGTCGTGCGTCATCTGATAGAAGGTCGAACCATTGGACGGATCGGCAATGCAATCGGCATTTGCGACAGCGCCGAGCTCCATGGTCGAAACGACATCGCCCGTCGTCTTATCAATGCACTTAAGCGTACCCGCGCTCGTAGGAACGATGGCATACTTATCCGTCAAAGCCGCACCAGTCCAGTAATAGCCCTCGGTAGGGTCGATGTTCTGCCAAGAAACTTCGCCCGTGGCAATCTTAATGCGTGCAAAGGAGCCGTTGCCGTAGGTCGCGTTGTAATTCTCGTCATACGAAATATCGACCGAGCCTACATAGACGTACTCGCCGTCCGAAACGACGGTGCAGGAGCTCTGCGTCAAATCCGTCAAACCAGGCGTCAGCCACTTGCAGATCAGCTTGTCTGCAGTAATCGCCTGGACCGCACCGCCGTTGAGCGGAACGATGATAAGGCCATTGGTATAGATCGGACGAGAGGTATAGCTCACCTTGGAGGCAAGCGGCGCAGAGGCAACCTTTTTGCCCGTGGACGAATCGATCTTAATGAGCTCGTTCTCGGTCGCGATATACACAAAGCCGTTAGCGATGACAGGCTCGCTGCAGTTGGCATACTGCTGACCAGACTCGGCCTTCCAATCGAAGGCCCACTTAAGACCGGCGGCCTGCGCAGGCGTCTTGGCATCCGTTACGGTCGAACCGTTGCCACTGTTGCCGTAGCCGGCCCACTCGGCATCCCAATCAGGAGTCGTCGCGCTCGGGTCCACGACAATCTTGTCGGGATCGGGCATGGGCGAATTATCGGTGGTGTAGGCAAACGTAACCTTGTCGCCGCTCTTGAGCGTGACCTGGTTGGCGCAGAGAGATGAGGGCTCTCCGTTGATATACAGATGCCAGTATTTACCGGTCGCACCATCATAGCCGTAAGACTTGTCTTCGAACGGCGAAGTAATGGACCAGTATGCACCACTCTGGGAGGCCTTGTAATCAATGCCCTTCGCCTTCAGAACCGTCTCAATAAGGTCCTGAGCCGTAGAGCCTTCGGGCAGGGAAACATTGCTTGCCGAGCCCCAGCGAGTATTGTTGCCGTTGACATCGGGGCCGATGATATCGGCGGATCCAAGCACCTGGCCAGGGAGGGCATCGCTGTCGCCAGCATACATAAAGGTGACGGCGTCACCCTCATGGAGCTCGTAGGCACCAGCGCCAACGTCGGCGAACTTGTACTTTGCGTCGGACTTGCCCTTTACGTAGAAGCGCCAATAGCTATTGGTCGCAGCATCAGAGCCACAATAGGTCTTACCGTCAAGCGGCGAGGTAATGCCCCTAAGGTACCAACCCCAAGACTCTTCTGTAGCTTTGAGTTTAAGACCAGTCTGCTCCAACAGGTCCTTAGCAGTAGAGCCCGCCTTGAGACTCGTCTGGCCCGTCGAAGCCCAAACCTGCTGCTTGCCGTCCTTGTCCTTGCCAAGCACCTGAACGGAAGCATGGACAGAATCGGACGGCAACTGGTCTCCCCAGCCACCGTAGAACCACGTGACGGTATCGCCAGCATGGATGGTGACATTGTCCGCCGTATAGTCACTCGACTTGCCGTTGATGAACAGCTGCCAATAGGTCGAATAATCTTGGGGCGTACCCAGCTCAACACCGTTGTACTTAAGGCTCAGAATGAAGGAGCCCGCAGCAACGGCGTCAATATCATTCGCCTCAAGCGCGACCTTCGTAAGATCAAGCGCGCTCGAGCCGGACGTCACCACATACTGCGCGTTGTCGACCCAGGTCTGAGTCTTGCCCTGGGCATCGCGACCAATGACGGTCACATTCGCAGCAAGCTGGTCCTTAACGACAGGGGACGCGCTACCAGCCGTATAGGCAAACTCAATCTTCTGCCCCTGGGTGAGTTTGACGCTGCTCGCGCCAACCGAGGAAGACGCGCCGTCGACGAACAGCTGCCAGTAGGCATGAGTCGTCGGATCGTAGGCAAGCGTGCGGCCATCGCTCGGGGAGGTGATGCTTTCGAGGTAGAAACCGTATGCCGTGTTCGGATCGTACTTCGCCTTGAAGCCCGTCTTCTCCTGCAGCTTAATGAAGGCATCCGCAGCCGTCGCGCCCTCGTCGAGCTTGAGCTGCGTAGGCGCCACCCAGGTCTGAGCCTTGCCGTCGGCATCGGTGCCGATAATCGAGAACGAGACCTCGATTTGCTTCTTGACGACATCGCCAGTTTCTGTCGGGTTCTCTGTCTGAACGGCAGCCGCGGCGGCAGATCCTGCTTGGCCAGCGGATGCCGTCGAAGACTGCTCGCTCGTGGCAGGGCTCTCCCCCGTCGCCGAGCCTTCGTCGCCAGTTGCTGCCTCTGTAGTGGCGGCACTAGCTGCAGGCGCGCTCCCGGAATCCGAAACCTCGGCGCCGCTCTGCTCAGCGGTACCGCCCGCAAGCGCTGCGTCCTCGCCTGGCGTCGTAGCCTGAGCCACAGCGTCGGTAATGCCCTCGGCACCCTCGGCCCACAGCTGAGCCGGCGTGGTGCCAAAGGCCATCGCGAAGGCCAGGAATGCCACCAGGCAGCGCTTTGCCACGCCGCGCGCGATTACGCCACGGCGACGAAGCGAGGCACGCTGGCACTCGTCCTCAAACATATCCATTTGTCTCCTACTGTCTGTACTTGGAGCGTTGCCTTGAAGCTGCCCCACGTCATCGCGCATGTTGCGCTCGAGTTCCCCCATCGGGGTCCCCCTTCCCTCCAGAGCCCTATGCACACCGGCGGCATACGCCGCAGCCGCATGCAAGATGGGAGGCGATCCGACTTAACCTTAACGACTCGGGCGCGTCGTCCGATCTGCGACGCGAACATCCCGAGCCAAGAGGAATTACGGTTACTGGTACAGCCGGGGACTTGCACCCCGATTCTCCCAAACGCGCAGGAAAACCGCGCGTTCGTGCGTCTCCGCACCACCATCTAGGCCATCGATTAAAACCGTCAATATGCTATCACGCAAAAGGGCCTCGCACGCAGGCGAAGCCCAAGGTAAAAGCTATTGTTTGCGATAGGAGAATGTGGTGACGGTCACAGCCTCTAGTGCTTGCCGCCGTGGCTGTTGAGCCAGATATTGCGACCCAGCATAAGCGCCAGCACCAGCGCGCTCACGTAGCCCATAAAGCCAATGACTGGGATACCAAACACAACCGGCTCGATGCGTGCATAGTACACCACCGACGAACCGATAAACAGACCGGCGATCACAATCGCCATCGACATGCGGTCGATGATTCCGCCCAGCTGTCGCAGCGCCTTATCGCTGCTCATGATCTGCGTGTTCACCTTAAGCTGGCCGCGCGTGAGCATACGCGAAGCCAAGCCCAGATACTCGGCCGCCTCGAGCGAGCCTTTTGCCGCGCGATAGCTGCTCGCGGCAAAGTCGCGGCTCATCTCGCGCATGCGGGCATAGATGCTCTTCTCGTTTTTGATATGAGCCTGAATGATCTGGATCATGTTGACGTTGGGCATGTACTCGGTCAGCAGACCCTCGAGCGTCACCATGCCGCGCGCGAACATTGTCACCACGCTCGGCAGCTCAACATCGTTTTTGCGCGCCAGGTTTAGCAGCGAGGTCAAAAACTCGCCGATATCCAGATCCTTCAGGTCAAGGCCCGCAAAGTCAGCCACGATAAAGTCCAAATCGGACAAAAAGGCCGAATGATCGAGCTCAGCCGAGTCGCCACGCGTCACGGCGAAGCGCATGAGCGAATCCTTGAGCTTGGGCACGTCACCCTCGGCCACGGCAAAAATCATGTCCTTGACGATACCGCGATCGTGACTCGACATGCGTCCGACCATGCCCAAGTCGATAAAGTAAACGATGCCGTCCTTGAGGATGATGTTTCCCGCATGCGGGTCAGCATGGAAAAAGCCGTCGTCGAGCACCTGCGTCGAGTAGTCCTCGACGATTGCGGCACCGATCTTTTCCAAGTCATAGCCCTCGGCCACCAAGCGTTCAGGATCGGCGATCGAAATGCCGTCGACGTAGTCCATAACCACCACGTGCTCGGTGCACAGGTCCAGATAGGATTTAGGGCACGTCACGCCATGAACGCTCTTATGGAACTCGTAGAAGTCGTTGAGGTTTTTTGCCTCGGCCAAAAAGTTGGTCTCCTCGCGAAACGAGGTCCACAACTCCTCGACTACGCCGTGCAGGTCAACGAATTGATCGGTGTTGACGAACTTGGAAACGATGCGCACCACTGAGCGGATGATATCGATGTCCTGTGCCATAACCTGCTGCGCACCGGGGCGCTGCACCTTAACGGCCACGTCCTCGCCCGTCACCAGACGAGCGCGGTGCACCTGCGCGAGCGATGCGCTACCAAGCGGATTGGGGTCGATCGCGTCGAACATCTCCCCCAGGCGCAGGCCGTATTCCTCTTCCAAGCAGCGAAGCACTACCTCGTACGGCACCGGCTCCACGTCGGAGCGCAGACGACGCAGCTCGTCGCAAAAGCGTTGCGGCAGAATCTCGGACCGGTTGGCCAGAATCTGCCCCATCTTGACGAACATGGGGCCGAGCTCCTCGAGCAGGCGGCGCAAGCGAACCGGCGTGAGGTTATCCCACACACGGTACTTTTTGACCAAGCGAACAATCTGCCCGATGCGTTCGCGACGACCCGCCGGCGTGAGCTGGTATTCCTCGTCCGGCGCCATCGCGTCGGGCTCTTCGGGCACCATATCGACAGCGCGCGGCTTTTTGCGAGCGCCCGAGACGGCGGCATCGACCTCATCGACAACCGCCGCCTCGTCACCCAAAGGATCTAGATTGTTGTAATCGGTGGTGGAATCTGCCATCTGCGCTGCTACTCGGCCTCTTCGGTATCCTTCGCATCGTCGGGCTCAACGGACTCGACGGGCACCGAGGTCACGTTGTCCTCGACCGAATCGACGATGTCGCGCACATGGGCCAGGAAGGCCGTGCGCTCGGGGGCGGTCATGACGCGGACCCGGGCAAGGATGAGCTCGTCAAGCACGCGCTGGGCCGCGGTCTCGCCCTGCATGCCCAAGCGCTCGGTCAGATCGGAGATGGTACCGCCGGCCTGCTCGAACATGTCGGACACACTGCGGGCGATATCGGGGGTGGCGGTGTCCTTGCGGACCTGCTCGCCCTTGGTGTTAAGGTCGTCGAGGACCTTCTTGCCGCCTTCGACAGCAACGGCGGCAGCGCCAAAGCCCACGTTAATGGCGCCGTTAACAAGCTGATCGAGTTTCATAACCATGTTTGTCTCCAATCACAAACAACTGCATTGGCGTTCTTGTACCCAAGATTGAGCGAAAGCGACAAAGCGTTTTAGCGCTATTCGATCGACGGGAAATCCCTACCTCACGTTGTCGTTCATCGCGAAGGAGTTCTTCATGGCACAGCTCGTGGTGTAGAGCACCTTGCCCAACAGGGCATCGGTCTCCACGCGCACGAGCTCGGCAAAGGCCTCGTTGGCGCGTGCAAGCTCGGCAGGCACCTCGGCCTCAGGCAGAGCGGCTACGGCAGCATCGACGTCATGGATCTGCTTGTGGCCCATGCCACCGACCTTCTCCTGATAATCCTCGACCGCGCGACCGCACTCATGGAAGCGGACGTCGGCCAGCGCGCCGATCAGGCGGTTGGCCCAGTAGAAGTTTTCGGACGTCACGCGAGCCTGCGTGTCGGCATAGTACTCGGGCATGGTCTCGACGTTGGCGTACAGCGGAACCAGCGCGTTAAACGAGTTGGAGCCAAAGGCCATCCACTGCACGGCGCGGAAGGCCGGCTGCGCATAGGGGCGCAGCTGCAACACGGCAAGCTGGCTGTTGCGATTGATGCCGATGGGGCGATAGGCGCCACGCGTAGCGGGCGTGCCCTTGCTGCCGTAGCAGTCGTACTCCGTGCCCTGGTAGTGGCTCGAAAGCACGTACTTGATGTCCTCGATGGTCACCTTGCGCTCGGGCACACGGCTCCAGGGGATGTCGTCGCTCTCGGGCGTGTAGTCGGCCTCGGGACCATCCCACACGTCGCTGGGGTTGAGGCAGCGCTGCATGTACCAGGCGCGCGGCGTGTTGTAGACATGGTCGCTGTCGCTGTGCGAGCCAAAGGCCTCGCGCGGGTTAAAGACCGTCGCCGGACCGTCGCCCTCAACGCCCAGCGTCAGGTCCAGATGCCACTCGGCCATCCAGGCGCGCAGGTCGGCCGAGCACATGTGGTCGGCCTGGGCGCCCTCAGCGTCATCCAGGTCAAAGCTGTCGATACCCAGCTGGTTGGGCATGGTCACATAGGCGTCGTCAGGCACGCGCTTGGCAATCCAGTGGTGGCCGCCGATGGTCTCGAGCCACCAGATCTCGTCCACGTCGCTAAAGGCGATGCCGTTGTTCTCGTAGGTGCCGTAGCGCTCGAGCAGGTCACCCAGAATGCGTACGCCGTCGCGGGCGGACTTGGCGTACGGCAGAACCAGGGTCACCATGTCCTCCTCGCCCAAGCCACCGGACTGTGCCGGAACATATCCGTCCTCGCCCTCGTTGCCCTTGGCGGGCACATAGTCCACGAGCGGATCGGCACCGCGGACGCGCTCGTTGGTGGTGAGCGTCTCGGTTGCGGACATGCCAACATTGAGCTCGTTGAATCCGGCCTCGGCCCAAATACCGTGACCGGGAACGACGTCGGGGACGCTCGTGTAGCGCATGGGATTGTCGGGCAACTCAACGGTCAGGTGGCTCAGGACGCTCGTGTAGACACGCGGCTGCTCGTCGGGATGCACCACGCGCATGCGCTTGGGCTCAAACACCCCGTTGGACGAGTCCTCGTTGCGGGCGACAAGCGTCGACCCGTCGTAGCTTGCGTTTTTACCGACCAGAATCGTTGTGCACGGCATGCGCATCCTCCTTGAGCGAAGAAATCAAACGGCAACAGTGTATCGCTTCGGCGCAAAAAGGGCGAAACCACGGCACCAGCAACCCCTGTGGTCAAAAAATGCCAAATATGAGTACTGTCACTAATTTAGTAACAGCAATTTTGCTACGCATGGGTGTCGGAAGTCTACATTTGTTCAAAAATTAGATGATGTAATTCCCCATAGGTCCAATAAAATAGGCTCTCTATCGATAATAAATATCGTTAGAGAGCCAAATTAACCTAAAATATATGTGACTATCTTGGCAACACTACTCATATTTGGCATTTTTTGTCCACGGGGTATAGAACTAACCCCTCAAACAGCTTCAAAACGCCTATTTCGATGCGCGCTCGGCCGCTTCGATCACGTGTTTGGCGAGAATCGCCGTTGTCACGGCGCCCACGCCGCCCGGCACGGGGGTGATGGCGCCAACAACCGGCTCTGCAGCATCAAAATCAACGTCCCCGACCAGCTTGCCAGCGGCCTCGTCCCAATTAATGCCAACATCGATGATCGTCTGGCCCTCGCGAACCGCGTCCACACCAATCGTGCGCGCGCGTCCAACGGCCGCAACCACAATATCAGCCGCACGGCACTCGGCAGCAAGGTCGCGCGTATGCGTATGGCACGTCGTCACTGTGGCATTGAGAGCCGTAAGCATGGCGGCAACGGGACGGCCAATCACCAGCGACCGACCAACGACCGCGACCTTGGCCCCATCCAGCTCAACGCCGTAATGATCCAGCAAAGCAAGCACGGCTTCGGCCGTGCAGGGGGCAAAACCCTCGCCGCGCCCCGAAAGCGTGGAGAGCAGCGAAGCCGGCGTCATGGAGTCAACGTCCTTGGCGGGATCGAGCGCTGCGGCGACGGCGTTCTCGTCAAGGCCGGCGGGCAGCGGGCGGAACATCAAACAGCCATGAACAGCCGAGTCGGCATTTATGTCCTCGATGGCCGTCAACAGCTCGTCCTGCGAAACATCGGCAGAAAGCAAAACGCGACGAGCCTCAATCCCCACTTTTTCGCAGCGCTTGAGCGCACCGCGCTCGTAGGATAGGTCGTCCTCGCGTTCACCTACACGCACGATAGCCAACGTCGGAACAACGCCCCGCTCGCGCAGGGCTGCGCAGCGAGCATCAAGTTCCTCAGTCAAAGCGCGAGCAACGGGAGCACCCTTCAGCAGTTCAGCCATGGCTATCCTCTCTTCCTTGCAGCGTCGGAGGCGCGACGCGCCAGCGCATCGGCGCGCGGCAACCATGTGTCGAGCAACTCATCACACGCCGTCTCAAGCTCCTCAGCACGAGCGCGATCCTTCATAGACGTGGTGTTCGCAAAGAGCGTCAAACTCGCGCCCTGCATAGCAGCACGGCAGAACACGGCGCCGCACGCCACATCGGACAGCAGCTGACGCGAGCCCTTGTCGGCCATGTCCTCAAGCAGCGCCAGCGCACGCCCGCAGGCATCCATAATGCGATACGGCGGCAGAGCGGCCACATGCAGCGCATCCTGAATCGCGGTCGCTCGAGCCGGATCGTCACGCGGAATACCGTACGCCGCGGACACCTGCCCGTAGGCACGAACGTCCTCGGCAACCAACTCGACAAGCTCCTGGGACAGCTCATCAGCCTGAGCAAACGCGCGCGCCAGGTCATCCGCACGATCAGCAAGCGCGGGATTGGTCGCACCGTAGCGGGCAACCATTCCGCACAGCGAGGCGCCCAGCGCGCCCACAAAGGCGCTCGCGCTGCCACCGCCGGGAACCGGCTCGCGCGCGGCAAGCGCCTCGGCAAACCCGCGGCAGGTCTTGTCCATCATCTCTTGGCTCATACGCACGCACCTTCAAGTCATATACATCGGTCGGGTGGCAACCACCGACCGACCGCATCGATCACATAATGGTGCTAAGTCTAGCCCATAAGTACTCGAGCGTCAGCGCACCTGGCCATCGCGGATTTCTATGGCACACGATAGACCATGCCAACGCAAACATGGGACACATGGCTCACCTTTCGGGACTTCCGGACGTCACAAACTGGGACATATCTATAAACAAGGAACCTGTTGGGGCAATGCCCGCGTACACGCGCCCCTTTAAAACACCGGGCGCCCAACCTCGGGGAGGGCCGACAGCATCGGCCCTCCCCTCTTTTGCGCCCGAACATATTGCCACTTAACGGCGCAAATCCGGCCCTCAGAATGGGACACATGGCCCACCCTAGCGAGCCGTCAACGCGTACAGTAAAGGCAGGTAATCCATGGGCGGTTACAGATCGAGGAGGACACAACCATGAAAAAGAAGGCCTTTGCGATTCTCACCCTCTGGATAAGCCTCTTAGCCGCAGTCTCCCTGGTGGGTTGTGGCGGAAGCGGCGGCGCTACCGGCAGTGGCGGTGGCGGCGGAGCAGAAAAGCCAGCCGTGGATATGAGGACCGACTTCATCTGGTTTAAGGTCGAGGTCCCCGAGGGCGTCGAGGTCACCGACGTCGCAGGCGATACCGCCGACAGGGCCCAGTTTAAGTTCACCGAGAGCGAGCACGCCAGCGATCGCTTCATCCCCGTCTTCGACTCTGACAAGAACGCCGACGAGCTGTTCGACTACGAGGCAAAGTGGAATGCCAGCTTTGAATGGACCGAGAATGACCCCGTCAAGTACAACGGCAAGACTTGGCGCAACGCTTCCTATACACACTCGGGCGGCGTGACGACTGAGTACTTCACCGAAGCAGGCGGCGGCAGCGTCTACGTGCGCATCGACAATGTCGAGGAGCACAAGGATGCCGTCGAAACCATGATGAAGTCTCTGGAATTTGCCGATGATATCGCCAAGGCCAAGACCGAGGCCATGGATGTTAAGCTCGACGATATCGAGATTAAGCGCTAAGCGACTCGCGAGCGCAACGAAAAACACGAGCGCAGTGCCAACAAGCGGCGGTGCCCCAGCGCTTCGTACTAAGGGAGGGCCGGTAAACCGACCCTCCTTTTCTTATGCCGGTAGCCGACGAACGCAGGATGCCGGACGCCGGAACCACCCCAAATGTGGCAACGGTACGAAAACGGCAAGCACCCCAACACGTCCACCCGCCGATTTATAGCGCCGCGCACACAATTTAAGCCGACACCTTTAAACATCCGGGCAGTATAGTGACCAAAATGAGTGCATAACCGCACCCTGCGAATGGAGGAGTTATGACCGAACACCATGCCATCAGTCGCCGAGCGTTTACGCTGGGCCTAGGACTCGCAGCGCTGTCGCCGCTGGCAAGCCTCCCCGAAACCGCGGCATTGGGCATTAGCCCGCGGGCAGCCTTTGCGGACGGCACGACCGGGCCAGCGGACAGCCTCAACAAGTTCGTCATTCGCCTTCGCCCCGCGGGCTATCTTCGTACCGCAAGCGTCAACGAAGACGGCAACGTTATCGGCAACGTCTGCCATCTGTTTAATGACGGCACGTCCAGCAAGCTCATCCTTGAGAACGTAACGACCAAGAATGACGATACAAACTGGTATGCTATCCGCACCTTGCTCAATTTCGAAGAGCATAAAAAGACGGGCTACAGCATTTGGTCGGTCGACGGCGACTCGGACAAAGATGGAAAGGTCATCCACGTATGGGGCGGCGAGTATGACAACAAGCCCAGCCGCGCTTTTGCGTTCGAGCGTCAATCAAACGGAACCTATATCATCCGAGACCGCACCGTCGAGAAAAACGACAAGAAAAAAACCATTAAATACCTGGCAATAGAATCGAACGGCAAAGACCAGGACAACAACAAGATCTGCCATAAGAGTGAGAGCATTCCGTGGGAGCTCGAACTTATCGGTTACGACATGGGCAAGACCAATGCCACGGTTAGCAGCCTCGACTGGAAGACATATAGCAGCTACGTCGATGGGCCATGTTGGATGGGCAACGTCCACGACAACAAGTTCCTCGACGAGCTGAGCATCCCGGGTACGCACGATTCGGGCACCTGCAGTGTGGACAACGACACCGAGCCTCAAACCTCGCAAGTAAAATGCCAGCAGGATTACATCCCCACGCAGTTGCTCGAAGGCATTCGCTATTTTGATATTCGACTCGGAAAGGGCGATGACCCCGGCATCGACCACGGAGGTTTCTATCTGTTTAAAAAAGACGGGAACTTTTTGCATCTTTCCGATGTCATAGGCTACTTCACAACGTTTTTGAAGGAAAACCCGACAGAGGCGCTCATCATGCTCGTGTCGCGCGGCAATGACGAGGCCACCGATGAGGGTATTACGACGGCTTTCGCCAAGGTTATGGATGAGAACCCCGACCTGTTCTACACATCGAGCCGCGTCCCCACGCTAGGCGAGGTGCGCGGAAAGATCGTCCTGCTGCGTCGATTTAGGCTCGACGGCAACAGCGTAGACGGCCACACGTGGGGCCTCGACCTTACCGAATGGGATGACAAGATCAAGGCTCACTCCGACAGCACCACTATGTGTCTCGTCCAAGACGCGCGGGGCTTTGAAGCCGCGGGGGAAACAGGCGACAAAGAGCCCTATTGCACCAAGGTATACGCCCAGGACAAGTACAAACTCACGGGAACCGACAAGCTCAGCTGGGTCGATAATGCGCTGAAGGAAACGACCGGGCGCACGCGCAACGAGGTAGATGTCGAGGACGATAACGGGGCCAAGGAGCAAGTCCTGGAGCGCTGCTGGTCTATCAACTACACCAGCTGCACGGGCTTGTCGCACGGAGGCAATCCTTTTACCTCGGCACGAGTAGTCAACGAGCATCTGTATAAGAGCCCGTACATCAACCCCAGCGGCACCGAGGATACAAAGTCAGATTACCTCAAGCACATTGGCATCATCGCATCCGACTTTGTTGATGCGGCGCTGGCCCGGAGCATCTACCAGCGCAATTACGATACGGAGGACAAGCAGACGGCTTCGTACTATCTCCCGTACTATCTCCCGACCCGCATGCGCATGACGTACGGCGACTCGCTGAGCGATGCCTCATTCCAGGATGGCAAGACCGTTGGCGAGGGTCATTTCCGCCTTGCCGACAGCAGCAACGCGCTCAACGCGACAGCTTCGGGCCATGCGTTTGCCATTGAATACGTGGATGTCGACGCCCTGGGCAACGAGACCGTTACGGGGCTGCAGGGCTCTGTGCCCATCGATATCGATCCACGCGCGCTGACGCCCCATTTTGAGGGACTCGAAGGCCTTAAGGCCGGCGAAGACGTGCGCGCCAAGATTGCGGCATCACTCGAGGGCAAGCTCGAAACCGATGCCTGCACGGCCCAGCTCGAGTTTGTGCACGACGCGAACGGCGCTCCGGGCACGGCAATGGCCGAGGGCGAAACATTTGCCGCAGGAACGTACTGGGTGCGCGTGAACGGTCTCTTGGGCGACGCGGCGCAGAACTACACGCTCGCCAGCGACGGAGCCGCAAGCTTTACCGTAGCGGCCTCGGGCAGTGCAGGCGGCACCGGCGCCGGCACCGGCAGCGGCACGGGTTCCAACGCAGGCAGCGCTGATAAGAATGGTAAGGGCAACAAGGGCAAGGGCTCGGGCGGAAAACTCGCCGACACGGGCGACGGCTCCGGCATTGCCGCCGGGCTCACCGCTGCCGCCGTGGCGACAACGATCGCCGGCGCGGCAATGCTTGCCAGTGACCATGAAAGTGACGAAGGCGCTAGCGAATAGGCCAGCCGGCCTTTTGGGCGCATCAACTCGATGAGGGGCGCAGAACACCGTTCTGTGCCCCTGATTTTTACCTTGGTCCGAACACCACTATCGGCTACATCACCATGTTCAGCGCTTTCACAAATTCCTGGGCCTTCGCACGGCTACTCAGGCTAAAGACGCAAGCGGTCAACAGCCTGTTACGCAGGAAAACGTCGCGACCCTTGATCCTGTTGACCCCCGTGATGTCCTTAAGGTAGACAATCTCGGTTTGCCTGCCGCCAAAAGTGCCCTTCTCGAGCACCTCGATACGATTGGGGTAGATCTTAACGTCTTTAAACCTACCCGAACCTTTGTCCTGGAATAGCAGCGTGTTGTTGTCCATACGCGTCACTCCCGTGGGGTTCGCTAAAACTGTCTCTATTGCCACATTTTAGTCACCGCAAGGCTCCCATGCGAAGGTGCCAGACAGCAAAGCAATTCGTGTCCGCGCGAGGCTTTAAACTAAATGCAATCAAGATGCATTCCACAAGAGGAAAGTGGGGCGACAGTGATGGGCGAACTGGTAAACCGTGGAGAATCGGCAATCGTGCCCGAAGGTTTTTACAAGCAGGTCTCCTCAATTCTCAACGCCGCTCGCGACAAGGCCTATACCGCTGTTAACTTTGCGATGGTTGAGGCGTATTGGGAGATCGGCAAGAGCATTGTTGATGAGCAGGGCGGAGAGGAGCGCGCCAAGTATGGAGAGGCGCTGCTCAAGGCCCTCGCAATCAGACTTACCAAGGATTTTGGTAAAGGTTTTGAAGCAAGAGAGCTGCGCAAAATGCGTCAGTTCTATCTTGCATTTCCAATTCGGGACTCACTGCGTCCCGAATTGAGCTGGACACATTACCGCAGGTTAATACGCATTCCTGACCCCGAAGCTCGCACCTGGTACATGAACGAATGCGCCAACTCTCGCTGGAGCACGCGCCAGCTCGAACGCCAGATCAACACCATGTTCCGCGAGCGCCTGCTTGCCAGCAAGGACAAGGAGGCCGTCACCCAGGAAATCCAAATGAGCGCCCCGGCTCGTCGCCCCGAGGATATCATCCGCGACCCATATGTACTGGAGTTTTTAGGTTTCTCGGACGATACTGCGTTTCGCGAGAGCGATCTAGAGCAGGCGCTCATCACGCATCTTCAGAAGTTCCTGCTGGAGCTTGGCCGTGGCTTCGCTTTCGAGGCGCGCCAAAAGCGCATCACCTTTGATGGACGCCATTTCTATATTGACCTTGTTTTTTACAACTATCTGATGCGCTGCTTCGTGCTCATCGACCTTAAGACGGACGATCTTACGCATCAGGACCTGGGCCAGATGCAAATGTATGTGAACTACTACACGCGCGAACTCATGAACGAAGGCGACAATCCGCCCATAGGCATCGTGCTCTGCGCGGACAAAAGCGATTCGATCGTCGAGTACACGCTGCCCGAAGACAACGACCAAGTGTTTGCCGCCAAATACCTGCCATATCTTCCAAGCAAGGAAGAGCTGGCGCGCGAGCTGAGTGCCGAGTACCGCGCCATCAACGAAGCGACCAATGGCGAAACGCAAGGGTAGCAGCACGTTGCGACCGATGCCCCCGACGGCGTTTCATATCCCCCGACATAAGAGGAGCGCTCCATGACAGACAGACCGAAAACGACACTGCGCGACTGCATCTATGGACTTGCCGTCGGCGACGCGTTGGGCGTTCCCTACGAGTTCAGGCCCCGCGGCACGTTCAAATGCACGGACATGATCGGCTACGGCACGCATGGGCAGCCCGCCGGCACCTGGAGCGACGACACGTCCATGACGCTTGCTACCTGTGACTCGATTAGGGAGCTCGGGCACATCGACACCGCGGACATGCGCGACAAGTTCATCGGCTGGATTGCCCGTGGCGAGTATACAATCGACGGCGTTTTCGATTACGGCGGCACGACCGCCCGCGCCTTGCACACCGGCAAAGGAGGCTCCGGCGAGCGCGACAACGGCAACGGCTCGCTCATGCGTATCGCTCCCCTGGCGTTCACCGATGCGACGAACAACGAGATCCGCGAGGTCTCCGCAATTTCGCACGCCCACAGAACGTCGACCGACGCATGCATCATATTTGTCGAGCTGATGAGGGATGTGATGAACGACGCGCTCCCCTCGTGGGCACTCCATCTGAAAGGCATGCCTGAGCAGGAGATCAAGTCAGGTGGCTTCGTGCGCGACACGCTTAAGGCAGCCACCTGGTGCTTCGTCAACACTAACAGCTACGAAGATTGCGTGCTTGCCGCCGTCAATCTGGGCGACGACACCGACACCACCGCAGCCGTCGCCGGCGCGCTCGCGGGCACGGCGTACGGTATCGACGCCATCCCACGAGAGTGGATTGACATCCTGCGCGGTAAAGAGCTGATAGAGCAGTGTTTGTTTTAGGGCGCACTCACAATAGAAACTGACCAGGAGACACCATGGAAAGAGAGATCGCAAATATAGACGAGCTCCATGTGGACGAAAACGGGATTCCGCTTCTTCCAGCAGGACTGAAGGAAGAAGCCAACCTCTATGTCCTCCCCGACGGGCGTTACCTCCCCTGCGGGCTCTACAGGACCGCAGACGGCGGTTCGCTCATTTATGAGCCATCCGGACTCAGCTTCTTCGGGCAGATGCTTGCTCAATTCAAAGAGCGCTAGAGGTTTGATTACCAGTTAGATCGGCACCGTTCCAAACCATGGGGTGGGTAGCGAAGGGGGTCATAGAAAAGGGTCGGTTGCAGCCGACCCTTTAAGACGATAGCACCTGCGTTGCCCGCGCTTCCAAAGTTGACCGACTGAGGAGCGGGTTCCGCGGCACATCTTGATTTTACCCAGTGGGGCAGCTCTCTTGCAGCCGCTCCACTGTTTATTTACATCTGGCAACATCGGTATACAAGAGCCGGAGGGTTACATATAGGCAAGAAAACCTTAGCTCCTCCGACTCGGTTTCAGCTTAGCGCATTGGGGCGAACTAAACGGCAGGCGCGCATCTCAGGGGTACGCAAGCAGGCGCTAACAAGAGTAGTAAGTGGCTTCAAGATACGGACCATCTCACAGGTACGGCACCGATGAGTTTGCTATACCGCGGCACCCAACAATTCCTCATTCGCAACGATATCCTGCCACGACATTAAAAACTCCTGCACGACCCGCCCGCCCTAAAGAGCGAAACCCAGCGGTTGACGTCGCCGAGCTAGAGTTTCCCAGCGATTGAACCCGCGTTCAGTCTTTAGCGCTTAACGTATTCAAGAAGTGAATCGCAAACCACCATGTATCCGGACCCGGGAATGGAATAATAGACAATGCCATCCGCGTCCTGCCATGCGACGATGCCATCAACGCCCGTTCGCTCCAGGACATACCAAGCAGGGTCGATGTCAGGCCAATTTCCGCGTTCCGCTCGCGTTGCTCCAACAACATCAAGCCTCGGCGATTTACAGATACCCGTGAGCTCGTGCCCATTGACGCTGGCAAAGGAGCAGGACTCGAGGTAGCTTCTATATTCCTTCGAAAAGCTCAACCCCAGCTTTGCCTCAGCCTCGGTAATCGCGCCGGAGTCAGCCGCGCCCAGACATCTGAAGTTCGGGAGCCCAGAAAGGCCCTGGTATACGTCGCTCATCCCAATACCCTACTATTCCAACACCTGCGCCATGTACTCCCAGAAGGCCTTCTTCTGGGAGTTCCAGTTGTTCCCACCGGCGTGTACATCGGACTCCTTGAGCTTATGCCAGATTTTGGAGTTCCCTCCGAACCTATGCTCCTCTTGTGTAAGGATCGCCAGGGTCGAGTCGACCTGCTGCCCGATATGGTGCAACTCGTAAGGCTCTCCGGTAGCGGGATCGAGTGCTGCCAGGCCCTCCTTCATCCTCTCAAGGTTCGTGTGCCCCATCTCATCAGTAAAGGTGAGATCGATATCGCGAATTAGAGCTGTCTTGCCGTTGACCATCTTGGGGGTAAGCCCTGCGTTTTTGATAATCTCGTACTGATCCATGTCGTTAAATTGCTTGAGGACATCGAGCGGGAGCCCAGACTCCTTCTGAATGGACGCGACTTGGTCCATCGTCAAACCACCGGTGGTGGCACCCCTTAGAGCCAGGGTCTTCTCGGCGCCTCCGCACAGCGCCCCACCAATCGCGCCCCACTTGAAGCCTTCGCTGCCGCTAAAAGCACCGGCCTTCAGAGCCTCATCCATGTCACCCGTCTCGATGCCCTTGAAGATGGCAGCAGAAACGCCGCTGATGGCGCCGGAGGACAGCGCGACCACCGCTCCGGACTTGGCCGAGACAGCAAATATCACGCTTGCAGCAGGCACCCCGGCAGCGCCGGTAACAGCGGATACCGTGACACACACAAGGATGACCCCCGTGCCGACGGCGATGTTCCTCACCACCTGGTTGTAGGTGTCATCGTAGCCCTCGAATGCCTTGACAGTGGTCCGGCCGTCTTCACCGAGCGTGAAGACGTAGCGCTCGCCGCCGAAGGCTTCTTCAAGATCAGCAAGCGTATAGCCAAAGTAAATGTTCGACCGAGTGTTGTAGGAGAGTTCCTCAAGATATTCTTTCGAGACATATGTTGTCTGAACGTTCTCGACGTAGTACTCATCGGAATCAATCTTCTGGACAAGGTCAGAATATACGGCGTCCGCCACGTAGCGCTGAAGATCAGGGTCGGAAAGGGCCTCGAACTCGAGGCCTGCCGTCTGAATGGCGGCGACCCCATTCACCGATCCGGATGCTCCCACGCCAGACGACCCTCCAGACTGCTCGGTGGAGGACGCGCAGCCCGGAAGCCCGGACACTGCCATCACGATGACGAGTATCAGGGTAATGGCTCGCCTCATCACTCATCACCGCCTTCCTCGCCATCGAGATCCGTATCGGGCACAGCGGGCCCAGATTCGCTGGAAACTTCAGTAACAGCCATCTTCTTGCACCGAGCTATCACGATGAACGCGAGAATGAGGACTAAGCCCACAGCGAGCAGGGCGATAACAGGGCCGCCCATGCTGGCGGCGTCCCCATTCTTGCCGGAGACCTCATTGGCCGACGCGTCGGTCTTTTTCAAGGCGGGCCTGAACGACCCGTCATCTGCGACGGTCGCGCCCTCCGCAATCCGCTCCTGGGCCTCGGCAAGTGTCATGTTGTTGGCGACCGAAGCCTTCATAGCATCGTTTGCACCCACATAGATCCTCTTGGTCGTGGCCTCCTCACCCGTATTGGGGTTCTTCACGGTCACCGTGTATATGCCCTCGTCTTCGAACACCGCACCGTCGGTCGCCGTCTTGTTGAAGCGCATGTCCTCGGTAAGGCCATCGCCGGTGCTGTTGAGAACCTCCCTCTTCACACTCACGTCAAGGTAGTGTGACCCAGCCATGTCAATCCGAAAGCCACTCGAGGTGACTGAACCGTTGAACAGCTCGTTGTTCGTCGCAGTGTCGAAGAGGAACATCATGGTGTTGCTGTTACGTACCTTGAACTTGAAGAAGATGCGGTAGTTGTTGTAGGCCGGCCTGAACGGCAGGAGGCCTGGCGACTCGATCTCGTAGTCGAGAGCCACCTCGTAATCACCCTCCTCGTACATGTCGATATGGGTGTTGGCGCCGACTTTGACGCTCGAAAGGTATTCAGTGCTGACGGTGGGCTCGGTTGAGGCGTTCTGGTAATCGGTGTGTTTGGTTATGAGGGCGCCGTGGCCGAAATCGGTCTTGGGAATGCCGAAATACTCGTCGTACCCGTTTCCGTCGCCGGAGATTTTTCTTTTGTCGTCCCCGTTCAGGGAATCGATACTCTGATTGAGCTGAAAGCTGAGCTCAACCTGATCGCCACTGTTTTTAAGAAACACGGGGACATCGTCGCCCGCTCTGCTCGTGAAGCCGCTGACGACGAACCTGCCAAGCTTCCACCCGAAGTGGGGGTCCCCCTCTTTGATGCTGTTGGATTCCGAATAGCCGTTGTCCAGCCCCGTGTTGACAACCTTGTCGTAGTAGTACTTGTTGTCCTCGGAACCGTTGCTACTTGAATCATCCGCCAGTGCGATTGTGGGCAATGTAACCGATAGAGCAGCGACGGCGCACAGCACGGCAAGCAACGCGCGTTTCATTCTCATTCAAGCGCTCCTAGCACCCGTTTCGACAATAAAAGTCATTATACAGAACGCCGCCAGCACATCGAAAGGGCGAGGGAGACTACGTCGGAATAAGCCCAAGCACGGCGCACGCCGAGCATTTTAAGGCGTTTACATACGACGACGGGTACAGCTTGCCCGCCACGCCACAGCGTCGGATTACGTCATCGGCAGGCGAACCGCAGCGATTATGGGTGCTCGCCATCAGCGCGACAAGCGTATTGTCCCGACCTCCATTCCAACCGAGCACAGGCTGGACGCCCAATGCCGGCAAGCTGGGCAACGCCACCCTCGCTCACCAATTCGCACAGTGTGCCGTCCTTATCGATGAAATAACGGGCGGAAGCTCTTGCCGATGAGCGCGAGAAGTACAACGGGTTGTTGCGCCCCGTCGCCTCAGTACCGGCTCAGCGAACCACGATTATTGAGATGCGGCTGCCCCGGCGGTGTAGTTGCGGGAATCGCGCTGGATGAACTCCACGTCGTTAGCCATCCTGCCCTTCCGATGAGCACCATCATAATTGACCCCATACACGAAGTTCCCAAGCAGGAGTGACCCCAGCCACTGCCTTCATCATCTAGGTCATCATCCAGGGCGACCACAAATCAGTTGGAAGCTGAATGCCGGTTTCAGGAGGCGCGCTAGAATGGTGGAAAACCAGCAGCGTTGACCATATAAACGACAACCATCCGGAAGGAGCTTCCGTGAGGCTCTTCGACAAAGGCTTCGACCCATTGGCCGAAATTCAGAAAACGGCCGACTCTGCCGGCAAGGCAATCGGGGATGCAGCCAGCTCCATCGGAAAGACAATTGGCGACGTCGCCAACGCAGCCGACTCCGCAGCCGTTGACATCGCTGAAAAGGCCAGTCTGGTAGCCGGTGGCACTGCCAAGAGTATCCAAGAGGGTGCATCGTCGGCATTGGAGAATGCCGGAACCCAGATTAAGCAGATCAGGGAAGACCAAGAGAGCCATAAAAATAACTTCACGACGCTTGGGTCCCTTCAGCCCGTCGTAAACGTAATCAACGATGCTGCGGTGGCGCTTGACGACAAGAGCCGTACGATCGAGGAAAGTACGATTCCCGAGGTCGTGGCTGGCGCCCTGGGCGCAGGCATTGGAGGCGCTGGCTCCTTCATGGCGCTGTACGGCCTCGGCTCCGTCGGTCTTTCCGCCGCAGGCATCACGTCAGGTCTTGCGGCGGCCGGTGGCATCGTGGGCGGCGGTATGGTCGCGGGCGTCTTCGTGCTCGCGGCGCCGGTGGCCATCGCAGCCGGCACGGGCGTCGCGGTCGCGTCCCACCTTAAGAACAAACAAATGGGCCAGGAGAAGGAGCGCCTGTACAAAGAGGCGCTTGCCAAGCACCAGGCGATTATCCAAGCGCTCAAGGACGAGTCAGACGCAAGCGTTGAGCGCCTCGAGTACCTGCAGTCTCTCAACGTCCTGCTCGAAAGGGCGGTGCGAGATCTCAAGAGCGACCTGGCAATTCAAGATGAGTAGGTACGAATACTCCAACGGCGAGAAGGAGATCAACGCCGTCCTTGCCCACCAAGACGACCAGATCAAGTCGATTTCATTCCCATCGGCCGAAGAAATCGAAGGCCGCATTGCCAGCAGCGAGAAGCTGCTGGCGTCGCTCAGCTACGACCTCCCTCAACGCAACAAGGGCGCTAAGCCCGTCCGCACCGGTCAGCCGCTCATGGCCCCCACATGGAATCAGATACTCGACGAAGCCCTGCAAGCGGGCAACGGGTCTGCCGAACTCGAATACCTCTTCACAGAAGAAGAACTTCAAGCCAACCGCGAGGAGGTCCTGGCATTAAACGAGCAGTACAACCAGATCCATCGCATGGACGCCGTCGACGTGGCCATAGCCGCGAGCGCCGGCTTTCTAGCCGCAGTCGTGGACATCCTGCTCGTCGGAATCCCCCAGAAGACCCACGACGGCCTGAAGGCAGGCCGTCTCTCCGATTACATCCGTGACTACTTCGACAAGCGTTTCCCGCCCAATGAGATGGAGAGGCTTGCGAACTCCAAGGTAAGCAAGGTTCCCTACGACGCTCAGGACAACAGAAACACCGCCACGCGGGTGGAAGGCCTCTCGGCCTACTACCACAGGCTCTTATCCCTTGGACACGACCCGCTGCTTGGCTTCGTCTTCGGCGTGTCGGACATCCTCACGGGCAGGATGACTACCATCGATCAGAACGGCAAGATCGTATCCCAAGTGATGGAATGTTACACAGGACGTAAGGAGGCCGATATTTTCGCCGCTATCGCAAAGCAGATCATCCATCTCAAGTCGGACATCACAACCTCCATGGGCCTGCCCGCACCGCTCATGGAGCTGTTCAACATCATGCAGTTTGGTAGCATAGGCGAAGAAGAGCAGACGGTGGCGGAAATTGTCCAGGGCATGTATTTCGAGGGCTACGATTTCATTCACTTCTGTTCAACCTCGGTCCCCGTCGCCATAGTCGAAGTCGTGGTCAGGCTCTGTTACACGATCCGCAAGGTAAAAGAAGGGCTGACCATAAAGGATGCCATCCCATTCTCAACCGAACCCAGCAAGAACCCCAAGCTCGCAACGATGCTCTTCACCGCCCATTGCGCGGCCACAGCCGTGAACGCCGGAAAGCTAGTCTTCACCGAGAACCCCATGGCTATCAACTACCCGCAATGGATCGCGTTCGCGAAATACAGCTACCAGCAACTCAAATGGGTTGCTATAACCAAACCTGCCGAGCGTGACTGGTTCGTTCGCAAAGCCACCGAAGGAGAGCTGGCAAACGCCTACGATGATATCGACCAACTCTTTGGCGAAATGTGTCCAGAGACTGTGGTCATCGGTTAGCTCCTCCATCACCGAACAAATAGGGCTCTATTTTCTGTAATCGGCTAAGATATCCGACAAGATGCCGGACGAGCCGGAAGGGACTAACATGTACATCCACCTCAGCAAGGAGGACAGCGAAAAGCTGGACCGCCTCATGCGTAAGTATGAGCAGACCTTCCATGAGAGGTGCCACGCTTACTGCATGCGCGACCCTATCGCCGAGATAGAGAAGTGCCTGAAAACCGGCAAGCCGTCCAAGATCAAGCCTGAACCCGGAGCGGTCTACTAGAGCAGTTTCAGAGCCCCTCTATTTTTGATGCTGCCACAGCGGGCAGACACTTTTAGAAGACATCGGCAAGCATGATATTGCTCAACGTTAACGTTCCGATCGAGGACTTTTAATGAAGTGCCCAGCACTTCCCCGCAACACAAAAACGGAGGCAGCCCGCGCTCCCGTGAGCTGCCCCACACACCCCTGGCTTGCAGGTTACGGCGCCAACCGGCACTACTCCCTACTTCCCAAAGATCGCAGCGAGCAATCCCTTGCGTTTGGGCTTCTCCTCTCGGTAAGAACCCTCGGCAGCCGCCGCCACCTGACGCGACTGCTCTCCGCCTCCACGGCGCACGATCTGGTATAGGAACGGCGATTTAACGTATTTGACCTCGATGGGCGTGGCATGCACGGTACTTTCGCCGGACAGATGCAGGCTCGGGTTGAGCGGCGCCACAATATGCGTTTCGCGCTTGTCGCTAAACACCACCGCGGCCGCACGGCCCGTCTGGCCGTTCACGGCGATGCGCACTTGCTCGCCATCGCGGCTATCCGACGCCGGACGATCGACAAAGTAGACCGGCACCATAACCAGACCGTCCTTGTGCTTGCGGGCCTTGCGCGCCCAGGTGCGGATGCTCTTTTTATTGAGCCCCAGCACCGCCTCGGCATCGTTGCCGGCAACGTCGAGCGCCAGCTTATCAATGACCACCTGGTCCTTGGTGGACGCATCGACGGAGACAACGCGGAAGTCACCCTCCTGCATGGCCGGATCAAACGGCCCAACCTTGGCAAAGTCCCACGGCTCCAGAATGCCCATAAGGCGAACATCCAGATAGTTTGCCCTCGGATACGCCCAGTCGAGCACCTCGTAGTACACCAGGGTCTCCTTGCTCAGGCCCTTGCCCGGGAAGCTCGCCATCATACGCAGGTCCGCCAGCGCCATGGGGAAATAGAAGAGCATCATGTCGTTTTGGATCGCGTCTTCCACGTCGTGCCCGGCAAAGGCATCCGGGTACTGGCGCACCAGCTGCAGCGCGTTGGCACGTGCCTGCTGCGGCGAGATTTCGCAGGGAATACCCTGCTCCGGCACATACTCCGCACCCACGCCCAAGGTCAGGCGCTTGCTAAACGTACCGGGCTTGAGCAGGTCGGCAACGCCGATCTTATTGCCGCAGGACGGGCACTCAAACACACGCTGCGTTGACTCGCCCTCAAAGGACGCTCCGCAGAAGGGGCAAGGAATGCTCACATGCGTGGCCTCTTGGAACTCCTGCGCCGTGCCGCGATCCTCCCACAGCAGATGTTCCAGGACCGACTGATTGCGCCAGTACGAATTGAAGAAATACCAGTCCGGGTCCTCCGGGCGCTCGAGTTGCGACACATGCGTGAGCTTGAGCAATCCATCCACCACCGTCAACGGCGTATGACGAATGCCCAAAGCGCTCTTGGGCTCTCCGGCGTCCGCCTGCCATGGGATGACCGTGCCGCAATAGGCGCACTCAAAGCTGCGTTTAGCTTGGTGTGAGTACATAGGGCCGCCGCAGTTTTGGCATTTGATGGCAAACATCTCGTCCATGGATACATTCTCCTTTGCGCAGGGGCTGTCGACATTAAGTATGTCGAGCAAACAGGCACATGCCCATACCCATGTGGCCCAAAATGGACCACCTTGGCAGACGGGAAGGCTCGCTCGTTAGCACCGGCAGACTATTGCTGCATTTTCTGAGCATCGGTGCACGGCGCCCCCGCGCGAGCTACACTATCCCCTTAAACATGATTGTGAGGACGACCGCTATGCTATTTGTAAATCGGCTGGTACATACGCTTGTTCCCGGCAGCGAGGACGAGCCGGTCGATGCATCTTGCCGCACCAACGCGGGCTTTGCCGCAAGCCTCATCTGCATTGGCCTCAACATCACCCTGTGCCTGGCCAAGGGCATCGCGGGCCTGCTCGCCGGCTCCGTCTCGCTTATCGCCGATGCCTTCAACAACCTCTCCGATGCCTCGAGCAACATCGTGAGCCTGCTCGGGTTCCGCCTTGCCAGCCGCCCGGCAGACGAAGGCCACCCCTATGGCCACGGCCGCTACGAATACCTCGCCGGCCTGTTTGTCGCCGTCCTGGTTTGCGCCGTCGGCATCAACCTGATCCTGGAGTCAGCTACCAAGATCATCAAGCCCTCCCCCACCGCTTACACGCTCGTTTCCCTTGCGGCACTGGCTACATCCATGCTCGTTAAGCTCTGGATGGCCGCATTCAACCGCACGTTGGGCAACCGCATTGACTCGGAGACGCTCATCGCCACAGCACAGGACTCCAAAAACGACGTCATCACCTCGGGTTCGGTCTTAGCGGCGGCGCTTATTTCGCAGACGACCGGCTTTGACCTCGATGGCTGGGCAGGCCTGGGTGTGGGCATCTTCATCTGCATCAGCGGCATGGGCCTAGTGCGCGACGCCATCAGCCCGTTGCTGGGACAAGCGCCCGACCCCAAGCTCGTCCAGGAAATCCGCGACAGGATCATGTCGTACCCCCAGGTCCTGGGCACGCACGACCTCATGGTGCACGACTACGGCCCCGGCCGTCAGTTTGCCAGCGCACACGTAGAAATGCCCGGCGAGGGCGATGCCTTTGAGCACCACGAGATTCTGGACACCATCGAACACGACATCAAACGCCAGATGGGCATTGGCATTACGCTGCACTGCGACCCCATCGCAACAACCGGCGACGATCTACGCGGCTGGGTCAAGCGCGGCGTAGCGCAGATCGACCCTGCGCTCTCCATCCACGACCTGCACGAGCACGACGGCTTTGTGTCATTTGACCTGGTGCGTCCCGACGGCTTTGACATATCCGACGAGGAGCTGCTGGAACTCGTCACGCGCATCGTGCACGAGCGTCGGCCCGATGCATCATGCGTCGTCACGTTTGACTCGGGCTTTAGCTCGCCCGAGCGTCCGGCAGAGCAGCTGTAATCGACAGCAAAAACGGGACGCAGGACCGCCGACCAACGCGCCTATGCGCCCGGTCACGCGATCCTGCGTCCGTTTTTGTTTGCACTGCCAAGGCTCTAGCCGCTCGACCGCTAGTTCCCCTGCGCGCCCGAAATGCCGTTTTGCAGGGCATCCCAGGCGTTCGTTGCCAAATCGCCGAGATTCTGGGCTGTGTCGCCTAGCTGCTGGGCCTTATCTCCCAGCTCCTGCGCCTTATTGCTCAGGTCCTCTAGCATGTTGGAGCTCGAGCTGTCCGTGGCACCTTGATCGCCGGACGCATTGCCCGACGAGCCGTCCTTGCGCGTAAGCTGGACCTCCAAGTTGCCGTCAGCGTTGTAGTAGGCAGATGTGACGACCCAGTTGGCATCGACAACGGGCGTCGAGCCGTCGTCAGTCAGAATCACGGCATTCGAAAGATCAGCCCCGCGCGACTTGAGAATCTTTTTGGCGTTGGACCAATACTGTCCCGGGATATCGCCCAGCTCTACTGTACCTGCCTGGTCGACCTCTGTCTGCTCGGCCGTCGTGCTGGTTGTAGCTCCCCGCTTGTTGAGCATGCCCGACACAATGGCGAACACAATCGAGAGGGCAAAGAAGATCGCCAGCACAATCAGGATTTTCTTGATCATACTCGACGAACGCGACGGCGCCTCTTCCTCGTCCTCACCATACTGCGGAATCGATTTGGGATAGTCACGATAAGGTTGGCGCACATACGGATCGCGCGACTCATATCGAGGCTGGGCCTGTGCCGTGCGCGGCATATACGTCGTCTGCTGAGCCTGCGGAATGGGATTTTGCGGCAGGTTGTTATAAGCGCCTGCCGCCGCATTGCCATACGGGTCCGGCGTCGCATTGCCATACGGGTCCGGCGTCGCATTGCCATACGGGTCCGGCGTCGCATTGCCATACGGGTCCTGCGGTGCATAATCAAACGGATCCCGCGGTGTATCGCCATAGCCCATAACTCGTGTGGGTTCGGCGGACGCCTGCGTCGCATCGGGAGCAGCATTGCCGGGATTCGGCACGATACGGGTCGCATCGGCGCTGCCGCCAGCCTGTGCGGAGCCGTATCCGCCCATCACGGTCGTCTTGTCCTGGTCCATGCAACGTTTCCTTTCCGTCGCCTGCAAGCATCAAGTTATCCATGCATTCTACCCGCGCAAAAGCCTATGATGGGCAATGGCCGTCGGTATCTACAAGACATGCGCGGGCCTAAGGATCAAAAAGCCCCGCCGAGCCTGGTAGGCGCGGCGGGGCGGGCAAGCGGCTATGAGCAGCAGTCTTAGAACAGGCCGGTGATGTTGCCGTCGTTATCGACGTCGATATTCTCGGCCGCGGGGACCTTGGGCAGGCCCGGCATGGTCAGAACGCTGCCAGTCAGCGCGACCACAAAGTGGGCGCCGGCGGAAACCTTGAGCTCGCGCACGGTGATGCGGAAGCCCTCGGGAGCGCCCAGCGCCTTGGCGTTGTCGCTAAAGCTGTACTGCGTCTTAGCGACGCACACCGGCAGGTTGCCAAAGCCGTTCTCGCGCAGCTCGGCAAGCTGACGCTTGGCAGCCGGCGTAAAGTCGACGCCGTCGGCGCGGTAAACCTTGGTGGCAACGGCCTCGAGGGCATCGGCAACATCGGCGCCGTCCTCGTAGGCAAACTTGAGCTCGCTCGGCTGCTCGATCAGGCGCATGACCTCATCGGCCAGCTCGAGCGCGCCCTCGCCGCCCTTGGCCCAGACCTCGGAAAGCTTAACGTTAACGCCGAGCTTCTGGCACTCGGACTCGATGAGGGCGAGTTCAGCCTCGGTATCGGTCGGGAAGCGGTTAATGGCGACCACGCAGGGCAGACCGTAGACGTTCTGGATGTTGTCGACGTGACGGAGCAGGTTGGGCATACCGGCCTTGAGCGCCTCGAGGTTCTCCTCGTTGAGATCGGCCTTGGCAACGCCGCCGTTGTACTTAAGCGCACGGGCGGTGGCGACTATCACGACGGCGCTGGGGCGAACGCCCGTCATGCGGCACTTGATGTCGAGGAACTTCTCGGCACCCAGATCGGCGCCAAAGCCTGCCTCGGTAATGGCGACATCGCCAAAGCGCATAGCCATACGCGTGGCCATGATGGAGTTGCAGCCGTGGGCGATATTGGCGAAGGGGCCGCCGTGGACAAACGCGGGCGTACCCTCGAGCGTCTGCACCAGGTTGGGCTTGAGCGCATCCTTAAGCAATGCAGCCATGGCGCCCTGAGCCTTGAGGTCGCGGGCGCGGACGGGCTCGCCGGCAAAGCTGTAGCCGACGACGATCTCGCCCAGGCGCTCCTTAAGATCGTTGATACTCGTGGACAGGCACAGGATACCCATGACCTCGGAGGCAACGGTGATATCGAAGCCGTCCTCGCGCGGCACGCCCTGAGCCTTGCCACCAATGCCGTCGATAACGTGGCGCAGCTGGCGGTCGTTCATGTCGACAACGCGCTTCCAGGTGATGCGCTTAACGTCGATACCGAGCTGGTTGCCTTGCTGAATATGGTTGTCGAGCATGGCGGCCAGCAGGTTATTGGCGGCACCGATAGCGTGGAAGTCGCCGGTAAAGTGCAGGTTGATGTCTTCCATGGGGATGACCTGGGCCCAACCGCCGCCGGCGGCACCGCCCTTGACGCCAAAGACGGGACCGAGCGAAGGCTCGCGCAGGGCCACGGCGCTCTTGACACCGCGACGACGCAGGCCATCGGCCAGACCGATGGTCGTGGTGGTCTTGCCCTCGCCAGCGGGCGTGGGGTTGATGGCGGTCACGAGGACGAGCTTGGCCTGATGATTGGTCGGCTCGTTGAGCAGTGAATAGTCGACCTTAGCCTTGTCGAAGCCGTACGGAATCAGGTGCTTTACGTCGACGCCGGCGTTCTTAGCCACCTCGGTAATGGGCAGCGGCGTGACGGAACGTGCGATTTCGATGTCAGTAGGCATGGGCGGTCCTTTCGTTACCGAATGAGAAAAAGACCAATTCAGCATAGCACGGGCGCGCAATAGTAAAACACCCGTAACCGATGAATGGCGATATGTTTATCCAATGCTCAGCGATAGCCTACAGACCAGCCAAAACAAACCCGCCTCTAAACGGCCGGCTCGATGCCCAAGTGCTCAAAGGTGCGAAGCGTTGCCTGGCGACCCTGGGGCGTGCGAATCATCAAACCGCACTGCAGCAGATAGGGCTCATAAACATCCTCGAGCGTACCCGGGTCCTCGCCCACCGCGCCGGCAAGGGTCGTCAGACCCACGGCACGGCCGGAGAACGTCTTGGCAAGCGTCTCCAAAATACGAATGTCCATCCAGTCCAGACCAAGCTCATCGATCTCGAAAAACTCGAGCGCCTGACGGCAAATATCAAGCTCAATAGGACCGTTGCCGCGCACCTGCGCATAGTCGCGCACACGCTTGAGCAGACGGTTGGCCAAGCGCGGCGTGCCACGCGAGCGCGAGCCGATCTCGAGCGCGCTCGGATGGTCTATCGTCACGCCCAAGATGGTCGCCGAGCGCGTCACGATCTGGGCGAGCTCCTCGACCGTGTAGTAGTCCAAGCGATACGAAATGCCAAAGCGATCGCGCAGCGGGCCAGTCAGCATACCCGAGCGGGTCGTTGCCGCCACCAGTGTGAACTTGGGGATATCCAGGCGAATCGAGCGCGCCGCCGGACCCTTACCGATAACGATATCGAGCGCAAAGTCCTCCATCGCGGGATACAGGACCTCCTCGACCGAGCGGTTAAGGCGGTGGATCTCGTCGATAAACAGCACGTCACCTGGCTGCAAGTTGGTAAGGATGGCCGCCAGGTCACCGGTACGCGCAATAGCGGGGCCGCTCGTCGTCTTGATCTGAGCGCCCAGCTCGTTGGCGATAACCGTGGCCAGCGTGGTCTTGCCCAGGCCCGGAGGGCCCGAGAAAATCACGTGGTCGAGCGTCTCGCCACGGCTCTGCGCCGCCTCGATCAGCACGCGAAGGCTCTGCTTGATATGCTCCTGGCCGCAGTAGTCGTCCAGGCGCTGGGGACGCAGGGTACGGTCGACATCGAGGTCCTCGGGCGTCAGCTCCGAGCCCACCATGCGCTCACCGTGTGCCATGGATGCCGCCGGCGAGCTGCCGGGCGCCGCCCACAGGTCCTGAGAGTCATCGGCTTCCCACATCACGCATCCATTCCGAGTCGCTTAAGCGCCGCGCCGAGCAAATCCTCGACACGCATATCCTGCCCATCATACCCGCTCAGGGCAACCTCGGTCTCCTGCGGGCTAAAGCCCATGGAAAGGAGCGCCGCGCGGGCGTCATCGATCGCCGAGGGAGCGGCAGCGGGAACCGGCATCGCAACCTGACCGGGGATTACGTCGACCGGAACAAAGCCCTTGTCCTTGGCAAAGGTACTCTTGAGCTCCAAGATAAGGCGCTGGGCGGTCTTTTTGCCCACACCGGGCACCTTGGCCATGCCCTTGTCGTCCTCGGCCATCACCAGGGAATACAGCTGCCCCACGGTATAGGTGGAGAGCACGGCGAGCGCCAAGCGCGGGCCAACGCCCGAGACGGAAACGAGCCGATCGAACATCGTGCGCTCGTCCTTGGAGGCAAAGCCAAAAAGCGTCATGGCGTCCTCGCGCACCTGCATGCGGGTATAGAGGCGAACCTCACCGCCGGGCGTAGGCAGCGTGGCGGCAGTGCTGCCCGAAATACCGAGCTCAAAGCCCACGCCCGACACATCGACAACGGCCGAGCTCATCGTGGCCTCGACAAGCGTTCCATGGAGCTGGGAAATCATCAGTATCCGGTTCCTCTCTGTTGATAGAACTCGCCACCGGTGAGGGCACGGGTGCGGCTGAGGTTTACGTGGCAGATGGCGCAGGCTAGGGCATCGGCTGCATGGTCGGGATGCGGGTCGTGATCGAGCTGTGTGAGCGTACGAACCATATACGCGACCTGCCGCTTATCTGCAGCGCCGGTGCCCACCACAGCCTGCTTAATCTGCATAGGCGTGTACTCGCCAATCTCGAGCGCGCACTCCGAAAGCGCCACGAGCGCGGCACCACGGGCATGCGCCGTGGGGATGGCCGAGCGGACATTAGCGCCAAAGTAGATGCTCTCGATAGCCGCGGTATCGGGACGGTAGCGTTCGACGACGCCCTTGAGGTCGCGGGCGATATGCGACAGACGCACCGCGAGCGGACTGCCCGCGCTGGTCTCGATACAACCGTAGGCACGGCAGCGAACCTCGCCGCGCCGCTCCTCGATAATCCCCCAGCCCGTATGGGCCAAACCGGGGTCGATACCCAAGATAACCAAGCCAGCCTCCCCTCGTCTTTTGCCAAGCACAAGGCAAGGCCCCGCGTATCATTCACGAACGTCTGTTCTAGAATAACACAACGGCGACCGTATCTAGCAAGCAAGGTTGAACCATAGGTTGAGCATAAGTCAGCGAGCGAGTCCCTGCCGTGGCAAGGTGTCGCGAAAGAGGAGCGCCGCGTACTTCTGTACGCAAGCGACGGCTTGAGCGGCAGATTGCCCGGCAGGGGCTCGCGCAGCGTCGACTCGTTACGCGGTTTGGCAAAACCGCGTAACCTTTTTAGTTCTGCGAGAAGAATGGGAACTGCCTCGGGTCCACCGGCGGTTGCGGCATCGGCGTGCCCTGGGGCCCACCTTGCGGTCCGCCCTGGCCGCCCATCATCTTTTCGATGGCGTCCTGGACCTCGCCCTCAAACTTTTTCATACCCTCATGCAGGCGACGCTGGCCATCCTCGGAGCGCAGCTCTTCCATCTGCTCGGGCGAAATACCCAACAGGTCACCCAGTAAGCCCATCATCTCGCCACGCATGCGTTCGCTTGTATCTTCGTCAGCAAAGCGATTCACCTCGGCGCGCGCCAGCGCATCGACCGTCATGCGTTCCTTGCCGCTCAACCCCAGGTCGGACCATGCGAGCATGTACGGCCAAGCGCGCTCGACAAACGAGCGGGCCGAGACGATCGGCGCCGTCGGCAGCTGGCGGCGAGCCGCCTCTCCCTGGCGCACGAGCATCAGCAGCAGTGAGCAGGCCTCGGGCTTGCCGGCAGCCATCGGAATGTCGTCGAAGGGACGGTTGCGGTCGACGTGCGACTCGAGCGTGCCATCGACCTCGCCCGGCTCAAGTCCGCCGAGCAGCTGCGCCGCACGATCGAGCATGTCGACCGGGCCGTCGAGCGTCGAGAGCGCCCGCGCCAGCACGCGCTCCATGCAATCCTCCACCGCGTTGAGCGTCACGAGCTCCTGCGGCACCACGGCAGACGTACGGTTGCGTACGCGCGCCACAAACTCGAGCGTCGACAGGTATACGTCACCAAAGGGCGCGTAATCGCCCTGGTAGCCACCACAAAGTGCCGGTGCCGCCAACGCGTACTCGGTCTTGGAAAGCGGACTCAGCGCCATCGCACCCAGCTCGAGCGCCGTATCCTCCAGCATGAGGCCCAGCGTGCGAGAGCGCAGGCGCTCGGCGTCGCCCGCCGACACATCGCGGTCGAGCACACGCGCGGCATCCGGCGCATCGCGCTCAACCGTGCGAATATGCAGGCGCTCGGCAATGGCGCGAACGGCGGCACAGCGAGCAGCCTCGGCCTCCTCCTGCGCCGGCGTAAAGATGCGGTTGCGTCCCAACACCAGGCCGACCACATTGCGCGGACCTAGGGCGTCGACGGCAAGCGCCGCCAGCAGGGACGACGGCAGGTCGCCCTCGAGCGCCACCACGGCGCGCGACGTACCATGGGCTCGGGCGTTATCGCGCACAGCGAGCACCAGCGCCTGCCACAACCACTCCTCGGAACGAAACTCGGGCAGCTCGTGGTCCTCCAAGGCATCGAGCATCACGCCGCGCTGAATCTCCTGAACCAGCAGGCTCTCCTCAAAACACGGCGCCTGGGCCACCACGCGGCCGCAGTCGTCGAGTACAAACGACCCGCCGGTATACACCGACTCGTCATACGCACCGACCGGCGCCATGCAGGCAAACCACACACTGCGCTTAGATGCGATCTTGCGGTAGGCTCCGCTGCGCACGGCGGCAATCGCGGCGGTCTCGCGGTCGGTCATATCGAATGCGTTGAACTGGAAATAGGCAATGAGGTCGACACCGGTCGGCAGCATCTCGAGCTCGCGGTCCAGGTCGAAGATCACCGCAATGCGCACGCCGTCCACGTCGAACACCGGCGGTGCCCAACGGGCATCGCCGTTCCCACCGCGCTGCAGGGCGATGCTCGAACGGGCCGGCACCACATGGCCGTCCTTGAGCATCATGTAGTCGAGCAGGGGCTGGCCCTCAAACGAAACTGCCGCGGGCACGATGCAGATCATATCGAGCTCTTGGATACGCTCGGCGACGCCGGTCAAGCCGGCAAGTATGTCGTGCTCAAAGTCGGCAGCGCCCACCAGGCCGCCGGGCAGGGCTCCCATAAAGAGCGGAGCCGGCACGCACAACACGCGCGCACCGCGCTCATGGGCCAGGCGCGCCTGGTCCTCGATGCGACCGCAGATACCCTCAATATCACCCAGGCGCATATCGATCTGTGCAAGTGCGAGCTTCATGGCTCAGCCCTTTCCGTCGTAAACCATCGTTGTCGTAGTAAAAGCGCCGGCCGCATGATGCAGTCGGCGCTCGCATGTGCATATGCTAGCTATGATACCCCGAGCGGGGGCGCGCTCCTAGAACGTCGCGGACCACAGCCCGTGCAGGTTGCAATAGGCATAGACGGTACCGGTCTTGGAGCCGCCGGCAAAAAACGTCGCGGGCTTCATGCCGGGCTGGAGGTAATGGACCTCCAGACGGCCCTCGGCCTCAAGGGCAATCCACTCGATGTAGTGCTCGGGCACCATAGGATGCTCGACCGAGCCCACGCGCGCACGGATCACGTGACCGTCGCGCTCGCTCTCGACGACGGGCACGTGCTTCTCGTGCGCCGCGTCCTCGGTGTTCGCGGTCAGCTCCGTGCAGCCGGCAGGGGTTGCAACGTCGTTGCCCAGGGCGGCAATGAGCTTGCCATCGGGGTCCTTAAAGAATTTCGCCATGATGTTCTCCTTTGCTGATGTGCCGATGTTCTTGAGGTTCTTATGCCCAAAGGCAAGCGAACCATCCACGGCATCGCAAATGAACACATAACGAGCGAGGCTAGCGCCCGTCGCCGCCGAGCAGTGCCAGAACATCCTCGCGGGTAAACAGCGCCGAGGAGATGCCGTCGCCGCCGAGCACGCTGTTGACCAGGTCGCGTTTGGACTCCTGCATCTGCATGATGCGCTCCTCGATCGTGTCCTTGGCGATGAGCTTGTACACGGTCACGGTATGTTGCTGGCCAATACGGTGCGCGCGGTCGGTCGCCTGGTCCTGCGCGGCCACGTTCCACCACGGGTCGTAGTGGATGACCACGTCGGCCGCCGTCAGGTTGAGGCCCACGCCGCCCGCCTTGAGCGAGATCAGAAACACCGGCACCTCGCCCGCCTGGAACTGCGCGACCATCTTGGCGCGGCTCTCCTTAGACGATGCGCCCGTGAGCTTAAGAAAGCCGATGTCCTCCTTGGCCAGGCGCTTGCCAATGATATCGAGCATGCCCGTGAACTGGCTGAACAGCAGAATGTGGTGCCCGCCGTCGAGCGCACCGTGCACGAGCTCCATGCAAGCGTCGAGCTTGGCGCTCCCTGCCTTGTAGTCCTCGTAGTGTAGATGCGGGTCGCAGCAGATCTGGCGCAGCTTGGTGAGCTCGGCGAGCACCTTGAGCTTGTCTTTCTTAAACTCGGATGCCTCGCGATGCTGCACCTGCTGGGCGATACGGTCTTGGTTGGCCAGGTAGAGCTTGCGCTGCTCGCCGGTGAGCTGTGCCATGACGGTGTCTTCGATCTTCTCGGGCAGGTCGGCCACCACGTCTTCCTTAACGCGGCGCAGCACAAACGGCGACACGAGCGCTTGCAAGCGAGCGGCGCTGTCACCCTCGGCGTGCTCGACCGGGCTTTCGAAGCGCTTGGCAAACGACTCGCGCGAGCCAAGCAGGCCCGGCATCAAAAAGTCGAAGATGCTCCAGAGCTCGGACAAGCGGTTTTCGATGGGCGTGCCCGTCAGGGCAAAGCGCACACCGGCCGGCAGGCGCTTGGCGGCGCGCGCTACCTGCGTGAGCGGGTTTTTAATGTACTGGGCCTCGTCGAGCACAACGCGGGCAAAGTCCTGCTCATCATACTCGTCGATATCGCGCCGCATAAGGTCATACGACGTCACGACCACGTTATGCTCGGCAGCGCCGGCTATCTGCACGCGGCGCTGCGCCTTGGCGCCCACGATAGCGCACACGTCGAGCGAAGGCGCAAAGCGCTCCAGCTCGGCGGTCCAGTTATACACGAGCGACGCAGGGCACACCACGAGCGTGGGCTTGGCATCCCCCGCCTCCACGCGCGCCAGGATATGCGCGATCATCTGCAGTGTTTTGCCCAAGCCCATATCGTCGGCCAAGATACCGCCGAGGCCCAGGTGCTCGAGCGAGCCGAGCCACTGGTAGCCGTCGACCTGATAGCCGCGCAGTGTGGCCTTGAGCGAGACCGGCACCGTAAAGTCCATCTTGCCGAGCGTATCCAAGCGCTCGACGGTGCGACGGAACGCAGCGTCGCGATCGGCTTCGAGCTCGGGCGTGCGCGCAAGCATGCTGTCGACAAACAGGGTACTCGACGCGGGAAGCGACACGCCGTCGAGCAGGTCGACAGCATCGACCCCCAGGTCCTCGGCAAGGCCAAACGCGGCACGGGCACCCTCGTCCAGGCGCACGATGTCGCCGGACGTCAGGCGCGCAAACGTCTGATGGCGCTTGTATGAGTCCAGATAGATGGCAAGATCTGCCGCTGAAAGACCGCTCGCGCCCAGTTCGACATCGAGCAGGTTGCTCTTGACGGTCGCGCGCACCGAAAGCTTGGGCGCAGGGCGGACCGAGATCTGGCGTAGGCGGTCGCTGAGCATGACCTCGCCCAGCTCGGACAGGGCAGACAGGCCCTCGGTGAGCAGGCAGAACAGGCTCTCGTCGTCGCGCTCCTCAAACGCCAGGCCGCCCTCGTAAAAGTCGAAATACAGGGCCGCCGTGTCCATAACGCGAAACTCTGCTATCTCGTCGCGCGGCGGCACGCCCGGGCGCTGTTCTTCGAAGGGGCTGCCCGGGGCACCCAGGCTAAAGAGATCTGCCGACCAATCGCCGTAGCTAACCGTAATCTTGCAGGTCACAAGCCCATCGTCGACACCGATTGCCATGGCAAAGCTCGGCTCGGGCGCCACGGTGTCGAGCACGGCGGGAGCGGTGAGGTCAGTGTATTCGCGCAGCACGGGCAGCGCCATGCGGCAGAATTCGCCCACCTGTTCGGCGGCGATATGGACCGGCGTGCGACAGGGCAGCAGACGCGACAGAAACGGTGCGGCATGCTGGGCAAACGCCGCATCGGCGCGGCGCGCGCGGTGCGTGTCGACCAGATAGGCAACGTCGCCCGAGACAAAGCAGTACATATCGGCGGGCAGACGCAGGTCGTAGCTGCCACCGGCCGCCGGCGCGATCTTGGCGGCAAGGAGCGGCGGCTGTTTTGCCGAGGCCTCGTCCTCCCCCACCGGCGACAACTCAACCGCTACCTCGTAGGAACGATGCGTCGTCGTTCCCCGCGACCAGGCGGGCTCAAAGGAAATGGTCCGGCCACGCAGCAAGTCCAGCATGTATACGATGTCATGCTCGGACAGCGGCAGTTGACGCTCGGCGACAAAGCCGCTGCGTGCAAAATCGTACGACGCCGAACGCGAACTCGTGATGTCGCTCAGATACACAACCGTTGCCACAACAAGGTCGAGCAGACGCACCGAAACCTCGTCAAAGGCCTCGGGCGTATGGAGGAATGTGAGCTTCTTGCCGTACGAGAACGTGCCGCCGCGCACGTAGGCGGCGGCCATGCCGTCGATGTCCTTGACCACGTAGGACACCGAGCCGCATCGGATGCGAAGCTCGAGCGCCCAGCTAAAGCGGTCGGCGAACAGCGGATTGTAGTACGGCACCAGCGAGGGCTCCAACACCGCCTTGGGGGCATCGGGGTCGACAGTGCCGGCGAGCTTGCGGCGCATGCCCGCCAACTCATCCATGCGCGCGTCCGAAAGATCGGAGAGCGCCTTCATGAGGCTCGGGCTCGTGGGAACTGGCGCCGGGAAGGGAAAGTTAGGGTTGACCGCCGGTGCGGCAGACGCAGGACGCGCGGCTTGCTTGGGCGCCGCCGTAAACGTGCGGACCGGCGTGCGCAGCCCCTCAACAGGCTCAATGCCGCTGGCGTCCAGGTACGCTAGCGCCGTGGCGATGGCGTGCTTGCACATGCCGGGGTAGCGATAGGCAGCGGGGCAATCGCAGTCGTAGTCGATCACCTCGTGCTCGTCCATGTCGAGCGCCACGTGCGTCTTGTACAGGTCGCCGCGCGAGCCGCGCACTGCACCCTCAACCGTCACGTTTTTGGAGAAGCGCGAGCCGCTGTCCTCGATCGACAGCACGGCGCCGTTGAGCATGAGCGAGCGGCCCTTCATAAAGGTGCCGCTCAGCGCCGCCTCTTTCCGGAGCGCCTGCACAAACGTCCCCTGCGCCATCACTTCCTCCAATCCACACAGGGTAGCTAATTTGGGACGGGGCTATTTTAGCTACCCCCATATGTCGGTTGAGATGCATTCCGACCCTAGCTCATTCGCCGTCAGTCAAAGGGTAGCTAAAATAGCCCCGTCCCAAATTAGCTACCCCTCAGCAACGCCGTCCCTAGATAACCGTCACGCGGCCTTGGTTACCCACAATGGCCTTGGCCTCGGCCAGCAGCGGAATCGAGCGCGCGTTGACCTTGGCAGGCACCTCGGCGCGCAGCACGCGCCCGTCCACCTGCTCGATAAAGATCTCCACGCGGTCGCCGCCCGGGTTAGCGGTGAGCACCGTGGCCAGGCGCGCCATATTGCCCTGGCTAAAGCGGCTGTTGGGCACCATGACCTCAAACACCTTGGGCTTGTTGTTCTCCTCGTTGAGCTCAAGCGGCACGATCTCCTGCGCGATGATCTGGTCGCCGCGGTCCGAGCGCTCGAGTTTGCCCTTGATGCGCACAAAGGCGTCGGACAGCTGCGCACCGGTCTCGGGATCGACCTCGCCGTACAGGTACCCCTCGGCCTCTTTATAGGTCTTGGGGAACACGACGACGGTGGCCTCGCCTTCCATGTCCTCGAGCTGCACGATGCCCATGGGGTCGCCGTTTTTGGTCACGCGCTTGGACACGCTCGAGACCATGCCGGCCCACCACAGCGCCTTGCCCTCGGGAATCTCCTGGTTGATGGTGCCGCCCGTAGGATTCTGAACTTCGTAGCCGGTGTCGATCTGCGAGAACGAGAAGTCGCGCGCTTTGCTGAGCGCATACTCAAACGGGCGCAGCGGGTGGTCCGAGACATAGATGCCCAGAACCTCCTTCTCCTGGCTCAGCTTAAGGTGGCGGTCCCATTCCTGGCCGTCCGGATCGGGCACGCTGACCTCGAAACCCGAGCCCTCAACATCACCAAACATGTCGAAGAACGAGGTCTGGCCGCTCGCGCGGTCCTTCTGGCGCTTTATCGCGGCGTCGATGATGTTCTCGGGGTTGTTCTTGTCCACAAAGTGCATCATCTGGCGGCGCGGATAGCCCGTGGAGTCGAAGGCACCTGCCTTGATCAGCGATTCGATCACGCGGCGGTTGGCCTGGCTCGAGTCCACGCGCTCGACAAAGTCGTGCAGCGTCTTAAACGGGCCGCCCGCCTCGCGCTCGGCGATAATCGCCTGCGCCACGCCGGTGCCCACGCCGCGGATGCCGGCCAGACCAAAGCGCACGCCTTCCTTGGTAGCCGTGAACTCGGTGCCGGACTCGTTGACATCTGGCGAAAGCACGGGGATGCCGTCGTGACGGCATGCCGAGACGTAGTGCACGATCTTGTCGGTCTTGCCCGTGTAGGACGTCAGAACGGCCGCCATGTACTCGTGCGGATAGTGCGCCTTGAGCCATGCCGTCTGCATAACCAGGATGGCGTAGCCGGCGGAGTGCGACTTGTTGAAGGCGTAGGACGCGAACTCGAGAACATCGTCCCAAATCTTCTGGGCGACCTCGCGCGTGTAGTTGTTCTTGATAGCGCCGTTCATCCAGTGGTCGTAGGTGGTCTCGTCCGAGCCATCCTCCCAGTGGAGCACCGTCGACGTGAGCAGCTTGATCTTTTTCTTAGCCACGGGCTTACGGATACGCGAGTCCGACTCGCCCTTGGAGAAGCCGCACATCTCGACGGAGATGAGCATAACCTGCTCCTGGTAGACCATGGTGCCGTAGGTTTCGCCCAGGATGTCGTCCAGACGGTCGTCGTAGGAGACGGCCGGCTCCTTGCCGTTCATACGGTTGATGTAGGACGAGACCATGCCGGCGCCCAGTGGGCCCGGACGGTACAGGGCGATCAATGCCACGACGTGCTTGTACTCTGTGGGCTTCATGTTCTTGATCGTGGCCGTCATGCCGGCGGACTCGACCTGGAAGACGCCGGCGGTGTGACCGGAGCCCATGAGCTTAAAGATTTCGGGATCGTCAAAGGGAATCTCTTCCTCTTTGATGTCGATGCCGAAGTTCTTCTTGATGTTTGCCTTGGCCTTGGAGATAACCGTCAGCGTGCGCAGGCCCAGGAAGTCCATCTTGAGCAGGCCCATGTCGGCGACGGTATGGCCCTCGTACTGGGTAATCTCGACGCCGCCCTTGGTGTCGAGCTTGGTGGGCACGTGCTCGTTGACGGGGTCGCGGCAGATCAGAACGGCGCACGCGTGCACACCCTCGCCACGGGTGAGACCCTCGATCGAGAGCGCCGTGTCGATGATGCGGCGGGCGTCGTCGTCCTTTTTATAGGCCTCGGCAAAGTCGGGGTTAAACAGATCCTCTTTGCCGGGTTGCTTTTCGAGCACCTGCTTGAGCTTGACCTTGGGGTCGCTCGAGACCATCTTGGACAGGCGCTGGCCCATGTAGACCGGATAGTCCAGCACGCGCGCGGCGTCGTTGATGGCCTGCTTGGCCTTAATGGTCGAGTAGGTGATGACGTGGGTGACCTTCTCGGGGCCGTAGAGCTGGCGAACGTGCTCCACGACCTCGAGGCGCCGCTCATCGTCGAAGTCCATATCGATATCGGGCATCTCGGTGCGCTGCGGGGACAGGAACCTCTCGAACATCAGGCCGTTCTCGAGCGGGTCGAACGCGGTGATGTTCATGGCGTAGGCGACGATAGCGCCGGCGGCCGAGCCACGGCCGGGGCCGACGCCGATGCCGTTGTCCTTGGCCCATTGCACGTACTCGGCAACGATCAAAAAGTAGGCGGCAAAGCCCTTGTCGCAGATGACCTTGTATTCGTACTCGAAGCGGTCCTTGATGTTGACGCCGTTGATCTCGCGTGTGGCCCAATCGTCGCCGTAGTGCTGGCGCAGGCCCTTCTCGCACTCGCGGCGGAACTGGCTCTCGTGCGTCTCGCCGGGATCGAGCAACGGGAAGCGCGGCAGGATGATGGAGTCCCAGTCCAACTCCACATAGCACTTGTCGGCGATCTCGAGCGTGTTGTCGCAGGCCTCGGGGCAATACGGGAACATCGCCCGCATCTCCTCCTCGGTCTTCATATAGAACTCCGAGCCGGTCATGCGCATGCGGTTGGGGTCATCGACCTTGGCGTTCATGCCGATGCACATGATGACGTCCTGCACGGGCGCGTCCTCGCGGCGCAGGTAGTGGAAGTCGTTGGTAGCGATGACCTTGACGCCCACCTGTTTGGCGATATCGATGAGTGTGCGATCCATCTGCTCGTCGGTCAGGCCGTTATCGGTGGTAATGCCGTGTTCCTGGATCTCGATGTAGAAGTCGCCGGGCTCGAAGGTGTCACGGAAGGTCTCAGCCCACTTGATGGCGCCCTCCATGTCACCGCGATCGATGTACTTGGGGATGATGCCCGCGATGCAGGCGCTGGTGCAGATCATACCCTTGGCATGGCGGCGCAGGTTGTCGAGCGTCACGCGCGGCTTGTAGTAAAAGCCCTGCACGGCGGCCTCAGAAACCGTCTGCATCAGGTTGACGTAGCCCTCCTGGTCCTTGGCCAGAAGGATCATGTGGTAGAGCTCGGGCTTGTGGTCGCGGGCGAGCGTCTCGTCCGGCGTAAAGTAGACCTCGCACCCAAAGATGGGTTTGATGACCAGGGGCGGCTTGAGCTCGTCGATGTTGCCCTTCTCGTCCCACATGGCCATGTCCTTCACATACTGGGCATGCTCGCGCGGGTTTTCCTCGGGATCGGGCTCCACCAGCTCGTCGCGGCGGTCCTTTTCCAAGAAGGCCTTGTCGTGGCTCCACGTCTTGTACTCGGGCGTGTTGTGGTTGACGGCGTCGCAGGCCAGCGCCAGGTCGGGCACGCCATACATGTAGCCGTGGTCGGTAATGGCCACGGCGGGCATGCCCAGCTCAACGGCACGGTTGACCATATCCTGGATACGGGTTGCGCCGTCGAGCATGGAAAAGACAGTGTGGTTGTGCAGATGGACGAATGCCATGTGATGAGCTCCGATGCGGGTTCGTGTTCTGACTGAACGATTTTACCGCACGGTGCGGACTGCACCCGAACCTAGCCAAACCAACACGGCTACTCACGCAGTTGCGGTGAAATGCGGACTGTTTGGCGGCTTTTTTGGCCAAAACAGTCCGTATTCCACCGCAAGTTATCTGAGGGTTAGAGGTTGTAGGTGACCACCTGGGGCTCGCAGGGGTTGGCGGGATCGGCCTGCTCCACGCGGACGAACTTGACGGTCACGGCCTCAAAGCCCGCCTTGTGCAAAACATCAGCGTAGACGCGCGCCTGCAGGGCGTGCTTCTCCTGCAGCTGTTCCGGCGCCTCGTCCGGCGTGCCGCCCGTCTTGTAGTCGATGACCAGCGCGCATGACGAATCCGCCGGGTTCGTCGCCAAAGCATCGATGGCGCCCTCGGCATATGCACCGTAGCGAGCGATGTCCTCATCCTCGCAGCCCAGCGAAAAGAACGGCACCTCGGCGCGAACGCACGGCCAGGCAAGCAGCTCGGCACGGACCGCCGACTTGAGCCAGCGATCCAGGGCAACGTCGAAGCGTTCGCGCTGTTCCGGCGTCAGGCGCCACAGGCGAGCCAGGGCGTCGGCACGCTCGGCGGGCAGCGCATCGGCACCCATCCCGATCAGCCACTGGCAGGCGGCATGGAACGCCGAGCCCAGCGCCATGGGGTTGCCGGCGGGCTCAACGGCGGCCACGCCTGCATCCGTCATCTCGGAACCATCCGACTCCGCATCATCGCCGGCCTCGTCCATGGGCGTGTGTGCCTCGGCGGCACGGTCCTCGGACTCGGCATGCAGCGCCGCGGCAATTGACGAGTAGCTGTACGAATCGCGCGCCGGATACGGGCAGGCGCCCATGCGCACGCCCACCGTCTGGGGATACACGAGCTCAAACGCATCGGGCTCGGGGTCGGCAGGGCCGGGAACGGCGGCGCGGGCATCCGCACCGGCGCCCTCCGGCTCCGCATCGCCGCGGACAAGCCTGCCCTCGGCATCCAGAGAAGCATTGGCCTCAAACGCCTGCTCGCCAAACGTAAAGTCCGCCAGCGAGATGAGCTCGTAGTCGCCCGGCTGGGAGTTGTCGAACACCAGGCGGTCGGCATCGAGCTGTGGCATGTCCAGAGCGTCGGTAGGCAGAATACGACGCAGCACGTCGTAGGTCAGATCGGTCTCGATGTCGAAGGTCGGCGCCGTCACCTTGCCGCGGCTCACGCCGACATCCATCGCCAGAATGACCAGCTCGCGCGCTCGCGTCATGGCGACATAGAGCAAGCGAGCCCGCTCCTCGAGCGAAAGCTGCAGGTCGTCGTTGCGCAGGCGAACGAATGCCTCGGCGGGAGAACCCGTCGCGCAGACATCCTCCATGAGCTCCGGCGGCAACCATAGCGACGTGCCCTTACCCTTAAACGCATGCTCAAACTGCTTTTTGACGTCATCGCCCTTTACGAACGTGCCGTCCGCGAGTTTAACGCCGTCGAAGCGTGCCGGCAGCGCCACGACCTGCGCTCCACCCTCGACACGCCCCATCTGAGCCGCACCCGAGGACTTACGCACGCCAAAGCACTCCGCAACCGCCACGACCGGATACTCCAGGCCCTTGGACGCATGCACCGTCATGATGCGCACCGCGCCGTCGCCCTCCTCGTTGAGGGCGCCTGGGGCCTCCTTGCCCGCCAAGAAGCGGTCGAAGGCAAGCGCAATGGAACGCGGCGAGTTACCGAACTCGGCCTCCGCCTCGGCCACGGCATCGAGCGCCTTAAGCACGTTGGCGGCAATGGCCTTGCCCTCGGGACCACGCTGTGCCAGACGCACAAACCAGCCGGAAGCGTTGACAGTATCGCGCGCGATGGCGGCGAACGAATCGCGGCCCACGCGACGAAGCGCATACCGCAGCACCTCGCGGGCGCGCGTCACGAGCGGCAAGTCTTGCAAACCCGGCACATCGGAATCGCTCATGATGCCCACGTCGATGTTGCGGCGCGAGGTCTCCCCCGTCTGGTCGTCCAGCTTGGTCGCCAGCGCCAGGAACTCCTGGGCGCCGAGCGCAAACATCGGCGAGGCGAGCAGTGGCATAAGGCCCTGCGCCGTATCGGCCGGATTGGCGAGTGCGCAGACCAGGGCACGCACCGTCTGCACCTCGGCTGCCTGGGCAAAGACCGAGCCGCCTGCGATCACGCAGTCGAGCCCCTGGTCGCGGAAGGCCTGCGCATAGACATCGGCGTTAGTCATGCGGCCCAGCAGCAGGACCATGCTGCCCTGGGGCTGACCCGCTTTAACGAGTGCTTGGAATCGCTCCGCAATCGCACGAGCTTTCGCCTGCGTTCGCTCCTGCGTACTGCCACCGGCAACGAAGATCGCCTGGCGGCGCGATGCCTTCGCCTTGAGCTTGTCCTCGCGTTCGTCGCTCGGTTCAAGATCCAAGAACCCCTGCATCAAACCACCGGTGTCGCCGTCAAAGACGCGCGCCACATAGCGCAGCACCTCGTCGTGGCTGCGGAAGTTGCGTACAAGCTTGACAAGCTCGCCGGCGGGGGCATCGGACGTGGCGACCGTCTCGGACGCCGTCGTCGAACCCACCTTGCGCTCCTGGCGACGGAACACCTCGACCTCGGCACCACGGAAGCGGTAGATCGACTGCTGTGCATCGCCCACGGTACACAGCGCACGCTCACCCGCGCCGGTCAGGTAACGGATCAGGTCGACCTGCATCTGGTCGGTATCCTGGAACTCGTCGATCATGACCATCTTAAAGCGGCCCTCATAGGCCGCTCGAATAGCCGGGTAGTCGCGCAGCGCCTCGTACGCCATACGCAGTAGGTCGTTGTTATCGAGCGCGGACTGGCCGGCCTTCAGCGCGCGATACTCAGCCTCCACGGAACGGGCCAGGCCCACCAGCGCATCGAGCGCGGGACCACCGCAGGCCAGCACGATATTGATAAACGCATCGGCAGCCTCGGCCTTGAGTAGCTCCACCTGCTCCTTAGAAAACGCCTTGCTCGCCCGAGGCATGCTGCACGACATCATGAGTCGCGCCGCATCCTCCATGGTTTTGCCGCTCGCCTCAAACGCGTCGATGGCGTCGAGTGCCACCTGTGCCTTTTCGGTCGCGGCCTTGCTCGCACCCAACGCCGCGCGATAGGCGTCGGCAAGCGCCGAGGTGTCAGCCTGGCCGCGCGCCACGCACACATCGTCCATGCCGCCCGGCAGCTGGCTCGATAGCTCCAGCAGGTCGCGCACCAGTCCTTTAATGGTGGTACCGGCGCCAAACGGCCCGCCCTCGCCCGCCATGGGATACCAAGCGTAGAGGGCCTTAAGCGAAGCGGCGAGCTCGGGGACGGCATCGGGCGCCGTCGCGCGGGCCAGCACATGCTCAACAGCCTGATCCATAAGCTCGTCGGTATCGGTGAGCACCGTGAACTCGGGGTCGATGCCCAGCTCCAACGCGTGTGCGCGCAGGATGCGCGAGCACATGCCGTGAATGGTCGAGATCCACGCATCGTCGACGGTCAGGGCCTCCTCGTCCATACCCTCTTCGATAAGCGCGCGACGCACGCGGTCGCGAATCTCGGCCGCGGCATCTTTGGTAAAGGTAATGGCGAGCACCTGATCCAGATGCTCGACAAACGGACCGGATTCGGGCGAGAGCGCGTAGACGATGCGGCGCGTGAGGGTAAAGGTCTTGCCCGAACCGGCGCCCGCCGAGACAAACAGCGGACGGTCGAGCGTTTTGACGACTTGCAGTTGTTGCGGCATCAAAGTCGAAAGATCCATGGTCTACACGTCCCTCCTTACAAACGTTCCTTCGTGGTTATACGAGCAGCGCGCATGCGCGGCCTGAGCCGACGTCGGGTCGACGGCGGCAACGTTGCCTGCCTCGAGCTCGCGCAGGCGCTCGGCGATGCCGTCCTCCACGCGATCGAGCAGGGCGTCGAAGTCCATGCTGCCGCCCTCGCCGGGAAAGCCCTTCTTAAGCCCCGGGATGCGGCCGTCACCACGCTCCTCCTCGAGCAGCTCGGCACTCGCGGCGCCTCGCAGCGCCGGTTTGCCGCCCTTGGTCGAAAAATAGAGCGCCGCGCGGGTGTCCAGATCCAGCGCCCGGCGCATAGCCTGCGCATAGATAAGCGTCTGGGTATGGGGCGGCAGCCACCGCGGATCGTCGATGGGCGCCGTGCCTGATTCCTCGTCGCGCACCGTAGGGTCGGCGAGCTTAAACTCCTCGACACCCGTGCGATGCTTGTAGTCGATTACCACGGCGCGATTCTCGGCGTCCACGTCCACGCGGTCGATGCGCCCGCCAAGCGGCCAGCCGGCATACTCGACCTGGAGCTCGTTGAACGCAAACTCCAGGTAGCGCGGCGCGAAGGGCGCGAGCGCCTCGGCTTCATAGGCAAGCACGCCCTCCAGCTGCGGCAAAATCTCGGCCACTTGGCGCTCCTCCACTGGAGAGAGCGGCACCAGCGGGCCCTCGGTACCGCGCTTGCCGGCGTGCTCGGCCAGGGTCTCGGCAAAGACCTCGTGCAGCAGCTCCTGAGCACGTGGCAGGTTCTCGGGCGTCACGCGCTCCATGCCCTCCTGGGGCAGACGGGCATGCAAGTGCTCCAGCACGTCGTGGACAAAGTTGCCCTTCTCCATGTTGCCAAAGCCGGCGTCGATCGACTGGGGTTTGACGCGATACGAGACGAACCAGCACAGCGGGCAGGTCGAATAGGCCTCGATCTGCGAGGCAGACGTCAGGCGCGGCACCAGCGGCGCATCCTCGCCCTCGCCATCGCGACGGCGCAGGACCAGATACGGAATGGCTTCATCGCTCAGATGCTGAGGAGCTTCGCAGGTCACGCGCTCGCGCCTAAGACCTTCGCCTGCCGCGGGATCGAAGTCCCTTACGATATCGCCCTCACCCACGCACTTCGCCTTGTCGGCGCCAACGGCCTTAGCGTCGTCAGCGGCCTTGTCGGCGTCAGCGGCCTTAGCATCGTTAGCGGCCTCGGCATGCGCCCGCAACTCGGTCCACACGGCCGCCGGATAGCACTCGCGCGCCTGACGATCGTGGGTCACACGGGCGAGCGTAACCGGACCACGCGACGCTTGTATCGCGCGGCCAAAGCGTGCGCGCAGCAAGGCCGCAGGCTCAAGCGTCACACCGCTGCGATCTAACTCTGCCGTCAGCGTTGCCAGCGGGCCCTCCTCATGTGAGAGCGGATAACTGTCCAGGTCGACGTCGGCAAACAGCACGGCATCGTAGCTGCCGGGGCGCAGGGCCGCCGCATCGGCAAGCGAAGCAAAGCGAACCTGGGCGCGTGGCGCACGGTCAACCTCGTAGGTCTCGTAATCGTAGGCGGCGCTACGCTTGTCCACCTTGGTGCGAATGTCATCGAGCACGGGCACGGTCGCGGCCTGCGACACGTCGAGCGCACGGGCGCCATTCATAAGGATGTCGATGACGTGGCGCAGCAGGGCCACCTCCGCCTGGCGACGGGCCTGACCGTCGAGACCGCCAAGTGCGCGATCGGGCAGTGCCTCGGCAACGGCAAGCATGGCCTTGAGCGCCGTCACGGGTTTGTCGCGCCACAGCGCCTGGAACACGTCCGAGATCACGCACGGCACGTTCTTAAACCAGTTCTCGTCGCTCGCCGCTTTACGCGCGCCCCTCACCTGGCCCTGCACGCTCTGCAGCAGGCTCTTGACGCCCGCAGTGGTCTTGCTGCGCGACAGTCGCATATTCTTGTCGAACGTGCGCGCGCTGGCGGCGTCGGCACCCGAAAGCGGGCTGTAAATCCAGTCGGTAAGCTCCGGAGCGGGCCACCACTCAGTCTTAGAAGCTGCCCCTTCGTCGGCGGCCTTCATACGCTCGATCAGGTTGGCGAGCGCCGTGAACTGCCTGCCCGCAATGGATTGGGAAAACGCCGTGAACTCGGCCGTCTCGGCAGCAACGTGGCGCGCCGCCAAACGAGCGGCAAGCTCGCCGAACAGCTGGGGTGCCCGGGCAGAAACAACGAGCACGCGTACGGGGTCGGCGGGTGTTGCAGCAGCTTTATCGTCCTTGGACTCCTTGTGCGCTTTCACCAACTTATCGATGACGTCCGCATAAGCATGGGCACGGGCATGGGGGCCGGCGACCTCAATAAAGGCAGGCTGAGCAGCGGACTTGGAGGCAGTCTGGGGCGCGGCGGCGCCCTCCCCCAGCGGCGCGATCTCAAACAGCACACCGCGGACATCAAATGCCGCGGCAAGCTCCTCGCGCATCGCCGCTTGCTCGCGGGCAAGCAGCACGACAACCTCTCCCCCGTTGTTTGCCACGGCGGACAGCAGCTCGAGCAGGCTATACGTAAATGACGTGACGCCGCGCACGCAAACGGCGCGGGCGCACCCCGGCAGGTTGTCGGCCAAAGCGCCGGCCATAATGTCAGCCGCCTCGCAGGGCTCGACCATATCTCGACGGTCCAAACCGCGCGCATAGGCGCACAAAAGTTCAAACACGCGAGCCTCGGCATCGCTTTTGGGCTTGGGCTTGCAAACGTTGTCGCAGCAACGCTCGGTGCCTGTCCCTGCCACACCCGGCAGCACATCGCGAGCCATACGCGCGAGCATACGCACCGTGCCCTGGCTGCGCGAAAGCGGCTGCAGGTCGGCGTCGTCGAGGCGCGCTACCATGTCCGAAAACAGCATCTGGCGCTGCAGGTTGTCGACGAAACCGCGCCCGTCGCCCAAAAGCTCCCAAAGCGAGCGAAGCCACGATGTAGGCGTCTTGTAGTCAATACCCAGCGAAACGCCGGCTTCCGCCGCATCATGACGGCACAGGTCGAGCTCGGCAAACGTTGGCGCCAGCAGCACGGCACGCCCGTGGCGGGCAATAAGGTCGGCAAGCAGCGCCGCCTCGGCATCGCTCAAATCCGCGCCGGCGTTGGTGGTATAGATTCGAACAGGCATGGTCCTCCACTCAAACCGTTCGCAATATTCAATGCTTCCATCCTACCCGCCCGCGCGGACAGATTTGCCCCACGCCAACAGATTTGACCCCTTGGAGACAGAGGAAAATGGATCACCGAGGAGGTCAGTCTAACCCAGTGATCCGTTTTCCTCCGTCCCCAAAGGATTAAAAAACCGCCCCCGAAGGGACGGTTCTGCGCAATTCGTTTGTTGCCGCTGGCCTACTCGCCATCCTCCAGCTTGATGAGGATCTTGCGATAGCCGCCGTACTCGCCGTTGAGTGCCTTGGACACGCGGCTCACCGTAGTGGACGAAGCGCCGGTGCGGGCCTGAACCTCAACATAAGGCTCGCCCTCATCCAGATAACGCGCAACCTGCAGACGTTGCGAAAGATCGCAGATCTCGCGCGGCGTGCAGATATCGGTTAAAAACGCCTGGATATCGTTCTCGTCATCCAAAAGACTAAATGCGTGGACCAGCTGCTTGACATCAGGCTTGTCAAACATGTTCTCGATATTCATCGATCACCGCCAAACCCGCCAAAAGGCATCGAAGTTGATACTGACATCGGGCATCGTTCGCCCGTAAATATGCAATAAAACTATGCATGGGCCATTTGCCCGTAGCAGTGTAGCACACCACCAAACTAAAGTGACAAGACTCTCTGTCAGCGGCACGTTTTTCAGGACGAACGCCGTTTAGAAACCGAATGCGCACGTAAGCTCCACGAATATTTGAGACAATGGGCGCCCAAACACCGCGGCGCGCCCGCGCAACCATCCAAATCGCCGCCGCAAGCCGCTTCACGCGACGCCAGCAACCCCGACGCAAGAAAGGATTCACGCCATGCGCTTTATGCTTAACTGGCTCTTCACCTCGATCGCCATCGCGATCGCCACGTTCCTCGTCCCCGGCATCCAACCTTTCGGCTTTGCCGAGGCCTGGGTCTGCTTTGCCTTTGTGGGACTGTTCCTCAACATCGTCGATTCGTTCGTCAAACCGTTCCTCACGGTCATCTCGCTGCCGCTCACGATCATTACGCTCGGCATTTTCCAGCTCGTGCTCAACAGCTTTATGCTGGAGCTCGCCAGCTACCTGTCGGTCAACCTGTTAGGCGTCGGCATCTCCATCGCCGGCTTTGGCTCGGCCTTTATGGGCAGCATCCTAGTGTCCATCATGCGCAGTATCCTCGATAGTATTGCCGAAGAGTAGAACGCCCCGACACACAAACGCATCGGACCAAATAAGAAGGCCGCCCATCGCAAAAATGGGCGGCCTTCTTATTTGCCAAGTCTCAGAGGGCAAGAAAATCTACCATTTCCACCCCGTCCCCACATGGCAGGCGTGGGTTAGATGACGTAATCGTAGCCTTCGCTGGGGGCGACGAGCGCATCGAGCGTCACACCGTCGAGGTAGTCGTTGATAAGCTTGTCCAGGTTCTTCCACACGTCGAGCGTGGGGCACTCATCAGATCGCGAGCAACCCTTGCAGTCGCCATCCAGACAGGCGACCGGCGCCAGACTGCCCTCGGTCAGGCGCAGGATCTCGCCCACCGTGTACTGCTCGGGCGGGCGCGTGAGCACGTAGCCGCCGCCCTTGCCGCGCATACCCGAGAGCATATTGGCGCGCACGAGCGTCGCCAGAATATTCTCGAGGTACTTCTCCGAAATACCCTGACGTGCCGCAATCTCTTTAAGCGGGATGCGACCGGCCGCTTGGTGCTCGGCCAGATCGACCATAACGCGCAGGGCATATCTGCCCTTAGTAGAAACCAACATATATAGTGCTGCCTTTCGGTCTTTTAGTTCGTTGAAATTCTAGCCGAAAAATTGGCTTTGAAAATACCCGTTCCGGTCAAGATGGTTAATCAACTTGCAATAAACTCCTATTTCCTATTGCATTACTAGGCTTTAGTGTCTAGTATGCTTCCCAACAGCAAAACGAACAACCTATAAGGTTTGTGGGTTTCGCTGCTACACACACCGTAAAGCCACACGGTATCCAGTCATTTGAACACTTTGGAGGTTCACCATGAGCAATGTTTACACGTCCATCGACCAGCTTATCGGCCACACCCCGCTTCTGGAGCTCACCCACTTTGAGGCCGACGAGGACCTCAAGGCCCGCGTGCTCGTCAAACTGGAATACTTCAACCCCGCCGGGTCCGTTAAAGACCGCGTCGCCAAGAACATGATTGACGAGGCCGAGAAGGCCGGCAAGCTCGTGCGTGGCGGCGACTACACCATCATCGAGCCCACGAGCGGCAACACCGGCGTCGGCATCGCCTCGGTGGCGGCGGCCCGCGGCTACAAGGTGATCATCACCATGCCCGAGACCATGTCCGTCGAGCGCCGCAAGCTGATGCAGGCATACGGTGCGCAGCTCGTGCTCACCGACGGCTCCAAGGGCATGAAGGGCGCTATCGCCAAGGCGGAGGAGCTGCAGAAGGAGACTCCCAACAGCATCATCGCCGGCCAGTTTGTGAACCCCGCCAACCCCGCCATCCACAAGGCCACGACCGGCCCCGAGATCTGGGATGACACCGACGGCAAGGTCGACATCTTCGTCGCCGGCGTTGGCACCGGCGGCACCGTGACCGGCGTGGGCGAGTTCCTCAAGGAGCAAAACCCCGAGATTCAGGTCGTCGCCGTCGAGCCCGCCACCTCCCCGGTGCTCTCCAAGGGCCAGGCCGGCCCGCACAAGATCCAGGGTATCGGTGCCGGCTTTGTGCCCGACGTCCTCGACACCCAGGTCTACGACGAGATCATCCCCGTCGAGAACGACGACGCCTTTGCCACCGGCCGCGCCGTGGGCCACAAGGAGGGCGTGCTCGTGGGCATTTCGTCCGGCGCCGCCGTGTGGGCCGCACTGCAGCTGGCCAAGCGCCCCGAGAACGAGGGCAAGACCATCGTGGCGCTGCTCGCTGACACCGGCGAGCGCTACCTGTCCACGGCACTCTTCCAGGACTAGAGCTCTCGTTCTTAGAACGAGTCCAAGGCACGCCGGTCTCCCCTCTCTTCTGGCAGCCCGAGCTCATCCCAACAGGGTGTCCCACAGGACGCCCGAACTTGCTACAATGTCTGCGGCGCGGAACCAGCCTCCCGCGCCGCTTTTCTTTTTTGGCCACATGCCACCAAGGAGAACCTCCCCATGCACAACAAGCGCGTGCTCGTCGCCATGAGCGGCGGCGTCGATTCCAGCGTGACCGCGTATCTGCTCAAAAGTCAGGGTTACGAATGTGTCGGTGCCACCATGCGCCTCACCTGCCCCGCGCCCGACCCCGCAACAGGTATGAGCAAAGTCGATCGCGACATCGCTGACGCGAAGGCCGTCGCCGGGCGCCTGGGAATACCCCATCACGTGCTCGACTTGCAGCAAACCTTCGACCGTAACGTAATCGAGCGCTTTGTGACCGCCTACCAGGAGGGACTGACGCCCAACCCCTGCATCATCTGCAACCGTCACATTAAGTTTGGCGCGCTACTGGACGCCGCGCTGGACATGGGCTGCGACTATATCGCCACGGGCCATTACGCCAAGACGAGCCAGGCGCCCGACGGCACGTGGCAGCTGTACCGCGGCGAGGATCCCAAAAAAGACCAGAGCTACTTTTTGTATTCGCTCACGCAGGAGCGGCTATCGCGCACGATCTTTCCGCTGGCGGGTCTGGACAAAGAGCGCGACGTGCGCCGCATTGCCGCCGAGCAGGGCTTCATCAACGCCAAGAAAGCCGAGAGCGAGGATATCTGCTTTATCGCGGGCGGCGACTACGCGGGCTATATCGAGCGCCGCTGCGGGCATGCCGCCGAGCCGGGCGATATTGTATGGCGCGACGGCAGCGTAGTCGGACGCCACAATGGAGCGCTGCGCTACACCATCGGTCAGCGCAAGGGCCTGGGCATCGCGATGGCGCATCCCGTGTACGTAACGGGCGTCGATATCGCCAACAACACCGTGCATCTGGGCGAGGCAGAGGACCTGACGGCCACAGCGCTCACGGCCAACGACTGGATCTGGAGCGCCCCTGCCGACCGCATGGAGGCCGAGCTCAATGCCGGCGGCATTCGCGTGGGCGCCAAGTACCGCTACCGTCAAAAGGACCAGGCAGCAGTGCTTGCGCGCGGTGCCGACGGGCAAATGCTCTTGACCTTTGACGAGCCGCAGCGCGCCATCGCCCCCGGCCAAGCCGTCGTAGTCTACCGCGACGACGTCGTCCTCGGCGGCGGAACGGTAACCGCTGCCATCAAATAGCCGTACCCCCGATAAGTTGCGGTGAAATAGGGACTGTTTAAGCGTTTCAAGCCGCCAAAACAGTCCCTATTTCACCGCAACTTTGTTAAGTATTATGATGTTTGTGCTTGCAGTATTTAACAATTAGAATACTTAACGAGGTGATGCAGCTGATGAGTCCTTCCAACTACATATCCATGGGTGACGCCGCGCGTCTGTTGGGCGTTACGAAGGCCCGCATATCGCAACTGGCTGCATCGGGAACGCTCGCGTGCGATATCGTCGGTGGGCGGAAAATGGTTGAGTACGATTCCGCGATTGGCTATCAAAAGGTCCGTAAGCGCGGGCGCCGTCCCGCAGCTGACGTGGGGCGCAAGTTCACGTTGATGTCAGCCGACCACGAGGTCGCGCATGTCTCGTTTGATCCAACGCGCGAGTTTAGCTTTGAAATTGCCGAGATTCTCGATGCACGAAGGATGCCGTTTGGCACGTGCTCGAGTTCTTCTCCAACGGTGAATAAACGAGCACTTAACACGTGGTGGAGTCACCGGTCGGTGCCCGATGTCCGCCCCGGACTCATCTCGCGCTATCGCGAACTAGGAATTAACAGCGGTATTGAAGTGCCCGTCCGATGCCTGGGTTTTTCGCTTTCGGATTGCTACTGGCTGAGACCGGTCGACTGCGATGAGCTCAATTGGCGGCACCTCAATTATTTCGAGAACGATTTTGAACGGTCGGCACCCGAGCAGCGTTCAGGTTGGCTTGAGGGCATCGGACTCAAAAATCCTGACAATACGTCCGAGGGCGAGCTCCCCAAATCCTGGATGATCCGCAATGGCGTCTGTATCCTGGTCAAAGGATGTGGAATGGACGATCAGCGACCGTTTAACGAGACGGTTGCAACAGCTCTACATCGGCGTCTGCTATCCAAAGGTGAGTTTGTCCCCTATACGGTCGAGCGCATGTTCGACGGGCCCGTATGCCTATGCGATGACTTTCTTAATGGCCGCGAGGAATACGTGCCGGCCGTTTATATCAGGGACGCACTCGGTGGCCAGCGAGGAAGCTCGACATACGATAGATACTGTCGCTATCTCGGCAGACACGGGGCTGACGAAGCTGCCGTGAGAAGATCCATGTCGCAGATGATCGTCTGTGATGCCCTCCTGGCCAACAGCGACCGCCACTGGCGAAACTTCGGCATCATTCGCAACGTCGACACGCTGGAAATACGGCCTGCGCCGCTGTTCGATAGCGGCAATTGCTTGTGGTACAACGTGCCAGCCGCCGTGCTCGTTACCGGGGAATTTGGGTTTGCCGCCAAACCGTTTGGGCCGGACCCTTCCACTCAGCTGGCATTTGCCGACTCGCTCGATTGGTTCGATGCATCGCACCTCGATGGGTTCGTCGACGAGGCGGTCGAAATCCTCTCACAAAGTGCATGGGCAACGGCTGACAATCGCCTCAACGCCATCCGCCGCGGTCTCGAGCGCCGCACGATAGAGGTAAGCGCCGCCGTTGAGGTACTACGACACGTGCAGAGATAACGGCGCCTCCTCCTAAGTTGCGGTGAAATAGGGACTGTTTTCGCATTTAAAACGCTTAAACAGTCCCTATTTCACCGCAACTTATTGGGGGTGGGTGGCGCTGGCTTTCTAGTCATACTTGCCAGCGCCGTTTTCGGTGCGCCTAGCGCTGGACGTAGGCGCGGACGAGTTCGTAGGTGTTGCGCACACCGTCGATGTGGCTGCGCTCGTAGTTGTGGCTCGCGTACACACCGGGGCCGATCAGGCCGTGACGGATGTCGTAGCCGGCAGAAAGCGTGGCCTCAACGTCCGAGCCGTAATGCGGGTACACGTCGATGGCGTAATCGAGCTCGAGCTCGCGCGCGATGTTGGACAGCGTGGTCACCAGGTCGTAGTTGTAGGGGCCACCCGAATCCTTGGCGCAGATCGAAACCATGCGCTCGGTGCAGCCCAGGTCGTCACCTACGCAGCCCATGTCCACGCTGATCATCTCGCGCGTGTCAGCCGGCACAAAGGCACCGCCGTGGCCGACCTCCTCGTACACCGTAAAGAGCAGCGAAACCTTGCGCGAAAGGGTCACCTCGCCGTCAGCAACGGCACGGGCCAGACCCAGCAGAATTGACGCCGACAGCTTGTCATCCAGGAAGCGGCTCTTAATGTAGCCGCTCTCCGTCACCGTGGTACGCGGATCCATAGCGATGATGTCGCCGGTCTGAATACCCAGCTCGAGCACATCGTCCTTGCTGTCGACGTTCTCGTCGAGCAGGATCTCCATGTTCTTCTCGATGGTCTTGACCGGCTCGTCGGCCACGTGCGCCGAAGGCTCGGTATTGAGGACCACACCCGTGTACACATTGCCGTCACGCGTGTAGACGGTGCAGTTCTCGCCATCGGCCGTAGACCACTGGTGCCCACCAAGCGTCGTGGGACGCAGGCGACCATTGTCCTTGATGGAGCGCACCATAGCGCCCAGGGTATCGACATGACTCGCCAGCACGAGTGGCTCGCCCTCGCCACCAAGCTCAACCAGCACGTTGCCCTTATTGGAACGCTCAGGGCCAAAGCCCATATCGCGCAACGTTTCCATTAGATAATCAGTCGCCGCACGGGTATAGCCGGTAGGCGAAGCAATCGAGGTAAGCGCCTTCAACTGGTCAGTAATATAGGAGAGCGTAGAATCCATCTTGGACACCAAAGTCACCCTTTCATATCGAATTAAACCCACAGCAACAATACCACCGCGAACCATCTTTTTACCTAGCGAGATGACCCATCGAGCTCCCCAGAACTGCGCCCGCCACGATAACGAGCCGGCGGGCTCCTGCCCGTTAGCCCCACAATCTTTCCGCAGGACAGAAGGAGGCCCCGCTGCACGTAGTGCGCAGCGGGGCCTCCGACATGTCCGAGGACGATTCTGGGGCTAACGGGCAGGGGCCCGCCGAACCAAGTTAGGCAGCCGGGCAGATCTTCTTGAAGAGCTCGATAACGTCGTCGAGCGTCGCCTCGCGCGGGTTGCCCGGGAAGCAAGCATCGGCCATGGCGTCCTTGGCCAGGACCTCGATCTCGTCAGCCTTCATGGCCTCGCAGACGTGCGGGATGTTCACGTCGGCAGAGAGCTGCTTAACGGCGGCGATGGCGGCATCGGCGGCCTCGTCGGTGCTCATGCCCGTGGTGTCAACGCCCATGGCGACGGCGACCTTGGCCAGGCGCTCGGCGCAAACCGGCTTGTTGAACTCCATGGCGATCGGCAGCAGCATGGCGCAAGCGACACCGTGCGGGGTATCGTAGTGAGCGGACAGGGTGTGAGCCATGGCGTGGTCGATGCCCAGGCCAACATTGGAGAAGCCCATGCCGGCGACATACTGGCCAAGGGCCATGCCCTCGCGGCCGGAGCCGGGCTGGCCGGACTTGGCCTCGGCGACGGAGTCGCGCAGGTTCTCGCTGATCAGCTTAATAGCCTCAAAGTGGAACATGTCGGAGAGCTCCCAAGCGCCCTTGGTGGTGTAGCCCTCGATGGCGTGGGTCAGAGCGTCCATGCCAGTAGAGGCGGTCAGGCCGGCGGGCATGGAAGCCATCATATCGGGGTCGACGACGGCGACCTCGGGGGCGTCGTTGGTGTCAACGCACACGAACTTGCGGACCTTCTCGGGGTCAGTGATGACGTAGTTGATGGTCACCTCGGCGGCGGTACCGGCGGTCGTCGGCACGGCGATGGTGAACACGGCGTGGTTCTTAGTGGGAGCAACGCCCTCGAGGCTGCGGACATCGGCGAACTCGGGGTTGTTGATGATGATGCCGATAGCCTTGGCGGTGTCCATGGAGGAGCCACCACCAATGGTCACGATAGCGTCAGCCTCGGCGGCCTTGAAGGCCTCGACGCCGTCCTTGACGTTCTGGATAGTGGGGTTGGGCTTGATCTCGGAGTAGAGGCTCCAAGCGATGCCGGCGGCGTCGAGTTCGTCGGTCACCTTAGCGGTAACGCCAAACTTAACCAGATCGGGGTCGGAGCAGACGAAGATCTTCTTGTAGCCGCGACGCTGGAGCTCGCCGGGGATCTCCTTGATGGCGCCGGAACCATGATAAGAGATGGTGTTGAGAACGAAACGATTAGCCATTGATAGCCTCCCATCGTGTGCGGGGCGCCCATTACGCCCCGCGCTATAAGTCCCATCCTAACGCTTTTGAAACAAAAAACGCGTGAGAACGTCAAAGGTGTTAAAGCGTTTCAACAACTGGTATCGTCACCGCCTGGCCACTAAACAAAAAAGGGGCGACCGAGATGGCCGTCCCCTCCCCATTATCGATCTATCTGACAAGGGGACTGCCCCCTTGTCACATCTTGCCGCTATTTTTGGCAGGCGTCTTTCCAATCTTCGCAGGCACGCTTCCAGCGAGAGCGCAAATCGCGCTCGCGGTCGATAAACATAATGCCAAACGCGACAAACAGCAGCACGCTCGCCACCGCAATGGCGTGCAAGCCCATGCGCTCAATGCACCAATTGCCCAGCACGGCGCCAAACACAAAGGTGAAGATCACGCCAAAGTACAGCAGGCCGTTTTCCAAAAAGCCACGCCTATGGGTGATGATGTAGTCGTCCACGTTTTGCAAGGCATTACGCAGATTGCCGATGCACATAGTCGTGGCGATGCCGTGACCGTGGATCTTGCGGAAGCTCTCGACTTGCATGCCGCAGGCAAACGAGGTGAGGCAGTTGGCGAGCAGGTTGAAATCGCCACCCGGGATAAAGCTCACGCCCAACAAGATGACGGCTTCAAAAAACACCGTCACCTGACGCCAGTGGATCACGCTACCAAAACGCTCGTGTACCAGGTCGGCAAGCATAATGCCCACAGCAAACGACACCACGGGGAAGAAATAGCGTCCCGCCAGCGCCCAGTTGCCCTCCGAGATGCTCACGCCCACGAGCAAGATGTTGCCCGTCTGCGCGTTGGCGAAAACATGGTCGCGCCCAATGTACGAATAAACGTCCATAAAGCCACCGGCGAGCGCCAAGATGATGCCCAGCTCAATTGACTCCGATATCTGTTTGGCACGCTGCATCGTCGTGCGTCCTCCTTGTTGACGACCCTCTCGTGCGTTGGCGGAGACATAGCCGCCGTTCATACTGTAACCCATTGACAACATGGCGTGCGCGCGAGACGGGTTCTCCAACGCGCAGATACACAGTCTGGAAACAAACGGCGGGTACGGCGCCGACGCCCGACACCTCGTGTACTCCACCAGTCTTTTTAGCCCCGTCCCAAAAAGACTGGTTACAATTACGTGCAGCATACTAACAACGGGAGGAATCGTGGCAAAAAAGCCCCAGGACGCTCAGCACAACCAGCATGGCAAGCATGCCCAGCGCGGCCAGCAGCAAAAGCGTGGCGGTAAGGCGCAGGGCTCGCGACCCACGCATGCCTCAGCAGCGCCCGCCCGTCCCTGGCGCCCGGGCCGCGATAAGTTCCTTCCCGTCAGCCGCGCCGATATGGACGCGCGCGGTTGGGACCAGTGTGACTTCGTCTACATCTGCGGCGACGCCTACGTGGACCACCCCAGCTTTGGTATGGCCATCATCAGCCGCGTACTCGACGCGCACGGCTACAAAGTGGGCATCATCTGCCAACCCGACTGGACCGATCCCGCCAGCATCAGCGTGCTCGGTGAGCCGCGCCTGGGCTTTTTGGTCAGTGCCGGTAACATGGACTCCATGGTCAACCACTATTCGGTGACCAAGCACCGCCGTCACACCGACGCCTATACCCCCGGTGGCAAGGAAGGGCGCCGTCCCAACCGAGCCGTCACGGTCTATGGCAACCTCATCCGCCAGACGTTCAAGGACGCCCCCATCATCATCGGCGGCATCGAGGCAAGCCTGCGTCGCCTGGCCCATTACGACTACTGGCAGGACAAGCTCAAGCGCTCGGTGCTGCTCGATTCGGGCGCCGATATCCTCATCTACGGCATGGGCGAGCACGCGATCGTCGAGATCGCCGACGCGCTCGACGCTGGACTGCCCGTGGACCAGATCACCTACATCAACGGTACCGTTTACCGCACGGGTTCGCTCGACGAGGTCTACGACTACGATCTGCTGCCCAGCTGGGACGACCTTACCGCCGACAAGCTCAACTACGCGCGCAGCTTTAATGTGCAGCAGCAGAATATGGACCCCATCACCGGTCATCGCCTGGTAGAGCCCTACCCCAACAGCGTCTATGTGGTGCAAAACCCGCCGTCGGCGACACTCACCACCGATGAGATGGACGAGGTGGCCGAACTCCCCTACGCACGCGACTGGCATCCCGATTACGACGCGGCGGGCGGCGTGCCGGCCTTTGCCGAGATCAAGTTTTCCATTAGCTCCAACCGCGGCTGTTTTGGTGAGTGCTCGTTTTGCGCCCTCACCTTCCACCAGGGCCGCGTGCTGCAGATGCGCAGCCACGATTCGATCATGCGCGAGGCCGAGCTGCTCACGCACGATCCCGAGTTTAAGGGCTACATCAACGACGTGGGCGGACCGACGGCAAACTTTAGCCGCCCTGCCTGCGACAAGCAGCTCAAGCACGGCGTGTGCAAGAACAAGCGCTGCCTGTGGCCGAGCGTATGCAAGAACATGGTGGTCGACGAGAGCGGCTACACGCAGCTGCTGCGCGACCTGCGCCAGCTGCCGGGCGTCAAAAAGGTCTTCGTGCGCAGCGGCATCCGCTTCGACTACACCATGGCCGATGCCTCGGACGAGTTTTTACGCGAGCTGTTGGAGTACCATGTCTCGGGCCAGCTGCGCGTAGCGCCCGAGCACGTGAGCGACGCGGTGCTGTCCGTGATGGGCAAGCCGAGCCGCGCCGTCTACGACGCGTTCTGCCGTAAATTTGAACGCCTGAACCGCGAATACGGACTCAAGCAGTACGTGGTGCCGTATCTGATATCGAGCCACCCGGGCTCAACCATGAAGGAAGCCGTGGACCTTGCCGAAGCCGTGCGCGACATGGGCTACATGCCCGAGCAGGTGCAGGACTTCTACCCCACGCCGTCCACCATGTCGACCTGCATGTACTACACCGGCGTGGATCCGCGCACCATGGAGCCGATCTACGTGGCGCGCGACCCGCACGAGAAGGCCATGCAACGTGCGCTCATCCAATATCGCAAGCCCGAGAACTACAAACTCGTGCGCGAGGCGCTGGAAAAAGCCGGCCGCCGCGATCTGATTGGCTACATCAAGCATTGCCTGATTCGTCCCGTGCCGCCGCGCCCGGGCGAGACATCTGCCAACGGCGGGCATGGAACCGGCAAGAAGGGCGGCAAGCCGCACGGTGGCGCCGGCAAGGGGCCCAAGGGTAGCAAGGGGCACAGCGGCATGTCGCGCGCACAGAACACTGCCGGTCGCAATCGCGCGGCCCAGGGGCGTCAGGGCGCCAACGGCGGCGGTCGCCGCAACTAGCGCAAGGGTGCGTTCGCCGCGCCCGGCTGACATGCTTGGCGCAGCGAGCGCACGGCCTCCGCGAGGATGACGCCGGCGATGGTAACCGTGATTACCACGTCGAGCGGCGTGTTCACAAACCACAACAACGCCATGAGATACGACCCAGCGTTAAAGGCAAAGTGCAGCAGGATGGTGTAGCGGAGCTTTCCGGTCGTCACGAGCACCCAGCCAAAGATGAGGCCGGCAGCGCCCGCGTAGCAGCCCTGCACCCAGTTCACGTGCATAAAGCCAAAGACCGCCGCCTGCAACACAATTGCCGCGGCGATACCCCAGGTGCTCGGGGCTGCCCAGGGTACCATGGCGCTTTCTTGCGCGCCTGCACAACGCCGGCGCTTCCAGAGCGGACGGCACTGTGGATTAAACGCTCGGAGCGAAAACTCAAAAATAATGCCGCGCACCAGCAGCTCTTCACAAAATGGGGCGCCGAGCACCGTAGTCAGGACGGCGAGATAGCTGGTGTCGCCCATGCCTGTTTCCTCGACAAGCTCGCTGTAGTCGGCCGCGGCCTCGGGCAACAGCGACAGCGCGGCGTCGGTCACGTAACCAACGACCACCTGCAGGGCAAGGCCAATCACGATAACGCAGGCGATGCGTTTCCACGCCCCACGCGCTCCCCCGCCGAGCGGGTGCTCGCTTTGCCGGCGTGCCATAAACGAACGCGGCCACAGATAACGCCACCACAGCAGCGCCATCAAAAACGACGCCATCTGCGCGGCAGCCTGAAGCAATTGAATGTCGAGGTCATCGATCGAAAAACCCATGAACACTGACGCGACGCCCAGAGCGGAAAACAAAACCACGCTCAGGGCAATATCGGCAGCGACGACGCCAAAACAGGCAAGCGCCCAAATCATCGCATTGAGCATGCCGACCTCCTCCCGACGACTAGTCATTGGGGACGTTCTTCAACGACTAGCTGTTGAGGACACTCTTTGCCAAAGGCCCCGTTGGGCGAGATGTCAAACGGAAAGGTGCCGCAGCGATTGAACGCGGCGATAAACATGCGGATGGCGTTGGACGGCGTGGTGCCCACGAGCTGAGTTGCCGCCGCGAAGGCTGCCTTCTCCTCGGGCAAGACCTTCGCGACTACGGGGGTCATGTGTTCTGCCATGGCGCTTCCTTTTTGAAACGACGGTAGTGCGGATAGATGCGGGCCACGCGGCTGGGCGACGGGCTGTGAAGGCAACCCGATTGGCCCGCATCCGGAGTTTGTTTCTGCGGCGTTGGTATTACTTGGTATTCCTAAGTATTACCCCGCAGATAGAATACCACACCCGACCCCATGGGAACGGAGGAAAACGAATCATTTTGTAGCTGAGTTAGTATTTAGAGCGTGATGATGTCCGAGATATCGAGGGCCTGAGCGTCGGCGACATCGTGCGTGGCGAGCAGGAGCATGCGGCCGTCGAGCAGGTCGAGCACGACCTCGGCGCATGCGTCGCGTGCGGCGGTATCTAGACCGGTAAAGGGCTCGTCCAGAATAACGGCGCCGCCCGGGCACAGCAGGACTCGAGCGATCTCGACGCGACGGCGCTGCCCGCCCGAAAGCTCGGCCACGCGAGCATGCACGTCGATCCCTGGCACCAGCAGGCGCAGCAATGCCGCGGCGCTCGAAGCATCCACGCGCGCATCGGCGCACACCAACACGTTATCCAGCGCCGAGGCGGATTCGACCAAGCGTGCATCCTGAAACACCATCGAGCACGGCGCGGACTCCCCCGCCGCTAGCGCAAGCAGCGTCGACTTGCCCGCACCCGAAGCACCCATCACACAGATACGCCCGCCCGCGGGCACGTTGAGCGCCAGACCGTCCAGTGCCGGAGCCCACGGCGCGCGATCGCCCACGGCAAGCGCAAGCTCCGCCGCAGCGCCATCGCTCGCAGCCCCCGCACGCCCGCGCAGTCCATGCCCATGCGCCCGCACGGCCGCGCGCCACGCCACGGGCCCCGAAACCCGCAGAAGCCACACCAGCACGCGCTCACACGCCCACGAGGCGGCTACGACCAACACGGTCCACGCCAGCAGATCAGCCGTCTCAATCAAAAGCTTTGCCTGATAGATGCGCTCACCCACGGTGCCCACCGCCATGCCGATCAGCTCGGCTGCCACGCCGGCCTTCCAGCTCATGCCGATCACGGCGCGGGCGCACGAAAGCACAAACGGCAGCACCTCGCGCCAGGTATGGACGCAAAACAGGCGCCAGCCGCGCACGCCATGCAGACGGAACATCTGCTCCAGCGGTTTATCCACTTGTGCCAAGCCCTCGGCCAGCGAAAAATACACGCCCGGCAGCGCCATCAAAAAGACCGCCGCGATGCTCACGCGCGCCGACCCCAGCCAAATGAGCAGCAGGACCACCACGCAGGCGACCGGCGTCGCCTTTACAAACGACAGTGCCGGAGCCACCAGGTGCGCAAACGCCCGCGAACGTGACGAAATCCCGGCAAGCACGCCACCACACGCCGCGGCAAGCGCCAGCCCGCCCAGTATTCGCGCGCCCGAGCCCGCCAAAATCGCCCAGGTACCGCCATCGCGCACCAGGCGCAGCAGCGCCAGGGCAACAACACCCGGCCCAGGCAAGATCAACGGCTGCGCCACCAGCGCCGCCACCAGCATCCACGCGGCAAGCCAAAAGGCGGCGACGGCACCTGCTGCCGCCACCGCCTTCATACGCTCCGTCATTTGTCGAGCAAACGCACGCACGGGCTACTCCATGTAGTAGAAATCGTCAGCCGGGAGCTTGCCACCCACGGCGCTCGCGTCCGCATCGGCCAGCACCTGCAGGTACCCACCGAGCGCCGCCTTCATATCCTTCCCCGTCTGGCGCACGAGCATGCACCCGGGAATCGCCTTTTCGGCAATCGTGGCGTTATCCACGATGCCTGCATCGACCACGGCCTGCGCCCAGTCCGCCGGCGCCGCGTTCACGGCCTTCACGCTCGCCGCATGGCAGCTCAAGAATTCCGTCACGGCCTCGGGATGCTCCTCGGCAAAGGCACGGCGCACCACGGTCACGCCCGTCAGCAAACGGGAGCCCGTGTCACCCGCCAGTTCGTCCCACACATCAGTCAGGCTCACCGGTGCCGACAGCTTGCCCTCGCTCTTGGCGATGGCAGCGGTCTTGAACGGCTCCGGCAGCACGCCCACGGCAGACGGATCGGCAAGCAGGGCCGACAGCACCTCGGTGGGCTCGCTCTTAAACTCGAGCGCCACCTGGCCGGTCAGGCCCGCGCGCTCCAGCAGGTAGTTCATGACGTACTCTGGCGTGGTGCCCTTGCCCGTCATGTAGACGGTGCGACCCGCCAGATCGCCAAACGAGGTCACACTCGCGTCGCCCGTCACCACGTTCAGCACGCCCAGCGTGTTGATGTCGATGACCTGCACCGCGCCCTCGGTCTTGTTGTAGAGCACGCTCGCCACGTTGGCCGGCACCAGGGCAATGTCGATATCGCCCTGAATGACCTTGGGCACAATCTCGTCGGCGGCGGTGTTGATCGCAAAGTCGAACTCATTGTCCGTCTCGCCATCGGCCGCCCGGTCCATAAACTGCACCAGACCAATCGAGGTCGGCCCCTTGAGCGAGGCGACGTGCACCTCGACCGGCTCTGCAGCAGCACCGGCGCCGTCTGTGGCAGCCGAGCCCGCGGCGGACCCGGCACCGGCAGCCCCGCCGCCACAGCCCGCGAGCGCAAGCGACAGGGCGCCCGCAGCGAGCGCCGAGGCAAACCCCCGGCGCGACATCTCAACATTAAACGCGCGCATCGCTAGCACGTCCCCTCGTTAGGCATCGTCCATGCGTGATGGTCGGTATGCAGCAGCTCCTCGGCCAGCGGCGAGAGCGGCTCGCCCAAGAACTCGCGGTAGCATGCCTGGACATCGGGATTCTCGTGCGAGAAGCGAATATCCGCAGCAGCATCCAAGCCCCACAGCACCTGGCCGCGCTCGGCTGCCAGCTCACAGCCGTCATGGATGGGCTGACCGCCGCCACCGACACAGCCGCCCGGGCACGCCATGACCTCAACGAAGTCATAGCTCACGCGGCCGTCGCGAATCGCGTCGAGCAGGCGGGCGGCGTTGCCCAGCCCGTGCGCCACGGCGACGCGTACCTTGGTGCCATCGATATCGGCCACGGCCTCCTTCCAGCCGTCCAGGCCGCGCACATCGGTAAAGAAGTCGGCGTCGGGGTTCTTGCCCGTCACCAGGTAATAGGCCGAGCGCACGGCGGCCTCCATCACGCCGCCCGTGGCGCCAAAGATCACACCTGCGCCCGTGCCAAAGCCCAGCGGCGTGTCGAGCGGCTCCTCAACCAGCGTATCCACGCTCACGTGGCTCGCGCGGACCATGCGCACCATCTCGCGCACCGTCAGTGCAACGTCCACATCGGGCGTGCCGTCCTCGCCCACCATGCTCGGCAGCGCGCACTCGGCCTTCTTGGCCGTGCACGGCATCACGGACACCACAAACAGGCGCTCGGGCTCCACGCCCAGCACCTTGGCGTAGTAGGTCTTGGCGATGGCGCCGAACATCTGCTGCGGCGACTTGGACGTGGACAGGCTGTCGACAAACTCGGGGTAACGCGCCTTCACAAAGCGTACCCAGCCCGGGCAGCAGCTCGTGAACATGGGCCAGCTGCGGCTGTCGCCCTCGCCCTTGGCGGCCTTACCCAGGCGCTCGAGCAGCTCGGAGCCCTCCTCCATAATGGTGAGGTCGGCCGAGAAATCGGTGTCGAACACGTACTCAAAGCCCACGCGGCGCAGCGCACAGGCCAGGCGCTCGACGGTGGCCTCATCGCGCGGAATGCCGAGCTCCTCGCCCCAGGCGCTACGCACGGCCGGCGCAATCTGCGCCAGCACGATCTTGTCGGGATCGGCGATGGCGTCGAACACGGTCTCGGTATCGTCACGCTCGCGCAGGGCGCCCGTCGGACAATGCGTGATGCACTGACCACACGCGACGCAATCGGTCTTGCCGATCGGCGCACGCCCGCGGGTGCCCACGGCGGTATGCGTGGCGCGGTTGGTCAGGTCCCAAATCCCTAAGCCCTGCACGCTCTCGCACACCTTGATGCAGCGCATGCATTTAATGCACTTGTCGTTATCGCGGATGATGGGGAAATCGAAGTCCCAGCCCTCGCGCGTCAGGTGCTGCTCGTACGGCAGATAGAAGATGCCCAGGTCGTTGGCGATGGTCTGCAGGTTGCAGTTACCACTGCGCACGCAGCTCGTACAGCGCGAGTCGTGTTGGGACAGTAGCAGCTGCACGTTGGTGCGACGCGCCTCGCGGGCCTTGGGGCTGTTGGTGTGGACCACCATGCCGTCGAGCACGTAGTTGTTGCAGGCGGCAACCAGCTGGTCGCAGCCCTCAACCTCGACCACGCACACGCGGCAGCCGCCGATCTCGTTTAGATCGCGCAGGTAGCACAGGGTGGGAATCTGGATACCGACGGACTTGGCCGCGTCCAGGATCGTGGTGTGCTCGGGCACCACGACCTCGCAATTATCGATAGTGAGCTTGACCATGTTGAGTGCTCCGCTTTCGGTGTTGTCGCTGACAGTGGGGTTGTTGGGCTCTACCATTCCAGGTTCCTCCCTCCGCGGAACGCGCCAAAGCCAAAGTGGTCGCAACGCAGGCAGCGGCTTGCCTCCTGGCGTGCCTCCTCCTCGGTAAGGCCCTGCTCGACCAGATTCCAATCGTGGATGCGCTCGCCGGCCTCGCGCTCGCCCAGCTCGCAGCGGCCGCACTCGTGCTTGCCCTTAAACTGCACGGTCGGCAGCTCAACGTCGAGCTTGATCTTGTTGTCAAAACCCAGATAGCGGTCGATATTTGCCGAAGCAACGCGGCCGGCGTTGATGGCCCGGATGACGGTGGCGGGACCAGTCTGGCAGTCGCCGCCACTAAAGAGGCCATCGAAGTTAGGCACGGCGCCATCCGAATCGGTGACGATGCAGCCCCACTTGCAGGCAACGCCCATCTCCTCAAACGGCTTGGAATCGATGTCCTGGCCAATGGCCACAAACACGCGCTCGCAGGGAATGACGCGCTCGGGCGTGGCGGCGGCACGCGGGGCCGGACGCCCACGACGGGGCTCGCCGATAATCTGCGGCTGCACGCGCAGGCCACTCACGCGACCTTCCTCGCCCGTCTCAATAGCGAGCGGTGCGGTGAGCTCAAGAACCTCGCAGCCCTCGGCCTGGGCGCCGGCAATCTCGGCATCCTGGGCCGTCATGTCGCAGATGCGACGGCGGTAGACGATGCTCACCTTTTCGGCACCGCAGCGCACGGCAGAGCGCGCCACGTCCATGGCCACGTTGCCGCCGCCGATGACGCACACGCGCTGACCGCTCAGGTCGGGCAGCTCGTCGTCGCCGATGGCGCGCAGCATCTTGACGGCCGACTCCACGCCGGGCGCCTCTTCGCCCGGAAGGCCGAGCTTCTTATCGCTATGGGCACCAATGGCCAGGTAGACGGCATCGAACTCGTCGCGCAGGCGGGCAAGCTCCTCGCCATTGACGGAGTGGTCGAGTTCCACGTCGATGCCGCCGCTCAAGATCCAGTCGATCTCGGCCTGCAGGCGCTCGCGCGGCAGACGGTAGCTGGGAATGCCGTAGCGCAGCATGCCGCCCAGGTGGTGGCGCTGCTCAAAGATGATCACCTTATGGCCCATCACGGCCAGGTAGTAGGCACAGGAAAGGCCGGCCGGGCCGCCGCCGATCACGGCGATGCGCTTGCCGGTGTTGTCGGCCACGCTGGGCTTGTAATCGTTGAGGTCGCTGTGCTCAACGGCAAAACGCTTGAGGGCGAGGATGTTCATGGGATCGTCGACCATGCCGCGACGGCAGTGCATCTCGCAGGGATGCTCGCACACCAAACCGCAGACGAGCGGCAGCGGGTTGTTCTTGCGGATGACCTTGACGGCATCGGCATAGCGGCCGGCCTCGACCAACGAGATGTAACCGGGAATGTCGACGTGCGCCGGGCAGCCCGAGACGCACGGGACGCGGGCCTCGCGGTCAAAGCCACAGGAGTGCTCGCGGATATGGTGCTCAAAATCATCGCGGAAACCGCGGATGGCGGTGAGTGCCATGGCGCCGGCCTCGTAACCGATGGCGCAGTCGCTCGAAAGATAGATGGTGCGGACCGTGCGCTCAATCAAGTTGAGTGTGGACTCGTCGGCGCGGCCCTCGAGCACATCGGCGAGCAGGTCGCTCAGCGCGCTCAGGCCCACGCGGCAGGGCGTGCACTTGCCGCAGCTCTGGGTGGAGCACAGGTTGACGAGCGCCGCCGTAAACTCGACGGGGCACGGGGCGAGCGAACTCACCGCCAGACGACGTCCGAGTGCATCGTGCAGGTCGTCCATGACGGCCTGAGCGTGGCTGCGTTCCATTACGTGCAGTCGAGCCATAAGATCCCCTCTCACATGGCAGCCCGGAGGCGAGGCCGGGCGAAATTGCTACACGCACAACACTGACCTAAAAAGTTGTGAGGTCTCCATACGGTTCGGCAGGCGGTATAAAATGTCACCCTCAGCGGTGAAATAGAACATTACCGCAGATAAATGCCATATTTGATAAAACGCGTTACCAAACGACAATGCCCCGCCCACGCAATCACGTGGGCGGGGCATTGCTTCAGGCATGCGGCCAGCGACCCTGTTGCTTTTACTTAAGCTCGGGCCAGTAACCCTTGTTGGCCTCGATCATGTCGTCGAGAACCTCCTTGGCGACCTTCATCGACGGCACGGTCTTGTTGAGCGTAAAGGCCTTAAGCGCCTTCTCGTACGAACCCTCGATCGTAGCCTCGACAATGAGCTTCTCGGAGTTCAGCTGCTGCATCATGAGGCCCTGCTGGAACAGCGGAATGTTGTCGCGGCTGATGACCTCGGGGCCGTTCTTGCCAATGTAGGCAGGCAGCTCGACCATAGCGTCGTAGGGCATGTTGGGGATGGCGCCCTTGTTCTCGCAAATGACCAGGAAGCGCTGCTTGGTGTCGTTCTTCAGAGCGATAGCCAGATCGGCAATCCAGTCGCCGTGGCTGCCCGCATAGAACGTGCTCTCGTCGATCTCGCCCGTCTTCTCGTAATGGTCGATACCATCAAAGAGGTTCTTCTCACGCGTCTCCTCAACCTCGTTAGCACGGGTGCGCTCGGGGTTGGAGTGCTCGACGAACTCCTTCTGCTGCAGGTAGTAGTTCAGATACGTGTTGGGCAGGTACTCCGGGAAGCACTCCATGATCTCGTACTCGCCCTTCCAGACGTAGTACCAGCTGCCCTTGGTGTGGCGGTTCTGCTCGGGGTGCTCGTCGACGGCCTCCTCGGGCTTCTTTGCCATGAGCGAGCCCATGCCCTTGAGGTAAGAGTCGGGCAGCAGAATCTCATGCTCCTTGATGTACTCGCGCAGCTGCGGGAGCACCTCCTCGCCCTTGTGGCGGATCGAGGTGAACCAACCAAAGTGGTTGAGGCCAAAGTAATCGTACTCAACATCCTTCTTGTCGATATCGAGCGCGGCGCAAACCACGTCGATGATCGCGATCGGCATGTCGCAGATGTTGATGATACGAGCGTTGGGACGCAGCACGCGGCAGCCCTCGGAGACGATGGCGGCAGGGTTGGAGTAGTTGAGAATCCAGTAGTCCTTCTTGGCGTACTTCTCAACGTCATCGATCAGCTCGACCATGGGGAAGATGGTGCGCATGCCGTAGGCAAGGCCGCCGCAACCGCAAGTCTCCTGACCCACGCAGCCGTGACGCAGCGGAATCTTCTCGTCCTGCTCGCGCATGGCGTAGCCGCCCACGCGCATCTGGGCAAACACGAAGCTCGCGTCGGTAAAAGCCGTCTTTTTGTCGGTGGTCACCGTGAGCTTGATGTCCAGGCCGAGGTCCTCGTGCAAAATCCAGTCCACGAGCACGCCGATCTTGCGCTGGCGCTCCTCGTTGATGTCGTACAGACGAATCTCGTCAACGTCGAGCTCGTCCTTGCGCAGAGCGATGGACTTGACGATGCCGGGGGTAAAGGTGGATCCGCCACCACACAGAGTAATGATCATTGTTTACTGCTCCTTCTCAATTGCGTTTTCGACCTTGTCGCGCATCTCGGCGACCTTCATGCCAAAGATGATCTGGATATTATTGCCGTTGCGGTTGATGCCGCTGTTGGGCACGTGGTTGATGAGGTCCTCATTGATGAGGTCCGGGTTCTTAACGTTCACGCGGAGACGCGTAAAGCAGTTCTCGAGCTCCTCGATGTTGTCCTTGCCACCAAGACCTGCGACCAGGTCGGCAATACCTGCATCGACGCCCTCTGCGGGAGCTGCGGCAACAGCGCCCTGCTTCACCGCGACAGACGCGGCGGCCTCGCCCTCGGCAACGGACTCCGCGAGCTCGGACTCCTCCTCGCGACCAGGCGTGTGGAGGTTGAGCTTCTTGATGAGGAAGGTGAAGAGGAAGAAGTACAGAGCGGCGTTGACGACTCCAAGCACCAGCATAACCGGCCAGTTGGTCTTGTCGACACCCAGGACCAGGTTGGAAACCACGATGTTGATGATGCCGCCTGCAGTCGAAGCGGGCACGGAGAGGACCTTGAGCAGGACCAGGAAGATGCCGGAAAGAACCGAGTGAACGACAAAGAGCACGGGAGCGGCAAAGACAAAGAGGAAGTCCATGGGCTCGGTGACACAGGAGAGCACGGCGGTGATGATCAGCGGGATGATAACGGCCTTGGTCTTATCCTTGTTCCCCTTGTAAGCGGTGACGATAAAGGCGAGACCGATACCGATGTAGGGCCACAGGTTGTTGAAGGTGTAGCTGTTGAAGTAGGTGCTATCGGAGAAGGGCTGGCCCGTCATTGCCATCTCGGCGACACGGATGGGATAGGCACCGGCGATAACCTGATCGCCCAGCGTCAGGGTGCCGCCCACATCGGAGAACTGGAACGGGGTGTAGATGAGGTGGTGCAGACCGGTGGGAACGAGCAGCTTGTTGAGCATGCCGTAGATAAACAGGCCGATGTTGCCCGACTCCTTAATGATACCGGCAACGGAGGAGATGGCACCCTGAACCGGAGGCCAAACGATGCAGAACCCAGCGCCCATGATCCAGGAAATGATGATCATGATCAGGAACGGGAAGCGAACGCCCGAGAACATCGAAAGGGCAATGGGGAACTGCTTGTTCGAGCACTTGTTGAACACGGCACCGGTGATGCAACCGAGAATAATGCCGCCGAACACGCCGGTATCGAGCACCTGGATGCCCATAACGGTGGCCTGGCCGGTTCCGGTAAGACCGAGCATGCCGCTCGCATCGGCAAGAGAGCCGGTGGCGTTGAGCACGATGTTGTTAGCCTGCAGGAACAGGAAGAACGACATCAGGGCAATCAGCGAAGCATGGCCCTTGTTCTTCTTTGCCATGGCGCCGGCGATGCCCACGCAGAACAGAATCGAGAGGTTGTTGATGATAAACATCAGCGACTGATAGACAACGGCGCCCACAAGCTGGAACGGACCGGAGCCCAGTACGGGGACCAAAGCGCAGATGGTCTTGTTGGTCAGAATGATGCCCACGATGAGCAGGATGCCGGCAACCGAGAGATACATCATCGGCTGAACGATCGACTTCGCGAACACCTCCAACGGCGCTTTGAAATTGAACTTCTTTTTTGCGGTCATAGCGGTACTCCCCTTCCTTTTCCGCAAATTAAGACAGACGTGCCCTGGACAAGACCGTGAGCCTTGCCTTATATCAATCGATGTGTGGGCACGTTATGCCTAGAGACCAGGTTCTCCAAGCAGGTTAACAATGTGATATGCGAGATAACTCTTCTCAGCATCGGTAACGACAACGTTATAGGTAGACGACAAGTGGGCGGCTATGGCGTCCGCGCACGAGAATGCGCAGGGATACGCCGTTTCATCGATTCGGAACAGCGCGTCTCCGTTGATTTGCCCTGCCGTAGGATCGAGCGCTCGCTGTGCGAAAAACTGCAGGTGACGAACGAAACGTTCGTAAGGCAGCGAGGTGTCATCGAGGGTCGTAGCATAGCGCTTGGAAACAATCGCGAGCACGTCGCGAACAAGCTGGACCGAAACAATCAAACGATCGGAGCGTTGCGGCATGGTGGCGTTGACGATATGCAGCGTAATGAAACCCTGCTCTTCTTCGCTCATCTGAATGCCCATATACTCCTTGATAATCTGCAGCGCACGGCCCGCAAGTGCATACTCCTTGCGATAGAACTGCTGGATCTCGAGCAGCAACGGATTCTCACAGGAGACGCCCTTGCGCTCGCGCTCCAAAGCAAGGCTGATATGGTCTGCGAGAGCAATGAGAATCTTGTCGTTGATATCAACATTGAGCTCTCGACGGAGCATCTGAACAATGTCCTCGGCAATCACGAGGTTGACGGTGGGGATGGACTCCAAAAGATGTGCCAAGCGGTCAATCGTACGCGAATCCTGAGAAGTTCCCTCCTGCAACGCGTAGGTCTTTTCGATCGACGCCTCGTCGATGGCATCGCCGGCATGACGGCCAAAGCAGAGGCCTCGACCGATGACGATGAGCTCGGAGCCATCGTCCGAAGTGACCATTGCGACGTTGTTGTTAAAAACTCGCTTGATAACCACGGTACCCACCACAAGAATTTACTCGGAAAGCCAGACGACAGGCTCTTTAACAGCAACAGGGCCGGAAGCATGCTCACGAAGAGTCGAGTTCTCCGAACGCTCACACACGATAACGAAGACCGTGGGATCAAAGCCGGCAGCGCGAACCACGTCGAAATCGACCTCGACGAGGGGCTGGCCCGCGTCGACATGGTCACCCTGGGCAACAAGCGCATGGAAGCCCTTGCCCTCAAGCTTAACAGTGTCGATTCCGATGTGCAGCATCACCTGAGCAGAGCTGTCGTCGGACATGATGCCCAGCGCGTGCTCAGTCGGAAACAGCGCCGCGACGGTGCCGGAAACAGGAGCGCACACCGTTCCCTCTTGGGGAACCACGGCAACGCCATCACCCACCGCACGGCTGCTAAAAGCGGGGTCATTGGTTTTTTCTAGATTAACAAGCTCGCCGGAAACAGGGGCGAGGATTTCGAACTCGGAAGTCGCAGTCGCCTGCTTATCCGAGCCACCCATAAGGCGAGAAAAGAAACCCATGGTGACATGTCCCTTCATAAATATAGCCCAACCAAAATCAATCGAATGCGCCCATTGAGACGCACCCGTTCAAAGACTTTGGTTAGGCCCATGTCCGAGGGGACTCGGTAACCTTCCGCATTTCTTTTTACGGGGGTTATTGTAGGCAACAACAAAGCCAGAATAGTCATTATGACCGGTGAGCGGTATTTTTTCTTCGATAAACGGTATTTAAGCGGCACTTAGGGACGTTCCTTTTCTGCCGGCACTCGGGAACACTCCTCACTCTGGTGCATTGGGGACAGGTTACTTTGCACCAATCATGAGTTGCGGTGAAATAGGGACTGCAAAGCCGCTCAAAAGGCCAAAACAGTCCGTATTCCACCGCAACTTCAAGACGTTGATGCAGATTAACCTGGCCCCATTGCACCAATTTCGTATGCGCTAGATAAAGAGCTCGCATTCCTTCCGCGCGACGCAAACCTTGCTCAGCATCTGGGAAACAGCGGATAGTTTGTTGGAATCAAGCTTGCGAGCACCTCGCGGACATACGGCGATGCAGCGCATGCAGGAGATGCACGCCTCGCCAGCCGCTCGTTTGGGGTCACTCTTGTCGATAGCGCAAACGGGACACGCCGCGGCGCATGCACCGCAGGAGACACAATCCTCTGTTGCCTCGGGTGCCATGCGGTGACCTCCGGCTTGTTTATAAGGACGATTGCCGGGGATAGAGGGCCCGGACGCATCCTCAGCCAACAGCTTTTGCTGAATTTGCTGCGCAAACTCTGCGAGCTGCGCCGCATCCTGCGCATCCGGTCGCCCAGCAGCAAACTGACGAGCAACGGAATGCTCAGCAATAGCAGAAACCGCTGCAACAACCCTAAATACGGCGCGCTTCGCAACGTCCTCCAGCTCTACGAGCGTGTCCTCAAACGCGCGGTTTCCGTATACGCAAACCAAAACAGCCCGAGCCCCGTTGCCGCGCACCATGCCCAACCGGTCAGCCACCACAGCCGGGATTCTACCGGCATACGCCGGCACAGAGATTACGGCCACGTCGTCCTCAGTCATCGAGACAGCGCTGAAATCTAGCCCGCTATCGGCCAGATCGACGGTAACGGTATTCTTGCCCAGTGCCCCGGCCACAAGGCCAGACACCTTCCGCGTTCCACCCGTCGGACTAAACACAATTTCGAATACGCTCATCGAGGCACCCTCCCCTACGCCTGGCAACGCGTCAAGCCGCTTTCACATCCAGCCAGAGTATACGGCGCATGGGACCCCCGTTTTGGTGCACCAAGCACCCCAATGCACCCACCCTACGCTGTCTGCCTCTTCGTTTTGTATAAATTACGGTACAGATTGTATATATTTACGGGATACCGCCGTGTTCTCCCGAGGTACCCCATCCTGGCCCGTGCAAAAAACGGAGTATTCTGCAACGTGACCGCGCCAGCAATACCCCGAGCGGGCAAACCTTTAGGGCGCTGCGTCATTTTGGGTTCCGACATGGCGAGAATGACGCGCCCCTGCTCCGGAAAACGACGAAATCTGACTCAGAACGCTCGCTAGGGATATCCGAAAGCCACCGTTGGCGACGTCAAATCATATGCAGACAACTCGAACTGCAGAATACTCCAAAAAATGCACGGCGCACCCCATGGGACCCATTGCCGCATGGTAGGAAACAGGCCCACGGCATCCTCTAGATGCATTCCCGAGGAAATCACATTTGAACTAGCGATCGGATACGGCAAACAAAAAGGGCCCCGAGCGTAGTTGCTCGGGGCCCTTGGTTCACCTCGCTCTAGCGGGCGATGCGTATGTTACTTGCGCTTGCCGCCGCCGTCACCGGGGCGACGGGAGCTGCCGCCGCGCTTGCCGCCACGACTATTGCCATAGCTACCACGATTATCGCGACCACCGGCACGGCCGCCGCGGGAGCCGGCCTGGTTGCCGCCACGCCCGCCACGATAGCCGCCACGACGCTCCTCGCGGGTATCGTCGTAGTTGCGCCAGTCATCGCGACGATCGCGGCTGGCACGCGGATCGCGGCGATCGCGCGACTCGTTAGAGCGGCCAGCACCGCTGCGGCTGCCATTGCCACGAGTGCCCTCGCGATGCTCGCCGCCACGGCCACCGCGCTCATCAAAGCGCTTGCCGCCACGGGACTCGCCGCCGCGAGTACCACGCTCGCCACGCGAACCGCGGCCCTCGCCGCCACGGCGCTCATCACGGCCGCCGCGCTCGCCATCGCGACCGGAACGACGACGATCGCCCGAACCACGCTTGCCGCCACGCGAGCCACGGCCCTCGTCCTCGCGCTCAACACGGCGACGACCGCCGCGGTCCTCGTCCTCGCGGCGACGGCGATGCGCCTCGCCCTGGAACTGCTTGGCACGGCGCTCGGCACGGTTGCCGCGCGGGGCCTGCTCAACGACACCAGCACCGCCGCGCTCCTCGGCAGCCACCTCGCGGGCCACGCTCTCCACAGCCTCGTCCACGCGAGCCTGAACGCCCTCGCGCACGCGGGTCTTGCCGCCGCGCTTGGGACGGCTCGGACGCTCACCGTCGCCGCGACGCTCGTCTCGACCGCGGTTGGAACGACCGGCCACATCACCGTAATCGTCGCCGTTGCGTTTGCCGTCGCGACGCGCCTGCTCAAGCTTCTTCTTGCTCTTGGACTTGCCGCGCTTGGTCTTCTTCTTCACCTTAAAGGCCGCAGGATCGCGCTCGGGGTCAACCGCGGGCGGATTGGGGCCCACATGCAGGTCGCCGGCCTCGTAGATGTCGGCGGTCTTGTCCATGAGCTTCTCGATCTCGTAGAACTCATCGACATCCTGCTCGGTCACAAACGTGATGGCCCAGCCCAGCTCGCCGGCGCGGCCCGTACGGCCAATACGGTGGATGTAGTCGGTCGGCTCGGCCGGCACGTCAAAGTTCACGACGTAGCGCACGTCGCTGATGTCGATGCCGCGGGCGAGCACGTCGGTTGCCACCAACACGTCGACGGTACCGTCGCGGAAGGCCGAAAGGGCACGCTCGCGCTGAGCCTGGCTGCGGTTGCCGTGAATCGCGGCGGCCTTGATGCCCTTGCGCTCCAGACGACGGCAGCAGCTGTCGGCGCGGTGCTTGGTGCGCATAAAGACGATGGTGCGCTCCGGGCCCTCCTTCTTGAGGAACTCGGGCAGCAGATTGTTCTTGGCCTCGATGGACACCGGGAATACAAACTGGTCGACGGTGTCGGCGGTCGACGTGGCGGGCGCGATCTCCACGCGTGCCGGGTCGCTCACCAGGTCGGTGATCTCGCCCACGGCCTCCTCGTCGAGCGTGGCCGAGAACAGCAGCGTCTGACGCTCGGCCGGCGTCTCGCGCACAATGCGGCGGACGGCGGGCAAAAAGCCCATGTCGAGCATGCGGTCGGCCTCGTCCAGCACCAGCACCTTGACCTCGTCCAGGTGGCAGGCGCCCTGCTCGATCAGATCGACCAGACGGCCCGGCGTAGCGACCAGGATGTCACAGCCGTACTTGAGCGCCGCGGTCTGCGGCTTGTAGCTCACGCCGCCCACGACGGTCACGGCGACATGGCCAGTGACGTCGGCAATCTTGCTCGCGACCTCGTCGATCTGCTGGGCAAGCTCGCGCGTGGGGGTGATGACGAGCATCAAGGGACCGCGACCGTTGCCCTCGGGCTTCTTGGCGCCGCGACGGCGGTTGCGACCGCCACGCTCGCGCACGGGCTTGGGCGGAGCGATGTGCTCCAGGTTGTTCATGGTCGGCAGCAAGAAGGCGGCCGTCTTGCCGGTGCCGGTCTGAGCAGCGGCAAGCAGGTCGCGGCCCTCGAGCACCACGGGGATCGAGCCAGCCTGGACAGGCGTGGGCGCCGTGTAGCCTAGGTTCTCGATAGCACGAAGCATCTCGTCCGAAAGGCCCAGCTCGTCAAAGGCGGGCAGGCTCTCGGTAGCGGACTCGACGGTCTGGGCAGCATTGGCCTCATCGGCGGCATCGAAGGCAGCCTGGGTCATGGCCTCGCGGGCCTCGTCCAGAATCTCGGCGTCCGTGACGTCGGATACAGAATTACGCATATGTTGTTGTTCCTTATCTGCACGCGCAATGGGCACGGCATGCGGCCGCGCGGGCGTGCTTGGTAGTGCGCTAATACATACAAAAACAGGTGCGCACAGAGAGGACGTTGCTCAGCACGCTGGCGATCGCTTTGGCAGCCCTATCACGCGCCGTCCAGACGCAGCAGCTCTAAGCGATGGAGCAGATTCGCCGCCGGTTAGTATACCCGCACTCCGTATGCCCCCACGTAAACCACAGATGACGAGGCGGACGGGGCGGGCCTGGCCGATTGTCTCAATCTGTAACAGATGCAGGGCAAAACCGGGTCCAAATGTTACAGAACAAGACAGAGGGGGATTTCCGTCCAGTCCAAACCAAATCTCTCAGTCTTCCTGCAATTTCGAACATGTGGCCTATAATGTTGCTTTGGTTACGCTGTATATTGCGCAGCCATTTAATACGTCGCCCACCGGGAGCCATTAATTCCTATCGCCATATTGGCTAGGAAGCAATCAAAGGAGGCATCCGTGGCAGCAGAGACGCCTTGCTCGGTCCTCTATAACGATATCCGCTCGTTCGGCGGTCTTAAACATCTCGAGATCGCCCGAATGCTCATCAATGGAAACTCTTATCTCGGCAGTACCCTGCTCGAGAAATGCTCTTCCAACCGCTCGTATCTCACCCGTTACATCGTCCATCGCAAGCCTGACCAGTGCGCGCCCGCCATCTACAGCGACTTTACCGTCACCACGCTCAACCTTTCCGCGGCAATCTGCAGCAAGCTCGGCGGCGGCGAGTCCGCCTATCGGGCAATCGCCGAGCACTATCGCGGTCCGGCCGCCAACGAAATGATGTCGGCTCTCGCCAGCTACAAGCTGGACAGCCGCCTATATGCAAATGCCCTCAATCGCATCGACAACTTTGACGGCAATGCCGTGCGTGAGAAAAGCACGCTTTACCTTATGCTCTTTGTGGCAACGGGGGCGCTCGCCGATCCCGTTCAGGGCGTGGCCACCGTCGAGCGCTTTTGCGACAGCAAGACGGGTGGGCACTTTGGCACCACCGAAACTACCGTCGGACGTGGCTTTATGGGCAGTCTGGATCAGCCGCACGCCGTCGCTCCCAACCTCGGTCTGCTCAGGACACATGCCGACAACTGCGTCGACATGCAAATCCATCCCCTCACACGCGATCCGCGTGGCACGGTAATTGGATCCTTGCCCAAAACCTCGCCCAGCATCACCGATGTGGGCGCCGACGCATCGCGCGAACATCTTCGCATTTGGCTTGAGGGTGAGCACTGGTACGCCCAGGGCCTTGGATCGACCAACGGCACGGTGCTCGAATCGGGCGCGGGCGACGGCGATATCGTAATCGAGCCGCCGCGCGACCTACGCGAGCCCGGCAAGATCTATCCCCCAGTGGAAATCGAAAACAGCGACAGGCTCCATCTGGGTCTCTACACGACATTCCTTGTCATTGTGGACTAGCGCGGACGGCGATCGAAAGACGGTCGCCGTCCGTCTTTCGTCTTCTACCTTCTGCGTCGTAAACGACAATGCTCAGCGGTATACGTGGGCAGTGCGGCTATCATGGTACTTTACCGATATCCGCACTGCTCGCGTAAACGTGCGGCAACCCATGCCAGACAAAGGAACGCCATGGATACTACCGATAGCGCCTATGGCGACAAACTCGTCCGTCTCGATACGTTCGATACCGCCGTGGCGGTCGACCCCAGCGCCGAGGACGACGCCAAGCGTCGGTTTATGACGCTTATTCTCCAGACGGCCCACCGCAACAACGGCAACATCGGGCACGTGCTGCGCGCGACCAACACGAGCGGCGAGGTCTTTGCCGTCAAGCTACTCAAGGACAATGCCATCCTTTCCGGCCAAGCCCCCGACCGCTCCGCCGAGCAATCGGCAGCGCACCTGGCCAGCACCGCCGCGCTGTTCGAGGAGTACCGTCATCTGTGTACCGTCTCGCACCTGCGCGGATTTCCGCGCGTCTATGGCTACGGATCGTGCGAGGATGACCCTCTCATCCTCATGGAGTGGGTCGAGGGCACCTCGCTCAAGCAGGCGCTGCCCCTGCTTCCGCACGACGCCTCGGGCGGGCTGACCACCCAGATGGTCGCCGCCGTCGGAAACGCCGTGCTTCGTGCGCTCTTGATGACCCAAGGCCTCGTGAATCCGGTCATCCATCGCGACCTGTCGCCTGCCAATATCATGTTCCGCACCACCAGCCGAACACTCGAGCAGCAGATTGCCGATTGTTCCTTTGACCCCTGCCTCATCGACATGGGCTCCGCGACCATGGCTCTCGGCGACGACACGATCACCCGGCGCGCCGACATCTGGCGCTTTGCCACACCCGCATACGCCGCGCCCGAGATGCTCACGCAGGATATCGAAGGCATCGCGGCCCTTCGCCGTTCGCCCGCGGTCGACGTCTATGCGCTTTCGAGCATTCTGTACCAGCTCTACAGCGGTCGCAAACCGTTTGACTTTGAGTCGACGGACGCCGCTGCAACCGGCTCGTTCTATCTCGTAAAGACCAAGACCAAGCCGGCGCCGCTCGAGCCGCGCTGCGAGGGCGATGAAGCGCTCGTCCAAATCATCATGAAGGGTCTCTCAGTCGAGCAGTGCGATCGTCCCACCGAGCAGCAGATGCTCGAGGTGCTCTCGGCATACCTCACCGATGCCGAATCCGAGGGCCGCGAAGGCACAGGAGACGAGGCCGCGATTGATATCGATTCTGGCACGCACCTTAAGGTCGACGTCGCCGGCGAGCGCGCGCGAGAGATCCTGGAGCAGGCCCGGCACGATGCCATGACCCGCCGCCGCTTTATTATCGGTGGCGTCGTTGCAGCCGTTGCGGGGCTCAGCGTCATTGGGGCGGCGACCCATGGCTTTGGCATCCCCGACTACCTGGACGGCATCCGCGGTTCGCTTGACGACTACACTTGGGATCAGCTGCAGGAGATTTCGCTCAAGATTAAGGCCGCCGAGACCCGTAGCGAGGCACGCGAGATTGCCAAGCGCTATCACCTGCTCGATGCCGATGGGCATATCCCCTATCCGTGTACCAAGCGTATCACGCTCACCAACGGGCTGCAGGTTGGCGCGCAGCTTGTGGGCATCCGCCACGATGAGCTTCTGGACGGGACGGGCAAGGCCGGGCTGACGTTTATGTTCGACGCGGGTATTGCCGAGCGCAACGCTGCAGCTGAACCGCCGAGCGCCGGCTGGGCAGATTGCGAGCTGCGGGAATGGCTCGACGGCGACGGCCTTAAGCTGCTGCCCAACGAGTTGCGCGCACTCATTAAATCTGTCAAAAAGATCTCGAATAACGTTGGCGCTGCCAGAAGCGCATCGTGTCTGAGCGAGCTGCCCGCAACTCTTTGGCTGCCCGCCATGGTCGAGCTGTGCGGAGTGCAGCCGCCCGAGTCATTTGCCGAGGGCTTTCACTACCTGGCCGACATCTACAACGGCGAAGGCAAGGAGTACCAGCTGTTCCGCGAGCTCAAGGTAAGTCCGTATACCACGAACGAGACGTTGGTTCGCCAGTGGAAGGGCAAGGACACCTGTTGGTGGGAACGAACGGCGAGTCCTGACACATCGGAGAGCGAAGGCACACTCTATATGAACCGCGTGGGACACGACGGTGACGTCTTTACGTACGCAACGCCTGCGGAAAAGCCAAACAAGCGAACCTGCGTGATCCCCGGATTCTGTATCTAGGCGGCGGGAGTCTTGCCGTGACGGGACCCCACCCCGGCAATTGTCTTGATCTGTAACACCAGCTCGGCAGATACAGGTCTAGTTGTTACAGATCGAGACAAAACCCCAGCCCCGCGAGACAACATCTCAATCTGTAACAGTAAGGGGTCAAAACCTCTCTAGATGTTACAGATCAAGACATTTGAGTTGACCCCGGGCAGTCTGTCTTGATTTGTAACAGTTAGAGGTCATTTTCCCTGCTAGATGTTACAGATTGAGACATTGAGTTTGCTGCCAACTATTTGTCTTGATCTGTAACAAATACTCGGTAAACCGGGGTCTAGTTGTTACAGATCGAGACGTTAGTTTTCGGCTGAAATGTTTGTCTAAATCTGTAACAGCTATGGTTCAAAAATCGGTCCAGATGTTACAGATTGAGATGATTGGTTGAGACGGTCCATCGGCCAACCAACCACCCTCATCTGTAACGAAATGTCATACATTTCTTTCTGTACTGGACACCCCCAGGGGGTATGGGTGTATAGTATCGGCAGGTTAACAATTCCAACACCGAACCACGGAAAGGAGCAGCCATGGCTCAAGATAAGTTCGACGTGGGCGGCATGACATGCGCCGCCTGCCAGGCGCATGTGGACCGCGCCGTGAGCAAGCTCGACGGCGTCGAGAGCGTCGCGGTCAACCTGCTCGCCGGTTCCATGATGGTCGACTATGACCCCGCGCAGGTCTCCCCCGACGATATCTGCACCGCCGTCGACCGTGCCGGCTACTCGGCCTCGCCCGTCGATGCGGGCACCGGTGCCGCCGGCTCAAGCGGCAGCTCGCAGGCCAGGTCTGGCGTCACCCATATGGAGTCGCCGACCAAAAAGTTGGAGGCCGCCGCCTCCGCCATGCGCACCCGCCTCATCATCTCGATCATCTTCCTCATCTCGCTGTTCTACATAGGCATGGGGCACATGCTCGGTTGGCCACTGCCCGGCGTCTTCACCGACCACACCCACAGCATGACGCTCGCGCTCACCGAGCTCGTCCTGCTCATCCCCATCGTCTACGTCAACGACGCGTACTTTATCAACGGGTTTAAATCACTCGCGCACGGCGCGCCCACCATGGACGCCCTCATCGCCGTCGGCGCCACCGCGTCCATTGCCTGGTCGCTCTACGCCATGTTTATCATGGCCGACCAGCTGGCCGCGGGCCAGGTCCACGAGGCCATGATGACGGGCATGGACAACCTCTATTTTGAGAGTGCGGGCACGATCCTGTCGCTGGTCACCGTGGGCAAATACCTCGAGACACGCAGCAAATCCAAGACAGGCGGCGCCATCGAGGCGCTCATCGACCTGGCACCCAAGACCGCGACCGTCGTGGCAGAGGACGGCAGCGAGGCCACCGTCGATGTCGACGCCATCCTTCCCAGCCAAGTCCTGCGTGTGCGCCCCGGCGAGTCCATCCCTGTCGATGGCGTGGTGCTCGAGGGCAGCTCGGCCGTGGACGAGAGCGCGCTCACCGGCGAGTCCATCCCCGTGGAAAAGACCGCCGGCGACACCGTCAACGCCGCCACTGTCAACCGCACCGGCTCGTTTACCTTCCGTGCCACACGCGTGGGCGCCGACACGTCGCTCGCCAAGATTATCCAGCTCGTCGAGGACGCCAACGCCACCAAGGCGCCCATCGCCCGTATGGCCGACAAGGTCGCCGGCGTGTTCGTGCCCGTGGTGTTTGCGATCTCGGCCGTGACTTTTGTGGCATGGATGGTTTTGACCGGAAGCATCAACGAAGCGCTCACCTCCGCCGTCGCTGTGCTGGTGATCAGCTGTCCGTGCGCATTGGGTCTGGCCACGCCCGTCGCTATTATGGTCGGCACCGGCAAGGGCGCCGAGATGGGCGTTCTGTTCAAGAGCGCCGAGGCGCTGGAGAACCTGCGCAGTGTGGGCACCGTGGTGCTCGATAAGACGGGTACGGTCACCCGCGGCAAGCCCGCCGTGACCGATATCGTGGTAGCCACGCGCACTGACGGCTCGCCCGCCATGAGCGAAAAGGCGCTGCTCAAGCTGGCCGCTGCGCTGGAGCGCTCAAGCGAGCACCCGCTGGCCGAGGCGATTATGGCCGAGTGCGAGGCGCGCGGAATCGTCGCGCGCATGGTCGAGGACTTTGCCGCCGTGCCCGGTCGAGGCGTTACGGCACGCGAGGGGCAAAACGCCATTGCAGCCGGCAACGCACGCCTGATGGACGAGCTGGACGCGAAGGTGCCCGCTGGCCTTGCCGAGCAGTTCGCTGCCGAAGGCAAGACACCGCTGTTCTTTGCCAAGAACAGCGAGCTTGTCGGTACCATCGCCGTGGCTGACGAGGTCAAAGAGACGAGCGCCGAGGCCATCGCCGCGCTCCGCAAGCTCGGCGTCGACGTGCGCATGCTCACCGGCGACAACCGTGTGACGGCCGAAGCAATCGCCCGCCGCGTGGGCCTCAACCGTGCGCAGGTCATCGCCGACGTCCTGCCCGCCGACAAGGAGCGCCACGTGCGCGAACTGCAGGACGCGGGCGGCAAGGTCGCCATGGTGGGCGACGGCATCAACGACTCCCCCGCCTTGGCGCGCGCCGACGTGGGCCTTGCTATCGGCACCGGCGCCGACATCGCCAAGGAAGGAGCAGATGTGGTACTCATGCGCAGCGACCTCATGGACGTCGCACGCGCCATCGAGCTGTCGCGCGCCACGATTCGCAACATCAAGCAGGACCTGTTCTGGGCGCTGTTCTACAACGGCATCGGCATTCCGCTCGCCGCGGGCGTGTTCTTCCCCCTCACCGGCTGGCAACTCTCGCCGATGTTTGGCGCCGCGGCCATGAGCCTGTCGAGCGTGTGCGTCGTAAGCAATGCGCTGCGCCTAAAATCCTTTAAGCCTAAAGTGGCAAAATAGGCTCACCATTACGTCCATTTAGAACGGATTTTCCAGGTGCCCGAGATTGACCTGAAAGATAAGCGACGCGTACTTTAGTACGCGAGCGACGGCTTGAAGGTCAAGGTCGGGTGCTTGGGAAAGCCGACACAACAGAGAGGAATACCCATGCGTTACACGATCAAGACTTCCGGTCTCATGTGCGGCCACTGCGACGCCACCGTCGAGACGGCGTTGCTCAACGTGGTCGGCGTGACCGACGCCGACGCCGATCACGAGACCCAGACCGTCCAGGTGGAGTGCGCCGACACCGTGACCGCCGAGCAGCTCGCCGCCGCTGTCGAGGGCGCCGGCGAGAAGTTCCACGCCCTGTCCGTGACCGCAGCCTAGCTGCCACCGCACCAGCAGGCACCGCTGTCGGCCGACATAGCCGCCCAGCAACCACCGCTCAACCAGCCCTTCAGAAGTTGCGGTGAAATAGTTCCTGTTTTAGCGCTCCAAGCCCTCAATCAAGAACTATTTCACCGCAACTGAGGGCGAGGTATTTGAAGGATTGACCAGAAACGAGGACCCGCCATGATGGCAGACCATAAATCGGTGACCCGCATGCTCAAAACGGCACGTGGTCAGATCGACGGCATCCTGCGGATGGTCGAGGAGGACCGCTACTGCGTCGATATTTCCACGCAGCTCATGGCCACGCAGGCGCTCATCGCCCGCATCAACGCCGATGTGCTCAAGGCTCACATCGAGGGCTGCGTCGCCTCGGCCATCGAATCGGGCGACGAGGAACTCAAGGCCGCCAAGCTCGCCGAGATAGAGCGCGTCGTCGACAAGCTCGCTAAGTAATTGGGACATTGGGGACAGACTTCTTTGCACCGTCTTGGTGCTCCGGGGACAGGTATGTTTGCACCACATTGGCGCAGATTAACCTGTCCCCCTTGCTCTAAATCGGGTATAAAGGCGTGCAGCATATCGAACGAAAGGCAATTTGCATGAATGACTTTATGAAGGGTCGCAATGGTGCCGACGAGCTCACCATCGTGATGGGTCTTGCCGGCATCGTCATCGCGATGATCGGATCGATAGCCCGCATCCAGTGGCTCAGCTGGATCGCCATCACCGTCATCGTGATTGGCGTGCTGCGCGGCCTGTCCAAAAATATCGATGCACGTCGCAAGGAGAACGAGGCCTTTGTCGCCGGCTCGGCTAAGGTCCCCGGCTTGGGCAAGTTCGTCGCCAGCTTGGGCGGCGGGGCCGCAGCGGCCAGCACCTCGCGCGCGGCCGGCACCAGCAAGGAAGACTTTGAGCGTGCCAAGCGCACGGCCAAGAAGATGTGGAAGGGTCGCAAGACCACGGCATACCTCAAGTGCCCTAACTGTGGCCAGATGCTCTCCGTCCCCAAGGGCAAGGGCAAGATCCGCGTCACCTGTCCCAAGTGCCACGCCAAGATGGAGACGCGCTCATAGCAGCCATACCATGGGACAAAATAAAAGCCGAGGCCTCGCACTGGGACCTCGGCTTTTTTGATTATGACAAAGGGTCCATCCCTTTGTCACACCTATGCCACGCCGTCGCGGGCAAGCTCCTCGGCCAGCGCCTCAGCCGGCATGGCCATAATCGTGTCGAGCTCGTTATCAACCTCGGGAATACGCTTCACCTTGAGTTTGCGCACCAGATCACCGCGACACATCACGTGTATCGGCTCACGCAGCGCGCACAGGTCATCGAGCGGGTTCTTGCGCGTCACCAAGATATCGGCGGCCTTACCGCACTCGATTGTGCCGGTCTCGCCGCCCAGCCCCAGCAGCTCGGCATTGACTTGCGTAGCCGTATGCAGCGCGAAGGCGTTGCTCACGCCGACATACTTGGCAAAGTAGGCCACCTCGCGCCACATGTCGTACTGCGTCACGAACGGGCAGCTCGAATCTGTGCCAAGGCCTACCTTAACGCCAGCTTCCAGTGCGGCACGGGCGCTCTCGATGATGCCCGAGCACACGATGTCGCCGTTCTTCTTTTGCGTATCGGTCGAATGGGTCTTTTCCGGGTCGAGCAATACAAACGGCAGCGCCGGGCTGATGGTGCAGGTCACGCTGGGCGCACGCCCCTCAAGCTGCGTGCCCGCGGCGCCGCGGTACAGTTCCAGGATCTCGGGCGTCAACGGAGCGCCGTGTTCAATCGTGTCAACGCCGGCCTCAAGCGCGGCCTTCACACCTTCGGTGCTCTCGACATGGGCCATGACCGGAAGGCCCATATCGTGCGCCGCCTTGCATGCCGCCGCGGCAACCTCCACTGGCATACGCAGCACGCCCGGCTCGCCCACCTCGGTCGCATCGAACACGCCGCCCGTCACGAACAGCTTAATGACGTCGGCACCACGCGCATACAGGTCGCGCACCTGTTCGGCTGCCTCGGCGGGACTGTTGGCCACCTGGGCGAACAGGCCCGCACCATGGCCGCCCGGCACCGTGATGCCCGTTCCCGGCGCCACCAGGCGAGGACCCTGATACTTGCCGGCATCGATAGCATCGCGCACGGCCAGATCGGCAAACAGCGGGTCGCCCGCGCCGCGCACCGTGGTCACGCCGCTTGCCAGCTGCTGCTGAGCGCTGCCCTTGAGGATATGGCGGACAATGGCGCGCCCCACGGGATTATCGAGCTTTTTCATCAGCGCGCCCGCATCGCCGGCCGAGACAGGCTTGCCCGAGCCGCACAGGTGCACGTGCATATTGATGAGACCGGGCATGAGATACGCACCACCCAGGTCGATAACCTCGGCACCCGCGGGCGCCTGCGCCACAGCACTCGGCCCCATCCATGTGATGACACCGCGCTCAACGGCCACGGCCATATCGGGTTGCGGCTCCATATGTTCCGAACCATCCAAGACGGTCGCATTGATAAACAACGTGGAACGATCGGCAGACGCCATATCGAGCTCCTCCCTCACGATTAACTTGAACATTTGTCCATTATCACCTAATGCAGCGACCTAAAGTCAAGCATATCGGTTAACGGAGGGAAGAGGGGATGTGGGGGACGGAATACGTTGCAGCCCCACCCCAGCAACACCAGGGAAATGTCTCGAACTGTAACAGGTACAGGGTTATTGGGACCCTTGATGTTACAGATCGAGACATTCGGTCGACGTTTCACCGGTTTGTCTCGATCTGTAACAGTTACGAGCTCAAATAACCTCTAAACGTTACAGATTGAGACAAAACCTCTCAGCGCCCATACCACTGACGTCTCCACTCCTCAGCCAATTCAGCCTGCCGAGGAATACCCGCCAGCCTCATTTTCTCGACCAGCTTCCCCGGGTCTTTGAGTTCGTTAAACGTAAACCGAAGCACCTTATGCCCGAGCATTGTCAGATGGGACTCCCGTTGACGTTCTGCCACGAATGGGTCGACCGACTCCCGGCCCTCGCCGTTCTGCAAGGTGTACTTCCCCTTTCCGTCGAGCTCGCCGATGACACACGTCCCGTTCTCGAGCCGCCAAAAATAGTCGACGCGAAACACCTGGCTCGGATCGAGCGGGTCGCGAAACTCCACCTGCAGCTCCGGAACCGGAAAACCGTACGCAATAAAGAACGCTCGGAACCGAGACTCGCCGCCGTTTTCGGACAGCCCGTCCGCATACGACGCAATCACCTGTGCCCTGCGATACCCTCGCCTGCCCTCGCAATCGGCCTGGAGCCGCTCGCAGAGGTCGTCGCGCGACATGCCCTTCGCCCGCAATGCAGAATCGGCGATTGCCAGACCATACGAAAACGGCGCACGCAGCAGACAATCCTCCACCGTGCGCCAAAACGGCGTCACCCGCACGCCATCGACTTGCTCAAGCACACCCGCCGTCTGCGGACGCAGCAGCCTACACCCCATACTCAATGTCACCGAACATCCCGTTTTGACCAAGTAACGCGGCCCGAGCAGATCATTCGGCACCTCCAGACCCCACAAAAGTGCCGCGTCATAACCCCAAAACGCCCAATCGGGATGAAACTCCGCAAGCCCCTTGATGGTCCACCGAGCCCGCTCCGACGGCGTCAACGCATCCCATTCATGCTGAAAACAGAATAGATGCGATTCGGGCTCCGCAATATCGTCTGTGCCCACATGGCGCCGCAGCCACATGAGCTCGGCATTGTCGTGCGTTACAAGCAGCACGCCTTGTTCAGCCGCCTCCGTGAGTCTGGCGAGCATCCTATTCCGCGCCAACGTGTTGCGAGTCGTATGCTTGTGTTTAAAAACGGTATTAGACACTTTCATCACCACCACGTCAGACAAATGGACCATCGTCACCGTTGCCTCCGCTGACAAATGTCTTGATCTGTAACAGGAAGACCGATTTTTGGCCGCTAGATGTTACAGATCGAGATCTTTCGACACCGCGTCCAACCTTTGTCTCAATTTGTAACAGGTAGGTCGAGTTTTGGCCTGTAGATGTTACAGATTGAGACATTCCCCCAACCAGGTGCCAAACGTCTCGATCTGTAACAGGTAGACCGGTTTTTTGTCCCTAAACGTTAAAGATCGAGACAAATAGACACGCGGCGGCGCTGCGACAGCCATCCCTTACTCCCACTCCTGCTCGTAGATGTTGAGGGACTTTACGTAGCGCCCCTGGGCGCCCATGATGTCGCGGACCAGGCGCAAGAAGAAGCTGATGCACGAGGTGTCAAAGCCATCCTGCAGGTCCTCCGGATGCACCGCACCCGGTCCATCGACCGCCGTGTCACTCAGGCGCGCGATGTCATACAGATAGAGCTGTCCCGCCGTCAGCCAAACATCGTCGACGCAGGCGAGGCGCACCGCGATCGCGCCGTCGCTCCAATGCTCCTTTTGCACGATATGCGGGTCGTAGACATCAAAGCGAAGGTCGGTGCGCGTATCCTTCAGCATGACCATGCCAGTCGCGGGATCCTTGTCCAAAATGCCAAAACGCGAGAAATACTGTGTGTCGCGCACCTGCTCGAGCCGCTTGAGCGAGACAGGCGAAAGCGATGCCGGCGGCTCGTCAACATATAGCTCGAGCAGCGTCTTGCCATGGCGATAGGGGCGCTCGAAGAGCAGCCAATCGGTAAATGCCATGTTGTAGGCCATGATTTCGTTTTGCGAAGGCTCGGTGCAATAGCTGAGCCACGGGTCAACAATGATCTCAAACTGCTCGCGCGCTGGCTCCAAAAACTGAAACTTCCGCAGCATCCAAAAATGGGCCATGTCGGCAATATCGTTGCCGACGGCTTCAGCCAGATGCGCTCGGTCTAAAACGTGGTCAGTCACGGCATCCTCCTCAAACTGATGAACCTCAATTTGAGCTTACGAGGAGGGATGGCAGCCACTGTCAGCACGGACAAAATAGGCCTCCGGCTGCAAACCAACTGCTGACCAAACACTTGACGGGATGCTTGACCGAAAATGCGCACCGCAACAAAACCGCAGGTAAACATAGACGGCCAACCCACCCTTTTGAGCCAAGCGCCCCCGGCCACCACAGAAACAGCAGAGCACCACAGCTCAAGAAGACGCCGAATGGACACTCGCGCGTCGACAAACGAACAAATCGGTCGCAAACCCGCAAGGAGTGTCCCCGAATGCCGGCACTTGGGGACGTTCCTTTTGGGCCGGCAGTTGGGGACAGCCCTTGTCGATTCAATTGTGGACAGCCGCCTTACAGCTCCAGCGCATCGGCGACTTCGGCCGCGCAGGCCAGGGCATCGGCCATAGCGTTCACCACGAGCGAGCTGCCGTTGCGAGCATCACCCGCCACATACACCGGCGCGGCATCCGCGGCGACGCCGTCGACACGGGCCGCAAGGTGCGAGCCCTCGGTAGCCATCACCGGCAGCGGACGACCAGCGGTGGCAACAGGCACGCCAACGGCGTCGAACACGCCATGCTCGGGACCCGTAAAGCCGCAGGCGATGAGCACCAGCTGGGCCGGCACCTCGTGCTCGGAGCCCGCGATGCGCTCGGGCTTGCCAGCCGACCAATCCAGATCGACCACGCGCAGGCCCGCGGCCGCGCCCTTCTTGTCCGGCAGCACCTCGAGCGTATCCACGCCCCAGGCACGCATCTCGCCACCCATGGCAGCGATGACCTCCTGCTGGCCGTAGTCGGTCTTCTTCACATTGGGCCACTGCGGCCAGGGATTGCTCGCCGTACGTTTATCGGGCGCCGCCGGCAAGAACTCAAACTGGCGCACGCTGCGCGCACCCTGGCGCACCGCGGTACCCACGCAGTCGTTGCCGGTATCGCCGCCGCCAATGACCACGACGTCCAGGCCGCGCGCGTCAATAGCGGGCTCGCCGCCATCGAGCACCGACACGGTCGAAGCCGTCAGATAGTCCACGGCATACACCACGCCGGGGGCGTCAATGTTCGCAGCCGAAAGCCCGCGCGGGGCACGGGCACCAGCAGCCACCACGACAGCGTCAAAGTCATCGAGCTTGGCCGCCACCGCAGGGTCCGTCACGTCGGCACTCAGCTCGAACACAATGCCCAGCTCGCGCATGAGCGCCACGCGACGCTCGACCACGGACTTCTCGAGCTTCATGTTGGGAATGCCGTACATAAGCAGACCGCCCGGGCGGTCGTCGCGCTCAAACACCGTCACGCGGGCGCCACGACGCGCAAGCTCCCATGCTGCCACCAGACCAGCGGGACCGGAGCCCACCACGGCAACCGTGGGTGCACCCTCCCCTGCCGGCTCAAAGCGGTGCGGACCGCCGTTGGCCCACTCATGGTCGCTAATCGCGCGCTCGTTGTCATGGATCGTCGTGGGCTGGCCATCGACCGAGCCCAGGTTGCATGCGGCCTCGCACAGCGCCGGGCACACACGGCTCGTGAACTCGGGCATGGGCGAGGTGAGTGACAGGCGCTCGGCAGCCTCGTCCCAACGGCCGCGGTACACCAGCTCGTTCCACTCGGGAATCAGGTTGTGCAGCGGACAACCGCTCGGACGTGCCTTGCCAAAGCTCGCGCCCATCTGACAAAACGCCACACCGCACATCATGCAGCGACTCGCCTGGGCACGGCGCGCGTCGTCGTCGAGCTCCACGTACAGCGGATCGAAATCGCGGCTGCGCTCCTCCACGGGGCGCAGCTCGTGGGTCACGCGATCGATATCAAGAAAAGCACCGGGCTTACCCATGGCACTTACGCCTCCTTCTTGGTCGAAGCAACAGAGCTGGCAGCGGCAGTCGCAGCGTCAGCGGCGCCACCCGCCACATCAAAGCGAGCGACATCCTCGGCACTCGCGCGACCGGTCACAATGTCAAACGCCAGCTCCTCGGCCTGCGCATGCGTCTTGCCCGCGCCCTCGGCGGCGGCGACAATCGCCAGCACGCGCTCGTACTCGGTCGGGATGACCTTCACAAAATGCTTGCTCATCGAGTCAAAGCTGTAGAGCAGCTTAATGCCGCGCGGGCTCTGCGTCGCGTCCACGTGCTCCTGGATAAGCTTGCGGATCTGCGCCAGCTCGTCGGCCGTCGGAGCCTTGAGCTCAACGCTCTCGTGGTTCACACGGGCATCTAGCGTGCCGTACTGGTCATAGACATAGGCCACACCGCCTGTCATGCCGGCGGCGAAGTTCTGCCCGACCTCGCCCAAAATGAGCGCCAGGCCGCCCGTCATGTACTCGCAGCCATGGTTGCCGCAGCCCTCGACCACCACGGTGGCGCCGGAGTTGCGAACGCCAAAGCGCTGGCCGGCCAGGCCGTTAATGAAGCCACGGCCGCTCGTGGCGCCAAAGAACGCCACGTTGCCCACGATGATGTTCTCGTCGAACTTGTAGGTCGCACGCGGGTTGGGGCGCACGGAGACCTCGCCGCCCGAAAGGCCCTTGCCAAAGTAGTCGTTGGCGTCGCCGCACACGTTGAGCGTCACACCGCGCGGCAGGAACGCGCCAAAGCTCTGACCGGCCGAGCCATCGCAATCGATGGTGATGGAACCTGCGGGCAGGCCCTCGGGATGCGCCTTGGTCACCGCGTTGCCCAGGATGGTGCCCACGCAGCGGTTGACGTTGGCGATATCGGCGCGGAAGCGAATCGGGCGCAGGTGCGCACGGGCATCGGCCGTATAGGGCACAAACAGCGTGGAGTCGAGCGTCTTGTCGAGCTCGCTGTCCGCAGCCATCTGGGGCAGGAAGTGACGGCCGTCGGCGCCCGGGATGTGGGCACCAAACTCACAGGTCGCGCTTACCAGCACGGGCGACAGATCGAGCAGGTTGGCCTTGCGGTTGCCCGGGACCTCGATCTGGCGCAGGCACTCGGGATGGCCGATCATCTCGTCGACGGTGCGGAAGCCCAGGCTCGCCATGACCTCGCGCAGCTGCTCGGCAACAAAGAGCATAAAGTGCTCGACGTGCTCTGGCTTGCCGCGGAAGCCGCGACGCAGGCGGCAGTTTTGCGTAGCGATGCCGGCCGGGCAGGTATCCTGCTGGCAGTCGCGCTGCATGAGGCAGCCCATGGAGATGAGCGGCATGGTCGCAAAGCCAAACTCCTCGGCGCCCAACAGGCAGGCGACAGCGACGTCGGTGCCGTCCATGAGCTTGCCATCGGCTTCGAGCACCACGCGTGAGCGCAGGCCGTTTTGCAGCAGCGTCTGCTGGGCCTCGGCAAGGCCAAGCTCCAGCGGCAGGCCGGCGCGCCAAATGGAGTCGCGCGCCGCGGCACCCGAGCCGCCGTTATGACCGCTGATCAAGATCTTGTCGGCAGCGCCCTTGGCCACACCGGTGGCGATGGTGCCGACGCCGGCCTCGCTGACCAGCTTGACCGACACGCGCGCACCGGGGTTGGCGTTCTTAAGATCGAAGATCAGCTCCGCCAAGTCCTCGATGGAGTAGATGTCGTGGTGCGGCGGAGGCGAGATCAGACCGATGCCGGGCGTGGACTGACGAACCTCGGCGATCCAGGGGTAGACCTTCTTGCCGGGCAGGTGTCCGCCCTCGCCGGGCTTGGCGCCCTGGGCCATCTTGATCTGAATCTCGAAGGCGCTGCACAGGTAGCGGCTCGTCACGCCAAAGCGCGCGCTTGCCACCTGCTTGATGGCGGAGTTCTTAGAGTCACCGTTGGCCAGCGGGGTCTCGCGGCGCGGGTCCTCGCCGCCCTCGCCCGAGTTGGAGCGGCCGTGCAGGCGGTTCATGGCAATGGCCATGCACTCGTGTGCCTCTTTGCTTATGGAACCGTACGACATGGCGCCGGTGTTAAAGCGGCGGACGATATTGAGCGCGGGCTCCACCTCGTCGAGCGAAACCGGGGTGCGGCCGCTGGCATCAAAGTCCAGCAGGTCGCGCAGGCGCACGGCACGGCCGGTGCGGTGCAGGCGGGCGCTGTACTCCTTAAAGGTGTCGTAGCTGTCCTCACGGCAGGCGGTCTGCAGTAAGTAGACAGTCTGCGGATCGATGAGGTGATCCTCGCCGCCGAGCGGGCGCCACTTAGTCAGGCCCAACGTGGGCAGCTGATCGGGAGCCGGGCTCTTAAGGATAGCGAGCGCGGCGTCATAGCGCTCATTTTGCTCGCGTTCGACGTCCTCGACACCCATACCGCCCACACGGCTCACCGTGCCGGCGAAGTACGCGTTGACGAACTCCGGCGTAAAGCCAACGGCCTCGAAGATCTGCGCGGAATGGTAGCTCTGCACCGTGGAGATGCCCATCTTGGACATGATGGAGACGATGCCCGCCGTCGCGGCCTTGTTGTAATTGGCGATGCCCTGCTCGGCTGTCACGTCAAGGTCGCCGCATGCCGCCAGATTGCGGATGCACGCATGTGCGTTGTACGGATAGATGCCGCTCGCGGAGTAGCCCACCAGTGCCGCAAAGTCGTGCGGGGACACGGCATCGCCGCACTCCACCACGATGTCGGCAAAGGTACGCACGCCGGCGCGGATCAGGTGGTTGTGCACGCAGCCCACGGCAAGCAGCGACGGCACGGGCACCTCGCCTGCGGCAGCGCGGTCGCTCAGCACCACGATGTTCACGCCATCGCGAACCGCGGCCTCAACGTCCTCGGCAAGTTGCTTGAGCGCCACTTGCAGCGCGCCCTCACCGGCATCACGGCGATACGCGGCACGGAAACGACGGGTTTTAAAGCCCACGCGGTCGATGGCGCAGATGCGGTCGAACTCCTCCTCGTTGAGCAACGGGCGCTCCAGGCGCACCAGCTGGCAAGCCGCGCGGGAGTCCTCGAGCAGGTTGCCGTGATTGCCCAGGTAGAGCGTGGTCGAGGTGACCATATGCTCGCGCAGGGCGTCGATCGGCGGGTTCGTGACCTGGGCGAACAGCTGATAGAAATAGTCGTAGAACGAGCGCGTCTTCTTGGACAGACAGGCCAGCGGCGCATCGATGCCCATCGAGGCGAGCGGCGCCTTGCCCTGCTGGGCCATGGGGCGCACGACCTCATCGACATCGTCCCAGTGATAGCCGAGCTTGGCCATGCGCACGGCAGCGGGCACCTCGGCGTCCTCGGCCGGCGTTGCCGCAGCGGGCTTGTCGAGCGCATCGACGGTCAGCGTCTCCTCGGCGATCCAGTCGCGGTAGGGCTTTTCCTTGGCGTAACGGGCGCGCAGCTCGTCGTTGTAGATTACGCGGCCACGGGCAAAGTCGACCTCGAGCATCTGGCCCGGTCCCAGGCAGCCGCTCGTCAGGATGTTCTCGGGGCGCACCTCGATGGTGCCCACTTCGCTCGCCAGCATAAAGCGGCCGTCGCGCGTCACGTAGTAGCGGGCCGGGCGCAGGCCATTGCGGTCGAGGGCGGCACCCAGGGTGCGGCCGTCGGTAAAGGCGATGGCGGCAGGACCGTCCCACGGCTCCATGAGCATGGACTGATAGGCGTCGTAGGCGCGGCGCTCCTCGCTCAGGCTGTCGTTATGGTCCCACGGCTCGGGCAGCAGCATGGATGCGGCGCGCGTGAGCGGACGACCGTTCATGACCAAAAACTCGAGTACATTGTCCAAAATCGCGGAGTCGGAACCCTCGCGGTTGATGATGGGCATCACGCGCTCAAGATCGTGCTGCAGCACGGGGCTGTACAGGTTGGGTTCGCGGGCACGGATCCAGTTGACGTTGCCCTTGAGGGTGTTGATCTCGCCGTTGTGGATGATAAAGCGGTTGGGGTGTGCGCGCTCCCAGCTGGGCGTGGTGTTGGTGGAGTAGCGCGAGTGAACGAGCGCCACGGCCGTCTTGACGGCGGCGTCGTTGAGGTCGATGAAGAAGCGGCGCATCTGCGTGGCGACGAGCATGCCCTTGTACACGATGGTGCGCGAGCTCATGGAGCAGACGTAGAAGATCTTGTCGCGCAGGGCGAACTCGGCGTCGGCCTTCTTCTCGATGGTGCGGCGGCACACATACAGGCGGCGCTCGAAAGCGTCGCCGGCGGGCGTGTCGTCGGGGCGGCCCAGGAAGGCCTGCAGGATGGTAGGCATGCAGGCGCGTGCCGTCTCGCCCAGGTCGTGCGGGTCGACGGGCACCTCGCGCCAAAAGAGCAGCGGCACGCCGGCCTCGGCGCAGCCCTCCTCAAACACGCGACGGGCATCCTCTACGCCCTTGTCATCCTGCGGAAAGAACAGCATGGCCACGCCATAGTCGCCCTCTGCCGGCAGAATCTGGCCGCACTTTTGGGCCTCTTTACGGAAAAAGTGATGCGGAACCTGGAACAGGATTCCGGCGCCGTCGCCGGTATTCTTCTCGAGTCCCGTACCGCCGCGGTGCTCCAAGTTGACCAGAATGGACAGTGCGTCATCCAGAATCTGGTGATGGCGCTCGCCGTTGATATCGGCAAGCGCGCCGATGCCACATGCATCGTGGTCGAATTCGGGGCGATAAAGGCCCTGCTGCTGAGCGGAATCTGCCTGCATCGCGATCCTCCCCTAGATATTAGACAGTCAGTTGAATAGGCATACTAGGAGCATCGCCGGCCCGTTGTGTTTCCCACCCGTTTCGAAACAATCGCGTAACGCACGCCCTACGAGTGGACACCGCCGACCTCAAGGGCGACAACATAGGCCCCAAGTTCGGCCTGCAAACTCACCTCTTCAAACATCTCAATCTGTAACAGGAAGGCCCAATTACGACGACTAACTGTTACAGATTGAGATGTTTTCGAGAGACGGTTCCGAATGTCTCAATCTGTAACACGAAGGGCCGGTTTTTGCAGCCAACTGTTACAGATCGAGATTTTCCATAGGACCATTTCTTCCTGTCTCGATCTGTAACACCTAGGTCCAATTTCCATCCCTAGTTGTTACAGATCAAGACATTTCAGCAATCCCCTTTCACCATCCTATTCAAATACAACAATTTTGTTAGTCTTGGTTAACTTTTGAGCCTAAAACGGGTATCCTTTGCGACGTCAAACAAACGGCACGCACGCCGTGCCAGATCAAGGAGGCCCCTATGGCACACCAAGCAGAGCAGCAGACGATGCAACTCGTCCTTATCCGTCACGGAGAATCCGAGTGGAACAAGCTCAACCTGTTCACCGGCTGGACCGATGTCGAACTCACCGACACGGGCCGCGAAGAGGCGGCGGCAGGCGGCCACGCCCTCAAAGAGGCGGGTTTCGACTTTGACATCTGCTACACCTCGCGCCTCAAGCGCGCGATCCACACCCTCAACATCGTGCTCGGTCAGATGGACCGCGAGTGGCTGCCCGTCATCAAATCGTGGAAGCTCAACGAGCGACACTACGGTGCGTTGCAGGGTCTCAACAAGGCCGATGCCGCCGCGGAGCACGGCGACGAACAGGTGCTCATCTGGCGCCGCTCCTTCGATGTCTGCCCGCCGGCACTCGAGCCGGGCGACAGTCGCGACCCCCACACCCAGGAGCAATACCGCGACATCGCGCCCGACCAGCTGCCCTATACCGAATGCCTCAAGGACACGATAGCCCGCGTCTGGCCTTATTTTGAGGATGAGATTCGCCCCCAGATGCTCGCCGGCAAGCGCGTACTCATCGCCGCACACGGCAACTCCCTGCGCTCACTCGTCATGAAGCTCGAGCACCTCACGCCCGAGGAGATCCTCAAGGTCAACATCCCCACCGGCGTGCCGCTCGTCTACACCTTCGATACCGATTTCAATGTCCTCGACAAGCGCTACATCGGCGACCCGGCGACCATCGCCGCCAAGATCGACGCCGTGGCCAATCAGGGCAAAGCGCACAAGTAGCCCCAACCCAAATCCGACGCGTGGCGCCGCACGACCCAGATGCGACGTCACGCCGCCCATACACAGGAGCGCACCATGCTCAACCATCTCAAACAACACTTTGGCTCCCGACGCACCGGTGGTCACGGAGGCCTAGACATTGCGCAGCATATCGGCCCCGGGCTGCTCGTGACCGTCGGCTTTATCGACCCGGGCAACTGGGCCTCCAATATGGCCGCGGGCTCGCAGTTTGGCTACGCGCTGCTGTGGATCGTCACGCTGTCCACGATTATGCTCATCGTGCTGCAGCACAACGCGGCGCACCTGGGTATCGCCACGGGCGCCTGCCTTGCCGAGGCCACGACACGTTACCTCCCCCGCTTCGTCGGGCGTACGGTGCTCGCCAGCGCCTATCTCGCGACCATCGCCACCGCCATGGCCGAAGTCCTGGGCGGCGCGATTGCCCTTCAAATGCTCTTTGGGCTGCCCGTGCGCGCGGGCCGCGTCATCGTGGCGGCAGTATCGATGGCGATGCTCATGACGAACTCCTACAAGCATGCCGAACGCTGGATCATCGCCTTCGTAGGCGTGGTAGGACTCTCGTTTTTGGCCGAGCTTGCACTAGTCAAGGTCGACTGGCCGCAAGCCGCCGCAAGCTGGATCACGCCCAGTATGCCCACTGGCTCTGCCGCGATTATCGTGAGTGTCCTGGGTGCGGTCGTTATGCCACACAACCTTTTTCTGCACTCCGAGGTCATCCAATCCATGCACTTCGAAGGCCAAGGCGAGCAGGTTATCGAAGAACGTCTGCGCTACGAGCTCTTTGACACGCTCTTTTCGATGGGCGTGGGCTGGGCAATCAACTCGGCAATGGTCATCCTGGCCGCAACGACCTTCTTTGCGCACGGCATGGTCGTAGACGACCTCGCCGTCGCAGCGGCCACGCTCTCCCCCATTCTGGGCCCGGCGAGCTCGACCATCTTTGCGGTAGCGCTGCTGTTCGCGGGACTATCGAGTAGTGTGACGGCGGGTATGGCGGCGGGCACCATCACCGCGGGCATGTTCGACGAGGAATACGACATACACGACCGACATTCCTCGATCGGGGTGGCGGCCTGTTTCGTCGGCGCAGTGACGGCGTGCCTGGTCGTCCCAAATCCTTTTGAAGGTCTCATCTGGAGTCAGGCACTGTTGTCGCTTCAGCTGCCGATTACGGTCTTTGTGCTCATACGGCTCACCAGTTCACCCCGCGTCATGGGCAAATACGCCAACTCGCGCCCACTCAACGCGCTGCTTGTAGGGATCGGTGCCATCGTGACGATTCTAGATGTCGTGTTGTTGACAGGGATGTAATGGGACGGGGCACCTACCCAGGCAAACGTCTCGATCTGTAACAGGAAGACCCGTTTCGAGCCGTTAGATGTTACAGATCGAGATCATTCCGAGGGACAGCTCCGTTTGTCTCAATCTGTAACAAGTGGACCCAATTTCCACCGTTAGATGTTACAGATTGAGACAAAAGGTCGGCCGGACTCACAACAGACAGGATCGGCCAACAGCAACCGTGATCCCTTGGGGGCGGAGGAAAAGGGTCCCGGCCGGGATATCCGACCGGGACCCTTGGACAGAGCTATGTGTTGCCGTGAGCCGCGTGCCGACGAGCTACTCCTCGACGAGCTCAAACTGATCGGGACCGACGCCGCAGACCGGGCACACGTAGTCCTCGGGCAGCTCGGGCGTGTCGACCTCAACCTCGTAGCCACAAACGATGCACACGAACTTATACGTCTTCTTCTCCTCAGCCATGATGTTCTCCTCTCGAACGCGACTGGTGATGTACTTCATCTATTAGTATAGATTCTCAATAATATAATGCAAGTATTTTTAAAACATTTCTAGCCTTGATACGAGGACGCCTTCGGAGGCGTCTTGCCCTTCAGGACCTTATGGTAGTAATCGTAGGTGAGCGGCGTCTCGTCGCTCAGGCGCTCGGCATCCTCGACCTCGCCGATAAACAGTAGATGCGTGCCCACATCCACAGTGTCGATCAAACGGCAGCTAAACAGGGCCGTCGCGTGCTCGGGCACATAGGGCATGCCCAGAGCCGTCTCGCGGGTCTCGTATTTGGCAAACTTGTCATAATCGCTGCTGGTGCGGAACCCAAAGTTGCCGATGTAGAGCATGTCGGCGGTCTGATCGATCACGGTCAGCACGAACGCTTTGGCCGATGCGATGACGCTCGAGGTGACGTTGTCCTTGTTCACGGCAACCGAAATGCGCGGCGGCATGGACGTCACCTGCACCGCTGTGTTGATGACGCAGCCGGCGCGCAGCCCGTCTGCCGCGGCGCTCACCACGTACAGGCCGCTCGGCATGGTAAAGAACGCAGTTTTGTCCATAACGATCACTCCCCTAGCTCGGGTTGGAACCTCATGGATGTATGTACCCACAAAAAAGGCAGCGCCCATAACGGACGCTGCCTTTGAAACATATGTGTCAGAACAGTAAGAAAGATGAGACACCCGCAGTTGCGGTGAAATAGGGACTGAATAGCCCCCTCAAACAGGCAAACCAGTCCGTATTCCACCGCAACTTATGAAGGACGGTCAGCGGTTGCGTTCCTTGAGGGCGCGGTCGATCTCGCGTTGGACATCACGCTTGGCCATGTCCTCGCGCTTGTCGTAGAGCTTCTTGCCGCGACCCAGGCCCAGCAGCAGTTTTACGCGACCGTCGGTATTAAAGTAGAGCTCCAACGGAACCAGCGCATAACCACGGTTGCGAAGTTTGCCGTCAAGAAAGTCGATCTCCTTGCGGTGCAGCAGCAGACGGCGCCGACGGTCGGGATCGCGATTCCACACGCCACCATGGCTATAAGGGTGGATATGCAGGCCGACGAGCCAGCACTCCCCACCACGAATCAGTGCGAAGGTATCGGTAATCTGGCACGCGCGCTCGCGAATCGACTTGACCTCGGTACCGCTCAGCTCAATACCACACTCAAACGTCTCATCGATAAAGTACTCGTGATGTGCCGAGCGATTCTTGGAAATGAGCTTGCGCTCGCGCTTACTGGGCATCGCCGGCCTCCTTGGCGCCATCGGCGTTTGAGCCCGCAGCCTCGCGCTTTGCCCTGCGCTCGGCATTAAGCTCGGCATCGCTCTCGCGCACCAGCTTGATAATCGCCGCGCATGCCTCCTCGCCCACCAGGTCGCGGGCACGGACCGTCAGACGCGTAGCCTCCTGCTTGTCGCCGTCGCTTGCAGCATCGGTCGCGCACATGATCAGGCAGATGGCGATCTCGGCCGAAGGCGAGGTCGGCACGCCCTGCAGGGCGAGCTCACCCATCACATGGTCGTCACTCTCGTCCGCGGCATCCGGATAGGTGGTATGGATCTTGTTGAGCAGGCGCGTCGTATGCGCATCATTGGGCGCCAGGCGCAGCGCCAGACGCGCGCAGCCCACGGCAGCCGAAATGTTCTCGGTCTCGGGCTCCAAGAAGTACTGTCCCAGATTGGCGTAAGCGCGGGCGGCGCACTTGCCATCGCTTGCACGCTCCAGCACCGAAAACGAAAGCGAAGCCCACTCCTGCTTGTCCTCGAGAGCGCGGAACAGCTCGGCCAAATCCAAGCGATAGTTGCAGTTCATGGGGTCCCAACGCACAGCCTGCATCAAGGCATTACGAGCGCTCACATAATCCTGCTGGCGAATGTAGGCAAACGCCATGTCAGAGTACAGGCGGTCAAACGGCACCTCAACCTGCACGAGCTCGCGCGGATCCTTCTCCACGCGGCGATAGGCCAAGCGCTCAAACTTGCTATCGAAGCTGAAGTATTGGCGCTTCTCCTCCGTCTTGCACTCGGCGTCGATATACTCCTCGGCGAGCTCCACCAGGCGCTCCAGCAGCGGCGTCGCCGTAGCCAGGTCGCCCTGCGCCAGATAGTTCTCGGCATATGTGATGTCTTGCAAGCTGATGGGCAGGTCCATGACAACTCCTCGGTCCGGGCGGCAGACTCAACGCGCGCCTTAAACATCGGTTAATACACAAAACCCGGGTCTCTTACGAGGCCCGGGCGTTCAATTTTGGTAGCCCGTACCAGATTCGAACTGGTGATCTCCGCCTTGAGAGGGCGGCGTCCTAAACCGCTAGACGAACGGGCCATATGTAGCAAATGCAATGGCTGGGATGGAGGGAGTCGAACCCCCATTGACGGAACCAGAATCCGCTGTCCTGCCATTAGACGACATCCCAATGACTGCATCGCTGCGCTCGGCTGTGCCTTTGCGCAAGAAAGAAATATACGGGAAGTCCCGCCGTGACGCAAGCCCTAATTATGACTTTTTTGAAATTCAGTCAAATACGGCCAACACGTGAAGGACCTGTGAAGCACCAGCGACACCTACGGCGTCAAAGCCCGTAAAACATCCCACATCTACTGCTGGTAGATTACAACAATGCAGCACTCACGGCTGATGGCACAATCGAACCGTCATCATTGCACGGATATCGAGGCACCATGGACGAAGAGCTTGATTACCTATGGGAGACCCTGGGCCTCGAGATCACTGCTGACCTTTGGCCCGAACGGGACAAAATCCATCCCACACTGCGCCCCGCCATCACGGTGATGCAGGCAAAATACCGCCGTGCATCCTTTTTGATCATGCGAGTGTCATGGCACGCGGGACTCCCCGACCTTAAGCGAATCCAGGCAAGCCTCGTCGAGCTGTCCGGCATGCCGACCGTCATATCCGAGGCGCACCTGGAGCAGCGCCAGCGCGAGCGGCTGCAACAGCAGCGGATTCCCTTTATCTGCCCCGGCGTTCAGGCATATCTGCCCTTTATGGACGAGGAGTACTGGAGCGGCAAGCCCAACAAGCACGTAAAGGTCTACGATCCGCACGAATGGGCACAGCTTGAGGATTAGCGCATATGCCCGCCAGCCGGGATAGTGCGCATGCCCGCCAACCGGAAAGCTCATCCCGGAATTTACGTCCAGAACGGGACGCGCTTTCCCCTAGAGGCCCCAAACGGAAACCGTATCCCAGATTTCGCGCTCAAACTGGGATACGGTTTCCGCTAGCCCCTTCAACCGGAAACTGCGTCCCGGAATCCGAGCTCAAAACGGGACGCACTTTCCGCAGCCACTACAGCAGCACCTCGGTCCAGGCCGCTTCCTTAAACCCAGGAATCGCAAAGTCGTCGCCCACCAGCAGCGGACGCTTGACCAGCATGCCGTCGGTCGCCAGCAGCTCGTAGCACTCCCGATCCGTCATGCCCGCATCCAGACGCGCCTTCAGGCCCAGCTCTCGATATTTCATGCCCGACGAATTAAAGAAGCGCCGCACCGGCAGCCCCGAACGAGCAATCCAGGTCGCAAGCTCATCAGCCGTGGGATTGTCCAAAACGATATCGCGATCGATATACTCTACCCCATGTTCGTCCAGCCATGCCTTGGCCTTCTTGCAGGTCGAGCACTTGGGATATTCAACAAACAATACCGCCATGGGATTTCCTTTCTTAGAGAAAACAGGTGTCTGGAAAACTGCACATCGACGACCACTCGCGATTGCAGCCGTTATTGTAGTCAATGTCGAAGCATAGGCAGTCGCGATGTCTCGTCTTAAGGCTAGCGCCTCGCATGGGCGCCGATCGGCCGAGTCGCATGGCGCACCAACGCCGCTGCCAGCAATACCAACAGCATGGCGGTGACATAGCCCGCAGCATCGAATCCTAAATCGATAACGTCGAAATGCCTGCCGGGAACAAAGATCTTATGTACCTGATCGCCAACGGAGCAGGCGGCGCAAAAGAGCAATACGGGCACGCAACGGGAGCATACGCTCCACGGACGCTTGGAAAAGCAAACCACGACCACCGAGGCGAACAATCCGACGAAGAAAAACTCTACGGTATGGGCAACGCGACGGACGTTTGTGCCCGCCCATATGCGAATGGAAGCAAGTCGGCCAGACCGGACATTCGGGGCAGCCGAATCGGTGCCCCCGGTCATTCCGTTCTCCGTCTGGGCTTCACCCGTGGCATCGGCAGCCTGAACGCCCGTGGCCTGACCCTCCACCACACGCGCGGTGGACTCGCTCAGCAACGACGTCTCCACCGCATTTTGCTCCGTCAGCACCCAGATACCCGCCAGCGTTGCAGCGAACAGAATGATCGCGGTCCATCCGATTATTTGTTTTATGCGCGCCAAGGGCCAACCTCCTTTTTTGAATATCAGCGAGTGTAGCCCCAAATGACATCGTCACCGTATCAAAATTTGAATCGCAACAGGAAGCGACAAAGCGACGCAAACCCCTACCCCGCCTCGCGCATCCAGCGATCGAACGTCCCCACGCACACGCCCAAGCACTTTGCTGCCTGGCTGCGGGTAATATCGCCCGCCTCATAGCTATCGCGCACCAGCTCAAACTGAGGAGGGCACGGCTTGCGAGGTCGACCGAAACGGACCCCTCGCGCCCGCGCCGCTGCAATTCCCTCCGCCTGGCGCCGATGGATATTCTCGCGCTCCACCTGCGCCACGTAGCTCAGCAGTTGCAGCACAATATCGGCAATCAGGGTGTTGGTCACATCCGACGCGCCGCTGGCCCTGAAGCGCGTGTCAAGCAATGGCATGTCCAACACCACAATGGCAACCCCGAGCTCCTTGGTAATGCGTCGCCATTCCTCAAGAATCTCGGATTAATTACGACCAAGTCGGTCGATAGAAAGCACCACCAGCACGTCCCCGTCTCCCAGGACGTGTAGCAGCTCGCGATAATGCGGTCGATCGAAGTCCTTGCCGCTCGCATGGTCGGCATAAATATTCGCTGAGCCCACGCCATAGGCGCCCAGCGCATCCAGCTGCCGATTAAGATTCTGATCGCGCGAACTCACCCGCGCATAACCATACACCGTCGCCATCTCATCCCCGCTTTCTTGTAAACCTGCCAAAAAGGGACAGGTTTATTTTGGTAGGTTTTACCTCTCAAATAGCAGGTAAGCGGGCAGCCGAGCAGACGGCAAGGTAGTCACGATCCAAATGCGAAGGGCGGTCCCGAAAGGCCGCCCTCCGCCCCCCCCACCATGAGTCGGGATTTGGCTAATGGATAAGCTTAAAGTCCAAGTGCCCACGCGTGGTATTGACGCGCGAGACCTCGATAATCACGCGCTGGCCCAGCTCGTAACGAGTCCCCGTGTCGGCGCCCGTCAGCGTAAGCGCGTCCTCGTCGAACTCGAACCACTCGTTGCCCAGGCTCTTGATCGAAACCAGGCCCTCGACCTGTGTTAGGTCCAAGCGCACAAAGAGGCCCATGCTGCTAACCCACGAGACGGTTCCGGCATAGCGCTCGCCCAGACGGTCCTCATAGTACTGGGCAATCTTGATCTTTTGCGTCGCATGGCTGGCGGCATCTGCCGCGCGCTCGGCATCGCTGCATGCGCGGCAGATCTGCGGCAGAATGCGCGGCAGCGACTCGCGCCCCTTGCCGATCAGCCGCGACGTACGGACCAAGGCGTCCTTGCCGCCGAGCTGCTCATAGGCCAACTGCAGCTTGAGTACGCGGTGCACCACCAGATCGGGGTAGCGACGGATGGGACTCGTAAAGTGGCAGTAGCACGGCGCGGCGAGCGCAAAGTGGCCCTCGTTGCGCGGCTTGTACAGCGCGCGCTGCATGCTGCGCAGAAGCAGCGTGTTGACGAGCGGTGCGTTGGCCGTACCGGCGGCAGCATCGACTGCAGCCTGCAGCTCATCGGGACTCCCCAGGGCAATACCGGCAGCACGGCGATCGTCGATGATGCCTAGCTGCGCCAGCGCAACGGCGGCACCGTGCAGGCTATCGGGGCTCGGATCCTCATGCACGCGATAGCAGGCCTCGATATCACGGTCCGCCAGCCACTCTGCAACGCACTCGTTGGCGAGCAGCATGGCTTCCTCGATAAGCGACGTGGCACACGAACGCTCGCGCGCCACAATCTGCACGGGCACTCCGTCCTCATCCAATAGAGCGCGAATCTCGGCCGTGTCAAAATCGACTGAGCCGCGGGCGCGACGAATACGACGGCGAAGTTCGGCGAGTTCGTTGGCGGCGACAAGGAAATCGCCGAGGTCGATGTTGTAGCCGCGGGCGGTCTCCTCGCATGCAAGACCGCGCTCAAGCGCTTCCTCGCGCGAGGTCTCAGCAGCCGCAACATCCTCGGCCGCACCCTCCAGCACCGAATACTCAACCGCGCCGGCACGCACCAGCAGCGCCTCGGCGCCGTCATAGTCCATACGCACACGCGAGCGAATCACGCTGGGGTACGGATCGTAATGCCGCACGCGACCCTGCGCATCGAGCTCGATATCGACGGTAAACGCAAGACGGTCCTCGTCAGGGCGAAGCGAGCACAGGTCACAGGACAGGCGTTCGGGCAGCATGGGAAGCACGCGATCGGCCAGATACACCGATGTCGTGCGATGGCGAGCCTCAAGATCGATATGCCCGTCCCAAGCCACATAGTGTGAAACGTCGGCGATATGCACACCCAGCTTATAGCCACCCTCGGGCGTGCGCTCCAGCGAAATGGCATCGTCAAAGTCGCGCGCGTCGACCGGGTCGATCGTGATGACAAAGCGGTCGCGCAGATCGCGGCGGAGCGGGTCCTTAAGCGCCGCGGACACATCGAGCGAAAGCCCCTCGGCCTCGTCTAGCGCGGCCTCGGGATAGCTATCGGTATAGCCGTAGCGAGCCATCACATATTGAACGCCCAAATCGGGCGCGTCATCTCCGCCAATGCGGCGTTCGATCGTCACAGTGCCCGATTCCAGGCGCGTCGGGTAGGTCAAAATGCGCGCGACAACGGCATCACCCGGGTGGACACCCAGACGACCCGCCGAGGTATCCTCGGGCAGAATGAAGAAGTCGGCCTTCAGGCGCGAATCGAGCGGCTCAATCACACCGAGCGGACCGGCGATCTGGTACGTACCCACCACGCTTATGGCTGCGCGCTCAACCACGCCTTCGATCACGGCGCGCCGCTCACCGTGCGGGCTATTCTTAATGCTCACAGCAACGGTATCGCCGTCCATGATCTCACGCTTGCCGCGACCCATGACCTTGTAGTCGCCGTTTTCGGTTACAACGTAGGCACTGTGCTCATGGAGCTGCACGCGCCCGGTCAGGCTCGGACGACGTTCGCTGCGTACCGGCCCGCGCTTATTGCGAGCTCCACGCTTATGCTTGTTATTGCGCCCCATGGCGCCTCCTAACTATCGATTGCCGTTTACATCCCAAGAGTCTACCCAAATGATCCCTAGGGGACAAAAAACGGGCCGCCCCATAAGAGACGACCCGTTGGAAGGGGTGAATTCCAGGCATGCTTACACGCGCAGGTAGCGGCGCATGGCGATGGCAGAACCAAAGAGACCGATAATCACGCCGACCAGAATCAGCGCAGCATAGGTCACCAGGTAGTACTGCATCGGCAGGGCAAACGACATCCAGCCGATGCTCTCCTGCAGACGCGGAATCATCAAATTGCGCAGCAGCTCCAGAACGCCGATGGAAAGCAGCGAGCCCAAAATGGCCTGCAGCACGCCCTCGGTGATAAACGGGCCACGAATGAAGCCGTTGCTGGCGCCGACCAGACGCATAATCGCAATCTCACGACGACGCGCCGTGATGGACAGGCGAATCGTGTTGTTGATAAAGATGAACGCGATAAAAGTCAGCAGGCCAACGAGCACCACGGCGGCGATGCGGATGTAGTTGGTCACCTGGAACAGGCGGCTCACTTCCTCCTGGCCGTACAGCACGCTCGCGTTGACGTCGCCGTCGTCCGCGATCTTTTGGAAGTCGGCATTCTTCTTGAGCTTCTTGGCCGTGCTCTCGACCTGAGACGGATCGTCCATCTCAATCGCAAACGAGGCGGGCAGCGGGTTCTGGCCGTCGAGCGCGCTCATGGTGGCGTCGGCGTTACCCGACATCTTGCTCGTGTACTCGGCCAGCGCGTCGTCCTTATCCTTATAGGTCACGGACTTGACGTTGCTCCACGTCTTGAGCTCGGCCTCAAAGGCCTGGACGTCTGCCTGATCGGCGTCATCGCTAATAAAGGCATTAATGACAACCTGATCCTCGACGGTGCCGATCACGGAGTTCAGCATCGCGGAGCCCATGATGAACAGGCCGATGATAAACAGCGAAAGGAAAATCGTGATGACGGCGCCGAGCGAGGTAGTCCAGTTACGGAAGAAGTGGCTGATTGCCTCTTTGAAGGAGTAGCCTACGTTAGTTGGTGCCATAGTTGCCGTAACCTCCCCTCTCCTGGTCGCGGATAACGTGGCCGCCCTCGAGGGCGATCACGCGACGGTGCATGCTATCGACCATCTCGCGGTCGTGCGTGGCGACGATCACGGTGGTGCCAGTGCGGTTAATACGCTCGAGCAGCTTCATGATGCCCAGCGAGATCGCCGGGTCGAGGTTGCCCGTCGGCTCGTCGCAGATCAGCAGCGGCGGACGGTTGACCATAGCGCGGGCGACGGCAACGCGCTGCTGCTCGCCACCGGAAAGCTGGTCGGGCAGCGAGTCCATCTGATCGGCCAGGCCGACCAGACGCAGCACCTCGGGCACCTGGCTGCGAATGACGCCCTTGGGCTTGCCGATGCACTGCAGGGCAAACGCCACGTTTTCGTAGGCGGTCTTTTGCGGCAGAAGCTTAAAGTCCTGGAACACGGCGCCAATCTGGCGGCGCAGGAACGGAACCTTGCGGTTCTTGATCTTCATGAGGTCCTGACCGGCAACCAGGATGCGGCCGCTCGTCGGCTTGACGTCACGGTTGAGCGTCGACAGCAGCGTGGTCTTACCCGAGCCGGAGTGACCGACCAGGAAGACGAACTCGCCCGGATAGATCTCGATGTTGATGTCGTCGAGTGCAGGCTTGTTGGGCTGTGCCGGATAGATCTTGGTGACATGCTCCATAAGGATGACGGGCTCGACACCGGCCTGCTTGGCCATCTTCTTGCGGCTGGCCTGCGGATCGATGGGCGCAAACACCGACGTAAAATCGGGGTTGTTGAGCGCGTTATCGAGGCTTGCGACCTCGGCGGCCTGATCGCTCTCGACCACCGGGGCAGCAGGCTGCGTGGGGTCGGGAATAGCGGCAAAGAGACCGGACTGCGCAGGCTGAGGAGCCGGCGTCGCAGGGGCCAAGGGGTCGGGAATGCCGGCCATGGTAGGCTGCGGCGTGGCGGCACCAGCCTGAGGCTGCTCCACGCGAGCGGTCACGGCCTGAACGGGCTCAAAACCCGCCGTGCCGGAAAGCGCGACATCGCTGGTTGGATTGTAGGCAAAGGGATCGGATGCCGGCTGTGCCTGATTTACCGGCTGAGCGGGGGCCTGAGCAACAGGCTGGCCCTCTGAATCCGGAGTGGCGAAACGACTGCCCTGGACGCCTGCCTGCGTCTTGGGGGCATCATCGCCCGCACCGGAGGTACGGAAGTGGTTACCCACTGGTGCTCCTTATCGTCGTGCGTTTAAACTACATGAGCGCTTTGTATTTTAGCAGCATTAGCTTTGCTGCACATAAGAAGCATGGCGCGCCTTGGATTCCCGTCGGCCGCCATGAATATCAACTTCATCCGAACTCCTCTGATGGATGGTCCGCGCTTTCCAAGCGCTTCCCCCGTCCGCCTCAATCGGGCATACTTCAATCATTGTGAAAAGCCCTAGGGCTTTTAGCGGCTGCGGGTACCTGTACCTTCAGCCGCATTTTTCTTACTTTTTGGACCCGATATGGAACACTGACCGGCTCTCACGGCCATAGCAGACACGTCTCGTAGCACCAGAAGTCAGCTCTCCGTATCCATCACCGCCCAGCTCACAGGCGCAATACCCGGAATAGACATTAGACAAGAGGGACAGGTGGCCTGACAGTCTCCCGATTTTGTCCTGCGTTGCATCGAGGCGGAGGCATATGCCGCCTTTCGAGCGCGAGTGACGCCGACGTATAGCAGGCCGCTTTCCTCGATAAGCCCGTCTGGCATTCTCCTCATATCGACAATCCGGCAACTTTGCGCGGAACGTGAGCACATATCAGCTCTGTCGCACTGAACCTGCGCCCCCGACTCCCAAGAAGCTCAAAGAGATCGCGCCTCGTTCAAATGACCAGAGCGGTTTGGGAAAGTGAATAAGCTCCCTTTCCGCCTGCCACCCCCTCGCATATCCGCCACACACCAAGCATCGCTGGCTGCGGTTTCCCCCATTACATGGGACGCACGCGCCTTACGACCCGCGCCGAGCCGTATGAACCCGTCCTCCAACGGCACCCGCACACTCATCGCGTCCGGCAGAAGCGACCGCCGCATCGGCGCCGCCCCGGCATCACGCCACCCCGCAGAATGCGATCCCCGCGCCGCTAAGCTCCGCCAGCACGGCGCGGGCCGCCGGCGTTGGCCCGCTCTCCACGCCGTCGCCCACGTGGCGCGACACCTTGAGCGCCACCACGTCGCCGCCGTGATCCGCGAGCAGAGCCTTGGCCGCCGTTACGCTGCGAGCGCCCACGAGGCGCAACTCGTACTCCACGCGCTCGTCCGTAGCGGCGGTCTTCACCGCCTCGATCTCACCGCGAAGCGCCTCGGCAGCCTCCTTGGAAGCGGAGGCATCGGCCACCTGTGCCTCAAACTCCGCGATCCGCTCGTCCCGCTTCGCAAGCATCGCCTGGTAGTCGTCGCCGGCTCCGCCCAGGGCCGTCACTTCCCCTTGCTCCTGCGCGTCTTCAGAGCCCGCCTCTTGCTGCTGCGCCTCGTCCGCTTGCCCGCCATTCGAGCCCTCCTTCACGAGAACCGCCTTTCCGCTCGTACGGCAAGCACAACAAGATGCCCGCCTGGTTACTCATCAAGAGCAGCCTAGACGGGCGTCAAAAAGTCAACCGCGCATCGGAGCCGCAAGGCGGCAGTGCCCGAAGAAATACGTCCCACTGGGTTACACACACCGAACTTAAGAAGCGTTTTTGGGCCATCATGGTAAAATTCCCATCGGAGGTAACGATGGAGACCATGCTACTTGATGACATAGAGTTGAGGGAGACTGCAAAGCGGCTCTACGATTCATACTCGACTGTTCTCTCCGAATCCAAGCTCATCTCCATCATCCAAGACGTCCTCGGCGACTTCGCCCCCGCGCTCGACTCCAAATACGCGGCCCGAAGGACCATCAACGACTTGGTGATGGGTTATTACCCGAACGAAGCCACCATCAAGGCCAATTTCATCGATAGGGTCCTCTTTCCGCTGAGCCCCGCGAACATCTCCATCTTCGAGCTTCCCATCGGCAACAGCCGCGTGGACATGTGTAAGGTCAACGGCCACAGCGCCGCCTACGAGATCAAGACCGACCTCGACACGTTCGATCGTCTCGAGGGCCAGTTGAGCGACTACTTCGACGTGTTCGAGACCGTCTACGTCGTGACGTCCGACAAGCGTTGGCAAGAACTGCCAAGCTACGTCCCCGAGGCCTGTGGGATTTACTCCTACAGCCAGGACGCAAGGGACGGCTCCTATCACTTCAAGGCACAGCGCAAAGCCATCAAAAGCACCAACCTGGACTCCGAAAAGCAGCTCGCGGTCATGCCCAAGCGCGCCCTCTGCGAGACCTTCGGCATCGACGGCGGGGGCATGTCAAAGCCCGCCATCGTCCAGGAGTGTCTTGCCGAGAACAGCCAGGCCAAAATCAACCGGCTGTTCAAGGCCTATCTCAAGCAACGCTACGGTGCCTACTGGGAGCACTTCTGCAAAGTCAAGCCGCGAATCTTGGGTATCGATTATGAGTGGTTCTACCGCAACAGGTTAGAGCCGGGGATTGTTTACTGAAACACCCTCGAAGATTCTGTTAGCTGCTGTATATAGCGGATAAGCGTGTACTTAATCCACTCGGCAAAGGTGCTTTGCGTGCCTCGAGCGTATTTTTCAGCAACAATGCCAAGGGCAAGGCAGTTCCCTTTGGGGTTAAGCGTGGCGTCGGCCAAGATGGCTGGGATGATGTCCTGGTAGCCGTTTGGCCCGCGATCATAGTCGTCGTTCACGAAGGTTTTGAATTCGTTCCTCGAGCCATCATAGAGAACGGCAAGGGCTCGCCCCTTGTTCGTTCCTCCGTATGGAAGGTTGTCGCGGAGTCCGCCGTAATCGCCGACACCTTGGAAACCATAGTTTGCAAAGGTGTCGAGGTGGCTATTGTTGATGATGTTGGCATAGTCTCCGTTGGGGAAATCCTTGCCAGTGGAGTTTCTCGCCCTTGGAGAGCAAAGCGCGATAAGATGGGCGGGAAGATTAAGGCGCCGAAGCTGCATACACTCTATTGGCTTCGAGCGAATCGGCTGCTCGTTGAAATCATACAGAAGGAAATCGTCCGCCCGCAGAACTTGTTTGACCGCACTTTCATAGCCCTCAAGGTCGTCGATGCGAATCGCAATTCGCTGTGCCGGATTATCCACCCTCAATTGACCCGCAAGCGCCAAAACCTCATCGGGTTTCAGCGCGTCAATGCCACGCTTAACAGTGATGATGGGAATCAAGTTTGGGTACGCAGCAATTCCGAGGACCTTGGTCTTGTATAGCCCGAGGTCTCTGTTGAGTTGAATGACGAGGGGAATCTTGTCAGGCTTATAACGGTATCTACTGAGATCGCACCTGAAGTAGTCGACCAATACAGGGCGATTGGGGAATAATCGGGCAATCTTCTCAAGCGTAACGTCATGCGGAGAGGACAAGTCCTTTACTGCTCGGTGGATTATTTTCCCGCCCTTGCAGACTTTCTCCTCGCGAACGGTTTCGCCTGTAAACGGGTCAATCTTATTGTCGTAGGTAAACTTCTCTTGAATGACCTCTACAAGGGGAATCATGTCGTCGCGTAACAGGCTCTTTTCCTGAAGAATCTTCATCGCTGCGAACTCGCTTTGCCGATTTTTGATGGCGATTGCGTACACGGCTCCGCCCCCTAGTTAAAGCGATCCTTCAAATCGTTCAGTTCAGCAAATGGCACAAAGCCGTCATGCTGCAGGAAGGCGACGACGATCCCCGGAGGCGTTCCCTGAGAAGCGGCAAAGCTCTTTACGGCGGCGCTGGAAAAATCTCCAGTAGATGCGAACGACTGATAGCTGTCCTCGTCTACAAAAAACTTTCTCGCATACACATTGGCACGCGCGTCGTCCTCGTCAGAACTCTTGAACTTTGGGTCATCAATAGAAATGTCTGTACCCTTCTGTCCAAGCCCGTCGAGGAGATGCCCAATCTCATGAGCAATCGCAAACCATGCATCGCCATGGGTCTTGTAGCGTCCGCTGATGTAAATAGTCGGATGCCCGAGATAATACGTTAGGGCGCCTCGTACCTTGGCGTTGGCGATAGCCGGCCTATAAACCAAGTAAACGCCAACCGAGTTGAGCAGCATGCGGCAGCTCTTCAGCGAAGCCATGAAATCGGTGTTAGAGGCCACGTCCTTCAAATAGGAGATGGCATCGACAAAATCCTTCTTGGAGTATTCGGGAGAGTTCTCAGTGTCGTTCTGCTCCTCAATCTCTTCTTTGCAGAGCCCCAGCCAAACCACAACGGCTTCGGAATCGCCACCATCTTGCATGAACTCGATTCCGTCGGGAACGGCATTCCCATAGCGGTCAAAGTCCGTAATGCCGAGTATCTTCAGCATCGCGATAGCCTGCTCAACGAGGGACATGCCGCCCACACGTCCAAAAGCCTCCTTGAAATGAAACCTCTTGGCGATCTCCTTAAGGTCAAGCTCCTCCAGATGCGCCTCCTCGCGTTCGCGGGCAAGGTACTCCTGATACTTGACCTCATAGTTAAGCCAAAAACTCGCGGGAACGTCGGGCATGACCTTCTCAAGCTTCAGCGCCATGTCCTCGGTAAGCCTGGTCTTCCCGTTCAGAAGCTGGGAGAGGTGGCGCTCGCTCACGCCGGTACGCTTCGAAACTTCCTTTTGGGTCAAACCACGCGCATCAAGGTATTCCTTGATGATCTCGCCGGGCGCGACGATGAAATCACTCATAGCTATCTTCTCCTCTCCTAGCTCAGTGGTAGTCCTGAATATCCACGATGCAGACGCTGGTGATCGTCGTAAGGTCATCCTGGTCAAACTCCCCGACGGGACGGATGACCAGTCTCATGTTCTTGCTGAGGTCGATTCCCCAACAGCCCTCAAAGTTGCCGGTCAGCTTGTGCCTGCGCGGCGGCGGCAGATGGGTAATCTGCGAAAGGTCATTCGCAACCCGCAGATCGGAAAGACGATGAATGAGGTTCTTGGCTATCTTGCCGTAGTTCCTCGTTATCGCCCTCTGATCCTTAAGGCTCTTCTCCAGCGACTTGCTTGCATATTCGATATCCATCGCCACCTCCTTTGATAGAAGGATATTGCAATTGACCTCTGAGGTCAATATTGACTTTTAAGATCAATTTAATTCTGTACCTAGACCACTCAGACTGATACCCGTCTGACGTTAGGGTTTTCTAATGAGCGGTGCCACCTCTTAAATACTCTCGCATAAACCGCCCAATCTCTTCTCCGAAAACGCTCAAGCCGCCCGATGCAATAAGCTCTGGATGCACCCTAACCCCATTAATATCCCAGCCATCATCCCTGACATGCTGGAATTCAGTGAAATGCCCGCCACTCACAGGGCTACCGCATGGATACAAAATGGGACGTAAATATCAAAATTCCGCGCACATCCCGGCGCCAAACCACGTTATGCCCTATAGGAGGTGAGGGGAGAGAATGCATAGCTTTCCATACGGCAGCAACGGCAGGGCGGACGCGCCAGGCCGCGAGAACGACTCTTTGGTAGGGCGCTTCGCAGAGGAGCACTACGACAAGGTATACCGCTACTGCGCGCGAAGGCTCCCCTCGAAAGAGGATGCCCAAGACGTGACGCAGGAGGTGTTCCTTCGGCTCGTGCGGAGCGATGCGCTATACGCCGAGCATGGAAAGCCCCTTGCGTATCTCTACGCCTGCGCGCGCAATGTCTGTGCCGACTTCTACCGAGGTCAGAGACCGGTTGGTGCCTTGGACGAGGACGATGTGCAGACAATTCCTGACGTGCGGCATGCAGACATGGACGGACGGCTGACCATGGCGGGTGCCCTCGCCCGCCTTACGGAAGAGGAGCGCGAGGTCATCGAGCTTCGCTACGGCCAGGACCTGCCTATGTCCGATATCTCCGCCGTGACGGGGAAGTCGAGGTTCGCTCTCTATCGAATCGAGCGGCGCGCGCTCGGCAGGCTCAAGGAACTGATGGGAGAAGGCAATGGATGACTCGAAGCTAAAGGATGCGCTGAGGAGCTACTACGCCGCCGACGCGGCATCCCCCGATGCCTCGGCGCGCAAGCGCACCTTGCTGCTCGTGGAAGCAGAGGCGGCTCGCGCCTGCGGAGGCGCGAGGGAGGCGGATTACATCCCGCTCTGGCGGTTCGTCGCGAGCCAGGTCCGGTTCGTGCGTCCCTGGGCATGGATGCTCCAGATCGCGCTTCTGGCATGCATGCTCGTTCTCGTCGGCGTGATCGGCCCGCGCTCGGGAAGTCCCGTCGTCGTCATGGCGGCATCGGCCCTCTCGGTTGCCATAGCGGCACCATCGGTATTCAAGAGCTTCGAGACCCGCGTCTGCGAGATGGAGTACTCGTGCCGGTTCAGCTGCGTGCAAGTGTTGGCGAGCAGGCTTTTGCTTTTCGGCCTTGCCGACGTGCTTTGGATTACGCTCTCCGTTGCGGCAGTGCCAACGCTCGCGGGGATCGACGCGCTTCGCGTACTGCTGTACGCATGCACGCCGTTCTTCTGCTCGTGTGCCGCCTGCTTCTATGCGGCGCGCCGTCTGCCGGGCAACTCGCTCGTCGCCAGCGTCGCCCCTGCGATGTCCGTACTCGCAGCGCTCTGGCTGCTGAGCACGGCGTTCCCCCTCTGGTACGAGGGCGCGTCTCTCGCCGTATGGGTCACGGCGCTCATGGCCTCCATGGCGCTCACCGCCCTGGAGGCGTCAAGGCTCATACGCTGCGTCTCAGGCGGCCTCTCGCCACGCCCGTCAAAGGCGGCACTCTAGCTCTCCTCCTGCATGCCTACAACATCGAACGAAGGACAAGGAACGAACATGGAACTCAGGCTTGACAGGCTCACCAAGCAGTTCGGCAGCCATATCGCCGTCGACCGCGTGAGCTTCAGCTTCACGCCCGGCGTCTACGGCCTACTCGGGGCCAACGGCGCAGGCAAGACCACGCTCATGCGCATGATATGCGACGTCATGAGGCCGACATCGGGAAGCGTGTTGTTCGGGGGCACCCCCATAGACCAGCTTGGCGACGGCTATCGGGCGCGCCTCGGGTACCTGCCCCAGGACTTCGGCTACTACCCGGACTTCACGGCCTGCGATTTCATGATGTACCTGGCATCGCTCAAGGGGCTCACCGCGCAGCAGGCGAAAGTGCGTACGCGCGAACTCCTGGGAGTTGTCGGTCTCGCAGAGGCCGCAAAGCGGAAGGTCAAGACCTTCTCCGGCGGCATGAAGCAGCGGCTCGGCATCGCCCAGGCGGTGCTCAACGACCCGTCTGTCCTCGTGCTCGACGAGCCCACCGCAGGGCTCGACCCCAAGGAGCGCGTCCGCTTCCGCAACCTCATATCCTCTCTCGCCCAAGACAAGATCGTCATCCTTTCCACGCACATCGTCTCTGATGTGGAGTACATCGCCGACGAGATCCTCGTGATGCGCGCTGGCGGCATCATCACGACGGGCACGGTCGACGAGATCACAGGGGACATCAGGGGATGCGTCTGGGAGTGCACTGTCGCCCCGAGGGAGGCAGACGCCATGTCGGCATCGCTCACGGTGGGCAACATCCACTACGCCCAGGACGGCTCTGCCATTGTTCGCGTGGTGGCGCAGCAGCGCCCGCATCCGAGCGCGCGCGCCGTGGAGCCGACGCTGGAGGACGTCTACCTCTACCTCTTCCAGGAGCAGTCCGGGGGCCTGCCGGTTTCGCGGACGAAAGCGGAAGCGGGACGGGACGCAATCGCACGCAGGAAAGGAGCGCGCCGTGGGTAGCCTCATCAGATACGAGCTCAAGAAGATGCTCTCAAGGCGCGTCTCGCAGGTTTCCATAGCGGCCGTCCTGGCGCTGGTCGCGGTCATAGCCTTCTTCAACATAACGTCCCAGTACGCCCTCGACCCCAAGGAGATGGGCACCGAATTCGAAGGCACTGCCGCCATCGCCCAGATAAAGGCAAACACGGAAGCGCTCGCAGGCCCCATCACCGACGAGGAGGCCACCGAGGCGCTCCGCGAGTTCAAGGAGTTCGTCGGTCCGGACGGCGAGGTCAAGGAAGAGTACAGGACGGACAGGAAGCCCTACGGGGAGAAGGCGAACGAGTACTGGGAGTTCAGCGCGAAGAACGGCGCCCTCATGGCGCTGCTGACAAGCCCTTGGATGCAAGGCTACCAGATGCCCGTGTCCGCGGCAGCCGCTATCGACACGACTGGCACCGTCGACCTCTACGGGCGAGTCCGCTCGAAGATAGCCTCCGGGCTCGACGCGAACGGGGCCCTCTCGTACAACGACGATGAGAGGGCGTTCTGGAGCGAGAGGGCGCAAGGCATGCAAACGCCCATCGAGTACGGATACGCAGGAGGATGGGAGGGCTTCCTCAACCTCGCCCAGTTCCTCATATTCGCGATGCTCGCAGTCGTGATAGCGTGCGCATCGGTGTTCAACGGGGAGTACCGGGCCAAAACCGACGCCATCCTGCTGTCCACCAAGTTCGGCAAATCAAGGCTCGGGCGCGCGAAGGCGGCGGCCTCTATGATCGCGGCAAGCGCCATATACTGGGTCTTCACACTCGTCTTCCTGGCAATAACGCTCGTCTTCTACGGAGCCGACGGCGCAGGTCTACCCATCCAGATCTACAACATCACATGCACCTACGGCATAAGCCTGTCAGCCGCCGCCCTCATATGCTGCCTCGTCGGGTATCTCGCAACCCTCGCCCTCCTTGGGATAGTGCTCGCACTGTCAGCCAAGATAGACAGCCCCATGGGAATCCTCGCAGTCGGCGTCGCTCTCATCTTGATTCCGATCTTCGTGCCGACGATGACGAGCAGCATCGCGAACCGCGTCATCTACCTGTTCCCCTACGACGCACTGAACCCCCTCAACCTCTTCGGCATGGTCTCGTATGCCATAGGCCCTGTCGTGGTCGAGCTGCCCGTGTTCCTCGCCGCTTTCTACCTCCTGCTTTTCGCGACGGGCATTGCTCTCGCGATAAGGACGTTCAAACGCCATCAGGTTGCCTGATGATGTCAAGGAGGGCCGTTGCCGCCAAGGATGTGTGAATCAGCGAGCCTTCGAGTGGATGCATACCATCGCATTTCAGGGCGAAATCCTCTCCGATTCGCCTCTGGCTGTTAGGGTTTAGGGCTGAATGTTGCGCAACTGCGCCCTGGCCCCGACCGTAAAACCTCTCTAGCTTCTTTCCCTGCCGTCTCCAAACACAAAGCCGGGGCGCCCTCCACATGGAAAGCGCCCCGGCTTATTCATTACCCAATGCGAAAAGCGGCTCTCAAGTTAAGGCCAAAGCAGACCGCCTTACGCCAAGAACTCCTTGGTGGTTGCCACGATGTTGGCGGCGTCCAGGCCGTACTTGTGCAGGAGCTCGGCGCCCGGACCGGACTCGCCGAAGGTGTCGTTGACACCGATCTTCTTAAGCGGCGTCGGGCACTGTTCGCACAGGACGTCGGCGACGGCGCTGCCCAGGCCACCGATCACGGAGTGCTCCTCGACGGTCACGACGTGGCCGGTCTTGGTGGCGCTCTTGACGATCAGGTCGGCATCGATGGGCTTGATGGTGTGCATGTTGATGACCTCGGCATCGATGCCCTCGGCGGCGAGCTGCTCAGCGGCCTCGAGCGCCTCGCCGACCATCAGGCCGCAGGCGATGATGGTGACGTCGGCGCCCTCGCGCATGACGATGCCCTTGCCTACCTCGAACTTGTAGGTCTCGGGGTCGTTGATGACCGGCGAGGCCAGACGGGCGAAGCGCATGTACACGGGGCCGTCGCACTCGTAGGCGGCGCGCGTCACGGCACGGGCCTCCACGTCGTCGGCGGGAACAATCACGGTCATGCCGGGGATGACGCGCATCAGGGCGATATCCTCGCAGCACTGGTGCGTGGCACCATCCTCGCCCACCGAGATACCGGCGTGCGTGGCACCAATCTTAACGTTAAGGTGCGGATAGCCGATGGAGTTGCGGACCTGCTCAAAAGCGCGGCCGGCGGCGAACATGGCAAAGGTGCTCGCAAAGGCAACGCGGCCGGTGGTCGCGATACCGGCGGCGACGCCCATCAAGTTGCTCTCGGCAATGCCCACATCGAAGAAACGATCGGGGCAGGCGGCCTTAAACTTACCGGTCTGCGTGGCGGCGGCCAGGTCGGCGTCGAGGACCACAAAGTCATCGTGCTCGCTGGCGAGCTCGACGAGGGCCTCGCCGTAGCTTACACGCGTGGCGATTTTCTTGACGTCTGCCATCCTAGAGCTCCTCTCCGGCGGCCGTGAGCTCTGCCATGGCCTGCTCAAACTGTTCATCGTTGGGGGCCTTGCCGTGCCAACCAACCTGGTTCTCCATAAAGGACACGCCCTTGCCCTTTGTGGTCTCGGCGATAATGGCGGTCGGCTGCCCCTTGGTGGCGCGAGCCTCGGCAAAGGCGGCGCGAATCTGGTCGAAGTCGTTGCCGTCGGCGAGCTCCACCACGTGGAACTTAAAGGCGCGGAACTTGTCGGCGAGCGGCATGGGGTCGTTGACCTCCTCGACGGGACCGTCGATCTGCAGGCCGTTGTGGTCGACGATCACGCAGAGGTTGTCGAGCTGCTGGTTGCCGGCAAACATGGCGGCCTCCCAGACCTGGCCCTCCTCGCTCTCGCCGTCACCCAGCAGGGCGTAGGTACGATAGTCGTCGCCCCAGTGCTTGGCGGCGAGCGCCATCCCGACGGCGGCGGAGATGCCCTGGCCAAGCGAACCGGTGGACATGTCGACGCCCGGGGTATCGTTCATGTTGGGATGGCCCTGCAGGTGGCTGCCGATGTGGCGCAGCGTCTCGAGATCCTCCTTGGGGAAGAACCCGCGCTCGGCGAGCACGGCGTACAGACCAGGCGCGCAGTGGCCCTTGGAAAGCACAAAGCGATCGCGGTCGGCCTTGCGGGGATCGGCCGGGTCGACGTTCATTTCCTCAAAGTACAGATAGGTCATGATGTCGGCAGCGCCGAGCGAACCGCCCGGATGGCCGGACTTGGCAGCGTGCACGCCGGTGACGATGCCCTTCCTTACCTCGTTGGCAACCTTTTTGAGCTCTTCGTCGCTCATTGTGCCTTCCTTTCATCCTCTTTAGACAAGATGCGCACGGCACAGAAGGTCGTCCCAACCCAGCCGCGATGCACGTACGTCATTCATTATGCTGGAAACCGGAAGCTTTACCAGAGTATTTATCATTATTTGAACAATTGAGCAGGCAGAATCGCTGATGAAACGGTTTACCAATGTGAACGTCTTTTGGATGGAACGCAGTCGGCCCTACGCGTTAATGTCCTTGAAACCCTCGCCGAAGGTTTCCGTAACGTCGGCCACGGTCACGATGGCGCGCGGGTCGCGCTCGCGCACAATGGTCTTGAGCGTGTTGAGCTCGCGACGACTCACGATTACCATGATCACCGGCTTTTCGGCACCCGAGTACATGCCGGTCGCCTTAAACTTGGTGCAGCCGCGACCCAGGCCATACATGATGTCGGCCGCAATATCGGGAAACTTGTCCGAGATGATGAGTACCATACGGCGCCTGTTGCCGCCGTCGACCACGGCATCGATCACGTAGCCGCTAATGACCATCGAAAGGCCCGCATACAGCGCGTTTTCGACCGAGAAGACCGGGGCCGACAGCGCGCACACGGCAACGTCGATCGCCATGACGGTGGAGCCCACCGGTAGTGACGTATTGCGCGAGATAATCTGACCGATGGTGTCAGAGCCGCCAGTGTTGGCACCGGCGCGCAGCACCATGCCGTAGCCGATGCCCGTGATAATGCCGCCCCACATAGCGGGCAGCATCAGGTCGGCATGCGCCAGCGGCGCCACAAACGGAGCAAACAGGTCGGTGAAGAAGCCCAGCAGCACAAAGCCCGTCGCCGTCTGGACCACGTAGAACATGCCACCCTCGCGCATAACGACCAGCAGCAGCAAGGCATTCATCACGATGGTTTGAATACCGACAGGCAGCGAGATGCCATGCGAGGCGCCGACCGCCTGGATAATCGTGGCGAGACCCGTAACGCCGCCGGCAGCAAGACCGTTGGGAATCAAAAATAGATCCGTCGCGATAGCGGCCAGAGCGCAGCCCAGCATAATCTTGGGCAGATCGTGAAAGAAGTTCAGCGAAAGAATGCGCTTGATGTCCAGACGATATGCCATGCTGCCTCCCTCAAAAAAGCGCACCCAAACGAGTGCGCTTTGAACTTCTTGCTGTATTCGATTCTACCGATTCACCGAGCAAATACCACCCCTGCGAAGTGTTTGCATCGGCCCGGAGCCAACCATGCGCCTAGGTGCCCGAGCCTTCCGCATCGGCGTTTCCGGTAGCCCAACGGTGATAGCCGATCACAAACGGATCCAGATCGCCATCGTCGAGAACGGCCTCGACGTTGCTGGTCTCCACGCCCGTGCGCAGGTCCTTGACCATCTGATACGGGTAGAGCACGTAGCTGCGAATCTGGTTACCAAAACCGATCGTGGTCTTGGGTCCACGAATCTCGTCGAGCGCCTCGGCGCGCTTCTCGAGCTCGATCTCGTACAGACGGGCCTTGAGAATCTGCATGCACGCGGCCTTGTTTTGAATCTGGCTGCGCTCGTTTTGGCAAGTGACAACGATGCCGCTGGGAAAATGCGTTACGCGTACGGCGGAGTCGGTGGTGTTGACGCCCTGGCCGCCCGGGCCGCTCGCGTGATACACGTCCACGCGGATATCGTCGGGACTGATCTCGATGTCGATATCGTCAGGCAGCACGGGAATGACCTCGACGCCGGCAAACGTGGTCTGGCGGCGCTTCTTGTCGTCGGTGGGGCTAATGCGCACCAGACGGTGGACGCCGGCCTCGGCACGCAGCATGCCAAACGCGTCCTTGCCCTCGACGGTAAAGGTCGCACGGTCGATGCCGATGACCTCAGCCGCGGGGCAATCGTTAATGGTGACCTTCCAGCCGCGACGCTGGCAGTACTTCATGTACATCTTAAAGAGCATGAAGGTCCAGTCCTGCGCCTCCAGGCCACCCTGTCCGGGCTTGATGGTCACAATCGCGTCGCCGTGATCGAACTCACCGGTAAACCAGCTCGAAAGCTCGAGCTCGTCGATAGCGCGGGCCAGGCGTTCTGCCGTAGCGGCAGCCTCCTCGCGCAATGCGGCGGCATCGGGGTCGTCGCCCATCTCCTCGGCAAGCTCCAGCGCCGCACGGGCGTCAGATAGCTCGCCGCGCGCGGTATCCACGGCAGCGATATCTTCCTTGGCGCGAGCGATCTCCTCCATGGTGGCGCGAGCGGCGTCGGCGTCATCCCAAAAGCCGGGGGCCACGCTTTTGGCCTCGAGCTCGGTCACGCGGGTGCGCTTCTCGTCCAGATGGAGATACGACTCGACCTCGCCGAGCCGGTCCGCAAACGCGTCCAGCTCGGCGGGCGTTACCTCTAAAGCCTCTGCCATTAACGATTCCTGCCGTGGCAGTGCTTAAACTTCTTACCGCTACCGCAGGGGCACGGATCGTTGCGGCCGACGTTGACGTACGGATCGTCGCTCTCGGACTTGCGATAGGTGGTCACCTTGCCACCATTGTTGACGGCAGCCGGTCCACCCTGGACAGCCGTGCGGGCCTGCACCTGTGCCTGCTTACGAAGCGCGGAATCGCCGTTGTCACCATCGACCTCGGCAGGACCGGAGAAGTGCGCACCCTCGAGCGCGGGCTCCTCCTTGTGCTCCACGGCACGCGGGGCAGCCTTGATCTCGATGCGCAGAACCGTACGCAGATAATCCTCGTACATGGTATCGACGAGTATCTGGAACGCGCCGTAGGCCTCGGTCTTGTACTCAACCAGCGGGTCGCGCTGGCCAAAGCCGCGCAGGCCGATGCCGGTCTTGAGGTAGTCCATCTCCTGCAGGTAGTTCATCCAGCGGGTATCGATGACGCGCAGCATGACCTGGGTGTTGAGCTCGCGCATCAGGTCCTCGCCCAAGCGCTCGGCCTTCATGTTGTAGCACTTCTCTACGTAAGCCAGGACATCGGCAGCCAGGGCCTCATAATCCTCGTCGGGGAACTTCGGCGTATCGATGTGGCCGGTGAGCTCCACAACCCACTTGCGCAGGCCCTCCAGGTCGCGCTCGCCATCGTGACTGTCCTTGGTGCAGAACTCCTGCACGCAGCGGTACACGGTGTCGTGCATGACCTCGGTGATGTGGTCGGTCAGGTCCTTGCCGTCCAGAATCTTATTGCGCTCGGCGTAGATGACCTGGCGCTGCTTGTTCATGACGTCGTCGTACTCAAGGACGCTCTTACGCATGGAGAAGTTGATGCTCTCGACCTTGTGCTGGGCGCTCTCGACGCCCTTGGAGATGATCTTGTGCTGGATGGGCATGTCGTCGCCCATGTCGGCCGTGACCATCATCTTGGAGACGCGGTCCATCTTGTCGCCGCCGAACAGGCGCATGAGGTCGTCCTCGAGCGACAGGTAGAACTGGGTCTCGCCCGGATCGCCCTGACGACCGGAGCGGCCGCGCAGCTGGTTGTCGATACGACGGGACTCGTGGCGCTCGGTTCCGATAACGGTCAGGCCGCCGGCGGCAAGCACGCGCTCGCGCTCGGCCTTGCAGGTCTCCTTGGCCTCGGCGTTAAACTGCTCGAGCTGCTCGGGCGTCACGTCCTCCATGGTCAGGCCCTCGTACTCCAAGCGCTCGCGCACCAGCTCGTCGGGGTTGCCGCCCAGCAGGATGTCGGTACCGCGACCGGCCATGTTAGTAGCGATGGTCACGGCGCCGTAGCGTCCGGCCTGGGCAACGATATGAGCCTCGCGCTCGTGATGCTTGGCGTTGAGGACCTCGTGCGCGATGCCGCGCTTGGTAAGGGCGGCGGACAGCTTCTCGGAGCTCTCGATGGAGACGGTGCCCACCAGGACCGGTTGGCCCTTGGCGTGACGACGCTCAACGTCGTCGGCAACGGCGTTGTATTTAGCCTGAATGGTGCGGTACACCAGGTCCTCGTGGTCCACGCGCTGCACGGGCTTGTTGGAGGGGATGACCTCGACGGGCAGCTTGTAGATCTCGCGGAACTCAGCATCCTCGGTAAGTGCCGTGCCGGTCATGCCGGAGAGCTTGTCATACAGACGGAAGTAGTTCTGCAGGGTGATGGTGGCCAGGGTCTGGTTCTCCTCGCGTACGAGCACGCCCTCTTTGGCCTCAATGGCCTGGTGCAGGCCCTCGGAGTAACGGCGGCCTTCCATAATGCGGCCGGTGAACTCGTCGACGATCTTGACCTCGCCGTTGGTGACCACGTACTGCTTATCACGGTGGAACATGTACTGGGCCTTCAGCGCCTGCTGCAGGTGGTTGACCAGCTGGCCGGAGAGATCGGCATAGATGTCATCGATACCCAGGCGGCGCTCGATCTTCTTAAGACCGCGCTCGGTGGCGGCGATGGTGTGCTTGGCCTCGTCCATGACGTAGTCGCCCGTGGGTTCAACGTCCTCGGTGGCGGTGAGCATGTCGTGCGACACGTCCTCACCGCGCTCCAGGCCGCGCACGGCGCGCGCGAAGTCCTTGTAGGTGCTGGCGGACTTAGTGCCGGCGCCCGAGATAATGAGCGGCGTCCTGGCCTCATCGATCAGGATGGAGTCGACCTCGTCGACGATGGCGTAGTTGTGACCGCGCTGCACGCGCTGCTCGGGACGGGTGACCATGTTGTCGCGCAGGTAGTCGAAACCGAACTCGGAGTTGGTGCCGTAAGTGACGTCTGCCTGGTAGGCCGGGCGCTTGAGCTCGAGCGGCATGTTGTTCTGGAGCAGACCGACGGTCATGCCCAGGTACTTGTAGATGCGACCCATCCACTCGGAGTCGCGCTTTGCCAGGTAATCGTTGACGGTAACGACATGCACGCCCTTGCCGGCGATAGCGTTGAGGTAGCCGGCCAAGGTGGAGACGAGCGTCTTGCCCTCGCCGGTCTTCATCTCGGCAATATGACCCTCATGAAGCGCCATGGCGCCGATGAGCTGTACGTCAAAGTGGCGCATGCCCGTGATGCGCTTGGAAGCCTCACGCACGGTGGCAAAGGCCTCGGGAAGCATGTCGTCGAGCGACTCGCCGTTGGCGTAACGCTCGCGGAACTTATCGGTCTGGGCGCGGAGTTCCTCCTCGGTCATCTTCTCAAACTGGGGCTCAAGACCGTTGATCTGGTCGACGATCTTGTAGTAGCGCTTAAGGTCCTTATCGGATCCAAAGGACAGCAGCTTTGACATGAATCCCATGTGGTTTTCCTTTTTGGCCATCGCCCACGCCGTGCAGCTGCGGACGAGTTAAACACAGATAATTGTACTTTAGCCAAACAAGGCGCGCCCCATACGGTCGACCTCGACCGCCACGTAATAACTACGACCAACCTGCCAAAAAGGGACAGGTTTATTTTGGCAGGTTTTATCTGGGCAAACGCCGCCTCTCTGTCATTTGGTGCAAACTAACCTGTCCCCTTCGCACCAATCTGGTGCAATGGGGACAGGTTGGCTTGCACCAATAAAAAGAAAAGGGCCGCGCACCCAAATGGATGCACGGCCCTCATGCCATGAATGCGAGTGATTCCGCGGCGAGCTATTTACTCAGCAGCCTCGGTGGTCTCGGCCTCGGCAGCGGCCTCCTCGACGAGAGCCTCTGCGGGAGCCTCAGCAGCCTGCTTGGCAGCCTCCTCGGCGAACTTAGCGGCACGCTTAGCCTTCTCGGCAGCCTTAGCCTCAGCGGCGGCCTTGCGAGCGGCCTCGGCCTCAGCAGCCTTGGCAGCCTTGGCAGCCTTGGCCTCCTCGGCCTTCTTGAGCTGGGCGGCAGCGGCGCCACCGAACTTGTCGGCGAAGCGCTGGACGCGTCCACCGGTGTCGACGAACTTCTGCTGGCCGGTGTAGAACGGGTGGCACTCGTTGCAAAGCTCAACCTTCATCTCGGACACGGTAGCGTGCGTCTTGAAGGTGTTGCCGCAGGAGCACGTCACCGTGCACTCGACATACTGGGGATGGATACCCTGCTTCATGGTAGGACTCCTTATTGGTCAGGCGCTGGTTACCGATCAGCGCATAAGGCGTCTTGGTTTCCGACCAAGACAACAAACTCGGCTATGGTACCACGGCGCCGCGTGTCCCACAAAAGGTTCACGGTCTTTTCGGCACGACATGAGCTGGACCTTAAATATCAACTTCATCCGAACACTCCCCCACATTCATCTCTCGTATGTATCGAGGTATTCCTGCTTGAGCGTCTGCGAGGACGACTTGATCTTTTCCACGAGCGTGCCGGCCTCGATGAAGTAGAACGAGTTGGTGAGGTCTGCCAGGTCGTCGAGCAGATGGCTTGAAATGAGCACGCTTCGTCCCCGCGCCGCCTCGCTGCGCATCGCGTCGCAGGAGGTTTTCCGCTTTCCCGGATCGAGGCCGTTCAGCGGTTCATCGAGGATAAGGTACGGGCAACCGGTCGATATCGCCATGGCAAGCTTTACCTGCTGCTTCATTCCTGTCGAGAGTTTACGGGTCGGCTTGTCGAGATATGGGGAGATTCCGAGGGAGCTGCAGAGCGAGTCGATGTCGGTGGCCGATTTCCACGCCTCCCTAACGAAAGCAAGGTGCTCGAGGGCTGATAGCGTGGGGTAGAGATCCGTGCCGCCTGAAGAGCTCAGGTAGACGAGTTCTGCAAATTCGGCTGATTGACGTTGGCTGATTCCGTCTGCCACCAGGCTTCCCGAGTGGATACGGGTGGGAAATTGGCCCGACAGCGCTTCAAGTAAGGTGGTTTTCCCCGAGCCGTTGGGAGCAATGAGGCCCGCCGCCGTTCCCGGGCTCAAGAAAAGCGATCCGATTGAAAGTATCGTCGTGCTTCCGTATCCCACGCTCACGTCCAGAAGCTCGAGCCCATGGTGCTTTTTCGCGGGTCCAGGCTGTTTGGGCGAACGTGTCGCAACGGCGCCGACCGCAAAAAAGACCGCGACGTATATCAGGGCCACGGCAAGCATCGATGCACCGCTTGAACCGGAGCCAATGAATTCTGTTGGGAAGCATCCTACGTAACCCGTTGCCTCGATAGGCGAGAATACGGCCAGCGGCAGGAGATTGAGCGCGGCATTATGCTCCAGTGCCGAATCGGACAGTAACGGGAATACCGGGGCCGCGACAAGCAGCGCGGAGGTAAGGGGGCCTGCGAGGACGCGCCTCGTTGCGGTCGATAGGACGACGGAACAAACGGATATCAAGGTTCCGCCCGCAAGAAGCGCGATAAGCAGGGCTGTGAAGACGTTTCCCGCAGTCGTGGTGGTAAGCGCGCCGTCATGGAAGAAGGCGATCGGGTACCCAATTTGCCCGAAGCCGTTTAGGGCCAAGGCGTAAATGCCCCCGGGTGCGAGGCCTGCGAGGAGCATCGCGGTCCCCGCGGCGATTATCGAAAACACAATCTGGATAAGGCGACGGAATTTGGGCACGGGCGCCTTCGCCGCCAGGGTCGCAGGCCTTGTGGCCCCGAGCAGGAGTATCGACGAGAGAAGGAAGGGAATGAAGGGAAGGAAAGACGGCACCATGGCAATGGCGTAAGGCAGGAAGGAAAGGAATGGCAGATCGCTTGCGGAGGCTGGAATGTGCGTGATGCCGGAACTGCTCAGAGCACGGCAATATGCGAGCTCTGCGTCATTGGTCTCTCGGTCTCCCACGATGGATCCGGATTGGAAGCCTTCGTCCATGAGCGCGTAGTAGCTCTCGGCAGAATCGAGAAAGGCGGCGTCGGTTTGAGCGGCAAGAGCGGCGTTCGCGTATCTTGCAAGCTCCGCGTCGACTTGCTGCTCTGGCGATAGGTCTATGCCGTTGGCCTGGGGCGCGCGCGTATTGAATGCGTCGACAAAGCTCTGCATGCCCTGCTTCATAAAGAAGGGGCCGTAAATGGGTGAATTGAACGCGATGGGGATGGAGAAGGCTGCGGCAAGAACGAGCGTAGAGATCCATGCGGCCCTGTCTCTTAGGATTAGTTTGAGAAGAAGTCGACAGTACATTTAGAAGCACCTACGTTCCTCAAAGAATTGTTAGATTAAAAGTAACAGACCGAATGAAGATGCGTGCGACGGGGGCGAGGCGAATGGCTGAGCGGTATCGATACGCGGGTTCAACGGCATCACATTGACCACATAGATTTTTAACTTGCATTTCTACCCGCCTTTTTCGTAGAGTCGCCGATACGTGCTTAGCGCACCCTCGGCGCGTCCGGCAGGCTTTGCGAAATGGGATCCAGGAGACTTCGGCGCAGCATCATCTTGCGGAATGCTTCTAATGAGCCTCCCATCCTTCAAAAACAGAATCTCATCGCACAGCCTATCGACCGAATCCAAGATGTGGGATGACATGATGATGCACGTACCAGAATCGGCCAGCTTCCTGAGGATCTCTGAATGCAAGCCCACCCTGCTGGGGTCGAGCGCGTTCATGGGCTCATCTAATAGAAGGTACCGCGCACCCGTCGCATACGCAATCGCCAGGGTAAGCTGCTGCTTCATGCCCTGGCTCAGAGTGCGGATCCTCATCTTCGCGAACTCGCCTATCTGCGTTTGTTCCACTATCTCTTCGATATCGCGAGCATGCGGCCACATATCGCAAACCATCTTGAGGTGATCTTCCGCACGCAATCCGGGATACAGCAGCGTCCCCTCACCAGGTGCATAGAAGATCATAGAACGGACCTCTCTCGCACCCGTACCCTGCACCTCATCCAGAACGATGCTCCCGTCCACGCGAGGACCCGGCAAACCTGCCATCGCACGCAGCAACGTCGTCTTTCCATGCCCGTTCGGAGCGACGAGACCGTAGACCGTACCCGGGGCAAACTCAGCGTCCACCGAATCTACGAGCACCTTCTTTCCATAAGAGATCGTCAGCGTTTGAAGGCCAATCATCGAGATCATCCCCTTTCGATCTTTGGAACACTCAGGCGCACCATCAACGGAGATACGGCGCCCAAAACCACCAGCAGAGCGCCCGATGCGCCGACGACCTCTCCAAAAGGCATCGCGTTCGTCCCTCGCCCAAGGAACCCAATCGTCCCCACCTGGGAAGCGGGATCAAACGAGGCGAATGGAGCCAGCAGCGCGACGCCCATGCCCGCGCTTTCAACATGAGCGCTCAACGAACCCAACACCAGGAGAACCGCGCAAACCACCCCGGTGACAACGGGGTTGCGGCTAATCGCTGCTGTCAACGCAGCGACGACGGAAATCACGCCGTATGCCATGACCAGCAACGGAATACTGCACAACACCGCCTCCCCCACCATGGACGTTGTCGAAGCTCCCGCCCGAATGAGAGCGACGGGATACTCCGATCCACCCGCACCGTTCTTAATCAAGGACACAACCGCAGCGGGAACCATCGACACCAAAAGCAGCGCCAGGCCAAGCAGGAGAGACAGCGCAACAGCCGTCAGAAAACGCACATGCGCTGTTGCGGGGACTTGGAAAACCAGAAGGGAACGGCACCGCAGGTAGGTGCACGCAAGCGATGTGACAACCACGGGCAACAGCCAAAACAAGGAAGGAAGCGCTGCCTGGAGATACGAAAGAAGGATTAACGGGGGCATCTTCGTACTCAATTCGTAAACCTTGGGGTCCGGCAAGCTTGCGATCGACTCGAGCAGAAGGGCGCGCGCCTCCGCACGAGAAGGAGTCTCTGGCTCGATTCCAATCGATTGCAGGAGGGTCGCATCTGCCGCGCTCAGCTCGCCTCGAGCGCGCTCGTATGTCGCAAGGCTTCGAAACCCCTCCGCAGGCGTAGGTGCATACACGAAACCCGAAAGAGCATCTCGCATGTTTTCCAGGGCCGTTTTGCCCTCGGCGTCCATATTCGCAGCGTCGCGCTCTAGATACCGATCTATTGAACGAAGCTCGCCATCCCTATACCGACCAGCGGAAACGCCATCGGTGTCGGGAAACATCTCAACCAGAGCCGGGACCAGCATCGCCGTCGACATTGCAACCGCGCATACGGCGAGGACGGGAGAATGCAGGAGCAGCTTTCCCATCGCTCTTACGTATGCAACGGCGGCGGTATAAGGGCCCGAACGAGTTGTCGTTTGCGAGGCGATGAAGGCACCCCTGTCAAGACCAGTCGGGAACATCGGACGCGCGCAGCCGCTCTTTCCAGCAACGCAGAGCAAGAAGATTGCCAGCACCTCGATCGCGATGGCGCATACGAGGGTAATTGCCCCACGCTCGAAGCAAAGTCCGGGCAGATTCACTAACTGTGTTGTTGGGTACGGGCTATAGGCGCCTACGGTCAACTCGGTGTTTGCATACGTAAGGGGATTTAACAGGGCGAATTCACGTAAAGCCATGGATCTTCCGTAATACCCGGGAACCATCGTCACCCCCATCAGGGCACATACGAACACGATTCCAAGCGCAGGGCTATTGGCAATCTTCACGGCAAGGTGAACGACGAGCGAAATGAACGCCGCCATCAAGAATTGCAAGATGGTCGTCTGCGCGAACACCAGCCAAGCCGGTTTGATAACCGGAGTCGCAAATTGAATGTAGCCTATCGGATAGAACGGCGAGCCCGGGCCATTCTTCACGAGCGCGGCGATTATCCCTGGAAGATTGATGGCGAAGACGGCAAGCATTGCAAAAGCACTCGCCCATACGCTCGATGCAACAAGCCTACCCGGCTCACCCATCGGTGCCTGGATGATGAGCTTTCCACGTTTGTTAAGGCGCGCGGCAAGGAACGAGACGGCAACGGCCGTTGCGACCCATAGCAAGTATTCCTTCGATCCGTCATAAAAGGAGTACCCTCCGTCCGATATCTGCAGAAACGGAAGCAGAGGAGAGAGCGGCGCCAAGATAAGTCGCCCCGTGTCAAGAGGGTACAGAAGTGCAGGCATGCTTGATGAAGAGGTATAGACGCCCTCCTCTCCCGCATTCACAAGCGCGTCCGCATAGGATGCTGACAATTCCTGCTCAACGCGGGTTATTCCCGACTCGAGGTATTCAACCCGTCCGTCGATGCCAGCCGCACTCCTGAAGACTGGCAAAGCACAAAGAACCATCAACGCAGCAACGGCAACACGGAGCGACCTAGAGGAGAGGAGCGACCTAAAGATCACCTTCGAGATTTTGAACATACGTATCACCAGCTCGTTTCAACACGATTCAGCCCGATGCGCGGGGTTACGGTTGCAGCATGCTGTGATTACTTGCCGGCAAAGTCAATTTAACATAAGCTGTTAAAAAGTAACCTGAGTTTTTTAAATTCTTCGGAGGTTATTATGAGTTCCGACAATCGCACTCCCCGGCTTCATTCCTTCCGCATCGCATGTGCGATAGCCTCTGCGGCCCTTTGCGTCACCGCCATCGCACAAGTGGCGTTCTCCTTAAAGCCAGCAATCGAAGTGCTCGACAACCCTGTGATTGCAGACTCCCCCGCGTATCCAGCCCTTGCGATCTCGACATTGGCCCCTGCCGTCATCGGTATCGCCACGACCATCCTCAGCGCCGTTCTCGTGTGGACGATCAAGAGCGCAGACCCCTTCAAGAAAGGGTCTGCGACGTGCTTGAAGGTGCTCGGCATTCTCTTCATTGTTCAAGCTGCCACCAGCCTCTACGCCGGCTCACTCGAAACCTCCGTTTCGATGCTTGGCGGCGAGGGGGCCGTCGGCGCCCAGGAGATCGCTTCATCATTCGACTGGACCTCTCTGGTTCTCGGCATCGTCCTGTTCATGCTTTCCCAGCTCTTCCTATACGCTCGGGAGCTGTACCTCGACTCCGACGAGATTGCGTAAGGAAACGTCATGCCCGTAATTGTTCGCCTCGACAAGATCATGGCCGAGCGAAAGATTTCCTCGAACGAACTTGCCGAAAGGATTGGAACCACGCCCGTGAACCTGTCCCGTATTAAAAAAGGGCATATTCGCGGCATTCGTTTCAACACGCTCGAGCAGCTATGCCTCGCCCTTCGTTGCCAACCTGGAGACCTTCTCGAAGTCATGAGCGAAGAGGATGCCCGAAAGGAGTTCGGACTCGATTGGTCCGCCGAGGATTAGAGGGCGGTCGTACTCGCCCTGCACACGGGGATGCGAATCGGCGAGGTCTGCGGCCTTCGGTGGTGCGATGTGGATTTCGAGACGGGCCTGATCTCGATCAGACACTCGGTGGCGTACGCGAAGGGAATGGGTTCGTTCATCAAGGACACCAAGACCCATGACGCCAGGGGTATCCCCATCGACCCGGTCGGCCTACTCCCCTTCCTGAAGGAGACCCACGAGATCGACTGCGGAAAGCTGCGCTTGCGCGGCCTTACCGGGGCGGTCGAGATCGGGGACTGCTACATCCTGTCGGAGCCGGGCGCGACCTTCGCGACGACAAGCTATATCCGCAGGGCGTTCAAGACGTTCTCGGAGACCAACGGCCTCATGGGCACCAACGACGAGCTGATCACGTTCCACGGCCTTCGCCACACGTTCGCAACGCAGTGGATCCGCCAAGGCGGCGATATCAAGGCGCTCCAATCGATCCTCGGCCACAAGGACGCCATGGCGACGCTCAACGTCTACGCCGACATCAAGCCCATCTCCAAAATCCATAACATGCTGCGCGCCACGCCGTGCCTTTGGCGCGGGCACCTCGGGCCGAGGGTCGATCCGGGTCCCATGTTCCAACAGAGGATCCAGGAGTCCATCGAGACGCTCCAGGCGTTCGGCTACGGCATCACCGAGCCGGACGACCGAAATATCGCCATACGCGACGTGAAGACGAACAGTTGGCTCTAGCTCACCGAGTACGCGGCAGTGCTGGGCCCATCCCAACTGAGGTCACGGTGGTCCGATAGGGGCGCCGCCCGCGGCATGCGCCGCGGAGCGGTATCCCCTACCGAAGGGCGGGGATGCCCTCCGCTTCCAGTTCGGAATCAGCCGTCGGAGGCGTTCGGCTGACTGCGGGAACGGCCTGTCCGCTCAATGTGTTCGGCTGAGATCGGAAATCAACCCAACACGAGCCGGACACGCGCCAGACGGCTCTTCCCCGTACGGCCTTCCCCCTTACGCTCATGTTGCAGGCATGTAACGCCGCAGCGAGCGCGCCTTTTTTGCGCCAGACAGGTACAATGATGAACACTGTACCGTAGCGGAGCGCCCCGCGCGCGCCGCAATCACGCGAAAGGGTTTCCCATGGCCGAGATCTCGTCCTCCCGTATCGTCATCACCGTCCTTGGCAAGAACCGCCCCGGCATCGTCGCCGGCGTCACCCGTGTCCTAGGCGAGGCCAACGTCGACATCCGCGACATCACGCAGTCCATTATCGAGGACATCTTCACCATGACCATGCTGGCCGATACCGCCGAGTCCAAGCTCGACTTCGCCGAGCTGCAGAAGGCGCTGGCCGAGGCCGGCGAGCTTTCGGGCGTCAACGTGTCCATCCAGCGCGAGGACGTCTTCAACTTTATGTACCGCCTGTAGCGAGCAAGCCGCTGGGGATAGCCTGACGCGCGCATGCCCATGCAAGTCACCCCGATGCGGCCCGGAGAGGAGCGCGCATGGCCTACGACGCCAAGAAAATCTATTACCGCTTCGACGACCACTTGAGCCGCCTGGTTCTGGATTACGAAGCAAGCCGCCAGATTTCGCCTGAGAGCGAAAGCCTCTACCACGGCCTGCCGACCGACCCTTATGACGAGGGCCTGTTTGTTGAGCACAATGTCAAGCGCGGCCTGCGCAATGCCGACGGCTCGGGCGTGGTCGCGGGCCTCACTCGCATCTCGGATGTGCACGGCTACAACAAGGTCGACGGAAAGGTCGTGCCCGATCAGGGCAAGCTCACGCTTCGCGGCTACAGCATCGAAGACCTGGTCAACAATGCCCAGGCCGAGAATCGCTACGGCTACGAGGAAGTCGCCTATCTGCTTATCACGGGTTCGCTGCCCAACAAGGAAGAGCTCGACGGCTTTTGCGAGCGCCTGGGCGCCTTTAGACATCTGAGCGACGAGTACGTCAAAGAGTTCCCTATGACCACGGTGTCGTCGAGCATCATGAACGTGCTCCAGCGCGCCGTGCTGCTGCTCTACGCCTTCGATGCCGAACCAGACGTGATCACGCCCGAGCACGAAATCGACGTCGCCATTTCCATGCTCGCACGTCTCCCGCGCATCGCCGCCTTCGCACACATGGCCTCGGTCGCCAAGCTTCGCGGCTCCGAGGTTCACGTGCCGCACCCCACGCCCGGCCTCTCCACCGCCGAGACCATCCTACAGGTCCTGCGCGGCGGCATGGCGTTCACCCGCGATGAGGCGATGCTGCTCGACGTTATGCTCATGCTGCATGCCGAGCACGGCGGCGGCAACAACTCCACCTTCGCTTGCCGCGTGCTGTCGTCTTCGGCCACCGACCCGTATTCCGCCTACGCCGCGGCTATCGGCTCGCTCAAGGGCCCGCGCCACGGCGGCGCCAATGCCAAGGTCGTGTCTATGCACGAGGACATCCGCGCGCATGTCTCCAACTGGGAGGACGAGGACGAGGTCGCGGCCTACCTGGGCAAGATCCTCGACAAGCAGGCCTTCGACGGCACGGGCCTCATCTACGGCATGGGCCACGCCGTCTATACGCTCAGCGACCCGCGCGCCGAGGTCTGCCGCCGTTACGCGCGCTCACTGGCAGCCAAGAAGGACTTGGGCGAAGAGTTCGCACTCATCGAGCGTATCGAGCGCCTGGCACCCCAGGTCATGCGCGACCACGGCATGACCAAGCCCATCTGCGCCAACATCGACCTGTACACGGGCTTTATCTACAAGATGCTCGGCGTGCCCGAGACGCTCTTTACGCCGCTATTCGCCGTCGCCCGCATGGCCGGCTGGTCGGCGCACCGCATGGAAGAGCTCTTCTGTGCGCACCGCATCATCCGCCCCGCCTACCGCCCGGTGATCGAGCCGCTGGAGTACAAGCCACTCGCCGACCGCTAGGACGCGGACCGTTATAGAACTCGAGCGTGGCCAGGGCATCGCCGCCTTCGGCCACGCTTTTTATGCCAGTAGAAAGGGCTGCATCAAATGATTGTGTTTTCCGATATGGACGGAACGCTGCTGACGAGTGATAAGCAGATGAGCGACGCCACCTGGGCAATGCTCGACGAACTCGCTCGACGTGGGATTGAGTTTGTGCCCTGCACGGGGCGCCCGCTGTCAGGCATCTTTGAGCCCATCCTCGCCCACCCCGCCGTACACTACGCGGTCTGCGCCAACGGCGCCAGCGTCTGGCAGCTCGACGAGGATACGCCCACCGACGCCTCGCGCGCCACGTGCATCTTGAGCCGTCCGCTCGACCGTGGTATTGCCCACCGCATCCATCGCATTGCCGCCGGCCACGATGTGACCTTCGATATCTTCGCGGATGGGCAGTGCTTCCTCCCCCGCTCGTTATACGGGCGTCTGGATGAGTTCTGTGGCGGCGACCCCCACATCGCGGCTTCGCTCAAGCGCACACGAACACCGATCGACATGGATATCGACAGCAAGATCGACGAGGTCGAGACGCTCGAACGCATCGCCATGTACTGGCACGACCCGGCCGATCGCGACGCCATCGCAGCAGAGCTCGACACGCTCGGAGGCATTGAGGTCACGCGTTCGTACGCCATGAATATCGAGGTCATGGGTGAGGGCGCCACCAAGGGGACGGCCCTCACGTGGTTATGCGAGCACCTGGGCGAGCGTCTCGCCGACGCCTGGGCGTTCGGCGACAACATCAACGACATCCCCATGCTACAGGCAGCGGGCCACGGCATGGCCATGATCAACGCCGAGCCCGAAGATCGCGAGGCCGCCGACGCCATCACCGAATACGACAACGACCACGACGGCGTCGCCCGCACCATCATGGCCGCCCTCGCCTAGTCATTGATCAATCATTGGGGACATTCTTAAACGACTAGTCACTGGGGACACTCTTCACAAAAAGCTGCAAGGACTGTCCCCCACTGTCGGCAGAAAAGGAACGTCCCCATCTGCCGGATTAGGAGAGACTCTCCAGCACGCGACGGAGCTCATGCTGAACGGCGTGGTCGCGGTTGCAGCCTACGACGCGATCGGCCACCGCCTTGAGCGCGGGGCGCGCATTTTCCATCGCGCAGCCCGTGCCGACAAAGCGAATGATCTCGTAGTCGTTCATCGAGTCGCCAAACGCCATGACCTCGTCGCGTTCGACGCCATAGTGCTCCATGAGCTGCTCGATTCCCGAGGCCTTCGACACACCAGGCTGCATGGCATCGATCCATGCGTTTCCAGAAGGCGCAAAGGTAAAAAGCTGGCCAAGCTCGCGCTGCAGTACGTAGGCACTGTCCATAACGGCACAGTCATCGCAAAAGATACTCGCCTTGATGATATTTACGCTGGGATCGGGCAGCTCCCAAATGCGCTCGGCATTGGGAAGGTCCTTATCGACCTCACGCACGAACTTGCACTCGTCATCGAGCAAGAAGGACTTGGTTCGGTCAAAGAGCGCAAGATGCAGATTGGGAAACGTCCTGACGGCTTGGGCGAGCCTTCGAATCGCCAGGTGCGAATACACCTCACGGTCTACCATCTTACCGTCGGCGTAGACTTGGGCGCCGTTAGCGGCAACAAAGTCCATCTTGTCGCGAACGGGCGCAAAGAACTCACACAGGCGATCGTAGCGACGACCTGACGATGCGGCGAAATGCACGCCATGCTCGTGTAGCGCCAGAATCAATTCGTAGGTCTCGGGAGGCACCTGGCCGTTTTCGTCAAGCAGTGTGCCGTCCATATCGGATGCAATCAGTTTAAACATAGAAAAGCTCCCTTCGGGCTTGTTGGAATCGAACGTGTATCCGATTCCAACGTACCCAAAGGGAGCTCAAATAAGACTCCGCGGGCGCAAACGTTTCAAGGACCTGGCAAATAGCTCACACATGCCAGAGGTCCTACGGTCGCGGCGTCAGGCAGCCCGCCAAAGAGTGTCCCCGACGACTAGTCGTTTAAGAACGTCCCCGATGACTAGTCGGCATAGGTGAAGGTTGTAACGTCGAACATGCCCTCGGGGCGGATGCGGAGCGTCGGGATGACCGGCAGGGGCAGGAAGATAATGCCCATGATGGGGTCGAGCGGCGGCTCAATACCCATGGCGCGCGCCTTGACCATAAAGCCGTCGTGCTGCGCGGCAACGTCCTCGGCCGTGCCCTCGCTCATAAGGCCACCGAGCGCCAGCGGAATGCGCGCCACGACCTCGCCGTTGCGCACCAGCACGTGGCCGCCCTGGCCCACGGCCTCGACGGCAGCCATCATATCCGCCGCATTGTCGCCCACCACGCACACGTTGTGCGAGTCGTGGCCGATCGTGGAGGCAATGGCACCACCGGTGATGGTGAAACCGCGCACCCAGCCGCGACCGATATGCTTGCCGACCAGGCCCAGGCCAGCGGGGCCGTCGCCATCGGCGCCCTCGGCCTGCAGCGACACGCCGCGGCCGTGACGCTCGATCAGCATAATGCGGCGCAGACCCTCGGCACTCTCGGGGCGAGCCACGCCCGTGATGGCCTTACCCGGTACCACGTCAATCACGGCCTCGCCCGGCTTAAAGGCATAGTCGAATACGTCGAGCGAAAGCTTCGGCAGCTTAACGGAGGCGCGCAGCTCATCGGCAAGGGCTGCAACCTCGGCCATCTCGGGTGCAATCTCGCCCACAAAGGTGCCATCCTGCGCCACCAGGGCACCGGCGGCATAAACACGATGCGGAGCCGTGGCAAACGTCAGGTCATCGAGCAGCAGCAGATCGGCGCGTTTGCCCGGGGCGATTGCGCCGCGGAGCTCGTGCGGGTCGCGGCAGCCGTGGTCCAGGCCAAATGCCTCAGCCGTGGAAAGGGACGCCATGGAGATAGCGACCACCGGGTCGACGCCGGCCTCGATGGCCACGCGGCAGGCGTTGTCGATCATGCCGGTCGAAAGCGCATCGGAGGGAGCGCGGTCGTCGGTCGCAAAGCAGCAGCGGCGGGCGCGCGCGGGATTCTCCAGCAGCATCGGCGATAGATTGGCCAGGTCATGGCTGCACGTACCTTCACGCAGCATCACATACATGCCGCGAGATAGCTTGTCGAGTGCCTCCTCGGGAATCGTCGACTCGTGGTCGGCGATAATGCCCGCTGCGGCATAGGCATTGAGGTCCTTACCGGCAACGAGCGGCGCGTGGCCGTCAACCTGCTTGGACGGCGTCTGGTTGGCAGCATCGATGCGAGCACAGGTCTCGGGGTCGGCCATAAAGACGCCCGGCAGGTTCATCATTTCGCCCAGACCAAAGACATCGCCTGGATGCTCGGCAAAAAACGCCTGCATATCGGCAGCCGAAATAACGGCACCGGCCTGCTCGTCGGGCAGCGCGGGCACGCACGAAGGCATCATGTACTTGATGGAGATGGGCGCGCGGCGACCATCCTCGATCATAAAGCGCAAGCCGTCGAGACCGGCAACATTGGCAATCTCGTGGCTGTCGGCAATGGCGGTGGTAGTACCGCGCGTCGCGGCCATGCGAGCATACTCGGCGGGACGGATGTTCGAAGACTCGATATGCAGATGCCCGTCAATAAAACCGGGAGCGAGATAGCGACCCTGGCAGTCGATGACCTCAGTTGTCTCATAGGTGCCAGCGGCATCGTCGCGACCATCGTAGAGCACGCCGACGATCACACCGTCCTTGACGGCAACGCTACCGGGCGCCACGCGCTGGCCATACACGTCGACAATCTGTGCATTGGTAAACAGCGTGTCGACGGGCACGCGCCCCTCGGCAGCATCGATCACAGACCTCATGACCTCAACGGACATACATACTCCTTTAACCGTAGAAAAAAGCTGCGGAGCGGACAGGCCTTCACCGCAGCAAACCAATAGCCATTGTATGCCCAAACGATGGGTCAACAATACGCCTCTCCGCTTAACGGCACACGTCGCTTGGCGCAATGAGGAGAGGTTGCTTTGCACCAATGACAAGGAGTGTCCCAAAGTGCCGGCACAAAAGGAACGTCCCAAAGTGCCAACAACGGAAGCGCCGATGTTTTGGCAACGACAGCGAGCGGGCCGCATTTGAGACAAGGTGACGTGAAACGAAAGGGCGCTGACCTTCTGGTCGCGCCCTTGAAGTTGAACGTCAGATTGTCCAAATGCGGCCCGCGCAGCGTCGAGTCGTTACGCGGTTTGGTAAAACCGCGTAACTAAACCAACTTGAAGCCCTTGCGCTTGCCTACGGAAAGGGTGTCGCCCAGCTTGAGGGCGCTGGGATCGATGTTGTAGCTCTTGGGAGCCACGGCCTTGCCGTTGATCTTGACGCCGCCGCCGTCGATATCGCGACGGGCCTGGCCGGCGCTGGCAGAAAGACCCAGGTCCTTGAGCAGACCGGCGAGGTAAATCTGGCCCTCGTCGTTGACGGTCAGCTCAACGTGCTTCTCGGGGAAGTCGGCAAGCTGGCCCTCCTTGAACACGCGGTCGAACTCGGCCTGAGCCTCGTCGCCGGCGCCAGCGCCGTGGTAGGTGTCGCACAGGTCGCGGCCCAGTGCGCGCTTGAGCTCATAGGGATCGGCGGAACCATCGGCCAGAGCAGCGTCGATCTTGTCGACCTCGGCCGGGGTGAGCGAGCTGGCCAGACGATAGTACTTGCCGATCATCTCGTCGGGAATGGACATGGTCTTGCCGAACATATCCTTGGGAGCATCGGTCAGGCCGATGTAGTTGCCGTAGGACTTGGACATCTTGCGCACGCCATCGGTGCCCTCGAGCAGCGGCATGGTAAGCGCGATCTGCGGCTCCATACCCATCTTCTCCATGAGCTCGCGACCAGCGAGCAGGTTGAAGAGCTGGTCGGTGCCGCCCATCTCCACGTCGGCCTTGATCTGCACAGAGTCGAAAGCCTGCATCACGGGATATAGGAACTCATGCAGGGCGATCGGCGTCTGAGACTGGTAGCGCTTGGTAAAGTCGTCGCGCTCGAGGATGCGGGCGACGGTGAACTTGGAGCACACCTGCAGCAGACCGGACAGATCCATCGAAAGGATCCAGTCACCGTTGTGCACGATGGTGGTCTTCTCGGGATCCAGGATCTTCATGGCCTGGCTCACGTAGGTCTCGGCATTGGCCTCGATCTGCTCCTGCGAAAGCTGCGGGCGGGTGGAATTCTTGCCCGAAGGGTCGCCAATCAACGCGGTACCGTTGCCGATGATGAGGGTGACGTTGTGGCCCAGGTCCTGGAACTGACGCATCTTGCGCAGCGGCACGGCGTGGCCCAGGTGCAGGTCGGGGCTGGTGGGGTCGACGCCGAGCTTGATGTTGAGGGGCTCGCCCTTCTCAAGCTTCTTGCGAAGGTCGGCCTCGGGAACGATCTGCGCGGCGCCCGAGGTGATGATACGCATTTGCTCGTCAACAGACAGCATTGGGTATCCTCCTTTTGCTATAGCACCCTCGCCGAAAACGGCGGTGCTGGAAGTCCATAAACTCTCATATGATAACAAACTGACGCGACGCGGCACCTACGACAGGAAAATCCTCGTCCTGCCGCATGCGTCAATGGCAACTGGCAGACGTGTACCGTCACGCTCGACCAGATAGCGTACCTGCCGACGACGCAAGCAGTCGCGGCAACGGACCTGTCCCGTCGCATCGGTGGCGCAGACGCCCTCGGCGGTCAGCAGGCAGTGCTCGCACACCATAAGCTCGGGACGGTCGGCGTCGACCGGACCCAAGACGCCGGGTTCAGCAGCCAGTTCGGCAATACGCTCCGCATCATTGCCGAGCAACTCGGCCGGCAAGTACACCCGCCCCGCACCGAGTTCGCGCAGCCAGGCAAGCGTGGCCCGATTCGCGCAGAACACCGGCGCCGCCACGTCAAACGTCACGCCCAGCTCGCGAGCGATCACCACCTGTCCCAGGTTGCGGCAGACGACGCGCCCGGCACGCTGCATCAGTGAGCGGGTCCGGTCGGCGTCACCCGTGCGGCACACCTCGTCAAGCACCACAACGGCGTCGGACAAATCGAGTTCTCCGCGCGGGTCGGCATCCATCAGCTGCCAAGCAAAAACCATGCGAGTGGGAACCGCGCACTCCACCAACTCCGTCGACGCACCGCCATCCACCGCAACGCCCTCAAAGGGCAGCACCTCAACGGCACGCGCAACGGGCGCAATCGCATCCGCCTCGGCCCGCATGCGCTCCAACACCGCCGCCGTCTGATCCAACACGCCGGCGCTGCGAATCAGGTATACCTCGCAGCCCGTGCCCACCTTACGCTTGCAATGCACGACGACGCGCTCCCCCGCTGCGGCATCCACCGGGCAGGGCACCTGCGGCCAGCGCTTGGGCACATCGGGACGCGCGTCGACACCCGGATAGAACCGAATCTCGAGCGTATCACCCGCCGCCACGGCGGCGTCGAACTCAACGGTCACCTCTTCGTGGCCCACAGCAACCAAGCGTCCCACGCGCACGCCCTGGTTAATTGCGCGCTCAAAGCTCATCAGCTCGGCACCCGAACGCCCTCGCAGGTACGCATCGGTAAACCCACGGTTAAACGACCTTCCCAGCTCGCGTTCAAGCTCTTCCACGGCACCGGGGTCCCACGCGTCGTCGCGCAGCATATCGAGCGCCCGGCGCCACACCCGCACCACATTGAATACGTAATCGGGGTTCTTCATGCGCCCCTCGATCTTGAGCGACGCCACGCCGGCATCTACAAGCTCGGGCAGATGCGCAATACCCAGATAGTCGCGCGGGCACAGCAGGCGATCCCCTTCGACGGCGACAACGCTCTGCCCCGCCTCGTCCACCAGGTCGTACGCCAGACGGCACGGCTGCATGCAGTCGCCGCGCATCGCCGAGCGCCCACGCCGCAGGGCCGAGAACTCGCACGCCCCCGAATAGCCGATGCAAATCGCACCGTGGCAGAATACCTCGATGGGCACGCCCGTGGCACATAACGCCGCAATCTCGTCGACCGTCAGCTCGCGCGCCGTCGTCACACGCTCGACCCCCAGCTCATCGGCGGCAAGCCGCACGGCACCCTCGCTATGAACGCCCGCCTGCGTGGACAGGTGAATCTCGACCCCGGGAATCGCCGTGCGCAGCGCGCAGGCCAGCCCGGCATCGGCGACAATCAGAGCATCGGCGCCCAGCTCCAGTGCATGAGCTCCCAACGCCACCGCGTCGGACAGCTCATCGTCAAACACGAACACGTTGAGCGTCACGTACACGCGCACGCCATGGGCATGCGCCACGGCGCAACCGCGCGCGAACTCGTCATCCGTAAAGCCATGAGCGCTCACACGGGCGTTAAAGCCGCCCAACCCCGCATAGATGGCATCGGCGCCCGCGGCGATGGCCGCAAGCATCTGGTCGAGCCCGCCCGCCGGCGCCAGCAGCTCGGGCAGCGCCGCACCGGCAGCATCCAATCCAGTCTTGTGTTGTCCGCTCGGCCCCATCGTCCGAATCGCCATCGGCAAACTCCTTACCAAGGTATGCATTCACTCTGAAAAATGCCGTCTTCCAGCATACACGAGGCCTCGCGCGCCCCGTTTGGTTTATCGTGTAATAACTTATGTCCATCCTGCCCCGACGGCACATCCGCCGTCCGGCACGACATACCTGGAGGTCAATATATGGGTCCTCGCCAACGACAGGGACGCAGCCGTTCAAAGACGCATGCCCTGCCCATAATCCTGCTCTCGTTTTTGGGCTTTTTGCTTATCGCGGGCGTGGCGTTTGGCATCGGCATGGTCGGCAACGTCAACCGCTGGCTGTCCGATCTGCCCGACTACACCGACGCCAACGCGTATCTGGTGAGCGAGCCCACCGAGATCGTCGACTGCAACGGCAACAAGATCGCGAGCTTCTACACGCAAAACCGCAAGTCCATCACCAAGGACGAGGTCTCCCCCTACGTGCTGCAGGGCACCGTTGACGTCGAGGACGAGCGCTTCTACGAGCACGGCGGTATCGACCTGTGGGGTATCGCGCGTGCTGCGGTGGCAACCCTCGGCGGCGGGCACGAAGGCGCCTCGACTATCACCCAGCAGCTGGTGCGCAACACCATCCTGCAGGAGGAGCAGTTCGACTCGACCATCGAGCGTAAGGTGCGCGAGGCCTACATCGCCATCAAGATGGAGGACATGTACTCCAAAGACGAGATCCTCATGATGTACCTCAACACCATCTATTACGGCCACGGCGCCTACGGCATCGAGGCCGCAGCCGAGACCTACCTGTCCAAGAGCGCCGCCGACCTCACCCTGAGCGAAGCCGCGCTGCTCATCGGCCTTCCCAACTCGCCTTCGCAGTACGACCCCACGGTCAATCCCGACCTGGCACTGTCTCGCCGCAACAAGGTCCTCGACAACATGCTGCGCCTGGGCCACATCACCCAGGAGGAGCACGATGCCGCACAGGCCGAGCCCATCACCCTCAACGTGACCGAGATTTCGGGCAGCGGCGTCGACGTATACTCGCAGCCCTACTTTGTCGCCTATGTTAAGCAGCTGCTGGAGCAGGAGTTCTCGACCGACGTGCTCTTTAAGGGCGGCCTGACCGTCAAGACCACCATCGACCCCACGATGCAGCAGGTGGCAGAGAATGCCGTCCGCGAGCAGCTCGACACGCTCTCACTCGACGGCCTGGACATGGGCATGGTCGTCGTCGACCCCAAGACCGGCTACATCAAGTGCATGGTGGGCGGCTACGACTACAACGCCGACGAGAACCACGTAAACCATGCCACGGCCAAGCGTCCCGTCGGCTCCACCTTCAAGGCCTTTACACTGGCAACTGCCATCCAAAACGGCATGAACCCCAACGTCACCCTCAACTGCAACTCGCCGCTCAAGGCCAAGGGCACCACGACCGAGGTCCAAAACTACGCCAAACATAGCTATGGCAACATCACGCTTAAGCAGGCGACGGCATACTCCTCCAACACCGGCTACATCCAGGTGGCGGAAGCCGTCGGCAACAGCAAGATCATCTCGCTCGTCAAAAAGCTCGGCATCGATCCCGCCAAGGACAACATCGAGGACGTTCCCGTCATGACGCTCGGCACCGGCTCGATCTCGCCGCTCGAGATGGCCGCCGCCTACGCGACGTTTGCCAACGGCGGCTACTATCGCCAGCCGATCGCCATCACCGAGATTGACTCTCGTACCGGTTCGGTGCTGTACCAGCACACCGACAATCCCTCACAGGTGCTTACCGAGGGCGAGGCCGCCGCGGTCACCGATGTTCTGTCCGGCGTCATGCAGGGCGGCGGTACGGGTGCTGCCGGTGCCCTGAGCGTCAACCAGCCCTATGCCGGCAAGACGGGCACCACCGACAACACCACCAACCTGTGGTTCTGCGGCTATACCCCGCAGCTGGCGTGCGCCCTGTGGACCGGCTATTCCGCGGGCGAGATCCCTATCCAAAAATACGGCACAGACCTGCTGGGCGACAGCACCAACCTGCCTGTCTTTAAGCGGTTTATGAACACCGTTCTGACCGGTACCGAGCGCGAGGAGTTTGCGACCGGAACGGCGCCCACCTACAAGAACAACAGCGTCTGGAAGTTCTACGGCACCAACAACACCAAGAAGACGGAGAACGACGACAAGGACGAGAACGAGGACGAAGAGGAAACCACCACAACGACGACAACGACGACCACGACCACCGAGACCACGGGCGGCGACACCACCGGCGGCACCGGTACGACCGGTGGCTCGACGGGTGGCTCCACTGGTGGTTCGACCGGCGGCGATGGCGGCACGCCTACGCCTACGCCCACTCCCGACCCCTCGCCCACGCCTGACGATACGGTCGGCTAGAAATCATCCGGCCATAAGCAACAAGGCCCCCGAGCAGCTTATTAAACTGCTCGGGGGCCTTTTTAGTTTAATGCGACCTGATGGGCGGTCTTTATACCGGCAGACAAAAAAAGGGGGTACCGACCAACGTCGATACCCCTTACAAGCCACTATGTCAGCGCGCACAGTGCCGAGCGCACGACCCGCACGCCTACTTGCGAGAATTGCTCAGCTTATTGATCAGCGCCTCGAGACGCTCGCCGTCCTCGGCCGTCTGGGCAATAACCAAAATCGTATCGTTGCCGGCAAGCGAGCCAAGCACATCGGGCAACTCTGCCGCATCAACGGCGGCGGCGATACCGGAAGCCGTACCAGGCTGAGCCTTGATCATAACCAGATTATCGGTGCGCAGAACGCCCGTTACGAGCTCGGAAACCATACGCTGCAGGTGCAGGTCCTCTGCCAGAACATAGATGCCCTCAGGGAGCTTACGCAGCCCCATATCGGCAATATCGCGAGAGACAGTCGCCTGCGTGCAATCAAAGCCCATAGCGCGGAGCTCATCGACCAGCACGCGCTGCGTGCGGACGTCCTTATTGCGCACAATATCTCTAATGGCATCCTGGCGCCCATTGCGTTTTTTAGCCATACAAACCCTCTCTCCAAAAGATGGCGGAGACAATCAATCAGTGATTGAATAGTTTAACGCTATTTGAAGGCTTTTGTGTATAAGAACGCATTTCGAAACAATTCTATGCAAGTTTGTTTCGAAATGAGCCGTTTAGGCGGTTTTTGCGCCCGTCCGGTTAAGAAAAGCTGCCAGATGCGTACACATCACGCATCGCGCGGGCTTGGCGCTGGCAATCGGCCCAAACAACAGACCGAGCCCCCGATGGTTATCCTTGAGCGCGGCGACCATTTGACGGGTTCGAGGTGCCTCGAGCATATCACGCATGCGGGCGGAACGCTCGATTGACGACACCCCATGCGGGCTCAGACACAAATTCTCGATGCAGGCGACCAGTCCGGCAAAGTAGAACTTTTGGCTTGCCAGCTTGAGCCGACCACCGCTATCTGCTTCCGAGAGTGAGTCAGCAAGCTCGTCGAGCGCTCGGGTGTCATCGGATACCTTGGCATACATGGTGGGATCAAAGGCATCTGTAAGCTTAGGTGCCGCCGAGTGGAAACAAGCATCGCCGCAGCCGGACACGCATCGTGCCTGCGAAAGCGCGCATGCCATAAACCCAACTGTGCGAAACACCTTGTCGCACAAAAGGCATGCCTCAAACAGCGAGCGGCTGTACATCACGCCAGAGGTCTGAACGACAAGGCCGCCTAAAATCAACTGGGGCAGCCCGGTCACCATCGAGGATTTGCTATCAATGGAAATATGAGCAGCATCCAAGACGCGCGAATGGCGCTCTCGATGTGCATCATAGCGGTCGAGCGACACCGTGGGGAGCACTATGTCTGCCGTAGTATCGCACGCGATATCGACCATCTTGGAAAGGGACTGCGGAGCAAACCACTCATCGGCGTTCATAGCGATGATTTGAGAGCCACGCGAGGCAGCAAAACCGGCACGAAGACAAGCACCGCGCTTCGCGTCCTCGACGTCAATCAAATCAATATGGATGTCCCTGTCGGCAGCAACTTGAAGCGAATGGCGCACACCGGGCGCAGCATCGCGGCAGACAACGACAATCTGCAAATCGTAGAGGTCTTGGTTCTGGATACTCTCGAGCGCACGCATCGCATAGCTGGGCGAACCTTCTACCACAAGGATCACCGAAAGTCGCGGATGCGAGCCACGTCGAACCAAGTTATCCGTCCTCTCGACAGCAATGAATTAAATCGTGGTTCATGGTACACCCCGGCAATAAAAGCAATGAGACATCGGTTGTATTGCACGCCAAGAACAGATGTTGCACACGTGCAGCCCACAGATGACAGGTGTCGACGCACGACGCGTCGAGCCCTCCCCTAGTCGAGCACGACAAGCTCGGCGGGATCGTAATCCACGCCCATAAACGTAAGGCCGCAGGCAGGAGCCGTGGGGCCCGCAGCGGTACGGTCGCAAGCGTCGATGACCTCGCGCATCCACTCGGGTTCGCGGCGATGCATGCCAATCTCGACAAGCGTGCCCACGATCGTGCGGACCATCGAATGCAAAAATGCGTTGCCCTCAATGGTAAACGTCAGGATATCCTCGCCAAAGGCCACCTCATGGCCAAACTCGGCCCGCATCACGCAGCGGTGCGTAGGCTTGCCCACGGCAGAGGCGACCTTGCAAAAGCTCTTAAAGTCCTGCTCACCCAAAAGCGCGGGACAGGCCGCAGACATGGCCTCGACGTCCAAGGGATAGCGATGCCACCACACGGCACCACGGGACAGCACGGGGCGCGCATCGCGATCGGCAATACGGTACGTATACGTACGGGAACGCGCGTCAAAGCGTGCAGAAAAGCCCTTACGGGCCCTGTAGACCTCGTTTATGGCGATATCTTTAGGCAGCAGGGCATCCATAGCCCGCAGCCACCTACGGCGCGTAAGGGCGAGCTCAGCGTCCGTTACGGGCACGCTGATGTACTGAGCCACGGCATGCACGCCGGCATCGGTACGACCTGCGCACGTCAGATCGATCGGACGGCGAAGCAGCGTCTCGATGGCTCGACGCAGCTCACCCGCAACCGTCGTCTGTCCCGGCTGCTCGGCAAATCCGCTATACGACGAGCCATCATAGGCCACGCGAAATACGAGCGTGGCGTCAAGCTCGGAAATCGAATTGAAATCAGACGGCGCAGTCATGGGCGCTCCCAACAAACAAGTAACGGTATCGCGACAAAAAAAGAGGGGTACGCGAACGTACCCCTCGAATATAGCCTATGCAGACGGAATGTCTACTCAGCGGTCTCCTCAGCAGGAGCCTCCTCGACAGCCTCGACCTTCTTGGGAGCAGCGGCCTTCTTGGGGGCCGGAGCAGCCTTCTTGGCCTTAGGCGTGCAAGGCTCGGTGACGAGCTCCATGATAACGATGGGAGCGTTGTCGCCCTTACGGTTACCGAGCTTCATGATGCGGGTGTAACCGCCGTTGCGGTCCTGCCACATGCCCTGGGCAGCCTTGTCGAAGATCTCGGCAACGAGCTGCTTATCGCCGAGCTTGGCGATAGCCAGACGACGAGAGTGCAGGTCGCCCTTCTTGGCCCAAGTGATGATCGGGTCGACGACCGAACGCAGCGCCTTAGCGCGGATCTCGGTGGTCTTGATGCGGTCGTTCTCGAAGAGGGCCTTAGCAAGGCTCTTCTTCATGGCCTTGGTGTGGCTCGCATCGGTGCCGAGCTTCAGGCCCTTCTTAACGTTGTGACGCATGGTCTAGTTTCTCCTCAAATATGCGAAGCATTAAGCCTTCAGGCTCAGGCCCATGGACTCAAGCTTGTCCTTCACTTCCTCGATCGACTTAACACCGAAGTTACGGATGTTGAGCAGATCGTTCTCCGAGAACTCAACGAGCTGACGGACCGAGTGAATGCTGGCGCGCTTAAGGCAGTTGTAGGAACGGACGGAAAGGTCCAGATCCTCGATCTGCTTGTCCAGCTCGGCGTTGTCGTTGGTGACCTCGGGAGCGAAGATCGAAGCCTCCTCCTCGACCTCGGGGGTCTCGGCAAGGTTCATAAAGGCGGCCATATGCTGGTTGATGATATTGGCAGCCTGGACCACGGCGTCGCGCGGGGCGATGGAGCCGTTGGTCTCGATCTCGAGGACAAGGCGGTCGTAGTCGGTGTGCTGACCGACACGGCAAGCCTCAACGAGCTTGGCGCAACGGGAAACCGGCGAGTACAGCGAGTCGACGTGGATCACACCGATGGGATCGTTGTCGCGCTTGTTGGCCTCGCCAGAAACATAGCCGCGGCCATAGCCGATGCGCATGCTCATGGTGAGATGGCCACCCTCGGTGAGCGTAGCGATGTGCTGCTCGGGGTTGACCAGCTCAAACTCGGACGGAATAAAGAAGTCCGCACCGGTGACCTCGCAGGGGCCGTCAACCGAGATGGTGGCGGTCGCCTCGTCGGTCGTGCCGAGAGCCCTGAAGACAAGACCCTTGACATTCAGGACGATGTCGGTGACATCCTCGACCATGTTAGGGATGGTCATGAACTCGTGCTGCGCACCATCGATCTGAATAGCCTCGACGGCGGCACCCTCGAGCGAGGACAGAAGAACGCGACGAAGGGAGTTACCCAGCGTATCGCCGTAACCACGCTCGAGCGGCTCGACGGAGACACGAGCAGACGTCTCGTTGATCTCTTCGACCTGAACCTGAGGCCTAATGAATTCTGACATGTATTACCTCCAGCCTCAGCAGCCCGGATGGACTACTTAGAGTAGAGCTCGACGATGAGCTGCTCGTTGATATCACCGCTGATCTGCTCACGCGTCGGCAGAGCGAGCACGTTACCAGACAGCTTCTCGATATCGACCTCGAGCCAGCCAGGGACCTCAAAGCGCTCGGAGGAAATCAGGGCCTCCTTGATGGGGAGGAGGTCACGGAACTTCTCGCCGACAGCGACGACGTCGCCGGCCTTGACGCGGTAGGACGGGATGTCCACGCGCTTGCCGTTCACGGTGAAGTGACCGTGACGGACGGACTGACGAGCCTCTTTGCGGGTGCGGGCGAAGCCAAGACGGAAGACGACGTTGTCGAGGCGAGACTCAAGGATGATCATGAGGTTCTCACCGGTTACGCCGTTCATCTTGCGGGCCTTGTTGAAGTAGCCGTGGAACTGCTTCTCCAGAACGCCATAGATGAACTTGACCTTCTGCTTCTCGCGCAGCTGCATGCCGTACTCAGATTCCTTGCGACGGCGCTTGGGCTGACGGATAGATTCCTTCTTGCTGCTGTAACCGAGCTCAGCGGGATCGATCCCGAGCTGACGGCAGCGCTTAAGAACAGGAGTCCTGTCGATTGCCATATTGATACGATCCTTTCAGTTACACGCGGCGACGCTTCTTGGGGCGGCAGCCGTTGTGCGGAATGGGGGTCTTGTCCTGGATGCTCGAGACCTCGAGGCCAGCAGCCTGGAGGGAGCGGATGGCGGTCTCACGACCGGAGCCGGGGCCCTTGACGAAGACGGAAACCTTCTTCATACCGTGCTCCATGGCCTGCTTGGCAGCAGCCTCGGCAGCCATCTGGGCAGCGAACGGCGTGGACTTACGGGAGCCCTTGAAGCCCACCTGGCCAGCCGACTTCCAGGAAATGACGTTGCCCTGGGGATCGGTGATCGAAACGATCGTGTTGTTGAACGTAGAACGAATGTGAGCCTGGCCCACGGAAATGTTCTTACGGTCCGCGCGCTTCAGACGGGCAGCGCGAACGTTCTTCTTAGCAGTAGCCATCTATCTAGCGCTCCTTATTTCTTCTTCTTAGCACCGATCTGACGCTTCGGGCCCTTGCGGGTACGAGCGTTAGTGTGGGTGCGCTGGCCGCGGACCGGGAGGCCCTTGCGGTGACGAAGGCCGCGGTTGCAGCCGATGTCCATAAGGCGCTTGACGTTCTGGTTGCGCTCACGGCGGAGGTCGCCCTCAACCATGATCTGGTTCTTATCGATATAATCGCGGATGGCGTTAACCTCATCCTCGGTGAGGTCCTTAACGCGCGTATCCACGTTAACGTTGCACTCGACGCAGATCTTCGTCGCAGTGGTGCGGCCGATGCCGTAAATGTAGGTCAGACCGATCTCAACGCGCTTCTCACGCGGGAGGTCGACACCATTAATACGGGCCAACGTAGTCTCCTCTCTTAACCCTGACGCTGCTTATGACGGGGGTTCTCGCAAATGACGAGGACCTTGCCATGGCGCCTAATGATTTTGCACTTATCGCACATCTTCTTGACCGAAGGACGTACCTTCATCGTTCTTCCTTTCGGTAGCGCTCAAACTACTTCCCTACTATCTACTCGCCCAGCCGCAGGCGTTTAAAACTATGGCTGGTCTTCACACGCAAACCGACCGTAGGTTGAGCTAAGCCTGCAGTCGGAAAAGAGCGTGTATGCGTGCCGCTATTTATAGCGATAGGTGATGCGGCCGCGGGTCAGGTCGTACGGGGAAAGCTCCACGACAACCCTGTCACCGGGGAGAATGCGGATGTAATTCATTCGGATCTTGCCAGAAATGTTGCACAGAACCGAATGACCGTTCTCGAGCTCGACCTTAAACATGGCGTTGGGCAGCGGCTCTTTTACCGTACCCTCGAGCTCAATTGCGTCTTCCTTCTTCACAAGCAATCATCTTTCTCTAGAAAACGACAGCGATTGAGTATTCTACAACACGTATGTACGCATCGTAATAACTTCGTAATGGCTCCACAACTAAGTGGAACTTGTTACATTTCTCCGCCTTGGAGCGAACACCAAGCGCCTTGCGCGTCGGTGGTGAGAATCACCGGGCCGTCATCGGTGATGGCGACGGTGTTCTCGTAGTGCGCGGCGGGCAGGTGGTCGTTGGTCGTGACGATCCAACCGTCGGAGCCCGTGCTCACATGGTTGGAACCCATCGTAACCATCGGCTCGATGGCAATGACCATGCCGGCCTGGAGGCGAACGCCCCTCCCCTTCTTTCCATAGTTAGGAACGTTGGGGTCCTCGTGCATCACGCGGCCAATGCCATGGCCCACATAATCGCGAAGCACGCCGTAACCGTGAGACTCGGCGAGGGACTGAACGGCATAACCGACGTCCCCGATATGGTTACCGGGGACAGCCTGCTCGATGGCAGCCTTAAGGCAATCGCGCGTAACCTCGCACAGGGCCTTGGCCTCGGGCGTGGGGGTGCCGACGAAAAACGTCCAAGCGTTATCGCCGACCCATCCGTCGACAACGGCTCCCGTATCGATGGAAATGATATCGCCATCGCGCAGGATCATGTCGGGGTTGGGAATACCGTGGACCACGGCATCGTTGATCGATGCGCAAATGGTTCCCGGGAACCCGCCGTAACCCTTAAAGGCCGGGATGCCGCCATGCATGCGGATAATCTGCTCCGCGAGCTGATCGAGCTCAAAGGTCGAAACGCCGGGGCGCACCATGGCTCCAACGTGGCGGAGCGCCATCTTAGATAGCGCTCCTGCCTTCTTCATCTGCTCGATTTGCGTTGCAGACTTAATCTTGATCATAGACCGAGAGCCTCTTTGACATCCCCGTACACGGTCTCGCGAGCCTGGTCACCGTTGACCGACTTGAGCAGACCCTGGCCACGATAGTAGTCGACGAGCGGGCTCGTGGACTTCTCGTAGACGTCGAGACGGTTCTTGATGGTCTCGGGCTTGTCGTCGTCGCGCTGATACATCTCGCCTGCGCACTTGGGGCAGGTAGCATCGGCAGCCGTGCCGGTGTAACCGCAGGCGCGGCAGGTGCGACGCGAAGACAGACGATCGATGATGACCTCGGGGGCCACGTCGACCAGAAGGGCGCAGTCGATCTCGCGACCCATGGCGGAGAGCTCGGAATCGAGCGTCACAGCCTGGGCGGTGTTGCGCGGGAAGCCGTCGAGGATGAAGCCCTGCTGGGCGTCATCGGCGGCAAGGCGCTCCTTGACAAGGTCGATCACGAGCTGGTCGGGGACGAGCTCGCCAGCGTCCATGTACTTCTTAGCCTGAATACCAAGCTCGGTGCCACCCTTGACGGCAGCACGCAGCAGATCGCCCGTGGAAATGTGAGCGACGCCAAACTCGGCGACGAGCTCCTGTGCGACGGTGCCCTTACCGGCACCCGGAGCTCCGAGCAATACGAGGTTCATGAGCAATCCTCCTCTAGCCTATTTAAAGAATCCATCGTAATCATACATCTTGATCTGGCCTTCGAGCTTATCGACCGTGTCGAGCACGACGCCGACCATGATGAGGATGGACGTGCCGCCAAATGCCTGGATCAGATGGTTACCCGTGAAGGAGAAGATGATCGAAGGCACGATGGCGATGAGCGCCAAAAAGACAGCGCTGGGAAGCGTGATCTTGTTGAGCGCGTTCTTGATGTAGGCCGCGGTAGCCCTACCCGGACGCACGCCCGGAATAAAGCCGCCCTGCTTCTTAAGGTTGTCGGCCGTGTCATCGGGGTTGAACACCATGGAGGTGTAGAAGTACGCGAAGAACACGATGAGGACAACGTTAAGCACCCAGTTGAGCCAACCGGTCGAAAGCGCGGAGGCAACTGCCTGAATCCAGCCGATGCCGGGGAAGAACACGGCAATCTGAGCCGGGAAGTACAGCAGCGCCGAAGCGAAGATGATCGGCACGACACCCGCGGTGTTGACCTTGATGGGCAGGTAGGTGGTCTGGCCACCCATCATGCGACGGCCCACGACGCGCTTAGCGTAGGAGACCGGGATGCGGCGCTGGCCGCGCTCAAGGAAAACAATCAGCGGGATAACCAGCAGGATGATGGCGCAGATGATCACCATGGTGATGATGCCACCGGCATTGCCCTCGGTGCTGGAGAAGATAGCCTGCGGCAGACCGGCCATGATGTTCGCGAAGATGATCAGCGACATGCCATTGCCGATACCGCGCTGGGTGATGAGCTCACCAATCCACATGATCAGAATGGCGCCCGCGGTGAGCGTACCGACGATCATGAGGTCGAAGATGATCTCGGGAGCGCCGGCGCCATTGAAGCTGATGCCGAAGCTCTTAAAGAGGAAGAGGTAACCCACGGAGTTGAGGATTGCCAGAGCCAGGGTGAGGTAACGCGAATACTGCGTAATCTTGGTCTGACCGACCTCGCCCTCGCGGGCAAGCTCATGCAGGGAAGGCACGACGGCCTGGAGCATCTGGAGGATGATCGAGCTGGTGATGTAAGGCATGATGCCCAGCGAAAACACCGACACATAGCTCAACGCGCCGCCAGAGAAAAGATTCAGGAGGGCCATAGCACCTGCGGCGACCGAATTGTTATCGGTCGAGAAAAGGCCCAGCATCCCCTGGAAGGGAATGCCGGGCACAGGAACGTGCGCACCAATGCGGTACACGACGAGCATAGCTATGGTAAAAAGAATCTTTTCGCGCAATTCTTTGATGCGGAAAGCATTCTTAAGACCATTTAGCACGGCAGCTCGACCTTTCCGCCGGCGGCCTCGATCTTGGCCTGCGCAGAAGCGCTGACCTTGTCGACCTTGACCGTGAACTTCTTGGTGAGCTCACCATTGCCGAGCACCTTGACGGGCTCGAACTCGCTCTTGGTGATGCGAGCGGCCTTAAGAGCGGCACCGTCGATCACAGCGCCGTCCTCGAACTTGCGCTCGAGACGCTCAACGTTAACAGCGGTGTACTCGATACGACGGGGGTTACGGAAGCCCGGAAGCTTGGGCAGGCGCATAGCCAGCGGAGTCTGGCCACCCTCGAAGCCGGCACCCTTGGTGCCGCCAGAGCGGGAACCCTGGCCCTTCTGGCCGCGGCCAGAAGTGGTGCCGTGACCCGAAGAATTGCCACGGCCGACGCGCTTGCGGTTCTTGGTGGAACCGGGCGCGGGAGTAAGATCGTGAAGCTGCATTTGCTACTCCTCTACAATCTCGACAAGGTGCTTGACCTTGAAGATCATGCCGCGGACGGACTCGTTGTCAGCAATCTCGCGAACCTCGCGGATCCTGTGGAGACCGAGGGCACGGACAGTACGGACCTGGTCCTGCTTGCAACCGTTGGTGCTGCGGACCTGCTTGATCTTGATGGTGTCAGCCATGCTTAGTTCTCCTTACCGACGAACATCTCGGAGACCGTCAGGCCACGGCGAGCCGCGACGTCCTCAGGGCTGGAGAGCTCCTTGAGGCCCTCGACGGCAGCCTTGATGATGTTGAGGCCGTTGTCGGTACCGAGGGACTTGGACAGGACGTTCTTGATGCCAGCAAGCTCGAAGAGGGGACGCACAGCGCCGCCGGCGATAACGCCGGTACCCTCGACAGCGGGCTTGATGATGATGCGGCCGGCACCAAAGTGGCCGAGAACCTCGTGCGGGATGGTGCCCTGATCGGTCACCGGCACGTGGAACATGTTCTTCTTGGCATCGAGAGACGCCTTGGAGATGGCCATGGGCACCTCAGCGGACTTGCCCATGCCAACGCCGACGTTGCCCTTGCCGTCGCCAACGACGACGAGAGCGACGAGGCTCATGCGACGACCACCCTTGACGGTCTTCGACACGCGGTTGATGTAAACGACGCGCTCCTCGAACTCGGAGGCCTCGCGCTGCTGCTTCTGATTACGAGCCATGTGCTACATACCTCCTAGAACTCGAGACCGGCGGCACGAGCACCGTCGGCGAGGGCCTTGACGCGGCCATGGTAGATACGGCCACCGCGATCGAAGGCGACCTTGGTGATGCCGGCCTCGATGGCGCGCTTGCCAACGAGCTGACCGACCTTCTCCGCAGCCTCCTTGTTCGAGGTGTGGGTGCCCTTAAACTCGGCCTCGAGGGTCGAGGCAGAGACGAGCGTCAGGCTGGAGCCCTTGCTGTCGTCGATGATCTGGGCATAGATGTTGGCGTTAGTACGGGTCACGCGAAGACGCGGACGCTCGGAGGTACCCGAGACCTTGCCGCGAACACGACGCTGACGACGCTTGAGGCCTTCCAGCTTCGCCTTATGCTTGTTCATACGTAAACTCCTAAAAAGGTTGATCTTGCCAGCACCTGACGGGGTGCTGGTCTTATGCGAGTGAGTCGGTTACGACTACTTGGCGGCCTTACCCAGCTTGCGGCGGATGTGCTCGCCAACGTAGTGGATACCCTTGCCCTTGTAAGGCTCGGGAGGACGATGGCCGCGGATCTCAGCGGCGATCTGACCGACCTGCTGCTTGTTGATACCCTTGACGTTCACGTGGGTGTTGTCGGGAACCTCGAAGGTGATGCCCTCGGGAGCCTCGACGATCACGGGGTGCGAGAAGCCCAGGGAGAACTCGAGGTTCTTGCCCTTCTGCTGCACGCGGTAACCGACGCCGGCGAGCTCGAGCTTCTTCTCGAAGCCCTCGGAAACGCCAACAACCATGTTGTGGATGAGGGCACGGGTGAGGCCGTGGCGGGCACGGGTCTCACGCTCGTCGTCGGGACGGGAAACGGTGAGGACGTTGTCCTCGACGTTGATAGCGAGCTTCTCAAAGACATCGAGCTCGAGCTGGCCCTTGGGGCCCTTGACGACAACGTTGTTGCCGTTGACTGCCACTTCGACTCCGGCGGGAATCTGGACAGGCTTATTACCGATACGAGACACGGTGATCTCCTTTCCTTCTACCTACCGAGCGAATTACCAGACGTAAGCGATGATCTCGCCGCCGACGTTGTGCTTGCGAGCATCGCGGTCGGTCATGACGCCATGGCTGGTGGAAATAATGGCGGTACCAAGGCCACCGCGGACGCGGGGCATGTCGGCAACGCCGGTGTACTTACGCAGGCCCGGCTTGGAAATGCGGCGGATGCCGTTGATGACCTTAGCCTTCTTGGGACCATACTTAAGCGTGATGTGCAGAGTCTTCTGGGGAACGGTGTCCTCGACATCGTAGCCCTCGATGTAGCCCTCCTCGTGCAGAACACGAGCGATCTCGACGAGCTTCTTGCTGCTCGGCATGGAGACCGTGGCCTTGTTCACAGAGTTAGCGTTACGGATGCGCGTAAGCATATCTGCGATCGGGTCTGTAAGGTTCATACAGATTCTCCTTCGTTCTTGATGAACACGTGCTCTTGGTTCTTCGCCGCCCTTAACGGCAAAGCCTTTTTAGCGCGTTTTCCCTGTTCCAAACTGATGCTTGAAACGCTGGTAGTGACTTACCAGCTGGCCTTCTTAACGCCGGGAAGCTCGCCCTTGAGTGCAAGCTCGCGGAAGCAGACACGGCACAGGCCGAACTTGCGGTACACAGAGTGCGGACGGCCGCAGCGCTGGCAGCGCGTGTACTCACGAGTAGAGAACTTCTGCTTGCGATTGCACTTGACGATCATCGATGTCTTAGCCACTTATATCCTCCTCACATAGAGTATTGTTCGCCCCAAGCGCCGCCCCCTTGTGGGAACGGCGCTTATAGGGCAGGTGAACCTATTTCTTGAACGGGAAACCGAAGGCGTCCAGAAGGGCCTTGGCCTCCTCATCGGTGTTGGCGGTGGTCACGAAAGTGATGTCCATACCACGCTGGTGATCGACGGAGTCGAAGTCGATCTCGGGGAAGATGAGCTGCTCGGTGACGCCCATGGAGAAGTTACCACGGCCGTCGAAGCTCTTGGCGGAGATGCCGCGGAAGTCGCGGATACGGGGGATCGCGACGGAGGTCAGACGATCGAAGAACTCCCACATACGGTCGTCACGCAGGGTAACCTTGCAGCCGATCGGCATACCAGCGCGCAGGCGGAAGGTAGCGATGGACTTGCGGGCACGGGTGATCATCGGCTGCTGACCGGTGATGGCGCGCAGGTCGCGCACGGCACCGTCGATGGCCTTGGAATCGGTAGCGGCCTCGCCGACACCCATGTTCACGACGATCTTCTCAAACTTGGGGATCATCATGACGTTCTCGTACTGGAACTTGTCCTGAAGCTGCTGCTTGACCTCGTTGTTGTACTTGGTCTTCAGACGCGGCACATACTTCTCTTCTGCCATTGTTCACTCCTTCTTGGGGTTTTAAGCACGGGGCGTGGCCACGATGGGTTGTCCTCGTGCCTCCTGGCTGCATCCGCGCCGCTCATGGCATTTTGCGGTTTGGACTCGACGCAGCAGGAGCCGACAAAACAATCGGTACTATACGCGCATCGGGAGCGTATTTCCAGAAAAACCTCGTCTGCCTGCACAACTCCACAACTCCCCCGCACAAATGGGTCCCAAAAAGCTGTTGCGGTGAAATAGGGACTGTTTGGCGGCCTAACAGGCTTAAACAATCCGTATTTCACCGCAACTTATTGGTGGGGATGCGATTAGCGCTTGCGGGGGACGAGTTTGGTGCGGCGCAGGTGGATCATCTCGGCGGCGATGGAGATGGCGATCTCCTCGGGGTCCTCGGCCTCGATGGCAACGCCGATCGGAAGGTGCAGCTCGTCGATCTGGTCCTGCGTAAAGCCTTCCTGCTCCAGGCGGGCGCGCACAAAGGCCGTCTTGCGGCGCGAACCCAGACAGCCCAGGTAGGCAGGCTTGGCACGCATGGCCTGAATCACCACGTCGATATCGGACTTGTGACCCGCCGTGGCGACGACCACCAGGTCGCGCGGGCCGATGGGGCACTGCTTGCCCAGGTTCTTGTAGTCGACCAGGCGACGGTCGTAAACACCGGGCACCCATTCGGGCGTCAGCGTGCCGGGGCGGTCATCGCAAGCCACGACGGCAAAGCCCGCCGCCGTGAGCACGCGCGCCGTCGCGGCGCCCACGTGTCCGCAACCAAAGATGTAGGCAAGGCCCTCGGGGCAGAGGGTCTCGACGTGCGCCGCAGGGATCTCGGAGGCCGCGTTGGTGTAGGTGACCTTACTCCCCTCCTCCACCAGCGAAAGCCCGGGGCAGCCCGCAATGGTACGGCGCGATTCCTCGCCATGGTACTCGGCCACATCGCCCTCGAGCGCATTTGCGATAAACGGCTCAAAGTCGATGACGAAGTCACCGATGCGCCGATAGGCCAAGACGTCGGCAATTTCCTGGAACAACGGTGCCTGGGTCGCATCCAGATGCAGGTAGCACAGGCAGATGGCTCCGCCGCAGATCATGCCGGTATCGGAGTTCTCGCCGCCCATGGTGTAGCGGACCAGACGCGACTGCCCCGCGCTCAGAAGCTCGCGTGCCTCATCCAGCGCAAAAAGCTCAATCTTGCCGCCGCCGATGGTGCCCGCCTGGCTGCCATCGGCAAAGACGGCCATCCAGGCACCCACGCCACGCGGCGATGATCCTGCCGTGCCGGCAACTACCACCAGCTCGCACGTCTTACCAGCCTTCAGAGCGCCAAGCGCGGCATTCACCACATCGAGCTTTTCCATTGCAATTTCCTATCCCTGGAATACACCGGTGAGCATGGCGAGCGCCTCGAGTACACCGCCGCCGACCGACGTCGCCTTGTCCGAAATATAGTTGATATAGCTGGCATCGCCGCGCGGGTCGACGTCGGCGCACTTAAAGCCCTCAGTCACCTGCACACCGTTCGCCAAAAGACCGCGCAAGCAGCCGTCAATCTGCGTGCACATGGGCGTATCGCCCGCGTAGCCGATCACGTCTCCGGCGCTCACGATGTCGCCGATTGCGCGGTCGGACCGAAACACGCCGGCGGCGGGGCTGTGGATAACGCGCTCTTTACCATAGCCGGCGATAATGCCTGGCACGCCCGTGTTGGGCTGGGGCGAACCCTGGGTAATGACACGGCCCAGGAAATGCCCGCGCATGGTCTCGACCACCGCATCGCAGTCAACCGGCGCGGTAAAGCCCGGCCCCACGGCGATGACGGCAGGCGCCATGTCGCGCGTGGTACCCAAGTTGCGCTTAGCCAAAATCGCGTCGACCACAGCCGCGGGTTTCAACTCGCCGAGCATCTTGGCCTGGGGGTCCACCACAACGGCGACGTCTCCGGCCTCGGTAATCGCAAGCGCCTCAGCCGGCGTCTGTGCCAAGCGAGCGCGAATGCCTTCGACCTCGACCTCGCCCAGGCGAATGGCCTCGCAAAAACTGATTGTGCGGCGGATGCACGTGGGAACCGCGATATCGGCCATAACGACCGACACGCCGGCTCGCACCAAGCGAGCGGCGACGCCCGTGGCGATATCGCCAGCACCGCGAACATAAACGAGCATTCCCGGGGCACCTCCCTGTGCTACGGTTTGAACAGAGCAAAAGCGGTTCGACCGCTACTCTGATGATTATTTATTATCACAGTATTATACGGCGGTGAACAGATGGAAACGACGAGCGGAAACCTTGCCTCCGCGCTCAAGATCGAGCCGGGCATTACCGCAATTATCGGCAGTGGCGGCAAGTCGACATTGCTGAAAACGCTGGGTCTCGAGCTCATGCGCGCCGGCGGCAGGGTACTTCTCTGTACCACCACGCACATGTTTCCCGTCGCCGGCGTGCCATGGGACGGGTCGAGCCGTCGCCTGGACTCCGCGCCTTGGAAGCCGGGGACCCTGCATGTTCCCGGCTGCACCTGCGAGGCATGCACGGGACTTGCCCGCGGAAGCATCTGCCAGGCAGGTGTTTTGGACCCGGAGACAGGCAAGCTCTCCGCCCCCGCCGAGCCGCTCAACGAGCTGGCGCAGCGCTTTGACTATGTGTTGGCCGAGGCAGATGGCAGCAAGCGACTCCCGCTCAAGGCGCATGCCGCCTGGGAGCCGGTAATTCCCGCCGCCACGGCAGACGTTGTCTGGGTCGTCGGCGCCTCGGGGCTGGACAAGCCCGTCGCCGAGGTTGTCCACCGCCCCGAGCTCTTTTGCGAGCGTTGCGGCTGCGAGCCCACCGACGCTGCCACCCCAGAGCGCGTCGCCATGGTGCTCAATGCCGAGCTGCGGATGCTGAACCTCAATAATGCCCGCATCATGCTCAACCAAGTCGATACGCTCAGCGACCCCACGATGGCCGACCGCTTTGAGGCCGCCCTCGGCCGCCCCATCGTCGCCACCAGCCTCAAGTAGCCAGCCCCAGTCTCCGCGGTTGCGGTGAAATACGGACTGTTTGGCCACCTAATGGCCGCAAACAGTCCGTATTTCACCGCAACTGCGGGGGGTCCGGCACCCCCTCCTGTTAGCGGGGGACGTAGCGGCCGGGCTGGGCTCCCGTGGGCTCGCCGTCGCGCGCAGCCAGCACGCCGTTCACAAACACAGCCTTGGCGCGGCCGTGCGCTTCAAAACCCTCGAGTGGCGTGTAGTCCACAGCCTGATGCTGCGTCGCCGCGCGAATGGTCCAGCGCGCCTTGGGATCCCACACGCACACGTCGGCATCGGCACCCTCGGCAAGACAGCCCTTGCGCGGATACATGCCAAAGACGCGCGCCGGGTTCTCGCTCATCAAGCGGCACAGATCCTCGGGACCCAGCTGTCCCTCAAAGCTCGTAGCAATCGCGACGGGGCGATGCTCCACGCCGGGCCCGCCGTTGGGAATCGCGCGGAAGTCGTCGCGCCCGCGGTCCTTTTGCCCATGCAGATTAAAGCTGCAGTGGTCGGTCGCAATCGTATCGATCTCGCCGGCCACAAGCGCCTCGCGCAGTGCCGCACGGTCACCCGCATGGCGCAGCGGCGGGCTCATCACATACTTGGCGCCCGCAAAGCCGTCCTCGCCCTGCTCCAAGTAGCACGTATCGTCGAGCATCAGATACTGAGGGCAGGTCTCGACATAGATATTCTTCTGCCCGCGCGCCTTGGCGGCACGGATGGCCTCGAGCCCCAGCTTGGTCGAAAGGTGCACCACGTTGACCGGTGCGTCGCCAGCCAGGTGCGCCAGATATAGCAGACGGCTCACTGCCTCGGCCTCGCACACATCCGGACGGCTGAGCGCATGGCCCTCGGGCCCGTGGATACCCTGCTCAAACACGCGCTTCTGCAGCTCATTCACCAGCGTGCCGTTCTCGCAATGCACGCACAGTATGCCGCCAATATACTTGAGCTCCTCGAGCACCTCGAGCGTCTCAGCATCGTCCAGGCGCAGATGATCGTAGGCAAAGTAGGTCTTGAACGACGATACGCCCGCCTCGCGCATGGCCGAAAGGTCGGCGCGGTTGCGCTCGTTCCACTCGGCGAGTGCCATATGAAAGGCGTAGTTGGCCGTGCAGGTTCCGTCGGCGCGGCGATGCCACTCGCCCAAGGCATCGGGCATAGTCACGCCGCGATCGGCCGTCGCGTAGTCCACGATGGTCGTCGTGCCGCCGCAGGCAGCCGCGCGCGTGCCGGTCTCAAAGCTATCGGCTGTCCAATCCATGCCGGTCCAGCACTGCATGTGCGTGTGGCCGTCGATAAAGCCGGGAAACACCCAGCAGCCCGCGGCATCCTCGACGGTATCGCCCTCGGCCGGCTCAATCGCCGCGGCGATCCGCACGATCTTATCGCCCTCCATAGCAAGATCGGCGCGGCGAAGTCCCTGTGGCGTCACGAGCGCGCCGTTTTTGATGATGATCATGTTGCTCCTTATTGATTAATACAGTTGGCCACGCGATCAAAATACGAGCAGGCAGCGATATGCTCCGTTATGCGTTGCTGTCCCTTGGCGGTATCGACGTCCCACAGCTCGTAGGCACGCGCCTCGACCAGCACCACGTCGATACGGCCCTTGAGGATCGAACCGCCGCCGTCCTTGCCCTCGAGACACATAAGTGCATCGAACAGTTCCGCCGGAAAGAGCACCGGGCTCGAAGGCTCACCGTTGCACGCAAGACGCACCGGATGCTTGCGGCCACGCTCGTCAAATGCACGAACCATAGCCTCAAAAGAATCCGAACTCACGAGCGGCTGGTCGCCCGGCAAAAAGAGGCAACCTTTCCAGTTGCGTTCGACTCCCCACGAAAGGCCCGCACGGACGCTTTCGCTGCGCAGCTCGCCATCGTGCAGCACACACGGGCAATGCTTCTCCTCGCAAATCTGAGCGACCTCGGGCCAACGCGTCGAAACCACGACGTCAAAGCCCCGGGGAACCGAATCGATGGTCCGGGCAATCAGCGGCTCGCCATAGATATCGGCAAGCATCTTGTTGGAGCCAAACCGCTTGCCCTCGCCCGAAGCCATGATGACGCAACCAAGTTTCATCTCCGCAAACCTCCCCTGGCTGCCTTGGACACCATAGTTGCTATACCCACCATACCAAGCTCACACTCCGTCGGAACAGGCATGCGCTCGTTTTTCCAGCGAACGCCCCTTGGCGCTCCATAGCACAAAGGAGGGCATCCCGCTGCGCAGGACACCCTCCTCTACATCAGTGCGATATGCCTACTCAGCGTCGCCGGTAAACGTGGTACCGGTCTTGCCGGCAAGACCGTCACGCGCCTTCTCGAGCAGCGTGATGAGCGCCGTGCGGCCCGGCTTGCTCTCGGCAAACGTCGAGGCGGCCTGGACCTTGGGCAGCATGGAGCCGCGACCGAACTCGTTGGCCTCGGACAGACGCTTTACGTCAGCCGTGCTCAGCGTGTCGAGCCACTGCTCGTGGTCGGTGCCAAAGCCAATGGCAACCTTCTCCACGGCCGTCAGGATAATCAGGGCATCGGCATCGAGCTGCTCGGCGAGCTTCTCGGCCGCAAAGTCCTTATCGATGACGGCGGCAGCGCCCTTAAGGTGGTTGCCTTGGGACTTGGTGACGGGAATACCGCCACCGCCGCAGGAAATCACCACGTGGTTAGACTCGACGAGCGACTTGATGGTGTCGAGCTCGACGATGTTCACGGGCTTGGGCGAGGCAACCACGCGACGGAAGCCCTGCTTCTCGTCGTGGATGAACTGGTAGCCGCGGTCGGCCTCCAGCTCCTTGGCCTCGGCCTCGCTCATCCACGGACCGATCGGCTTGACCGGGTCGGCAAAGGCCGGGTCGTCCGCCGCAACCTCGACCTGGGTGAGCACGGTGGCGACACCCTTGTCGATATTGCGGTCGAGCATTTCCTCGCGCAGGGCGTTTTGCAGGTCATAGCCAATGTAGCCTTGGCTCATGGCGCCGCAAACGGACAGCGGGCAGGGAATGTACTTCTGAGGGTTAGAGCGCGTGAGCTCGGCCATCGCGTTGGCGATCATGCCCACCTGGGGGCCGTTGCCATGCACGACGACGACCTCGTTGCCCTCCTCGATCAGGTCGACGATAGCCTTGGAAGTCGTCTTGACGGCCTCCATCTGCTCGGGAAGGTTGGCGCCGAGGGCGTTTCCGCCCAGGGCGACAACGATACGCTTAGCCATTTCTCAGCCCAGCTTTAGGCCTGGAACCAACGGGCGGTGTTGCGCTCGTCGAGGGCCTTGAGGGTAGCGGCGGGATCGGCAACCTTCTGCAGGAACATCATGGCAGCGATGGCGTACGGCTTGTAGCTGGCCTCCTTGTACATGCCCACGCGGTGCATGTCGAAGACGTCGGCGTTAACCTCGCCGTGCTCGCAGGAGACACCGGAGATGTCGGCGGGCAGCGGGTGCATAAAGATGGTGTCCTGGCCGTTGGCAGTCTTCTCCATGAGCTCGGTCGTGGAGCACCAATCCTGATGGGTGGCGTTCTGGGCGAGCAGCTCCTTCTCGAGCGCAGCGATGCCGGCGTCGTCGCCCTCGGCGTACAGGTTGGTGCGCTTCTCCATGGCGGCAAACGGAGCCCAGCTCTTGGGGATCACGATGTCGGCGCCCTCGAAGGCCTCGGCCATGGTGTTGACCTGCTTAAAGGTGGTGCCGGACTCGGCGGCATAGCCCTTGGCGCGCTCGACGACCTCGGGCATGAGGTCGTAGCCCTCGGGGTGGGCCAGGGTGACGTCCATGCCAAAACGGGGCAGCAGGCTGATCAGCGACTGCGGGCAGGACAGCGGCTTGCCGTAAGAAGGCGAATAGGCCCAGGTGACGGCAACCTTCTTGCCCTTGAGGTTCTCAAGGCCGCCAAACTCGTTGATGAGGTAGAGCATGTCGGCAGAGGACTGCGTGGGGTGATCGGAGTCGGACTGCAGGGAGATGAGCGTGGGACGGTGATCCAGAACGCCGTCCTCGTAGGCCTGCTGGACAGACTCGGAGACCTCGGCCATGTAGGCGTCGCCCTTGCCGATGTACATGTCGTCGCGGATGCCGATGACGTCGGCCATGAAGGAGATCATGGTAGCGGTCTCGCGGACGGTCTCGCCGTGAGCGATCTGGGACTTCTTCTCGTCCAGGTCCTGCAGTTCAAGGCCGAGCAGGTTGGCTGCCTTAGAGAAGGAGAAGCGCGTACGGGTGGAGTTGTCACGGAACAGGGAGACGGCCAGACCCGAATCGAAGATCTTGGACGAAACGTTGTTCTCGCGCAGCTGGCGCAGAGCGTCGGCGACGATGTAGAGCGCCTTGAGCTCATCGGTGGTCTTATCCCAGGTGTGCAGGAAGTCGCTGCCGTACATGCCCTTAAAATCGAGGCCGTTCAGCTGCTCGACGAGCTCGGTAAACTTGGCGTCCATGGAAATGTCCTTTCTAAAGATGAAACGATCGCAATGAGTAGATGTGCTCCGGCATGCGCGTGTGGCTAGAACATGCAGAGCACCATGACGAGGACCCGCCACCGTTGAGGAAGCATGGGAGATAACGACCGCGGGCCCCAAGTCAACAGGGGGTGCCGGGGACACGAGCGGCCCCCGGCTCAACAAAATCGAGGAATGGGACTAATCGATCTTGTTGTTGGTCAGACCGGCGCGGAACACGGTGGCATCGCCATCGGCCTGGCTCGGATCGTAGAGGTTCAGGGCAGCCACGTACATGGCGGCAGCGGTGACCAGGTCGTCCTTGTAGGTGACCTCGTTGGGAGCGTGAGCCTGAGACTCGGCACCCGGGCCAAAGCCCACGCAGGGGATGCCGTAGCGGCCCTGGATGGAAACGCAGTTCGTGGAGAAGGTCCACTTGTCGCACAGCGGGCGACCGGTGCGCTTGTCCATGCTGGGCTCGCAGCCGATGCGCTCGTCACCAAACATGGCCTTGTGGGCGTCGACGAGGGCCTTGACGTGTGGAGCGGTCTCCTTGTTGATCCACGTGGGGAAGTAAGCCTCGGTCTCGTAGACCTCGCCGGTCCAGGACGGACGGTCGTACATGTACATGGAAACCTTCACGTCGTCGCCGTACTTCTTGGCGGCCGGCAGGTTGCGGATCTCGTCCAGGCAGGACTCCCAGGTCTCACCGGCGGTCATGCGACGGTCGATGGAGATGGCGCAGGAGTCAGCGACGGCGCAACGGCTGGGGCTGGTGTAGAAGATCTGGCTGACGGTGCAGGTGCCGCGGCCCAGGAAGCGGGCATCCTCGTAGTGCTCGGGGTTGTACTTGGGGTCGAGCATCTTGACGAGACCCTTGATGTCGGTCGACTCGTCGCAGCCGTTGTTGTTGAGGGCGCGGACGTCGGCGATGATGTCGGCCATCTTGTAGATGGCGTTGTCGCCGCGGTCGGGAGCGGAGCCGTGGCAGGAGGTGCCGTGAACGTCGACGCGGATCTCCATACGGCCGCGGTGACCGCGATAGATGCCGCCGTCGGTGGGCTCGGTGGAAATGACGAACTCGGGCTTAATGCCGTCCTTGTTGTAGATGTACTGCCAGCACATGCCATCGCAGTCCTCTTCCTGGACGGTGCCGACGACCATGATCTTGTAGCCCTCGGGGATGAGGCCCATGTCCTTCATCATCTTGGCAGCGTAGGTAGCAGAAGCCATGCCGCCCTCCTGGTCAGAGCCGCCGCGGCCGTAGATAATCTCGTCGGTCTCGTAGCCCTCGTAGGGATCGGCATCCCAGTTCTCGATGTTGCCGATGCCGACGGTGTCGATGTGGGAGTCGATGGCGATGATCTTGTCGCCCTCGCCCATAAAGCCCATGACGTTGCCCAGACCGTCGACCTTGACCTCGTCATAGCCAAGGCTCTCCATCTCGGCCTTGATGCAGGCGACAACCTCACCCTCCTCGCAGGACTCAGAGGGGTGAGAGATCATGGCGCGAAGGAAGCGAGTCATATCAGCACGATGGGACTCAGCAGCAACCTTGATAGCGTCGAAATCGAGTTCTTTAGCCATTGTTCATAACCTTTCAAACGAAGGAATCTACCTGTGAGGTGGCGGAGCGATACCTATTTACTCCGCCCCAACGATTAGCAAGTGGGATATTCGCCTTCCCAGACGATGCGGCGATACTGGTCGGGGTCCGTGTCGCCCTCGGTGGAGAAGCAGAGCACGGAGCTCGTCTTGTCCAGGCCGATGAGCTCCTTGAGCTCGGCGTACTCGGGATCGAGCATGAGGGTCTCGACCAGGCCGGTGGTCACAGCGCCGGACTCGCCGGAAATGACGCGCGGGTCGCCCTTCTCGGGAGCGCCCAGGGTGCGCATGCCGCGAGCGGTGACCCAGTCGGGGCAGGACACGAAGGCGGTGGTGTGGTTGCGCAGGATATCCCAGCCCAGAATGTTGGGCTCGCCGCAGCACAGACCGGCCATGATGGAAGGCATGTCGCCGTCCACGATACGCGGATCGCCATCGCCGGCGGCAGCGCCCTTGTACAGGCAGGCAGCAGGCGCGCACTCAACCACGACGAAGGTGGGCGGGTTATCGGGATACAGGTTGGTGAAGTAGCCCACCACGGCGCCGGCGAGCGAACCCACGCCAGCCTGGACAAACACGTGCGTCGGGCGGTTGATGGCCATCTCGCGCAGCTGCTCGGCAGCCTCGGAGGCCATGGTGCCGTAACCCTCCATGATCCAGGACGGGATCTTCTCGTAGCCCTCCCAGGCGGTGTCCTGAACGATGACGCCGCGCTCGCAGGCGTCGGCCTCGGCGGCGGCCATGCGCACGCACTCGTCGTAGTTGACCTCTTCGATGGTCACCGTGGCGCCCTCGGCGGCGATGTTATCGAAGCGGGGCTTGGTGGAACCCTTGGGCATGTGCACGACGGCCTTCTGCCCCAGCTTGTTGGCAGCCCATGCTACGCCGCGGCCATGGTTGCCGTCGGTGGCGGTAAAGAAGGTAGCCTGGCCAAAGTCCTTGGCAAGCTGATCGGAGGTCAGGTAATCGAAGGTGCAGTCGGCAACGTCCTTGCCGGTCTCGTCGGCAATGTAGTTGGCCATGGCAAACGAGCCGCCCAGGACCTTAAAGGCGTTGAGGCCAAAGCGATAGCTCTCGTCCTTAACGCACAGGTTGGACAAGCCCAGACGCGCGGCCTGGCCGTCCAGGCGGGCAAGCGGAGTGACGGTGTACTGGGGGAACGACTGGTGGAAGGCGCGGGCCTTCTTCACGTGGTCGAGACTCATGATTCCCAAGTGCTTGTCATCGCTCTTGGGCATCGCGTTGCTCGCCCACTGGATCTTATCGGCCATACGGTGAACTCCTTAAGTTCTCTCTTGCCGGCCCCCGCATACGCGTTTCAGCCCGATCCCATTCACACGGCTGAACTTTTATGTGGATGCCAAACAAAAAGTTTGTTAGTAATGTTCTATCACACTTTTTGATTGGCATACCTAACGAATTGTTTGTTGCCGTAATCGGTACTTTTTCGCCGCCGAACGGTCACACAACGCAGCGGCGCTTTCGTTATTTGCGAACAGGTGTGGTTTATGGCACAGTGAGCCCAAACTAATTTTTAGGAAGGTACCCATGACCCCCGCACAGATTGAGTTTTACAAGCGCCTCGCACACGGCCTGGCGCTCCAATTTGGCCCCAACTGCGAAGTCGTCGTCCACGATCTGGAGACCGAGGACGTAGACCACTCCATCGTAGTGATCGAAAACGGCCACGTCAGCGGGCGCAAACTGGGTGACGGCCCCAGCCATATCGTGTTTGAGTCCATGCACGAGGGCGCCACCGATGTACACGACCGCGAGCCGTACCTCACTAAAACCACCGACGGTAAGCTGCTCAAATCGTCGACGATCTTTATCCGCAACGACGAGGGCAAGCCCGTCGGCATTTTGGGCATCAACTTTGACATTACGCTCATGAAGGCTTTTGAGCGCTCGCTCGATGCCTTTACCGGCACCGGCGGCACGGGCTATACCGAGCCCGAGCCCATTACCAAGAACATCGGCGACCTGCTCGAGGACCTGCTGCACGAGTGCGAGCAGTTTGTGGGCAAGCCCGCGGCGCTCATGACCAAAGACGAGCGCATTCGTGCCATTGGCTACCTCGACCGTCGCGGCGCCTTCCTCATTTCCAAGTCGAGCGAGCGCGCCTGCGAGTTCTTTGGCATCTCCAAATACAGCTTCTATAGCTACCTCAATGAGGCCAAGGCGGCGGCCGGCGACAAGTAGGCACTCGCCTGGATTGCCCTCCCCTTTTGGGCGCGAGTTCTGGAAAGCACGAATCCAAGACCGAGCCGCTTGGGAAGTTCCATATAATCGATGTCATTAGTATTTCGAAAGGATGGAACAGAATGGCGTTGAGCAAGGCATCATGCACCGGTCGCGGATTGATTCCGGCAATTGGTGGACATGTGCACCGCATGTTCGATGAGGGTGAAGACGACCTGTTTTCACTGAGCCTTGACGACGTGATGGATGATCGCCCGTGGACCGCCGACGAACTCATGGGCGGCGGGGCTCGCCCGTCAAGCCCCAATCCCGCACTTGCGTCTAAGTCCACACCTGCGCCGACTCCTGCGCAGTCGCCTGTTTCGACGCCCGCGCCTACGCCCGCACCCACTTCGGCGCCCACACCCGCTCCCCGCCCCGCAAGCGACCCGTCCGAGACGGCGGCATTTCTCGCTGCAGCGACGCAGGGCAAATCGGCCGACAGCACTGTTATGTACAGCGCCCAGCAGTTGCCTGTTCCTGCGGCACGCAAGCCTCCGGTCACAAGGCTCGATGAGCCCGTTGCCCATCAGGTTGTCCACGATTCCTGGGCTGCAGCCGATCTGGATGAGACCTCTACCGGCATGCCGGCGCTCGATGTTCCAGTTAACCCGCTTTTTGCCGCCAACACGAGCGCCGCGGACTATGAGGGCGGTGCGGCATATTCCGATTATTCCGATGACTATGCTGGCACCAGTCGCATCGAGACCGAGGATTATGGCACCGCATCGAGCGATTATCTCAATGATTCGTACGCTGCCACGCCTGCACCGGAATATGACCCGGAGGCCGCGTCCGCACCGGCGTATACCAAAAGCACGGGCGAAGAGCGCTTCGCCGATTATTACGCCGAGGAAAAGGCGCTGCGTTTCTCGGAATTTCCGCAGGCAGTCAAGGTCGCCTTTATCGCCATTGTCATTGCCCTGCTCGGCGCCATTGCGTTTGAGGGATTCCAGCTGTTCCGCGGCCCCACCCAAGCGGAGTCGGAGACCCAGCAAAAAGAGGACGATAACCAGTACCTGGACATCAACACCCTCAAGGGCGACCCCAACGACGGGGACGATAAGTAGCGAGAGCTGAAGGCGGCCGCAGGATCCCGCATCCAGCACCAGCTTCTAAGTGCTGTTTTGTCATCCAGCTACACTTTTCCGAAGTTTTAAGGTGCCTATTTCGACACTTTTCCGTACTTTTACACGGCTGATTTCGACACTTTTCCGAATGAAAGCCGAATAATCACTTGGGAAACCAACGCCATCCGCGCGTCATTTCGCGGATGGCGTTGGTTTCTGTCCGTACACGTTGATAGACTCCATCGTGCCTGCAAGGAGCGGGCGCGTTTTATCCAGAGTCGGGGTAGAGAGTTGGCTCCACGATCCCGACGCCAACCGGCCAAGAGGCACGGTGGCCCTGCCAACATCGATGAAAGGAGTCCGTATGGACAATTTCTCCGTGCGCAGCGAGCGCAACTTCCACAACCTGGCAGCCAAGCCAAAACAAATGCATCTTCTGGATAAGCCAAATGGCTACGCCTCGGCCATGGTCAAGAGCAGCCTCTCCCACCAGATGCGCTTTACGGTACAGAAGCTCGAGGAAGAGCTCTGTGCTGTTGGCAATCCACATGTGTTGCAGATCAAGCTGCTCGGAGACGACTCGCGTGAGCCGTCCAGCTGGAAGCTGTTTGCCGACGGCTCGTGCGTCGCAAGCGGCTCGGGTGACTTTGCCCGCGAGTGCTTCTGCGAGGGAGCTGAGGTGTTTCTGGACCTGTGTCGCGACGCCGTACGCACGGCCGAGCTGTACTAGTGGAGCCAGAGGGAGTATGAGCTGTTGAGTGCGGCCCGCGGGATTGCGGGGGCGTAGGAACAGAAGCCTCATGATGGTGGCCTCGGCTGGAATGACGTATCGCTCGATAAATGATCTCAACAACGTAGCCGATGCGCCGCATTTCGCCTCAAAGGCATTGAGCGATCGGGCGGCGTCCAGCATTTCTTTGATATCCCCAATTGATTGTTCCGAGAAAGTCTCTTCATGCCCTCATAATCGCCCTTACGAGAAACTTGGACGAGACGGGCGTCCATACGCCGTCTCTAAACTAACGAGCCGTTCGCGGAAAGAACATCAGGCTAGCGTGGGCCAAAGATATACTGGTATCGTTGCAACAATTATGGAAGATCGGCATCGTCAATGACCTCCTTGAAATTCTCCAGGCGCTTCGCGCTTAGCCTGCTCGTCCCGCTGTCCGCCGCCGTAGCGCTAGCTTTGCCCTCAACCGCCCTCGCTGCGTCGGACCCGAACCCGCCCAGCATCTCCAACGTGACGTTATCCGCGACGACAGTCACGGCCGGCTCCACGCTGCATGTCGGCTACGATGTGGACGACCCCGATGGGGTGCGGTCAGTCACGCCGATAGTCGAGGTCGTCGTCGATAGCGATGACGGGGACCAGGGCAACAGCTCCCGCCTCGCCTTCCGGTCGACCGGCGACACGACCGCGGGCTTCGATATCCCCACCTCCCCGAGCGACCGGCCCTGCAGGTACCGGATCATCGGCCTCGGCGTGACCGATAGCCTTGGATGGGTTACCGATGTCTACGACGCGGCGTATGCCGAGGAGAAGGGACTCAACTCTCCGACCTTCGCCACCAGCCCCCTCGTCTATGAGGTGACCGAGGGGCCCGTGGACCAGAACCCGCCGACCGTGTCCTCCGTGTCGCTCTCGAGCAGGGAGGTCGCGACCGGTGCCGACTTCCACATCTCTTGGTCCGTCGCGGACCCGGACGGCGTTCGCTCCGTTTCCCCCATACTGCAGCGGGGCTGGGAGGATAAGGACGACGGCTGCTCCGTTTCGTCGGCCTATTATCACGGAGGCTCGTCTATCGACGGGTTCGACCTCACATTCGACAGCAATAGGATCGGAAGGCACAGGCTGATCGGCCTTTCGGTCACCGATGACCTAGGGTTCGAGACCGATGTGTACGAGAGTTCCTACGCCAGGGCCAACGGCATCTCGGGCGCGACTTTCTCGGTTGCCGACCCGAGCGAGCTGTGCTTCGAGGTGACCGGCAGCGCGATCGACCGGAACCCGCCCACGGTCTCGAACGTTTCCATCTCCGCGAAGAGAGTCCCTGTCGGCGGGCTCCTCCGCATCTATTGCAATGTAGGCGACGCGGACGGCGTGAAGTCTGTCTCCCCGATTCTCGGCGACCCCGGCTATGTCGAGGACCCGAACTCCGTAAAGGCCCGTAAAACGTTGAGCTGCAGCTACGATGCGGCAAGAGGCTATATCGAAATCGAGTTCCCCACGTCGCTCTCGATGGGCTCGTTTGAAATCCATGCCCTCGCGGTCCTCGACAAGGCGGGTCATGAGACCTTCGTCTACAGCTCCGCCTACGCCGAGCGTAACGGCAAGACCGGCGTCCGGACCTTTGATGTCGACGACGCGGAGGACGTCACCTTCGACGTGACCGCCCCGCTGTATGCCGCCACCAAGGGCAACGGGCAGGCATATGCAAAGGGCAACGAGGACGGTCTGACCTTCCGCTTCAGCGGTCCTCTCGATGAGTTCACGCGTCTCCTCGTGGACGGAAATGAGGCCTCCGCTGAGAACTACACCGCAACCAAGGGCAGCACGATTATCGAGCTCAAGCCGGCCTACCTGGACACGCTTGCCGCCGGCGGACACACCGTCACGGCCGTCTGGAAGGACGGGACGGCGACCGATGCATCCTTCACCGTGGAGGGGAAGGCCCAAGGGGAGCAGGCGGGCGGCAAGACCGATGTAGATTCACCCGGCGACAACAAAAGTGATCCTGCCACTCCTGAAAAGGACGCCGACGAGGCGTCTACAAAAAGGTCGGGACACACGACAACCGATGAACCAAAGCTCGCCGTAACCGGCGACTCCGCTTGGATGGCCAGCATCGCATTAGCCATGGCGGCCACGGCCTGCTTCGCGGCAGCGAGAAGGCTTGAGCCCAAGCAGCATAGGCACGAACAGTAGCTCAAAGCGAACTCAACTGGGAAGGGCAGATGGATAGCCGTCCTTCTCTTGCAATCAACCCAATCCGCTGAAATGCAATCAGTTAACGAGTTTTGCCAGACGCTCGGTCTCTACCCCGCTCTGGCAAGCCACCTAGCAATGGGATAATGCCCACGGCGATCAACGCAAACAAGGAGCACGCTATGGCAGACAACGAGATCAAACCCTCAACGGACGGCGGCCGAGAGGAACTCGTGGCAAAACAGCTCGCATCGACCAAAATCCACCTCGCGCTCACCCAGGAGCGGGCGGACATCTCCGGCGCCATCAAGCTGCCGCTCGAGCGAATTCCCCAGCTCGGCGTGGCGTTCGCCTCGCTCCCCTCGATGTTTCGCACCGTCACTAACACGGTGAGCGTACCCACGCTGCTCCAGGCGACTGACAAATTTGGCAACCCGCTCGATCCGTCGAAACTCAACTCGTTCAAGGACGGCAGCGGTCTCACAGGGGGCTACCGCGACGCAGTCAAGGGCTTTGGACAGGCGCGCTTCCACGTAGTCGAGGGCGACATCGCCACGAGCGTCACTCAAGTGCCTTACGACCCGACGTCGTTGTTCATGGCAGCCGCAATCGCGCAGATAAACCAAAAGCTCGACTCCATCCAGGAGTCCGTCGACGAGGTGCTCGAGTACATGCGTCAGCGCGACAAGGCCAACATGCGTGGCAACCTCAAGACGCTCGCAGACATCCTCAACGGTTACGGCCTCAACTACGGCAACGCCACCTACATGGCAAACGCCCATATGAAGGTGCTCGACATCAAGCAGTCGTCCGCGCAGGACATGGAACTCTTCCGCTCGCAGGCGCAAGCGGATCTGAAAAAGAGAGGGTTCATCGAGGTGCGAGACGGCTTGGGCAGACGCCTCGACAAGGTGCTCGACTACCTCAAAGACTGCCAGCTCGCCACCTACATCCACGCGTTCTCACTGTTCCTCGAACCCATGCTCGCCCAGAACTTCGAGCCCGCAAAGCTCGCGGACGCCACCGCGAAGATCGAGGCCGATTCGATTGCGTATCGCGAGCTCTACACCGAGTGTTACGACGCCCTCGAGGCGGGAACTGCCGACACCGTCGATGCGGCACTGCTGGGCGGCATCGCGTCCGCGGGCAAATTGCTCGGTCACGCCATCGCAAAGACCCCCGTGGGCGAACATACGCTCATCGACGAGGCACTCGAGGGTGCAGGAGAGGACATCGGCAGGTTCAACGACAGACAATCCGAGAAACTCCTCGAGAAGCTCCATCGGGCAAAGACGCCTGACGTCGCACCGTTCAAGCAGAGCGTAATGGAAGTAGACACCCTCTACAACCGCCCCACGCAGATCGCCGTGGACGCCGAGAACGTCTACATCCTGCCTGCCAAGCGGCAGGAAGAGTAGCGATACGCGACAGGCCACGCGCCATGCAGACGGCCAACGCCGCCTATCTCCCCTCCGCCTTCAGCTTCAGCAGCAGGTCGCTCGACCCGAGGCACTTGTCGGAAAGGCGCATCCGGGCTCGCTCGCCCATCCCCCACCGTTGACGGACCTCCTGGGCGCACGGGCTCACGCGGTAGTCCCCGTCCATCATCTGCTTGAGCAGCTTGGCGGTCACGCGCGCATCGGCAAGGGCGCTGTGGGCGTGGCCCGTCGACTCGTCGAACTCGATGCCAAACCACGTTGCCGCGTCACTCAAAGAGACACACCCGTGGCTGCCCACGTCCATAATCGAGGTGTAAAACGCCTGCAGGTCGGCCCAGTCCGTAGGAAATGCGGAAAGATCGATATGATTTGCCTGGCACTCGGTCAAAAGCTGTCGACGATCCGCCCCGCTCCAACAGACCACCTGGGCGGAGTAGCGACCAATCCAATCGCTGAGCCTTTTGATCACCACATAGAGCGGATCGGCCATCGCGGTATCCACAGCCGATATCCCTGTGAGCTCGCGGACGGGAAACGCAACGCCTTCGGTAAATTCCGTCTGCACAAACTGCGAGAACTCGCCCATAACGTTGCCGTGGTAATCGAGCTTGACGGCGCCGACCTCGATGATCTCATTGCGCAGTCCACGGCGCTGGCGCTGCTTTGGCACCGGCGCAAACTCAAAGTCCAGCACGATCTGGCGCGCAAAGTTCGTCGTATCGATAGCCGAGATACACGGCGTCTTTTTGTCTGGCACGGTGAGGGCCTTTCTCCGTCAACTGCCGCCTGTTTCACAGGCAGCTACATTGCCGTAAGGATAAGTGTCCGTGCGGACATGAAATCGCACAGTGCAGCTTTCCGGCATCCTTGCGTAAAGCCACACTTTGAGAGAATCACGTCACTGTTATTATCGAACATATATTCGTATTTATAGCAGTACTTTGATAGAATTGCAGTTGTTGACGGCAGTTCCATGTGCCGGGCAGCGCCCTCCATGCGACGGGAGGTGATGCCCATGACCGATCTGACTGATTTTGTGAAGCTCCTGACCGCTTTGGTCTCGCTCCTCACGGCGCTTATCGGACTTACCGAGGCACTCAAGCAGCGTACGAAGCATAAAGACGATATGAGAAAGCCATTGGGGCCGCCTCCCCCGCGGCGCAGCTTCTTTCCGCGGGCTCGGGATGCCACAATGGGCTTTGAGTATCGGCCCGTGCGGTAGCCCTTACCGCACCTGCGGGGAGGAGGCTTCCCATGCCCCATGTTACCTCCATCGGCCTGGACGTCCACGCGCGATCGGTCGCCGCCGCGGCGTTCAACCCCTTCACCGGCGAGGTGGTGCACCGTGACTTCGGGACGGACGCCGCCGAGATCGCGGAGTGGGCCCTCGGGTTCGTGGAGCCCAGGGCCTGCTACGAGAGCGGCCCCACCGGCTTCCACATGGCGCGCGAGCTGCGCGCGCTCGGCCTCGACTGCGCCGTGGCCGCCGTCTCCAAGATGCAGAGGCCGGCGGCGGACGCCCGGCGCAAGAACGACCGGCGCGACGCCGAGTTCATCGCCCGCATGCTCGCCACCCACAACATCGTCGAGGTCCCGCTGCCCGACATGGCGGTCGAGGCCGCCCGGGACCTCGACCGCGCCCTCGACGACGCGACCCGCGAGCTCCGCCGCTCGAGGCAGCGCCTCAACATGTTCCTGATCAGGCTGGGCCACGTCTGGGACGAGCGCAACGCCGACGGGGCGAGGAAGAAGGCCTGGACGAGGGCCCACTGGAGGTGGGTCTCGGAGATCAGGCTCGAGGGGCCGCAGCGCGACGCGCTGGAGTACTACGTCACGGCCGCCCGCTGCGCGGAGTCGGACAGGCGGCAGCTCGAGAGGAGGGTCGTCGCGCTGGCGGGCACCGACCGCTGGCGGGCGACGGTGGAGGCGCTGTCCTGCATCAAGGGTGTCGACACCCTGACGGCCTTCAGGCTCGCGGCGGAGGCCGGGTCCTTCAGCAGGTTCCGCTCGGCGCCGGCCTTCGCGAGCTGGTGCGGGCTGACCCCGTCGGAGCACTCGAGCGGCGAGTCCGAGCGGCGCGGCGGGATAACCAAGGCCGGCAACGCGCTCGCGCGCACGGCGCTCATAGAGTCCGCATGGCACTACTCCACGTGCTCCCCGAGGCCCAAGGCCCCGGCCCCCGGCACCGACGTGCCCCCGGCGATACGCTCGAGGGCGGACGACTGCACCGCCAGGCTCCACCGCCGCCGAGAGGCGCTGGCCGCGGCGGGCAAGAGCGCGTGCAAGGCCAACGCCGCCGTGGCGCGCGAGCTCGCCTGCTGGGTCTGGGAGATCGGGTGCAGGTCCGAGGGGACCGTCCTCTAGCGGCCGGCGACAACCGACTCCCGCCGGGAGGGCCCGCGCCTCGACGCATCGCCGGCGCGAGTTCACGACCTTTTTGATGGGCAGCCCCCGGGCCGCGCCCGACAAAAGACTGGATTCGTACGATAGCGCCGGACGGAGAATCGAAATGCGGTGGGGTGCGCGGACATACCGGGCTGACCGCCGGAAGCGCACCCGCAAGAGCCCGCGGATATTAGCTTGCCAGGCAAGCGTCGACTAAGCCATGCAGCGTGCGCGGGCTCTCCCGACGGGAAACGAAAAAGCCCGGTTTCAAACCGGGCTCGAACGAACATGCCTATTGACAATGGCTTTCTCATATTAAAGAGGGGTCGACGCCGCTAAGGCGATGACCCCTTAATCCAAGCAACGGCGCTGCCCAGCTCTTCACTACTTGGGCTGCCGTCAACCTTATTTTACCCACGGGCGCCGGGTTTACCAAATGGATTTTCGGTAAAGGAAGCACGGCACTCCCGCAAAACCACTACGCCCCAAGTGCCGCCATGGGGATCACCGCCACGCCGTCGTCGCGTGTGTAGGCAATGCTCCCCTTTCCAACCACGACCGCCAAAAACGCCGGCGCGGCATTCTGGGCGGCAGGATTGGAGAGCACTTTCCTCTCCAGCGCCTTGAGATTTCTCGCTCCATCGTCTGCTTTCGCATCACTCAGCTTGACCTCGATGGCTCCCCAGCGCCCGTCGTGCTCAACGATCAGATCGACCTCAAGGCCCTTCTCATCTCGGAAATAATGGACACTGTTGTCGACACCGCCGTAGGCGGAAAGGAACACGCGCACGTCGCGCAGAACGAGGTTCTCAAAGAGCATCCCCAGCGTTTGCATATCGCCAAGCAGCCGCTCAGGGGTAGCCCCCAGCAACGCCGCCGCAAGTGACGGGTCGCAGAAGTAGCGCTTGGGACGCACGCGAACGCGGGCCTTCGAGCGCATGGGCGGCTCCCATCCGCACAGGTCCTCGGTCAGCTTGAGCCTGTTGAAGAGGTCCAGGTACGCAGCGATGGTCCTCTCGTCGGGGCCCGCCTCACCGTACGAGGCGTCCTTTATGAGCGTCTTGTACGTGACGGCCTGGCTCTCGTTCATGGCAAGAGCCCGCAAAAGGCCGTGTGCAAGCTCGGGCGATCATGCGATATACGAAATTACGCCATTCTCAATGCAGTTTTTACGCTCTTTTCATTGAAGGTTTTACGCTTGGCATCCTTAGCGCGACGCTCGCTCAACCCCTGACCACCGGATTGCCCGAATTCCGGGATGCTGCCTCCGCTCCAAGCAAAAGGCCCCGGCTCGCGATGGAGCCGGGGCCAAAGGCGCAGCGTATGTAGTTGATGTTGAGCGCGAACAGCCCATCAGCAATGGTCGTCCGCACCCCACCCTACCCGCGGTTGCGAACGCGGCTGTACGGCGTATCCACCATGGGCAGATCCGGACGCAGCTTGCCGTCGAATGCGCGATAGGCGTTCTGTACGGCGGGCGCCGTGGGAATCGTTGCGATCTCACCGATGCCCTTGCCGCCGTATGCCACGGGCAACAGCTCGTCCTTCTCCACGTAGATGGCGTGGATATTCGGAATCTCGGGCGCACGGAACAGCCCGAGCGTACCGTACCTTGCCTGGGGTACGCAGTCCTTGAGCGGCCAGTCCTCGGTAAGCGCATAGCCCATACCCATAAGCACGCCGCCTTCGATCTGACCCTGGATGGAGATGGGGTTGACCACCTTGCCGGAATCGTGCGCGGCATAGACCTCGCTCACGCGACCGTCATCATCCAGAATGACCACATGCGTGGCAAAGCCGTAGCAGATGTGGCTCTTGGGGTTGGGAACGTCGGCGCCCAGCTTGTCGGTCGGCTCCAGGTACACGTAGCCAAACTCGCGTCCCTCGAGCGCCTTGATGGCGGCCGCGGGATCCTGAGGATGCATACCCTGGCCGGCGACGAGCTCCTGCGTGTGCAGCTGATAGGCGCGACCGTCGTCGTACTCGATCTTGACGCCGTCGCCATGCGCATTCACGGGAGCGGCGGGCGCAGACTTGCCGGCCTCGATATCAAGCATGGCATCGCGCAGCAGGAAGGCGGCACCGCGCACGGCCTCGCCGGTCACGACCGTCTGACGCGAACCAGACGTGGTGCCGGAGTCGGGAGCGTTCTCGGTGGAGCACTCGCCGTTGGCGATGCAGCGAAGCGGCAGGCCGCATGCCTCGGCAACGTCCTGCAAAAAGACGGTGTTGCAGCCCTGGCCGATGTCGGACGTGGCGGCATAGACCACAGCCACGCCGTTCTCGATGCGGATCTTGCAGCGGCCGGCATCGGGCAGGCCAACGCCCACGCCAGCGTTCTTCATGGCGCAGGCGATACCGGCGTGTCCGGGATGCGCATAGTAGGCATCCTTGACCTCGAGCAGCGTCTCTTTAAGCGCCGTGGAGCAGTCGGCAATCTGGCCGTTGGGCAAAACCTCGCCCGGCTCGATGGCGTTACGGTAGCGGATCTCCCACGGATCCAGGCCGACCTTCTCGGCCAGCAGGTCGATCAGGCTCTCGAGCGCAAACTCGGACTGGCAAACGCCAAAGCCGCGGTACGCGCCGGCGGGCGGGTTGTTGGTGTAGTAGCCAAAACCGCGAATGTCAGTGTTCTGGTACTTGTAGGGGCCGACGGCATGCGTGCAGGCGCGCTCGAGCACCGGGCCGCACAGCGAAGCGTAGGCACCGGTATCAAAGTTGATCTCGCAGTCCAGGCCGGTAAAGTTGCCCTCGGCGTCGCAACCCAGCGTAAAGGTGCCGTCCATGGCATGGCGCTTGGGATGGAAAGCAAGCGACTCGGCACGCGTGAGCTTGCACTTCACAGGACGCTGGAACTTATAGGCAGCGAGCGCGGCCAGATGCTGAATGGACACGTCCTCCTTGCCGCCAAAGCCGCCACCCACGAGCATGGTCTCTACAACCACGCGCTCGGGTTCGCTATCCCAGCCAAACATGTGGGCGCACTCTTTGCGCGTATCGTAGGCGCCCTGGTCGGTCGACTGCACCTTGACGCCGTTCTTGTACGGGAAGGCGACGGCGCACTCGGGCTCCAAGAAGGCATGCTCGGTAAAGGGCGTGGTAAAGCGCTGCGTCACGGTGAACGCGCTCTCTGCCAGCGCCTTGGCGGCGTCGCCGCGCGTCACGTGACGGCTCTGGCACACGTTGTCCTTGAGCTCCACCGTGTTGCCAAAGGCAAAGAAGCTGTCGTGCAGGCGCGGGGCGTCGGCGGCCTTGGCCTCGGCGATATTGCGCACGGGCTCCAGCGGCTCGTAATCAATCTTTACGAGCTTCTTGGCCTTCTCGAGCGTCGCCTCGTCCTCGGCAACCACCAGCACGATGGCGTCACCCACGCAGCGGGTGATATCGCCCGCCGCGATCATGACGTCCCAGTCCTGGATAAGGTGGCCGACCTGGTTGACCGGCACGTCCTCGGCGCGCAGGATACCCACCACGCCGGGCAGGGCCTCGGCCTTGGAGGTATCGATGGAGAGCACACGGGCGCGCGGGTACTTGGAGCGCACGGCGCTGGCGTAGGTCAGACCCGGCTGATCGAGCTCGTCGATGTCGTCGGGATACTTGCCCTCGCCGAGCACCTTCTTGCGCACGTCGATACGGAAGGCGCGCTTGCCCACGCCGTAGTCATCGCCGCGCTCCAGATCCTCGTCGATCTGCTTTTCGCCGCGCAGCACCGCAGCTGCCAGCGAAATGCCCTCGATGATCTTCTTGTAGCCGGTGCAGCGGCAGACGTTACCGCGAATGGCGTACTTGATCTGTTCCTCGGTGGGCTCGGGGTCCTCGGCGATGAGCGCTGCACCCGCCATGACCATACCGGGGATGCAAAAACCGCACTGCACGGCACCCACGGCGCCAAAGGCGTACACAAAGGCCTCGCGCACGTCCTCGGGCAGGCCCTCGACAGTCACGATGTTGCGGCCGGCGGCAAGGGCGGTGGTCAGCACGCAAGCCTTGACGGCCGCGCCGTCCACGTGGATGGTGCAGGTGCCGCAGGCACCCTCGGAGCAGCCGTCCTTGGCGGAGTGAATGTGCAGGTCGTCGCGCAGGTAGCGCAGCAGTGGCTTGTTCTGAGTCGTCGTACGCTCGACGCCGTTAACGGTAAAAGTGAATTCCTGTGCCATGGTGATTCCCTTCTACACGCCGGCGGCGATGCCGGTGCGGTCGTGGATGGCGCCATGCGGGCAGACGACGGCGCACATGCCGCACGACAGGCAGTCCACGCCGTCGATATGGGCGCAGTTGTCCTCGATGCGGATAGCGCCGGCAGGGCACTTTTTAGCGCACATGCCGCAACCGATGCAGCTCGTGTCGCAAATCTTGCGCGCAATGGCGCCCTTATCGGTGTTGTTGCAGCGCACCAGGATGTTCTGGTAGCCGGGAACGAAGGCAATCACGCGCTGCGGGCACGCCATGCCGCACAGGCCACAGCCCGTGCACTTGGAGCGATCCACGCGGGCGATGCCATCGACCAGCGCAATGGCGCCGTGGGGGCAGGCCGTGACGCAGGCGCCACAGCCAATGCAGCCTTCGCTGCAGCGGGCGTCGCCACCTGCGGAGGCGCAACCACTTCCGCAGGCAACGTAGGCCACGTTATGTTGAATGGATTTGGCCATAAGAGACTCGCCTATTTCTTAAGAAGGTACGAATAGTTGTCGCGCACAGCCCTGATGGTCAGGCGGACGGCCTCGGGAAGACCGGTGTTGACGGCATCGACCGAGACGGTGCGGACCGTGCCGGCGACGCGGACCTTAAAGTGGTCCTCGTCCACAGCCAGGAAGCCCTCGTTCTCGGAGTTCTCCATATCCTGCTCGCTCCAGAACAGGGTGAGCTTGTCCTTGTAGGGACGACCCTCCTGGTAGGGACAGAACACGGCGCAGTTGCCGCACTCGTTGCACATGCCATCGACGTGGACGACCTGATGCTTGGCCAGCCCCGGCACCTTAATGGCAACGTTGGCGCGGTTGGGGCACACGTCGCAGCAGACCTCGCACACCGAGCCGCAGCCCAGGCAGCGGGTCTTGGTGCAGTTGCGCTTGTCGCGGCACAGCGATCCCTTGCGCTCGTAGCAGGTGTCCTCGCGACCGGCCTGCTCGTTGCAGTCGGCGTACTTGTTAAAGTCCACACCGGCAATGGCACGGGCAACCTCGGCGGCGTCGGCGATAGCCTCGACCACGGTGGCCGGACCGCGACGGCAATCGCCTGCAGCCCAGACGCCCTCGACGCCGGTGGAGGTGGCGGCAAGGCGACCGCGACGGTCGTGTTCGACGCCCGCGGCATCGTACAGGCTGGCATCGATGCCCTCGCCCACGGCGCAGATCACCGTGGTGGCGGAAAGCTCGACGGTCTCGCCCGTGGCGACGGGGCTGCGACGGCCGCTTGCATCCGGCTCACCGAGCTCCATAACATCGCAGGTCAGCACGGCGCCGTTGAGCGCCTTGGGCGCCAGCAGCTCGCAGAACTCAACGCCGTCTGCCAGAGCAAAATCGAGCTCTTCCTCGTCGGCGGGCATCTGCTTCTTGGTGCGGCGGTAGACCAGGCGCACGTTCTTCACGCCGGCCAGGCGCTTGGCCACGCGGGCGGCATCCATGGCGGTGTTGCCAGCGCCAATGACCACGACGTCCTCGCCCAGCTCGAGCTTCTCGCCCTTCTTGGCGGCCTCGAGGAACTCCAGCACGTCGAGCTCGGCACCCTCGCCCAGGCCCGCAGAGCCGGGCATCCAGGCACCGGTGGCCACGACCACGTCGGTAAAGCCCTGGGCCTTGAGCTCGTCAATGGAATCCACGCGAGCATTGAGCTGCACCTTGGCGCCAAAGGCCAGGCAGAGCTCGGCATCGTGGGAGATATCGTCGCTCGCAATGCGGAACTCGGGGATGACGTGACGGACCACGCCGCCGAGCGAATCGCGGGCCTCAAAGATGGTGACGGGCACGCCGGCACGCGTCAGGAAGAACGCTGTCGCCAGACCGGCCGGACCGCCGCCGATAACGGCAACGTTGCGGTCGCCGTCGTTGGCGATGGCCTGGGCGCGCAACTTGGGCAGCACGGCGGTCATGGCCTCGCGGGCGGCCTTGAGCTTGCTGGCGCGGATCTGGGCGCCCTCGGGCTCGTAGAATGCACGCTCGCAGGCACGGCCGCAGGGATGCGGGCAGATGGTGCCGGTAATGAACGGCAGGGCGTTGCGCTCGATGATAATGTTGAGCGCGTCCTCGTAGCGGCCCTCGTCAACAGCCGCCAGATAGGCGGGAATATCCTGCTGGATGGGGCAGCTCGTGCGGCACGGCGTGGTAAAGCAGTCGGAAAGCGGGCTTTTGCCGGCGACCTTGCGGTCGGGCAGCGGGCGCAGCGGCTTCTTGTAGAGCGGGTTGGTGAGCGAGTCGGTCTGGATCGCCGTCACGGCCTCGAGAGAGACGCCCGCAAACGGCTTGCCGTCCAGGTCGGTAAACTCGCCGGCCATCTGGCTAAAGCGCTCGTAGCCACCGGGCTTGAGCACGTCAGTCGCCAGGGTAACGGGCCAAATGCCGGCATCGTACAGGGCACGGATGTTGTAGACCGTGGCACCGCCGGAGTAGCTGATGCGCAGCTTGCCATCGAACTGCTCGGTAATGCGACGGGCGGCCTCGATGGTCAGCGAGAACAGCGAACGGCCCGACATGTACATCTCGGTGGAGGGCAGCTCGTTCCTCGTCACGTCGACGGGGAAGGTGTTGGTCAGCTTGACGCCAAACTCCAGGCCGCGCTCGGCGCACAGGGCAATCAGGCGCTCGAACATGGGCACGGCGTCGGCCCACTGCAGGTCCTCGCGGAAGTGCGTATCGTCGAAGACGATGTAGTCAAAGCCCAGCTCGTTGAGGCGCTGGCGGGCAAACTCATAGCCCAGCAGCGTGGGGTTGCACTTGATGTAGGTGTTGAGGCCCTTCTCGGTGATCAGATAGGTCGCGATGCGCTCGATCTCCGCCGGCGGGCAGCCATGCAGCGTAGACTCGGTGATGGAGTTGGAGACGCGTGCCGGGATGGATTCGACAAACGCGGCATCGACATGCTCAAACTTGTCCAGGTTGGCGAGCGCCCATGTGCGGCACTCGTTCCAGACGTCGGAGCCGCTGGCGTCCTTCATACCCTCGATGTAGGCGTCGACCTTGGGGCTCTTGATGCCCTCCAGGTCATAACCCACGGACATGTTGAAGACAAAACCGTCCGGGCTTCCCAGGCCGTACTCGCGAGCGATGAGGTGGCAGGCGAACCATGCCTTCACGTACTCGGCAAAGGCCTGCGGAACCTCGAGCTCGGTCGACCACTCACAGTTGTAGCACTCGTCCTGCGCCACGATGCAGGGCTTGTTCACACACTTGGAGAGCTCCTCGCCGTCCATAACCTGGACGGTCTTGAGCTCAAAGAAGCGGGAACCGGCCACATAAGAGGCCACGATGTTCTGGGCCAGCTGCGTATTGGGACCGGCGGCCGGGCCAAACGGAGTCTCGATGCGCTCGTCAAAAATGGGAAGCGCACCCTCCTGGTTGGTCGTGACCATCTTACGCACGCCAAAGATGGCGTCCTGGGTCTTGTGCTCCTCGATGATCCAGTTCATCAGCTGCGAAAACGGGATCGGCCTCATGATGTCGCTCATAGTGAGCTCCTCTCTGTAACGCCCGGCGAGACCGCGCGGCGGGCGCAAATACGGTGTAGCGCTAGCACAGCGCCGGCGACCCCGCGGAGGCCGCCTATACGCGCGTCAGATGCGGCGAAACATCCGGCGCGCGTGAATCTACTTGTGAATTAGTAGGTGCGATCGTTGAGCGTGCTCCAGAGCTTCTTGGACTCAGCCATGGTCCACGCGTTGATCTTTTCCTCGTCAATGCCAACGAACTCGCGATCCTTGTACAGGACGCGGCCGTTGATGATGGTGGTACGGCAGTTTTTGCCCATCATGCCAAAGAGCATGTGGCCGTCGATGTTCTCCTCGCTCAGCGGCGTAAAGGGCTTGTAGTCCATAACGATGACGTCGGCAGCGGCGCCGGCCTCGAGCACACCGAGCTTGCGATCGAAGTACTTGCTGGCCATCTTGGCGTTGTTCTCGAACAGCATGGTCATGGCCTCGCACCAGCCCACGTTGGGCATGGCGGCATTGTGGCGCTGAATGATCAGGAAGACCTTGAGGCTCTCGAGCATATCGTGGGTGTAGGCGTCGGTGCCCATGCACACGGGGATGCCGCGGCGGAAGAATTCGAGCACGGGGGCGCAGCCCACGGCATTGCCCATATTGGATTCGGGGTTGTTAACCAGCCAGGTGCCGGACTCCTTGACGATATCCATCTCGGCGGGCGTCACGTGGATGCAGTGGCCCAGCATGGTGTCGGGGCCGAGCAGGTTGTGTTGCAGCAGGCGCTCGACGGGGCTGATGCCGCCGCGGTTGAGGCGGGAATCCCACACATCGTTCATGCCCTCGCACACGTGGATGTGGAAGCCGGTCAGACCGTTGTTGGCCTCGGCCATCTTATCCATGGTCTCATCCGACAGCGTAAAGGTGGCGTGACCGCCAAACATTGCGGCGATCATGTGGTTGTCGTTATCGCGACGCTCCTTGGCGGCCCACTGGGCAAACTCGGCGTTCTCGGCAATAGCCTGATCGCACTTTTCCTGGCCACGGCGGTCGGAAACCTCGTAGCACAGGCACGAACGCATGCCCAGCTCCTGAGCGGCGTCCTTAATGGTAAAGAGGCTGCCCGGAATCTCGCAGAAGCTCGCGTGGTGATCGAAGATCGTGGTGACGCCGTCGCGGATGGAATCCAGAATCGTGGCATAGGCGCTGGCCTTGGTGCCGTCGAGCGTCAGGTTGTCGTCAATCTTCCACCACTGCTGCTCAAGATTCTCCAGGAAGTTGGTGGGGTTGCAGCCCTTAATGGCAAGGCCGCGGGCCAGACCCGAGTAGATGTGGGTGTGGCAGTTGATAAGTCCGGGCATGATGAGGTTGCCCTGGGCGTCGACGTACTCGGCATCCGGGTACTTGGCCTTGAGCTCGCGCTCGGGGCCCACTTCGACGATCGTATCTCCGTCAATGGCAACCGCACCGTTGGGAATAAACGGAGTCTGAGCGTTGCGGGTAAAGACGGAACCGTTAGCGACCAGAAGCATAAATGCTCCCTTCAACATCAGGGGCGGGGTTTGACACCTCTGACATGGCGGAAGTGCGAAGCGCCGGCCTACACCGGAAACGGGCCCTCTCCCGTCAACGCTTCACCAAAGGGACAAACCCTTTGAAGTGCGGCTTGGCGCCGCATGGCGCCGGCGGACGAGGCGATGCGTCCGCCAGCGAATAGCACCGAATTGGTTACTTCTTGCTCTCGGGCAGGACCAGATCCACAGCGGCATCCTTGGCGGCATCGATGTGCTGAGCCACGACCGGCGTCTGCGGAAGGATCAGGTTAAGGACAATGGCCATGATGGCGGTGGGGGTCACGGCGTTGGAGCCGATGACGGTGGACACCCAGGTGGGCATGCCCTCGCCGGCGAGGCAGCCGCTGGCCATCCAAATACCCAGGCCAAAGACGACCGAGGTGCCGACGATGGTGGTGGTGCGCTGCGTGAGGCCCTCGCGGGTGAACATGCGCACACCGTTCATGGTGATGGTGCCAAAGACGCCGACGGTCGCGCCGCCGATGACAGGCTGCGGGATGGCGGAGAGCACGGCAGAGAGCTGCGGGAACAGACCGGCGATGGCAAAGACGGCCGCGATGATCACAAAGACCCACTTGTTGACGACCTTGTTGGAGCAGATGATGCCCACGTTCTGGCCAAGGGCGCTGGTGGGAAGACCGCCCAGCAGGCCGCCGACCATAGAGGTGAGGCCCTGGGACACAATAGCGCCGGAGAGCTCGCGCTCGGTGGGCATACGGTCGATGGAGCCCAGGCAGGCGGCGGAAACGTCACCGATAACCTGGATGGCGACCATGGGGAACACGACAGCGAGGGTAATGCAGACCTCGGGATCAAACTCGAGCGCGTAGGGCATGAGCTTGGGAAGGGCGAAGACCTGAGCGGTGGCGACGCTGGAGAAGTCGATCATGCCAAAGGGGATCGAAACGATCATGCCAACGATCATGCCAAAGAACACGGATCCCAGCTTGAGCGTGCCCTTGCCAAAGTTGGCGAGCGCAAAGACCACGGCGAAGGTGATAAGAGCGACGCACCAGGCCTGCGGGGTGCCCCACAGCGGCGTACCCATACCGCCGGCCATATACTTGACAGCCGTGGGATAGAGAGAGACGCCAATGGAGAAGATGACCGTACCGGTCACGACGGGCGGGAATAGCCACTTAATCTTGCTGTAAGCCAGACCAAAGAGGACCGCGACGGCGCCGCCGACGATCTCGCCGCCCAGCAGCGCACCAAAGCTAAAACCCGAGGCACCCATGGCCTGGAGGGCCGGGAGGAACGCGAACGAAACGCCCATGACGATGGGCAGGCCGCCGCCGATGCGACGGAAGGGAGCGAAGGCCTGAAGGGCCGTGTCGATTGCCGAAAGAATGAGCGCGACCTGGATGATGTCGGTGCTCTGCTGGCTATTAAAGCCGTAGACGCCGGCCATGATGACCGCCGGGGTGATGATACCGGCAAACGAAGCCAGTACGTGCTGAAGGGCACACGGGATCATTTCCTTAACGGGAGGCATGCCTTCACGAGTGAACAGGGCTTCAGTGCCGTTCTTAACCGTCTCCTGGGTCATTTGACCACCAATCCTCGAAATAGTTGTTTTCGCATCTAACGCTCTATTGTGACGCAGTGCGGGGTTGAGGTTGTGCCTTCGTTGCATATCGTATTAAAGATGATTCTCATTCTCAATAATAATTTTTTGTTATCAGACTATTCTTGAGCTGAGACAATACATTTCCGCAGGTCAAGAAAGTGTCTGGTCAAAATAACATCTAACTTTTCTTTTGGTCGACCGTTTACCGCCGAATTCCTACCGCTCGTCTGTATTACGCAATGTACCTGCGAATATACGAGATGAGGAATGGCGTGTTACCATGAGAAAAAATTGTTATGAACATTTCCGATTTCACCCCAAGGAGTTGCCCGTGAACGAGACCGTACGTCGCTTTTTGCCGATGGTCGATTTCCTGGAGCAGATACTCGGCAAAAACAGCGAAATCGTGCTGCACGATTTCTCGGATCCCGACCACGCCATCGTCGATATTCGCAACGGCATCGTGAGCGGTCGCAAGGTCGGCGGTCCCGCCACCGACCTGGCGCTCAAGATCATGCACGACGCCAAGTATCGCGACCTGCCGTTTATTACGGGCTACGAGGGCCGCGGTGCCGGTGGCAAGACGCTGGAGTCGGCGACGTACTTTATCCGTGAGGGTGACGAGATCGTCGGTATGCTCTGCGTCAACACCGACCTCTCGACCGTGCGCTCCATCAACGCCATGGCACAGCAGCTCATGGCGTGCTTCGACGCGGCGCCGACGCGCACGGAGCCCGCCTCTATCGAGGTCGAAAGCCTTTCGGAGTCCACACAGGAGCTCATCGACCGCAGCATTGCCGAGCTGCTGAGCGCTCGCGGGCTGGATGTGGCGTCGCTTGGTCAAAGCGACCGCGTGGACGTCATTCGCCACCTCAACGGCAACGGAGTGTTCATGCTCAAGGGCGCCGTAGCCTGCGCCGCCACCGCGCTGGGCATCTCGGAGCCCAGCGTCTACCGCTACCTGCAAAAAGTCCGCAAGGAGGGCTAACGAGCAAAATGGAGCGCGGCTCCACAAGCGATCCGTCACTTAACAAAAGACCCTGCAGCTCGCACTGCAGGGTCTTTTTGCATGTCATGTTTAGTTGTTGCCAACGCCTTAGAGAGCGGCGACGACCTCGATCTCAACCAGACCGCCGGCCGGAAGGGCGGCAACCTGGAAAGCGCTGCGCGCGGGGAACGGGGCCTCGAACTTGGAGGCGTAGATCTCGTTCACGGCAGCGAAGTCGGCGATGTCGGCCAGGTAGACCGTGGTCTTGACGACATCGGCAAAGGTGGCGCCGGCAGCGGTCAGCAGAGCCTCGACGTTAGCAAGGGACTGCTTGGCCTGGGCCTCGACGCCCTCGGGCAGCTTGCCGGTTGCGGGGTCGATGCCCAGCTGGCCGGACAGGAACACCATGTTGCCGGTCTGGATACCGGGGGAATACGGGCCGATGGCTGCGGGTGCGTTATCGGAAGACACGACGGTCTTGCTCATGTTTTTCTCCTTACGATCAGATAGAGAGCGTGAGCGCGGCGTTCGCACCGGGAGGCACAATTCGGTCTGAACACCGCGCTTGATTTGGGATAGTACTCAAGGTTTCCGCGCGATGCAAGATTATTATCACGTTGCGAGAATAATTTATCGCCCAACGGCACCTGTCGGCCGCTGAACGGCACGACCAGACGGTGAAGCTCAAAATGATCCGTTTCCCTCCGTCCCCATCGGATCAGGTAATCCATAGGGGACGGAGGGAAACGGGTCATTTTTGCTGCAAGGACTGCTGAAGACTTTATCCCGCTTGGAGCACGGGCATCGCCCGCCGCAACAGCACCACTATACTTTTGAGTATCTGAGCATTTTGAAAGGCAGGATATGACCGCAACCGCCAGTCGAACCACCAACCGCAGACCCGAGCTTTTGGCGCCCGCCGGAGGGCCCGAGCCCTTTGCCGCCGCACTCGCCGCCGGGGCAGACGCCATCTACTGCGGCATGGGCAGCTTCAACGCCCGCCGCAAGGCCACCAACTTTACCGACGAGGCCTTTGAGCAAGCCTGCCGCGCCGCACATCTAGCCGGGTCGCGCGTCTACGTCACGGTCAACATCGTCATCAAGCAGTCCGAGATGAGCGATGCGCTGCAACTCATCCATCGCTGCTCCACGCTGGGCGCCGATGCCTTCATCATCCAGGACTGGGGCCTGTTCTTTGAGGTCAAGCGCACGATGCCCGGCATCGAGACGCACATCTCAACCCAAGCAAACATCCACGACGACCGCGGAACCCTTTGGTGCCGCGAGCAGGGCGCCGACCGTGTGACCCTCTCGCGCGAGCTTTCCATCGACGAGATTGCCGCCATTCACGATGCCGCGCCCGATGTGGACCTTGAGGTCTTTAGCCATGGTGCCATCTGCTTTTGCTACTCGGGCCTGTGCCTGCTTTCGAGCTTTGCCATGGCGGGACGATCGGCCAACCGTGGCATGTGCGCCCAGCCCTGCCGCCTGCCCTACAAGCTGATCGACGAGAACGGTCGCGCACTCTCCCCCGCCGGCCGCGAGCGTGCGCTATGCCCGCGTGACACCAACACTTCACAGCTTGTTCGCCGTCTGTATGACGCCGGCGCCGCGTCGCTCAAGCTCGAGGGCCGCATGAAGGCGCCCGATTACGTGTACTCCATCGTTGATGTATATCGTCACGAAATTGACGACATGCTATCCGGAGCCACCGTTGCCAAGGACGAGGAAGCCGCCCGCCAGCGCCAGCTCAAGCGCTGCTTCAACCGCGACTTTACGCACGCCTACCAAGACGGTACCTCGGGTGACGAGATGATGAGCTACGAGCGCTCCAACAACCGCGGCCAGATCGTGGGCACGGTGCTGGGCAGCCGCCCGGCCAACCGCGATGTGCGCGGCCTCAAGCCCGACGACCGCCGTCGGCGCGCCGCCATCGCCCGCATTGAGTTGTTTGAGCCCGTGGGCAAGGGCGACCTGCTGGAGCTTCGCCACGATAACGAGTTTGACCAGTTCCTGACCACCATTGCCGCCGATGATGCCGCCGCCGGTGACATCATCGAGTGCCGCGTGCCTCGCAGCATGCCCGAGGGCTGCCGCGTGCGCGTGATTCGAAGCCAGCGTGCCATCGACGCCGCCGGCGCCGCGCTCAAGCGCGATGTGCTGCGCCGCCGCGCCGTAGACGTGTCCGTTGTGGCGCGTCTGGGCGAGCCGTTTACCGTTACGCTCACCTGCTGCGACGACCCTTCGCTTACGGCCACGGCCACGGGCTTTACCGTCGAGGCTGCCAAGACCCGCGCCGTCGAGGCATCCGATCTGGTTGAGCACGTCGGGCGCATGGGCTCCTCTCCCTTTGAGGCCGCAAGCTTTGACGTTTCGCTCGACGCCGGCTGCGGTATGGGCTTTTCCGCCGTGCACAAGGTGCGCGCCGCCGCTTGTAAGGCGCTGGAAGAGGCCATTCTGGCACCGTACGAGGAGCGCGCGAAAACGCTCGAGCTGCCGGCGATTGTAACCAGTGATTCCCGCCCCGCGCCCGAGCACTACCGCGATGAGCCGCAGATCTGCGCCACCGTCACCTCGCTCGAGGCCGCCGAGGCCGCTCGCGCCGAGGGTGTAACGCGCATCTACATGACCACCGACGCGCTCGATGCGGCCGAGCTCTCCCCCGCCGATGCATTTGAGCAGGGCATCGTACCCGTGCTCGACGAGGTCTGCCGCGCCGTTGACCACGTACGCGTCGACCCGTGGGTTGTTGCCGGCGCCACGGTCGCTATTGGCAACATCTCTGAGCTTGCCCTGGCCGCCCAGGTTGGCGCCACGGCCGAGATTCGCTCTTGCCTGCCGGTGCACAACACGCCCTGCATGGAGGCGCTTGCCGGGCGCGGAGCCGGTGCGTTTTGGCTCTCGCCCGAGATCACGCTCGACGAGATTGTCTCGCTCGGCGCCGCCGCGCCCGCGGCTCTGGGCATCACCGTCTTTGGCCGCCCGCGCGTCATGACAAGCGAGCATTGCATTCTGCAGGTTGCCAACGGCTGCATCCACGATTGCGCCAACTGCCGCCTGCGTGCCCGCAAGCTCTCGCTCAAGAATATCGACGGAAAGGTCATGCCGGTGCGTACCGACATCCACGGCCGCTCACGCCTGTACGACGCCTACCCCATCGACCTCACGCCTCAGGTTCCTCAGCTGCTCGATGCCGGCGTGCGTCGTCTCATGGTGGACGGAACGCTGCTCGAAACGGATGAGATCGCCCGTGCCGTCGCTCGCGTCCGTCGCGCCGTCGAGGCAGCGCAGGCCGGCCGCAAGCCCGCCGCCCGCCTACGCGGGGCGACCTCGGGCTGCATGTTTGTGGGAATCAGCTAACCGAAAGGCTAACACGTGAACGAAGAACCTCAAGTCCTCTACTGCGACGCCTGGCTCATGGCCATCGACAAGCCCGCCGGCATGATCGTCCACGGCGACGGCACCGGAGAGCGCACGCTCACCGACTACGCCAGCGACCTGCTGCTGGCGATGGGCGACGGCTTTGCCGCGACCGACATGCAGCCGCTCAACCGCTTGGACCGTGACACCACCGGCGTGGTGCTGTTTTCGCTCGACAAGCAGACGCAGCCCTCCTTTGACCAGATGGTCATCGACCACGCTTTCGAAAAGCACTATCTGGCGCTCGCCGAGGGCAAGATCGACTGGAACGAAAAGCTCATCGACAAGCCCATCGCCCGCGACCGTCACGACAGCCGAAAGATGCGCGTCGGCGCCAGCGGCAAGCCGTCTCAAACGCGCGTGAAGGTGCTCAAACGCCTTAAGAGCCGTCGTGGCCTGCCCACGCGCTCGTATATCGATGTCGAGTTGCTCACCGGCCGCAAGCACCAAATCCGTGTGCACCTGGCAAGCGAGCATCATCCCCTGGTTGGCGACGACCTGTACGGAACGCCGCGCCCCTGCGGCCTGATGCTCCACGCCCACAGCGTGTCCTTCACGCATCCCGTAACCGGCGAGCACATCCACATCGAAGCCCCCTGCCCCTGGGAGCCCTAAAACCTGCCGAAAAGGGGCAGGTTTATTTTGGCAGGTTTTATCTGGACAAACGTCAAAACCACCACAAAGGTTCCTGCCCCTTCGCGGTGGTTTTGGCCTTAGCCCGTCCCCTGCTGTTAGACCGTGATGACGTTGTCCATTGCCCGGTACTTGGCGGGGACATCGCCTGCGGTAATAATCGTTGCGTCACGGAAGTCCGCGAACTTGACGGGCGCCACCATGCCAAATTTACTGGCGTCCGAGATTACGAAGCGCTTGGCCGTATGACGCATCGAGATACGCTTTACTTGCGCCTCCTCGATATCGGGCGCCGTGAAGCCCTGCTCGGCGGCAATGCCGTTAGAGCCCCAAAAGCCACAGTTGAAGTTGTAGCGGTCTAAGGTTGCCAAGGCATCGGGGCCAACGAGCGCCTCGGTCTCGGGTTTGAGCTCGCCGCCCAACACCACGGTACGCATGCCGCGCAAAGCAAGATGCTGAGCGTGGAGCACGGAATCGGTCACATAGGTGACATCTTCAAGGTGTGGAAGATGCTCGATGAGCCTCAGCGTCGTCGAGCCCGAGTCGATGTATACAAAGCTCTCGGGCTCCACAAGCGCCGCCGCACGGGCGCAGATACGCTCCTTGTCGTCGTTATGGAGGTCGCTGCGCTCGCTGATCGTCAGGTCGCGCGTCACGTGCGCGCGCTCCAGACTTGTCGCACCTCCGTGCACCTTGGCGATACGGTGTGCTCGGTCGAGCGTCTGCAGGTCGCGCCGAATGGTAGACGCCGTCACGCCCAGGGCTTCGGCAAGCTCCGGCACGGTAACCGAGCCGGCCTGCTGCACCATCGACACGATCGCGTTGAGCCTATCTTCCGCAAGCATCGCTTACTCCTCCTCGGGGTACACAACTCCCCAGTCGGCGCGGAGCTTGGTCATAAACTCCATAACATCAGAAGCATAATCCAGCAGCTCGCGCTTGGAGTCGTCGCCGGCAACGGCCTTCTCCAGGTCGGCCATCTCATAGCACAGGGCGTAAGCCTCGGTGCCGGCGTGGACCTCCTCGCGGTGGCCGTCCGCAGTCCACACGATGGTCGCGTGATCGGCACGCGGATAATCGTTGACCTCGATGTAGCACTTATCGAAGCTGATGACCGAGCGCTTGGGCTGCTTGGAGTGGAGCGTGAGGCTCACCACGCCCAGCTGCTGTTCGGAATTACGGCATACGATGCCGCCCGCAACGTCAACGCCGGTCTCACAGGTATTGCCCAGCGAGACAACCTCAGCGGGCTGGCTCGCCATAAAGAGGCGCATGACAGACAGGGCATACACGCCAATATCGAGCATGGCACCGCCAGCAAGGTTGCGGTTGTAGAAGCGGTTGGTCAGGTCGCCGTACTCCTTATAGCTGCCAAAGTTTAGTTGGGCGAGATTCATGCGGCCGAACTCACCGTCATCCATGCGGCGACGCAGCTCTTGATATAAGGGCATGTGAAGCACCGTGGTGGCGTCCATAAGGACGACGTTGTGATCACCGGCAATGGCGCGGGCCTCGTCGAGCTCGGCGGAGTTGAGGGTAATAGCCTTCTCACAGAGCACGTGCTTGCCGGCTGCCAGAGCGGATCGCAGGTAGGTGATGTGAGTGTTGTGCGGCGTGGTGATATAGACTGCGTCAATGTTCGGATCGGCGTAGAGGTCCTCGACCGTTTCATAGACCTTCTCGATGCCATATTGCTCAGCAAAAGCCTGAGCCTTGGACAGCGTGCGGTTGGCGACGCCCGCAAGCTTGCGACCGGCAAGAGCGAGAGACTGGGCCATCTGGTTGGCGATAACGCCGCACCCGATCACAGCCCAACGAAGCTCGGGAGCCGTAAAGATATCATCGGGGAATGGCTTGTCCTGGACCGAAGTGAACGCTGCTTTTGCGGCTGCTTCGGCGTCGAGCGGAGCCTGTTTGGAATCTGCCATTATGTGCCTCCTGAGTCATCGGAAGTCCTTCATTTCCAACAGCCTTATATTCGCACAAATGCGCGCGCATTTGCTTGTATTTGCGTGTTTATTTGTTTATCGGTCATTATTTAACCATAGTTAGCAGATATTTGCGCGGCCATGCGCATCATCGCGCAAGACTCTGCGCGTAAATGCGCATGCGACAAACCTTGTGAAACATATAGGGGCGGAGCACCATAGCCCTAAAGACAGAGCCAGCTGCATTACTTCACCCCTCTGGGGGCACCAGACATCAAAGGACTGTCCCTAGGTGCCGCTTTCGTTGAAGCCTATCCCAGATGGCCAGATATACAAATCTAAAGACTGTCCCCATCAACTAGCCGTTTAAGAACATCCCCAACGACAAGTCATTTAAGTCTGTCCCAAATGAGTGGGGATAGAAAAAGGCCCGGGTGCCGTGGCATCCGGGCCTTTGCTAGCAACTTGATGTTGCGGGCAGCTTAGAACTTGTGGCCGCACTTCTTGCAGACGCGCAGCTTGTTCTTGCCGTCCTTCTCGTGACCGACGCGGGTAACCTTACCGCACTCGGGGCAAACGAGATTGACGTTGGAGGCGTCGATGGGAGCCTCCTGCGAAACGATGCCGCCCTGCTGGTTGGCAGCGTTGGGCTTGACGGCCTTCTTGACGACCGAAACGCCCTCGACAACGACCTTGTTCTCGGCGGGGAGAGCACGCAGGACAACGCCCTGCTTGCCGCGATCCTTACCAGAAAGAACCTGGACCTTATCGCCCTTCTTGATATACATATATCTCCCCTAACTACAGGGTCTCGGGAGCGAGCGAGACGATCTTCATGTACTTCTTGTCACGAAGCTCGCGAGCGACGGGCCCGAAGATACGGGTACCGACGGGCGAACCATCGTTGTTGATGACAACGCAGGCGTTCTCATCAAAGCGAATGTAGGAGCCATCCTTGCGGCGGATCTCCTTAACGGTGCGAACGACGACGCAACGGACAACGTCCTTCTTCTTGACGTTGGCGCCAGGGGTAGCCTCCTGGACAGCACCGATGAACACATCGCCGATGCCTGCATAACGACGCTTGGAACCGCCAAGCACCTTGATGCAGCGAATCTTGCGAGCGCCGGAGTTGTCGGCGACGTTCAGCATGGTTTGCATCTGAATCATGGTAGATGTTCCTCCGAACTAAGAACCGAAGAGAGGTGCGCAGCCTTTATGCGGCCCGTGGTATGCAAGCCAGGCATACGCACATCTTCGGAAACGTACAAGTCGTAAGAGCGACTGCTTATTTAGCGCGCTCGACGACCTCGATGAGGCGCCAACGCTTCATCTTGGACATAGGACGGGTCTCCATAACGCGGACGGTGTCGCCCACGCCAGCCGTGCACTCCTCGTCGTGAGCGTGCAGCTTCTTGGAGCTGGTCATCATCTTGCCGTACTTGGGGTGACGCTTGCGCTCGGTGATGGTGACAACAATGGTCTTGGCACCGGAGACGGAGGTAACGACACCCGTACGGACCTTACGCGAGTTACGCGAATCAGTCATGTTCTCTCCTTAGGTCCTACTCGGCGACAGCGGACTTCTCCGCTGCGATCTCGCGGGCGCGCTGCTCCGTGAGGACGCGAGCGATGTCCTTCTTCACGGTGTTGACGCGAGCGGTGTTGTCCAGCTGGCTGGTGGCCATCTGGAAACGAAGGTTAAAGAGCTCGGCGCGCATTTCCTTCAGCTTCTCAACGAGCTGAGCGTCCGAGAGCTCACGAATCTCTGCGGGCTTCATTAGTTCTCCTCCTTGGCGGCGGCGGCGTCCTCAGCAGCCCACTTGGCCTCGAGAGCGGCCTCCTCAGCCATCTCCTTCTCGATGCGCTGCTCAGCGTTCTTGGCAGCAACAATCTTGGTCTTGATGGGGAGCTTGTGCTGCGCAAGACGCAGAGCCTCGCGAGCGACCTCCTCGGGAACACCCTTGACCTCGAACATGATGCGGCCGGGCTTGACGACGGCCACCCACTCCTCGGGGTTACCCTTACCAGAACCCATGCGAGTCTCGGCAGGCTTCTTGGTGATGGGCTTATCGGGGAAGATCGTGATGTAGACACGACCGCCACGCTTCATGTAGCGGGTCATGGCAATACGAGCGGCCTCGATCTGACGGTTGGTGATCCAATGGGCCTCGAGAGCCTGGATACCAAACTCGCCGAAATGCAGCTCGGTATTACCCTTGGCCTGGCCCTTCATGGAGCCACGCTGCACCTTGCGGTGAAGAATACGCTTAGGGGCAAGCACTACTGACCCCTCCTCTCGGAGTTACGACGACGAGGACGGGAAGAGCCCTCGAGTGCAGGGTTGGGAACAGGCTGGCCCGGGAGCTTCTCGCCCAGGTAGATCCAGACCTTCACGCCGCAAGCGCCCATGGTGGTGCTGGCGACAGCCGTGCCGTAGTCGATCTTGGCACGGAGGGTGTGCAGAGGCACGCGACCCTCGCGGTACCACTCACGACGGCCCATCTCGGCACCGCCGAGACGACCGGAGCACTGGATACGGATGCCCTTAGCGCCGGCCTTGCGGGCAGACTGGACAGCCTTGCGCATAGCGCGACGGAAGGCAACGCGGCCCTCGAGCTGCTCGGCGATAGACTGAGCAACGAGGTTGGCGTCGAGCTCGGGGCGCTTGATCTCGACAACGTCGACGGAGAGCTGGCCCTTGGAGACGCCAGCGACCTTCTCGAGCTCGGTGCGGAGGGTATCGATCTCGGCACCCTTCTTACCGATGACAACGCCGGGGCGAGCGGTGAGGATGATGACCTTCACCTTGTCGCCAGCGCGCTCGATCTCGACGCGGGAGACAGCTGCGCGGGAAAGACGCTTCTCGAGGTACTTGCGGATCTCGAGATCGTTACCGAGGGTCTTAGCGTAATCCTTCTCTGCGAACCAGCGGGAGCGCCAGTTCTCGGTGATGCCAAGACGGAAGCCGGTGGGGTAGACTTTCTGACCCATACAGCTTTACGCCTCCTTTCGAGGAGCAACGACGACGGTGATGTGGGAAGTACGCTTCAGAATGCGAGAAGCGGAACCCTTGGCGCGGGGACGGATGCGCTTAAGCGTCGGACCCTCGTCAACATAGGCAGCGGCGACAACCAGGTTGTCGGCACGCAGACCGTTGTTGTTCTCGGCGTTCGCAACGGCGGAACGGAGAACCTTCTCGACATCCACGGCGACGGCGCGGTCGCAGAAGTGGAGGATGTCGAAGGCCTGAGCGACAGGCTTGCGGCGGATCAGATCGACCACCAGGCGGGCCTTGCTGGGGGAAACACGCACGTACTTAGCGACGGCGCGAACCTCGGTGGCCTCAGTTTCAATAGACTTAGTTGCCATTTACGGTTAACCCCCTATTTGGCCTTGTGGCCACGGAACGTACGAGTCGGCGCGAACTCGCCGAGCTTGTGACCAACCATGGACTCGGTAACATACACGGGCACATGCTTGCGGCCGTCGTGGACGGCGATGGTGTGACCAACCATCTCGGGGAAGATGGTGGACGCGCGGGACCAGGTCTTCACGACGTCCTTCTTGCCAGCCTCGTTCATCGCGGTGATACGCGAGAGAAGGCGAGTCTCCACGAACGGGCCCTTTTTGAGACTTCTGCTCATAAGTGCTTTCTCCTAAAACTCGGTATCCGAAATTACTTCTTACGGCGACGAATGATGTGCTGGTTCGAGACCTTCTTCTTCTTGCGCGTACGAAGGCCCTTCGTCGGCTTACCCCAGGGGGTAACGGAGGGACGACCAGAGGTGTGGTTCTTGCCCTCGCCACCGCCGTGCGGGTGGTCGACAGGGTTCATGACGGTACCGCGGACGGTCGGGCGCACGTTCATGTGACGCTTACGGCCGGCCTTGCCGATGACGATGTTGGAGTGATCGGCGTTGCCGACCTCACCGACGGTGGCGCGGCAGGTAACGAGGATGCGGCGCATCTCGGAGGAAGGCATACGGACGATGGCGTACTTGCCCTCCTTACCCATCAGCTGGCAGGAGTTACCGGCGGAACGGGCGATAGCAGCGCCCTTGCCCGGCTGGAACTCGACGGCGTGGATGAGCGTACCGACGGGGATGTCGGCGAGGGGCAGAGCGTTGCCCGGCTTGATGTCGGCGTCAGAACCGGACATGATGGTCTGACCGACCTCGAGACCCTTGGGGGCCAGGATGTAGCGCTTCTCACCGTCAGCGTAGTGCAGCAGAGCGATGCGAGCGGAACGGTTCGAATCGTACTCGATCGTGGCAACCTTGGCGGGCACGCCGTCCTTGTTGCGCTTGAAGTCGATCACGCGATAACGACGCTTCACGCCGCCGCCCTGGTGGCGGGTGGTGATGCGGCCGTTGTTGTTACGACCGGCCTTCTTGGGCAGGGGCTCGAGAAGAGACTTCTCGGGCTTGGTGCAGGTGATCTCGGAGAAGTCGGAGATCGTCTGCCAACGCCTACCAGCGGAGGTCGGCTTAAGGTGCTTTACAGCCATTACAATCCCTTTCAATAGGAATCCGTTAGCCATCGCAGACAGGGATTCGAGGTTCTGCCTCGGGTGCGATGACACCGGACGTATACACGGTTCCGGGCGTGTCCATTTTATACGCCCAAAACCTTGAGCTCCCGCCTCCCCTATTTGGGAGGCATGAGCTCACTCAACAGCAGCGAGTCTTAGGCCTGGTTGCCAAAGACCTCGATGGTGTCGCCCTCGGCCAGCGTGACGATGGCCTTCTTCCAAGAACGGGTCTTGCCGGCGACATAGCGCACGCGCTTGGTCTTGGGCTTGACCGTCAGGGTGTTCACGCGAACGACCTTGACGCCGAAGATCTCCTCGACAGCGTCCTTGATCTGATACTTGTTAGCATCCTTGGCGACCTCGAACGTGTACTTGTTCAGCTCCATGCCGGAGAAGGAACGCTCGGACACGATCGGACGGATGATGATCTCGTGGGCGGTCATTTATGCAAGCACCTCCCCGAAGTGAGCGGCGATGTCGGCGGGCATCAGCACAGCGTTGTTGTTGACGAGATCGTAGGTGTTGGCCTCGTCAGCGGTGATGATGAACGTCTTGGGAATGTTGCGGAACGACAGGTAGGCGTTGACGTCCTCATCGCGAACGATGATGGTCAGACGCTTGCCCTCAAGGCCGAGAGCCTTGAGCATGGCGACGGCAGCCTTGGTGGAAGGCTTCTCGAAGCCGTAGTCGTCGACGAGCACGAGCTCGCCATCGGCCAGCTTGGCGGACAGCGCGGAGCGCATAGCCAGCTTGACCTCCTTGTTGTTCATACGCTTGGCGTAGGAACGGGGCTTGGGGGCGAAGACAACGCCACCGTGACGCCACTGGGCAGCACGGATGGAACCCTGGCGGGCACGGCCGGTGCCCTTCTGACGCCAAGGCTTCTTGCCGCCACCGGAAACCTCAGAGCGGCCCTTAGCGGACTGGGTGCCCTGACGCCAAGAGGCCATCTGGCACTTGACGATGTGGTGCATAACGTGGATGTTCGGCTCGATGCCGTACACCTCAGCGGCGAGCTCGGCCTCGGCGACCTTCTTGCCCTCGCTGTTCTTAACTTCAAACTTTGCCATTTAAGTGTTCTCCTTGGTATGACGCTGGGCTAAATGGGCTGGGCCCTTAGGCCATACGGATGGCGACGAGACCATTCTTGGCACCCGGGACAGCGCCCTTGACCAAGATGAGGTTCTGCTCGGCATCGATGCGGACAACGGAAAGGTTCTTGACGGTAACGCGCTCGTTACCCATGTGACCGGCCATCTTGACGCCCTTGAGGACGCGCGCAGGATAGGCGCACTGACCGATAGAACCGGGGTGACGCTGGAAGTGAGAACCATGCGTCATAGGACCGCGGCGCTGACCCCAGCGCTTGATGCGACCCTGGAAGCCCTTACCCTTGGAGGTACCGATGACGTCGACCTTCTCGACATCAGCGAAATCAGCGACGGTGACGACCTCGCCGACCTTGTGCTCCTCGCCGTTCTCGACGCGGACCTCACGAAGGAAACGGACAGGCTCGACGCCAGCCTTGGCGAAGTGACCAGCCATGGGCTTGTTCACGTTCTTGGCCTTGATGTCGCCGAAACCGATCTGGACGGCGTCATAGCCGTCGGTTGCCTGAGTTTTAACCTGCGAGACAGCGCAGGGGCCAGCCTGGATGACCGTGACGGGAACGACGTTGTCGTCCTCGTCCCAAACCTGGGTCATGCCAATCTTGCGGCCGAGAATCATGCTGATCAAGATATGATCCCAACTCTCGCGTGGTCTTGGGACAATGCGTACACCACCGAGCGTACGCCCCTAGAGGACCACTACTTACACGACGTGCTCCCCAGCCTTGTATAGCGTCCGGACTACCTGACAACCCTATTAAGCAGGCATTTTGTCCAGCCAGAATACTCCCCTGGTTTCACACAGCTGTTTAGTATACACGGCTGCGGGCGTATCCATCGAGATTCATATTTCACTCACATTGTTTACGCAGGTAAAGTGCGTGGAGTCGCCTGGGCTTGGCAGAGGGGCGGCGAAATATATTAAGTTTGCTGCTCTACAGTCCTGCGCAAGACGGAAAGCACATTAAGTGCTTTCCTTTGCGTGCGGAACTCGCGACAAACTTAATATATTTCGCCGCCCCTCTGCCAAGCTCGGGAGACGACACGTTGATGTCTGCTTAACTCTGCTCACTCTGCTAATGACTTTGTTGGGGGTCCACTATTTGCTGGAGGGTGAACTTACATTGCATTGGCTCACCTTCTGCTTGTAGCTTTTCCTCGTCAAAATCGAAGATCATGATGGCGCAGTTGGGGAGTTTTGTTGGGAGCTCGAAGCCCTCTGGGGCTGCAGCCTTGATGAATTGGCGGCTGGCGCTGCCGTGGCTTACTGCTAGGAGGGTTTCGATGCCCTCGGAGCCCATGATATTGGTGAGGGTGTCTACCATGCGCTCTTGCAGTGCCTGGCTTCCTTCTCCTCCGAATGGGATTAAGTCCTCGCCTGGATCCCAGACGTCGGTGGGCAGGGCGTCGTGGGGGCCCTCTTCGAAGGTGCCGTAGCAGCGCTCGATGATGCCTTCGCAGGGCTCGACTGCTGCGTCCGGGCCGAGGAGTTCGGTTGCAACGAGCTGAGCTGTGTCCATGGCTCGGCCTAAGGGCGAAGAGACCACTTTGTCGGGGACAACGTCGTGGCCCTTGAGCCATGCGGCTGCCATTCCCGCTTGTTTGCGGCCCAGGTCGGTCAGCGGTGAATCGCAGCGGCCCTGGACCAGCTTTTTGACGTTGAACTCCGTCTGACCGTGGCGGAGTAGATACAGCTTCTTCATGCTCTCCCCTTCTGCATAACCTGCTTTGCCGGCACAGCCTTACTCGTGGATATGTCCTACGTAGTCTTCGTCGATCGTAATCTTGGCAATCGACTTGGGATATTCCGATTCGACCCGTTGTGTCAGCGCGTGCTTTACGTCTTCGGCACTCATCTGCAGATCCGAGGGACGCACGCAGTCAAAGATCACGTTGGTGTGCGTAGGACCCGGCACGCAGCGCAGGTCATGAATCGAGAGGCGGTTATCGATCTCCTGGGCCATGGCGTGAATGCGCAAGCGCATGCTCGCCAGCTTGGGGTCATCGGTCACGATGGGATCGTAGTGAAGCGTAACGATCATGCCGTCTTCGTCCCTAAACGACTGCTCGATGTTATCGAGCGTGTCGTGACTTTCCAACGGGCTGTCCTCGGCCGCCATCTCGGCATGCGCACTTGCAAACTTCCTGCCCGGGCCGTAGTCGTGAACCATCAAATCGTGAACGCCCAAAACGCCGGGATAGCTCATGATCTTGTCTCGAATGTGCTTGACCAGCTTAGGATCGGGCGACTGACCCAAAAGCGGGCTCACCGTATCCTGGATGAGTTCAAAACCGCTCCAGCCAATATAGGCGCCAACGGCAAGGCCGACCCATGCGTCAAGATTGATGTGCGTCACCTGCGAAACAATCGCGCACGCCAGCACGGCGCCCGTGGCTAGGACATCGTTCTTGGAATCCTGCGCGGTCGCATGCAGCGTCTCGGACTCAATGCGGTCACCGAGCTTTTGGTTGAGGGCCGCCATCCACAGCTTTACGACCATCGAAAGCACGAGAACTGCCACCAGGGCAAGCGAGAACTCGACAGGTTCGGGGTGGATGATGCGCTCAACCGAGGACTTCACCAGCTCAACGCCAATCAGCAGCACGAGCGCCGCCACGACCAGACCCGAGAGATACTCGTAGCGACCGTGGCCGTAAGGATGCTCGGGGTCGGCCGGCTTGCTCGCCAGCTTAAAGCCCAGCACGCTCACGATGTTCGAGCTGGCATCGGACAGGTTGTTCATGGCATCCGCCACAATCGAAACCGATCCCGACAGCACGCCAATTACGCCCTTCGCAGCGCATAGTGCCACATTGGCGAGAATACACACCACGCCCGTCAACGTGCCCACGCGCGCACGGTCGCCCTGCGCACGCTTAACAATCCACTCGACCATCTACATCCGCCCCCACGGTACTACCTATATATCTATTGCTCAAACGGATTGTAGTGTAGCCACTTTGTCCCCCAGATACAAAAAAGGCCGCGACCCACACGGGCCACGGCCTTGGAGCATGGCAAAGGAATCGTCCTTGTGTCGCACAGGTTTACGCGCTTACTTCGGCCACGCTCTTCGAGGTTTCGGGTGAATCGGCTCCGTCCCCCGTCGTCTGCCCCTTCGTCGGCACCACACCAAAGCAGTAGCTCAGCGCCGCAGACATCGCGAATGCTACACCACCGGCAGCGCAGCACCACAGCAGGTTCGAGATGCCGCCCGTGGCAAAGCCAATGACCATGAGGACATTCGTCATGCCGATGGTATAGGCCGTAACGTGGCCCACGGCCGCAACAAGGCCTCCGACGGCGCCGCCAATGGCCATGCACGTCAGGCACCTGCCATATTTAAAGCCGCAACCGTACAGCGCCGGCTCGCTTACGCCACCAAGCACGCCCGAGATCGAATAGCCCAGCATGAGCGCCTTCTCGTCCTTATCCGCAACGCGAAGCGACGCGCCAAAGGGCATGCCCCAAACGGCGAACGTTGCCATCGTCGCGGCGATCAGGATGCACGAATCCGTTCCCACACTCATAAACTGCGCATAGGCGAGCGATAGGACGACGTTGCTGACGCCCGCGATCTTTAGGAACTCCCAGCCTGCGGCAAGCCCCATGAGCGTGAGCAGCGACACAATGCCACCGGAATTGCCAAGCATAAACATAAGCTGGCCCAACAGCATGCCCAGATAGCTGCCCGCCGGCGCCGTAATGCACAGCGAAACCGGAACCATGACAAGCAAGGTCGCAAACGGAACAAACGAAAACGCCACGGCCTTAGGGATAACGCGCTTAAAGAAACACTCCACTCGCCATAGCACGGGCACCGAGATGAGAACCGGAATAACAGTCGTCGTGTAATCGTTGACCGGCGCAGGAAGCAGACCATACACGGAAGTCATCGATGCCCCCGTCGTCGATGCGGCATCGACAAGCTTGAGTAAATCGGGTGCAATCAATACGCCGCCCAGCATCATGCCCAGCTGCTCCGAGCAACCGAGCTGGCGGGCGGCCGCCCAACCAAGATAAATGGGCAAAAAGTAGTAGCCGGCGTTATAGAGCCAACTGTAGAACAGGCGATAGATATCGGAATCGGCAGACCACAGGCCCAGCATGCCTTCGCCCATAATGACAGCGACGGTGCGGAACAACGCCGCGCAGACAATAAACGGCAGCGCCGACATCATGCTTTTGGACAGATAGTCCACCACGGCCGTGGCGTTTGATGAAACCGTCGTTGTAAACGAGGTGTTAGAAACTTGTAGCATGGAACGCCTTTCCCAATATGACATGCGGGCTGTCCCTTTGTCACATCGTGCGGTATCGACCGATTGCGCGGTACTTTTCGTAGCGGAGGTTTGTGAGGGTCGCGTCGTCGAGCTGCCCAAGCGTATCGAAGGCATCAAATGCCGAGGACATGACGGCACCGGCGATCTCCTCATGCGACAGGCCCTTATCGTCAACAATGCCGTCGATGATGCCGAGCGCCAGCAGATCGGGGGCCGTGAGCTTAAGCGCCTCGGCGGCCTCATCCGCACGCTCGGTATCCTTCCACAGGATCGACGCACAGGCCTCGGGGCTCACGACCGAATAGGCCGAGCTCGAGAGCATCAGGATGCGGTCGGCCACGGACAGCGCCAGCGCGCCACCAGAGCCGCCCTCGCCTGTCACCACCGAGACAATCGGCGTCTTAAGGCCGCTCATCTCCATGAGATTCTGGGCGATGGCCTCGCCCTGACCGCGTTCCTCGGCACCGATGCCGCAAAACGCGCCCGAAGTATCGACCAGGCACAGAACCGGTCGACCAAACTTTTCGGCCTGGCGCATCAGGCGACGCGCTTTGCGGTAGCCCTCGGGATGTGCCATACCAAAGTTGCGACGCATGCGCTCTTTGGTCGTGGTGCCGCGCTCGATGGCGATGACCGTTACGGGGCGTCCGTCTTTCCAGCCAATGCCAGCCACCACAGCAGCGTCGTCGCCAAAGTAGCGGTCGCCGTGCAGCTCCACAAATCCATCCAGGCCCAGCGAGATCATCTCGCCTGCCGTGGCGCGATCTGCCGAGCGGGTCTGCTTGACAATCTCGAGCGCGGTTTTTGGTGCGGCCGAGCGCTTGAACAAGTGTCCCAGCTTTTTGCCGCGGCGACCCGTATGCACGATCTCATGCGGTGCCCCCAGGCCGGGCGCGTGCCCTTCGTGCAGCGCCAGCAGCTCGCCTACCGTGAGCGCAATCTCGCCACGCGGAACAACGGCATCGCAAAAGCCGTGCTCCAGCAAAAACTCGGAGCGCTGGAATCCCTTGGGCAGGCGCTTGTGCATGTTCTGCTCGATCACGCGCGGGCCGGCAAATGCCGTCAGGGCATCGGGCTCGGCCAGGATAATATCGCCCTCCATGGCAAAGCTCGCGGTTACGCCTCCGGTCGTGGGGTCGGTGAGCACCGTGATATACAGGCCGCCCGCCTCGCTGTGGCGCCTAACCGCCGCAGAAATCTTGGCCATCTGCATAAGCGATGTCACGCCCTCTTGCATGCGCGCACCGCCCGAAACGGTAAAGCCGACAACTGGCAATCCAAGCTCGGTCGCTCGCTCAAATGTGCGACAGATCTTCTCGCCCACCACGGAACCCATCGAGCCCATCATAAAGTTGGCGTCCATAAAGAAGAGCGCGGTATCGCAACCGCAGATTTTGCCCCTGCCGCACACAACGGCATCGTGCTCGCCCGAACGCTCGCTCACGCTCTTGAGCTTGTCGGCATAGCCGGGAAACGAGAGGAAGTCCTCCGGCGCCAGACTGGCATCCCATTCCTCAAACGTGCCCTCGTCAATCGTCATGCGCATGCGGTCGCGCCCGCTCACGCGAAAGTGTTTGCCGCAACGAGGGCAGACCTCGAGGTTGTCGTGCAGGCGCGCCTCATCGATCACGCGGCGGCACTCCGGGCACTTGATAAACACGTGGCGCGCGGGAAACTCGGCGCACGACTCGGTCATCGGTCCCTCGAGGACGTTGACCGTCTTCGCTTTTCTATTCATCAGCATAGAGATGCCCCATCAGATCGGTGTGATACATGCCCGACAAGAACTCGTCGTTTGCCAGCACGTCGAGCTGAAGCTCGCTGTTTTCGCTCACGCCCTCAATCACGAGCTCGCCCAGGGCCGAGCGCATCTTGCGAATGGCGCCGTCACGCGTGGGCGCACACACGATGAGCTTGCCAAGCATGGAGTCGTAGTACGGCGGAACTTTAGCACCGGTAAACATGGCGGAATCCCAGCGCACGCGCGGACCACCCGGCACACGCAACGCGGTGACCGTTCCGCATGACGGCAGAAAATCCGGCGTTTCGGCATTGATGCGGCACTCCATGGCGTGGTTGCGGACCGGCATGTCCTCCTGCTCAAAGGGCAGAGGCTGGCCGGCTGCCACGCGCAGCTGCCACTTGACCAAGTCGGTATCGGTCACAAACTCCGTAACCGGATGCTCCACCTGCAAGCGCGTGTTCATTTCCATAAAGTAGAAATTGCCGTCGTCCGAATACAGAAACTCGATGGTACCGGCTCCTTCGTAGCCGACGGCACGAGCCAGGTCACGCGCTGCCTTGTGCATGCGAGCACGAATGTCGTCGTGTCCGTCGAGGCACGGCGCGGGGCTCTCCTCGATTAGCTTTTGGTTGCGCCGCTGCACCGAGCACTCGCGCTCGCCGAGCGAAAACACATGGCCCTGCTTATCGGCCATAATCTGTACCTCAACGTGATGCGCCGGCGCGACGAACTTCTCCATGTAGCACTCGCCGTCGCCAAAAACGGCCTCGCCCTCGGCGCGTGCTTCAATAAAGGCCTTTACCGCATCTTCCACGCGCTCGACCTTACGAATACCGCGACCGCCGCCGCCCGCACGCGCCTTAATAAGCACGGGGCAGCCAATGCGCTCAGCCTCGGCCGTTGCCTCCTCGGGACTTTTGAGCAAATCGCAGCCCGGCACGATGGGCACGCCCGCCGCGGCAGCCGTTCGACGTGCGGCGTCCTTGTCGCCCATGCTGTCGATCACCTTGGCCGAAGGACCAACAAACGCCAGGCCATACTTGTCGCAGTCGCGCACGAAGCTCGCCTTCTCGGAGAAAAAGCCATAGCCGGGATGAATTGCCTTAGCTCCCGACTTTACGGCACAGGTGAGCACAGCATCGTCGTTGAGGTAGCTCTCGGCAAGACGCGGACCGCCGATGCAATACGCCTCGTCGGCAAGCTGCACGTGCAGCGCGTCCGCATCGGCCGTGGAATAAACGGCGACGGTCTTGATGCCCATATCGCGGCACGCGCGGATAACACGGACCGCGACTTCGCCGCGGTTGGCGATGAGCACTTTGTCGAACATGAAGCCTTCCTTAACTTTCGTGCATGAGTGCAAAAGACATATCGGCGCGGCAGCAAACCTCACCGTTGACGCTCGCAGTACCCGTCGCAAAGCGGAACGGCCCGCGCGCACGCGTGATGGTGCACACCAGATCAACCGTGTCGCCCGGGCGCACCGGACGCTTAAAGCGCACCTTGTCCAGACTCGTGTAGAACGGCGTCGCGCCGCGCGCTTCCTCATCGCCCATCAGCAGCACGCAACAGTTTTGGGCGAGCATCTCGCACTGAATCACGCCGGGGACCACCGGGTTTCCCGGAAAATGCCCCTGCAAAAAGTACTCGTCGCCCGTAATCGTGATCTTGCCGTGGGCCTCGTCGCCCACCAGCTCGGCCTCGTCGAGCAAAAGCATCGGTTCGCGATGCGGCAACAGTTCCTTAAGCTCTTCTTTGTTCATGGATATCACCTATCCGATCCTCATGAGGCAGCTGCCAAACTCCACGAGGTCGCCGTCGGCCACGCAGATCTCGAGCACCTCGCCGTCTGCCTCTGCCGTTACCTCGTTGAGAACCTTCATGGCCTCGATGATGCAGAGCGTCTCGCCGGCCTTGACCTTAGAGCCCACGTGCACAAACGGCTCGTCGCCCGGCGCCGGGGCAGCATAGAAAACGCCGACCATGGGAGCGGTCACCTCGGTGCCCTTGGGCTCCGGTGCGGCGGCAGGTGTCTGCGCGGCGGGCTCCGGTGCGGCAGGCGCGACTGTGGGAGCTGCAACTGGAGCGGCCATAGCGCTCGGCATGGGCATGGGCACGGCAACCGGCTGTGCGGCGCTCGCGCGCTCGAGTTCGACCGCGGTGCCATCGGGCTCCTCAACGCGTACGCGCGTGAGGCCGCGGTCCTCCATAACATCGGCTATCTCGGCAAGTCTTTTGGAATCCATGCTCTAGCTCCTCGTATATCTACGCAGCGCGATGGCGGCGTTGTGTCCGCCAAAGCCCAGGTTGGTCGAAAGCGCCCAGGTAAGGTCAGCGCGAACCGCGCGATTGGGCGTGTAGTCAAGATCGCAGGCGGGATCGGGCGTGTGGTAGTTAATGGTCGGCGGCACCACGCCCTGCTCGAGCGCCATGGCGCAGGCCATGACCTCGATGGCGCCCGTGGCACCGATCATGTGGCCGGTCATCGACTTAGTCGACGAGACGTGCGCGGCGCGCGCCGCGTCCTCGCCGAGCGCACGCTTAATGCCCGTCGTCTCGGACGAATCGTTGAGCTTGGTCGATGTGCCGTGGGCATTGATGTAGAGACCCTCGGAAGGCTTGACGTCGCCCTCGGTCACCGCCAGCGATATCGCGCGGGCAATGCCGGCAGCCTCGGGATCAGGACTCGTGATGTGATAGGCATCATCGGTGTTGCCGTAGCCCACGACCTCGGCATAAATGTGCGCACCGCGCGCCTGCGCATGTTCCATGCTCTCGAGTACCAGCACGCAGGCGCCCTCGCCCATCACAAAGCCGTCGCGGTCTGCATCGAACGGACGGCAGGCCGTCGCGGGATCGGGGTTGGTGGTCAATGCGCGGCAGGACGTAAAGCCCGCAACGGCATCGGGGATAATTGCAGCCTCGGCGCCGCCCGCGAGGATCGCGTCGGCATAGCCGTGCTTGATGGCGCGGAACGCCTCGCCCACCGCATGGGCCGAGGTTGCGCACGCGGTCACCACGGGCAGGGTCGGGCCCTTTGCCTTGTGGCGGATTGCGATATTGCCCGATGCCATGTTGGGGATCATCATCGCGATCATATAGGGCGATGCGCGGCGGGGCCCACGTTCGGCAATCGTATGGACGTTGTCGACGAGCGTCGTCATGCCGCCCACGCCCGAGCCCACGTAGACGCCCAGGCGCTCGCGATCGATGGCGCCTTCGACATCAAAGCCCGCATCGTGCATGGCTTCGTCCGAAGCCGCCATCGCAAACTGAACGCAGGGGTCGAGATGCTTGGCGTCACGCTTGCCAAAGTACTCGTTGCTGTCAAAGCCCTTGACCTCGGCTGCCACCTTGACGGCAAACGCATCGGTATCGAAGTGCGTGATCGGGCCGATGCCGCACGTGCCAGCACACATTGCCGCCCAGGTGGCAAGCGCGGTGTTGCCGAGCGGCGACACGGCACCGATACCGGTGATTGCAACTCTCTGTTCCATCATGGTCTCCTCATCCAAGCCGTTCTTCGGCCCTGGTTTCTACATCGCCATTCCGCCGTCGACGCGCACGACCTCACCCGTAATGTAGGCAGCCGCATCGCTCGCCAAAAAGCGCACCACGCCGGCCACCTCCTCGGGGCGCGCCATACGCTTAAGGGGAATCTGCTCCTCGGTTACCGTACGCACCTTCTCCGAGAGCTTTGCCGTCATATCCGTCTCGACAAACCCGGGGGCAACCGCGTTCACTCGTACGCCGCGGGGCGCAAGCTCGCGCGCCACCGCCTTGGTCAGGCCGATCACGCCCGCCTTGGAGGCAGCGTAGTTGGCTTGCCCAGCATTGCCCATCAGGCCCACGACCGAGCTCATGTTGACGACGCAGCCGCCGCGCTGGCGCATAAAGGTCTTGGTGAGCGCGCGCGTCGTGTTAAACGTTCCTTTAAGATTGACATCGAGCACGCGATCGAAGGCGTCATCGCCCATGCGCATGAGCAGGCCATCGCGGGTGATGCCAGCGTTGTTGACGAGCGCCCAAATGGAGCCAAAGTCGTTGAGGACCGCTTCCACGCACGCGTTGACGGCAGCGGGGTCGGCCACGTCGCATTGATATGAGCGCGCCGTGGCGCCAGCCGCCTCGCAGGCGTCGCACGTCTCGCGCGCCGCATCGACGCTGCCGGCATAGACGACGGCGATATCGTAGCCATCCTCCGCCAGACCGATAGCGCAGGCGCGGCCGATACCCCGCGAGCCGCCCGTGACCAGTGCCACGCGACGTGAGTCGTTGCGCTCGAGCGCGCCATTGTTCAAGTTGCCCATGTCATTCCTTTCGGGTTACAGCCCTGTGGACTATGCGAGCTCGTCGGCAATAGCTGCGACCTGCTCGGCCGTCTCGCACGAATACACACGAACGTCGCTCAGCGTACGCTTGACCAGGCCGGACAGCGTTTTGCCGGGGCCGACCTCAATAAATGTGTCGATGCCTTGATCCTGCAGAGCATGCAGCGTATCGACCCAGCGTACGGCATGGCTCACCTGATTGGCCAAGATATCCGATGCCGTCTGGGGATCCGCCGGATAGGGCGCCGCTGTCATATTTGCCAAAACAGGAATGAGCAACGGGGACGGCGCGTGACCGGCCTCAATATATGCGGCAAGGCCACAGGTCGCCTCGGCCATATAGGGGCTATGAAATGCACCCGACACCGCGACCTTCATGGCGCGGCCGCCAGCCTCTTTTACTAGGACGTCGAGCTCCTGCAGCGCCTCGGGCGCTCCGGCCACAACCGTCTGCTGTGGGCTGTTGTAGTTGACTGGCCAGCAGTCCTCGCCGGCCTGTTTTGCCAGGCCCTCGACTTGCGCCGCATCGAGCTTGATGACGGCGCGCATGCCGCCCGGATGGCGCTCGGCAGCCGCGGCCATCAGCGCCGCGCGCTCGCACACGAGCTCAAAGCCCGCTCGCGTATCGAACGCCCCCGCAAAGGTGAGCGCGGCGACCTCGCCCAGCGAGAATCCCGCACAGGCGGCAGGTACCACGCCGCGCTCACGCAGGGCGGCAGCCGCTGCTAGGTCGTGAACGAACACGCACGGCTGCGTGTTCTCGGTCTGCGAGAGCTCCTCCTTGGAGGCACTCCGGCATTGCTCGCTGGTCCCCGGGCGCACCTCGTCGGCAATGGCGAACACCTCGGCGGCCGCCGGCGATGTCTCGATCAAGTCGACGCCCATCGCGGGGTGCTGGGCACCCTGGCCGGCAAACAAAAACGCTACGCCACCCATGCGCACGCACCCTTCAGGACGTGCTCGGCGCCATCGACCAGGTCGTCAACGATTTCGCGTGCGCTCTGGCGCTCGTTGACCATGCCGGCAATCTGTCCACACAAAAACGAACCCTCTTCGTAGTTGCCGTCCTTGGCGGCCTTACGCAGCGCACCGGTTCCCATAGCACCGAGCTCCTCGGCACTCGCGCCGGAACCCTCGCTCTTGGCATAGGCGTTGGTGAAGGGGCTCTTGAGGGCGCGCACTGGATGTCCCGTCGAGCGACCGGTCGCACGCGTTGAAGTGTCGTTGGCCTTCAGGACCATCTCTTTGTACTGCTCCGAGACGGTGCACTCGTCTGCGACCAGAAAGCGCGTACCCACTTGCACGCCTTCGGCGCCCAGCATAAAGGCGGCCGCCACGCCGCGGCCGTCGGCAATACCGCCGGCGGCCACGACGGGAATGTCAACCGCATCGACGACCTGCGGCACCAGTGCCATCGTCGAGGTCTCGCCAATATGGCCGCCCGATTCGGTACCCTCGGCAACAACCGCCGTGGCTCCACGACGTGCCACGAGGCGCGCCAGCGCCACCGAGGCAACGACCGGGATGACCTTGATGCCCGCCTCGTTCCACGCCTTCATGTACTTGGCGGGATTGCCGGCGCCCGTCACGACGACCGGCACTCGCTCGTCAATCACGACCTGTGCAACCTCGTCGGCAAACGGGCTCATGAGCATGACGTTCACGCCAAAGGGCTTATCCGTCTTGGCGCGCAGCTCATGAATCTGGTCGCGAAGCCAGTTGGCGTCGGCGTTCATGGCCGCGATGATGCCTAAGCCACCCGCCTCGGACACTGCGGACGCCAGCGAAGCATCGGCAATCCAGGCCATACCGCCCTGGAACACGGGCTTTTCGATGCCGAGCAGATCGCAGAGAGGAGTCTTGAGCATCTCTACTTCTCCAATGCCGCCTCGACCGTATCGGCGAACTCGCCGACCGTCTTGGGGTTCTCCTCGGTATCGAGCTGAATGCCAAACTCGTCCTCGACGGCGACGAGGATCTCGACGGTACCCAGACTGTCGAGACCAATCTCCTCGAGCGTGGAGTCGGGCTTCATCTCGACATCGTCAAGACCGGCGGTCTCGCGGATAACGTCGCAAACGCGCTCGAAGGTCTTCTGATCTGCCATGGTAGTTCTCCTTTGGTTGTGCCCTAGGGCGTTTTTATTTCCTATGTGCGACTACTTCCAACGAAGCAGATAGCCACCTATATCCAGACCGGCGCCAAATCCAACCAAGGCGATGGTGTCGCCCGTGTGAAGTGCACCGGCGTTTGCCAGCCGGTCGAGGGCAAGCGGAATGCATGCGCTCGAAATGTTGCCGGTCTCGCGCAACGTGCGAACCACGCGCTCGTCCGGCACGCCCAGGCGCTTGACCGCCTGGCTCAGGATTCGTTCGTTAGCCTGATGGAATACAAAATGATCGATGTCTTCGACCAAAATGCCCGCATCGATCGCAAGCTTATGGACCGTGTCGCAGATGGCGTTGACGCCGAACTTGAACACGCGGCGGCCATTCATGGACAGCACACTCACGCTATCTGCGGAAGCCTTAAACGGCGAGGTACCGACCAGACCGGGAACGCGCAACGTCTCGACGTCGGGCGCCGTCGAAAGCTCAACGGCAAGGGGGTTGTCTCCCCCAGCTTCAATCACTGCGGCGCCTGCCCCATCGCCAAAAAGCACGCAGGTGGCACGGTCGGTCCAGTCGAGCGCGCGCGTCATCTGCTCGGCAGCAACAACAAGCACGCGCTCGGCACGGCTGCGGGCGATATAGCCCTCGGCGACATCGAGCGCAAATACGAAGCCGGCACAAGCCGCCGAGACATCGAAGGCAGGGCACGTCGCGCCTAGTCGCTCAGCAACGGCACACGCCTCAGCGGGAACAAGGTGGTCACCCGTCGTCGTCGAGCAGACGATCAGATCCAGCTGGCTCGCGTCGATTCCGGACACCTGGAGTGCCCGCTCGCTCGCCGCTACGGCAAGGTCGTCAAGTGACTCGGTGGTGCAGACGTGGCGGCTCTTGATACCGGTGCGAGTAAAAATCCACTCATCCGAGGTATCGAGGAACTCAGACAGCTCGTCATTGGAAACACTGCGCTCAGGAAGTGCCGAACCTGTTCCAAGAATCGTGAAACCCATCACTAACCTCCTTTGAGTTGTTGACGTGTTTACATCGACCAAGAGAGGATAACGCATTTCAGTCTTTGTTGACGTGTTAACATTAAATTGTCCAAATGCGACAAAGGCTTCACATTGTGTCTATCTCTCGACACCATTACGCGATTGCCTTATTACCTTAGGAGGTACCAGCTGTTATGGATTTACGTTTAACAGTGGTCGACGTAACCGGATCGACCAACGATGACCTGCTCGAAGCAGGAAAACAGGGGGCGCCGCACGGCACAGGACTTGCCGCCCGGGCTCAGACAGCAGGACGCGGTCGGCGCGGGCACAAGTGGGACTCAACCGCCGGCAACCTATTGCTTTCGATTGTCCTGCGTCCATGCGTTAATCCCGCAAAGTACTCTGGTCTTGCCGCTGTCAGCGGCCTAGCGGTGCTCGAAGCACTCGAAAAGCAGGGTCTTGCAAACGAGATTGGCCTCAAATGGCCCAACGACCTGGTCGCGAGTGGACGCAAACTCGGCGGCATTCTGGTCGAGGCCGCACGCGATAACGAAGGCAGCCCCTTTGCGGTCTGTGGCATCGGCGTCAACGTGAACTATGTGCCCGCGGAGGTTCCCGATGGCGGCCTGCCCGCAATCGGTCTCTCGTATCTCAACGAGAACGTTCCCGCCGTCGATGTGCTACTCAAACAGGTCTATCACGCAGTCGTGAACGCTGTAGATGCGTGGGCAGAACGCCTCAACGCCATGGAAGAAGACGCCGGACCGCTCGCGCCCGTCCACGATGATTATGTAGCTCACCTCAATTGGATAGGGGAAACCGTTATCGCCCGTTCCCCTGTCGGTGACGAGCTGGCGCGTGGCATCTTTAAAACGGTCGATGGCTTTGGTCGCGCGTGCATCGAAACGGAAGACGGCTTTCGATCTTTCCATTTTGAGGAGGCATCGCTGCGTCCCATGAGCGAATAGGGCGCCGCAACCACCTACTCGGCAGCATTACCCCGCAGTCCAAACCATCATTCAAAACAAAAGGGCCCCACTGCCGTTACGGCAGCGGGGCCCTTTAAGCTATGAGCGATATCGCTTAGAGCTTGATGTCGATGTCGACGCCAGCGGGGAGGTCGAGACGCATGAGCGAATCAACGGTGCCCGAGGTGGGGTCGAGGATGTCGATGAGGCGCTTGTGGGTGCGCATCTCGAACTGCTCACGGGAGTCCTTGTTCACGTGCGGCGAGCGGATAACCGTGTACAGGTTGCGCTCGGTGGGCAGGGGGACAGGACCGGAAACGCGAGCGCCGGTCTTCTGAGCGGTCTCGACGATGAGCTTCGCGGACTGATCGACGACCTCGTGATCATAGCCCTTGAGGCGAATGCGGATCTTCTGGGTAGCCAACTTAAACCTCCAAAGAGTGCGAGAGATGTTCTCGCGGATTACGTAACAGGGAGCTCGAACTTAGGCGTTCTTGCTCATGACCTCGTCCACGATGGACTTGGGCGCGGGCTCATAAGAGTCGAACTGCATCGTGTAGGATGCACGGCCCTGGGTCTGGGAGCGAAGGTCGGTAGCGTAACCGAACATCTCGCCCAGCGGCACCTTGGCACGGATGAGCTTGCTGTTCTTGCGATCCTCCATGCCCTCGATCTTGCCGCGGCGACCGGAGAGGTTGCCCATAACGTCGCCCATGTACTGCTCGGGGGTCTCAACCTCGACAGCCATGATCGGCTCGAGCAGCTGCGGATCGGACTTCTTGAGGGCGTCCTTGATAGCCATGGAACCGGCAATCTTGAAGGCGGCCTCGGAGGAGTCGACCTCGTGGTAAGAACCGTCGAACAGGGTGACCTTAACGTCGAGGACCGGGAAGCCGGCGATAACACCGGTGTTCAGGGCCTCCTGGATGCCCTTGTCGATGGACGGGATGTACTCTTTGGGCACGACGCCGCCGACGATAGCGTTGACGAACTCGTAGCCGAAGCCCTCCTCCATCTTCTCGAGCTTGATGACGGCGTGGCCGTACTGACCGCGACCACCGGACTGACGGACGAACTTGCCCTCAGCCTTCTCGACGTCGTGACCAGCGGTCTCGCGGTAGGCAACCTGGGGCTTACCAACGTTAGCGTCAACCTTGAACTCGCGGAGCAGACGGTCGACGATGATCTCGAGGTGCAGCTCGCCCATGCCGGCGATAATGGTCTGGCCGGTCTCGTGGTTGGTGGACACCTGGAAGGTCGGGTCCTCCTCGGCGAGCTTGGTCAGAGCCAGGGACATCTTGTCCTGCTCGGCCTTGGTCTTGGGCTCGATGGCAACGTCGATAACGGGCTTAGCGAACTCGATCTTCTCGAGGACGATCTCCTTGCCCTCGGCGCACAGGGTGTCACCGGTGGTGGAGTTCTTGAAGCCGACGCAAGCGACGATGTCGCCAGCGGCAGCGTCGTCACGGTCGATACGCTCGGCGGCGTTCATCTCGAGGATGCGGCCGAGGCGCTCGCGCTGACCGTTGGAAGCGTTGACCACGTAGGAGCCGGACTCGGCGCGGCCGGAGTAAACGCGGACATAGGTGAGCTTACCGACGAACGGGTCGGTCATGATCTTGAAGACCAGGCCGGAGAAGGGCTCGTCGAAGGAAGGATGACGCTGAATCTCCTCGCCGGTGTCCGGATCGGTACCGGTGACGGCCTCGACGTCGAGCGGGCTGGGCAGGTAGTCGACGACAGCGTCGAGCAGCTCCTGAACGCCCTTGTTCTTGTAGGCGGAACCCACGAAGACGAGGTTGAGCTCGTTGGCCAGAACGCCCTTGCGCAGAGCAGCCTTGAGCTCCTCGACGGTGAAGTCCTCCTCCATGAGGATCTTCTCCATGAGCTCGTCGTCAAAGCTGGCAGCAGCGTCAAGGAGCTCCTCGCGCTTGGTGGCAGCGATGTCGGCAAACTCAGCCGGGATCTCGTCCATCGGCTCGGGGTAGGTCATACCCTTCTCGTCGGCCTTGAAGTCCCATGCAGTCATGGTGACCAGGTCGATGACGCCCCAGAAGTTGTCCTCGGCGCCCATCGGGACCTGAGCGGCCACGGCGTTAGCATCGAGACGATCCTTCATGGTCTCGATAGCGTTGAAGAAGTCAGCGCCCACGCGGTCATACTTGTTGATGAAGGCGATGCGGGGGACGTTGAAGGTAGAAGCCTGACGCCAAACGGTCTCAGACTGGGGCTGAACGCCGGCAACGGCGTCGAAGACGGCGACAGCGCCATCGAGGACGCGCAGGCAGCGCTCGACCTCGGCGGTGAAGTCAACGTGGCCCGGGGTGTCGATGATCTGGATGCGGTAGTCCTTACCGTCCTTGTTCCAGAAGCAGGTGGTAGCAGCGGAGGTAATGGTTACGCCGCGCTCCTGCTCCTGAACCATCCAGTCCATGGTGGCAGCGCCCTCATGGACCTCACCGATCTTGTGGGTCTTACCGGTGTAGTAAAGAATACGCTCGGTCGTGGTGGTCTTACCGGCATCGATGTGAGCCATGATGCCGATGTTACGGGTATCGGAAAGCTTGTACTTAGGCTTAGCCATGTTAGTTCCTTACCTTAACTTACCAACGATAGTGAGAGAACGCGCGGTTGGCCTCGGCCATCTTGAAGACGTCCTCACGCTTCTTGACGGAAGCGCCCAGGCCGTTGGAAGCGTCGAGGATCTCGTTGGCGAGACGCTCGGCCATGGTCTTCTCCTTGCGAGCGCGGGAGAAGTTGACGATCCAGCGGATGCCCAGAGCGGTGGAACGACGGGAGTTGACCTCCATCGGGACCTGATAGGTAGCGCCACCGACACGCTTGGGCTTAACCTCGAGCGTGGGCTTGACGTTGTCCATAGCCTTCTTGAAGGTAGCGAGAGCGTCGCCACCCTCGGACTTCTCGGCAACGATCTCGAAAGCGGTGTAAACGATGCGCTCAGCGGTGGCCTTCTTGCCGTCAAGAAGGACCTTGTTGATGAGCTGAGTCACCAGGCGGTTGTTGTAAACGGCGTCAGGCTGAACCTCACGACGATTAGCTGCTGCACGACGCGGCATGTGAAATCTCCTTAAGTGTCTACCGTGAGGCCCTTAGGCGGCACACGGCGAAAGTATCAAAACGTTATCTGGCTTATTTAGCCTTGGGGCGCTTAGCACCGTACTTGGAACGGGCCTGCATACGGTTCTGGACCGGAGCAGCGTCGTAGGCGCCACGGATGACGTGATAACGGACACCAGGGAGGTCACGGACACGACCGCCGCGGACGAGCACGATGGAGTGCTCCTGCAGGTTGTGGCCCTCACCCGGGATGTAAGCAGTAACTTCGATGCCGTTGACGAGGCGAACACGGGCAACCTTACGAAGAGCCGAGTTCGGCTTCTTGGGGCTCGTGGTGAAGACGCGGGTGCACACGCCGCGCTTCTGGGAGTTGTGCTGCAGAGCAGCGTTCTTGGACTTCTTGGGCACGGAACGACGGCCCTGGCGAACCAGCTGGTTAATAGTAGGCAAAGCGTACTCCTTCTCGAATGATTCCAGCTTTCTGTAAAGTGCAACGGCTTGAATCGAGGGGTCAGCATCCCCCTACGAAACACGCAGTTCGATAGGATACGTGGCGTTAGCTGTGCCGTCAACAGACCACGCCGCCGGGCGTATCCCAAAATAGCCATATTTCCGCAAAGCCTACACAAAAGGAATCCCCTCCTGTGCGCGGGGGCGGATTCCCGGCCCGGGCGGCCCGCTGTTTAAGTTTGCTGCTCTACAGTCCTGCGCAAGACGGAAAGCACATTAAGTGCTTTCCTTTGCGTGCGGAACTCGCGACAAACTTAAACAGCGGGCCGCCCGGACCGGGAATCCGACGTGCTTGTCGGGGCAACGTTCCCTTCCAAATAGGGACAGGTTTATTTTGGTCGGTTTTATCTGGGGAAACGTCGCGCTCCAGCGGTGATCTGCTCTCATCTGTCGCATGGAAATCGTCGGAGCTTTCGGAAGTATGCGGCAAATTCTGGACCTACCAAGCACACAGGGGTTTTGCGATAACAAACCAGCAGGTAGAGCGCTTGAGCATATGCGGTGTGGTCGACCCATCAAGATTTTGCCGCATACTTCCGAAATTCAGACGAATATCACTCATAATAACCGCCCATTTACCGCAAAATAGGCCGCTTCCCCTAGTAGGAAGCGGCCCCAAATCTTACGAATAGATGATGGTAAAGGGTACTTCTGCTTCGGTCTCTCCTGTTGACGTGCACCTCGTGCCCTCAAGCGTTACTGAGACCACTTGGTCGACATCAATCAACTTCGTTGGCACCCAGATGTTCTCTCCGCTATTGCGCGCATAAGAAAAATATAAGTTGAACACCCCTGCGTCGTCATCTTCGATAATCTGCTCCGATCCATCCTTGTAGCTGACGGTCAGCTTATTATCAACTGCTTCATAGCCCAAATCATCGATGTGCGTCTGGATGGAAAACGGACTGATCTCGAGAGACGAGTCACCGGAGCGGAGTTCCTTTGTATCGACGTACGCTCCAACGCTAAACTCGGGCGTCGATGCTTTAAACTGCCTCGCACTCTCACCTTCGCCCTCGGTCCACTGGATATTCCAGGTGACCGCATGTTGAAAACCTCGCTCGCGATCCATAGAAGCAAAGTACATCGTGCCATTAATGACAGTATCGCTTGATGTGTCCTTATCAATGGTGCAGCGTGTGTCAGCCCATTCCTCGCCGAACTTCATGTCGGGCGTGCCGACGCCTTGTTCTTCTTCACCATAGAGAACAAGTTCGCCAGTCTCTGCTGCCGGCTTGTAGTAGTTAACACCATTTGGATTGGATAACGTAAACGTCACGGCACCGCAACCGTTTTTATCGATAGCCATATCATGAATGTCGAGTGTATAGCCGTTGCCCTCGACGGACAGATTGACCTTCTGTACTGAACCCTCCAAGCTTTGGGGCGCGATACCATCACCAAACTCTCTGGTGTAGGTATATTTAGTCCCCGACGAACCACCTTGAGTCCAGGTAATGGACTCTCCGTTGCCATGGTTTCCCCAGGCAGAGGCAAAATAACTGGAATTGACGACGGCGTAGGCGACCCCTCCGGTCGCCAGCACTCCGGCAAGGCATCCGATCACGGCAACATACAGAGGCTTCGCGTGACCCTTTCGGCGAAGCGGCTCACCAGCAGCGGCATAAAGAACACGGTCAGCAAGATCGCTATCGGCTTGGACGGACTCGAAGGCCTGCTTGATTTGATTGGATTTCACGGTCGCCCTCCTCTAGGATGAATTTGAGCTTCGATCGACCGCGAGCTAAACGCGTTCGAACGGTCGCGGCTGGCACATGCAGTAACTCGGCAATCTCTGAGGTCGAAAAGCCCAGATAGTAATAGAGCACGATGGGAACACGGAATCGCTCCGGAAGTCGCATAACGTCTGACAGGACCGCCTTGGTCTCCTCCTGCGCCGTCGAAAGCGAATCGGTCAGACTTTCAATATCCTCCACGCGTCTCCACGGCTTTCGAAAGAGAGATTTGCATTCATTGATCGTGACCCGGATAAGCCATCGACGAAGATGCTCCCAGCTTTCAAAATGCGTATCGCTTTTGAGCAACTTAAGAAAGACGTCTTGTGCAACATCGTCGGCATCGGCGCGATCGCGCAGGTACGTCAACGCGATTCGAAACACGACATCCCGGTGATCTTCGACCGCCAGTCTAAATGCTTGTTCTTCCATAATCACCTCCCGGTGACGTTAATGATTCTTAATGAGGTCCTCACCATAGATACGCTCTGGCCAGACGAAATGTTTCAAATTCAAGCAGGAAAAACCTAGCAAAATAAACCTGTCCCTTTTTGGCAAAAGGAATCCCCTTCTGTGCGCGGGAGCGGATTCCCGGCTCGGGCTGCCGGCGGCTTAAGTTTGCTGCTCTACAGTCCTGCGCAAGACGGAAAGCACATTAAGTGCTTTCCTTTGCGTGCGGAACTCGCGACAAACTTAAGCCGCCGGCGGCCCGGGTCGGGAATCCGACGTGCTCGTCGGGGCAACGTTCCTCACTCATTACTTCATGTTGCGCAACTCGCAATGAACGTCAACGCAAGTGTATTCTTAGAAAACAACTATAGAAACCCAAGGGAAGGAGACCGATGTTCTGTCCAGCATGCGGGACTAAAAACCCCGACGACGCAAGATTCTGCGCAAGCTGTGGCAAGCCGCTTCCGCAGGGGGGGGTACAGCCGATAATTCGGTAAGCACAGGCACGCCTGACGCAATGCCGATGGGCGCCGTGCAGAAACACGCGTATAGACCGCCTGTGCCCGTCATTGTCGGAGGGATTGTTGCTATCGTCGTAATCGCCGTCGCGGCATTTGCCCTCATCCCCAGGGGTCCCGAAGTCAGGGATTGCCTCAACGACTACTCATGGGACGAGATCTCGCAGATCTCCCAGCTCATCTCCAAGAAGGGCGACCAGAACGGTGCCATCGAGGTCGCCAAGAAGTATCATCTCTGTACGAGCGACGGAAAGCTCGATGGCACCCAGACCAAAGACGTCACGCTCTCCGGCGGCACACAGGCAAAAGTCATGATCATGGGTTTTAACCACGATGATAAGTCTGACGGATCCGGCAAGGCCGGCATCACGTTCATCTTTACGGATGACGTGGCCAAGCAAAACATGTGCGAGAAATCAGACATGGACAGTCTGTTCCAAGAAATCCAAGATAAAGGATCGGCCACGCTCAGTTGGGAGGACACCTCCCTGCATACATGGTTGAGCGATTCATTTACCGGTCAGCTCCCCTCCGAGCTGATCGACAAGATCGTCGCCGTGGACAAAGCCGATGCGGTGATGCCGCTAATCAGCTATACGACCACAAACTATCACGACGAGGTTATTTCAGGCGCGGAAATTGACAACGATTCCAGCCCAAAAGCAGTAACGAGCTCGGATAAGCTGTGGCTACCCTCTTATGTTGAGATTGCATCACCCGATGACATCGGCGAATTGGAGGACATTGGATTTCCTAGCCACCCTCTTCAGGAAGGCTCCCAGTACCAGCTCTTCAGGGACGCTGGCGTAAAAGAGGTCGAACCCAATAAAATTCTCGGCACCTACAGCTCAGAAGAAGGAGGTGGCTGGTGGCTACGCACGGTGGGGATATACGAACCCGCTCGCTTTTCCACCCTCGATCCCTGTTTTATGGCAATTTGTTCCGATGGTGACGGCGAAGCGGCCTGTTACCGCAATGACTACCAACCCTATTCATACAACGAGGACGGCGACCCCATTTTTGGCGTAAGACCTGCGTTCTGCATCTAGCCCGCAAGCTAGACATATCGTTTTACTCTCACAAAGTAGAGCTCCATCACAAGGGCCCGATTCGAAACATCGTATCGGGCCCTTTCTTTACCCGTGCACGACGCTCATTTGTTGCCCTACATTGCATAAAGGTCTCACCTTTATGGCCATTCGTCTCCCCCATCGTTATGTAACGAAGCATTATTTCGGAAGTATGCGGCAAATTTTGAACTTGTCGAGCACACAAGGGTTTTGCGATAACAAACCAGCAGGTAGAATGCTTGATCATATGCGGTGTGGTCGGACTATCGGGATTTTGCCGCATACTTCCGAAATCGCGCCTCAAAATGATCCGTTTTCCTCCGTCCACAAGGGATCAACGGAACGCAACAGGTTGAGCATACGCAAGCGAGCGGCCCCCAGAGCGTACAAGGTGGCATGAAAAAGGCAGGGCATTGACCTTTTGGTCATGCCCTGCCTTTTGAATGACAGATTGTAGCTCTGGGGGCCGCGCAACGACGGAGGTCACCGCCGTTCGTTAGAACGGCGGAACTAATTACTCCTCGTCGTTGTCCTTGGCCTCTTCGGCGTCGTCGGTGTCCACGAGCTGGTTGAGCAGCTCGTCGAGGGAAGCCATGTCCTCGTTGATGGCACCGTTGGCGGGAGCCTTCTTGTCGTCGATCGGGGCGCCCAGGAGCTCCTCGTCGGCGTCGGCGTGATGCGTCGGCGCAGCGGAGGTGCCCAGCAGGATGTCGTCCGGACCGTCGGGGCTAAAGACCATCTGCAGCAGCTGCGAGAGGTCTTCCTCGTCGGCAACGTCGTCGTTGTTCTCGAGGATGTAGAGCAGGTCGTGGGCCTCAAGGCCGTCACGGAGCTCCTCGATCGCCTTGGCACCGATGCCGTCGATGCGCAGCAGATCCTCCTCGGACTTACCAACCAGGTCGCCGACCGTCTCGATGCCGACCTCGCTGAACTTGTTGGTCCAGCGCTGCGACACGCCCAGGTCGTCGAACAGGTACAGGCGAGCCTTCTCGGCGGAGATGGTGTGACCATTGCGGGTGAACGAACCGTCAGCACCGCCGAACTCGTCGTAGCCGGCCCAGTCGAGCTGCTGCGGGAGCTGCTCGTCCAGGTCCTTGAGCTCCACAGGAGCCCACTCGGGCAGCGACTTGGCGTTGGGCGAAGCCGGGCCGTCGATGTCCACGTAGCCGTCGGCCGTGCGATACGTCAGCTTGGCGTTGGCGTACGGCTTGAGGCCGGTACCAGCAGGGATCTTCTTACCGACGATGACGTTGGACTTAAGGTCGAGCAGATGGTCGACCTTGCCCTCGATGGCAGCCTCGGTAAGGACGCCGGCGGTACGGATGAACGAAGCGCTCGACAGCCAGGAGTCGATGTTGGACGCGACCTTGAGCGTACCCAGGATGACAGGCTCGGCCACGGGAGCCTGACCGCCCAGACGGGCAACGCGCTCGACCTCGTCGGCGAACTCGTAGCGGTCGACGTACTGACCAAGCAGGTACTTGGAGTCGCCGGGGTTGGTGATCTGAACACGACGCAGCATCTGACGTGCGAGCACCTCGATGTGCTTGTCGTTCAGGTCGACGCCCTGGCTGGTGTAGACGTCCTTGACGCTCTCGACGAAGGTGTGCATCGTCGACTCGATGTCGGTCAGCTTGCGCAGGTTGCGGAAGTTGACGAAGCCCTTGGTGATCTGGTCGCCGGCGCGAACCTCGCAGCCGTCCTCGATCTCAGGCATAAAGCGCACCGAAGCGGGGACGCGACGCTCGTCGAGGACACGGGTGTGATCCTCGGAGTCGGTGAGCGTCAGCACGTACTCGGACTTCTCGGGCTTAATCGAGAGGTGGCCAGAGTACGGAGCCAGCTCGGCCTCGCGACCCAGGATCTTCTCGTTGACGTTGCCGACGATATCGAACATACGGCTGACCGTAGGCAGACCCTGCGTAATATCGTCGACGCCAGCGACGCCGCCGGAGTGAATGGTACGCATCGTAAGCTGCGTACCGGGCTCGCCGATGGACTGGGCGGCAATAATGCCGACGGCAGTACCGATGGCGACCGGACGACGGGTGGAAAGATCCCAGCCGTAGCACTTCTGGCACACGCCGTACTTGGAGCGGCAGGTGAGCAGCGCGCGAAGCTTGACCTTCTTGAGGCCCGCATCGACCATCTTCTGGATGTCGGCGACCTTCTCGATGTAGCCGTCCTGCTCAAAGAGCACGGTGCCATCGGGAGCCACGACGTCCTCGATGAAGCAACGGCCGACGAGGTCGGTGTTGAGGTCGGTGGTGCCAGGGATGATGAGGTTGTAGGTGACGCCCTCGTGCGTACCGCAATCCTCCTCGCGGACGATGACGTCCTGGGCTACGTCGACCAGACGGCGGGTCAGGTAACCAGAGTCCGAGGTGTGGGATGCGGTATCGACCAGGCCCTTACGGGCGCCGTAGGTCGAAATGAAGTACTCGAGCGGCAGCAGGCCCTCGCGGAAGTTCGCCTTAATGGGAAGGTCGATCGTCTCGCCGGACATGTCTGCCATCAGGCCACGCATGCCACCGAGCTGACGCAGCTGGGTCTTAGAACCACGGGCGCCGGAGTCGGCCATCATGTACAGCGGGTTCTCCTCGTCGAACATGTCGAGCATGAGCGCTGCAACCTTGTCGGTACAAGCGGTCCACTCGTTAACGACTTCGATGTGGCGCTCCGTCTCGTTGATGAAGCCCTCCTCAAAGTATTCGTTGATCTGGTCGACGTTGGCCTGGGCGCGATCGAGCAGCTCCTGCTTCTCGGCAGGGATGAGAGCGTCCCACACCGAGATGGTGAGGCCGGCGCGGGTAGCGTAGTGGAAGCCGGAGTACTTGATGGCGTCGAGGATCGGGCCGACCTTGGCCTCGGGGTAACGATCGCAGCAGTCCGCAACCAGCTTGGCCACGTCGCCCTTGACCATCTTGTAGTTCATGAACTCATAGTCTTCGGGCAGGCACTGGCGGTTGAAGATGATGCGGCCGATAGAGGTCTCGAAGCGCGCGGTCTTGTTGCCGGTGACGTCGTAGTCGACAAACTCGTTCTTGCCGTTCTTGACGCGGAAGATACGGGTGCCGTCCTCGTTGATGACGTTGGCGTCGGCAGCGGACACGCGGACCTGGATCTTGGCCTGCATGTCGACCTCGGAGCGGCAGTCATAGGCGTGCAGCGCGTCGTCGAAGCTGGCGAACACGTGGTTCTCGCCCGGCAGACCGTCGCGGACCTGGGTGAGGTAGTACACACCAATGATCATGTCCTGCGAGGGGATGTTGACCGGCTTGCCGGATGCCGGCGAGCGCAGGTTGTTCGCAGAGAGCATGAGCACGCGGGCCTCGGCCTGAGCCTGGCTGGACAGCGGCACGTGGACAGACATCTGGTCGCCGTCGAAGTCGGCGTTGAAGGGCGAGCAGACCAGCGGGTGCAGGTGGATAGCCTTGCCCTCGACCAGCACCGGCTCAAAGGCCTGGATGGACAGACGGTGCAGGGTCGGTGCACGGTTGAGCAGCACGACGCGACCGTCGATGACCTCTTCGAGGATGTCCCACACAAAGGTGGCACCACGGTCGATAGCGCGCTTGGCGCCCTTGATGTTCTCGACCTTGCCAAGCTCGACCAGGCGCTTCATGACGAAGGGCTTGAAGAGCTCCAGCGCCATGGTCTTGGGCAGACCGCACTGGTGCAGCAGCAGCTTGGGGTCGGTAACGATAACCGAACGGCCGGAGTAGTCGACACGCTTACCCAGCAGGTTCTGACGGAAACGACCCTGCTTGCCCTTGAGGGCCTCGGCGAGCGACTTGAGCGGGCGACCGCCACGGCCAGAGACCGGGCGACCACGACGGCCGTTGTCGAACAGGGCGTCCACGGACTCCTGGAGCATGCGCTTCTCGTTGTTCACGATAATCGCAGGGGCGTCCAGGTCGAGCAGGCGCTTGAGTCGGTTGTTACGGTTGATCACGCGACGATACAGGTCGTTGAGGTCGGACGCGGCGAAGCGGCCGCCGTCGAGCTGGACCATCGGGCGCAGATCGGGCGGAATGACCGGGATGACGTCCAGAATCATGTTCGCGGGGCTGTTGCCGCCCTTCAGGAAGGCGTCAACGACCTCGAGGCGCTTGACGGCCTTCTCGCGCTTCTGCTTCTGGGAATCCTCGTCGGCGATGATGGCCTTGAGCTTCTCGGCCTCGGAGGGGAGGTCGATGGCAGCGAGCAGGTCGCGGACGGCCTCGGCACCCATACCACCCTTGAAGTACATGGAGTAGTAACGGGTCATCTCGCGGAACAGCGGCTCATCGGAGATGAGGTCGCGCTCGGTGAGCTTCATGAAGGCGTTGAAGGCGTCCGTGCGGAGCTGCTTCTCGTCCTTGCACTCTTCCTCGATGTCGACGATGCCAGAGGCGATCTCCTCGGGGGTCAGCGGCTCCTCGTCGGAGAACTCGTCAAAGTTCTCGGGGTCGCCCTGCTCCTTGAGGGACTCGATCTGGCGAGCGCACTCGGCATCGATCTCTTCCAGATCGGCGGCGAGCTCCTCGCGCAGGTCGTCGGCGTCGGCCTCGCGAGCCTCGTAGTCAACCTCGGTGATGATGTAGCTGGCAAAGTACAGAACCTTCTCGAGGTCCTTGGACTTGATGTCGAGCATACGGCTCATCGGGAAGCTCGTGGGGCTCTTGAAGTACCAGATGTGGGACACGGGAGCGGCGAGCTCGATGTGACCCATGCGGTCGCGACGCACCTTGGCCGAGGTGACCTCGACGCCGCAGCGCTCGCAGACGATGCCCTTAAAGCGGATGCCCTTGTACTTGCCGCAAGAGCACTCCCAGTCCTTGGCGGGACCGAAGATCTTCTCGCAGAACAGGCCGTCCTTCTCGGGCTTGAGGGTACGGTAATTGATGGTCTCCGGCTTCTTGACCTCACCGTGCGACCAGGAACGGATCTGGTCGGCGGAGGCAAGGGAGATCTTTACCGAGTCAAAATCAGTAGCTTCGAAATCTGCCACAGTCAACTACTCCTTATCAGTGGTCGTGGCGGCGACAGCCTCGGGTGCCTCGGCGGTCTCGGCATCCTCGGCCTCGACGTCGGCGTCAACGCCGGCGAGCGCAGCCAGGTCGTCGAGAGCGGAGGTCTCCTCGGCGGTCACAGGGGCGGAGGCGTCCTCGTCGGCATCGTGCATGGGCTCGATGTCCAGTGCGAGGGAGCGGATCTCCTTGACGAGAACCTTGAAGGACTCGGGGATACCCGGGACAGGAACGTTCTCGCCCTTGACGATGGACTCGTAGGTCTTGACGCGGCCCACAGTATCGTCGGACTTGACGGTCAGGATCTCCTGCAGGACGTTGGAAGCACCGTATGCGTACAGTGCCCAAACTTCCATCTCGCCGAAGCGCTGGCCGCCGAACTGGGCCTTGCCGCCCAGAGGCTGCTGGGTAACCAAGCTGTAAGGGCCGGTCGAACGGGCGTGGATCTTGTCGTCGACCATGTGGCCGAGCTTGAGGATGTAGGACGTACCCACGGTAATGGGCTCGCGGAACTCCTCGCCGGTGCGGCCGTCGAACAGGCGGGTCTTGCCGCGCTCGTCAAGCTGGGTGACAAACTCGGGGCGCATGTGATCGCCAAAGGCAGCGGTGGCCTTGTTGAGCATGTTCTTGTTGGCACGACGAATGACCTCGGCGATCTCGTCCTCCTTGGCGCCGTCGAAGACGGGCGTGGCGGTGAAGAACGGACCGGGGACGTACTTGTCGGAGTCGGCCTGCTCGGTATCCCAACCGCAGGCAGCAGCCCAGCCAAGGTGGCACTCGAGCAGCTGGCCGACGTTCATACGCGAAGGAACGCCCAGCGGGTTGAGGATAACGTCAATCGGGGTACCGTCAGCCATGTAGGGCATGTCCTCGACCGGCAGAACGTTACAGATAACACCCTTGTTGCCGTGGCGGCCGGCGATCTTATCGCCCTGCTGGATCTTACGACGCTGGGCGACGTAGACGCGCACCTGCTCGTTGACGCCGGGGGCCAGGTCGTCGCCGTTCTCGCGGCTAAAGCGGACGACATCGATGACGCGGCCGTAAGCGCCGTGAGGCATCTTAAGGGAGGTATCGCGGACGTCGTGGGCCTTGGCACCGAAGATGGCGCGCAGCAGGCGCTCCTCGGCGGTCAGAGCGCTCTCGCCCTTAGGCGTGACCTTGCCGACCAGGATGTCGCCAGGGCCGACCTCGGCGCCGATACGGATGATGCCGTCCTCGTCGAGGTTGGCAAGCATGTCCTCGGAGAGGTTCGGGATCTCGCGGGTGATCTCCTCGGGGCCGAGCTTGGTGTCGCGGGCATCGATCTCGTGACGGGTGATGTTGATGGTCGTCAGCAGGTCCTCGGCCACCAGGCGCTCGGACACGACGATACCGTCCTCGTAGTTGAAGCCTTCCCACGGCATGTAGGCCACGGTGAGGTTCTGGCCCAGCGCGAGCTCGCCGTGATCGGTCGAAGGACCGTCGGCCAGAGGCTCGCCCTGCTCAACGGTGTCACCGACGCGCACGAGCGGACGGTGGTTGATGCAGGTGGACTGGTTGGAACGCTGGTACTTGGCCAGGTGATACTCGTCCATGCCGCCGGCATGCTTGACGATGATCTTGGCGGCGTCGGCAAAGATGACCTCGCCGGCGTTCTTGGCCAGGGTGACCTCGCCGGAGTCCAGGGCGGCGCGACGCTCCATGCCGGTACCGACATAGGGAGCGGCGGGGTGAACCAGCGGCACGGCCTGACGCTGCATGTTAGCGCCCATGAGCGTACGCTTAGCGTCGTCGTGCTCGAGGAACGGGATCAGCGTGGCTGCGACGGAGAGCATCTGACGCGGCGAGACGTCCATGTAGTCGACATCCTCGACGGGCACGTCGGCGGGGGCGCCGAAGGAGCCGTCGAAGTCGCGGGTACGGGCGATCACGGTGTGCGGACGGACGAGCTTGCCCTCGGCATCGGTCGTGATGAACTCGTTGGTCTTGGGATCGAGCGGCGTGTTGGCCGGCGCGATGACGTGCTTCTCTTCCTCGTCAGCGGTCATCCAGTCGATCTGGTCGGTGGCAACGCCGTTCTCGACGCGACGGAACGGGGCCTCGATGAAGCCGTACTCGTTCACGCGGGCATAGAGGGCGAGCGAGCCGATCAGGCCGATGTTGGGGCCTTCGGGGGTCTCGATCGGGCACATGCGGCTGTAGTGCGAGTTGTGAACGTCGCGGACGGCCGTCGGCACGTTGGTGCGGCGGCTGGAGCCGGACTTGTGGCCGGCAAGACCGCCAGGGCCGAGTGCGGACAGACGGCGCTTGTGGGTCAGACCGGTCAGGGGGTTCGCCTGGTCCATGAACTGCGAGAGCTGCGAGGAACCGAAGAACTCCTTGATGGAGGCCACGATCGGGCGGATGTTGATGAGCGACTGCGGGGTGATCTCGTCGATGTCCTGGGAGCTCATGCGCTCACGGACGACGCGCTCCATACGGCTCATGCCGATACGGAACTGGTTGGCGACGAGCTCGCCGACGGTGCGGATGCGGCGGTTGCCGAAGTGGTCGATGTCGTCGACCTTGAAGCCCTGCTCGCCGGCAGCGAGGGACAGCAGGTAACGCAGCGTCGCGACGATATCCTCGTCGGTGAGCACCGTGACCTCTTCCTCGGTGGTGAGGTTGAGCTTCTTGTTGACCTTGTAACGACCGACGCGGGCCAGATCGTAGCGCTGCGGGTTAAAGAGCAGGCCCTCGAGCAGGCTGCGGGAAGCGTCCACGGTGGGAGGCTCGCCCGGGCGCAGGCGACGGTAGATCTCGATGAGGGCGTCCTCGCGAGTGAGGGCGGTGTCGCGCTCTAGGGTGCGCTTGATCACATCGGAGTTGCCGAGCAGCTCGATGATGTCGTCGTTGGTGACGGCGATGCCAAGGGCGCGCAGGAACATCGTGGCGCTCTGCTTGCGCTTACGGTCGATGGAGACCATGAGCTGGTCGCGCTTGTCGACCTCGAACTCAAGCCAGGCACCGCGGGACGGGATGATCTGGGCCTTGTAGATCTGCTTGCCCGAATCCATCTCGGAGCTGTAGTACACACCCGGGGAACGGACGAGCTGCGAGACGACGATACGCTCGGTACCGTTGATGATGAAGGTACCCTGATCGGTCATCATGGGGAAGTCGCCCATGAAGACGAGCTGCTCCTTGATCTCGCCGGTCTCCTTGTTGGTGAGACGGACGTCGGTCAGAAGCGGAGCCTGATAGGTCATATCCTTCTCGCGGCACTCCTCGACGGTGTGCGCGGGGTCGCCGAACTGATGCTCGCCGAAGGTAACCTCGAGAACATGGTTCTGGCTCTGGATGGGGCTGGATTCCTTGAACGCCTCACGAAGGCCCTCGTCCTTAAAACGCTCAAAGGATTCCCTTTGAACAGAGATAAGGTTGGGGAGCTCCATGGCCTCCGGGATTTTCCCGAAGCTGACGCGCTTGCGCTCAGTGGCAGTGTATGCGTAGGTCACCAGGTTTTTCCTCCTTCACGGAAATGCTCGGTGGGTTGGCGAGGCATAGCTTCGCCAGTTATCGCAACCTAATAGTTTATCAGGTACCGACCGTTGAGCAAGAAAAGCCTTGACGCGATTGAGTTTTTGGAGTAGCAAAGTTTTTCAACAGAAAACACGCAGGTAGATGTAGGTATATCGAACATCTGTTCATATATTTTCTGTGAACAGAGGGCTGGCAATCGCAGCTCTTATAAAAAACGGGCGCGAACCGAAGTCCGCGCCCGTAAATGTCGATGCCCGAAGGCTTACTTGCGCATCAATCCGCCGCGCTCGTCGATGGCGTCCCAGAAGGCATCGGCAAAGCGGGGGTCGCTTGCAGCCATGAGGGCGTTAGTGGCCATCCAGCCAGAGGGAGTGCCGGTGTCGTAGCCCGACAGCGGGTCGATGACGACGGCATACATGGCCTCGCGGTCGAGCGAACGGGCCATGGCGTCGGTGAGCTGGATCTCGCCGCCCTTGCCGGCCTGCTGATCTGCCAGCAGGTCCATGACCAGCGGGCTCAGCAGGTAGCGACCGACGATGTACAGGTTGGACGGAGCAGCCTCGGGAGCGGGCTTCTCGACCAGACCGCCGATGCGCCAGACAGCGCCCGGCTCGGCATCGGCAACGTCCTCGGCGCCCTCGAGCGAACCGACGCGCTCACCGGCGATAACGCCGTAGCGGCTGACTTCCTCGGGCGAGCAAGCAGCGACGGCGATAACCGAAGCTCCACCGTGCTCCTTGGAAACGGCGAGCATCTTGTCGCAGATGTCGCGATTAGGCACAACGTAGTCGCCCAGAAGAACCAGGAAGTTCTCCCCTGCCACGGCGTCGGCAGCAGAGCGGATAGCATGGCCGAGGCCCTTGGGCTCGTACTGATAACGGAAGTCGACCGGCATACCGCCAGCGTGGGCGACGGCGTCGGCATAGGCGTTCTTGCCGCGCTCGCGCAGCAGGTTCTCGAGCGAGCGATCGGGCTGGAAGTAGTTCAGTAGCTCGGGCTTACCGGGAGAAGTAACGATGATGGCGTCGTCGACCTCCTCGGGATCGAGCGCCTCCTCGACGACGTACTGAATGACGGGCTTGTCGAGCACCGGCAGCATCTCTTTGGGCGTGCACTTGGTGCCAGGCAGAAAACGCGTGCCAAGACCGGCGGCGGGGATGATTGCCTTCATGTTATTCAAAGATCCTTTCGCAGGCGCAAAAGCGCCCCATGCGTGCGGCACACAGCCGCAGACCAAATTGCGATACCGGAGTATCTTACCGCCGGAGACATACGTCGCCGTAAGGCAAACGCAATTCTTCAGCAGGTCAACGCAAATTATTGCTCGAATGGTGCAATTTTATTGCCCAACGGCAGGGCGCCCGATACGACGCAAATCACAGAACATGGCAGTTTGAGCAACCGATGTCGAGGGACCGAAAAACAAAAAAGACGGGGCTCGCAATGCGAACCCCGTCTGCAAAGAAATCTGGCGAGAAAGCCTGATTACTTGAGGGTGACAGCAGCGCCAGCAGCCTCGAGCTTCTCCTTGGCAGCCTCGGCGTCCTCCTTCTTGGCACCCTCGAGAACAGCCTTGGGAGCGCCCTCGACGACCTCCTTGGCCTCCTTCAGGCCAAGGTTGGTGAGCTCACGGACGGCCTTGATGACCTGGATCTTGTTGTCGCCGAAGCCCTCGAGCACGACGTCAAACTCGGTCTTCTCCTCGGCCTCAGCAGCGCCAGCAGCGGGAGCGGCGACAACAGCGGCAGGAGCAGCGGCGGAAACGCCGAAGGTGTCCTCGATAGCCTTGACGAGCTCGGAAGCCTCGAGAAGGGTCATTTCCTTAAGAGCATCGATGATCTCATCGGTGGTAAGCTTAGCCATTTCTAAGTCCTTTCGGTTTCCGTGTCTGTGCACGGAGATCAGTTAAAACACGGCGCGAATGCGCCAGGGGTGCGGCGTTGCCGCCGCGGGTGAAAACAGCGACTAGGCTGCCTTCTGCTCGGAGACCTGCTGGATCGAACGAGCGAGACCAGAGGAAACGCCGTTGACGCAGACAGCGATGTCGCGAGCGAAACCGGAGATGAGACCGGCGATCTGGCCGAGAAGCTGATCCTTGGTGGGCAGCTCGGCGATAGCCTTAACATCATCAGCGGAAACGGCCTTGCCGTCGGAGATACCGCCCTTGATCTCAAGGACGCCCTTGGACTTAGCGGAGAAGTCCTTAAGGGCCTTAGCGGCCTCGACCGGCTCGGTCTCGTAGAACACATAAGCGACGGGGCCGGCGAGGATCTCGTCGATCTCGGGCTGCTCCTGGTTCTTGAGAGCGATCTTGACCAGGTTGTTCTTGTAGACCTTCATCTCGGCGCCGCACTCGCGAAGCTGATGACGCAGCTCCTGAGCCTGCTTAACCGTCAGACCGTTGTAGTTGACGACGAACAGACCGGCGTTCTCGGCGATACGGGACTCGATCTCTGCAACCTTGTCGATTTTGTACTGCTGGGGCATGAATTACACCTCCTCGAATTCTTTCCGGGCACGGTCCGCCACAAGGACGTGACGGGGGCATGTCCAAAAAGAAAGCCCCCGCGCTGCATGAGCGACGGGGGCGAGAAGACATATCTACTCGACCACCTCGGCTGGCGGGAAGTCCCATTAAGCTCGCGGGTAAGACCCGTTTGCGCCGGCTGTCTCTGGCAGCGGATTCGTGCGTGAACCGAAAGTATTATGGCGGGGACCCCGGCGTCGGTCAACGGAAAACCGGGCTGCACACAATTCCACCATCCGACACGCTCCGCCGAAGGCCAGGCGCAAGGTTTCCGCTCGGTCAGGTCCTGGGCTCGCTCGGAAAGCACATTAAGTGCTTTCCGGCTCGTGCGGAATCTACGGAAACCTTGCGCCTGGCCTTTGGCGGCGCGGCCTGCGTTGACTTTGGGCAGCCCAGGTTTTCGTTGGCTGACGCCCCCACTCATAATGCTTGGGTCGGTGGGCTGATGTGTTGCGTCCCGTTGGGCTATAAGGTTGAAATGAAGGTGGACAGGCGATTTAGGCCTTCGTCCAGATCTTGGTCGGAGACGCAGTAGCTTAGGCGGATGTGGCTTTCGGTGCCGAAACAGTCGCCCGGGACTAGGGCTACGCTTGCCTCTTTGATGGCTTTGATGCAGAAGGCTTCGCTTGTTAGGCCGTACTGTTTGATGCTGGGGAAGGCGTAGAAGGCGCCGACTGGTTCCACTACGTCGAGGCCCATGGTGTCTAAGGCTGCGAGCACGCGTTCACGGCGAGCTCGGTAGACTTTGAGCATGGGGGCGGGGTCGACGGTCAGAGCTCGCGTTGCGGCGTCCATCTCGAAGGAGACGGCACTCGATACTAAGTATTGGTGGGCCTTTGCGATCTCGGCAATGACGGGCCCTGCCGCTGCGAGCCAGCCCAAGCGCCAGCCGGTCATGGCCCAGGGTTTGGAGAAGCTCTCGATGACCACCGTCTGCTCGCGTAGCTCCGGGTGGCGCTGGGCAAAGCGCTCGTAGCCATCCACGTAGACCAGACGGTTGTACACGTCGTCGCAGACCACGTAGATGCCCGCCTGGTCTGCCACGCGCGCCACGGCGTCGAGCGAGGGCGCGTTGAGGATGCAGCCCGTAGGATTGTTGGGCGAGCAGATGACGATGGCCTTGGTCGCCGGCGTCATGCAGGCACGAAGCGCTTCCTCATCGATCTGGAATTGCGTAGGCTCAGTATCCAAAAAGACCGCTTTGGCGTGATTGGCCACGACGATGCTCTCGTACAGGCCAAAGGCAGGCGTGGGGATAATGACCTCGTCGCCGGGGTTGAGCATAGCCATAAATGTTGCCGACAGGGCCTCGGTCGCGCCGTCGGTCAGGATGATCTCGTCGGCCGAAAACGTAAGGCCCGTGTCCCCCATGTAGGCAGACAACGCCTCACGCAGGACGGGGCGACCGTTGTTGGGCGGATAGTGTGTGTCGCCGCGGTCCAGCGCGGCGGTCACCTCGGCGCTAATCACATCGGGCGTGGGAAAATCGGGCTCGCCGAGCGCGAGCGCAATGCATCCTGGGTGCTGCGCGGCGAGAGCGTTAATCCGACGGATGCCGGAGGGCTTAAGCGTGGCAAGCGAGGTATTCATGGGCAGACGCATGGCGTTCCTTTCGTAAGGGTTGCACTAGGATAGCGCGGCGAGGCACCGCCAGACGGTGTAACCTAAACGGAAACGAGCCGGAAAGGAGATGGCATGGAGACGACCGCGCGTGGCGACGTACCAAAGACACTGCAAACCATTACGTATATCAGTATTCCCAATAGCGCCGATCTTGATTTTTTGCTCTGGGACCTGCAGGATGCCATCGCCGCCTATGCCCGGTTTTCCGGCACCGTACTCCCCCACCCGGTTGACTTGAAGGCGGATAATGCCGACGGCGTTGCCGATGGCATCGTGCTGGCCATTGAAGATATGGCTGACGATGAGACGTTGACTGCTATCGAGCAGGCGCTTGAGCGCTTTGGCAGTACGGGAACGCGTGTCTATGCCGTGATCCAAGCCGCACAAGAGAGCACTGAGCAGGCGCGTGGGGCCGCCGTTCGCCTGCACAAGGCATGTGAGCGCCATGACCAATTGTGGTGTGGCGGCGTTGCCATTTGCGCTGGCAGCGGCATTGCGGCGCTTCGCCATTCCCCACGCATGGGCCTCTTGCGCCGACCATTTTCGGAGGCCATGGACAAGCTCGTGGGCGCCGTTCGTATGGGGTGTTCCGTCGAACACGCGCAGAAGCTCAGTGGCGCCGCAACGGGCGGCGTCGACACCGACGGCATGGTGCGCGCCACGCCTGCACTGCCCACACCGATCTGGCACGCCGTTATGAGGCATCTTGCCGAGCACTCAAACTGCTAAATCGAAAAAGCCTGCCAATCAGCGGCGCCGCTCCAACGCTCGACAAGGCGTTCCAGACGCCACGCCGCATTGGCGGGACTTGTCGACGGCAGAACGATGGCCGGCAGCCCGGTGCGCTCTTGTAGATAGCGCTTGTAGAGCCGGCCAGCTGTACCACCGTTGCATATCACCTGCTCAATGGGAGCTGCGCCGGTAATGCGCTCGATATGTGCCGGCACAACGTTGCGGATGCTCGCGTCGCTCGAGCCCTTAATGTCGCAGCTCTCGATCACATCCCACAGGGCCACGCCGCCGTTCAGCAGCATGGCCCGCTTGGCGGCAATGGAGGCATCGAGCGTCGCGGGCTCACCGTTTGCCAAAGGATCGCCCTCGTTGGACGGCACGGATACACCGAGGCACGCGGCCATCACACGCCAAAAGCGGTTCTGCGGATTGCCATAGTAGAAGGCATTGGCACGCGAGAGCACCGAGGGAAACGACCCCAGCACCAAAACGCGCGAGCGCTGGTCGAACACAGGCTCAAACCCATGCTCAATATGTTGATAGTCCTCGTCAGACACGGCCATGGGCTAGGCTCTCAACAGATAGCGCACCTCGTAGGGTGCAAGTTCAAGGGTGCCCGTCAGCTCGACCGTGGGAGCATCGTCGGCAAGCAAGTCGACGAAGGAGCCGTTGAGTTCGCCGGCGCCAAAGGTGTAAGGCTCGCCCACGGCGTTCACCGCCACGAGCACCGTCGCGTCGTCGCAGGCGCGCTCGAACAGCAGCTGCTTGTTCTGAATCACCACGTTGCGATAGGCACCGTAGTTGAGAGCACGGGCCGCCGCGTCGTCGGCCGAACGAAGGTGTGCGAGCTGCGTGATGAACGCCGTCAGCTCGTTGGGCGCAGGCTCATCGAGCGCAGGTCGCAGAGCCCAGTCACCATCGGGGTCGCCCTTTTCGCCAGGAATCCCCCACTCGCTGCCATAGTAGACGCACGGAATGCCCGGCATACCAAAGAGCATGCCGTAGGCGGGACGCAGGCAGGATTTGTCGGTGAGGATACTTGCCAGGCGCGGCACATCGTGGTTGTCGACAAACGAAAGCAGATGTTTGCCGCGGTAGATGCACCAAGGGTCGCCGCCAAACTGACGGTGCAACGAATGGGCGATCTCGAACATGTTGACCGAGTTAAAGCTGGAATACAGGCCCTTGTAGCACTCGTAATTAGTGCACGAGTCGAGCATCTCGTCGTTGACGATTTGGTTGTAGTCGCCGTGGAGCGTCTCGCCGATCAGCACAAAGTCGGGCTTGAGCTCACGGGTAAAAGCGTGCAGGCGGCGCATAAAGTCGCGGTCGAGCATATAGGCAACGTCCAGGCGCAGGCCGTCGACGCCAAAGACCTCGGCCCAGCGGCGCACGGACTCGAGCAGGTAATCGACCACGGCGGGGTTTTGCAGGTTGAGCTTCACGAGCTCAAAATGGCCTTCCCAGCCCTCGTACCAAAAGCCGTCGCCGTAGCACGAGTCGCCATCAAAGCTGATGTGGAACCAGTCCTTGTAGGGCGAGTCCCACTTGCGCTCCTGCACATCGCGGAAGGCCCAAAAGCCACGGCCCACATGGTTGAAGACGGCGTCGAGCACCACGCGGATGCCGTGGGCATGCAGTGTCTCGCACACGGCGGCAAAGTCGGCATCCCCACCCAAGCGACGGTCGATGTGGCGCAGGCTGCGCGCGTCGTAGCCGTGGCTATCAGACTCGAGCGGCGGGTTGATGAGCACAGCGCCAACGCCGAGTTTCTGCAGGTAGTCGGCCCATTGGGCGATTTTCATGATGGGGGCATCGGGATTGGCTGTGGCATCGGCGGCCTGGGCGAGCTCATCCTCGGCAACGGGCGCGGCGTTTTCGCGCGGAGCTCCGCAAAAGCCCAGCGGATAGATCTGATAGAACGTCGTCTCGTATGCCCACATAGCAACCTCCCGGTAAGCTCAACACAACGACATCCATTGTATGCCCGGCTTGTATCCTCTCCCCCAAAATAAGTTGCGGTGGAATAGTTCCTGCTTTGGCCTTCAGAGGCCTTAAACAGGAACTATTCCACCGCAACTGATGAGGGGACGTGATTAGGCGACGACCTTGGCGCGACGGATGGTCGGGAACAGCACCGTGATAGCGAGGATGACGCCCACGACGGCAATCGCCCCGCCCGCGAAGCCAATCCAGGAGATACCGGGGCCCGAAACCACGGCGCCGCCGATCGCGGTGCCCGTGCCAATACCGAGGTTAAACAGGCCCGAGAAGATCGACATGGCGACGGCCGACGAATCTGCCGGCGTGTGCTTGATGAGCTCGGCCTGGAACGCCACATTGAAGGCCGTGGCGCAGCAGCCCCATAGCGCGCACACAGCGAGAACCGCAGCGAGTGACGATGCGGCCGGACCCATGAGCAGCAGAGCCACCGGCACGCCGGAGAGCGTAATAGCCAAGAACGGGAAGCGATGCCCATCGAACAGGCGGCCAAACAGCCAGCTTCCGAGCAAACCAGAGCAGCCAAACGCCGTCAGCGTCATGGTAATGGCGCCCGCATCGACGTGCGCGACCTGCGCCAGGAAGGGCTCGATATAGCTGTAGCTTGCGTAATAGCCGGTCGCCATAAAGACCGTAACCGCGTAGAGCGCGATCAGGAACGGGTTCTTAAGCAGCACGGGCAGTTGCTTGACGGTAAAGCGCTCACCCGCCGACATGGCAGGAAACACGGTCGCCTGGTAGACGACCGCGACAGCAGACAGTGCTCCGACCACGGCAAACGTCATACGCCAGCCCACGGCCAGGCCAATGGCGCGGCCGAGCGGCAGGCCGAAGATCTGTGCGATGGAAGAGCCCGTGGCGATCATGCTGATGGCGAGCGCCCCGTGGCGTGTGTCAACCAGGCGCGACGCCATGATCGAGGCGACCGACCAGAACACGGCGTGCGCGCAGGCAACCACCAGGCGCGCGCAGACTAAGATGGGATAGGTCGGTGCCAAGGCGGACAGGAACTGGCCCAGCGAGAACACGGCAAGCACGCCCAGCAGCATCCGCTTGAACTCGAAACGCGAAGCAAACACCATAAGCGGCAGCGACAGCAGCATGACGCCCCAGGCATAGACCGAGATCATGATGCCCGCCTGGGCCTCGGTGAGCGAGAACGACGCGGCGATATCAGTCAAAAGGCCGATGGGCATAAACTCCGACGTGTTGAACACGAACGCACAGCAGGTGAGCCCGACGAGTGGGAGCCACTGCTTGAGCGTGATGCCGTCTTGCCTTGCCTGACTCATATATAACGTCTCCAATCATTTTGAGCGGAGGCGATTATATAGCAACGGCCCCGCATCCGTCAGCAACAAATGCGGGGCCGAAAACAATTCGATACACAGAGGTTGCGCCGTCAATAAATAACTAAGCCAACCCCAGCAATATGCCCGCCGAATGCACGACAAACGCCACGATCCAGGCGACCGTCACTTGAAACGCGAACACGGCAACGGCGTAGCGCGCGCCCAGTTCGCTCTTGACGGCGCCGATCGCAGCCACGCACGGCGGGTACAGCAACGTAAAGACCAGGAACACATAGGCGGTGAACGGCGAAAACATGGTCGACAGTGCCGCGGGCGAGGTCGCGCCCAAAAGTACCGTGAGGGTCGAGATGACGCTCTCCTTGGCGATAAGTCCGGTGACGAGCGCCGTGGATGCACGCCAGTCGCCAAACCCAAGCGGCGCCAGCGCCGGCGCGATGATGCTGCCGAGGCCCGCAAGCAGACTCTGCGACTGATCGGCGACCACATTAAAGCGGATATCGAACGTCTGAAGGAACCAGATGACCACGGTCGCGGCAAAGATAATGGTAAAGGCCTTGGTAATAAAGTCTTTGGCCTTATCCCATGCCAGCATCACCGTCGTCTTGACGCTCGGCAGGCGGTAATTGGGAAGCTCCATGATAAACGGCACCGGGTCGCCCTTAAATGCCGTGCGGTTGAGCACCAAAGCCGCGATGCAGCCGACCACGATACCGATCAGATAGAGCGAGACCATGGCGGGAACCGTCGCCTGCGGGAAAAACGCCCCGCACAGCAGGCCGTAGACCGGCAACTTTGCCGAACAGCTCATGAACGGCGTGAGCATGACCGTCATCTTGCGGTCGTGCTCGGATGGGAGCGTACGGGTCGACATGATAGCCGGCACGGTGCAGCCAAAACCGACGAGCATAGGCACGAAGCTACGGCCCGACAGGCCAAAGCGACGCAACACCTTATCCATGACAAAGGCCACGCGCGCCATGTAGCCGGAGTCTTCCAGAATGGAGAGGAACAAGAAGAGCACGACGATAATCGGTAGGAAGGTCAGCACGCTGCCCACACCCGTAAGCGCGCCGTCGACAGCCAGCGAGCGCACCACGTCGTTGGTGCCGAACGCCTTGAGGCCCGCATCGGCCGAGGCGATGACGGCAGCGATGCCGTCCTCCATGAGTCCCTGCAACGCCGCGCCGATCACGCCAAACGTCAGCCAAAAGACGAGGCCCATGATCACCAGGAACGCCGGAATGGCTGTGTAACGACCTGTCAGGATGCGGTCGATCTTGACGGAGCGTACGTGCTCGCGGCTCTCGTGCGGCTTGACGACACAGCGCCCACACACGTCGCCGATAAAGCTAAAACGCATATCGGCCAACGCAGATAGGCGGTCGGTGCCGGCCTCGCCCTCCATCTGGGTAATGATGTGCTCGATAGCGTCGAGCTCATTGCGATCCAGGTGAAGCGCCTCGGTTACCAGCTCATCGCCCTCGACCAGCTTGGTCGCCGCAAAGCGCACCGGGATGTGCGCCGTCACGGCATGGTCCTCGATCAGGTTGGCAATGCCGTGGATGCAGCGATGCAGCGCACCGCCGTCCGGACCGTCGGGCACGCAAAAGTCCAGGCGACCAGGGCGCTCGCGGAACCGCGCCACGTGCAGGGCGTGGTCCACCAACTCGCCGATACCCTCGTTGCGGGCAGCGCTAATGGGAACAACGGGCACGCCCAACAGGCTCTCGAGCAGGTTGACGTCCACGGCGCCGCCGTTGGCGGTCACCTCGTCCATCATGTTGAGCGCGATGACCATGGGGCGGTCGAGCTCCATAAGCTGTAGCGTCAGGTACAGGTTGCGTTCGATATTGGTGGCGTCGATGATGTCGATGATGGCGTCGGGGTTTTCGTCAAGGATGAATTGACGGCTCACGATCTCTTCGCCCGTGTACGGCGACAGCGAATAGATGCCAGGCAGGTCGGTAACGCTTGCCTCGGGGTGGTTGCGGATGGTGCCATCTTTGCGGTCGACCGTCACGCCGGGAAAGTTACCGACGTGCTGGTTGGAGCCCGTCAGCTGGTTGAATAACGTGGTCTTGCCGCAGTTTTGGTTGCCGGCGAGGGCAAAGTGCAGCGGCGCGCCCTCGGGCACGGCCGTCTTTGCCGCACGGGGCGAATACGTCCCCTCGCCCAGGGCCGGATGCTCCGTCGTGCCGATTGCGGCGTTAGCGCGCGGACCCGTATCGGTGTCGTGAATACCCACGAGCTCGATGCGAGCGGCATCGTCCTTGCGCAGTGTCAACTCGTAGCCACGCAGGCGGATCTCGAGCGGATCGCCCATGGGGGCGTACTTCATCATGGTGACTTCGGTGCCCGGCGTTAGACCCATGTCCAAAATATGCTGTCGGAGTGCCTGATCGTCCGATGCCACCGATGCGACAACGGCGTCCTTTCCAATCTCGAGTGTATCGAGCTTCACGTCCGTGTTCCTCCCCCGGCGCCCACAGGGCGTTGTATTTATGTTCACCATGGCTAACCGTTTGCCATGGCTAACCAATTGTAACCATGCATGATAGCGCGAACACACAACGACGTTCAATCGACAGATCGGTGCGATGGGGACAGGCAGGAGAGTTCAGGGCCATAGTTTCCCGATGAGGCCTCTCGGGGAAACTACATCCCAGAATTCTGGCTCGAAACGGGATATGGTTTCCCTAACAGGCCTCTTACGGAAAATGCATCCCAGAATCCCCGCTCGAAACGGGACGCGCTTTCCCAGTCGAGGCCCTATGGGAAACTGCGTCCCACCTTGAAAGGCAAAACTGGGATGCAGTTTCCAGACGGGACATCAAAAACAAAGTTGCGGTGGAATAGTTCCTGGATGGGCTGGTTGATGCCCCAGATCGGAGCTATTTCACCGCAAGTTATTGAAGGGCTGGGATGCCCGTCCTCTTACAGATGGCGCTCCAGAAAGCGGAAGGCCAGGCGGATCCAGGGACGGACTGCCACCTGCTTGTCCTCGTTGTCGACCGCGGTGTTGGCGTTGCCGAGCGAAAGGCCGTGACCACCCTGGTCGAAGACGTGCATCTCGCATGCAACGCCCTCCTCGGCCATGCGCTGCGCAAACGGGTAGACCTGCGCGATCGGCGCCGTCTTGTCGTCGGACACGCCCCACACAAAGGTCGGTGGCATCTGACGCGAAACATGCGTGGTGGGGCAGATGTCGGCCAGATGCTCGTCAGTTGCATCGCCGCCCGTCACCATCGACAGGTAGTCGTTGAGCAAATCGCGCCCCGTCTTGCCGCCCGTCTTGGGCACACGCAAGTCAATGCGCGGATCGCGCGTCTGCATGTCGCGCACATAGGCAAAGTCGAGCAATGGATAGCCCAGCACCACGGCATCGGGACGAATGTCGTCCGGACGCGCCCCGGCAAGTGCCGCAAAGGGGCCGGTCTTCCACTGTGTTGCCAGCGAGGCGCAAATCATGCCGCCAGCAGAAAAGCCCACGACGCACACGCGCTTAGGATCGACATGCCACTCGTCGGCGTTGGCGCGCACCGTGGCGACCATCTTGGCAAGATCTGCCTGGGGGTGCGGAAAGCTCACGTCACCCGTAGAACTCGTGACATAGTTGAGCACAAAGGCCTGGTAACCGTGATCCAAAAACGCAAACGCCACGGGATCCTGCTCATGCGGAGCGATATGCGTAAACGCACCTCCGCCGCAGATAATCACGGCAGGGCGGCGGCCATTCGGTTTATCGGGCAGCGGCTCGGCACCCAAATACGTAAAGGTCGCCGGATATTCCTCGGTCGGCTCCTCGCCCCACAGCGCATGGTTCTCGACAATCATATGTGCTCCCTTCGCGCAAATTAAGCGCCCTTGTTTTTTGCCTTCAAGCGTACCCCACTTGAACCCGTGGCGCAGAAACACTCCGGCAATAAGTTTCCCTTCAACTGATATATCACATAATCCCAGTTCAGAGGTATCTTTGAGCAGCGTAGAATAGGGGCGTTGACAAAGCCGCGAAACACATATGAAACGTTTCCGGCAAACCAAACGCGCGATATGCGCCTATTTAAGTTGGAGGCAACTATGGGTCTGCTCGATTCGCTTAAGTCCACCTTCACCTCGACCGGCGAGGCGTCCGTTCCGCCCGCAGCAAGCTTCGCTACCCGCGAAGGCGTCATCTATGCCCCCGTCAACGGCGTGCTCGTCAACCTGAACGAGGTTCCCGACGAGACGATCGCCTCGGGCATGCTTGGCCAGGGCTATGGCATCGAGCCCATTACCGGCACCATCTATGCGCCCGCCAACGGCCGCATCGGTGCCACCACTGTCACCAACCACTCCATTGGTATGATCACCGAGGACGGTCTTCGCGTGTTCATCCATGTTGGCCTGGGCACCGTGGAAATGAACGGCAAGGGTTTTGCCCGCTTTGTCGAGATGGGCGATGTGGTCAAGGCAGGCCAGCCGCTCATCAGCTTCGACCGCGAGGCCATTAAGGCCGCTGGTCACGAGGACATCGTGACCGTCATCGTCTCCGAGCTCGATCGTCTTAAGAGCATCGACCATGTCGGCGAGTCTGGAACGCTTATTGGCGGCAACCCGCTCGTCAAGCTTGGCGACCCGCTGCTGGTAGCCAAGACCAAGTAGCCAGGCCCCGCGCCACACAGCCAAAAAGGCACCTCGTTAAGCGCCCGCGACCATTTGGCCGCGGGCGCTTTTCGTTTGAAAAAGGTTGATTTCCGATCTCAGCCGAACACATTGAGCGGATAGGCCATTCCCGCAGTTAGCTGAACGCCCCCGCGGCCCCTCCTGGGGTCCGGGGGCGCCGTTTTCCCAGTTGATGGAACGGTGGAGATGTGTTTCGATGGGTCCGGTGGCCATGCTCCGCCCGCCGCCCGGCACCTCTTCCCAGACTCAGCCGGACGGTCGGTCCGTCTATTCCGTTTTTCCTTCTAGGCTAGGCCAGCGGGGCATCGCCCCTCTCGGCGCGCGCCCTCTCGATGAGTCCCGGCGTCAGGTCGAGGTCGCCGAGCGGCACGTCCCACACACCGTAGGCGTCCAGCAGCGCCGCCGCGTCCTCCCCGAGCATCGCCCTGAAGGCGCGGGCGGGCGTCGCGAAGCCGAGCGCGCCGCGGGGCTCGGAGTTCACGTGCGACATCGCGAGCGCCAGGTCGGCCGGGGAGAGCCGGTCGAACCTGAGGCCGGCGCCCTTGGGCAGCAGCTTCCTTATCTCGACGTGGTTGCGCTCGCAGGCGCCCTTCTGGTCGCTGCGCCCGGGGTCGCAGTAGAACAGCCTCGTCTCGCCGGGCCCCTCGCCGAGCAGCGCCGCGATCGCCGCCTCGTCGGAGAACTCGGCGCCGTTGTCGGTGAGCACGGCGCGGAAGACCCTGCCCATGCCGTCGGCGCCGAGGACCTCCCTGATATCGCCCAGGGCGTCCGCGACGCACCCGGCGGTCTTCTCCTCCAGCGGCAGCGCGAGCTGGAGCCTGCTGGGGCGGTGCAGCAGCGTGAGCAGGCAGGCGGAGTCCTCCCGCGCGCCCTCGACGGTGTCCATCTCCCAGGCCGCGGCGCACGCGTCCTCCCCGAGGGCGAGGAACGCGGCATGCGACCTGCGGGCGGAGTGGCGCGTGGCCGCCCGCCCGGCGGCGCGCTTCCTCGGCCTGTAGCCGACCTTGCGCCTGAGCTCCATGTTGGTCATGCCGTCGTAGCCCGCCGAGACCCAGCGGTAGATGGTCGAGGGAGACAGGTCCACCGGCCCGCCGTTGCGCGCCGCCATCTGCTCGGGCGACAGCCCCCGGCGCAGGCAGTCCCTGATGGCCTCCAGCCTCGCCGCCGCGGCGGGCTCGTCGGCGTCGATCCCGCGCCTGGACGAGACGAGCACCGAGTCCGCGCACAGCTGCGCGGCGCGGGCGTCGTAGAAGACGTGCGGGCGGCGCTTGCAGCCGATCGCGCGGTACCGGCCGCAGCCGTTGCAGCATCGCGGCCACGCGGCCAGGCGCGGGCAGGCCGCCGACAGGTCGGCGGAGGCGTCCACGCGCTCGCCGCGCCTGGGCTTCGGCGCCGTCACGAACCTGTGCGACGCCACCTCGGCGCTCACCGTCGAGGGCGACCTGCCCAGCTCCCTCGCGATCTCCCTGCACGAGGCCCCGCGCTCCAGCATCCTCTGGACCGTGTCCCGCTCGTGCCTCGTGAGCCTTCCGTAGGCCCTCGGGACCGCCCTCGCGGAGCCCCTATTCTTCTTTCCGGACATGCCGTCCTCCGATCTCCCGGGGCCGGCCGGTCCGGCCCTCAGGGTATCGGGTTCCCACATTCATCCGCACATGTGCGGATGAATGTGGGAAGTGTTCGGATGAAGTTGACAATCAAGGTTCGTTTGAAAAACCATCCCGTCAATGCCTTATCTGTATAGCCCAAATGAGCCGAGCTGCTAGAATATCGAACTATATGGATAACTATCATTCAACCGTTATGGGAGGATACGTGAACCGCACCAAAATCGCGCAGCTCTATACGCACGCCGAGTCGCTCGGTGGCCAGACCGTCACCGTTGCCGGCTGGGTCAAGTCCGTCCGCGACATGAAGAACTTTGGCTTCGTTACGCTCAACGACGGCAGCTGCTTCCGCGACCTGCAGGTCGTCATGAACCGCGAGGCGCTCGACAACTACGACGAGATCGCCCATCAAAACGTCTCGGCCGCACTCATCTGCACCGGCACCCTCAAGCTGACCCCCGATGCGCCCCAGCCCTTCGAGCTTTCTGCCACCTCCATCGAGGTCGAGGGCACGAGCGCCCCGGATTACCCGCTGCAGAAGAAGCGCGCAACCGTCGAGTTCCTGCGCACCCAGCAGCACCTGCGCCCGCGCACCAACCTGTTCCGCGCCGTGTTCCGCATCCGCTCTGTCGCGGCTGCCGCTATCCACCGATTCTTCCAGGAGCAGGGCTTTGTCTACGTCAACACCCCCATCATCACCACGAGTGACTGCGAGGGCGCCGGCGAGATGTTCCGCGTGACCACACTCGACCCCAAAAACCCGCCCCTCACCGAGTCCGGCGAGGTCGACTGGAGTCAGGACTTCTTTGGCAAGCATGCGAGCCTCACCGTTTCCGGCCAGCTCAATGCCGAAAACTTTGCCATGGCCTTTGGCGACGTGTACACCTTTGGCCCCACCTTCCGCGCCGAAAACTCCAACACCACGCGCCACGCCGCCGAGTTTTGGATGATTGAGCCCGAGATGGCATTTGCCGATCTGAACGACTATATGGATAACGCCGAGGCCATGCTCAAGTACGTTCTTAAGGACGTTATGGCCACCTGCCCCGACGAGCTCAACATGCTCAACAAGTTTGTTGACAAGGGCCTGATCGAGCGTCTGAACCACGTGGCAAACTCCGACTTCGCCCGCGTTACCTACACCGAGGCCGTCGAGATCCTGGAGCAGGCGGTGGCTGCCGGCCACAAGTTCGACTACCCCATCAGCTGGGGCATCGACCTGCAGACCGAGCACGAGCGCTTCCTGACCGAGGAGCACTTTAAGCGCCCGACCTTCGTAACCGACTACCCGGCAGAGATCAAGGCCTTCTACATGCGCATGAACGACGACGGCAAGACCGTCGCCGCCGCCGACTGCCTGGTGCCGGGCATCGGCGAGATTATCGGTGGCTCCCAGCGCGAGGAGCGCCTAGACCTGCTCGAGGGTCGCATTAAGGATCTGGGCATGGCACCCGAGCAGTACAAGTACTACCTTGACCTGCGCCGCTACGGTTCCTGCAAGCACGCCGGCTACGGTCTGGGCTTCGAGCGCTTGGTGATGTACCTCACCGGCGTGGGCAACATCCGCGACGTCCTGCCGCACCCGCGCACCGTGGGTAACGCCGACTTCTAATCGCCATAGCGCCACCAAACGCGTTCCAGTGCATCATGCCAGCGCCTCTCGGCAAGCCGAGGGGCGCTTTTTCAACAGCATACGTCAAGCTTTTGGCAAGGTTTTGGTCAGTTAGGCAGGGTTGTTGAAAACTCGACCCGCCGTTTGCCGGCAGCCATCGACCGTCCAAGGCGTCATGCGTCCTTGGCCAGGCTCCGCGCCCTAGGCTCTGATATGCCATCACCAAAAAAGGAAAGGACGTGGGCGCTATGACCGAAGCCGTTGTTGAAAACTACGAGACCACGACCAGGGGCTCCGCCTCGATGGCAGCCTATCGCGCCGTACGCATCCTGCAGCTCTTGAGCGAGAACACCGGCGAGGACAAGGCACTGCTTTCCGACGAGCTGGTCGAGCTCCTCGCCCATCCCGACGACCCCGCCCGCATGCCCATCTCGGCGGCACGCCGCAGCATCTATACCTCGATATCCGCACTTCGTCACGCCGGATACGAAATCGACTATAAACGCGGCGTGGGCTATCGGCTCCTCACCCGCCCGCTTGCTGACGAGGAGATCATACGGCTCCACGGCATGGTCATGCGCAACCGATCGACGCCCATAGCCATTCGAAAGAGCATGGCGCAACACCTGGTCGCCATGGCGAGCGCCGATGTTCGCGGCTATCTCGATATGCCCGAACCGGCACCGGCCGCCAACGACGCGCCCGTCAAGACAACGCGTTCGCGCGCCAAGCGTATCGACACGTGCGAGCTCGTCGAACAGGCCATCGACCATGGAACAACTGTCAGCTTTGATATCACAAACGTCCTGACCCGAGGCGAAATCGAGGTGGTGCGGATGACGGTCCGGCCCTTTGCCATCAGGCAGCGCGATGGCGTCTCGTATCTCCTGGGAACGGTCTACGACACCCGAGGCGCCGACGACACCCTGCGCACCGTTGAGGTCAGCCGCATGAGAAACGTCAGCACGCGTTTGCTCGACGGCAAGAAACTCTTTGCCGCGCTAGACGAAGAAGACAGCCCCGCGCCCGCAGCGTAAGCCCCGTTACCGTCCGTCGTTCCTCAGCACCGCCCATCCAGTTCAGTATTAAAAAACCCGACAGGTTGTTGAAAAAATGGACATCGGCGCTACTATAGACCCACTTGCACTTTGTTTGAGTGCAGTGTTTCCAGCCATTTCTATACTGGGGGTAATGATATGAAGGACATCACCATCAGTCGCAGGAGCCTTCTGGTCTCTGCCGGCCTGCTCGCGCTCGCTCCGCTCGCCGGATGCGGCGGTAACTCTGGTTCCGGCTCTGCTGCCGCCGGTTCCGACTACACCGTCGGCGTTCTGCAGCTCACCGAGCACTCCGCACTCGACGCCGCCAATGACGGCTTTGTCAAGGCCATCAAAAAGAGCGGCCTCAAGGTCAAAATCGACCAGAAGAATGCCCAGAACGACCAGTCCACGTGTAAGTCCATCGCCGACAAGTTCGTGGGCGATGGCGTCGACCTGATCTATGTCATCGCCACGCCCGCCGCGCAGGCTGCCGCTGGCGCCACCGCCGATATCCCCATCGTGGGCTGCGCCATCACCGACTACGCCGCCTCGGGCCTGGTCCAGGACAACGACAAGCCCGGTACCAACGTCACCGGCGCCTCCGACCTCACCCCGGTCGCCGAGCAGCTCGAGATGATGCAGAAGGTCCTGCCCGACGTTAAGAAGGTCGGCTTGCTCTACTGCACCGCCGAGTCCAATTCCGACGTCCAGATCAAGGCCGCCAAGAAGGAGCTCGACAAGCTGGGCCTGGAGTACACCGACTTCACCGTCTCGAGCTCTAACGAGATCCAGTCCGTCGTCGAGTCCGCCGTGGGCAAGGTCGACGCACTGTACTCCCCCACCGATAACACCATCGCCGCGGGCGCCTCGCAGGTGGGCCAGATTTGCAAGGAGAACAAGCTCCCCTTCGTGACCGGCGAGGAGGGCATGTGCAAGGCCGGCGGCCTGTTCACCCTCTCCATCAACTATGAGGACCTGGGCTACGCCGCGGGCGAGATGGCCGTCAAGATTCTGAAGGGCGAGGCCAAGCCCGAGGATATGCCGATCAAGCACCTCTCGAGCAAGGACCTGGTCGTCGTCAAGAACGACGAGATGGCCGAGGCGCTGGGCATCGACCTCTCCGCTCTGGACGAGTAGCGGCATGCGCGGCGATGTGCCTAGGGCCCATACTCGCGCCGTTGCCGTGTTATTCAATATCTGAGCCACAGGGGCGAACGCCAAAGACCGGCGTTCGCCCTGCTTGTTACGGATGAGACAAAACATCCGGCCGCAGCTCTTTCATGCATTGTTACCGCTATCATGGTGACTCACGTGTCCACTCTATCCTAGGAGGTATGAAGCATGCTCATTGCATTGCAGGGCGCCATTTCGCAGGGCGTCCTCTGGGGCATTATGGTGCTTGGCGTGTTTATCACGTTCCGCCTGCTCGACATCCCCGATATGACCTGCGACGGCAGCTTTGCCCTCGGCGGCTGTGTCTGCGCCGTACTCATCGTCAACAATAACGTCGACCCGCTGCTCGCCGTGCTTGCCGGCATGTGTGCCGGTGCCATCGCGGGTGCCGTCACGGGCATTCTGACCACCGTCTTCGAGATCCCCGCAATCCTTGCCGGAATCCTGACGCAGATCAGCCTGTGGTCCATCAACCTGCGCATCATGGGCAAGTCCAACACGCCCATCCTCGCCAAGGGCACCGTGTTCTCGGCCGTCAGCAACATGACGGGTCTGCCGCAGTCCACCGTCGCCATCATCCTGGGCATTGTGCTGGCCGTGGCCATCGTCGCCATCCTGTACTGGTTCTTTGGCACCGAGATCGGCTCCGCACTGCGCGCCACCGGCAACAACGAGTACATGATTCGCGCTCTGGGCGTCAACACCAACTCCACCAAGATGATCGCCCTCGTGCTCTCCAACGCCCTCATCGGCCTCTCGGGCGCGCTTATCTGCCAGAGCCAAAAGTATGCCGACATTGGTATGGGCACCGGCGCCATCGTCATCGGTCTTGCCGCCATCGTCATCGGCGAGGTGCTCGGTCGTCTGCTGCCCGGCGGACTCACGCAGTTCTCCGTCCGTCTGGCCTCCGCCGTCTTTGGCTCCGTGGTCTACTTCCTTATCCGCGCCATCGTGCTGCAGCTGGGCATGGACGCCAACGACATGAAGCTGCTCTCCGCCGTGATCGTCGCCGTTGCCCTGTGCGTACCTGTGGTTTGGGAGCGTTACAAGCTCCGCAGCTCCTACACGAGGGGAGATGAGGCAGATGCTTAAGCTCTCGCACGTCAAGAAGACCTTTAACAAGGGCACCGTCACCGAGAAGCGCGCCCTTACCGGTGTCGACCTCACCCTCAACGATGGCGACTTTGTAACCGTGATCGGCGGCAACGGCGCCGGCAAATCCACACTGCTCAATATGATCGCCGGCGTGTATCCGCTCGATTCGGGCGTTATCGAGCTCGACGGCACCGATATCTCGCGTCTGAGCGAGTCGCAGCGCGCCAAGTACCTGGGCCGCGTGTTTCAGGACCCCATGCGCGGCACCGCAGCCGACATGCAGATTGCCGAGAACTTGGCCCTCGCCAAGCGCCGCGGCCAGCGTCGCGGTCTTTCGTGGGGCGTCACCAAGGCCGAGAAGGACGAATACGTTGAACTGCTCAAGCGCCTGGACCTCGGTCTGGACACGCGCCTCAACGCCAAGGTCGGTCTGCTCTCGGGCGGCCAGCGCCAGGCACTCACCTTGCTCATGGCCACGCTCACCAAGCCGCGCCTGCTGCTGCTCGACGAGCACACCGCGGCCCTCGACCCCAAGACGGCCTCTAAGGTGCTCAATCTGACCGAGGAGATTGTCGACGAGAACCACCTGACCACGCTCATGGTCACACACAACATGAACGACGCCATCCGTCTGGGCAACCGTCTGATCATGATGCACGAGGGTCACGTGATTTACGACGTGGCGGGCGATGAGAAGAAGTCGCTCACCGTGGCCGACCTGCTGCAGAAGTTCGAGGAGGTCTCGGGCGGCGAGCTCGCCAACGACCGCATGCTGCTGAGCTAAAACCTACCAAATAGCGCAAACGTCAAAACCACCACGAAGGTGCCTTTGTGGTGGTTTTCGCTAACCCTTATGGCGAACACAGAAGCCCGTCCGAACATGATCGGACGGGCTTTTTGGTGGGTATCATGGATGGACGCATCTTTAGGAGGTTCCCCTACATGGAATTATTTGAGCCGATTCTTCATTTCTTTTCGCAACGGTGGGTCCACAACATCATTTGGGCCGCCGTCCTGGCCCTTGGTACCGCCATCGCCGCCAAGGTCATATCCAAGACCCTGCACCATCTGCTTAACCGAGACGATAACCCACTTCCGGCATCGAGCATCTTCATCAACATCGCGCGCGCCGTCATCTGGATGACCGGTGGCAGCTTTATCCTCGACAACTGCTTTGGCATTAACGCAAACGCACTCGTCGCCGCTCTTGGCGTCGGCGGTATCGCCATCTCGCTCGGTTTTCAGGACACGCTCTCAAACCTCATCGGCGGTATGCAGGTAACGTTTATGGGCATTATCAAGCCCGGCGACAATATCGAGGTCGGCGGCGTTTCGGGCGTGGTACAGGACATCACCTGGCGTCACACGACCATCGAGGACGCCTGCGGACAGACCATCATCGTCCCCAACTCCAACATCTCCAAGAACACACTCGTGCACCTCATGCCCTTTGGACGCGTTGTCGTTCCCGTCGCGGTGAAGGACACGTCAAAGTGGGACTCGCTCGATGCGCTGGCAGACGAGCTCGCCTGTGCCACCAAGGTCGCCGTTTCACCCATCTCGGGCTTTGACAAGGAACCCTACGTGCTCTTTAGCGAGATCGGCGACTTTGGCATTAAGGGTAAGATCATCTTTATCGTCAGTGACGACAGCACCACCTTTACGGCAGCCGACGCCTGCATCCGCGCCATCGCCCCCATCATTGCCTAACCTGCCAAAAGGGATAAGTTCATTTTGGCAGGTTTTATCTGGGCAAATGAGTGGGTAATTCCTTGATGGCACGGCCTGCTGCACCAATCCACTTGCGGGTAGCTTATTTGGGACGGGGCTTTTTTAACTGTTTGCAGACGTCTGATACAAGTCAAAAAAGCCCCGTCCCAAATTAGCTACCCGCGGAAGACCAAGACGATGGTACCATGGTTTATATAGTTGTTTAAACGACTAAAGGAGCGAAATCATGGAAGAGGCCTATCGTCAAGCGCGCAAGCGCGGCGAACAGGGACGCCGTCGCGCCATCAGCCAAAGCGAGCATCCATATCTTACGGACCTCGACAGCTTGGTCGCCCAGCTTCCCTGCGGGCAGCGCGAGAACATCGGCCTGCGGGACATTCCGCTCGAAATGGTCGTCGGCACGGTTACCAAAGGTCGCCAGTCCGCCTTTTCGTGTAACTTTATGCCGCTGCTCCCCTGGAATACCGAATTCGCCCGCAAATGGTCCAACCTCTACGATATCCAAATCTCCGAGGGCTACCGCGACCCCATCATCGTCACCGAGTTCATGCACCGCTTTTACGTCCAAGAGGGCAACAAGCGTGTCAGCGTCCTCAAATTCCTTGACGCTCCGACGGTTTCGGCCAAGGTGACGCGTCTGTACCCCGGTAAGTGGGATTCCGTCGAGAGCCGCCTGTACGGTGAGTTTTGCGCCTTTTGGTACGTATGCCCCCTGTACGAGATTGAGTTTTCGCGCGAGGGCAGCTACGAGATGCTTGCCAAAATGCTCGGCCAAGATCTTGTCGAAAAATGGCCTCAAAAGAAGGTCGACTACCTACGTCACACCTTCCTGCTCTTTAAGCGCGCCTATCTTCGCGCAGGCGGCGACCACTTGGACATTACGCCTGCCGATGCCATGCTCGTCTACCTCAACGTCTACAACCAGGACCGTCTGCTGGATACGCCGACGGATATCGTCGTCAACCGTCTGTGCAAGATTTGGCGCGAGCTTGTCATTGCCGGCAAAAGCGACGAGGACAAAGTCGATCTTGTCGAAGCGCCGCAGCCCAACGAAAAAGAGGGCGCACCGACAAAAGCTACCTCGGGCGTGCTCAACTTCTTTATGAGCAAGACCGTCTACTCCACTGCCAATCCCATGCGAATCGCCTTTATCCACGAGTTTCCCTGTGCCACGTCGAGCTGGGACAGCCTACACGACCAGGGCCGCCGGTATCTTGATGAGCACTTTGGCGGCATCGTGCGCACCGAGGCGTTCGAGGACTGCCACGATCCGGACGTGTTCTACGCCGCCGTCGAGACAGCCGTAAAGCACGGGGCGAACGTCATCTTCTCGACCTCACACCGGCTCATGGAATACACGCTCAGGGCGTCAGTCGAGTATCCCCAGGTGCGGTTCCTTAACTGCTCAATCGGCCTTCCCCACCAAAGCGTCCGCTCGTACTTTGGAAAGATGTACGAGGCCAAGTTCCTACTGGGCGCCCTTGCCGCCAGCATGGCCGACAACCACCGTATTGGCTACCATGCGTCGGTCTTCGCCTCGGGCGCGCTGAGCGAAATCAACGCCTTCGCTATCGGTGCCTCGCTGCTCGACCCTCGTGCGCAGATTATCCTCACTTGGGGAGATGTTCCCGCCGGCGGTCTTGCCGAAGCCATGTGTCGCGAGGGCGTGAGCGTCATGACCGGCGCCGATATGTCCAAGTCTCTCGAGGACCCCACCGCCTACGGGCTTCACCGTCTGGTAAACGGCAAGGAAGTTACCGGTATTGCTATGCCGGTATGGAACTGGGGCCGTTACTACGAACTCATCGTACGCAGCCTACTGCACGGCACATGGGACGAGACCGCCGATGACCAGCAGGTGCGCGCCGTCAACTACTGGTACGGTATGAGCTCCGGCGTCATCGATATTCGCTACGCTCCGGGCCTACCCTATCAGACGCGTAAACTTGTGCAGCTGCTTCGCAACGGCATTGTCGAGGGCTCCATCAACCCATTTGGCGGCGAGCTCCACAGCCAGGACGGCGTGGTTCAGATTGAGGGCTTCCCTCCCCTGCCGAGTACGCAGATTGTCGAGATGAACTGGCTGGCTGACAACGTTATAGGCTCGATTCCGCAGCTCGATAACGAGCCGGAGGTCCGTGCCCTATGAATATCCTAGCCATTGCCGATGTAGAGGAGCGCTGCCTGTGGGAATGTTTTCGCAAGGAGCGCTTTGAGGACGTTGACCTGATTCTATCCGCAGGCGACCTGGATCCGGACTATCTTGAGTTTTTGGTCACTGTCATCAACAAACCGCTTGTGTACGTTCGTGGCAACCACGACGACCGCTACGCGCGCCATGCACCGGGCGGGTGCATTTGTGTTGAGGACAGCGTATATGTGTACCGAGGTATTCGCATTGCGGGTCTGGGCGGTTCCATGCGCTACCGCGACGGCGCGAACATGTATACCGAGCGCGAGATGGCCAAGCGCGTGCGCAAGCTGTCGCGTAAAATCAGGATGGTCGGCGGCTGCGACATCTTGCTCACCCATGCACCCGCCGCCGGTGTGGGCGATCTGGATGATCTGCCACATCGAGGATTCGAATGCTTTAACACAGCGCTCGAGACCTGGAATCCCGACTATATGGTGCACGGGCATGTGCACCACTGCTATGGTCGCGACTTTCAACGTGAGCGTCAGCATGCATGCGGGACAACGATCATCAATGCCTGCGGCTATACGCAGTTTGAGCTGGACGAAGCGCGCTACCCCATCCGTGGATGGCAGGCAGCCTGGCTCAATTCGCAAACCATGCGCCACGAGCTCAAGCGCCACGAGGCCATCGAGTCCACTACCGCCAGAACCCCCTGGTAACCACCTTTAAGGCTTGACGCTGTGCCGGCCCCAGGCACCCCATCTCGCCCCTCAGACCGTCGCTCGCGTACCAAAGTACGCGTCGCTCCTCTTTCGGGGCGACCTGGGGCACTTGGAACCGGCTCGCTGCGATGCCATAACATTGACGCCAAAGTGCCAAAACCACCACAAAGGTGCCTGTCCCCTTTGTGGTGGTTTTGGCCCGAGATAGCAAGAAACCCGGTCCTGTACGAGGCAGAACCGGGTTTCTTTAGCAATGCTTGCTTTGCTCAGGCAGTAACTAAAAGTTACTCAGCAAGGAAGTCGCGCTGGACAGCGGGATCGACCTTGACGCCAGGGCCCATGGTGGAAGACACAGAGATGGACTTGACGTACTTGCCCTTAGCAGAAGAGGGCTTGACGCGCAGAATCTCGGTGTACAGGGCAGCGTAGTTCTCGACGAGCTGCTGCTCAGAGAAGGACTTCTTGCCCAGGGGCACGTGGCAGATGCCGTAGCGGTCGGCGCGGTACTCAACGCGGCCAGCCTTGAGCTCGGAGACCATCTTGGCGACGTCCATGGTCACGGTGCCGAGCTTGGGGTTCGGCATGAGGCCACGGGGACCAAGGATCTTACCGATGCGGCCAACCTTGGCCATCATGTTCGGCGTAGCGATAGCGGCGTCGAAGTTGATCTCGCCCTTCTGGATCTGGGCGACGAGCTCGTCGGAACCGATGATGTCGGCGCCGGCAGCCTCAGCCTCACGGGCCTTCTCGCCCTCGGCGAAGACGGCAACACGAACGGTCTTGCCGGTGCCGTGGGGCAGGGAGATGGAACCACGGATGTTCTGGTCAGCCTTACGAGTATCGATGCCCAGACGGAAGTGAGCCTCGACGGTCTCGTCGAACTTGGCGGTGTCGAGCTCCTTGATGAGCTTGGCAGCCTGAAGGGGGGTGTAGAGCGTGGCGCGGTCGATCTTCTCGGCAGCGGCGTTATAGCTCTTACCATGCTTAGCCATGTGCATTACCTCCTGTGGTTAAACGGGCGTGAGCCCTCCCACATCGTATCGTGTGCCCTATTGCACACATTTAACGGGCGCCCCGGTCGGAGCACCCGCCGTTACCATAAGAAATCGCTACTCAGCGATGGTGACGCCCATGGAACGGGCGGTACCGGCGATGATCTTCTTGGCGGCGTCAATGTCGTTGGCATTGAGGTCCGGCATCTTGATCTCGGCGATCTTGGTGAGCTGCTCCTGGGAGAGCTGACCAACCTTGTCAGCCTGGGGCTTAGCGGAACCAGACTTGAGGTTCAGCTCCTTCTTGATAAGGTGAGCCGCCGGCGGGGTCTTGGTGATGAAGGAGAAGGACTTGTCCTCGTAGACAGAGATCTCAACGGGGATGATGTCACCCTTCTTGTCCTGCGTCTCGGCGTTAAAGGCCTGGCAGAACTGCATGATGTTCACGCCAGCAGCGCCCAGGGCGGGGCCGACGGGAGGAGCGGGGTTTGCTGCACCAGCAGGAATCTGGAGCTTAATGACGTTGGCAACCTTCTTCTCAGCCATGGTCATTCCTTTCGAATCACGAGTGTGAAGTACTTGCTATATCGTAAGCACGCACGTGTTAGAAGCACTCCTGAGATGAGCAGTCACAGAAGAAGCACGCTCGCGCGAACGGACGAAAACTTAAGCGATGACAGCGACCTGGTTAAAGTCGAGCTCGACCGGCGTCTCGCGGCCAAAGATCATCAGCGTGACCTTGAGCTTGCCAGCCTCGGTGTTAACCTCGGAGACCTTGCCATCAAAGTCGGTAAGCGGGCCATCGGTGACGCGGACGGACGTACCGACCTCAATATCAACCGAGGTGCGCTTGGGCGAATCGCCCTTACCGGGACGACGAGTCATCTTGTTGTACTCGTCGCGGGAAAGCGGAGCGGGCTTGCCGTTGCCGCCTAGGAAACCGGTGACGCCAGGCGTGTTACGAACACACGTCCAAGCATCGTCATCCATCTCCATGCGGACCAGGACATAACCCGGGAAGATCTTGGAATCCTTGGTCTCACGCTTGCCACCCTCTTTAATCTCGGTGACGCGCTCCATAGGAATCTCGATATCAAAGATACGGTCCTGCATGCCCATAGTCTCGATGCGATGCTCGAGATCGGACTTAACGCGGTTCTCGTATCCAGAGTAAGTGTGAACGACGTACCAACGCTTAGACATGGTTTAGCCCCTCAATCCAGAGAACAGAGCAAGAGCCTCGCCAAAGCCAGCATCGAGCAGAGCGATGACGACGCCGACGACGATCAGAGAAGCGCAAACAACAACCGAGTAGTTCACGAGCTCCTTCTTATCGGGCCACGTGACACGCTTCATCTCGGACTTGACCGAAGCGAAATACTTCTTGGTGCGGGCGAAGAAACCAGGCTTCTCGTTCTTCTTGGACTTCGCAGCCTTCTCGTTCTTCTTGGCAACGGCCTTCTTGGCCTCAACCTTGGAGTTGGCGGCAGCTTTGTTGGCAGGTGCCGGCTGCTGAGCCTTCTTCTTGTTCTTCTTGTTGGCCATTTGGGTTACCTCCGCGCAATGCGCTTATACATGAGTAAACCGTAAGCCCCCAAGTGGGAGCTTACGGAATAATGACTGGCACGCCAGGAAGGACTCGAACCCTCAACACTCGGTTTTGGAGACCGATGCTCTACCAATTGAACTACTGGCGTATGTGACTAGAGACTAGCGAGTCTCTTTGTGCAGCGTGTGGTGACGGCACCAGGGGCAATACTTCTTGATCTCCATACGATCAGGCATGGTCGACTTGTTCTTGGTGGTCGTATAGTTGCGGCGCTTGCACTCAGTGCACGCAAGAGTAACTAGAGTACGCATGTATCCTGAACCTTTCATTTCCGCCCCGTACGGGCACGAGTTGTTACTTTATCAGCTCCACGTAAGTGCTGTCAATGAAAACCTCGAGTCAATTGGTTCTCGGTGGATCCATTCATATTTGGAACACATCAATGAAGCCATCGAGAGCTAATCGACGGTGCATCCAGGACCATTATCGATCCTCTCGACACCAGCAACGGCTCAATATCCATTGCAGAAAAGAACCCGGCACCCATATAAGTGCCGGGTTCTCTAAGTCAGCTATATCAAAGAGCTAATTTACTCAATGATCGTGGAGACGATGCCCGAACCGACGGTGTGGCCACCCTCGCGGATAGCGAAGCGCAGGCCCTCCTCCATGGCGATCGGGTGGATGAGGTCGCCCTCGATGGTGATGTGGTCACCAGGCATAGCCATCTCGGTGCCCTCGGGGAGCTTGACCGTACCGGTAACGTCGGTGGTACGGAAGTAGAACTGAGGACGATAACCATCGAAGAACGGGGTGTGACGGCCGCCCTCCTCCTTGGTCAGAACGTAGATCTCGCCGGTGAACTTGGTGTGCGGGGTAACCGAACCGGGCTTGCAGAGAACCTGGCCGCGCTCGATGTCCTCGCGCTTGATGCCGCGGAGCAGCAGACCGACGTTGTCGCCAGCCTCGCAGAAGTCCATGGACTTACGGAACATCTCGATACCGGTAACGACGGTGTTCTGGGTATCCTTGATGCCGACGATCTCGACGGGCTCGTTGAGCTTGAGCTCACCGCGCTCGACACGGCCAGTAGCAACGGTACCACGGCCGGAGATGGTCATAACGTCCTCAACGGCCATCAGGAACGGGAGGTCGTTGTTACGAGCAGGCGTCGGGATGTACTCGTCGACGGCCTTCATGAGCTCGCGAATGGCGTCCATCCACTTGGCGTCGCCCTCGAGAGCGCCCAGAGCGGAGCCACGGATGACGGGGATGTCGTCGCCGGGGAAATCGTACTCGGAGAGGAGCTCACGGGTCTCCATCTCGACGAGGTCGATGAGCTCGTCATCGTCGACCATGTCGCACTTGTTCAGGAAGACGACGATGTAGGGAACGCCGACCTGACGGGCGAGCAGGATGTGCTCGCGGGTCTGAGCCATGGGGCCGTCGGTAGCAGCGATGACCAGGATAGCGCCGTCCATCTGAGCAGCGCCGGAGATCATGTTCTTGACGTAGTCAGCGTGGCCCGGGCAGTCAACGTGAGCGTAGTGACGGGCAGCGGTCTCGTACTCAACGTGGGAGACGGAAATCGTAATGCCGCGCTCGCGCTCCTCGGGAGCCTTGTCGATGTTCTCGAACGCAGTGAAGTCAGCCTTGCAGCCCTCGGTCTCGGAGAGAACCTTGGTGATGGCAGCGGTCAGCGTGGTCTTGCCGTGGTCGACGTGACCAATGGTGCCGATGTTAACATGCGGCTTAGTGCGCTCAAACTTCTCTTTGGCCATAAAGCCCTCCTCTTAACAGGTCGTCCCCGGACGGGACTTTGCCTTTATACCATAGTGGCCTCTCAACATACTATTGAGAAGCCACCGTGTTACCTATGGTAGCGGTGACTGGATTCGAACCAGTGACGCCACGGGTATGAACCGTGTGCTCTAACCAACTGAGCTACACCGCCGGATGGAGCCTGCAACCAGACTTGAACTGGTGACCTCTTCGTTACCAACGAAGTGCTCTACCGACTGAGCTATACAGGCACTTGACGGGTGGGAGCTATAGGATTCGAACCTATGTAGGCAGAGCCAACGGGTTTACAGCCCGTCCCCATTAACCACTCGGGCAAACTCCCAATCGTTCAAGTATCCGCAGGTCCTTTGGTCTTTTTGACCGCCGCCCCCGCGAACGAAGAAGATAATACGATGCCACCTTGGGGGCTGTCAACGAAAACCTCTAGATACACGGTGCCGGGCGTATCTATATACCTTTGACCTGCGTTTTTGCTGAGTTTGGATATGAAGGAAGGTGAATTTGCATATAGCGGTGACATTTACCGAGGGAACACTTTGGCGTAGTGGAGTGAGCCTGCAGAATATTACTTCGATAACGACTCATTTGCATCTATATATAGGTTGAGATCGGGCTTCCCAGACAGAAGATTGCTCATCCCACGCTCAGCCTCCAGGCGGGAGATTATCCACGCTCGTATGTCCGGAAATCCTCGCTCAAACAGGATGACTGGGACCGGTCCGGCCTTTGTCTCGATCTGTAACATTTAGAGAGCATTTTCTCCCCTATCTGTTACAGATCGAGATATTACGCAGAGGCCCCAGCTTACGTCTCATTCTGTAACAGCTAGAACGATTTTCAGCCTCTTCGTGTTACAGATCGAGATGTTATCGGCCATCCCTTGGCGTTGTCTCAATCTGTAACTATAAGGAGGGTTTTCAGCCCACCCGTGTTACAGATCGAGACAAACCTGAAGCTTGGTGGGAGTCAAACCCACTTACATATCGACATAAATAGAAACGGGCCCTGTCCCACAAGGAACAGAGCCCGAAACTTTCATGGAGCCAGTGACAGGAATCGAACCTGCAACCCACTGATTACAAATCAGTTGCGCTACCGTTGCGCCACACTGGCACACTTGGCGCTTTCGCGCGAAGCCAGTTAAGAATAAAGGAATTAGGGGCACGGCGCAACAGGTCTGCGATACGACATGCGCACGTGATGCACGTTTAACCTGTTTAATTAACCCGGCATATTCATTCCGCACTGATAACCGTATCAAAGCGCACAGACTTTTATGAAAGCGCCTAATAGCAGCGTGCGCGCTGAACAGTGATTACGGCAACACCGCCGCACAAACGGTAATTGTATAATCTGCTTGTCGGGAACTAGCAAAAGGAGATTTGCCATGCTGCAAACACAACCCATGTCTCGCAAGGCCTTCGTTGCCACCGGCATCGGTGCACTTCTGACCCTCGCAGGTTGCCAACAGCGCGCATCCAATTCAGAGCCCAAGGAGACAGAGGACGAAAGCACCCAGGAATCCAAAGAGACTGAGGGTAAGGCAGAACCCAAAGACGTCTTCACGATAAGCGGTGTTGAACGTGGTGAGGACGATGATTACGGTTACTGGGAAATGTATGTCACCGTCGTGAACAACAGCAAGGAACCCCAGCAGTTCCTTGGTTTCCACATCGACGAGCTAGATATGGACGGAAACATCATCGACTCCTACATGTCCTATAACAAGAACGCTGCCTACACCACTGTGGAACCCGGGCAGTCCTATACGATCGACCTCACCGAGGCCGTCGATGACAACGTCGCCGGCATGCAGAGTCGCTACTGCGAGTATGGGGACGAGGACGACCCCACGCGCAGCGATTACAGCACTCCGTATAAGCAGATGTTCTAAGAAAGAAGATCAGCCGTGAACGATATCGACTCAACTCCACTCGGCCAGTTCCGAAAGAAGACCGTCATCACGACCCTGGCGCTCATCGTCATCTCGGTGGTATTCGTCATTATTGCCGTATCAGTCCAGTCGGATGCACAGAGCAACTACTCAGAGTACCTGCGCATTACGTCAACGTACGAATTTCTCGACGGGAGCGACTACCTGGATAAATACAACAACGCGACCTCAACCGCCACATTTTGTATAGGAGTATCCGCCCTGGCAATTTCCGCTGCCGTCGTTTCTGGCATCGCATGGATCGGAACGAATCTCCTCATTGCCAATAAGCGCACCATCCTCGCAGTCCAGAAGGCAATTGACACGCCTATGGAGCTCGAGCCCTGTACCGGCGCCGTAGATGCCCCCATTGGTTCAAGCATTTCGTTCCAAGAGGAGGGAGACAAGCTCGTAGCCACTAACCTTGTGGGCGAGCCGGTCGGCGTCCTCAACAAGGAGTTCGCTGATCGAATCAAAGCGGCAGAACAAAATGAAACTGCCAAGGCGTATGTCACCTCATACCGCGGCAACCATCCCGTAATCGAGGTCACAGCGAACGCATAGACGTTACTCTCCGGGGCGAGCTTCGGCTTGCCCCTTTCTTTTACGTAATTACCCGCATCGCTCACCATCTTAGCCAGATAAAAAGTCTGCATGTTATCTGAACAGCTTCAACAACCGTACCAAGCAATCAACCCCCTTGTCCGCTAAGAAGCTACTGTGCGTTGCGGTTGTTCTTCCGCAGGCATTTAATAATGCGTAATTCTCTACAATCATTCAGCCAAAAGCCCATTCATTTCAGCCATTTCGACCTCAATTTCAAAACCCTTCGCCAGAACGAATAGTTTTAATTACAATTGGCTATATAAAACTATTCGTTTTGGCGAAGGGTTTCGCGATGTTGACTACAAAGGAAGCAGCCGAGCTGCTCGGCATCACCCCGCGCAGGGTGCAGGAGCTCATTAAGAACGGCGCGCTGACCGCCCACAAGGCTTCTGGTGTATGGCTCATCGACAAAGACAGCGTAGACACGCGACTCCGCTCCGTGACCAAAACGGGGGGACGTCCCCGCCGCGGCCACGGTAAGAGCGAGATCGCGTTCACCCTCATGAACCGCACGCACGAAGTCGCTCAGCTGGTCTACAGCACATCGCGAAAAGACTTTACCCACATCGGCGCCGACGTCGATCGTGCCCACGCCCCTATTGGAGTATTTGGCCCTAATAGTCCCATATCGCTCGACTCCTTCCGCATCTGGTGGCGCGGCCGCGGTATCCCGCTCGCACGCATTGGGCTAGCCTCCCTGCTTGCAGAAGCCGCAGTCGATGTTCCCGATGAACTCGTACAGCGAAATCTTGGCCTCTCCCTATCCGACCAGTATTGGATTAGACCCCAAGACTCCGGTCTCGCGTGGGAAGATATTAACTTCTTCAATAATGCTTTTGACGACGTCTCTCTGTCCATCGCGCCCTTCGCCCCAGAGGGCAAGGCAGCTGCCGCAAAGCCCGACAACACCTCGGACGGCAATCTTCAAAAGTACTGGACATGCGAGGATGGCCGTCGAATTCTCCACAAGGCAGGTGCGCATCTAAACCAGGAACCCTATAACGAGATGGTGGCGACCGCACTCCACCGTCGAATCCTAAACACCTGCGATTATGTGCCTTACTCGCTCGAGGGCACGGGCACTTCCGCCCTGAGCATATGCGATGTCTTCTTAACTGATGAAGAAGAGTATGTCCCTGCGTTCTATGTAAACCAGTACGCAAACGCAGATGAACGACTAACCGACTACGAGCGATATGTAGCAAACTGCGAGGAGCTCGGGGCGACAGGCGTCAAGGATGCCCTTGACCGCATGATCGTATGCGACGACATCATCGCCAACTATGACCGCCATTGGCGTAACTTTGGCCTTGTGCGAAACGTCAACACGCTAACCTGCAGACCTGCCCCCATCTTCGATTCGGGCTCATCGCTCTGGTGCAACATTTCTCTTGAGGAGCTTAGGACGGGAGAGCACAGTTTTACCAGCGCGCAGTTTCATTCAAGCCCCGCCAAACAAATGTTGCTCGTCGAGGACATGGGCTGGTTTGACGGCGACAAACTCGAAGGCTTCGTTGACGAGGCGATCGAAATTCTGTCTAAAAACGATGCCCTAGCAGCGAGACTGTCTTATCTAAAAGAGGCGCTAACGTGGCGCCTCGAAAGAATGATCGACATCGCTGAATGGAGTTAGCGAGGCAGCATTGCCCCGCCAACTCCCCTACCTCCCACGCAACGCCTTGAGCTTGGCCAGGGCATCGGGGCTCAGGCGGCTGCCCAGGGTCATCTTGATCTGCGGAGCTTCCTCTGCCTCGTGAACGTCGTTATCGATCTGTTTGATCTCGTCCACCAGCATACGGCTCGAGATGCGCGTAACGCCCTTGCCCATGACAACAGCTTGGATCGTGCCGTCGCTCGATACCACGGAGCACGCGCGGCCTTCCTCGCGCGCCTCGATACAGAGCTTCTGCACCACGGTATCGGCCGATACGCCCGTCGGCGAGAACTCGATGCGCACGCCACGGGCCGGCAGGTTGGGGCGCTCGCTGGAGATATTGCCCGCACCGTCGAACACGATCACAGCCTCGTAGCGGCCCTGGGCAAACGCCGCAACATCGTTGATGAGCGCGGTGCGCGCCATATCGTGAACGTCGCTGGAATACGGATCATCGGAATGGTCGTACACGAGCTTTTCGTAGCGCGGCGTGCAGTGAATCACGTTGTAGCCGTCGACCACCAGCAGCTCGGGCTTATTGGAGTGCACCGTCGAGACCGGATCGGCGATGGCCTGCGCAAACGCATTGCCGCCCACGCCATAGGTCGCGGCCGAAACAATCGGCTTGGCCGAGCCTTCGCCAAAGCGCTTGGCCTTGGACTTGGCGCGGTTCTTCTTGGACATGCGCTACTCCTCCCCCATGAGCTCGCCGGCATTGCGGCGCAGCCACTCAAAGCACAACGCCGTCGTTGCCTGGGCCACGTTGAGACTCTCGGTCATGCCACGCTGGGGAAGTTTGGTCAAAAAGTCGCATTTCTCGAGCACCAGGCGCGAGATGCCGTCGCCCTCGGAGCCCATGACGAGTGCCACGCGACCCTCGAAGGGGGCGTCCCAGCAACTGCCCTCGGCGTGCTCGGAGGCACCGCCCACCCAAAAGCCAGCGGCCTTGAGGTCATCGAGCGCACGGGCGATATTGGGAACCTGCGCGATGGGCAAATGCATGACGGCGCCGGCTGACGTCTTGTAGCTGCCCACGGTTACGCCAGCGGCACGCTTATTGGCGATGATGACACCGGCCGCGCCCACAACCTCGGCGGAGCGCACGATGGCGCCAAAGTTGCCGTCGTCGGTCACGTGGTCGAGCACAACGACGAGTGCCGGACCCTCGCCCGCGCGGTCGAGAATATCGGCAATATCGGCATAGGGGAAGTTGCCAACCTCGAGCGCAATGCCCTGGTGAGCGCCATGGCTCGACAGCGCATCGAGCTGCGCGCGCGGCACATACTTAATGCGGACGCCCGCGGCGTTGAGGTCGTCGACCAGGCGCGACAAGGCGGCATCGCGCTCCCCGCCCTCGGCAATGAGCGCGCACTTGACGGGAAAGCCGGTACGCAGCGCCTCGGCGGCGGCACGGCGGCCTTCGATAAACTCGCCCTTGGGAACCTGAACGTTGTCGCGGTTGCGATCGCGCTGCGGACGTGCGGCCTGTGTGCGACCGCGCTGGCCCTTGGGAGTGGCAGCGCGGTCGTTGCGGCGAATCGGACGCGAGCCAGAAGCAGCCTGCTTGCCGCCACGAGGCGCACGCTTGCGATCGTCGGCCATAAAGCGACCTCCTAAATACAACTATCAAACGAAACAAAATAAACGACCGCCCATGAATATTAATTCGGGCGGTCGGTACGGGTTTTCCAAGTGTCCGAGATTACCGTGAAAGAGGAGCGACGCGTACTTGAGTACGCGAGCGACGGTTTGAACGGCAAGGTCGGGTGCTTGGGAAACCCGCGGGGATTAGAGGGATTTGATACGAGTGCCCGCGGCCGTATCCTCAATGGTGAGGCCCAGGTCCTTGAGCTGGTCGCGGATGGCGTCGGCCAGATCCCAGTTCTTGGCGGCACGGGCCTCGGCGCGAGCCTCGAGAATCTTAGCAGCGGCCTCATCCACGTCGTCACCAGTGTAGGCAACCAAACCGGCGGCAACGCCCAGCAGGCCCAGCGGCAACTCGACCTTGGGCTCGGGAAGCTCGACGCCAAACGTACCGAGCAGCTCGGCCAGCGTATCGGCGGCAGCAAGCGCGGCGGTCTTGTCGGCAGCATCGCCCGCCTGCTCCAGATACTGGTTGCACTCGGTGACAAAGCCAAAGACAGCACCCATGGCACCGGCGGTGTTAAAGTCGTCGTCCATGCACTCCTTAAAGGCGGCACGAGTCTCGGCGGCCTTGGCGGCAAACGCCTCGGCGGCAGCCTCATCGGCATCGGCCGTCGCGTGGTTCGCAGCCCAACGCAGGTTCTCGACCGTACCGGCGATACGTGTGAGCGAATTCTCGGCGCCCTCCAGGCGCTCCCAGGAGAAGTCGAGCGGTGAGCGATAGCTCGTCTGCAGCATCAGCAGGCGCAGGGCCGCGGCAGAGTGCTGCTCGAGTACCTCGGCCAGCGTAAAGAAGTTACCGAGCGACTTGGACATCTTCTCGCCGTCTACCAGCAGCATGCCCGTGTGCATCCAGGTGTTGGAGAAACCCTGGTGCCAGGCGCAGGTGGCCTGGGCGCACTCGTTCTCGTGATGCGGGAAGGCCAAGTCGGAGCCGCCGCCGTGAATGTCGATCGGAGTGCCCAGATAGCGGTGCACCATGGCGGCGCACTCGGTGTGCCAACCGGGACGGCCCTCGCCCCAGGGGCTCGGCCAGCTGGGCTCGCCGGGCTTGGCGGCCTTCCACAGGGCAAAGTCGAGCGGGTCGTTCTTGTCCTCGTTCTCCTCGATGCGCGCACCCACCATAAGGTCGTCGATGTTGCGGCCCGAGACCTGACCATAGTTGGGATCGCTGCGCACGGCAAAATACACGTCGCCGTTATCGGCGGCATAGGCGTGACCCTGCTCGATAAGCGTCTTGATCATGGCGATCATGGGACCGATCTCCTTGGTGGCGCGGGGACGCACATCGGGATCGAGCACGTTGGCAGCGCGCATGACGCCGATGAACTTGTCGGAGAACTCCGTCGCAACCTCGGCAGCCGTACGGCCTTGCTCGTTGGCGCGCTTGATGATCTTGTCATCGACATCGGTGAGGTTCTGAGCGAACGTGACCTCGTAGCCGCTCGCGATGAGCCAGCGGCGAATCACGTCAAAGCTGATGAACGTGCGGGCGTTGCCGATGTGGATGTTGTCGTAGACCGTGGGGCCGCACACATACATGCGGACCTTACCGGGCTCGATGGGCTGGAACTCTTCCTTTTTATGGGTAGCGCTGTTGTAGATACGCATTCGTTACTCCTTAACGGTTTTCTGTAGCAGGCAGACGGCCCAGGCGCCAATTCCCTCGCCTTGGCCTTCCCAGCCGAGTTTTTCGGTCGTAGTGGCAGCGACGCCCACGTTTTCGACGTCAACGCCCAGGGCATGGGCAAGGTTGGCGCGCATGGCATCGCGGTGCGGGGTGATCTTAGGCTGCTGGCAGGCAATGGTGCAATCGGCATCGACAAACTCAAAGCCCAACTCGCGCGCATAGTCCATCACACGGGCGAGCAGCACCATCGAGTCGGCGCCCTCATAGGCAGGATCGGTGTCGGGGAACAGCTTGCCGATGTCTCCCCCGCGGCAGGCGCCCAGAATGGCGTCGGCCAAGGCGTGTGCGAGCACATCGGCATCCGAGTGGCCCAGCAGACCGCGCTCGTAGGGAATGTCGACACCGCCGATAATACATCGACGCCCCTCCACCAGACGGTGAACATCGTAGCCGTGTCCAATGCGCAGGTTACTGAACATGGGGAAGGTCCTCTCCCTCGGCCATGCGGCCAAGCAAAATCGCGGTTACAGGACGCAGGTCCTCGGGCACCGTCACCTTAAGGTTATCGCGCGGGCTCTGGACACAGCGGACGCGCCCGCCCATGCGCTCGACCAGCGATGAATCATCGGTACCGATAAAGCCCTCGGCGATAGCAGCGGCGTGAGCGCGCTTCATCGCGTCGACGCTAAAGATCTGTGGCGTCTGCGCGGCCCAATAGAGCTCGCGCGGCGGCGTCTCGACGATGTTATCGCCGTCGACGATCTTGAGCGTGTCGATCGCGGGCTGACCGCACACGACACCGTCAAGCGAGCGGTCGCCCACAAGTACGTCGATCGCATGATCGATGGCCTCGGTCGTGATGAGCGGACGGGCGCCGTCGTGGATGGCGACATATTCGAAACCCGCCGGAACCGCATGCACGCCGGCACGGGTGGAATCCTGACGGGTATCGCCGGCATCGGCAAAGCTGATGGGCGTGTCATAGTCAAACGGGTCGATGGCCAGGCGTCGCATCTCGGCACGACGCTCGGCAGGGCAAACCACGACGATATGGCCGACCTTATCGCTACGGTCAAATGCGCGGATGGACCAGCTCATAAGCGGACGGCCCGCCACGTTAACGAGCTGCTTGCCGCCGGGATTTCCAAAGCGCTGGCCGCTGCCGCCGGCAACGACCACGGCGCATACGGGCGCCATTATGCGTTCCCCTGTTTGGTGCCCTTCATGCGGCACAGCGAGTCCGCAAGAATGGCAGGGTTGTTGACGCCAAAGTCGCCCAGGCGCTCCGGATCCTCGCTGATGTCGTCCATGAGCTCCTGCAACGAGCCGTACTCGTCGACGATTTTTTCGGCCACGCCGTCGCGCACGACGGACACGCGCGAAAGCGTGCGCAAGCCCAGCGGCGTCATGACGGAGTCCTCGTCCAGGTCATCGTAACCCAAAACCGCCGCTACATGCTGTGGGTCGGACAGGTCCTTAGGCGTCATGCGAGCGAGCTCTGCGCGAATCTTCTCGGCGTTTGCCTCGGAGGAATCGCTCGCGTAGTCACGGATCATCAGGTCGTATTCGGTATCCATGCTGGAGCCGGCAAGCTGCTCGAGCTGCATCTGCACGAGCTTGCCCTGGTTGCCCAGCTTGACAATGCAATCCTTAAGCTCGGTCTTTGCCTGCTGCATGATCTCGAAGCTCGAGAAAATACCGGTAATGTCGGCGAGCGTAACGTAGTCGTCGAGCTCGAGGGCCGTCAGACGCAGCAGGGAGCGATCGAGCGACTGACGGGTAGTCTGGAGCGTAGCGACGAGCTGGTTGACCGAGCTCATGATGGTGGTGACGGGCTGGATCTCGTAGCTTTTGCCGTGAACGTACACGTTGACGACGGCACGACGGGCCGAGACCGAGATCACGATGGCATCGGTGAGCACCGACATGCGAGCGGCGGTGCGGTGACGCATGCCCGTCTCACTCGTGGCAAGTGAGGGATCGGGATTGAGGTGGAAGTTGGCGCGCAGGATCTGGGTGAGGTCGCCGTCAATGACGATGGCACCGTCCATCTTGGAGAGCTCGAACAGACGGTTCGAGGTGAACGAAATGTTGAGCGGGAAGCCGTCGTTACCGGCAGCGAGCACGTTTTCGGTGTCGCCGACGCAGATAAGGGCGCCCAGGTGACCGGCGATGATCATGTCGAGGGCGGTGCGGATCGGCTGACCAGGTGCCGTCAGGCGGATGGCCTGTTCCATACGCTTTTGCAGCTCGTTCTTATCCAAGGCATCGCTCCCATCGTATACGCTCCATAAACGCTAAATAGTTTCTCACGGTTTGTCCCTGCGTTGCTTGCGAAATCCGATGCTTACAGAATGAGCGAACACAGCTGAGAGCCCCAACCCAAACGAGCTGCTTATGTGCTAGCATCGGGATTCGCATAAATGAGGGAGTAGTCGCGTGATCGGGTTCGCCTCCGGTGACGCGGCAAGTCAACATACTGGCCGATGCGGCCTGGCTTGCCTTAATGAACGAGACTCGTGGCTGTGCGCGCAACGCGCACGCCACGGGTCTTTTTTGTTACTCCCCCAAGAGGTACACGCGGGCCCGCCCGCAGAGAGGGAGCCAGACTATGGGACTCGCAGAGCTCGCGTTGCTCGCCGTTGGCCTTTCGATGGACGCCTTTGCCGTTTCCATCTGCAAGGGTCTCGGCATGAAAAAGATTAACCTTAAAGTCGCCGTGGTGCTCGGCCTGTTCTTTGGCGGCTTTCAGGCCGGCATGCCCGTAATCGGATGGGCGCTCGGCAGTCAGTTCTTGGGGATTATCGGTCCCATCGACCACTGGATCGCCTTTATCCTGCTCGCCTTCATCGGCGGCAAGATGCTGTGGGAGGCCTTTACCGAGGGCGAGGACGAAGGCGGCAGCAAGGACGCCGAGAAGATCGACCTGGGCGAATACCTGATCCTCGCCATCGCCACCTCAATCGACGCCCTAGCCGTGGGCATCTCGTTTGCCGCGCTCTCGGTTGACATCGTTCCCGCTGTATCGCTTATCGGCGTCACAACGTTTATCTTCTCCGTCGCCGGCGTAGCGATCGGCCACACCTTTGGCGCGCGCTACGAAAAGCCTGCCACCATCGTGGGTGGCGTCGTGCTTATCCTCATCGGCCTCAAGATTCTGCTGGAGCACCTGGGGATTTTGGTGCTGTAATGTCCAAGGCCATTCGTTTTCAGGGTAAAGATTTATTCGTTTTTATGTGACTGTATTATTCGTTTTTCGGGTATGATTTTATTCGTATTTCGGGAAATGCGAGGTAAACAGCATGGCAACGATGACGAAAGACACGTATATCCCACGGCTCATCGACCGGAAAATTGATCAATATCTCAATCTGTTCGGCGCCGTTGAGATCTCAGGCACTAAATGGTGTGGAAAGACTTGGTCCGCGCTTGCCCATGCAAATAGTGCCATATACGTCGATCGCGGTTCGAACCAATTGCTCATCGAGTCCGACCCACAGTATGCACTCGTTGGCGCGACCCCTCACGTTATTGATGAGTGGCAGCGCGTCCCTCAGGTTTGGGACTGCGTACGCCATGCTGTCGATGACACCACGGAAAAGGGCCAGTGGATCTTAACAGGCTCTTCCACGCCGGCAAAAGACAAGGTGAACCACAGCGGAGCCGGACGAATCGGTCGGCTGAGCATGCATCCCATGAGTCTTCAGGAGAGCGGTGATTCAACAGGTAAGGTAAGCCTAGCCGCCCTGTTTAAAGGCGAGTTTGCCCCATGCCCCTGTGCGTCGGGAATCGATTCTCTTACCGAGCTCATTTGTCGCGGCGGATGGCCCGACGCGCTTGCACTAACTTCTGACACAATTCGGCCCGTACTCATGGGCTATCTCGATGCTGTGCATAATAAGAGCGTTCCCGACCTTGGCGGGCGCGAGCTCATAAGCTCACGCGTGGCAGAGTCTCTTGCACGAAATCTTGGACAGTCCTGTACAAACGTCACGCTCGCCCGTGATGTATTTGCCCTGGATAGTAACACGGCGCCAACGGACGCCCAAAAGCGAGAAGTCTCACAGCATCTTGAATACCTCGTGCAGCTCTATTTGATTGACGAGCTGCCCGGATGGGTTCCGGCATCGCGCTCCCCCAATCGCATGAGGACAAAGCCCAAACGCTACTTCGCAGACCCGTCTTTAGCCGTTGCAGCGCTGGGCCTTAACAACCAAAGCCTACTCGAAGACTACCAGACGCTCGGTCTTGCATTTGAAAACCTCTGCATGCGAGATTTGCAGGTATACGCCTCGTCACTCGATGCCGCAGGATCTCACCCCGTCCGCTACTACCGCGACGATTCAGACCTAGAAATCGATGCCGTTGTTGAGCTTGCGGATGGAACATGGGGAGCATTCGAGATCAAGCTCAGCGAGGCTAAAGTCGAACAAGGCGTCCGCAGCCTGCTGCGCATGAGGGATAAATTGCTCCGCGACAAAATGGGACGAACGAAGCCTCCCGCGTGTCTTGCCGTCCTCACGGGAATGGGAGAAATCGCATATAAACGCCCTGATGGCGTATACGTTGTTCCCATTCGAGCGTTTGGGGCTTAAAAAAAGGCTCTGTTAGACCAGGATTGACATACATGTGTCCCCACGGTGCCATATCGTTAGCCCTGTAGACGCGCGGCGATGGGGGCAGCATGAACGCCGAAGACTTGGTAATCACCTTCAAGCGGAACATGGCGAAGCTGAGCAGGGCGGAGCGCCGCCGCGCGATCGAATCCGTCAGGGACGTTATCCGCGCGGCGGCGTTCGACGACGCGGCCGACTCCGCCTACGAAGTCGAATGCTGCCCGCGCTGCGGGTCCGCCGCGGTCGTGAAGAAGGGGAAGTCCGGGAACGGCGAGCAGCGCTACCTCTGCCGGGGCTGCGGCAGGACCTTCGGCATGGGCAGCGAGCGCATCCTGGGGACGAGCAAGCTCCCGAAGGAGACCTGGATGGCCTATGCCGAGTGCTTCGTTCTCATGCTGCCCCTGCGCGAATGCGCGAGGCGCTGCCATGTTTGCCTCAAGACCGCCTACACCATGCGCCACAGGCTGATCGAGTGCCTCTCGGCCTATTCCCCCTCGTTCAAGGTCGAGCGGGGCTGCGGCTGCGAGCTCGACGAGACCTATTTCCCCGAGTCGTTCAAGGGCAACCACACGAAGGGGTCGTTCACGATGCCGCGGGCCTCCCGGCATCGCGGCAAGCAGGTGCACAGGCGCGGCCTGTCGCGCGAGCGGATCTGCGTCATGACCGGCGTGAACGACTCGAACGAGACGTTTTTCGAGGTCTCGGGGCGGGGCGTCTTGTCAAGGAAACGCGCCATGGACGTGCTGAGGGGCCGCATCATGCCCAGCTCGGTCGTGGCGACGGACAAGGCATCCGCCTATGTTGACGTCCTCGCCGAGCTCGAGGTCGCCGCACACGCGGCATACGATTCCAAAGACCGCCCCGGGGGGACCATCAACCGGATCAACACCGTCCATTCGCTCCTCGGCGCCTTCATGGAGCCGTTCAAGGGCGTGTCGACGAAGCACCTCGATGCCTACCTCGCCTGGTTCAAGTGGCGCCGAACCTTCATGGCGGCCGATTCCGGCGCCGCCGAGCGCACGGTCGCGCGGCAGCTCGCGCACGGCGTCTGCAGGAGCCGCGTCCGCGATATGTTCAAGATGGCATCGAACGTCCCGGCCACCACGATAAGAATCGATCCCGAGGTCAAAAGGGAGGCCGCGGCCGTGCTCGACGAGCTCGGGCTCTCCATGTCGGGCGCCATGAACATATTCCTCAGGGCGGTGATCCGCGAGGGCGGCCTGCCCTTCGACGTCAGGCTGGGATCTGCGGGGAAGGCTGACGGGGAGGGCGGGGACCGCGATGGGCGGGGATAGCCCGATTATTTTCCGCTTCGACGAACAGCCGATCGTGTCAAATTTGGTCTAACAGAGCCAAAAAAACGGGGCCGAGTGTTTTACTCGATCCCAAATAACTCAACGCCAGTGCAAGGCCTCATGCAGAGTTTTGCATGAGGCCTTTTCGTGCAGACTTTTGCATGTCATACTACTATGCAAAAGTCTGCACGTTAGGATATCGCCATGGATACTCTTCCCATTACAACACCACGCCAAGCCGGAATCTACGTGCGCCAGGCGCGCGAGGCGCAGGGGATCACCCGTGCCGCCCTCGCTAAAAAGGCCGGTGTTTCGGAGCGCCTGCTCGCATCGCTCGAGCTGGGAGACGCCACCGGCATTCGGCTCGACAAGCTGCTGGCGGTTTTTAGCGCTCTCGGCATAGGTCTCTTTGCACAAAGCGATAACGACTCCATCACATCGCCCTCCGAACATCCGAAGACGATGGCGAACCTCCCTATCGCGAACTCGAATGCCCTGCCAAAGCCAAGCATAGGCAGACGGCCCGCTCGACAAGGAACGCCATCTTCCTATGGTGCCTTGCTGGCCCAAATCGCAGCCGAGCAAGGCCTTTCCGGCACTTCAGACCTTTCCTTTGGCTGTAAGGTTGTGAAATAAATGGCAGAGATGGAGCTTGCGACTCTCATTTGTGGCGAAATCGCCGGCACCCTCCGGCAAGACGAGCATGGACTCTGCAGCTTTGTATACACCCCAACCTATCGCGAAGCACCGCTATCGCTAACAATGCCACTTTCCAATCGCACGTATGGCCATAACATCGTCCGCCCGTTCCTATTTGGCCTTTTACCCGACAGTCAAGAGCAGCGTCGCGCTATTGCCGCCGAGCATGACGTTGCATCCAACAACCCCGTCGCCCTCTTGTGCCATATCGGTCTTGACTGCGCGGGGGCCGTTCAGTTTTGTCGAACCGATCAATTAGATGCCGCCCGCGGCAGGGTCTCGGCATACCGCCCGCTTACCAATTCTCAAATCGCACACAAGCTCAAAGCAATTCGCGATGACGAAAGAGAGACATGGATGGGCTCCAACGAAAGCTGGTCCCTGGGCGGCAACCAAGGCAAATTTGCACTAGCTTGGCATGATGGCCAATGGTGTGAATGTCTAGGGTCATCCCCCACTACCCATATCTTCAAAAATGGTGTCGTTGGGTTCAAACATCAGGCCTTAAACGAATTCGTCTGCATGAAAACGGCTCGGCGTGTTGGCATTCCAACTGCCAACGTCTCCTATTGCACATTTGAAGACGAAGCCGCGCTCGTCGTTGAACGGTACGACAGAATGGTCAATAGCAGCGGAAATATCGAAAGGCTGCATCAGGAGGACTTTTGCCAGGCGCTCGGTGTATTGCCAAACCAGAAATACACCGCCGACGGAGGACCAACTACACGAGACATCCAAGAACGACTGATTAACACAGTCCCACACCACATGAATCTTGTGCTTTTTACCTATATGTTGTTCTATAACGCCATTATCGGAGCGCCTGACGCACACGCTAAAAACTACTCGCTCATCCTAGGCAAAGGCACAAACGCGGTGCTCGCACCCATGTACGATGTCGCGTCGGGTTTGGCGTATGAGCACATGCGCCGCCGGGCGCGCCTTGCCATGAGCGTTGGCGGCGAAAATCGCGTGGGGCGCATCGGTCCAGGCGCTATCCGCCGATACCACGGTATGGGCGACCCCGCGCTGGAGGCGGCGCTCACCGATGCCGGGCTATCCGAAAAGTTTTGCTTTGCGGCCATGATGGACCTCGCCTACGAGGTGCCCATTTGCATGGAAGAGGTCATGGACGAATACGCCGACCTGCCCGGCATGGCGAACCTGCGCGAGCATATGCTCGGACCCGTCCGCGAAAATTGCCAGCGCACCCTCGACCTCATCAGGGCGGATATGGGCTAGACGCCAATCATTTTCCTATTGCTTCAAAGAAGAGAGGAGGCGCCCGTCGCAAAAGCTCGGATGCCCCCTCTTGTAATGTCATTTGCAATCCGCTAGCACGTGGCTCGGACTGCTGCTCGTGCGACCTTTACGCAGCGAGGCGCTTGAGGACGTCGATAAGCAGCTCGTAGAAGCGCTCGGCAGAAGCAAGTTCCATGCTCTCGTCCGGGGTGTGGACATCGGAAAGCGTCGGACCCACGGCGATGGCGTCCAGGCCGTGCAGGGCCTCGGCAAACAGACCACACTCAAGGCCGGCGTGAATGGACTCGATGCGTAGCTCGGAGCCAAAGAGCTCGCGATAGCTCTCGACAAAGACGTCGCGGACCGGCGAATGCTCGGCATAGCTCCAGCCGGGATACTCGAACTCAAACTTGGCGTCGAAGCCCAGGACATCGGCCAGCGTCTGCAGGCGGTCCTTGAACTCGTTCTGCAGCGAGGTGATCGAGGAGCGCGGGGACAGCATGATCTTGACCTGGTCGTCAGAAGTGGCAACCACACCGATGTTGGAGGAAACCTCGACGGAGCCGTCGGTGGCGACGTTGCGGCGAATCACGCCGTTAGGGGCAAGACGCAGGGCGCGGATGAGGGCAAGCGCGGACTTCTGGTCCATGGCCTCGACCTCGGCGTCGTCGACGATCTCGACGGTGCAGGTAAAGCCGGGGTCGAAGACGTCGAGCTCGGCGGTGACGTCGGCGATGATGCCACGGGCGATCTGGGCCGCTGCCTCGGCGGCAGCGTGGTCGGCGTAGATCAGAACGGCCTTGCACTCACGGTTGATGGCGTTGTCCTTGGTGCCGCCGTTAAAGCTAACGATGGCGGGCTCGCCGGCGACCATCAGGCGGTCGATGATACGGGCCATGATGAGGTTGCCGTTGCCGCGCTCCAGGTTGATGTCGGAGCCGGAGTGACCGCCCAGCAGGCCGGAGATGTCGAGCGTGAGGGTGCTGCCGGTCTTGTGCTCGCGCGCGATCGGGTAGGTGTAGGTAACGACGACGCCGCCGGCGCAGCTGACGGTGGCAACGCCCTCTTCCTCGGAGTCAAGGTTAATCATGGTGCGGGCGCTAATCTGGGACTTGTCGAGCGTCTCGGCGCCGACCAGGCCAGTCTCCTCGTCGGTGGTGAATACGCACTCGAGGGCCGGATGAGCAATCGAATCGTCGTTGAGCACGGTAAGCATCAGAGCGACAGCGATGCCGTTGTCGGCGCCCAGGGTGGTGCCGTTTGCCGTGAGAACGCCGTCCTTGACGACCAGATCGATACCATCGGTCGTAAAGTCGTGCTCGACGGAGCCCAGCTTATCGCACACCATGTCGATGTGGCCCTGCAGCATGACGGCCGGGGCATTCTCGGCGCCGGCAGATGCGGGCTTGCGAATGATGACGTTGTAGACCTCGTCCTGATACACGTCGAGGCCGCGCTCCTTGGCAAACGCAACCAGGAAATCGCTGATGCCCTTCTCGTTGCCAGACCCACGGGGGATCGCGCTGATCTCCTCAAAGAAATGGAACAGCTGGGCGGGCTCGTAGCCAGTGATCTTGTAGTCCATGGTGCCTCCTTGGCGCAACTGGTTTGACAGTAAGGCTTGCGACTTGTATATTCCCAGACTTTACGTGCATAAACCAGTCGAAAACGCCGAGCGATCTCGCATCATCGGCTAACGGTGGGAAAACCCCACTTTATTAAGATAAAGCAGGTTAGACGGGCCGTGCTGAGGAGACGTTGGACCCTTCAACCAACCTCAACGCTTGATCAACGTTTATGCATACGCCATTAGTATGTTTAATGAGATTTTTGTCCTCCGTCACGACATAATCGACGTCGATGCGATTGGCAACGCCCAGCATCAGGTCATCCTCAAAGTCATTGTGATGATGCCTGAACACAAAGGAATCGAACACCTCGTCTGCTCCCACCGGCGCGATAAGGGCGAGCTCGCGCATCTGCCGAACGCATGCCCAGGCCGTTTCGTCCGCCGCCGCAATGGCGCTATCGCTCAGCGAGCCATTCTTCCTTCGGCACTCTCTCTTGATTGCCGCCGAGACAAGATACGAGACATCTTTGACCGAAAGCGACGAGGCAAACAGGGCGATCAGCTCCGAAGCGTCGGCAATCTCGATCAGATGGACGACGTTTGCCGTACGGTCAGACCTACCAGAAAAATAATCCATCCATACATTGGTATCGATTAACAGCTTGAGGACGCCTTCCGTGCTCATAGTTCCACCCACTCGGGATAGCAATCGGCCATGGCCTCCTCATAGAGGTCATCATAGTCTCCCGAGAACTCAGGGATGGGGATGCCGTATTTGAGGCATGCATCGCGCACGATGTGGCTGCCCTGCACAGCCCTCGATTCCATTGACGCAGCTACCGCCATGTCAAAACTCGAAAGCGCAGTCCCCGATTTAGAGGGCATGCATCCGTTGACGACCAGATATTCCCAAAGCGCCCGAACAGCCTGCGACGGCGTCATGCCGAGGCTTGCGAGCACCGCATCTCCCGCCTCCTTGAGCTGACGATCCATGCGCACGTTCATCTGAATAGATTTTTTATCGAGCAATTCGGCTTCCATGTCTGATCCCTCAGATTGCTATACATCATCCCTGACTTAGTATAGCATCCATAAGAGCGAAGCAATGCCTTACCGGGAGGTGTGGTGGTTTTCATTTTCCCGATAAGCACCAACCTCGAACAGCTTTCCACCCTAGCAGAGATTAAGGCTCAAGTGGGTTAATCTTGCAGCGCCTACAGCTCAATCACTGCGTCGCACGCCTCAAGCAAATCAGAATCGTGCGAAACTACAATTACGATATGGTCCCTTTTCTTCTGCTGCAGAATCTCAATAAGCGCCGATCGACTTGCTCTATCGAGCGCCGAAGTCGGCTCGTCGAGCAGCATGACGCTCGGATTTTGAAGAAGCAGCCTGATGATGGCAATCTTCTGCTTCTCCCCACCCGATATATTTTGTCTACGCTCGTCAAGGATAGTCTCCAGGCCGTTCGGTGCCACTGACACCATCTCCCGCAGCCCAAGAGCGTCAATGTATTTGTTTACCTCATCAGTGTCCTGACCAGGCGAGAGAAGCATTAGGTTTGCTTCGATGGTATCCTCCAAAATCGGTGGTTCTTGTTCGGCAACCCCGATGTTTTTCGCACGCAATGCATAGCGATCTATCTCAAGTTGGTCTATCCCGTTATACAAAACTGAGCCCGTTGTGTCATCTGGATACATCCCTAAAAGGATTTCAAGCAATGTGCTCTTACCGACCCCATTTGCCCCAGAGATACCATATAGCACTCCTTTTTTAAAATATAAACACCGATCGACAAAGACTGTCTTATCGGTTCCAGGATAGGAAAAACCAACCTGCCTGCATTCAATCTCGTCCACTTCATCAAGCTGGGCTTCTCCGTCCTGTTCTTCTTGAATGTCCCAAATTCGACGGAGTCGCTTGTAGCATACGCGGCTGGCCTGATAATCCTTCCCCCATGTAAGGAAGTACTGTATGGCCGCACTTAGACTTCCATGATATCCCACTACAGTTACAAGATATCCAGGAAGAAGCCTGCCGTCAGCAACTTCGATAGCCCCAACAACCAGCAGAACGCCCTGAGCCAGTGACCTGACAACGGAATTACTCAGCGCAAACCCGGAGGTAACTTCTTGGTTGGCGAAGATGGTGGGATACAGTTCATCAAAAGCAAGGGAAAGCTTGTCCCTAAAGCGCCTGAAAAGGACGTGCCTACGAAGAAAGGCGACTTTATCCAGCTGGTCTTGCAACCGTGAAAAGAAGAGCGCAGACTGCTCTTGCATATCGAAGCTCTTATCGAACAAACTCTGCCGGAAAACGCAGTAAAGTCCCCCTCCCACCGCCACCAGAACCGCACACACCAAACCCAAGCGGAAATTTAGAATCAACAAAACGCTGATAATCATTAAGAGCGAGACGGCATTGCTTACAACCTGAACAATGGAACCAATTACAAAAATGATGAGGTCGTTTGCATCATGGTTAATCTGCTGGTTATAGTACGATGCATCAAAATGGACAAAAAACTCCTGTGGGAGGCGCTTGATGTGTTCAAGCGTGTCAAGGTTGAGCCGATAGCCCGCATGCGACTGCAAATTTACATAGAGCATCTCTGATAGATAGGTCAACGCCGCCTGCCCAATCTGCAAAGTCGCCAGCAAGAAACAGAGCAATGCGACCTGTCCGAACCGAGCGCTGCCGTCAATGGCTAGCTGATTGATAATGACCCCCATGAAAAGGGGGGACGCCAATGAAATGACCCCAATGCAAACGCTCACGGCGAGATACCCCCAGAACAGGGCACAGAGTACGTATTTCCCACAAAGCCTAAGCATGGGCTCCGGCCGCCTCAGCCGTTCGGTTCGCGTCCTCCATCATTTTCGACAGCAGCATCTTCTGCTCTGCATCGTAACGAAAAGACACGCATTGCTTTTCGTCGCCATTCAAGGCGTGGTTCGGGCATCCGCCCATGCACATGGGAAAAGCAAAACAATCATGACATTCCGGATCATCAGGCTCGTAGGACATCCATCGAATCATGTTGGGATTCAGCATGAGTTGATCGAAAATTGAACCGACCTTGCACTCGCTTCTTCCGATATCATCCCAGCACTTGTAAAGATGTCCCAAGGGGTCCACGACATAGGAGTTAATTCCGACCGCACAGCAGATACCGAGGTTCGTTCCACCAAAGGGGCGCACTTTGAACCCCCTGCCAATCGCCTGCCTGTAAAACTCAGTTTCCTCATGTGAAAACTCTTTAACTGTGAAACAATGACTATCGTTTGTACAGACATCATTAATGTTGTCAACTGGAGCGAGGTAGAAATGGACCTTGTTCTTGAGGCCGCTGTTTTCCAGATATTCTAGAAGTTCAAATGCTATACCGATGTTCGTCTTGTCAACGTTGCTGCGTATCGATATCTTCAATATGTCCGCGCAGTCTCTGATGTTTTGCAATATCCGCTCGTAGGTCGGCGTGCCGTCATGAAGTATCCGGCGCGAATCATGATCGGTCTTCGAGCCGTCAATGGTGACCTGAGCCGTCTTGACGCCACATGCTACAAGCCTCCTTGCAACGTCAGGAGTTAGCAAATATCCGTTCGTAACGATTGAAGCGCTGTATGTGCACATTGAACCAATGGCATCCTTGAGAAGCGCCGTGATGCGTTCAATCATGCCGAGGCCAAGCAAGGGTTCGCCACCATACCAGCCGACGCTCAGGCTCGTGATATTCGGATAATTCTCGCGAACGAACGCGGGAAGCTGATTCACCACGCGATCGCTCATCGTCGTATACTCCTGCTCCTTTTCGTAACAGTAAGGGCAGCAGAAATTACATGCCATGGTGGGAGCCACCGTCAAACCTAGGCTTGCGTTTGAAAAGCGCGCGGCCCGACTCTGTAGTCACAACTCTGCATACTCATCACGGCTGTCGTCTATGAGCATCCCGCCACGTTTGAGTTCGTGAATTAAATCATCCGCGCCCTCGTAGTCCCCCTGAAGCACTCACTGATACTTCTCCGTATATTCCCGATTAAGGGAGAGTATTCCTCCTCCCCGGGCATTCATGATGAGCGTCGCGCCATCGTCACTGTGCTCGACATTAAATCTAGACATCTTCATATAAGGTGTCCTCCACAACTTTGTATCCATTGTCTTACTTGACGTTTACAATCATTAGTCCGATTACCTGAACTACGTCTCCTCGTTGTACTAGCTCAGTCTGCGGCGAACCTCCTGCGAAGCGTAGAGAATCGGTTCACAGACAATCACGCTTGCCGATGAAAAGGAAACGACCTCGCGCGCCATTTCGGGAACGCCTACTCCACACGTCCACATCCAATAGAACATATGCACGGGAATGTTGGTGCCAGGAAATGACATAACAGCGATAAGCCCGGCAAAGGTCACCGTAACGAGTCCTCCCGAAACTAGCGCTTTTTGGTAAAAGCTTGCGAATGCGGTAACGCAAACCACGACATAGCTGATGTTTATCAGAATATTGGCGATCGTCTTTTGAATCAAAAGGAAGACATCAACCGCCTGTCCATGCGCAGAATATATCGCGCATAGAATCAGCGTGAAGAACACGTAATAGAACATAAGGTACGCAGAAGAGACGATCACCCTAGACAGGTAAAGCGAGCCCTCGCCTGTTCCTCTCGCACGCGAAACATCAATGTTTGCGTTACCTCTATGATTCTCGAAAAACATCCCGACTACAGCAACCGAGGCAACAGGAAAAAACACCGTGTGCGCAAGGGCGGCGGCAACCGTGCGCTCCGCAACGTCCCCCACATCAATCAGGTCGAAATAGAAGGGATCTGCGCAAAACCCTGCAAAGGTACCCTCACTCCCCATCGACACCCATGCTCCCGCTCCTGTCAGTACGTACAAAAGCGCAACTCCTAGGTAAAGCAGTGTCAACACCATACCGACATGTATGCGCTGCGCGCGAAAAAACTCAGAGCAGAGAACACCTGAAAAACTCATCGGAACACCTCTCTCATTTTAAGCGCTCCAACGGAAATGACTGTCGTCACGAAAGCCGCAGCGGCTACGTAGGCCAACGTTGAAATCACCCCGACTATCTTGAAGTTCAACGCGCAGATATTCATTAGATAAAAAACGGGCGAAAGGTAGAGAATTGGGCTCCAAGGACCCGCACCGTTTCCATAAGAGCTGGGAAAAACCGCCATGACGAGAACGGACAACGTCACAACGATTACGCTGGTCGCGGCAACACTTCGCGTTAGCTGGTATAGAGAAAATGCTTCCATAAACAACGTTGCGAGGATAATCGCAGCAAGAAAGGAAGGAGTTGTATAGCGCAGCGCATCATCCAAGGTAATCGAACCGCCGTATTGGAGTAATTTGTAAATAAACGCCATTCCATTGAGCACGATATACGCGAGACAGATGTATGTGCCATGCGTCGTACATTTACCCAATACCAGAATGAAATCGGGAACGCCCCTTGCCTTTGTCACGTCATAATTAGCCGACGAGTAGTCTTGCGCCGTCACGACAACGGCATAGATGATGACCAACGGAATCCAGAGCACGGTAAAGACCAGTGAGGTTCGCGCGGCCGAACCCGCAATATCGTTGTCGTCAACTAGATTTCCGATAAAGCCTATGGCACCGCCGACATTTTTTGGGTTATCCCCTGCGACCATAAAAAGCAAAGCACTCTGTTCGTCTGGAGAGGAGAAGATTGTCAGCAACATCAGAGAGAATACCGTCGCGGCGAAAACATACGCCACCCGATTTTTCAATAAGCGTCGCACCTCGCTACGAACCAGCGCAAAATAGCTCGCACGCATCATCGGTCGCCCTCACGCGCAACTAAGTCGGTGTAGTACTCCTCTAAGCTCTGTTTCTCGGTAAAAACTTCATATACACAAATTCCAGCATCTGTAAGCAATCTAACAATCTCTGCCGAACTCTCTTGGTCAGCTTCCACAAAGAGGTCGCGACCGTCGATGTAAACTTTGGAGGGAATACGCCGCCTTAGCTCCAAAAGAGCACTATCGGGTTCTTGAACACGCAGAACCAAACGCTTTCTGCAATCCGCCTCGATCTCAGCAGCGGTTGCACTTCGCAGAATGACCCCATGACTTATGAACTCATAGCGGGTTGCAAGCTTATGGAGCTCTTCAAGGTTGTGACTTGAAATGAGAATCGTTTTGCCAAGTCGCTTGTTGATATCGAACAGCATCTCCCTTACTTCGACGATACCCATGGGGTCAAGCCCGTTCGTAGGTTCGTCAAGAATAAGAAAATCAGGATCGCCCAAAAGAGCTATTGCAAGATCAAGGCGCCTCTTCATTCCCATCGAAAAACCTCTCGCGCGTTTTCTCCCCGTATCTCCCAATCCAACAAGCCTTAAGATTTCCTCATTATTCAACTGAGGTATACCCCATTCCATGCATCGAACAAGGAGGTTGTCCGATGCGCTTAGATTGGGATAAAACGCGTTGATATCAGGCATATAACCGATGTGCGAACGCAAACGGCGAATGTCCTCTGGCTTTGCGTGTCCAAATATGACTAATTCTCCGGAGGTGGGTGCCGTAAGTCCATTGATAATGCGAATCAAGGTACTTTTGCCAGCGCCATTTTCGCCGATGAGACCGTATATCTCACCGCGTTTCACGTTCAGGCTAACCGAGTTCAAAGCCACAAATCTACCGTACTTTTTTGTGACGTCGCGCAAGCTCACAAGGATATCTTCCATATAGACTCATCTTCTTTATTTAAACTCGAGAGAAGAACGATGCTCGGAGCCTGGGGTATAGGCAACAGCCCTTATTGTTCACCCCAAACTCCCTGAACGCTTGAAAAGCACGAGCATCATTCTTCGCTGTCCGACGGTTCCTTGTAAGGACCGCTCATCACACGTTGCGCAGCACACTCATCTGCTAGAAGCGGACGGAGCACTCCTGAGTCGAGCACCTCTTAGCGCAGTTTCCGTGAGCGTAAATCCAGCAGTTGTTACACATCGGCTCTATGTCGGTCGATGGTTCGCTAATCCATTGCATTTCATTCCTCCTTTCTCCGTCGTTCCAATCAAAAGTTCTAATAGACAGCTAGAAACGGACCGTGCACGATTGCTTCGGGCACTTCGTGGAGCAACCACCATGCCCGTAGATGAAACAGTTTCCACATGCAGGGGCGATGCCGTCATTGGGCTCATTAATCCAAGCCATTGTTCCTCCTTTCTGTAATTGAACTATTTTAATAAGATTATTGTATTTCGATAATCTTATTAATTCAATAGCGATTTCGCATATAGAAAAAAAAGCCCTGCGGAATTTTCCGCAGGGCTTTCGTCGAATCTTGTCTTCGAGCGCTATTCTTCATTTAGGTCTACCACGTACACGCGTGTAGGAAAGCTGCCTGTTTGCCCATCGCCAGAAATCACCCTATTGACGGCACGCTTCGCCCTTTCGGTTACCAGCTCCTCAAGCTCACGTTCGTTAACCCTTTTGATAAGGTCTCCGGGCTGGCAATCCAACTCAACGCATATATCGAGCAGAGTTTTAAGTCGGATAGCCTTTATTTTCCCATTCCTGATCTTCGAGATGTTCGCCGGAGTATGTCCTGTCGCACGAATGATATCTGCACTCGTCTTCCCCCGCTGAAGCAGCAGACTCTCTAACTCGATAATAAGATATTCCATAGCGCCCCTAGACTAAGTCTTCCGCCTGCGCTTGAAGCAACGCTCCATATCGCCAGATTGCGGAAAGCGAGAAACATGTGATTGCGCCGAGAACCGCGCCCATATCAAGCGGCATAGTGAGCTTTTCAAACATTGCATACGGCTCGTTGATGAAAGAAAGCGGCCCAATTGCAATCGCCACAAAGCCGGGTGAAGCAACAAGTTCAACCACTACAATAACAACTAGCATCCATCCAAGTGCACTTATCCTACGGGCGTGTGCAAGAGTAAACGGAGATTCCCCTTTTGCCATGTCGCTGCTTACCCCTCTCAGCGTCATCACGCCAACAGCGCAGATGATTAAATATGCTGGAGGAACGACGATGGAAACTGTATGGGACGGATCGTCTACCGTCCCATCGATAATCATGGCAAGCACCATCGCGGTGACCACTACCATACAGATACAAATCAAGACAAAAAGAATAGTGAATAACAGCCTGAGCCTCTTCCCAAGCCGCTGCATGCGATTCAATGATTCCTCGATCTGTTGAGCGCTATTCGCCATCTCAGCCTCCGTCAAGATCGGTGCAGTGATTAAGTTTCATTTATTTTATCGACATTCAATTCATTAATCTATAAACGATACATTACTCTAATCGTTCCTAGAAACTCCGCTCCATAAAATGGGACGTCCCCGTTGCCGGAGACGCCCCCTCGTTATACAAAATTATCCCGAAGATCCCCTACAGCGCGCCGGAACCGGCTTGCATCATGCCGCCGGGGCCCGAGGTCACGCCGCTGCTCACAGGCGCGGCGTTTCCGGTGTGCGGTGCCGCCGGGGCGGTATCGCCACCGAGCGTGCCCGCCGGACGCGGTGCCGGGATCTCGCCCGTGCCGTGGCTAAAGACAAACTTGCCATCGGCCACGTCGCACAGGACGGTATCGCCCTCGCCCCACTCGCCGGCCAGAAGCTCCTCGGACAGCGGGTCCTCGATGAGCTTTTGGATGGCACGGCGCAGCGGACGCGCACCGTTGGTGAGGTCGGTGCCCTCGGCCACGATCTTGTCATAGGCCGCGTCGGTGAGCTTGATGTTCATGCCGTTGGCAATCAAACGCTGACGCAGGTCGTCCACCAGCAGGTGCGCGATCTTGGTGAGATTCTCGCCCGAGAGCTTCTGGAACACCACAATGTCATCGATACGGTTGAGCAGCTCGGGGCGGAACAGACGCTTGAGCTCACCCATCGCGCGACCACGGATCTCACTCGACGTGAGACCCTGCTCGCCGGTGGTGCCAAAGCCAACGCTCGCATCCTGCGCAATCTCGCGGGCGCCCACGTTGGACGTCATGATGATCACGGTGTTGCGGAAGTCGACCGTCTTGCCCTGGCTATCGGTCAGGCGGCCCTCCTCCAGCACCTGCAGCAGGATGTTGAAGATATCGGGGTGCGCCTTCTCGATCTCGTCGAACAGCACGACCGAGTACGGGTGACGACGAACGGCCTTGGTGAGCTGGCCGCCCTCGTCGTGACCGACGTAACCAGGAGGGCTACCGATGAGCTTGGAGACCTCGAACTCGCTACCGAACTCGGACATATCGAAGCTGATGAGCGCATCCTTGCTGCCAAAGAGGTACTCGGCGAGCGTCTTGGCGAGCTCGGTCTTACCCGTGCCGGTGGGACCCAGGAAGATAAAGCTGCCGCCGGGGCGACGCGGATCCTTGAGCGGCGAGCGGCTGCGGCGCACGGCCTTGGCAACTGCCTCGACAGCCTCATCCTGACCGATGATGCGCGTCTTGAGCACGCTTTCGGCCTGCAGTAGGCGACGGCTCTCGCTCTCGGTAAGCGAGGACACCGGCACGCCCGAAGTCACGGACACGATGTCGGCAATCTGACTCACGTCGATGGTGAGCGGGCTGGCGTCGAGCTCGGCGGTCCAAGCAGCCTTGGCCTCGGCGAGTTCAATCTCGGCGGCCTTCTGCTGCTCGGTGATCTCGGCGGCCTTGTTCATGTCGTCGCTCTCGGTGGCCTCCTGCGCGGCGGCCTTGAGCTCCTCGATGCGATGCTCGGCCTCGCGCACCGGCTCGGGCGCGCGATTCGCAGCGATGCGAGCGCGGGCACCGGCCTCGTCGATGAGGTCGATGGCCTTATCGGGCAGGAAGCGATCCTGGATGTAGCGGTTGGAAAGGTTCGCGGCGGCCTCGATAGCACCCTGCGTATAGCGCACATGGTGGTGCTCCTCGTAGCGCGGCTTGAGCGCAGTCAGGATCTTGACCGTGTCCTCGACGCTCGGCTCCTCGACATCGATGGTCTGGAAGCGACGCTCAAAGGCCGGGTCCTTGGTGAGGTACTTGCGGAATTCCTCGGCCGTGGTGGCGCCGATAATCTGGAAGGCACCGCGCGCGAGCACGGGCTTGAGCATGGAGCTCGCGTCGATGGAACCCTCGGCAGAACCGGCACCGATGATGGTGTGCATCTCGTCGATAAACAGGATGACGTCGTCGGCTTCGGTGGCCTCCTGGATCACGTTCTTGAGACGCTCCTCAAACTCACCGCGATACTTGGCGCCCGCCACGAGGCCCGGCAGGTCGAGCGTCCAGATGTTCTGGTTCATGAGGTTCTCGGGCACGTTGCCGGCAGCGATCTGCTGCGCCAGGCCCTCGACGATGGCCGTCTTGCCCACGCCGGGGTCGCCCAGAATGAGCGGGTTGTTCTTGGTGCGGCGCGAAAGAATTTCCATCATACGCTGGACTTCCTTTTCGCGACCAATTACAGGGTCGAGCTCGCCGTCGCGCGCCTTCTGCGTGAGGTTGGTCGCGAACTGCTTGAGCGTATCGGTGCCACTCCCCTTTTGCTGAGAGGCATCCGAGCCGCTAAAGAACGGCAGGCCCGCACCGGGACGACCAGCACCGGCGCCGGCGAGCGGACGCTTCTTGTCCTGGTCCTTGGCGGTGAGTTTCTCGATAGCCTTTTTGATGGAGGCGGACGACACACCCAGGCGCATGAGGATGTCCATGGCCATGCCGTTGCCCTCTTCGACGATGCCGATCAGCAAGTGCTCGGTCGACACGTAGGTCTGGTTGTTTTCACGCGCCACGCGGAAGGAGCGCTCCATCACGCTGATGACGAGCGGCGTAAAGGCGAGCTTGGCCGCCTCGGTCTCCTCGCTAGGCTCGGGAACCGTGGTCTGGACCTCTTTGAGAGTATCCATGATGTCATCGTAGGAGATGTCGAGCGAACGCAGTGCCTCGGCGGCAATGCCCTCGTCCTCCTTGGCAAGCGCGAGCAGCAGGTGCTCGGTGCCCACCTTATTTGAATGAAGATCGAGCGCCTCTTGCTTGGCCATGGACATGACCTTACGCGCACGATCGGTAAAACGGTCTAACATGCTAGTTCCTCTTAGACGAGCTAGTTTTTTCAAACGCAAAGCGCCGCCCCGCGGCAGCGCTTTGGTCTCTTTACCCATATGGAGTATATGTTAACCGTTGGGACCTTTTCCGCACGGAGCCGCGCGACAACGTCTACAAAAAAGGAATCGCTCCGGTCTGTTTGGGGGTCTGGTTTTGAGCTGCTGTCTAGCAGGCGGGCTCGGCGTCCATGCCCTCGGAAATGCTGGCAACCTCCTCGGCAGCGGGAGCGCCCGGCATGTGCACGAGCTCCATATGCTGCTCTTCAAAGACGGTTCCCATGGGGAAGGCGCGGCGAAAGACAAAGCGAGCAACCGGACCAGCCACCAGCAGGTTCCAAGGAAGAGCCATGATAAAGTTGCGCGGGATGTTGATGAGCCACATCATCGGCAGCACCTGCATATTAGCAAGCGGGCCGCCGGGCATATGGAACAGGCCTTCGCACGCGCCGTAGAGCGACATGATGATGACCATGGGAACGACCATGCAGGAGCTGACGGCGAGCGTCATGGCAAGCGGCGAACTCTTGCCCGGCGTGACCAGGAATTTAAAGGCGAAACCCTTGGCAAGGGGGCTGGCAACAAACCAGTCGCAGCACATGGCAAAAATGTAGGCAACGGGGAAGCCGAGCCACGCGGCGGCAACAACCTCGCCGTTGATGGCCCCATGCTGCAGGGCAACGTTGTAGATGCTCATCCAGAGCACCATGCAAAAGCACATGATAAAGGTGAACAGCAGGCTCTCTCGTTTGTTGATAGGCATAAAGGGCATTGTCCTTTCTGTGTTACGCCGCGGCACCACGCAACAAAAACGGGCGGGCAAGATGGAGCTGTTGGGACTTCATCTCGCCCGCCCGTGGTACGTGCGTCTGCGACTACTTATGTGGTGGAACTACCCTAACACGAACGGCGCGCGCTTCGTAAGCGTTGAGTTTATGGAGATGCAGGGCACCAATAATCCCCCCCCCGACCCCATAAGTTGCGGTGGAATACGGACTGTTTTGACCCTTTAAGCAACAATTCAGTCCCTATTTCACCGCAACTCATTTGGTGCAAAGTACCCTGTCCTCTTTGCACCAATTAGCTGGTGTGGCGCCAGCGAGGGTCGGTGAGTGTACGTGCCACACCCAGACCAACGGGCAAAAACGCCACGATGAGCACTGCACGCACAAACCAACCGAGCATATTGACCGTATCGAAGGTGCACATGTAGTACATCGAGCGATACAGATACAGACCCGGCACCATAATGACAATCGATGGCACCGTGAGGGCGATACGTGGGTAGGTGAGCTTGACTTCGGCCAAGCTTGCCAGCAGTCCCGATACCAGCGCGCCGATAAACGCTGCCGCCTCGGGAGGCATGCCTACGCTCAGGCCCAGAAAGGGAAACAGCGTCGGCGCATCGACGAGCGTAAGGCGCAAGGTATTGGACACGGCGCCGATCAGCCCAGCTGCCGCGGCCATCTTTACCGGGCTGTTGAACATCACCGAGAAGCCGAATACGCCAACGAAGCTCATCACCACGCGCAGGAGCGTAAGGGCAAGCGACGAAAGGCCGAGCGGGGCAAAATCATCCGGTGCCAGCCCCACACACTCGGCAACCATCCAGCCCACAAGGGTCGCCATCACAATAATCGACACGGCATACGAAAGACGCTCAATGCCGCTTCGCATATCGAGCTTAGCGATGTCGAGGCCTGCCGTAATGAGGGGAAAGCCGGGAATCACAAAGAGCATGGCGCCGATATAGCCTTCTTGGTGCGACATTGCCCCCGGTACGACCTGGCCAAGGCCGAGCAATGCCAGCAGATACGAAACGCAAGCGAGCGCAACGCCCGTCGTCAGCGCGCTAAACTGGCCAAGACCCTGCTTGAGAATATGGGAGCGAGCAAAGTTACCGACACCAGCGCCTACGAATGCGCAGGCCATCTCGATAGGGCCGCCGCCGAGCAAAAAGACGAAGGCGCCGCAAGCACAGGCTGCCGCAAGGCCCTGTTGCCAGGGAGAGTAATCGGGCTTTGAGCTCTCGACGGTCTTAAGCATCTCGTGGTATTCGTGCACGGTAAACCGGCGCCCATACGTCTCGATTTCCTTTAAGAAGCTCTCCATCATCCAAATGCGATGGGTATTGACTCCCGTTGTGGGCAGGCTGACAACCTCGTTAAAGCAGTGGCCATCTTCGATGCAGGTGCACTCAAACGACAGAAGACTCAGGTCGACGTGAATCGTGACGCCCAGTACGGCAGCAACACGATTCATGGTATCGCGCACGCGCCAGGCACCCGTTCCGCTTGCCAGCATAAGCATGCCGGTACGGCAGATGATGGATGACTTATCGGTGAGCGGCGCATCGACGGCAAGCTCATCGCCTGCCGTCACGATCTGGTGCCAGTCAGTTTTCATATGGAGCGCGCCGGCACGAACGCCGTGGTGCATGGGGGCTCTCGAAAGCAGCGAGTTAAGGCGCGAAGACTGTGGGAACTCCGTTGATTCGTCCTCAACCTCATCAGTCTCTTCATCGACCAGATCAAAGGAATCAAGCGGCGCTGGCTCGCGACGGTCGATCAGCTCCTCGTCCTCATCATCAAAGTAATTGAACTGATCGAGCATGTCCTCTTCGATTGCGCGCTCGCTCGCATCGTCCATCCCGGTGCTCCCTTCCTATCGACTAACCCCCATCCTAGACAGCGACGGCTAAAGGAAACATAAAAGAGGCGGCTGTCATGCGAACCATGTGCGCAATAGCCATTGAGTAGTCGTTTAAGAACGTCCCCAATGACTACATCGATGTTCTAAGTGTCAACCAAGTCAACACCGCAGATAGAGGACGGACAGCGAGCGACGTCCAGAGCGAACAAGTTGGCATGAAAAAGCAAGGCATAGACCTTCTGGTCATGCCTTGCCTTTTGAATGACAAATTGTCGCTCTGGGCGGCGCGCAGCGTCGAGCGGTTACGGCGTTTGGTAAAACGCCGTAACCCCCTAGTACATCTTTGCGCCGGCGGGGATGGAGGCGTCGAGCTGGATCAGGTTGAGGCGCTCCTCGCCCTCCTCCTCGTGGACAGCGCTGATCAGCATGCCGCAGCTGGGAATACCCATCATCTTGCGCGGAGGCAGGTTGGTGATGGCGAGCAAGGTCTTGCCAACCAGGTCCTCGGGCTCGTAATAAGCGTGAATACCGGAGAGGATGGTGCGGTCGGTGCCGGTGCCGTCGTCGAGCGTAAAGTTCAGCAGCTTCTTGGACTTCTTGACGGCCTCGCATGCCTTGACCTTCACAGCGCGGAAGTCGCTCTTGGAGAAGGTATCAAAGTCGACGAACTCCTCAAACAGCGGCTCAACGGCGATCTTGGAGTAATCGAGCGTGGGCTTAAGCGACGTAACGAACGGGCTCGCGGCGTTGCCGGCCTCGGCAGCCTTGGCGGCAGCGGCACCGGACTGGAAACCCTTCTCGGGCTTCATGTGCGGGAACAGCAGCACGTCGCGGATAGAAGCCTGGTTGGTGAGCAGCATGACCACGCGGTCGATACCAATGCCAATGCCGCCCGCGGGAGGCATACCGTACTCGAGGGCGCGCACGTAGTCCTCGTCGTACTCCATGGCCTCGTCGTCACCGCCGGCCTTCTCGGCCATCTGGGCGGCAAAGCGCTCGGCCTGGTCGACCGGGTCGTTGAGCTCGGAGAACGCGTTGGCGTACTCGTGACCGGCAATAACCAGCTCAAAGCGGTGCGTCAGGCGCGGGTCGTCCTCAAAACGCTTGGCAAGCGGGCTGACCTCGATGGGGTAATCGCACACGAACGTCGGGTTGACGATGGTGTCCTCGCCCAGCTCATCGTAAATCTCGGCGATGATCTTGCCAGCAGTCCACTCGGGCTTGATCTCCAGGCCCTTCTCGCGCGCGGCGGCAGCAAGCTCCTCGACCGGCGTGTCGATGGTGACCTGCTTGCCGAGCACGTCGGAGACGATGTCGGTCATGGGACGGCTGGCCCACTCACCAGAAAGGTCGATGGTCTGGCCCTGGTACTCGATGACCTCGGGGTTGCCGATGGCCTTGTTGGCAGCCTTGATGACACCTTGGGCGAGTGCCTTCATGCCCTCGAGGTCGGAGAAGGCACGGTAGGCCTCCATCGTGGTGAACTCGGGGTTGTGGGTAAGGTCCATGCCCTCGTTACGGAAGATGCGGCCGATCTCGAACACGCGCTCAAAACCACCGACGATGCAGCGCTTGAGGTGCAGCTCGGTGGCAATACGCAGGTAGCACTCCTGATCGAGCGCGTTGAAGTGGGTAATGAACGGCTTGGCAGTAGCGCCGCCTTGGATGGTCTGCAGGATGGGGGTCTCGACCTCCATGTAGCCGTCGGACTCCATAAAGCGACGGAAGGTGGAGAGAATCTGCGAACGCTTACGGAAGGTCTCGCGAACGTCGTCGTTGGCGATCAGGTCGACATAGCGCTGGCGATAGCGGGTCTCCTTGTCGGAAAGACCGTGGAACTTCTCGGGCAGCGGACGAACGGCCTTGGAAAGCAGGGTCGCGCTCTTAGGGGCAACGGAAAGCTGGCCGCGCTGGGTGCGCACAACCACGCCGGTCACGCCCAGGATGTCGCCCAAGTCGAGGGCTTTGAGCGTATTCCAGGCAGCCTCGTCCATGTCGTTGATGCGGCAGAACAGTTGAATCTCGGCAGTCGCATCGCGCACGACGATGAACATGATCTTGCCCTGACCGCGCTTGGCGACCACACGGCCGGCGATCTTCACGACATCCTCGGTGTCCTCACCATCGGCAAGATCGGCGTACTTAGTCTCGATATCGGCGACGTAGTCCTCAAGCTCAGAGTGCTCGGGATAGGGGTTCTGGCCCGCCTCGAACAGGGCGGCGCGCTTGGCCAGGCGGGTGGCGCGCTCGTCGTTGAGCGTCGATGCCTGATCGGCGGCGTTCTGGTTCTCTGCCATAAGTTAGCTCCTCAAACTAAAACGCTCCCCAGGATTCGGTCCCAGGGAGCGAAAACATACCTTTACGCGGGACCGTGGTCTAGCGTGCGATCTTGGCGATGGTGTAGACGCGAGTCTTGCCGGAAGGCGTAACGACCTCGACGGAGTCGCCCTCGCCGTGACCGATGATGGCGTGGCCGACCGGAGACTCGTTGGAGATCTTGTGCTCGAGCGAGTTGGTCTCGGTGGTACCGACGAGCGTGACTTCCATGACCTCACCGTTGGGATCAATCAGAGAAACGGTGGAACCGATGGAGACGGTCAGATCGCCCGTGGTGGCAGCAACCTGAGCGTTGGCGAGGATGGCCTGGATCTCGGCAATACGAGCGGCGTTCTGGGCCTGCTTGTCCTTAGCGGCATCGTACTCGGAGTTCTCCGAAAGGTCGCCGAACGCGCGGGCTTCCTTGATGTCCTCGACGATCTCCTTGGCGTAATCGCCCTCACGCCAAGCGAGCTCCTCGACGAGCTTCTGGCGGCCCTCAGCGGTCAGTACGATCTGGCTTGCGTCCATACGGATATCTCCCCAACTCTGATCAAACAATCAACTGTCAACAAAACGAAAAAGACCGGCTAGCCTGCGGGCAAGCCGGTCAGGTGCTCACCCCAAAGGGATGGGACTACTCTGCGTCCGCGTCGCTGTCCTCTGCCTGCTTCTTCTTGGCAGCAGCGAGCTTGGCCTCGAGCTCAGCGATCTCCTTGTCCTCCTCGGACTGCTCGACCACGACCTCCTCGGCCTGCTTGGTCTCGGCCTTATCGTCGCCTTCCATACCCTCGCGGATATTCTTGACGGTAGAGCCGAGGGACTTGCCGAGCTTCGGCAAGTTCTTGGGCCCGAAGATAATCAGGACAACGACGAGAATAATGATGAGCTCAGGAGCCCTCAGTCCAAACATGTAGACCTCCACAATACAGCGAGACAAGCTCGAATGAGTATACCGCGGGTATCGCGGTATCACAACAATAGCTAAAAAAAGGGACCGCAAGAAGCGGTCCCTCCTCATGCTCTGGTCGGGTTGACTGGATTTGAACCAGCGACCCCTGCGTCCCGAACGCAGTGCTCTACCAAACTGAGCCACAACCCGTTAGCTCGACTATAGTAACAAAGATTTCCGTCGTGTGCTAGAGAAATTTTTACTTCTTTGGCACTTCGACGCAAACCTTGATTATCAACTTCATCCGAACACTTCCCACATTCATCCGCACATGTGCGGATGAATGTGGGAACCCGATACCCTGAGGGCCGGACCGGCCGGCCCCGGGAGATCGGAGGACGGCATGTCCGGAAAGAAGAATAGGGGCTCCGCGAGGGCGGTCCCGAGGGCCTACGGAAGGCTCACGAGGCACGAGCGGGACACGGTCCAGAGGATGCTGGAGCGCGGGGCCTCGTGCAGGGAGATCGCGAGGGAGCTGGGCAGGTCGCCCTCGACGGTGAGCGCCGAGGTGGCGTCGCACAGGTTCGTGACGGCGCCGAAGCCCAGGCGCGGCGAGCGCGTGGACGCCTCCGCCGACCTGTCGGCGGCCTGCCCGCGCCTGGCCGCGTGGCCGCGATGCTGCAACGGCTGCGGCCGGTACCGCGCGATCGGCTGCAAGCGCCGCCCGCACGTCTTCTACGACGCCCGCGCCGCGCAGCTGTGCGCGGACTCGGTGCTCGTCTCGTCCAGGCGCGGGATCGACGCCGACGAGCCCGCCGCGGCGGCGAGGCTGGAGGCCATCAGGGACTGCCTGCGCCGGGGGCTGTCGCCCGAGCAGATGGCGGCGCGCAACGGCGGGCCGGTGGACCTGTCTCCCTCGACCATCTACCGCTGGGTCTCGGCGGGCTACGACGGCATGACCAACATGGAGCTCAGGCGCAAGGTCGGCTACAGGCCGAGGAAGCGCGCCGCCGGGCGGGCGGCCACGCGCCACTCCGCCCGCAGGTCGCATGCCGCGTTCCTCGCCCTCGGGGAGGACGCGTGCGCCGCGGCCTGGGAGATGGACACCGTCGAGGGCGCGCGGGAGGACTCCGCCTGCCTGCTCACGCTGCTGCACCGCCCCAGCAGGCTCCAGCTCGCGCTGCCGCTGGAGGAGAAGACCGCCGGGTGCGTCGCGGACGCCCTGGGCGATATCAGGGAGGTCCTCGGCGCCGACGGCATGGGCAGGGTCTTCCGCGCCGTGCTCACCGACAACGGCGCCGAGTTCTCCGACGAGGCGGCGATCGCGGCGCTGCTCGGCGAGGGGCCCGGCGAGACGAGGCTGTTCTACTGCGACCCCGGGCGCAGCGACCAGAAGGGCGCCTGCGAGCGCAACCACGTCGAGATAAGGAAGCTGCTGCCCAAGGGCGCCGGCCTCAGGTTCGACCGGCTCTCCCCGGCCGACCTGGCGCTCGCGATGTCGCACGTGAACTCCGAGCCCCGCGGCGCGCTCGGCTTCGCGACGCCCGCCCGCGCCTTCAGGGCGATGCTCGGGGAGGACGCGGCGGCGCTGCTGGACGCCTACGGTGTGTGGGACGTGCCGCTCGGCGACCTCGACCTGACGCCGGGACTCATCGAGAGGGCGCGCGCCGAGAGGGGCGATGCCCCGCTGGCCTAGCCTAGAAGGAAAAACGGAATAGACGGACCGACCGTCCGGCTGAGTCTGGGAAGAGGTGCCGGGCGGCGGGCGGAGCATGGCCACCGGACCCATCGAAACACATCTCCACCGTTCCATCAACTGGGAAAACGGCGCCCCCGGACCCCAGGAGGGGCCGCGGGGGCGTTCAGCTAACTGCGGGAATGGCCTATCCGCTCAATGTGTTCGGCTGAGATCGGAAATCAACCCTTCGACGCAAACCGTGTTGGGAATGAGCTCCGTCGCGCAGGACCACCAGCCGTTTTGCTGGGCAGCGTCGACAAGCCTTTCGGCCGTGGCGGCGGTGTCGCAAATGGCAAACGAGCAGGCACCCGATCCGCACACATCTACAGCAACGGTGCCGTCCTGTTTACGCAGCCAATCGAGAACCGTTTGAATCTGCGGCTCCATCTGTGCGGAAATGACACCCAGGTTGTTATGGATGAGCGCATATGCCGTCTCGGCATCACCGGCACGCAAGGCAGAAGCCATCGCGCCGGGCTTGTCCGCAGGCACCGCGGCCTCATCAAAACGTCGATAGGCTTCAATTGTCGAAACACTTGCCTCGCGCGGCTTAACCAGCACAACGGGTGTCGCGGGTAGTGCGGGGTACTCGGTTGCCAGCACGTCTCCCCCACCTACGTAGAACGCAGGGCTCGCGTGCAAAAAGAACGGGACGTCAGCACCAATGCCGCGCGCGATGTCGTCGAGCGCGGGGTCGGTGCGATCAATTCCCCAGAGCTCCGCCAAGGCGACAATGACCGCGGCCGCATCCGTCGAGGGGCCGCCCAAGCCGGCACACAATGGAATGCGCTTCTCAATCGTCACGCAGATGTTTGCCTCGCGACCATAATGCTCGGCCATAGCAACCGCAGCCCGATACGCCGTATTCTTTTGCATGGGAAAATCTGATGCTGGAACCGTCTGGACAGTCAGCGCCTGCGCCGGCGTGACCGTCACGGTATCGGAAAGACCGACGGCTGCCATCAGGGAATCGACCCTGTGGTAGCCGCGGTCATCGCGCTCGGTATGAACCCCCAGGTAGAGGTTAATCTTTGCCGGCGCGGAAAGAGTCAGGGACCGATCGGTCACCGTTAGTGCTCCTCGAGCTGATTGCCGAGCGGGGTAAAGATATGCTCGCCGCTCTCAGGGTCGAACAGCTCGACCTGACCGGTGAGGACATCGATATACTGGTAGGACTGACGCGACTTGCGGCCGCGGCGCTCGTCAACCTCGACGATAAAGACGGCGGGGTGGACGCTCTTGATGGTGCCCATGCGCTCGACGACGCGGGTGCGGCCCATGTTGGCCTTAACCTTGACGCGATCGCCCACCATATCGGTCAGCTTCTCGTGGATGTCGTCGACGTGATTGACTTCCATCTCTTCCATGAACAGGGCCTCCAGAAGGTGCAATTCAAAAAGGGGATAATACCCCTAAGATAGACAAAACTCTAATACTATAGCACCCTGTTGTGGCCATACGCAAGTAGCTAAAAAAGCCCGGCCCCAAATACGTACCAGACGACAACCTCGCATGACCAGTTGTTACGCGGTTTGGTAAAACCGCGTAACCTAAAGGTTGTCGGTGTCCAAGACGATGGTGAATGGGCCGTCGTTGACCAAGTCGACTTTCATATCGGCGCCAAAGATGCCGTGCGCCACGTGTTCGACATCTTGGCGAACGAGCGTCAGGAAGTACTCGTAGAGTTCGTTGGCGACATCGGGGGCGCCGGCATCCGTAAACGACGGACGGCGGCCGTGGCGGCAGTCGGCAAACAGCGTGAACTGCGACACCACGAGCACCTCGCCGTCGACATCGGCAAGCGCCAGATTGGTCTTGCCGTTCTCGTCCTCATTGATGCGCAGGCCGCGGAGCTTGCCCCACAGTTTGTCGGCCTCGGCACGCGAGTCACCGTGGCCCACGCCAAGCAGCACCAGGTATCCGCGTCCAATGCGGCCCACGCACTCGCCGTCGACCGTCACGCCGGCGTTGAGCACGCGCTGCACCACCGCACGCACGGTCTACTCCTCGCCCGTCAGCTTGGCGGACAGATGCTCGAGCGCATGGAATCGATGGCTGATGGCGTTCTTCTCGTCCGCCGTGAGTTCGGCCATGGTCTTGCCCGGCGTATCGACCGGCAGGAACAGCGGGTCGTAGCCAAAGCCGTGATCGCCGCGACCCTCGTGCGCGATAACGCCCTCGCAGGTGCCCTCGCCATAGGTGACCAGGCCGTCCGTGTCGATGAGTGCAACGACGCTCATAAAGCGCGCGGTGCGATCCTCGTCTGCCACGCCATCCAGATTCACGAGCAGCTTGGCGTTGTTGGCGGCATCGTCGCCGTGAACGCCCGCGTAGCGCGCGCTATACACACCGGGCTCGCCGTCCAAGGCATCAACGACCAAGCCCGAATCATCGGCAATGGCCATAAGGCCCGTCTCCTCGACCGCAGCCTGCGCCTTGATAATGGCGTTCTCCAAAAACGTCGTGCCGTTTTCCTCGGGGTCCTCAAAATCGCCCAGCTGGCCGAGCGCCACAAAGCGCACCTCGGGCATGACCTTGCCCAAAATGGCCTCGATCTCGGTGAGCTTATGGGCGTTGCCCGTTGCCACGACGATGGTCGCCGCCGGGTCGAGGGTGTCGATGTCAATCTTCTCAAGTGCCATGACTGGCCTCCTTGTCTCTATATCAATACCGCGCCGAGGGCAACGAGGGACTCCGCCTCTCCCCTCTCAATCAACGGCAGTCTTGTGTCCAGACGTCTCCACAGGTAAAACCTACCAAAATAAACCTGTCCCTTTTTGGCAGATTAGGCGATGGCTTGGCGCTGAAGCTCGATGAGCTCGGCAATGCCCTTGTCGCCCAGGTCGAGCAGGGCGTTGAGACGCTTACGGTCGAAGGGCGCCTGCTCGCCGGTACCCTGGAGTTCAATCATCTCACCGGTGTCGGTAGCGACGAGGTTCATGTCGACCTCGGCATGGCTGTCCTCGGAATAATCGAGGTCAAGCAGTGTATTGCCGTCGACAACGCCCATGGAGATGGCAGCCACCTGACCGGTAAGCGGGATGCGCTCGATCTTGCCCGCCTCGACCCACATGGCGAGGGCGTCGTGCAACGCCACCCAGGCGCCGGTGATGCTCGCTGTACGCGTGCCGCCATCGGCCTGAATCACATCGCAGTCGACGGTGACGGTGTACTCGCCGAGCGCCTTCATGTTGACGGCGGTACGCAGGCTGCGGCCAATGAGGCGCTCGATCTCCATGGAGCGACCCTTGCGGTTGGCATGCTCGCGCTTGCAGCGCTTGCCGGTCGACGTCGGCAGCATGGCGTATTCCGCGGTCACCCAGCCGGCCTTAGCTCCCTTTCGCCAGCCCGGCACGCCCTCCTCGATAGTGGCGGCGCACAGCACGCGCGTGTCGCCGAACTCGGCCAAACACGAGCCGTGGGCGTGCTTCATGACGCCACGGGTGAGCTTAACGGGGCGCAACTCGTTGGCGGCGCGACCGTTGGCGCGGTTGACCTGCATGTACTCCATAGAAATATCCTTTCGGCAAAAGATGTGGCGAAGGCTTTGGCGGCCGCCTTACATCTATTTCAGCTCATCGATATCGATATGTTCGATGCTCTTGAGCGGCTGACCAAAAATAAAGCTGCCCGCCACCGCAAACTCGGCAATGTTATCGGCCGTCGTGGCAAAACGATGCTGCGGCTCGGCGGCGTCGCCCGCCAGCTGCTCGCGGCGCGTGAGGATATCGGTCAGCTCGCGCGTGGTCTCCTCGGCGGAACTCACGACGCGCACCCCAGGCCCCAGCGCATGCCGGATAGGTCCCACCAACAGCGGAAAATGCGTACAGCCGAGCACCACGGTATCGATACCGTGGTCGCGCAGCGGCTCAACCGTGGCACCCACCAGCGCACGCACGGCAGGCGTATCGAAGATGTCCTCGTTCTCAAGCCACTGTTCCTGCAGATGTGCACCCGAGGCGAGCTCGTGTTCGACAACCTCGACAAAGCTCGAGGCAGGACAGCCGTATACATCGACGCCGGCATCTAGATCCTGAATGGCGCGCGTGTAGGCGCCCGAGCGAATAGTGAGGTTGGTGGCGAGCACGCCCACCCGGCGCGTGCGCGTGCTGTTGATTGCCGCACGGGCACCCGGCGCGATCACGCCAATCACAGGAACGTCGAGCACCTGCTGGGCCAGACGCAAGGCCGCAGCAGTCGCCGTATTGCAGGCGATGACCATAATCTTGACGTCGTGCTTCGAAAGCCAACGACCCGCCTGCAGCGCAAACGAGCGCACCTCATCCTCGGTGCGCGTGCCGTAGGGGCAGCGCTTGGTGTCGCCAAAGTAGTAGACGGACTCGTGCGGCAACGCCGTCGCAATCGCGCGCGCAACCGTCAGACCGCCCAAACCAGAATCGAACACGCCAATCGGGCGCGTGTCGCCTGCCGGATTCTCGATATCGGACATTACCTCACCAGCCTCTCTCGAAAAGACATGTCCACGTGCGGCGACGCCGCGCTACGAACGCGCCGCGACCAGCAGCTCTGCCGTCGCCGCCCAACCGTCGACAATTTTGCCGCGCGTAACGAAAGCGTTCTCGCAAGCAGCCAGGAACTCGAGCGCGCCGGCGCTCGTCAGGCCATTCTCGACCAGGCAGAACGTGCCCACGTGATCGGCCATGTAGAAGTCGGACTCGGAATCGCCGAGCGCCAACGTCTCCTCGCGCTCGATCCCCAGGTGCTCGCAGAAGCGCGCAATGGCGACGCCTTTGTTGAGGCCCGCGGGGTTGATGTTGAATGCGCGACCGTCCTCGACGCGATCGAGCTCGAGCGTCGTCGGCTTGGACAGATGCGTCAGGTGACCGTTACAGGCCCACACCAGGCCGCAGCCGGCCTCGTCCAGGATGGCCTGGACCTCATCGTCGGGCACATCGCCGCGCATGCCGACGGTGACCTCGCGGTACTTGTAGCCGGTCGACATGTCGTTGTGATACTCGATCTTGTGCGGCCAGCGGGCGAGGATCTTCTCGCACACGCCGGTCTGCTCGATCACCTGGTGCGGAGTAAGGCCACAGGCGGGGTCGTAAGGCATGTCGCCAGTCAGATACTCCCAATCGTTGGCTTTGAGGTCGTACATGACCAGGCCGCCCATCTCACCAATGTAAGAGTTGAGGCCGAGCACGCGCGCGTCCTCGTGGATCATGGTACGGTTGCGGCCCGAGGTGGGAACCACCTGAATACCAGCGCGAGCGAGTGCCACGACGGCCTCGACGAGTTTGGTCGAGGGGTTGCCGTCGTTGTCGCGCAGCACGCACGAGCCGGGCGCGAGCATCGTGGCATCCAGGTCGGTAAAGACGTACTTGACCTTGGCCAAGCGCTCGCGCATCTCGCCCGAAAGCTCGGCAACGGTCGGCAGGGTGTTGTGGGACATGGTTACTCCGTTTACGTAGAAGGGTTTGGACTTGGACGGCATGTTTTGATTGAGGGAACACGCTTATGGCGACAGCGCGCTCAGGGCGCCGCCGCCATCATGGTTCATTAGTCAAACTGGGTAACATCGATCAGGCGATTGGCCAACGAAAGGTCGCTCTCGATGGGCACGAACTCGTCGCCCACGTGCATGAGCTCCTCGTCACCCTTTGCCAGCAGCAAAACAATGGTGGGAGCATCGGGGTTGACATACTCCTCGCGCGCCGCCTTGAACGCCGCATGCACAGCGGCTTCGCGATCGAGGATGATCTTGTTCGGCGTATCGTCGGGAACATGTTCGGCAAGCTCGTGACAGACCTTCATCGGGTCCTCGTGAGCCGGGTCCTCGTTGGCAAAGATCATCAGGTCGGAATATGGTGCGGCCTCGCGCGGAAGCTGCTCGCGGCGCTCCTGCGCCTTGCCGCCGGCAGCGCCAAACACTGCGATGACCGGGCTGGCGGGAAACGCGCGCTTGACCGACGAGAAAAGCGAGCGGAACGAAAGCTGGTTGTGCGCGTAGTCGACGACGCAGATCACGCGGCCGTCCTTCGACTCCACGACCTCCATGCGGCCCGGCACACGAAGCTTGAAGAGGCCCTTCTTGATGGCATCGATACCGATGCCGATCTCGTGCGCAGCGGCGATAGCGACCAGCGCGTTCTCCACGTTAAAGTCTCCCGCGATACCCAGCAGGATCTTCTCCCCCGCCTCGGACTCGTCGGCACACAGGCCATGCAAGTTGAACTCGATGCTAAAGCCGACCATGCGCACATCGCTCGCCCACAGGTTTGCCTCGGGATGCTCGACGCCAACGGTCACCAAGCGCTCAGCCGTCGACGCTGCCTCCAGCACACGGTCAACCTCTTCGGTGCCCAGATTCACCACGGCGGTCTTTGCCTGGTCAAAGATCCTGAGTTTGCTCTCAAAATAATCCTCAAACGTGGGGTGTTCGATCGGCGAGATGTGGTCACGCCCGATGTTGAGGAAGCACGCCACGTCAAACGGCAGATTCTCGACGCGTTGGTACTTGAGCGCCTGGCTCGAGACCTCCATGACCATGGACTGGCGACCGGACTCACGGCAGTTGGCGATATGGCGCCAGACCTCGGGGGCCTCGGGCGTAGTATTGGTGCTCTCGTAGCACTCGATGCCATCGTCGGTACTCACCGAGCCGATCATGCCGCAGGATTCGCCCGCTGCCTTGATGATGGACTGAAGCATAAAAGCGGCCGTGGTCTTTCCCTTGGTACCGGTGATGCCCACGATCTTGACGTCGTGGTCGGGACGGTCGTAGACCTCCGGCGGCAACAGGGCCATGGCCGTGCGAACGCTATCAACAACCAGCATCGCAGCACCGCTCTCCTGCGCCAGCGGCTCCAGAGACTCGACCAGCGACTCCTCGCACACAAATGCGACGGCACCCGCATCGAGCGCCATGCTCAAAAACGCGGGCTTAAAGGCAGCACCTTTGCAAAAGAACACGTCACCTGCCGAGACCGCGCGCGAATCAAACGAGCAGCCGGTCACGGCACGCTCGTCAACCTGCTCTGATGCGCGCAGCTCGCCGCACACGTCGAGAAGCTTGGCAAGCGTATCGACCGTGGTCACGGTCGCGGAATCCGAATGGTGCATCTTTCACCTTTCTCAGCCATTTGGCAGGGACGGTTTTTATAGTAACTGAAACGCACCCACGCAAAAACGGCTCCCGGAGGAGCCGTTACGCGCAGGCGTTCGTAAGCCGAGGCTAGGCAGCCTGAACAGCGGGCTGGTCCTCGTCGATAAAGAAGCGCTTGTACCACACCAGGAACACGAGCGGCGTATAGATCTTGCGCTGGAAATCGCCCTTGCCCGCAAAGTGCAGATCGAGCAGGTGCATGAGCTCGTCGGTATCGAAGAACTCGCTTGCCCACGGCGCGGTGAAGTACTCCTTGACATAGTCGTACCACTTTTGCTCGCGCAGCCAGTAGACAATCGGCACCGGGAAGCCCACCTTGGGACGGGTGGCCCACTCATCGGGCAGCGACTTGTTGGCAGCGTGGCGGAGTACCTGTTTGTTGCCGTTCTCGTTGATGCGGTAGCGGTCGGGAATGTGCTCGGCGAACTCCATGACTTTGCGGTCCAGGAAGGGCACGCGCAGCTCCAGCGAGTGCGCCATGCACATCTTGTCGGCCTTGAGCAGAATGTCGCCCGGGAGCCACATGTTCATGTCCAGGTACTGCTTCTTGACCAGCTCGGGCTGACCCTTCACGCGCGCATAGATGGGGGCGGCAAGCTCGAAGGCGCCATCGCCGGTGTTGTACTCGGGCTTGAGCACGCCGTCGACCTCGCGCTCCGGCCATACCAGAGCCTGTCCCAGGAACGACTTCTCAGGGATCTCGGCACCCTTGACCAGGAAGTTATGTCCCTTGAAGTACGGCATATGCAACGCCAGGTTACCGAGCGCGCGACGGATGGGCAGCGGCACCATCTTTTTGTACTTGCGGACCGGAACCGTGTCCTCGTAGTAGGCGTAGCCGCCAAAGAGCTCGTCGGCGCCTTCGCCCGAAAGCACGACGGTGACGTCCTTGCGGGCCATCTCGGCCAAGAACCACAGCGGCACGGAAGACAGGTTGGACTGCGGCTCGTCCATGTGATACTGGATGTCCTCGAGCGCACCGAAGAACTCGTCGGCGGTAATCATCTTGCGAACGTTCTCGACGCCGAGCTTATCGGAAAGCTCCTTGGCGTAGTTGGTCTCATTGAAATTCTTGTAATCGAAGCCCACCGAGAAGGTCTTGTCGGGCATGAGGCAAGCGGCGATGTAGCTGGAGTCGACGCCGCCGGAGAGGAACGACGCGACCTTGACGTCGGCGATGCGATGGGCCTCGACGCTCTCGTGCACGACCTCGTCCAGCTCGTCGACGTACTCCTCGAACGGCTTCTCGACGGCAGAGTAATCGCAATCCCAATAGCGCTCGATGTTCATCTTGCCGGTCGGGATGTCTACGGTAAAGTAATGCGCCGGCGGCAGCTTGTAGACACCCTCGAAGAAGGTCTCCTCAGTCGCCGAATACTGCAGCGTCATGTACGGACGCAGAGCCTTTTTGTTGACCGCCTTGTGGAAGTGCGGGTAGTCCAGGAAGCTCTTGATCTCGGAACCAAAGAGCACGCCCGGAGCGCCGTCGCCCGCATCGGCCATGGGATAGTAGTAGAGCGGCTTGATGCCAAAGATATCGCGGGCGCCAAAAAGCTTGTTCTTCTTCTTGTCCCAGATGACGAAGGCGTACATACCGCGCAAGCGATCGAGTACTGCCTCGCCCCACTCCTCGTAGCCGTGCAGGAGGCTCTCGGTGTCGGCGCCGCAGTGGAACTTATAGCCCTTGGCCTCGAGCTCGGAGCGAAGCTCCTGGAAGTTGTAGATCTCGCCGTTGAAGACGATAACGACGCTGCCGTCCTCATTGGCCATGGGCTGAGCGCCGGCCTCGGTCAGGTCGAGGATCGACAAGCGGCGGAAGCCCAGGGCAACGCGGCCGTCGATAAACTGACCGCCCATGTCGGGACCGCGATGGACGATGCGGTCCATCATCTTGGTGAGCACCTCGGATTGGTTATCCGTCCCACCGACAAAACCGACAAAACCGCACATATACTATCCCCTCTGCTGTTGCTGGGCATCAAATCGAATCAGTAGCTTTTGAGTATACCCGAGGGCGTAAAGAGGGGCGGAATGTTCAGGCAATCTCAACTGAATCAGCTCCGCTGCGGCTGCGGCACGCGCCAGTTGCCTTTAATGGATATGAGGTGAATGAGGCGATTGTTTTGCTATACTCTCTCCGCACGGGCGATTGGCGCAACGGTTAGCGCAGGTGCTTTACACGCACAAGGCTGGGGGTTCGAATCCCTCATCGCCCACCACTGATTTAGAAACGGTCCTCGCAAGGGGACCGTTTTTGTTTGCGCCCGGTGCATGGGATTCGAACCCGCCTGCACGTCTGTTACAAAGGTCGTGGCCAAAAAATGGCAAAAATGAGTACTGCTACCTTGCTTACAACATATAAAAAGATAGTATTTGCTTAAGTTACGCAACATATGTCCATTATAAGGACTAACAGCTGGATCAAAATCGTGCATTCATCGCCATTTCGACTTGCTATCTGGCCTTATTAGTCCTAAATTGCTGCTACCAAATCGGTAGCAGTACTCATATTTGATGTTTTTTGACCAGCAGGTCTCCCTGCCTTAGCAAATCTAAGGCAAAACGGGCTCCAGACCGCCGAATCGTGCCGTATATGGCACGTCCGCAGTCCGGAACCCAGTCCAAATTGAGTTATTGCGCCGCGTTAGCCCAAGACACCCGACAGGATCTCGATCAGACTGTCCACGTCGGATTCCTCGCAGACGAGCGGCGGCAGGAAACGCAGCGTATGGGCACCCGTAGCGTTAATCACGGCACCGGCGGCCAGCGCGCGGGCAACAATATCATGCGCGTCGCCCGCTGCCTCATCCAGGTCGCAGCCGAGCATCAAGCCGCGACCGCGCACATCGGTAACATGCGGTAACTTGGCGAGTTTTGCCTCCATATAGGCGCCTACCTTGGCAGCGTGGTCGGCATAATCGCCGCGCACGAGCGCGGAGAGCGTCGCGGCGCACGCCGCGATGGCCAAGCAGCTACCGCCAAAGGTCGAGCCGTGGTCACCCGGCTTAAACACGTCGGCAATCTCCTTCTTTGCCACCACGGCGCCCATGGGCACGCCATCAGCAATGCCCTTGGCAAGGCTCATGATGTCGGGCTCCACGCCATAGGTTTGGAATGCGAACGGCTTGCCGGAGCGGAAGATGCCGCACTGGACCTCGTCGGCGATAAGCACGGCGCCCACTTCGTGTGCCAGGTCGCGCGCTGCCGCCATAAACTCCTCGGTCATGGGGTGCACACCGCTCTCGCCCTGAATCGGCTCGAGCATCACGGCACAAATTTCGCTCCCCAGCTGCTTAAAGATCGCACGCAGTTCATCGATATCGTTGGGCGTGCAGGCCACAAAGCCACCCGGCAGCGGGCGGAAACTATCCTGCAGCCAATCCTGCATGGTGGCGGCAATGGTCTCGAGCGTACGGCCGTGGAAGCCGCCGCGCATGCACACGATAGTGTTGCCGCCGTTACCGGCACGCTTGGCGTACAGGCGCGCGAGCTTCATCGAGCCCTCGTTGGCCTCGGCGCCGGAGTTGGCAAAGAAGGTCTCCCACACCTGCTCGTCCGCAGCCGGGGCACCAAGAGCAGCTGCCGTGGTCTCATCGCCGGCGGTGATGGCATCGGCAAGCACGCGCGCACCATCTACGTCGTCGTTAGCAAGCTTGGACAGCAGCGCCGCGACCTGTCCGCGCTGCTCGATGTAAAAGTAATTGGAGACATGCATGAGCTTTTTGGTCTGTGCCTCGAGCGCCGAGAGCACAGCCGGGTTGCCATGACCTAGGCTGCACACGCCGATGCCGGCAAGAAAGTCGAGGTACTCACGGCCATCGTCGCCGGTGAGCTTCATGCCGTGACCCTCGACAAACTCGACCGGAGAGCGGCCAAAGGTATGCATAACGTAATGGGATTCAAGCGATTGCTGAGCTGCAAGTGACATGGGATGCCTTTCGTTGGGCGCCAGACGGCGCGGGGCTATGGGTGCAGGAATGGGGCGGCTGCGGGTCAGCTAGACCGTCTGAAGCTTCTCGACCTCGTCAAGGTTCTCGGTCAGACGCGCAGCAAACGTCGAAAGCGGATGCGGATGCGTATCGAACTCGTAAGCCGTCTCGGTGGAATGAATCACGGTGCCGACGCCGGCATCGGTCAGCAGCTCCAGGAGCAGCGAATGCGGCGTAGTACCGTTAATGATGTGGGCACGAAATACGCCGCCGGTAATCGCATCGACGGCCGCGCGCAGCTTGGGAATCATGCCCTTATCGACCTCGCCGCCGTAGAGCATTTCGTTAACCTCGTCGAGCGTTAGGTTGGAGATAAGCGAGTCCTTGTCGCTAAAGTCCTTGTACAGACCATCGACATCGGTCAAAAAGATCGCCTTATGCGCGTGGAGCGCCGCGGCAACGGCACCGGCGGCGGTGTCGGCGTTGATGTTGAAGAAACCGCCGTCCTCCCCCGCCGCGACGGTAGCGATGACGGGGATGTACTCGCTATCGAGTAAGCGCTCGATATAGTCGGTGTTGACGTGCGTCACTTTGCCCACGCGACCGAGCTCGGGGTCGAGCGGCTCGGCGATGAGCGTGCCGGCATCGCTGCCCGACACGCCCACGGCCAGGTTGCCGTGGTGGTTGATGGCAGCAACCAGCTCCTGGTTAACCTTGCCGCCCAGCACCTCGCGCACGATATCCATAGTCGCCGGCGTGGTCACGCGCTGGCCGTTCTTAAACTCGACGGGAATATCGTAATGGCTCAGCGCCTCGTTGATAGCCTTGCCGCCGCCGTGCACGATGACGGGGCGCATACCGATGATCTTGAGCAAAACGATGTCGCTCATCACGTCGCGGCGCAGCTGCTCATCAACCATGGCGGCTCCGCCATATTTGATAACAACCGTCTTGCCGGTCAGGTTCTTAATCCACGGCAGCGCTTCGAACAGCAGCTGCGCGGTTGCTTCGTTGGATTCGCTCGAACGACAATCGCGTGCGAATTTCATAATCTGCCTCGTCTTTCGTATCGTTATCGCGCCGTGCTCCGCTGTCCGCAATCGCGGCAAGATGCGCAGCGTGCCTGGAATCTAGGAACGGTAATCGCCGTTGATGGAGATGTATTCATGCGTGAGGTCGCAGGTCCACACGGTCGTTGCCGCGTCGCCTGCGCCCAGGTCGGCCGAGATCACGATCTCGGGCGCCTCGAAACGTCGTAGAGCCTCGTCCTCGTCAAAGGGAACAGTCAGACCATCGCGACAGACAGGCATACCCATCATGTCGATGGAAACGTCTTCCTGATTAAACTTCACGCCGCACTTGCCAAGCGCCATGGCAACGCGGCCCCAGTTGCAGTCGTGGCCGGCGATGCAGGTCTTAACGAGCGGCGAGTTGGCAACGGCACGAGCGGCGATATCAGCTTCCTCGTCGTTCACGGCGCCGGTAACGTTGACCGTAACAAGCTTGGATGCGCCCTCGCCATCGGCGGCGATATTGCGCGCCAGGCTCTCGCACACCTCGTGCACGGCAAATGCCAACTCGTCGAAGGCATCGGAGCCCTCGACGATAGGCTCGGCATCTGCGGCAGCGGCGCCGGAGGCAAGCATGATGCAGGTGTCGTTGGTCGAGGTGTCGGAATCGACCGTCACCTTATTAAAGGTCTGCTTGACGGTCGAGAGCAGCAGGGCATGAAGTGCCGCAGGCTCGACGGGGGCATCGGTGGTGATAACCGCGATCATGGTGGCCATATTGGGCATGATCATGCCCGAGCCCTTGCACATTCCGCCTACCGAATAGACGTTGCCCGCATGGCCCGCAGCCTCACTGACGTAGGACACGGCGTACTCCTTGGAGTGCGTGTCGGTCGTCATGATGGCGCGAGCGGCATCGGCGCCACCGTGGGCAGAGAGCGCCTCGTAGGCAGCAGGAATGGCGGTCTTAAACGTGTCGATCGGCAGAATCTGGCCAATCACGCCCGTGGAGGCAACCAGAATCTGCTGGGGCTCGCAGCCGATGACCTGCGATGCGATGCTGCACGTCTCGCGCGCGCACGCAAGGCCGGTCTCACCCGTGGCGGCGTTGGCATTGCCAGAGTTGACCGAAACGCCGGCGATGATACCGTAACCCTTGTCGGCACCGCCCAGGTTGGCACGGCTCACCTGCACGGGCGCCGCGCAAAAGCGGTTGGTGGTAAACACGCCGGCACCGGGACAGGGTTTATCGGGCACGACGAGCGTGTAATCCAGACGCTCGGGGTTCTTGCGGAACCCAGCGTGGATGCCTGCAGCCTTAAAACCAGCCGCAGCCGTAACGCCGCCCTCGACGGCGCGAATCTTGATATCAAACAGGTCGGTGTTCATCGTCCCTACGACTCCTTATATCAAACAAAAAACGGACATCGGTTGGTGCGCCATGCCAGTCGTGATCATGAGACCAGCTTAAGAGTGGCGCCCCACTCGATGCCCGACTACCAAATCGTTAACAATCGAATGTGCTACACCGGGCACGTCACTGTGGGCAAGCCTCGTCGCTCGTCAAAGCCAAAGACGATATTGGCGCACTGGACCGCTTGGCCCGCAGCGCCCTTGCACAGATTGTCGATGGCGCCCGTCGCCACCAGCACGCCCGCGCGCTTGTTGAGCGCGAGGCCAATCTGGGCGGCGTTGGTGCCGACAACCGAAGCCGTCTTGGGCTGCTGGCCGGTATCGAGCACGCGCACAAAGGTGCGACCGGCATAGAACTGCTTGTAATAGTCGACAACGTCCTCAAGAGCCAAGGAGTCGATGGCCTGCGGCGCGAGCGGCATCGTCACCGTGGAGAGCAGACCACGCTTGAGCGGTGCCAGGTGCGGGGTAAAGACGACGCGATCGGTCAGGCCAAGGATTTGCTCAATCTCGGGCGTGTGGCGATGCTTACCCACGCCGTAGGCCTCCAAGTTCTCGTCGGCGCTGCAAAAATGCGTACGAGCGTTGCAGGACTTGCCGGCACCCGTCACACCGCTGATGGCATCAACGATCACGGGGCCGCTCTGGGCAACCCAGCCAGCGCGCACGGCGGGCGCGGCGGCAAGGCTCGTTGCGGTGGGATAGCAACCGGCGCAGGCGACCAGCACGGGTTTGCCGTCGGCATGGTCGGATGCGGCGGTCTCCAAGTCCCGGCAGAATAGCTCGGGCAGGCCAAAGGCACGGGTCTTGAGCAACTCGGGGCTCGTGTGCTCGGCGGCATACCAGGCCTCAAAGGTGGCCGGATCGCTCAGGCGATAGTCGGCCGAGAGGTCAATGCAGGAGACTCCCGCGGCAAGCAGGGCGGGCACCTGAGCCATGGCAGCCGTGTGCGGCACGGCCAAAAATACCGCGTCACAGTTCTTGAGCTCGGGGGCATCATGCGTCGTGAAGACAAGATCGCTTACGCCGGTGAAGCTCGGGTACACCGCAGACAACGGCTGGCCGGCATCGGCGTTGGACGTAATGGCGACAAGTTCAAACTCGGGATGACCGAGCACGAGGCGAATGAGCTCGGCTCCGGCATATCCAGCCGCGCCGACGATTCCAACCTTCAAAGACATATCAGACTCCTTGTCTGCGATTTATGCACCGATGCGCATTTCGCAGCTGTCGTTATGAAGTGGGTTGAAACTTTAGCACCAAAAGATGCATGAACACGTAAATGGCTTGCATATTCATGCATTGAAACATTCCCGACACATTCGCTTGAAGGAATTGACAAATGGAGCGGGCCCCGTATTGACCGGCACTCCTTACGGTGCCGGGCAACACGGGGCCCGCCCATGCGAAAACTAAGTTGTTAGGATGAGCCAGCTGGCTAGAGCTCGACCGGCACCCATTCGTCGTGATTGCAGATAAAAGCCTCGGGATCCTCGACGCTAAAGAAGACGAGCATGGGGTCGTTAGGCCCCTCATAGTGCTCGCCCAGGCGCTCAAGATGCTTCCAACCGGCCTCGCGCATTTCACTCGAAGCCCGGTCTTCCAGCCCCGCACGCCCGCGCAGGATCAACCAACCATGGCCCGGCCACCAACTCGTGGCCTCAAAGCGCTGGTTTTGCAGAAGCTCTTGCCACACATCTTTGGTGCGCGCCGTCACAAACCACAGCTTGCCGTCCTGAATCTGTGCAAACGAGAACGGACGCACATGTGGCTGCCCGTCCACGCTTGTCGCCAGATACCACGCCGGCACCGACGTCAAATACTCCAAAACCGTATTCAATCCGTCCACGTTTCCTCCTGTACTAGCTAGTTTGGGAGCCTGGTTTGTGTGAGCTAGAGCTCCAGGCGCTCCTCGCTGCCGTCGATATCGCAGAACCGCGCGGCGATGTTGCGGACCGAGAAGAACGCAAGGCGGCCGTCGTTGGCGCTCTCGTGTTCCTCGCCGATGCCCACCATGTGCTTAAAACCCGCTTGACGCACCTTGTCGCTCGCAACTGCGTCGTCCTCAAGTGCGGCCTCGCCGGTCAACACGATCCAGCACTCCCCCGGCTTCCAGCCCGAGAGTTCAAACTTGGGGTTCGCGCTAAGCTCGGCCCACACATCCTTATCGCGCGATGTGCAAAACCACAGCTTACCGTCATCGACCATGGCAAATGAAAACGGCCTCACGCGAGGCTGATACCCGTCGGCCACATCGGTCGTGGCCAGATACCACGCCGGAATGCGCCTGAGATACGAACAGGCGCGCTCGAGCTGCGCCGTGCGGTCGTTGTCGGTCATAGGGACCCCTTTCCTGCGCTCGAATCGCGCCTAAACAAGTTGAAGATTGATGACGATGACGCAGATGAGCAGCAACGCCGTCACCACCGCCGCCAGCGCATCGCCGCGGCCAAATGCAAGCGCATGCAGACGTGTGCGGCCCTGCTCGCCATGATAGCAACGGGCATCCATGGCGGCAGACAGCGTTTCGGCATGACGGAACACGCCCGTGAACAGCGGAATCGCCACACTGCCGAGCATACGCACGCCGCCGAGCGGGCCTCCCGTCACGCGCGCACCGCGGCTCGCCTGTGCATCGGCCGTCTGCTTCATCTCGGTGGCGAACTGCGGCATAAAGCGCAGCGCGATACCCATGATCATGCCGAGCTCGTGCGCAGGAAGTCCCACACGCGCAAACGGCGCGAGCAGGCGCTCAAAGCCCGCGGTGAGATCGAGCGTGGGCGTGGTGATCGTAATAGCGCTCATGCCGGCCATCATCAAGGTCAGGCGGCACGCCATAAAGGCGGCGGAATGCAGCGAGCCCTCGCTTATCTGCAAAAAGCCGAGCTGCCACAGAATGCGCCCGCTCTGGTCGGAAAACAGGTTGAGCATCGCGACCACCGCGACGATCGCCAGCAGCGGCGCCATCGATGACAGGACGCGACGAGCCGGCACCCGGGACACGGCATAGATCAGGACAACGAAGATTGCGACCGGGACTAGTCCGCGGAAGCTGCTGACCGTGAGCGTCGTGATCAGAAACACAAAGCCCAAGAGCAACTTGGTTCGCGGGTCCAGGCGGTGGATCGCACTATCGCCGGGATAGTAGCTGCCAAACGAAAACGCCTCCATTAGCAGCCCTCCTCTCGCGCGACCGTCTTGGATTTAGCAATGTCCGCGACGTTAGAAGGACCGTCCGAGCGACCGATAAGCAGGTCCACCAACTCGTCTGCCAGCGACTCAACCGTATAGAGGCCGTCAAAGCGCAGCGGCACGCCTGCCTTCGCAAGCGCCAGCGCCATGCGCTGGGCAGCGGGAACACCCAAGCCGATTGATTTAAGCTCATCCGCATGCGCAAAAACCTGAGCGGGCGTTCCCTCGGCAAACACCGCGCCCTCGTTCATCACAACGATACGGTCACAACAATTTGCCAGGTCATCCATGCTGTGCGAAACCATGACAACGGTCAGGCCTTCGTCATGTAAACGGCCAATGAGCTCCAGGAAATCCCTGCGGGCAGCCGGATCGAGGCCCGCCATGGGCTCGTCGAGCACCAGCACCTCAGGTTCCATGGCGAGCACGCCGGCAAACGCCACGCGACGCTGCTGGCCGCCCGAAAGCTCAAAGGGGCTCTTGTCGCCGACCGTGGAAAGATCGAGGCCCACGCGCGAGAGCGATGACTCGACACGACGGTCGACTTCATCTTGCGGCAAGCCAAGGTTGTGCGGACCAAACGCCACGTCCTGCGCCACGGTTTCGGCAAACAGCTGACGCTCAGGATATTGAAACACCACGCCGACCTTGGCCTTAACCGCAGCGGCGTCTTTCTTGTTTGATAGGTCGAGCCCCAGCGCGCGAACGGATCCCTCCTGAGGGCGAATCAAACCGTTGAGATGCTGGACCAGAGTCGATTTACCCGAGCCGGTATGGCCTGCTAGCCCCAGGAACTCGCCGCGACGCACCGTCAGCGATACATCGCGCAGCGCCCACGGACTGCTGGGGTCGTTTCCCCAGAGAGCCTGTTTGCTCGATTTGCCCGCAGTGGCCGAGCGCTTATGCCAGCGGCGGCGCTCGCGCGGACTGAGCGAATAACTGTACGAAACATGGGATAGCTCTATGACGGGCTCCGACGCGTTGCCCTCGTTGTCTACCGGAACAGTGCCGTCAGCGATTTCCAACTGGGATGCGGAAGACTGCCCCGCGGTGCCTGCCCCACTTCGCTCGGCATAAGTCTGCGCAATCTCGGCGACCATATCCGCCTCACGTACCTGCGCGCAAACGGGCACGCCCTTCGCACGAAGTGTCCTACCTAAGCAGCACGACGCCGGCATATCCAGGTTGAGCTGAGCGAGTTCATTCGCCCGCGTCAGAATCTCCTCGGGCGTACCCAGCATGGCAACGCGGCCCGCCTGGAAGACAGCAACGCGATCGGCCTCAGCGGCCTCTTCCATAAAGTGCGTAATCATCACGATGGTCATGCCGCGTTCGTGCAGCGCGTGACAGGCCTTCATAAGGCCCTTGCGCCCGCGCGGATCGAGCATCGAGGACGCCTCGTCCAAAATGAGCACACGCGGCTCCATGGCGAGCACGCCGGCAAGCGCCACGCGCTGCTTTTGTCCGCCCGAGAGAGCGTGGGTCTCGTGGCGCTCAAAGCCCACCAGACCCACGGCCTTCAGCGCCTCGCGCACGCGCTGCGCGATCTGGGCCGATTCGACCCCTAAGTTCTCGGGACCAAACGCAACATCGTCCTCGACAAGCGTCGCCACAAGCTGGTCGTCGGGATTCTGGAACACCATGCCCGCAGTCGAGCGGATATCGTAGACCAGCTCGGGATCGGACGCGTCCATGCCGTTGACACACACCGTTCCCGCATCGGGCTGCAGCAGCGCGTTCAAATGCTTGGCAAACGTCGACTTGCCCGACCCATTGCCGCCGAGGATGCAGAAAAACTCCCCCTCCTCGATGTTCAGATCGATGCCATCGAGCGCTTTCGCAGCGCCGTCGTAGCTAAAGGAAACGCCCCGACACTCAATCATGCGCGGCCTTTGACCTGGTCCTTTTTAGGCGTGATGAAGTTGGAGACCGCCTTGTACACCGCGAGCGTCAATACCGAGTTAAGCACGGTCTTGATAAGGTTGAACGGCAGCACGGCAGGAATCATGAGCGGGGCGATCACATCGACCGAGCCATACCAGAACCAAACGCCAATGGTCAGATTCGCAACCATAGAAAGCACCGTAGCGGCAATAACGCCCAGTGCCAGGCCAATCACGGCACCCTTGTAGGTGTGCATCTTCTGGTAAACGATAGCCGCAGGCAGAATATAGCCCAGCGTGGCAACCAGATTCATAAGCGCGCCGACCCAGTCACCCGTAGTGAGTGCATGGATAACGATCGCCATGGCGGCAACAGCAGTACCGGCACCGGGACCATACGCAAACCCGCACACCATCGCCGGCACCAGCGACGGGTCATACGTCAAAAACGGCGCCGAGGGAAGGATGGGTAGCTGCACATACATAAACAGGGCGCCCAAGGCGCACATCAGCGCCATGGTAACGAGCTGTTTGGTGCTCCACCTATTCGTGTTCTCAAAATGGATATGCTGCGACTGTTCAGACATAAGATCACCTGCCTCTTTCATCCGGACTCTAACCGTTGGTACTGGGATCTCACCAGTTCAGCCGGCATGCGAACCAACACACGCTCGGGTCGCGGACTCATCGGCTCAGTCGCAGGCACCTCGCCTGCTCCACGGCGCCCCTTTGGCACCGCCCGATTTACCGCCAGTGGGGAATTCCACCCCGCCCTGAAACAGCAATTGCAAGTGTAGCACGAGCAATCGTTCGCGCAAGTATGCCGAGGGTAATTTATGGTGGGGACCAGTTACCGCAACAACCACGTTCCCCACCCGTCCCAAAGTAACGCGCCTTTCGCGGCAAAGCCGCGAAACAGCGACCGGGACACGTATCCCCATCAGCCACGATCTCCGCCCACGCCGACCTCAAGGCCGTAAACGCAGGGGATCCGGGGGCGGGACGGGGCTTCTCTCCGGAACATTCCGCAGGACGCAAAGAGGCTCCGCAGCGCGAAGCGCGATGCGGAGCCTCTTTGCATGTCCGAGGACGTTCCGGAGAGAAACCCCGTCCCGCCCCCGGATTCCCGGTGGGAGTTCTAGACCTTGTCGGCCTTAGTACATACCGCCGCCCTGCTGACCAGCGGTAGCAGCAGCGATAGCGTCCTCAAGCTGAGTGTTCTTGGGCACATCGGAGACGGTAGCCTCGGTGATGAGGATCAGGCTGGCGACAGAAGCAGCGTTCTGAAGGGTGACGCGGCTGACCTTGACGGGGTCGAGGACGCCCATCTCGATCATGTCGCCCCACTCGCCGTTGGCAGAGTTGAGACCCTGGCCGGCGGGCAGCTCGGCAACCTTATCGACCACGACAGCGCCCTCAAAGCCAGCGTTCTTGGCGATGGTAGCGACCGGAGCGGTCAGAGCCTTCTTGACGATGTCGACGCCGATCTTCTCCTCGGGGTCGTCGATCTCGACAGCATCGAGCGCAGGAGCAGCGTCCATGAAGGCGACGCCGCCACCGGCGACGATACCCTCCTCGACAGCAGCGCGGGTAGCCTGCAGGGCGTCCTCGACGCGATGCTTGATCTCCTTGAGCTCGGACTCGGTAGCAGCGCCGACCTTGATGACGGCAACGCCACCGGAGAGCTTGGCCAGGCGCTCCTGGAGCTTCTCACGGTCGAAGTCAGAGGTGGTGTTCTCCATCTCACCCTTAATCTGAGCGATACGAGCGTCGATGGCCTCCTTGGAGCCAGCGCCGCCGACGACGACGGTGTTGTCCTTGGAGATGGTGACGGACTTAGCGGTACCGAGCATATCGGCGGTGATGTCAGCGACCTTCACACCCAGCTCGTCCAGGGCAGCCTGGCCACCGGTGAGGACGGCGATGTCCTCGAGGATGCGCTTGCGGCGATCGCCGTAGCCCGGAGCCTTGACGGCGCAGACGTTGAGGGCGCCACGGATCTTGTTGAGGACCAGGGTAGGCAGAGCCTCGCCGTCGATGTCCTCAGCGATGATGAGCAGGCCACGGCCAGCGCGCTGGACAGCCTCGAGAACGGGCATGATGTCCTGAACGCTGGAAATCTTCTGGTCGGTGATGAGGATGTACGGATCCTTCATCACGGCCTCCATGCGGTCGTTATCCGTGACGAAGTAAGCGGAGACATAGCCCTTGTCGAACTGCATGCCCTCGACGGTGTCGATGGTGATGTCGAACGTCTGGGAATCCTCGACGGTGATGACGCCGTCCTTGCCCACGACCTCCATGGCCTCGGCGATCTTCTCGCCGACCTCGGGGTCACCGGCGGAGATGGTACCGACGGAAGCGATCTGCTCCTTGGTCTCGACCGGCTTGGCCTGCTTCTTCATCTCGGCGACGGCGGCGTTGACGGCCTTGTCGATGCCGCGACGGATGGCCAGCGGGTTGGCGCCAGCGGCGACGTTGCGCAGACCGTCGTTGACGATGGCCTGAGCGAGCAGGGTTGCGGTGGTGGTGCCGTCACCCACGGTGTCGTTGGTCTTGGTGGCAACCTCCTTCACCAGCTGAGCGCCCATGTTCTCGATGTTGTCCTCGAGCTCGATCTCCTTGGCGACAGAAACGCCGTCGTTGGTGATGGTCGGAGCACCGAACGTGCGCTGCAGCGCAACGTAGCGGCCCTTGGGGCCCATGGTGACGGTAACGGCGTCGGCCAGAGTGTTGACGCCCTTGGCAAGCTTAGCGCGGGCATCGGTGTTGAACGTAATGTTCTTTGCCATGGTAGGTAATCCTCCAAAAGAAATGTGACTCGCGTCGCCGCTTCCGAGTCCTGTGCGGCGGGCGCGTTCAAAGACGAATCAGAGATTCTGACGAGACTAGGCCTCGACGACGGCGTAGATGTCGTCGGCGCGCATCAGCAGATACTTCTCGCCGTCGACCTTGACCTCGTTGCCACCGAACTTACCGTAGATGACAACGTCACCGACCTTGACGTCCATGGGGATGCGCTCACCCTTGTCGTTGACCTTGCCGGCGCCAACGGCAACGATGGTGCCACGCTGCGGCTTCTCCTGAGCGTTGCTGGCGATATACAGACCAGAAGCGGTCTTCTGCTCGGCCTCGTCGGGCTTGACCAGAACACGATCTGCAAGCGGCTTCAAAGACGACATGCTTGTCTCCTCCTTTTTGGGCCGCGCGGTTATACCACGCGAATTAACCCTTTTTGTTTGCGTACGCGTTGAATGGTACCCACGAATGGCGGGTTATACAACACAGAGTCAAAAAATCTTATTTTTTGGCACTTAGATTTTCTGAATGCCGGGGGATAACTTAGCAGTGGCTCCCGTGTGGCTCCGGAGGGGCGGGGCATAAGGTTTCCTGCTCGGGCAGTCCTGCTCGCACGAAGGCCACATTAAGTGGCCTTCGGCTCGTGCGGAACTCGCGATAAACCTTATGCCCCGCCCCTCCGGAGCCACGTGGGAGCCAGGTTAACTAATTCGGGCCCGGCATTCAGAAAAGTCAGTACAGCAAAATGGCGATGCGAATGGGATTCACAAGAAAGGGGGCACGTTGTCGAAACGTGCCCCCTTAAGTTGCGGTGGAATATGGACTGTTTTTGGCTGTTGGGGTGTTATTTAGTCCGTATTTCACCGCAACCGAGGACGGAATGTGGGACTAACGCTCGTAGATGAGGTTGCCTGCCAGGTAGGTGGCTTGGACTTTGGTGGCTTGGAGCTCTTGGGGGTCGATGGTGAGCGGGTTTTGGTCCAGGACTACCAGATCGGCGTATTTGCCGGGCTCCAGGCTGCCGAGGTTTTGCTCGTCGCCCGCTGCGTACGCGCTGCCAAGCGTGTAGTTGCGCAGGGCCGTTGCCGCGTCGATACGCTCGCTCGGCAACCAGCCGCCCTCGGGCCAGTGGCTGCGGGGGTCCTGGCGCGTGATAGCCGTGTAGAGCACATTCATGCTGGTAACGGGCGTAATAGGGCTGTCGGTACCGAAGGCTTGGCGAATGCCGCGCTGCTTATAGGTCGCAAACGGCCACATGATGCGGCTGCGCTCCAAGCCCAGGTCGCGCTCCGGACCACCCGGGTCGAGCGTGATATGGCAGGGCTGGCTCGAGGCAACCACGTCGAGCTTGCGCAGGCGGTCGATGTCCTCGGGCAGAAGGTTCTCCAGATGCTCGAGCGTGTTATGGCCGTGCTGGGGCAGGCCGTACAGGTCGGCGGCCTCCTCAAAGATATCGAGCGCGGCATGGATGGCGCCGTCGCCGATGACGTGAATACGCACAGTGTGGCCACGCTCCGCAGCCGCCAGAACCAGCTTACGCATGCGCTCGGCGGGAACTGTCAGACGGCCCTGGTCGCCCGGGAAGCGCGGATTGGTATAGGGCTCGGTGAGATACGCCGTGTGTTCGCTCGACACGCCGTCGAAGAACTGCTTAAAGCCTGGCGCCGAGAGCAGCGCGTTGTTCGCGTAGCGGGTCTGTAGCTCTTCCAAGCGCGATTGGTCATCCAGCAGCGTGGGAAACAAATGGGCGCGGATGCCCAGCTTGCCGGCTGCCTGCAGTTTGTCGTAGACATCGTCGCGGATAAAGTCGCAGCCCGGCATGGGCATGAGCGACATATCGCATATCGAGGTGATGCCCTGCTCGGCCATACGCTTCATCTGGTCGGCGTAAGCGCTCGCGATGCGGTCCTCGCCCAGCCACTCAAGGCAGCGCGGTAGCAGCTGCATGGCAGCCGCCTCGTGAGCAATGCCCGTGAGTTCGCCGTTTGCATCCTTGTCGTAGCTGCCGCCCGCTGGCGGCTCGCTGTCGCGCGTGACGCCGAGCGCCTCGAGTGCGCGGCTGTTGAGCCAAAGCGTATGCCCGTCGCCCGAATACATAACGCAGGGACGATCGGGGAATGCCGCATCGAGCGACGCCTTGGTAGGATGTTCGGGCGGGTCCCAACGGTAATCACGCCAGCCCTGCGTCACAACCCAAGCGTCGTCGGGCAGGTCCCGGGAAAACTCGAGCGCATGTTGCACCAGCGCCGCCTCGGACGTGCCCATATCCATAAGCATGTACGGCGAGGAACCGACCGAGGTATGGAAGAAGTGCAGATGAGCGTCATGGAAACCTGGGCAGACAAACTGCTCGCCGTAGTCGATAACCGGCGTGGCGGCAGGCGCGGCGGCAATCACATCATCGGGCGCACCGACTGCGACGATACGGTCGCCTGCGATGGCAATCGCCAGCTCGCGGGCGGTATCGATGCCGTCTTGCGCGGTAAAGACGTTCTTGGAGCGGATAATCCGATCGATATGTTGCATGGGCATCCCCATCTCTGGCAGGAAATTCAACACCCCCGAGTGTACTCCCCCGTCCTTGTAACAAAACCCCAAGCGGCAAACGGCAACTTTACCAGCCCTAGCGGCAGGTGGCATACTGAAGAGAGCCTGTACGATTTTGCGATCAACCCAGCAAGGAGCAAATCGACCATGACGAAGACCAAGGCACAGCAGATTATGGCGGCGACCGAGGCTCGCGCGGCTGACGACGTCACCGCAGCCATCAAAGATATCGCTACCGAGTTTGAACCCTATATCATCAAGCAGCGCCGGCACTTCCATAAGCACCCGGAGCTGAGCCTTGCCGAGGAGCGCACGACCTCCGACATCGCCAACCAGCTCGACGCCATGAATATCCCCTATGAGCGTCCCCTTAAGACGGGTCTGGTGGCGACCCTTCGCGGCACCGCGCCCGACGCCTACCGCGAGGACGGCACGCCGCGCCGCCGCATCCTGCTGCGCGCCGACATCGACGCCCTGCCCGTCACTGAGCAGACCGGCGAGGAGTTCGCCAGTGTCAACGAGGGCTGCATGCACGCCTGCGGCCATGACTGCCACATCGCCATGATGCTCGGCACGTTGCAGATTCTGCGCCATATGACCGACGACATCCACGGCGAAGTCCGCATCGTCTTCCAGCCCAGCGAGGAAAACGGCCAGGGCGCCAAGCTCATGATCGGCACGGGTGTGCTCGACGGCGTCGATGGCGCCTACGCCGCGCACATCTGGAGTGAGGTCGACGCCGGCACCGTGAGCTGCGAGCCCGGACCGCGCATGGCCAATACCGACTGGTTCCGCATCGACGTCCGCGGCACCTCATGCCACGGCGCCATGCCCCAGCGCGGCCACGACGCCGTTATGGTTGCCGCCGAGATCGTCAACGCCCTGCAGACCATCGTTTCGCGCGAGATCAGCCCCTATGAGCCGGCTGTCATCACCGTCGGCGAGCTGCACGGCGGCACCGCGCGCAACGTTATCGCCGGCACGGCCTACCTCGCCGGCACGGTGCGCACCTACGGCGATTCGACCCACGAGGAAATGCCGGAGCTCATGCGCCGCATCGTGGAGCATACCGCGGCCGCCTTGGGCGCCGAGGCAAAGCTCACCGACTACACCATCGCCAACTACAAGGTCGAAAACGATGCCGCCTCGAGCGAGCGCTGCCGCCAGGCAGTAATCAAATGCCTGGGCCCCACCGGCCAAGGCCATTATCGCGGCACGCTTTCGGGCGAGGATTTTTCGGAGTACCTGCGCCGCGTACCGGGCGTGCTCGCCTTTGTAGGTACGCGCAACCCCAAGATTGGCGCCACGTACGCCCAGCATTCCTGCTTTTACAAGATTGACGAGACCGTGCTGGCAAAGGGCTCCATGGTAGCCGCCCAGTATGCCATCGACTTTTTGGCCGAGCCCACGCAAGAGGAGCTCGACGGCCCCGCGATTACTGCGGTCGCCGAAACCAACCCCGACCTGGCCGCCAAGTTGCGCTCTGCCAAGACCACGGCCGCCGAGGCCCGCGACGCCATGCACGATGCCCGCACCGCCCGACACGCCGCAATCAAGGGCATCCACGATGCACGTGTCGCCGCTCGCCGCGAGGAGAAGCACGACGAGTAGTCGATCCACGACCATCTCGCAGTCATAGCCGCATCGCGATATCAAAGCGGGGGCGGACGCTTCGGCACGTCCGTCCCCGCTTATTTGTCAAGCGCTATTTCTACCGTTTCCACCCCGTCCCCAAATGGGAGGTGGCAGGGTTACTCGTCCTGCGGGTCCTCGTCGGAGCTTGGCGCAGGCTCGGGCTCAGGCGCAGGCTCGGGCTCCGGTTCCGGCATGGGCGCGGGCTCGGGCTCAGGCACGGGCGTGGGCTCAGGCTCGGGCTCGGGCTCGGGCTCGGGCGCAGGCGCCGGCGCCGCAGCGGAATCGGATACGGGCGCTGCGTCGGCGCCAAAACCAGCCGGAGCAGACTTCTTCTCAAACGGCAGCACAAAAGTCAGGACGTCGTCCTTATCCGCATCGGCCCACTCGCTTGCATAGCGTGCGGCCCAATAGCCAACGGCACGGTGCTTGAGCATCTTGCCAAAGACCGTAAGAAATACGGTGACAAAAGCGACCAGCACCAAGAACAGCGCGAGCGTGACGCCACCGCCGGTAACAATTGCCTCAATACCCGTAGGACGATAGTAGTAGCTATACATACCGATAGAGGCAATGGCGCCAAAGACGACCGTCAAGATCCATGTGACAACGTTGGCGACCAGGCCCGTCAAAAACTCGGGAAGGAACGAAGCACAGAACAGCTTGGTCTTGTTGTGCTTAAACGCCGCCCAGACCTTATCGAGCGAAAACGCGCTCTCGACACGCCCGGTCACCGCAAAGTGCATCACGGCGATGTCGGCGAACATCTTAAAGAAGACACCCAGAATCGCCGAGGCAATTAGCGCCAGGACAAGCAGGCCGAGCGAACCGAACAGCGCAGCCTCGAGTGCATAGGAGCCGTAATAAGAATACGAGCCCGCGGCGCCAATTACCACGCCCTCCACCAGCGAAAGCACTACACCGATAACGGGAATGGCAGCGATAACCTCGAGCACGACCGAAATAACGCTCGAAAAGACTCCGAGACCAAACGACGTGGAACGCATGAGTGGACGGTCCATGCCGTCATCGACCTTGAGCGAAAGATCACGGCCCCACTCGATACCAAAGCCGGAACCACACACACTCGCAATGCAAGCTGCCAAAAAGCCGATGGCAGCCGCAATGCCGCCAATAACGGGAATAAACAACACGAGCACCGACACAACGCAAATCAGCGCCGGCAAAAACGCGATTTGGCATACACGCTGAAGCACGCCCGGAGTCTTGGTCATATCTTGGAACGCCTGAGCCACACAGCCCTTTGGCGCATTCGCCACGGGCGGTTGCGGAACAAACTGCTGGGGCTGAGGCTGTCCCTGGGGAGCGGGGCCAGCGGCACCGGCATTAGGAGCACCACACACGCCGCAGAACTTGTCGTTATCGCCCATGGGGGCGCCGCACTGCGAACAGAACATCGAAATCATCCCTTCGTATCTAGAGCGAATCACCTGGATCGCAAACGATGTCTTTGGCATCATTATCACCCAATGTGGGGTCAAATACTCAAAGATGACCGATTTGCAAGGTACGCGGCGCCAGCAGGCGGTTCGTTGAATATGTCTGTGCTAGTTCGTTCCGCGGAAGCCCTTGCCGACGATCTCGGAGCTGTCGACGATCGTGATAAAGGCACCCGGATCGACTTCGCGCGCATAGCGGCGTAGTTGCACGGCCTCGCGACGGCTCAGCACGCTCATGATCACCGTCACGCACTTGCCCGAGAAGGCACCGTAGCCGCGACTGATGGTCGCTGTGCGGTTGAGATGCTTGACGATAAACTCCTCGACTTTGCGCGGCTCGGAGCAAATGACCGTGCAGACTTTGCGCAGGTGAATGCTCTCAATGGCTTTGTCGACCACAAGCGTCTTGGCAAACAGGCCGAGCACGCAGTACAGACCGACACGCGGGCCATACAAAAAGGCCGCGATGGCCACGATGCCAATATCAACCAACAGCAGCGCGCGGCCAATCTCGAGCGTCGTGCGGCGCTTGAGGATCATGGCAAGAATGTCCGTGCCGCCCGTCGAGGCGCCGATGTCAAAGACAATAGCGCTGCCAAGCGCCGGCAAGATAACGGCAAAGCACAGGTCGAGCCACATATCACCCGTCAGAGAGACATCGGTCGGAATAAAAAGCTCAAACAGCGAAACATAGGCGGACAGCGCAAACGAGGCGAAGACACTCCAAAGAATCGCCTTGCGCTCCAAAAAGATAAAGCCCAAAACGACGAGAACCGCGTTAATAATCCACATAAAGACGCCGACGGGCAGGGTCGGGAACAGCGTGGACAGAATGACCGACACGCCCGAGGTGCCGCCAAAAGCAAAGTGATTAGGGGTTTTAAACGCAACGATGGCAAAGGCCGTAAGAATCAGGCCCAGATTGAGCTCGGCAAAAAAGCGCGGGAAGCCCGGCTCCTGGCTGCGCTTTTGGCCGGCACGCTCGCCGCGCTCGATATCGGTGCGATCAACCACGCGCTCCATCGGCACCACGGGAGGACGATGCACCTCCTCGGCAGCACGCGACGCCGCCTCTGCCGCAGCGGCCTCGATTGCCCATGCCTTGCTTTCTGTTTCGTGCTCGTCGGCCATTACGGCAACTCCTCGTTAACAATTTGGAAACAATGCGCTCATTAGGGTAACGCGGAACGCGGGGATTGCAACCCTTAGTTAGACGAGCGGTATGACTATATCGGGAGCGTACAAAAACGGCCGGCCACGCTTTTGCTTGCGCGGTCGGCCGTTTAACGTTTTCGCAGATAAAACCTGCCAAAACAAACCTGTCCCTTTTTGGAAGGTTATTCGTGCTGGCTGGTGCGGTGCTCGTACTCCTCGGGGGTGATGACGTCCTCGATGCGCAGGTTGACACCCGCCACCTCAAGGCCGGTCATCGCGGCAAGGCGCTCAGTGACACGTGCCTTGACATCGTCGAAGATCGCGGGCGCATAGGCTCCGTACTCGATAATGACGGAGATGTTGACGACCACGCGATTGTCATCGGTGACCTCGACCGTCACGCCCTTGGTCAGATTCTCGGCACCAAACTGCTCCTGCACAAAGTGCATGAGGTTACCCTTCATGCCCAAAACGTGCGGAACCTCGCGGGTGGCCATGGCGACGATCTTCTCGATCACACCGTTGGAATAGGTCAGCGAGTCCTCGGACTCGTCCGCTTCCTCGTCCGCCTCCTCGTCGTCCTCATCAGCATCGGACTCGGCCTCGACGAGTGCCTCGTCCTCGAGCGTCACATCCTCGGCCTCGGCAGCGACGGTCTCGTCTGCCTCGAGCTCGGTATCGGCTACATCGACCTTCGTATTAAAAGCCATGGTTCCTCCTTATGCCTGCCGCGGATGCGACAGTCGAATACATATTAGCGGCCGCTAAACAGACGGCCGAAGAAGTTGACGATCCCGTTCTCGCCGTCGCGAATTTGGCCGATCACGGCGCCGATCAGCACGAAGAATGCAATGACGAGCGTGTCCCACAGGCCGAGCGTGAGCACCAACACGGCGAGGATAAAGCCAGCGACGGCACCGAGCGTGGTGTTGGGATGACGCACAGCATAGCTCCAGATGGCAGCGCCCGTACCCTTGATGAGACCCATAGCCTCGTCAAAATCCACGGCTGCCGCGTCTTGTAACTCGGTTGCCTCTGCTTTGGAATCAAAAGGTTCGCTCGCCGGTGTGGCGCTCTGGTCAATCGTCAGGCGCGGCGTACGAGCGGTCTTATCTTGATTGGTATCACTCACCGGAAACCTCCACGGTCTGGACGGTAGTCTTGGACGGCAAAAAACGGACGCGCGCGGTCGTACCCGGCGTGCCGAGCATGGTGTCGCAAGCTTCCTCGATGCGCTGCTGCATCGCGGTAGCCAGAGATGCCACGTCCTTATCGTCAAGCGCGATAGCCTCGACCTTAAATCGGACGTGCGAATCGTCGGAGCCTTGGACGCGGGCCTCGACATGCTCGACCATCACGCGGTCGTCGCGCTCGGCAGCAGCCCTAGCACACGAAGAAAGCGCCGCAAGGGTGACCTCGATATTGCGCTCCCCCGCCGGATGCACACAGGACGGCTCGCGACGAGCAAACATCAGGCGGAAAAAGCTTACCAGCACGCCGATCGCCACAACTCCGCCGCATGCCGTCACGACAATGCGCGGCATGGGGTCGCGCATCAGCAGCATAAAGCGATACGTATACGGCCCCCAAAACTGGCAGACAAGCGTACCCAGCGCCACGATGGCGGCGGCAAGATACACAATCGCTAGGGCTCGTTTGAGTACGCGCACGTGGCGCTCCCTTCAAATCTCGGCACTCGAAATACAAAACGGTTCGCATCATTATAAAAGAGCCGGGTCCGGTGCTCTACGCACGCGGATCCGGCTCATCTATTCCACGAGGCTTGCATGCTCGCTTCATTATGCCCAGATATGCACGGCTTAACCCGTGCGGGCGCTACTCCTCCTCGAGGGCAGCGATGACCTCGTCGGTCATGTCCATGGTGCTGTAAACATCCTGGACGTCGTCGAGCTCCTCAAGACGGTCGATGAGGCGCTGAACCTTCTTGGCGTCGGCGCCAGAAACCTCGGTCGGGGTGGTCGGGACCATGGTGGTCTCGGAGCCCTTGACCTGGACGCCCTGCTCCTCGAGCGCCTTGGAGACAGCCATGACCTCGTTAGCAGTAGTCCAGACGATCCACTCCTCGCCGGCATCCTCGTAGTCCTCGCCACCGGCCTCGGCGATGGCCATCATGAACTCATCCTCGTCACCGGCAGCACCGTTGGCGATCATGGTCTCCTTCTTGGCGTTCTCGTCCAGGATCTCCTTGGCGACGACGATCTGGCCCTTGCGCTCAAACTGGAAGGCAACGGAGCCGGAGGTGCCCAGGTTGCCACCAGCGTGGGAGAAGGCGGAACGGACATCAGCGGCGGTACGGTTGCGGTTGTCGGTCAGGCAGTCGACGTAGACGGCGACACCGGCGGGACCGTAGCCCTCGTACACGATGTTCTCGTAGACGGCGGCATCGGCACCCGAACCAAAAGCCTTGTCGATAGCGGACTTGATCTTGTCCTTAGGCATGGACTGAGCCTTGGCCTTGGCAACGGCAGCGGCGAGGCTGGCGTTGTTCTCGGGCAGCGGGTCACCGCCGAGACGGGCAGCAACGGTGATGTTGCGGCTGAGCTTGGAGAAGAGGGCGGAACGCTTGGCGTCCTGCGCGCCCTTACGATGCTTGGTTGTGGCCCACTTAGAGTGTCCGGACATACGTGTCTCCTATCGGTTTCGACCTAAAGCCCAGCGCAGATGCTCGGGCAATATAAACAAACGTCGTTATGATATACCTACTGGCCTGCGAGATAAACCCCAAAATGAAGGCGTCGTGATGATGTCCCCTTTGGTGCAAAGAAACCTGGCCCTCAATGCACCAAGTTAGAACCAGAAGAAGTCGCTGCGGGTGACGGTGGCGCCGATGGCGAAGGGCATGCAGGCGATGACCGGATACAGGTAGCGCATGTAAGTCGAGCCGTTGCACGGGCCAATCAGGCACACAGCGAGCACGCCCAACAGCGGCACCCAGATCGCCAGCGCACGCCATGAATGACGACGCAGCAAGTAGACCACCACGGCGATCATGATCCACACATAGGTGGCCGAGCTCATGGTGAGCGAGATAAAGGGAACACGCTGCACCGCCACACGGTACAAATTGATCAGGTGGTCGCACCAGCGCACCACGTTGCTGTCAACCGGATGGAAGTCGAAGTACTTGAGGTTGTCGGGACGCGCCATGATCTCGGCACTACGCGCCGTGCTGTAGACCCAGGCATCGCGCGCGCTCGGATAAAAATAACCATAGTAGTTATTGATAAGCGCCGAAATATAGCACTCGGGATCCTTCTTAAACATCTGGGCCCATACCGCAAAATAGGCATCGATGTCCTCCTGCGAGGCGTACTCGTTAAAGCAGTTCTTGACGGCATCGGACTTGTCGGGGTTGTAGCGGCGGCCCAGGTTCTCGTACTTGAGCACCCGATCGATCGCAGCGCGCTCCTCATCGGTTACCAAACCGTCGCAGGGCGCCTCCACGATGGTGCCGTCCTCCTTAACCGTAGGGTTGACGCCCGAGTTGAGGCCGTCGTGCTTTTGGACGAAACGAGCCGTCTGCTGGAACGGAATCGAGAGGATTTCGCGCTTGGAACCGGGCGTAATGTCGTGCGCCGGCATAAAGACCTTGGTGAAGTACATATTAGAGGCAAGGCAGAGCGCGAGCACCGCGAGAACGCCAACCCAGCGGAAACGCGGGATGGCGCCCGAAGGCGCAGCACCAGTCTGCTTGGCTGCACGACGAGCCACATGCACGTCCCATACGCAAAACGCCGCCGCGATTACGCATGCCGCCAGGGGAAACACCAGGCCGCCGTTGCGCAGAAATGTGGAACCCATGGCGCCCAGAGCGAGCAGCAGCCAGTCGTGGCACGCAAAGAGCACGGGGGCTTTCTCGCCCGCTCGCTCGGCATTGACATCACGACGGGGCAAGCCACATGCCACGAGCTTGACGGTCTGTACCAGCAGCACCAAGAACGCGTCGGCAAAGAGCACGTCTTTGGTGAGCAACGCCGCGTAGTTAGAGAACATCGGCATAAACGCAAAGAACAGCAGGATCGCACCGCGAACCGGCAGACTCACGCCCAGTTTGCGCAGCGACGAAATGGAATAGGCCATGCAGGCAGCCGTGATGACGAACTGAGCACAGGTGTAGATGGCAAGACCCGCGTTAGCGCTGTTGAACAGCGAAAGCCCCAGCTGAACGCACGAGCCGATAATGGCCGTGTGCACTACGGGATGATGCCCGTTGAGCAGCACGTTGGGGTTGAGTAGGCGCAGGTAGTCGCTCGTGCCGTTGGGATAGTTAAACCACTGGCGAATCTGCGCGCCCGTATCTCCCATAAAAAGGCCAGGCAGCGAAGCGATGAGCGTGGGCGCCCAGGCGATCATAAGCACCAGGAAGGGCCCGGCAAAGGGATGGACCGAGAGCACGGCGTGAGTCACACGCCATACGCGGCCAAAGTGCGCCTCGGAAAACGGAATGCGCCGAGAGCTCAGCCAATCTAGACACTCAAAGGCAAGGTAGAAGGCAACGACCGCCAAGAGCATCCAGCCCGCACCGCCAATCCAGGCGCAGATGATGCGGGCTTTGTCGCCAAGGACAATCTCAGCCGAGTCGGTGAGATCGTAGCTGCGGCCGAACACCATGCAGATGGCGAAGAACAGCGACGGCAGAATGATCGATGGACGCCAGGTGTCGCCACGGCCAAAGAACACGTAGCGAAACGGCAGCGTGAGCAGGCAGGCAAGTGCAAGCAGCATGACCGCGTCGGTATGGCCGGCAAACGAGAGGAGCACCTCGTAGCACACGTACAGCATGCCCGAGGCTTTGGGGTCAATCGCCAAGACTGCGTTGCTCGACACCGGGGCGGGATCGATGGAAAACGCCGTGGTCGCCAACAGCGCGAGCAAAAATGCGATGAGCGTCTGCTTGGCGGGGTAGCGCTTAAACCAGACAATGCGGGCAGCGTCGCGCGCAGCCGTTGTGGAGAGATCGGAATCCTTCACAGTCCAAAGAGCCTTTCTAGAAACCTGCCAAATAGGGACAGGTTTATTTTGGCAGGTTTTATCTGGGGAAACGTTACGGTTCTGTCATCGTTGCCCAGCGAACCACCACAAAGGTGCCTGTCCCCTTTTTGGTGGTTAAGCGTCGAGGTAGATGCGCTGGGGCTGGTTGCGGCGACGAGCAAAGATGATGAGCGCCAGGCCGGCGATCACGAGCGGAAGGCTCAGCAGCTGACCCATCGTGATGACGCCGCCCAGCAGATAGCCAAGCTGGGCGTCGGGCACGCGCACGAACTCGACGAGGAAGCGGACGATGCCGTATCCCATCACAAACACGCCCATAAACGTGCCTTGGGGCAGTAGCGGCTTTTTGCGGCTGAGCACCTGCAGAATGCAAAAGAGCACGATGCCCTCAAGAAATGCCTCGTAGAGCTGGGAGGGGTGACGCGGCATATCGCCCGCGGTGCCACCGAAGACCACGCCCCAGGGCAGATCGGTCGGCTTGCCCCACAGCTCACCGTTGACAAAGTTGGCACAACGGCCCAGGCACAAGGCCAGCGGCGCGCCTATGACGGCAAGGTCTGCCAAAGTCCATGCGTCGAGCTTATACATGCGGCACACGATGATGCCGCCGATAATGCCGCCCACCAAACCGCCATGGAAGCTCATGCCGCCCTCATTGGTGGCAAAGATCTCGAGCGGGTGCGCCCAGTAGTAGCCATCACCGTAAAAGACGACGTAGAACAGGCGCGCACCGATAATGAGGCCAAAGACCACGCCGACCACGACACTCGTCAGGTCGTCAATCGTGATGTTAAAACCCCAGCGACGCTGCGTGCGGTACATGACGACCGCCGTGAGCAGGGCGCCGACCACATAGGCCAAGCCGTACCAGTAGATGGTGATGGGCCCCGCCGAAATGGCGACGGGATCAAGCATATGGTAGAAGTCGTTGAGCATGTCGACCCTCCTACTCCCTACATACAAATGCGGCCGCGGGCCTTGCGCTCGCAGCCGCATATTTGGGCGTAACGTCTATGCGGAGTATGCCGTCCGCAGCTTTCGCATCTTAGAACGGCGCGTACTCGTCGTACAGGTCCTCGGCCTCGCCGGAAGCATTGACCTGCTCGACGCGGGTAACGCCGGGCACGTGCTCCTTCAGGATACGCTCGATGCCCATAGACAAGGTCAGCGAGCTCATGGGGCAGCCGGCGCAAGCGCCCTGCAGCTCCAGTTTGACGACACCCTCGTCGTCGACGCCCACATACTCCATATCGCCGCCGTCGGCCTGCAGGTTGGGGCGAATCTCTTCAAGAACCTTCTTAAGCAGCTCTTCGTTAACAGCCACAGGGGCTCCTTTCTCACAATAACGCGGGCGCGCCCGCGGACAGGGGCTATGTTACTACAGCCATGTACCCGCTCACGAGCCATCCATGCGCGCGGACACGACTTTCACGAGCAGTCAATTTGGGACGGGGCTCTTTTGGCTGCCTTTTGTTGCCAGCTGGCGTTGGCACGCACTACTGCTGAGCCTGTCCCCCGGTACCAATCTGGACATCGACGATGACCTGGCGGTAGCTGATGCCACAGGAGTCGAGAATGCGGCGGCTGATACGGCCGTCATCGGTGTCGGCGTACTTGTTGTCCAGGTAGACGACCTCGCCCACACCCACCTGAGCCAAAATCTTGGCGCAGTCGTGGCACGGGAACAGCGTGACGTAGACCGTGGAACCCTCGAGGTCCTTGAGCGAGCCACGGTAGTTGAGCACGGCGTTGGCCTCGGCATGGACCACGTAGTTGTGCTTGTCCTGCAGCGGGTCGTCGCTCGTACCCCACGGAAAAAAGTCGTCGTTGAGCGCCGAGGGTGTACCGTTGTAGCCCACCGAAAGGATGCGGTGGTTGGTGTTGGCGATGCACGCACCCACCTGCGTGTTGGGGTCCTTGCTGCGGCGCTGCGCGGCGATGGCCACGCTCATAAAGAACTCGTCCCAGCTAATGACGTCCAGGCGCTTGCCTGACGAAGTTTGATGAAGATCGTCCGACATGGCAGACACCTCCGTAATCGCAATAGTTTGACCCATTGTAGCAGGTGAAAGGTGGAGGCGTTTGTCCCACCGGCGCCCTCACTTTTACACGCGGCGGGGCTTTTGGTTGATGCGGTAGAGCTCGGCCAGTCCTCGCAACGTCAGCGCGTCGTCGACCGTCAGACTATGACCGACCAGCGACGCAAGCGCCTCGGCATCGTCGCCGGTAATGACTATGGGCACGTCGCCCTCCCCCGCGGCCTTGGTCGCGCGCATCTCGGCAAGCACCATGTCGAGCATGCCGTCGATGCGGGCCACCTCGCCCAAAACCACGCCCGAGCGCATAGCCTCACGCGTGTTGCGGCCGATGACGTGTGTCGGCGCCGAGGGCTCAACCTGCGGCAGGCGCGCCGCAGCGGCCGAAAGCGAGCGGGCGCCAAGTGCCAGACCCGGCGCGATGACGCCGCCGACAAAGGTTCCGTGCGTATCGATGACCTCGATATTGGTCGTAGTGCCCAGGTCGATCACGATGCACGGAGAGCCGTAAACGGCCCGGGCCGCCACGGCGTCGGCGATGCGGTCGGGGCCGATCTCGGCCGGGTCGTCGTAGTGGACGGGCATGCCGGTCTTGAGGCCCGGCCCCACCGTGAGCACGCGCCCCGTGCAGATGCGGGAAAGCGCCGTCTTCCACGGGCGCTCGAGCGCCGGCACCACGCAGCTTAGCACGGCAGCCGTGGGCACAAGTGTGCCCGGCATGCCCGCATCGGCCGCTAGCGCGGCCATGACTTGAGCGAGACGCATGCGCGCCTCGTCTGCTGTGATGCTCGACGGCGTGGTGATCTCGCACGTCGCAAGCGGGAATTCCTGCGCCGCGGCCGAATCCTCGGCAAACAGACCAAAGCGAATGAACGTGTTGCCCACGTCGACCGTCAATATATATGCGCACCCATTAAGCATCGTCGGCGCTCCTTTCGTCTGCCCAGCAGTATATCGCCTACCTAAACCAGTCATCCCGAAATGACTAGCTTGCGGTTATACTGGTGCGCGGTCGTTTGCGAGCTCACGCGGCGGCCCTTGGTAACCCGACTTCCCGCGCCGTATCCGTAGCGGCGCTCCCGGGGGAAGCGGATATACGCAAAGGAGTTCTATATGAGCAATCCCTCGAACCGCGCTTCGATGCGCGGGCAACTCACGCTGCGCGGCGTCGTCATCGGCGTCCTTGGCTGCGTGATCATCACGGCAAGCTCGGCCTACACCGCCCTCAAGATGGGCGCACTCCCCTGGCCGATCATTTTCGCTGCCGTCATTTCGCTGTTCTTCCTGAAGCTCATGGGCAACGCCAGCCTCAACGAGGCCAACGTTACCCACACCATCATGTCCGCGGGCGCCATGGTCGCCGGCGGCCTGGCGTTTACCATCCCGGGCGCCTGGATGCTGGGCTATGCCGACCAAATCAGCTGGCTCGACATGTTTATCGTGGCGCTCGCCGGCACCATCTTGGGCCTTCTGGCGACAGCGCTCATCCACCGTCACTTTATCGTGGACGCCGCGCTGGAGTTCCCCACCGGCAACGCCGCAGCTCAGACCCTGCGCGCCACCGAGGCCGGCGGCAAGACCGGCAAGCAGCTCTTTGGCTCCATGGCCATCGCAGGCATCTACAGCGTGCTTCGCGACGCTCTGGGCGTGGTGCCCAGCATGCTGTGCACGCTCAATATCCCTGGCGTGACCTTTGCCATCTACAACTCGCCCATGTTGCTGTCCATCGGCTTCCTCGTGGGCTTCGCCCCCGTCGCCTTCTGGTTTGCCGGCGCGCTGCTGGGCAACTTTGGCATCATCGTTGGCGGCACCGCTGCCGGCCTGTTCGATATTGTGACCGCACAGGGTATCGTCAAGTCCCTGGGTATGGGCCTCATGATGGGCTTTGGCGTCGCCGTCGTCCTCAAGGACATCCTGCCACAGGTCGCCGGTATCGTCCGCGGCCTCGCCGCCGACAGCTCCACCGACACCGACGAGCAGTCGCTCATCTCGGGCTCGCTTAAGCTCGACGCCGGCATCATCGGCCTGGGCACCGCCGCCATCGCCGTGATCGTTGCCATCGCGCTCGACCTCGGTCCCGTTCCGGCCGTCATCGTCACGCTGTTCACCTTTGTCACCACCATCATGAGCGCACAGAGCTGCGGCCAGACGGGCATCGACCCCATGGAGATCTTTGGCCTCATCGTCATGCTCATCGTGGCAGCCTTCGCGCAGCTCGCGCAGGTCAAGCTGTTCTTTATCGCCGGCATCGTGGCCGTGGCGTGCGGCCTTGCGGGCGACGTCATGAACGACTTTAAGGCCGGCGCCGTGCTGGGCACCAACCCGCGCGCACAGTGGGTCGGCCAGGCCATCGGCGGCATCGTGGGCGCCCTGGTCGCTGCCGCCGTCATGGTCGCGCTCGTAACCGCCTATGGTCCGGACGCCTTCGGCCCCGACAAGAGCTTTGTGGCCGCGCAGGCAAGCGTGGTCGCCACCATGGTCTCGGGCATCCCGAGCGTGCCGTGGTTTGCGGGCGGCTTTATCGCCGGCATCATCATGTACTGGCTCGGCATTCCAGCCATGATGATTGGCCTGGGCGTGTACCTGCCGTTCTATATGTCGCTCACGGCCTTCTTGGGCTCCTGCGTTAAGCTCGCTTACGACAAGTGGGCCGCACACCGCGACGCCGCCGCCGGCCTTTCGGACGAGGAGAAGGCCGCCAAGGATGCCGCCTTCCAGGAGCAGGGCCTGGTCGTTGCCAGCGGTCTGCTGGGCGGTGAGTCCATCGTCGGCGTTATCCTGGCGTTTGTCTCCGTTGGCATGAGCCTGCTGGGCTAAGTCGAGCAGCTGCTCGACAGCAACCATATTGCCTACGATTTGCCCGGTCGGTAGCTTTCGCGGCTACCGACCGGGCTTTTTGATATCGAAACAAAGAAAGGCCGGCGCGCTGCGTTTAACAGCGCGCCGGCCTTATCGGTTAAGCTATCGAAGCGTTCCTGCTATGAACCGAAGTTCGTTGCAGAATCTACGCTCGAAACGCTACATCTGCTTGCGACGACGATCGCCCAGCGTCACGCCCGCTGCCACGAGCGTCACACCGCCGATGACGAACACCTCGCCCGCAAGCGCGGAATTGTCGCCAGTCTGGGCGAGCGCGGCAGGCGCAGCCTGTTTCTTGGCAACGGGGGCCTTTGCAGCAGCCTGCGCAACCTGAGGCTTGGCCTGCGGCTCAGCCTTGGGATGATACTTGTCGTACTCGGCCTGAGCGGCAGCCAGGGCATCCTTGGCATCTCCGAGCTCGGCAAGCGCGGCGGCATAGGCGTCGTTGGCATCGGACAGCTTGGCATCGGCATCGCTCAGAGCAGCCTTGAGGCCAGCGGCGGCATCGACGGCGGCCTTATAGCGAGCGTAGGCAGCGTTCAGCTTGACCAGCTTCTCGTTGCCCGTCGTGCCCGCGGCAAGGGATGCCTTGTGGTCGACAGCCTCAAGATCGGCCTTGAGCGCCTCGTCGTTGGCAAGCTCGGCCTTGGCCTTGACGATCTCGAAGTTCGCATCGACGACGGCTTCGTTGGCGGCCTCGAGCTGCTTCTGGGCATCGGCGACACCGGCGACGGCGGCGTCATAGGCGGCCTTGGCGTCGTCGACCGCCTTCTGGGCTCCAGCGAAGCGCTCGAAGGCCTTGTTTGCGCCGGCCAGTTCGCCCTCGGCAGCCTTGGCCTTCGCCTGTGCGTCGGACAGGGTCTGCGTCTTGGCGGCAACTGCCTGCTTGGCGCCCGAAAGAGCGGTCGCGGCGTGCACATCTGCGGCCTGAGCCTTGTCAACGCCAGCCTGGGCAGTGTCGTCGGCCTTCTTGGCATCGTTAAGCGTGCCCTGCTTGTTCGCAAGATCCGTCTTGGCGGCATCGCACTTGGCGGCAAGGTCCTTGACCGAAGCGGTAGCGTTGTCATACGCCTCATTGGCCTGTTCGGACTTTACCTTGGCGGCATCGCGGGCGCTGCGAGCCTTCGCCTTGTGAGCAGCGGCCTCGGCTGCCTTCGTCTTACTGTCAGCAAGCGTGGCGTTTGCCTTATCGAGAGCCGCCTGGGCAGTAGCGGCCTCGGCCTTGGCGGCATCGAGGTTCTGCTTGAGGGACTCGATGTCGATTCCGCCGAGTGCGTCCTTCGCGGCGTCGTATGCCGTCTTCGCGGCGGCGGTACCGGACTTAGCCTTCTCATACTCGCCCTTGGCGGTGTTCATGTTCGTGTCGGCCGCGGTATAGGCGTCGCGAGAGCTTTCTTGCTTATCCAATGCGTCAGAATAAGCCGTTCCGGCAATCCCGAAGTTCTTCTGCGCCTCCGCCAGCTTATTCTGTAGCTGCTTCAGCTGCTCCTTCTGCTCCTGAGTGCCGCCTGCATTGTAAGCAGAATCGATATAGTCGGTGACGAGCTTCTTGAACTCGGAGACAGTGAAGTCCTTCTGCCCCGTGCTTCCACTATAGTCGAAAATGGTTACCTCGGAATCGGTGTTCTTACCGCTACCAGTTGCGATGCCGATAGCCTTCGCACCGGCATCGATGATATTGAGATAGTGTCCGCACTCATGGTAGATGCTGTTGTAGTGCTGGTAGATATAGTAGGAATCATATCGGTGGCTGCCGAGTTCGTCGCCATACTGTGCAACGTACTTATCGAATGCCTCTTTCTCCTGGGTGTAGAGACCGGTATATGGCCAGCCGAGGGTATCCTCGGTTTCGCCTCCGGTGTATGCTCCGCCGCCGCCCGCAAGGTTCTCACCTTGATCGAAATAGCAGTTCGAGTGTCCCCAGATGTTCGATGAATATGATGTATTAAGTGCGGCTGCCGCAGTCATGCGGAGGCTGACGCTGAGCTCCGACTGACCGTTCGCCTTGCGGAGGTTGTTCTGGGTATCGAGGTAGGTCAGGGCGTTGCGCATCTGCTCCAAGGAAAGCGGATTGGTGTCGCGAGACATGTCCTGATCGACGTACTTGTCATACCATTCGGCCTTGTCAGCGGCACCGGTCAGCATCGATGCGGCTTCCTGGGCATTCTTTTTCTGCGTGGCCGTGAACTGGCTGCCGCCGATGATGTAGTTCATGAAGCCGAACATACCCTGGTTGATGACATTCTGGTCTACGGTCATGTTCGACTTGAGGTCGGCAATCTGCTGGTTAAGCTTCTCGACCTCGGCGTTTGCGGCGTCGTATGCATTGTGCGCGTCGGTTACTTCAGCACGAGCCTGATCGAACTCGTTGCTCTTCTGCTGACGAATCTCGACGAGTCGGTCGTACTCAGCCTTCTTGTCGGCCTCGGTCTGCTGGGCCTGCTCGTATGCCGTCTTCGCGGCGTCACGCTTACTGGCCGCGTCCTTGTACTCCTTGTTTGCCGCATCGTATGCAGACTGGGCAGATGCCACAGCAGCGTTGGCGGCGTTGGCCTTCTCCTGCGCGGCGGTGACGGTAGTCTGCGCAGCCTGCAGGTTCGCCTGTGCGGTGGCGTCTGCAGTCGTCGCGGCTTCGAGCGCGTCCTGCGCGGTCTTGAGCTCACCAGCAGCAGCGATCTTGGCGGCCTCAAGCGCGCTCAGGTCAACACCCGTACCCGAGACGGCAGCATCGAGCGCGGCCTGCGCCTGGTTGAACTTCTGCTGGGCGTTATCGCGCGCGGTGGTTGCGACTGCGAGAGCAGCGGCAGTCTCCTGCTTCTTGGCCTGGGCAGTCGTCAAAGCTGCCTCGGTATTCTGCTTTTCCTGCTGGGCGCTGGCCTCGGCAGCCTTGGCCTGGTCCAGATTGTCCTGTGCAGTAGTAACGGCCTTATTGGCGTCATCGAGCTTTGCCTGCGCGTCCTCGACGGCCTTCTTGGCGGCCGCGTACTCGTCCATACCCATGGCCTCGAGCTTGGCCTGGGCATCATCGAGGGCCTTCTTGGCCTCATCCTGCTTTGCCTTGGCGTCCTTGAGCGTCTGCGTCTTATCCTCGACACTCTTGTTGGCCTGTTCGAGCTGATCGTTCAGGTCGCCCAGCTTCTTCTGCTGCTGCTCGGTCTTTTCGACGGCCGCTTTAAGCTCGTCAATCTTCTCCTGAAGCGCGGCTACCTCGGCCTCGTTCTGCTCGGCGGCGTTATCGGTCACGGCCTGCGAGGCCTGATTCTTTTGCTGCTGCGCCTGCTTTTGAGACTGGCCCGCCGCGTCGGCCTTCTTCTGGGCGGCATCGTAGGCGGCCTGAGCGTCCTTGAGCTGCTTTGCCGACTCCTCGGCCAGCTGGGCAGCCGTCTTTACGACCGCTTGGTTACCGGCGGTAACGGTATTCTCTACAGAACTACCCCCCCCCTGAACAGAATCGCCGTTACCGGTTGACGGTGCGGCGATTGCCGCCAGCGGCGACATGAGCGGCTGAGCGATGAGGCCCGCCGTCAAAACGGTTGCGACGGCGCGGTTAGCAACGCCCTTGACGTTGACAGTCTTGGCCCGAGGCTCAAAGTGTTGTGGACTGTAGTTTGCCATGGCTTTCTCCCTTTGACACGGATGTATCCATACGTATCAAACGGTAGCTGTCGATTTTTGAATTCTGTTGCGCAACATTGGCGACCAGCGTATTGTTTGAAATTTACGCTCTCGTGCTTCACAATTTCGTCACATATGTAGGAGCTGGCGCATCATATTCTTGCGGGATCGAATTGAGCCTGTGATTTGCATTTGCTCCCGCGTCATCTGCCCTATCGAATCCCACATCCAACAGACGCCCTGCCCGCCACGGTGTAGAGTTAGGACAACGGGCGCGTTGCGCGGACCGCGCTGGAACGAGGTGGACATGGAACTCGACAAACAACAGATCAAGCGACTACGCGAACGCCATCATCGGCGCCATGGCATCCGCCCCGCCCACAGCGAGGCCATGGAGAACGCAAGCCGCTTTCTAAAGCGGGCATTCAACATTCGCGAGGGACGCGCGCCCTATCACGTGATTCGCAAGCGCTTTGTAAACGGGGCGCGCCTGACTGGCTCACACTTATGCATCTTGATCATTGCCATGTTGATCGCGAGCATCGGCCTCGATATCGACTCGGATATCGCCATTGTAGGCGCCATGCTCATCTGCCCGCTCATGGGCTCGGTCCTTGCCATGGCATACGGCATCGCCACGCTCGACCGCGAGATCACCCTTGAGGCCGTCGCCGGCCTCGCGCTGCAGATGGTCTTTTGCCTGGTCACGTCCACGTTGTACTTTAAGCTCTCGCCCCTTGGCACCACCACGGCCGCCATCATCGACAATTCGACACCGACTGTGTGGGACCTTGCCGTCGCGCTCGCGGGCGGCTTTGCGGGTGGCCTGGGCAACTCGCGCGACCAGGAACCCGCCACGCTCATCGCCGGGGTGGCTGTGGCGACCGCGCTCATGCCGCCCCTGTGCGCGGCGGGCTATGGCATCGCCATCGCAAGCGGGTCACTGTTTCTCTCGGCGCTTTACGAGTTTGGCATCAACGTGGTCTTTATCGCACTCGCGGCCGAAGCCGTTCTGCTTCTTTTGCGCGTGCCGCTCAAGCGCGACCTCAACGGCGACGGTATTGTGACTACCGAGGAAAATGCCGAGGTCGACGAGCTATCGCGCAAGGTGCGCCGCCGCATCATCGTGGGCACGGTAATCTTTGCCATCCCCTGCATCGTTATGACGGCGGGTTCCATTGGCTCGGCGCAGGCCGGCGTGCAGGACGGCTACGGCGTCACCGAAACCACGCGCGAGCTTGCGGCGGTGCTGCCAGGCTTTAAGGACTACACCGTCGCCGTCGAGACCTCGGCCACCGAAGGCGACGAGGAGGGCATCGTCGAGCGCGAGGTTGTCGCCCATGTGACGACAAGCGAGGCGCTCGGGGCACGCGACCGCCACGTCGCCCGCAAGCTCATCGACCTCAATGTGCCCGAGCTCGATCGCGTGGAATTTGACGTGAAGTGATGCAGAGCGCGGCCCTACAGGTCGTACTTGTACACGCGATAGATGTACTTCTCGGCTTCCATCTCGTAGGTGGCGATGGGTAGACCGTAGCGGTCGTACTCGGTAAAGGTCTTGGCCTGGCCCGATGCCACGAGCATGCTATTTGAATCGCCAACGTGCTGCGCACTGCTCACATAGCCCGAAAACGGCACGGCGATCTGGTCTTCGAGCTCGTAGGTGCGCGCCGTCTCGTCCACCGTAAAGATGCGCCCAAACGAATGCGTGCCCTTGTTGTAGTCGGTCACCACCGCGGCGCCCAGCTGGCCCCAGTCGAACTTGGGATAGCTTTCGGCCGCACCAAAGTTGTTGTCGTACAGCAGCACCTGGTAGCGACTGGTCGTTGCCGTATCGGAACTCGGCAGATACGTCACGCTGTGCTGGCCCGCGTTGAGCGAAAAATCGCCCTGGGCCTGCAGTAACTTGTCCTCAAAGCCCGAGCCGGCCCATTGCCACTCCTTTCTATTTCTGGGTCCATCTTCTCACTGCTGGCGACCAAAAATGATCCGTTTTCCTCCGTCCCCGAGGAATCATTGTTAGTACTTGAAGAAGCCCTCGCCCGAACTTTCGCCCAGCTTACCTTCGTCGAGCATCTGCTTGAGGACGGATGCCATGGCCTTAAAGTTGTAGGGCATCATCATCTTTTTGAGCAACGGGCTCACCAGGCCCGGCACCTTCTGGTACTGCATAACGATGTTGTAAGCCGTCTGGATACCAACCGTATCGAATACGCGGAACGGACCTTTGGGTGCGCCGGTGCCACGCGTCCATGCGAGGTCGATGCTCTTGGGATCGCTCACGCCCGAGACATACAGGTCGAGGCCCGAAAGCAGCCATGGCACCAGCATGGAATTGAGCAGGTAGCCGTTCTTTTCCTTGTTGACGGGCAGGGCAAGCATGCGAATGTCGTTAGCGAAGTCGACGAGCTCGTCGAAGTAGCGCTTGTCGGTTTGGTCCTGCGCCATGACCTCGGTCATGTTGTTCTTCCAGATGGAGTTGGCAAAGTGCAGCGACAGGTACTTCTCGGGGCGGCCGGTGTACTTGGCAAAGGTGCTCGGCAGCAGCGTAGAGGAGTTCGTTACGACGACGGTCTTTTGCGGGAGAACCGGGGCAAGCTTCTTGTAGAAGTCGATCTTTGCCTGGGTGTCCTCGGCCATGGACTCGATGACCAGGTCGGCGTCGGCCACTGCCTTGGCAAGATCGAGCTCCAGCTTGAGCGTGGAGTAGGCACGCTCGACGGCGGCGAGTGCCGCCTCCTTGTCGAAGGGCTTGCCGCTATCGGCGATACCGGCGCACCACTCGCCCGTGCCGTCCGCCATGCCCTCGATAGCAGCGATGTACTCCTCGCGCACATGATCGATCTTGGGCTGGGTACGGCCGATGCTGCCCTCGCTGCGCAGCCAAATCGTTACATCAAAGCCGCAGTAGGCTGCCTGAAAGGCAATCTGGCTTCCCAGCACGCCGCCGCCGGCAACGCAAACGGTCTTGTAGCTCATAAGAACAGTCCTCTCTTACGTAATTCCATAGATGTGTATTTATTCAACCGTAAGGAGGACGCGCGCTGGGGGTGGGTTCTATAAACGGACGGTAATTTGCGGCGAACGGCTACACCTGTTCATTAACTCTCGATTTTGAGGGCATTTTTTGGCGCTGCTGAACCGCTGTTTTCGGAAGTGCGGGGAAAAATCGGGTTTCGCCGACCAGACCGGCTTTTTTTACAACAAAACCGCAGGTCGCGAGAGTCTAAAAAGGCGGTGTGCTCAGGAGGTTCGCGTTTTTCCCCGCACTTCCGAAATTCGAGTGCACAGAAGGCTGCAACAAAACGATTTACGCAACATATGTCCAAGCAAAAACGGGTGGTAGCCGGTACGGCCACCACCCGTTTGTCTCATATCCAGCCCATAGCAGGCCAGTTACTTCTTAATGCCGCGTCCCAGGCGCTCAGCGACCGACGCCACGGCACTCTCGTCGACCGAGCCGCAGCTCACGCAGCCATCGTGGGCACGCATCTGGCCGGTGACCTCGTCCATCGCGAGCGGCGCCACCTTCTCGAGCTTAAAGCCCTTACCGGCGCGCATGTTTTCCTTGGCCACGCTGATCATGAGCTTAATGCGGTTGAGCTGGTTGACCTCGGACGCGCCGGGGTCGTAGTCCACTGCGACGATGTTGCTCTCGGGGTGCTGACGGCGCAGTTCCTTGATCACGGCCTTACCCACCACGTGGTTGGGCAGGCACGCGAAGGGCTGCGTGCAGATAATGTTGGGTGCACCATGGTCAATCAGGTCGAGCATCTCGGCCGTGAGCAGCCAGCCTTCGCCCATGTTGTTGCACACCGAGAGCACCGTGCGAGCCTTGTCGGCCATAGTGTCGATGCGCTCGGGCGCCTCAAAGCGGCTGGACTTTTCGAGCATCTCCTCCACCGGCGTACGCATCCAGTCCACCAGCTTGATGAGCGCCTGCATACCAGCGCGCGTGGTAGCAGAGCTTCCCAGCTCGTCCTTCTGTAGCTCGGCGTTGCTCATGGAGTACAGGAAGAAGTCGAGCAGACCCGGCACCACAGCCTCGCAGCCCTCGCGCTCAATGACATCGACCACGTGGTTGTTGGCCGTGGGATGGAACTTGACCAGGATCTCGCCAACCACGCCCACGCGCGGCTTGGTACCCTCGCCCACAAGCGGCATGGTGTCGAACGCGCGGATGGCCTCGCGGCACAACTTGGTGTAGTTGTGCCTGTTGAACTTAGGCGCCAGCTTGCGGGCGCGCGCCATGTACTCCTCGTAGAGTGCGTTGGCGGCACCGGGCGTGGCCTCGTACGGGCGGCAACGATAGAGCATCTGCATCATGACGTCACCAAAGAGCACTGCGTAGACTGCCTGCTTAAGCAGTGCCGGCGTAATCTTAAAGCCGGGGTTGTCCTCACCGAGCGCCACGGCCGAAAGCGAGATCACCGGGATCTCGGGGTGGCCGCTCTCGCGCAGGGCCTTGCGGATGAGTGCGATGTAGTTGGTGGCACGGCAGCCGCCGCCGGTCTGGCTGATAACCACGGCCGTCTTGGACAGGTCGTACCGACCGCTCTCGATGGCCTCCATAATCTGGCCCGTCACCAGGATCGACGGATAGCAAATGTCATTGTTCACGTATCGCAGGCCAGCCTCGACGGCATCGTGGTCGGTCGAGGGCAGCAGCTCCAAGTTGTAGCCGGCACCGCGGAACACCTCTTTGACCAGGTCAAAGTGGATCGGCGCCATCTGCGGGCACAGGATGGTGTAGCCCTCCTCGCGCATCTGCTCGGTAAAGGGCACCTTGGGCCACGCGGTCGAAGCACTCTCACGCTGCGCCTCGAACGTGTACTTGCGGCTCGCGAACGCGGGGGCATCCGTGGAGGGCGCCACCGGCGCGGCATCGCCTTGCTCGTAGGCCTCGCCCGCGGCCGTGGCATCGGCCAGGCGCTCGGCCTCCTGGTCCTTGAGCGCTGCCATGAGCGAGCGGATGCGGATGCGCGCGGCACCCAGGTTAGACACCTCGTCGATCTTAAGCACGGTGTAGATCTTGCCGCTGGCTTCCAGAATCTCCTGCACCTGATCGGTGGTCAGAGCGTCCAGGCCGCAGCCGAAGGAATTGAGCTGGATCAGGTCCAGGTCGTTGCGCATCGTCACAAAACGGGCGACGGCGTACAGGCGGCTGTGGTACATCCACTGGTCGACGACGCGAATCGGACGCTCGGGCTTTACCAGATGCGCAAGCGAATCCTCGGTAAAGACCGCAAAGCCAAAGCTCGAGATAAGTTCGGGCAGGGCGTGGTTGATCTCGGGGTCGTTATGGTAGGGACGACCGGCGAGCACGATGCCGTGACCGCCATGGTCCTCGACCCACTTAAGAGCCTCCTCGCCCATGGTCTGGATATCCTCGTGGAAACGCGCATCGGCCTCAAAAGCAGCGTTGACGGCGGCATCGACCTCGGAGCGCGTGATCTTGGGACCGCGCACGCGACCGCGACCGGCTTGCGCATCGGCCACACGGTCGACGGCGAGCACCTGGTACAGACGGCGCTTAAGCTCGGTCTTATCGTGATACGGCACAAACGGATACAGGAACTCGATGTTCTGTTCGCGAATCTCGTCGATGTTGAGCGCCAGCGCTGTGGGGTAGCTCATGACGATGGGGCAGTTGTAACAGTTGCCAGCCGTCGGATCCTCCTTGCGCTCCCAGCGCACGCACGGCATCCAGATGAAGTCGACATCGCGGTCGATGAGGTTCATCACATGGCCGTGGCTCATCTTTGCCGGGTAGCACACGCTCTCGGACGGCATGGACTCGATGCCCGCCTGGTAGGTCTTTTTGCTCGACTGGTCGGACAGCTGCACGCTAAAGCCCAGGCGCGTAAAGAACGCGTGCCAGAAGGGGTAGTTTTCGTACATGTTGAGTGCGCGCGGGATACCCACGGTGCCGCGCGGGGCCTCGTCGGGACTCAGGATCTCGCGGTTAAAGAGCAGCTCGTTTTTCTTTTTGAAAAGGTTGGGGGCCTCAGTCTTCTGCTTTTTGTGGCCGGCGCCCTTCTCGCAGCGGTTACCGGTAATGAAGCGCCTGCCGCCGCCAAAATCGTTGACGGTAAGCTGGCAGTTGTTAGAGCAACGGCCGCAACGGACATGCTTTTGCGTCACGGTAAGGTGCGCGATGTCCTCGGCCGAGAGGATGGTCGAAGTGCCGTCGGCGCCGGCGCGATCGCGGGCGAGCAGGGCCGCACCGTAGGCGCCCATGCAGCCGGCGATGTCGGGACGTACGGCATGAACGCCGGTGAGCTGCTCAAACGCACGCAGCGTAGCATCGGACATAAAGGTGCCGCCCTGGACGATCACCTGGCTGCCGATCTCCTTGGGGTCGCGCAGCTTAATGACCTTGAACAGGGCGTTCTTGATGACGGAATAGGACAGGCCGGCCGCGATGTCGCCCACCGTGGCGCCTTCCTTTTGCGCCTGCTTGACGCGCGAGTTCATAAAGACCGTGCAGCGGCTGCCCAGGTCGACGGGAGCCTTAGCATGGATGGCGGCATCGGCGAACGCGCGCACGTCCATGTTCATAGACACGGCGAAACTCTCGATAAAGCTGCCGCAGCCCGACGAGCAAGCCTCGTTGAGCATGATGTGCTCGATGACGCCGTCCTTGACGCGCAGACACTTCATGTCCTGGCCGCCAATGTCCAGGATAAACTCGACGCCGGGCAGGAATGCCTTGGCGCCGCGCAGGTGCGCGACGGTCTCGATCTCGCCGGAATCGGCCTTGAGGGCCTCGATGAGCAGTGTCTCGCCGTAGCCCGTGGTGGTCACGTGGCCGATGGTGCAGCCGGCGGGGATGTGGTTGTAGAAATCGGCCATGATGACCTTGGCCGTGCCCAGGATGTCACCGTTGTTGTTGCCGTACCAGGTGTGCAACAGCTGGCCGTCCTCGCCCACGAGCGCGGCCTTCATGGTGGTGGAACCGGCGTCGATACCGATGAACACGCGGCCGGTGTAGCCGTCGAGCTTACCCTTGGGGACGACCTCGGTGTCGTGGCGAGTCTTGAACTCGGCAAAATCCTCGTCGGTGGCAAAGAGCGGATCCAGGCGCTCGACCTCGGCACCCTGCGTGTCACCCAAGCTGTCGATGGCCTCGATGAGCTGCGGGAACGTGCTGAGCTTGTTGGACTCGTGCGCCATGGCGGCGCCGCTCGCCACAAATAGGTGAGCGTTTTGGGGCACAATGCGGTGCTCTTCGTCCAGGTTGAGCGTGAGGTAGAAGCGGTGGCGCAGCTCAGAGAGATACTGCAGCGGGCCGCCCAGGAAGGCGACGTTGCCGCGAATGGGACGGCCGCACGCCAGGCCCGAGATGGTCTGGGTCACGACGGCTTGGAAGATGGAGGCCGCCACGTCCTCGGGGCGGGCGCCCTCGTTGAGCAGCGGCTGGACGTCGGTCTTGGCAAAAACGCCGCAGCGGCTGGCGATGGGATAGATGGTGGTGGCGTTGGCCGCGAGTTCGTTAAGGCCGCTGGCGTCGGTGTGCAGCAGGGTTGCCATCTGGTCGATGAACGCGCCCGTACCGCCGGCACAGGTGCCGTTCATGCGCTGCTCGATGCCGTTGTCGAAGTAGATGATCTTGGCGTCCTCGCCGCCCAGCTCGATGGCGACATCGGTGGCCGGGATGAGGGTCTCGACAGCGCGCTTGCTGGCGATGACCTCCTGGACAAACTCCAGGTCGAGCCACTGGGACAGCAGCAGGCCGCCCGAGCCGGTAATGGCGCAGGTCATCTGGGCCGTCGGCAGCACGGTCGCAGCGCCCTCGAACAGGTCGCGGGCGCAGGCGCGGACGTCGGTGTGGTGGCGCTGGTACTTGGCGTAGACGATCTGGTTGTCGTCGTTGAGGACGGCAAGTTTAACGGTGGTGGAGCCCACGTCGATGCCCAGGTGCAGGTTGCCGCGGGCGTTCTCGGGGTTGAAGATCGCGCCTTCGGGGGCCTGGCCGGCGGCTACGGGCTCGGTGGCGGTGGCGGGCTCGCTAGCGACGGACGTCTCCCCTGCCGCGTTCTTGGCATCGGCAACTGCCTCGGCAACTTTCTCGGCAGCCGCGGTCGCGGCCTTCTGCGCGGCGTCCACCACGGCGGGCGCGGCCTCGCGTGCAGCAGCGACCATGCGGTCTTTGATGCCCTCGACGAGTTTGCTCATTGTCTCTCCTCTTAGTTGTTGGACTCGACGGTTGCGGCGGTGTCGGCCGCGTCCTCGAGCTGCAGGTTCAATAGCTTCATGCCGTATTCCGGCACGTTGATATCGATGGGTTGGCCATACAGGTCACCAGGGCGCACAAAAGCGAGCACCGTCATAATGCGCGCCATGGCCTCGGGCGATTCGGTGAGCCCACGCTCAAACCAGCGCTGAATCATGCCGACCTCGGCACTCACGACGTAGGTGACGTAGTAGTCAAAGAACGTGCCCAGCGCCAGGCCCAAAATGCCCGTCTGCGCACGCGGCACCACAGCCTCACGCGCGGTGTCGATGATCTTTTTAATGAAGGCGGGGTCGCCGCCAGGGCCCAGTAGGGCACCAATAAGATCGCGATTTGCCGCAAGATAGCGCAGCAGCTCAACTGAGCCGGGCGCCGGTTCGAGCTCGTCGATATTACGGTAAAGATCGGGCAGCTGAGCTGCGGTGATGAGCTCCACGCGCTCACGAATCTCAGCCAACAGGCCGTCCTCAATCTGGTTGATAAAGTCGGGAATATCGCGGTAGTGCGAATAGAACGTACGGCGCGTAAGACCGGCACGCTCGGTGAGCGACGCGACGTTAATGCGCGAAAGGTCGCCGCTTTCGGCAAGCTCGCTGGCAAGTGCCTGGCGAAGGGCACGCTGCGAGCGAAGGGACCGGCGATCGCATTTCTCGAGCTGGGACAAGCGTCCTCCTTGTTACTCAGCCTGTGCGCTATTGCACAGTGCGAGTATTATTGCACACCGTGTGCATCAACACGTAAAGGCAATATTTTGGATGTGACGAAGAGACAGTCCCTTTGTCACATTATTCGATGACGGTGCGGGAGTTTTGCTTGCGCATGGTGGCGAGCATGTGTTTGGGGACGGCGTGGACCATGCAACTGCCGATAGTCGCGCTCGCGGCGGCCTTAGCTGCATCGCTTGCGTTTTTGGTGGCGTAGCTGTGGCGGAAACGCTTGAGCATGGCAATGTCGTTACCGCCGTCGCCGTAAACCGCGACCTCGTCCTCGGCAATACCGTAGTAACCCGCCAGCCAGGCCACACTCTCGCCCTTGTTGCACTCCACGTCCGTGATCTCGAACATCACCGGATCAAACGGCGCGTTGACCACGCGGTCCGAGCGCTCGGCAAGATACGCTTTAAGGTCGCGCTCCAGCTCGGGCGAGGTCACGCGGCAGTTGATCTTGCACACATCGTGGCGCAGGATGTCACCGATCGACTGGTCGAAATACTGTTCCTCGTGATACCCGCCACGTGCACGCATGCCACGCATCACGATGCGCTTGATGGGGCTGTCCTTCTTAAAACCCGCCTGGTGCATCTCGAACGAGCCGCTCGAGAACATGCCGTCGGGCGTGGAGCAGTCGAAGCAAATGTCCGGGAACGCCTTGAGCAGCTCCTCGGTAACCTGCGGGTCGATGGTCCAGGTCTTGAGCACCTCACCATGGCTGTCACGCACGATGGATCCGTTGGAGCAGCAGGCGTCGAGTGCCAGACCTGTGAAGCCATGCTCGCCGATCGGCAGCGTCGAGCGTCCGGTCGCGGGAACCACATGCAGGCCGGCCTCGGTCAGCTCGCGAATGGCACGGCGAATGGTCCCGTCTGCCTCGTGCAGGGCATTCAACAGCGTTCCGTCTAAGTCACTCGCAAACATCTTGATCATGGGCATGCCTCTCCTTCGTCTGCACGATATTGTAGACGAGAACGGGCGCGCCCCGAGAGAGGCGCGCCCGTCAGGCGAAAGATTGCCCTACACCGCAGAAGGGCCGTGTTCGCCGGTACGGATGCGGTTAACTTCCTCGACCGGCTCGACCCAGATCTTGCCGTCTCCAACGGCGCCGCATTCTTGGAAACGGCGCGGCAACGGACGCGAAACGAACGGGAAATACGCGAGCAAGGGAGCCGTGAGCGCGCCCATCCCGGCTAGCGCCGAAACAGCTCGTGGGCGCGGTCGCGGAGATTAGTTGCTCGAATGACACCTTCGTAGCGATTGATGCGCAGACGCGGGAAGGCATTGAAAAAGCGCAGGTCACGACGACTGAGTGACACGCTCGGTACCGGACGGCTCATGCGCTTACCGGCAAGGCGACGGCTGAGCGACGGACGCGGCATGCTCGGCGCGGCATCGGCCACGCGGCGGGCAGCGAGCGCCAGGCCGCGAGCACCATCCGAGATAAACGTCGGCATCGAAGCCTTCTCGCGCAGGGCATCGAGCGTCGCGTCGCCCAGCTCCGCCAGCCACGCGTTAACGGCACGGCTGCGGATGTGCGTCTGTGCCACCGAGTCGATCGCCGAATCGGGAATACGTTCGAGCATGGAGTCTGACGCATCGGCAAGCGACTCATTGATGCGGTCGGCAAGGTCGGCCCGGACGCGCTCCAACTGATCGGACAGACGCCGCCAGCTCGCCAACGAGCACACCGCGTCGACCATCATCGCGACCGCGACGATAAAGGCGGACAGCCGCACAATCAGCACCGGCAGATGGGCAAGCAGGCCCAACACCGCCGGCTCCACCACGCGACAAATGCACAACGCACCCAGGCCAAACGCGCATGCCCAGTACAGACAGATGCGTCCGTGCAGGTTAAACGGCAGGTGCGAATAGTCCCAAAAGCGAGCGCCTGTTGTTTTTTCCAGCAGCACGCCCACGCTGTACTCAATCACGCTGCATACGAGCGCTGCAGCGACAAACTGGCTCGACGCGTCAGGAATTCCGCGCAACAGCAGCCAGCAGGCAATGCCGCCCGCGCCATAGATGGGGCAACACGGTCCCAGCAAAAAGCCGCTGTTGGCAAAGCGTCCGTGGTTGAGCATGGCGCAGACCGTCGATTCCCATGCCCAGCCGCAAAACCCGTAGAAGACGAACGAGAGCACCAGTGCCGAAAGCGGACAGGCGGCAAGCGTCGCGCCGTCAAATGCCATGTCGATCGCGGTCCCCACCGTCTACCCTCTCCTCTTTTCACTCGAATCTTTGCTCGAGCCGTCGCTCGAGCCCTCGCTCAAATCGTTCGCGTCGTCTTTGCGCGGCAGACGGCCGGCGACCGTCTCGCGCAGCGCGCACCATTTATCTGCCAGGCATACAATCCAAGCCTCACGACACGTCGGCGGCACCGGCACCAGCGGAAACATATGCCGCACGATAATATTCCGCTCGCGCGACGTCAGCTCAAAATCTTCCTCCGCACGTGCCAGGGCAAAAAACGGATGCCGAAATCCGTGCAGTCGATGGCTCGGGTCGGGGTCGTGCCAATCGTAGAGAAAGTAATCGTGTAACAGGGCTCCGCGCAGCAGCGAGGCACGGTCGACCGAAATGCCAGCACGGCCCAAGCGCTCGGCAAAGGACAGGCTCGCCCGCGCTACCGAAGTCACATGTGCATAGACCGTCACGTCACCATGCTGGATAAACTCGTGCGTCAGGTCCAAGCGGCCTGCCTGGGCCAGCTGGCGGGCGGCATCGTCGACCTCGCGCGCGATTTTCTCGGCACGAACGGCACTGGACATGCTGCCTCCTTCCAGCGGCTCACGGCGGCAAACCACGGACTGCACGCATTGAATAAAATCATCATCGAATTTACTAGTATGGCATCGGACAAAACGTTTTGCCCCGCCAGTTGGCGAATTACCGCGCCGCCGTCACATATCAAACGCCAAAATGTGCGAGACTGTTTTGTGCAATTGTGCCGGCCGAGGGAGCGCCGGCGCTCGATTCGCATGGAGTAACCCACAACGATGTTGCTTACGCAAACGACAACGCCCGAGGACGTCAAGGCTCTTAATCGCGCCGAGCTCCCGCAGCTCTGCGACGAGATTCGCCACGCCATCCTCGAAAGCTCCGCCGCTGTCGGCGGACACGTTGCCCCCAACCTGGGCGTCGTTGAGCTCACGGTCGCGCTCCATCGCGTGTTTAACTCCCCCACCGACAAAATTGTCTTTGACGTGTCGCACCAGACCTACGCCCACAAGGCGCTGACTGGGCGCGCGTACACCTATATCGATCCGGAGCGTTATGGTGAGGCTTCTGGCTTTGCCAATCCCGACGAGTCCGAGCACGACCTGTTTGCCATGGGGCATACCTCGACCTCGGTGAGCTTGGGCTGCGGCCTTGCCCACGCGCGCGACCTGGCGGGTGACACGTATAACGTCATTACCGTTATTGGCGACGGTTCGCTTTCGGGCGGCCTGGCGTTTGAGGGCTTTAACAATGCCGCCGAGCTCGACAGCAACCTGATCATCATCGTCAACGATAACGACCAGTCCATTGCCGAAAACCACGGTGGCCTCTATCGCAATCTGGCCGAGCTGCGCGCCAGCAACGGTACCTGTGAGCGCAACATTTTCCGCGCGATGGGGCTCGACTACCGCTATCTGGACGCCGGTAACGATGTGTTGGCCCTCGTCGACGCGCTGCAGGAGCTGCGCGACATCGACCACCCCATCGTGCTGCACGTCTCCACTGCCAAGGGCAAGGGCTTTGAGCCAGCCCAAAACGACCCCGAGCGCTGGCATCACGTAGGCCCCTTTGACATGGCGACCGGCCGCAAGCTCTGCCCGGGCCATCCGAGCGAGCCTGCGCCGCGCACCTATGCCGACATTACGGGCGAGGCGCTCAGCGCCGCCATCGAGCGCGATCCGCAGGTCGTGGGCATCACGGCCGCCACGCCCTACATCATGGGCTTTACACCCGAGCTTCGCGCTGCCGCCGGCAAGCAGTTTGTCGACGTGGGCATTGCCGAGGAGCACGCCGTGACCTTTGCCACCGCGCTTGCGCGCTCGGGCGCCAAACCAGTCTTTGGTGTGTACGGCACGTTTTTGCAGCGCGCCTACGACGAGCTGTGGCACGACCTGTGCCTCAACGACGCCCCTGCAACCATCCTGGTGTTTGGTGCGTCAATCTTTGGCACCACGTCCGAGACGCACCTCTCGTTCTTTGATATTTCCATGCTGGGCGGTCTTCCCAACATGCACTACCTAGCGCCGGCCTGCATGGAGGAATACCTGTCCATGCTGAGCTGGTCGCTCGACCATCGCGAGCATCCCGTGGCGATCCGTGTACCGGGCATCGGCCTGGTAAGCCGCCCCGATTTGGCGCCCGCTGAGGACACCGACTACAGCGCCGTTCGCTACAACGTGGTGCGTCAGGGTCACGACGTTGCCGTGCTCGCGCTCGGCGATTTCTTTGAGCTGGGCGAGCGCGTGGCAAACCGCTTGGCTGCCGAGTACGGTATCGAGGCCACGCTCGTCAATCCGCGCTTCGCAGCCGAGCTTGACCGCGAGTTCCTCGACAGCCTTGCCGCCGAGCATCGCGTCGTCGTCACCCTCGAGGACGGCATCTTGGACGGCGGCTGGGGCGAGCGCGTGGCATGTTATCTGGCATGCACGCAGTTGCGCACGCGCACCTTCGGCATCGCCAAGGGCTTCCCCGACCGCTACGACCCCAACGAACTGCTCGCGCAGAATGGCATGACGGTCGAGAACATGGCCGCCGAAGCCGTGAGACTACTCAACGAGTAAGAAAACCTCCGCAAGGGAAGCATCCCTGCGGAGGTTTTTATTTTCGCGACGCGATTATCTCAATCTGTAACATCTAGGGCCCGAATTCCCGTCTAACTGTTACAGATTGAGACATTCGAATCCCCCTAAGGATAAGATCTCGATCTGTAACAGTAAGAACCCATTTCCTCGTCTAGATGTTACAGATTGAGACAAAACAACGAGACCGGCCGCCGTACCAGCCCAAACCACCACAAAGGTGCCTGTCCCCTTTTTTGGTGGTTTTAGGTCACGGTCGGCGCGAAAAACGAATAGCCGTTCATACGCGATCTCCATACTTATATATGCGTCGCGCTGCCGCCATTATAGCGACCGCCGCGAGCGACCACCCCGTCCGCGAAACGCCGTCTCAGCAGCAATAACCGACGTTTCCCAGATAAAACCTACCAAAAAAAGACCTGTCCCTTTTTGGTAGGTAGAATAACCTATAAGACAAGTATGTTTCTGAGTTATTTCGTGTTGACCCATTTGAGCGGGATGGGGTATAACTCTACTCAACCACTAGGGATTTTATTGAGAAAGGTGTTCTCCTATGAGCAAGAACCTCTCCCAGCAGGTCGTTCTCGACCGCCGCGGCTTCGTTGCCGCCACCTTCGCAACCGTCGCCGGCCTTGGTCTTGCCGGCTGCTCCGACACCAGCGCCGAGGCCGACAAGGGTTCCGCCGCCGGCTCTTCCAAGAGCTCCGAGGATACCGAAGTTTCCACCACGCTCGACGCTAAGGCATTCGACAAGCTCGTCGACAACGGCCCCAAAGCCGACGACGATGCCATCGCCGCCAGCACCTGGGCCACGGCCGTCAAGGACGCCGGCGTCTTTAAGATCGGCGGCGTTCAGACCTCTACGCTTTTCTCCCTCCTCAACGAGAAAGACGGTCAGACCCGCGGCTTCGATGCCGGTATCGCACAGCTCCTGTCCAACTACATTCTGGGCGAGAACAAGGTCGAGATCACCCAGGTGACCTCGGACACGCGCGAGTCCGTCCTGCAAAATGGCCAGGTCGACGCCGTCTTTGCCACCTACACCATCACCGACGAGCGCAAGAAGCTTGTCTCCTTTGCCGGTCCCTACTACTACACCCAGCAGGCCATCCTGGTGCTCGCCGATAACGACGACATTAAGAGCGTCGACGACCTGGCCGACAAGAACGTCGCCGTCCAGTCCGGCTCCAACGGCCCCGCCATCCTGGAGGAGTTCGCTCCCAAGGCCAGCCAGCAGGAGTTCAAGACCGACGAGGAAGCCCGTCAGGCACTCCAGCAGGGTCGCGTTGACGCCTATGTCATCGATAACAATATGCAGCAGAGCGCCCTGGTCCGCGAGCCCGGTAAGTATAAGATCGCCGGCAAGCCCTTCGGCAGCAAGGAGCCCTATGGCATCGGCCTGCCGCTCGATTCCGACGGTGTCGCCTTTGTCAACGACTTCCTTAAGAAGATCGAGGACGACGGCACCTGGACCGAACTGTGGCAGATCTGCATCGGCGACCGCACGGGCGACACCAATGTTCCCGAGCTGCCCGAGATCGGCGCCTAGGCAACGAGCCTGGTAACGGCCGCAACGAAACCATACGGAAACGCACGATGCGCTTTATTGCGCTAAACTGTTTCCTCACAGAGTTGTCGGGGCTTCCGTACACACGGGAGCCCCTTTCCTTATCGGCGGGAGGTCCGCATGAGTCTCTTCGAGCTCTGGTCGCTCTATGGCCAGAACTATATCGACGCGCTGCTAGCAACCTGGGGCATGACGCTTGAGTCGTTTGCCATCGCCATGGTGCTGGCCGTCGCCGTCACCGTGATGCGCGTGTCGCCGCTCAAGCCGCTGCGCGTCTTTGGCGACCTATATGTCCAGGTCTTCCGTAACATCCCCGGCATCGCGCTGCTCATCATCGTCGTCTATGCGCTGCCGCCGCTCAAGGTCGTCCTGCCCTACCGCACCTGCGTTATCGTCGCCACGGTCCTTTTGGGCTCGGCCTTTGGCTCCGAGAACTTTATGAGCGGCATCAACACCGTCGGCGTCGGCCAGGTGGAAGCCGCCCGCTCGCTGGGCATGAGCTTTAGCCGTATCCTCGCCAAGATCGTGATTCCGCAGGCACTGCGCTCGAGCGTGCTGCCCATGACCAACCTCTTTATCGCCGTCATGCTCACCACCGCGCTCGGCAGCCAGGTGCCGCTTAAGCCGCAGGAGCTCACCGGCGTGGTGAGCTACATCAACACGCGCTCGCTCGGCGGCGTCGCCGCGTTCTTTATCTCGGCGCTCGGCTACCTGGGCACGGCCTTTGTGGTGAGCCACATTGGCAACTACATCGATAGGAAGGTGAGGATCCTCCGATGAGCAAGCACTCCTCCCCTGCGCTTACCATGCGCGATGCGCTCTACGAGGCTCCCGGCCCCAAGATGCGCGCCAAGATTCGCATCGGCACCGCCATCTCGCTTGTTGCCGTGGCCGCACTCGCCGTCCTGGTACTGCAGCGCTTTTATGTGACCGGTCAGCTTTCGGTCCACTATTGGTATTTCTTTACGCACCTCACCACCTGGAAGTTCCTGCTTGCCGGCTTTGAGGGCACCGTTAAAGTCGCACTCACCGCTGGCGCCATCGCGCTGGTACTGGGCTTAGCCCTTATGCTCGGCCGCACCAGCGACATTAAGCCGCTGCAGTTGGTCTGCCGCGTGCTCACCGATTTCTTCCGCGGCGTACCGAGCCTGCTGTTCATCTATTTCTTCTTTTTGGTGCTGCCCCAGTACAAAATCGCGCTGCCGTCGTTTTGGATGCTCACGCTCCCCGTCGCGCTCGCCGCAGCCGGCGTACTTGCCGAGATTTTCCGCGCCGGCGTCAATGCCGTGCCGCGCGGTCAGGTCGAGGCAGCCCAGGCGCTCGGTCTCTCCAAGGCCAAAATCACCTTTAAAATCGTGTTGCCGCAGGCTATTCGGTTTATCATTCCGTCCTTGATTTCGCAGCTTGTGGTCGTGGTCAAAGACACCACCGTCGCCTACGTGGTGAGCTACCCCGACCTCATGCAAAATGCCCGCGTGCTCATTACCAACTACGACGCCCTCGTATCGGTCTACCTGGTGATCGCGGTCATCTACATCCTCATCAACGTCGCGATTAACAAGGCCGCTGTCTGCGTTTCGCACAAGACCGGCGCGACCATCATCCGCTAACGCTTTACCATTTCGAGTCATAAGGAGCCGAGCACCATGGCACAGAGCACCTCTTCCACCGGCAATCAGCCGCTGATCGAGCTCAGGCACGTCGATAAGCACTATGGCGATCTACACGTCCTCAACGACATCAATCTCTCGGTCGACCGCGGCGAGGTCGTCGTTGTGATCGGTCCCTCGGGCTCGGGCAAGTCGACCATGTGCCGCACCATCAACCGCCTGGAAACCATCGACTCGGGCGAGATCCTCATCGAGGGTGAGCCCCTGCCGCAGGAAGGCAAGGATCTTGCCCGCATGCGTGCCGAGCTGGGCATGGTATTTCAGCAGTTCAACCTGTTTGCACATATGACCGTACTGCAGAACGTCATGCTGGGACCGGTCGATGTGCTGGGCGTCTCCAAGGAGGAAGCTCGTGAGCGCGCCATGGACCTGCTGGGCCGCGTGGGCGTTGCCGAGCAGGCCGATAAGGTGCCCGCACAGCTCTCGGGCGGCCAGCAACAGCGTGTAGCCATCGCACGTTCGCTTGCCATGCAACCCAAGGCCATGCTTTTTGACGAGCCCACGAGCGCCCTTGACCCCGAAATGATCAACGAGGTGCTCGAGGTCATGGTCCGTCTGGCCCAGCAGGGCATGACGATGATCGTCATCACGCACGAGATGAACTTCGCCCGCCGCGTGGCCGACCGCGTCGTGTTTATGGCCGACGGCCAGATCGTGGAAACCGGCACACCCGACGAGTTCTTCGACCACCCCCAGACCAAGCGCGCTCAGGACTTCCTCAACTCCATTAAGGGCCACTAACCCAATTGCCATCTTCGTTCGCCCTGACCATCCAAACTCGAAGGCTACACCTATGATCGGAACTCGCACTTCATCGTCCTACACCCCGCATGTCGACGTCGCCCCCGCCGACCGTCCGCTCATCCTGGTGGCGCCGCGCTGGGAAGAGGCGAAGCCGTTTTTGAGCGAGACGCTCTCCCCCAACGAGGAGATCGCGAGCGTCTTTGTCGATGCCATCCTTGCCGCCGGCGGCCTGCCGCTGCAGATGTCCATTACCGAAGATATTGAGGTTATCCGTCATTACGTCGATATCGCCGACGGCATCGCCATTCCCGGCGGCCCCGATGTCAATCCCAAACGTTGGGGCGATGATCGACCCTACGACCCCACCCTCTGCTGCGAGATCCGCGATAGCTTTGAGTTTAAGCTGGTCGGCGAGGTGCTCCGCGCCAAAAAGCCGCTCTTTACCACCTGCCGCGGCACGCAGCTGCTCAACGTCGCCACCGGCGGCACCCTGTGCATGGACGTGCCGAGCCTGGGTGCGCGCGAGGGCCGCACGCAGTGGCGCCATACCCACGTGCTCAACGATCCCGTGCACCCCGTCGAGGTCGTGCCGGGCTCGCTGCTGGAGCGCGCGGTTGGCGGGCACAGGCTGATCCAGACCAACTCGGCACATCACTGCTGCGTCGACCGTCTGGGTAAAAGCACGCGCTTGGTCGCCAAGGCAACCGACGGCGTTCCCGAGTGCATCGAGGTCGAAGGCCAGCCATTCTGCCTGGGCGTGCAATGGCATCCTGAGTACACGTGGAAGACGCTCGAGACCGACTTTAACCTGTGGAAGTCGTTTGTCGAGGCGGCGGCAAAGGTTAAGCAGGCGCGCTAGCTCGCGAACCCCACAACAAATAAGGGTGCCCCGCCGGCCACATGGTCCGACGGGGCACCATTTTACCTATATGCTGCCTGCACGCAGCCCAAGGCCCGCAAGCTCTTATTCGGCCGCCTCGCGCAGGGCCGACATCGTAGCCGCATATTGCTGCTGCAACGCATGCATTCCCTCGCGAGCGCCGTCAACAGCATCGGCGCCGCGCAGCGCCTCGGTTACCACGACCGCCGGCTCGTACAGATTATCGAATCCCAGGTTCTGGCTCACGCCCTTGAGCGTGTGCGCTGCCATAAACGCTTCCTCGGCGTCTCCTGCCGCCATGGCAGCCTCCAACTTGTCCATGCTCTCGTCATCTAAAAACTTGAGGGCAAAGCGGGCAAGCATTTCCCCGCCCATCAGCCGAGCACACGCGTCATCATAATTGGCGCCAATCTTCTCATACGCCTCACGCATGGAAATCATGGATTAAAAACTCCTTTGGTCAAACTAAATCGTAGGAAACGCGACGACATCGGCGGGGCGTGCCAACGTCTCGGCAATTTGGTCTTGCACCTCGAGCAAACAGTCGAGCAGCAACGGGTTAAAGGTGCCGCACTTACCGTCCAGAATCATCTTGATCGCTTCCTCGTGCGGGATAGCGTCCTTGTACACGCGCACGCTCGTCAGGGCATCGTACACGTCGGCCACCGAAACCACCTGTGCGGCAACGGGAATTTCGTCGCCCTTAAGGCCATCGGGATAACCCTTGCCGTCCCAGCGCTCGTGGTGCCAACGCGCAATCTGGTACGCATATTCCATAAGCGCATTGCCGGCGTGATGGCTACCCAGCTCACGCAGCATGTCGGCGCCGATCGTGGTATGCGTCTTCATAATCTCGAACTCCTCGGGCGTAAGGCGTCCGGGCTTGTTGAGAATCGCATCGTCAATCGACATCTTGCCGATATCGTGCAGCGCCGAAGCCAGGGCGATCGTGGAGCGTTCCTCATTGTCGAGGGAGATCGTGCCGCTACGCTGGACCAGACAGCCAAGCAGCAGCTCGGTCAGCTTCTCGATGTTCGTAACGTGCCTGCCGCTCTCGCCGTTGCGAAGCTCCATGACGCCGGCCATGATGTCGATGAGCATGCGACTGTTCTTGACGCGCTCGTTGTACTGCTGGGACAGCAGGTTCGTCAGGCGGCGCTGCTTGGCGTATAGGCGGATGGTGTTGCTTACACGGCGGCGCACGACACGGGAGTCAAACGGGCGGTTGATATAGTCCGAGGCGCCCAGCTCGTACGCGCGCAGAACCATATCATCGGAATCTTCGCTCGAAATCATGATGACGGGCAGATTGTCACTAACCGATCGGCGCGACAGATCGGCCAGCACCTCAAAGCCGCTTACGCCCGGCATGACAATATCCAGCAGCACGAGCGACAACTCATCGCCATAGCGGTCGACCATGTCGAGCGCCGCACGACCGTGGTCGGCCTCGAGGATGCAATACTCGTCCTTGAGCATCTCGCTGAGAATGGCTCGGTTCATCTCGGAGTCATCGACAATAAGCACCAAAGGCTTTTCGCTTTGGAAGGCCCCGATGGAATCGGCGTCGGTCACGACCGTACCGGCTTTTGCCTTAGCGCGGCTCAATAACTGGACAGCGCGGTCAACGCCCTCATCGACCGTCTCGCCATGAATGCGAACGCCACCAACACATGCCGTCAAGCTCACGTACTCATGGCCCGGAATAATCGTGGAATGAACGGCATCGGATACCTGACGCAGGCGACGGGCGAAGTCATCGGAGGGAATATCGGGCATGACGGCCACAAACTTGTCGCAGCCATAGCGCACAAGCTCGTCAGTCGAACGAATACCGCTGCGTATGGCTGTCGCCACAGCACCGAGCGCAAGGTCGCCGGCATGACGGCCACACGTATCGTTGAAGGCCCTAAAATCATCAAGGTCAATCATCGCAACGCCGGCATTCACGCGGGCGCCACGGAGCTTTTCCTCGTAATATCGGCGATTGCGCACGCCCGTCAGCACGTCGGTGTAGACAAGGTCCTCTTCTGTGGCCTCTTGCTCATCAATCGGACGCACCATCAGCAAGACGTGAGGCTCGCCCTCGACCTTTAGAGGGCGCAGACGGGCACGGTACTCAACACCATCGTTGAGCAGTTGCTCCGACACCTCACCCGAATCTGCCAAGGCCTCAAGACTCGACTGACGCAGACAAGGGCAGCGATCGCCGGCGAGCAAGCAGTTAGGCTCGCTCTTAATCTGATCGGCCGACAGCAAACGCACCACGGGGTAGGTCTTCGCGACGCGGGCGACCTCGGCGGCAGCCTCCTCGTCGGTTAGATTGGCCTCGTGATTATTGAGCATATGGGGCCCTTTCGATAGCTTCGCATAGTAGCGGTGGGTTCCAAATGTTATAAGGGTAACACCTTGCCGATGCAGGTAAGCACGTGAATGCCGTTACATTTTTATGAGTTGGCAGACGGCGCAATTGGAGCCGCAAACGTAAGGTTTTGAGCACATTTGTTAACACAGCCGAAACGTTTGCGGGTGAAGCCTGTTTTGGCTATTGCTGGTGTTAGAGCCCCAGGATACCACGGACAGTCTGAGCAGCCGCTGCCGGGCGATCGCGCAGGCCGTTGTGCGCGCCGGGAACCATTACGAGTGGACAGTCCAAAAGCTCAGCCGCTATCCTCGTTCCCGCCTCGCGGGGCGTACCAATCGAGAGCTCACCCAGGAGCACGGCGGCCACCGTTTTTGACGCACGAACACTATCCCAATCGGGAATGCAGGTCATAGTAATCCCGTATTCGTTCGCCATGAAACTGCGGCCGTTGCGCAGGGCGTGCTTGGCCTCTGCCTCGGTTAACTTGGGGGCCTCAGGATCCGAATCGCCGATGGCGCCCAGGAAGGCCCGTAATGCCCTGGAGACCTTTCCCGCGGCGATCATCTCGAGCAAAACCGGGGCCGCGCCCAGGCCGGCGCCCTCATCCGTCACGGCGGGTTCATGCAGAATCGCACGCGAGATTATGTCGGGGTTTGCACGGAGAAGCTCCAGGGCCACCAACGTACCGGCACTGTGCGCGAGCACGTTTGCCGGAGCGCCAATATGCTCGATAACGGCCTGCAGGTCGGCGGCCTGGGCGGCGAGGTCGTAGCGTCCGTCTGCAGCGTCGCCGCTCTCGCCGCAACCGCGGCGGTCGTAGGCAATGACGCGACAGTCACAGGCGAGCTCGCGGGCGATGGCGTCAAAAAAGACACCGTCGACGCAGGCGCCGTGCACGCACACCAAGGCGGGTGTATCGGACGATACAACCGGGCCGGCATACTCGCGGCAGGCGATCGTGGCGCCCGCATTCTCGACCGTAAAATCCATGTTGTGCCCCCATCATCAACGCCCATCCAGTTGTACATCGGTACGGTTGGATGGACCCGCATTTCCTTACGCCTTGTTAACAGATTAACTGTACCCGACCCGATACCTTTCATGACGCGGCATCGAAGGCAGAGTTAAAAAACGAAACCTGCAAAGCACAAGCCCGGACCATACGTTGGAGCCAATGCTATGCTTAAGGTTAATTGTCTTGAGGAGCATATGCCTATGTCTACGTTTTTGAATGCCAGCCCCATCTTTGGGCCCGTTCGTAGCCGTCGCCTTGGTCTCTCGCTCGGCGTCAACATGATGCCGGCCAGCGGCAAAATCTGCACGTTCGACTGCATCTACTGCGAGAACGGTCTCAACGCCGAGCGCCCCTGCCACGAGCCGTACAACACAGCTGCCGTGGTACTCGACGCGCTCGAGGCAAAGCTGCGCGAGATGGCAGCCGAGGGCGAGCTCCCCGATGTAATCACGTTTGCCGGCAACGGCGAGCCCACCGCCGCACCGGAGTTTCCGCAGGCCATCGCCGGCGCCGTCGCGCTGCGCGACGAGCTTGCCCCAAACTCCAAGATCGCCGTGCTCTCCAACGGCACGCGCGCCGACCGTCCCCAGGTACACGATGCGCTCATGATGGTCGACGACAACATCCTCAAGCTCGATACGGTCGACCCGGCATTTATCCAGCTGCTCGACCAGCCCTTTGGCCCCTACGATGTGGAGCACCAGATTGAGAAGTTCGCAAGCTTTGACGGTCATGTCATTATCCAGACGATCTTTTTGACCGGCGAGTATCAGGGCAAGCTCATCGACAACACCGGCGAGGAGTACGTCGGCCCTTGGCTCGCGGCGCTCGAGCGCATTCGCCCGCAGGAGGCGACCATCTACACGGTGGCGCGCGAGACACCGGTCGCCGGCCTTGCCAAAGCAGCGCCCGAGGTGCTCGACGCCATTGCCGCGCGCGTCCAAGCCCTCGGCATTCCCTGCCAGGTGAGCTACTAGCAAAACCACGCAGCAGCTAGCACCCGCCATCCCGCTCCATCAGTTGCGGTGATATAGTTCCTATTTGTGCTGTTAAACCGCTTAAATCGGAACTATATCACCGCAACTTTTATGGACGCGTGGGTGGGCTATACTAGCTGCGAATGAAAGGAAGTTAGCCATGTATGACAAAGGACCCGTGCCTGGCCGCAACGACGCTTGCTGGTGCGGCAGCGGCAAGAAATACAAGAAATGCCATAGCGCTTTTGATGAGCGCCTCGAGCGCTTGTGGGAAGAGGGCTGGGAGGTCCTGCCCCGCACGCTCTACAAGACGCCCGCCGACATCGAGGGCATCAAGCGCTCCGCTGCCATCAACGTGGGCGTGCTCGACTACGTAGGCGAGCACATCGCCGCGGGCATGACCACCAACCAGATCGACCAGATGATCTACGACTACACCGTCGAGCACGGTGGCACGCCGGCCGACCTCAACTACGAGGGCTACCCCAAGAGCGTGTGCACCTCGATCAATGACGTGGTCTGCCACGGCATCCCCTGCGATACGGACGTGCTGCACGAGGGCGACATCATCAACGTGGACTGCTCCACGATCCTAGACGGCTACTTTAGCGACTCGAGCCGCATGTTCTGCATCGGCGAGGTCTCGGCCGAGCGCCAGCGCCTGGTCGACGTCACCCGCGCCAGCGTGGAGGCGGGTCTGGCAGCCGTCAAGCCATGGCTGCCGCTGTCCGTTATGGCCGAGGCCGTACAAAAGACGGTCGAGGACGCCGGCTTTAGCGTGGTGCGCGAGTACGGCGGACACGGCATCGGTAAGGAGTTCCACGAGGACCCGTTTGTGGGCTTTACCACCGAGGCACCCGATGTGGACACCATCATGGCTCCGGGCATGGTCTTTACCATCGAGCCCATGGTCAATGCCGGATCGCCCGACATCAAGATTAGCAAGGGTGACGGCTGGTGCGTGCGCACCAAGGACGGCAGCGATTCGGCCCAGTGCGAGGTACAGCTCGTGGTGACCGAGGACGGCTACGAGCTGCTGAGCTGGTAGCCGTGAATGCGCCGGATGCTGACGGGCACGCTCGTCTTGCATCCGGCGTTTTTATTTGAACGTTTTGCCTGATAAAACCTGCCAAAATAAACCTGTCCCCTTTTGGCAGGTCGAGCGGAGAGGACTGCTTGTGAACATCCTGGTTTTGCTGCCCGTCAATGACCGCCATCGCGCAATTCTTGAGTCGAGCGCTCCGGGCGAGGACTTTATCTACACGAGCTCCGACGCCGCCACGCGCGAGCAGGTCGCCGATGCCGACGTGATCTTGGGCAACATCGACCCTGACATGCTCACGGCATGCGAACATCTCCAGCTGTTGCAATTGCAGACCGCTGGCTATGACGATTACTTGGCCGCCGGCACCGTGCCGGTCGACGCCAAATTGTCTTGCTCGGTGGGCGCCTACGGCCAGGCCGTAAGCGAGCACATGTTTGCCATGGTCCTTTCCATGATGAAGCGCCTGCCCGGCTACCAGGACTTGCAGCGCGAGCATCGCTGGGAGGATTTGGGCCCGGTTACCTCGCTCAATAACGCCAACGTGCTGGTGCTGGGCGCGGGCGATATCGGCGGCCACTTTGCCACGCTCTGCCGCAGTATGGGTGCGCACGTCCGCGGCATCAAGCGCCATCCGCTCGTCTACCCCATTGTGTTTGAGGACATGGACGGCATGGATGCCCTGCCTGAGCGCCTGGCCGAGGCGGACGTCGTCGCATCCTTTATGCCCAGCACGCCCGAGACCCGCGGCCTGGCGAACGCCGAGTTCTTCGCCGCGATGAGGCCGGGTGCCTTCTTTGCCAACGGCGGCCGCGGCGATCTTGCGGTTGCCGACGATTTAGTTGCCGCTCTGGAGTCGGGACATCTCGCCGGCGCCGCGGTCGACGTCACCGACCCCGAGCCGCTGCCTGAGACAAGCCCCCTGTGGGATGCGCCTAACATGCTCATTACGCCGCATATCTCGGGCTGGTTCCACTTGGAGGCTACGCTCAACAATGTGGTCGACATTGCCGCGGAAAACCTGCGTCACCTGCAAGCCGGCGAGACCCTGCGCTGTTGGATTGAACATTAGGGTTCCGCCGTTCTAACGAACGGCGGACCGGTCGACGCTGCGCGCCGCCCAGAGCGACAATTTGTCATTCAAAAGGCGAGGCATGACCAGAAGGTCTATGCCTTGCCTTTTTCATGCCAACTTGTTCGCTCTGGACATCGCTCGCTGACGTTTGCTCAACCTGCGGTGTTATAACAATTCTGTCCAGCCGTTGGCGTTGCGGCATTTGCCCAGATAAAACCTGCCAAAATTAACATCCCTTTTTGGCAGGTTTTAGAGTTCCACGCTTTCGGCGCCGTTGATATGGAGGTCGCGCTCGTAGAAGGCGGTGAGGGCGCGGATGGCGTACATCACGTCGCGTACGCCGCCGGTCTCGTAGCTTGAGTGCATGGCCAGCTGCGGCAGGCCCACGTCCACGGCGTGCATGCTCGCCTGCATGTTCGACAGGTTGCCGAGCGTGGAGCCGCCCGCCATATCGCTCTTGTTGGCGAAGGCCTGCGTGGGCACGTCGGCGTCATCGCAGATGGCCTGGAACACCGCGCGGCTAAAGGCATCGGTGCAGTAGTGCTGGTTGGCAGCTTCCTTGATGACGACGCCGCCGTTGAGCACAACCTGGTTGCGCGCATCGCACTTCTCGGCATGGTTGGGATGCACGGCATGCGCGTTGTCGCAGCTCACGAGCATCGAGGCGGCAAGGGCGCGATGGTACGACTCGTCGTCAAAGCCCAGCGATCCGTTGATGCGGCGCAGCGCGTCGGCCAAGAAGGTCGACATGGCGCCCTGCTTGGTCTCGGAGCCAACCTCCTCGTTATCAAAGCAGCAGAAGAGCGAGACATCGTGCGCGTTCTCGGAACCCAAAAATGCCTGTAGCGAGGTGTAGGCGCAGGCCAGGTCGTCGAGCTTGGGCGTCGAGATAAACTCGTCGGCCCAGCCCCAGATGCGTGCATCCTGACGATTGACCAGGAACAGGTCGCGACCCAGGATCTGCTCGGGCTCAACATCCAGCTCTTCGGCGATCAGGGCATCGAAGTCACCCTGCTTAAGCTCGCCGGCGCTGATGAGCGGACACAGGTCAACGGCTCGGTTGGGAGCAAAGCCCTCGTTAACGCCGCGGTTCATGTGGATGGCGAGACTCGGGATAATGGCGACCTCGCGCTCTGTAGCGAGCAGGCGGCTCTCGATACGGTCGCCCTCGCGTACCAGTACGCGGCCCGCGAGTGCCAGCGGACGGTCGAACCAGGTGTAGTCGATCATGCCGCCGTAGGCCTCGGTGTTCAGACGCAGCGTCTCGCCCGCGCCATCGAGCTCGGGCACGGCCTTGACCTTAAACGTCGGCGAATCGCTATGCGACGCCGTGAGCTGAAAATGATAGTCACCGGCAACGCCGTCCTCGCCCCACGTCGCGGCCAGGTCCTCGCCCACTTTAAAGGCAACAACGCTCGAGGTATTGCGCTGCGTGTAGTAACGACCGCCCGGCTCGATATCCCATGCCGCGTTCTCGGGCAGGTAGGTAAAGCCCGCCTCGTCGAGCTCGGCCATAATGGTCGCCGCCGTATGGAACATGCTGGGGCATGCCTCGATAAAGTCGACAAGGTCGTTGGCGGCCTCGATATCGTCAGCCGTCACGTGCACGCGCTCGGGCGTTTCCTGATCCGTCATGCTCTCCCCTTTCGCTGGGTTGATGGTCCCCTCCAGCATACCCCGCCACGCCAGCGCCGCACTCTTCATTCCGTGCTTAATTCCGCGCCGCTCACCAAGTTGAGCCATCATGCCCGCGCTCCTTTTGCGACAATTGCGCTAACAGGACGAGAGGAGCCGTCATGAAGCCACGTAACATTGCCATCGCCTGCGGTGTTGCAGGAACCGCCGTCGGCCTTGCCGCTGCCGCTGGCATCGTTTACCGCAAGCAAATCAAGTCCGTCGCGTCGCTCAAACGCTTGACCGGCTACGCGGATGGCTATGACCTGTACGCAATCGACATCGCTTACGACTACGACCTCGACCGCATCATCGCCGCTGGCGTGCGCGACGACCAGGCCTACATCGATGCCATAGTGGCGCAGGTGCTGCCCGGTGTGCCGGCACATGTCCAAGCGCCGCAGTTTGCCTGCAGCGCTTTTGTCGCCGTAGATGCCGAAGGCCGCGTGCGCACCGGTCGCAATTACGACTTTAAGGACGACACCTCGGCGCTGCTGGTGCGCAATCACCCACGTGGCGGCCATGCCTCCATCGGGTTTGCCGCCCTTAACAACCTGGGCGATAACACTCCGCTTGACTCCGTCGCCAGACGTGCCGCCGCACTCATGGGCCCGTTTGCCCAGCTCGACGGTGTTAACGAATGCGGCGTGTCCATTGCCGTACTCACCCTGGATTCCAAGCCCTGTGACCAGGACACGCAACGCCCCGTCATCAACACTTCGCTCGCCATCCGCCTTGTGCTCGACCGCGCGGCTACCACGCAGGAGGCCGTAGACCTGCTTTCCGCCTACGACATGCACGCCATGGCCGGACGCGATTATCACTTCTTTATCAACGACGCCGCCGGTGACGCGCGCGTAGTAGAGTGGGATCCGCACGATCCGGACCGCGCTTTCAAAGCGACTCCCGTACGCCAGGTTACGAACTTCTACGCCTGCTATGGTGACGAAGTGCTGCCCAACCAAAAGAATGGCGAGCTGGGCCATGGTAAAGAGCGCGCCGTCGCCATCGCCGATGTCCTCGACGCCCATGCCGGCGCCCAAGACGAGGCAGTCGCTTGGAAAGCCCTACGCGCTGCGGCGCAAGAGCCCAATCCGGAAGACAACACCAGCAACACGCAATGGTCGGTCGTCTTTGACAATACCGAGCCCGCTGCTGCCATCACGCTGCGCCGTCACTGGGGCGACGTCGACGCCTTCGCGCTTTAAGGAGCCAGGCCCATCGACCTTACGCTCGCCTGACGTTACTTACATTTCTATACATCTGAGCTAACACGTTTTACCTCCGCATCAACAGTGTGCGGGGGTAAACTTATGCGCATGTTATAACTTGCCCGGAAGGATTCATCATGCTTAGGATTGGTCTTCTTACTAGTGGCGGCGACTGCCAAGCGCTCAACGCCACCATGCGCGGCATCGTCAAAACGCTCATGACCAATAGCGAAGAACCTATCGAGATCTACGGTTTTGAGGACGGCTACCAAGGCCTTATCTACAGCAGGTTCCGCGTCATGACGCCCGCCGATTTTAGCGGCATCCTCACCCGCGGCGGCACCATCCTTGGCACGAGCCGCACGCCGTTCAAGCGTCTGGACACTCCCGAGGCCGACGGCGTCGAGAAGGTGCCGGCGATGGTCCACACCTATCACAAGCTGCAGCTCGACTGCCTGTTTATGCTGGGCGGCAACGGCTCCACCAAGACCGCCAACCGCCTGCGCGAAGAGGGCCTCAACGTTATCGCTCTGCCCAAGACCATCGATAACGACACCTGGGGCACCGAGATGACGTTTGGCTTTACGAGCGCCATCGACGTCGCCACCAAATGCATCGACGACATTCACACCACCGCTTCGAGCCATGGGCGCGTATTCGTTATCGAGATCATGGGCCACAAGGTTGGCTGGATCCCGCTGTACGCCGGCGTCGCGGGCGGCGCGGATGTCATCTTGATTCCCGAGATCCCCTACGACATGGATAACGTCATCAAGACCATCGAGCATCGCATGGAGACCGGCAGCCGCTTTACCATCGTGGCCGTCGCCGAGGGCGCTATCTCCAAGGAGGACGCGGCGCTGTCCAAGAAGGAGTACAAGAAGAAGCTCGCCGAGCGCACGAGCCCGTCAATCGTGTACGACATCGCCAAGGAGATCGAGGCCAAGACCGGTCGCGAGACCCGCGTCGCCATCCCCGGCCACACGCAGCGCGGCGGCCAACCCGATGCTCAGGACCGCATCTTTGCGACCCAGTGCGGCGTCGAAGCCGCGCTTGGCTGCCTGCGCGGCGAGTTTGGCTACATGATCGCCCTGCGCGACGGCAAGATGTGCCACATGCCGCTCGAGGAGGTCGCCGGCAAGCTCAAGTTTGTCGACCCCCAGAGCGATCTGGTGCGCGAGGCCAAGGCGTTGGGCATCAGCTTCGGCGACGAATAGCCTCAGCCGAAATTCATCCCATCGGGCCCTCCGACCCCGCCCGACGTATTTCGATTTGGCTCCTCCCTTGACTCCGTCAAAGGTCGCCAATCGAAATCGTCGGGCGGGGTCGGAGGGCCCTGCGTTTACATACTCGCCGAGGTTATTCGTCTTCTTGCTGCGGGTGCCTGGCCTGAAATTCAGTTGCGGTGAAATAGTTCCTGCTTAGCCCGCAAATGGCTGAATCTAGGAACTATTCCACCGCAACTTACGTATGATCGGAGCGGCTACAGCACAAGCATCGGCGTTCGTTTGATGGTCCGCCACGAAATGGGGCCATCTACTACGTTTAACTCGATGGGGCCAACCATGACCGCCTTTTCGAAAATCGACAGGCCTTCTACCTGCACTGATAATTGTTCTCGGGGGAAGCGGGCACTGCGGGGCGCGGCAACGGCGCGCGATTTCCGCGTCGCAGCGCTACCCTGATGCTGAATGCCGGGACGATGACCCACTGACCTGCTGACGCCTCTTCGGCCGTCCTCAAATCCGACCTGTCTCGCCCCGGCATCCGCGTCCCGGAGTCCTGCCATGACCTAATAGGAGCATGAGCGCGGACAATCGGACAAGCCAATTGGATTGTAGCGCTCCCGTCAGTGCAATGTCTGGGAGACCCGGGCGCGGAGCAGGCGGCAGACCGAGGGGAGCGAAAATGGAAGGCGAAACGGTCATCGCGGGCGTCGACACGCACAAGGACGTGCATGTTCTGTGCCTGCTCGACGGCCTCGGGAGGAAGATCTGGAGCGGGAGCTTCGGGGCCGACCCCGAGGGCTACGACAGGCTGGCGGAGGCGATAGGCGACCCGGGGAGCTGCATGGTCGTCGGCGTCGAGGGCACGGCATCGTACGGGGCCGGGCTGACGAGGAGGCTCGTGGAGCTCGGGTACAACGTCGTCGAGGTGCTCAGGCCCAAGAGGGACAAGGTGAGGCCCGGCGAGGGGAAGAGCGACCCGCTGGACGCCGAGCGCGCGGCGCGCAAGGCGGCGTCCGGGAAGGGCTGCTCCGTGCCGAAGTCGCAGGACGGCTGGGTCGAGGCGGTGCGCCAGCTCTACGTCGCGCGCAGGCTGGCCGTCGCGACGTCCACGTCCTGCGTGGCCTGCGCGAAGTCGATGCTCACGACGGCCCCGAGCGCCCTGAGGGAGCGGTTCAGGGGCCGCGAGCGGCCGAAGGACCTCATGCCGCTGCTCGCGCGCGGGAGGAAGGCGGGCGACGCGCTCGAGGAGAGCGTGCTGGCCTCGCTGCGGTCCGTCGCGGCGGTCTGGAAGGAGGCCCGCAGCCAGGTCGAGTCCCTCGACGAGCGCATCCGCGCGCTGCTGGAGGCGAACGCGCCCGCGCTGCTCGGCGTCGAGGGCTGCGGCACCACGACCGCCGCCGCCCTGGTCGTGGCCGCCGGCGACAACCCCGGCAGGCTGAAGGGCGAGGCGGCGTTCTCGATGATGTGCGGCGCCTCCCCGATCCCCGCGTCGAGCGGGAAGACGGACCGGCACAGGCTCAACCGCGGCGGCAACCGGCAGGCGAACTGGGCGCTCTACGAGATCGCGATCAAGCGCATGGCGTACGACGAGAGGACGAGGAGGTACGTGGCGAGGCGGACCTCCGAGGGGAAGTCCCGGCGGGAGGCGGTCCGCTGCCTGAAGCGCTACATAGCGCGGGAGGTGTACCACGTGCTCATGGACCCGAACCCCGACGGCGCCGCGCCGGAAGGCCCCGAGCTCGCGAAGATGCGCAAGGCGATGCGGGTGACTCAGAAGAAAGCCGCCGCGGAGCTCGGCCTGTCCGCAGCCACACTCGGGCACTTGGAACGGGGGAAACGGCGGTCGACGAAACTGGAGAGGAGGTATTACGAGCTCCTGTGCGAATTGGAGAGAGCGCTCCCGCAAACTGCCTCTTGACAACTTATAGGAGCGTCGGTTTTGTTTTTTGTTTTCCCGGCATGGTTGAGGGTATCCAATTAAACATAGTAGATAGGCCCATTTTGTGGCATACGACCCATTCAAGCCCTATCTCGAAGGCTAAAGAGAGCCTCTCATCCACGCTTGCGAGCGAAAACCAAATAGAATGGAAGGCAAATGAAAAGCCCGTTTGACGAGCGGAGGACATATGCGCGACGTAGCCGAAAGCGACTGGAAGCTGTTTAAGAAAATGCTTCCTCAATGGCAAGAACGTTATATGGAAAAGCTCATCGGCCAGTACGTTGAGATACTGAATGGCGACAGCGAAGCGTCCAGTAGATTTTGGGCACTAGAAGAGAGCCTCAATAGAAACAAGCTGTCCTCAGGCGTAATTGCAAACGACATTCGCCGCAGCACAATGCACCGCGAGATAGCCAATTTGCTTATCGACAGCGTGATTACCCTTGACGACCTTGACGGTTTTACCGAGGACATTAAGAGCTATGCGCAGCACTGGATTGGCCAGTAAGGGCACTGAGCGACAAATATCCCCAGCAAAACGGGGCAAACGCCGGACCACCTAATGGTTGTCCGGCGTTTGCCCAGATAAAACCTGCCAAAATAAACCTGTCCCTTTTTGGCAGGTTACTCGGCGCTCTTGAGGGCGCCGACCATGTCGATCTTGTTGAGCGTTCGGTTGGTGGCGAGGTTGACGATAAACGTAAAGCCGAAGGAAAGCACTACGGCGAGCACGTAGCTTAGCGGCTCGACCTCAACGTCAAAGTACAGCGACGGCATCTGCAGGATGTACGTAAAACTCTCGGCCAGCAAGCCGCCTAGCGGTACGCCCAGTGCGGCGCCAATCGCCGTGAGGATCAACGTCTCCTTGTTGACGTAGTGGTGCACCTCGCCGCGACGGAAGCCCAGCACCTTAATGGTCGCCAGCTCGCGCTCGCGCTCGGAGATATTCGTGTTGGACAGCGTAAACACCACCACAAACGATAGGCACGCTGCCATAAAGGTCACGAGCACCACGACAGAATTGATAATCGTAAAGTTCGCCTCGTAGTTCTGCCAATGTTCGGCCGTGCTCGAGATGGTGAGCCAACCATCGCTCTTAATCTTCTTGCTAAACGCAATCTGGTCGGCCGACGAACCCTTGAGCAGTGCAAAGATGCCGTTAAGACGCGCGCTTCGACCGAACGCACGTTCATAGGTGCCCTGCGTCATGTAAAGCGTGTTGCCCAGATAGTTAAGCGAAATGTCGCTGACTTTGACCTTGGCAACATTGAGCGACGAATCCTGGACGTGAGCCGTATCGCCCGGCTGAATCCCCAGCACCAGCTGTGAACTTTTGCTCAGATACACGTCTCCGTCACGCAAAGACAGCAGTTCTTTGGACTCATCCTCCAGGCGCACGTAATCGCCCAAGTCACCCGTGCGGTCATCGGGCACCACGATCAGCTGCACGGTCTCGCTCTTTCCGCCGAATGTAAAGGTAACGTTGTCGGTCATAATCGGCAGCGTCGAAGTCACGGTCACGTTGGAATCATTGGCCGCGCTGCGCTCATCCAATGCCGCGCACGTCTGCGAAAAATCGTCGGGATTGGCGACCGCCAGCAGGTCGTAGCGCGTGATATGCCCGTACTGTTTGGGCGAAAGCGCCACCGACGTATCGCGGATGCCCATGCCGCAGATCACGAGCGCCGTGCAGCCGGCGATACCGAAGATGGTCATAAAGGCACGCTTTTTGTAGCGGAACAGGTTACGCGCTGCCACCTTGTTCAAAAAGCCCATGCGGTGCCAGATAAAGCCGATGCGCTCGAGCAAGATACGCGAGCCGGCGCGCGGAGCCTTGGGGCGCATGAGTGAGGCTGGGGTCTCGGCCATCTCGTGGCGGCAGGCGACAATCGTGGCGCCCACCACGCCCACGGCAAACAGCGCAACCGACACGATCGAGGACACGATGTCGTACGAAAGCAGCATCTGAGGCAGCGAGTACATGTCGTCGAACACCGTAAACAAGAACAGCGGCAGGCCCACAAAGCCGATGATGTTGCCGAGCACGCCGCCGATCAGACAAGCCCACAGCGCATAGTCCACGTATTTGGACAGGATGCGCCCGCGCGAATAACCGAGCGCCTTATACAGGCCGATGAGCGTGCGCTCCTCCTCAACCATACGCGTGGCGGTGGTAAGGCTGATGAGCACGGCGACGATAAAGAAGATGAACGGGAACACCGTGGCGATGGCCTCGATTGAGGAACTATCGCTCTCGACGCTCGAGTAGCTTGCGATATTGCCGCGGTCCTGGATGTACCAGGTGCATTCGCCCAGGTCGGAAAGCTCGGCGCGGGCATCGGCAAACTGCTGGTCGGCGGCGGCGCGGCGCTGGTCCAACTCGGCCTGAGCCTGGACGCGCTCCTCACTGCCCTCGGCCATACGATCGATGTTGCCTTGTTCAATCCCAAAGAGCATATTCGCCTGGCGCTCGGCCGCATCCAAGCTTGCCGGCGTGTCGACCGTCAGCTCCTGAGCGCGCGCCTTCTCACGCTCCTCGCGGATCTTCTCGATATTGCCCTTGACCTCATTGATCTTTGCCGTGTAGGCATCCGAATAGGAGTTGAGGCTCTTGGCTCCCTCGACGATCACGTGGACTGCGGAATAGGAAGAAGATGTCGCGGCGTCCTCGTTCACATAGAACTTATAGTCCGCAGCCGAAGCAGCGCGAAAGGCGTTGACTGTCGAGTCGGAGCTCACGTCGGTGGGATCGAGGACCTCGGCCGTAATGGTGTAATCGCCCGCGGCAAACTGGTCCTTGGCACTTTGGTTCGACGAGCTCGCGTCATTGGCGGCAAAACTCACCGTATCGCCGAGCTTTTTGCCCGAAGCCTTCAGGAACTTCGAAGTCACCGCGACCTCACCGGCGCTCTCGGGCAAATCGCCGCTCACCAGCACCGGTTGATCGATATTCTCCTTGGAAAGACTCTGCACGACCACGCGTTCGCGCGTTGTGCCCACGGCGGTGTAGGCGGTCTCGGTGTAGATACCCTCGGCTGTCTCGACGCCGTCGACCTCTTGGATAGCCGCAAGATCGTCGCGCGTAAGGCCATAGGTCGACTGCACGTTAATGTCATAGACATTCTGCTGGTCAAAATAGGCGTCGACCGAATCGCGCAAATCTTCGCAGCCTGCCTTAAGACCGCACATCACGCTCACGCCAAGCGCGGTGATGACCACGATAGATAAGAAGCGCTTAAGACTGCCGCGGATTGTGCGGTAGATGCCACGGCGAAACACCGTCGGCACCATATCGTTTGAACTTTGGGCGGTGCGATAGGTCGTAAAATCCTGCTCGTGCTCCATGTTCCGCGCGTCGCGGCGTTGGCTGTTTTGGCGGTCCTGGTCCATGGGCGCTACCACTCGATCGTCTCGATAGGCACGGGATTTTGCTGGACCGTCTCGCTCTCCACGCGACCACTCTTAAAGCGGATCAGGCGATCGGCCATGGGCGCGAGCGCGGAGTTGTGCGTGATGATGATGACCGTAATGCCCTGTTTGCGGCAGGTATCCTGCAGCAGCTGCAAGATCTGCTTGCCGGTTTTATAGTCGAGCGCGCCCGTGGGCTCGTCGCACAGGAGCAGCTTGGGGTTCTTTGCCAGTGCGCGGGCGATGGACACGCGCTGCTGCTCGCCGCCCGAAAGCTGTGCCGGAAAGTTGCCCAGGCGCTCGCCCAGGCCAACCTGGCGAAGCGTTTGCTCGGCATCGAGCGAATCGGGGCAGATTTGCGCCGCGAGCTCGACGTTTTCGAGCGCTGTCAGGTTGGGGACCAGATTGTAGAACTGAAAGACAAAGCCGACGTCGGCGCGGCGGTATTCCACGAGCTGTGCCTCGTTGGCAGAGCTCACGTCGCGCCCGTCCACTGTCACGGAGCCGGAGGTTACCGTATCCATGCCGCCTAGGATGTTGAGCGCCGTAGTCTTGCCGGCGCCCGAAGCGCCCAGGATAATGGCGAGCTCGCCGCGCTCAACGGTAAAGCTCGCGCCGTCGAGCGCATGGATGCGGGCATCGCCCTCGCCGTATGCTTTGATGACGTCTTTGAATTCGATATAGGCCATCGATCGGTTCCCATCTGGTCGGATAACTCTTTAGTATTACCCATTTCACGCCGACCAAAAAGGGACAGGTTCATTTTGGCAGGTTTTATATGGGGAAACGACAGCCATAGATGAGGCGCCGGGGAGGCAGAGAAAACATCAACGGGGTCAGGCCGACCGTCAAACACAACGCACGCGTCTCTATCTGTCAGCAAAATCATTCGAACAACTGTTCGTTTCTATGATATGATTCCGCTATCTAAGCAGGCCAATACGCAGAAAGGCGGCCAACATGGCGTTCGACTTTAAGAAGGAATGCAAGGAGCTCTACAAACCTGCAAGCAAGCCGAGTATCGTAACTGTCCCGCCTATGAGCTACGTTGCCGTTCGCGGAAAGGGCGACCCAAATACCGAAGGTGGCGAGTATCAAAACGCCCTGCCACTGCTTTATGGCATCGCCTATACCGTCAAGATGTCGAAGAAAGGCTCAAGGAGTATCGAGGGCTATTTCGACTTTGTAGTACCGCCGCTCGAGGGATTCTGGTGGCAAGACTCCCCGAGCGGCGACATCGATTATGTACGCAAGGACGATTTCAACTTTATCTCGTGCATCCGCCTGCCCGATTTCGTCACCCTAGATGACTTTGACTGGGCAGTCGCGGAAGCCACGACCAAAAAGAAACTGGACTTTTCTGCCGTCGAGCTGCTTAAAGTTGACGAGGGTCTCTGCGTTCAATGCATGCACACCGGGCCCTACGACAACGAACCGGCGACCGTAAACGCTATGAATGAATACACGACCGAGCAGGGCTATGTCCCCGACTTCTCAGACACCCGTTTCCATCACGAAATCTATCTCTCCGATCCTCTCAAATGTGCACCGGAGAAACTTAAGACTGTGGTTCGTCATCCTATCAAGCGCGCCGAATAGCATGGAGCGTCATTTCACGCGCTAGGTTTTAAGCCAGTCAACCAGCCGCCACCTAGGCCGTCCGGTAATTATCCTGACGCGGCCCGTCGCATCTTATATCCCCTAGGGGAAAGTGCGTCCCGTTCTGAGGCCTCAAACCGGGACGCACTTTCCGCTCGGCACCCCAAGAGGAAAGTGCGTCCCACTCCGCAGCGTCACGCCGGGACGCACCCTCAGTCCACAGCCTTCCACGTCGACCTTCCCCAGATAAAACCTGCCAAAATAAACCTGTCCCTTTTTGGTAGGTTTTAGAGGCGGACGGTGAAGGCGATCTGATGGTCGTGGCCGGACACGGTAGCGGAGCCGCCATGGGCCTCGGCGATGGCGCGCACGACGGATAGACCCACGCCCGAGCCGCCCGTCTTGGAGCTACGCGAGACGTCTGCACGGTAGAAGCGGTCGAACAGCCGGTCCAGGTCGCCCTCGGGCAGCTCATCAACAGCATTCGATACGACAAGCTCGGCCGAGCCTTTGCCTGCACCGCGCGAAACGGCGCGCAGGCTCAGCTCGATCACGCTGCCCTCGCTTGCGTAGCGTGTGGCGTTGTCCAGCAGCAGCTCAACAGCCTGCGCCACTGCCGTGGCATCGGCATGGGCCCGCACGCCACTCGCAATCGACGTCGACAGGCGCTTGCCACGCGAAACCGCCACCGACTTAAACGGCGCCGCAGCCTTGTCCACGGCCTCCGAAAGATCGATCGATGTCATGGTAAAGCCCGCCGAGCCCTCGTCCATACGCGCCAGAAACACCAGACGCTCCGTCAGCGCCGTCAGCCGCGCGACCTGCTCGTGAATGCTCTGCGTCCACTCGCTCTCGCCGCTCTCGATCTCTTGTACCTCGTTGGCGGCGTCAATCACAGCCAGCGGCGTCTTGATCTCGTGGCTCGCGTCGGTAATAAAGCGCTTTTGCTTGCTGTAGCTCTCGACCATCGGTCGAATCACCGCACCCGAAGCACCCGCCACAATTGCCAGCACCGCCAGCCAGCCAATGCAACTGATTGCCACGCTCGCGCTCAAAAACGAATGAAAGCTTGCAAGCTCGCGCGAGCAGTCCACGAACACATAGGTTGTCTCGTCGCCCTGAACCGTAACCGTATAGCGGTAGTTACCAGAAAAGCCCGAGGTCCAGCCCTTGGAATATAGTCCTGCAGCGATGCAGGCGGCACGCTTGGCACCCACCGCGGCAATGCGGGCCGTGTTGACATCGGTCACCTGCCCGCCGGCAATCGACACCGTAAAGTAGCGCGTGTCGAAGGGAGACTCCGCCGTCATGCCTTCGAAGTGCCTGATGCGAACGCCCGCCTGACTATCGCCGGCATCCTTGCCATTAGCGGGATCGGCTTTAGGCTCGTCCCCCCAATCGATACCGTCCTTGCCCGCCAGGATATAGTCCAGGCGAGCGTCGGCCATTTTACAGACATGCGAATAATTGACGATGTTGATGCCGGCGATGATAAGCGCGAGCACCACGGTCACGGCACCCATGGCAACCAAGATGAACTTGCGACGCAGGCGGCGGCCCATTGCACTGGCAGCATCGGCGCGCCCCGGATTGCCCGAGTCCGCGCCCATGCCGAGCTTTGCCGTCGCGCGCTTCCACCACGCGCTCGCGCTCACGCTTATTCGCCTTCCTTGACAACCTCGAGCGAATAGCCCTGGTTGCGCGATGCGCGAATGGCCACGTCGGCACCGAGCGCCGTCAGCTTTTTACGCAGGTATGAGATGTAGACCCACACCACGTTGGCACCTTCGGGCGCGTCCTCGCCCCAAACCTCGAGCATCAGACGCTCGGTGGGCATGCGCGTCCCGGCGTTGTGCATAAAGAGTTCCATAAGCTGAAACTCACGATTGGCTAGGTGTTCCTCACCCAAGGGACCCACAAGCGTGCAAGCCGCCGTGTCGAGGCGCACGTTGCCCACGCTGAGCGTCGTGGCGTCAATTGCCGTCGCGGCACGTGTCATGGCACGGATGCGCGCGAGCAGCTCCTTGGCGGCAAACGGCTTAGTCAGATAGTCGTTGGCGCCGGCATCCAGGCCCTCGACCTTATCGGACACCTCGCTTTTTGCCGTGAGCATGATGATGGGCAGTCGCTTACCGGCGGTGCGTGTGCGCTTGAGCACCTCGATGCCATCCATGCCGGGCATCATGATGTCCAGGATTGCGGCGTCATAGTCGTTGGCGAGCAGATATTCGAGCGCCGTCAGACCGTCGAGGGCAGTGTCGACCTCGTAGTCGCTATGTTGAAGAATCGCGGTAAGGGCGCGGGAGAGGCCGGGTTCGTCCTCGGCAAGCATCAGCTTCATGGTTGTTCCTTTGGCGCACGGCTCTACAGGTTTCGATACCGCCGATGATAGCGCACCGCCAGCCGTCTTAGCGCAGCCTTAGCTGCTCAACCTGCGCGTTTTCAAATACGCAGGATTTGGCTTAACCAAACTTAAGGCGCAGATGCCGAGCGCTTGGACGCATGCCGGTCGCGAAAAGACGGCGACTCGTTCTTTCACGGCGTCCTAGTTATGCAAAGTGTTCGAGCGTTACTCCTCGTACGCGCCCTCAAGCCGAAGCAGCCACTCCTTGCGATCGAGCCCGCCGGCATATCCGTTAAGCGAGCCGTCGGCGGCAACCACGCGATGGCACGGCACGATAATCGAAATGGGATTACGCGCGACCGCGGCCCCCACGGCACGGGGAGACACAACGGGTGCTTCGTTTCCCGGTACACGATGTCGAGCCGCAACACGCTGGGCGATCTCACCATACGTAGCGACCTCGCCACGCGGGATAGAAAGCAGCTCAAACCAAACCTCACGCTGAAACGCCGTGCCAATCATATGCAACGGCGGCGTAAACCGAGGCTCCTGCCCCGCAAAATAAGCATTCAGCCAAGCCCAAGAACGCTCAAGCACCGAAGATGCCGCGCCATTTGCCGGACTCACCGAAGACATCCCACCGGTACCAGAAACCGCATCGGCACCTACGACATACTCCGCATCCTCTTTGAGCAGCGTAGAGCCAAAGTGCTCCTGACCCTCAAACCAAAGCCCCGTCAAACCGCGGCCATCAGCGGCAAGCAAGATTTCGCCCAAAGGCGAAGCAAACGTCGTCGTGACCACCAGCGGCTCCTTTCAAAACTCCGCACCATAATACCGCGAATTGTGCAGACAACCCCCACAGATACGTCTGGGCGGGCTCGATTGTCCAAGGGAGGGAGTTTTTCCTCTCAATATCGGCCGATACCGAGTCACAACGCCCAAAACGATGTCCGGCAAAAACGAAGGTGAATGGTTTTCCGAGAAGTGAACGAGTAAAACTAGGGCCCCGAAGCATCCGCATTTTTTGACTGCAAAACAGCAGGATTCATGCGATAAAACCGCAGGAAATGGCGGCCAAAATATGCCGATGCTTCAAGGGTCCAAAATAGGTCGTTCACTTCTCGGAAAACCATTCACCTTCGATTCGGCCCCACCCCAAAGTCCCCGCAGGCAGCAGGCGCAACGCGCCGCCGCTGCCGGCCGCGCCCCACAGTCCCCCAAGGCGGCAGGCGCGAAGCGCCGAGGCCGCCGCCGGAACCAGGGCCCGCAACAGCCACGTGCCCCCCCACATCAGCCCAGCGGCCCCAACCAACAACGGCCCCATCGCAGACCGCTTGCAGCAGCGTCACCGCAGGCGGGGACCGGGCTTAGTTTTCAGAACACTCCGCAGACCAGTGTGGCGCCTTGTCCGCGGCTCCGAAGGAGCAGGACAAGGCGCCACACATGGTCGAGGACGTTCTGAAAACTAAGCCCGGCCCCGCCGGACAGGTCACACTACTCGCAGAGCAGCTTGGCAATCTGGACGGCGTTGGTTGCCGCGCCCTTACGGATTTGGTCGCCGCAGCACCAGAAGGTGATACCGCGCGCGGCCTCGGGGTTCGAGATGTCGCGACGCACGCGGCCGACCCAAATCAGATCCTGGTCGGACGTATCCATCGGCATGGGGAAGCGGTCGTGCGCATTCTCGGCAGCCATATCGTCAACCAGCTTGACGCCGGGAGCGGCAGCCAGCGCAGCACGGGCCTCCTCGACCGTAATATCGCGCTCAAACTCGAGCGTAATGCTCTCGGAGTGCGAACGCAGCACGGGCACGCGCACGCAGGTGCAGTTCACGCGCAGCTCGGGCAGGTGCATAATCTTGCGGCCCTCGTTTTGCAGCTTCATCTCCTCGGAGGTAAAGCCTTCCTCCTTGACACCGCCGATCTGCGGAATCAGGTTACTCGCCAGCTGGGCGGCAAACGCGCGCGGCTCGGGAATCTCCTCGCCACGGCCCAGGGCGGCCAGCTGAGCCTCGAGCTCGGCCATGCCGGGAGCGCCGGCACCCGAAGCCGCCTGATACGTCGAGACGATCATGCGCTTCACACCGGCGAACTGATGCAGCGGCCACGTGGGAACCAGGCCGATGATGGTCGCGCAGTTGGGGTTGGCGATAAGGCCGTGATGCCACTTGATATCGTCGGCATTGATCTCGGGCACGACCAGCGGCACCTCGGGATCCATGCGAAAGGCATGGCTGTTGTCGACTACGACGGCGCCGCGCTTGACGGCCTCGGGCAGCAGCTCCTTGGCGATATCGTCGCCGGCAGCACCGAGTACGATGTCGCAGCCCTCAAAGGCCTCGGGGCAAGCCTCTTCAATCACGATCTGCTCGCCGCGGAACTCAACGGTCTTGCCCGCGGAGCGTGCACTTGCTAGCAGCTTGAGCTTGCCAACCGGGAACTCCTGCTCGTTGAGGCACTCGAGCATCTGGGTGCCCACGGCTCCCGTCGCGCCCAAAATAGCAACCGTGTACTGTTTCATGCTTCCCCCTTTAAAGGTTGTGGCTTTTGCCCGCACGCCGAGCAGGCCGATTATTGTTGCCAGTGTATACAAGAACGGGGCGGACACGAAACCCGCCCCGTCGAAACGAAACCGAAACGAAACGCCCCGCGCTAGATTTTTGGCACTTGTCCCAAAAATCTAACGGGATGGAAACTACTTGTGGAGCGCAGCCAGAGCGGGATCGACCGGCGCGGGAGCCTCCAAGTCGGAAACCTTCACAATGCCGTTCTCATCGGAGAAGGCACGGTAAATGGTCTGAATCGCCAGGTCGAAGTCCTTCTCCTCGACGCCGATAATGATGTTGATCTCGTCGCAGCTCTGCGAAATCATGCGCACGCTCACGCCGGCCTGGCCAAGCATGCCAAACAGGTGACCAGAGATGCCGGCACGACCGCGCAGGTTGCGGCCAACGGTAGCGATAAGTGCCAAGCCCTCGACAACCTCGATCTCGAGCGGCTCGACCTCCTGCTGGATGTCGCCCACGAGTGAGTACAGCGAATCGTGAACGTCCTGCTCCTGCACCACGGCGCCAAAGCGGTCGACGCCGGTGGGCATATGCTCGACGGAAACGTCATAGCGCTCGAAGACCGAAAGCGCACGGCGCATAAAGCCAACACGGGGCTTGGTGCGGTCGCGGGCCACGTTGATGGCGACAAAACCGCGCTTGCCGGTCACGCCGGTAATGATGGGCTCTGCCTCGCCCTCATCAGCCGTCTCGCTAATGATGGTGCCGGGGTCCTGCGGCGCATTAGTGTTCTTGATGACCAGCGGAATGCCTGCCTCGCGCACGGGGAACACGGCCTCCTCGTGCAGGACGCTTGCGCCCATGTACGAAAGCTCGCGCAGCTCCTCGTAGGTAACGCGCGCAATGGGCTGAGCCTCGGGAACAATACGCGGATCGGCAGAATAGAAACCCGAAACGTCGGTCCAGTTCTCGTACAGATCGGCGCCCAGGCACTTGGCCAGGATCGAGCCCGAGATATCGCCGCCGCCACGGTCGAGCAGCTTGATCTGGCCCTCTCGCGTCGCGCCGTAGAAACCGGGCATAACAAAGCCGCCCTGCTGGCCGTACTCCTGCACCAGCTCGGAGGTGCGATTCATGCTGAGCGTACCGTCGTGATGGAACGCCACAACCGTCGCGGCGTCCAGGAACGGCAAGCCCAGGTACTCGGCCATCAGGCGAGCGGTGAAGTACTCGCCGCGGCTCACGAGCTCCTCGGTAGAGTAGCCGCCCGAGCGGGCGCGCTCGGCAAAGGCCGCGAACTCCTCGCGGATGGGATAGGTGAGCTCCAGCTCGTCAGCGATATCAAAATAGCGCTGGCCGATGTCCTCGAGTAGTTCCTCGCACGACACGTGATACTTAACGTGCGCGTTAACCAGGTAGAGCAGGTCGGTCACCTTGGTGTCGCCCTTAAAGCGGCGACCGCAGGCAGAAACCACCACAAAACGGCGGGCAGGGTCGGCATCGACGATGGCCTTGATCTTCTTAAAGTGTTCGGCGTCGGCGACCGACGAGCCGCCAAACTTGGCAATCTTAATCATGGGCTTGAGGTTACCTTTCTAAAAGCCTCTGCAAACCTGTTTTGCGCGCTCTGATACCATGGTTTCACCGATTGGGACCAAGGCATCCGAGGAGCAGTGTTATATGGGAACTTATCATAGTACACGAGGACGCACTTTATCGTGCTCAAGTAAGGTGGCAATCCGCACCGGCATCGCTCCCGACGGGGGTTTGTTTGTCTCGGACGAGCTCGGCACCCAGCAGGTCGATATCAGCTCGCTTGCAGATAAATCGTACTTTGAAATCGCTCAAGATGTGTTGGGAATGTTACTGAATGATTACACGGCCGAAGAAATTTCGGCGTGTGTCGACGAGGCATACCGCGGCACGTTTGCGAGTGAAGAGGTCACGCCGCTCGTCAAACTCGACGCCGCGCCGGGCGCCGACGCCCCTCAGACCTATGTGATGGAGCTCTTTGGCGGCCCCACGAGCGCCTTCAAGGACGTCGCTCTGCAGATGCTCCCCCGTCTGATGGCCCGCACTTCCGCCAAGGACGGCGGCGCCGAGCGCATCATGATCGTCACCGCCACGTCGGGCGACACGGGCAAGGCCGCGCTCGCTGGTTTTGCCGACGCTCCGGGCACGGGCATCACCGTCTTTTATCCCGAGGGCAAGGTCAGCCGCGTGCAGAATCTGCAGATGTCCACGCAGGAGGGCGACAACGTCGCCGTCTGCGGCATCCGCGGCAACTTTGACGACGCCCAGAGCGCCGTTAAGCGCATCTTTGCCGATAAGGAGCTTGCCGAGCGCCTGGAGGCCGCCGGCACGGTGCTTTCGAGCGCCAACTCCATCAATGTCGGCCGTCTGGTACCGCAGGTCGTCTACTACTTTGCCGCCTATGCGCAGCTGTTGCGCGCCGGCGCCATCGAGGCCGGCGACGCCGTGGAGTTCTGCGTACCGACCGGCAACTTTGGCGATATCCTGGCCGGCTACTATGCCAAGCGCATGGGTCTGCCCGTCGCCAAGCTCGTCGTGGCGAGCGACAAGAACAACGTGCTTGCCGACTTCCTGACCACCGGCGTTTACGACCGCAACCGCCCGTTCTTCACAACCATCTCGCCGTCGATGGACATCCTTATCAGCTCCAACCTGGAGCGCATGCTCTACTTCCTGTCCGATGGCGACTGCGAGCTCGTTGCCGGCCTTATGGAGCAGCTGGCGCAGACGGGTCGCTACGAGGTGCCCGCCGAGCTGCTGGCCAAGATTCAGAGCGTCTTTGGCTGCGGCTGGGCCAGCGAGGACGAGGTCCGCACTGCCATCAAGAGCTGCTGGGATGCGAACGGCTACGTAATCGACCCGCACACCGCTTGTGGTTATCACGTCTTTGAGCAGGTCGCTCCCGCCGAGGGCGCCAAGGCCCGCGTGCTGCTTTCGACCGCCAGCCCCTACAAGTTCCCGCGCGCCTGCTGCGACGCCCTGGGCCTCGACGTTCCCGAGGATGATTTTGAGGCTATGCGTGTACTCGAGCAGGCCACCAACACGGTCGCCCCGACCCAGCTCGCCGAGCTCGAGTCCAAGCCCGTCCGCTTCGAAGACGTCTGCGACGTCGATGAGATGGCAAGCTACGTCGAGTCCGCAGCAAAAAAGATGGCTACCAACTAAAACCCTTTATAAGGCGCCGGCGAAAGCCGGCGCACCTTCTTTTTATTTAGCTTTCGGGATGATGACGAGCGTGCGAGCGGGTCTGGCCGTTTAGTTCGTCGCGAGTTCCGCACGAGCCGGAAAGCACTTAATGTGCTTTCCGAGCGAGCCAGGACTGCCCGAGCAGCGAACTAAACGGCCAGACCCGCCCAGGAGGACTCACATGATCAAAATCACCGTCCCAGCAACCAGCGCCAACCTAGGCATCGGCTACGACACCCTCGGCATGGCCGTTAGCCTCTACTCGCACTTCACCTTCGAGCGCGCCGACAAGCTCACCATCACGGGCTGCCCCGAGGAGTTCCAAAACGAGAATAACCTGGTCTATGTGAGCTTTGTCGATGCTCTGGCCGCGTGGGGCGAGCCGGCTTTTCCCGTTGCTATCGACATTCAGACCGACGTGCCCGTCGCCCGTGGCCTGGGTTCCAGCTCCACCTGCGTCGTCGCCGGCATTATGGCCGCCGCCGCACTGACAGGCCACACCGTCGACCGCGCTGAGCTTGTCCGCATTGCCACCGAGGTCGAGGGCCATCCCGATAACGTCGCCCCTGCTATCCTGGGCGGCGCCGTCTGCTCCTTTACGCCGACCGATTCGCTCCCCCAGTGCCTGCGCTACGAGGTGAGCGATCGCTTGCGTTTTATTACCGTGATTCCGCCCTACGAGGTGCATACGAGCGAAGCGCGCAAGGTTGTGCCGCAGGAGATTCCACTCTCCACCGCCGTATGGCAAATGGGCCGCATCGCCGGCATGACGCGCGGCCTGGAGACCGGCGACCTTGACCTGATTGCCGCCGCCAATGACGACCGCATCCAGGAGCCCTATCGCCGCCGCCTCATCCCCGACTACAACGCCGTGCGCGACACCTGCCTTAACGGAGGCGCCAAGACCATCTGGATCAGTGGCTCCGGCTCGACCCTCATGGCCGTGACTGACGACACCATCGTGGCAAAGTTCCTGCAGGTCAAGCTGCGTGAGCAGTTCCCCAAGTGCGACACGCACATTCTGACGTGCGACACGGAAGGCGCCCAGATCGAATACCTGTAGCGCCCTGCCTCATTGCTCTCACCGGTCCCCTTGGGGCTTCCCCTGAAAACGTCCTCGATCATGAATTGCCCCGTCGTGCGCTTCGCGCGACGGGGCAATTCGATCTGCGGATTGTTTTCAGGGGAAGCCCCAAGGGGACCTGCGCAGCCTCGACAGGATAGTCGCATTCACTTTTAATATTGCGTTCCTTCGGAGTAACGGACAAGGAGCCTTCACGATACGGAAAGATTTGGGGGCAAAGCCTCTGGCCTCCCCTACGTTAACTTCACTGGCGGCGGCCACAGGGACCTACGCTCTGGAAAGTCGCCGGGCTGATTTTTTAGCTTCTATTTGATAAAGGCGCACTTCCCAGCATCTCATTCGCCCTATAGCTCTGTTTTAATTTCTAATTGATGATCGATGCGTGGCGTCATCTAATTATCTTCGCTACTCAAAACAGCCCCAAGTTTACGTACTAGCGTCTCAACAGTAATTCCGAGTGCATCCGCATAGACAAACTGCTCATAAACCCTAAGGCTGCGTTCCCCGGTCTCGACCTTTGAGATGAACGACTGAGGTACCCCCAGTTTCTTTGCGAGTTCAACCTGAGTGATACCTTGCTCCCGACGAATCTGGGAAAGGCATTTTCCGCATGTCCTGTTAGCATCAACGTTAATGCCGTTTACGCTATAATCCATTTTGATATATCCCAAACTGGGACATATTTATGTCACCAGCCATTCCGCTTATCAAAAATGCCCATTGCAGATTCATAGCTAGGAAGGAGCCTCGATAAACATGAATGACGAGATGAAGGAGCCCGACGAGGAAAAGGCACTCAGTGAGTCCGACGGACGGAAGCCAGATTTCAAAGCCGAGCAGTTTTCTGATGGTGCTAGCGACACCCCCTCCTCTGAAATTCCGCCATCAAACGAAGATGACGGCGCACGCAAAAATGAAGAAAACGACTCACTTCTAACGCGGGCCATTCATAAATTAGGCAATAAAAAACGAGCGGCAATCGCAGCTGCCGTGGCAGTTTTCATCATCTTCAGTTTGCCCATGATGTTTCCTCAGTTGTTTTGCACTCACAAGCTATGGGCCAATGCAACCTGTACAAGCCCTCGCACATGTAAAAGTTGCGGCAAAACCGAGGGGGAACCGCTTGGACACGAATGGGAAGAAGCAACGTGCACGGTTCCGAAGACCTGTCAACGCTGCGGTAAAACCGAGGGGGAACCCCTTGGGCATCAACCGGGCTCGTGGACTACCGAAGTTGACTACGTGGACGCCACCTCAAAGGAAATACGAGAATGCGAAAAATGCGGAGAGGTCGTTGACACCCGCAACGAGAAGGAAATCACATCTTTTCTTGGCGACGGAAAGTTTTCAATTTCCCCAAAAGGCTTTATTGATCGACTTAACGAGGAATTCTCCGATATCCCCAATTGCAGCAGCATGAATGCGGATTACGAACTAGACGATAGCGGCATGGGGCTCGAACTTCAGATCAAAAACGGTTCAAAGATTGCCGGTATTGGAGGCTTCTTTTCGGACTCGAGTAACCCGGTGCTACTCAGCTATCTTGGATCCGAAAACTGCTTCAAAAACATAGTCATGTACTTCGAAAACTCCGACTATGCCGCGGCGACAGCATTGGCAACTATACAAGCAATCGATCCAACACTTTCGTTTTCAGACGCCAAGGAAGTTGGTGCTGCCTGCGTAGATACGCCAACTGTCAAAAATGGAATTACGTATGCAATCGTAGCTTCGAATGGAGAGTACTGGCTAAGCGCTCGAATTGAATAATTTTCTTTGATTACTAAATTCAGACGCCTCTTACTCGCGATATATTAAAACTCAACCCCTGGCAGCATCGTCAATCGAAAATTGCCCCGCCGAGCACTTTAGCTTGGCGGGGCATTTCAATATGAAAGCGGATTTAAATATCAACAAGGCCTGCACGCTCCAACGAGACAGCCGGCTTCGCTGCTCAAATTGCCCTTGGTGAACCACAAGTTGAGCAATCAGTGGCCAGAATCCCCTTTAGGCGGCGCTTGTTTCTTTGTATTCGAAGACTGGTTCTAGGAGGTCTTCGATGTTACAGTGGAGGGCTTTTGCTATAGCTCTTACGGTTGTTACCGAGGCTTCGTTGATGTTTCGTTGGCGCTGTTCGTACATTTGGATTGAGCGGAGCGATACGCCTGATTCGTATGCCAGGTCTTGTTGGGTTTTCTTAAGCTTCTTTCTTGCTAACGCAAGTTTTGTTTGCCTGGACGCTTTCTTCGCCATATCGCAGACGAGGCGAACCACACGTTCCTCCGAGGCTTCGTGCCAGGGGTAGTACAGACTGCGTAGCACATCAAATGGAACGACATGCAGCAAATCTTCGAAAGACTCTCCTAGGCGCCACTGAAGGTATGCCAATATCCAGCCTGCCCAATATTCCGGTGTCTTTTCGAATCGGTAGGTTCGATTTGGCATCGGCCTTGATTGATAGCCCGACCTTTCGGCGATAAGTGCGAACAGCTCAACACCTGATTTTCCCGATACGACCCATGCGTTGCCGCGCTCAAACTCGCGAGCTACGCCGCTCAGGCAAAAGAGCTCAGCGATCTCGGATCCTTCCGCTCCATAGTCGTTCACGGCATAGTCAAAGCAGTCGCCAAGGTTGTTCATTGCGTCCTCGAGGTAGTAGACGGGGTACGTCCTACTCGGACCACAACTCGTTAACTCTTGGATCATCCAAATCAACCCTCCCCGCCATTAAATCCTTGATGTCGATACCTTCAGAATCAAATCCATTTACCGTGTCCAAGTACTTGCGCCGAGCGTTCTGCTCTCGCTCAAAACGCTTGGGATAAAACTCAGATCCCGAAGCCGGCTTCCAATCGCAGAATCTAATCGCCGAGAATGCGCGCTCACTCATAAGAGCATATTGAATGCCTAGATCGCCCAGGCGCATAATGCGCTGAAGTTGTCGGAGCGAAATCATGCCATTAACAAACTGCCTTGCAAAAGAAAAATACGAGTCGTCGGCACGATAGCCCCGAATAACGTCGTAAGAAGAAATATCAATCAAACAGTTATCAAGCAGAAATCGAAGTCCGTCGCGTGCTAGCGGCGTCGAGACATTAAACTCCCGGTTGTCGGCCAAAATCGAAAGCCAATTGAGGATTGAAAACTCCCCAGACTCTAAATCCAAGACCGAAAGGCCATCTAAATCAAGTTCATATCGATTTGCAATGCCATCCGACTCGGTCCGGCATGCCCATTCCATCGCCATTTCTTCATGTGGCGTGCAATAAAACCCACACCCATAGTCATTGAATTGTCTGCATTTATCCAACGACGGATGCTCGACAACAACCTCCGACCCGTGCCAAAGCTCCATATCGACCTCCAAACAAAAATATCACCCCAGTGATAGTTTACCAATAACTATCACTGGGGTGATATAGATAGACAAAAGTTGTTTGACAGTGCGGCATGCCCTAGAGGCAGGCCTCGGCGATGCGCTTTTTGAGTTCGTCGATGCCGGTGCCGGTTTGGGAGCTTGTGATGATTACGTTTTCGGCCGGGACGTTGAGCTGCTTTTTGATGGCTGCTGCCTGGCGGGCCTGCTGGGTGCGGCTGAGCTTGTCGGCCTTGGTGAGGCAGACGATAAAGTTGAACTCGTTGCCCTGCAGGTAGTCGATCATGTCATGGTCGAGCTTGCTCGGGTCGTGACGAATATCCACCAGCGACACGACCAGGTTAAAGCTGCGCTCCGAGTCGAAGAAGTCGCCGATAAGTTCTGCCCAACGGTCGCGCTCGGCCTTGGAACGACGGGCGAAACCATAGCCCGGCAGGTCGACGAAGTGCACGTCGTCAGCCTCAAAGAAGTTGATGTTGCTCGTCTTGCCCGGCGTGCTCGAAACCTTGACGAGATTCTTGCGGCCAAAAAGCTTGTTCATGATCGACGACTTGCCCACGTTGGAGCGGCCGACGAAGCTCACCTCGGGGCAGGTGGACTCGGGAATCTGCGAAACCTTGCCATAGCTGGCGACAAACTTGGCAAGCTGGTAGTTAATGGAATCGGCCATGGACACTCCTTGGTCGTAGGTTCTTACAAAAGAGCGCGCTAATAGATAGCAGCGATACGGCGAACGATATCGAGCGTAATGCCACTCGCGGTACGGGCATACTCGAACAGGTCGAACTCGCGGTCGCAAATCGCATCGTACGCCTCGTCACAATTATCGCTGATAGCGCGCAGCACCAGGCAATCGACACCATTTTTAGTTGCGACATGGGCAATTGCCGCGCCCTCCATGCCGACACAATCGGCATGCGTCGCCTCGATAGCGTCGTTGCGCATGGCGGTACCCGTCACAAAGCGGTTACCCGTGGCAATCGTACCGACCAGGAACTGCTTGGCGCCCTTGTTCGAAGCGGCTGCATTTGTCGAAGCATCAACAAACCCATGCTCAGCAAGCACATCGGCAGCAATATCGACCAGCGCAGGCGCCGAGCCAAACTCCTCGAGCCCCGGTGCAGACTCGGCGATAAGCGCGGTATCGGTATCCAGATAGCGCAGGCGTTTGCCGATGACCACGTCGTCGATATGGAGCTTGGGGTTCAAACCGCCCGCGATACCCGAAAGCACAACTGCCTGCGGAGCATACTTGCTAATGAGGTGCTGTGTTGCGGCAGCGGCATTCACCGTGCCCATGCCCGCCGTTGTGGCGACAAGCGTCAGACCGTCGAACTCACCGCTCACAACGGTCAAGCCTGCCTCCTGTGCCTCGCAAACGTCGCTCAACTCTTCCTTAATCTGCATGATCTCTTTTTCGAGTGCACCGATAATCGCGATGGTAGCCATGCCATTCCCCAAACCTATTCGAAATTCTCAACCACGGTATGGTACCAGCATTTTGTTTGACCTCGTCAAACGAACACGCTAGGCCAGCGCAGCTCGCGTATCAAACAGGGCCTTTGCAATCGCAGCCGTAACCTCGCTCGAGCGGTCGCTCCACGGCATCGATGTCATGATGCTCATGACATAGGTACGGCCATCGATGTCGATAAGGCCCGCATCGCATGTCGAATAGCAACCATCCTCGCTAATCCAGCCTGCCTTGTTGCGCACCAAGGCTTGGTCGTCCGCAATGCCGTCACGAATAAACGATCGGGCCGTAGAGGCCAGAAGGCCCGACAGCCATTGTGACGTCTCGGTATCATGGCTCAGATACTCGCTCATCTCGCACCACAACTTGGCCGAGGTGCGCGGGCAATAAGTGGGAAAATCACTCATCGGATCGAGTGCGGTATCGTAATCGATGCCAAGACCGACAATCCAATCCTCGTAACCGACACGGTCAAACGTCGCGCGTAACGCAATAAACGAATCGTTGTCCGAATTAACGACCGAGGCCTCGATGAGTTCGCGAACCGTCAGCCAGCCCATACTGTAGCCGCCATAGGTGCCCAGAGTATCATCGAGCGATACTTGCCCTGTCTCGACCAGGGATTCACAGACGTAGAGCACATAGAGCGCCTTATAACTACTCGCACCGTAAACCTCGACATCGGCGTTATACGTCACGCCCTTGCCACTTGACAGGTCGTAGAACACCACGCCCACATCGCCCAATTCCTTGGCCTGATCAAGGGCATCTTGGAGCGCGGCGAGGCTCTCATCCTCCAGGGCGGGGATCTGGTCATCAACCAGTGAGAAGGTCTGCACGGTATCGCCTGAGGGAATATCGTTAAAGTCCGCCTTCGAAAGCCTCGTCTTGAGGCTCGCTGTCGACAGGGTTTGACTTGCGGTGGCTTTAGATTCAGAGACCTTTTTGTTTTGCGTCTGTACCGTTGACGCATCTGAATGTGCCATTCGCTCCGACGCGTAGGTTTTGGCGGTAATTCCGAGGATAATAACCGCCAACGTTAGCATCCCAATGGCGGCAATCTTCGTCACGCGGATGCGAGCGTCAGCGAGGCCACGCGAAGGCGTGCCCTTCGTCCCATATCTGCTGCCATGCTGCGGCACATACTCGTCCCGCGATGCGTTGTTTCGCACGTGGTCTCCTGACTGCTACCGTTCATATACGAGCAGCATAATACCGAGCAGGCATTTCTTTCCAAAGATATTCAGCGGCGTTTAAGGCGTCTTTAAAGAAACCACAAGCGTATTTATCCAAATGGCACGATTCTGTTGCGCATCTCCGCCCAAAACGCAGTTGCGGTGGAATAGTTCCTGTTTGGGCGGCATAAGCCGAAAAACAAGAACTATTCCACCGCAACTTGACGGGGCTCTTTGGCAATCAACTTGGTGCCCAGGGGCACTCATTTAAGTCTGTCCCCAATGAGTGCCTGAAAATGGCTCGCTAGCCGATGGCGTTTTTGAGTTCCGCGCGGCGCTTTTTCATGCCCGTCATGACGGCGTTGCGCAGCTCGGGCATGCGCGCGGTATCCATCTGGGGCACGCCCTCGAGCTTATAGGGAATGCCCAGTTGCTCGTACTTGACGACGCCCATCGTGTGATACGGCAGCATTTCCAAGCCCACCACGTTATGCCACGGGGCAATCAGGCGACCGAGTGCCTCGCACTCTTCCACCGTGTCGGTAATGCCGGGCACCACCACATGGCGAATAACAACCTTAATCTTGCGACGGGCAAGCTCATCACCAAACGCCAGAATACGTGCGGGATCGCAACCGGTCAGCTTTTTATGCTCGACGGGATCGGCGTGTTTAATGTCGAGCAGCACCATGTCGGTCTCGTTGAGTACGGCATCGAACTTCTCGGGATGCGCGGGATCGAACGCATAGCCGCAGCTATCCAAGCAGGTATGCACGCGACCATCGGGGTTATTGTGCATGGCGCGGAACAGGTCGGCTAAAAACGCGGGCTGCAAGAGCGGCTCGCCGCCGGATACCGTAATACCACCGCTGCGGTAAAACTCATGGTTGCTCTGGAATTCGTCCATCAGGTGCTCAACGGTCACCATCGTGCCGCCGTTAACCGACCAGGTATCGGGGTTGTGGCAATACGCACAGCGCATGGGACAGCCCTGAACAAACACTACAAAGCGGATGCCGGGTCCATCGACCGTTCCCATCGTCTCAATCGAATGCACGCGGCCCAGGGCAAACGCAGAGTCCTCGGGACGAGCGTCCACACCCTCGAGCGTCATCTCAGCCATTCCCGCTACCTTGCCTCTCATTGGTTTTAGCTACATAAATGCCAGAGTCATTCTAGCCTATATGCTTGATGGCGAAACGGTTTAGCGGTCAATTGGATTGTCCTATTTGGCCCCATGCAAAAGCGGCGGGAAGGTTGTCGCAACCCGCCCGCCGCCGAGACAATAGAAATCGATAGACGCCAGGCGTTACGCCTTGAGTGTGAGCACCGCGCCGAAGGCGGTCGGGCCGCAATGGCTCGAGATCACGCCGCCGACCTGAGTCCAGGTAACGTCCTTAAAGCCCAGGTCGTGCGCATAGACTTCCATGTCGTCGCGCAGCTCCTCGGAAAGGCCTACCGAATACGCCAGGCCAATGTGCGAGTAGTCAATCTCGCCCTTAGCAACCATGTGGTCAATAAAGGCACGGGCGCACTTGAGCATAGAGCCGCGGAACTTCTTGGTCGCCACAAACTTACCGCCCGTCACCTCAATGCAGGGCTTAATCTTGAGCAGGTGGGCGCCAAGGAATGCCACGTTGGACAGACGACCGCCCGCCTTAAGGAAGGCTAGGTCGGTAGGAACAAAGCCCAGCAGCACGCGGTCCATGACGGAGTTCGTAAATGCAAAGATCTCGTCGACGGTGGCATCGGGGTGAGCCTCGATGTATTTGGCGGTCTCAACGGCAACGAGCGACTGGCCCACCGAGACAAAACGCGTATCCATGGAGAATACGTAGTCGCGGCCCTTAGCCGCAATCTTAGAGGACTGATGCGAGCAAGTCGTGACTTCGGAGTACGCAAGATGCAGAATGGTCGCATCGGGCTGCTCGGCATGGATACGGTCATATACGTGCGCAAAATCTGCCGGCGCACAGCCACTGGTCTTGGGCATTACGCCAAACTCGTTGCAGCGCGAATAAATCTCGAGCGGATCGATTGAGCCGTCCTCGACGGTCTCGTCACCAATCGTGACATGCATAGGCACGCGCACGATGCCGTAGCGTTCGCAGAGTTCCGGCGTCACATCCGACCCAGACTCAACCACGATTACGTACTTGCCCATTATCATCACGACCCATCTCAACGTCGACTTTCCAATACCCAGCACAGGCCACCGCACAGTTGTGCAACAGCATCTAAGCGCCAAAGAGACGCCGCCCCTTGCACACAACAAAGGACAGCGTCTCCCTGGAAAACTCCGTGCTTACCTGAGATTTTACACGGTTTATAAATGAGTGTTACTTATCCCGCAAACGGTAGCTATACGCGATAAACGGTAGTTCGCTGCGGCAACTGCGACACATTCCGCCCAGCAAGTCCAATCGTGCTCCACACACGGTTAATGCGCGAGGCGGTAGAAATCCATCGACGCCGCACCCTCGGCATGCAACCCCATCGCCGGAACCGCCGGCGAATAGGTACGGCTCGTAAGTGCCGCCTCGCCGCCGTTGCCAAAAATCTCGACCATCGTAGTGTCCGAAAGCACGCGCAGATCGCGAAGCTCACCGAGCTTGATCGACCTCTGGTCGCGCCCATAGCCTTCGTCACCCATGTCGAGGGTAAGCATCCCGTCTGCATAGCGCACAAAGACACCCTTGCGAATCTCGAGCTCGACCATCTTGGCGCCCTCACAGGAAACCACAAGATCAAACAGGCGGCCCGGCTCCTCAACGGTTTCACCGCCTGTCGCGCGAACGCAGTCGCCGCGCATCCTCTCAATCTCGTGCGCCGGCTGCTGGCAGAGCTTACCATCGCGCATGCTCAGCTCTCGCGGCACCGTCAACGCGCACTGCCACCCGCGCGCCACCGTCGGGTTTTCTGCCGTCGCATCGGGGCAACCCGACCATCCGATCATCAAACGCCGGCCTGCAGCATCCTCAAAGGACTGCGGAGCATAGAAATCAAAACCGGCATCGACCATCGGGGGCATGCCCTGCCCGACGATTTTAAAGCTCGGCGCCTCCCAATCGGCCTCGATGGGGAACCACACGCACTGATGCGGATTGCGGTAACGCCGACCATCGGCAGGCACACCCTGCGGACAGCAAACGAGAATAAGCTCGCCATCGAGCTCAAACAGATCGGGGCACTCCCACATAAAGCCAAACTTCTCGCCCAACTCAATGCGCGTCGCATAGCTCCAGTCCTCTAGTTCGCGCGAGGTATAGACAAGCACGCAGCCGCGGTCGTCTTTCGTACGAGCGCCCAGAACCATGTAGTAGATACCGCCATGTTCAAGGATCTTGGGGTCGCGCACGTGCGTACCGATATCGTCGGGGTAATCGACCGGTCCAACAGCTATGCGCTTCTCGCCCAATTCGTCGGGATTCTCGGCAACCATATGAATCTGGTTTTGCTCACGGCCCGTCAACACGTAGTCGTAATCATCGCGGTCAAAATGCTTGACGTTGCCGGTATAGAAGTAGTGAATCTTGCCATCGCGTACAAAGGCAGAACCAGAATACGCTCCGCTCGAATCCAAATCGGAATCGGGGAACAGCACGGGGCCGTGATTCTCGTACGTCACAAAATCCTTTGTCGTCAGATGGTTCCAAAGCACTGGACCGCCATGCGCAGCATCGAACGGATCGTATTGATGATAGATGTGATACGTATCACCAATCTGAACCAAACCGTTGGGGTCGTTGAGCCAACCAAGCTCAGGCTCCACATGGAACAGGAGCCTATCGGGGTCGGACGCGATGCGACCCGCCGTCTCATCCTGTCCAGCTCGCCACTGCTCATAGTCCGCACGCATCACCTTGTTTTTTTGATTTAACATCGCCATTGACTTTCTCGTCTATAGGGAAGGACGCCCGACTCACACGAGCCGAACGCCCTTCCTCAAATGGACTTATCCGCACATTGCACTGAATGGCTCAACTAGAAGCTGACATCGAAGCCAGCGCCAGCGCCCTCTTCATCGGTGGTCGGCACGCCCTTTGCCTTGTTGTAGGCAAAGATCAAGACGATCGGCACGATAAAGGCGATGAGATTGCCAGCCACATACCACACGAGGGTCTCGGGCGTGACGATGAGCAGGCCAAGCACGCCGGTCAGACCCTGACCGATAGCGCGCACCTCAAAGAGCTTGACGAAGGCACCGCCGCAGCCTGCACCGATGCATGCGCAGATGAACGGAATGATCGAATAGCGCATGTTTGCAGCAAAGATAGCGGGCTCGGAGATTCCGACCAGCGTCGGGATAAAGGACGACATGCAGATGTTGCGCTCTTTGGAGTGCTTCTTGTGAATGAGGTACATACCGATGGCGCCGCCGCCCTGGGCGATGATGGAAACCGACCAGATGGCCTGGATGTAGTTGAAGCCAGTCGTGGCAACAAGGTTTGCCTCGATACCCTGGATGAACTGATGCGTACCGGTAACGACGAGCGGCTGCAGGAACGCGGCGAAGACAAAGGCACCAAAGACGCCCATCCTGTTGTACAGGATATCGATTACGCCGGCGAGGACGTCACCGATCAGGTTACCGAGCGGGCCGAACACGGTGAACAGGGCGACGTTAGCAAGAATCAGGGTAACGGTCGGGACAAAGACGAACGAAACGACCTCGGGGATGTACTTCTGGGCAATCTTTTCGACCTTGGCCATAAACCAGGCGGTCAGAATTGCAGGGAACACGCCGCCCTGGAAAGCAACCATGGGAATGGAGAGCGGACCAAAGTTCCAGTACTCAGCACCCGTCGGGTCCATAACGAACGTGTTGCGGTTCATAAGGCTCGGGTGAACCATGACGATACCGACGAGGATGCCCAGGATCGGGTTACCGCCAAAACGCTTGACTGCGCTGTACATAACCAGGACAGGCAGGTAGTCGAACGTGGTGGCGATAATGGCAAAGAAGCTTGCGAGGTTCTTGAGGAACTCGCTGTGATCGGCGAGGCTGCCCTCCATGCCAAAGAGGCCGTTGGCAACGATCAACGACTTAAGGCCGATGATGATTGCAGCGCCGACGAAGGCGGGAATGATGGGGATAAAGATGTCCGAGAATACCTTGAGGACCGAGAAGAACTTGCCCTTCTTGTCCGCCTCGGCGCCCTTGACCTCGGAAGCACTGATCTCCTTAACGCCCGTCAGAGCCATAAACTCATCGTAAACCTTGTTGACGGTACCGGTACCGAAGATGATCATGAGCTGGCCGCTGTTGTACAGCACGCCCTTGACGCCATCGATGTTCTCGAGCTCGGCCTTGTTGTATTTGCTCGTATCCTTGAGCACCAGACGCAGACGGGTCACGCAATGCGTGGCGCCCTCGATGTTCTCCAGTCCGCCGACGTTGTCGACGACTTGCTGGGACACTGCCTTGTAGTCCATGTTCCTCTCCATTCCTTTTCTAAATCATAAAACGGTTCGTTGCCGCTACAGAGACGCGATCGTTGCGTTTGCGCACTTGAGCGCACCGTCGGTGACGGTAAGCGCCACACCCTGGCCCTGCTTGTTGCAGAAGCGAGCGTTGAGCGCAACATCATCGACAAAGATGGTCGCGATGTCGTCGTCGACGACCAGACGCACATGGTGAGTGCCCTCGCCCTTAAAGAACAACGGACGCTCGAGGCCCATGTTGTTGACCTGGAACCACGGGTACTGGGGAGCCGGCGTGAACTCGAGCTTGCCCTCGCGCAGGTTGGCGCGGAACTCATAGGCAAGACCGGTCTCGGCGTCCTCAGCGAACTTGACCGAGAAGCCGGCAGCGTTACCGCCGAGCTCAATGTCGGCATCGAGCAAGTAGGTGGAGCCGGCATCCGCGGCGAGCACCTGCTCGACCTTGCCCGACTCGCAGGAAAGCTCAAAGGTCTCGACAGCCTTGCCCTCGCCAAAGGCGCCAAGCATGCTGTCGGGGAGCTTGGTGCCGAGCGTTCCGTCGGCACGCTGAACGATCTCGAGGGGCATAAAGGTGCCACCCCATAGGTAAGAGCTGGGGTCGCCGCCCTCGTCACGCGTAGGAACCCAACCAAAGAGAACGCGACGCTCGCCATCGAATGCGGTGCGAGCGGCGTAGTACGCGCGGCCGTCGAAGGAGTCGTCAGCGGGGGTAATCCAAGGACCGTTGATGGACTTGGACATGCGGTAACGGGTCTTGTTGCCGTCGCTGTACTCGGAAAAGACGAGGTACCACCAGTCGCCCATCTTAAAGAGATCAGGCATCTCAAACATGGTGTACAGGCCCGGGTTCCACCAGTCGCCCTGGAACTCCCAGTTGGTCAGATCCTTGGAGGTGAACTTGACCAGGCGGCCGGTCATCAGACGCTTGTCCTCGCCCACACGCGTGCCGAGGATGAGCATGTACTCCTCGTTCTCCTCATCCCAAAGCACAAAGGGATCGCGCCAGTTGCGGTCATCGTAACCCTCCTGGGGCGGAAGCAGCGTCTCGGCGATGTTCTTCTCCCACTTGACGGCGTCGTCGCTCGTTGCGTGAAGAAGAACCTGCTTCATCAAACGTGCGCGGACCTTATCGCGATTGCAACCAGTGTAGAGCGCATGGTACTTGTCGCCCACCTTAAACACCGTGCCGGCATAAATGTACTGGTCGACTTCCTCGTCGCCGCCGCGCTCAAGGCTCTCGCCAAAGTCCTTGTAGTTGACGAAATCCTTGGTCGTAGCGAGTGCCCAGCCAAACGGCTCTCCGAAAGGTTCGGGGTTACGCGTGTCACGCTGATGATAGAGATAGAACGTGCCGTCCTCGCCGTACGGCATGATGTCGCCTACCCAAATTCCCTCAGGCTGGTAATACACCTTGTGCATCCGAGACTTCCTTTCCACGACATACTAACTCGGTACAATGGCAAGATATGTCAATCGTTTTCATATGTCAAACGTTTTCACACCAATACGTCTTTTCGCAGTTCCAGTCGTCGGCAAACGTTTGACATATGCCGGTGAACGGTCATCAGAGGCGTTTGAGGAATTCTTTTGGCACGGGATGAACTACGCGGTTTTGCCCTCAATAAGTTCAACGGGAAGCTTGATATTCGATTCGGGATTATCGCCGTTAATAAGAGCGATGATGGATTGCGCCGCGAGCTCTCCGATGCGATCGATATCTTGACGTACGGTTGTTAAGTCAGGCATAAACGTCATAGTTCGGCGGGCACCATCCGCGCCCACGACCTTAATATCGTCTGGAGCGCTCAAGCCGCGCTGCTTCATCACGTTGAGACAGATGGCCGCCATCGTATCGTCTCCCGCAAAGATGCCGTCAATATCGGGGTTCTCATCGAGGATCTTCGCAACGACCGCGCCCTTTTCGTCGTCGGGCTTAACGAACTCAACCTCACGGACAAGCGCGGACAAACCGGCCTGCTCAACAACATCGAGGTAGGCATCGGTACGCTTATTGGCAGGCATGCGCATGCGGCTATTGCTGCGCAGGCACAGGATACGCCTGCAGCCGTCATCAATCAGACGGCGCGTGGCGAGCTCGCCAATGCCATAGCTGTCACTTGCAATCTGGACAGAGCCCTCGCCAAGATCGCAGTCGATGCCAACCAGGCTCAAGCCCATCTCGGCATATGCCTCGGCACCGATATTGAGGGAGTTGACGATGACGCCGTCGACCATATTGCGGCGGAGCATGTCAATATAGGAACGCTCAAGATCGGGTCGATTGGCGCTGTTGCACAGCAACATCTTAAAGCCGTTTTCCGCTAACGTGCGCTCGACCGCCTGCACAACCTGAGCATGGAACGGGCTGCTCACAAAGGGAACGATCATACCGATAAGATTCAGGCGACCGTTGAGCATGGCACGGGCGATATCGTTGGGCGTATAGTTGATGCGCTCCATCGCGGCATGGACCTTATCGCGGGTCTCTTGGCTAATATAGCCGCGATTATTAAGCACGCGAGATACCGTAGTAGGCGAAACCCCCGCCACCGCTGCAACTTCCTTGATGCCAGGCTTAGCAGAATCCTTAGAACGAGCGCCCTCGCGAGCCATAGCACCCTCCCCCATCAACATGTCAAACGTTTACATACGAACAAAGCATACCCCAACAACAGCGGGAAGACGGTAACAGCACAAGCAAGTAAACGACTCATCCAAATAATTAGGAGAGTTCCGCCTAAAGGGTGACTACACAGGACCCCCGCCGGGCCGCTTTGGGTTACTTTCCAAAACATTTCCGCAGGACGCAAAGGGCTCCGCCGCGCGAAGCGCGCAGCGGAGCCCTTTGCATGTCCGAGGACGTTTTGGAAAGTAACCCAAAGCGGCCCGGCGATCCTGCGGGAGTTAAACCCCTTTAGAACTTGTCGTGGAAGGTACGCGAAATGACCTCGTCCTGCTGCTCCTTGGTGAGCGTATGGAAGTTCACGGCATAGCCGGAAACGCGGATGGTCAGCTGCGGGTACTTCTCGGGGTGAGCCTGAGCATCGAGCAACGTCTCACGGTTGAAGACGTTGATGTTCAGGTGATGGCCACCCTTCTCGGCGTAAGCGTCGAGCATGTGGACCAGGTTATCGGCCTGAGTCTCGGAAACTTCAGAAACCTTCATAATGTGTCTCCTTCGATCGATAGGCGCCGGCCGAAACCGGCGCGCTAATCAGTAATCGTTATTGTTAGTATAGCACTAACAATAGTTACTCGCCCAGCTGATCAAGGTCGATATCGCCAAAGAACACCTGGTCCTCCTTGCCGAGCGCACCCGGGATGATGGAGAAGGTGTTGGAGATGCCGTCCTGAGCATCGCGGAACGGGAGCTTGGAAACCGAAGACAGCGAAGCGATGGCGCCGTGGCTATCACGCTTGTGCATGGGGTTAGCACCCGGGGCGAACGGCTGGCCAGCCTTGCGGCCGTCGGGCGTGGAGCCGGTCTTCTTACCGTATACGACGTTGGAGGTAATGGTCAGAACCGAGGTCGTGGGCACGGAGTTGCGGTAGGTGTCGTTCATGCGGATGTACTCCATGAACTGGTGCACAACGTCGTGAGCGATCTGGTCGACGCGGTCGTCGTCGTTACCGTACTTGGGGAACTCGCCCTCGGTCTCGAAGTCGACGATGATGCCGTTCTCATCACGGACGGGGTGGACCTTAGCGTACTTGATGGCGGACAGGGAGTCAGCCACGACGGAAAGGCCAGCGATGCCCGTAGCGAACCAGCGGTGCACGTGCTTGTCGTGCAGAGCCATCTGGATGCGCTCGTAGCAATACTTGTCGTGCATGTAGTGAATGATGTTCAGCGAGTTGACGTACACGCCAGCGAGCCACTTCATCATGTCGTTGTACTTGGCCACAACGTCGTCGTAATCGAGCGTATCGCCCTCGACGGCGCGATACTTGGGGCCGACCTGCTTCTTGGAGACCTCGTCAACACCGCCGTTGAGCGCGTAGAGCAGGCACTTGGCCAGGTTGGCGCGGGCGCCGAAGAACTGCATCTCCTTGCCGATGCGCATGGAGGACACGCAGCAGGCGATGCCGTAGTCGTCGCCGTGGTAAACGCGCATGAGGTCGTCGTTCTCGTACTGGATCGAGGAGCTGGCGACAGAAGTCTTGGCGCAGAACTTCTTGAAGTTCTCGGGCAGACGGGTCGACCACAGAACGGTCATGTTGGGCTCGGGGCTGGTGCCCATGTTCTCGAGCGTGTGCAGGTAGCGGTAGCTCATCTTGGTAACGAGCGTACGGCCGTCAACACCCATGCCGCCGATGGACTCGGTGACCCACTGCGGGTCGCCGGTGAACAGGGCCTGGTACTCGGGGGTACGGGCAAACTTGACCATGCGGAGCTTCATGATGAAGTGATCCACGAACTCCTGAATCTGCTCCTCGGTGAAGGTGCCGTTGGCAAGGTCGCGCTCAGCGTAGATGTCAATGAACGTGGAGGTACGGCCGATGGACATAGCGGCGCCGTTCTGCTCCTTGACGGCAGCGAGGTAGGCGAAGTACATCCACTGGATGGCCTCCTGCGTGTTGGTAGCAGGGTTGGAAATATCGAAACCATAGGTCTCGGCCATCATCTTGAGCTCGCCGAGGGCGCGGATCTGCTCCTGCAGCTCCTCACGGTCGCGGATGTTGTCGGCGGTCATGACCGTCGGGGTGGAAGCCTTCTGGGCCTCCTTGTCCTTGATCAGGTAGTCGACGCCGTACAGGGCAACACGACGGTAGTCGCCGATGATGCGGCCGCGGCCATAGCCATCGGGCAGACCGGTGATGATGTGGGCCGAACGGCAAGCACGCATCTCGGGGGTGTAGACATCGAAGACGCCGGCGTTGTGGGTCTTGCGCTCGAAGGTGTAGCGCTCGACAACGTTCTCGTCGACCTTATAGCCGTGCTGGCTGGCAGCCTGGCAAGCGATGCGGATACCGCCGTTGACGTGCAGCGCGCGCTTGAGCGGCTTGTCGGTCTGGAGGCCGACGATGGTCTCCTTGTCGCGATGGGCATTATCGATGTAGCCAGCGGGGTGGCTCACGATACCCGTGACGGTCTTGGTGTCCATATCGAGGACACCACCCTGCTCGCGCTCCTTAAGCAGCAGGTCGAGAACCTCGCCCCACAGCTCCTTGGTACGCTCGGTCGGACCTACGAGGAACGACTCATCGCCCTCGTAGGGGGTGTAGTTCTTCTGGATGAAGTCTCGGACGTCAACCTCTCCCGTCCAGATACCTTCCTTGAAGCCTTCCCATGCCTCCTGCATTGTGTAACCACGCTCCTAGTTACGTGTAATGCGGCGCTCTCTCACACCGCTGCTTATTGAATTCTTGAATTTTCGGCTTGCACTACCGGCTTCTTCCGTTCTTCACCACACGTTGGTGCAGGAAAAACGTTTGTCCACCTTGGAACTACAACCCAAAACCCAAGATTTCACCCGTCTGAGAAGGATAACATAGCCACCCTCTCCATCTGGGCTGTTATATGTTTCTTTTTTTTATATCATAATGGCGTTTTTTACAAATCCGCAGGAAATGCGAGCGCGAACAACTACCGTTCACCGATTTGTTTAGTTTTTTTCCTTGCCTTTGTACGACGTTCACTCTAGCTGTTATGCCAGCTTTAGCAGGGTAAAGTACCTCTGAGTAGGCTTTAGGACATGCCTAACGATCTGCCCCTAACTTTGCTGGCACCGACGGCGTACGGAGGTCGCCTAAAGGTAGTTTTCTAGACATGTCCCAAAATCTACCGCATAGGGTGCGCGTGCAAGGGTATCATCTTTCACCGAAAATAGTTTCTAGTGTTAGGGGTTTTCGGTGGAAGATACCGATTTCCGTGAACTTGGACGTCAGCTCCTTACCGAGTTCGGCAGCATGCATCAGCGCATTTCGCGCTTTGCGGACAAAGCCCTCGGCGGCGAGATGGCCGTCATGCGCGCCCTCATACTCGCCGGCGGTTCGCTCACGCCGAGCGAACTCGCTGATCGCGCCTGGGTCTCGAGCGCCCGCATCGCCAATATTCTGCGCGCCCTCGAGGCCAAGGGCTGGGTCGAGCGCGAGCACTCAAAGACTGACCGTCGTCGCGTACACGTCATAGTGACCGACAAGGGATTCCAGGATCTCGAAATCAAACGTCGGGAATTCGAGGCCCGCACCGCGGCTTTCCTCGAGCAGCTCGGCGAAACAGATACCCAAGAGATGGTGCGCCTTCTTAGGCGTGCCAACGAAATTATCGACCGCAATCAAGAAAGGAGAGATGCCGAGTGAGGATTCTCAAGCTCTTTAAAAAGCATATCCTGGCACTGTTCGCAGCTATCGTGCTTATCGTAATCAGCTGCAACGCCGATCTGGCGCTGCCTACCTATATGAGCGACATCGTCGACGTGGGCGTGCAGCAAGGCGGCATCGCCTCGCCCGTACCCGACACCATCCGCGCCGAATCGCTCGACGACCTTGAACTCTTTATGAGCACCAAGGACGCCAAAGCTGTGGAGGCCGTGTTTAGCAAAGCTGACAAAAATGGCATTCGAACGTATAAGGGTACCGAGGAAGAGCGTGCCGATGGAGGCAAGATTGCCGACATTATGAGCCTGCCCGAGACTGTCGTCCTTTCGCTCGACCAGGGCATTGACGCCGACTCCATGGGCGACATGACCGGCACGTCCACCGAGGCAAGCGATGGCGGCGCCGCTCAGGCCATGCCCACCCCCGAGCAGATGGCGGCGATGACGCCCGAGCAGCTCGCCGAGATGCAGCAGAAGGCCGCAGCCGCGCAGAGCATGCAAAAGCAGATCGACGCCGACGGCGGCAAGATCACCATGAAGAGCCTGCGCCTAGGCGTTGAAGGCGGTCTTATCGATCAGGGCAAGCTCGTCGAGGGCGCCAACGATATGGCAGACAAAATGGGCTCCATGTCGGGCTCCATCGTCACCCAGCGCGCCGTGAGCTATGTACAGGACGAGTACAAGGCACAGGGCATCGACCCCGCCGACGTGCAAAACGCCTACCTGAGCCGCATGGCGACCACGATGTTTGGCCTGTGTCTGATCTCGCTGGTCGCCACCATCCTGACCGGCGCCGTGGCCTCGCGCACCGCCTGCTCCATCGCCCGCGACCTGCGCCGCGAGACCTTCAACAAGGTTATGCACTTCTCGCCGGCCGAGGTGGGCAAGTTTAGCCAGGCCTCGCTCATCACCCGCTGCACCAACGACATTCAGCAGATCCAGATGGCCGCAACCCTGTTTATCCGCATGTGCCTGATGGCCCCCGTCATGGGCATCGTCGCTGTCATGCGCGTCCTGGCCAACCACACCGGCCTGGAGTGGACCATCGCCGTAGCCATCATCGCGGTCTCGGCCGTCGTCGGCGTGCTCATGGGCCTCACCATGCCAAAGTTCAAAAAGATGCAGAGCTTTGTGGACCGCGTGAACCTTACCGCCCGCGAGCTGCTCGACGGCCTGATACCCATCCGCTCGTTCAACCGCGAAGAACATGAGCTCGAGCGCTTTGACAAGGCTTCGCTCGACCTGATGACCACGCAGCTCTACACCAACCGCGCCATGAGCTTTATGATGCCGCTCATGATGCTCGTCATGAACTGCATCACCGTGCTTATCGTCTGGTTTGGCGCGCAGGGCGTGTCCGACGGCGTGATGCAGGTCGGCAACATGATGGCGTTTATCTCCTACACCATGCAGATCGTCATGGCGTTTATGATCCTCACCATGGTTTCGGTTATCCTGCCCCGTGCCGAGGTCGCAGCCGAGCGCGTGGAAGAGGTCATCACTTGCCCCACCAGCATCAACGACCCCGTCTCGCCCAAACTGCCCGCGGCCAGCGCGCCGCGCGGCGAGCTCACCTTCCGCGACGTGAGCTTCCAGTATCCCGATGCCCGCGCCGACGTCATCAGCGGCGTGAACTTCACCACGCATGCCGGTCAGATGCTCGGCATTATTGGCTCCACGGGCTCGGGCAAGTCCACGCTCGTGCAGCTGATTCCGCGCCTGTACGACGTCACGGGCGGCAGCATTTCGCTCGACGGCATCGATGTGCGCGACATGACACTTTCCGAGCTGCGCCGCCGCATCGGTTATATTCCGCAGCAGGGTCGTCTATTCTCGGGTACCGTCGAGAGCAACCTCAAGTTTGCCGGCGACATGGTGAGTGACGAGGATATGCGCCAGGCAGCACGCGTCGCCCAGGCGGAGGACTTTATCGCCGAGCGCGAGGACGGGTACGACTCCCCTATCAGCCAGGGCGGCTCCAATGTTTCGGGTGGTCAGCGCCAGCGTCTGGCCATCGCCCGCGCGTTGGCTAAAAAGCCCGAGGTCGTGGTGTTCGATGACTCGTTTAGTGCCCTCGACTACAAGACCGACGCGCGCCTACGCGAGGAGCTGGCCAAAAACGTTACCGACGCCGCGCTCGTGGTCGTGGCCCAGCGCATCGCGACCATCATGCACGCCGACCAGATCATCGTGCTCGACGACGGCCACGTAGTGGGCACCGGCACGCACGAGGAGCTGCTGCGCAGCTGCCCGGCGTACCTGGAGATCGCACAGTCGCAGCTTTCCGCCGAGGAGCTGGGGCTTACCCAAGAAGAAATTGCAGCCGTCATGGAAGGAGGCGAGCGCTAATGGCAGACGAGACCAAGGCTCAGATTCCCAAGCCCACCCGCCAGCGTGGTCCCATGGGCCGCATGGGCGGCATGCGTCGCGGCGAAAAGGCCAAGGACTTTAAGGGCACCATGAGGCAGCTGCTCGGCTATATCGGCCAGCACAAGATTGCCGTGTTTGTCGCCGTCGCCTTTGCCGTGTGCTCGGTCATCTTTAATATTGTGGGACCCAAGATGCTCGGTCAGGTTACCACCAAGCTGTTCGAGGGCCTGGTTGCCAAGGTCAACGGCACCGGCGATGTCGACTTTAACTGGATCGCTAAGACGCTCGGCTTTTTGCTCTGCCTGTATCTGGCGAGCTCTGCCTGCAGCCTGATCCAGGGCTGGCTCATGACCGGTGTCACGCAAAAGATCTGCTACCGCATGCGCAAGGAGATTGCCGCCAAGATTGCCGTCGTGCCGATGAGCTACTTCAACGGCCACAGCAAGGGCGACGTGCTCAGCCGCATCACCAACGACGTCGATACGCTCGGCCAGTCGCTCAACCAGAGCGTGACGCAGCTTATTACGTCCGTCACGCAGATTATCGGCGTCCTCGTCATGATGCTGTCGATCAGCCTGCCGCTCACCGGCGTCACCGTGCTCACGCTGCCGGCCGCCGCGATTATCTTGATGGTGATGATTCACTTCTCGCAGCCGTACTTCCGCGAGCAGCAGCAGGTCCTAGGCACCGTCAACGGCATTATCGAGGAGGATTTTGCCGGCCAGAACGTCATTCAGGTGTTCGACCGCGCCGAGGCTTCGATCGAGGAGTTCGACCGTCAAAACGACCGCCTCTTTATTAGTGGCTGGCGCTCGCAGTTCCTGTCGGGCCTGATGATGCCGCTCATGAGCCTGGTAGGCAACATGGGTTACGTGGGCGTCGTCGTGGTGGGCGCGCAGCTTGCACTGACCGGCAATGCCACGCCCGGCGACATCCAGAGCTTTATCCAGTACGTTCGCAACTTTACGCAACCCGTGCAGCAGCTGGGCAACGTGAGCAACACGATGCAGTCGATGGCCGCTGCCACCGAGCGTGTCTTTGAGTTCCTGGCCGCACCCGAGGAGGAGCAAAAAGCCGACGCGCAGATTCCCGAGAAGCGCCCCGGCCATGTGGAGTTCGACCACGTCAAGTTTGGCTACACGCCCGACAAGACCATCATCCACGACTTTAGCTGCGAGGCGCAGCCCGGCCAGACCATCGCCATCGTCGGCCCCACCGGCGCCGGCAAGACCACGCTCATTAAGCTGCTGCAGCGTTTTTACGACGTGGACGGCGGTTCGCTGCGCGTCGAGGGCGTCGACGTGCGCGACTGGGACCGCGCGGCGCTGCGCGGCGAGTTTGCCATGGTGCTGCAGGACACCTGGCTGTTTAACGGTACCATCCGCGAGAACATCCGTTACGGACGCCCCGATGCGAGCGATGCCGAGGTCGAAGCCGCTGCACGTGCCGCACGCTGCGACCACTTTATCCATACGCTCGCCGGCGGCTACGACTTCATGATCAACGAGGAGGGCACTAACCTATCGCAGGGTCAGCGCCAGCTCGTGACCATCGCCCGCGCCATTTTGGCCGACCGCCCGGCGCTAATTCTGGACGAGGCAACCTCCAACGTTGACACTCGTACCGAGGAGCTTATTCAGCGTGCCATGGATGCGCTGATGCAGGGCCGTACGAGCTTTGTCATCGCTCACCGCCTGTCCACGATCCGCAACGCCGACGTAATCTTGGTGATTCGCGACGGCGACATCGTCGAGAAGGGCACACACGACGAGTTGCTCGCCCAGGGTGGCTTCTACGCCGACCTGTACAACTCGCAGTTCGACGAGGCGGCGTAAATTCTGCCGCAGGGAACGAATAACGCCCGAGAACGGGGGCGCAGGGCAACCTGCGCCCCCGTTTTTGTTTTGCAGCCCTCGAAGCGCCTTCCCTGAGACCTCATTGACGGCGTTTTCCAGACCCCGTGGGCAAAAAAGAGCAAATATGAGTAATGTTACCTTTTTAGTAACAGCCAAAACCGCCTCAAACGACCTCTTTGCGGCCTCTATTCGCCTTCAAATTAATCAAAACGCCCGTTAGCATGCTTCTGTGTGCCAACGTTAATGAGCATATTTATCACTTTGTCTATTATCTCGCTAGACGGATATGTTACTAGGTTAGCAACAGTACTCATATTTGGCATTTTTTGCCCACAGGGTGTTTCCCGGGGAACCGACAACAGCCTTAGGGCCCCACGCGGCGCCACTCGCTCCCGGCATCCGCCGACGTCTCCCCAGATAAAGCCTGCCAAAATAAACCTGTCCCTTTTTGGCAGGTTTCGGGGTGACAAGGGCTTGCACTTTAGCGTGCGACAGCGGATAATTCCGGACACTCGACAATACGCTTATTGCTCTTTCTATAGATTGAGGAGGCCCCTATGGCCATGGAATTCAAACGCAAGTTGCCAATCCCCATGGAGATCCGCGAGGAAATGCCGCTTTCTGCCGAGCTTACCGCCAAAAAGCAGGCATTTGACGCCGAGGTCGCCAAAGTCTTTACCGGCGAGGACGCACGCAAGGTGCTCATCATCGGCCCGTGCTCTGCCGACCGCGAGGATTCGGTACTTGAGTACATGAACCGACTGGCCAAGACCGCCGAGGAGGTCAAGGACAAGCTCATCATCATTCCGCGCGTCTACACCAATAAGCCGCGCACCAAGGGCACCGGCTACAAGGGCCTTCTGCACAACCCCAACCCCGAGGCTCCCGACGACCTGCTCGAGGGCGTCAAGGCCATCCGCCATATGCACCTGCGTGTTATTGAGGAAACGGGCTTCTTCACCGCCGACGAGATGCTCTATCCGTCCAACTACCAGTACCTCGTTGACCTGCTGAGCTATGTCGCCGTGGGCGCACGCTCGGTCGAGAACCAGGAGCATCGTCTGGTGTCGAGCGGCATTTCGGTACCCGTCGGCATGAAGAATCCCACTGCTGGCTCTACCACCGTTATGCTCAACTCCATTTACGCCGCGCAGGCGCACCAGAGCTTCATCTTCCGCAACTGGGAGGTCGAGTGCGACGGCAATCCGCTCGCGCACGCCGTTATGCGTGGCTACATCGGTCTCGACGGTCGTACCTACCCCAACTACCACTACGAGCACCTGGAGCGCCTGGCCGAACGCTACACCGAGCACGCCGGCTATGCCAATCCGGCAGCGGTCATCGACTGCAACCACGACAACTCGGGTAAGCGCCCGCTGGAGCAGTATCGCATTTGCAAGGAGGTGCTCGACAGCTGCCGCCGCAACGAGTCCATCTCCAAGCTGGTCAAGGGCTTTATGATCGAGTCCTACCTGGAAGACGGCAACCAGCCGGTCGACGGCGGTGTCTTTGGCAAGTCGATCACCGACCCGTGCCTGGGCTGGGAAAAGACCGACTACCTCATCCACGAGATCGCAGAACGTATTTAGAGTTACGGCGTTTTACCAAACGCTGTAACGGCTCGACGCTGCGCGGGCCGCACCTGTACAATCTGACGTTCAACTTCAAGGGCGCGACCAGAAGGTCAGCGCCCTTTCGTTTCACGTCACCTTGTCTCAAATGCGACCCGCTCGCTATCCGTCCTCTACCTGCGGCGTTGTCTTGCTCCGGATGCGGCAGTTAGGGACGTTCCTTTTCTAGTCATTGGGGACGTTCTTGTTTGACTAGTCGTTTAAGAACGTCCCCAACGACTACCCGGGGGAGTTGCCTTACCTCGTGGCGGTCTTCTAGCAGAAAAACCGAGTGAGTAGGCTTTTTGCAGGAGGCCAAGCATGCCCAAAACGCCACAGCTCTGACCTGCAGTTTTATAGATCATTTGTCGCGATGTGCTCGGCAAGTTCAAAAAAGTCTACTCACTTGCATCCGAAACGCACCAGATAGGCAAAAATAACCGCCGCAAGAGGTCCCCAGCCCCTTCGCGGCGGTCACACGCCTCTGGTTTTGCGACCGTTTTGCCCGCTTGTTATTCGCTGTAGCGGGTAGCGATGGCAGCTTGTACCATGCCGGCGCTCATGAGGTAGGTCACCAGGAAGTAGCCACCGTATGCTGCCAGGAAGATTGCACAGGTGAGGCCCACGGTGCCGCCGATGCTCATATCTCCGAATATGCTCACCAGCTCGATAATCACCTTGAGCGCCACAAAGGAGTGCGCCAGGCCCACTGCCAGCGGGAACAAGAAGAATACCGCTTGCTGCGCCATCACCGAATGGCGAATCTGGCGGTCGTCACAGCCGATCTGTGCCAGCACACGATAGCTGCGGCTGCCGTCGGCCACATTGGAGAGCTGCTGGATCGACAGTATCGCCGCGCACGCAACGACCAGTACAAAGCCAATGTAGATGGCCAGATAGCTAATCATGCCGTTCATTTGCGCTGCTTGCGTGTACATCTCGGAGCGTGTGATGAAGATTCCCCATGACCCCGGCTCCTTGCCGTCAACGAGCAGATTGTCGAGCAAAGTGTATTTAATGCTCTCGTCTGCCTCGGTCGTATCCATCCCCTGTTTGTAATTAACGAGCAGGCTACTGGAATACGGCTGCAGATTAAGTTGGGACAACAGCTCGTCGGCAACGACGACGGTACCCGGATTACTGCCCATCGCCGAGTTGGCGATGGCCGCCGTGTCCTTGTCCGACTTATCGGTTGCGGGCTTGAGCTCATGCCCGCCCAAGGTGAGGGTATGGCCGCCGGCCATGTACTTGGTGTACAGGTCGCCCAGCTCACCGCCCATATCACACGTAAGCAGGTACTGGTCGCGGCCAATGCTCACCGGCTCCTCGCCCATCATCTGGCGCAGTTTGTTGTACTGGCTCGCCGGCGTCACAAACAGACCCATCGTATCGGCATTGCTACCCCCGAGCGCCTTGGGGAGCTTTTCGCCCATGGTCTTGCACATCTCACCCGCAGACACCGAAGGATTCGAACCGCCAAACGGGTAACTCAGATACGAATCGATCTGAACATGCTCACCGGCAACATCGGCGATATTGACCTTCTTGCCGGTCTCGTCGTTGTTGTCCGCCGACTTGCCCTTGCCGTGCCATGCGGAGTACAAATCGACCGTTGTATCGGCTAGCACCATGCGGTCGGCTTCAGACGGATTGACATATTCTTTGTAGTAGTCGAGCGTATCGGGCGTGTAATAGACATACGTCTGTGACACGTCAACAGGGTTATAGCGCTCCAGGTTTTCGTTCATCACATTGGCAATCGACATACCGCACGTCACCGAGGTGATGGCCAAAAACAGGAGCATCGCGATGACGCCCATCGAAAAGCACACCGTGTTGACCTTGGCCGCAAGCTGGCGCACGGTAAACATGTTGAGTCCGCGCCAATACACGCCGCGCAGGCTCTGCAGCAGCTTGATGAGCATGCCCGAGAGTCCCCAGAACAGGGCAAAGGTGCCCACGGTAACCATAGCGGTCGTAATGCCAAACTGGTTCATGGCCTCTTGCAGCTTGCTGTCCGTCGCGGTTAGCGGGAACCCATCACGTAGCAGACGGTAATAGGCCACGCCCACAAGCGCCACGCCCACGACAAAGATGGCAATCGCAATCCAGGGGTTGCGTGTCTTGATGCTCTCGTTGCGACGCTCGGCACCCATAAGCTCGATGAGTTTGGTACGACGCACGGCGCGAAGGTTCAGCAGTAGCGTGAGCACAAACATTACGAGCATGCAAGCAAGGGTCAGGTTGAACGCATGCACCGAGAAAAAGAAGTGGAAATTGGCGATCTGTGTCTTAAAGAGCGAGGCCGTAAAGAACGTCATGAGCTGGGAGAGTCCCATACCCAGCACAATGCCGGCGACAAAGGCCACGACCGAGACAATCACGGTCTCGAGCGCCATGATCGTGGCGACGCGCCCGCGCCCCATGCCGAGCACCTGGTACAGGCCAAACTCCTTCTTGCGGCGTTTCATGATGAAGTTATTGGCATACACCATCAAAAAGGCCATGACACCGGCCAAAAAGTACGTCAGGTCGCCGAGCATGCTGCCCATTACCTGCGCCAAGCCCTCTTCATCGATTCCGGCGATGTCGACCTGCATTGAGATGGTGTTAAAGGCATAGAAGACCGTGACGCCCAGGGTGAGCGTCAAAAGGTAGACGAGGTAGTCGCGGCCGGCGCGGCGGACGTTGCCCCAAGCGAGTTTACAGAGCATCGGAGCCCTCACCGCCCATCATGGCAACGACCTCCATAATGCGGTCGAAGAACTCTCGGCGGTCGGTGTCGCCGCGGCGCAGCTCGGTGAAGATCTTGCCGTCGCGGATAAACAGCACACGGCTCGTGTAGCTGGCGGCAAAGCTATCATGCGTGACCATGAGCACGGTAGCGCGTAGGCGGCGGTTAAGGGCCTCCAGGCTCTCGAGCAGCAGGCGAGCGCTCTTGGAATCGAGGGCGCCGGTGGGCTCGTCGGCCATGATCATGGTGGGGTCGGTGACGAGCGCGCGAGCCGCGGCAACGCGCTGCTGCTGACCGCCGGACATCTGGTAGGGATACTTGTCGAGCACCTGGCTGATGGACAGGCGCGCTGCCACATCCTGCACGCGGGTCGAGATCTCTGCCGAGTTTGTGCGGGCAATGGTGAGCGGCAGGGCGATGTTCTCGCGTGCCGTGAGCATATCGAGCAGGTTGGAGTCCTGGAAGATAAAGCCGAGCTCATCGCGGCGAAACTGCGAGAGCTTGGCCTGCTTCATGCGCGTCACGTCCTGCCCGTTGATGCGGATCGTGCCGCTCGTGGCGCTATCGATGGTCGACACGCAGTTGAGCAACGTCGACTTGCCCGAGCCCGAAGCGCCCATGATGCCAACAAATTCACCGCGGTTGACGGTAAAGCTGACGTCGTTGAGCGCACGGGTCACGTTGCCCAGCGCTCCATATATCTTTTCGAGATGCGCGACCTCCAGTACCGGGGTCGCCATGTGCGTGGTTTGCATACCGAGTCCTTTCTTGCGATTAGTCTACGGCATCTATAGTCGCAAGAAGACGAGTCGGCTACCATCGATATGGCTTACGCTTGCCTTACCGTTGTGTAAGGTACGCGTAGCTACCCTGCCACGTGTTGATGTTGAGAGAGGACTCCTGTTGAAGACTGTTCATGTTGCCGCTGGGATCATTCGCAAGGAAGGATCTGATGAGCTGCTTGCCGTGCAGCGCGGCTACGGCGACATGCAGGGACTTTGGGAGTTTCCCGGTGGCAAGCTCATGCGCGGCGAGTCGCCCGAGGACGCCGTACGCCGCGAGCTTATGGAAGAGTTGCAGGTCAAAGTCACCAATCTGCGCGATTTCTATACCGTTGAGTACGACTACCCCGATTTTCATCTCTCCATGGAGTGCTACTACTGCTCGCTGGCTAAAGAGTCTGGCGAGCCCCAGAAGCACGACCGCCAGCTCGATATCCGCTGGATTCCGCGCACCTCGCTTGCCACCGTTGAGTGGATGCCCGCCGACAAGGGACTCATTGATGCCCTAATTGAGTTGAAGGAAGATCGGCTTAAGGTCAACAGCACTGCCAAAGATGCCGAGGCCGCCACGACCGAACGCCCCGTCGCCAAGCCCAAGCGCGCACCTAAGCGCCGCAGCAAAAAGCGCCCCAAGCCCGGCCTGCTGGACGGCATCGACACCTCGGACCTCTCCGCCGACGAGCGTGAGCTCGTGCGCCGTCGCGCCGCCATCAAAAAATCCATGAAGGGCAACAAGCGTGCGAACACCAAACCCGAGCTGCTCGTTCGCCAGCGCCTGCGCGCCGCAGGCCTTACGGGATACCGTCTGGAATGGAAGGTGCCCGGAAAGCCCGACATCGCCTTTCCCGGGCGCAAGATCGCCATCTTCGTCAACGGCTGCTTTTGGCACCGCTGCCCCAAGTGCAATCCGAGCCAGCCCAAGCGCAACGTTGAGTTTTGGGAGGCAAAGTTCCGTCGCAACGTCGAGCGCGACCGTGCTGCTGTGACAGCACTCACTCAAATGGGCTGGACACCCATAACCATCTGGGAATGCGAGCTCAAAAAAGACCGCATCGACGCCACGATGGAAAAGGTCATCGAGCAGGTGCGCGCCGCAGAGCCGCAGCGCTAACAGTGAGCATTCACACGCTCCGCACGTCCGCGCCACATCCACGTCACAAACCTTAGAAAGCCCTTAAGCCCAAAACCTTTCAAGAGTGTTACCCGATAGCTTTGACCTGCACTGATAATTGTTCTCGGGGGAAGCGGGCACTGCGGGGCGCGGCAACGGCGCGCGATTTCCGCGTCGCAGCGCTACCCTGATGCTGAATGCCGGGACGATGACCCACTGACCTGCTGACGCCTCTTCGGCCGTCCTCAAATCCGACCTGTCTCGCCCCGGCATCCGCGTCCCGGAGTCCTGCCATGACCTAATAGGAGCATGAGCGCGGACAATCGGACAAGCCAATTGGATTGTAGCGCTCCCGTCAGTGCAATGTCTGGGAGACCCGGGCGCGGAGCAGGCGGCAGACCGAGGGGAGCGAAAATGGAAGGCGAAACGGTCATCGCGGGCGTCGACACGCACAAGGACGTGCATGTTCTGTGCCTGCTCGACGGCCTCGGGAGGAAGATCTGGAGCGGGAGCTTCGGGGCCGACCCCGAGGGCTACGACAGGCTGGCGGAGGCGATAGGCGACCCGGGGAGCTGCATGGTCGTCGGCGTCGAGGGCACGGCATCGTACGGGGCCGGGCTGACGAGGAGGCTCGTGGAGCTCGGGTACAACGTCGTCGAGGTGCTCAGGCCCAAGAGGGACAAGGTGAGGCCCGGCGAGGGGAAGAGCGACCCGCTGGACGCCGAGCGCGCGGCGCGCAAGGCGGCGTCCGGGAAGGGCTGCTCCGTGCCGAAGTCGCAGGACGGCTGGGTCGAGGCGGTGCGCCAGCTCTACGTCGCGCGCAGGCTGGCCGTCGCGACGTCCACGTCCTGCGTGGCCTGCGCGAAGTCGATGCTCACGACGGCCCCGAGCGCCCTGAGGGAGCGGTTCAGGGGCCGCGAGCGGCCGAAGGACCTCATGCCGCTGCTCGCGCGCGGGAGGAAGGCGGGCGACGCGCTCGAGGAGAGCGTGCTGGCCTCGCTGCGGTCCGTCGCGGCGGTCTGGAAGGAGGCCCGCAGCCAGGTCGAGTCCCTCGACGAGCGCATCCGCGCGCTGCTGGAGGCGAACGCGCCCGCGCTGCTCGGCGTCGAGGGCTGCGGCACCACGACCGCCGCCGCCCTGGTCGTGGCCGCCGGCGACAACCCCGGCAGGCTGAAGGGCGAGGCGGCGTTCTCGATGATGTGCGGCGCCTCCCCGATCCCCGCGTCGAGCGGGAAGACGGACCGGCACAGGCTCAACCGCGGCGGCAACCGGCAGGCGAACTGGGCGCTCTACGAGATCGCGATCAAGCGCATGGCGTACGACGAGAGGACGAGGAGGTACGTGGCGAGGCGGACCTCCGAGGGGAAGTCCCGGCGGGAGGCGGTCCGCTGCCTGAAGCGCTACATAGCGCGGGAGGTGTACCACGTGCTCATGGACCCGAACCCCGACGGCGCCGCGCCGGAAGGCCCCGAGCTCGCGAAGATGCGCAAGGCGATGCGGGTGACTCAGAAGAAAGCCGCCGCGGAGCTCGGCCTGTCCGCAGCCACACTCGGGCACTTGGAACGGGGGAAACGGCGGTCGACGAAACTGGAGAGGAGGTATTACGAGCTCCTGTGCGAATTGGAGAGAGCGCTCCCGCAAACTGCCTCTTGACAACTTATAGGAGCGTCGGTTTCATCACAACGTCAAACCTCATTAAGCTTTTCTTTAGCGATTCTTTGCAACAGCCGCGGCATAATACTGCCAACGCACGGGACCTAGCAGCACACCCCGTGCGCAACCTTTTGGTGGACATCGAGGAGGCCGCATAAGCATGCATTCTTCCAACGACGCAGCACAGCAGCCATCCCTAACACATGCAGACCTTTTCTCCTTCCCCCCGACACAGAGAAACGGCCTCCTCGACTCCCCCACCACAAAAGCCAAACGCTCAACCGACCAGAGCCACAACTTGCGAGCATCGTTCGAAAAGCTCCAAGCATCCCTAGACAAGGCGTTCCCCGAACAGGCAAGAGCAATCTAAGCCCATCGCGCTTTATACTGATGCCATGCGAAACATGGATCACATAGAATTGCACCGCGGAGGACGCGAGGAAGCTTTTCCCGAGACCGCCGAAGACTGGCCCTATATTGCCGAACGCGCAGAATTCGCTCGCTATCCGGGCAATTCCGTCCCCTGGCACTGGCATTCCGAAGTTGAGCTTTTCTACATGGAGCAGGGAGCGATTGACTATCGAACGCGCGCGGCTCATGAGCACGTACGCTTTGAGGAAGGGTCCGCCGGCTTTATCAACGGCGGCGTTTTGCACAGCACGCTGCAATCACCCAATTCGGCGCCAGCCATTCAAATGCTGCATATCTTTCAGCCGTCGATGCTCGGCGATCCCGCGGGACGTCTCCAAAAGCGCTACATCAACCCATTGCTTCAATGTCGAGGCGTCGATGTGCTCAAATGGTCGCCCACCAATCCCGACGATATGCCCTTTATTGATTTGCTGAAGAGCTCCTTTAGCCACGACCTTCAACGGCCGCAGAACGAGATGGCGCTTCGAAATAGTTTGTCAGAGCTCTGGATTCAGATTAACGCCAAGGCCGAACCGCTCTTTTCCTCCGACAACGCCTCTTGGATGACCAACCGCGACGTACAGTTCAAGGCAATCCTGGACTATATCCGCGCAAACTATGCAGCCGCTATAGATGTGCCCCAGATGGCATCTGCAGCCGGCGTAAGCGAAAGAGAGTGTTACCGCATTATCGAAGCTTGCGCAGGAACGACCCCGGCGGCATATCTGCGTGCATACCGCGTAAACCGTGCTTGCGAACTTTTGGCACACACCACGCGAACGGTCCAGACAGTCGCGCGCCAATGCGGCTTTGCGACAGCAAGCCATCTTGGCCAGGTATTTAAAGAACAAATGGGATGCACTCCTTCGAGCTATCGAGCAGCGAGGCAGAATCTCGATAGCACCAGGCAGAAATCCCGCTAGCCCTTCTTCTGTCACTGCATCAAACTTGCAGGCAAACAACAGAGAGGAGCAATCATATGAAGCACTTTGACCATATCGTATTTGACGTTGATGGGACATTGGCAGATACAGAAGAAAGCGTTCTGTCATCGCTTGTCCAGATTGTCCAAGAAGAGACCAGCAAAACGCTCCCCCGACACGAGCTTGATTTTGCCCTCGGCATACCCGGCAAGGATGCCCTTGAGAAACTTGGGATCTACTCGCAGGCAACGTTGGATCGCTGGTGCCAAGTTGCCGCCAGCTTTAAAAGCACCATCAGCGTGTTTCCAGGTTTGCTTGAAGTCATCGCAACACTCGCCGACAACGGCTGCAAACTTGGCATCGTCTCCTCACGTGCGCGCGACGAATACGCAGAAGAAATTGCACCCCTTGGCTTCGATAAGTATTTTGAGCACATCATCCTTGTCGAAGACACAACCGAACATAAACCCGCACCCGCTCCCATGCTCGAATATCTCCGGCGTACGGGCGCGAATCCTGGCAACGTCGTCTACGTTGGCGACACCGTCTACGACGAACAATGCGCAACTTCGGCAGGGGTCAGTTTTGCCAGAGCGGCATGGGGATCACACCAAGACATCCCAAATGCCACCTACAACCTCGAAACCCCCAACGACCTGTTAACCCTAACAACCAAATAACCCACGCGTCCCACCCTTTCAGTCCCAACGCCACAAGGGCGACGACCTCGAGAAGGTCAACTTGGGAGGGACGAGGGCTTAGTTCCCCAATCTTTCCGCAGGGGGCAAAAAGCAACGTCTTATTTTTCCGACACTAACGCCACAAGGGCGATTGAGCAGGACGGTTTGGGCGGGTCCCGTACTTAGTTTCCAAAATCATTCCGCAGCGCGAAGGCCCCCGTTGTCAACGCTTCGAAGAAGCGAGACAACGGGGGCCTTCATGCGCGAGGACATTTTGGAAACTAAGTACGGGACCCGCCCAAACCGTCCGGTGAGATCAGAGTACCCTTGCTGTTACTCTGCTTTGCCCACAGAGTTGAGGTTGGTCATGCGGATCTTAACCAGCTCGGTAATCTCACGCATGCCCTCCTTGGCCGGCTTCTTAGGATCGAAGCAGGCGGGGTTCTCGGCCATGTAGGCCATGAAGCCCTTGGTGTAGGCCTGACGCAGCTCAGTGGCGTAGTTAACCTTGCAGATGCCGTTCTTCACAGCCTCGGCAACCTGCTCATCGGGCACACCGGAGGTGCCGTGCAGAACCAGCGGCACGTCGACGGCGTCGCGGATGGCCTTGACCACGGACTGCTCGATGTGCGGATCGCTCGTGTACACGCCGTGGCTGGTGCCAACGCCAATGGCCAGCGAGGTGCAGCCAGTGCGCTCGACGAACTCCTTGGCCTCGGCCGGATCGGTGTAGGGGCTCTCGCCCTCAACCGCGGGACCGTCGTCCTCCTTGCCGCCAACCTTGCCGAGCTCGGCCTCGACGGGCACACCCATGGCGCGGCCAGCGTCGGCGACGGACTTGGTCAGGGCGATGTTGTCCTCGAAGGACTCGTGCGAACCGTCGATCATGACAGAGGTGTAGCCAGTGCGGAAAGCCTGCATGCAGCGGTCATAGCCATCGCCATGATCGAGGTGCAGGGCGACGGGCACGGAAGCGCGCTCGGCGGCAGCCTTGACCATGCCGTAGAAGTAGTCCAGACCAGCGGTCTTGATGGTGCCCGGGGTGGTCTGCATGATGACGGGGGACTTGGTCTCCTCGGCAGCGGCCAGAACGGCCATAACAAACTCGAGGTTCTCGACGTTGAACGCGCCGACGGCGTAGTGGCCGGCCTGAGCGTCCTTGAGCATCTTTTCGGTGGTAACAAGTGCCATGAGCGTTTGCTCCTCTCCCTCGCCCGCATCTGGACATCGGGCGTAGTTGTTCACAAGGCGTTTTACCTTGCGTTTTACTGCGCTCATTGTATGAAATTCAGCGGCTTTACACGCGCGAGATATTGAGCCCATGCAGGTCAATACAGTCGTTTTTGAAAAGTAAACGGAAGGAATTGGAGCCGAGTGGGCGTATTCGATATTGAATTTTGGGCGTTCAGCGTCTTTCTTTTATAGAAAAGATAAGTAATCGAAAGGCGTTTTCTTACTCAAAAAGAAAATGAACGAAAATAGACTCAACACAATTCCTGCAAATTTCGGTTGAGAATGGAGCAGCTATGGCCCATGCGACAACCCGAGCTTTCGCCGATGAGCGTCGTTCCGCCATCATGGAAATGCTCGAACATAACGCCTCGGTGCAAGTGGCAGAAATCGCCCAGACCTTTGGCGTGTCCTCCGTTACCGCCCGCGCCGACCTGGACGCGCTCGCCGAGTCCGGCAAGTTGCGCCGCACGCATGGTGGCGCCGTGTCTCTCCAGAAGCGACTGACCGTATCCACCCAGGATCGCCGCATCAACGTCAATGTCGCCGCCAAGCAGGCCATCGCGCAAAGCGCCATCGAGCTCGTCGGCAATGGCGACACGCTGCTTGTCGACTCGGGCACCACGGCGCTCGAGTTCGTCCGGCTCCTCGATCAGCGCGACGGCATCACCGTCATCACGGCCGACATTACCATCGCCGATTATATCGACGAGAGCATGCCCTCGGTCGATGTCGTCATGCTGGGTGGGGCACTACGCAAAGGTCATCGCTATCTGTACGGCCCACTTACCATGCAGGCGCTCCAAATGGTCCACGCCGACCTTGCCGTCATGTGCCCCGGCGCCTTTGTCCCCCGCTGCGGCTTTACGACCGACTTTCCGCAGATGGCCGAGACCAAAGCGGCTATGGTCGGCGCCGCCCGTCAAAGCGTCGCCCTCATGGACGCCAGCAAGGTTAACGGACGTGGCATGTACCGCTTTGCCGAGCTGGCAGATGTCGACACCATCGTGATGGACCGTGACCCCGATCATGCCGTTGCCACCTCAATCGCCGAGATCGTCGACGACGCCCGCCCAAATCTCCTCATCGCTGACGCTTAAACAAAAACCACCACAAAGGTCTCCTTTGTGGTGGTTGAGCATCAGAAGTGAATGTGTCGCTACTTGGAAAGCTCGTCGGCGAGGGCCTCGATCTGGGCGCGCGAGGCGTCGTTGAGCGAGCCCAGCACGGTCACTTTGTTCTGCGTCAGGGTGATGTCCTTCATGCCCTCGAGCTCCTTGGTCATAACCTTGGCAGCGGCAGGCGCCCAGGAACCGGCCTCGACGAGCGCCACCGTACGGTTCTGATAGGCGTGCTCGGCAAGCGTGTGGATAAAGGTGCTCATGAACGGGAAGATCTCGCCCTGATAGGTGATGGAGGCGAGTACCAGGCGGTCATAGCGGAACGCGTCCTCAACGGCCTCAGCCATATCATCGCGAGCCAAGTCAAAGACGGAGACCTTCTGGCCGCGAGCCTCGAGCGCAGATGCGAGCTCCTCGACGGCAGCCTTCAGATGGCCATACACGCTCGCATAGGCAATCGTGATGCCCTCGTCCTCGGGCTGATAGCTCGACCAGGTGTTATAGGTGTCGAGGTAGTAGCCCAGATTCTCGGTAAGAACAGGACCATGGAGCGGGCAGATGATCTGGATATCCAGATCGGCAGCCTTCTTAAGCACGGCCTGCACAAACTTGCCGAACTTTCCCACGATGCCAAAGTAGTAGCGGCGAGCTTCGCAAGCCCAGCCTTCCGGGTCCTCGATGTCGTTAGCACCAAACTTGCCAAAGCCGTCGGCACTAAAGAGCACCTTGTCGGTGGCCTCGTAGGAGAAGAGCACCTCGGGCCAGTGAACATTGGGGGCACCGACAAAGGTTAGGCTGTGGCCGCCCAGGTCGAGCACGTCGCCATCTTTGACGACCATCTTGCGCTCGGGGTAGTCGGTGCCAAAGTAGTTGACCATCATGCGGAAAGCGCCCATGCTGGCCACAATCTGCGCCTGGGGATAGCGCTCCATAAAGGCGGCGATACCGGCAGAGTGATCGGGCTCCATGTGATGGACAACCAGGTAGTCGGGCGTACGACCATCGAGCACGGTCTCGAGGTTGCCGAGCCACTCGTCGACAAAGCCAGCGTCGACCGAATCGGCGACAGCGATTTTATCGCCCAAGATAACATAGCTGTTGTATGCCATGCCGTTCTCGGACACGTCGTACTGGCCCTCGAACAGATCGATGTCGTGATCGTCGACGCCAATGTAGCGGATATCCTTGGTGATCTCCATCAGGCAAAGCCTCCTAGATAGACAAAAGAACCCGTCTATCATAGCACTCGCCTTTAGAGCCACAGCTATCTGCCGGCATCCTTACCGATTGTTATTGATGCGGAATATACCGCTTTTGACCTGCACAAACTATGCGCGCGGTATTGCCGTGCTCTGTCGAATGATGAGCTGGCCGGGAATACGAATAGCAACGGTTTTGCCCGCCGTACCCGCCTCGGGAACCGCATGCTCGAATACCTCGCGCCCACGCTGATGCAAATCGAATCGAACGGTCGTGAGCTCGTTATGTGCCACAAAATCATCGAGTGAATCGTCGACGCCCACCACGCTCACGTCCTCGGGCACGCGCAGACCGCTATCGCGCAGCGCTGCAATCACGCCATTTGCCATCTGGTCGTTTGCCGCGTAAATCGCCGTCATGGTGCGGTCGTGCTCGGCCAGGTACCTGCCGGCCTCGTAACCGCCGTTGGCTGACCAGTCGCCCTCGAGCGGCGCCCGTGGCTTAATGTGCTTACGCTCGAGCGCATCCTGCCAGCCAGCGCGACGGAACTGCTCGTCGACCGAAAAGGACGGGCCACCGATATAACGAATCTGCTCGTGTCCCAGCTCAAACAGATGATCCATGAGCAGCAGCGAGCAGCCGTAATGATCGGAGTCGACCGTAGTCACCCGCGGGTGTGCATACATGGTAACGATGACCGTGCCAATGCCCGGCAGTGGATCAAACGTCTCAAAATCGGGCGCCATGCGGCTCATGCCGATGATGATGCCGTCCACCGGCAATGCGGCCATACGACGCGTGGCCTCGGCAAGCGAAAACTCCTCGGTCTTGGACATCTCGACCAGCGTGATGGCGCAATTATGCTCGCGAGCAGCGCTGGCGATGCCGTCGATCATTGAGAGGTTGCCAAACTTGGTGACATCGTTGACGCACAGGCCGACCGAATGGTAGCGACCGTCGCGCAGCGAGCGACCGGCATAACTCGGACGAAAGCCGAGCTCTTGCATAGCGGCCTGCACACGCTGGCGCGTCTGCTCGTTAACGTTGGGCAAGCCGTTGGCGACGCGCGAAACCGTCTGCTGCGAAACGCCAGCAGCGCGGGCGACGTCGGCCATGGAGACCGGACGCGTACCTGTATCGTTGGACGGACGCCTTGCCACAGGATCACCTTCACCCTTGCGAGATCTGAATAGCGTGCATGCCGGCCCGGGCAGAGATACACTCCGCGCCGAGGCCCGCCATCGTCGGACGCATGTTAACGTACTCTACTTTTTCAATCCGCAACTCTTCTGCTTTATAAGTCCATACAGCAGTACCGTTCACGGCTGTATTTCTACCGATTACCAGATTCTCAAAAAGTGACAAGCGTTGTGTTATGAGTACGTTAACATATCCCGTAACGTGCGGTATCGTGAACACTTGGTTCACTCCGCTTCAAGTTGTTAACGTACTCATAACGACGCAAAACTCGCCCGTGCGCACCAAGGAAAGGACTCCCATGACCACCCCCGACGAAAAGACATTCGCCACCCTCACCAAGCTGTTTGAGGAGGAGTTTGGCCCCATCGACGAGCGCCAGGTGCTCTACGTGCACGCGCCCGGCCGTTCCGAGATCAGCGGCAACCACACCGACCACGAGGGTGGCCACGTTATCGCTGGCTCGCTCGATGTCGCTGTCGACGGCATCGCCGTGGCAACCGACTCCAACAAGGTCCGCATTGCCGATGAGGGCTACCCTACCTTTGAGATCACGCTCGACACGCTGGATGTTCAGGAGTCCGAGAAGGGCACGTCCGCAAGCCTCGTGCGCGGTATGGCCCACGAGATTGCAGCGCTTGGTGTTGAGCCCAAGGGTTTCGACTTCGCCTTTACCTGCTCCGTCCCCTCGGGCGGCGGTCTTTCGAGCTCCGCTGCTGTCGAGGCGGCATACGGCCGCGCTATGGAGACGCTTTGGGGCGCGCCCGCGATTGAGCCCGTCGCACTCGCCCAGATGAGCCAGCGCACCGAGAACAACTACTACGGCAAGCCTTGCGGTCTTATGGACCAGGCCGCTGTGTGCCTGGGCGGCCTTGCCTACATGGACTTTGAGGATCAAGCCCAGCCTAAGACCCAGAAGCTCGAGCTCAACTTTGAGGATCACGGCTACGCGCTCGTGCTCGTTAAGGTCGGTGCCGACCACGTGGCCGCCACCGACGACTACGCCGCCGTTCCGCGCGAAATGCAGGACGTCGCCGCCGAGTTTGGCAAGGAACGCCTGTGCGAGGTCGATGTTGCCGACTTTGACGCCAAGCTCCCCGAGCTGCGCGCCAAGCTGGGCGACCGCGCCTGTCTGCGCGCCGTTCACTACTGGTACGAAAACGGCCTGGTCGACAAGCGCTGGGCTGCCCTGAACGCCGGCGACATCGATCAGTTCCTGGTCCTGACGCGCGAGTCCGGCGCCAGCTCTGCCATGTACCTACAGAATGTCGTTGCCAAGCTGGGCTCCGAGCAGCCCTCGATGTATGCCCTGGCACTGGCCGAGCACGTGCTCGACGGCCGAGGCGCCGTCCGTATCCACGGTGGCGGCTTTGGTGGCACCATCCAGGCCTTCGTGCCGCTCGACCTGGTCGACACCTTCATCGCCAAGATGAACGGCTGGCTGGGCGAGGGCTCTGCCCGCCACTACGCAATTTCTGACAAGGGGGCCTACGCGGCATGGCTGTAATGACTGACGTGCGCGAGGCCGCGCAGAACCTGATCGAGTACGCCATCCACCGATCGATGATCGGCCAGGACGATCGCATCTGGGCGTATAACACCATTCTCGAGTGCATCGGTGCTACGGGCCCGGCGCTCGACATGGCCTGGGCGCTCCAGGTCGAGAAACTCTCGCTCTTGCACCCCGATACCCTGCCCAACTTTGACCTTGAAGGCACACTTGCCGCGCTTGCCGAGGCGGCTGTTGCCAACGGCGCCGCCGAGGACACGGCATCGGGCCGCGACCGCATCGCCATGCGCATCATGGGCGCGCTCATGCCGCGCCCGTCTGCCGTGATTGACGAGTTTACCGGCCGCATGGGCGTCAACGAGCCCCGCGCCGCGACCGACTGGTTCTACGGCCTGTGCTGTGACGCCGGTTACGTGCGCCGCGCCGCCATCGCGCGCAATATCAAATGGAGCACCCCCACCAACTGGGGCGACCTCGAGATCACCATCAACCTGTCCAAGCCTGAGAAGGACCCGCGCGATATCGCCGCGGCCGGTGCGGCCAAGAACACGGGCGAGAAGTATCCCGCCTGCCAGCTGTGCATCGAAAACGAAGGCTACCCTGGACGCTCCGCCGCAACCGACGGCGGCGCCCACCCCGCCCGTCAGAACCTGCGCGTTATCCCCATCCAGCTCGACGGCGAGCGCTGGGGCTTCCAGTACAGCCCGTATGCGTACTTTAACGAGCACTGCATTGCCATGAGCTCCAAGCATCGCCCGATGCACGTGGATCGCAAGAGCCTGACCTGCCTGCTCGACTTTGTCGACCTGTTCCCGCACTACTTTATCGGCTCCAACGCCGACCTGCCCATCGTGGGCGGCTCGATTCTGTCGCACGACCACTTCCAGGGCGGCGCGCACGAGTTCCCCATGATGCATGCCACCGAAGTCTCGCAGTTTAGCGTGCCCGGCTTTGACCAGGTCAGCGGTACCGTGTTGCAGTGGCCGCTTTCGGTGCTGCGACTGCGCTCGCACGACCGCGCCCAGTTGCTCGACGCTGCCGAGAAGATTATCCTCGCCTGGCGCGAGTGGACCGATGAGTCTGTGGGCGTTATCGCGCACACGGCCGACGGCGTAGCGCACAACACCGTGACGCCCGTCATCCGCCGCGTCGACTTCCGCGGCAATGCCGGTGGCGAGATTTACGAGGCCTACCTGGCACTTCGCTGCAACATCACGACCGACGAGCATCCGCTGGGCGTTTTCCACCCGCATGCCGAGTATCACCATATTAAAAAGGAGAACATCGGCCTGATCGAGGTCATGGGCTTGGCCATTTTGCCGCCGCGCCTGGTTCCCGAGCTCGGCGCTGTCCGTGAGCACCTGTTGGCGGCCAAGACCGATGCCAGCTACGACCTTGCCGGTGCGCTCGAGGGCGACGACCTTTGCCGCAGCCACGCCGCATGGGCCGAGGACGTCTTTGCCCGCCGCGCCGACGAGCTTACGGCGGACAACGCCATCGACATCCTGCACGAGGAGGTCGGCGTGGTGTTTGGCCACGTGCTCGACAACGCCGGCGTTTTTAAGTGGGACGAAGCCGGCCGCGCCGCCCAACAGCGCTTTATCGACTCACTGTAATGATCCCTTGGGGACGGAGGAAAACGGATCACTTCGTCTTCAAGACAACGGCGCCCGCCGGCAACATCGCCGACGGGCGCCGTTTTTTGAGTGTAGTCATTGGGGTCATTCTTAAGGGGCGTTCTTAAACGACTAGTCATTAAAGAGCGTCCCCAATGACTACTTGCGACCAAGGCAACGCCGGTGTCTTGGCAACGACAGCGAAAACGCCCCTAAGCGAGCAAGGTGACGTGAAAGAGGAGGGCATTGACCTTTTGGTCATGCCCGACGATTGAACGTCAGATTGCCGCTTAGGGGCGTTTGCAGCGTCGCGCCGTTACGCGGTTTGGTAAAACCGCGTAACCCTACAGTTCAGTCACGACAACGCTGTTGTAGATCTCGTCCCAGCGGTCCATGACCAGGTGGCCAGTCTTGGGATCCATGGCGTTGAGCTTGCCGCAGGTATTGGCGGTCTTGAGCACCGTGATGTCGTCGGCACCAGCAGCAATGGCATGCGCAAAGCCGGCGATGGTCGAGTCGCCGGAACCCGTCGCGTTCACAGCCGCAATCGCGGGCGTCTTGGCGCGGAACGCGCGACCCTCATGGAAGCCAACCGAACCGGCAGCGCCCATCGAAACGACAACCCAGGGGATACCGGCAAAACGGTCATCGGCGGCGAGCGCCTCGCGCAGGGCATCGACATCATCGGTCGTAAAGGACGTACCCAGCAGGCCGTTAATCTCGGTCAGGTTGGGCTTTACGAGCTCAGGCTTAGCGTCGGACTCCAGCGCGGCCTCCAGCGATGCGCCCGAGGTGTCGAGCAGCACCTTGGCGCCCGCCTCCTCGGCGATCTTGACGAGCTCGGCATAGTAGCCGGCATCGACGCCACGCGGCAGCGAGCCCGAAAGCGTCACGACGTCCGCCTTCGCTGCGAGCTCGGCGAACTTGGCCGTAAAGGCCTCGAGCTCGGCCGGGGCGATCTGCGGGCCGCTCTCCAGCAGCTCGGTCTGATTACCCTCGTGCAGGATATTCAGGCAGATGCGCGTCTCACCGGCAATAGGCACAAAGTCGTTCTTGACGCCGTCGGCATCCATAAGCTCGGCCATATAGGCACCCATGTGGCCGCCGAGCAGGCCGGTCGCGAGCACGTCGTCACCCAGCTGCAGTAGCACGCGACTCACGTTGAGGCCCTTGCCGCCAGCGGTCTTTTCGGGTGTCACACGGTTAACATCGTCGATGATCAGCTTGTCGAGCTGATAGCGCGTATCAATCGACGGGTTCATGGTAACGGTCAGAATCATGTTGAACTCCTGTTTAGAAAACCGGCCCGCGCCCCATCACAGAAACGCGAGCCGTCAATTAAAAAGCTGCAGAATGCCAGGTACCGCCAAAACGAAGCACACAAGCTCAGCAAGCAAAAGTGTTATCGGAGCAGCTCGCCCGCCAGATGGCTTCGCAGCGTCGGCCGGTCCGGCGTTCGGTAGAACGCCGGAACCCCTTAGTCGTGGTACTCGCCGCGGTCCCACTTCTCGAGGAACTCGTCAAAGAAGTGCGGGTCAGCCTGAGCCTCGGCGTCGGCCTTGTTGCAGGCATCGATCTTGGCGATCAGGGCGTCGTGCTCGGGAGTCTTCTCGTAGGGCTCCTCCAGGAAGGCAAGCATGATATCGGCCATCAGGAACTCGCCGGTGATCTTGCCGCCAAAGCCCACGATGTTGGCGTTGAGCTCGCGACGGGCATACAGGGCAGAGGTCATGTCGCGGACCAGGGCGCAACGGGCGCCGGGAACCTTGTTGACGGCGTTGGTGATGCCGATGCCGGTGCCGCACAGGGCCACGCCAAAGTCGGCCTTGCCGCTGGCAACGGCCTCGCCCACGGCCTTGCCGTAGATGGGATAGTGCGTACGGGTGTGGCTGTAGGTGCCGCAGTCGAGCACCTTGTAGCCAGCCTGCTCCAGGCGGTCGGCCAGATAGATCTTCTCGTCCGTAACGATATGGTCGCAACCGATTGCGATGGTCTTCTTCATCAGAACGTCCTTTCGTCTGAATTCACAAGTTGAGGTAGAAGTTCGAGTTCTCGGTGGCTCTCGTTAGGCCATCTTGTTGAGCATGTCGACACGGATCTGGTGACGGCCGCCGGCGTACTGGGCGCGCAGGAACTCGCGGGCGATCTTCTTGGCGACCTCGGTGCCCACAACGCCCGGGCCCATGGTGACCATGCGCGAGCCGTTGTGCTCGCGGGTCATGTAGGCGGAACGCTCGTCGGAAATGTTGGCGACGACCATGCCCTTGATCTTGACGGCGGCCATATAGGAGCCGACGCCGTACTTATCGAATGCGAAGCCCTGGGAATCCTTGTGCTCCAGCAGGTCCTTGGCAACGGCGGTCGCGGAATCGACAAAGTCCGCGGCAGGGGTCTCGGAATAGTCGACGACCTCGTGACCGTCGGCGATGAGCATCTCCTTGATGGACTCCTTCATCGACATACCGTCGGCATCGGAAGCGATTACAACCCTCATGACATCCTCCTTGAGAGATACGCAGGTGCGTAGTTTCTGTTTGGAAGTGTTGAATCGCGTTCAGGTCCGGGCATCTGAATGTGCGGTTCTTCACTGTTCATGTTTATTTGAACACATTCGAACACTAACTGCAACAACTATTTGTTTATCTTTGTTCTTTTTTGAACAAATACCGCCCACAGATGATTGCTGACCGTTTGGACCGAGCGCGGACGTAGCGACCATGTGTTCAACAAACAAAAGGGCGGCCGAGAACGCGTCTCGGCCGCCCTTCGGCGGTATTCCCCGGTATATACAGCTGTTTTAGCTACTCGGACTGCCCACCCTTTTTGGCGTGCTTGGACGGAGCACCCAGAAAGCGGCCCGTCAAATAGTTCGCCGGGCCGGAAATATCGAGCCCCAGCAGCACGTGTCCTAGCCATAGGAACGCCACGAGCACCAGCAGCGGGATAACGCACGAGGTCACGATCATCACGATGACGCCTTCAATCAGATTGGTCACCTGCTGCACGATCTCGTCGGTCATCTGCTTGGCGCCGCTGGTCACCGACGTAACAAGGCTCGATGCCCCATCAGTCAACTGCTCGAGCACGTTTTTGGACTCCGTGGCCTCGGATTTTTTCTTGTTCGATTTTGAGCTGGTCTCGGCTGACTTGTCCGTGGTGTCGGCCGCGTCCGCAGCGTCCGCAGCCTTTTGCTCAGCTTGCTCAATACTTACGCGATACGTTTCATCGACCTTTTGCGACACCCATACGCTCGCGGGCACGAGCGCCATGCCGATCACGGCAACCACCAGTACGCGTGTCGCCACACGGCGCAGGACAGTGCTCGTGCTCCAGCGCCCGTGAATGCCGAGCGACACCGCAAAGAGCACCAACGCAAACGGGATTAAGATGCCCAAGCCAACCGACCACAAAATGGTTAGCAGGTATTTCTCGAGGTAGAGCACGGCAAGCACGATACCAAGGTTGCCTGAAAGCTGCGCGAGCTGCTCGGCAACCGGCGTTCCCGTATCACCCGGCAGCGCGGTAATGCCCGCAGACAGCGCCACGCACGAGGTCGTGAGCGCCAGTACGTTACCCTTCTTTTGGTCGATGACCTCGATGGTGGAGTCCCAAGTTTTGGTATCGGCGAAATGCGGACGAGCTACAAAGCCCGACAGCAGCGCCAGGACCACGAGCGCAACGATAAAGCCAATCTGCAGCTTTTTGTTTGCGCACACGACATCGGACAGGCTGGGCTGCAGCTCGGTTACCGTCGTGTGCTCGGTTATCTGGACAGGACGCCCATGAACTATCTCGTGCGCGCCTCTCTTTTGAATCGATCCATTGTCCGGCATTTGGATACCTCCTCAGTCCGGCCTGTATTGCGGATGGAAGTATACCCACCCAGCGAAAAACCGAACGGCAAGACGAACGGAGCGCACCAAGACTGTCCCCAATGACTATCTCCGGATGAGTTGCGGTGGAATAGGGATTGTTTTGCGCCCGCCGGCCCCTATTCAGTCCCTATTTCACCGCAACTTGGAGGAGGACAGAAAAAGCCCTGCTGCGGGTGGCGGCAGAGCTTTTGGAAGGGGACTTGGTTGTGAGGGCTCGTTAGGCGAGCTTGGCCTCGAGCTCGGCGATGCGCTTGTAGGCATCGATGGTAAAGCGGGCCTGCTTCTCCAGGATCATGGTGGTCATGAGAGTGTCCTGAGCGTGAGCCATGATGAAGGTCATCTCCATCTCGCCACCGCCGGCCTCCTGCGAAAGCAGCTTGGTCTGCGTGTCGTGGGCACCGATGAGCGCATCGCTGGCATCCTTGTGCAGCTGCTCGGCCTTCTCAAAGTCACCCTCGCGAGCAGCATCGAGCGCTGCAAGCAGATCGGTCTGGGCGTCACCTGCGTATGCGACAATCTCGAATCCAACCATCGAGATTTCTTCTTTGGTTGCCATATTGCGTTCCTTTCACATATGAACCAATGGAGAGCATCGCGTCCGGGCATACGCGCTGCGTTCTGTATGGCAGAAACATTAACATTCAAACAAAAAAGAACAGCGCAAAACGTAATTTCAAGCTATGAACGGTCACTTTTCGCCCGTGAACGGTTTTTAAACCAATCTGAACAATATCGAACACAATTAGCGGCAACCCAAACAGACCTGCGCCCTAGCGTACATCGCGCACCGTATCGCCCTCGACGAGCACGCCCGGAAACAGCATGTGCTCCACACCGGGCGCAACGCCCTCGGCGCCGGCAATCTTGTCGACCGCCCACATGCCGACGCACTTGTTGTCAAAGCGTACCGTGGTCAGGCGACGGTCGGGCACGATATCGCCCAGGCTGTCATCAACACCCACCACACTCACGTCCTCGGGCACGCGCTTTCCGCGCGACTCGAGCCCGCGAATGCAGCCGTAGGCCATGGCGTCGTTGGAAGCATAAATGGCCGTACAGGTCGGATCATCCGCCAGGGCCTGACCTGCGGCATATCCGCTCTGCGCCGTCCAATCGCCACGGATAAGTCGCGGTGGCTCAATGCCATGCGCGCGCAATGTCTCGCGCCAGCCTTCCTCGCGCCGCATGCCCGAAAGCGAGCGCTCGGGACACGAGATAAAGTGCACGGTCTTGTGCCCCCGCTCCAGCAAGTACTCGACCACCTGGCGCGAGCAATCGAACTGGTCGTTATCGACCGTTGAACAGAGCGGGTGCTCCAACATCGTAACGAGCACCGTCTGCATGCCGGGCAGCGGCTCAAAAGTGCCAAAGTCTGCCGGCATGCGATTCATGATCACAACCATACCGTCCACTGGCAGTGCGCTCATGCGCGACGATGCGCTCTCGAGGGTATACGGATGCCCGTCTACTTTCGTGAGGGTAATGGCGTAGCCGTGCTTATCGGCGGCGGCAGCAAAGCCCTCCATACGGTCGAGGTTGCCGGTACCGGTAATGTTGAACATGGCGACGCCGACGGTCTTAAACTTGCCGCGGCGCAGCGATCGACCGGCAAAATTGGGGCGATACCCCAGCTCGCGCATGGCGGCACGCACGCGTTCCTTGGTCTCGGGGCGCACGCTGGGCGAATCGTGCACGGTGCGCGAGACCGTCTGCTCCGAGACGCCCGCGAGGCGCGCTACGTCTTTGACGGATACCGATTTTTTAACAGCGGCCATAGGTCGATCTTTCTATGTCAACGATGCCATTAGTGGCATCCTGCGCAGTCAAATGAAACGTCTTCAAGTATATCCAACGCCTCCCCCACCATACGCTCACCACCCAAAACCTACCGTTCACCGACATTTCTGCTTCCCCGAACGGCTTTTGTCGCCCAAATGTTAACGTTGCCATTGTGCAAACACAGAGCCACCGGGCGGCTCAAACGTTTACGCGCAAGGAATCGACGGTTCGCAGGCACAGGAACCACCGGTTCGCGTCTTTTTTTGTGTCACAAAATGGCAACGTCAACATTTTGGCAAGCAAACGTCAAAAGCTACCATCGTTGCTAACCCACCGACTCTTAGGAGCTTTGCATGGAGCAACTCATCGCCACCATCGAAAAGGGCCAGCCCTTTTTCAACGCGATCGCCCGCAACAAGTACCTCAAGGCGATCCGCGACGGTTTTATCTCCGTCATCCCCATCATCATCTTCTCGTCCATCTTCTGCTTGGTAGCCTCGGTCCCCAACATCTGGGGTTTCTACTGGCCCGATGACATCAACAACGCCCTGTGGAAGTGCTACAACTACTCCATGGGCATCCTGGCCATCGCCTGCGCCGCCACCACGGCCAAGCACTTCGCCGACGCCCAGAACCGCGATCTGCCCAAGAATAACCAGATCAACTTTATCTCGTGCATGTGCGCGGCCATCATCGGCTTCCTGCTCCTTTCGAGCGACACGATCGCCACGGACGCCGCCAGCGGCTTCGACACCACCTACCTTGGTTCCAAGGGCCTGCTGACTGCCTTCATCGCTGCGTTTGTGACCGGCATCATCTACAAGTTCTTTATCAAGCGCAACATCACCGTCAAGATGCCCGAGCAGGTTCCGCCTAACATCTCGCAGACCTTTAAGGACATCATCCCCTTCTCCGTCTGCATCACCGTCTTTTGGGTCTTTGACATCGTCTTCCGCGCTGCCTTTGGCTTCTGCTTTGCCCAGGGCGTCATCCAGGTGTTCCAGCCCCTGTTCACCGCTGCCGACGGCTACATCGGCCTTGCTGTGATTTACGGCGCCATGAGCCTCTTCTGGTTCGTCGGCGTCCACGGCCCCTCGATCGTCGAGCCCGCCATCGCCGCCGCCCTTGTTGCCAACATGACCGACAACCTGGCCGCATTCCAGGCTGGCCAGCACGCTTCCGCCGTCCTGACCCAGGGTGCCCAGTACTTCGTCGTCTGCATGGGCGGCACCGGCGCCACGCTCGTCCTGGTCTTTATGTTCTGCTTCCTGGCCAAGTCTCAGGAGATGCGCGCCGTCGGTAAGGCCGCTATCGTCCCCGTGTGCTTTGCCGTCAACGAGCCGCTGCTGTTCGCCGCGCCCATCGTGCTCAACCCCGTCTTCTTTGTCCCGTTTGTCTTTGCCCCGATCGCCAACATCTGGATCCTCAAGATCTTTATCGACTTCTTGGGCATGAACGGCTTTATGTACACCCTGCCTTGGACTGTCCCCGGCCCCATCGGCACCATCATGGGCCTGGGCTTCCAGCCGCTCGCCTTTGTGATGCTCGCCCTTATCCTGGTCGTCGACTTCGTTCTGTACTATCCGTTCTTCCGTGCCTATGACGCCCAGAAGTGCGCCGAGGAGGCCGAGATCTCCCAGGAGGAGCTCGCCGCCAAGAACGCCGAGAAGGCCGCCAAGCTCAACGACGCCTTCCAGGGCAAGGCTGACGCCAAGAGCGTTGCCGCCGGTGCTGCTGCCGAGGCTGTGAAGTCCGACGTCGCTCCCGCCGCCACTGAGGCCACGGCCACCAGCGACCTCAACGGCAAGCGCGTGCTCGTGCTCTGCCAGGGTGGCGGTACCTCAGGCCTGCTCGCCAACGCGCTGGCCAAGGCCGCCAAGGAGCGCGGCATCAATCTTGAGACCGCTGCCGATGCATATGGCAACCACGTGGACATGCTCCCCGACTTCGATCTGGTCGTCCTGGCCCCGCAGGCTGCCAGCTACTTGGCCGACCTGCAGAAGGACTGCGAGCGCGTGGGCAACAAGTGCGTCGCCTGCCGTGGCAAGCAGTACATCGAGCTCTCCCAGAACGGCGACAAGTCTCTCGCCTTCGTGAGTGAACAGCTTTCGAAGTAAGTAACGCTTAGGGCCAGCCGACCATCCACAGCCGGCTGGCCCTTCGATTTAGACGATTGGATCATCATGTCCGTTAACCCTGCTAGCGTCACCAACCCGCCTGCGCAGTTTCCCGAGGGCTTTGTCTTTGGCGGCGCCACCGCTGCCTACCAGGTAGAGGGCGAGACCCGCACTCACGGTAAGGGCAAGGTTGCCTGGGACGACTTCCTGGAGGCCCAGGGGCGCTTCTCCCCCGATCCCGCTTCCGACTTCTACAACCAGTACCCCGTCGACTTGGAGCTGTGCGAGGAGTTCGGTATCAACGGCATCCGCCTCTCCATCGCCTGGAGCCGCATCTTCCCCAACGGTACCGGCGAAATCAACCCCGAGGGTGTCCAGTTCTACCACGACCTCTTCGCCGAGTGCCACAAGCACCACGTTGAGCCGTTTGTCACGCTGCATCACTTCGATACGCCGCTGCCCCTCTTTGAGAAGGGCGACTTCCTCAACCGCGAGACCATCGACGCCTTTGTGGACTTTGCCACCTTCTGCTTTAAGGAGTACGCCGACGAGGTGACCTACTGGTTCACCTTTAACGAGATTTGGGCCGACGCCTCCAACACCTACATCGAGGGCACCTTCCCCGGTGGTGTTAAGGCGCATCTTGCCGAGGCCTTCCAGTGCGAGCACAACATGATGCTCGCCCACGCCAAGGCCGTACTGGCCTTCCACAACGGCGGTTTTAAGGGCAAGATCGGCGTCATTCAGTCGTTGGAGTTTAAGTATCCGCTCAACGAGAACGACCCCGCCGATATCAAGGCCGCCAACAACGAGCACGTGCTGCAGAACCAGTTCTTGCTCGACGCCACCTTCCGCGGCGACTACGCGCCCGACACCCTCGAGTGCGCCAACCGTCTGGCTGCCGTCTCGGGCGGCACCATCGAGATCCTGGACGAGGACCTCGACATTATGCGCGAGGCCGCGCTCTACAACGACTATCTGGGCGTTAACAACTACCAGTGCCGCTTCTTGAAGGCTTACGACGGCGAGAACGACCTGCACCACAACGGTACGGGCGAGAAGGGCACCGGCCGCTGGCGCGTTAAGGGTATTGGCGAGCATGTGAACAAGCCCGGCATCCCCACCACCGACTGGGACTGGATCATCTATCCCGAGGGCCTGTTCGATCTGCTCGTCTACATTAAGCAGCGCTACCCCAACTACAAGCAGATCTTCATCACCGAAAACGGCATGGGCTACAAGGACCCCTACAAGGACGGTTTTGTGGACGACCAACCGCGCATCGACTACATCGAGCAGCACCTGCGCTGGCTGCTCAAGGCCATGGAGGTGGGTGTCAACGTGGGCGGCTACTTCCTGTGGAGCCTGCAGGATCAGTTCTCCTGGACCAATGGCTACAACAAGCGTTACGGCTTCTTCTACGTTGACTTTGAAACCCAGAAGCGAACGCCCAAGGCAAGCGCATACTGGTATAAGCACGTGGCGCAGACCCGTCGTCTGGACTAGCGGCTTGCGACGAGCGGTTGGCGGAATTGCACCGCCCACATAACCTGTCCCCATTTCTCAGCCGGGGGCGGCACGTCACACGGCGCGCCGCCCCCGGCCTTTTTGGGCGGTTCGGGGTCCGTTTGTCTCAATCTGTAACATCTAGCCGAGTTTTTGGGTCCTAGCTGTTACAGATTGAGACGAACAGGATTGCTCTTTCCGAAGAATCTAAATCTGTAACACGTAGCCCGCTTTTGACCGTCTACCTGTTACAAATCGAGACAAACGGAGTAGGACCTAACCCCGTATGTCCCTAACAGTCGAGCGTTCGACCAGCGTGCTCGGCACATGAATCGCCTCGATAGACGAGCTCTCTCCAATCGCCGCCTCAAACGCAAGCTTACCGACACCGCGCAAATCAAATCGCAGCGTCGTCAGCCGATTGTGAGGAACAAGTCCCTCGAGTGCGTCGTCGATACCAACCACGCTCACGTCGTCGGGCACGGACAGGCCCGCGTTCTCGAGCGCGGCGATAACGCCCAGCGCCATCTGGTCATTTGCCGCAAGCACGGCAGTCGGCGCCTGCGACCCGCCGGCAAGCACCTCGGCCGCAATCCGCTCGCCCATGGCGTACCCACTGTCCGCACTCCAATCGCCACGCAGCATCGGAGCGGCATCGACATGAGCACGACCCAGCGTATCGCGCCAACCGGCCTCACGAAAACGCGAGGAAATCGAGTTTTCCGGACCCGCCACAAACCGCATATTCGAGTGACCATGTTCCAGCAGATAATTGGTCAACAGCTCGCACGAACCATACTGGTCGGAGTCGATCGTCGTGCAGCGCGGATGCGCATACATGGACAGGATGACCGTTCGCACTCCCGGCTGGGGAACAAACTCCTCAAAATCGGGAGCCATGCGGTTCATGTTGAGAATCATGCCGTCGACGGGTCGCTCGACCATGCGGCGCGAGGCATCGGCAAGTGCATAGGGCTTGTCGCCGCCCATCTCGATCATAGTGACGGCAAAATCGTGCTCGCGCGCCGCTTGCATGATACCCTCGAGCGTCGCCAGGTTACCGACACGTGTGATGTTGTACATGCACAGGCCAATAGAACGATACGACCCGCCGCGCAACGCCGCTCCAGCAAAATTGGGACGAAAGCCCAGCTCTTCCATGGCGGCCAGCACACGCTTGCGCGTCTTTTCCGTCACGTTGGGCATACCGTTGACCACGCGAGACACAGTCTGGCGGCTCACGCCAGCGAGCGCCGCAACCTCTGCCGCGCTCGCCGAACGACCATTCCTTGTCTGCTGATCCATGCCTTCCACGCTAACCTGCTTCCCAACTATTCCCCGCGCCCATGGCGCATCGTACATACATTGATAACGTGCTCATGATACCCGAGCCATATACCACAACATGAAAACTTCTGTCAATCAAAACCGCTTACCGAACAAATACAACCGTTTGCGGCTGTTTGAAGTTGTTTTGTTTCTATACATCCCAGCCGGATGTTAACGTGCTCATTGTCAAATGTTCACGTGCTCATTTTGGTTCTAATCATTTTAAGATAGTGTTTATCGGGCTTTTTCACCGCTGAACGCTAACCAGGGAGCCTCCTGAGCGCAAACGCACAATATCGAACAGCGAGACGAGAGGGTGTATGCATATGTCTTTGCTAAACCGCGTACAGCAGCTGCCGAAGGGCTTTGTTTGGGGCGCCGCAACCGCCGCGTACCAAACGGAAGGTTCCACGAAGGTGGCAGGCAAGGGTAAGACCATGTGGGACGATTACCTTGTCGCCCAGGGTCGCTTTTTGCCCGACCCGGCCAGTGATTTCTACAACCGCTACGAGGAGGATATCCGCCTTTCTGCCGAGCATGGACTCAACGCCATTCGTGTGTCCATCGCCTGGACCCGCATCTTCCCCAACGGCGACGATGCCGAACCCCTCTCCGAGGGCGTTAAGCACTACCACGAGCTGTTCGCCTGCTGCAAAAAGTATGGCGTCGAGCCCTATGTGTCCCTGCATCACTTTGACTCCCCCGCCGCCCTGTTCAACCAGGGCGACTGGCTCAACCGCAAGACCGTCGACGCCTATGTGCGCTATGCCGAGTTCTGCTTCCGCGAGTTCCGCGAGGTCAAGAATTGGTTCACCATCAACGAGCTCATCAGCCTCTCGCACTCCCAATACATCCAAGGCAACTTCCCGCCCAACCATCACTTTGATGTGACGAGCGGCATCCAGAGCCAGCACAACGAGCTCGTTGCCCACGCCCGCGCCGTCAACCTGTATAAGGATCTTGACGAGACCGAGCACCTGGGCGGACGCATTGGCATGGTCAACGTCCTGACGCCGGCATATCCTGCCACCGACTCGCCCGCCGACCAGCACGCCGCCGACCTGTACAACGCCTTCTACACCGACTTCATCATGGACGGCGCCTTCCTGGGTCACTACTCCGCGCGCACCCTCTCACTCATCAACGAGATTCTGCGTGCCAACAACGCCACACTTACGGTTGAGGACAGCGACATGGAGGAGCTCGCCAAGGCGGCGCCCCGCAACGATATGTTCGGCCTCAACTACTATCAGTCGGCGTTTATCGCCGCCTACGATGGCGAGTCCACCAACAGCTTTAACGGCACCGGAGACAAGGGCACCTCGTGCTTTAAGTTTAAGGGCGTCGGGCAGCAGGTCGATATGCCGGGTATCCCCACCACCGACTGGGATTGGCTCATCTACCCGCAAGGCCTCTACGACACGCTCAAGCACATCAGCGCCACCTATCCCAACCTCCCCGTCATCTATATCACCGAAAACGGCCTGGGCCACAAGGACCCCGAGCCCGACGCAAACGGCATCGTCGCCGATCCCGAGCGCATCGACTTTGTCGACCAGCACATGGAGAAGGTGCTCCAGGCGCGCGCCGAGGGCGTCGACGTCCAGGGCTACTTTATCTGGAGCCTGCAGGACCAGTTCTCGTGGGCCAATGGCTATAACAAGCGCTACGGCCTGTTCTACATCGACTTCGACACGCAAAAACGCTACATCAAGCAGTCGGCACTCTGGTACAAGGAGCTCGCCGACACTATGGCGGACGCGCAGTAGCGCATCGCCTCGCTTTCCCCCGAGAAGGGAGCGGCCCTATGCGATACAAACCCAGCCGCTCCCCTCTCTCCCCCTGGGACCGACCCCGCCTGCACCCGGGCTTTTAGCAAGCGGGAGACCATATAGGTTTTCAACGTCCATGCCATTAAGATTTCATGCAAAGAGGAGCGTGAACTATGGAATCGATCGTTAAGTTCTTGGAGAAAGGTCAGCCGTACTTCGACAAGGTCTCTAAGAACATCTACCTTCAGGCCATTAAAGACGGCTTTTTGGCAGCAATGCCCATCATCCTGTCTTCTTCTGTCTTCCTGCTTATTTCGACCCTGCCGGGCGTTGTCGCCACGGTCGGCGGCTTTACGCTGCCCGACTGGTGGAACGTCGACGTCGTGAACTTCTGCAACAAGGTTTACAACTTCACGATGGGCGTCGTGGGCATCATGGTCGCCGGCACCACCGCAAGCGCGCTGACCGGCTCCAAGAACCGCCGCATGCCTGCCGGCAAGGCCATCAACGCCACGAGCACCATGGTCGCCGCCATGTGCGCTATGCTCATCTTGGCCGTTACCCAGACGAGTGCCAAGATCGACGGCGCCGATGTCTCGGTGTTCTTTACCGACAACATGGGCACCAAGGGCCTGCTGAGCTCCTTTGTCGCCGCATTTGCCACGGTCAACATCTATGCCTTCTGCATTAAGCGAGACATCACCATCAAGCTGCCCAAAGAAGTCCCCGGCGCCATCGCCCAGAACTTCCGCGACATCTTCGCCTTCAGCTTCTCCATCCTGTTTGTCGCCGTCATCGACGTTATCTGCCGCACCTGCTTGGCCGTCCCGTTTGCCAACGTCATCTCCACGCTGGTGAGCCCGCTGTTCGCCGCTGCCGATTCCTACGCCGGCCTCGCCCTCATCTGGTTCATGATCCCGCTGTTCTGGTTCATGGGCATCCACGGCCCCTCGGTCGTTAAGCCTGCCCTCAACGCCGCGCTGTTTGGCAACATCACCACCAACCTCGCCACGCTGCAGGCCGGCGGTCACCCCGCCCTCGCCCTGACCGAGAACTTCGGTAACTACATCGGCGAACTCGGCGGCACCGGCGCCACGTTCATTGTCCCGATCATCTTCCTGCTCTTTATGCGCTCCAAGCAGCTCAAGGCCGTCGGCAAAGCCTCTGTCGTACCCGTGATGTTCGCCGTCAACGAGCCGCTGCTGTTCGCCGCGCCCATCATCCTCAACCCGTACTTCCTGATCCCGTTCCTGTTTGCCCCCGTGGCCAACGTCCTCATTGGTAAGTTCTTCATCGACTTTTTGGGCGTGAACGGCTTTATCTATGCCATGCCGTGGGCACTCCCCGGACCGATCGGCACCTTCATCGACACCAACTTCCAGCCGATCTCTCTGGTCCTGGTTGTCGTCCTGCTGGTCGTTGACTTCTTGATCTACTACCCGTTCTGCAAGGCCTACGACAACGTCCTGTGCAAGCAGGAGGCCGAGACCCTGGCCGAAGAAGAGGCCGAGGAGACCAAGGCCGTCAAGACCGCTGCCGCCCCCGCCGTTGAGGCTCCTGTTGTCGAGACCGCTTCTGCCACCGAGGCCTCCGCAGCTCCGTCCGCCCTTAAGGGCAAGGATCTGAGGGTTCTGGTTCTGTGCGCTGGCGCCGGCACCTCTGCACTGCTCGCCAACGCACTTAAGGAAGGCGCCGACGAGCTGGGCATCGACATTACCGCCAACGCCGGTGCCTACGGCAGCCACTACGCCATCATGGACCAGTACAACGTCATCGTCCTGGCTCCGCAGGTTCGCACCTATTACAACGAGATGAAGGCCGACACCGACCGCCTGGGCATCACGCTGCTGTCGCCCAAGGGCAAACAGTACATCGACCTCACTAAGGATCCCAAGGGTGCCGTCGCCTGGATCGAGGAAAACCTCAAGGCATAAGACGCTGACGCCACCTGCCGCTCGCAGACAAAAAATGGCCCATGCATCGATGCGTGATGCGCGGGCCATTTTGTTTAGACCGCACCCGCCCTCCTGTTCATCTCAATCTGTAACATCTAGCCGAGTTTTTGGATCCTAGCTGTTACAGATCGAGACAAACAGAACGCCCGAGCAGAAATATCTCAATCTGTAATATTTAGCTGAGTTTTTCGGTCCTAACTGTTACAGATTGAGACGAACGGGCCGAAAAACCCTACGCCCGCAGGTCCTTTACGCTGGAACGTTCGACCAACACGCCCGAGACGAGCGTACGGCTTCTGGAGCTCGGGGCTTCCAGACCTGCGACGACCTCGTTAAGCGCACGGACGCCCAGCTCGCGGTGACGGAACTTCACCGACGTCAGAATCGAGTTGGGAATCGTCTTGTAAAGCTCGTCATCAAAGCCGATCACGGACACGTCGTCGGGCACACTGAGCCCTTTGTCACGTAGAGCCATCATCACGCCGTTTGCCATGCAGTCGTTAGCAGCGAGGACCGCCGTGCAATCGGCTTTATCGGCAAGCACAAGGCCCGCGGCATAGCCACTATCCGCATTCCAATCGCCTTGCAGAGGCTCGGGCGGCTCAATGCCATGCGCCTCGAGTGCCGCTCGCCAACCTTTCATACGGCACTGGCTCGACAGCGCTTCTTTCTTACCAGAGACGAAGTACACGTTCTTGTGCCCGTGATTCAAGAAGTACTCGCACGCCATGCGCGCGCCGCCCTCTTGATCGTCACTGACGGTGGAGCAGGTAGGATGTTCCATCGGTGTGATAATCACCGTCTTGAGGTCTTTCGGTGCCTCAAAAGTATCAAAGTCATCGACCATCTGACGCAGGTTGAAGATCATGCCATCAACAGGCAGCTGCGACATCCTACGCGCCGCTTCGGCAAGGGTCATCTTCTCCCCCGCCCGCTTTTTGATCATCGTGAGCGCAAAGCCGCGTTCTTCGGCGGCATCTGCGATACCGTCAATCATGTCCACGGCACCGCCCGACAAGTGGAACAGCACCACGCCGATGCACCCGTAACGGCCCAACTTGAGCGAACGCGCGGCAAAGTTCGCCCGGAACCCGAGCGCTTCCATTGCGGAATGGACCTTATCGCGTGTCGACTCTCGCACGCTACCGGGCTCGTTAATCACACGCGAAACCGTCTTGAGAGAAACACCCGCGGCAATCGCCACATCGTTCATTGAGACATTTTTCTTGTCCATCGTTGCCACTACTTCTCCACTCGGTTCTCTATCGCTTGTTTTTTGCGTTCTAGCATACACCACCTGCCTGACTGATAAATCAACCGTTTACCGGACAATATCGACCGCTCACCCGTATATCCTTGTTGCTCTTCCAAAAATGTCTTACGTTGTCATTAACGAAATGACAACGTTGTCATTTCGCAATGCCTTCCTTGAGCAGGAAGGTTTCCGGGCAGTCCTGACCATCCATCGACGACCAGTTCCATCCACATGCATCGCGCATCAAGTAGCAAAGGAGCTTTATGGACGCCATCGTAAAGATGCTCGAAAAGCATCAGCCGTTCTTTGAGAAGATCTCGAGGAACATCTACCTCCAGGCTATTAAGGACGGATTCCTTGGGTGCATGCCCATCGTCCTCACCTCTTCGATCTTTCTGCTCATTGCCACCCTTCCCGGCGTAGTCGGTATCACGCTGCCCCAGCCGCTCATCGACTGGTGCAACAAGCTGTACAACTTCACCATGGGCGTCATGGGCATCATGGTTGCCGGCACCACTGCCAAGAACTTTACGGCTTCCATGAACCGTCGCATGCCCGCCGGCAAGGTGCTCAACGACGGCTCCACCATGGTGGCCGCCCAGTGCAGTATGCTTTTGCTCGCCGTTACGCAGTTCACCACCAAGTTCAACGGCTCCGAGCTTTCGGTCTTCGACTGCACCAGCATGGGTACGCGCGGTCTGTTCTCGGCCTATATCGCCGCGTTCATCACCGTGTGGGTCTACAAATTCTGCGTCTCGCGCGATCTGACCATTAAGCTGCCCAAGGAGGTCCCGGGCGCCATCGCTCAGAACTTCCGCGACATTATCCCCTTTGGCGGCGCTGTCATTATCTGCGGCATCATCGATGTGGTTGTGCGCAACCTCATGGGCGTTCCGTTCTCCGAGCTGCTCATCAAGCTGCTCTCCCCGCTCTTCACTGCGGCAGAAACCTATCCTGGCCTCATCCTTATCCAGGCAGCCACCGCGTTCTTCTGGTTCATCGGCGTCCACGGCCCTTCGATTGTCCAGCCGGGCATCGACCCCATCCGTCTTGCCAACCAGGCCGAGAACCTGCAGGTTCTGCTGGCCGGTGGCCACCCCGCCCACTCCCTCACCTTTAACATGTCGCTCGTGGGTGAGTTCGGCGGCACTGGCGCTACGTTCATCGTGCCGCTTCTGCTGATTCTCTTTATGAAGTCCAAGCAGCTCAAAGCCGTCGGTAAGGCCTCGATTGTTCCTGTTGCCTTTGCTGTCAACGAGCCGCTGCTCTTTGGCGCGCCGATGATCCTTAACCCCTACATGCTCATCCCCTTTGTTGCCGCCGGCTGCGTCAACGTGAGTGTTGCCAAGTTCTTTATCGACAATGTGGGCATGAACGGCTTCTCCTTCGTGGTGCCTTGGGCTACCCCTGCCCCCATCGGCATCTTCATCACCACAAACTTCCAGCTTATCGCCCTGGTGTTTGTTGCAATCATCATCTTGCTGGACGCTATCATCTACCTGCCGTTCTTGAAGGCATACGATAAGCTGCTCTGCGACCAGGAGGCCGAGCGCGCCGCCGAGCTGGGTCTCGAATCCGATGGTGCTGCCACCATCGCTGCCAACGCCCCTGCGCCCGCTGTCGAGCAGACCGCCGCTGTCACCGCTTCCGTCGAGCCGACCGCCGCTGTCACCGCTTCCGTCGAGCCGACCGCCGCTGCCGTCAACAGCGAGCCTGTCGCCGATCAGCCCGAGCCCGCCGCCGACGCATCCGCTAAGAAGGACGTCGATGGCCTGAAGGTCCTCGTCCTGTGCGCCGGCGCCGGCACCTCCGCCATGCTTGCCAACGCCATCAAGGAAGGTGCCGCACAGACCGGAGAGAACATCGCTTCCTCTGCCGGTGCCTATGGTCAGCACACTGCCATCATGGATCAGTACGACGTTATCGTGCTTGCCCCGCAGGTCCGTAGCTACTACAACGACATGAAGGCCGACACCGATCGTCTGGGCATTAAGCTGCTCGCTCCCCGCGGCAAGGAATATATCGACCTTACCCGCGACCCCGCTGGCGCCATCAAGTGGCTCCGCGAGAACCTCGACTAGCTTCCTCCCTCTGTTGGTGCCCGGATCCCCAGTTCGGGCACCCTCCCTATTCGTATCCCACAGAAAGGATGACTCATGACCAACCCCATGCAGTTCCCCGACGGCTTTGTGTTTGGCGGCGCCACCGCCGCTTACCAGGTTGAGGGCGAGACCCGCACGCACGGCAAGGGCAAAGTGCCCTGGGACGATTTCCTGGCAGCTCAGGGTCGCTTCTCCCCCGACCCCGCAAGCGATTTCTACAACAAGTACCCGGTCGATATCGACCTGTGCCAGCGCTTCGGCATCAACGGCATCCGTGTCTCCATCGCTTGGAGCCGCATCTTCCCCAACGGCACTGGTGAGATTAACCCCGAGGGTGTTTCCTTCTATCACGAGCTCTTTGCCACCTGCAATAATGCCGGCGTTATCCCCTATGTCACGCTCGATCACTTTGATACACCTGAGGCCTTTTACCAGAACGGCGGCGAGGGCTTCCTGACGCGCACGACGATCGACGCCTTTGTCGAGTACGCCAAGTTCTGCTTTGCCGAGTTCACCGAGGTCAAGCACTGGTTTACCTTTAACGAGATTCCCGCGACCGCCGAGGGCAGCTTTATCGTCGGCAACTGGCCGCACGGCGAGAAGTATCGCCTGGACAAGGCCTTCCAGCTCATGCACAACATGATGGTGGCCCACGCCAAGGCTGTCGTCGCCTTCCATGAGGGCGGCTTTGAGGGCGAGATCGGCATTGTCCAGAACCTGGAGCCCAAGTATCCCCTCGATCCCAACAACGCCGCCGACTGCGAGGCAGCTCGCATGGCCGACGTCATCAACAACCGCTGGGTGCTCGACGCCACCTTCCGCGGCCGCTATGCAGCCGACACCATGGAGGCTGCGACCAAGCTGGCCCATATCGCCGGCGGCGAGCTCGACGTCCGCGACGAGGACATCGCCGCGTTGACCGCCGCGCTCCCTTACAACGATTGCCTGGGCGTCAATACCTACAAGTGCCAGTTCCTGCGTGCCGCCGAGGGCGAAAACGACATCAACCACAATGGCACCGGCGACAAGGGCTCCTCGCGCTGGTTCCTCAAGGGCGTGGGCGAGTCATGCGTGCGGGAAGGCGTACCCACCACCGATTGGGACTGGATTATCTATCCCGAGGGCCTGTACGATCTGCTGCTCCGCATTAAGAACGATTACCCCAACTACAAAAAGATCTACATCACCGAGAACGGCATGGGCTATAAGGACGACTTTGAGGACGGCTTTATCGATGACGCCCCTCGCATCGACTACATGCGCCAGCATCTCGCGTGGATCCTCAAGGCGATTGACGGCGGCGTGAACGTCGACGGCTACTTTGTGTGGTCGCTGCAGGACCAGTTCTCCTGGACCAACGGCTACAACAAGCGCTATGGCCTGTTCTACATCGACTTTGAGACCCAGAAGCGCTATCCCAAGGCGAGCGCGTACTGGTACAAGAACGTCGCGGAGACCGGCCTGCTCATGGCCTAGTTTCAGCCACATACCCCTGTCGGACGCATGCGAATCCCTCCACGGGTTCGCATGCGGCCTTTTTGTTTTGGTGGGCCCGAGCAGGCCGTTTGTCTCAATCTGTAACATCTAGCAGGGATTTTCGGTCCTAATTGTTATAGATTTAGACGAACGGGCGACCAGGGCTGAAAGATCTCAATCTGTAACACGTAGCCCACTTTTAACCGTCTAAATGTTACAGATCGAGACAAACGCCACAGGTCAATCCGAACTTTCCAAGCAGTTATGAACCATGGTTTCTAGTTTTCGGTATCACGAACATATTTTCGGTATCATTTAATGATATTATGATATCGAAAGTATGTTCGTGATACCGAAAGGAGCCGCATGCGCCAGTTCGATTACACCACAGTCCCAGCGGAACTCGAAGCAACTCCAATCACCAACCTCCTCCTCTCGATACGCGAGCATAAAGGCCGTCAGCTTGCTCTGAGTCAAGTCAAACCCGAGCTTCTATCGTCCCTAATGGAGGAGGCTAAGATCCAAAGCACCCGATCCTCCAACGGACTTGAAGGAATTGTTACCACCCAAAAAAGACTCAAAGCGATCATGGCGTATTCCGCCAAGCCAAGCTCCCGCGCAGAGGAAGAAATCGCTGGATACCGAGATGTGCTGTCGCTTATTCACGAGCAACACGATTCCATTCCCGTGACGCCATCGGTCATTCTGCAGTTGCATCGTGACCTCATGGCGCACACGGCAATCTCGTATGGAGGCCATTGGAAAGATAGCGATAACGAAATCGTCTCCATTGACGATCAAGGTAATCGATTTGTGCGCTTTAGGCCCCCTTCGGCTCTAGCAACCCCGGGACTTATTAAAGAAGCCTGCCAGTCCCTCAACGATGCTTTATCTCGCCAAGTTTGCGATCCCCTCCTTATATCGCTCCGCTTTATCTTCGATTTTGTCAGCATTCATCCCTTCAACGATGGCAATGGCAGGATGAGCCGGCTCCTTACAACGCTGCTGCTCGAAAAGACTGGATACGACGTTGCGCGTTACATCAGCATCGAACGACTTATTGAAGACAACAAAGCGCTCTACTACAACGCCCTCGCTGCAAGCTCCACTGGATGGAATGAAAATCAAAACACCGAAGCACCTTTTATCCGTTTCATGCTCGGAACAACCCTAGCCGCCTACCGACAGCTCGAGCAGCGTACCTTAATTGAATCAAGCACTCGTCCCATGTCGAAGCAAGCGCGCATCGCTGTTCTATTTCAACAGAGACCCGGCGTCATTAAGAAATCCGACATCCGGTCCAACTGCCCCGATATCAGCGAGGTAACCGTTAAACGAACCCTCGGTCAGCTTGTTAGTTGCAGCGCAATCGAAAAAACAGGAGCGGGCCGTTCGACGGGCTACATACTCAAAGACGTCCATGCTCTAGAACTATTCTTGCAATCCACAATACCCGATGGCGAGGCCGCAATAACAAAAGAGGCTCCAAAGGATAAGCTCCTTGAACGTGTAAACCACGCCGAGGATGAAAGCAAAGAGGGACTCTATGAAGACTATGATTCATTCTCAAGGGACATAAAGACGAAATTCGGAGTCTAGTCATATCCCAGAATAGTCTCATCCTTGTTGCCCAAAGTCATTTACGCGTCATTTTAAAGCGGTACCCCTGCGCCGGCAGGGGGGGGGCAGAAGTCGCGCTTGCCGATCTTGCTGGAGTCGGCGATCAGATAGCGCGAGTCCGCTTTGCTAAAAGCGAGCTGCTGGATACGGCCCTCGTCCATGTTGGACGTGGACACGTCGCCGTCCAGAATGCCGTTGGCACCGATAAACGCCGTGTCAATCCCTAGTGCGCGCAGGGTATCCTCGGCCATGGGGCCCACAAAGGCGGCGGTGCGGCGACGGTACATGCCGCCCACCGGGCACAGCTCGCAATCCTCGCGCGCCTCGAGCAGGCTAAAGGCCGAAAGCGAATTGGTCACATAGATGGAAGACAGTTTGTCGGTGACTCGGAGAGCGCCAATGCGATCTCACGACGGTTGCGCGCATTGTCTCAATTAGATACTCAACGAAATACGGCCCCGCAGCTCAATAAGCTGCGGGGCCGTACTATACACCGACGAATCAACGACGGAGTGCATCCACTATTTGGCCAGCTCCTGAACGATCCAGTCAATTGCACCTTCGGGATCGTTGGTAAGGTCGATATACTCCTTGCCCCTTGTGGTGAGCAGTTTAATTCCAAGGCGATCGGTATCGGCCTTCATAGCGTCATAGTACATGCGTGCCTGGGGCGCCAGAACAATCACGTTGTACTGATCCATCGTATCATAGTGGCTTCCGTACGCACCGGACTGAGAAACCAGATCGATACCCTTAGCAGCGGCGCCTTCGCGAAGAGCATTTGCCAAGAGAGTCGAAGTGCCGGCACCCTGGCAAAGCACAAGCACGCGGATCTGCTCCGCCTTGTCCTTTACCGCCTCGAGAGCTTTTGCGACATTTTCCTGTGCGGCAATAGCATCTGCATCCGAGGTTCCTGCAGTCTCCTTTGCAGACTCTTCCAAACAAAGCTGATGGTCATACGCCTTGCAGAACGGATAGTAAATTACAAAGTCAACGACCAACAGCACTGCAATCAATACGAGAGAACGCAGATCGAGACCCGTGGTGAGGAACGCACCAATTGGGCCGGGAAGCGCCCACGGCATGGTATACATGGGGGCGTTCATTCCAATTACGTCAATGAAAAACTTACCGATTATAGCGTTGACCATAGGAGCCGCTAGGAAGGGCACGAACATATAGGGATTGAGAACAATCGGCATACCGAAGAGAACGGGCTCGTTAACTCCAAAAATCACCGGGATAATCGATGCCTTGCCCATGGCTTTAAGCTGCTTGGAGCGCATAAACATGATCAGGATAATAGGAACGATGAACGTGCAGCCAGAACCGCCCAGACCGCCGATGAAGCTTGTAAAGTCCTGCGTGAGAGCAATTGACGGGTGTCCACCTGCTTGGAAAACCTCAAGATTGGTAACGGTATTGCCGTAGAGCGCAGCATTGATCGGACTCATGACAACCGAAGCACCGTGGATACCCATAAATTGGAAAAGTGCGACCGCGCCTTCGATAAGCGCCATGCCAGGATAGGTGTCAACCGCGGAGAACAGCGGCGAGATGAGAGCGGATACCAAATTGGCGAACGGCACAGCAAGCAGCTTGCGGCTCGCAAGATCGATAAAAGCGCACGCAAGGATCGAAAACCCAAATGCAAAGATATCGCGAAAACTCTGCGCAATAGAGCCAGGGACCTCTTTGGGGAGCTTGATCGTCACATTATGGCTAATGCACACCTTATAGATATTAACGGTCAAGAATGCGGCTACGAACGCAGCGAGAAAACCCTTGGTTCCCATATAGCCGGTTTCAAAAACAGATGTATCTGCTCCGCCAATCGAGACAACATCGTTCGTCACCGATAGCAAGAGCATGCCGCACATGGCACAAACCATGCACGAGCTGGGGTTGAGAGATTTACCCGAAGGCATGCGACGGTTCATCGACATGGCAAGTGAGCTCGCCGTGGTGCCGGCCACCATAATGCCAAGAAGTCCCATGGTATATGCATAGATTTTATTGAAGAAATCCAGCACCTCAGACGGAAGCGTGATGCCTACATAGGCAGGGAGCGTCGAAAGAAGAAGGAACAGGCTCGAGAACAGCACAATTGGCATATTCGAGAGAAAGCCATCCTTAATCGCCACCAGATAAATGTTCCTCGAGATTTTGTCGAAGAGGGGCTGGTGTTTTTCAAGGAATTTGACGATAGCGTCCATAACACATCCTTTCATGATTCCCGGGCACGTAACGATTTATCCGGACTCAACCGTCGTCGTCCCCGTTTGTATCCACGTATGTAAATGAATACGTTCTTGTGCGAAATGTAATATCATTTGCACGATTTGTCATAACCAATTCTTTTTCCGCTTTGTCGATATGTCAAGAATTCAAATACTTATTCGGTGAACGGTAGTTGATTAATATAAGGTTTTCCCAGCTAAAGGCTATTTTTTCCGAGCAGTACAATAAGCTTGCAACCGTTCACCGATTGGATATAACATATTGAATATATTGTTGTAACAATATTAGAGACAATGTCACAAGCCTGTCGTTCTAGTCAAAGGAAGTAACAATGCCCAAACGATTACTGAACATGTCCGCATCCGATTTTGCCGCCACGTCACCCATGGATCTAAAGCAGGCAATTCTGGCTTCCGAGGGACGTACCATCATGGCGGAAAACGTACCCTCTTCCCAATTTCTCGGCGGCGTTACTAATGCAGAAATCGAACGTGCCGCAGGTGCCGACCTGCTTCTGTTTAACGCGCTCGATGTGTTCGATCCAGTTATTGCCGGTATTCCAGATGATCTCAATGAAAACCCGGTCACTTGGGTGAAGCGAGCATGCGGAAGGCCCATTGGCGTCAATCTGGAGCCAGTTGATAACGAGGCAGAGATGTCTGAATCCCGTACGGAAATCCCCATGGGTCGTCGCGTCTCTCCCAAGACCTTAGAAAAGGCAAACGAACTCGGATTTGATTTTATTTGCCTCACAGGCAACCCTGGAACTGGCGTCTCCAACGATGCAATCGCCCATTCGATCAAACTCTCCAAAGAGCATTTCAATGGCCTGATCATAGCCGGAAAAATGCATGGAGCAGGCGTTGCGGAACCTGTCATGACGCTCGAAATTGCGCGCAAGTTTGTTGACCTCGGCGTCGATATCCTTCTCGTACCAGCCCCCTACACCGTCCCTTGCTTCCAAGAAGCAGACCTGCGCGCCATCGTAGACTTTGTACGATCCCACAACGTAGGCAAGTCAATTGAAGAGAAGGTTCTCGTCATGGCGGCGAACGGGACGAGTCAAGACTCCTGCGACAGCGAGACCATTAAGAAAATAGGCCTTGCAGCAAAAGCAGCCGGCGCTGACCTCCAACATATCGGGGACTCCATGAACGGTATTTGCCTGCCCCAGAATATCTTCACGCTCGGACAAGCCCTTCGTGGATACAGGCATCAGATCGTCATGCTGAGCCGCTCTGTGATACGTTAAGGTTACCTTGCCCACGTTACATCCCGACTGAGGCAACCATCAGGTATAACCAACATGCAAACTGAGGCTCTAATGCTCGATACACACGAAAAACGGCCACTCTATTTACAGCTCACCGACGCGCTGCTCAAGCAGATCGTCGATGAATATCAAGCAGACGATAAACTTCCAACAGAAATGGAACTCTGCGACGAATACGCCGTAAGCAGAACAACCGTCCGACTTGCCATGAGTGAGCTGGAGCGTCGTGGAAGTATCTATCGAATCCAAGGTAAGGGGTCGTTTGTTGCACCGAAACGCGTTAGCGAGCTCAATTCACTTTTAGACTTTGACTTTGCAAGCCATTGCGATGGCGTTGATCCGGATGCCATCACCAAACATTTCGGCGGCCTCACATCAGGTCGTCCAATTTCCGTAATGATGCTCCAACAATTTGGATGTCAAAGTCGCGATGAAATTCAGCGTCTTGAATTGACCTACGAACTTGAAGGCAGCTTCATAGGCGCTGATACGTTCTTCATTTCAAAGTCGCGCGTTCCGAATAACCAGTTAGATTTTCAGGCATTTAGCAGAATCATGGACGACTTGTCCAAGTCTATCCAATCTGTTAGGGAAAGCTATAGAGCACGTCAGCTTAGCGATTCCGAAGCCAGTAATTATGGTGTTGCAAAACTTCCGGTCATCGAACTGACTCATTATGCTTACGACTCCGGAGGCAAACTAATCTCAATTGTCTGCCGCACCGTCTTAACTGGGCGAATCCCTTATCAAAACTTTATTTTCAAGTCCTAATGTTCTTTTTCTTTTGTCTCGATCTGTAACACGTAGCCGAGTTTTTAAGTCCTAACCGTTACAGATCGAGACAAACAAGGTAGACCACGCCGAATTGTCTCAATCTGTAACACTAAGACCGGTTTTGAACGTCTAGATGTTACAGATTGAGACGATTTGATTATGAGGTCCTTATTTGCGCGTCATATCGCGTAGCGCTGACGCGCTGGTTTCCACAATGACAGGAGGTAAAAGTCCTCCCGCATCGCCTGTTGGCAATCCCGTAGCTTTAGCTAGCAAATGACCTGCGTATGCTCCTCGATGGCGGCACGATCTTCGGCGGCGATGCCCGGCTCGCACACCACGGCGTCCAGGCTGTCCAAGCGGCAGAAGGTGTAGAAGTCGCGCTTGCCGATCTTGCTGGAGTCGGCGATCAGATAGCGCGAGTCGGCCTTGCTAAAGGCGAGCTGCTGGATGCGGCCCTCTTCCATGTTGGATGTGGACACGTCGCCGCCCAGAATGCCGTTTGCGCCGATAAAGGCTGCGTCGATCCCCAGTGCGCGCAAGGTGTCCTCGGCCGTAGGGCCCACAAAGGCGGCGGTGCGGCGGCGGTACACGCCGCCCACCAGGCACAGTTCGCAGTCTTCGCGCGCCTCGAGCAGGTTAAACACCGAAAGCGAATTGGTCACAATGCGCAGGCGAAACGCCGGCAGCATCGAGGCCATCTGCTCAACCGTGGTGCCCGTGCCCAAAAAGATGGTCGAGCCTTCCTCGATAAGCTCCACAGAACGGCGCGCAATCTGCAACTTTTCCTCGGCATGCTTAGTGCGCTTTTCGCTGTGCGAATACTCGTGGCGCAACATAGCGTGAGGACGGCCCTGTGCACTGCGGGCTCCGCCGTGCACGCGCTCGATCTCGCCCAGGCTCGCAAGCTCCTCAAGGTCACGACGAATCGTCATATCCGAGACACCTAACGCATCTGAGATCTCCTTAACCGAGACCGTGCCCTGCTCTTCGAGCAGCTGGCGAACCCTATCCTGTCGCTCTGCCTTAATCACGATGAATCCTCGCCGTTCTTTGCGCGCATATCATTCAAACAGTAACGAACAAATTGTATCAGACTCGTGCGCGTCAAAAATGAACGCCCGCACAGCTCCAATCATCACTTTTTTGAGAAAAATACCCCCTGCTTTAGTGGGGTGTAGTGATAATCTCGCTTGTTCGCGCTACAGTTTGTCGGAAATACCTCGATGTTAGGAACCAAATGATCACTTCCGAGCTTTTCGGCACCGCGCCGTGCGGTACCCCCGTTCATCGTTACACCCTCAACGGGCCCGAGATCTGCGTTCGCATTATGGACTATGGCGCCACCGTGCTGGGCATCGACGTGCCCGACATTCCCGGCAACGTGCGCGATGTGGTGCTGGGCTTCGATAAGCTCGAGGATTACTTTGACAACCCCGCCTGCTTTGGCGCGACCATCGGCCCCGTGGCAAACCGCACCGCGGGCGCCACGATCACCATCGACGGCACGGACTGGCACATGCCGGCCAACGAAGGCGTCAACAACCTGCACAGCGATCTTGAGCATGGTCTGCACAAGCGCGTATGGGACGTTGAGCTCGACGAGACTCACAACGCCGTGCGCATGACCACCTCGCTTAAGGATGGCGAGCTGAGCCTGCCCGGCAACCGAATCTTTACGGCTGTGTTTACCGTTACGCGCACCGGCGTCTTCCGCATCGAGTATGGTTGCGAGAGCGACCGCGCCACCTACGTGTCCATGACCAACCACACGTACTTTAACCTTGCCGGCCATAACGCCGGCATGGACTGCGAGCACTTCTTTGTTGCTAACGCTGCTCACTACCTGCCCATTAACGAGCAGAATATCCCCACCGGCGAAATCGCTCCGGTCGAGGGAACACCGTTTGACTTTCGCGAGCTGCGCCCCGTCGCACCCGGCATGGAGGCCGACGACCCGCAGATCAAGCAGGCCCGTGGCTATGATCACTGCCTGTGCATCGATGGCTATCAGTACGGCCGCAGCCTGCGCCGTGCGATGCACGTCGAGGAGATGTGGACCGGCCGCGAGCTGGACTACTACACCACCGCACCGGGCGTGCAGCTCTACACCGGCAACTGGCTGGGCGACGAGCATGCCAAGGACGATGCCAACTATGGCTGGGGCGCCGGCTTTGCCCTCGAGGCCGAGATGTACCCCGACACGCCGCACCAGTCGCTGTTCCCGCAGGGCATTGTGGGCCCGGGTCACCCCTACAGCAACGTGATCGAATACCACTTCATGAGGCACTAAGCCCACTACGCAACATATCGCACAGCAGCGCCCGCCGGCACCACCGCCGACGGGCGTTTTGCTGCCTAGTCATTGGGGACGTTCTTAAATGACTAGTTGGATGGGGTCGGGATTGGAGCTGGGGAGATAGCGGATTTCTAGCTCTATGCCGAGCGCCTGCAGTTCTTTGAGGGCAGCAACGTCTGCGTCGCTCACGGCAACCGCGGGCGTCGCGGAACGCTTGCCCTCCCCTGTCTGCATATGCCCAATGCTGATCTTGGTGATCGGCACACCACCCTTAACCAGCGCGAGCGCATCGGCGGGTGAGGCCACCATAATCAGAATCAACTGGCGCGGCGTTGCGGTATGAATGATGTCGACGGTCCTTTGCACCGAGAAAAACCGTGTCCAAACGCCTTCTGGCACCGCTACCCTCATGGGTGCCCATTGGCGCGAATCCGCCGCGATCTCATCGTTGACGATTAGGACAAGGTTGGAACCCACGGCTTCGTTCCACAGCTCAACGTCTTGTCCGTAAATGAAACGGTCGTCGATGCGTGCGAGAAGAATCTTGGGTTGAGTCATCGCTGCCCCATTCTGTTTGAGACCCGTAAGAGCAAGACATCGCGTCTCCAATATTAGTGCATTTAAAGTGAGAAAAGCCGTCAGAACACTTGCGCGGATTTGCGATGTCCCGTATCATAGACAGCCGTTGACGCCTCAGTTGCGCCATCACATGGCCGCCAGCGTAGCTCAGTTGGTAGAGCACCGCTCTCGTAAAGCGGGGGTCACCGGTTCGAGCCCGGTCGCTGGCTCCATTGCACAAGATAGCCGCCTTCGGGCGGCTTTTTTGTTGCTGATTTCGGGCGCGCTTCCGCCAATCCAAGCACAACGCCGCCGGAAACTCTCCTACTCAACAAAAGCCCCGCCAACCGCAATCCCCAAAGGAACCGCGATCAGCGGGGCCCAAGCGCGTTCCTCCAAGGGATAACGCTCGCAAAACGAACAGCTCAGCCGAGCGGCTCGTTACTCCTCCCAGTAAGCGTCTGCAAGCAGCTTAAAGCAGATCTTCTTGACCGGCTGCGCGCCATCGCCCGGGAACTCGAGCGTGGGCATGTGAGGCTCGCCGGCAACAAACAGCGCAAACTTGTCGTCAGCAAGATCGCCGGCGATCGAGGCGTCGGAATCGACCAGATCGTAGTCGTCCTTCTCGTCAAACTCCTGAACCAGCGTCAGGCTGCCCGTGGCAACCTTAAAGGCCTCGCGACCCTCGACGTCGATCTGCAGGTCGTGATAGCGCTGATGCGTCTCATAGTGAGCCTCGCCTTCGGGACGCGTCGTGGGAGCCATGACGTTCGCAAAGACCTTGTCGCCCAGAATCGGATGGCTGCCGACCTCGAGCTTCGCCGGATCGTTCTCCTCGAGCCAATCGATCAGCACGTCGAGGCCCTTGAGCATTCCACGGTACTCCTCGATATCGCCCAATGCACCGTAAATCATCTAAATCCCCTCTCGGATCGTTTCTTTGGCGGCTACTCGGCAAACGCATTACCGACGCTGTTGCCACCCACATGCGTCTCGACCAGGGTAAGGTCGGGATTGAACACGACAGTGTCGGCGTCGCGCCCCGGCATAATGCTACTGCACCTGTCGGCGACATGAGCTAGCAACCGATGCCGGGGCCGCAGCACAAGCTCCTACAGCTCGGTCACGACAACGCCGTTGTAAACCTCGTCCCAACGATCCATAACCAAGTGGCCAGTCATGGGATCCATGGCATTGAGCTTGCCGCAGGTGTTGGCGGTACGCAGCACCGTCTCGTCGTCGGCGCCGGCAGCAATCGCATGTGCGAAGCCGGCAATGGTCGAATCGCCAGAGCCCGTAGCGTTAACGGCGGGGATATCGGGGGTCTTGGCGCGGAACGCACGGCCATTGTGGAAGCCAACTGAGCCGGCAGCACCCATGGATACGACGACCCAGGGGATATCGGAGAAGCGGGCGTCAGAGGCGAGCGCGGAACGGAGCTCGTCCACATCGTCGGTGGTAAAGCTCGTGCCCAGAAGGCCATTAATTTCGGTCAGGTTAGGCTTAACCAGCTCAGGCTTGACCTCGGACTTGAGCGCAGCCTCAAGCGAGGCACCCGAGGTATCGAGCAGCACCTTGGCGCCGGCGTTCTCGGCAATGCCCGTGATCTTGGCATAGTAGTCCGCCTCGACGCCGCGGGGCAGCGAACCCGAGATGGTAACGACATCGGCCTTGCTCGCAAGCTCGGCGAACTTGGCGGTAAAGGCATCGAGTTCCTCGGGGGCAATCGTCGGGCCGCTCTCGAGCAACTCGGTCTGGTTGCCAGCATGAAGGATATTGAGACAGATGCGAGTCTCGCCCTTGATGGGCACAAAATCATTCTTAATGCCGTTGGCATCCATGAGCTCGGCCATATAGGCGCCCATATGACCACCAAGCAAGCCGGTTGCCACAACGTCGTCGCCCAGCTGGCCCAGGACGCGGGCCACGTTGAGGCCCTTGCCACCGGCGGTCTTTTCGGGCGTCACGCGGTTGACGTCGTCGATAATGAGCTCATCGAGCTGATAGCGCGTATCGACGGACGGGTTCATCGTAACGGTGAGGATCATTTCTAGCTCCTTATCTCGCAGGCTCCTTATGCCTTGCAAAACGAATTGGCTACATGCGACTACAGAATCTCGATTGTGAACGAGCGCACGATGGTTTCTTTGGGCTTGGCGATAAGGCAGCCGCGCTTGTGCTCAAGCACGTCATCCTCATCGAAACAGGTCGAGAGGCCGCCCCAGGGCTCAACTGCCACAAAATCACCCTCGGGCTTGCTCCACACAATGAGGTACGGGAAGCCCTCAAAGCTCAGGCGAACGCCCTTGTCCTCGCCCTTTTTGGAAAGCGTGACCTGACGGCTCTCGAGCACGTCAAAGATGGTCTCCGCAAAATCGAAGAGCTCATGTGACAGAGGCAGCGTCTTTCCCACCATGGGGTTCTTGGAGCGGTTGGTCACGTCAATCAATCCGGTCGAGGGAACGGCGGTGCAGAGCTCCGCAGCCTCGTCTTTCTCAAAACGCAACTCGTAGTCCGTATAGGCCTCGCCCTCGTCGAGCGGACACCTAAAGCCGGGGTGTCCACCGATAAAGAACGGCATGTCCTCGGTGCCCTCGTTGGTAACCTCATAGGAGACACGCACGGCGGCGTCCTCGAGCGTATAGCGGGCGACAAGCTTAAACGGATACGGATAATCGCTCAGCAGCGCGGCGTTATCCTCCGAAGCCAGGCACATCGCCAGCTCGTTCTCGCTCTGGCTCAGCAGCTTCCACTCCTGTTTGCGCGCAAACCCATGGCGAGCGAGCTTTACATGATGCCCGGCAAACGTCATGGCGTTGTTATCGCGCAAGCCTCCGCAAATCGGGAAGCAAATCGGTGCCTGGCCGGACCACACGGCGGGATCGCCCTGCCACAGATACTCGCGACCTCCGGCCTCGATCGAGGTAAACGAACCACCAGCCGTGGACACCTTAATAGAAATCGAATCGTTGGAGAGAGCGTATTCCATTGCCCATCCTTTCGAACAACTGCTTTTTGCTCGCAAGTACCCGTCTCGGCCCTAACCAAAGGACAAACCCGCGCGTTCATCGATGCGTCCGGTATCCCAGCCATGTAACGGGGTACCATACAGACATTGATGCAATTACAGCTGAAAGGCCTTCTTATGCGAACCATCATCCTCTACGCCTCGCGCCATCACGGCAATACGAAAAAGCTCGTGGACGCCATCGTCGAGGCGCACCCCGAGATCGATACCCTCGACGTCAAGGCGCTCGGTAAAAACGAGTACCCCGACCTGCACGAATATCATCTGATTGGTGTCGCCACGGGCATCTATTACTCCGAGATCGACAAGGACATGGCACGCGTGCTCACGAACGTGCTGCAGCCGCAGGACAAGGTGTTTGGCCTTATGACCTACGGTGGCAAGAACAAATGGTACGGCAAGGATATCGATGGCATCTGCCGCATGAGGCAGGCCATCTTTATGGGTGTCTACGGCTGCCCCGGCTTTGATACGTGGGGGCCGTTCAAACTCGCCGGCGGTGTCCAAAAGGGACACCCAACCGCTGAGGAAATTAAGGGCGCCGTCGACTTCTTCGACAAGATCGAAGACGAGTATGGCGACATCATCGTCGAAGAGTACGCCAAGCGCGAGAAGCGCCTAGCATACGAGAAGGAGCATCCTGCAGGAGGCCTGGTGGCCGGCGTTAAGCGCACGGCAAAGAAGATCGCTAACAAGCTGTAACTGTGAAGGTGCTTTTGAGCGTTTAACCCATACGGCGGGTCCGAGTAGATTCGGGCCCGCCGTCTTTTTCTATCGTTACTCGGTAAAGGCGTTGCCGACGCTCTGGCCGCCAACATACGTCTCGACGAGGGTAAGCTCATGGTCGAACACGACAAAGTCGGCGTCGCGACCCGGCATGATGCTGCCGCACTTATCCTCGATGTGCGCGGAGCGTGCCGGCACCTCGGTTGCCATGCGAATGGCGATATCGGCGCTGGCGATGCCCCAGTCGACGATGTTCTTGACGCCCTGGGCAAGCGTGAGCACCGAGCCGGCAATGCTCTTGCCGTCGGCGAGCCAGCACAGGTTGTCCTTCATGATGACATCCATGCCACCACTGGTGTAGCTGCCCTCGGGCATGCCGCCGCAACCCAGACAGTCGGTGATGAGCACCGTGTGCTGCCAGCCCTTTGCCTGCAGCAGCGCCTTGATGGCGGCAGGGTTTACGTGCTTGCCGTCACAGATGATCTCGGCGTAGGTCTCGGGCGTGGACATGGCAGCGCCCACGACACCGGGCTCACGGTGATGCAGCCCGCGCTGGCCGTTATAGGTATGCGTAAAGCAGCTGGCACCGGCGTTGATGGCGGCGATGCACTCATCGTAGGTGGCGTCGGAGTGACCGATGCTGGTCACCACACCCTTGGCGTTCAGAGCAGCCGCATAAGCAGCGGCACCGTCGCGCTCGGCCGCCATGGCGCTCTTAACGATGCGACCGCCCGCAGCCTCCTGCCACTGATCGAAGACCTCCTCGGAGGGATCGATAAGATAAGCGGGGTTCTGCGCGCCCACGTGCTTCATGGTAAAGAAGGGGCCCTCCAGATAGATGCCCTGAATGCGAGCACCGCAGAAGTCGGGGCCGCGGCCCTCGTCCGCCTGGGCGATGGCGGCGCAGGCATCCTTGATCTGCTCGACGCCATCGGTGAACGTCGTGGGCAGCCAGCTGGTGGTACCGCGACGGGCGAGCTCGGTCGAGCTGATATCGATGCCCTCGGGATCGTTATCGGTAGTCGAGTGGTTATAGAAGCCATGGATGTGAGTATCGACCATACCCGGTGCGATCCACGATCCCGTGTAGTCCTTAATCTCGCAAGAGGGCTCGTCGGCCTGCCAGGCGCCAAAAACGCCATCCTCGACCATAAGATAGCCGCCCAGTTGCGGGCCTGCCGGCAAGAAGAACTTGTCAGCCTTAATTGCGTACGTGCTCATATGCACTCCTTGCTTCTAAAGCAGTTGACTGTGGTAATGCTTATACCCGGTCCATGTAAAAACAAAAAGCGCCCGCCCGCCGTTATGAGCGGACGGGCGCCCTTACAGGGGGACGCGATTAAGCGGTGAAGGGGTGAATCGTCACGCCCTTGACCACGCGGTTGACCGTGCCGGTGGGGCTCGGCGTATCGGGCGTGTTGCCCACGCGCACGGAGTTGAGCAGGCTGATAGCCTGGGCAAACATCACGAACGGCAGGGCAAGGTAGCCCTCGGGAAGCGCCTCGTAGCCCTTAAAGGTGAAGGACTCGCCCTCGTAGACGGTAGCGCCATCCTGCTGAACGGCAACGGTGTGCTGAGCGATCTTGTCGCCACCGATCTCGTTGAGGATGTCGATGTCGTACTGACGGGTGTAGGCGTCGTTGTTGACGAACACGAAGACGAGCGTCTTATCGTCGACGAAGGACTTAGGTCCGTGACGATAGCCCATGGAGGTGTCGTAGGAAGTAGCAACCAGACCGTGAGCGAGCTCGAGGATCTTGAGCTGGCTCTCCTGGGCAAGGCCACCAAAGGAGCCAGAACCCAAGTAGGTCACGCGGTTGAAGTCGCCAGCCAGGTAATCGGCGATCTCAGGCTCACGGGAGATGACCTCCTCGCCCATCTTGGCAATCGTCTCGACCCACTCGGCCTTCTGCTCGTCAGAGGCAGTGTCGAAAATAAGGGTGGAGAGCAGGGTCATGCAGGTGTAGGAACCGGTCATGGCGAAGCCCTTGTCGTTGGCGCGCGGGATGAGCAGCGTCAGCGCATTGGGATCATCGGCGGACTCGACGGCGAGCTTGCCCTCGGGAGCGCAGGTGATGTTGAGGAACTTGACGTTGTGGACGAGCTCCTTGGCAACGGCAACGGCGGCAAGGCTCTCGGGGCTGTTGCCAGAGCGGGCAAAGGAAACCACGAGCGTGGGATCCTCGGCGCGCAGGAAGTCGCGCGGGGCGCTCACGATGTCGGTCGTGGCGATGGGCTTAAAGTCGTAGAGATCAGTGTTGCCAGCGTGACGCAGGTACGGGGCGCAGGTATCGCCAACGTAATCGGACGTACCGGCACCGGTGAAGACAACGGACAGACGACCCTCGCCCATAGCGCGAGCCTCGGCCAGGAAGGCCTCGATGGCCTCCTTATTCTCGCGATAGATGTTGAGCGTATCACGCCAAAGCTCGGGCTGCTGAGCAATCTCGGCCGTGGTGATCTGGGCGCCGAGCTCGGTGAGCTCCTCGACACTCTTCTCGAACATTTTTAATACCTCTCTCTAGAAGTAATCCTCTGACGTGCAATTATACACTTCGGTTGGTTATCTGGTAGTAACCAGTTAAATGCAAAGAATCACCATATGGAAACGATGCGAGCACTAGTTACTGCGCTGGTGGTAAACCTTGTATTTAAACTGATCGGCACGAGCAACCGAGAGTGTGTACTCCACTACCTCGTATGACTCGTTATACGTAGTCCTGACCAAATCGAGCACAGGCGAGCCCTCGACAATTCCCAAAAGGTGGGCATCGGTGGGACGGGCTATGCTCGCATAGAACTCCTCTTCGGCCACGCGAATCTTTTGCTGAAAGTCCTGCTCAATCACATCGTAAAGCGGCTTACGCTCCAGCAGCGGTCGCTTTAGGGACAGAAATTGACGAACCGGTAGATAGCTGCGTTCGACCATCATGGGCATGTTGTCGGCAGAACGAAGGCGCTTGAGCTTAAAAATGCGATCACCGATGCGCAATCCCATATGCTCGGCCAGATTCTTATCGGCCTCCATCTCGCAAAACTCGAGAATCGTGGTCTCGGGTTCTCGACCCATCGCGCGCATCTGCTCGGTAAAGCTGTAGGACTGCATAAGATTGGTTGCTTTTGCCGAACGGTCGGTCACAAAGGTACCGCGACCGTGCTGCCGAACCACCAGTCCTAAACGCTCCAGTTCCTGCAGAGCCAGGCGTACCGTAGTGCGCGAGAGACCATAGCGCTCCGAAAGTTCGCGCTCGGAAGGAATCATGTCACCGGCGCGATATTCATGGTCAATCTTTTCGGTCAGAATATCGACCAGCTGATCGTACAGCGGTTGCTTACGCGCTCCGATCGCCATCCTATCCTCCCTTTTGCTCGAATTCGGCTAACTACCTAGGGTGTTATGCATTATCTGTCTGCCACACCCGAATCAACAAGAAAACAAAAGCCGCGCGCTCTTTCGAGCACGCGGCTTTTAACATACACATGGCTTAAGGGGTCGGGGTGTGAGCCGCGTAGGGACACACCCCTCAAGCTAGAGCCTTACCAGATGCTCGGCCAGAGACCAAGCGGGCCAGCGCCCAGGATGCCAAGGACGAAGAGCAGGAGAATGCCCTTGGTCGGGGTCCAGCTGTGCTTAGCGAACATGTAGTAAAGCAGCAGCGTAAGCATAAGCGGGACGAGCTTCGGGACGATGGTGTTGAGGGTGTCGGCAACAGAGAAGTTGACCGGATCCTCGGTAACGGTGCCGTAGGTAACGGACTCCATGCCGTTGCCCAGATCGGTGACGCCGCACTCGACAGCGTTACCGTCGGCATCGGAAGCGGTGAGGGCGTTGCCGTCCTCATCGGTCATGGCGATGGTACCGGCCTCAGCGGTCTCGGTATCGATACCCTCCATACCGGTGAAGTTCTCGGCCTCCTTCTCGGAGACGATCACGGTAGTAGCGGAGAGGCCACGGGTGGTGCCGTTGGGGATCTGGAGGTTGATCTGGGTGCCACCCATTGTGACGACCAGGCAACCGACGACGAAGACGCCCATGATGGAAGCGGCACGCGTGAAGGCCTGCATGTTGGCGGTCAGAGCGTCAATAGCGCTGGTGCCAAGCTTGTAGGACCAGTTCATGAGCCAGAAGCGCAGAGCGAACTGGACGACGTTGAAGATCACCAGGAAGATGATCGGTGCAGCGGCGTTGCCGTTGATGGCCATGTTGGAGGTGATGCCGGCCGTGATAGGCACGAGCGTCAGCCAGAACAGGGCGTCACCGATACCACCGAGCGGGCCCATTGCGGCGACGCGGACGGCGCGGATCGTGGGGATGTCAACCTTGTTCTGCTCGAGCGAAAGCACGATGCCCATAACAAAGGTGACAAGGAACGGGTGGGTGTTGAAGAACTCCAGGTTGTGGCTCATGGAAGCCGCGAGGTCGTTCTTGTTGGTGTGGATCTTCTCCAGACCGGGGATGATGGAGTAGAGCCAGCCAGCGGCCTGCATGCGCTCGTAGTTGAACGATGCCTGCAGGAAGCAGGAGCGCCAAGCCATCTTGTTGAGGGTCTTCTGGTCGAGCTGCGGAGCAGGAGTGAGATCCTCGTAGTGCTCCGGGATCACATACTCATTAGATGCCATCTTCGAAGTCACCTCCGTCAGAAACAGCTGCACCCTTCAGCTCGGTCTGCTGCTGGAAGTCCCAGAAAGCGATGCCGAAGCCGATGAGAGCGAGGATGAGCAGAGCAGGGGTTGCCAGCGAATCGTTGGCAACGGTGATGAGCGCGAGGCCAAAGCCCATGAGGAAGAAGCCCCACATATCGCGGTTCATCATAACCTTGAGCAGGACGGCGAAGCCGACGAAGCGCATCATGCCGCCTGCAGCGGACAGACCGGTCTGCAGCCAAGTCGGGATGGCGGAAGCGATGGTCTGACCAATGGTAGCGCCAGCGATGAAGAACAGGGTGACGACGACAGCGAAGATCAGGCCGAGCAGAGCCATGGCGAAGTAGTTCAGGCGCTCGATGCCCTTGGTGTCCGCGTTGTGAGCCATGTTATCGGCCGTGGACATAAGCGGGGACATAAGCGTGAAGACCAGGGTAACGCCGAGCTGGCCAAGCAGAGCGAACGGAATGGCGAGACCGACTGCCGCGTTGGGCTCGAGGCCCGTGGCGATAGCGAGAATGGCTGCCATGATGCCGCCGATGACGGCGTTAGGCGGCTGAGCGCCTCCGATCGGCATGTTGCCGATCGTCATGAGCTGATAGGTACCACCCACGAGAAGACCGGTGTTGAGGTCGCCAAGGATAAGACCGATGACGGCGCCGGTGACGATGGGCTGATAGAGAGACTCGAGGAAGTCAAACTGGTCGATTGCCGCGATGAACGTGACGACGAAGACCAGAGCGATCTGGATGATCGAGTATTCCATCTTGCTCCTCCTTTCAAAATGTATGTACGCACTTTGGATTTCACGTACAGAACGTCAGGGTTTCACTCCTGACAACGTGGATCACGAGGATTACGAGAAGAGCTTGCTCGTGTCCTCAACAGGCGTGCTCGGAACGCGCCTGATCTCCAACTCCACCCCCAATTCCTGCAGCTCTTTAAACGCAGCGACATCCTCGTCGTTAACTGCGACGGCAGTGGCGACTTGGCGCTTTCCTTCCGACATGTGCATGTTGCCGATGTTTACCTTCTTTATAGGCACACCGCCCTTGACGAGCGTAAGCACGTCTTCCGGTGTTTCGGCCACGATGAAGATCTTCTGGCGCGGGCTCGCCTTGCCAATGACGTCGATGGTCTTCTGCAGAGAGAAGAAACGCGTAGCGACGCCGGCGGGAGCGGCCATCTTCATGAGGTTCTGGCGCATGGTGTTGGACGCCACGTCGTCGTTGGCGACGAGGATGAGGTTGGAGCCCAGGGTGGAGTTCCACTGGGTGGCAACCTGACCATGAACCAGTCGGTTATCGATGCGGGTAAGAAGAATGTTGGGTTCTGCCATGTTGATCAGCTTCCTTTCGTTATTTGCTGACGACAGTTACTTGATCTCCTGAATCGCGTAACGCGAAACATCTACGACGGCTCCGGATCGGACTTTGATCTGGACCTTCTCGCCTTCGATGCCTTTGACGGTTCCGTAGATACCGCCGGCGAAAAGAACCTCTTGACCCGGCTTGAGCTCGGTGTGCAGCTCCTTGAAGTACTTCTGCTTCTTCTTCATGTTGATTTGCGACCAGATGGTGTAAATCAAGCCCATGATGACAAGCAGGCCTAAAAGGGCGACCGAGGAGCTCAGGACGTTGGCTCCGAAATCGGCCATTAGATGCCGTCCTCGTCGCCGAAGATATCCTCTTCGTCGGAGCCGGCAACGGATGCGACCGTCTGGGCGGTGATGCCCGTCTGGCCAACGGTCACGGCCTGCTCGCCAAGCTCGGCGAGCGTGGCGTTGCCGCGGAGGAACAGAAGCTCAATAACCATGGGAAGGTTGGTGCCGGTCAGAACCTCGACGTTGTCGACATCCTGGGCAATCATCATCGCCTGGTTGAACGGGGTGCCACCAAGCAGGTCGGTAAAGACGAGCACGCCATCGCACTCCTCGCGCATGGCGGTAATAGCGGCGCGGAGATCCTCACCGTAGGAAGCAGCCTGGTCGCCCTCAAAAGGAACGACGGTAAAAGCGGGCTGGTCGCCAGCAACCATAGCGATAGCGCTTGCGAGGCCGGGTGCGAACTGTCCATGACCGGTAAGAATAAAGCCAACCATTCAAATTTCCCTTCCGAAGGTGTGTACAATCTGAGTCCGATGATTTCCGGAAGCCAGCGGGCAGACGCCCTTAAAGCTTCTTGGAAAGCGTTCCTTGAAGACCAGTGGTTTCTAAACTGGTAGTAACCATGTGACGTGCTGTTGTCACTATATCACCACAGAAGAGGTTGCTTTCGTTGATTCATACAGTAAAACGTTTTTGCACCGCTCACGGCGATAAATCGATCGTTTACCGCTCGTTAACACTTCTACCTGCGGTTTTGAAACCGTTTCGAAATGACTTAGCGAAAGATCGGAACCTTTTCTGTGTCTAAACAACGCAGGGTGGCTAAAAATGGCGTGTAGAAAAAATGCAGGTCATTGTGAAGATTTGTGAATTGGTCTTTTTGACTTAATACCAGTTAGAACCAGTTTAAAAATTATCGGTGAACGGTAGTTTTTGACCGTTCACCGGTTATTTGCAGTCGTTTGCAGCCGTTTTTCTAGATGAATTGGGGAGACCCGATGAAGCACTTGCGCGGTTGCAGGATATTTCAATACTCGTCCATCCCCCGCGCGCCAAACTCCCACTCCCTGAATGTGCCATAAGCTCTCGCTATTCGTCTTATAAACATTACTTACTCTAATCTGTAATTGTTTATCGTTTATCGTTAAGTATGTTATAAAATTTAGTATCATCCAAGACATTGGTTGGAGGAGCTATGATCCGCTGGAACGCATCCAAATCGAATGAAGCCATCGACCGTGAACAGGCAATAGCCAATCTGAGGAAGCTCACTCGCTACTGCAAATGGGCCACAATCTGCACCGCCGTGGCGCTCGCTCTGGGACTCCTCGCAGTCATTGCAATCTACGATCTACTCATATTGCCTAGCCTCTCCCAAGGGTTCTGTCTCCAATCCGTAGAGCTTGAGGCTGGCGAAGGGCCAATTCTCGCTCTCGTCGGCGCCGATGAACACACCCCTCTTATGCTTGTCGCGCACGACGGTCATACTGCCATAGGGAGCGCCATGATGACATGCCTTGCGTTTGCCATCGTGCTAAGCGCATACAGGTTTTTCTCCGCCATTGAAAAGGCGGGCAGGCCCTTTGACCTCGAATGCATCCGCATACTACGTCAAATAGGACATTTGTTCCTTATTGGCGGCGTTGCTGTGAAGCTTCTTGGTGCCATAGTCACGGGGCTGATACTCTCAGGATTTGGCGGCAACTTTACGGATGCGCTTGGCGGCCAGCACCTCGACCTCTCTATGGTCTTTGCAGGCCTGATTATTAGCCTGATTGCCAGCGTCTTCCAGTACGGGTGTATCCTGCAAAAACAAGATGACGAGTTGCTCTAGGGGGAATCCATGATTATTCTGCGGCTCGACCGCATGCTTGCCGAACGCAAGATCTCATCTAAAGAGCTTGCGGAACGTGTGGGCATCTCCCAGGTCAATATGTCACGCATTAAGACGGGTAAGGTTTCTGCCATACGTTTTTCAACTCTAGACGCGATATGCCGAGCACTCGACTGCCAGCCGGGCGATGTACTGGAATATATACCTGACGATGAAGCCGATAGCCTCTTTGGGCTTAAAGAGTAATATCAAGCGCCTTGCCGCCGGTACCCACAACGCAAAAAGCCCGCCAGAACGATCCGTTCTAGCGGGCTCAATCAGATATATCGGCTTCGTACTCGAAGGCTCAGGCAATCTTTACGCAAACAGGCCGTAGATGCTGATGTTGGCCTTGGCGTAGAGGCCGTTAGCATACTCGGTCCACTTGGAGCTAGCGCTCGAAGCCTGCGAGGAGTACTGCTGGTAGGCGGTGTAATAGGCGGTCATGGCCTGCTTGTAGGTAGCGCTATCGGCCGTAAAGGCATCGTCAGCGAAGGCCTTAGCGTAGGTGCTATCGGCGTCCTTCCAGGTACCCTTTTCGCTATCCCACTCGTCGCCGGCAAGGTTGATGATGTAGTCGGCGTAGTCCTTGCTCGCGGTCTCCTCGTTGCCGTCAGAAGGCTCGGTCGGGGCGGTCGGCATGCTTGCGGAGCTGTCGCCGACCTTCTTCTTGTAGAGCTTCTGCAGCGTCGCGGACTGGCGGACGATCTGCTTGGCCTGGTCCTTGGACACGCCATACTGCGTGGCCATGGTCTTGTAGTCCGAAGTGCCGATGGAATCCTCGGCGTACTTCTTCATCTCCTTGGAAGAGACGGTGATGCCCTCGTCTTCGGCAGCATCGAGCAGAATCTTGTTGCGCACGTAGGACAGGATGACGTCGGCAGAGGGAGCGGTGTAGTTGCCATCGCCATCCTTGACGGTATCGAGGCTGTACTGGCTCTCGATGGCCTCGCGCGCGGTGATGTCACTCTTCTTGCCGTTGTAGCTGTAGCTTGCCACGGTCGAATCGAGCTGGTCCTCGGTGAGGGTCGACGAGCCGACACCCTTGCCGCCAAAACCACCGTTGCCGATAAAGAAGCCAATCACGGCAGCAATCACGACGGCAACCACAAAGGCGGCAATCATCGTCTTCTTGTGCTTGCAAGTGTGGTCATCCACGTCGGAGTCGTCGTCCTCGTCCTGCTCCTCGGGCATCAGATCCTCGTCAGCGGCATCCGCGGCAATCTGAGCCTCCAGACGGGCGTCCTCCTCCTCGGCCGTCGTACCGGCAGCAATGTGCTCGGCAGACGTACCGGTGACCAGGTCGATCTTCTCGTCCTCGTCACCGTCGGGGCCTTCGCCGCGCTCGATGATCTGGATGCCGTCGATCTCGTCCTTCTCGTCCTTCTTTTGAATCAGACCCATATCGGTTACTCCTTGTTAGGAAACATAGTCTTCAATAGAATACGCCCGACAGAGTGCCGGGCGTATTGATTCTTAGGTTATACGCAAACACTTAAGTACTATTTAGGCGTTTGCAGCGTGCATACCTTAGGCCAGGTGCGCGATAACGGCATCGGCAAAGGCCTGCGTGCCCACGGCGCCCTCGACGGAGCCGGTCTGGGCACGACGCACGTCACCGGTAACCTGCTCGCCCTCGTCGAGCGTGGCAGAGACGGCGGCGCGAATGCGATTGGCAGCGTCGTTCTCGCCCAGGTGATCGAGCATCATCGCAGCAGAGAGGATCTCGGCCGTGGGGTTGGCGATATCCTGGCCAGCGATATCGGGCGCGGAGCCGTGCGTTGCCTCGAAGATGGCGCAGTCAGCACCGATGTTGGAGCCGGGGGCCATGCCTAAGCCGCCTACCAGGCCGGCGCACAGGTCGCTCACGATGTCGCCGTACAGGTTGGGCAGCACCAGAACATCGAAGTCGTTGGGGTTCTGGACCAGACCCATGCAGGTGGCGTCGACAATCTTGTCGTTGAACTCGATATCGGGATAGTTGGCGGCCACCTCGCGTGCCACGCGCAGGAACAGGCCGTCGGTCGCCTTCATGATGTTGGCCTTGTGCACGGCCGTCACCTTTTTGCGGCCGCAGCGGCGGGCATACTCAAAGGCATACTCCACAATACGGCGGCTCTTGGCGATGGAGATCGGCTTAATTGAGATGGCGGAATCAGCGGCGAAGGTCTTCTGACCCGAGCGCTCGACAAGCTGCGAGAGCTCCTCGACCTCGGCAGCGCCTTCATCGAACTCGATGCCGGCGTAGAGGTCCTCGGTGTTCTCGCGCACGATGACCAGGTCGACGTCGCGGAAGCGCGAGCCGTCACCCGGCTGCGACAGGCAGGGGCGCACGCAGGCGTACAGGTCAAAATGCTTGCGCAGGGCCACGTTGACGCTGCGGAAACCCGTGCCGACCGGCGTGGTGATGGGGCCCTTGATGGCAACCTTGGTCTCAGCGACCGCATCGAGCACGTGCTGGGGCAACGGCGTGCCAAACTCGTCCATGACGCCGGCACCGGCCTCCTGGACGTTCCAATTGATCTGGACACCGGCAGCCTCGACCACGCGGCGCATGGCCTGCGTAATCTCGGGACCGATACCGTCACCGGGAATCAGGACTACATCGTGCGCCATAATCTGTTACTCCTCGTCTTCGGCGTCGTCAGATTTTTTAACGCTAGCACGCTTCTTCTTTTTGGAGAGATCCAGGCCAAAACGTTTAACAAGCATTTCGCAAATCTCGCTCGAACGGGCCTTGAGATAGCTGCCCTTACCGTTCTCGGCATCGAACTTAAGGCGCAGCGCAAGCTTCTCGGCAACCTCGGCGTCAATCTCGCCCTGGCCAAACTCGTACAGGCAACCGAGCATATCGCGATACTCGAGGTCGCCGTGGTAGCACTGGATGGCCTCGTCCAGGATGGGCCAAGCCTCGCGCGAACGCTCGACGCTCGTGGCACCCCACACGCACAGCAGGCGGAAGGCGGCATAGCGCAGCGTGGAGGAGATCTCGTCGAACAGCGCAGTCTCGGCGCCCTCAAAGGCATCGCCCAGCTGCTCGGGGCAGGTGGTAGCGAGCGCCGTCAGGGCATCGAGGGCCTCCCAGCGGGTCTGCGCCTCGGGGCGGTCGAGCGCCTCGATCAGCGCGGGCACGCAGGGCACGACGCGCTGCGGATCGCGCTCGGCAAGCAGGTGCAGCACGCGGGCGGCAAACTGGCGGATGCGGCGCGTGGGGCAGCCGAGCTCCTTGACCAGACGGTCGACGGCGTTCTCGTTCTCCTCTGCCAGCTGAAGCTGTGCCAGCTCCTCGTCGGTGAGCTGTTCGTCTTTGTTTTCTGCCATAGTTACCTCTTCTTACTATTTCTTAGCGTGCTTGCCAGCACCCTTGCTGTCATCGGTGACCGAGATGAGCTGTCGGTCGGCCGCGCCATTGCGACGCGCACGGCGGCGTTCCTCGGCGTCGCCCGCGTCGGCGGCGGCGCGATGAGCCTTGTTGACGTTAAAGACCTCGTCGTGCTTGCGCCACGGACCGACGGACTCGCCAAAGCTCATCTTAAGACCGGCGATAAAGCCGCCGAGCCAGCCGATCGGCGCAAACTGCACCAGCGGGAACAGCGAGAACACCCAGGTCAGTAGGACGACTGCCGCCGCTCCTGCAAAATTGGCAATCCAGTAGTCGCGCTTGGTGATCACGCGCTTTTCGCACGCCCACTGGCCGCACAAAAAGCCAATGTAGATCGCAAAGAGAAAGAGCACCAGCGCTAGTACCACGAACGTCCAGCTCATGGGCGCTACTCCCCGTGATGGTGGCCGCAGCAGCACTCGTGGCCATCATCATGGCCGTGGCCGTCGCAGCACTCGTGGTCCTCGCCATGGTGGTGGCCGCAACCGCACTCGTGGTCGTCGCCGTGCTCGCCGCAACCGCAGCCGCCCTCGTGAGCACCGAGCTCTTCGGGACGATACTGCGACCAATCCAGACCGGCGGCGATGGCGTCAGCCTCCTCCTTGTAGAGGACCGTGATGGCCTGGGTGCCCAGCTTGGCGCCACCGATGGCGTCGAGCATGTCGTAGAGCGTAAAGGCGACGTCGGCGCCGGGCAGCGCAAGCTCGCGATCGTCGGCATAGGCGAGCGCCAAGCGCAGGTCCTTGATGAAGTGCTCGACCATAAAGCCGGGCTTGTAGTCGCCGTCGAGCGCCTTGGGAGCCAGGCTCTCCATGGCGCCGGACTTGCCGGTACCGCCCAGGATCATCTGGCGGGTCTTCTCCAGATCGAGGCCGCTCAGCTCGGCAAATGCCATGGCGTCTGCCATGCCGACCATGCAGGCGCCCAGCGACACCTGGTTGGCGAGCTTGGCAGCCTGGCCCTTGCCGGCGCCGTCGAAGCAGCAGATGTTGGCCGCGAAGGTGGAAAGGATGTCGCGGACCGGGGCGATGTCGTTCTCGGTAGCGCCCACGATAGCTGTGAGCGTGCCGGCGATAGCTCCCGACTCGCCGCCGGTGACGGGGCAGTCAAACGCCATGCGGCCGGAGACCTGGGCGGCCTCGGCAATGTCGCGCGCCAGCTCGGGCGAGCTCGTGGTGAGGTCGATCAGGACCGCGCCGGGCTTAGTGCACGCGAGCAGACCGTCACCCGCCAGGTAGAGCTCCTCGACCTCGGAGGGATAACCCACCATGGTAAAGACAACGTCGGCGTTCGCCGCGGCATCTGCCGGCGTATCAGCCCAGACGGCGCCGCGCTCAACGAGCGCTGCAGCCTTGGACTTGGTGCGGTTATTGACCGTGACGGAATAGCCGGCGTCCAAAATGTGGCCGGCGATGGGGGCACCCATAATTCCGGTGCCGATAAATGCGACAGAGAGCTTGTTTGCCATGAAACCTTTCCTTTTGGGTTGGGTGTTGTTACCAGGTTGAATACTCGGTGCCAGCGTTTGGGCTGTGAGTTGGGATCGATTACGGCCGCGTTACTTGCCTACTGACCGCGCACGCGGCGGGCGATGCGGTCGGAAAGCGACGCCTTGTCGGCGCGGTTCTTGCCCCAAAACGCGCAGGCCACCATGCCGGGGCCCACGTGCGAGCCAATGGTGGGACCCACGGAGCTGCGAATGATCGTGACGTCGGCGCAGCCTTCCTCCTTGCGGATGGCGGCTTCGAGCCAGTCACCGTCCTTTTCGGCATCGGCCGTCATGATGGCGATGGGCATGGTGCGGTCGGGCACGTAGTTCTCGCGGAACGACTTGAGGATGGACTTGAGCGCCTTCTTGCGGCCGCGGTTGACGCCGATCAGCGACAGCGAGCCGGCAAGGTCGTAGGAGAGCTCGGGCTTGACATCGAGCTTTGCCGTGAGCTGCGCCGCCGCGGGCGGAATGCGGCCGCCGGCAGCCAGCGCGTCAAAGCTCTCGAGCGTAAAGTAGCCGTGGACGTAGGTCTTCGCCTCGTTTGCCCAATCGACCAGTTGCTTGGCGGTCAGCCCCGCCGAACGCTGGCGCACGGCCTCGAGCGCCAGGAGCGCGCCGGTCGCACAGGGTAGAGCGTTGTCGACCACGTACAGCTCAAAATCGGGATACTCGGCGCGCACGGCGTCCGCCGCCTGGCACGCGGAGTTGTAGCTCGACGACAGCGCCGAGGTAAAGCACAGGTAGACCGTGGGCGTGCCCTCTTTGGCGCACTCGGTAAAGAACTCGATATAGCGACCGAGCGACACAGCCGAGGTGGACACGCGAGCGCCGGCGCGCATGCGGTCGTAGAACTCCTTGGGGCTCATGCTCGACCAGATATCGTCCGTGCGCTCCTCGCCATCGATGATAAAGGGGAAGCCCAAGATATCGACATCGAGGTTCGCGGCGACCTCGGGGCTAAAGTCGCAGCAGGTATCGACGACGATGCGGCAGCGGTCAGAATGGCCGGTAGATGCAGCCTTGTCCATCAAAGCGACTCCTTACGTAAAAAAGGCGGCCATCCGCATGGGATGGCCGCCAGCCGTTAACTCATGCAAGTTAACGTATTTTACTCGTCAAGTGTTTCGATGCGGGGCTTGATGATGCCATATCCACCATTCTTACGGTGATACACCACATTGATGAGGCCAGTCGTCGCGTTCTCGAACACGTAGAAGTCGTGGCCCAGCAGATCGGTCTGCACCAGCGCCTGCTCCTCAGTCATCGGGGTGACGTCGATGACCTTCTCGCGGACGAGCAGGTCGTCCTCCTCCTCGGGCAGCAGCAGGTCGGCCAGATCCTCGACACGCTCGACCGGTGCGACATCCGCCGCGCTGGCACCGCCCTGGCGGTTATCCACGACCTTGGTCTTGAACTTGCGCAGCTGGCGGGTGACCTTATCGGCGGAGAGGTCGATGGCGGCGTACATATCTGCACCGTGCTCGGCAACGCGAATCACCGAACCGCGGGCACGAACCGTAACCTCGACGATCGCCGGGTTGGGGTTCGAGGGGTTCTTCTCATAGCGAAGTACAACGTCGACCGTCATGGGCTCGATATCGAAAACCTTGAGCGCCTCGCCGATCTTCTCATCCACATGCGCACGCAGAGCATCGGTTACCGTCGTCTTGCGTCCAGAAACCTTGATATCCATACGTGGCTCCAATCTGCCTCGGGGACTTACTGTACTGGCTATGTACCCATTGCCGTGCATTTAATCACGCGGATTCCTAAAGACCCGAATAACGATTGCTTGATACCGCATACCGAAGTCTCGCACTTTTCTGTGGCAAAGTGCGCTATAGGAGGGGGCCAGCGGCTTTGTATTTGGTCCCGAAAATTGGCTTTGACCTGCTGGTTTTATAGGGATGAAAAAGCCGGGCTCCCCTATTGGGGAAGCCCGGCAGTGCGTGTTGAAACCGTGAAGAGGTGTCCTTTCCAACGTGTAGGAGACACCACCCCTAGCAATAACTAGCTATTGAGTTTGTTAATGTCGTCGTCAGTGATGGTGCCTTCCTGGCTGGACGATTTGTCCTCGGAGGATGCGGTCTCATTGTTGGAATCGGAGGACTCGCTGCCGGAGGACGTGGTCTCACTGGACTCAGAGTCGCCCGGCTGCACGTTAGCGCCCGAAACCGTCTTAGTGGTGAGGTCGTAGGGCATCGTGCCATACCATACGCAGTGGACTGCCTCGAGCGTACCGTCGACCGTGATGCTGTCGAGGGCATCGCTCACGGCACGGCACAGTTCGTCATTGGACGAGAGGCCCGCAACACCAAGCGTCGAGGGCGCCTCGAGCGCACCGACATAGGAGACCTCGCTCATCAGGCGTGCAAGGTAGCCGCCGGCCGTGGAGTCGCAGATCACATAGTCGACCTCGCCGGACTCGAGCGCCTCAAAGCACTCGTTGATGTTGGAGTAGGTCTTTTGGTTGGCGGTGATGCTCTGCTTGGCAAGCGCCTCCTGCGAGGCCGAGGACATCTGGACACCCAGGGTAGACGTGTTAAGGGTATCGGTGGAAACGCTTAGCGACCCACCATCGCTGGTTTTACCGAACACAGAAGCGGCATCGTACAGGCAGGTGCCGAGCGAGCTAACGTCCCCGTCTGTGGAGCTGATCTCGCCGATAAAGATATCAGCCTTTTTGTCGCCGAGCGCGGAACCTGCCGAGGACGCATCGACAAAGGCGACCTTAAGGCCCATGCGGCTTGCGAGGGCGCGGGCGGCGTCAACCGCATATCCCGTGAGCTCGCCGTCGGCGCCTTGCATGGCCTGCGGCGCATCGGAAGTATCGAGGGCGACCGTCAGGGTTCCGGGAGTGACCAGGGCATCGTCCGACACCGCCGGCGTGACGGTCTCGTACTCGATCTGGTCGATCGTGGGAGTCGTGAACGTAGACAGCGGGTTGAACGCGCATCCGCTCAGGCCCAAAACGGCAATGACCGCTGCGGTCCCAGCACCTAACCGAGCCGCGTGCATCAAGCTGCCCCTCACCATGTCCACTACCCTGCCTTCTGTGTCGTATACAATCCGTGCGTTGCGCGGAATATCAGATTGTTCCCACCAGCTGACCTGGTATTTGACCCCACACTTGCGCACCGGGGTGTTTGCTCGGGAGGCCGCAGCCACCTTCACGACTGACCCGCTCGCCCGCGAGGCGGTATTGCCCCAAAGAAAGTAGAACGGACGGTGCGGCTTACATCTAGGACGCGCCATGATCGCGCCGCGCGCACGCGGTCGCTTACGTGGATCCCTTTGACCGCGTCTGTCTTGGACTAGGATGGGCATTTCGTCCGTCCGCAACCACAGCCTGGCAGGAACGTAGCGCATTATAGCTAAGTTCAAGCTAAAGTTTAAGGTTAGGGGCGTTATTCGCATCGCGAGTACAGATTTCGCAGGTCAGGACGGGCCGCACGTGCTCTGATTGAGCCCGTCGCTCCCCTATGGAAAGCCCCAACACACCCGTCTTAGGGCGCCGTGGCCAAAAAATAGCAAATATGAGTACTGTTGCCAATTTAGTAGCAGGAGTTTTTGGCTCTGCAAGCTGTTTTCACGCTCTATAACGTCAGATTGATGCCAGGATATTCCACATTTGTTTAATAACTTGGTAGCACGCAGAGATGTGGTGTAAGAGGCGGGGCATGCCCCGCCTCCTCCCTTTCTTGAAAGGGAGGGGACACCGCCTAGAATTCGTCGTTGGAGTAATGAAGGTGACGAATGGAAGGAAAGGCGATGCCCCAAGAAGAGAGTGTACTGCGCCTCGGCCGCGACGAGGCCCTCGAGGCGGCGAGGCTTTGGCAGGAGTGCGGCGACGCGCGCGAGTTCGCGTGCAGGGTGCTGGGCGGCGTGATGAACGCGCTGATGGACTCCGAGGCCCAGCAGATGTGCGGCGCGGGCCGCAACGAGCGCAGCGACGGCAGGGAGAACAGCCGCAACGGCTACCGCCCCAGGTCGCTCAAGACCGCCGTGGGCGACGTGGAGCTCGAGATACCCAAGCTCAGGCACGGCACCTACTACCCCGAGGGCATGCTCGCGCGATGGTCGCGCGTCGACACCTCGGTGGCCGCCATCGTGCAGGAGATGTACGTGTGCGGCGTGTCCACCCGCAAGGTCGAGCGCGTGGCGTCCAAGCTGGGCATATCCTCGCTGTCGAGCTCGGAGGTCTCGAGCCTCTGCTCCGACCTCGACGCCGAGGTGGCGGAGTTCCGCAGCCGCGACCTGTCGGGCACGCCGTGCCGCTACCTGTGGCTCGACGCCACCTACATGAGCTGCAGGGTCGGCTCGTCGGTCGTCTCGCAGGGCGTCGTGACCGCGATCGGGCTGGGCGCCGACGGGCGCAAGCACTTCCTGGGCTGCGACGTGGTCGACACCGAGAGCGAGGACTCCTGGGCGGCATTCCTCGGCGGGCTGCGCGAGCGCGGGCTGGCCGGCGTCCGCCTCGTGGTCTCCGACAGCCACGCCGGGCTCGTGGCCGCCGTCTCGCGCCTGTTCCAGGGCTGCGCCTGGCAGCGCTGCGTGACGCACCTGCAGCGCAACCTCCAGAGCGCCTGCTCGGGCAGGCCCGAGGACTCCAAGGCGGCCGTCAGGGACCTCGTGCACGCCGCGGTCTACCAGGACGACCCCGACCTCGCGCGCTGCGTGTGGGCCGAGGCGGCGCCCTGGGTGGCGTCGGTGTCCGCCAGGGCCGGCGAGGTCTTCGAGCGGGCCGAGGACTCCGCGCTGGCGTTCACGGCCTTCCCCAGGGCGCACTGGGCCAAGCTCCGCACCAACAACGTCCAGGAGCGCGCCAACCGCGAGATCAAGCGCCGCTACAGGGTCGTACAGTCCTTCCCCTCGAGGGAGTCGATGCTGCGCCTGACGTGCGCGAGCCTCATGGAGACCGAGGGGCAGTGGTCCCAGCAGCGCGTGTTCTCCGAGGCCTCGGCCGCCGGGGGCTTCGCCGAGCCCGCGGGCAGGCCGGCCCCGACGGAGGGGAGGCGCCGCGCGCTCGGGCGGCGCGCCAGGGAGATAGTGGACGAGATAGTCGAGAGGCACGGTCTCAAGAAGGAGTAACATCGGGACTTGCAGCGACGGACCTCAGGACGCTCTTACACCACGTCTGCGCGCGCGACCAATAACTTTCTAATTTACCCCATCTTCCAGTCCCAAAATCCCTGATTTTGCTGTTACTGAATTTGTAGCAGTACTCATATTTGCTATATTTTGGCCAGAGCATATATCCAACCCCCTGTTTCAGAGCATTGTTAGGCGGGTTTAAGCCCAAAACACGCCCGCAGCGTGTTAAATAGCGCCTCTTGTTTCTTTCTGCGAGCGTCAACACGGTTGCGATATCGCTTACTCATGCGCTGGTGGATGCGCCATGCGAGCGCTTCCATCGCTTCCATGTCACAGAGCATTTCGTTGTTGACCGTCGCGACCTCGATTCCCATAGTAATCAAGCCCGTGTTGCGCTTTTCATCATGGATACGTCCCCTCCGGGAGGAATGGCCCAGCTCACCGTTGTATTCCAGGTCAAACCGGGCTGTTTCCTGATACGCATCGCAAACTGCGTGCGACATCCCCGAGATTGTCTGCGCGCGGTCATCGAACTCAATCTTGTAGTCGGTCTTAAAGGGACCGCAGGCAAATCCGCCATAGGAAAACGGAAGCGAAAACAGAGCGAGCATGATGCACTCCATGGGCGAGCGCAGGTTTTCTGACAAGTAGGGACACAGACGCTGCAGTTGTTTGGCCGCATTCCCCTTGCATACCGCGAGGTAATCTGCCAGACGATCGGGCGTCAGCACCGGCTCAACCTCAAAGTAGCCCACGTCTGCTGGCTGGTCCTTGTCCTTTGCAAGCTTATTCGTAACGGGCGAGGTGTAGGGAGGCAGATACTTCCCGCGGTCACTCAGCGAAATCTTAGAGCACAGCTCCTGAGCCAGGGCAAATGCCTGGATGCAGCCGACCTCGCGGGCGACGACAACACAAAGGGCCTCGGGAGATAGACTGTACACCCCCGGTTCCACCTCTAGAATCGAGCCGGCAGGCAACCCGGAGCATACGGACCAGCTCACGCCAAGAATGCGGCAGCGCTGCGCTGCAGACCTTACCAGCAAGCACAAATCCTCTTGCACCTCGCTGCTTGCGGCCCCAATCCGCACCAAGTCGGGAAGATAGATGTCCTCGGTCGAGGGCGACGACGTGCGCAGCACATGGCGCTCTTCATCGGGATTAAGGTCCCTCCAGCTTATGTAGCCCATCTGCCGGCGCTCGGCGCGCATCATGCGTAGCGCCGAGGCGCCTGTTAGGATTACGGAAGCCGCTAGCTGTTCGCCTGTCGGCTCGTTGCACCGCTCAATCTTTACTGCCACAAAACCACCCCTACCAAACGCGTGCGATAGCAAGGCCATCGACTGCCGCAGCGCCGGCGCGCTTGAGTTCCGCCGAAGCCGCGGCCATCGTCGCGCCCGTGGTGATAACGTCATCGATAAGCAGCAAGCGGCGGCCGTGCACGTCCTCAACCGTCTCGTACATGCCTTGGGCACGCTCGCGGCGCTCCTCACGACCGAGTTCGCGCTGGTCGCCATGCCCGTACTTGACGAGAGCATCGAGCAGGGGAACACCCGACAGCTCGCAAAATGGGCGCGCGATAGCCTCCATATGATCAAAACCACGCCGCCGAAACGCTGCCGCCGTCGCAGGCACAAACACCACAGCATCCGCACCGGACAGCACGCCTCCGTAGCGATCGGGCGCTACGACCTGGGCATGCAGGGCGGTGTCGTAGAGCAGCTCCGCCAGATACGGAGCCAGACGTCGCTCGCCCGCATCCTTGTACGCTTTAATGATGCGCGGCAGCGGATGCGCATAGACGGCGCACGCCAGGCAGCGGTCGAGCGCCTCCGCCATTGCCGAGGACGTGCCCTCGACCGAACACTCAGTGCACAGCAAATCCCCAAACGGGGCGCCGCATCGGGTGCAGCTATGACGTGGGTCGATGAGCGTGAGCGCAGCCAGGCAGTCTTGGCAAATAAGCGTACCGGCGCGCTCGCAGCCGGCACATCGTGTTGGCGACAATGCCTCGAGCGCCTCGCGTGCCACCCGCTCGGCAAACGGTAGTAATTCGTCCGCAAACGGTAGGGTACCGGCACCCTGCAGACAGCTCAATATGTTCAGATGGCTCTTCAAGACACAACCCTCCCTACGTTCGGTCGCAGGGAGGGTTGTTGATTCGGCGCTATGATACCCCGATGTGCTCGGGGCAAGGCGGGCTAAATCCGCTCGCGGGCGTTATTCGCCGGCGGGCGGTTGTGGTGCAGACGAAGACGGGGTCGAGCCCTCGCCACCATTCTGGCGCGGCTTGCGGGAACGGCGACGGCGACGGCGCTTTTGACCCTGGTCGGCCGAGCCCTCGCCACCGCGATCCTCGCGCGGCTCGCGCTCGTCGCGAGCCGCGCCACGCGAAGCCTTGGCAGCCGCTCCCCCGCCATCTCCGGGACGACGGCGCGTGACCTTGACTTCGCCATCCGAAACCTGATCGGCCACGGAAGGAACCGAGGGCTTCTGCTGCGTGCCCGAGGAATGGCGACGGCGCGGACGTGGCGCGCGCTCCTCCTCGCCACGCGGCTTGCCAGCCTTGTCGGCAGGCGCATCGGAGGCCGAGACGCCCTTGGGAGCGGCACCGGCCTCGCGAGCAGCTGCGGCGCGGAAGACGTCCTCGCGCTCCTCGCTCGACAGGTGACGGCGACGACGGCGCGTGGGATTCATGCCACCGCCGCGGTTTTGCTGCTGGGGCTGCTGAACCTCGCGCTCGCGGGAAGCGTTCTTGCCCGCGGTCTCGCCATTGTCGACGGACGCCGCGCGCTTGCGACGACGACGGCCACCGGCGGCCTCCTCGGCCTCGGGTGTCTCGGCCTTACCACGGCCCTTTCCGCGGCCACGGCCCTCGCCCTGGCTCTGAGCAGCGCGGGCATCGGAATCGGCATCGCGACGACGGCGCTTGGGCATCGACGTGCCGGCAAGACGGTCGGCGCTCGACAGGCCATCGCCCACGTCGACGCCGTTCTCGCGGTCGAGCTCCATGAGCGCCAGGCGCATCTCGGGCGATTCGATGCGCTCGAGCACGTCACGCGTCACGCAGTCGGGGCGGCAATTGCAGCCCTGCTCGGCAGCCTTCTTTTTGCAGCCCTCCGAGCACGTCATATCGGCCAGGTTGACCTTAAAGACTTTGCCGTTCTCCAGGCGCAGCACCAGCTGCTCACGCGGCGTGTCATACTCCTGGATACGCGCCTTGCCAAGCGGCGTATCGATGAGCGTTTTCTTTTTGGGCGCACGGCTCTTAAAGTCCTTGTACGCCTCGAACTCATAGCGCAGACAGCACATCAGGCGGCCGCAAACGCCGCTGATCTTGGACGAGTTGAGCGGCAGGTCCTGCTCTTTTGCCATGCGGATCGAGACGGGCTCAAACTGTCCGCCAAAGCGCGTGCAGCAGAGCTCCTGTCCGCACTGGGCATAGCCGCCCACCAGGCGGGTCTCGTCGCGCACGCCGATCTGGCGCATGTCGACGCGGATGTGCAGCGTCGAGGACAGATCCTTGACGAGCTGGCGAAAATCGACGCGTTCCTCAGCCGCAAAGTAGAACACGGCCTTCTCGCCGCCAAACAGGTACTCGACGCCCACCGGCTTCATCTCGAGGTCGAGCTCCTTGACCAGGCGGCGGAAGTCGACCATGGCCTCGTCGCCCTGAATGGCCAGGTCGTCGGCAAGCTGCAGGTCGATGTCGCTCGCCACGCGCAGCACGGGCTTGAGCGGCTGACCGATCTCGTCTTGCGGCACCTCAAAGGGATCGGCCGTGACCAGGCCGATCTCGGTTCCGCGCTCGGTGGAGCAAATGGCATAATCGGCCTCTAGGATATCCAGATCCTGCGGATCGAACCACAGGTCGCGCGAGGCGTAGGTAAACTTAACGGGTACGACTAACGGCATTTCAGTGCCTTCCTGATATCGAACAGCATGACCTCGATGGCCAGCTGGGGAGTAACGTTTCTGGCGATGTTGCGCTCGGCGGTTGCGACCGCCTCGAGCGCCCGGGTGGCGCCCGCAACATTGGTCGCGGCGGCAAGCCGACCGATCGTGTCGCGCACATCCTCGTTCACGACGTCGGCCGCCTCATCCTGAAGCGTCAGCAGCACGTCGCGCATGAGCGTCCGCGCGCTCGCCAGCGCTTCCATGATACCCGAACGCTCGCGCGCGTTGAGTTCGCGCTTGTTGCGGTCCTCAAGCTGCTTCAATGCTCCACGCGACAGGTAATCGGCGTTTTGCTCGAGCACCTTTTCCTGCGTGGACTTGACCTCGGCGAGCGGCGCCTTAACGGCGACGATGAGTGACTTGGCGCGGCTGAGCACGTCGGCCTCGTCGGCGGCGATAAGCGAATCGATGGCGCGAACCATCTGACGACGGGCGTCCTGGCGCTCGGCGCTCTTGAGGAACTCGATGCCACGCGTGGGGCTTCCCGCTACGGCGACGGCCATGCGGCAACGCGCAGGGTCCTGACCGGTGGCGCGGCTCACGGCCTGCGCGGCGACGGCGGGCGATACCAGCCGAAACGGCACGCACTGGCAGCGGCTCACGATGGTGGGCAACATCACGTCTGCCGAGGTGCCCAGCAAGATAAACATAACGCCCTCGGGCGGCTCCTCGAGTGTTTTGAGCAGTGCGTTGGCGGTGTTGGCGCGCAGCTGCTCGGCACGGTCGATGATGTAGACCTTGGCCTTGGCACGGATGGGCGCCAGAGGCACGTCGTCGAGCAGCTCGCGGGTCTGGGCGATGAGGTAGCCCGTGGCGCTCTCGGGCGTGTAATAGTGCACGTCGGGGTGCGTATGGCGGGCGACGCGCACGCAGCTATCGCATGAGCCGCAGCCATCCTGCTCGCACAGGAAGGCTTGGGCGAGCGCCCACGCGGCGTCGAGCTTGCCCGCGCCGGGCGCGCCCAAAAACAGGTAGGCGTGCGATGCGCGACCGCTGGCGACGGCATTGGTCAAAAAGTCGCGCACGCGCTCTTGGGTGTCGAGCTTGGCCAGCAGGCTTGCCTGAGCGGGGGCCATGTTACTCGGCCTCCTGGGCAAGCGCGGCGGTGACGGCGTCTTGCGGAATGTCGAGACCGTATGCGCGAATCTGCTGGACCGTCTTCTCGAAGACTTCCTCGACGGTCGCAGTGGCGTCGATGAGTTTTACGCGGTTTGGTTCCTCGGCGGCAATGGCGCAAAATCCCTGGTAGACACGCTCTTGGAAGGCCATGCCTTTTGCCTCCATGCGATCTGCCGCGCCACGGGCTGCCATGCGTAGCGCCGCCTGCTCGGGCGTGATGTGGTAGACGAGCGTGAGCGCCGGATGCGTACCGGCGACAGCTAGGTTGTTGGCATCGCGTACCATCTGACGGTCGAGGCCATCGGCAAACGCCTGATAGCAGGTCGTGGAATCGTAGAAACGGTCGCACAGGACCACCTTGCCGGCCGCAAGGGCGGGGGCGATGACCTCGTGCACCAGCTGGGCACGCGCGGCCTCGTAGAGCAGCAGCTCGCAGGTGTCACCCATCGCCGTGTTGGCGGGGTCGAGCAGCAGGGCGCGGATCTTTTCGCTGATGGCGGTACCGCCCGGCTCGCGCAGGCTCACAACCTGGTAGCCAGCGAGTTCAAGAGCGCGGGCAAGCAGGCGCGCCTGCGTGGACTTGCCGGCGCCATCGACGCCCTCGAGCGTGATAAAGCTATGTTGAGCGGGCTCAAAAGCCATGGGCGCAGCCCCTTCCTACAAGGCGCGTAAATGCAGATATATCAACCAAGCCATGATACCCCAGTGCTCGGTGCGTCCCCAATGGCTAAAGGTGCCTTTCCAAAGTTGCGGTGAAATAGGGACTGATTGAAGCTCTGAGACCGCCAAACAGTCCCTATTTCACCGCAACTTATGAAGGGGAATTTGGGGTGCTGGGTATAATCGTCGTATTGCATTGAAATGTGGCGAAAGGAGTGGCAATGTCTCGGTATTGCGCCTCGTGCGGCAAGCTTCTTGCAGATAATGCCAAGTTCTGCACCTCGTGCGGTGCACCCGTTGAGCAAACAACCGCGAGCGATAGCCAGCCCGCTTTTGAGCAGACCGGCTCCCTCGATACGCCGCAAGCCAAGGCGGACGACCCCCTCGCCTATCGCCCCGACCCCGCCGCAAGCCCCGCGGCCGTCGAGACCACGCAGCGCATACCCGTCGCGAGCGGCTCGCCCCAACAGCAGCCGGCTCCCGCATACGCGCCCGCTTCGCCACAGACCCCCACTCCCAAAAAGAGCGGCACCGGGCTGCTTATCGCCGTTATCGTTGTGCTGGTGGCGATCATCATCGCCCTGGTCGTTTTCTTTGTGATCAAGCCTTTCGACAACGCCGCCACGCAGACGACTGCCGAGGTAGCTAAGCTGCACCATGACGTCGACGACGATGACCTAAAGCCTCTCGGCGATCCCAACAGCCTGTACGACGATGATGACGATGACGACGAGGATGGCGGCGAAGCAACGCTCTCCGAGCAGAACCTCTACCGCCAACTGAGCGAATACTACGACTTGCTCGAAGACCTCGACAACTACGTCCGTGGCTGCGCGCAGAACTTCAACGGCAGCTATCTGGAAGAAGATCGCACCACCCGTCAAAATCTCGCCGACGTCGCCGAGCGCACGGAGGACACCATCGAGCAGTATTACGACATCGTCGAGGACCTAGACGTCCCGACGAGCTCTAAGAACTACAGCTCCTGGAAGGACATCATCGCCCTGTACGATGACCTGGATCACCGCATTGACGCAATCTGTGATGCCTGGGAGATCAGCCTGAAATACGCCAAGCCTGCGGACCACAAGAATGAGATCGTGGCGCCGCTGTCGCGCGACAACGTGGCGGGCACCAATGACAATAAGTACCGCCTAGATTTTGAGGAGCGCTATCCCGGCGCCAAACCCGTCGAAGTGAACTAGTCGCATGCGACGGTCTTAAACGACTAGTCATTCAAGAACGTCCCCAATGACTACGCAAAAAACGAGCGAGGATCATGGGACCCTCGCTCGTTTTTGTTTTGGGCTATGTTTCGGCTGCGCCGCTACTTGTCGGCGGCCGCCTTCTTGGTGGTCGTCTTTTTCGCGGCAGTCTTCTTGGCAGTCGACTTCTTGGCGGTCGAAGTCTTCTTTGCTGCTGTGGTCTTCTTCGCCGTGATCGCCTTGGTCGCAGTCTTGCGGCCGCGGGCGGGCTTCTTCTCCTTGGTCGGGCAGTCCATATTGACGCAGATACGCCACGGACCGCGCGCCGTGTTGACCACCACGATGGGAGCGCCGCACTCGGGACAGGTCTCGCCCGTCGCCTCGAGCTTGCCACGCGCCGGCAGCGGATAGCTCACGCCGCAATCGTCATAGTTGGTGCAGCGGATAAAGCGCTTGCCGCTCTTCTCGCTCTTGTGTGCGATCAGGTCGCCATGGCGTCCGGCCTCGGCACACACCTTGCACTCGCCCACCTTAAGGTCGGGCTCGTAGTTGGTGGGGCACGTGGGGTTCACGCAAATCTCGAAGGCCTTCTGGCGGAACGGCTGGCATTTAATGCGCGGCGCGCCGCACTCGGGGCACACGGCTGCCTCGCCCTCGAGCGGGCTCACCTTGACGCCGCTCGGCACCGGATAGGTCACATCGCAGTCGGGCCAGCCCATGCAGCCGATAAAGCTGCCACGGGTCTTGGCGCTCGTCTTCATAACCAGGTCTTTGCCGCACTTGGGGCAAGCGCCCACGCGCGCATCGGCCGTGACGGCGTCGCTGATGGCGTCGCCCAGCTCCTGCGTGTGCTTGAGCAGCTCATCGAGCACGCCAGCCAGCAGCGCGCGCGAGTGCGTCACGACATGCTCTTCGGTATCCTCGCCGCGCTCCACACGGGTCATGTCGCCATCGAGCTCGCTGGTCATATCGGGGCTCGTGATGCGCGGGGCAAACTGCGTCAGTGCATCGATGATGGCGATGCCCAGCTGACTCGGCTCCACGGGATCGTTTTTGAGGTAGCGCACGGCGTACAGGCGCTCGATGATGCTCGCGCGCGTGGACTTGGTGCCCAGGCCGCGCTTCTCCATCTCCTGCACGAGCTTGCCCTGACTGTAGCGCGCGGGCGGCTCGGTCTGCTTGGCCTCGAGCTTAATGTCGAATACGTCGACCGTATCGCCCTGCTCCAGCGGCGGCATCTGCTCGTCGCGTTTAAGGCCATACGGGTAGGCCTCGCGGAAACCCGGGGTCACGAGCACATCGCCCGAAGCCACGAACGGCTCACCGTTCACATCGAGCTCGAGCTTGGTGTTCTCGATGGTCGCGGGACCCATGAGCGTCGCCAGGAAGCGGCGGGCGATGAGGTCGTAGAGCTTGCGCTGGCCGCCGTCGAGCGTGGACGGATCGCCCTCGCCCGTGGGATAGATAGGCGGGTGGTCGGTGGTCTCGACCTTGCCGCGCGTGGGCTTCATGGGGCCGGCGAGGACCTTTTTGCATACGGGCGCCAGCGCCGGGTTGATCTTTGCCAGGTCGCTCACCACGGCGCCCAGATCAAGCGTCGCGGGGTACACGGTATTGTCGACACGCGGGTAGCTGATGAGGCCCGCCATGTAGAGGGACTCGGCGATGCGCATGGTACGCGCAGGCGAGATACCCTCGGCTGCGGCGGCAGCCTGCAGCGAGGTGGTCGCAAACGGCGTGGGCGGCTGCTGCTTGCGCGAGCGCTTGGTCACCGCGGCGACGGTTGCCGTCGCGACGCCGTCAACATGGCCGTACGCCGTCTCAGCAGCATCCTTGTCGGTAAAGCGTGCCGTCTTGTGCGCAATCTTAAATCGGTCGTCCTCGGCAGTACCCTGTGCGGCGCCCATGCCGCGGATCTGCCAATAGTCCTCGGGCACAAACGCCATGCGCTCGCGCTCGCGCTCGACCACCAGGGCAAGCGTCGGCGTCTGCACGCGGCCGGCGGAACGCACGTTGCCAAAGCCGCCAAACTTGGCGAGCGTCAGGTAGCGCGTGAGCACCGCACCCCAAATGAGGTCGATGTGCTGACGGCTCTCGCCGGCGTCGGCCAGGTTCTGGTCGAGCGAGACAAGGTTATCGAAGGCCTGCGTGATCTCGGCCTTGGTAAACGAAGAATACTGGGCGCGGGCAACCGGCAAGTCCGGCGCAACCTCGCGCACCTTGTTGAGAGCGTCCGAACCGATCAGCTCGCCCTCGCGATCGAAGTCCGTGGCGATGATGACACTGTCGGACTTCTTGGCAAGGTTCTTGAGCGAGCGAATGAGCTCTTTCTCGGCCGGCAGCTTAATGACGGGCGCCCAGGTGAGATAAGGCAGGCTCTCGAGCTTCCAGCCCTTGATGGAGATACCATCGGCAAGAAACGGCTTGCGCTTGGTGTCGTAGGGCGGACGAGCCAGGCCATCGGGCATGTCGGCCGGCAGCATCTCGCCGTCCTCAGTAACCGAATACCAGCCCAGCTTTTTATCGAACAGCACGCTGTCGCAAAAATCGGGCGCAAGGATGTGACCGGCAAGACCGATCGTCACGCACTCCTCGCCCTTCCACTCAAAACGGTAGATGGCGGTGTTGTACACCTTGTCCTTTTTGGGTTTACCCGTGGACAGACGCTCGGCAATCTGCCGCGCGGCGTCGTTTTTCTCGGCGATGATGAGCTTCAAAAGAGGCTCCTATCTCGTGTCTCTGCGGCTACGCCCGCCCGTATGGCGGCCGATTTACGCCCTTGCTTGCTCGATCTGCCCGATGAGCCAATCGCACCAGGCATCCATGCCCTCGCCCTTGCGCGCGCTCACGGCAAACCGCGGCGCCTGCGGATTGAGGTCATCGAGTGTCTTAGTATACCTATCCATGTCAAAATCGAAAGCCGGGGCCACGTCTACCTTGTTGAGCAGCTGTGCGCCGGCGTGCTGGAAGATGCCCGGGTACTTGATAGGCTTGTCGTCGCCCTCGGGCACCGAGAGAATCATGATGGACAGGTTCTCGCCCAGGTCAAAGTCGACCGGACAGACCAAGTTGCCCACGTTTTCGATAAAAATGACGTCGATGTTATCGAGCCCAACGGCCTGGTCAAACGCATCAACGGCCTCCATGATCATGTTGCCCTCGAGGTGGCACAGGCCGCCCGTGTTGATCTGGATGGCGGGCATGCCGGCTTCCTTCATGGTGATTGCGTCGACATCCGAGGCGATATCGCCCTCGATGACGGCACAACGCAGGCCGGCCTTGTCACGCAGGCGCTCGTTGGTGCCCAGGATCGTGGTGGTCTTGCCCGAACCGGGGCTCGACAAGACGTTGATCACATAGGTGTTTGTCTCATTAAATCGCTGACGCAGCTGATCTGCCAGGCGCTCGTTGCGCGACAGAATCGGCGACGCGATATCAATCGTTTTCTCAGCCATACTTAGCGCTCCTTACTTTGGCCCCTTTATACCCCATCACCAGATGGCTAGCGGGCTAATCGTCGGGGGTTTCGATTTCGATACTCGCGATATCGAGCTCGCGGCCGTGCAGTAGGCGCACGTTGGCACCACCACACTGGGGACAGCGACAGTGGAAGCGATCGTGGTCGAAGACCTCGCCGCAGTCCAGGCATTCACTTTGTGGGTGAATCTCCTCAACCGCGAGCTCGCAGCCCCGCGTGAGCGGGTCCTCGTCGCGAAACGTCTCCCACGCAAAGTCGAGCGCCTCGCGCACGACCTCGGTCATATCCCCGATACGCAGCGTTACCAAAACGGCGCGCGAGGCCCCCGCCCCACGCGCCGCGCGAATCACTGTATCGAGTATGCCGTTGACAATGCCAACCTCGTGCATACCGATTTACTCCTCGTCGTCCTCATCGTCCGAGAACAGGTCCAGACGGCTCACAAACAAGCCCTCCTTGCCCTCGCGCGCGGTAATGACCACGCGGGCAATGGCGAGCGAAATCTCGTAGAGCGAGAGCAGGGCACCATACATGAGGCCCAGCGTAACGGGCGAGCCGTCGGGCGTAATCACAGCCGAGCCCACAAGCAGGCCCACGTACACGTAGCGCCAGGCGCCGCGGAAGGCCGCGTAGGACACGATGTGGAAGACGGACAGGTAGAAGATGATGAGCGGCAGCTCAAACGCCACGCCAAAGCCGATCATAAAGAGCAGCTCCATGTTGACGTAGTTCTCCAGGTCGGGCAGCGCCGTGGCGACGGCCGAGGTCTCGCCGATAAGCCACTCAAAGCCCGCCGGGATGATGATGAAATAGCAGAAGATGGCGCCCAGGAAGAACAGCACCGTCGAGGCGAGCACCGTGGGCACGACCCATTTGCGCTCGTTGGGACGCAGTGCCGGCAGGAAAAATGCCAGAATCTGCCAGATGATCATGGGCGTGCACATGACCACGGCCATCTTGATGGCCAGCGAGAAGCGCAGGCCAAAGCCGCCGAGCGTGGTGGTGATGTAGAACTTACCGTCCGGCACAAAGGAGCGGATGGGGTCTTCCAGGATGTCGAGCACCACGGGCGTGGCGAAATACAGCACGATGGCGGCGGCAAACACCGACACGACCACGATGGTCAGGCGGCGACGGAGCTCGCCCAGGTGATCGAAGAGCGGCATGCGCGCAGGTCCGATAGGCATTACTCATCGCCTCCCTTCGGGGCATCGGCGGCAGCGGCGTCGTCCTCGGCCTCGAGCTCGCGAGCGAGCTGGTCGACGACGGCCTTGCGCTTGCGGGGACGACGGGCGTAGAGGTCAGCCGTCGTGGGCTCTGCCGGCTCGGGCTCGGGCTCCGGCTCTGCAGCAGGCTCGGGCTCGACGACAGGCTCGGCGGCAGCGGCAGGCTCGGCACCCTCGGCCTCCTCAGCAGCACCCTCGCCCTCGGCGGCAGCCTCACTCGCGGCCTTCTCGGCAGCAAGACGGGCGCGACGCTCGGCAAAGGTCTCCTTCTTGGCGGGCGCTGCCGCCTCGGCGGCATCCTCGTCCGCATCGGAATCGTCATCGACGGCAGTCTTCTTGGGCTTGACCGGTGCCGAAGCGGCCTCACTTACCGGATCGATAATCTCGGACTGAACAACGGCCGTCATCTTTTCCTGCGTCTCGCGGAACTGACGGATGGCACGGCCAATCGTGCGGCCCATCTGTGGGAGCTTATCCGGGCCAAACAGCAAAAAGCCGAAGACCACGATGATCGCGAGCTCACCCTCTCCAATACCAAACACACATACCTCCAAGGCTCGATGTGAGTCGAGCCCGCACCGCGCCATTCGGCCGGAACTCGTCTATTCATTCGGTCAAGTATAGCGCCCGGACGCCAAAACGTCCGAGCGCATCACAAACATATGCCAAACGGCACGCCCTTTTGGGGGCAAAGATTATGCAGCGGTGATCGAAATCTCCTGGTCGACACCCAACAACTGAACCACGCGCATCACCGGGGGCTGCACATTGGTGCAGCTAAAGCGCTTGCCGTGGTCGACCGCGTGGTGCGCGGCGCCCACAAGCACGCCAATGCCCGTCGAATCGATGTAGCTCACCTGGGCAAAATCGAGCTCAACGGCCTCAGTGGGCTGCTCGAGCGCCAGGTCGATGGCATTGCGCAGGCTATCGGCGTTAGAGATATCGATCTCGCCGGTTACCTTAATGGTGTAGAGCTCTGGCGTGGGGTTGGTGGAAATACCCAAATCCATGTATACGCTCCTTTACGTATCGAAAGTGCGGATAGTACGGGAAGCCGCGCGTTAGGCGCGCTCGGAACGCGCAAGCTCGGCAGCGACGAGCTTGACGGCCAGCACCAGCACATCGAGCGCGGCCTCCAGGTCCTCGACCGTGGGATAGCTCGGCGCGATGCGGATGTTGGTGTCGCGCGGGTCCTTGCCATAGGGCCAGGTAGCACCGGCCGGCGTGAGCTTGACGCCCAGGTCGGCGCAAAGCGCGGCGACCTTCTGGGCCGATCCCTCGGGACCATCGAAGCTTACAAAGTAGCCGCCGCGGGGATGCGTCCAGGTGGCGCAGCCCGTGCCGCCCAGGCCCTCGGTGAGCTTGCGCTCAACGGCCTCAAAGCGCGGACGCAAAAACTCGGCATGCTTTTTCATGTGCTCCTTGACCGCCTCGATGGTGGGAAGGAAACGCACGTGACGCAGTTGGTTGAGCTTATCGGCGCTGATGAGGCCGGCCTTCAGGCGCTTGGAGAACTCCGCGATAACCGCGGGGCTCGCACCGATAAAGCCGATACCGGCACCCGGGAAAGTGATCTTGGACGTCGAGGCGAATGCCACCACGCGGTCCTCGGTGCCCGCCGTGCGGGCAAGATCGAAGATGTTGGCGAGCTCGTCGGTCTCGTCGTACAGGTCGTGCACGCAGTAGGCGTTGTCCCAGAAGATGCGGAAATCGGGTGCGGCCGTGGGCATCTCAATCAGGCGGCGCACAGTGTCCTCGCTAAAGGTGATGCCCGTGGGGTTGGAATACTTGGGTACGCACCAGATGCCCTTGATGGAATCGTCGGCGGCGACGAGGCGCTCGACCTCGTCCATGTCGGGGCCGTTGTCGGTCATCGCGACGGGGACGTTCTCGATACCCAGATCGGCGGTGATGCCAAAGTGGCGGTCGTAGCCGGGAACCGGGCACAGGAACTTGACCTTCTTGCCGTCGTGCGCGGCCTCGTAAGCCTCCCAAGGGTCGCTACCACATGAGCCGCAACGCCAGAACATACCGGCGATATCGTGCTCGATCAGCAAGCTCGACGAGCCCAGCACGAGCGTCTGCTCGGCGGGGCAACCCAGGAACTCCCCCGCTAGCTTGCGTGCCGAGGGAATGCCCTCAAAGCAGCCGTAGTTGGAGCAGTCGACGTTGCCGTCGTGCAAATCGGCGTCGGCGTTGAGGATATCGAGCATGGGGCGCGAGATGTCCACCTGGGCGGGCGATGGCTTGCCGCGGGCCATATCGAGCGCCAGGCCCTTGGCCTTGACCTCGGCGACCTCGGCCTTGAGCGCCTCGATGGCGGCATCGAGTTCGGTGGTTTCCATCTTCTGGTAGATCGTCTGCATGGGTGCGACCTTTCACGAAGCGGTACGTTGCAATTCTTCTAAGTATAGACCGCCACCGTCGCAACGTTATGAAGCCGTGATAGATTAAGTCCATCGCAATGAATTACGAATCGCCGCGCATGCCGGCGTGGAGCGCTCAAGGAGGCACTATGGAGTACGGATCGTTCCAGGCCGAGGAATTCGGCGACCTGCAGCGCCTGGTCGACGGGCTGTTTTACGACCGCCACGCCATCGACCGCCTGGATCTGATCGTACAGGCCGAAATCTTGGACCTGGCGCCCGATCTCATGGAAATCGTCAACCTGCTACCGCCCGGCTATTACGACCGCCAGTCACTTTGCGACCAGCTCAACTCCGCCTTGGCCGCCCACGGCTGGGGCGCCGTCTACGGCACCGTGGAATAAACCTAGTCATTGGGGCCTGTGGCCAAAAAATAGCAAATATGAGTACTGTTACTTTTTTAGTGACAGCGATTTTGAATTAAAAAGGCCTGTCTTGGCCTTTTGTGTCCGGTTTTGGAAGGATGCGTCGTCATTTTTCGTCCAGCCACGCAATCGTTAATGCACAGACAGAATAGATTTGTACATTATTTTTCGCGCCTAAAATGAAACGCCGTTTGTGACAGTACTCACAAACGGCGTTTTTTGGCCACTGGGGTGTCCGGCAGGTGGCAAGTACCACTCAAAACCGCATTTCACACGCGCTCGAGCAGGCTCTGGCGTCTGTTTCTACGCGCCTACTCGTCCTTGGGCGCGGGGTGCTTGCAGATCACACTCATGTAGATCATGCCAAGTACGGCCGCGGTGACAGAGCCGGCGAGAATAGCGGCCTTGGCGGCCAGAACCTCAAACTCAGCCGTCGGGAAGGCAAGGCCGCTGATGAGAATCGACATGGTAAAGCCGATGCCGCCCAGAATACCCACACCGGCAATCATGTGCCAGTTGACATTGCGCGGCAGCTCGCAGGCCTTGAGCTTGACCAAGGCGAACGTCATGCCAAAGATACCGATCGGCTTGCCCAGCAGCATGCCAAAGTACACGCCGAGCGTCACCGGGTCGGTGAGTAGCGTGCTCATGTCCACGCCCACTAGGCGAACCTGTGCGTTCACGAACGCAAAGATCGGCAGAATCACAAAGTTAACCGGCGTGGAGATCAGACGCTCCATGCGGATGAGCGGCGGGGTCACGCGGTGCATGACGCGCTCGACCTTGGTGGTCGAGACGGTAAAGTCATGCTGGCCCAGGATGTGTGCCTCGTCGTCGTAGCGGTCATCGAGCAGCGGCAGGCACTCGCCCAACCAATCGGTGAGGCTATCGAGCTTGACGCCGCACTTGGCCGGGATGGTGAAGGCCAGGATGACGCCGGCAAGCGTAGCGTGCACGCCGCTCTTGAACATGCAGAACCACAGCAGCAGGCCCAGCACCGAGTACGGGGCAAGGCGGTAATGCTGCGTCTTGTTGAGCCACACGAGCGCGCAGGTCACAAGCGCGGCGGCGCCCAACCAAAACGGATTGGGGCTCTGACCGTAGAAGATGGCGATGGCGGCGATGGAGATGAGGTCGTCGGCGATGGCGAGCGTCGAGAAGAACACACGCACGCCGTTGGGCACGCGATTGCCCAAAAGCGACAGCACGCCCAGCGCAAAGGCAATATCGGTTGCCATGGGAATGGCCCAGCCGTTGTGCGCGCCGGCATGGTTAAAGATCAGGTAGATGCAGGCGGGAACGACGACGCCGCCCACGGCCGCCAGCATGGGAAGCATGGCCTGGCGCGGGTTTTTGAGCTCGCCGACCGTCATCTCATACTTGAGCTCAATGCCCACCAACAAAAAGAAGATCGCCATGAGGAAGTCGTTGACGAAAAGCTCAACGGTGAGACCGGCCGTAAGGTTGCCCAGACCCACATACAGCGGGGTCTCCAAAAAGTGATGGATGGCCTCGTAGGCATCGGTGTTGGCGCAAATGACGGCGGCGATGGCGGCGAAGACCATGACGGCGGCGGAAATCGTGCCGTTCTCGGTGATGCGCTCCCAAATGTCGTGGCGCTCAAAACGCTTGCGCTCACGAACGTTAAACAGCTGCTCGGGTGCTGCCATGGGCGGCTCCTTTCACGGGAAAGCTCCCGTCTTAAAAAAGCACGGCCCGCCCAAGTGGCGGTGCCGCGCTCTAACGTATTACGCTTGCATCTAGCCTACCCTGCACGACAGGCACGCAGGCGTGGCCGAAAAGCGGAACCACAGGTTGAACATTATTTGCTCAACGGCACGGGCGCGCCTATCCAAGAGACGACGCGGCGCCGTGCACAAAAAACGACCGGAGCGCGGGGCTTCCGCGATCCGGTCGTGGCGTTTGGTCAACTAAACCTAGCAGGCGGCCATGATGGGGGCAGCGACCTGCTTCTTACGGGAGAGGACGCCCGGCATCCAGACGCCGTCGTGCTCGTCGGCAATGCCCAGGCCCTTCTGAGCAGCCTCGGTCTCGCCCTCGAGCAGGACCTGCGAGCCCTCCTCCATGATGTCAGTGATGCACAGGACGATGCCGTCGGCACCCTTCTCGGCGGCGTAGGCGCGCATGGCCTCGCGAATCTCGTCGATCATGCCGAGTGCGCGAGTCTTGTCGACAGTCTCGTACTGGCCGATGAGCAGCTTCTTGCCGGCAGGCTCGAACATCTTGATGTCGTTGCCGACCATCTCGGCTGCGGTGAAGGAGCCGGACGGACGGGTGAGGAAGACTTCCATGCCAAACTTGACCGGGTCGACGCCCACCTGCTCGCCGAGCTTGGCGGCGACGGCGCGGTCGACATCGGTGGTGGTGGGGCTCTTGAGCATGAGCGTGTCGGTCATCATGGCCGAGAGCAGCAGCTTGGCCTGGACGTCGGAAAGCTCAACGCCGAGCACGCCGGCGAGCTTGGTGACGATGGTGCAGCTGGAGCCCCAGGGCAGGCAGATGTAGTGCAGCGGGCCGGCGGTCTCGAAGTCGCCGATGCGGTGATGATCGACAACGCCAAAGACCGTGGCGTCCTTAAGGCCGGCGACGGACTGGGCAGACTCGTTGTGGTCGGTGAGGACGACGAGCTGACCGGCCTCGACGGACTCGATCACGCGGGGCTCGGCGATGCCGGCGTCGGCGAGCAGCTTGGCGGACTCGGCCGGAAGCTGACCAAGGGCGCAGGCCTCGTAGGTGTTGCCGGCATACTCAACCTGGTTGAGCAGCTGGGACAGGACGACGGCGCTCATGATGGCGTCGTTATCGGGGTTCTGGTGACCAAAGACAAGAACGTTTGCCATGGATATCCTCCACTTGATATGTGTACTTGGACGTAGCTATGGTAGCACGCTGGCGCCGAACCTTATGAGACGGAAGGGGCACGGCGCGATTTGGGGTGAGCCTGGGGAGGGGCGAAGTCTGTCCCCTTGTACCACCCGCCCTCCTGTACCGACTATTTGCCGGCGGCGCGCAGGGCTACGTAGGCGGCACCGATGATACCGGCGTCGTTTCCGAGCGAAGCGACCTTAATGGGCGTCTCGCGCGAGGCGGAAAGCGCGTACTGCTTAAAGTGCTCGCGAACCTTGTCGAGGTAGACATCGGCCGAGGCGGAGGCGCCGCCGCCGATGAGGAACATCTCGGGATCAACCACGTTGGCAATAAGCGCCAGTGCGCGGCCGAGATAGTCGGCCATGGTATCGGCCGCGGCAAGCGCGAGCTTGTCACCCTCGCGGCAGGCCTGGAACACGTCCTTGGAATCTGAGGGGCCGGTGAGCTCGATGGGCTCGACACCCGCCTTCTTGCACTCGGCAAGGTAGTTGCTCACCACACCGGTGGCGCTAGAATACTGCTCCAGGTGGCCATGGCCGCCGCAGCCGCAGGTACGCTCCTCAGCCGGATTCAGGCACATGTGGCCAATCTCGCCGCCGGCGCCCACAACGCCCGATACCACGTCGCCGTTAACGATAACACCGCCGCCCACGCCGGTACCAATGGTGACCATCACCACGTTCTGTACGCCCTTGGCAGAGCCGAGCCAGGCCTCGCCCATGGCAGCGGCGTTGGCATCGTTCTCGTACTTAACGACCGCGTCGGGGCAGTGCTCCTGAATGGCGACTCTCAGCTCGGGCAGGTTAATGGCAATGTTGGCCTTGACCTTGGCATCGCCCGATGCCGGGATGGGGCACGGAACGGCCAGGCCAATACCCGCCACAAAGGCGCGCGGAATCTGGGCCTTGGCGACCACCTGGTCGATAGCCTCGGTCACCGCGGCAAAGCCCGCAGCGTCAACGATGGGAGGCGTGGGCACGCTGGCCTTGGCAAGCAGGTTTCCGTCCTCATCGAACAGACCCTCCTTGACCGAGGTGCCGCCGACGTCGATGCCGATGTAATACTGCTTAGGTTCCATGGGAGCCCGCCTTTCTCGTTTAAACATTGCCTGTATGGTACCGCTCCCAAGGCAAAAACCTACCAAAAAGGGACAGGTTTGTTTTGGCAGGTTTTATCTGGGGTAACGCAATTGGCTGCCCAACAGGCCGCGCAAGACCATCCCCAAAAATAAAGGCGCCGGGAGGCGGAGGCTCCCGGCGCCCGTCAAAGGGACTATGTTGTCTGTTGGACCGCACGGTCCGTCGCGGCGATAACGCCGACTAGGCCTGAAGTGCCTGCAGCTGCTTGTGAACCTCGATGCGCTCCGTTGCCATGACGCGCATGGTCTCGGTGCCGGCCATCTGGTCCTCGGCATGCAGCAGAATCAACGGGGCCTCGCCGTTACGCTCGCCGTTGGCCTCTTTCTTCAGAAGCCCCATGTGAACATCGTGGCCACCGTTATAGGCCTCGTCGCCCTGCTTGATAAGCTCCTCGGCGGCGTCAAAATCGCCCTCCTTGGCCTTCTGCACGGCATTGATGTACATGCTCTTGGCGGTACCGACGTAGCTGATGATCTCGAAGCAGGTCATCTGCAGCTCGTTCATATCCTCCATATGCTGCACCTAACCCATCACGCTGACGCAATGGTCGATGATGCCCGCAGCGTTCATGCGGCCGTAGTCGACCATGTTGATGACCTCGACCGGGAAGCGACCGGCGGCCTCCTTCTCAAAATCGCCCTTGGTGTAGCCGATCTGCGGACCAAGCAGCAACATGTCGCACTCATCCAGGTGATCGTGGGCCTCATTCATGGGGCGAGCCTCGACCTCGATATCCAGGCCACGGTTTGCAACCTCGGCCTGCATCTTCTGGACCAGCAGGCTCGTAGACATACCGGCATTGCAGCAGAGCATGATCTTCTTCATGGTTTCCTCCTTATAACTGCGCGGCGCGCAGACGACAACTGGTTGTATTCCTTGCGGTTATTGTGCCCTCTTTCTGCGCCCTTACGCAAAAGAGAGGTGCGGGCACCGGCACCGCGTACCGGCGCCCGCAAAGGTGAAAGGGACGAACGTTAGGCGTTCTACTCGGCGAGAGCCTCCTGCTTGGCGATTGCCTTCTCGGAAATCTTCATAAAGGGCAGGTAGACGGCCATGCCAATGACAATCTCGAGAGCCTGCCACACGCCGGCGCGCCAGTCAAAGCCCGTAGCGAGCAGGGCATTGATGACGGGAGGCATAGTCCAGGGCACCTGGGCGATGCAGGGGCTGATGATGCCTGCGCAGGTAAGGCCATAGGTGATGCCGATGAACAGGTCGGGAAGGAGGACGAACGGGATCATGAGCGGCAGGTTGTACACGATGGGGTAACCGTAGATAACCGGCTCGTTGATGTTGAACAGACCAGGCAGGATAGCCATCTTGGCAACGGTCTCGGAAGCCTTGTTCTTGGAGAACAGGAGCGTGTCGAGCAGGAGCATGAGGGTGCAGCCCGAGCCGCCGATGAGGGCAAAGCTGTTAACGATCTGCATGTTCATGTAGTGATCGGGCTGGATGGTGCCACCGGCGGCAAAGGTAGCCATGTTGTCGACGATGAGCATGGTCAGGATCGGCTCGACGGTAGCGCCAGAGATGGTGGACTGGTGAATACCGACGCAGAACAGCAGGTTAGCAAGGGTGTAGATGAGGATAACAGCCCACGGACCGGCGTTCATGATGCTCTTGAGCGGGCTGGAAATGCACGTGGAGATAATGGTGCACAGATCGGTGCCGGCAAACACGGCGAGCAGAGCCGCGGCAATGGCGAAGATCGAGAGGTTGAGCAGCATCGGGATCATGACGTTAAAGGAGTTGGAGACCGCGGGAGGCACACCCTCGCCCAGCTTGACCTTGAGCTTCTCGACGCCGGAAATCTTAATGAAGAGCGTAACGGAGAGCAGGGCGATGATAATGGCCGCGAACAGACCGTTGGTACCGGTGTTGGCAGTCGAAAGGGCGCCCGTGACCTCGGCAGAGGTAATCTTGCCGGTGAGCAGCGGACTCGTGGCGGCAAGCGTGGCGGTGATCTGCTGCGGCATCATGATGACGAAAGCAGAGATAGCGACGACCACGCAAGCGAGCGGGTTATCGAAACGCTTGTTCTTAGCGAGGCTGTAGCCAATCAATCCGGCCAAGATAATTGCAGAGACGTTGAGGGTGCCCAGCGTAATTGCCGAACCCCACGTCTGAAGATTGGCAAGACCCGCCGCATCGAGCGGGAACAGAGGGAACACGACGTTGTTGATAAGAACCGCGATACCCGCAAGGATATAGAGCGGTGTGATGGTCGCGAAGGCGTCACGCAGGGAACGCAGGTGAACCTGGTTTCCCACCTTCGCAGAGACCTCGGCAAACTTGTCGAGGAAGCTCTTTCCGTTGTCACTGGCCATGATTGCTCCTAACTTTCAAATCCGGCCTTTTCCTATGCGCACGGTGGCCTGTCGCCCTCTGCCACCAGATGTGCCATGTGTTGCGCGCGGCAGCGCGCGGTCTGGGCGTCCGCCCGGTCGCTAATCAACCACGTGGGTTGTGGCGACCTGTTTGAGCCAGGCCGCCGACTTCTTAAGGCGGCGCTTATAGCCGTCCATAAGGTCGACCTCGACAAAACCGTAACGGTTCTTAAAGGCATTAGCCCAAGACCAGTTATCGATGACGGCCCAGTAATGGTATCCGCGGCACTTGGCGCCCTCGACAATTGCCTTGGCCACCCACTCCAGGTGCTGACGTACAAAGTCGACGCGGTAGTCATCCTGGATGGTTCCTTCGGCGTCACGGTTCTTGTATTCGTCCATGATGCCGATACCGTTCTCGGAAACGAACCACTCAAGATCGGGGTAGTTCTTAGCACAGTCCATGCCAAAGTCGTAGAGGCCCTGTGGGTAGATCTCCCAGCCACGGCTCTCGTTCATAACGGCGTCGGGCCATACGTACTCGTCGGCAAAGTGCGGCAGGCCGTACTGGTCGACCTTGCTCGCCGGCGCCTGAACACGCGTGGGGTGGTAGTAGTTGCAGCCGAGCCAGTCGACAACACCCTGCTTGAGAATCTCTTGGTCGCCGGCACGGAACGGGAGCTTAACGCCGCCCTCGGCCAGGCTGTCGAGTACGTCGGCAGGAAGCTCGCCCTTGGTAATAAGGTCGAGCCACCAGCGATTGTTGATGCCGCTGGTCATACGCACGGCCTCGAGGTCTGCCTCGCTGGGATTCTGCTTGGTGTAAACCGGGGTAAAGCAGTTGATCATGCCGATCTTGGCATCGGCGCGAATAGCGCCCTCGTCATAGGCGCGACGATAGTTGGCCACGGCCAGCGCATGTGCCAGCGAGATGTGATACTGCACGGTGCGAGCGCGGCTATAGTCGTGAAGCTGCGGGAACCACACGCCCTCCTGATAGCGCTGCTCGGGCTCGACGATGGGCTCGTTAAAGGTGAACCAGTACTTAATCTCCTGGCCAAACTCGTGGAAGGCGACGTCGGCGTAATGCGCGTAAGCCTCAACGACCTCGCGGCTCTCCCAGCCGCCACGGTTAAAGAGGTAGGTGGGCATGTCAAAGTGGTACAAGTTGACAAACGGCTCCAGGCCGGCCTCGCGAGAGGCGCGGAACAGCTCGTGATACCACGCAGCACCCTCCTCGTTGAGGTTGCCGTCGGCATCGAGCAGACGGCTCCACTGGATGGAAGTGCGATAGGTATTCAGGCCCAGGTCCTTCAAAATGCGAAAGTCTTCCTGGTACTTGGCCATAAAGTCATTGCCGGCATAAGAGCCAACGCAGTTGTAAAACGAACCCAGATCCTGGATGGACCAGGTGTCCCACAGGTTCTCGAGCTTGCCGCCCTGGTTCCACTGACCCTCAGTCTGTGGGCCGGACATAGCAGCGCCAAAGAAGAAGTCACGGGGCAGCTGATACTGAGCCATCAAAGTCCTCGCTTTCGTGTCTAGAGCTTTCGGTTGGAGACGGGCTTGCTTTGGCAGGCAATCCGGCGCGGGCGCGCACCAGGTATCTGGATACCCTGCCCGCCAAAACAAATCCGTCCCCAAACAGCACAAGCAAACGCCAATGCATCTCGCTTGTTGTCTGTAACTATAGCGCTCTAATTTATTATGTAAAGCGTCTTTTTTATTTTTCTTTATCGAACTTCTTTGATGAAAGCCATATGGATGCTTTTTAAGTAGGTATACTCTCTTTATATCAACGCAAATATGAAGGGAGGATTGCATGATTCCCAAATACGAGGCGATAGCTGCAGATATCCGTCGAAGCATCGAGGACGGCTCCCTTAAGCCGGGCGACAAACTGCCCACCGTCGTAGAGTTTTGCGAGCTGTATAGCGTTTCCAAGATCACCGTCAAGCGCGCGATTGAGCAGATCACCGAGGAAGGCCTTATTACCAGCCGGCGCGGATCGGGCACCTACGTCAAGGACACAGCGGGGCTTCCCGGCCAGGTGTTTTTCCAAGGCAAGAACGACCGTGCCCAAGGCTTTTCGTACGAGCATCGCGGGGAGAAAGTGACCTCGGTGGTCTACGATTTCTCGATCGTCAATCCGCCGGCAGAGGTTGCGACCCAGCTGGGAATGGCCGAAGACGACTTTGCCTATCACATCGTGCGCGTACGCGAGGTCGATGGTCAGCCCATCGTTATTGAGTACACCTATATGCCACTCGAGCTGATTCCGGGTCTTAAGAAAAAAGACCTGTACGCGTCGGTCTACAGCTTCATCCGCGAGCAGTGCGGACTCAAGATCTCGAGTTTCCACCGTACCATTCGCGCTGTCGCGGCAACTGAAGAAGAGGCTGAGCGCCTGGATACCAAACCCGGCTCTCCCCTGCTCGAACTCAACCAGATTGGCTTCTTGGATAGCGGCACCGCGTTTGAATATTCTGTCTCGCACAACGTGGGCGACCGCTTTGAGCTGCACAACGTAACGCTGGCCTAGTTTTGTAATCCGGTGGGTGCTCGTTTTGAGCTGTCTTACGCGGCACCCGCACAACCTTATGGGAGTATGCACATGTCCGATTTGATTAAACTCACGCCGATCTTCCACGAGAAGATCTGGGGCGGTCGCCAGCTGGAGACCGTATTTGGTTACGACATTCCCGAGGGTCCCATCGGTGAGTGTTGGGCTATCTCGGCCCACCCCAACGGCGACTGCCAGATCGCGGAGGGCCCGTACGCCGGTCACACGCTTTCGTGGCTGTGGGCCGAGCACCGCGAGCTCTTTGGTAACTGCGAGGGCAAGGAGTTCCCGCTGCTCATTAAGATTCTAGACGCCAAGGACGACCTTTCGATCCAGATCCATCCCAATGACGAGTACGCCGCCGAGCACGAGAACGGCAGCCTGGGCAAAACCGAGTGCTGGTATGTACTGGACTGCGAGCCCGGCGCCACGATCATCGTCGGACAGCGCGCGCACGACCGCGCCGAGGCCGCGCGTATGATCGAGGACGGCCGCTGGGACGACATGCTCAACGTGCTGCCGATTCACAAGGGCGACTTTTTCCAGATTGATTCCGGTACCGTCCACGCCATCAAGACCGGCACGCTCATTTTGGAGACGCAGCAGTCGAGCGACGTGACATATCGCCTGTACGACTACGACCGCCCTGGCACCGACGGCAAGCTACGCCCACTTCACATTGAGCAGAGCCTCGACTGCATCGACTTTGATGTTCAGGCTCCGACCGACGGCACCGTGTCCGCGCCCGAGGTCGACGGCGTGACCGAGCTCGAGTCCAACCCCTGCTACACCGTCGATCGCGTGCGCGTCGACGGCAGCAAGACCCTCAACCAGCGCTGGCCCTTCATGTGCCTGTCGGTCATCGACGGCGAGGGCACCGTCTGCGGCAACCCCGTCCACAAGGGAAGCCACCTGCTGGCCCCGAGCACCGTCAGCTCCATTGACCTCGAAGGCAAGATGGAACTGATCATCAGCCACCTCTAGTTCGCACCAACAACCCAAACGCAACAAGGGGCTCCCCCGTTCACCAACGGGGGAGCCCCTTGTCCATATATATCAGCCCACCCGGCTCTCCAGACCAAAAAGCGAACGAGCAGAGCGACGTTCGCAAGCTGCAGGCCAAAACGCCACAAGGAAGAGGGCGCGCCGGGGGCTTTGGTCGATCGCGAGTTCCGCACGAGCCGGAGAGCACTTAATGTGCTCTCCGTGCGAGCAGGACTGCCCGAGCAGGCGATGTTGCCCCATACGCCCGCCCAGGTCCGCCGGGATCACGACAGCTTGACGATCGGTGCAAAACCCTTCATCAGCTTTTTGGTCTGGCCGGTCTTTTCGAATTGAACCTCGATCATGTCTCCAGCGACCGAGAGCACGGTACCCGTGCCAAAGGTCTTATGGCTCACGGTGTCGCCTGCGGAAAAGTCCTGCGATGCGCTGGCGCGATCGACCTTGCGCTCCACCGTCGGCGACACCTTGGACGTGGCTTTCTTGGCTCGCGGCGCACCCGAGCCAAAGGTCGAGGCCACACGACCGGCGTCGGGCGACACCCCACGATGGCGCTCGGTCCCGTAGGTGCTTCCACCAAAGAAATCGTCGAAGCTCGATCCGCCGCGCGAACCGGAGCCGCCGGTCGAACGCGTATGCGAGCCAAACACCTTGCCGCCATACATATCAGAGCCCATGCCCGAGCCAAAGGTGCCGTGGCGGTCGCCGCGTTTCTCCCAGCCCGTGCCCTCAAAACCGGCAGAACCGATGCCGCTAAACTCGATGTCCTCAAACGGAATCTCGTTGAGGAAGCGCGAGCGCGGGTTGGCAGAGGTCGAGCCGTAGGTACGACGCGTCGCCGCATACGTCAAGAACAGGCGCTTGCGGGCGCGCGTGATGGCGACGTAGGCTAGGCGACGCTCCTCCTCGAGCTTGCCCGGGTCATCGCTGCCGCCAAAGTCGTGCACGTGCGGGAAGATGCACTCCTCCATGCCGGCCACGAACACCGCGGGGAACTCCAGGCCCTTGGCGGAGTGAATGGTCATCATGGTGATGGCATGCGTCTCGCCGGCCAGGGAATCCAAGTCGGAGCGCAGGGCCAGCCACTCCATGAGAGCAGGAAGCGCCTTGCAGGTGAGCGGGCCGTAGGTGCGCTCGATTTCGCCGGCATGCACGGCGCCCGCCGGTAGCTCCGTCGGCGCGGCATAGGCGTTGCCCGCAATGGCGGCAGCCAGGGCATCCTGCGGCGAGAGCGCCGGGGCCGCCAGGCTGTCGAGCGGATTGGAACCCGCGGCGTCACGGGCGCCGACAAGTGCCTCAAACGAGGATGCCGGGGCAGACGGCCCCGGTTCGGGCGCAGGCGCGCTCACCACGACGGGCTCGGGCTCGACGCCGGCAGGCACATCGGCAACGCCGGCTGCACGCAGCTCTTCTAAGCTCTCGAGCGTACCCTCGATATCCTCGTGCGTCTCCTCAAATTCGGCGGCGACGCCCAAGAATTCCTGAATGTTCTCGGCGCGGCTCTCGGACTCCATGGTGCCCTCGGCGCGAAATGCCTGCAGCAAGCCCGTCTTATCGACAATCATCTCGACGACGTCCTTGAGCTCGCCGTCCATGCGGCGGCCCTCGCGCACCAGCGACACAAAGCTTGACAGGCCGTTGCGCACCTTGGCGCTAAACATGCCCGTCTCGGCGCACGCGATCTCGCAGGCCTGGAAGAACGAGCAACGGTTGTCACGCGCCAGCTGCTCGATCTTTTGAATCGAGGTAGAGCCGATGCCGCGGCGCGGCGTGTTGATGACGCGCTTGACGCTCATCTCGTCGGCCGGGTTCACAATCATTTTGAGGTAGGCCATGACGTCGCGGATCTCGGCGCGGTCGAAGAATCGCGTGCCGCCGACGATCTTGTAGGGTACGCCTGCTCGTAGGAACATATCTTCGAGGATACGCGACTGGGCGTTGGTGCGATAGAACACAGCAATATCGTCGTAGCTCGTGCCCTTGGAGTGCAACTTTTCGATCTCACCGGCAATCCAGCGGCCCTCGTCGCGCTCATCGCTCGCCTGGAAGGCCTGGATCTTCTCGCCATCGCCCTCGGCCGTAAACAGGCGCTTGTCCTTGCGCTGCGAGTTGTGGCGCACCACGGCGTTGGCGGCGCTCAGGATGTGACCCGTGGAACGATAGTTCTGCTCCAGCTTGACGGTCTTGCAGTTTTTAAAGTCCTTCTCAAAGTCCAAGATGTTGGTGATGTCGGCGCCGCGCCAGCTATAAATGGACTGGTCATCGTCGCCCACGACCATGAGGTTTTGGTACTTGGCGGCCAGCAGGTTGGCGATCTCGTACTGGACGTGGTTGGTGTCCTGATACTCGTCGACGCTAATGTAGCGGAAACGCTCTTGGTACTTATCGAGCACCTCGGGGCGGGTGCGCAGCAGCTCGAGCGTGCGCACGAGCAGGTCGTCGAAGTCCATCGCGTTGGCGGCGCGCAGGCGGCGTTCCAGCTCCAGGTAGACCTGCGCGGCCTTTTTGTCGTTGGGGCTGTCGGCGGATTTGAGCATGTCCTCGGGGCCGATCATGGCGTTTTTGGCCGAACTGATCTTGCTGCGGATCATATTGATGGGGAATTGCTTTTGCTCGATACCGAGCGCCTGCATAATATCGCGCACCATGCGCTTGGAATCGTCGTCATCGTAGATGGTGAACTGACCGGTGTAGCCCAGCAGGTCGGCGTCCTCGCGCAGCATACGCACGCACATGGCATGGAAGGTGCACACCCACATGCCACGGGTGCCGCTGGGAATGAGTGCCGCCAGACGCTCACGCATCTCGGCCGCGGCCTTGTTGGTAAACGTGATGGCAAGAATCTGCCAGGGCTTAACGCCCAGGTCGCCGAGCATATGCGCGATGCGGAAGGTCAGGACGCGGGTCTTGCCCGAGCCGGCGCCGGCAAGGACCAGCAGCGGGCCCTCGGTGGTCAGGACCGCCTCGCGCTGGGCGGGATTAAGGCTGTCGATGTCGACGAGCGGCTTGGCGGGCTTGGGCGCCGGCGCGGGAGCGTCGTAGATGTCGAGCGGAACGAGCTCGGGCTCCGGCGCAGCAGGGGTGGTGTATGCATCGAGCGGCACGGGTTCCGGCGCGGGCGGCACGGGTACCGCGGTGTTCTTTTCCCAGGGCAAGGGCTGGGTCATGGGCGACTCCTCATCTGACGGACGGCGCGCCTGCGGGCGGCACCATAGTTTGAGCCGTACCAGTATACCGAGCCGCGCGGACACCGACGCAAATCACACCACGACTCCGTGCGCCACCGTCAGGCCCGCCCCAGCGGATTTGGCGCAATGGGGTCAGGTTACTTTGCACCAATCTATTGACAATCACGAAACCGCCGATGTCATGACAGCAGCAGCGAGCGGCGGCCAGGGCGAACAAATTGGCATGAAAAAGGGGGCAGCATAGACCTTTTGGTCATGCCACCCCCTTTGAATGACAAGTTGTCGCCCCGGCCGCCGCGCAGCGTCGACTAAGTTAGAGGCCGAGCATCGGCTCCAGAACGAAGAAGTATGCGAGCACTACGATGCCCAGGATGATGCGGTAAACACCGAAGCACTTAAAGTCGTGACGGCGGACGAAGCCCATGAGCCACTTGATAGCGATGAGCGAAACCACAAAGGCCACAACGCAGCCCACGCCCAGGATGGCGACCTCGTTGGCACCGAACGTACCGCCCTTGATGAAATACTTGACCAGCTTGAGCGCACTCGCTCCAAACATGACAGGGATGGCCAGGAAGAACGTAAACTTGGACGCCACCGAACGCGTGCAGCCCAAAAGCAGGCCGCCGATGATGGTGGAACCGGAGCGCGACGTGCCCGGAATCAGCGAGAGCACCTGGAAGCATCCGATGCCCAGTGCGGTCTTCCAACTCAGGTCCTCGAGCGTGGTGATGGAACCAAAGTCCAGATCCTCGTCATCGCGCTCATCCTCAGCGGTAGCCGCGGCGGGCGCCGCAAAGTGCGCACCGGCGGAACGTCCACCCGACACCACAGCACGAGAACCAAACGAACCGGCAACGGCCATTTCCTCGCGCTTGCTCGCGCGCCAGTTCTCGATCACGATAAACAGCACGCCGTACACAATGAGCGCCAGCGCCACGACGGGAGCATTGTAGAAATGCTCCTCCATCCAGTCGTTGAGCGGCAGGCCGATCGCCGCCGCAGGAATGCAACCGAGCACAATCTTGCCCCACAGCACCCAGGTGTCGCGACGGCCCTCCTTGCCCTTGCTGGGCGAGAACGGATTGAGTTCATGGAAGAACAGCACGCAGACGGCCAGAATGGCGCCGAGCTGAATCACGACCAGGAACATATTCCAGAACGTCTCGCTCACGTTCATCTTGACGAACTCGTCCACCAAGATCATGTGACCCGTCGACGAAACGGGCAGCCATTCGGTGATGCCCTCGACCAGGCCCATGAAGGCAGATTTTAAAAGCTCGATGATATCCAAAGGGACCCCCTCGTTAGACACCCGCCGGTAGATGTTCTGCGGACGATGCGGGCGATGTCCCATTATCAACCGTTGGCGGTGCGACCGCGCCTACCCTTACCAAAAAACTCGCCCGTTCACAGAATTGCGAGCGGTCAAACCCAAATCCTTGGGTATAACTGCAACAAGATAAAGTGTCCGGCGGCCAACGCGCCCGCGCCCGCCCGATGCACGAGCCCCGCGCCCGTGCGATAGACCAAGGAGGAAACCATGAACGAGGGCTACACCAAGGTATTTGTTTCACTCGACGGTACTGAGCAGCAGGATTTTGTGCTCGCACGCGCCATCAAAGTCGCCGCGAACAACGGCGCTAAGCTGATCATCGGCCACGTCATCGATTCCACGGCACTCGAGAGCGCCGGTTCCTATCCGGTCGATCTGGTCAACGGCCTAGAGGAGGCATTTAAGAACTCCATCGCCAAGCAGCTCGAAGAGGCCAAGGCCAATCCCGATATTCCCGAGGTCGAGGTCATGATTCGCGCCGGCCGTATTCGCGAGACGCTCAAGGACGAGATGCTCGACGTGGTCAAGCCCGACCTGGTGCTCTGCGGCGCTCGCGGTCTGTCCTCGATCAAGTATGCGCTCCTGGGCTCGATTTCGACGTTCCTGCTGCGTAACACGGACTGCGACATTTTGGTCGTGAAGTAGGTTCCTTCCCGTCGGCGCAAGGCCTGCGGGGTTATCACGCCGACGTCCTCGCCGCTTCGCGGCTGCGGGATGTCGGCTTAGATAGCCCCTCCCGGCCTTGCGCCTTCGTCACCGTACTTCAACGAGTTATCTGATTAAAAGATGGCGTGCCGCCCCGTTTGGGGCGGCACGTTTTTGTTATGGGGCGATTCTGTTTAGGCGGGTTTGTACTTCTGGAATGATCTTATCGAACATTGCTTCTGCCTCAGGGAAACCTTCTTCTTTGAGGCTGCGCGCTGCATCTCTCAGTGCGTCTGGCACCTCACTGCAGGTGTCGTTAATCATTCCGGTGACGATCCCCTGGGGCAAACCCGCCTCGGCCATTTGCCTCAACACCGACTCGCGAGTCACATCATCGATTTTTCGGCTTCCGCCAAACGAAACCCCCATCTCGCGAACGAGATTGGGATAGATCGTTGTACACAACACGTCGTAGAGCGGCGCCAACCTCACTTGCTTCCAGTCCTCGTCCCACACGAGTGACCAATTCTTAAGATGGTTGTCGCAGTTTCCTACGGCATAATCGAACAGTTGGTTATAGCCAACAAGAAACCTATCCTCCATCTGATTCGTCGACACCCTTCGTACCGCGTCGACGATAAGCCCCAGGTAATTGACGCCCGTTGGCTCATATTTAAGCTCGCGCGAAATGCCTTTTGCCTGACAAATGTCCTCCTGGTGCAGACGATTTGGAACCAGCAGCCCATCGAGCGAACGACCACCATTAGACATCGCTCGGTCAAATCGCTTCACGGCGATAATTGGCTCGGCATCCTCAACTCGGATAAGAAAACACTCTTCGGCCGATAGGTCCATCAGAGAGGCGGCTCTCACGCACATCGCTTCGCACACTGTCTCGCCCGGGAACGTTTTCGACCCCGCCTTGAGAATGTGCGTGGATGGAGCCGCTCCATGAGGCAGGTACCATCCACCACATGGGTCATCGCCCGTATGGTAGAGACCGATCTTCGCCTGAGCACCTGCAAGGGAGATTCGACTCTCTAGCGCTAAATCAAAAGCAACCTCCGCCGGTGCGTATGCCAGCCCGCTTAGCTGTTCCGCACCTATCTCTTCATAGTCCATTTCGAGGCTGTCGCCCGAAGGCTCTCGCGTCAGAACCAGGGCGCCGACGGGTTCATCGCGGACCAAATCGAGTACCTTGAAGTAATCTCCGCGTTCCGCTCGCGCCCTTTTCTCAAGGTCCCTGTTGAGCTGCCCCTCCGGAATGATGCCGGAGAAAAAGGAACCCGTTGCATCCGGACTAAATGTCTCGGCCGTCAACGGCAGTGAGATCGAAATCGGCGCCGCATCACCGCTCTCGAGATATTTGGGGCTATAGGTGAATATCGGAAACCCCGCATTTTCCTCCAATATGCCGACCAGCTGGTAAGACCCATTAAACTCACGGTGAACGAACAGCGTGCCATCCATTACTTCCCCCTCACCTTCAGAATAAAATCAATATCCACGATGGAGGCGTAATCGAAAATGACACCAATTTCGACCGTTGTCCGCCCCCGTTCGATATCACCAATCACACGAAGGCTGCGACCCGTCATAGTCGCGACGTCACGTTGAGTCAAGCCGAGCTCACGCCTTCTGAGCCTAAGGGCCTTCCCTATCTCAGAGGGATCGAAAACCGTGCGCTCCGAGAAAGCGGCTTCCGACGGTTTGAGCTTGACGCGCCCATCCAGCTTTTTAATCGTTGTCACCGTTCTCATAACGCCTCCAGCTATATTCCTGCCCGTGAACATAGTATAAAACTGTAGCACTATGTTCATGTACGGGAATATAGTGTTGACTACATTAGCAATGTTCCCGTTCGGGAATATAGCTGCCGAAAAGCCTGATTTCTTCTTAAATGGGAAGATCCTGAACGTCTACGCTATACGGGCTGACTACTCAAAGTATTGGAACTTGTTGGTTGAGAAGGCAAACGTGACAACAAAGCCTTCGCCGGAATCGGATGCCGCGGTGACGTCGATGCCCATCTTGGAGCACAGGCGTGCCACCAGATAGAGGCCGATGCCCGTTGCGCGCTTGGTGGTGCGGCCGTTGTCGCCGGTAAAGCCCTTCTCGAACACGCGTGGCAGGTCTGCCGCACTCACGCCGCAGCCGTTATCGGCAACAGTGAGCTCAATGCGCTCACTCGCCAGACCCTCGTCCAGCAACGCGCCCGAAAACACGATCTTCGCGCCGTCCTCGCACGCGTATTTAATGCTGTTCTGGATGAGCTGCCCCAAGATAAACTCGAGCCACTTCTCGTCGGTAAAGACCTCAAAGTCGAGGTTCTCGCACACCGGGGCCACGTGCGCCGCGATGAGCTCGCGCGCGTTGGCTTTAATCGCGCCCGTCACCAAGGTCTTGAGATCCCAGCGGCGAATCAGGTAGTCCCGCTCCACGACTTCCGAGCGCGCGTAGTACAGTGCCTGGTCGATATAGCGCTCCACGCGAGCCAGCTCACGGCCCAGGTCATCCACGCGCGACAGGTCGTCTTCGCTGCCGTCCAGGTTTTCCAAAATCAGGTGGGCCGCCGCCAGGGGCAGCTTGGCCTCGTGGACCCAGCTCTCGATATAGTCGCGATAGTCATCGGTCTGACGCCGGCCTTCGGCAACCTCGTCGCAAGCAGCTTTGCCCACGCGACGCAAGACCTCGTACTCGAGCTCGCCCTCGGCATAGGTCGGGCATTGCACCATCTCCTGCACCCATGCGGGACTCTCGAGCTCCTCGGCCGCACGCTCCAGCTGACGCAGAAAACGGCGACGGCGCGCGTACTCGACCACGATGCCGAGCATACCAAAGATAAAGGACACGCCGACCGCCACGACCACAATAGATGTCGAAGCACCGGCGACCGTCAGCACAAAGCAGCTCAGCAGCACGCCGCACGTCCACACGGCGACGGGAAGCAGCGCATCTTTAAAGAACTTGCCAAACGACATAGCCGGCCCCTAGACCGAATAGCCTTGGCCGCGATGCGTCGTCAAATACCCCTTGATGCCGATTTTTTCGAGCGTGGTACGCAGGCGGTTGATGTTGACGGTGAGCGTATTGTCGTCCACGAAGGCATCGGAGTCCCACAGGTCCTGCATGATGGCCGAGCGCGAGACGATCTTGCCCGCGCGGCTCAGAAGCAACGAGAGGATACGCAGCTCGTTTTTGGTGAGCTCGGTGCTGGTGCCCGTTTGCGTGTTGGTGACCATGGAGCGTGCGAGGTCGAGCTCCAGTCCCTTGTGGACGAGCGTGCTGCGCTCGCCCGCCGCCGCGGTGCGACGCAGTAGTGCGTTGATGCGCGCCACGAGCACACGGGCGCTGTAGGGCTTGGAAACAAAGTCGTCCGCGCCGAGCGTCATGGCCATGACCTCGTCAATCTCGGTCGTGCGCGACGTGAGGACGATGATGGGAACCTCGGATTCGCGGCGAACCTCATGGCAGATGTGCTGGCCGTCTTTGACAGGGAGCGTGAGGTCGAGCAGCACCAAGTCGGGAGCGGCGGCGAGAATATCGCGCGAGACGTGCTCGAACGATTCGCAGGCCTCGATTTCAAACCCGGCGCGGGCAAGAATGTCGACAAGCTCACGACGAATGGGCTCGTCGTCCTCAACGACATAGATCAGCGCCATGGATTCCGCTCCCCCCTTGGTTGTCTTGCCACCATTATGGCTGCGGAGCCGCAGGTGCGCGCCTTGCGCGTCACCAAGGTGACAGAACTGTTCGCGAGCGGCAGGGGCTTGCCCCTCGCTCGCAACGGGCACGGGAATTAAATGAGTTTTTAATCCCCGTCCCAGAAACATCATTTAGCGGCGGGCGCGAAGCTTTTCGTAGCCGTCGGCGAAGAAGGCGACCGTGGCGGCGTCGGCCTCCGCGGCGTCCGTCTCGGTTGCGGGGACCACGCCGTGCTCGTCGCTCACCAGGAACAAGGCACCCTTGAGCTGCGCGGGAATGTCTACGCGCGTGACTGGGATGCCCTTGGTCTGGGCCAGCTGCTCAATGAGCGTCGCCGTGCCGCACAGGAACTCGTCCGCCGGCGCCACAAAGGCAAGCTCGCCATTGTTGACGGCGGCGAGCAGCTCGGGCGCCACGCCGGTCTCGTCGGCTTCGGAGCGAGCCTCGGCAGAACGGGCACGCAGCGCCTTGGCCGACGTATCGGCCAGCGGCTCGTACTCCCCCACCGTCATGGCGGCATTGCCGTTGACGTCGATCACCAGCATGAGCACGCCGTCGTGCGCGGTGTAATCGCCCTCGGCAAGCGACCACTCAACGTGCTGTTTGGCCCAGCTGAGCATGTTGTTGGTAAGCGGCTCGCCCTGCACCAGGCGCTCGGACAGCGCACGGATGTGGCGGTTGAGCATGGGCACCTTTTTGTTGGACATGCGCCAGCGGCAGATAAGCGCGGGCTTGTCGAGCGTAAACTTCTCGACCGCCTCCTGATTGGCGCAAAAATCCTCGTACGCACGCTGATCCTCGGCATTGCCAAACAGCTCGGCATCATCAATCTGGGGCATGGTTGTACCTTTCGTGTTAGTCATTCCGTCCTCTTATACCAAAAAGACGGCCCTCCAAACGGAGCGACCGTCTTTTGCGGAGATTATTTTGTCCCGGGGCGAAACTTAGTGACGGAAATGCCTGGCACCGGTGAAGACCATAGCGATATTGTGTTCGTTGCAGGCCTGAATGCTTTCGTCGTCGCGCTTGGAGCCGCCGGGCTGAATGATGCAGGTCACACCATGCTTGGCAAGCACGTCGACGTTGTCGCGGAACGGGAAGAACGCGTCGCTTGCGCAGGCAAAGCCGCCCTTCTCCACGCCCTCGCGCTCGCAGAAGTCCTCGGCACGCTCGCAGGCCAGCAGCGCAGAATCCACGCGGTTGGGCTGACCGGGACCCATGCCAATGCCGGCCTTGCCCTTGGAGACCAGGATGGCGTTGGACTTAACGCCCTTGCAGACCTTCCAGGCAAACTCGAGCTCGGCCATCTCGGCGTCGGTGGGCTTGCGGTCGGTGGGGAACGTAAAGGTCGCGGGGTCCTCGGTCACGTGGTCGACCTCCTGCACCAGCATGCCGCCGTCGACGGAGCGCAGCTCAACCTGGGCGCCGTGGTCCACGCCGCCGGTGGCCAGCACGCGCAGGTTGGGGCGCTTAGCCATGCGCTCGAGTGCCTCGGCGGTGTAGCTCGGGGCGATGATGACCTCGACGAACTGCTTGTTCTGATCGGCGAAGTGCTCAACCAGATCAAAGGGAACCTCGCGGTTGCAGGCGATGATGCCGCCAAAGGCGCTCTTGGGATCGCAGGCGAAGGCGCGGTCGTAGGCGGCCGTGATGTCCTCGGCAACGGCGGAACCGCAGGGGTTCTGGTGCTTGAGGATCACGCAGGCCGGCTCGTCGAACTCGCGGACCAGGTTCCAGGCGGCATCGGCATCCAGATAGTTGTTGTAGCTGAGCGGCTTGCCCTGGATCTGCTCGGAGCCCACGAGCGGGAACTGCGAGCTCGCGGTGTTCTCGCAGCCCTCGGCAAAGCGGTAGACCGTAGCCTTCTGCTGAGGATTCTCGCCATAGCGCAGGTCGTCGACCTTCTCCAGCGAGATCTCGAACTTGGCAGAGGTGTCCGCCACGTCGCTTGCCTGGGCGGCAAGCCAACGGGAAATGGCCGTGTCGTAGGCAGCGGTGGTCTGGTAGACCTTCACCTGCAGGCGACGACGGGTGGAAAGCGTGGTGCAGCCACCGGTCTCGCGCATCTCGGCCAGGACGGCGTCGTAGTCGGCCGGGTCGGAAATGACGGTAACGCTCGCGGCGTTCTTAGCGGCAGAGCGCAGCATGGAGGGGCCACCGATGTCGATGTGCTCGATGGCATCCGCGAAGGTGACTTCGGGGTTGGCGACGGTCTTCTCGAACTCGTACAGGTTGACGACGACCAGGTCGATCAGCTTAATGCCGTGCTGAGCGGCCTCCTGCATGTGCTGCTCGGAATCGCGACGGGCAAGCAGTGCGCCGTGAACCTTGGGATGCAGCGTCTTGACGCGGCCGTCCATCATCTCGGGATAGCCCGTGAACTCCTCGATGGGGGTTACGGGAACGCCCGCGTCCTCGATGGCACGAGCCGTGCCGCCCGTAGAGACGATCTCGACGCCAAAGTCGTCAACCAGCGTCCGTGCGAAATCGACGACGCCCGTCTTATCGGTAACCGAGATCAACGCGCGTGCGATCTTCACATCAGATCCCATGCAGTCCTCCTGTCTGGTACGCCGCCGTGCTCTGTGAGTCGGTGATACGTCGATCTGCAGCGCTCGCGCAGCGGCATTGAAAATACTGATTCAATGTAGCGCATCGAGCGCGACGATGCACCCCGCAACGCACGGCTGTGCAGAAAAAGCTTCGAGCGGGGGTTGCAGAAGCGCAACTGGGCACGGTGAGTTGATGGAACACAGGGGCACCATAATTAGATGCCAATGGCGTGGTAGAACTGTGCTCGATATGCATCCGCAATAGAAAGAGGCACCATGGTCTCGCGGGTTCTCTACCGACCGTTTGATACCGAAGATTTCGACGCCATCGCGCTGATCTTGCAGCAGCTTTGGCACAACAACTCGGATAACGATGAGTACAACCGCCTCGAAGCCGCGTGCGATCTTGCCTACTGCCTTTCTTCATCGACGTTTTCGCAGGTTGCCGTAATCGACGGTCAGGCGCGCGGCATTGCACTTGCACACGCAGGACAGAGCTCCGGCGCTAGCGTCAACGAACATTGGATGGATACCGAGCGTGCACTGCTTTCGCAGATGCGCGAACTGGAACCCGAGTCGTGCGCCGAGTATCTCTCGTTTGTGCGCACAACCATCCGAACCAACAACCGCCTGCTCGAGAGCAGCCCGTTGCCACACGACAACGAGGTCACACTGCTTGCCGTGGATCGCGATGTCCACGGCCTGGGCGTTGGCACGGTGCTGCTCGACGCCGCTATCTCGCATCTGTCCTCGTGCGGGGCGACCAGCGCGCACCTGTACACCGACTCCAACTGCTCGTGGAAGTTCTACGAGCTGCACGGCTTTAAGCGCACCGCCACGCACCGCGCTAACCGCGAGGAACGCCGCCACGCCATGCCGCGCGAAAGCTTCCTCTACGAACTGGACCTAACCGTCTAGGCCCAGCAGCCATACCTAGTCGTTGGGGACAGTCTTAAATGACTAGTCGCTGGGGACAGTCTTCGTAGGTAGCGCAAAAAAGGGGATGGACTTTCCCCGACGGCTGTCGAGAAAAACCCATCCCATAGCTTACGACCGCTAGAACGTTCCGCCGCCGCCTCCGCCGACGCCGCCTCCGCCGCCGCCCGAGAAGCCGCCGCCTCCGCCGCCGCTCGAGCTATCGGAACTCGAAGCCAGCTCACGGATGCTCTCGTGATACACATCGTTAAATGAATCGAGCGGCGAATCGATACCGTAATGATGGTAGTACCACCAGTAGCAGGGGTAATTGTCGTAGAAACCGTCGGCCTCGCGCACCTCGGGAGGAACGGCCTCGGCAAGCTGACGCAGGACTTCCTTCGAAACGCCCAGCGCCACGCCCATCACCAGAAGTTTATTCCACAGGACCAGATCGCCGGGGACGGCTTCCTTTAGGCGCGTGAAGTCCTCGAGCCAATGCTTAAGCGCCTTGCAGCGCGCCGCCACCTCGGCGCCCTCCGGCGTAAAGCGGCGGAACGTAAGGCCCCCGCCAATACCCACCAGCACAATCGGCACCGAGATAAGCGCGGCGATAATGTTCGCCTGTGCGCCGTCGGTAAAGAAAATGGATCCCATGGGAACAAAGGCGATCAGAATACCGAGAACCAGGCAAAACACCATTGCAACGATGCCGTCCGAGGCAACGTACTCGCTATCGGCCAGCTTGCCCTTAACGGTGTTCTGATAGTCCTCGAGCTTGTCGCCCACGGGCGTAGCGTGCTGCTTGACGTAGTGCTGCAGCTCGTCAAACGTGCGCGAACGATCACCGTTCTCGTCGGGCTTAGCGCCGGCAAAGAAGACCTTAAGCACCATGTGGTCAATGCCCTTGGCCGACTTCCAGCCCGCGTCACTCACCGTCACGCGATACGTCTGCTCTTCTTTTTCGCGCCCCAGCAGACCCTTCTTGGCCTTGGTCACGGTCGCCTGCTCCAGCTTGATCACACGGTCGTCAGTGAGCTTCATGAGCGTGGCGATATATGCCTGATCGGGCACCTCGTTCCAGCTCATGAGGGCCGAAAGTACGGCGGGATGGTCGGCCGAAGGCACATCACGGAAATATTCGTCCTGGAAAAGCGGCTTGGGCTTGCGGCGGCGCAGCTTGAGCACAACGATTGTGCCGGTAAAGGCCACCGCCGCGACAACACTTAACACGGCAAGCGCATTGGAAATCACGCGAGCGTGAGCGCGGCGGGCGTTAGCTTCGTCGGCCCACGCCTTCTCCTCGCTCAGGATTGTCGGCATGCGCTCCTCACTTGAAGCGGAAAGCCATGGCACCCAGTCGCTGGGGAAGGCGATGCGCGCCTCGGCGAATTCGCCCTGATGCACGCAGGGAATGGTATAGGTGACCATGGGTTCGTCCGCATCGAGCGATACGTCGCCCGTCAGCGGGCCGTGGCCCCATGCGCGGAAGTTATCGCCCTTGACGGCCGCCGTCCCGGCAGCGGCATTTGCGAAGTACACTTCCATCTCGACATCGTCGGAATCCGCGGACCAGCCGTCACCTACAAATTTCCAGTAGAGCTCAGCGGTATCGGCCCAGTTCATGACCGCACCGGTCATGGTGTAGCTCACGTAATAGATCGCGCTGTCGCCGCTCTCGTGGGGGCTAAAAACCTTGATTCTTACGCCGCCGTCGGACTGCTCAACCGTGTAAACGCCGTCGTCGCCTTTGTTTGCGCTGTCGACCTTGTTAAACGCGGTGTCGTCTTCCTCGACGCTCAGCACATCGACGCCCGCCGCGCCGCCCTGCTGGTTGGTGCCTGTATTGATCTCCCAAAACACGCCGTTGATATCGTCATCGAAATCAAACTGGCGTCCCTCGACAACGGTCAGCGAACCATCGGCCTCAACCGTGGCGCCGATATAGGTTTGGGTCATGGAGTAGCCGTCGGCGTGCGCGACGACAGGCAGCAGCAGCAACGCAAGCGCGACGAGCACGCAGACGGAAGCGAATCGCGCAAACAGGCAGCGCTGCCGACAAGTATTGGCAACGGGGGCGTTCATAGGCACATCCTTTGTCTGTAAAACCAACATCGCCATTGTCCCACGTTTGCGGGCACACATGACGAATATCTGGGCCAACGGAACGTCAAATGGGACAAAAGTCCCACCCTCGACCGGCACCTAGAAAATGATCTATTGGGGACGGAGGAAAACGGATCATTGGGTTGAACCGACGGACAGCAGCAAATTTGTCGTTTAGGACGCTCTTTGGCCGAATCCCGCGCCAACAATAGATATCACTTCACAGCTCCGCCACAGGTGTAGCGGCTTTGTGTGGGCGCGGCATGCGCTGATTGAGCCGCCAGTCGAGGGGCATAAAGCAGTTGAGCGAAAACGGTTGCCCCTTTCCCGTTCGCTCGAGGATCATGTCCCCCTTTTCCGTGGAAACCCCGGCAGTTGCGAAGAGCTGCCGGGGTTTCTGTCGTTTGTGAGGCTAAGTCAGTGCGCAGCAATCGAGACCTTGAGCCGCAAACCAGCCGCGTGCAATGCGCAGCGCGGCCAACTTGCGGACCACAGTGACGCCTCCCCATCGCACCCCGCGCTATACTCGTCCGCATGGATATCAAAGCACGCAACATAGCTACGCCCGCCGCGGACGCGCCAACGACGCCGCCCACCTCCGTTCCCGCACCTGTCGTGGGCCGTTTTGCCCCGTCGCCCTCGGGCCGCATGCACCTGGGCAACGTGTTCAGCTGCCTGTGCGCGTGGCTTTCGGCCCGCAACCAGGGCGGCAGCATCGTGTTGCGCATCGAGGACCTGGACGATCGCTGCAAGCGCCCGGAACTTGCCGCTCAACTGATTGACGACCTGGCTTGGCTGGGACTCGAGTGGGACGAAGGCCCCTACTACCAGCACGATCGCCTCGACCTGTACGAGAGCGCTTTGCGCCAGCTGCAAGACGCCAGCCTCACCTACCCCTGTTTTTGCACGCGTGCCGAGCTCCACGCTGCGAGCGCGCCGCACGCCAGCGACGGCACGCCCATCTACCGCGGCGCCTGCCGAGGCCTTTCTGCCGAGGAGGTTGCCCGCCGCAGCGTTCTGCGTGCTCCGGCCACGCGCCTGCGCGTGCCCACCGTCGACGACCTCGCAGACGATGTAATCGAATTCGTGGACCGCACGTACGGCGCCCAATGCGAAGCACTCGCCACCGAGTGCGGCGACTTTTTGGTGCGCCGCAGCGACGGCGTTTTTGCCTATCAGCTAGCCGTGGTGGTCGACGACGCTGACATGGGCGTCACCGAGGTCGTGCGCGGATGCGACCTGCTGGGCTCTACGCCGCGCCAGATCTATCTGCAGCATCTGCTGGGACTTCCCACGCCGCACTACGCACATATTCCGCTGCTCATGTCGCCGGACGGCCGCCGCCTTTCCAAGCGCGATCGCGACCTGGACCTGGGCGAGCTACGCGCACGCTTTGGCACGCCCGAGGCACTGCTGGGCTGGCTCGCCGGGCAAACAGGCATCGCGCCGGACACCACGCCGCGCACCGCCGAGCAATTGGTCGAGCACTTTAGCTGGGATGTTATCCACGCGCACCGGAAAAACATCACCATAACGGCCGAGTAGCCAAACGTCTTGCCGCTACGCAACATCCCAGGGCTGGAGTTCATCACCCAAGCGAACGATACAGTCGTAGAGCACGGTGTGGCGCTCGGCCGGGTTGGCATCCCGATGAAAATGGCCGTAGTACCAGCGCTTGTAGTCCAAGCGATCTTCCAGCTCATCGAAAAACGCCGTAAGTCGATCAACGCCGGGGCAATCCCAGCCGGGCGCCGGATAGAGCGTGGGCGAAAGCATGTGCGTAGAGCAGGTGTGGGTGATTACGTAGTCGACCTTCCAGCCCACGCTGTCGAGCTTTGTCCGTGCCTCCTCAAAGTTGCGCTCGTCCGGCAGCTCCTGTGGCCACCAGCTGGAATACGGAATGCGGTATTCCTTGTCCACGCTCGTGGCACCGCCCATGGTAAAGATCGTTGAGCCGTCGAGTTTAAAAACCTCGCCGCGCGTCAGGCGCCGTATGGGAGAGGTATCCGACAGGCGCTGCGTCAGCCCACCGTGCCACAACTCCATGGGTCGCTCCGCCCAGTGATCGAAACGTTCGTGGTTGCCGTCGACGAACAGCACGGTATAGGGGCGCGACTCCAACCAAGCGATATCGGCGCACTCCTCGGCAGAGAAATCCCACGGAAAGCCAAAGTCGCCGGCAATGATGAGATAGTCGTCGCTCGTCAGGCTTTCCCCAAGATCCCAATCGCGCAGCTTTTGCATGTCGAGGCCGCCGTGAATATCGCCCGTCACATAGACCGTCATCGGATTACCACTTCCCTGTAAGTCGCTAGCCCACATTCTGCACGATCACTAAGCCAACCGTTCCAGCCCTTCCATCCTTTAGGACCTACCCCTCGTTCTTCCATCCAAACGGGTCGAGCACCCAAAAAATCAGATCGAGCACGCCGCCGGTCATCATGGCGCCGGCAAAGGCCATGCAAACGTGCAGAGAACTGGCACTTCGGAGCACGTCGAATGGCCCCAGAACAGCCAGCAGCGCGACCGCTGCGCCGGCCACGCACAGCGCAAGACACGGCCCCGCGTCCTTGACGCACTTCTTTGCGAGGTGCTTGGTGTTGTCACTCATCGATATTGAACTCCTTAGAGGATCGTTGTTCAGGTACGTGCCGCCGCGGCAGAGCCGGACGGCAGGGTAAGTGTCACATGTCGTGCGGACATCAATGGAGAAACCGCCTGCTCGACCAACCTTTGACGCCGTTTTGCACCGGCACCACATCCCCCGCTATCGAGGTCTAATACTTTTCCGCGAAGTGAACGGCTGTTTTTGGACCCCTGAAGCATCCACATTTTTCGGCGGTGAAATCGCAGAATTCTGGCATTAAAACCGCAGGAAACGGCAACCGGAAAGTGTCGATGCTCCGGGGGTCCGTTTTCACTCGTTCACTTCTCGGAAAAGTATTAGACCTCGCTGCTAGCTACCCAGAAGGACACCTCTCTCTTCCCTACTGCCACCCAAAAACTCATCCAACATTAATCTTGGCTCAAGAATCGCTTAATCTATAACCTGCACTATAGAGTTCGACCAAGGGCGAGGCGGCGCCACGCAGGCCGCCGAACGCAACGCTCGCGCCCGGGCAAATCGCCCAGCGTCGCGCCCATCGAACGAAAGGACAGGTCATGGACGACCTCGAAAAAGTTGAAACCATCCGCACCAAGTGCAATGTGAGCTACACCGATGCCAAGGCCGCGCTCGACGCCGCCGACGGCAACGTTTTGGACGCCATCATTTGGCTCGAGTCGCAGGGCAAGACCCAGACCACGTCGGCGCACGCCGCCACCGAGTCCGCGCCAGCCGATGAGCCCTCGGCCGAGATGGTCGCCGCGCAGGCAGCCTACGAAAAGTCGAGCGAAAAGACCGACTTCTCCAAGAAGATGGACAGTGTGTGGGAGTACCTCAAAAAGCTCTTCCGCCTGAGCCTGGACACCAAGTTTATCGCCACGCGCCGCGATGCGATCATCCTCAACATCCCCATCCTGATTCCCATCGTCGCCCTGTTTGCCTGGGGCGCCACGATATGGCTGATGCTGATTGGTCTGTTCTTTGGCATGCGCTACCGCATCGACAGCGACGGCGACGTGCCCGGCAGCATCAACAACCTTATGAATCACGCTGCCGATGCCGCGGACGACATCAAGCAAAATCTGAACGACGACAAGTAATCGCAGACGGGGGCACGCATGGCACGGATCCTGATCGTAGAGGACGAGGAGAAAATCGCCCGCTTTGTGACGCTCGAGCTGGAGCACGAGGGCTACCAGGTGGAACATGCCGCCGACGGCCGCACCGCCGTGGACCTGGCGCTGGAACGCGACTACGATTTGATTCTGCTCGATGTGCTGTTGCCGCAGCTCAACGGCATGGAAGTGCTGCGGCGCGTACGCAAGCACAAGGATGTGCCGGTGATCATGGTCACCGCGCGCGATGCCGTGATGGACAAGGTGGCCGGGCTCGATGCCGGTGCCGACGATTACCTGACCAAGCCGTTTGCGATTGAGGAGCTGTTCGCACGGATCCGCGTGGCGTTGAAGCGCTCGGAGGCCGTGCGGGCGGCTTCGGGCGTTGGCGGCGCCGGCGCCGGGACGGGCATGGCGGCCGGTGCGGGCGTCGGCGCCGGTGCGATACCCCCGGTCAGCGACTCGGCCCAGGCTTCCGCCTCGCCCTCCCCCGCTACGCTCACCGTGGGATCGGTTGTGCTCGATTCCGACCGCCGCGAAGTCACGGTCGGCGGCTCGCCCATCGCGCTCACGGCCCGCGAGTTCGACGTCCTCGCCCTGCTTATGGAGCATGCCGAGACCGTGCTCACGCGCGAGCGCATCGCGCACGAGGCGCTGGGCTACGAATACGTGGGCGACACCAACAACGTCGACGTGCACATCGCGCACCTGCGTGCCAAGATCGAAGACGCCGGCGGCGCCCGAATCATCCAAACCGTGCGCGGGGTGGGCTATGTCTGCCGTGCGTAACGCCGAGGCCAAGCGCGTCACATCCATCGCCCGCGCCATCAACTGGAGCTATATGTGGCGTCGCTTGATGAGCTACGTCTGGCTCGATCTGTTGCTGTTGGTTATTGCGGCGGCGATCCTCGTCTATGGATACAACCAGACGCTGCCCGACGGCGCGTTTACCGCAGGATGGATCCCCAGCGCCACCGTTCGCGGCATGTCGCTGAAGCCCGCGCGCGGCTGGGACCTGACAACGCTCACTTATACCGTCGAGTTTGCGCGTACCACCAAGACTTTCCCCCTCGCACAGGACCTCGTCACGTTATGGCCTCTCTACCTTGCCGTTGTGGGTTGGCAGGTCATCAGCGTACTCAACATGCTCGGCGGCGCGAGGCGCGTACGCCGCACCATGGCGCCTCTCAACGATCTGGCCCTGCGCGTGGACGAACTCGGTCGCATGCAGCTCTCCGGCGGCAAAATGGAAACACTGGAGCAGGCCATCGCGCGCGCAAGCGTCGACTCGCCGAGCGTCACCACCGGCGACGCCGACCTGGCGAGCATCGAGGTCGCACTCAACCGCCTACTGCGCCAGATGCAAGAGGCCAAGCTGCAGCAGATGCGCTTTGTCAACGATGCGAGCCACGAGCTGCGCACGCCCATCGCGGTGATTCAGGGCTACGTAAACATGCTCGACCGCTGGGGCAAAGACGACCCGGACGTGCTGGCAGAATCCATCGCGTCCCTCAAGGCCGAAAGCGAGCACATGCAAGAGCTCGTGGAGCAGCTGCTGTTTTTGGCGCGCGGCGATGCCGGGCGCACGGTCCTGCGGCGCGCGAATACCAACCTGGCCGCACTGGTCGGCGAGGTATGCGAGGAATCGCAGATGATCGATACCGAGCACACGTATCGGCTGGCCTTTGACGCTGCGCTTGTCAGCGACCCACGCTGCGACGCGCCCGTTGACGTGGCGCTCGTGAAGCAGGCTCTTCGCGTGATCGTGCAAAACGCCGCCAAGTATTCGGACGCGGGCACGCCCATCTCGTTTGGCGTAGCGTCGGATGCGGGCGCGGGCACGATCGACATAAGCGTTGAGGACGAGGGCATCGGCATGAACCAGGAATCCGCAGCTCACGCGTTCGAGCGGTTCTACCGTGCCGACAACGCGCGCGATGCCGGCGCGCAGGGTTCGGGCCTGGGGCTCGCCATTGCCAAGTGGATCGTCGATAGCCATGGCGGTGTCATTGGCGTGACCTCAGTCGAGGGCGTCGGCAGCCGCTTTACGATTCGCCTGCCGCGCTAGGAAGCCCCTCGGCATAAATAAAGGGATAGGGCCACGCGGCCCTATCCCTTTTTGCTAGCTATGGCAGCTTGTGCGCTATTCGCGGCACAGGTGCACGGCGAAACCGGCGAACTCGCGCTTAAAGTACACGAGCTTGGTACCACCGTCGGGCAGCAGCGCGCGCGACTCCTCGTTGACCTCGAGCCCGCGCTCGGCAAACCACTTCTCAGCTGCATCGATGTCGTTAACGGCAAAGCCGATGTGGCCCTTGGTGCCACGACCGTTCTGCTTCATGATCTCGACCAGCGAATCATTAAAGTACGAAACGGGGGTCTCGATGACGGGCAGGCCCATCATCGTCGAGAACAGCTCCGCGATCTCCAGGGCGTCTGCCGGGTCGGCGGCGTTAATGCCCACATGGGCAACGCGCATGCCAAAGAGCTCGACCGGGTTGGCGTTCTGCTCACTCATACAGGCAGTGCCTACTGAGCCATGACGTCGAGAACGGCCTTCTCGGCAGCGACGCGGTTCATGCCGGTCATGAAGGGCACGCCGCTCACGTACGGGCAGGTGAGGCCTTCGGGGGCAACGGTGGTGGCGATCAGCAGGTCAGCGCCCTCGTCGCAGTAGTCCTTGGCCTCGGAGATGGCGCACTGCACGATCTCGTACTTGTCGGCGTAACCGTTGGCGTCGAGCAAGGTGGCGACCTTCTGGGCAACGAGCGTGGAAGTAGCAGCGCCAGCACCGCAAGCCAAAACGATCTTCTTCATAGGTAATGTCTCCCTTCATGGTTTACTTTAGGTAAGTGTACCGCAGCGAGCGATGGCACTCAGCCTCGATGAGCTTTTATGCTAGTTTGCTTGCGCGCTGCGTATAATACATCTAGTACGTGTTGTCATACCGCTCGCTTTATGAGCGACTAAGGACCCCAATATGCCCGATTCCCGCACCCTCTGGACCGCCGTCGTTATCATCTGCATCGCCGTGTCGGTGTTCTTTAGCGTCAAAAAACGCACCACGTTCAAGCGCTTGCAGCAGCTTATGGCTGCCAAGCAGTGGGACGAGTTCGATCGTTTGCTCGACGCCAAACTCACCAGCATGCTGTACCCGCGCTATAACCGCGACTACCTGCGCCTGAACTCCTATCTGCTGCGCGAGGACCATAAGCGCGCCGACGAGATGTTCGACCTGCTGCTGGGACTCAACCTCCCCAAGATGCAGCGTGTCGACCTGGTAATTAAGGCCTTTAACTACTACGTTGGCCAGGAGGACCGCAAAAAGTCCAAGGAGCTGCTGCACGAGATCAAAGGCTTTGAGGGCGGCCAGGCCGAGGCAGTCGCACACGAATGCCAACTGATGTACGACACGATGATCCTCAAGCGCCACAACGACATTCCCGAGCTGGAGCGCATGCTCAAGGAGGCCGGTGACGACAAGGTCAAGAGCTGCCGCTTGGAGTATCTGTTGGCTCTGCAGTACAAGAACAAGGGCGACGAAGCCAAGTTCCAGGAGTTCCTGGAGAAGTCGGGGCAACACTCGATGGCCGTCAACGCGTAACGGACGGCTTGTGCTAGACTTCTAGTCTCACGGGGGCGTGGCGGAATTGGCATACGCAGGAGACTTAAAATCTCTCGCCGCAAGGATTGTGGGTTCGAGTCCCACCGCCCCTACCATTTAGCTTTTACGAGCTCGTGTCCCCCGGGGATGCGGGCTCGTTTCTTTTGGACGCCGGTGGGGCTCTAAGTTGGTACTCCCACATTTTTCGATGGAAAAACGTGGTTGTCTTACACATTTTTCGATGGAAAGACGTGGTTGTCTCGCACATTTTTCAAGGGAAATGCGCATATGGCCTTATACTATCCGAAAAGGTTGGGAGGCAATATGCAGCGACAGCTTATGAGTGAACTTATCGCTTGGAAATCAAGGGCGAATCGCAAACCTCTCTTGCTTAAGGGGGCCCGCCAGACAGGTAAGACTTGGCTTCTTAACGAATTCGCAAGCCAGCAATATCAAAACGTCATTCGTTTTGACTTTATGCTCGAGCCGAGCGCACGCTCGCTGTTCGATGGGGACCTCGACCCCAAGCGTATCATCTCTCAGATAGAACTCTTGCGCGGCCAAACCGTAACGCCGGCGGACACGCTCATCGTTTTCGACGAGATCCAGGAGGCGCCACGCGGCATCACCTCGCTCAAGTACTTCAACGAGCTTGCACCCGAATACCACATCGTGGCTGCCGGTTCCTATATGGGCCTCGCGCTCCGACGCGAAAACGAGTCATTTCCCGTCGGTAAAATCGACCAGCTCACCATGCGTCCCATGGGGTTTGCCGAGTTCGTTCGTGCCGTCGACGGCAACCCGCTCGCCGACGCTATCCTTGCCGCAGACATGAACCTTCTAGCAAACGTTACCGAAAAGCTCGAGCACTTGCTCAAGGAATACTTTGTTGTCGGTGGTATGCCCGAAGTTGTCTCCGCTTTCACCGAGACACGCGACTTCATCGAAGCCCGTAGGCTTCAGCAGCAAATCATCGAGGCTTACGAATCCGATTTTGGCAAACATGCACCCGCCCGCATTGTCGAGCGCATGAGGTTGGTTTGGAAATCCCTGCCCGGCCAGCTTGCAAAGGAAAACAAAAAGTTCGTCTACGGAGCCCTTCGCCCCGGGGCGCGCGCACGCGATTTTGAAGAGAGTCTCCAGTGGCTCATGGATTACGGAATCATTCATAAGGTGCCGCGCGTTTCCGCCCTCAGGGCACCGCTCTCGAGCTACGAGGACCTCTCGGGCTTCAAGCTATTTTGCATTGACACCGGTATCCTCGGAGCGCTCTCCAACCTCCCACCGGCCATCGTCCTTAACGGGCCCGCTGTTTTCACTGAATTTAAGGGCTCGCTCACCGAGCAATACGTCGCGCAGGAACTCTTGCTGCAAGGCAAGAGTCCCGCGTATTGGTCCTCTACCTCTGGCAATGCCGAAACCGACTTTGCCATCGACCATGCGGGAACCGTGCTTCCGCTTGAGGTCAAGGCGGCAGAGAACCTTAAAGCGAAGAGTCTGAAAATAGCCTGCGAAAAATTCAAGCTCGAGCGTTGCGTGAGGAGCTCCCTGGCGGCATATAGAGACGAGGGCATGCTCGTCAATATTCCGCTTTGGGAGATTGGGCAAATCGACAAGCTGGCATAGGCGCTGTGGGGACGCCCCGCAAGGACTGTCCCCAGGTGCCGACTGTTGAGTTGCGGTGGAATAGGGACTGTTTGGCGCCCGAAAGGGCGATTTTAGTCCGTATTTCACCGCAACTTATTTAGAGGGCGCTGAGGCTGGGAGTCCATGCGATGGTGGGAGTCGCGCCGTCGAGAACCTCGTTGATGGTGGCGGCCATGCCAGCGAGTAGGCTGTTCTCGCTTACGGTGAGCGCATCGTAGCCACCGGCGCGCATGAGCTCGCGAATCACCACGGCGCCGGCCAGAATCACGCCCGCGCGCTTGGGCTGCACGCCCGGCAGCGCAGCGATACCCTCCACATCCAGCGTAGATATACGATCGATGGCGGCCGAGATCTGCTCCATCGAAAGCTCGCGCAGGTGCACAAAGCTCGAGTCGTACGGCTCCAGTTCGTGGACCAGCGCCACGAGCGTGGTGACGGTACCGCCCACCGCGACGAGGCGCTCGGCGCGCTCAAAGTCGCTGGGCAGGCCCTCAAAATAGGCGGAGAACTGCTCGCCCGCCCACGCGGCGGCAACCGCAAGCTCGTTCGTCGACGGCGGCAGCGCAGAGAAAAACCGCTCGGTCACGCGACGGCAACCGATGTCCAGCGAGCGCGTTCCCTCCAGCGCAAAGACCCCGCGCTCCGGCGCGTACACGCCCGTCGCGAGCTCCGTGGAGCCGCCGCCCGAATCGGCGACGATAATGCGTTCACCGGCAAAGTCGTGCGCCACGCCAAAAAACGTCAGGCGCGCCTCGACTTCTCCTGGAATCACCTGCGGCTCGAGACCCAGCTCGCGCAGGCCGTCCAGCAGCAGTGCGGCATTGGATGCATCGCGCGCGGCGCTCGTGCATGTGGTGCAAATGCACGCGGCCCCAAAGGCACGCGCCTCGTCCACAAACATGCGGCATGCAGCGAGCACGCGCTCGACCGCCGCCTCGCAAAAGCGACCCGTCGCGTCCACACCCTCGCCCAGGTCGGTAATCTCGGTATGCTTGGACGATTCCACGATCGCCCCGGCCTCGACCTGCGCCAGCACCAGTCGCGACGACACCGTTCCCAGGTCGATCGCCGCCACCTTATATCGTTTGCAATCTGCCATTGCGGGCTCCCCTCCGGGCGCTACTCGCCTACTCGCCGCTGGACGCGACCGTCTGACCCTCGACGCCGTTAAATCCAAACAGCATGTCGAGCGCCTGGATGTACCACGGCGCGTCCTTGCCGACTTCTTCGATCTCCTTGGCCACCTCGCTGGCCTTCTTGGCGTTCGACGATTTCTTTTCAGCCGACGACGAGTCCGAATCATCGTCCAAGCCCAGCACTTCAATCCTCTTCTCGCCGGGCATCGCCATGCCCAGTTCCCGTGCCCGATCCTTAATGCCCTCTTCCGAGAGCCACTTGTCAGTGTCTTTTTTCATCTCATCTTTGTATTGCTCGCGAATCTCGACCTGCTTGGCCAAGATGTCGTTCGAGCGTTTTGCAACGTACAGGTCGCGCACGGGGAAATACAGGCTCACGAGCGCCAGAGCCACCACGATACCGATAAACAGCGGGCGTAGAGAGCCATGCGTAAAGTCATAGATCGCCTTAATCACCGCGTTGTCGTTGGCGTAGCGCATAAAGTCCGAACCCGAAAGACGGCTCGAGGGCCTGCTCGATTTGTCGTGCGTCTGGGCCGAGGGACGCGACGCATGTGTCGAACGTGCCGGGCGCACCGGTCCATCTGTCGAAGTATTCACTTGAGCATTGGGGCGCGAGGTACTTGTCGGGCGCTGCATGGAGCGGTCGGCGCCGGCGTAGGCGGACCCACCGAGCTGCACCGTGCGCGCACGGCGAGGCGACGGCTCACGCGAACCGGCGGAATAGTACCTGTTGTCGTAAATCTGATCCATGTGCGCCTTGTGCGGTTGAGGTTTGTTTGCGCTAAGTATTCTAGTTATAGCACGAGCGCCCGCACCGCCTTCGCCAGCCTTTGCTCGACATAAAAAAAGGCGCTGAGTCATATGGCCCAGCGCCCATAGCGCTTTGCGGCATCCTGCCAAGGCGAGGCGGAACCGAGTCAGCCTCCCCCCTCGCCAAATTCGCCCGTTTAGCGAATGTTGTAGAACGCGGCCTTGCCGGCGTAGCGCGCGCTGCCCTCGAGCTCGTCCTCGATGCGGATGAGCTGGTTGTACTTGGCGATACGGTCGCTGCGGCACGGGGCGCCCGACTTGATCTGGCCGGCGTTGACGCCCACGACCAGGTCGGCGATGGTGGAGTCCTCGGTCTCGCCGGAACGGTGGCTCACGATGCAAGCGTAGCCGGCCTCCTTGGCAGTCTCGATAGCCTCGAGCGACTCGGTGAGCGTACCGATCTGGTTGACCTTGACCAGGATCGCGTTGGCGGCGCCCAGCTCGATGCCCTTCTTGAGGCGCTCGGTGTTGGTGACGAACAGGTCGTCGCCCACCAGCTGCACCTTGTTGCCAATGCGACGGGTGAGCTCGACCCAGCCGTCCCAGTCCTCCTCGGCCATGCCGTCCTCGATGGAGATGATGGGATAGGTGTCGACGAGCTTCTCCCAGTAATCAACCATCTGGGCGCTCGTGTACTCCACGCCCTCGCCCTTGAGCTCGTACATACCGGTCTCGGCGTTGTAGAACTCGGTCGAGGCCGGGTCCATGGCGTACATGAAGTCGACGCCGGGCTTAAAGCCGGCCTTCTCCACGGCCTTGGTGATGTACTCGAACGGCTCGGCATTGGTCTTAAGGTTGGGGGCAAAGCCGCCCTCGTCGCCCACACCGCCGCCCAGGCCGGCCTCGTGCAGCACGCCCTTGAGGGTGTGGTAGACCTCGGCGCACCAACGCAGGCCCTCGGCAAAGCTCGGGGCGCCCACCGGCATGATCATGAACTCCTGGAAGTCGACGTTATTATCGGCATGCACGCCGCCGTTGAGAATGTTCATCATAGGTGTGGGCAGCAGGTGGGCGTTGACGCCACCCAGGTACTGGTACAGCGACAGGCCCGCCGACTCGGCAGCGGCGCGCGCGGTGGCCAGCGACACGCCCAGGATGGCGTTGGCACCGAGCTTGGCCTTGTTGGGGGTACCGTCCGCGGCAATCAGCGCGGCATCGACAGCGCGCTGGTCGAAGGCGTCGAGGCCCACGACGGCGTTAGCGCACTCGTTGCTGACGTGCTCGACGGCCTGCGAAACGCCCTTGCCCAGGTAGCGGCCCTTGTCGCCATCGCGCAGCTCGCAGGCCTCAAAGGCGCCGGTCGAAGCACCCGAAGGCACCATTGCGCGGCCAAAGCTGCCGTCCTCGAGCACGACCTCGACCTCGACGGTGGGATTGCCGCGGCTGTCGAGTACCTCGCGACCGTAGACGTCCAAAATATCGCTCATGTTGTCTCCCTCTCACTTGGAAACGGGTTGAATGCTTGGCGACGCGGCTTGCACGCTGTAGAGGCGCGCAGGTTCATAAGTTAGCCTTGTCGCACTTTTTGCATTATGCCCTAAGTTAGCCGAGGGATACACTTGATTTTCGAAAAATTTAGCGGGAACGATGAGGCGTGTCAGCCCGTCGTTCCAGCAGTCTTACTCCTCCGCCTTTGCGGCATCCCACAGGTCGTTGAGGCCGTGGGTCGAAAGCTCGGCAAGATCCACGTGAGCATCGGCCGCCATCTGCTCCATCGCGGCCCAGCGGCGGCGGAACTTTGCCGTGCTGGCGCGCAGGGCGCTCTCGGCGTCGATCCCCTCTTTGCGCGCGACGTTGACCAGGGCAAAGAGCAGATCGCCAAACTCCATTTCGCGCTCGGGCGTTCCGGGGGCCTCGGCCTCAAACTCGGCACGTTCCTCGGCGACCTCGTCCCACACGTCCTGGACCGTCTCCCACTCAAAGCCCACGGCAGCCGCCTTGCGCGACACCTTCTGAGCCTGCATCAGCGCCGGCAGATGCGTGGGCACGCCGTCGAGCAGGCCCTCGGGCGCAGCCTCGCCTGCCGCCACGGCCTTGTCCTTGGCAGCCCTCTCGGCAAGCTTAACCTCGTCCCAAATCTTGAGTACCTCGTCGGAGCTGTCGGCATCCACATCGCCAAACACGTGCGGATGACGGCGAATGAGTTTGGCGTCGATATCGCGCGCCACGTCGGCCAGCGTAAACTCGCCGGCATCCGCCGCGATCTGCGCATGCAGCACGACCTGCATGAGCACGTCGCCCAGCTCCTCGCGTAGGTGAACCGCGTCGTCCGCCTCGATGCAGTCGAGTGCCTCGTAGGCCTCCTCGATCATGTTCTTGCCGATGCTGCGGTGTGTCTGTTCGCGGTCCCACGGGCAGCCATCGGGCTGACGCAGACGCCAGATGGTCTGCACCAGATGCTGCAGCTCGGCCGACGCGTCTATCAGCGTGGACAGATCGCGCGAGCCCTCGGCATTTTGCTGAGCCATATGCTGCGCCATGGTTATTCCTCCTCCAGGATCACGTGGCGGAACGCACCGCCCTCGTAGATGCCGTAGCTGTGCGTGCCGTCCTTGGGAATGCTCACACTGCCGGGGTTGAAGAGCCACAGGCCCGGGTGCGCGGCACTTTCCTCGTTGACCTTGATGTGCGTATGACCGTAGACGAGCGCGGAGCCCTCGGGCAGCGCGGGCGCGTGGTCGACGCTGTTGTGCATGCCGGCGCCAAAGACATGGCCGTGCGTCAGGAACAGCTCGCGGCCGGTCTCGTCAAACAGCGTGGCGTAGTCGGCCATGACGGGAAAGTCGAGGACCATCTGGTCGACCTCGGCATCGCAGTTGCCGCGCACCGCGATGATGCGGTCGGCCAGGGCGTTGAGCAGCGGAATCACGCGCTTGGGAGCGTAGTCGCGCGGCAGGTCGTTACGCGGGCCGTGGTAGAGCAGGTCGCCCAGCAGCACAATGCGATCGGGCTGCTCGGACTCGATGGCGGCGCAAAGGCGTTCGGTCCAATATGCCGAGCCGTGGATGTCGGAGGCGATGAGGTATTTCATGGGGAGATCCTTTCGAATGGGGTTGATATGGCTGGGCGCAGGATGTCGCCACCGGCCGCGTTACTCAAATCGCAGTGCCACGGCTTGCGCCGCCTGCATCACGCGCTGGAGCGGCACGTTGTGCTCACGGGCAAGGCGGGCGCAGTCCTCGTACTCGGGTGCCGCACGCTCACTGCCGTCGGGCAGGGTGGCCACCTTGACGGACACCTCGCCCCATGGCGTCGTTACGCGCTCAAAGCGGCGTGGCAGGCAAACGCGCTCCATAACCTGGCGACGAATGCCGTTGGTCGTGGTTTCCAAAAAGATAATCGTCTGCAGGCGTTCGATATCCTCGTGCGAGCAGATCACCTGCAGCTGCCAGCTGGGGCGGCCTTTCTTGCAATAGAGGGGCAGCCAATGCACCTCGCGCGCACCCGCCTCGCGCAGGCGGTCGGCAGCGTAGGCGAGTACCTCGGGCGACGCGTCGTCGATGTCGCATTCCAGCTTGACGATGGTTTCGGGTGCATCGGTCTCGCGGGACAGTGGAGATGTACTTCCACGTTGCATACGGTCCGGTTCCTTTCCGCGCGGGCTCGTTTTGTTCACTCAAACGCTAGCACATCGCGGGCGGCGTGGGGGCGGCGTCATGGGATGGGCGGGACTTTTGCCCGTCGCGGACGTCGGCGTGCGCCGGGATCGTCCTCGCCCCTATCCAAACGTGTACGGCAGCCTCCAAACACGTCATTTTTTGCAGCTTTTGGAGGCTGACGTACACGTTTTGAGGCAGGGTCGATGTCGTGCGGCAGCCCTTGCGCGCCGCCTGCCCTTTCCAGTCGGTTTCGACTTGTGGCGTTCCCGGCGCGCCAGGGGTCGCGCCATTACAATGGAGCGGATTCGCTTGACGCAAAGGAGCTGCCATGTCTGCTTGCCCGCTGGTCGATTGCCACACCCACACCTCGTTTTCGGACGGCCATGCCTCCTTTGAGGAAAACGTTCGCGCCGCCGCGGCGGCTGGCTGTCGGGTCATGGTCTCGACCGACCACCTCACCTTGCCCGCCAGCATGGATGCCAACTGCGAAGTGCAGGTTACTGAGGGCGACCTGCCGGCACATCGTCTGGCTTTTGAGGATGCTCGCAAGCTTGCCGCGCAGATTGCGCCGGAGCTCAGCTTTATCTATGGCTTTGAATGCGATTGGTACGAGGGCTGCGAGCCTTTGGTTGAGCGCTGGTCCCAGGGCGCCGTCGTACTCCTGGGCAGCGTGCATTGGATTGGCAACCCAGGCGATATTGCGGCAGGTGCTGCGGGCACGGCGGGGACGGAGGACGTCGCTCGTCCTGATACACCCGATTCCCTTTGCGGTTGGATCGACGATGACACCAACCTGCATGTTTGGGAAAACTTAGACGTACGCGGCGTGTGGGAGCGCTATGTCGATGACTGGTGCCGCGCCTGCGAGAGCCCGCTCAACTTTGATGTAATGGCTCACCCCGACCTGGTCATGCGCTTTTCGAAAGAGGGCTTTGCGCCCGACTTTGACCCCGCGCCGTTCTGGGGGCAGATGGCAGAGTGTGCACACGACACAGGCCGCCGCGTTGAGGTCTCGACCGCCGCGCCGCGCAAGGGACTCGACGACTACTATCCCGCGACCGGGTTGTTGCGTTGCTTCGCCCACGCCGAGGTGCCGATCACTTTTGGCTCGGACGCACACCGCGCCTGCGACATCTGCTGGAACATCCGCGAGGCCCAGGCCCACGCCTACGACTGCGGTTATCGAACCTTCGACATCCCCCACGCCACCGGCGAATGGGAATCCACGCCCCTCGCCTAGCCATCCCTTCATAAGTTGCGGTGAAATAGGGATTGTTTTGCTTGATGAAGCGCTTAAACAGTCCCTATTTCACCGCAACTTCCATGACCCCGTCACACCAACAAAGACTGTCCCAAACGACTAGTGGCGGCGGGCGTTGAGTTCTCCGGCCAGCTCGTCGAGGGTGATACCGTAGCGCTCGAGCGTCACGAGCAGGTGGTAGACCAGGTCGCCGGCCTCGTAGCGAATGTGATCGCGGTCGTTATCCTTGCAGGCCATGATCACCTCGCTCGCCTCCTCGGCAAGCTTCTTGAGCAGCTCATCCTCCACGTCGGTCAGCAGACGCGCGGTATAGCTCTCCTGTGGCGACGCGTCACGACGGCCATGAATCACCTCGGCCAGCCCCGTCAGCGTCTCTCCGATATTTCCATCCTGAACATTTGCGGTGCGCACACCCATGGTTCAATCCTTTCTGGTTGGCCAAGCGCCTGGTCGAGCGCCCGCCCTACGCGAGTTTCTTAAAGAAGCAAGTACGGTTGCCGGTATGGCAAGCCGGACCCGGAGAATCGACCTTGGCCAGTAGCGTATCGCTATCGCAGTCGGCCCAGAGCTCCTTGACCTCCTGCATGTTGCCGCTCGTCGCGCCCTTGTTCCAGAGCTCCTGGCGGCTGCGGCTCCAAAACCACGTGGTGCCGGTCTTGAGCGTAAGCCCCACCGACTCCTCATTCATCCAAGCAACCATAAGCACCTCGCCAGTGTCATATTGCTGAACCACACAAGGAATCAGCCCCTTGGCGTCGTACGTAAGATCCGCCGCTTCTACTACCTCAGTCATCATTTCTCCCAAGTTATTACCGTTAACCCCACAGGTCGGCGAGGGTTGTCCAGGTGCCGCAGGTTGCCGCGAAAGAGGAGCGACGCGTACTTTGGTACGCGAGCGACGGTTTGAGCGGCAAGATGCGGTGCCTGGACAAGCCGCAGCGCTAAAAGTCCAACCGGACAGGGATGCCTTGCGACGCCATATACTCCTTCACCTGGCGAATGCTGAAGGTTCCAAAGTGAAAGACGCTCGCCGCCAGCACGGCATCGGCTTCGCCCTCGATCACGCCCTCGGCAAAATGTTCGAGTGTGCCCACGCCTCCGCTCGCGATGACGGGAATCGGCACCGCGCGCGCCACGGCGCGAGTGAGCGCCAGGTCAAAGCCGGCCTTGGTGCCGTCGCGGTCCATACTGGTGAGCAAGATCTCGCCGGCGCCGCGACGAGCCGCCTCCTCGGCCCACGCCACCGCGTCGATACCCGTAGCGTTGCGGCCGCCCGCCGTAAAGACCTCCCACTTATCGGCGCCCGGCTCTCCGGGCAGCCCCACGCGCTTGGCATCGATCGCCACGACCACGGCCTGGCTGCCAAACGCCGCGGCGGCCTGGCTGATCAACGACGGGTCACGCACGGCGGCAGAGTTGAGCGACACCTTGTCGGCACCGGCGGCAACCATGGTGCGCATGCCCGCCAGGTCGCGAAAGCCGCCGCCCACGGTATAGGGAATGGCCAGCTCCTCGGCAGCATGCGCCGCCATCTCGATAGTCGTCGCACGGTTGTCGCTCGTGGCGGTAATGTCCAGGAAGACGACCTCGTCCGCACCCTCGCGGTCGTAGGCACGGGCCAATTCCACCGGGTCGCCCGCATCGCGCAGGCTCACAAAGTTGACGCCCTTGACCACGCGGCCGTCCTTAACATCCAGGCAGGGAATCACGCGCTTGGTAAGCATGGGCTACTCCTCCCCTCGGGCGGCGGCCAGCGCCTGGGCCAGCGTAAAGTTGCCCTCATAGAGCGCGCGGCCGGTAATGGCGCCTTCAATCGCGCCCTCACCCACCGCGGCCAGCGCGCGGATATCGTCGAGCGCCGAGATGCCGCCCGAAGCCACGACGGGAAAGCCCGCGACCTCGGCCACATGGCGATACGCCGCCACATCGATGCCCGTCTGCATGCCATCACGCGCGATGTCGGTATACACCAGATGCTTAAAACCCAGCTCGGAAAGCTGCGCCACGGCGTCGTCGAGCGCCACGCCCGCGCCGTCGCGCCAGCCGTTCACCTTGACCTGGCCGTCGCGCGCGGCGATATCTGCCACCAGCAGCTCGCCAAAGCCGCGAGCTGCCACCTCGGCAAAACCCGGCTCGGTCACGAGCACCGTGCCTAGTGCGATGCGGCGCGCACCGTAGCCGGCCAGCTCGTCGATGCGTGCGAGCGAGCGAACGCCGCCGCCCACGTCCACGGACAGACCGTCAACGCCGCAGATGGCCTTAATTGCCGCCGAGTTGGCAGCGCATGTGTCCTCGTCCTCGCCGAAGGCAGCGGACAGGTCGACGACGTGCACCCAGCTCGCGCCCTGCTCGGCAAAGGAGCGGGCAACGGCCACGGGGTCGTCGGAATATACCTTGCAGCGGCTCCGGTCGCCGCGCTCCAGGCGCACGACCTTGCCGCCGATCAAATCGATTGCGGGAAACAGAATCATCGGCCAACCTCCTCGACGATGTTGACGAAGTTCTTAAGGATGCGCTGACCCAGCGCGGAGGATTTCTCGGGATGGAACTGGCAGCCCCACACGTTGCCATGACGCACGATGCACGGGAAACTCCGCGTATAGTGCGTACGCGCCAACACATCGGCGTCATCGACGTCGTCGGCCACCGCGTAGCTGTGGGTGAAATACATGTTGGCGCCCTCGGCAAAACCGGCGAGCAGCGGATCGGCCGCGCCGGCAGGCGTCATGTGCACCTGGTCCCAGCCCACGTGCGGCACCTTCAGGCGGCTCGACTCCAAGCGCGTGCACGAGCCGCGCATAATACCCAGGCCATCGACCCAGGGACCGCCGGCCTGCTCGGAGGCATCGTCGTCCGCACCCTCGTCCGCAGGCACGCCCTCGTTGCCGCGCTCAAAAAACAGTTGAAGGCCCAGGCAGATGCCGAGCAGCGGAGTTCCGGCAGCAACGGCATCGAGCACGGCCACCTCCTCGCCGCTCTGGCGCATAAAGGCGATCGCGTCATAGAACGCGCCCACGCCCGGGATGACCAGGCCGTCGGCGTTGCGGATCTGCTCCGGATCGTCCGATGTGCAGGCGGCGGCACCGGCGCGCGCAAGCCCGCGCACGACGCTCGACAAGTTGCCCTTGTGGTAGTCGACCACCACAATCTTCGGTTCGCCCACGCGACCCTCCACTTCTCATCATCCAAAACCACCACAAAGGGGACAGGTACCTTCGTGGTGGTTTTACCCTTGTGACGGTTACAGCGAGCCCTTGGTGCTGGGGATGCCCTGCACGCGGGGATCGAGCTCGCAGGCGCGGCGCATCGTGCGGCCCACGGCCTTAAAGGCGGCCTCGATAATGTGGTGCGAGTTGCCGCCCGCCAGCTCGCGCACGTGCAGCGTGAGCTTGGCATCGCGCGCAAAGGCATAGAAGAACTCGACGGCCAGCTCGGTATCAAAGGTGCCCACACGCTCGGTCGGCACGGGCAACTCGCAGTAGGCCTGGCCGCGGCCCGAGATATCCACGGCGGCCATCACGAGCGTCTCGTCCATGGCGATCGCCGCGTCGGCAAAGCGCGTAATGCCCGCCTTGTCGCCCAGCGCCCGGCAAAACGCCTCGCCCAGCACAATGCCCGTGTCCTCGACGGTATGGTGCGCATCGACTTCCACATCGCCTACCGCATGCACCGTCAGATCAAACAGGCCATGGCGGCCAAAAGCGTTGAGCATGTGGTCGAAAAACTGTACGCCGGTCGAGATATCGCACGCACCGGTTCCGTCCAGGTCGAGCTTTACGACGATGTCGGTCTCCCCCGTCTTGCGGGTCACCTCGGCATAACGGCCCATCTACATCTCCTCCTTCACCAGCGCGGCAAACGCAGCCAATACCTCATCGTTTTCTTGCGGCGTGCCCACAGTAATGCGCAGGCAGTCCGCGAGCCCCGGCGCATAGCTAAAGTCGCGCACCAAAATCGAGTATTCGTCGCGCAGACGCTCGCGCACGCGCGTGGCATGCGGCGTACGCACGAGCACAAAGTTCGCCGCGCTCGGCCATGCCTCCACGGGCATGCCCTCGGCGGCCATCGCGCGCAGGGCGCCCAGCTCGCGCTCGCGCTCGGATGCGACCTGCGCCACCACGGGCGTGTACGCATCGCGGGCACGCACGCAGGCAAGCGCCGCCGCTTGGCTCAACACATTGACCGAGTAGATCTGGCGAATCGCCGCGAACACGTCGATGACCTCGGGCGCCGCGATCACGTAACCCAGACGCGTGCCGGCGGCGCCAAACGCCTTGGACAGCGTATGCAGAATCACCAGGTTGGGATGCTCGGCGATAAGGCCTTGCGCCGTGGTGGCCGCGCCAAACGAATCGTCAGCAAACTCAACGTAGGCCTCGTCGACCATGACCATGCCGGGGCACGCATCGCACAGCGTCGCGACAAAGTCGAGCGGTGCCACGTCACCCGTGGGGTTATTGGGCGAGGTCACGATTGCCAGGTTGCACTCGGGCGCCGCCGCAAGCACGGCTGCTTGGTCGAGCTCAAAGGTCGCGGGGTCGCGCCACACGTCGCGCACCTCGGTCTGGCAGAGCGACGCAAAGAACGCGTACTCGCTAAAGCACGGCGGGCAGTTGAGCAGGGTCCGCCCCGCACCGCCAAACGCCAGCAGGTAGTTATAGAGCAGCTCGTCACCGCCGTTACCCACGCAGACATTCTCGCGCGCCACACCATGCCAAGCGGCAAGCTCGTCGCGCAGGTCACAGGACATGGGATCGGGATAGCGGTTGAGCGGTGTAGCAGCCAGGGCGGCGTCGACCGCCTCGCGCACGCCAGCCGGCGCGGGATAGGTGCTCTCGTTGGCCGAAAGGTTGATGCGCGTGGACGTAAAGTTGGGATCGTAGGGCTCAATACCGGCCAAGTAGGGCTGGACGAGCCCCTTCATACGGGGCGTCAGCTCGGCCATATTAGGCCTCCTTGCCAGTCGCGCCAACGCCATCCGCGCCCGCAGCCGCCAGGTCAACGCCCTCGGCAACCGTCGCCACGGCGTCGCCCGGCCAGGCAACCTTGGTCAGGTCGGCCGCGGCCAGAGACTCGGCGCTCACGGCATCCTCGCCCTGCTCCAGCACGCGACGGCGCAGTGCGGCCGAAAGCGCGTGCGCCCACAGACCCTCGGCCTCGGCCAGACGCTGCGTAGCGGGAGCGTCGGAGAGCAGGCCCTCGGGCGTATAGCAAATGACACTTGAGCGCTTGACGAACTCCTCCACCGAAAGCGGGTTGGAGAACATGGCCGTACCGCCGGTCGGCAGTGTGTGATTGGGGCCGGCAACGTAATCGCCGAGCGGCTCGGAGCTCCAAGCGCCCACAAAAATGGCGCCGGCGTTGCGAATGCCGCCGAGCAGGCCCATCGCGTCCTTGCAGTGCAGCTCAAGGTGCTCGGGCGCCACGGTGTTCACCGCTTCGACGGCGGCAGCCATGTCGGCGGCCACCACGATGGTGCCCTCGTTGTCGAGCGAGGCGCGCGTGATCTCGGCGCGTGGCGACTGCGCCACCAGGATGTCGATGCCAGCCTCGACCTCGCGCGCAAACTGCTCGTCGCAGGTCACCAGATAGCAGGCCGCCAGCGGATCGTGCTCGGCCTGGGCCATCAGGTCGGCCGCGACCACCATGGGCTTGGCCGTGGCGTCGGCAAGCACACAGACCTCGGAGGGGCCGGCGACCATGTCGATGCCCACGTCGCCCGAGACAATCTGCTTGGCCGCGGCGACAAAGGCGTTGCCCGGGCCGGTGATCTTGTCGACACGCGGAATGGTCTCGGTGCCGTACGCCAGCGCGGCCACGGCCTGGGCGCCGCCCACCATATAGATCTCGTCCACGCCGCCGAGCTTGGCAGCCGCAAGCGTATACGGGCTGATCAAGCCATCTTTTTGCGGCGGAGTCACCATGACCACGCGCTTGACGCCGGCCACCTTGGCGGGAATGGCGTTCATGAGCACGGTGGAGGGATATTGCGCGCGACCGCCCGGTACATAGATGCCGGCCGCCGCGAGCGGGGTCACCTTAACGCCGAGCATCGTGCCGTCCACACGCGTGGTAAACCAGCTCTGCTCGACCTCGCACTGGTGGAACTCGCGAATCTGGCGCGCGGCCTTCTCAAGCGCGGCGACAAAGGCCGGGTCAAGGCCTTCGAGCGCGGCATCGATCTGCTCCTGCGGCAAGCGGAAGCTCTGCAGCTCAACGCCGTCAAAACGCTGACAGTAATCGCGCACCGCGGCATCCCCGTTGGCACGCACGTTGGCCACGATATCGCGGGCGGCGTCGACGATGTTTTGCGGCAGCACACCCTTGCGGTTGAGCTGGTTGGTAACGAGGCGCTCACCGGGAGCAAGCTTGATGGTCTTCATATCGGTATCCCCTATCGGTCGAGGTTATGTTCGAAAAACGAGAGACCGGGCGGCGGCGCCAATCGGCCCGCAGCCCGTACGTTGGGGCGCCCGTGCGCGCTCGCGCTATTGTGCCGAGCCCGCGACGGGCTCAAAATGCTTGTCCTTAACGGCCGCGGCCAGGCGATCTGCCAGATTGCGTACGCGCGGATCAAGGCGCGCGGCACCCGGGTTGACGAAGAAACGCGCCGTGCAGTCCATGATGCGACCGGTGATGACCAGGTCGTTGTCGCGCAGCGTGGCGCCCGTGGCGGTAATATCCACGATGCGATCGGTCATGCCGACGATGGGGCCCAGCTCGATGTTGCCGTGCAGCGAAACGATGTCGGCGTTCACGCCGCGCTCGGCATACCAGGCACTCGCGATGCGCGGATACTTGGTTGCCACGCGAAGCGACCCGCGGCGAGCATAGTTGCGCTCGGCCTGACCGGCGCGCCATGCGGGCTCCGCCTCGATAAAGGTGCACAGGCCATAGCCCAGGTCGACCAGCTGCAGCAGGTTGAGGTCTGCCTCGATAAGCGAATCCCAACCGCAGATGCCGCAATCGGCACCGCCACAGCCCACAAAAGCAGGCGCGTCGCTGGGGCGCACGATGACAAACTCGATATCGCCGACCGCGCCCTCTCCGACACGCGTGTCGCGGCCGCGCACGATCAGGTGACGGCCGGGGTCACGCAGCTCGGAGACGTCCAGGCCCGCGGTCTCGAGCACGTCGAGCGTGTCGGCCTTAAGCGAGCCCTTGGGCACGGCGATACGCAGCGGCCCCTCGGCGCCACGGCCCACGGCGTGGTCGCCATCGGAAGCGGCGTCCTCGGCCGAGGTGCGCACGGCCTCCAGACGCTCGAGCGAAAAGGCGAAGCCCGCCGCCGGCACCTCGATACCGTCGCCAAACGCGCCGGTAAAGATGGAGTCGTAGCGTCCGCCCGAACCGACCGGATCGGGCAGGCCGCCGGCATAGGCCTTAAAGACCAGACCCGTGTAGTAATCAAAAGAATTCATGATGGAGAAGTCGAAGGACAGCACCTGGGCGTCCTCGGGAGCCAGGCCCTCGACCAGGGCACGCAGCTCGCGCGTCAGCGGCGCGACGATGCCGGCAGCCTCCAGCAGCGCATCCACGCGGTCGAGCACCTCGGCACCACCGTGCAGGCGCGGCAGCTCGCTAATGGCGGCCTTGACGGCATCGGACTCGGTGCTGGCAGCCACGCGGGCATCGAGGCCCACAAAGTCGTTGGCATGCACGCAGCGCAGGGCCTCGGCAGCCAGCTCACGATCCTCGCATACCGCGAGCAATTCCTTAAAAGGACGCACGCTGCCTGCGATAATGCGCGCATCGGGAAGTGCCAGCTCGCGCACGGCCTCGGCGACCAGCGAGACAATCTCCACGTCGCCCGCGGTATCGCCCGCGCCGATGAGCTCAAAGCCTAGCTGAGTGAACTGGCGCGAACCGCCGGCATTGCGCTGGCACTCACGAACCACCGGCGCCTCATAGCGCAGGCGCAGCGGCAGGTCGGCCGCGCGCATGCGGGTCGAAACCAGGCGCACGATGGGCAGCGTGTTATCGGGACGGACCACCAGCAGACGGCCGTCGTCATCAAAAAGCTTAAACGGCGTATCCGCGATGTGGCCGCCCTCCTCGAGCGAACCCTTGTCCTCGAGCAGTGGCGTCTCGACCGGCAGGTAATGATGCTCCCTAAAGCAGCCCTTCACCGTCAGCGCAATCTCCTCGCGCGCCTGAGCCTCCTCGGGCAATATGTCCCGGAATCCCCACGGTGTGGCCGTCATCTGGTGAGCCTCCTCATGCTGTGCTTCGTATAGAACAGAAGACCGGCATAGCTCCGCCGGTCTTCTGGGTACTTTAGCATACTAGAGTGTTTGCGGGGAGAATCGTCCTCCTCGGCTCACACCGTATTCATTTGGAAACATAGGGGAAAGTGCGTCCCGCCCGCCAGCCAAAAACTGGGATGCAGTTTCCGGTTGAGACTTCTGGCGGAAACTGCGTCCCAGAATTGCAGTCAAGAACGGGATGCGGTTTCCGGTTGAGGTCCTCAGCGGAAAGTGCATCCCGGAATTTGGGCTTGGAATGGGATGTGCTTTCCGGATGGGACCGCATGCGGAAAGCACATCCCATTCTGAAGGCCCATTCCGGGACGGGCTTTCCGGTTGGGCTTCAAGCGGAAAGCCCGTCCCGTTTCTCAGAGAGCGCCAAACTAAAATTCGCCAAACGCCAGCTCGGCGCCCCGCCCCACCTAGACGCCAATCGCACGACGATACTCTGCCATTACCTGCGCATCGGCAGCTGCGGGGTCGGCGAAATAGCGCCCGTCATAGGTCTCGGCCGAAACAACTCCGCGATAGCCACGCGCCACCAGCCTATCCAGGTCGGCGCGCATATCGCGGTCGCCGTCACCCCAGGCAAGATGCGTCGTGCCGTCTGCTGCAACATCGACAAAATGCACGTGGGCGACATCATTGCCAAGCAAATCGAAATAATCGTTGATGGAATCCCCCGCCACCGCCATAGCGCCCAAATCCAGACACGCCTTAAGTGCCGGATGATCAACCGCCTCGATCATGCGCTTCGTGTCGGCCGCCGAGTTCACGATCATCGACTCAACCGACTGTAGGGCCTCGAGCACCAGCCGCACGCCGAGCTCTCCCGCATGCTCGGAAATCGCACGCAGCATCGAGGCGCTGCGACCCCACGCGTCCTCGATCGGCTCGTTCAAAAATGCCCAGCCGCTCGAGACCATGACCTGCTCGGCTCCAAGTTCCGCCGCGATATCCACAACGTTCTTAAAGTACGCGAGCGTGCGGGCACGCGCTTCATTCCCGCGCGCCGCGATATTCCATGGCTTGGGGTTGTTCTGTTCGGGACAAAGCCCCACAATCCGAACCCCATACCGCTGCGACAGCTCCCGCACCTGCTCGAGCGAATCGTATCCATGGCAATCGACATACAGATGCATCGCCCCGGTCCAAAGCTCGCAACACGTGTAGCCCGAGGCCGCTGCCGAAGAAAAGAATTCCTCAAGGTCAAAATAACGATGGCTGATATTCATGACGGCAAGCTGGGGATAGCCCATTATTACTCTCCAACCCAAACGAGGCCCCGTTCCATATAGGAGCGAGGCCCAATTACACCAACGTAATTTGCTCTTAGCTTAGTAATCGAACTGGTGATAGTAACGGCGATACTTGAGGTTGTGCTTGGTGACCGTCTCGTAGTAGCGGGCCAGGCGGTCGGTCACGAGCACCGTCAGGATCCACGGGGAGACGATGACGCGGAACTCGTCGTCAAGGCCCGGGATCGCGAACTCGGCGGTGTCGATGACGTTGATGTCGGTGTCGCCGGTCACGCCGCGGGTCAGGAACGCGCGGACGCGCTCGTCGAGCTTGCGGTTCTCGTCCTCGCCCATGAACAGGAACACGGGGACGCCGGGCTCCACGAGCTCGAGGGTGCCGTGGAAGAAGTCGGCCGAGGTGATGTAGCGGGTGCGCTTCCACTGCATCTCCTCCAGGATGCACATCGAGAACAGGATCGTCTCGCCCCACAGGGCGCCGGAGCCGATGAACATGGTGTAGGGGGCCAGGGCGTACTTCTTGGCGAGCTCCTCGGCGCGCGGCTCGAAGCGCTTGCGGATGTCGAGCATGTCCTTCCAGACGTCCTTCGTCTGCTCGATGAACAGGTCGAACTTGGGGAAGCAGCCACGGCGGTTGAGCAGGCGCAGGCCGAAGCAGTCGGCGAGGTAGTAGCCCTTCTCGCAGCCGCCCGAACCGTGGTCGGAGGCCATGGCGACGCAGTTCTCGGCGCCCACAGCCTGGCCGATGGGGCCCTCGGGCTTGGTCATGGCGTAGACGCGCACGCCCATGCCCTTCATCTTCTTGACGGCCTCGAGGACCTCGGGGGTGGTGCCGGACTCGGAGGCGGTGAGCACGACGGACTTCTCGGTCATGCGCTTGTGGCCGGAGACGTTCCACTCGGCGGCGTGGATCAGGTAGACCTCGAGGTCGCGGTCGCCGAACTTGTTCATGAGGTACTCGAGCTGCATGAGCTCGTCCCAGGTGCCGCCGACGCCCATCAGGAACACGGCGTCGTAGCCCTCGTCGGCGACCTTGTCGGCGAGCGCGGTCATCTTCTTGCCGGTCTCGTAGAGCGCCTTGCCGTCCTCGAGGTAGCCCTCCTGGTCGAAATGCATGATCTCGATCTTCTCGGTTTCCTTCATGGTCTGTCCTTTCTGTTTTGCACGCGACTATATACATCGCGTTTCTTTTCGATACCAATTATAGACATACACCTAATGTATTTTTAATACCACTTTTCAATCTGCTCCGATCCTCGGTGAACGGTCGAAATTCTCTGGTGAGTGGTATTAAATTAGAATTTGATGTATAGCTAATGCCTCTGGCGCCTCCCTTGTGTGACAAAGAACAGCGTTCCCACCAGCGCAATAATGGTCGATGCCCCAAACAGTACCGTCTGGACGCCCAAAGCCTCCGCCAAGAACGGAGCCGCCAGCAGCGGCACCACACCGGCGCTCATCAGGCCAAAACGCACAAAGCCGGTAATGCGCCCCAGGTATTTGATGTCGGCGCGCTCCTGAATCAAGATCATCTGCAGCGGTTCCAGGAACCCCCAGGCCAGACCGTTAATCGCCTGACCGACTATCGCGACCCCCAGCATATCGGTGCCCACGTACACCATGGACCCAATACCCACGGCCATGAGCGCGCCGAGCAGCAATCGCAGGTTGACATGGCGAGCAGAAAGCTTGGTCAGGACGAACGCGCCCACCGAGGAAGTGAGGCCCACAACCGAGGACAGCCAGCCCAGCCAGACTATATCCACGTTGAGCACATCGCGGTAGAAGAGCGACTCCAGCGAATCGAACGCGCCAAACGCAAAGAAGCCCAAAAAGCCCGAGATAAAGATGAGGCGCAGGTCGTAATCGCGAAACGTAAGTCGCGCACCCTCGGCCATACCACCCAGAATGCCACCTGCTGGCTTCTCCCCTTTTGCAGGGACAACGCACTCATGGCAGCCCAAAGAAAGCACGGCAGCCACGCCCATCATGCCTGCCATGAGCAGATAGACCGATTGCGTGGCAAAGCAGCTCACGATGGCACCACCCAGCAGCGGGCCGGCGGTATAGGCGATATTGCTGTAGAACACCATGAGGCCGTTCACACGGGTACGGCCCTCAGTGGTCGACTCAAGATATCCCGGAAACGCATGCGTGCAGGTGTTGATAAAGCCGCCCGCAAGTCCCAAGACGCACGCGGCAAACACAAGCCCGGGAACAGACAGCGGCGCCAAGCCAATGCCGAGCGATAGCACAGCCGTAATCATGCACGTCGCAAACGATGTCCGGCGCGGCCCAAAGCGGTCGACGACCGATCCCGACACCATATTGCCCACCGACGTCGCCAGGTTGCGCACGAGCGTAATGGCAGCAACCAAAAAGGCCGTGCCAGCCAGATCATACGTGGCCGCACCGATAAGCCCCAAAAAGTAGACCGCGTTGTTGGCGCACCATTGCAGGGACTCAATAAGAATCAGCCTGACCTCTGCCGGCGTCAGGCGCATTGCTTCGCGATCCTTCGCGAACATACGAACTCCTTCTATACAAAAAGGGGATGGAGGGCATAGGCCCGCTCCATCCCCTTTCTAGGTTGCAACGAAAATCTATGCAGCCGGGCCCTTACGCCAGCACGCCGAAGAACGCGCCGATGATGCCCACGACCATGGTGGCCACGATCAGCACCATGGGGTTGATCTTCTTGGACAGCAGCCAGTAGTACAGCCAGAAGGCGATCATGCCGAGCATGCCGGGCATGATGCCGTCCAGGATGTCCTGGAGGGTCTGGGCGTCGTCGCCCGAGCCGATGGCCACCGGGATGCTGGCCCAGAACATGTCCTTGCACATGGCGCCCACGACCATGACGCCCACGATTCCCACGCAGGTCATGATCTTCTGCATGAGGCCGGTCCTCTGGGCCTCGTCCAGGAAGCCCACGCCCAGCTCGTAGCCCTTGACGGCGCCCCAGATGCGCAGCGCGAAGCCGGGGACGTTGTAGATGAGCAGGAAGGCGATGGGGCCGAAGGGGTTGCCGGCCTGGCACAGGCTGATGCCCACCGCGGCGGCGACCACGCGCAGCGTCGACAGGAAGATGGAGTCGCCGATGCCGGACAGCGGGCCCATGAGGGCGGCCTTGACGTCGTTGACGCTCTCGGGCTCGATCTCGCCGCGGGCGACCTTCTCCTCCATGGCCATCGCGATGCCGCCGACGAACGGGGCGAACTGGACGGTGATGTTGAAGAACGCGCAGTGGCGGTGCAGGGCCTCGGCGTAGTCGTCGGGGCGGCCGGCGTAGATCTTCTTGAGCATGTTGGCGACCATCAGGCAGAAGGCGATGTTCATCTGCTTGTAGTAGGTCCAGGAGAACTCCATGCCCAGGGCGCCGGTGTTGACGGCGCTCTTGACGAGGTCGGAGCGCGTGATCTTGTTCTCGGGACTAGAAGTCATCGTCCTCATCCCCTTCCGCGGAGAGCTGGGGCTGGGCTCCGCCCAGGCCGAGCAGGTCGAACTTGTCGATGCCGATGATGATGGCGATCAGGGCGACGCCCAGGACGGGCACGTTGGCGTAGGAGCACAGCAGGAAGCCCAGGAAGTAGAAGGGCACGAGCTGCTTGGTGAGCACCAGGCGGCCGAGCATGGCGAAGCCCATGGCCGGCAGGATGTTGGCGGCAACGCCGCAACCGTCGATGATGAAGGGCGGGATGAAGTCGAGCAGGCCCTGGATGGCGTCAGACCCCAAGTAGAATGCGCCGCCGCACAGCAGGAAGTACTCGACGCAGCCCCAGATTCCAAGCCCCCAATGGACGGCGTAAATGCCTTTGAGATTTCCCTTGAGGGCGAACTTGTCTGCCATGTCGACAAACACGGGGAACAAGGCACTGGTAATGTTGCCGATCGTCAGTGCAAGGACGGCGATGGGCATAGCGAGCGCGATGGCCGTCTCGGTACCCTGACCGAGCTGAATGGCAAACGCGCAGGCGAGCACGCCGCCGACGGTTTCGTTAGGTGGCACGTAGGCGCCGATGGAGATCGAGCCCATGAACAGCAGCTCCAGGCTTGCACCTACGGTAAGACCGGTCTGCAGATCCCCCAGCACCAGGCCCACGAGCGGGCACAGAACGATGGGGCGGAATGCATAGAGGGTGCCGAGCTGGTAGTCGAGGCATCCAAACGCTCCGACTAAGCCGACGAGGATTGCTTGGACAAGCATAGTTCCTCCCAATAAGGAATCTCGAACCGTCGTCACTCCCGTCGCGCGCGCTGTTGATATCAATTCCGGAAGTTCGATTACACGGCTCGAAGCGTACCTGGTGTGCTGCGAACACCCATGCCAGGTACAAATGATTTGATACCAATTATAGGTATGCAGGTCCTCACTATTTAATACCACTCGTTCAGCGGGGTGTTTTTTCCCGTAAACGGCAAACGTATCCCATCAGGCACGCTCCTTGTTTCGATGGCGGACAAGCACCACCAGAAAGCCATCGCCAAAGGCATCTGATGCCAAGTTACCTACAATCACCAAAACGATAATCGCCGCGCCCAAAAATTCGTTCCAGTGAAAGACCTCGCCAAAGAGGAGTGCCGACCAGCAGGGAGCGAGCACGACCTCGCTCATGCAGACCAAGTTGGCCGCAAACGCGTTGGTGCGCGCAATCCCCTTGGCATACAGCACGCTCGCAAGGCCACTGCAAAAAAGGCCATGCACCAGCATAAGCCCCCACTCAAATGGTCTCACGGAGTCTAGGGCGCCGGCAAAATAGACGATCGGCAGCATCGAGATACCGCAGGAGATGAGCGAGGACACCATGGGCGACGCATCGGGGCGAGAGTTCAAAAAGAAACACAGCCCAAAGGCGGCGCCCGAAATGACGGCAAGCAGGTTACCGAGCATGCCCTCGGCACTCAAATCACCTAAAAAGAAAAGTCCCATACCCGTAAAAGCAACCACCACGGAGGCAATCTTCGCAGGCGAGGGCAACGTGCGAGTTGCGAGCGATTGATACACGATAACGAAAATCATCGAGGTGTACTGCAGGATGATTGCGTTGCCGACCGTCGTGAGCTGGTTGGCAAAGTTAAACGTGGTGCCCGTCACGAAGTTGCAGACGGCCACAAGGGCAATAAGACGGCTGACGCGGAGGACGGGCCTGCCGACGAGCAGGATAAAGAGCGCTATAAATATTGCCGTGACGGCACCGATCAAAAGAGCTGACTGCGAATTGGCGCGAACGAGGATGCCGATAAAGCTCCACAAGAGCGCCGTGCCAAATAGATACATCGCCCCGCTCACGCCATTATCGGGTGGATTGTCAGATCGAATCACGAAGCACCTCCAGCTAGCTTTCGGTAATAAAAAACGGCGACCGCAATGGGTCGCCGTTTCCCTTGGGGGCAGATAATAGGCCGGGCCCTTACGCCAGCACGCCGAAGAACGCGCCGATGATGCCCACGACCATGGTGGCCACGATCAGCACCATGGGGTTGATCTTCTTGGACAGCAGCCAGTAGTACAGCCAGAAGGCGATCATGCCGAGCATGCCGGGCATGATGCCGTCCAGGATGTCCTGGAGGGTCTGGGCGTCGTCGCCCGAGCCGATGGCCACCGGGATGCTGGCCCAGAACATGTCCTTGCACATGGCGCCCACGACCATGACGCCCACGATTCCCACGCAGGTCATGATCTTCTGCATGAGGCCGGTCCTCTGGGCCTCGTCCAGGAAGCCCACGCCCAGCTCGTAGCCCTTGACGGCGCCCCAGATGCGCAGCGCGAAGCCGGGGACGTTGTAGATGAGCAGGAAGGCGATGGGGCCGAAGGGGTTGCCGGCCTGGCACAGGCTGATGCCCACCGCGGCGGCGACCACGCGCAGCGTCGACAGGAAGATGGAGTCGCCGATGCCGGACAGCGGGCCCATGAGGGCGGCCTTGACGTCGTTGACGCTCTCGGGCTCGATCTCGCCGCGGGCGACCTTCTCCTCCATGGCCATCGCGATGCCGCCGACGAACGGGGCGAACTGGACGGTGATGTTGAAGAACGCGCAGTGGCGGTGCAGGGCCTCGGCGTAGTCGTCGGGGCGGCCGGCGTAGATCTTCTTGAGCATGTTGGCGACCATCAGGCAGAAGGCGATGTTCATCTGCTTGTAGTAGGTCCAGGAGAACTCCATGCCCAGGGCGCCGGTGTTGACGGCGCTCTTGACGAGGTCGGAGCGCGTGATCTTGTTCTCGGGACTAGAAGTCATCGTCCTCATCCCCTTCCGCGGAGAGCTGGGGCTGGGCTCCGCCCAGGCCGAGCAGGTCGAACTTGTCGATGCCGATGATGATGGCGATCAGGGCGACGCCCAGGACGGGCACGTTGGCGTAGGAGCACAGCAGGAAGCCCAGGAAGTAGAAGGGCACGAGCTGCTTGGTGAGCACCAGGCGGCCGAGCATGGCGAAGCCCATGGCCGGCAGGATGTTGGCGGCAACGCCAAAGCCAGCAAGGACAAAGGGCGGGATGAAGTCGAGCATGCCCTGGATGGCGTCAGCACCCAGATAGAACGACAGCGAGCACAGCAGGAACGCCATGATGATACCGGTCAAACCGATCAGGAAGTGCATCGCATAGACACCCTTAAGGTTGCCCTGGCCGGAGAAGACATCAGCGCGGTCAACCAGAATCGGCAGGGCGGCGTTGAGGATGTTCTTGATGGCAAGGCACAGCGTGGCGATGGGCATAGCGAGCGCGATGGCTGCCTCGGTACCCTGACCGAGCTGAATGGCAAACGCGCAGGCGAGCACGCCGCCGATCGTCTCATCAGGCGGCACGTAGGCGCCGATGGAGATCGAGCCCATGAACAGAAGCTCCAGGCTGGCGCCGATCGCGAGGCCGGACTGCAGGTCCCCCAGCACCAGGCCCACGAGCGGGCACAGGACGATGGGGCGGAACGCATAGAGCGTACCGAGCTGGGAGTCGAACTTACCAAATGCGGCGATAAGTCCGATGAGGATTGCTTGGGTAAGCATATATCCCCCTTTCCTAATAGGACACTACGAAGAGCTCAGACTCTTCGAAATTGAACGCCTAGAGCACGCTTGCGCAGTCAACCTTGGGGTCATCGGCCAGAGGATCGGATCTCGACCTCGACGCCGTTGTTCAGCATCTCGCGCACATCGGCCTCCTCGGCTGCAGTCAGGAAGATCCGACGAGAGACCTGACGAGCATCGGGGCGCTTCTCGTCCTTGGGCTTGGTGTTGCCCAGGTTGACCGACTTGATCTGCGGGCAGCCTTCAACAAGCTGCTTTGCCTCAGCGATGGTGGCGACACAGATAATCATCTTGTATTTGTCGGTCACACCCGAGTTAATGGCCTCGATGGCATTCGCCATATCCTTGATGACGAGCTTGCAGCCGGCAGGCTTGCCCATCTTGAGCGTCGTCTTCCACACCGGGTCGTTGGCGACCTTATCGCCCACGCAGAAAATGCAGTTGGAGCCAAGGCCCTGGACCCAAGAGACCGCGACCTGGCCATGAAGCAGGCGATGGTCGACGCGAAGTAGCTGAATCATAATGTGACCCCCCAAAGGTCTTGTGCCGTCTTACGGCGTGTCAGTAGGTGCTGCGGATTAGAACTCTTCTTCCTCGTCGTCATCGACCAACAGGTCGTTGACAAACTTCACGCGCGTATCGTCCGCAGCGACGATGGCGCGAATCGTCTCCTCAACCGGCGCCGACTCGTCAGAGAACAGCAGCTGGATGAGCAGAGGAAGGTTCATGTTGGTAACGAGGTACGTGCGGGGACGTGTCTGGACGATCTTGGTGAACTCGTTGTTGACGCTGCCGCCAAAGAGGTCGGTGCAGACAACGACATCATCGTCGGCAGACATGCCCGCCAGCAGTTTTTGGGCCTCCTCGGCCACGTCCATGCGGTCATCGACGAACATTGAAAGATCGTGAACGTTGTCGCGAGCGCCCGAGAGCAGCTCGACGCTCTCCTTGATGCCGGTGGCGAAGTGCGCATGGCTGGCGATGATGTACTGTCTCATTCTGTGTTCCTCTCAATAGCCCGGCACGTTCCCGCACCCGTTTTCTTTAGTAGTCGAACTGGTGATAGTAGCGACGATACTTGAGGTTGTGCTTGGTGACCGTCTCGTAGTAGCGAGCCAGGCGGTCGGTCACGAGCACCGTCAGAATCCACGGGGAGACGATGACGCGGAACTCGTCGTCAAGGCCGGGGATCGCGAACTCGGCGGTGTCGATGACGTTGATGTCGGTGTCGCCGGTCACGCCGCGGGTCAGGAACGCGCGGACGCGCTCGTCGAGCTTGCGGTTCTCGTCCTCGCCCATGAACAGGAACACGGGGACGCCCGGCTCCACGAGCTCGAGGGTGCCGTGGAAGAAGTCGGCCGAGGTGATGTAGCGGGTGCGCTTCCACTGCATCTCCTCCAGGATGCACATCGAGAACAGGATGGTCTCGCCCCACAGGGCGCCGGAGCCGATGAACATGGTGTAGGGGGCCAGGGCGTACTTCTTGGCGAGCTCCTCGGCGCGCGGCTCGAAGCGCTTGCGGATGTCGAGCATGTCCTTCCAGATGTCCTTGGTCTGCTCGATGAACAGGTCGAACTTGGGGAAGCAGCCGCGGCGGTTGAGCAGGCGCAGGCCGAAGCAGTCGGCGAGGTAGTAGCCCTTCTCGCAGCCGCCCGAACCGTGGTCGGAGGCCATGGCGACGCAGTTCTCGGCACCCACAGCCTGGCCGATGGGGCCCTCGGGCTTGGTCATGGCGTAGACGCGCACGCCCATGCCCTTCATCTTCTTGACGGCCTCGAGGACCTCGGGGGTGGTGCCGGACTCGGAGGCGGTGAGCACGACGGACTTCTCGGTCATGCGCTTGTGGCCGGAGACGTTCCACTCGGCGGCGTGGATCAGGTAGACCTCGAGGTCGCGGTCGCCGAACTTGTTCATGAGGTACTCGAGCTGCATGAGCTCGTCCCAGGTGCCGCCGACGCCCATCAGGAACACGGCGTCGTAGCCCTCGTCGGCGACCTTGTCGGCGAGCGCGGTCATCTTCTTGCCGGTCTCGTAGAGCGCCTTGCCGTCCTCGAGATAGCCCTCCTGGTCGAAATGCATGATCTCGATCTTCTCGGTTTCCTTCATTTGTCTCTCCTTTCTGGGGTTGTTTCCACATCCCCCATGCCAACGGGCATCAAAACCCGCTTACATTCCGTAACACTCAGCCGCTTTGGCCTTAAGCGCATTGACTGACTCTTCGTAGCCCTCTGCCTTGACCTCCATTTGCTTGGAGACAGCATCGAGATACGGGTGAACGTCCCATGACTTCAGACGCTCGGCGATTATTGCCGCAATCGTCTGGAAGAACACGAGATTGGGAATTGCGCTGAGCAGCGGAGCCACCTGAGGCACCACAACCTCGTGAGCCCCACCCTTGGGATGGGCCGTGAGCAGCACCGTTTTTGTCGTAACGTTCGATAGCGCATCGGCGATATTCGCAAGACGCTCCGACCCCTGCGGATCGTCGACGATAAACACCAGGTAGCCTGGGGTTATCTGCATCTCGGGACCGTGGACGAACTCCTCGCCTTCGTGATGCATGGCAGGAATCTTGATGGTCTCGCTCAGCTTGAGCGCTGCCTCCTCGGCAACACCATAGTTGGGGCCGTTGCCGACGACCATAGCGGGCGTGTGCTCAGAAAGCTCGAGCATGTGGTCTTGGACATATGCCTCGGCGGTCTTGCACATCACGGCATTGGCCTGGATAGCCTCGCGCAGGTCATCAAGACGCTGGGCAACGCCCTTGGCGTCAATCGTTCCGCGCGCCTGACCGCCGTAAATACCAAAGAGCACCAGGTACTCAACGAGAACCTCGACGCCCAGAGTCACAAAGTCCACCGACTCGACGCCCACACCGTAGTCAAGAACGATGTCAGCGTGTTCCTTGATGGGTGCCTCGACGTTTGCCGTGAGCGCAACTGCAGCCATATCGTGTGCGCGCATGTAATCGAGCGCCGCAATCGTATTGGTTGAATAGCCGCTCTGCGAGACGGCAATGTTAAGCGCATGCTGTGGATAGGTGTGTTCAAAATCGACGAAGGCCTCGGGCGTCACAACGGACACCTGCATCTGCAGCGCATCTTGCAGGTAATCGCGGGCGCAATCCGCAGCATGGCGCGACGAACCCGAAGCAACGATGCGCAGCGCGTCAAAAGAACCGGACTGGAAAATATCAACGAGCTGCGCTACCAGCTCAGACGAACGCTCGAGGTTCTCTCCCATACGCACATGGGCAAGCTGAACGTAATCGAGCATCTTCATCGTCTCACCTCGTAACAAATCATTAGTATTTGATACCAATCACAGTTACAGGTTACGGCTTTTTGATACCTCTTTGTCGATTAATTTATCCCCATCGGCGAACGGTCGATTTTGAGCCATGTAAGGTTGTATATACGGTCGGTCAAATTGCCCAAACAGACCGGCCGTTACCGTGCGTGATGCAAAACACCAGCTAGTACGTATAGGTGTAGCCGCCCGCATCGCCGCGGTTAAACGACTTGACGTACTCGATCGCTTGGCCGCTCGCATCGAAGCTTACGCACTCCAGTGTCAAGGCAAGATCGCCCTGCTCCAGTCCAAGCAGGCCGGCATCTCGTGCACCCAGTGCTTCGATATCGAGCTTTTCCTGCGCCATGACTGGCTTTCGGCCCAGCATCTCATAGGTTTCGTACAAACTGAAGACCGACACGTCAATATCTTCGATGGTTGGGAACAGCAGGCAGGGAATCAGCGCCGTCTCAATCGATACGGGGCTACCGTTTATGCAGTTCAGGCGTCGAATGGAATAGAGCAGGTCGTCCTCGGCGATGCCAAACAGGTCGGCATAATATGGGCCCGCATAACGCTTGGAACGCGCGAGAATACGGACGGACGGCTCGCCGCCCGAAGCACGGACCGATTCACGGAAACCGCCCGTACGCTCAAACGTAACGGGCACCTTCTGTGCCACGAAGGCACCCTTTCCGCGGACACGGCGAATCTGGCCGCGACGAACTAGCTCGTCCACGGCACTCCGGATAGTCAGGCGTGTCGTGCCAAACTCCTCGGCAAGCTCATTTTCGGACGGAATCATCGAACCCGTAGGGTATATTCCGCGCTCGATACGCTCTTCAATGCGACGTCGAATGCGTATATAAACCGGGGTGACATCTACTGTTTCAGCCATTGTTCACCTGCCACGCTCCTCATGCCGTTCTTTTCACCGTTGTCGGCAAAGCGGAACTTTGTAGGCAAAATCACCGATTTACAATGCTCCACAAAACGCATGTCCTTATCGAACTCAATCGAGCTCTGATAGAAAACAGGCGTCCCCTCGTCCTGCTGAAGCAGTTCGGCCTCTTCGGCATTCAGGCGCGAAATCGAAACATGTTCACGCCCATGCTCCACGCGCACGCCGCCTTCTTGAAGCAAAACATCGTACAGGCTTTCTTGCGTATAGTCGTGATTGGGAAGCGATGGACACAGGGACAGGTTAACGTGAGCCGTCTCGATTGATGCCGGCTCGCCCTCAATAAGTCGAACGCGCTGCATGCGAAGCAAAGGAGCGTCTACGGCAACCCCAAGCTTGTCGGCAAGTGTCTCATCCGCCTCGAGAGTCTCGGTGGAAACCAAGCGAGAAGAGGGGTGCAAGCCTGCAGTCCGCACGGCATCGGAAAAGTTATACGTCTCCTGGAAGATATTGAGCGGTTTGGGAGGACACACATACGTACCCGATCCGCGGCGGCTTTCGAGCGTTCCGCACGAAATGAGCCGCATAATACCGGCGCGCAACGCCGTACGCGAAACGCCAATCTCTTCACACAGCACGCGCTCGGCCGGCAGACGATCGCCGCCGCCGAGCTGATAGTGCTGGATATACCAAAGAACTCCCTCAACAGCACGATCTTTGGGGGGAATTGCATAAGATTCGCCTGCCATTGCACAGACTCCTCATTCAGAAACGTATGCCGCCAAAATTAGGCCAGCCCTCCCATGGCATCAAATTCGGCCTTAATCTTCTCGGCGACATTCCGATACGACTTATATAGACTTGAATCGCGTTTGACTTCGTCGGTCATAACGGGAATCTCTAATTTGGAAACCTCGTCTTTTCCCGTCTGAACCGCCACAACAACGCCCATACCAAGACACATATTACGCTTGGCAGCGTTCATTTTTGCCGCCTTAGCGGGATTTGCCAGGATACGCTGGGCAAATTCCTGTTTTGAGACCGCTTCCTCGGCCTCTGGATCGCCCGCTTCGGCCACTTCGCACTGCAGCACGTCCGCATAGTCAAAAATCTTTGGCTCTGCACCGCGCTGATGTACGGCCCACTTGCGGCGCGTGGCATCCTGGTAGATAGCCGGCAAAAACGTAAACCGCGGCGGGTCCAAAATCGTATCCGTGATGGTAAACACATCGGGATCAAAGGCATCCTGCGGGTTTTTCTTCTTGAACAGCCCCATATCAGCCCCCCGTACTAGCATTAAACAACTCAAGCTGAATATAGCACCAATTTCAAGCTCATGCTTTAGCGTGTCGGTGCGTGGCATCTATAGCTCGCTCAGCGGGGTAATACGGGCCGGGGCCGGGGCGCCTGCTTTGTTTTGAGAAGTGGGCTCCGCGAACTTCTCAAAACAAAGCAGGCACCCCGGCCCCGGCAATGCAATCCTAGCTGACCAAAGAAAGATGCGCAGCCTCCAGAGCAGCATCAGCAAAGTCACCGTTGCATTAAAAATTTACAGCCCCGCAGATCGAAACGGTCGAGAGGGCCTTGCCCGGGAGGGTGACTTTGTCCGGGGAAGTTCGCGAAGCCCACTTCCCCGGACAAAGTCACCCTCCCGGGCAAGGCCCCAGCGCGAGGCCGTCCCGGATGCCTACTTACTCGTTGTCGCCCGCGGTCATTTGGGTTGCGGAGAGCGCGCCGTCGGCTGCGGTTGCGGCAGCGGCGTCAGGCCAGACCCAGTCGGTGAAGGCCGGGTGATCGTAGCCTTCGTCGCAAGCGAACTCAAAGGCCTCGGTGCGGAAGGCCTCCCACTCGTTGATCTGCTCGGCAAACTTGTCAGCATCGACCATGCGCAGCACGTCGGCAGCCAGGGCCCAGCGGTCCATGTTGTTCAGGCGCAGCATGTCGAACGGCGTGGTCGTGGAGCCCTTCTCCTCATAGCCGTGGACGCGGAAGGCGTCGTGGCCGGGGCGGTTCCAGATCAGGCGGCGAATCGTGCCGGCATAGGCGTGGAAGGCAAAGAGGACGGGCTTCTCACCGCAGCCGAACAGCTCGGCCCAGCGCTCGTCGCTGATGGCCTGGTCGTTCTCGCAGACGTTCTGGATCTTGAGCAGGTCGACCACGTTGACGAACCACACCTTGATGCCCAGCTCGCGCAGCATGTCGGTTGCAGCCAGAGCCTCAAGCGTCGGCACGTCGCCGCAGGTGGCGACCACGACATCGGCCTCGGCGAGCGAGTCGGCGGTCGATGCCCACTCCCAGGTCGCGACGCCCTCGGCGAGCTCCGCCTTGGCCTCATCGACCGTCTGGAAAGTCGGGGCGGGCTGCTTGCCGCAGAAGATGGCATTGACGCAGTCGGTGGACTGGTAAACGCGCTCGGCCACGGCAAGGGCCATGTTGGCGTCAGCCGGATAGTAGGCGTTCACGATATGCGTATCGTTGGCCTTGTTGAGCAGCAGGTCGATAAAGCCCGGGTCCTGGTGCGAGAAGCCGTTGTGGTCCTGACGCCAGACGTGGCTCGACAGCAAAATGTTGAGGCCGCTGATGGGGGCACGCCACGGAATCTCGCGCTTGGTGGCCTCGAGCCACTTGCAGTGCTGGTTGACCATGGAATCGACCACGTGGACAAAGCTCTCGTAGGAGCTCCACACGCCGGAGCGGCCGGTGAGCACGTAAGCCTCGAGGAAGCCCTCGCACTGGTGCTCGGACAGCTGCTCAACGACCTTGCCGGAGCCGGCCAGCAGCTCGTCGTTGGCCTCGTCCTCGTAGAAGCCGGCGTCCCACTGCTTCTTGGTCACCTTGTAGGCAGCCTGCAGGCGGTTGGACGCGGTCTCGTCGGGACCGAAGATGCGGAAATCATCCATGTTCTTGGCCAGAACGTCGGCAGTGTACTCACCAAAGACGCGGGCTGCCTCGGTGGAGCCCCAGCCATGACCCTTAGTTGCGACGGGGACCTCGTGGGCATGAATATCGGGGAGTTCGAGCTCGCGGCGCACCTTGCCGCCGTTCGCATTGGGGTTGGCGCCGATGCGCAGCTCGCCGGTCGGCATAAAGGCCGTTACCTCGGGGCGCACCTGGCCCTCGGGCGTAAAGAGTTCCTCGGGCTTGTAGGAGCGCAGCCACTCGCGCAGCACGCGGAAGTGCTCGTGGGTGTCCTTGGCACTCGCCAGCGGCACCTGATGGGCGCGCCAGGAGCCCTCGGTCTTCTTGCCATCGATCTGCTTGGGGCAGGTCCAACCCTTGGGCGTACGGAACACAATCATGGGGCAGGCCGGACGGACCACGGTCTCACCCGCGGCGGCCTGGGCCTGCGCGGTGGCCTTGATGTCGCAGATCTCATCGAAGACCTGCTCGAACAGCGCGGCAAAACGCGCGTGAATGCTTGCGCGGCTCTCGTCGTCAAAGCCGGCGACAAAGAAGTGCGGCTTATAGCCCATTCCCTCAAAGAACTTGGTGAGCTCTTCGTCGGACACGCGGGCAAAGATGGTGGGGTTGGCGATCTTGTAGCCGTTGAGGTGCAGGATCGGCAGGACGATACCGTCGGTTGCCGGGTTCACGAGCTTGTTGGACTGCCAAGAAGTCGCAAGCGGACCGGTCTCGGACTCGCCGTCGCCCACCACGGCCACGGCCAGCAGGCTCGGGTTGTCCATGACGGCACCGTAGGCGTGGCTGAGCGTGTAGCCGAGCTCGCCGCCCTCGTGGATGGAGCCAGGCGTCTCGGGCGCAAAGTGGCTCGGGATGCCACCGGGGTAGGAGAACTGGCGGAAGAACTTCTGCAGGCCGGCCTCGTCATTGGTGATGTCGGGGCGGATCTCACGGTAGGTGCCATCGAGCAGCGACTGGGCGGTGCCGGCGGGGCCACCGTGGCCCGGGCCCATCAAGAAAATGGCGTTCTGGTTGTGGTCGGCAATAAGGCGGTTGACGTGGCCGAACAGGAAGTTGATGCCGGGCGTGGTGCCCCAGTGACCGACCAGGCGGTGCTTAACGTCCGGGCGACCAAAGTCGCGCACCTCACCGGTTTTCTCGTCGACAAAGTCGCTGCGCATCAACGGGTTAGAGCGAAGGTAGATCTGACCGACGGACAGATAGTTCGATGCGCGCCAATACAGGTCAACGCCCTCGAGCTCGGAAGCCGGCACCTCGTGGCCCAGCTTTTGCCACGGCGTCCCCAGTGTTTTAGCCATTGTATTTGTCCCTTCGCTGTGCGGTCGCCCTCCGATACGGCAGCCTTTCGTTGGGACTAGTATATTTGCTAAAACGTTTTATCATGGTGAAAAAACGTTTTATCACCCTTATCAATCGCATCGATCTACAAAACGCGACATTCACCTGCGGCATTGTCTGTCACAGGTACTCCACATCCAATCTGCATGAATTGATAAACGTGTTTAGTTGTGTTTAGTAAGCTCGAGCACGCTGCCCTTAACGATAAGCGCCGGCTCCAGGACGACCTCTTCGGCACGCCTACCGCCCCTACCGGCAAGACGCTTGGACATGCAGCCAAAAGCATGCTCCGCAAGAACACCAGGATCCTGCTCGATCGCGGTCAGCGCCGGCTCAAAGAGAACGTCGGCCGCCGAGTTGTCATAGCTTACGACCGAGATATCGCCCGGGATGCTCTTACCCATCTCGTGCAAGCGCTTGAGCAGACCGAGGGCAATGTTATCCGAGCTTGCGAACACGGCGGTGGCGTCAGTTGCGAGCACCGCCTCCGACGCCTCGTATGCGCTCGGAATGTAGTACTCGCTCTCAAACTCCAAACGTGCGTCGATCGGCAGGCCAACCTCGCGCAGCGCACGCTCGTAGCCGGCAAGACGTTTACGACCCGTATTGGAACGGCGAGCATTAACCAAGCAGGCAATGCGACGGTGACCCTGCTCGATCAGATAGCGGGTAGCCATGTAGCCACCCATCTCGTGGTCGAACATCACCTTGTCGCACTCGAGCCCCTCAATGGCACGGTCGACCATTACCGCCGGTATGGGCAGATGGCTGACTTCTTCGCGCAGGGCGCGGTCGTCGGAGAACTCGTCACCCACCACCAGAAAGACGCCGTCGACGCCGCGCGTCACCAGCTGGCGCAGCAGCTCAAGATCGTCGTCGGCACTTCCACCCGAGCTGGTAATAAAGAGCGCGTAACCGTCCTCGCGGCAGCGCTTTTCCAAGCTGCCGGCGAGCGAGGCAAAAAAGCGGCTCTCGATATTGGGAACGATAAGGCCCAGCGTGCGTGACTCGCGCATGACCAGGCTGCGCGCGATCTGGTTGGGAACATAGTGGTTGCGCGCCGCGACCTCTTTGATGAGCTTGCGGTTTTCTTCCGAGATGCGACAGGGCCGATTATTGAGCACAAGCGAGACCGACGAGGGGGAAAGCCCCACCTCCTGGGCGATCTGCTTGAGGGTGACTTTGTTGGCCATCTCGCTCCTTCCGGGTTTACGCGCAATCTCTTGAAAGTATAGCGACTACCCCTCTACCTCGGTGATAAACACTTTACCAATCCGGTAGACGGCTGTTTTATCGCCGCCAGCGCACCAAATCCGTCCGGGTGGGGTATATTGCAATCGATTGATGACAACGACCACCAAAAGGCGGATATTCGTATGCACGAGAACGACTTTTTTAACGAGGACCTGCTGTGCGCGCTTGCTGGCGTTGCCGGCGAGGACAACGTACTGATGAGCGAGCCCATGCGCGAGCACACCACGTTTAAGATCGGCGGCCCGGCCGACGTCTTTGTCACGCCCGATACCGAGCAGGGCCTCGTCGCCACGCTCGATACCTGCTATCGCTGCGATCTGCCCCTCACCATCGTGGGCAACGGCTCCGACCTACTCGTCGGCGACAAGGGTATCCGCGGCGTCGTCGTGGCGTTGGGCGAAGGCCTCTCCGACATTACGATCGACGGCACGCACGTCACGGCGGCAGCCGGCGCCTTGCTTTCCGATGTCGCAGCCGCGGCAGCCGAGGCCTGCCTCACCGGCATGGAGCCCATCTCGGGCATCCCCGGATCGGTCGGCGGCGCCTGCTACATGAACGCCGGTGCCTACGGTGCCTGCATGGCCGATGTGCTGGAGTCTGTGCGCGTCTACAAGCCCGCCCGCATGCTCGACGACGGCACCCGCGGCAGCGGCAGCATCATCGAGTTCGATGTCGACGAGCTTAACCTGGGCTATCGCAAGAGCCGCATCGCCGACGACGGCTTTACCGTGCTTTCGGCCACCTTCAATCTCGCCCCGGGCAACGCCGCGATGATCAAGGCCGACATGGACGACTACCGCCAGCGTCGCGAAGACAAGCAGCCGCTCGACATGCCGAGCGCCGGCTCCACCTTCAAGCGCCCCGAGGGCTACTTTGCCGGCAAGCTCATCATGGATGCCGGCCTGCGCGGCCATGCTGTCGGCGGCGCGCAGGTGAGCGAAAAACACTGCGGCTTCATCGTCAACGCCGACCACGCCACCGCCGCCGACGTCGACGAACTCATCCGCGACATCCAAGCCAAAGTCAAAGAGCAGTTCGACGTAGACCTAGAACCCGAAGTCCACCGAGTCGGCGAATTTTTATAGCCCGCTCGCCGCGGTCCACTTTAATTAATAACGGGACAAGTGACGTAGCTCACTTGTCCCGTTTTCATTTATTTGCGAAGAACATCGGCCATCCGCAGGATTGAAATCATCGACCGATAAGTGAGTTCCACCTTTTCGCCCGCAAGCAGTCGTTTCGAGCCAATCTCATCTAGCCCCACAAGGCGAGAAAACAGCAAGCTACTCATCGTGCCCTCGTCAATTGATTCCCTTATGATCTTCAAAACGTCCGTATCATGAAGCGACGCCGAGCTGTAGGGGGCAACACGAGCGGAACTCTCAATTAACGACGAGACAAAAGGATGGAGATGCTTTGGACATAGTCCGTCAAACACCACATTCCCATTGTCATCCGAGCCGACTAGTCGCCAACTATAATGATCGACCCAGTCGTCTCCGTCATATATGGTGTCCATGAGCAACTTCCCGTCTAGAGAGAAACCTGTTTGAACATCGGGGCGCAAGACCGCAATCCATCTAGGACCCGCAGCAGCTCCGACCCAACGCACCACACGACAATTGTATATTGCGACTATTTTAGATCTACATGATCAGTTCGAGTTCGCAACAAGGCGATTATTGCAGCTAGGTTATATTTCATTTTCCACTTTGATGAGCCGTCGGCTCCAAATTCCAAAACCGAAGTCCACGGAGTCGATAATTTTATTTAAAAAGAAGGCCCCGAAAGGGGCCTTCGCCATCTTTATATCAGACAACCAGTCCGGTGTATCGCGCTTTGAACCCGGAAGGTCCGGGACTGCGGGCGAGGCATAAGGTTGGTCGCGAGTTCCGCACGCAAAGAAGGCCACTTAATGTGGCCTTCGTCTTGCGCAGGACTGTAGAGCAGGCAACCTTATGCCTCGCCCGCAGTCCCGGACCAACCAGCTTCAAGCCGCAGTTACGACAGCGCAATACCGCCGAGCCAGCCCCAACGCACGCCAGAGCCAGTGCCGTAGAACCCAATGAACGAGTCAAGCGACCTCGACGTGATGGCGCCCTCGTTACTCATAACGATGCCGCCGCCAACGTAGATGCCCACGTGGCCATAGATCAGGCCCGGTATGCCGGTGCCGCTATGCGATGAGTCGGCAACAATCATACCCACCTGCAGCGCCGAGCGGTCGGAGCTATAGCACCAGGCGTTAAACATATCGCACGCGTTACCGCCAAAGTAGCCAACGCCGGCGTTACGGAAGACATTGGTAACCCACGCCGCGCACCAGTTCTGACCCGGCGAAGGCGTGGAGTAGCACGCGTTGACGACGGCCTGCTGCTTGCCCGAGCCGGCATTCTGCTGCGGAGTTCCGGGCGCATACGATCCACCACCCGAGCTCGAACCACCCGAGTAGGAATTGTTCTTGTTCGCGGCGGCCGCGGCAGCAGCGGCGGCCTTCCTGGCAGCCTCCTCGGCCTGGGCGGCAGCGAGAATCTCGGAATCACGCTGAGCCATGAGCTCCTTGACGTCGTCGGAAAGACCGCTCAGCACGGTCTGGACTTCTTGCTGCTTGGCCTGCATGTCCTGCATCTGGGCAGTCTGCTGATCCTTGAGCTTCTCCAAGTCGGCCTTCTGCGACTCAAGCTCGGTCTTTTGCGCATCGAGCTCTTCCTGGATGGTCTGAATGTCCTCGATGGCGTCGCGGTCGCTCTTGTTGATCTTCTCAACATAGTGCGCATTGGCGACGAGCTCCTCAAACGAGCCCGAGGCGAGCAGCAGCGACAGGATGTTGGTGCCGCCCGACTTATAGCTGGCGGAAACGCGATCGGAAAGATCGCCGCGCTTCTTTTTGAGCTCGGCCTTCTTTTCGTCAATCTGCGCCTGCGTGCTGTCAATCTGGCCCTGTACGCCCTCGATATCGTTGAGGGTCTGGGCGTTCTTGTTGGCCAGCGCCGCGTATTCATTTGCGATGCTGTCGAGCTGGGCCTGGACCTCGTCAAGCTGAGCCTGGGCCGCATTGAGCTTGTCGGTGGTTTCCTTGGTGGCCTCCGCAGCATGGGTGCGAGCGGGCAGACCAAAAAGAACGGCTGCAGAAGCTGCGCCGAACAGGGCCTTGAGGGCAGTGCGACGCGAAAGCTCCTGGGAAAGGATGGAATCGCTGTTTGGTGACATATCTACTCCGTTACATGTTTATTTATATGTCGCTCAACTCATACATATTAGCGTACATCCGGCGCATCCCAACGATTTCCACGAACGGCAGCAAACCGTATGGTCGGCGGCTCGTATGCAAACGTCAAAGTCAAGGTTACGCCCACGCCAAACATTTCAATGAGTACGTTAGCATGTTCATCTGCTTTTCCTGCCCTGCACCTTTTGGGTGCCCCTGCCTGCGCTATACTCCCCTGAAGAAGTGTTCCTGATTCGATAGGAGACTACATGTCCAAAGCACTCGACCCCAAAGACACCTGCGTCCTCGTAACCGGTGGCGCCGGTTTTATCGGCTCGCACACCGTCGTTCAGCTGCTCGAGGGCGGCTACCAGGTCGTCATCGTCGATGACCTCTCCAACTCCAGCGCCGTCGCCGTCGACCGCGTCAAGACCATCGTGGGCGAAGAGGCTGCCAAGAACCTCACCTTCTACGAGGCCAACGTGCTCGACCGCGAGGCCATGAACAAGATCTTCGACACCCATCAGATCGACCGCGTCATCCACTTCGCCGGCTTTAAGGCCGTCGGCGAGTCGGTGAGCAAGCCCGTCGAGTACTACCACAACAACATCGAGAACACCCTGGTGCTCATCGACGTCATGCGCAACCATGGCTGCAAGTCCATCATCTTCTCGAGCTCCTCGACCGTCTACGGCGACCCGGACAATCCGCCCGTCACCGAAGAGGACCCCAAGAAACCCGCGACCAACCCCTATGGTTGGACCAAGTGGATGATTGAGCAGATCCTCATGGACGTCCACACCGCCGACCCCGAGTGGGACGTCGTGCTGCTCCGTTATTTCAATCCCATCGGCGCCCATCCGTCGGGCCTGATCGGCGAGGATCCCAAGGGTATCCCCAACAACCTGGTGCCTTACGTCGCCCAGGTCGCCGTCGGTAAGCTCGAGGCCGTTCAGGTCTTTGGCAACGATTACCCCACCCCCGACGGTACCGGTGTTCGCGACTACATCCACGTCTGCGACCTGGCATCTGGTCACGTGGCCGCCCTCAACTGGATGAACGGCAAGACCGGCGTCGAGATCTTTAACCTGGGCACCGGCACCGGCACCTCGGTACTCGAGGTCGTCGCCGCCTTCTCCAAGGCCTGCGGCAAGGAGCTGCCCTACGTGATTCGCGAGCGCCGTGCCGGCGATATCGCCGCCAACTGGTGCGATGCCTCCAAGGCCGAACGCATGATGGGCTGGAAGGCCCAGTACGACATCGCGGACATGTGCCGCGACAGCTGGAATTGGCAGAGCCATAACCCCAACGGCTTCGCCGACGCCGAGTAGATAAAACCTACATAGCGTTCTTGCCCCGGTCTCACGATGTGAGACCGGGGCTTTTTTCATGGCGCGTAACCATTCGCCAAAAATCGACCAACTTTATCATCTTGCCTATACATGTTTAAACAACATGTTCTACAATAGAGACATCGACTCTAAACTCGGGACGGGCTGTTCACCCATCTGCAGGCCGATCCCACAACAAGAAGGTTGGTGAGCACATCCATGGAGCGTGCAAGCGGTGTTCTCATGCCCATCTCGTCTCTGCCCGGACCGTATGGCATCGGCGGCTTTGGCTGGAACGCCTATGACTTTGTCGATTTCCTCGCCTCGTGCAAACAACATTACTGGCAGATTCTCCCCCTTACGACAACGAGCTATGGCGACTCGCCCTATCAGTCGTTCTCGGCCCGTGCGGGCAACCCCAATTTCATCGACTTTGCCGAGCTTATCGAGGCCGGCTATCTGGAGCAGTGCGATATCGACGGCGTGTACCTGGGCTCCGACCCCAGCAATGTCGACTATGGTGCCATCTTTGGTGGCCGTCGTCAGATTCTCGACCGCGCCGCCGAGCGCTTTGCCGCCGACAAGCCGGCCGACTTCGACGGCTTTGTCCAAACCAACGAAGACTGGCTCATCCCCTACTGCGAGTTCATGACCGTCAAGGAGGAGTGCGGTCTCAAGGCATTTTGGGAGTGGCCCGAGGAGCTCCGTACCCGCGGTGAGGCTTCTGCCAAGGTCTGCGCCGCCCATCCCGCGCGCATGCTCTACCACCAGATGACGCAGTACTTCTTCGATCGTCAGTGGAGTCGCCTCAAGGCCTATGCCAACGAGCGCGACATCCTCATCATCGGCGACCTGCCCATCTATGTCTCGCGCGACTCCGTCGAGATGTGGGCCACGCCCGAGCTCTTTAAGATCGACGCCGCCGGCAATCCCGTAAGTGTCGCCGGCACGCCGCCCGACCAGTTCTCGGCCACCGGCCAGTACTGGGGAAATCCCATCTACGACTGGGACGCCATGGAAGCCGACGGTTTCTCCTGGTGGGAGGGCCGCATCCGCGCCGCCCTCGACATGTACGATGTCATCCGCCTGGATCACTTCCGCGGCTTCGAGGCCTATTGGGAGGTGCCGTTCTCCTCACCCGATTCGTCCTACGGTTCGTGGACGCAGGGCCCCGGCCTCAAGTTCTTTAAGACGCTCGAGGAAAAGCTCGGCACGCTGCCCATCATCGCCGAAGACCTGGGCTTCCTCACCCCCGGCGTCATCGACATGCGCGACAACTCTGGCTTCCCCGGCATGAAGATCTTGCAGTTCGCCTTTGAGGGCACCAACTCGTACTACCTGCCGCACAACTACATTGCCAACACCGTCGCCTATGTGGGCACACACGACAACGAGACGGCGCGCGGTTGGTTTGAGGGAACGGCCACCCCGCGCCAGCGCGAGCAGGCGGCCCTGTACACCCACCAGCAGGCAGGCGAGCCCATGGCCGATGCACTCAACCGCACCATCGCCGCCAGCGTGAGCGATACCTGTATCTACACCATGCAAGACCTGCTCAACCTGGGCAACGAGGCACGCATCAACACCCCCGCCACCCTGGGCGGCAACTGGACCTGGCGCATGCTCGATGGCGCCATCACCCGCGAGCTCGAGCACAAGCTCACCGACTGGACCGAAACCTACTTCCGCATCCCGTCGGAAGCCGAAATTGAGCTTCCCCAATAGGAGTCACCGCACCCGACCCCACCCCACCGTGCGGACGCGTCCGTTTTCCCCGCGCGAGGCCACTCCAATCCCTCGCACGGGCTTCTTTTGAATTTCCGACATGTAATCAACCCATCACAGGAGGAAACATGCCCCGTATCAATCTTGCGGATCTTGCCGAGCAGTCCTTTGGGACTTCGCTCGAGCAACTCGACGACCGTCGTATTTATAAGCTGCTGGTCAAGCTCGTGCAGGAGCGCTCTGCCGCCTGTCCGCTCAACAACGGCAAGAAAAAGCTCTACTATATCTCTGCCGAGTTTTTGATCGGCAAGCTGCTCATCAACAATATGATCGACCTTGGCATCTATGACGAGGTTAAGGACCAGCTCGTCGCCGCCGGCCACGACCTCAACAAGATCGAGGAGTTTGAAGTCGAGCCGTCGCTCGGCAACGGTGGCCTGGGCCGTCTGGCCGCGTGCTTCTTGGATTCCATCGCCACGCTGGGCCTTACCGGCGACGGCGTGGGCCTCAACTACCATTACGGCCTGTTCCGCCAGCGCTTTGTCGACAATCAGCAGAAGGCCGTCCCCGACGAGTGGCTCGGCGAGCAGGACATCCTGATCGATGACGACCGCTCCTACACCGTCGAGTTCGGCGACTTTGCCGTTACCTCCAAGCTCGTCAACATCGATGTGCCCGGTTACGGCCAGCCCACCAAGAACCGCCTGCGTCTGTTCGACCTGGCAAGTGTCGACGACGGTCTGGTCCCCGGCAGCTCCATCGACTTCGACAAGACCGAAATCGCCAAGAACCTCACTTTGTTCCTCTATCCGGATGATTCCGACGAGCAGGGCCGCCTGCTTCGCATCTACCAGGAGTACTTCATGGTGAGCAACGCCGCCCAGCTCCTGATCGACGAGGCCATCGAGCGCGGCAGCAATCTGCACGACTTGGCCAACTACGCCGTGGTCCAGATCAACGACACGCACCCCACCATGGTCATTCCCGAGCTCATTCGCCTGCTCACCACCGAGCACGACATCGAGTTTGACGAGGCCGTGACCATCGTACGGTCCATGGTCGCCTACACTAACCACACGATTCTTGCCGAGGCGCTCGAGAAGTGGCCGCTCACCAGCCTGCAGAAGGTCTCCCCTGCCATCGCCGACATTATCGTCAAGCTCGATGAGATCGCCAAGGCCGAGCACGACGACCCACGCGTCGCCATCATCGACGAATACGACACCGTCCACATGGCCCACATGGACATCCACTTTGGCTTCTCCATCAACGGCGTCGCCGCGCTGCACACCAAGATCCTGGAGGATACCGAGCTTCATCCGTTCTACGAGATCTACCCCGAGAAGTTCTCCAACAAGACCAACGGCATCACCTTCCGCCGTTGGATCCATGGCGCCAACCCCGCGCTCGCCAGCCTGCTCGACGATGTGATCGGCACCGATTGGCGCAGCACCGGCGACCTGAGTAAGCTTGCCGAGTTCGTTGACGACAAAGATGTTCTTGAGCGCCTGGCCGCCACCAAGGCCGAGGCCAAGGCCATCATGCGCCAGTTCATGGCGCTCGAGCAGGGCGTGACCATTCCCTCCAACGCCATCATCGACGTCCAGGTCAAGCGCATCCACGAGTACAAGCGCCAGCAGATGCTCGCGCTCTACATCATCTGGAAGTACCTCGATATCAAGAACGGCAACAGACCTAAGCATCCCGTCACCATCATCTTTGGCGGCAAGGCGGCCCCTGCCTACACTATCGCCCAAGACATCATTCACCTGATCCTGACGCTGTCCCAGTGGATTGCAAACGACCCCGACGTGGCTCCCTACCTGCAGGTTGTCATGATCGAGAACTACAACGTCACCGCTGCCGAGCGCGTGATCCCCGCTGCTGACATCTCCGAGCAGATCAGCCTGGCCTCCAAGGAGGCGAGCGGCACCTCCAACATGAAGTTCATGCTCAACGGCGCTTTGACCCTGTGCACGCTCGACGGTGCCAACGTGGAGATTGCCGAGCTTGTCGGCGACGAGAACATCTATACCTTTGGCGCCTCGTCCAAGCAGGTCGAGCAGCTCTACGCCGACGGCACCTATGACGCCGGCGCGCTCTACCGCAAGCCCGGCATCAAGCTGCTGGTGGACTTCCTCACCAACCCGGCCTTTATGGCGACCGGCAACGCCGAGCGCCTGCAGCGCCTGCACGACGACATCATGGGCAAGGACTGGTTTATGGCTCTACTCGACATTGAGGAGTACATCCAGACCAAGGAGCGCGTGCTGGCCGACTACGAGGACCAGGACGCTTGGATGCGCAAGGCGCTGATCAACATCGCCAACGCCGGCACCTTCTCGTCCGACCGCACCATCTCCCAGTACAACGACGAGATCTGGCACCTGAACTAATTTCACTTCCCTTACCCATCCTCTTGAGAAACGGAGTCGTGGCAACACGGCTCCGTTTTTTGTGCCCGCACGTTATCCTGTGACCCGACTCGACCGAAGAATCTCGATCTGTAACAGCTACTCGGTAAAAACGGCCCCAGCTGTTACAGATTGAGACATACCGGCCCCTCCCCCTTGGGTTTATCTCAATCTGTAACATCTAACGTCCGAAATCGGCCCTACCCGTTACAGATCGAGACAAACGACCGGTCAGACAATCCCAGCACAAAGAAAGGCTCCCCCTCTCGCCCAGTGGACGGGAGGGGAGCCTTATATGTGACCGCGGCAAAAGGATGGCAATACCGCAGTCGCCCAAAGGGAGGGCCCGGATGCACCAGGCCTAGATAAGGTTCTTGCCAGAGACCTTATCGAAGAGGTGGGTCGCGTTCTTCTCGAACTTGAACCAGATGGGGTCGCCCGCCTTGAGCGCGCCCTTGGCCTCGAGGTCGACAATGGGAATGATCAGGACGAACTGGCCATCGGGAGCGGTCACGTGGACATGCTCGGTCGAACCCATGAGCTCGGTCACCTCGACGGTACCCTGGAGCGCGCCCTCCTCGTCCTTGTCGGCAAGCAGAATCTGCTCGGGGCGCACGCCGGCCGTGATCTCCTTCACGTCGCCGCCGTCCCAGTTGAGAGCAAGCTGAGCGCAGGTCTCGGGAGCGAGCGCCACGTTCATATCCTCGGTCTTGACGGTAAAGCCGTTGCCCGAGCGCACCAGCTGGGCATCGAAGAAGTTCATCTGCGGCACGCCGATAAAGCCGGCAACGAAGATGTTCGCGGGATGATTGAAGACCTCCTGCGGGGTGGCGATCTGCTGGACGACGCCGTCCTTCATGACCACGATACGGTCACCGAGGGTCATAGCCTCGGTCTGGTCGTGAGTAACATAAATGAACGTACCCTTGATCTCGTGGCGCAGCTTAATGAGCTCGGCACGCATCTGGTTACGAAGCTTGGCGTCCAGGTTGGACAGCGGCTCGTCCATCAGGAAGACCTTGGGGTCACGCACGATGGCGCGGCCGATAGCGACACGCTGGCGCTGGCCGCCGGAGAGCGCCTTGGGCTTACGGTCGAGGTACTCGGTAATGCCCAGAATCTCGGCAGCAGAGCGAACCTTGCGGTCGATCTCGTCCTTGGGAACCTTCTTGAGCTCAAGCGTAAACGCCATGTTCTCGTACACCGTCATATTGGGGTACAGAGCATAGCTCTGGAACACCATGGCGATGTCGCGGTCCTTGGGTGCCACGTCGTTGACGCGCTTGCCATCGATGAGCACATCGCCCGAGGTGATGTCCTCCAGGCCGGCGACCATGCGCATCGTCGTGGACTTGCCGCAGCCAGAGGGGCCAACGAGGACGACGAACTCCTGGTCGTGAACGGTGAGGTTGAAGTCCTCTACAGCGAGCACACCGTCCTCGGTAACCTTGAGGTTGTGCTTCTTCTCCTCGGTCTTCTTCTTTTTGCCAAAGAAGCCCTTCTTTTTGGACTCGTTGTTGGGATACACCTTCTGAACATGTTTGAGAACGATCTCGGCCATGTCTTTACCTTTCGATATGCGGCGCCACGCTGAGGGGCGCCGCAGAAACTTGCAAAACAGTTACGGCATCAGCCCTTGACGGCACCTGCCACCACGCCGTCGATGATGTACTTCTGGCAGAGGATGTACATGATGACGATGGGGATAACGACCATCATGATGCAGGCCATCATGGGGCCGAGCTCGACGTGGCCGTAGCCGCCGCGGAAGTACTGGATCAAGATAGGAATGGTCTTGTACTTGGTGGAGTCGAGCGTAAGGTAGGGCAGCAGATAGTCGTTCCAGACCCACATGGTCTCGAGGATGCCGACCGAAAGATAGGTGGGCTTCATGATGGGAAGGACGATCTTAAAGAACACCTGGACCGGGTTGCAGCCGTCGATCATGGCCGCCTCCTCGATCTCGAGCGGGATGTTCTTTACAAAGCCGGCGAACATAAAGACCGCCAGGCCCGCGCCAAAGCCGAGGTAGATAAAGCAGATGTTGAACGGCGTGTTGAAGCCGATGCGGTCCGCCAAATTGGACAGCGTGAACATGAGCATCTGGAAGGGCACGACCATCGAGAAGACGAACAGGTAATAGAAGAAGTTCGAGATCTTGCTGTTGACGCGCACTACGTACCAAGCACACATGGAGCAGCACACCAGAATCAGCACGACCGACGTGACCGTGATGATGAGCGAGTACATAAATGCCGAGGCAAAGCCCTGCTCGTTAAGGGCGTGCATGTAGTTTGCGAGGCCGTTGAACGTCTCGGGCGTGAGCAGATCGAATGCCGTGGTGGTGCTGATTGCAGTTGCCTTTTTAAAGGAATTGAGCGCAATCATGAACACGGGGTAGATCCACGCGAGCGACAGAATCGTAAAGAAAATCGAGAGCGCGCGGTTGATAACCTTATCGCGTTTCATTACTGTTGCACCTCCTTGGACCTCGTGGCCTTAAGCTGAATCATGGAGATGGCTACGACCAGGATGCAGAAGATGACTGCCTTGGCCTGACCGATGCCCTGCCATGCGATGCCGGCACGCGAGTAGAACGTGTTGTAGATGTTCAGGGCGAGCATCTCGGTGGAGTGCGCGGGGGCGCCGCCGGTAAGGGCGAGGTTCTGGTCGAACAGCTTAAAGCCGTTGGTGATGGACAGGAACAGGCAGATGGTGATGGTCGGCATCAGGTTAGGGATCTTAACCTTCCAAAACGTCTGCCATGCCGTGGCACCGTCGACCTTGGCGGCCTCGATGTAGTCGGACGGAATGGACTGCAGACCAGCGATGTAGATGATCATCATGTAGCCGACCTGCTGCCACAGGGTCAGGATGATAAGGCCCCAGAAGCCAGCAGCAGAGTTAAGGGCGATGAGCTGGGCGCCCACGTTGGAGAGCAGGCAGTTAATCAGAATCTGCCAGATGTAGCCCAGCACGATGCCGCCGATCAGGTTAGGCATAAAGAAGATCGTACGGAAGATGTTGGTGCCCTTGAGCGCTTTGCGGGTGAGCGCCTGCGCGATGGCGAGGGCGATCACGTTGATGAGCACCGTCGACAGGAAGGCAAACGCCACGGTAAAGAAGAACGACGTGGCAAACTGCGGATCGGACAGTGCGCGCACGTAGTTCTCGATACCGACAAAGTGCGTGTTGTTGATGGTAATAAACTGGCAGAACGAGAGATAGAAACCCTGGATAAAGGGGATCACGAACCCGATCATAAACGCCAGACACGTGGGCAGCATAAAGAGCGGCCACCAGCGCTTGAGTGCTTTGCCCATAGAAGGGTCCTTTCAATATGCAGGGGGCGGGCAAACCAACGTCTGCCCGCCCCCTGTCGCTAATCAGATAGCTTGGGCAGCAACTGCTTACTCGGAAGCAGCCTTCTCGGTCTTCCAGCCATCGACGAAGGCGTTCTTGACGCCGTCCCACTTGCTGTTGTCGGCAGCATAGGCAATCAGAGCCTGCTTGAGGTTCTTCTTCCACTCCTCAGAGGGGATGTAAACGAAGTCCCAAGCGACGGTCTTCTTGCCGTCCTTGGCCATGGCAACGGCCTGCTGCGAGAAGACGTTGGTGGTCTCCTTAGCGCTCTTGAACGGGGCAGTCAGACCCATCTTGTCAGCGATGATGCTGGTGGCGGTGTCAGAAGTGACGCACCAATACATGAAGTCCTCGGTGGCCTTCTGGGCATCCTCGGAAGCCTGGGAGCTGACGCACCAGTAGTTCTCGCCGCCGGAGCACAGGCCCTGGTTCTCCTCGCCGTCGACACCGATGTAGATGGGCATCATGCCAATCTGATCGTCGGTCATGCCAGCCTTGGTGAGGTCAGCGTAGGCCCAAGAACCGTTCTGATAGAAGACGGCCTTGCCGGTTGCGAACTCGTTTGTGGCGTCGTCGCCGGTCTTGGAGGCAAGCTGCGAAGGATCGCAGGTGGAGTCGGTGATGTACAGGTCGAAAATCTGCTTGAAGTTGTCGAGATACTCGCCCTTGATCTCGTCGTCCTCCTGGTTGTGCTCCTTCTCGAACTCGTAGTAGAGCGGGAGGTTGGCGAGGTGGGTGGTGTAGCGCCAGCTGGAGGAGTCGTCCATGCCAGCGGAAGTGAAGGCGCCCTCAACACCAAGCTCGTCCTTGCGGGCCTGGATGTCGTCGGCACAAGCCTTCAGCTTGTCGAAGGAGTTGATGTCCTCGGCCTTGTAACCAGCCTTCTCGAGCAGCTGCTTGTTGTAGATGATGCCGTAGCTCTCCTGGACCCAGTCGATACCCAGATCCTTGCCGTCGGACTGCAGAGCCAGGGAGTCGTCAATGAGCTCACCGCGGAGCTTGGTATCGGACAGATCGGCGCAGTAATCCTTCCAGTTCTTAAGACCGGTGGGGCCGTTGACCTGGAACAGGGTCGGAGCGGAGCTCTTGGACATCTCGGACTTGAGCTTCTCCTCGTAGGTGTTGGAGGCGGCGGTCACGATCTTGACCTCGACGCCCTTCTCCTTCTTATAGGCCTTGGCGATCTCCTTCCACTCCTTGTCGACCTCGGGCTTGAATTGGAGGAAGTAGACCTCGGCAGCGTCACCAGAAGCAGAGGAGCCGGAGCCGGCAGAACCACCGCAGCCCACGAGACCCAGACCAAGAACCGCAGCCGCGGAACCAGCAAAGCCCAGGAACTGCCTTCTGCTCATTTCGTTCTTCATTACAATCCACCCTTTCACACCGTGGCGGCACCCTTTGCCGCCGCCTTCGGAGATTGGCTCGGGGACTTTGCCCCTTTTGCTGATTTGTACGATACGCTATTTGGCTAGTTGTTTGAACAAGTATTACTAGAGCGGTAGAAAAACTTCGGTGAACGGTAATTTCAACTTGATACTTGACAAGTTTTGTATAAACAATTATTTGTTATCGAATGCAGAGAAAACGCCCGGTCAAGCCGATGCATCGTCGGTTTGACCGGGCGTTTTCTCTTTGAGGGCATGAGTCTCGTCAGGCTGCGAGCTAGCCGGCTATCGCTTGGAGTTGACGCGGTAGTGGAAGATCTCGGGATGCGTGCGGGCATGCGTGACCTCGAACAAGATGCCGTCCGAGGTGTACGACTGGCTCTCCATGACGGCAACGCAGTTGTATTTGCCAAGGTCAAGATAGCTGCAGTCCTCATCGTTGGCAAGCTCGACGCTCACCGTACGGCGACTCGCCATCACTTTGACGCCGCGTTTGTGCTCCAGATAGTCGTAAATTGACTTTGCAGCGATCTCGGGCGTCAGGCCTTTGGCGATCGACTCCAGAAAATAGCCGTGGTCCACCTGGCGAGCGCTACCGTTAAGGCTACGGACACGCACCACGCGAATCAACTCCTCGCCCACCTTAAAGCCCAGGTGACGAGAGAGTTGCTCGGTGCAGACCAGATGTTCAAAAGACTTAACGTCCGTCGATGCAACGGCATTGTTGCGCTTTGCAAACTCGCCAAACGACTCAACCTCTTCGAGTGCGCCCAACATGTCGGTTTCGCCCTTAAGCCAAATAACGCGCACGCCCTTGCCGTGTATGGGCTGCACAAACATCCCGTCGGCCAGCATACTCAAGGCGCGACGGACGGTATTGCGAGTGCATCCGAACTCCGCGGTCAGCTCGGCTTCGGTTGGCAGCATCTCCTGAAACGCATAGGTCCCATTAATGATGCGCGAGCGTATTTCTCGGTAGATTCCTTCATAAATCGCTTTTGGCATTGTTTCACCTCTAATGAATATGTATGGCTAGGCACGATAGCATTTCTTTGGGTTGTTTAAACCGATTATCGGTAAAGCACGGATTATTTACCGTCGACGGTTCCCCCGAAACCCAAATCGGACCGAATCAAAACCGTCAATGCGGCAAGCAGCCAGTCCTCTACAATGAGTTCATTGTTTAAACGTTCTTGCTCGCACAGCATGTTGCATCCGAAAGGCATATTATGCTGCAGAAAATCCAACGTTTTGGCGGAGCCATGTTCGCGCCCGCCATGCTGTTTTCTATATCAGGCCTCATGGTCGGCATCTCCGCTCTCGCAACGACTGCGGACATCGTCGGCGATCTCGCCGTATACGGAACCCCTTGGTACGTTTTCTGGACCATCATCCAGCGCGGCTCGTGGACGGTCTTTAAACGTCTCCCGCTCCTTTTTGCCGTAGCGCTGCCTATCGGTCTTGCCCAAAAGCAACCGGCACGCTGCTGCCTCGAGGCACTCGTGGCTTATTTTGCCTATTGCTTCTTTTTGAGCGAGATCATTAAGCTGAGCGGCGACAACCTTGGACTTAAGTACCCATCATCTTTGACCCCCGCCAGCGGCATCACCGTCATCGACGGCATCAAGACGCTCGACACCGGCATTATCGGCCCGCTGGCGGTATCGGCAACCGTCGTCGCCATCCATGATCGCTTCTACGATGCCAAGGTTCCCGATTGGCTCGGCACCTTCTCGGGTTCCTCACTGGTCTACCTCATCAGCTTTTTTGCCGTGTTTGCCCTTGCCGCCATCTCGGCCGCCATCGTACCCTTCGCATACGCTGTGACCGAAACGCTGCGCCACGCACTTGCAGGCGTCGGCCCCTTCGGCGTGGGCATCTTTGTGTTTTTGGAGCGAGCACTCGAGCCCATGGGGCTGCACCACCTGCTCTATATGCCCATCTATTACGACAATCTGGTCATTCACGACGGTATTTACGCCACGTGGACCAACCTGCTCCCCATTCTCTCCCATAGCACGCGCCCTTTAAATGAACTTGCACCCTGGGCAGGTTTTACCGCCACCGGCTGGGGCAAGCTCTTTGGCCTTCCCGCCATCGCGGCAGCATTCTATTTCACCGCCAAACCCGAACGCCGCGCCGGCCTTAAGGTCATCCTTTTGCCCGCCATCGTCGCCTCGGTGGTCTGCGGCGTCACCGAACCGCTCGAGTTTCTCTTTATGTTCACCTATCCCGGACTCTTTTTGCTCTACGCCGTCCTATCCTCCTGCCTTGCCATGACCATGAACTTCTTTGGCATCGTCGGCATCTTCTCGGGCGGTCTCATGGAAATGACGGCCTTCAACTTCATCCCACTCATGCGAATGCATGCCGGCTCCTACCTTTTGGCGCTCGGCATCGGCCTTGCCTTTAGCCTCATCTTCTTTGTTAGTTTTCGAGCACTCATCTTGGTCTATGACCTTAAGACGCCGGGCCGCGAGAATCATGTCGCCAATCGCACGACAATCGATCGTTTAACGGGAAGCGACTTTGCCAAAGAGCAATCTCCCAATGACGAAGTCAATAGTCGATCCGATCAAGATCACGTCCTCGCTGAGCGGGTAATTCAGCTCTTAGGTGGCGTTGGCAATATCGTGGGCGCAACCAACTGCGCCACGCGCCTGCGCGTCGAGGTCGCAGACCCTTCCATCGTTGCAGATAACGCGTCGTTTGTCGCGGTGGGCGCCAAGGGCCTCATCATTACGGGCAAGACCGCCCAGGTGATCATCGGCATCTCCGTTCCCCGCGTTAAAGAGCATTTTGACCAGATCATGGGCCTCGAGCCGGGATTTGTGCCCACCACCTCGGCCTCCCCTGCCGCCAGCGCAGCCCATAAGCGCGGCGATATCTGCTTCTTCGATATCGACGGAACGCTCGCCTGGCAAGACCCCAGGCTCGCCCAAGACCTTCCCGAAGACGAGCGTGACCTGTCCCCTTATCCCAACGAGGCGGTCTCGCAGGCCATCCGCGATTTCGTTGCAAACGGCAACATGGCCTTTATCTGCACAGGACGCACCCTCAGCTGCATCCACCCCAAACTTCTTGAGCTGCCCTGGACCGGCATCGTCTGTCTTGCGGGCGGTTACGCCGAGATCAACGGACACGCAATTCGCGATCTGTCGATGACGCCCAGTATGCTGCAGCGTCTTGCCCCCTACCTTGAGCAATCGGGCGAGGTCATCCGCTTTGAGGGCCTCAACGGCGTCGTGCGCATGAGTGCCGATGCCCCCGATGCTCCCGGATACGCGCGCACCCTGGGCGACGCAGTCACGCAGCTGCAACATTACAGTGTCTACAAGATCTTGATGTCTACATCGCTCGCCAACCACATCGCTCAAGATAAGGCACTTGAGCCGCTGCTGTGCTTTAACGAGCTCGAACTCGAGGTAACCGAAATCTCGCCCCGCGAATGCACGAAGCGCGGGGGCATCCAGTCTGTACTCGACGCCCTCGATCCCCACCACGGAACCGTATACGGCATCGGCGACGCCAGCAATGACGTCTCGCTGATGAACGCCGTCGATGTCGGTATCGCCATGGGCAATGCGCCGAACTATCTCAAAAAGCGCGCCGACTACATCACCGACTCGGTCGACAAAGATGGCGTCGTCAAGGCGCTCGAGCACTTTAGGCTTATATAAGCAGCCGGCACGCGCACGCGTCCCGTTTCTCCAAATCGCCAAAACAGACGCGCCGGCAACTCCAATGTGGCAATATGGTATCTGCACACCGCAACGATGTAACCCAAGAAAGAATGCGAGAACCCGTGTCCAGTCCGTTTACCAGCTTTTTAGCCCAGCACTTTGACCAGATTAACGACTATCTGGCCACGTTCTTTGACGGACAGGCGACCTCTGCCGATATCGAGCGCTACCTGTACGCGCCGCTCTCGGCTTTTACGGCCAACGCCGGCAAGCGCCACCGCCCGCTTATCTGTATGCTCGCCGCAACCGCAGTGGGCGGTAGCTTTGAGAGCGCCCGCAGCGCCGCGGCAGCTATCGAGCATTTCCAGTCGGGCGCACTGATCCACGACGACATCGCCGACAACGGACAGCTTCGTCGAGGCAAGCCCTGTATGCACCTTACCGAGGGCACGGGCCTTGCCATCAATTGTGGCGACCTGGCGCTCACCATGGTCACCAAGACGGTTCTCGACGACCCCACGCTGGAGTCCGACGTGAAGCTGCGTGTGCTCCACGAGCTTACCGAGATGATCGTCCGCACCATCGAGGGTCAAGCGCTCGACCTGGGTTGGGTCCGTGACGGGCGCTTTGATATCTCGGTTGATGACTACCTGGACATGGCGACGCACAAGACCGCGTTTTACAGCGGAGCCACGCCGCTTGCCGCCGGAGCCATTATCGGCGGCGGCAGCGATGAGCAAATCGAAGCGCTGCGCGCCTTTGGCCTGCATACGGGCCTTGCCTTTCAGATTCAGGACGACCTGCTCAACCTTGTCGGCACTAAGGAAGCCGCCAACAAGGACTTCCGCACCGACATCACCGAGGGCAAGCGCACGCTTGTCGCCGTACACGCCCTCTCTGATGAGCGCCACCACGACGAGGTCGAGGCGATTCTTTCCTCGGGCACCGATGATCCCGCGCAGCTCGCACGCGCCGTGGAGATCTTCCAGGAGACCGGCTCCATCGATTACGCCCACACTTACGCGCTCGACCTGACCGCTAAGGCCAAAGCGGCCATCGAGAACGTTGAGCTTGATCCGCACGCACGCGAGCTGTTCCTCTCCATGGCAGATTTCTTTGTGGAGCGCCTTAACTAACGGGGGTTATAAAACCTGTCAGCAGCGTATTTAGGCACAACTTGCTACACTGTTGAGTGCATGTTTATGCATCCCTTTGCGTTGTCTATCCGACAGACGCTCAAATAGTACGAATGGTACGCCGAAAGGGGTTCGTTCATGGAACCTATTACAACGGGCATGCAAGGAGCAGCCGTCGAGGACGTGCAGTCTCGTCTCCTGCAGCTCGGCTACACGATTGATGCCGCCGAAGTCACCGACAAGTACTTTGGAGCCACCACTGAGCAGGCCGTCAGCACCTTCAGGCTCGACAGCGGCCTTGCTGCCGGTCATGCCGTCGATATCCCCTGCTGGAGCGCCCTTGTAGACGCTTCGTATAAGCTGGGCGACCGCACTCTCTATCTGCGCATGCCCAATTTCCATGGCGCCGATGTGCAGGCCCTGCAGCGCGCTCTCAACGTTTTGGGCTTTGCCTGTGGCGAAGACGACGGCTACTTTGGTCCGCATACCGAGGCCGCCCTGCAGCAGTTCCAGGAAAATGTCGGCCTGTTTGCCGACGGCATGGCCTTCCAGGACACCTACGCCTACATCAACCGCCTACACCATGTGTGGGAGGGCAAGCCCTCGGTCACCGAAGCCGAGTCCCGCATCGGTTTTGCTCGCGCCGCCAACGTGCTCGAGCGCTTCCAGATTGCCGTCATCGGTGAGGACCCCATCGCGCGCAGCGTTGCATCGCGCATGTGGAACATCGCCACGGCGACGACCGATAGTAGCGGCATGATGCTTTGCGATTCCGAGGTTCCGACCGACGTGGACCTGGTACTCGAAATTGCAAGCGATGAGCTGCCCGCAGATGCAGCGCCGCGCGCCACGATCGCCCTCGCCGAGTGCCATAACCTGGCCCAGCGCATCCGCACTGCCAATGTCGCCGCGCAGCAGAAGCCGGCACGCATTCGCATTGAGCTCACGGGCATGACGCGCTACAACGGCACCTTCACGGCCAGCGACGCGCAGACACTCGCCGTACGCCTGCTCGATGGCGTTTGCGATGCCCTCGCAGATTAGGTAAACTAAACGAGTTGCTTTTGGGCAACACCACACATTGGGACGTAGTTCAACGGTAGAACTCCGGTTTTTGGTGCCGGCTGTTGGGGGTTCGAATCCCTCCGTCCCAGCCATTAAAATTGAGCGCCCTGAGCCCATAACGGCCCAGGGCGCTTTCTTGTGGGCAAGCAGAGGGATTCGAACCCGCAAGGGTGCGGAGCTGAGGAAACGCGAAGCGTTTTCCAGCGCAGCACGCAAGGAGCGAAGCGACGCAGCGGAGCGCGGCCGCCGACCAGGCGGACACGGAATCCCTCCGTCCCATACCAGCAACGGGCTCCCCACATCTCGACTTACCAGCCAAACCGGCACTTAGGGACGTTCCTAAAGCGCCGGTCATCAACATGGTGCCGTGCGGCCCCGGCGGGCCGGCGTAGCATTACAGACCAAGCGACCATTTCCATGCGGGAATAACCTCGATGACGCCATGCTCCGTTTTGATCTGGGTCGCCTCGCGCAGCGTGATGATATTGGCATCCTTGATACCGGTTTTTACCATAGCAACCTCAAGGGAACCAACTTCACGCCTGCGCGTTTTCTCTGCCGTCATATCGACTGTCACCTGGTAAAGCGCGTATGGTTCCGATGCCAAAGCGTCGCCGACCAAGAAATCAACTTTTTCTCGTGCTTGCGTTGGAGCCGTAAATGAAGTCACCGTTTCCAACCGGCCGTTTGCCGTACGGCGCATGAGTTCAGCATAAATCGCAGTCTCCAAACGCTTTCCTATATCCTGCTGATTAGCACGCGATGTTGCATATGCCATCCCCTGGTCGACGGCATAGACCTTGTCTGTTGTCGTTGTCTTAGGAGCCAAAGAAGTTGAATACTCCGGAAGTAATCCAATGAGATGAGCCTGCTGGAATAAACGAACGAGTTCGTTTATTTTTTCCCATGACGCTCGATATCCGACAGACTTTAAGGCTTCCAACAAACTGTTAACCGAAAGGTCGCAACCCGTGTTTCGAAGGCAGAAGAGCCCTACTTGGTTGGCAAGAGCGATATCCGTGCGCCCGCTCCGCTCGAGAATGTCTCGTGCAACAACATCTCGCAAATAGGCTTGAAGCATCTGAATACGCGAACCGGCATCAAGCTCCTGAACCCCAGGAAAGCCACCCTCTATGAGATAACGGTCATATGCCGATTCCAGATCAGTTCGCCGCTGCGGAGAAACAGCTGGAGCCCCAGCACTAGTAGACATATCCGGCGTTTCAATGTGATGAAACGCACAATACTCGCGGAATGAAAGCGGATGCATAGCGTGCTCTTGCGAGCGACCGCGAAACTGCGTCGCTATTTCATCGGCAGATAGTTTTGAGGACGATCCGGTGATAACAAGCGTTACGCTCTCGTGCTCCGCCAAACGCTGACAAACGCCCTGCCAGCCATCGGTCTCCTGCACCTCATCCAGAAAGAGATAACAGCCTTTCGTTCGCGCTGAGGGAACCTGCCGCCAATACTCTTCCAAAATGTCGCTCATGAGCGTGTCCGGCGCCGGTCGAAGACGGTCATCAGCAAAATTGAAATAGAAGATACGCTCGGCATCGACACCGCGATCGATAAGGCGACGAATCCATTGAAACGCATAGAACGTTTTGCCGCAGCGCCTGATACCCGTGATGATATGGACAAGATTGAACGGCTTTGGCTCAGGAAGATCACTGATGGCATCGTCTCGATGCACGACGTGAGGAATCTCAAAGGAACGGGCCTCGGCAACAATCTCTGCAATACCCAACGCTGTAGGCGCCATAATGCTCTCCTTTCAACATCTTGAGTATATAACTTCTCGTCCTACAAGAGAAGTTTCAGCTACAACTTCTCGTCCTACACTAGAAGTTTGAGGTAGATTTTCAGGCATGTCCCAAAAATCTACCTCCAAAAGATAGGCGCCCCAGGCCCGTTAGGACCAAGAGCGCCTTACATCTAGAAATCATCAGCCCAGTTCCGAAAAGCGAGCCGCTTGCGACAACCAAGTAGCCACAGGCCCCGGGAGAGCGGGGGCACCGGCTTAGGTTTATCGCGAGTTCCGCACGAACAGGAGGCCACTAGCCCCGATGTTTTGGACGTGACAGCGAGAGGGGCCCTGGCATGGCAAGGTGACGTGAAACAAGGCGGCGCCGACCTTCTGGTCGCGCCGCCGAAGTTGAACGTCAGATTGCCGTGCCAGGGCCCCTCGCAGCGTCGAGAGGACCGCCGTTCGGTAGAACGGCGGAACTAATTGTTCAGCATGCGGTCGAAGCTTCCCGAGTCGCCATCCCGATAGTCGGCGGTCATCAGAATCTCCTGTGGAATGCGTCCGCCCTCGCGCAGCACGTTGCGGAACTGCACGCGCGTGACCATGGGCAGATCCTTGATCGTCGCCGCCAGGTTCTGCGGCACACCCTGGTTGGCAGCTGCGGGTTCGCACTCTCCGCCGGCCTTCACGCGACGCTTGTGCTCGGCAAGCATGGCGCGATACATACCGGCATGCAGGCGAATCTCTACCACATTGGCGTTACGGGTCTGCTCGACAATGCGCGCACCCTCTCGGTCGATGTCGCCCACGTAGTAGACATAGTTAAAGCGATAGCCGATCTCGGCCAGATAATCATCCAGTGCGTGCGAAACGCTCGCCTTGCAGCCACCGCCAAAGATCACGCCGCCCACCTTGGTGCCAAAAAGCTTGGCGTGCTTGCGGCCGCGCAGGAGCTTGACGATTTCGTCATAGGTGTCTAGGTTCTCGACCATAATGAACGGCTTGTCGGCGCCCAGCGTAAAGAAACCCGTAAAGTGCACGGGGCGGTTGGGGGCGACCTTAATCGCCTGCATGCTGATACCTTTTTCGGTCATACGCCGAATCAGGCGCTCGCCGTGCTTGCCGTCAAAGGCCTTCTCATCGTTAAAAATCTGGTAGGCGCGCTGGCGACGCGAAGCGACCGGCGTGTCGGCACCGCGATTCTGCTCAATCCAAGCCTGGATGATCGCAATTTCCTCGGCAATCTTGCGGTTGGACATCTCGTTGTGCTGAGTGCGCTGCGGAGCCTTTTTGCCGTCCTTGCCCTCGACCTTAACAATTTGAGTCTGCTGCTCCTTGATCTTAGAGAGCGCCGTGGGCGTAGGGACAACTTTGAGCAGCTGCCTGCCTAAAACGCGGGCAAGGGCAAACGCCGAGACCTCGCCGTGAACGGCCGACTTGGGCTGCTGGGCAGCAGTATCTGCTGCGGCAGACTCCGGCTTCTTCTGAGACTTGCGCTTAGAATCGCCTTGGGAATTGCGCTCGCGCTTCGGCATAGACGCCTGCTTCTGCGGACGATCGGACTTACTCTCCTTCGCCCGCTGGCGCTTAGGCTGCCCCGAAGAAACCTCGACCTTCGCATCCTCGTCCTGCGGCGTGGTCTTCTCGGCTGCAGTCTCGGCATGGGAACTGCGGCCCCCACGATGGCGACGGCGGCGAGGCTTGCTCGAAGCACCCTCCCCCGTCTGTTCAACCGCAGGTTGCTGGCCCTGGGTCTCCGTATCGGACGCAGTCTGCTCATCAACAGGCTTCTGTTCACGAACTCCCGACTCGGCAGGCTTCACGGCCTTCTCGGCCCGCACCTCCGGAACCTGATTAACCTTCTCCTGGCGCTTTACGGGGTACGCGCGACCTGCAAAGCCGCGACCGGGACGACACGAGTCTGAGGCCTTCTTGGCCGGCTTCTCAGAATCGTCCGCAACTTCGGCAGTCTCTTCGGCCTCGCGCACAACATCCTGCTGCTCGGCCCTAAAATGCGCACCGCGGCGACGCTTGGGTTCCTGAGGCTCAGCGGACTTTTGCTCTTTCACAGACTCCTGCGGCTCGGAGACGGGCTCGTTCTCGACAACCTCGGTAACGGCCCCATCCTTTTGAGCGACGGCGCGACGGAAGCGCTCCTGCTGGGCGCGGCGCTGCGCATCGCGCTTGCCACCCCCGCCAAAACCGCCGCGTCCTGCCTTGGCCGTAAAGGCACGCACGACGTTCTCATCGAGCAACTCATCGGTATCGACATGCTCACGCGGAGCAACTTCTTCCACAGCAGGCACGTCAGCGGAATCCTCGACGGACTCGGCAGGCTGCTCCTGGGCATCGCGGATCTCGGCATTGATGGTATAGAACGCCGGGTGCCCGTTAATGCCGCTACCCTCGATCTTGGTCACAATATTGGCCGCGATAAGCTCATCGCGCATCGCCTTGGTGTCACATTCCTTATCGACGGAGCGGAAAATCTGCGCCAGCGCACTCGACTTAATCTTGAGCGCCTTGCGGCAAAGCAGGTCGTAGGCAACCAGCTTGGCACGCTCGGCAGAAAGCGACGTCTGGCTGCTCAGACGTTCAGCCAGGGCATCGACATTATTTTGGTTATCGGAATATACCGTCTTGGCCACGGGGCCCCTTTCATATGTACACATATACGTCTATATGGTACAACGCACGCCCTTATCCACGCAAAACATCTGCGAGAACACTCGAGCGTCACCAGCTTTTGCATGAAAAAAGGACCGAGCCCGCGAAGTCGCGGACCCGGTCTTTCCGAGTCATATAGATGTGACGTTCAACTCGTCAGGTCGACTAAGCCTTGGCGGCCTCGGCGTCGGCAGGAGCCTCAGCGGCAGCGGCGCGGCCGTACTCGGCCTTGCCCATCTCGGACCACTCGGGCTCCTCGTCGGGCATGGAACCGGCCTCCTTGCCGAAGAGCTCCTTGAGGCAGTTGACGGCGACGATGAGGCCCAGGACCATCAGCAGGACGGCGAAGACAAGCTGCAGGCCCTTGGTGGCGGCGACGGAGACGGCGGCCGTGGTGGCGGTAGCCGGGATGGTACCGAAGAAACCGTAGGCCTGGACGGCGGTCATGCAGCCCATGGCGCTCTGGACCAGCGAGGTGAAGGTGCAGCAGAGCAGGAAGGCGACGGGCACGTAGAGCATCCAGCCCTTGCGGCCGGTGCACTTACAGAACACGGCGAGGGTGATCATGGTCATGCCGCCGAGCAGCTGGTTGGAAGCACCAAAGAGCGGCCAGATGTTGGCATAGCCACCAAAAGCGAGGGCGAGACCGGGAAGCAGGGTAACGACCGTGGCGAACCAGGGGTTGCCGAGGACCTTCATGTAGCCGGCCTTGGACTCGATGGCCAGGGCATCGTTGGTCTGGGCAAAGAACTCGGAGAACGAAGTGCGGGCGATGCGGGCGACGGCGTCGAGCGAGGTCAGGGCCAGAGCGGAGACGTTCATGGTCATAAAGACAGTAGCGAGCGTGCCGTCAACACCGAAGGCCTGCATACCGCGGGAGATGCCAGCGGCGAAGATCTGGAACGGGGTGGAAGCGACACCGGCGTTGAGGGCGCCGGTACCGGCGGTGTTCATGTCGGAGAACATGATGCCGGCGACGATGATGGCAAGGATGCCGACGAAGGACTCGACGATCATGGCGCCGTAACCGACCTTGACGGCGTCCTGCTCCTTCTCGACCTGCTTAGAAGAGGTGCCGGAAGAAACGAGGCTGTGGAAACCGGAGAGAGCACCGCAAGCGACGGAGACGAACAGGACCGGGAACATCATGCCGGAGGCAGTGGAGAAGCCGGTGAAGACCGGAGCGGTGATAGTGGCCTGACCGTTGACGCCCAGGACGACGATGCCGAGGACAGCGCAGACGATCATGACGATCATCATGATGGAAGTGAGGTAGTCACGCGGGGTCTTGAGCATCTGGATGGGCATAGCGCCAGCGAAGACCAGATAGACCATGACGACGGCGAACCACTGGAACTTATCCAAGTAGACCGGGAACTGCATGCCGACGGCGAACATGAGAACCATGAGGACAACGCCGGTGACGAACTCGGCAGCGCCGGCGAGGTTGAACTTCTTCTGGGCCCAACCAAAGGCGATAGCGACGAAGGTGAACAGGATGGAGATGGTACCAGCGCATCCGGCGGCATAGGACTTGGTGAAGTCGATGGCACCGGTAGCAGCACCAGAAGCGTCAACGGTCGGGGTGAACATGAACGTCTTGCAGACCATGTCGGTGAAGGCGGCGATGACGATGATGCAGAACAGCCAGCAGAACAGCAGGAACAGGCGACGGCCGGTCTTGCCGATGTACTTTTCGATGAGCTGAGCGAGCGACTTGCCGTTGTTCTTCATCGAGGCGTACAGGGCACCAAAGTCATGGACGGCACCAAAGAAGATGCCGCCGACGAGGACCCAGAGCACGACGGGCAGCCAGCCAAAGGCCATGGCGACGATCGTACCCGTAACAGGGCCAGCACCGCAGATCGAGCTGAACTGGTGCGAGAACGCGGTGAAGGCGGAGACGGGCGAGAAGCTGTTGCCGTCCTTCATGCGCTTGGCCGGCGTGAGGGCCTCTTTGTCAACGCCCCACTTGTTGGCCAGCCATCGGCCATAGCCCAGATAGCCGCAGGCGAGCACCGCCGCGGCCACAACCATGAGCAAAACTCCGTTCATTACATTTCCTCCTCTAAAAAGAACTTCCTAGACATAAAAAATGAGGGCCGTCGGTTGCGCTCGACGGCCCTCATCTTCATCAGCCGCCCGTTATCGTACGGGCTAGCTGTATGTGCTAACCCGCATCAGATAATTACTACGCTGATAATGTTTAGCTGATGCGTGAACATGTCTAAGAAATCCTCTTCAATCATGATGCGAACGATCCGTGCGTGTTCACATCCCCCAGTGGTTGAAAAGGAGTATGAAACTTTAGTTACCTAAAGTCAACGCAAATTTGTAATGAATTTTCAACTTTTTTGGATTTCTCGGTATAAAACGCCACTGACCTCAGACTTTACCCCACGACAGTTTTTGCATGAGAGATGCCCCTGAGAGCCGCGGGAGCCGGGCGGCGCATATGAACTTTATCGCGAGTTCCGCAATCAGAACCACCCTTAAAAAGGGTGGTTTGCTCTTAGGGTATAACCCACGGGCCCCGGGCTCGCGTCTAAAGGCGCGGGCCCGGACTTCGTCCAGGCCTAGTGCATCTTGACCCGTGGCGCGCCGGTCGAACCGGCGGGGTCACCTCCTCTTGAAGGGGTCCTCGTACTCCTTCACGCCCAGCTTGTCCAGCGCGATGTCGTGGGACTCCTGCTCCCTGATGTACTTGGCGACCGTCGCCTCGTTCAGGCCGACGGTGGACACGTAGTAGCCCTCCGCCCAGAACTTCCTGTTGCCGAACTTGTACTTGAGGTTGGCGTGCCTGTCGAATATCATCAGCGAGCTCTTCCCCTTCAGGTAGCCCATCACGCTCGACACGCTGTACTTCGGCGGTATCGCCAGCAGCACGTGCACGTGGTCGGGCATCAGGTGCCCCTCGATTATCTCGATCCCCTTGTACTGGCAGAGCTTCCTGAAGATCTCCCCAAGGTCGGACCTTATTTGGTTGTAGATGACTTTGCGCCTATACTTCGGCGTGAACACGACGTGGTACTTGCACATCCACTTCGTGTGGGAAAGGCTGTAGGCCTTCTGGGCCATGGCGACCACCCCTTCGACTCGAATTCTTGACGGCCTGAACAATCGTCAATATCGGTCGGAGGGGTGGCTTTGTAAAGCCGTTTGTCTCCACCCGCATAGCGGGTGGGTTGAAGCTGGCCGCTGCGCGCCCAGCAGACTAAAGTCTTGAACGCAAAGAAGGCCACTTAATGTGGCCTTCGTCTTGCGCAGGACTGTAGAGCAGGAAACCTTATATCCGGCCCCTCCGTCCGGGGACCGCGCCGTACCAGCTACAGCGTCATGTTTGGATCGGCGTCGACGTCGAACGGCGAGATTTCACCTCGGTCGAATTTACGGCGAGCGACCTCCGCAATCATGGCTGCGTTATCGGTACAGGCAGACAAGGGCGGCACCGTTACGCGAATCCCCTGACGCCCAAGCTTCTTGATCATCATCTCGCGCAGATGCGGGTTGGCCGAGACGCCGCCACCGATGCAGTATTCCTTGCATCCGGTAGCGTGCAATGCGTTTTTGGCCTTCTTGTACTGCACGTCAAAGACAGCTGCCTCAAACGAAGCCGCCAGATCGGGAAGGTGAATCGTGCGCCCGGCCTTGGTCTCCTGTTCAATGTAGAGCGTCACAGCGGTTTTAAGGCCCGAAAGCGAGAAGCGATAGTCTCCTCTGCTGTTAAGCGCACGGGGGAAATCGATCGCCTTGGGGTTGCCCGTCTCGGCCAGCTTGGAAATGATGGGGCCACCGGGATAGCCCAGACCCAATGCCTTGGCTACCTTGTCGAAGGCCTCGCCCACAGCGTCGTCGAGCGTCTCACCGAGCACCTCGTAGTCGCCCCACGCCTTCACGTGCACGAGCATGGTGTGCCCGCCCGAGACAAGCGTGAAGATGAACGGCGGCTTGAGGTCGGGCTGCGCCAGCAAGTTGGCAAACAGATGACCCTCAAGATGGTTGACGCACACGAGCGGCTTGCCAGCAGCGTAGGCAAAGCCCTTGGCGAAGGCGACGCCAACCACGAGCGCGCCCACCAGGCCCGGACCCTGTGTCACGCCCACGGCGGCAAGCTCGCTGGGGGCAATGGCTCCATCCTCAAGACCAAGCGATGCTGCGGCATCCTCGAGCGCCGCATCCACGACACTCACAATCACCTCGACGTGTTTGCGCGAGGCGATCTCGGGCACCACGCCGCCAAAGCGGGCGTGAAAATCAATCTGCGTCGACACCTGGTTGGCCAGCATATTGCCATCCGCATCGATAATCGCCACGGCCGTCTCGTCGCAGGAGCTCTCGATAGCGAGCACTAGGCGGCGGCGCTCAATTTCGGCACGCTCCCCCTCGGAGCGCCCAGGCGCAGGCAGCGGCCACACGCGCTGCTCTGCCGCCGTCGGCTCGGGCGAAGCATTGTCGACCGGAAGTACCAAGGGCAGCGGGGCCGTCATGACGATGGCGTCCTTGCCGGCACCATAGTAGCCGCGGCGACGGCCAGCCTCGGTAAAGCCCAGAGCGTTATAGAGCGCAATCGCGCCCTCATTGCCGTCCTCGACCTCGAGCGAAGCCGTGGTGCAGCCGAGCATCTGGGCATCATAGCTCACGTGCGACAGCAGCTTGCGGGCAATGCCCTCACGGCGATGTGCCGGGTCGACGGCGACATCCAGAATCTGCACATCACCGTCCACGACCATACCGCCGGCAAGGCCCAGTAGCTTGCCGTCGTCGTGTGCCACCCACCAACTACGCGGCGCAGCGACGTCCTCGCCCAGTTCGGACAGGAACATGCCCGGCGTCCACGCCTCGTGTCCGGCACCTTCAAAGCAGGCAGCTTCCAACGCGCTCGCGCCCTCGGCATCCGCCGCGCCCATGGGACGGAACTGCAGATGACGACCGGCGAGCTCATCGGCAACGCCCGTAATTCCGCTCTGCGCACTCTCGGCAAGACCAAGACGCTTGCGCTCGTTTTCCTCGGCATCCGAAAGGCGCGTGTAAATCGGCAGGACGCGGGCCGGATCGCCGTCACCCGCAGCGTGCGCGAGCAGCAAGCCCTCGCCCGAAGGCCACCACAGGTCGCGCTCCACGCAGCGGGCGGTCTCGTCCTCACCCAGCAGCTTGCCATAGCGCACGAGACCGTCACCGGTCAGCTGAACCTGGTCCCAGTCCGCTGCTCGGCGCCACTCATCGAGCGCCACGGCGGCCTTGACCACGTGTTCGCGCTCAAATTGACGCTCGGGACCCTCATCGACCAGCATATACAGCGCCGGATATACCTCACCGCGCATAGCATCGGCCAAGATACCAAGCTTGCCGCGCACGCCAGCCTTCCACGCCGTCCAAGCGCAAGCGTCGAGCGTCGACACGCCCAGCAGCGGAACATTGGCACCACGCGCGAGGCCCTTGGCAGTGGAGATGCCGATGCGCACACCCGTAAAGGACCCCGGGCCGCGACCGACCACATAGCAACCAACATCGCTGCGATCCAGACCGGCTTGAGCCAGCACGCCATCAACGGTATTCACGAGCTCAACGTTGGCGTGACGGCGACACATGTGGTCGCCACTCACGAGCTTCGTCTCGCCCGTCTGCCCATCAATCCAGCTTGCCGCGCAGGCAAGCATGTCGGTCGAGGTATCGAGCGCCACCACCAGCGCGTTGTCGTTATGCAAGCTCATCTTGTACAGCCTTATCAATCAAATGGGAAAGCTCCATTGCGCGGTCACCGTGCGCCTCAAGCGTTATCGTTCGCACATCGCTGTCGCCCTCATCACGCTTGAGCGTCACCGAAAGATACTCATCCGTCAGCTCGTCCTGGAATTGTTCGCCCCATTCCAGCAGGCAAGCACCCTCATAGCCCAGCACATCGAAAATGCCCGTATCCTCGAGCTCGTAGGCATGCTCCAGGCGGTATAGATCAAAGTGAAACAGCGGAATACGACCTTGATCGTGAACGGCCATGAGCGCAAACGTAGGACTCGTAACCATATGCCCATCGCCCAGCCCGCGCGAGACGCCCTTGGTAAAGTGAGTTTTGCCCACTCCCAGGCCACCGGTCAGGATAAGCACATCGCCGTCCTCAAGGCACGGTGCAATTAGCTCGCCAAAGTACTCCGTATCGGCAGCGCAAGTCGTTTTGTAAGTACCTACCCCCAGGCGCTCCAGGGACATATATGCTCCTTATTATTCCGAGGCGTCCTCTGGTGCGGGATGTCGCTCCAGATAATCGCCCAGCATCTTAAAGTCTTCCTCCAGCAGCTCCTGCCACGCCGGATTGCGCAGCGCTGCTGCCGGATGAAAAGTGGGCATTACTACAAAATGCCCCATCTGGTGGAACCTGCCGCGCAGCTTAGTAATGCCAATCTCGGTCTTAAGCACAAAGTGCGTCGCGGGGTTGCCGAGCGTCACGATAATATCAGGCCAGATGCTTCGAATCTGCTCACGCAAAAACGGCGAGCAAGCCAGCACTTCCTCGGGACGCGGATTGCGGTTTCCCGGCGGGCGGCACTTAAGCACGTTGGCAATGTAGACGTCTTCGCGTTTGAGCCCCGCCAGCGACAAAATGCCGTTGAGGTCCTCGCCTGCCGCCCCCACAAAAGGCTCGCCCTGCAAATCCTCATTGCGGCCCGGCGCCTCACCAATAAACATCACGCGAGCGCGGGGGTTTCCCACGCCAAACACGATATTGTGACGCGACTGGTAGAGCTGGCAGAGGTGACAATCGCCCAGAACGGCCTCAATTTCCTCGAGTGCGACCTCACGTGGTGCCTGATGGGTATGGCCGGGGATGTGCATGACGCCCATAGCGGCTCCTACACGTAGACCTTGTCGAGACGCATGCCAAAGCCGCAGGCGACCTCGTAGTTAATCGTTCCGCGCAGTCGGGCCATCTCGTCCATAGTGATCTCGGCATCGCCATCGCGGCCGACAATGATCATCTCGTCACCATACTCGGCCTCGGGAATCTCGTGTGCCGGGTTGGACTGAATGGCGACCATAAACTGGTCCATGCAGATATTGCCAACCTGATGCACGCGCTCGCCGCGATACAGCACATCCATACGATTGGAAAGCGTACGCGATAGGCCATCGGCATAACCGATCGGCAGCGTGCAGATCTGAACGCGCGTACGCGGTACGCGGTAGGTAAAACCGTAGCCCACGCCCTCACCCATCGCAGGGTGTGCCACGCGCGTCACACGCGCATGGACGCTCATAACGGGATCAAGCTGCATCACGCGGCCACTCAGCTCGCACGGCTGCATGCCATACAAGCCAACGCCGGCGCGGATCATATCAAAATGCATCGAGGGGTCGAGCATCGAGGACGGCGTGTTGGCGCAGTGCACGATACCGCACTCAAAACCCGCATCCTTAATGGCCTGAACGGCCTCGGTAAAGCGCTGACACTGCAGCTTGTAGTCCCAGCCCGAAGGTTCATCGGCCGTGGCGAAGTGCGTAAATACGCCGTCGCACTGAATACCGCGATGGAAATTTATACCGCGGACAAAGTCGAGCACCTGCGTGTAGTGAACGCCGATACGATTCATGCCCGTCTCGATGGCGAGATGATACTTGCCCACTTTGCCCGCCGCGACGGCACATTCGCCATACGCAAGAGCAAAGTCAGACGTATAGACCGAGGGCATGATATCAAACTCGAGCAACGTCGGAATGGCCTCGATAGGCGGCTCGCTTAGGATGAGGATGGGTTTCGTAATCCCGCCCTGTCGGAGCTCAACGCCCTCGTTAACCGTCGCCACGGCAAACATGTCGGCACCGACCGAATACATGATCTTGGCGCACTCAACAGCTCCATGACCATAAGCATCGGCCTTGACCACGCAGCACAGGCGCTGACGTGGATTCAGCAAGTTCTTATAGGCCCTCGTGTTGCGACGGAGCGCCCCGCGGTCGATCTCGACCCAGGACCAGCGCGTCAAATCGGCTTTATTCATGATTAGTCATCCGACCCTTCGTCCATGATTCCCAGATCTTCGAGCGCATCCTTTGCCGCCAGTTCCATGGCAGGACCGATCAAGTCGATAAGATCGGTCGCGATGACGCTCTTCTCACCATACTCCGTCGCCGCGGCAAAACCGGCGTAGCTGTGAAGTGCGACGGCGTACGAATACAGCAACTCCCAACGATCCATCTCGTCGCGCATGGTGGCAAGCGTGCCGGCCAAAATACCCGCGAGAACATCACCCGAACCGGCAGTTGCCAGAGAAGCCGGACCCGAGAGCGGCAGCAGCACACGCTCAACGCCACAGATAGCCGTCGTCGGCCCCTTGGCAATGACCACCAGATTGTCGGAGCCTGCAGCCCAGACAACCTTCTGCGCGGCCGCAATCGCGGTACCAAGGTCGTTCACCTCGTCACCGGCAACCAGACGCGAAAGCTCACGATAGTGCGGCGTCATAACCAACGGCTGCTCGCGACGATACATCTCGGGATTACTATCAATACCGTCAATGGCAATCTTAGCAAGGCAGTTGAGTGCATCGGCGTCCAAAATAAGCGGCACATCAAGCTCGAGCAAGCCCGAAACCACCTGCATAGCGCCGGCAGATGTCGTCATACCGGGACCGCACAGTACACAGCTGTACTTCTTTGCAATCTCGCACACAGTCATGCGCGCAGCGGCGCCAAAGGAGCCGCGGGAATCAGACGGAATAGCAAAGACGGGAATCGAAGGAAGTGCCATGCGAATAAGATTGGCGCAGGCGTCAGGAGCCGCGACTGCCACGTAACCAGCACCCGCGCGAGCTGCAGACTTGGCCGCCATAATGGCAGCACCAGGATATTGCGCAGATCCGGCGACAATAAGCACAGAGCCACGGGAATACTTATCGATATTCGTAGGTAGTGGAGCAAAGTAATCAACTAAGTCACCGGGCTCGACAATCTCGGCGGCGTGGTCGACATCATCGATGACCTCGTCAAGACGGTCGTAAAGATTGCCGCAGATCAAATCGCCAGCATACTCAGGGCCATCAGCGCTATACAGACCAATCTTGGGCGCAATCATCGTCACCGTATGCTCGGCACGAATGCAGTCGTCATCAACAACGCCCGTCTCGGCATTCAGGCCCGAGGGGACATCAATGGATACGACACAATCGGCGCATTCATTGACCGTAGGAATCCAGATGGAGAACGGCGCACGCAGATTCCCGTGGAAACCGGTACCAAAAATGGCATCAACAACAACATCGGCCTTATCGATCAAAACCTCGAGTTCGTCACGCGAGGGGCCGACACAAACGTGCACATCGCGGCCGGCAGTACGACGAGCAACATGACGTGCCAGAGCAGCAGGAATCTCATCCGGCTCAACCGGAGAAACGATATCGACGTCCACACCCTTATGGCTCAGAATATCGGCGGCAACCCAACCGTCGCCGCCATTATTACCAAAACCGACCAGAACGAGAACCCGATCGGGATTGAGCTTCAAGACCTCGTTGGCGGCAAACTCACCCGCTAGCTCCATAAGCTCGGCCTTCGAAGTCCCTTCGCGTTCGATGATGTCCTCGAGACGAACGACTTCTTCGGTACTCAAAACCGGTTTCATCTATGCTCCTAGCGTATCTTGCGAAGCATCGCCCAGGTGCTCCGTCAATGCTGAATTCTGCAGCTGCTCAAGCTCATCTAAAACAGAGCGAGCCTCTTTAAATGTCTGCGCTACGCGTTCCTTGGTGCTCACCTTTTCTTCCTTAGGCTTAGGTCGAGCATCTTCGGTAATCGCGATGGCATTCGCAACGGCTAAGTCTCCTGTAAGCGTAATGGAAAGAGCGACCTCAACAACACCCAGCTCTTGAGCGATCTCGAGTGCACGGCCCGAAAGCAGCGCCTTCGGTTTGCCGAGTTTATCGCGCGTTACCGAAACATCCTTGCGACCCACGCCTTGACTAAAACCCGTGCCAAGAGCTTTAAGCACCGCCTCGCGCGAAGCAAAGCGGCTGGCATAGTGAGCAGCGGGACGCGATGATGCATCGCAATAAGCACGCTCTTCTTCGGTAAACACACGCCGAGCAAACGACGGCGTCTTTTCAAGAATTGATTTCATGCGGGAAATCTCGACGATATCAACGCCGATACCAGCTTCAGCCATGTTCACCTCCATATCGCACAGACTAAGTTATTGTAGCCCGTTCACAGAAGATGCGACAAACGAGGGTTATAAAACACAGCTACTATGTGAGACAAAAGCCCATAAACGCAAAAAAGGGGGAGGCCGCGAGGCCTCCCCCTTCTCAGTTCAAGCGTACGGCTCGGTGCCGTCCACCGGTCAGCGGCGCCCTGGCCTCCCACGGGCTGACCCCGCAGTACTCTCGGCGCGATGGGGCTTAGCTTCCGGGTTCGGAACGGGACCGGGCGTGCCCCCCATGCTCTGGCCGCTGACCGGTGGGCGGCGCCCACCGTTACGGTGTCCGGGTGTCTCTCTCGCGTGCCCTGGGGGCCGCATGGCGTATAGGAAAGGTCTGACTCGGGGGCATCCTCGTGCCCGGACCGCGCATGAGCGCTCAGTCCCGCGGGCCGCGAGGTGCGGTTCCGGAAGAGCTCGGGCGATTAGTGCGGCTCGGCTGAGGACGTCGCCGCCCTTGCACCTGCCGTCTATCGACCAGGTAGTCTACCTGGGCCCTTACCGGAAGGAGAACTAATCCCTGGAACGGCTTCCCGCTTAGATGCCTTCAGCGGTTATCCGCGCCGCACGCGGCTACCCGGCCGTGCCGTTGGTCGACAACCGGTTCACCGGAGGTGCGTCCACCCCGGTCCTCTCGTACTGGGGGCAGCCTCCATCGATTCTCCTGCGCCCACGGAGGATAGGGACCGAACTGTCTCACGACGTTCTGAACCCAGCTCGCGTACCGCTTTAAACGGCGAACAGCCGTACCCTTGGGACCTGCTCCAGCCCCAGGATGCGATGAGCCGACATCGAGGTGCCAAACCTTGCCGTCGATGTGGACTCTTGGGCAAGATCGGCCTGTTATCCCCGGAGTACCTTTTATCCGTTGAGCGACGGCCCACCCACTCGGGGCCGCCGGATCACTAGAGCCTGCTTTCGCACCTGCTCGGCTTGTGGGCCTCGCAGTCAAGCCCGCTTGTACTCTTGCATTCAAAAGGACGGTTGCCGACCGTCCCGAGCGGACCTTCGCGCGCCTCCGTTACCCTTTAGGAGGCGACCGCCCCAGTCAAACTGCCCGCCTGGCACGGTCCCCGAGCCGGTTGACGGCCTCGGGTTAGGACGCCGGTCGCGCGAGGGCAGTATTCCAAGGGCGGCTCCCCGGGGGCTGGCGCCTCCGGATCTCAGCCTCCTGCCTATCCTCTACACGCGGGACCAGCGGCCAATGCCAAGCTGCAGTGAAGGTTCACGGGGTCTTTCCGTCCTTCCGCGGGTAAGTCGCATCTTCACGACCAGTGCAATTTCACCGGGTCCATGGTCGAGACAGCGCCCAAGTCGTTGCGCCTTTCGTGCAGGTCGGAACTTACCCGACAAGGAATTTCGCTACCTTAGGACCGTTATAGTTACGGCCGCCGTTTACCGGGGCTTGGCTTCGGGGCTTCGCGCGATGCGCTAACTCCTCCGCGTGACCTTCCGGCACCGGGCAGGCGTCAGACCCTATACGTCGCCTTGCGGCTTCTGCAGAGTCCTGTGTTTTTGGTAAACAGTCGCTTGGGCCTCTCCACTGCGGCCCGCCTCCGCTCCCCGGGCAAGCCGGTTCACGTACGCGCGGGCACCCCTTCTCCCGAAGTTACGGGGCCATTGTGCCGAGTTCCTTGACCATGGTTGACCCGATCGCCTCGGTATGTTCTACCCACCCACCTGTGTCGGTTTGCGGTACGGGCGCGCACGCGCCTGCCTAGGGGTTTTTCTAGGGACCTCGGGCTCACTCGCTTCGCTTAAGTGCTTCGTCCGGAGCCTCGCCCTCGTGCGGACCGGATTTCCCTGGTCCGCGGGCCGCGCTCCATCACGGGGACGTCCAGAACCCCGCCGAGCCACCCCCATCCGTCGCCCCGTCGGTCGTAGCGCCGCGTGCGCGGTGCAGGAATGTCTGCCTGCTGCGCGTCGGCTACGCCTACCGGCCTCGCCTTAGCCCCCGACTGACCCTGGGAGGATTAGCCTTGCCCAGGAAACCTCGGGTTCACGGCGGACGAGTTACTCTCTCGTCTCTCGCTACTCATGCCAGCATTCTCACTCCCATGCGCTCCACCGTCGGTCGCCCTCCGGCTTCTCCGCCCATGGGAAGCTCCCCTACCGATTCTGTAAATCAAAATCCCGCCGCTTCGGTGTCCAGCTTAGCCCCGTGTATTGTCGGCGCATGTCCACTCGACCAGTGAGCTGTTACGCACTCTTTGAATGCATGGCTGCTTCTAAGCCAACATCCTGGTTGTCTGGGCGGACGCACATCCTTTGCCACTCGGCTGGAACTTGGGGACCTTAGCGGGCGGTCCGGGCTGTTTCCCTCTCGAGCACACAGCTTAGCCCACATGCTCTGACTGCCGCGCTCTGGGCCGCCGGCATTCGGAGTTCGGTTGGATTCGGTAGGCGGCGAAGCCCCCTCGTCCATCCGGTGCTCTACCTCCGGCGGTGAACGCGCGACGCTAGCCCTAAAGCTATTTCGGGGAGAACGAGATATCTCCGGGTTTGATTGGCCTTTCACCCCTATCCGCAGGTCATCGCCGCCGTTTTCAACCGACGTGCGTTCGGCCCTCCACGGGGTCTTACCCCCGCTTCAGCCTGCCCACGGATAGCTCACCCGGCTTCGCGTCCGCGGCGCGGGACTCAAGTCGCCCTGTTAAGGCTCGCTTTCGCTCCGGCTCCCTTTCGGTTAACCTCGCCCCGCGCCAGCGACTCGCTGGCTCATTCTACAAAGGCACGCCGTCACAACTAAAAGTTGCTCCGACTGCTCGTGGGCGCACGGTTTCAGGTACTGTTTCACTCCCCTCCCGGGGTGCTTTTCACCTTTCCCTCACGGTACTGGTGCGCTATCGGTCACAGGGTAGTACTCAGGCTTGGATGGTGGTCCACCCAGGTTCGGACCGGGTTTCACGTGCCCGGCCCTACTCAGGGACCGCGTCGCGCCGTCCGGTCTGGGTTCGCGTACGGGGCTGTCACCCGCTGCGGCCGGCCCTCCCATGCCGTTCCGCTCCCCAGCCGGACCTGCGCCCGGGGGCGGCAGCCCCGGATGCGCGGCCCTGCAACCCCGTCGGCGGAACCCCTGCCGGGTATGCCCGCTCGACGGTTTGGCCATCGGTCCCCTTTCGCTCGCCGCTACTCGGGGAGTCTCGAGATTGATTTCCTCTCCTCCGGGTACTTAGATGTTTCAGTTCCCCGGGTTGTCCTCCCCCCGCCTATGTGTTCAGCGGGGGGATATCCACACTGCTGTGGATGGGTTCGCCCATTCGGAGACCCCCGGGTCGAAGGATGTGTGCTCCTCGCCGGGGATTATCGCAGCTTGCCGCGTCCTTCATCGGCTCCCTGTGCCAAGGCATCCGCCGTGCGCCCGTGGTATCTTGCGGGACCGCATCGGGCCCGCGGGATATCCACGTGTCGCTAATTAAGTTAATTAATCGATATCATGAATAGCGCTCGTATGTCGCAATTCGGGTATCTCATACCGCGGCACAGTCTGTTTCACTGTGCTCGCGATCAGATGCTCCTCACTCATATATAAGTGAATTCTTCTTGTTTGGATCGGATGAATGATTGCTATCATTCTTGATTAAATCGCAGAAAAGAATCGAGTCTGGAAGAGGATACTCTTCCATCTCTCTCCTATCGCTATGCGGCTCTCAAGGTACGCGGGTGCGACCCCGGGGACCGGGTGCTGCGGGGACTCCATCGCGGGCGACATCCACCGGACGGGCTCCTGCCCTCTATTCGAGTTAAAGTGTTTTCTCTCTAGAAGATTTATCTCCCTAGAAAGGAGGTGATCCAGCCGCACCTTCCGGTACGGCTACCTTGTTACGACTTCACCCCCCTCACCCTCCACACCTTCGGCGCCTCCCCCCTCTCGGTTGGGCCGGCGACTTCGGGTGCAGACGACTCGGGTGGTGTGACGGGCGGTGTGTACAAGGCCCGGGAACGCATTCACCGCGGCATGCTGATCCGCGATTACTAGCAACTCCGACTTCATGGGGGCGGGTTGCAGCCCCCAATCCGAACTGGGGCCGGCTTTCCGGGATCCGCTCCCCCTCGCGGGGTGGCATCCCTCTGTACCGGCCATTGTAGCACGTGTGCAGCCCAGGGCATAAGGGGCATGATGACTTGACGTCGTCCCCGCCCTCCTCCGCCTTGACGGCGGCGGTCCCGCGTGGGTTCCCGGCATCACCCGATGGCAACACGCGGCGGGGGTTGCGCTCGTTGCGGGACTTAACCCAACATCTCACGACACGAGCTGACGACAGCCATGCACCACCTGTATGGGCTCCTCTCGGCCACGGGGTCTCCCCCGCTTCACCCATATGTCAAGCCCTGGTAAGGTTCTTCGCGTTGCTTCGAATTAAGCCACATGCTCCGCTGCTTGTGCGGGCCCCCGTCAATTCCTTTGAGTTTTAGCCTTGCGGCCGTACTCCCCAGGCGGGACGCTTAATGCGTTGGCTGCGGCACGGGGGGATCGTCCCCCCACACCTAGCGTCCATCGTTTACGGCTGGGACTACCAGGGTATCTAATCCTGTTCGCTCCCCCAGCTTTCGCGCCTCAGCGTCGGTCTCGGCCCAGAGGGCCGCCTTCGCCACCGGTGTTCCACCCGATATCTGCGCATTCCACCGCTACACCGGGTGTTCCACCCTCCCCTACCGGACCCAAGCCGCGGAGGTTCCGGGGGCTTCGGGGGTTGAGCCCCCGCTTCGACCCCCGGCCTGCCGGGCCGCCTACGCGCGCTTTACGCCCAATGAATCCGGATAACGCTCGCCCCCTACGTATTACCGCGGCTGCTGGCACGTAGTTAGCCGGGGCTTCTTCTGCAGGTACAGTCTTGACTCTTCCCTGCTGAAAGCGGTTTACGACCCGAAGGCCTCCGTCCCGCACGCGGCGTCGCTGCGTCAGGGTTCCCCCCATTGCGCAAGATTCCCCACTGCTGCCTCCCGTAGGAGTCTGGGCCGTGTCTCAGTCCCAATCTGGCCGGTCGGTCTCTCAACCCGGCTACCCGTTGTCGGCACGGTGGGCCGTCACCCCGCCGTCTACCTGATGGGCCGCGGAGCCATCCCCTCCCGTCGGGGCTTTAGCCCGGGCGCCATGCGGCGCCCGGGGGTATCCGGTATTACCCGTCCTTTCGGGCGGCTATCCCGGGGGAGGGGGCAGGTTCTCCACGTGTTACTCAGCCGTTCGCCACTCGCTTCTATCAGAAGATAGGTGCCGTTCGACTTGCATGTGTTAGGCGCGCCGCCAGCGTTCATCCTGAGCCAGGATCGAACTCTCCGTCCAAAATATGTTGGGCTTCGAGCCCGTCCGGTCCTCACAACTATTAGCTGATCGGTTCCGTTCGATTCATATGGTTTTAGTATAGGAAAAGGAATTTCTCGGGGCCGCCTCTCGGCGGCCTTGCGAAAAACAAATCCAAGTTAGACCATTTCAAATGGTTCGATGTCTGCCCGGATGCGACACTGAAGTGAGTGTCCATCCTCGCAGTATCCGGTTCTCAAGGTGCACGCTTTGCGGCTCATCCGGTCCGACCGGGCCGCGCGGCAAGGAGATATATTGCCAGACCGGAGGGGCGCCGTGGGCGGGAATCTGGGCGTACACATTTCCTACACAT
>JBKTTM010000005.1:0-7501 GCA_047247485.1 Collinsella sp. | reverse complement strand
TGTGTAGGAAATGTGTACGCCCAGATTCCCGCCCACGGCGCCCCTCCGGTCTGGCAATATATCTCCTTGCCGCGCGGCCCGGTCGGACCGGATGAGCCGCAAAGCGTGCACCTTGAGAACCGGATACTGCGAGGATGGACACTCACTTCAGTGTCGCATCCGGGCAGACATCGAACCATTTGAAATGGTCTAACTTGGATTTGTTTTTCGCAAGGCCGCCGAGAGGCGGCCCCGAGAAATTCCTTTTCCTATACTAAACCATATGAATCGAACGGAACCGAATCAGCTAATAGTTGTGAGGACCGGACGGGCTCGAAGCCCAACATATTTTGGACGGAGAGTTCGATCCTGGCTCAGGATGAATCGCTGGCGGCGCGCCTAACACATGCAAGTCGAACGGCACCTATCTTCTGATAGAAGCGAGTGGCGAACGGCTGAGTAACACGTGGAGAACCTGCCCCCTCCCCCGGGATAGCCGCCCGAAAGGACGGGTAATACCGGATACCCCCGGGCGCCGCATGGCGCCCGGGCTAAAGCCCCGACGGGAGGGGATGGCTCCGCGGCCCATCAGGTAGACGGCGGGGTGACGGCCCACCGTGCCGACAACGGGTAGCCGGGTTGAGAGACCGACCGGCCAGATTGGGACTGAGACACGGCCCAGACTCCTACGGGAGGCAGCAGTGGGGAATCTTGCGCAATGGGGGGAACCCTGACGCAGCGACGCCGCGTGCGGGACGGAGGCCTTCGGGTCGTAAACCGCTTTCAGCAGGGAAGAGTCAAGACTGTACCTGCAGAAGAAGCCCCGGCTAACTACGTGCCAGCAGCCGCGGTAATACGTAGGGGGCGAGCGTTATCCGGATTCATTGGGCGTAAAGCGCGCGTAGGCGGCCCGGCAGGCCGGGGGTCGAAGCGGGGGGCTCAACCCCCCGAAGCCCCCGGAACCTCCGCGGCTTGGGTCCGGTAGGGGAGGGTGGAACACCCGGTGTAGCGGTGGAATGCGCAGATATCGGGTGGAACACCGGTGGCGAAGGCGGCCCTCTGGGCCGAGACCGACGCTGAGGCGCGAAAGCTGGGGGAGCGAACAGGATTAGATACCCTGGTAGTCCCAGCCGTAAACGATGGACGCTAGGTGTGGGGGGACGATCCCCCCGTGCCGCAGCCAACGCATTAAGCGTCCCGCCTGGGGAGTACGGCCGCAAGGCTAAAACTCAAAGGAATTGACGGGGGCCCGCACAAGCAGCGGAGCATGTGGCTTAATTCGAAGCAACGCGAAGAACCTTACCAGGGCTTGACATATGGGTGAAGCGGGGAGACCCCGTGGCCGAGAGGAGCCCATACAGGTGGTGCATGGCTGTCGTCAGCTCGTGTCGTGAGATGTTGGGTTAAGTCCCGCAACGAGCGCAACCCCCGCCGCGTGTTGCCATCGGGTGATGCCGGGAACCCACGCGGGACCGCCGCCGTCAAGGCGGAGGAGGGCGGGGACGACGTCAAGTCATCATGCCCCTTATGCCCTGGGCTGCACACGTGCTACAATGGCCGGTACAGAGGGATGCCACCCCGCGAGGGGGAGCGGATCCCGGAAAGCCGGCCCCAGTTCGGATTGGGGGCTGCAACCCGCCCCCATGAAGTCGGAGTTGCTAGTAATCGCGGATCAGCATGCCGCGGTGAATGCGTTCCCGGGCCTTGTACACACCGCCCGTCACACCACCCGAGTCGTCTGCACCCGAAGTCGCCGGCCCAACCGAGAGGGGGGGAGGCGCCGAAGGTGTGGAGGGTGAGGGGGGTGAAGTCGTAACAAGGTAGCCGTACCGGAAGGTGCGGCTGGATCACCTCCTTTCTAGGGAGATAAATCTTCTAGAGAGAAAACACTTTAACTCGAATAGAGGGCAGGAGCCCGTCCGGTGGATGTCGCCCGCGATGGAGTCCCCGCAGCACCCGGTCCCCGGGGTCGCACCCGCGTACCTTGAGAGCCGCATAGCGATAGGAGAGAGATGGAAGAGTATCCTCTTCCAGACTCGATTCTTTTCTGCGATTTAATCAAGAATGATAGCAATCATTCATCCGATCCAAACAAGAAGAATTCACTTATATATGAGTGAGGAGCATCTGATCGCGAGCACAGTGAAACAGACTGTGCCGCGGTATGAGATACCCGAATTGCGACATACGAGCGCTATTCATGATATCGATTAATTAACTTAATTAGCGACACGTGGATATCCTGCGGGCCCGATGCGGTCCCGCAAGATACCACGGGCGCACGGCGGATGCCTTGGCACAGGGAGCCGATGAAGGACGCGGCAAGCTGCGATAATCCCCGGCGAGGAGCACACATCCTTCGACCCGGGGTCTCCGAATGGGCGAACCCATCCACAGCAGTGTGGATATCCCCCGCTGAACACATAGGCGGGGGAGGACAACCCGGGAACTGAAACATCTAAGTACCCGGAGGAGAGGAAATCAATCTCGAGACTCCCCGAGTAGCGGCGAGCGAAAGGGGACCGATGGCCAAACCGTCGAGCGGGCATACCCGGCAGGGGTTCCGCCGACGGGGTTGCAGGGCCGCGCATCCGGGGGCTGCCGCCCCGGGCGCAGGTCCGGCTGGGGAGCGGAACGGCATGGGAGGGCCGGCCGCAGCGGGTGACAGCCCCGTACGCGAACCCAGACCGGACGGCGCGACGCGGTCCCTGAGTAGGGCCGGGCACGTGAAACCCGGTCCGAACCTGGGTGGACCACCATCCAAGCCTGAGTACTACCCTGTGACCGATAGCGCACCAGTACCGTGAGGGAAAGGTGAAAAGCACCCCGGGAGGGGAGTGAAACAGTACCTGAAACCGTGCGCCCACGAGCAGTCGGAGCAACTTTTAGTTGTGACGGCGTGCCTTTTGTAGAATGAGCCAGCGAGTCGCTGGCGCGGGGCGAGGTTAACCGAAAGGGAGCCGGAGCGAAAGCGAGCCTTAACAGGGCGACTTGAGTCCCGCGCCGCGGACGCGAAGCCGGGTGAGCTATCCGTGGGCAGGCTGAAGCGGGGGTAAGACCCCGTGGAGGGCCGAACGCACGTCGGTTGAAAACGGCGGCGATGACCTGCGGATAGGGGTGAAAGGCCAATCAAACCCGGAGATATCTCGTTCTCCCCGAAATAGCTTTAGGGCTAGCGTCGCGCGTTCACCGCCGGAGGTAGAGCACCGGATGGACGAGGGGCTTCGCCGCCTACCGAATCCAACCGAACTCCGAATGCCGGCGGCCCAGAGCGCGGCAGTCAGAGCATGTGGGCTAAGCTGTGTGCTCGAGAGGGAAACAGCCCGGACCGCCCGCTAAGGTCCCCAAGTTCCAGCCGAGTGGCAAAGGATGTGCGTCCGCCCAGACAACCAGGATGTTGGCTTAGAAGCAGCCATGCATTCAAAGAGTGCGTAACAGCTCACTGGTCGAGTGGACATGCGCCGACAATACACGGGGCTAAGCTGGACACCGAAGCGGCGGGATTTTGATTTACAGAATCGGTAGGGGAGCTTCCCATGGGCGGAGAAGCCGGAGGGCGACCGACGGTGGAGCGCATGGGAGTGAGAATGCTGGCATGAGTAGCGAGAGACGAGAGAGTAACTCGTCCGCCGTGAACCCGAGGTTTCCTGGGCAAGGCTAATCCTCCCAGGGTCAGTCGGGGGCTAAGGCGAGGCCGGTAGGCGTAGCCGACGCGCAGCAGGCAGACATTCCTGCACCGCGCACGCGGCGCTACGACCGACGGGGCGACGGATGGGGGTGGCTCGGCGGGGTTCTGGACGTCCCCGTGATGGAGCGCGGCCCGCGGACCAGGGAAATCCGGTCCGCATTGAGGGCGAGGCTCCGGACGAAGCACTTAAGCGAAGCGAGTGAGCCCGAGGTCCCTAGAAAAACCCTAGGCAGGCGCGTGCGCGCCCGTACCGCAAACCGACACAGGTGGGTGGGTAGAACATACCGAGGCGATCGGGTCAACCATGGTCAAGGAACTCGGCACAATGGCCCCGTAACTTCGGGAGAAGGGTGCCCGCGCGTACGTGAACCGGCTTGCCCGGGGAGCGGAGGCGGGCCGCAGTGGAGAGGCCCAAGCGACTGTTTACCAAAAACACAGGACTCTGCAGAAGCCGCAAGGCGACGTATAGGGTCTGACGCCTGCCCGGTGCCGGAAGGTCACGCGGAGGAGTTAGCCGTATCGGCGAAGCCCCGAAGCCAAGCCCCGGTAAACGGCGGCCGTAACTATAACGGTCCTAAGGTAGCGAAATTCCTTGTCGGGTAAGTTCCGACCTGCACGAAAGGCGCAACGACTTGGGCGCTGTCTCGACCATGGACCCGGTGAAATTGCACTGGTCGTGAAGATGCGACTTACCCGCGGAAGGACGGAAAGACCCCGTGAACCTTCACTGCAGCTTGGCATTGGCCGCTGGTCCCGCGTGTAGAGGATAGGCAGGAGGCTGAGATCCGGAGGCGCCAGCCCCCGGGAGCCGCCCTTGGAATACTGCCCTCGCGCGACCGGCGTCCTAACCCGAGGCCGTCAACCGGCTCGGGGACCGTGCCAGGCGGGCAGTTTGACTGGGGCGGTCGCCTCCTAAAGGGTAACGGAGGCGCGCGAAGGTCCGCTCGGGACGGTCGGCAACCGTCCTTTTGAATGCAAGAGTACAAGCGGGCTTGACTGCGAGGCCCACAAGCCGAGCAGGTGCGAAAAGCAGGCTCTAGCGATCCGGCGGCCCCGAGTGGGTGGGCCGTCGCTCAACGGATAAAAGGTACTCCGGGGATAACAGGCCGATCTTGCCCAAGAGTCCACATCGACGGCAAGGTTTGGCACCTCGATGTCGGCTCATCGCATCCTGGGGCTGGAGCAGGTCCCAAGGGTACGGCTGTTCGCCGTTTAAAGCGGTACGCGAGCTGGGTTCAGAACGTCGTGAGACAGTTCGGTCCCTATCCTCCGTGGGCGCAGGAGAATCGATGGAGGCTGCCCCAGTACGAGAGGACCGGGGTGGACGCACCTCCGGTGAACCGGTTGTCGACCAACGGCACGGCCGGGTAGCCGCGTGCGGCGCGGATAACCGCTGAAGGCATCTAAGCGGGAAGCCGTTCCAGGGATTAGTTCTCCTTCCGGTAAGGGCCCAGGTAGACTACCTGGTCGATAGACGGCAGGTGCAAGGGCGGCGACGTCCTCAGCCGAGCCGCACTAATCGCCCGAGCTCTTCCGGAACCGCACCTCGCGGCCCGCGGGACCTGGCGCTCACGCGCGGTCCGGGCACGAGGATGCCCCTCGAGTCACCTCCCCTATGCGCCATGCGGCCCCCAGGGCACGTAGATGAGACCCAGGACACCGAAGATACGGTGGGCGCCGCCCACCGGTCAGCGGCCAGAGCATGGGGGGCACGCCCGGTCCCGTTCCGAACCCGGAAGCTAAGCCCCATCGCGCCGAGAGTACTGCGGGGTCAGCCCGTGGGAGGCCAGGGCGCCGCTGACCGGTGGACGGCACCGAGCCGTACGCTTGAACTGAGAAGGGGAGGCCTCGCGGCCTCCCCTTTTGCGTTAAAGGCGGCATTCGCTAAGCAATTAAATCAATCCAATCATCCACCGGTGAATATAAACGTTCACCGTTCTGTGGCCGGTTCTCTGTTCTCAATGGACTAATATTTGCTTTAGCGCGCTGATGCGCTTGACCTGTTTTACACGGGTTGTTTTATTGATTGTGACGGAAGGACTCACATGGCAGATGTTCATGAGCTGCTTGATACTTGGATTGCCAATGTCAAGGACGAGGAGCTCCTCGCTGAGCTCAACACGATGAAGGAGCAGGGTGACGAAGACGCCATCACCGACGCTTTCTTCCAAGATCTCGCCTTCGGTACCGCCGGTCTACGTGGCACTATCGGTGCAGGCACTAACCGTATGAATTTCTATACGGTCGGTCGCGCGACGCAGGGTTTTGCTGACTATCTCAATGCGACCTTCGAGCATCCGACGGTTGCCATCGCTCGCGATAGCCGCAATAAGGGTGAACTGTTCGTTAAGACGACGGCTGCCATTCTTGCGGCAAACGGCGTGACTGCTCTCGTGTATCCTAAGATTTCTCCCGTGCCGACGCTTTCCTGGGCCGTCCGTGACCTTAAGTGCTCCGGTGGCATTTGCATGACCGCTAGTCATAATCCGGCGCCTTATAACGGCTATAAGGCCTATGGCCCCGACGGCTGCCAGATCACCAGTGAGGCCGCCGATGCAATTTCTAGGGCTATCGCCGAGACCGATACGTTTACCGGCGTGAAGTCCATGGACTTTGATGAGGCTCTTGAGCAGGGTCTGGTCAAATGGATCGATGACTCGTGCCTCGAGCGTTATTATGACGCCGTTCTCGCCCGCGGTGTGACTAACCTTTCTGCCGAGGAGATTGCCGGCGCACCGCTTAAGCTCGTCTACACTCCGCTCAACGGCACCGGCCTCATTCCCGTCACGACGGTGCTCGAGCGCGCTGGCATCACCGATGTCACGGTTGTTCCCGAGCAGAAGGAGCCTAACGGCGATTTCCCGACCTGCCCGTATCCTAACCCCGAGATCCGTCAGGCCATGCAGAAGGGCATCGATCTCTGCGAGCAGGTTCACCCTGATCTGCTGCTTGCAACCGATCCTGACGCCGATCGCGTTGGCGTTGCTGTTAAGAATGGCGATGACTATCTGCTGCTGACCGGCAATGAGATGGGCGTTCTGCTGCTTGACTATATCTGCAAGACCCGTGCCGCCCGCGGCGAGGATCTCACCAAGAAGGTTGCCGTTACTACTATCGTTTCTTCCGCCATGGTTGACGCTCTGGCCGAGGAGTATGGCTTTGAGCTCCGTCGCTGCCTGACGGGCTTCAAGTACATCGGCGACATCATTACCTCGCTTTCCGATGCTGGCGAGGTCGACCGCTTTATCTTCGGTTTCGAGGAGAGCTACGGCTATCTGGCCGGCGACCACGTGCGCGACAAGGACGCCGTGAGCACTTCGCTTCTGATTTGCCAGATGGCACAGTATTACAAGCTCCAGGGCAAGAACCTCGCCGATGCGATGCACGAGCTGTACGAGAAGTATGGCTACTATCACAACAAGACGATTTCGCTGAGCTATCCGGGCGCTGAGGGTGCGGCAAAGATGGCCGGCATCATGGCCGGTCTGCGCGAGAACCCGCCTGCGGAGCTCGCCGGTTCCAAGATTGAGGCCGTCGTTGATTACAACACCTGCGTGAACGGCCTGCCGAAGGCTAATGTTATTGAGTTCAATCTTGAGGGTGGCAATAAGGGTATCGTTCGTCCTTCCGGCACCGAGCCCAAGATCAAGCTGTATATCTTCGCTAAGGGCGCGGATGCCGCCGAGGCAGATGCAGCACTTGACGCGATCGAGGAGTCCGGTCGCAAGCTGCTGGCATAAGGTATTTAAGAGTCTATTGCTATAGATAGGCAAAAGAGGGGATCTCGGAAGCGAGGTCCCCTCCTGTTTTAACCAGCCAGCCGAGAGTACTTAT
>JBKTTM010000004.1:0-115362 GCA_047247485.1 Collinsella sp. | reverse complement strand
CCACATTCATCCGCACATGTGCGGATGAATGTGGGAACCCGATACCCTGAGGGCCGGATCGGCCGGCCCCGGGAGATCGGAGGACGGCATGTCCGGAAAGAAGAAGAGGGGCCCCGCGAGGGCGGTCCCGAGGGCCTACGGAAGGCTCACGAGGCACGAGCGGGACACGGTCCAGAGGATGCTGGAGCGCAGGGCGTCGTGCAGGGAGATCGCGAGGGAGCTGGGCAGGTCGCCCTCGACGGTGAGCGCCGAGGTGGCGTCGCACAGGTTCGTGACGGCGCCGAAGGCCAGGCGCGGCGAGCGCGTGGACGCCTCCGCCGACCTGTCGGCGGCCTGCCCGCGCCTGGCCGCGTGGCCGCGCTGCTGCAACGGGTGCGGGCGGTACCGCGCGATCGGCTGCAAGCGCCGCCCCCACGTCTTCTACGAGGCCCGGGCCGCGCAGCTGTGCGCCGACTCGGTCCTCGTCTCGTCCAGGCGCGGGATAGACGCCGACGAGCCCGCCGCGGCGGCCAGGCTGGAGGCGATAAGGGACTGCCTGCGCCGGGGGCTGTCGCCCGAGCAGATGGCGGCGCGCAACGGCGGCCCGGTGGACCTGTCGCCGTCGACCATCTACCGCTGGGTCTCGGCGGGCTACGACGGCATGACCAACATGGAGCTCAGGCGCAAGGTCGGCTACAGGCCGAGGAGGCGCGCCGCGGGCCGGGCGGCGACCCGCCACTCCGCCCGCAGGTCGCATGCCGCGTTCCTCGCCCTCGGGGAGGACGCGTGCGCCGCGGCCTGGGAGATGGACACCGTCGAGGGGGCCCGGGAGGACTCCGCCTGCCTGCTCACGCTGCTGCACCGACCCAGCAGGCTCCAGCTCGCGCTGCCGCTGGAGGAGAAGACCGCCGGGTGCGTCGCGGACGCCCTGGAGGGCGTCCGGGCGGTCCTCGGCGCCGACGGGACGCGCCGCGTGTTCCGCGCCGTGCTCACCGACAACGGCGCCGAGTTCTCCGACGAGGGCGCCATCGCGGCGCTCATCGGCGAGGGGCCGGGCGAGACGAGGCTGTTCTACTGCGACCCGAGGCGCAGCGACCAGAAGGGCGCCTGCGAGCGAAACCACGTCGAGATAAGGAAGCTGCTGCCCAAGGGCGCCGGAATCAGGTTCGACCGGCTCGTCCCGGCGGACCTGACGCTGGCCATGTCGCACGTGAACTCCGAGCCCCGCGGCGCGCTCGGCTTCTCGACGCCCGCGCGCGCCTTCAGGGCGATGCTCGGGGAGGACGCGGCGGCGCTGCTGGACGCCTACGGCGTGGAGGACGTGGCGCTCGTCGATCTCGACCTGACGCCGGGGCTCATCGAGAGGGCGCGCGCAGAGAGGGGCGATGCCCCGCTGGCCTAGCCTGGAAGAAAAACGGAATAGACGGACCGACCGTCCGGCTGAGTCTGGGAAGAGGTGCCGGGCGGCGGGCGGAGCACGGCCACCGGACCCATCGAAACACATCTCCACCGTTCCTTCAACTGGGAAAACGGCGCCCCCGGACCCCGGGAGGGGCCGCGGGGGCGTTCAGCTAACTGCGGGAATGGCCTATTTGCTCAATGTGTTCGGCTAAGATCGGAAATCAACCTCTGCTATCGAAGCTATCGAAGTTCATTCATCGTCCATACGTTTTGGGACTGTGCTTATCTGACGATTGAGTTCTACAGTCGCTGGTTCGTCTAGAATTGACGAGATGGCGCATTCCGTGCGCGGGCGGCCGACAATTCGATTAGAGGCTTCCCTATGCTAAAGATCCTTGATGCGCCGGCCGCCCTTGCGACGGTCGGCACGTTCGTCATTGCGTTTTTCGATGCGTATGATGTTCGAGTTAAGGTCCGTAGGCGTACGCGCGGTGCGGACGGTGGACGGCATTTGCGCAGCAAGCGTAAAGAAGAATGCCCGGGGTGGAGCCCGGGCATTTAAACAAAACTGAAAACTAGGCCGCCCGCGCTCCATGTTGCTTACACGGGACGCGTCGTCTTCAACAGCCATCTTACCCTCTTTAGGCAGATAAAACCACCGTATGTTCGGGTTCTCATGCGAGATCATCCATCGTTCATACAATGTGGGCTGTAACGTCAGAGGCCACTCAGGGCATGTAGTCGATAACTGCGAAATTACGTTAATGCATACTTGCATTTTGAGAAGTTACGGCATTACACAATCACTCTATTACATTGTTGAACTCAGTCGTAGTTACGCTATTACACAGTTCGGTTGTTGCCAGTATTCAGCGGGGTTCGACAAAAGCGCCTCCTGCGGCAACCGGCGGCGGATGCCGCTGCGAACGGTCGGTTTGACTCTGAGAAGACTATATCCGCGGCATGTTTTTGTAAACGCCCTGGTGGCCGACTCTCACGACCTCGATGATGGCTCTCTTACCCTCGAACCTTCCCAAGATGCGGTAGACGCCAACGCGCGAGCGCCAGCCGCGCTCTGAGCCCTGAAGAGCTTTTGCACAAGGCCAGAGGCAGTAGTGTTCAAACTCGTCTAGATAGTCTTGGACCCAGGACAGGATGATGAGCCGCTGTTTTTTCGGGATTTTGAGAAGTTGTTTGGCCGCCGTTTTGAACCATTCGACACTGAAGCTCACTCGGCCTCCATTGCCATATGCATGACATCTATCATTGAGTAGTGGGTATTATCATCCTCCATCAGCGCCTCATTGTATGCCTCGATGTCGGCAGCCTGCTCGACCCTCTCGAGGGCGGCACTCCTCACGAATTCGGAAAAGGAAATGCCGAGGACGCTCGCATAGGACTGGATCCAGTCCTTCTCTTCCTCCTCGAACCTGATGGCAATGGCTTTCATGGCCATAGTTGCTCCCCTCTGCCTAAAACGATGCGATATGCTATTTTACCAGTCGTTTTGTGGATAGTTCCAACATGCGCATTACAAATGCCTGCACCTTTAATCAATACGTTTTCACTTGTATTGAAAATAACAAGGGGGAGGTGTGGTGCCTCTCTCCTTCAATAATGAAAAGTTGCGTTTATGCGTAATCACGTTATTACACAGTTATGAAGCAGCGATCATACGTTGTTGCGTAGTTACGCTATGTCGCAGTTCGACTATTGCCGATAAGATAGCTCGGTTACTGAGACCATCCGTCATCCGGCCTGTCGTCATCCATATCATGGACCACATACCAGCTGCTGCCGTGGTGGCAGATGTCACGTAGGGTCCCGTCTCCCATCTTCACGCGCCAGCTCTCGCACACACGTCCCTCCCCCAGCACCCATGACCGAGGTTCGTGCCAACCGACCTCCGCGAAGGGGAAGATCCTGCCGTCATACCATTTGATGCCCCATGGACTGTACTCCCCGTCCGGACGGCATTCGACTAAGGCCGTCACGAGTCTAATTGACTTCTCTCCCAAGCTGACTCTCCGATGTTTGTTTTACAACGAACGCATGTTCCATTGTCTCACATCTCACAGCATGAAAGTCAGACATCCAGAAGCCTTTGCAATCTGTGCTGAGGTGTCACCAGATGGCACCAAACAACCCCGCACGAGGGCTCCAACAGTGGGATTCTTATCTCATGGCAACCCCTGGATGAAAGGGCTAAACGGCTATGACAAAAAAGAAATCTGAGAGCATACTGGTTCCTCTGATGTCAGCCTATGATGCCAGGCGAATCTATGATCCGATTCCCTTGAAAACTTCGGTTGGCAAGATGACCGTTACGAGGGACGATGCGTTCCCAAAGACAATCAGATTCGAGAATATTGTCGCCTTTGGGGATGAGGCGACAATTGAGTCAAAGGTCTATGAAACTCTAACGGTTTTCTTGGGCAATACCTCACCCGCCGGTTTTGTCGTTAACGTTGAATATGATCAGGATCATTTGATGCCTATCCTTGAAGGGGAAAAGTATGTCAAGGATAATAAGGGTCTGCCTTACGGCTTCGATGCGGAGCAGTTGGAGCTCCCCATCCTCGCCTGCGCTCTAAAAACCTACGGTGTCACAATAGATATGCCGGCTGAGATCCTTTGCTTCGGAAAAATATTCAGAAGGAAACGAAAGAGCCATATCAGTGGATATCCTCTGGAGTCTAAAGGCCTGAATATTAAATTCATGCCAGATCGCAGAGTCACGGAAGTCTCCTATGAGGAACATGAAATAGTCGACCACCTGGCGGGGTTGCAAAGGCTCGAAGTGTTCAGCCCCGTTTACGCGGAGGAGCTGCTCGGCCCCGCCGACGGGAATGTGGTCACCGTCCAGGAGAGGGTCGAGCTTGTCCTAGGTGCCGGTTCCTCACCTGACTTCATACGTAAAATGAATGAGGCCGGCTTCATCTCGGATGGGGTTCCAGCGGAGTACCGTGTTGCAATTCTCAAGAAGGCGCGCGAGGTGTTCGATTCCGATCTTGAGATATGGGATCAGCGTGTCGCGCCGATGCTCAAGGAACATTTGGACGTGAACGAGCCGTGGGTTGTCGGTGACTTCTATGGCAACCCAAGGAAAGCGGAGCTTGAGCGCGAGTCGGAATCCCAGGAAAGAGTTGATCCAGCACCCGTTCGCGTCCCGCCCGTATTTTGGCCGGAATAGCCATGAGTGCGCAGGTGCGCCCATCGGGCAGCTCCAAGGTCCCCTATGGCCATGAGAATCATTTGGAGCGAAAATGACTCCCGTTACGGTCAGTCTCGTGGAGAGGCCCGGTCGGGAGCCGAAGTTCAGGTGGATCGAGCTTACCGACGGTCGTAGATTCCAGGTCCGCTCCACGGGCGCATCTGTCCCCTGTCCCGGGCGAAAGACGGGTCATCTCGCCCGTATCTGGAGCGTTGAGATAGAGTGGAAGGGCAGGCCCGTCCACCGCTTCATCGTCAGGGATGACAATGAGTACTTTATCGTGCGCGCAGGAGAGGACTCCTAGAGGGCTGTATAGTCCAAGTGAGAGATCGGGTAGGTGTTCTCGTAGACGTAGTCCGATGAGTTCGATGATTTTATCTTCACCTTCACGGGCTGGCCCTCATCCTCCAGGAGGAATGCCTTGCACACCGAAATCGAATAGCCGGGCTCGAGTGTCTTCATCGTGTTGGAATCGCTATATTTCGTGCACTGGGAGAGCTTCACGCCGTTTTGGTAGCACGAGACGTATGACATCGGCGCCCGGCTGTCACGGTCGAGGCTGTTCTCGAATGTCATGCCGACAAGGAGGAACCGGTATTCCTTGCCGCTCGAGTCCGTGGCGACCCTCTTGTAGACGCCATCGACTGACAGCCCCCTGGAGGCATCGGAGGAGCTCGTATCGCCTATCCCTCCAAAGGAAAACGCCTCGTCCTCGCTCTTCTCGGAATCCTTATTCTTCTTCTTCGAATCGTCCGATCCATTTGCTTTCTTTGAGCCGCCGCATCCCGTAAGGGCCAGCGAGGCCATGGCGGCCAGAACGGCCCTCCTGCTGACGTTGACGATACCCATGAGTTACCACCCATCAATTAAAATAAATGTCACAACCGATAGAGCACGTACCCTCTGCCGCTTGCCGCCTTTTCGGCGCCGGGACAGGCCTTTCCAAAACGTTTCACATTGGAATCCCGCAAGATCGCCCACGTCCAGCCATCCTCCTTAAGGACCCCATAGCCCCCTTCCAGACTGTCAACGTAGGCGCGGTAGTCGTTTGCCTTGGCATCGCCGGAGATCGCCTCAGACCAGATCTCGGGACGCATATCGTAGGTCACGGGCACCCTCGCCCACTCGAGGTAGTTCATCACCGTGGCGTCCTCGGACCATATGCGGCCCGGGTTGTCACCTAGGGCCTCGACGATCTGCGCCATATCCGAGTCGATGCCCCTCCATCCGGTCTCGACCCCGCGGGTTTCCGAATCAAGCGAGTTAAGGCCGCTGTTGACGATGGAGAACGCTAGGACGAGGACCATAACGGCTTTCCCGGCAATCAGCAGGCAATGCACTCGGGGGCCGATTGCGTCGCCCTGGTCGACGGATACGGCGACAACGAGAAACGAAACCGTCCACGTTATCCAAAGGCATCTGACGGCAAGCGCCCCGGCGATTGCAGACGCCGCCCAAAAGGCCAGAAGCCACCTGGGCGGGAACCGCCGGGCAAGGCAGCACGATACGAAGGCCACAGAGATTGAGGCGCCCCAGAACAGGGCCGCTGCAGGCATTACCCAAACCGGATTCAGCTCGAGGATGACCCCGCCGTAGGATGCGGCGCTGAGCGAGCAGAGCACATAGAGCGAGCCGTCGATACAATACGGGTTTACAAGCGATTCCGCGGCCATGCCGGCAACCGCCGCGAGCAGGGGCAGCCTGGAACGCCACCATGCGTGAAGCGTCTCAGCGATCGCCTGTGTCGAGATCTCGCCCTTTTCGGGGAGCAGGAAGCATGCGGCGGCAGCCGCCGGCATGGGCCAGAGCGCGGCCTGCAGGTTCACGGAGAACAGCGACACGATCGGAAGCGCCAGAAGGCACCGCGGGTTAGCGCTGTGTCGCCACTCCAGGCAGATGGATATGGCGACGAACAGCAGCGCCGCCGTCCAGATTGACGGACGGATGGATAGATATGAGGCCATGAGGGAAAACCCTAGCGCGCCGATCAGCAGCGGCACCCATGGATAGCGCGGGACTCGCGCCAGCCGACAGACGGCGCCGGTATAGGCACACAGTGCCAGAGCGGCGGGAATCGCCACGGAGACGGCGACACCGGTGTAGCCAGCGGCTCTCCAACACAGATAGAGCCACGCGTCGTGGAGCCACTGCTGGAGCACGATGCCTTGGCCCTCGACTGCGGTGAAGGGGTTCGTTGTCGGGATGCCGGATTCGACGACCTCGCGCCCCGAGGCAAGAAGAAACCAGCCGTCGGTATCCAGCGTCCCCGCCGGCCTGATAGCAGGGATCATGGCAATGATTGCCATGGATAAGAGAAGGGCGAGCGCCGTGCAGGCTCCATGAACGAGCCTTTCTGCATCAATTCGCATCAATCGAGTCTCCTGATCAAGAGAGGTCGGTCTGACTCGGTGAACGTACCGGGTGCGACCTCGATGCCCCCGACTGCTCCTCGCGGTGCGAAGAGGATGCGCCAGGGGGCAACCGAGGCATCGAGCGAGACGACGGGCCAGGATTGATTCGAGGGGTCGAAACGGCCTATCCAGCACACGTCGACCGGGATGCGCATGAACAGGGTGTGAAAGGACCTGCCTCTCGAGTAGACCGTCCCGCAGAACTTTGCTATCGACCTTGCGCCCATATACCCGATGGCTTTGTCCCTGAACGTCTTGGCGGCCCTCAGGGACAGCGGGACTTCAGCACCGGACCTAGTCGTTGCCACGCAGGGGATATCGTATTTGAAGCTCATGGGCCGTCTCCTACATGAGGGAGGTGAACGTCTGGGCGATCTGCGCCACCACGGGCGCCAGGACGACAATCAGAAACACGGGCAGGATGAACAGGATGATCGGGAAGAGCATCTTGGAGCTCAGTTTCTCGATCTCGGACTCCACCTTGAGGCGCCGATGCTCGCGGACGGTCTCGGCCTGGTCCCGGATGATGTCGACCAGCGAGCCGCCCGCACGCTCTGATTGAGCGAACGATGCCGCGAAGATGGTGAGGGATGGCACGCGAGCGCGTTCCGCGAAGCGCAGGAGCGCCTCGGTGCGAGACGAGAAGCTGGCCTCGTTGGCCACGCGCTCGAAGCCGCGCGCAATGGCGCCGTCCATCCTGCTACCCACCGTATGGAGGGCAAAGTCGATGGACGAGCCCGCCGACATGCAGATCGCGAGAAGGTCGAGGGCGTCGGGGAGCTGCCTGTCAAGCTCATCGCGCCATTTCGAGCGCTCGTTGAAGAGCCACAGCTGCGGCACCGCGAGCCCCATGAGGACCATCGCGGCGAAGACGCCGAGGCCCTTGGGGCCGCCGATGAAGACCGAGGCGATGAGGCCGGCCGCGATGAACCCCGCGGCGCTCGCGACGCGGAAGGCCCAGAAGGTCGCCGGCTGCATGGTGAGGCCGGCGCGGTCGAGGGAGTCCCGCGTGGAGTCCATGACCGAGCGTGAGATCGGCGCGAGCTGCGATACGACGTCGGACACCTTCTCGGCGATGCCGGGAAGAGTCGAGGACGATCCCTCGTCAACAGGCGACTCGAGTTCGAAGATCCGCTTGAGGGCGATATCCACGCCAAGGCCCGCGACGACTCCGAAGAGAAGGAATATAAAGCCGGTCGTTATCGTTTCGAACATCTGAGCTCCCCTAGTCGTACCTGATGTTGCTGATTTGCTTGAGGACCAAGAAGCCCACGATATCGAGAACCGCTCCGACGGCCAGGCACGCCCATCCGGCGGGCGTCATGAAGAACTCACGGTGGATCTCCGAGCTCAGAGACATGAGCAGCAGCATGACGACCGGCGCGAAGCCGACGAGTTTCGCCTCGAATCGTGCCGAGGACGTCTTGGCCTCTGCCGAACGCTTGGCCTTGACCTTTGCACGGATGGCCTCGCCCACTCGCTCAGTGATCTCGGAGAGCGAGCCGCCGGTCTGCTGGGATACGGAGACGGCCGTGGAGTAGAGCCTTAAGTTCGAGCTTTCCGTTCTCTTGGCCATGTCGTCGAGGGCCTGCTCGATGGGGCGGCCGTTGCGCAGGTCGCGTTCGAGGATGGCGAACTCCGATTTCAGGGGCTCTGCCATGTGTTCGGCGACAGGTGCGACCGACTGCGCGACTGAGGCGCCCGTGCGCAGGTTCGACGCGATCAGGGGCATGGCCTCACCGAGTTGCTCCTCGAAAAGGCCCTGCTCCGCTCCGCGCTTCAGCCTAACCCAGATCGGGAACGCCGCGATGCCGAGCGGCAGTGCGGCCAGCGCACCCACCGCCGAGCCGGTGGCGAGGATAAGCACGGAAGGGGCGAAGGCGATAACGGCCCAAAGCTGCGCGGCCTCGGAGACCGACAACTGGGGAGCAGCTCCCTGGCACACGCGGCGGAGTGTGCCGACGAGTCGGTTTCCGTCGGCATCTTCGGTTGGGTTCTCCGGGATGGGGCCGGTTTCCGCGCGCTCGCGCTCGACGCGCAGCTTTCTGGCCGTCAGGAACAGGACTATTCCCATAAGGAGCGCCGGCAGCGCGGGAATTAGGGCCGCCGGGGCTATCTGCCCGCTCATCGACGGAACCAGAAGTCGTCGTCGACGTATACGCCGCGCGCGAAGAGCTTCTCGCGGTGCGCCGGGGTGATGCGCTCGCCGGTGGGCATGAACTCGCCGAGCACCTTGCCGTCCTCGGAGAAGCCCGTCTGCTCGAAGCGCATGATGGTGCCAATCGTGATGACGTCGCCCTGCATGCCCTGGACCTCCGCGATCTCGGTGATCTTGCGCGAGCCGTCGATGTCGAAGCGGTTCACGAAGACGATGAAGTCGATGGCCGAGGCGATGAGTTCCATGATCTGCTCGCTTCGCATCTCGGTTCCGGTCTGCTGGATCATGGAGCGCAGGCGGGTCGTTGCCTCGCGCGCGTTGGAGGAGTGCACGGTCGTGAGCGAGCCCTCGTGGCCCGTCATCATGGCCTGGATCATGTCAAAAGCCTCGCCGCCGCGGCACTCGCCGACGACGATGCGGTCGGGGCGCTCGCGCAGCGCATGGATGACGAGCTGTCGGATGGTGATCTCGCCCTCGCCCTCGATATTGGGGCGGCGTGCGGTCTTGCGCACGACATGGGGCTTTTGGAGACGCAGCTCCGGCGCGTCCTCGATCGTGACGATGCGCTGGTTGTCCGGGATGAAGGAGGAACAGGCGTTGAGCAAGGTCGTCTTGCCCGAGCCCGTGCCGCCGGCGATGACGACGTTCATGCGGCCCAGGACGATGGCCTCCATGAACTCGAGCATGCGCTGGTCGAAGGTGCCGAGCGCCATGAGGTCCTCGGGCTCCACCGCGTCCGGTCGGAACTTTCGGATGTTTAGGATGTTGTGGTCGACGGCGATGCCCTTGGCAGTCGCCGCGACGCGCGAGCCGTTGAAGATGGCGCCGGGTCGGTTGAGGATGCAGTCGCACAGCGGTTGCGCCTCGTCGCAGCGGCGGCCGTCGGCGGACGCGATGCGGTTGATGACGAACTTGACATGCTCGTCGTCCTCGAAGGTCACCGGGGTCTTCTGCAGCAGGCCCGCGCGCTCGACCCAGACGTCATCCGGGGCGTTGACCATAATCTCTGAGATCGTGGTATCGGGAAGCAGCTCCTCGATGGGTCCGAGATAGTACAGGTCGTTGATTCCTGCCTGGATAACCGCGTCGAAGGAGTCGTCGTCCAGGCGTGAGCCCTCGGGGCTGGAATCTACGATCTCGGCAAGGAGGTCGCGTGCGCGCGCGTCTCTCTGCTCATTGCTTTCGGATGCGTCGTTGGCTGCCGTCAGCACGCCGGTCGCCTGGCGTACGGCGTCGCGCTCGATTCGGAGCAGGTCCCTATTCAGCATTGTTCGTCTCCCCCGTCTCGGGAAGGGCGACGAGCCTGATGCCGCTCGCGCTGGAGAGTGCGAGGGCCTGGTCCTCGGTCACCTCGATGGTGACATTCGAGTAGCCGTCAGACTTGGAGCCCGACAGGTTTCCGTCGAGCGCAATGACGCGGATGGAGTCGGCCACGCGTTCGGTCGTCACGACTTGGCCGTCGCTCACGCTCGCGAGGACATCCACCTTATCGCCGACGGAGAGCAGCGGGGAGAGGCCGGTCGAGCTGTCGAGTGCGACGGTGTAGGCGACGTGCCCCTCGGTCACGGCTGTGGTAATCGAGGCCGGCTTCTTGGAGCCGGAGACGGACGAGAGCGAGACCGCGGTACCGGAGGTCTGCTGGGTCACGGTCTGGCGACCTGCCACATCTGAGACCTTCTTTGCCGCGTCCTTGGGCGCAAACGCCTTGGGAACGCTCGCGACCGTGAGGTCTGCCGAGGAGATCACCTCGCCGGGAGCGATGTCGCGCGTGACGGTGACGACCTTGACGGTCGACTGCTCGAGGCGCGTCAGTTCACCCTGTGCCTGGGTCCAGCGCCAACCGGAGAAGCCGACCGTCGCGACGGAGACGGCGATGGCCACGCCGGCCACTGCAGCGAGCCTGCGGTCCTTGCGGGTACCTCCGGGCTGCGGCCCGCGCTGTCGGCGTGCTGTCGCGGCCCCTGCCGTGACTGTCGTCCTCTGGCCGCTCTTTGCGTTCTTGGGGGCCGTGTTTGGCATGGGGCTCGACTTGGTCGCACCCATGGCGGCCTCTTGCGCCATGGCGCGCTCCAGCTCGTGGCCGAGCGCTTGCTTGCGCCCGCGGAGCCTGTCGACGCTACGCATGCGCCCAGCCTCCACGGCCGCGCGCTCCTCTGCCTCGACCTGGGCGATCTCGGCCTTGATCTCCTCCTGGGACCTTTTCTTCATCGTCTAGCTTCCTTCCCGGGACCGATGAGTCCCGAATACCTGAGCAGCGAGTCACGGCTGACGCGCCAGCGGTTACCGAAACGGGCGCCCTCGAGCTTTCCCGCCGCGCACATCCTCTCGATGGTCCTGGGGGTGACGCCGACCGCGTCCGCCGCCTCACGCGACGACAAAAGCGCCGGCATGAGGTCATATCTCCCCTGGCGCATCAGGTCGTACATCAGACCCAAGGGTCCTCCGATCTGTCGTGCTATTCCGACACATAAAGAATCGCCCCGCACGGGCTATCGTGCGGGGCGATTTGGTGCCATCGGGTGACAATCTGGGCGAGGCTCGCGACTGGCTCTATTCGGTGCCGTCGGGTGTCGTTTCACCGGACTTGCCGGCGCCTCCCGTAGAGGCCGGCAGCATATCCCTCACGGCCCTGGAGAGGCTTTCGGGCGCATCGTCGAGCGAGCAGACGCCGGTATTTGCCGAAACGTTGCCGTCCTTGTCGATCGTGTACTCGCACCAGCCGTTTCCGGTATCGGCCGGGCGCCACACCGTCGTGGACGAATAGGGATGGAGCGTCCAGACGGCATCGGAGCGGACCTTTAGCTCATCGATGCCGGCGAACCTCGCGAAGGTCGACGGCCACGTTCCCTCGAGGACGACATAGACGCCTGCGTAGCGGTCTGCAGCCCCACACAGGCTCTCGGGGGCTTCGACGTAGTAGACCGTGGCCTTTCCGGTATAGCCGTTGGCCTTCAGCATCTCGAGCACCTCGGAGCGGGCCTCCTCGCCCGGATTGTCGGCGTATTTGACGGCATTGGCCTCGCCGAAGCAGGACTGTCGCGTGCTCTCGAGAAGCGAGCCCTGCCATGTCCTGTAGGCGAGCGCGCCGCCCAGATCGACGGCAAGGGCAATAAGGAGGGACAGGGGAATGAGCATCACGACGAAGAAGGTCGTGAGCTGGGCATGTGCCCCACTCCCCCTGCACACACGGCACTTCATCTAGATGACCTCCCAGTCCGAATAGCTGATGTAGGAGCGCGTGATATTGCGTACGGACCTCTTCCCGAACACGTTGTAGGGCGCCGGATAGTCGTAGACGATCTCTGCCGATACCGTAACGGTCCTGCTCTCGGTCCTGAGGTTCTCGGTGCCCAGGTCGCCTGCCACGGCGCTCCCCTGCCCGAGGTCCTCGTCGGAGTCGAGGGTGACGGAGGCGTTCTTCACCGTAAGGCAGTCGGGGTCCACATCGGCAGACGCGCTCACGAGCTCGGTCACGAGAGCGTTCGCGTCCATGGAATCCCATCCCGCGGGTAGCTGGTCTGCGAGGTGCGCCAGCGAATAGTCGATTCTCGCCCGCTGGTAGCCCGTAAAGCCGAAGCCCATGATGGCGAGTACGACGGTAAGGGCGATCGGGAACACGAAGATGAACTCGGTCGAGATGAGTGCCTTGGGCACACGGTTGCAGCGCACCATCACTTCACCTCCGATGAGATCGCGGTGGCAGAAGAGGATTCAGGCTCGCTTTCGGCAAGGCCGTCGAAGACGGCCAAGGTGAAGACGCGACGGCACGGAATCTGGACGTTGACCGTCACCGATTTGCGCTCGATGGAGGAATCCCTGGACTTGTCTCCCACCCTGAGTGTCACGTCCTTTGCCGCGAGCGAATTGTGCACGATCGCGACCGTACAGCTGTCGTCGAGGCCGATTGCCCCCTTGACGTAGGCCTCGACCTCTGAATCGGTCAGATCGGGGTTTGCCGCGGCGTAGCGTGCGCCCTCGGACGCTGCAGAGGACGCGAGGGCCTTGCACCTGCTCATGTTCGCGCAATCCACGACGAGCGCTAGCATGGCGATCATGATGGGAAGGAGGAGGACGAGCTGGGTCACCATGACAGCCCTGAGCCCCGTATCTTTTGACCTCATAGCAGATTACCTTTCAAAATCGCGATAAGTGTCGCCCCGACCAGGCTCGCCGACAGCACGACGTTGTAGGGGACGTTGTTCTTGAGGCGAGCGCAGGCCGGGATGGACCTGATAGTGAGTTCCAGGGCGCATGCGCATGCAAGGTGGAAAGCGAGAAACTCGAACACGGTCCCGACGGATAGCACCGCCATAAGGGCGACGGCAAGCGTGAGATAGTCGCCGGCGTGCCAGGAGATCCCGGCGATGCGCTTCATGGTAAAGGAAATCAGCGCGAATACCGCGGCGCAGGGAATGGTAAATACCGCCCACGCATATGGTCCCCAGGGTGATGACACGGCGCCCGCGACCGCAAACAGGAACAGCATGGGCACCGGCGCGACCCTGAATCTCATATCCTCCTGGCCAAGTGCCACGGAGGCTGCCAGGAAGACGGCATAGGGAATCGAGATGAGCGATCCGGTCCAAGCTGCAAGCAGATAGGGGTAGACGAAAACGACTTCCGAGGCAAGCGGTGGGTTGTGGTGGCGTGCGTACGTTCCTGCGTCTCCAAGCTGGGCCATCTCCGCATCGATATCTCCTGCGCTACCCAGAGAAATAAGTGTTGAGGGGCTGACGCCGTAGTTAACGGCCTCCCTCTTCACGGCGTCTATCCATTTATCCCTATCAGTATCCCCGGGCTGTGCTTGGAGCATGGTCTTGTCCTCATGCTCCAGTGCAGCGTAGCGCCAGCGTTGATAAAGATGGGAGGCGCACCAAAAGCCGCAACCGACGGCTAATGTGGTCGCCAATCTGACGCCAAAAGACACGGGAGCCTCCTCGATATAGGCATAGGTACTCATATTTAATTGTGTAGTCGTGTTTGCTCAAATTAAAGCTAATTTGGTGCCAAGCGGTGACACTACTTTGATTGAAACGCCCATCCATTCGACCTGAGGTCGCAACAATGGATGACCTACGAAACCGAAGTGGTCGCGATGAAGCTGCCACGAGAACCGTATCGGATTGCGCGAAAGACGGCAATCAGCCAAGGCGAAGCCGTGAATCGCAGCGATCTAAGTGCCTGCGAACCCATTAAGCATATCGGCTAATTCCCGTGCCCGTAAAGCACTTGCCCGAAAAAGGTTACCTGCAAAACTGCGGAGCCTCCGTCCTGAGTACGCCTATGGGTAGCCGCCAGACAAACTTTAGCCGGAATATATCGCTACCTAAGAGCTCGAAATGCGCAGCTGCGAAACCTTTTGGAGTTGCCGTTACGGCGCATAGAGTTGAGTGGTCGCCCGAAACGTGCGGCCTTCGAAACACTCGTCTCATAAGGCTATAGCCCTTGGGCAAGTTTCATAATTGAGACCTAACCCATAAAGCTCGACTTGGTTGTTTGAGATTATGACCGGAGCAGTTCGCTCGAGAGGTTTTACAAACCAAGCGAACTGCTTTGCCAGGCTGACGCGAAATAGTGAGTAGCCGCTCGAAGTGCAGGACCTATGAAGCACTATTGCCGTATCGCTAGTGCCGTATCCAAGCAAGCTTATGCTCGAAGCGCGGTCCTGCGAAGCGCATGAAGGCGTTTTTGAAAACGGTCTCTCGGCAAGTAACTGCTCGAAGCGCGGCACCTGCGAAACCGTAGCCTACGGCAAGCGGTCGACGGACTTGGTGAGTAACTACTCGATGTGCGGTACCTGCAAAACAGAGAATCAAAGTCATCAACAGCAAAAGAAGGTGAGTAACTACTCGAAGCGCGGTGCCTGCGAAACTGACGTATGGGGCGGATGACGGGGATTCGAGGCAAGTAACTGCTCGAAGCGCGGTACCTGCGAAACTTAGGTTTTCGATTAGGCTTGCTGGTAAAGGGTGGGTAGCTACTCGAAGCGCGGTGCCTGCGAAGCTCGCGGGTGAGAAGCGGGCCGTTCTGAATTGGCAAGTAACTACTCGAAGCGCGGTCCCTGCGAAGCACTATTTGACCTTGACTGGAGAGTACTTGAGGTATGTACCTACTTAGAAGCGCGGTGCATGCGAAGCCGCAGAATAAGCTCAAACTCGGCAGCATGGGGTAAGTAACTACTCGAAGCACAGTACCTACGAAGCCTGAATACAAGCTCGCGTTTCGCGACTGTTGGCAAGTAGCTGCTCGAAACGCGGTACCTACGAAGCAATAAAGAACATCCTTCACATTAGGGTCTGGGTAAGTAGCAGCTCGAAGCGCGGTACCTGCGAAGCTCAAACCACAAACCTTATAGCCCTTGCGTGGGTAAGTAACTACTCGAAGCGCGGTAACTGCGAAGCCAGTTAGGCTGTCGGGCGAAGCCTTTAAAGGGTAAGTAACTACTCGAAGCGCGGTACCTACGAAGCGCTATATTCGGCATGAGCACTCAAACGTTTGGTAAGTAACTACTCGAAGCACCGTACCTGCGAAGCGGCGATTGGAGTTGACGGACAGCTCTTCGGGGTAAGTAACTACTCGAAGCGCGGTACCTGCGAAGCTGAGCTTCGATGCAGTGACCGGACTGAGCCGGTAAGTAACTACTCGAAGCGCGGTACCTGCGAAGCACGAATTCACGAGCATCGACGGGGCTCAGCGGTAAGTAACTACTCGAAGCGCGGTACCTGCGAAGCCCCCCGGTTAGTTTTCATTTAGGCTGTGGGGTAAGTAACTACTCGAAGCGCGGTACCTGCGAAGCTCGAAGAGCTTTCGCTTAGCATCGGACATGGGTAAGTAACTACTCGAAGCGCGGTACCTGCGAAGCACATTTTTACTAGTCTGTCGGATAATTCTAGGTAAGTAACTACTCGAAGCGCGGTACCTGCGAAGCGCCATCTTCGCGGCAAAGACCGGAAACGCTGGTAAGTAACTACTCGAAGCGCGGTACCTGCGAAGCGCCGTGGGCGGTGTTGCCGTCATCGTTGCCGGTAAGTAACTACTCGAAGCGCGGTACCTGCGAAGCCTTCCGCCACTGCGTGGCATACGCTCGGAGGGTAAGTAACTACTCGAAGCGCGGTACCTGCGAAGCCCAAGAGAAAAGTCCACTCCCGAAATTAAAGGTAAGTAACTACTCGAAGCGCGGTACCTGCGAAGCCGGAGAATTGACATCGACTGGCAAGTCCGTATAAGAGCAGCTACTGAAGCTGATAAGTTTATTTAAAGAAATAAATAGTTCCAACGATTTTGGGAAACCACCCCTATTTCCGCCCGGAAACAGGGGTGGTTGTGTGAGTTCTGGAAAAACCTGACAGCTACCGGATCGTCGGACAACCGGGCTGTCAAGCAATAAGCCTTATTTGAGTTTTCAAGGTGCTCTTACCAGTTTAATGGTTTAGACGGCACGGGAGAAGAGAACCCCGTCTCTATCTATATGCCATACCGGAAACTCGATATCGGCTGTGTCCATCTCCCGGTATTCGAGGAACAGCATTTCCAGACTCTCATTCCGTACCTTTCGGGTTATCTGCAAGACGTCGGCTGGATTAAGCTTGTCGATAAGTCCGATTACGGCAATTGACGGATTCAGCCCCGTATCGCAAACGTAATCCATGAACGAGAGGAACCTCCTGAGCAGGGTACTGTCCGGCTCTCGGCAGGGCGACAGGGAAAGCCACTTGGCGAACGACTTGAAATCCCGCTCCGTGACCCCAATTGGATCCGTCCGAAGCGAAGCCCCCAATTCTGATATCAGCTCGCCGACACGCGCCCTGATTTCATGTGCCTTGGTTGCCAGAGGCTCACAAGACTCTATCTCGGTAGCCACCCTCGATGCGTATGCGCCGACAAGCCTTCGGTCATCGAATGGGAACTCGATCAGGCTGTCGATAAGGACGATATCTTTCGACTTGAGCCTTCGCTCCCCTCGGTATAGCGCGAAGCCCGGCTCCCCTTCCCTCAAAAGCGACTTGGCACATCGCGACAGCTCGTTGAAATCATCGAAGGATATGGCTCCGATTCCGTCCGTAAAATCGACAGTCTCCCCTATCGTTTCGAGCTTTACGATCATAAGACGATAAAGTCCTCTCCGGTAACAAGATGCCCCTCGTCAGACGGGATTCCGCAAAGTGTGAGCATCGAACAGACGATATGAGCAGGACATAAAAACATTGAGAGCCCCTGCTGCATGAAAGACCGCGGATTAGGCCGACAATGGTGAGTGTCTAATCCAACCGTGGCGGCCACGCCGCATTCATGGAAGGGGCTCCCATGCTCGATACTACCACCTTCATCGGCCTCGACGTCCACGCCCGCTCGATAAAGGCCGTCTCCCTCGACGTCATGACCGGGGAGGTACGTGCCGCGACCTTCGGCTACGACGCCGGCGCCGTCGCGGAGTGGGTCCGTTCCGTGGACCCCAGGGCCAGGTGCGTGTACGAGTCCGGGGTCACGGGCTTCGACCTGCAGAAGAGGCTTTCCGGCCTGGGGGTCGACTGCGTGGTCGGCGCCGTCTCGAAGATGATCAAGCCCAGCGCGGACAGGCGCAGGAAGAACGACCGCAACGACGCCGAGTTCCTCGCCCGCATGCTGTCGGTCGGCAACGTGGTCGAGGTGTGGGTCCCCGACGACGAGTGCGAGGCCGCCCGCGACCTGACCAGGGCGCTCGAGGACGCGAGGGACGACCTCTCGCGCTCGAAGCAGCGGCTCTCCAAGTTCCTGCTCAGGCACGGGCTCGTCTTCGACGAGAGGACGCCCACCGGCCGCAGGAAGGGCAACTGGACCCGGGCGCACTGGTCCTGGATCGAGTCGATAAGGTTCGCGGAGAGGGCCGACAACGACGTGCTCGCCTACTACGTCGACGCGGTCAGGCGGGCGGCGGAGGAGAAGGCGAGGCTCGAGGGGCTCGTCGAGGCCGAGGCCCGCAAGCCCAGGTGGAGGAAGAGGGTCGACTCCCTCCGCTGCCTCAAGGGCGTAGACACCGCGTCCGCCGCCGACCTCGTGTTCGAGGCCGGCGAGTTCTCGAGGTTCAGGAACGCCCGCTCGTTCGCGGCGTGGGTCGGCCTGACGCCCTCCGAGCACTCCAGCGGGGAGAGCGACCGCAGGGGCGCGATCACCAAGGCTGGCAACAAGCACCTGAGGAAGACGCTGGTCGAGGCCGCGTGGCACTACCTGACGTGCTCGGGGCGGCCGAAGGACCTCGCCAGGGGCCAGGCCCCGGACCGGGGCGCCCGGAGGCATGCCGCCAAGGGCGTGCGGAGGCTGGTCGAGAGGCGGGAGGCGCTGCTCGCGCGCGGGGTCCACGGCAACAAGGCGAACGTGGCCACGGCGCGCGAGCTCGCCTGCTGGGTATGGGCGGTCGGCCTCATGGCCGAGGAGGCGTAGGGGGGCGGTCCCCCGCACATAAGCCAGTCACCCCGGAAGCGGTTCGATCCGAAGCCGTTGAGGCGAACCTCAGGTCCCTTTTCTGCGAGCGCCCAGGGCGCCACACGCGTGCACAGACTGTCGGTTCGACGTAGAAGCCTCAGCCGTAGCAACGGATTGCCCAGCGAGAGATCGCCGCGGGCGGATATTAAACTGCAAAGACGAGCGTCGGTAAGACACGCCGAGGTCGCCGCGGACGGGCTGATATAGGGAGAGGGCCTGACCCCATATCGTTGGGGCCAGGCCCGATTTTGCCTCTTGACAATGTCCTGCTCATATTAAAAGGAAGCCTCGGATAGTCTGAGTACCTGCACCAGCCCGGCTTCTGGAAGGTTGGCTTTGAGCCTCACGATCGCGGCCTCGGCGTTCTTGGTGTCCACTGCCAGGCGGGTGTAGACGGAATTCTGCAGCCTCGTATAGCCGTCCCTGGCAAGAAACTGCCTGAACCTCGAATACTCATGACGGTCCTGCGCCTCGCCCACGGGAAGGTCATACATGACGATTATCCTCATGAACCTTATCCTCCCCCGTTCTCCCATCAAGGCATCCCGGGTGCTGAGATCCCATCAGCATCGCCGACCCCCTCCATCACTCGAAGGCACCCGTCGACCCATAGGTCGATGGCGTCCGACACCCGGTAACTCCCAAGGCCATAGGGAATCCTGTCAGCGAGTGTGGACGCAAGGAGCCTCTTCATGGACGGTGTGAGTTCGCGGGGGTGCTCCAGTTCGACTTTCCGGTCGATCAGGGGCCTGAACGGTTCCATGAGGTCGCAGGCGAGGTTGTATGGGTTCGTCTTGGAGTGGTGGTGGATTCCCACCTGGTTGAGATAGCCCTTCGCCGCGATTCTGCACGCTGTATGCGAGAGCAGGATGGAATAACCGTAGTCGAGGGCGCTATTGGTTGCGCCCGCGTGCGGTAGCCGGATGAAATCGGCCCCGAACAGCGCTTGGAAATAGCGGCGGGCACCTGCCGCCTCGCGCCCGGTCGAGTCGTCCGCGCGGACCTCTCCCGCATAGGATGCAAGCCTCTCGGCCTCCCGTTCATGGCCTGAACCGGCAAGGACGTTGGCCTGATTGTCCAGCTTGCACTCGATGATCTTCTTCCATAGCATCTTTCGCGGCCAGGCGCCCCAGGACATCTGCGTAAGGACCCTGCCGTTCGTATCGATCGTTGCTGCCGTTAGCGGCATCAGGATTGATGCCGGCATATGCCGGCTATCGGTGAAAATGACGCTGCAGCCCCTTGCCGCGAGCTCATCGAGCAGATAGGTCGATATGAACGCGGCCTTTCCGTCGACAACGATGCAGTCGAGCTCGTCGGCACGCAACAGGACGGGTCGGGGGTCGCCGTCACGGTGAACGGCGACCCATCCCGCCTCATAGCGCAGTTTCCGGGCGTTCTCCAAAAAGAGTGTCTTACCCAAGGGTGGATACCCTCTCGTGGAGGCCCGCCGCCGAAATGTCAACGATAGCGAATCCGGCTTTGGGGTCGTTGACGATCTTATCGAAGGTCATCGAGAGCGTGCCCGCGAACGCGCTGCCGCCGAGGGGCCTCACGTCGGCGGTGCCCCCTGATTCCCGAGAGGAGCTCCACGACCTGGACCTCGGACTCCGCTACCGCGCGTACGGTCTTAGCGAGATCGTCCGCTTCCGTATCGGCGAACACCTCCTCCGGCGTCTTCAGGGCACTCAGCTTGAGCACCTTTGAGACGCGGGGGGAAGTTTGCCGGAGCGAGCGCGAGAAGGCGTGCCCACAGCCGGCAGAGAACCTTGGCATCGGAATCAAGATCGCGCCTGGGGCTCGGCTGCTCGCCGTCGACCATGCGCTCGACGATCCTGAGCAGTCGGGTGTCGGCTGCGTCGAGGGCGAGCTGGCGCACGGGGCCGGCGGTCTTCAACCCCTTGACCCTGAAGCGCTCCCCATATGCCTCGTACACTGTCTCCTTAAGGATCCTGTCGCGCACGACGCGGACGAATCTCTCACCGGATTCACGGCACAGCGAGCGCGCATAGAGCTCGGTGAGCGAATCGGTCGCCTTGGACGCGATGGACGTGGGCACGGGGGCGAACCTGAACAGGTTTCCCTTCTTGCCCTCGGTCTCGTAGATCATGAAATAGGCGAACGTCTGGGCTGAGTAGCCGCCGAACAGGGCTGCATCACGGTCGCCCTTCACGGGGATGAGCTTCGTCTTAGAGTCGCGCGGGGAGTAGACGGTCTGCTTCCAGAAGGCACCGCCTTCCTCGTAGGGGGCAAACGTCACGCGAAGGTTCTTCCAGGAGCAGGCGCGGACGAGCCTCTCTCGCTCGAAATCGGAATCCCACAGCACCTCTGCCGTGTCGTAGTCGACGAGGTTGCGGAAGAACCCGCCGGAGAAGAAATCGAGCTCTGAGTCCGCCCCGCCCCGGCGCTCCTGCGCCTCGATATCGCGCATAATGCGCTCGTAGAAGGCCCTGTTGTTCGACCACATGGAAGCCCTCGTCTCGATGAACCTGCCGGTCGTGAGGGCGATAAGGGCATCATGGGCATGGTAGTAACGGTTGGCCTTGCGGCTTCTCGGGATTCCCGCGCGCCTCCTGACCGAGCTGGCGACCCCGGCCTTCACGGGCACGACCTTGACGCCCGCGTAGGTGGCCTCGAGGACCGCGGCGATGAGCTTGCACTCCTGGCTCGTCTCGGTCAGCTGGCGCCCGACGATTGACTTCAACATTCTATCGGAGATCTGCGTCCTCATGAGCGCGTTGAGCTTGCGCTCGGTCATGAGGCCCGCGCGGCGCAGGTGCATCCAGAAAGGCGCCATCTTCCTCTGCACGGGTTGGGGCACTAGAATCGAGTCCTTCTTATCAAGGCTCTCGGCGTACAGGACCAATGCCTTGTTGTCGAGCGACTCGTCCCTGCGCACCGACCTGGGCAGGATACGGTCGACGCAGTAGTAGGCCGACGCGATGCGCGCGATGTCGATGGGCTTGCCGGAGTAGAGGCTCTTTCCCGCCTGTCGGAAATAGAGGTACAGGCGCTCGTTGATCTCCTTCTCGTCGAACATCCCCAGCTCGCGCAGGAGCCTGGCGGCATCCAGGTCGCGGCGCGCGTCATCGTCAAGCGCCTTCAGCGCGGCCTCGATCTCCTGGGCGCGGCTCCGCGACCGCTTGCCCTTCAGCTTGTTCGAAGCGGTCCTCGTGACCTCGACGTAGACCTTTGCCGGGGCGCATCCGGCCACCGAAGCCATGTCCTCGATAACCTTCATGGCCTGCGAGATGCCGCGACGAAGCGCGGGGGACCCGGGCAGGGCGTCGATGCCGAGCTCACCGGCCTTTTCCAGCGCGGTGGCGTTGACCTCGTCAATCCTCTCGCGGAAGCCAAGCTCGGTGTCGCTCAGGGCCCGCATCAGGTTCATGGACGTGCCGCGGAACCTGCCGTAGGGCGCACCCTGCTCGAGAACGTCCATGATGCACATGTCACCGCGCGCGGTATCTACCCACACACCAGTAAGAAGGCGCTCGGAGAGCTGGCCCCAGCCCTTGAGGCGCCTCGCGCAAAAGGCCTCAATAGCGTCCTCGTCAAGGATATCCCCGTATTCCTTGGCGACCTTGCGCTTCAGGATGGAGCGCTCCTCGAACACGGTGTTCCACAGGATGATGTCCTCTGCCATGGACTTCTGGGCGGCCGTCAAGGACCTCACGCCGAGAAGACCTGCGATCCAGGCCGAGACGGACAGGCGCGACGTCATCCTTTTGGCATCGGATACGCCCTTGACGTGCGGGTGCGCCATCGTGAAGTCGCGCGAGAGGATGTTCGCGATACGGCTGAGGGTCATGACCGAGCCGTCCGATGCGGCCTCGACCACGGCCGCCCTCATCGCCGAATCGAGCGGCAGCCAGTCCTGGCCGTCCTCGGTGTAGCGGATGCCCGCCAGCTCGTTCAGGAACCGGAAGCGCTCGTAGATGAGGGAGTTCGCCGGAAGCACGTCCTCATCTACCAGATAGGTGCACTTGCCCGTCATGCGCCGGATGAATGCCTCTGCGGCCGCATCGGTGTCGATATGCTCCTCGTAGTTCCAGGGTGCGACGAAGGCGCGCTCATGGCCGAGAAGACGGCGCGACCACGCGAACCTCGCCTTGCCGTGGGCGTCCAAGGGCGCGGCCGAGGAATCCAAGGGCCCTACGTAGTAGGGGATCCTCGAGGTCAGCACTTTCAGGATATGGGTGCCTGCGTCCTTTAGCCAGGGATAGAAGTTGCCCTGGGCGTCGATGATGCGGCCCACGACCTCCGCATGGAGCTGGTACGGGATAGCACTGTTGTCCGTGGTGTGGATACGGCGAAGGAACCTGTGCTCTCCGAGAGCGGCGACCATATCGATGTAGGCCGGGTCCTTTGCGGCATCCGTTCCCTTGAAGAGCCTCTCTACCCTCTTCTTGAACTCCTCGTAGGGAATCACGTTGAGGTCATATGCCGTATAGCCCATATTCCTCTTGGCGCCGTCGAGCTTCTTCACGAGCACCTTGTCGTACCCCCTGCGGCCGGACCTTTTCGGGCCGCCGAAGAAATCCCTGTAGAGGGCAAGCCCGTCCTCGTCGGGACCGTCTTCGGAATCAGCATGGACGACGTATTTCAGCGCGAGGTCCTTCAGGGTGCGCAGCTGGCGCCCGTACACCTCGTACTGGGCCACCTGGTTGTGAGAGAGGGTCTTTCCGGGCGCAAACGAGAGAAGGCCCTGTAGGCGCCATGCCGAGTAGAGGCCCCTCGCTGCCTCGATGGTCGGTGCGAGTCGGTCGGGGCAGTTGGCGAGGAACTCATCGAGCGCATCAGCGTCGGATACGGATATCTTGCCGATCTGCTCGCCCTCGAGTGCGAAGGCGTCCATATTCGCCTTGTAGCCGGCGACGAGGTCGCCCAGAGCCTTTGCCTGCGCGCGGGCGATCTTGGCATCGATATCGTCGCCTGTCACCGATACGGCGCCGGACACGGCCTTTTGGAGCTCTCGGGCAGTCCAGGAGCCGCCCATACCGGCAAGCGCGCCGCCGTCGAGCTCGATAGCCTCGCCACAGGCCTCCCCCAGGGCGTCGAGTTCGCGCACGAGGGCATCGACCTGAGCGGAGGGGTCGGAATTGGCGGACGTCACGTCGTTGCCCTCCAAGAGGAAGTGTCCGCGGCGCACGACGTGGTTGGCGATGGCCCAGAAGATGAGCCTGGGGTCGCGGGGGTCGTCTGATTCCATGAGGTCGACGTCGAGGTGCGCGAGCGTGGGGTAGCCGTCGAGAAGCCCCTGCCAGGCGGCAGCTGCGGGATCTGCCGCGATATCGTCGCGCATGAGTTTGTAGGACATCCTGCGCCTGACGAAGAAATCCGGGTCCGTGGGCGCGATCGCCGGCGCGAACACGCGCTCCATCTCACGCTCCCTGCCGCGGGCGCGCTGGAGCCTGCGCCTAGCGGTGCGGGGCATACGGGCCTCGGAGGCGTGGAGCGCCTCCTTGAAGCAACGTGCGCCCATCACGGGCTGTCCCTTGTGGTAGAGGACATCTCCGTACTCGTCTGTGGCCACGAACCCGACGCTCGTGCCGTCGAGGTCGATTCCGGCATACCACGGACCGTTGATATTTTTAAGTTTCCTAGCCATGAGTTCTCCTGTGTGTTATAAAGGGATTGTGAGTTGCTGCTCGAAACGCAGTACCTAAGTCGAAATACGGCTTAAAAGCCACAAACTGCCTTTTTAGGCCGCCCCGTATGGGGCTTTTTCTTTATCCCGACATTCCATAGGCATCTAGAGCAGGTGTTCCATGACGGTACCGGTCGAGTCGGTGCGGAAGCGGATGCTGCCCACCGTGTTCTCGTGGATCATGCTGCCGGTCGCCACATCGACGTAGACGGCATCGCTGAGCCCGCGGGACACCTCCATCTCGGTGGCACCGGTCTCGGAGTCGATGCGGAGCTTTCCGACCTGGTTGCGTACGTGCATCTGACCCCTGGAGTCCAGGCAGCGCTCGACAGTGCCGCTGCCGGCCTCGGTCAGGTTCACGCTATTCATTTGGAAACTGTTCACAGTTACCCCTCCCCCTCTGCAAGAAGGCATGAGGCCGGGCCTTTCCCGGCATTGGAAGGGTTTTGAATCCATTATAGAGGGCGGGACGGACATGATATCTGTCACCGCCCTCACTTTCGAAATGACCAGAGATTTAATCCCCGGACTTGGCATTGGGTGAAACGAGTGCGACGGTCGTCCCGTCATCGTGTGCGACTACCCATCCGGTCCCTTGCAGGCATGAGACTGCTTCGTCGTAATAACCACTTGGGAGAACGGCTCCCATGATTCCGAGCCCCTCGCAATAGGCGGACGTATTCTTACCCGATAGGGCCGCGGCGGCTGGAGTCAGCACGTCCTCGCCGCCGTAGACACCGCAGAGAACCTCGACCCTTGTGTCGAGCGTCGGCCTATAGCCCATGAGTTCGGCCTCGCACCCGGTATCAAGGTCGGTGAGAATCAGAGAACCGGTATCGACGCCTCCGCGGTGGATGACGTCGAAAGCTGTGGATTGCGAGAGGTATCTGGGGGAATCGGAGCTCAATGCAGTCCCAAGAAGGAATATCGTGTAGACGAGGACGGAACCGGCCATAAATACCGAAACCCGTGCCGCCAGGGCATCTTTGAACGGACTTCCCTCATGAGTCTTTCCCATGCCGACAAGCTCGCCGGAAACAAGGACCAGTACCGCAAGATAGAGCAGAAAATTCCTCCTAGTCATGAGCGACAGGGCCGCGAGCCCCACCGTCATCGCGCACCCGTAGGACAACAGCCTCCGGGTGCCGCCCCTTCTCACTGTGAGGGCGAGCACGGCGGCACAGGAACCGAGCGTAAAGACCGCCACGCCGGGGAAATCTGGGACCATGGGGCGAAGCTCCCATATGCCCGCAAGCATCGGGTTCTCGCTGCCCACCGTCTGGAACGGTAGCGCGAGCATCGATGTCCCATATGGGTTCAGGGCGCACGCGTATGCCGTGAGGGCTACAGTAAGCGCCACGTGAAGGCGAGAGTGCAGATCGAGCCTCACGTCGATGAGCATAGAGATCGGCAGCATGAGGGCGCATGGCCATAGGGCCCCGTGGATGTTCGCGATAAGGATGCCGATTGCGGGGAAGGCGGCAAGGACGCGGAAATCGAGTGTCTTGAGATAGCGCTCGGCGGCGCCCCAGCACAGGGCGATACAGATGACATCGAGCGCCCTGGGGGTCGAGGCCTCCATCACCGACATCCAGAATACCGCGGCGCACGCGAGGGTTGTGGTAACCGCACCCTTGAGGCCCACCTTTCTCGCCACTGGGAAGATCACAAGCGCACCGGAAATGTCGAGGAGGGCGAACAAGGCGCGAAGGACGGCCTCCCCCATCAGATCGTGCGCCAGGGCGAGCAGGACGCAGACGGGCCATTGCTGGCAGATATAGGGCAGCTGAGTGTGAAGTGTCAGGGGGTCGGTCTCCGGCACGCGTCCGTTTTCGAGAATCCACCTCCCGGCGGCGATCATGTATCGCGCGTCGGGGCCGAACAGGCCCCCGGACATCGAAACGGCCCAGAGGCCGATGATTGCGGCCGCGGCGACCGCAAGATAGGCGCATACCGCCGACGCTCGTTGAGATTTCGATGACAGGGATGCGCCCATGTATATCCTTTCGAAAGAAAAACCCCGCCCCGGCATGAGTCGGGGCGGGGCCAAAGGGGAAGGCAAATTTGCGATTACGCAGGATAGCCGCTGATGCCAATCTTGTTTACAACGTTATCGGCCATCTGGATGACATGTACAAGCTTGCCGGAGTAGGCGGCGAGAACGGTCACGAGGGCGAGGGCGAGCAATCCGATGAGGATGATCATCTCGGTAGAGAGGACGGCGCCGAACTTCTCGTCAGCCGCACGGCGGACATTGTAGGTCTTGGCCTCGATATACGTGGCCATGGCGTTCATGGTTGCGGAATCCATGATGCGCTCCTTTCGGTTTGGGGGTTCGAGTCTTTGGCCCCCGTCGATACGTTAGGGCGGGCTCCATCCCCCCCGAGATAGATTCTGCTCCCCCAAATGCGTCCGTGAAGGACCATTTGGTGCCACAGGGTGACAAATGATGGCACGGGAAAGGGCAGGTAGACTACAACGTACGTTGCCGTACAAACATATGTTCGTCTAGCATTGATGCCAACTGTACCCTGGCAGTCTCTAATCGTCCAGTTCGGCGCAGTGCCGGAGTCGATGCGTTGATGGCTGTGAGTATTTAAGCAAGAGAAAAATGGGGCACGGCAGATACACGCTATCGAAACCGCCGATGAGATCGATCTCAGGAACGTCCTGAGCCCCCGCTTGGTGCCTTCTTAAAACGACTTTCCGTGCGGACTCGATTATATGGAGTTCATTGATATGATATGATTTCATATCATATCGGAAGGAGAATGGGTATGAGCCAGATAGGGGTTCACCCCAGAATCAGCAGACGACACCCAGAGGTGGCCGAAGCGGATGTAATCAGCGCGATGCGGTCGATGATTCGCTACAAGCAGCGCGGTTCGGGAGAGTGGATAGCCGTGGGTATGGATTCGCGGAACAGACTTGTCGAGCTTGTCTACATCTACGACGCCGACGATGACTACTTCTTTGTCTATCACGGGATGACCCCGCCGAGCGGCAAGACGCTCAGGGAACTCGGCTTGGAGAGGTGATTTGGATGAACGTGAACGATTTCATGGCAAAGCACGGCATCGCCGATGCGGACCTCGACCGCATGGCCGTGCCCTACGAGGACGGCAGCTTCGAACCCGAGCCCGAAGGAACTGTGTTCAGCGGCTCCCATCTCGATGCCGTTGGCACTCGCCGCGTAACGGTGGTCTATGATGCGAAGGACACGCAGAGAGTTGCGCTGATTGCCCGAAGTAGAGGCGTGAAGCCGTCCGCTGTCTACAGGGACGCGCTCGAGTACTACCTCGCCGCGCAGTCCTAGTCGCAAGCATCCGATTCATGGGTCTTATGGATCGGAAGTATTATTCTGGTCGCTTAGAAAACCTGAATGTAAACGTTCAGGATACAAGCAAAGGGGGCGGGGTACCGTGTGGTGCCCCGCCCCCTTTGCTTCCTGCATCGTGTCGTCGCCCGCCTGTCTACGAGACTAGCGTCTGAGAACCGTTACTCCTCGTACTTGTTTCCCTTCCCGCAGTTGCAGTCCTCGCAGAGAGTCTGCAGGTTGCTCATTACAGACTTTCCCCCGCGAGAGACGGGCTTGATATGGTCGACATGGAGCTTCACGCCGTCCTCACGGCCCCGTCCGCACTTGACGCACCTGAAACCGTCCCGGCGCAGCACATCATAACGCATCGCGCGCGTCACCTTTGCGTGCTCCTCGTCGTTGGCCATGCGGCGATCCTGGTACTCTAGGCGGCGTTTCTCCCGCTCCTTCTTCTTTTTCGATTTGCGATGCTCCTTCAATAACATCGTCAGGATTGCCTCCGCGGCCCACAGTGCGACAACGATCTGCAGGAGCGGAAATAGAGACTGCATTACCTGGGTAGCGGGACCCGACGTTTCCATGAACTGCCTCCTAATTGGGGGATATACGCCACAAGTCTAAGCTCCTGCAGATGCCGCCGCCCCTCCACTTGGCGCCAAGGGGTGACACCCGCCCTGAACACTTGTTCATAGCCGCCCGCACGTCTGCCCTCCAAACGATGATTGGATCATCGAGAGACTGGACGGAGGAAGAGTTATGGCCGAGTTGCTTAATCTGGATATGCTTCCCGATTGGCTGAGGGACATGGATGTCGGCGCGTCGGTGAGGCCCGGTGCGGATGGGAGCGCCCATCCCTGCCTCACATGGTGCGGCAGCTTCACGGTCCACGGCCTGGGATTCCACGCGACGAGAGGGACGACGACCGATTTCGCCATGGCCTGGCCTTTCGGCAACGGCGGCTGGCAGGTCCTGCAGGACGCCTATGACATCTACGACCCGATAGCCGGGCAGGACGGCTATATCGAGCCCGATGACCTCAACGACATCTTGAGCGAGAACGGCTACAGCTCCCTCAGCTCTTTTGCCGCAGTAGAGGGTAAATGGTGGCGCGAGGGCCTGACGTGCGCCGTCGCGGCCAAGTGGTGCAGGGAACGCTATTCGGTCCCCCTGACCTTTGCCGACGGGCACGCGGCGCTGTCGTGCCTCGTCTCCTGCGCCTCCGCGTTCTATCCGGATGCGGACAGGGCGCTGCTTGGCACAACGATTGCGCGGGAGATGGCCTGCCAGGAGAAAGACTACAGCATGGCCGCCTACGGCACCTCGCGGGAGCTCAAGGACACGCAGGTCCGCTCGGGCGACGTGGTTCCGCAGAATTCGGTTGGCCATGCTATAGGCATGGCGCCAGTGGGCGGCATGAGACCCCTACAAGACCTGGAAACGAAGGGCCGCGGGCCCAAGTTCGGCCATTGATGACAGAAAGGACTGATGGCAATGTATGAGAGGGTATGGGAAGGCACGGCACCCGGGTTGGACGGGGCCGAATGGGACCTTTTCCTTGACTTTAACCAGGATACGGGACTGTTCCGGGTTGGCGGCTCGTTGGACGGAGAGCATAGCGAGATGTGGGAATGCGCCGACCCGGTAGTATCCAGACTCATGGCAAGATCTGCAACTGACCGACCCAGCGATCCCGATATCATGGCGCTCATCCCTCCCGCTCCCCTGAAGATGCAGGGCAGGTTCGCCCCCTTCTCCTCCCCTGACCAGATCGTCGCGGGCACATGGCGCACCCCACGGGATTGGCCGGAGGCGAGAAAGGATGAAGCGGTCAAGGAACTCAGAACGAGAAGATTCGACATTGTGAGATTGCCCAATGAGCCAGACCCCGACCGACTGGTCATCAAGGAGTGCTCGAGGCTCCTGAACGGCATGTACGGAGATCCGACCCGCTGGCCGCGACGCGCTGTCGACGTCGCGCTCGGCTATCCGCGCGGCCCCAGGCCCGGAAGTAAATATAATGACCCGGGCCTTTGGGGCATCACGCTTCCACCGGAGTTCTCTGCTGCCGTCGTGGGCTTCGGAAGCGCGTTGAAGGGCAAGGCCTTGGGCTATCGCGATGCGGTATACGCCCTCTACGAGAAAGCTAAGTCCAACGGCCTGTATATAGAGAAGGACTGGGAGGACAACTTCGGCTTCATTCCCAGTGTGGACGCGACTCGGTTTGTCAGGGAACTATCCGAAGGCGACACCGTCACCCTATCGCTTGCCGCCAGCTTCAGTCGATTCGGTAATTGTATCGTTGAGCTGGGAGATGTCCGGGTCGATCTTAAATCCGCCAACTGGTATAGAGATAAGTTTAAAGGTTGTGAATTCTCTTACGGACCCCTAAATGTGCAGAATCTTGGAAAACTTCCCCTCCAAGAATTCAGTGACTATCTCAGAAATTGCAATAATGGTCGCCTATATACGCGCTGGGCCGGCGCCTTCCTCGATGGCGAATACGGAATGGACCTCGGGGGTAAGGCTGACCGTGTTCTCATCTCGGCGATGGCATTCGATGAGTGGGACAGTCATGACGATTACGGCCTTCGCCATAAGGCGCTTGCATGGAAGGTCATCTCCTGGTCCAAATCGGAAGGAGCCTACCACGTTGAGACGTGGCAGGCTCCAAAGTACCTCGATGGAAGCCACAAGAGCTCCGAGCAATCCTGGAAGGAATATGACAGAACCTTCGATTCGTTTCCGCTGGAATACATGCCGGATATGCGCAACATGCCCATGACGATGAGCGGCGAGCCGGAGGCGTTCGTCAACGCCCGCTATGCGTACGACCCGGACAGACTGCTCAAGGGGTATGCCCGCAAGGACACCCAAGTCAAGACCGTACCCGGCACGAAGGCGCTCAAAGCGAACCTGGCAAAACTCGACCGGAAGGCAAAGGCTAACCATTCGCAGGGCAACGAAAATCGTGGCCATCATGTATGAGAGGGTATGGGAAGGTGCGGCGCCCGGCCCGGACGGGACCGAATGGGACCTCACACTCGACTTTAACGAGGATACGGGACTGTTCCGAGTCTGCGGCGCGCTGGATGGAGAGGCTCCCCAGATCCACGAGTGCGCCGACCCGGTGGTATCCGGCCTCATGGCGAGGTCTGAATTCGATCGGCCGGACAGCCCCGAAATGATGGCGCTCATCCCTCCCGCTCCTCTGGAGATGCGGGGCAGGTTCGCCCCCTTCTCATCCCCCGACCAGATCGTCTCGGGCTCATGGCGCACCCCTCGTGATTGGCCGGATGCGCGAAAGGACGAGACGGTCAGAGAGCTCCGTTTTAGAAGAAACGACATTGTGAGATTGACTGATGACGTAAATCCCAACCGACTGGCCACCATGGAGTGCTCGAGGCTTCTGAACGGCATGTACGGAGATCCGTCCCGCTGGCCGCGGCGCGCTGTTGACGCCGTGCTCCGCTATCCGCGTGGCGCTATGCCCGGAAACAGATACCATGACCCATGGCTCAGTGGCGCCATGCTTCCACCGGAGTTCTCTGCCGCCATCATGCGCGCAGGAAGCGCGTTGGCGGGCAAGGGCCTGGACTATCGCGATGCGGTATACGCCCTCTACGAGAAAGCTAAGTCCAACGGCCTGTATATAGAGAAGGACTGGGAGGACAACTTCGGCTTCATTCCCAGTGTGGACGCGACTCGGTTTGTCAGGGAACTATCCGAAGGCGACACCGTCACCCTATCGCTTGCCGCCTGCTTCAGCTCAATCGGCGGAAGCGCAGTGGAGCTGGGCGATGTCCGGGTCGATTTCAAATCTGCCGCCTGGTTTAGAGATATGCTTCAAAGCGAAAATTTCCTGCACGGACCGTTAGATGGTCATGCCTTGGGGAAGCTCCAGATCGGGGAGCTGGAGGAATACCTCGTGCAATCCGCAAAAGGGCTCCTGCACACGGCCTGGACCGGCGCCTTCCTCGATGGCGAGTACGAGGTGGGCCCTGAGGGCGAGTCGGAGCGGGTTCTCATCTCAGCAAAGGTGGTTGATGAGGGCGACTGTATGGATGAGCGCGGACTTCTTCAAAGGAGCTGCTCATGGGTGGTCGTCTCCTGGTCTAAATCGGAGAACGTCTACCATGTCGAGTTGTGGCAAGCGCCAAAGTATCTCGCGGACGACCGCAAGAGCAGCAAACAGGCCTGGAGAGAACGGGACAGCACTTTCGACTCGTTCCCGTCACAATTCATGCCGGACATGCGCACCATGCCGATGACCATGGACGGTAGTGAGCCGGCGACATTCGCCAACGCCCGCTATGCGTGCGACCCGGACCGGTTGCTCAAGGAACGCTCCCGCAAAGATGCCCAGGGCAAGACCGTGCCCGGCACAAAGGTGCTCAAGGAGAACCTGGCGAAGCTTGATACGAAGGTAATTGTAGATCGAAAGCAAGGCACTGGGAGCCGTGGTCAACATGTATGAGAATGTCTGGAGTGGAGAGGTCGAGGGCTGCGAGATCTCCCTCGGCTTCAACGAGAAGGACGGCCTGTTCAGATATACCGCGAAGAAGGACGGCGTAATAACGTACAAGCGCCATTGTGCCGACCCGATGGATGCCGGCCTCATGGACGGTCCCGGCGTCGAATGGGATGGCGAGACGCCCCTTGTCCCCAGCGCCTCGGAGATCAAATTCGAGGGCCGTTTCGCACCCTTCCACACCCTCGAGGATATCGTGAGCGGCACCTGGCTCTCCCCCGCCGACTGGCCGGGTTACCGAAAGGCGATGGCGGTCGATGAGCTGGCGGGCCGCATGGAGCGAATCGCGAGGAGCTACTCGGGCGACCGCGAGCCAGACGAGGCGTACATGAATTTCGGCCTCATCGATTGCTCTAAGCGTCTGAACGCCTTGTACGGAGGGCCCGACAACTGGCCGAATCGTGCATTTGAGTCCCTGTTCACTGTGACCGGGTACAAGGAGCTCACACTCGGTAAGAGTTTCGCCTTCAGCGACCACTATCTGCTCGCCGACCCGCACAAGATGCCCAGGCAGGTCGTCGAGCGGATTTGCATGACGGCTGCGAACGGAAGGCAGGAGCAACCCTCATATCGAGATGCCGTGGTTAGCCTATGCAGGCAATCGCGCTTGGAAAACGGGGGTAACGCCGATTCGTTCACCGTCCTGCCCTTTGTTAAGGTGGGTGAGTTCATAGACGAAATCCGCAAGTCGGACAGGATTCACGTCGACCCGTATGCCGACTTCAACGGCGACAAAGTACCGATGGCTCATTTGGGCAAAACGGCGATCACTCTCAATGAGATGGATGCCGAGAGAATAAGGCTGAACATTGACAGGGCTCACGAAAAGCATAGTTACTACTGGTCGATAAGGGGCAAGGGCGCCTCCTCCAAGCTGGATTATTCGCTCCGCATGTTCGAACTAACCGAACTGGTCGCCGCCATCAAATCATGTGCAGACTGGAGCCTTTTCTTTAACCAGCGGATTGAATATCCATCTCTCGGTTATGATCTCGACGCGAACGGTAACTCCAATCGCATTCTTCTGGCGTGCGGCATGAGTGAATGGCGTTCGGACGACGCCCAGGAGTGGATGGCAGTTTCGCGCTCGAAATCAGATCGTCTTTTCCATATCGAGCGTATCGACGCATGGGATTCCTACGAAGGGCCCGAATTCGAGGTCACGGAATCGAGCGCAACGAAAACCTACCCGAGCGATCTCATCGACCAGATTGCGGCAGACCATAACGGGTTCAGGGAGACAGATGGCGTGCCGCCCTTCATCAACGCCCGTTACGCCGCCCAACTCGAGCATTTGCGCAGAGTCTACCCCCTAAAGCAGAAGACCCCGGAGAAAATGCCTGGCACTGCGGCATTGAAGGACGAACTTGCGAAGCTCGAGAAGAAGGCTGAACCCAAAAAGACACCAAGCCACAAGCGACCGGGCTATTTCACTTATTAAATCAGACTCAAGAAGAGGGCCCCATGAGGGCCCTCTTGTTAGTTCTTAGTCGATGAGACGCCGTCGTAGTCGGCTCGCTCCACCCTCATGTATACGCAGGTGTCGCGTGTCGGCGTGACCTTCGTCATCTGGGAATCGAAATCCTGTGAGGCAAGCCATGCTACGGCGCGAAAGCCCGCCCAGGTTCCGTCCTCCATGCGGGCGTACACCCTGCCCATGGGCCTTGCGAGCGTGACCGACTCACCGAGATAAAGCGCCTTGTGGGCGGGCCCGTCATCGCCGATAGCGGGAAGGCCGATGCCGTCAAGGGCATGCCTCTCGTCGGACAGCCCGAAATCCGGCAGGGACCATGATTCGGCAAGCGGGGCGGTCGACTCGGGCGAAGTCCTGAGCACAAGCTCCGTGGTATCCACGGAGTCATCGGTGAAGGCGCACCTGAGTGTCAGGCGATTGCGGGCGTAGAGATGGAGCTCATCGCCCGCCGACAGATCGGAACCTCCGTAGGGCGCAGTGAGCCCTTTATCTGTAAACCAACCGGTGAACCCCGTCGAGGGGGATTCCCCGTAATGGCCGTTGAGGTTGCAGGTGTCGGCGAGTGCCGCCTGGAATGCCTTGTCGGGCACCGTGTAGGCGCCGGCGGGCACGTTGGCGTCCGTGTACACAATGGAGTCCTCATCGGTGCCGTCCACATGGTAGACGACCTTGCCTGTGGAGATACGGGCCCAGATGTAGGTTTCAGATTTGATGACGGCCGAGTCAAAGAGTTCCTTGAGCCCGCGATCGGCATACCAGTAGTCTTCTGGAGTGACGCCGTTACCGTATGCGGCCATGAGGGCCTTCGTGGCATCGACAAAAATCTGATTATCTCGCTGAAGCGTATCGCCCTGCTGGAAGGAGCACTGATAGACCTCGGACGGCGAGTAAGCCGGGTCCGCAGCCTCCTTTGCGGGATCGACCACACAGAAGTGGATGGGGATTTCAGAGGGCTTCCAAAGCGACTCGAACCGGGTTGCCACGCAGCTGGAGTCATCATAAGGGATAGGGTAGATTTCGCCCAGCCTCATCTTCAAGGTCTTGCCGCTGTAGGCGCACGTGACGCCGATATAATCGAGGATCCACTTGTTGTCCTTGATATCCGTGGTACCGAGGCCTATGTAGCCTGTGTATACCCTTGTGCCCTTTCTGTTGGCGCGTTTCGTTCGCACTACAGTCGGATAGCCCGCGCGCTCGTAGTAATCGGGCAGGACGTAGGCCTTGCCAATCCAGCCGCCCTCGCTCAGCGGCATGCAGAGCTCAGTCTTCCAATAGTTGTACCACCCGTTACGGCGGTTGTAGCTGAGGCTGCTTTCGCTCCAATAGCAATGGTCGATATCGATCGCCATTCGCGCGGAATCGTCGCAATAGAAGAATTCGCAGCTCTGGGTGACTGCCCAGACGTTCTTGATCCACAGACCGCTGGGGTCTTTGGCATTGAAGGATTCCGGTATGAACAGCTCGCGCTTGTCGCTAATGTTTTCGTCGTTGTCACCGAGCGGCACCAGCTCAATATCGCTATAGGTGACGCGAACGCCGACCGCCCTTCCGTAATATGTTCCGACCTGTGGATAGATGGCCGTCACGACTGATTGCTCGTTGACGGAGAAGATACGGCAGTGCTGATCCCTTTTCGCGCTCTTGTCATGGTTTTCGCTAATCCATCGGCCCCCCATGTTCGCGTTTGTAAAACTGAAGGAGACTTCTCCGTCCTCCAGGTCCTCGTTGGTGACGAGGGCAGAGAACCTGGTCGACTCCGTATCGGCCGAGAAGGGCTCCCATCCCATATCGATCGCCTCGATATACCACCGCTGTGCCAGGGTGCCGTTCCTGCCGTATATCTGGATATTCGTCCCATTTGCAGTCGCGCCATTATATGCATCAAGACAGAAATTGGAATTAAGTTTGGTAACAATCTCGAATGTGCCGTCGGAATGTTCGATAAGATCCCATCTTTGGGCTGCCGTGCCGTTGGGGGTATAGAGCTGGACATTTCTTCCGTTCGCAGCGACGCCGCCTGACACATCGAGGCATTTCCAAGTCCTGGGAATGGTCCCCTCGCCCCAACCGGCATCCACGTAGATAAGGCTCTCGATAATGAAGCCGTCTGCCATGCGGTGGATGAAGAACATCTGGCTGGTCGTATCGTTCGCTTGGTAGAGCTGGATATTTGTCCCATCCTCTTCGAGGCCGCCGTAGATGTCCATGCATATGGGTTTGCTCTCGGGGCTGAGCGCCGTCCTGATGCGGTAGATCCTGTCGGTTTTAAACTCATCGGATGAGGACACACTGCTATAGGTCACGGCAGCGGCCCCTATTCCAGTGAGCCCGGCTGCGCCTGCCACGGCGGCGAACAGGCCCCGTCTGCTAATCGGGGCCCCTTTTATAGTCTTATCGGCTGCTATCTTGCTGCTGTTTTCATCATACTTCATCTACGCGCACCTCCTACAAGGGACGTGCGCGGGCTCGGGACGGAGGCCGCACCTCCGTCCCGGATGATATTTACCTCTTTGCGCTGGCGACGCCATCTGACTGCGCCACGGACCACTTGACGTAGAGCGTGGTGTCCCGCTTCGCCTTGACGGACTCTGTCGAGGAACCCCCCCCCGCTGAGGTCAACCAGCACTCGGCGACATAGCGCCGCCAGGTGCCGTCTGAGCGCTTCGAGTAGACGCTGCGGGGTCTTGCGGGCGCCACGCGTTCACCCCAGTACACCGCCTTGTGGCCGACCCCGTCATCGCCTATCGCCTGGAGCGTTAGACCATCGAGGGCGTGCGTCTCCGCGCTTCTTGCGAAATCTACCAAATCAAGGGCGCCCGCGACCACAGGCGCGCTGTCGCTCGCGCCCTCACGGAACAACATGCCCTCTTCAGGGCGAAGGGAACCCTCGGCATAGTCGATGCGGACCGTGCAGCGGTTTCGGCCGTAGAGATGGAGCTCGTCGCCCGTCGACAGCTCGGAGCCGCCATAGGAGGCGGTCAGGCCTTTGTCCATGAACCAGCCCGTGAACCCTGTGCTCGGGTCCTCATCAAAATGGTCGTTGAGGTTGCAATGGGTTTTAATAGCTGCAGACGTGGCGTCGACGCTTGCCGTATGAGGTCCGGCATGGACCGTCTCGGTGAACACAACGGACTCGTCGTCGATGCCGTCGGCATGGTAGACGACCTTGATGCCGCCGACATGAACGGGTCCGGCAGATACCGAGCCGTGGAAACGGCTGACGAGTGGCGAATCGAAGTCGATACCGCTCCGCAATTCCGTGGGGAACACCTGCTGTACGACACAGGAAAGATAGCGCCCCGAAAGCGAATCGAGCTCCTGGTCCGTTAGGCTGAGCCGCCTCGAGCCTTTCGAGAACTCGCGCAGTACCTTCGCGCCCTTCGGCTTCGGAATCAAATCGACCTGAACGCAGCGCAGCTCGTTGACACCCTTCAAATCGCCAAAGCCGTTGACGCTCGCGAAATCGAGATCGTGCCCCGAGACATATCCCCCGGTCCATGACAGATTTGAGTTGAACGCCCTGACCTCAAGGTCGAAATGTTGGGATACCTCGCCGGTAAGCCATACCTTGACGGCACTCCAGCGCAAGGACTTGCCGCCCTCGCCGATTCGGGCGCCATCTGCGGCGGCATCGCTCCATTCGCCGCCCTTTGCAAGCATGCTGTAGCAGATCGAGCCCTGCCAGGGGGAGCCGTCCAGGCGAAGCGAGATCGCCTCTATGCACATTTTGGCCGACATATTCATGCCCACATGCCGATAGGCGGGACAGTCGGGCATATCACCGAAGTTCGACAGATGGCAAGATCCGATGATGGACGCACCGGAGCAGTCGTGTGGAACCTCATCTGTGTCGGCAAAATACCAGCGGTACATAAAGTCGGACACGGCGGTTCCGTCATTGTTACCCTTGACGTCCGACCAGTTATGGCACGGCGTACATGAGAGGAGCGGATCCGAACACGTCACCGTCTCGCCGGCCCCGAGCTCCTTTGACCCGTCATTCAGGCTCAGCGAACCCGTGAACGGGACCTCTTCGACGACCCAGGCCGAGGCTCGGTCTCCCGCCACGCCTCCCTTGTAGCCATTATGGAAGAGGTTCAATTTAAATGGCCTTGTTTGTGTTGCGTTCGGCCTGTTCACGCACAGCCCCGATGCGTCGCTGATAATCGCGACCGCGCCATCTTCGAATAGGGGCGTTCCTTCGGAAAACGCCTTTGTAACCCACCAGGCGCTCGCCCTCGAAGCGACTCCGGCTCTATTGATCTCGAACGGCTGCGTGTTCGCGACGTGGTTGAATTCCTTTCCGTCCCAAGGGCCTCCCCCTAGGGCATTGACGGCACAGGACGCGTCGGCCACATGGGCCGGTCGGAACGTCGTGAGAAACCCGGGGACGGGTCCCCAGTCATCGAAATAGGAATCATCGCGAACTTTCGAGAACTCGGTCAAGAAGAGCTGATTGTAATTGCCTTTGAATATCTGCTGGTATAGGTCCATGCAATCTTTAATCGAGGCATTTCCAACATCCCAGTTCAGGGAGTCGTCGTCTGCCGCATGGACGCGACAGACGATGCCCTGGATGTCTTCGCTTGTTAGGTACGTTTGCTCCACGGTAGAGGTCAGCCAGCCGGTTTGAGAGTGCAGGGCGTCGACCGTCTCGTCATGCGAAACCCCCTCGACGTAGATATTGAAGATGTTGAGGTCCGCGCACCATCTATGGGACACGTCCTTCGAGGTGCGCCTGTACCATTTCCCCGTGTCATGGTATTGATAGTGCTTCCAGCCGGTATCGTGCCGACCGGTGCCGACCCCAAGTTCCTCATTGGTCAAATTGCCATCAAAGGTGACTATGTTATTTTCCTGCTCGTCCTCCTTGATTGCCCCGAGGTTATCATGGTCCGCCGCAAACCATATGCGTTTTCCGTTGGGGTTGTAGTTAGTGTCTCCGCAGGCAGTCAGCGGATAAAAGGAGAGGTGGAACCATAGCTCGTTCTCATAGTCGCACTCGACCTGTAAATTCAGGGCGTATCGCAGGATCTGGACGTAGGCATAGCGGAAGGCATACCATTCGGTCCAGTCATTCGCCCAGCCCATGCACTGATTTGTTGGGTTCGACCTTCCTCTGCAGCAGTTGATCTTTCCGTTGATCATCCCGTACATATCCCAGGCTCCCTGGTTGATACGGGCGTTCTGGCCCCAGTAGTCCCATCCGAGCGCGTCATTGGCGCCCAACAATCCCAGCCCGGCCGCAACTGCCAGGGCGGCGAACAGGCCCCGCCTGCTAACCGGGGTTTCAATTAAAGACTTGTCGGCCGGTTGCTCACTATTGTTTTTGTCAGACCTCATCTACGCGCACCTCCTACAAGGGACGTGCGCGGGCTCGGGACGGAGGCCGCACCTCCGTCCCGGATGATATTTACCTCTTTGCGCTGGCGACGCCGTCCGAATCGGCGTAGCGCCACCTGATGTAGAGCGTGGTGTCCCGGACCATCTTGATGTTCTGCAGGGACGACCCCCCCCCGCTCTATCGGTCAGGTAGGCGTCGCACACGATATGCCTCCAGGTGCCGTCTTCCATCTTGCGGTAGGCGTCAGCAGGTGCCGCGAGCGAGATACGCTCGCCGTAGTATACGGCCATGTGACCGGCGCCGTTGTCGCCGATGGCGGGAAGTTCGATCCCATCGAGGCTATGGGATTCGGCCAAACCGGCGAAGTCGGGCAGCTCGAGCGCGCCCTGCACGGTTGCGGCATCGTCCTTGGGCTCGGACACGTAGACGGCGCCCTCCTCCGGCTCAAGGGAACCCTTGGCATACTCGATATGCAGGGTGCAGCGGTTGCGCGCATAGAGATGCAGCTCGTCGCCCGCCGACAGCTCGGATCCTCCGTAGGGTGCGGTCAGCCCCTTGTTCGTGAACCAGCCCGTAAGGCCCATGCCGGGATCCTCGTCGAAGTGGTCGTTAAGGTTGCAGTGCGATTTAATCGCGGAAGACGTGGCGTCGTCGTTTGCTGTATGGGGTCCGGGCTGGGCCGTCTCGGTAAACACAACGGACTTGTCATCGAATCCGTCGGCATGGTATACGACCCTGATGGCGCCGATAAACAGAGGCGTGGATGAGGTCACCGTACCCCTGTAGCGCTGGGCCGCGCTATGCAGCGAATCAGTGGTCGCGTAAGCGGCGTTTCGCACGAGGCAGGTCTGTGCGTATACGTAGCCTGCGGCATCGTCCGGCAACTGGACCTTAAGGCTATTTGAAAAATCAGCGAGCAACTTGATAGCGCCGGCAGGGCGCGGAACCGCTTCCACCTGGAACGAGATAAGTCTCTCCCCTGCAAAGGTGATCTCGGGGGCATGCTCGGCATCGACCTTGAAGGACTCATGGCGCAGTCCCCAACCGGTCTTTTCGGTGCAGCAGCGGATCGAGAGATCGAAACCATCCGATACATCGCCCTCGAGCCAGATCTTGATTCCCCAGATACGAGATTCATCGGAAAGCTCGGTCCACTGGCCGTCTCTGTAGGTCTCCGACCAGCCCCCATCTGCGCCCTTTAGAATCGAATAGCAGATCGAGCCTGGCGCGTCGGCGGAAGCCAGCTTCAAATAGAACCCTCTCATGAGGTTAGCCGCCGCGAAGGGAAAGCCTATCAGGCGGTTGGCGGCAGTCTCCTTGAACCAATTCAATCCCCAGGGGGCCTGCGAGGCGCCACCGACGATATCGAGAGAGGCTGAACGGACCCCGGCATCCGAATCGCACAGGATAAATCTCGTGAGGTGTTCAACGGAAAGGGTCTTATATATATCAATCGGCGTGCAGCTCGAAGACGGGTCCCCTATCTCAATCTCTTTTGAGTCATTCGAGGGCTCCTTGAACGAGACATCGCCCACGAACACGACCTCGTTGGCCTTCCAGTCGACACTTGAAACACCCCTGGTGCCGTTCCGGGTGCCGCTGTGCCATAGGCAGACATCCGCGCCGTCGCTTTTAACCGACTTTGTGAGCGAGATGCAGAGCCCTGTTTCATTGCTCACGATCTGCGAATAACCCTCCTCAAACTTGAGGCTATCGGTCACCCAGAAATTGCAGAAATTCGAGGCTTGCGGATTATGCCAAACCCAGAGTTTCTCAAAGTAGGCATTTGAGAAGCCGGAATCCACATTGGGATACGCATCTGCAGACAGTCCCTTTGAGATGATCCCTCGACCCGACTCGGCGTACAGGGTTGAGTTCCAGCCCTTGAAGCAGACGGATTTCAGGCAGTGTAGGAAGTCGCCATACTCATCGCATGCGTTGCCGAGCTCGACGGCAAAGTTGCCGTCAGTCGTGCCGGCTCCGTCCTTCTTCTGGCAAAGCCTCGACCACTCTCCTGAACCATCGCCGCGAATCACCAGGTCAGAGTCGCTGTAGCGATTGGAAAGGGATACAATCGCACCAAATAGGTCATATCGATTCCTGATGGCGATCTTCTCGAGCTTTACGCTTAGATCCCCGCCCGCATCGTCATGCGTATTCATACCCTTTTGCACGCATGCGATATGGCCCGCGTTGTTGAAGTCAAACGGCGTGTCCGCGCCATATCTATGCCCGAAGGCGTTGTATCCGTTTACGACGATGTTGAACAGATATATGTTCGCCCCCAGCGTTCTGGTCGACTCCGTCGCGCCTTTCCTCTCTAGCCATCCGTAGCTGGGATAGCCAAAGGTGTGCATGGCGGTATCGTGGCGGCCGTATCCCGCGCCTAGGAATGTATTATCGAACGCGAAGCGTCCCGTCTCGGTCTTCCAGTAGGCACCGTTCCAGTAGTACTCAATATAGTTGTCTTGATAGCGTGGGTACCAAAGCCGGTGCGTGTTGAGGTTATTCGTGTCGCCGCATTGTGAAAACGGCTGCATGCAACACCATTCGTATAGGGGGTTTGAATAATTGGAGGAGAGCTCCACTGCCATCGCGACTCGAAGTGTCTGGCCTGCATGGGCATCCCATTCGAGCCAATGCGTCGCACAGCCGAAACCGTTACCGTTGTAAAGGGCTCCGTTATTCCAGTCACCCCAATAGTAATGACCGCCGCGCCCCGCGCCATGGCTTTCATCCGTGTCCGCGTACGCAAGTCCGGCAAGGCCGAGCCCGGCAGCAATCGCCAGCGCGGCCAGCAGGCCGCGCCTCGATATCGGTGTTCCATTTTTCTCAGTGTCTGCTCGGTCCTCATTCCGAACATCGAGACCGTTCATCTACGCGCACCTCCCGCAAGGGACATGCGCGGCCTCGGGACGGAGGACGCACCTCCGTCCCGATTCGTAATTACTTCTTTGCCGTGGCGACGCCGTCCGACTCCGCAAACGCCCATACGGCATATACGGTCGTATCGCGTTCCATCTTGATTGTCGTGAGAGGCGACCCCCCCCCGCCTTATCGGACATGTAGCCCTTGAAGACGAGACGGCGCCACGTTCCGTCCTCCAGCTTGGTGAAAACGTCAGCCGATCCGGCGAGCGTTACAGACTCGCCGCGGTAGAAGGACGCGTGCGCCACCCCGTCATCGCCGATGGCGGGCAGGTCGATACTATCGAGCCGGTGCTTCTCGACACGTCCGGTGAAGTCGACTAGCCCGAGTGCGCCGTCGACCACTTCGGCCTTATCGCTCGGACTCTTCCTGAAAACAGTTCCGGCATCGAGCTCGACCGACCCTTCAGCATACTCGATGCGCAGCGTGCAGCGGTTGCGTCCGTAGAGCTTCAATGCTCCCTTGTCGGGAATCGAAAGGGAGGTTGCCGGATCGACTAGCGCGGCGTCCTTGAACCATCCGGTGAATCCCGATGCAGAATCCTCGCCAAAATGGGCATCCAGGTTGCAGGGCTTTCTCCCGGCCGCCTCAAGGGCGGCCTCGGCGGGCGCGTAGGCATCGCCCGAATGGACATTCGAGTCTCGGTAGACGAGGTGCTTGGCGTCAATGCCGTCCGCGTAGTACTCGACGCAGACAGATTCGACCTTGCTCGGCTTTGACACCACCGTTCCCTTGTAGCGGTCGGTCCAGACCGTCACGTCTGTGAAGGGAACGGTGCGAATGCCGAGCATTGCGGCGGCGTAGATATAGCCCGACCCCCAGGACTCGTCGACCACAAAATCCTCGTCGCCTGAGAACTCGCGCACGACGCGTCCGTTTTCCGGTTTCCTGATGAGATGGACATTCAGGCCGGCGATCTTGCCGGTCAGCCCTTCGGAGCGGGCGGGTACGCCGACCATGGACCACACCTGGCCGGCGTGGTCCGCGCGCTCCGCTTCGCAGGATACGTTGGCGCCCTTGGTGTCGGAGGCATAGGTCATGAGGCCGCCCGTCCATTGGCTGCGGACGAGGACGCCCCCCTCCGTCTCCTCTATCATCCACCTCGGGCCAAGGCCGTCGTTGCTCTGCCAGATCTGCACGTTATGGTTCGAATAGACGTCGATAAGCCAGCCGTAGGTATTCGCGATATAGGTGGTGCCGGACGCGGTTTCCTGGACGAGGAACTGCTGCGCGATCGTCGAGTTCGTCGTCCAGAGCTCGACGTTTTGGCCGTTGACGTTGCCCTTGTTGCCCCCATCGTAGACATCGAGGCAGAGCCCGGAGGGGGTCCGGAACTCAAACCAGCCGGTCTGGGCAGATTCATCGCCTGATGTGATGTTCGCGCCCGCCGCCGGCGCGCCCTCGGCGGTGCCGGAATTGGAATAGTACGGCCCCATCCAGCCGAGGCCGCCCACGAAGGCTCGATAGCAAAGGTCGTAGTGCTTCGAGACCTCGCCTTCGAGCCAGATCTTCACCTGCGCGATTGGCGACGAGGAAGACTCGAGGATGCGGACGCCGTCGGAGCCCTCGATCCACTCGCCTCCGGCCTGGGGCCGTGCGGCATAGTGTATGGACCCCGGGAACTTCGAGCCCTCGAGCCTCATTTCAAGATTATGGATGGAATGCCCGCCGTGCGGCCAGCCTATATGGCGGTGCGAGGGGCATTCCAGTTGTTTGCTGTCCCAGGTGACGACGCCGCAGGATGCCATAATGACCGCATCCGGGTCGTCGGTGACCTCGGCCTCGACGTCGGTCATGTAGAGCCTGAAGATGGGATAGACGGGAAGGGAGGACTCGTTGACGGAGTCCCTGATATAGCCCAGGGGTAGGATCATCTGCGTATCGTCGCCGATCCTATTGTGCCACCCCTGGATCTCAACAGTCTCGCCCGCCTTCATGAGGTCTTGCGACAGGGCGACGCTGCCGTGGCAGCACGCCTCCTCCAGCATCCATTGGGCGCCCGCCTGCTGGCCCCATCGCCCAGGGCAGGCCGCGCTGTAGACCTGGGGGTTGGCACCCTTGCCGGTGCTCCAGAGATCCAGCCTCTGCCCGTCGGCGTCCGAGGTGAAAAACCAGCACTTGTGGTCCGTCTCGTTCGTGACGGATGGCTCATGATGGACCCACCAAGAGTTCGTGAGGTTGGCGGACTCGGGGTTTCGCCAGATTTCCGCGTGTCCCCTATCCATGGTCGGCGCCGTATGTCCCCTGTTGTCCAGGCCGCGGTCGAGTCCGTGGCCGAGCATGTTCGCGACGCAGAAGGTGAATGTGCCCATGCCGTCATATTTATTGGGCTTCATCATCCAATTCTGGTTGACGCCCTCGTAGTCCGTCCAGATGACGACCTGACGCCCGTTCTCATAGGAAGCGATCGCATTGTTGTTGGAGTCTTTGACCCCCTGGCAGAGGTCCAGCCTCATCTCCGGCGCACATACCGGGATGATCTTGAAGATGCCGCCCATGAGGGACATGTCGTTCTCGAGATAGATCTTCTCGACGTTGATCGCCATGTCGTTATTGGGCGCAAATCGCTGCCCCTTAATGTCATTGGGATTCTTGTTTGCCGGCACTCCGTTTACCCAGACATTCCAGATATCCATGCGAGCCTTAACTTTCTCATCATGGGGTTTCGCCTGGCGACGAACGAAGGTATCGCACCCGGGCCCCTCATAGAACCCGTTGGCGAGCCAGCCGGTGCTCCAACCGCTATTGATCAAGTTTCCCTGAAACGTTCCGACCGGATTGTCGTTGAGGAATACGTAACTTCGGTTGTCATCGCCATCCTCGGAACCAAACCAGAGGGGACGGCCATTCGGGTTAAGCGAGGCGCAGTAATAGAACGGACGAAACACGATATGGTCATATAGCTCGTCAGACCAGTCACACTCCACCACGCAAGCGAACTCTGCAATTAATTTCTGACTGCCGTTTGCAGTGGCGTTCCATGCGCCATTGTTGGTGGACTTGCCGAAAAAGTAATCGTTGACCCCGCGATCGGGATGGGGATGCGTGATCACGCCCGAGATGTGGCCGTTCACCCATTTGTTGCCGATCCACTGCCCGCGCCCGAAATTCTGCGCGGCAAGGGCATATGCCTGGGTGCTCGATAGGATGCCAAGCCCGGCCGCAACCGCGAGGGCCGCGAAGAGGCCGCGGCGAGAAATGGGCGCGGAGATGCCGGTGCCGGATCCGCCGCCATGGGGTCGGCCTTCATTTCCGGTCGCCTTGCTCGCTTCAAAGCGGGCGATCCCCTTTTTATTTCGGGAGCCCATATCAGTATCCCCTCGACTTGATGGCAGACAGGCCACAGCACAGGGCCACCGCCACGTAGACGGCAGCCTGGTACAAATCCAGCCTCATGGATGCAAGCACGCATGCCGCGAGCCCGAACAAGGCCGTAAGTGCGTAAAAGCGCCAGTCGTCGACCTTTCGCGCTATAAGGGCGAAGGCGAATATGGCGACGGGGATCCAGATGGTCTCAACAGACCCTCGCGTCAGGTAGAACAGGGCGGCCCGCTTGCCCATCACGGGCATGATGTTGACGATGATGGAATAGGCCGAGTATGCGCAGGCGGGCAGGAGGGTCGCGGAAGACACCGCCGCCGAGAGTGAGAGCTCATCCTCATCGGGACCCATAAGTGAAAGGTTATCCAGCACTCGATATCCTCCAAGGAACTACGGTTGCCATCAGTTGGTCGGGGCCTTGTGGCGACCAGCCCGCCACTAGCCCATGGTCGCCCATGGGCATTCGGCCCCATCAAAAGCGTAAGACGAAAATCAGCTCAGTGCCGGTCGGTTTGGTGCCATTGGGTGACAGGCCGACCGTGAAGGGAAGCTATCCTGGGGTAGAGTGTCACTAGGAATCGGCGCGTCTATCGGAGTATGCGGATATATGTTCAACAGATTATTCAATTTGCTTGCTGGGTCCAACAAGGAAAAGAACCCCGCCGTCAGCTCGCGTACAGATATGCCCCTGAGCCGGGAATCGCAGCGGCAATTTGCCCGCAGCTATATCGAGCAGACCGCCTCCGAGCGTAAAGGTCGCGTCCCAAACGGCGTGTACGAGACGTCTCTCGTCTCTTTCGCGTTCAATAACGAAAGGATCGAGGGCAGCTCCCTCACGGAATGGCAGACAAGGACGGTTTTCGAAACCAGGGATACCGTTCTCGCAGACTCAACCACCACCGGAAACGTCCGCGAGACGGCAAACCATACGAAAATGTTCGATTTCCTTTTCGATTCGCTGGACAGGGAGCTGACCCCCGAATTCATCAAGGAGATCCATCTGCAACTCATGGCAGGGGTAATGGACGTGCCCGGCCAGTGGAAGATTCTGGGCAACGGCGTGGGAAGCGTCATCACGGCACGCCCAGAGGAGGTTCCCTCGCTAATCGACCGCCTGGTCACGGAATACAACAAATACGAGCCGTCCCTGGAAAACATCGTCAGGTTCCACGTTCGATTCGAGACGATCCACCCCTTCCCGGACGGTAATGGAAGAGTCGGAAGGGCCATCGCCTTTCGTGAATGCCTGCGAGCCGGACTCATTCCCTTTATCGTGACGGACGCCTCGAAGGAAACCTATTACGCCTCCCTAGATGAGTTCAGGGCGGGGACTACAACACCACTTATTTCCTATGCCGAGGCAATGCAGGTCGATTTCGTTTCCACGATAGCGCCCATGCTCGCCGACCGCTCTCTGTCCGACAGCCTACTTGGGAAATTGGGCATAGAGAGGCCGAACTTCAGGGATGATGCGGGCTTTGTCGGCCCTTCCACAAAATCGTTGAAATCCAGCCTCGAATCAGTCGAAAACTCTGGATCCGAGATCAAGTCCGATCATAAGACGCATCGCACTCGTCGGATTTAGCCCCAAACAATGATAGGACCGTTCTTCCCGAACGGTCCCAAACCCGGCTTCAGGGCACGGTGTCGTGGCATTTCAGCGATGAGAGCACTGCGCCCTTTATTACTCGATGCTCAGATTCTCAGAAACGGTTTTTGGCCTGCAACCGGCTTTAACAATCGACGAAACGAACGGGGACGTCCATGGGCAACGGCCCACGGGTCGTGACCTTAATCGTTCCGAAGCTCGAATTCAGAACCTTTCGATGGGCGATATCGGCGGGCATGCGAAAATAGTCCTCATTGTCGATATGTACGGTGCAGGTGGGCCACCCTCCGCATGTGACGACAACCAGCTCCCCCACCTCGGTAGCGCTCTCAAGAAACTCACGGACCGTCATGCCGCGGCCCGATGAGTTTGCGCACATGCCGAAATTGAATTCATTCATTATTTGCCTCCGGTTGCTCGTTGACGAGGGCGCGTTCGCGCCATTGTTCCGTAGTCGCCAGATGGCCGACCGGATGGCTATTTCTAATAGTTTACTACGGGCAGCTTTGCTGGGGCTCGGAAACGCCTGAACACTTGTTCCGAGTCCATATCCAATCGAGCGCTCCCGTTAGTGTGGAAACGATAGGTCCGTCCCGCACCGCACGCGCAAACTGTCACCCTGTGGCACCAAATCGGTGCTCATGGCGCCGATGCCGGCGGTACGTTAGACCATGGGGGCGCATGCCAATAAATATAGCCAGAAACCCGCGTCCCCTCTCCGGTAACCGAGAGAATGGAGCAGTCATGCGACCTGGAGGAAAGATGAAGGAGTGCGCCGTCAGGCTCTTCGGCCGCATCGGCGCCCGTCTCAAGAAAGGCGCGGTCATCGGTACGGGCGCGGTGCTCATCGCGAGCCAGGTGCTCTCCGTCGTGCCGGCGCCGACCGCGGCATATGCCACATCGTCCGAGACGATCACGCGCGGCGAGCGCGTGAACTACGGCGGTTTCTATATGTACAATTCGACGACCTCTGAGGGAACGCCTGCGATCTGTCTCGACCCGGCGAAGCGCCACCCGCTCGATGCGTCGACGGCCACCGCACAGCTGCCCATTGAAACCGACTGGACCAAATGCTACACGGGAGGCGGCGGTGATCAGACCCGGATAGACCGCACCGACGGGATGGCGAGGGTCCTCTACTACGGTCCCACGGGTCCTGGTTTCGAGGAGGCGAAGGCAAAGGGCCTGTGGAACTTCAACTGGTACGACGGCACACCCCTGGACTACAGCAAGATGCTCGCTATCCAGCACATCGCCCTCTCGGCCCTCTCGAAGAGCTCCAGCCAGTACGGTATGCAGGGCACGACGGCCGCGTTCCGCAACTGGTGCTATAAGACCATCCTCTACTACAACGGCAATATCAACGCGGGCACATTCCTTGCAAATCTGGACAAGAATCTGCCGGGACCCGCACCCCAGTCCTTCAAGGACTCAATCTACTTGGTCAACTACGGCACCGGCACACAGTGCCTCATCACATTCCACAACAAGGGCAAGCTGAAGCTCAAGAAGTCGAGCTCCAACCCCGGCATCTCCGACAACAACCCGTGCTACTCGCTCGAGGGCGCGACCTACGGCGTCTACTCAGACTCCGGTTGCACCCAGCAGGTGGGCACCCTCACATGCAACGCCTCCGGCGACTCCAACGTGATCGATATCGCCCCTGGCACCTACTATGTCAAGGAGACCAAGGCCGGCAAGTCCTATGCGCTTGATGAGGGGATCCATAAGGTGAACGTGTCGGGTGGCCAGACGGCGACCGTGAACGTCACCGATGCCCCCCAGAACGACCCTGCCGACATGCTGGTCGCCAAGGTCGATGCCGAGACGGGCAAGGCCTCCCCGCTCGGTGCCGGCACGCTCGCGGGCGCGGAGTTCACCGTCAAGTACTACGACGGCTTCTACACACAGGAGAACCTGCCCGAGAAGGCCACGAGGACCTGGGTTCTGAAAACAAATGATAACGGCTACACAAGTCTTTTGCGCGCAAGTACAGAGCCTGAAAAATATGTAGTATCTGGCGACAACTTTTATAAAACCGCTGATGGGAAAGTAAATACATTTCCTCTTGGAACTGTGACTATCCAGGAGACGAAGGCCCCGGCCGGATACCTTCTGAGCGACAGCACCGTCCACCTCCAGCAGATCACCTCGAACACGTCGTCAGAATTCGTATCGACCTTCGTTGAGCCCAGCAAGGACGCCCCCACCGTGCGCGAGCAGGTGAAGCGCGGGGATATCGCCTTCAACAAGGTCCACGGCGAGGATATGACCGGCCTCGCGAACGTCCCGTTCAAGATCACCTCCAAGACCACGGGCGAGAGCCACATCGCCATCACCGATGCGAACGGTATCCTGACGACCGAGTCCTCGGCCTGCCCGCATACCCAGAACACCAACGGTAACGATACGGCACTCAACGCCGACGGCACCCTCGATGAGTCGAAGCTCTCCATCGACAACGGCCTGTGGTTCTCCGGATCGAAGGGCGCGCAGACGACGGCTGACGACTCCAAGGGCGCGCTTCCGTATGACACATACACCTTCGAGGAGCTCCGCTGCGCCTCAAACGACAGCCTCAACCTCCTCAAGTTCGAAGTGACCGTGAGCCGCGACGCCTACACTATCGACCGCGGCACCGTGGACGACAACCCCATCGAGATCGGCACGACCGCGACCGACGCCGCAGACGGGGACCATAAGCTCCTGGCATCGAACCAGGCCGAGATCGTCGACACGGTTACCTACAAGGGCCTCAAGAAGGGCCTGGAGTATGAGCTCTCCGGCACCCTCATGGACGCCGAGACCGGAGAGGCGCTGAAGGACGTCGCCAGCAAGGAGGTCACCGCCACGGCCAAGTTCACGCCCAAGGCATCCAGCGGCAAACAGAAGGTCAAGTTCAAGTTCGATGCCACGCTTCTCGGTGGCCATAAGGCGGTCGTGTTCGAGCGCCTCTACCTTGAAGGCAAGATCCAGGCGTCACACGAGGATCCCGAGGACGAGGACCAGACTGTCGAGTTCCTGCCCGTCAAAATCGGAACCACCGCGACCGACGCCGCCGACGGGGACAAGGCCATCGGGGTCGGCAAGGCCGTGACTATCGAGGACGAGGTCTCCTACGAGAATCTCGCCACGGGCCGCGAGTACACCGTCACCGGCACGCTGATGGATTCCGAGACCGGAGAACCCCTGAAGGACGCAGACGGAAATGCCGTGACCGCATCCACGACCTTCGAGCCCGAGAAAACCGAGGGCAAGGTGAAGGTGACGTTCTCGGTCGACACCTCGACCCTTTCCAATAAGAAGCTCGTCGTGTTCGAGAAGCTCGCGTCAGATGGCAATGTCATCGCCAGCCATGAGGACCTGACCGACGAAGGGCAGACCGTCGAGGTCGTTCCTCCCGAGATCGGCACGTCTGCGGCCGATGGCGCCGACGGCGACAAGGAGATCACTGCCGACGGCAAGGCCTCCATCATCGATACCGTCAAGTACACGGGCCTCGTCCCCGGTACCGAATACGAACTCATCGGCACACTCATGGACGCCGAGACCGGCGAGGCACTGAAGGGCGCCGATGGCAAGGAGATCACCGCTACGGCCAAGTTCACGCCGCAGTCCCAGGACGGCACCCAGGAGGTGACATTCGCATTCGATGCGAGCGAGCTGGGCGGCGCCAAGGCAGTCGTATTCGAGAAACTGTTCGTCGACGGCACGCTCATCGGATCCCATGAGGACCCGACCGATGAGGGGCAGACGGTCGAGATCTCCCCGAGCCTCAAGACCACGGCGGCCACTATCCAAGGCAGCAAGGTCGTTAAGTCCGAGGACGAGGTCTCCATCGTCGACACCGTCCACCTCAAGGGGCTGCGCCCCGGCCAGAGCTATACGCTCACAGCATCGATCAACAAAAAGGTCGATGGTGCGCAGCTCACGCTCGCGGACGTGAAGGACGCCTCGACCCTTGCCGGCAATGGAATCCAGAAGGGCTCCACTGGCACCGCATCCGGCACCGACCTCTCGAAGGCGCTCGTCGACGTCACTGGGACGGGCTCTTTCGTCAAGATCCCCGAGGGAGCCAAGCTTGCCAAGAACGATGACGGGACCTACACGCTCACGATGCCGGGCGCGACGCAGGACGCGGTCGACATCGTAACGAAGCTGAGCGGCAGCCAGGTGAAACTCGAGCCTTCCGATAAGGGTGACAAGGCGGACGGCGACGGCACGGCAGCGGGTTCGGAATCGAACGTGGAGAACTCGACGCTGGGCACCTACGAGGTCATCGCCAACGGGCAGGTGCGCTTCACCCCCGCCATGTCCGATCTCGACGTAGATGTCCCCATGGTGTTCAAGGCCTCCGACGTCGCGGGCCAGCAGGCGGTCGTGTTCGAGAGTCTGCAGCGCGACACCGATGGCAAGGAGATCTCCAAGGAGACTGACCTCGAGGATACCGACCAGACCATCGATATCGAGAAAGCCCCTGAGGGCAAGAACCTCGACCAGACCGGCAACTGGATCCTCTACGCGGCAATCGCTGCCGGAGTCGCGGCCTGCATCGCCGGTATCGTCCTGATCCATCACAAGCGCAACATCTAAGGCGCTGTCGCTATAAAGCCAAAGGGCCCCGCTCACACGAGCGGGGCCCTTCTCTTTTTGAAAGGAGCTGTCGGTTTGTAAGGGGTTTTCCATGCGCCCCCATCGGGATGCGACTATGAATGCGGGATATTCTCGTGGTCGAACACGCCGACCATGCGGATTCGGCGGTTTCTCTCGCGGATATAATACACGACCAGGACATCGTCGTCGTAGGTATGGGCCTCACGGTGCTTGCCGTCAGAATAGGGCGGATGGACGAGAACGTGGTCGTCCCATCCGCTTTCCTCTATCATTCCGGTGCGGCCGAGTTCGTCAATACATCCCTTGACCGCGTTGACGACTTCCACGTATTCGGCATGGGAGTATTTCGGCTTCAGCACGACGAGCGTTTTCCAAAAGGAGGCGGGAACCTTGACATCGTAGCGGTTCACTGCCCGACCTCCTCGGGCTCGATGCCCATCTCCGCAAGTATGCCTGCCGGTATCTCGAGCGGGTCCTCCCCGGAATCGTCCTCAATCAAACCGTACTCCTGGGCCTCGGCACGAAGCATCGCTACGCGCACTTCCTCCGAGTAGAGGCGGCCGGATGGCGATGAGAACAGGCCGTCGAAAGGCGTCCTGCCGGTCTGGGCAACCTGATTGACCATAATGCGCATCGCATACGGCGTCGTGAGACCGCTCCTGGCGAAAGCCCTGTCAGCGCGGTCCTTCACCTCATCGGGGACGTTCAGCTGTATCAGTGCCATATATATCACCTCTCAATATGATAATGACATACTATCGCATAATCATAGTACCCAAAAGCCTTTCGTTTAGATGCGATGTTGCCGCCTTGATATCCCCATTTCCATGTGGTCACCCTTTGGATAGGCGGCAAAGCTCGCATCAGCCCGGCAACATATCGCAAGATGCCGCGCGCCAGGCGCAGGAGCGCGCCAAGCAGAACGAGCAGCCCGACTCCCCTATAAAGACATGTCCTCTTCCCGAAGTGACCCGGTTGGATTATCAGGAGCAGGCCAAAGTAGAACCGACCGATTTGGGATATGGCATACAGCAATTTAAGACCTGGTTCCAAATAGCCGGCCCATCTATCCGCTTTGGGCCTATTTCGTGGCACCGCACCCGGAGCAGCGGTAGCCGGTGAGCACCTGCTTGGTTCCGGTCTGCACCTGATATGCCTCTTGATGCGTCACAGCCTCATGATGAACGGTTTGGTAGTCATCAACCGTATGGTAAGAAACGGGAGTTCCAGCCATTGCCTTTGATTCCTGATAGTTTGCCGCTGCGGCAGCGTCGTAGAATATGGTCCCATCAGAAAAGACGATGTGTGAGCCGATGCAAACCTGCTCGTCCCATGCGTCCTGGTCTACAACGGTTCGAGTGCGAGTCTCGTATACGGGGTCGTTGCGGTACTGCGCCTGCCATGTATGCTCATGGGACGGCTTGCTGGAGGAGCCGGAAGAGGGCTTGGAGTCGGATTTTGACGGCGCGGAGCCGGAGCCCGTGGACGGCTTAGCCGCATCGGCCTTCTTGTCCTCGGCCTTCACGGCGCTGTCGGTCGCGGCGTCCTTCTTCTCCTCGACCTTCTCCTTGTCGGCGGCAGGGGCCTTCGAGGCGTTGTCCGTGACCTTGTTCACCACGTCCTTGCCGGCATCCCCCGTTAGCGTGCCGTCGCCCTTGGAGATGGCATCGTTTACCTTGTCGAGGACCTTGTCGATGTCGTCTTGGGTGACGTCCCCGGCGGGCTTGGTCTCGCCGGTGAAATCAGTGGAGCCGGAGCCCTTGTGGTCGCCTGGGACGGCCTGCTCGCCGCCGCCGGAGGGGGTGGTGATGGAGCCGTCCTGGTTGATGATGGGGATCGCGGTGATCTCCCAGGTGCCCTCGGCGAGACGCACGCTGTCCTTGCCCTCGATGGCGTCGGATGCCGGCGTGGCATGGTAGAACTCGGTGCCCGCCTCGGCTCCGTCGGTGCAGACGTAGCGGGTGATGAGGGGCGAGGAGTCGGCCGTCACGCCCTCGGTCTCGATCTTGACGGTCCAATCAACCGTCGACTCGGCCTTATCCGAGACCCGCTTCTTGTTGGCGCCAGTGCCGGCCTCGACCTTGGAGGACTCGGGTTTGGGTGTGAAGGCGCCGGTCGCCCATGCGCCGCCGAGCCCCAGCCCCGCGACGAAGAGCGCGACCGCGGCGCCGATGGCGACCTTCCGCTTCAAAGGCATTGTGCCGCCGTCGTCTCCATCGGGTACGAGGTTGAGTTCCTGGTCCAGCTCGTCCTGGGGTTTGTTGTCGTTCTCATCCATGATGTTGCCTTTCTCTAATCCCCTATCGGATTCTATTCTATCGTTCGGACATGATGATCTCGGCCACGCGATCGACCCGGACGCCGCTTGCGATCATGTCCAATGTCGTGACTATGCGAGCCTTCTGCACGGGTCCCAGAGAGCGGATCGTCTTGGTCTCGGACAGGCCCAGCGCGCGGAGTAGTGTTCTCGCACCTACCGCCCCCACGCCGGGACAATTCTTGAGGAACGCAAACATTCTGATTTTAGCTGCGACGCGGCTCTCATCGTTGAGCACATCGACAGGGGCTATCTCACCTGCCTTGAGGCGCTCCTTGAGAGCGGCGCGCTCCCGGCGCACCTCTACAGAGCGTTCACGGCCCTGATCAGATATTTGTTTTGAGTAGCGAATTGAGTCATTCGGCATGGCACCGTCTCCTTAAATCCCTATTGCGGACTGATGGGCGCCCTGAATAGTGGCGCATTGACGGGGTCGATCACCTTAAACCACTTATACCCCATGATGGTCGCAAAAACAAGGAACTTTACCCTTCTTCCGGTAAGGGGTACCTCTTATACGGCCGTTGTAGGGCATTTGGAGACGCATGTCCTGCTTGGGAATTGCAAAGCTATTATCAAGCGCTCGTTTATCATAGAATATGCAAAAGACAAGTGCTTGGCATAACGATTACGAAGGATGAACGATGATTATCTCCGCAAACAAGATGCAGACGCTCAAGGCGGCGCCGAATTCAGCCTATGAGGTCATCCTTCCGGAGTTCCTCTACCACTCAAATAAGATTGAGGGATCCACCTTCACGCTCGATCAGATCGAGACGCTCTATGTGCGGAATAAGGTGACCGGAGACCATGACTTTGACGACATCATCGAGACCAAGAATTCCTTCAAGATGTTCGATCGAATGGTCGACACGCTCGGTGTTGAGTTGACGCCGGAACTCCTCATTGAATTCGAGACGATCCTTCACAAGGGAACGACCATGGCAGCCAACGGTGAAAGCGGGCATTTCAAATATATTCCCAACCGCATCAGAAACAGTTCGGTACAGGTTGCCCTCCCGAGTGACATACCGACCGCCATACCGCAGCTGCTCGCCGAATGGGACGTCAGCCCGAAGGACTTCGAGTCGATTTCTCGTTTCCACGCAAGGTTCGAACATCTGCATCCGTTCCAAGATGGCAACGGGCGAATCGGCCGCCTCATTATGATGAAGCAGTGCATCGAAAACGGTGTCGACCTAATCGTCATTGACGAAAAACATGCGGACGAGTACAAGAGCTGGATGGAGATTGCGCAGACTCAGGGCAATTTCCGCTTCTTCGATGAGGTTCTTCGGAAGTGCCAATCTTCTTTTGACGCCAGGATGCACGAGATGGGTGCAGACTTCCTCATCCAGCACACCCCTGAGACTCTTGAGGAGGGGAAGCGTTCAATCGACCCTTCCCTTCCGTCGACCGCCAAGATCCAGGCAGACTTAAAGGCTCTCGAAAATAAGGGCCGAGCAGCTAACGCACCTTTGAGTGAGGGACATAATCCCCACGGCGTTTGATCTGCAATTTAGCAGTGCCATATCTAGACCGAAATATAGCGCAGCGGATGAATGAAAGCTCCTCCAAGCGCACCTAAACGCCCCCTTGGGCGACTTCTGCTGCGAACTCGGGACTCCACAGGGATCTCTGTTAAGCACTATAAAGATCGAGAAGAAGGGTCTGACCTCGGAGAAGTTCCGGGATCAGACCCTCCCCGATCTAGTCATAATTGAGGGCGTCAAGATTTGACATGCGGTTCAACAAGTAACGACACATGTAACGACGGGTCGTTGAATCGCCTAAGCTCCCACAACCCGTCTTGTGGCGACAACAACGCTGTTCTTGTACTTGGCAAGCTCGGCAATTGACAACTTCTCGACCGCGCGTATATATCGCTTCGTATAGACAAAATCCACCTTTCCCTATGCATTAACTGGAACAATAATCTTGTCGTACTCCACCCTGCCTCCGGGTGTGGCTTTATGTCCGCGAGAATACTTGCGCTTCTTTTCGTTAAGAATTGATGCGTTTTTTACCGCTGCCAAGTACAATCCAACCTCACGATTCGGTATGTCGCTATCCTTCATGCCAATCAAATAGGCGTCTGTATAGACTCCTATGGAATCCTGAAAATAAGTCTGTCCTTCAGTCGGCGGACCATTGTAAATGATGGACAACACGTTCCGATGGTGAACGAAATCAGCCGAGCGTCAGTAATACATAATGCCGTTATTGTTGAACATGCAGTTAATCAACGGCAGAGAGAGCTCATCTGTCATCGACTTGCTGGCATTGTCCTGTTTACGTCAGCTCGCCAACGGCACCTGCACTACCCTCATCTGCGACATGTTCAACGTCCTGCCGCCCTATATGGACTACTGGTTACACCGGCGGCGTAGTCCGCTAAAATGGCGGCACCGTGGTATACACGATAGATAGGAGCCGCAATGCCGTCGAACATACCAGCAACCACCATCAGGATCGAGCCGGAGGAGAAGAGAGGCATCCGTTATCCTCGACGAACTCGGCCTCTCCATGTCCACTGCCGTCAACGCATGCCTCAAGGCGCTCTTCCGAGAAGGCGGGATGCCATTCGAGATGAAGGTCGCGCCAAAGAAGAACGAGGAGTAGCCTGGATGCCGCAAATCGAGAAAGAGAAGACAGATAGAGGCCTCGCGCACATGAAGGCCATCGCGGGGCGGTGGTTCTAAATGACGTCATACACTACCGAGCGCGAGGGACAGATCGAGTTCTACGAGACGTTCATCCCGAGGGTAGACCCAGATTTGGATTTGGACGGGATTCTCGCTGACGACAACGACGGCGTTATCAATGGGAACCTCCTGGAATTTAAGCTTCGCGTCATCGATCTTAACGCCGTTTTATTCCAATGCGTCAAGTACCTCTCCGCCCGCCGACTTAAGGGAAAGCCGGTTCCTGCGAACGTGGTGATCGTCTCCCTCGAAGATTCCGTTGCCTACATCTATCGCTCCGAGGACTACCTTGAACAGATTGAGACGGTGTACAACGGCCCTTCGTCCAAGAACAACAGCGGGTTCACGGCAGGCAAGTATGCGGACAAGCTGGACTATTCAGACCAGCTTTCTGCCGAAAGGCTCGTAATGACGCTGAAGACCGACAATTACACGAAGACCAATATAGACGAAAATTGCATCGTCGGATGGGCGGAGGAATACTATCGGCTGAGACCGGACGCCCGCAAAGAGCACTTCATCGGCGACAGCACAGGAAAACACCAAGTTACTGGAGAGATTAGACAACCCAAGATTTTTGAGCGGTACCTGATTCCCTATACCGGTCAGACCAATGTCAAGTTCGATTATCTGATGGACTGCCTGAACGATTTCCTGCAGAAAAAGGACCTGGGGGCTTTTTTCACCCCGGAGCCCTATGCGGAAAAAGCCAGGGAGCTTTTGGCGCAAGCTATCTCGCGCGTACCTTCAGGAAACGATTATGTCGTCATCGACCGCTGCGCCGGTACGGGAAACCTAGAACGGGGCCTTTCCGAGGATATTCTGTCACACTGCATCGTATCGACGAAGGAGTATTACGAGTACAAGGTGCTGCAAGAGCTGATCGGCTCGAAGGTTCGCCATATCATCCCGCCCATCGAGGCCGAGGACACCTTCGATGCCGGTAACGTAAGGGGCGCCGACGCTTTAACTCAAGAGTATGTCGAGAATCCACTTATCAGGCGTTATATCGATGACCCGTCATGTACGATTATTCTCTTCGAAAACCCACCGTTCGCTGAGACCACTTCAATGGAACATCAGAAGCGCGGCGAGGGAAAGCGGTCGTCTTCTGGCTGGAAGGCAAGTTGGGTTCTGGAACAGATGAGAAAGGCCGTAAAGGAGAATCCGTCGATTTCTGGAACGTCGACCAACGATATGGGAAACGCCTTCATCTGGTCCGCGTTCGAGTACTATCTCCGACAACCAACCGACAGTTATGTCGTATTTTCACCGGTTAAGTACTGGAAGGCCCAGGATCTCGTGAAGAAGCGCTTCATTGACGGCTTCGCCGGGGACAGATTCCATTTCCATGCAAGGAAGCACTCATGTGTCCTTGTCGCCCTATGGTCGAATGAGGACGCAGAGAGCGATTCGTTCACGGTGGACGGCTTCGATATCGTCAAAGGAAAACTCGGGGCGCCGGTTTCTCTAGATTTCAGAAAAGTCGACTCGCTCTACAGCTCTCGTTACTACGACAAGCGCAAAATGAACGATGACATCGATGGCGGAATCCTTCTGCAAAAAACTGGGAACGAGGCAACGACGCAGAAGAAGCGGCTCAAACCTCGCTGGAACAAGAACATTCTCGGCTATATGGTCGCGGACGGGGTCGGGTTCGATAATCCCGAACTCCATTCGATACTTGTCTCGGCCGGCATATTCAACGGCAATGGCTTCTATCTCCGCCGTGACAACTTTTTGCAGAAGCTGCCCATGTTCGCTGCCTCCCGCTACATCTCCTATAACGGATCTTGGACGGAGCGAGGGCGCGTTATGAAGTCTGCCGACGGAGCGGACAAATTCCTGAAGGACGCTGCTTCCGGAAAGTTGGATCAATGGCTGTTGAGGACGCTCCTGTTCACATGCTTGGAGTACCAGAATCACATGCGCTCGTTCACGGGTGGCGACGGTAGAACATACAGGAACGAGCTGTGCCTTGACACTACGAATGGCAGCACGGTGGCTTCCGAGACGCTCGAGAAGCTCGATCGCCGCGTTCGCGAAAGCGAGCTTCTGGCCGCATGGTCTAGGGTCCTTGAGGAGGCAAAGGAAACGACTCTATACGACAGCTCGCTTACGTATGGTTTCTATCAGATAGGTGAAGAGCTCAACACATGGCATGAGTCGCCAAATGGAAAAAAGGGACGAATATATGATTACCCGTCCCTAAACGGGTCGATTCGTACTCTCAAGGAGCTTAACAAGGAGTACTACCTTAAGGAGATTGTCCCTAAGCTTTTCGAATATGAGTTCCTAAAATAGTGCGTCGATTGAATCGAGTAATCTGTTTTTCTGACTGTGCCTCCTGAATCGATTATCAGATTCTGGGGGTACAGTCAATTTATCTATGCATGAAAGCCTTTATGTCAATTCTGGTCTAACAGAGCCATTACTAATGCGCGATATTCTTGCAAACCAGAACGCTTCGATATTTCGCCCCACCCAACGCGGAGGCGCAAGTAACCAGTGTAATGACGGAATCAGTGCCGCCGAAATCCGATTTTTCACTTGCGCAGTCAGACAGCGTGTTGAGCCAGGCATCGAAATCCGATTTCCCGGCAAAATCAAACCTGAGCAGCACGTCATAGCTCATCGGCACCTTTAAGCCGTACAAGGGTGTATAGCGAGAGGTTCTGCCATCCTTGTCCTTGAAGGTCACAGTACCGATACTTGAAAAACAGTCCGTTCGATAGCAATTCTGGAGTTCACTAAACGCCAAGGACCCGATTCCCATGTTGTGACCGTAAATAAGCATGTTCGAGCTTGTTGGCGACGACCCCTCTGCAATGTACGGACATCCGGAAAAAGACGGTGTGCGATCGAAGCCGTGATTGAGATAGAAGCCCTTCGAATCACCTTGCCGGCATGAGACAACAGGGGTCGAGATCGAGGTCCCTTCAACGGTGAGCCAGCCGGCATAGTCCGGGTTCTCATCTGCAAGAGACTGTCCACCGTCTTCTGCCTGCGCCTTCTGCTCAGCTGTATTTGTAATGACAGTCTCTCTTACAACTTCTGCGCCGAGGCATATGAAGATGAGCACCAAAGTCACGAGAACACCTACGGCGATCCTTGCGGTGGCAAAATGCTTAGACCCCGATGCTGCGCGTTTACATTTCCGGTCGAAGCGCCTTTTTGCAAGCTCGCTGACCGGACCCATAAGGGGATTCATCCCTTCTTCTCCTTAATTTGCTCCTTGACGCCCGGCCAACCCATAGACTTTTCAGGCGAAAATTCCTCATCATCGTGGAAACGTTTGACCTGAAAACCGCAGCCGGACGCAAGCACGAAAGACCCGCCTCTGTAGGCCCAGCTGTTAGATTCGCAAACGATGGATTTCCCAGACTTAGACACCTTTAAAGCGCTGCCACACAGCGGACAGACCCCATATTTCCTGAGATTCTTCTCATGGGCGCGCCTCTTGGCGCACTCGATGACAATCGTTGCATCCCTTTTGGTAAGGTTGTCGAAATCAAGGTCGCCTGCGGAGTCACCCAGCAGCCTCTTTATAAAAGTCAGCTGAGGCTCCGAGGCTGGATCCTCGGCCCATTTTGCCGCGCGTTCGCGGTCCCATAGCGCTCTATCGTGCGAAGTCTCGTAGTTTGATTCAAGCCAAAGGAGAATGTCCTGCTCGGCAACTTCAAGCGACCTATAATACCTGCGCTCCGTCTCCCCCAACCTCGTAAGGTCCGCAGTACAGCAATCGAGAAGATCCGGTTTATAAAGCGTGACCTGCCATCCCCTGTCTGATGCGCCGGGGCCGGCGATATTGCGATCGCCGTTGTAGTGGATAACCCATGCGATGGATCCCGTGGAAGATAGCACGTTGACCTTGCGCGACGTGAGAACCCAGCCGGAGGGGCAATCCTCCACCTCCTCGACCCTTCTTCCCAAATCGAGGAGCGAGCCATCGAGTTGCTTCTTACCGACCCTCTCGGGGAAATCCCTTTCATTGAGTCCGAACAACGTTGGCGGAGTGCAGATACTCTTGTCGTCCGACACGCCCAAACAGTCGATAAGCCTAAGTGATTTCTTTTTATAGCCGGTTACAGGGTCGGTGTAGAGCCTCAGCCCTCGCCCGACCATTTGCGTATAAAGGGATGGATTCTTCGTCGGGCGTGCCAGCAATACGGTTTCAATTAACGGCATATCCGTGCCCTCGGTAAATACCCCATAGTTGATAAGACATGGAATCTCGCGCGTAGTGAACGCGTCAATGATCTGTCGTCGCTCGTCTGCCGGCGTGTTTCCATCGACCACCACGGATCCAGGAATGAGTTCGGCCAGTGAATAGGCATGGTGAACGCTCGACGCAAATATAAGCGTCTGGCCTACATGAAGCTCATCGTATGCAGCAGCGACCTGTCGATTCGTCTCTGGGCGGTCAACCCGCTTCGCGAGTTCACTCACCCGGAAATCACCCATACCAGTACGGACACCCTTCGTCGACCAGTCCACGATGGTCCTGCGGCAATCAATATCGCAAAGATATCCGTTGGTGATTCCCCAACGCAGGTCTTTCTGGAAAACGATATCGTCAAATACCGCTCCGAGCCCTCGGTCGTCTCCCCTTCTCGGCGTCGCCGTGAAACCGATGTGGAGGCGAGGCCTCAAGTAGTCGTAGATTTTCCGATAGGATGGTGCCAGGGCGTGGTGCGCCTCATCGGTGATAACCATGTCGAAGTCGCCGGGTTTAAATTCCCTTTGAAGGCGATTCGCAAGCGTCTGCACCGAAGCCGAGACTACCTCCTCACCATGCGAGTGCCGCTCGGCCTTTTCTATGCCGACCGGGCAGCTGTAGTACTTAACTGGCTGGGTCACAAGCTCCTCACGATGGGATAGAAGTAGTACCCTCCCCTTCCTGCCTATTTTGCTGAAAGTCACGGTTTTACCGAGCCCCGTGGCCATCTGCACGAGATGGGATCCACTCTCTAGGGAATTGCAGATATCCACGCACTCCTGCTGATAGTCCCTGAGAACAATCTCATCGGGTGACATTGCCCCAGCCCTCCTCAACGGTAAGCCCCTCCACGCCTGCTGCTAGTCCGTTGACGAGCGCGGCATGCGCGGCGGGCCCCATGGCAATTACCTTTTCGATGAGCTTTTGAATGTTGCCGAAATACCAGTCCTCATTCATCAGGCACGCATCATCACTAAAGCCAAGGCGGTCTGGCAACGTGATAGATAGCCCGCACTCGAAATCGGACAGGGGATCGCGAGTGAGGAGCGCAAGCCCATGAGACTCCACAAGGAGTGCCCGCGCCAAGTCGTCTGGGCTCACGACTAGCATCCTGTCGCACAGTTCGCGATACTCGTCGTTGTCGCTTCCGGGCATCTTGTAGCTTCGATCGAGGAATATGCCGTTGTCTGGGTTGGAGATATCGAGGTATTCACGTTGCAGCGCGACACCCGACTCATACGACGGATCCGGCATATGCACCTCATCGATGCAACCGGTCTCGTAGTAGATCCTCAAGGATGAAGTGTTCATCTTTAAACCGTGTTCTTTCTCTCGGAAACCGCCACGACCTCAGGACGGATGTAAACCGAAGGTGCTTGGGTTTTTGTCGCTTTCTCGATGCTCTCGAAACGACCTCTGTTCTCATGAAGGATTCGCCTTGAAGCGGCCGACTCCAACGCGGCCGCAATAGCCATCGAATCTCTGGTTTGGATTGAAGTCGGAACGCTGAGTTGCCGTCCTTTGGACCTTCGCAGGAACTCGCCAACCGAGGGGACGCCTCGCAAATCCCTTACGGCCCTTGCGCCGACAAAGCCCTCGATTGCCCCAAGGGACTCGCTTAACGACTTGGCGTCAGCTCGTGCGCCATCAAGCGACACGGAGAGGCCACCTAGCTCATCTCTTAGCCTGTTGAGAATTGCTCCCGCTTCGCTTTCGTAGCTATCGGCCCCCGATACCTCGGGAGCGACTTTTGAAAACGCCATTTTGCAAAAGGCGGTATCGTCGTCAATCAGATCCAATAGGGCGTTACGCTCTTTTCTTTCTGCTTGCGTTATCGACGGTAGCGACCCCAACTCGTCGATCCTCGCCCTGGCAGATGCAATCCTCTCCGAGCGCTCCAATACATCTTCTGCAATAGATATCGATGACTCTATTTCATGGACCTCTTGCTCCATGGCCTCAACCTTGAGTATCTGAGACCTGAAAGCCTCCTCAACTTCTGAGACGGAGCTATACCCGTCAGCAGAAATTGCGGAAAGGGCTTTAATGCCGGCGCCAATTGCACCTATACCACGACGGCTTGATTTTGCTGCAATTCTTGACCTGAGGGCATCCTCGAGCCCCCTGTTATGCGGCGAATAGCCCGCGTTTGGAACCTGAGATTTATGCTCTTGTCGCCTTGTGATTCTAGAGCTCGTCTCCCCATTCACGACATCGACGGGTATCCCCAGTCGGGCGCGAATTCCGAACTCGTCATAATTCGACCCGAGTGAAGACGCAAGGACCTTCTTGTCGTAACCTCCGCTGTCAGGATGCCTATAGCCAATACCCCGACGACTCCATTCCACTGTAAAGCCTTCAGCCTCGAATCTCTCTACGAACTCATCCCAGTCGGAGCTATTTGCGATTGACTTATCAATAGCATCCCTAATCTCCGCCACCCAACTTCGGCGCCCACGACGCCTAAGCGAGCGTTCGGCAGCACTCATACGAACTGACTGGATTGTGGGGGCCTGCCGCCCCTCTCGCATTGCCTTCCTGCGCTCAGAGAGATCCGGCAGCGTTCCCATGCCATGCTCACGCGCTATCTCTTGTGCAACACGCGCCATGGTGTCACTGTCCTCGGGCGTTATTTGAGCTTTAAGTCCATTGGAAGAATTTACCGCATTGAGGATAACATGCGCGTGCATGACCCCATGTGCGTTGTCGTCGTGAACCGACCAGATCCACTGCCAGCCCTGCTCTGCTGGCCAAACCCTCTCACACCATTCCTGGGCGAGTTGGCCAACCTCCTCTGCAGATGCACGGTCCCTAGGGTCGGGCGACAGGACCCATTGGTAGTAGTTCCTCCAGACTAGGTCGGGGTTTGATTTTCTTTTCCGCTCAAACCACTCCGGGGGTTTATCCTTGCCAAATCTTTTCCGCGTTGCATCCATGACCTTATGCCATCCGAACGGGGTATCGGGCAGACCTGGGGAATGGCCGAACGCCATGGATCGCGAGGCGGATTTGTCACCGGTAAGGTATTTCTCCATCCTCTCCTCGTGATCCTCCGCACCCCTATGGCCAAACGACAGATAGTCATCGACCTGCCTGCAGCTGCCGCTGCCGCCCGAAATTGTCTTAAGAAAGGGCATCGCGCCTCCTTTCGGCGGGATATTCGGCCTCGATTGCACGAGATAGCCGCTCGCATGCGTCAACTAAATTGGGCTCAACGGTATCAATCGCCGCGAAAATGGCCATAGACAGCCTTCTGGCTTCGGCGGCCCGGGACTGCCCCGCTATCGCCTTGGCGTTCGAGTTGAGCTCAGATAGCTGCACTGAAATTGCAATGAGCTCGTCCCAGATGCTTCTTAGGGTGGACCCCGATGAAGCATGGGTCTCGTAGAGCGTCTTATACAAGATGTACTCAGTGATGGACATGTTGAGGCCCTTTGCCAATGCACGAATGGCGTCTGCCTCCTCGATAGTGCTTCTGGCCTCTATGCGCGCCTCTTTTAGCTGTTTCTTACGGGGCTTCTTGCTCATGCACTGTCTCCTAATTCATGCTTCTTCAAGCGTAGGGCAGTGATACGTACCGTGCCGTACAATTTGGTGACAGGTGGTGCCAATGTGTTTTATGTCCTATCTACTGGAATACCTGCCAGAAGAAAGGGTCCGTTAAATCAGTAAGGGTCTATGTCATTCCCGAACTACGGAAAGTGGCATCTCCAGATCACCCGATTAACGGTATTTTGTAACTTCAGTAGAAGTGGAAAGGCGAATAGTGATAAGAGAGAACTACTGAACTACGTAATAACGCAACTGTGCAATGGCGCGACTATGTAGTAGCGTAACTGTGTAATAGCGTAATAACGGCAAAGCGGAATAACAGAACCACGTGACTGCGGCATAACAGGACTGCTTAACATTTCAGGGAATGGGGCACTGGTCCCGCTCGCTTTGCACTCTGGACAAACCTCTTTCTTAAAATACAGACAGCTGCAATCCCACTTTCGCATGCGAGCTGTAGCGAAAGTCGACCTTATTCCAAGCAATGGCTGAACGCCTCTCATCAACTCTTTGGATCCAGTTTGATAGTCAAGCTACTCATTCTCGTAAAGCGAAATTGTTAGATAAGTGAACTATGAAAGAAGTGAACTAAAGAAATATGTAATAACGAAAGGACGTAATGACGTAACAACGTAAAAGCGGAATAGCCTAAGTACGAAACTACAACATAGCGTGCCTACTCAACAATCAGCGAATGGGGAAGATGGTCGCGGTCACTCAATATTCTGGGAAATGCCCTGCAGGAAATACCATAAGACTCGACCCTATATTCGTGTCTGAACTTTCTCGGTAACAGACCTTAATTTCGAGATCAAGCAGAGAGCCTCTCGACAGTTTTACGGTTTGAGTTTGGTTGCGGGCATACTAAGTAAAAACCGACAAGACCAGAGTTTGACCTATCCGCAAGGCAGCATTGTGATCAGCTTTATGAACGAGCTTCAGTTTTCGAGGGTGCGATGTTCGCACTAACGCAATGGCAACACAGTGATATTGCGTTATCACCGGATAACTGATTAACGGACAAAGCAAATAAGCGGACTATGCGAATAGCGAACAACCGAACACGTGATAACGGCAGTACGTCATACCGTAACAAAAGAAAAACCGAATAACATAACTGCGCGACCAAGCCACAAGGAACTGTTGGGCACTTAAAGAACGGGAATGCTGGTAGCGGACGTTTGGTACTCCAGACAATGCCCTTCAACAAATACCACTGTTAGCGTCGGAATAATTTAGCCAAATATAGTCGGCCGAGATTGACCAATCCCGGCCGACCCATTTTAGCCAACACGCCCGCATCTATGTCTTTCCTATCGCTTCCCTACATCCCCTCGGGCTGGATCCCCCTCACCTTCACCGCCTGGGGGACGGCCTCCACCGAGTAGGTGTCGAGTCCCCTGCCGCGGTAGCTCGGGCCCCGCATCACGAACACCGACGCCTTGTCGAACAGCCTGTCGAGGGCGCAGAGGAGCGTGTCGTCGCCCGTGAAGAACTCATCCCACCCGCTCGGGGCGATGTTGCTCGTAAGGACCATCGCGTTCGGCCCCTCCTTCTCGTAGCGCCTGTCGACGACATCGAAGAACAGGTCGGTGCACGGCCTGTCGTAGACGCATCTTCCCACCTCGTCAACGATGAGGCACGACGGCTTGACGAGCGAGGAGACGACCCGCGAGGTGTTTCCCCGCTGGACGGCCTTCTGGAACCTGTCCCTGAGCTCGGTCGCCTTTATGTAGTAGGTCTTGAGCCCCCGCATGCAGCACTCGCGCCCGTAGGCCTGCGCGAGGTGCGTCTTCCCTATGCCGCCGGGCCCGACGAAGGCGACGTTGCGGTGCGCGTAGAGGTCGGCCAGCGACGGGAGCTTGCCCAGCGCGGCCGCGTCCCGGCCCTGGATCCTGGAGAAGTCGAAACCCTCGAAGGTCTTGGGCTCGCGCCTGGGCAGCCTGCTCAGCCTCAGCAGCGTCTCGATGGAGGCGAGCCTCCTCTTCTCCGCAAGGTAGGAGAAGGTGGCGGCCACGGCGGCCATCTCCCCGTCGCCGAGGTCGAGGTCCGAGGCGAGGGTCGCGAGCTCCTCCGCCCCGACGGCGATCCCGAGCCTCGACGCGGCGTCGCTCGCGAGCTCGTAGGGGCTCGCCCCCGCGCCCGCCATCATTCGGCCCTCCCGAAGTCGAACCTCTCGAAACCGGGTTTCGTCCTGGGCGGGGCGATCTGCTCGACCACGGTCCCCACCGGCTGGGTCGGTAGCTCCTCGGGCTGCGCCGGCGATGTCTCCCACTGCCCCTCGCACCAGCTGTCGGCGCCGGTGCCGACGGCGTGGGCAACGAGCTCGCGGGAGAGGTCGTCGCTGTATATGTGCACCACGCGCCCCTCCCGGCTCACCCTGCACTCGCGGCGGGCGTACCAGTAGGGCACGCCGTAGCGGTGCCCCTCGAAGCTCACGAAGCCGTCGAAGGAGATCTTCCGGCGCGGGCACAGGTACCGCTCGACCTCGGCCGTGACCTCGAGCGGCCTGGTGTTCGCCGAGCACGCCGCCTCGTGCTCGCGCATCGGGACGCATGCCGCCGGGCGCCGCCAGCGGCCTCCCTGCTCGGCGCACCAGAGGGCGGCCTCCCGGTTGAGGGCGTCAAGGTCGGTAAAAGACCTTCCCGCGAGGAAGTTCCCCTTCACGAAGCGGACGAGTCTCTCCACCTTGCCCTTCGTATAGGGGTGGCGCGGCCTGCACAGCCTGGTGCGGAAGCCGACGACGCCCATGAACTCGGCGTAGTCGGCCTGCCAGACGGGCCGGCCGTCGGCATCGCGGCGGACGACCACGCTCTTCATGTTGTCGGTGAGCACGGTCGCGGGCACGCCCAGCGCCGAGAACGCGTGCAGCATCCCGATGAGGAGGTTCTCCTGGCGCGCGTTCGGGAAGAACTCGACGTGGGCGCTCCCGCAATGGTGGCAGACCATGGCGAAGCAGGCGATCCGCGCCCGCTCGCCGCCGGGGCGCTCGACCGCGACGAAGCCCCAGTCCATCTGGTAGGCCTCTCCGGGCGCCGTCCTGAAGCGCTGCCCGCGGCAGCCCTGCGGGGCCGCCTGCCGCCTCTTCGCGGGCACGAGGTCCCGGTGCGCGGCGATATAGGTCTTCACCGTGGTGAGGCCGCCGGCGTAGCCCTGGCCGAGCAGCCGCTCGAATATCACCTGCGAGTTGGTGACGCCCTTCCGCAGGAGGTCGTCCACCAGGCCGGTGTGGCCGGCAAGCACGCCCGGCGCGGCCCTCCTCCCGCTGTTCCCGTGGGGCAGGGCCCTGAACCCGTGTGCCCTGACCGTCCTCGCACGGGAGCGGGTGAGCCCCGTCCTCCTGCAGAACTCCGCGAGGTTGCATGCCTGCGGGTCGAACCCGTCGCCCTCCTCCGCGGCCATCTCCCGGAGCGCCGCGTCTATAATCTCCTGTAGGTCATCGTGTCTCTCGTTCACCTCAATGGTCCTCCTAACGCCGGCGTGTTGGCACCACCAGCGTAGTGGCGGCGGGGAGGCACGGTGGCCATTATTCGGTGACCGGGATTGGTCAAAATAGTTTGACTATTAGCGGCTAAAATCGCCCGGCGCTAACACCACCACCTGATCCCGCGCTCACGCTTAAGCCGCCAAGACCGCTGACCCAAATTACGATTTCTATTAGTGCGTCTCACGTCAGCCTAATGGCGGCAGTTCGGTTGACAGAGCGCGCAAGGTGAAATTCATCAAGATCGGAGCATGGCGTATCCCCTAGGTATCGTTATGGCTCATTGCGAATATGAAACCGAATGGGCCACGCCTGTAAAGGATGACCGGCAATGCTTTTTAGGCTACGTAATGAAGATCTATCTAACCGCTCAATATAGGTAAAACGTAACTCCGTAAGAGATGAACTACGTAAGAGATGAACTAACGAACTGTGTATTTACGCAATAACGTAATAACGTTATTGCGTAACTATTTATCGCCGCAGGCGCCGGGTTTTAGGGCAGAGCCCTAACAAGCGCCGCCCTTGGCGGCGGTACGCTACCGGGCAAAACGCAGTTTTGTACGGCAGCGTACGACTCTTGCGGACAAAATTCAGGACCGAACGGTACGATGTTCAATAGTTCTGCTATTCCGTAGTTTCGTGGTTCGTATTTTACGGTTTGCCGCTATTGCGCTATTGCATCTTGTCGTTATCACGTAATTCTGTAGTTCGCGTTTCCCGTTGTTCATGTATTCACCTTTTCCATAATTCAGTAGTTCGCCTTACGATCGAACGGGCAATGGGGCCCGGCGATAAATGGTTTCCCATTCGATACCGGAGCCCCACTGCCCGTTCGATCGAGTTAAATAGAAAAACGCCGGTGCCGTCTTTTGGCGGCCCCGGCGTTTCGTCTTATGCCGATGCGGCGGTCACTCTGTCGCCTTTGCCGAACCCATAACCGGATTCATAGCCGTCGGCTTTGACATAAGGATCGCTAGTAGTCCTGACTTTAATCTTGGTCGTCCTCAAGCCGATCCCATCCATGTGACGGTTGACGGATTCGGGGACGACGATCGCGAGCGCCAGGGACTCGTCATTGCTAACCTGCTCAGCATAGGCTCGCTTGAGGCCGGAGATGAAGCCAAGCATCCACGTCCCCTTTACGCCCTTCTGGCGTGAGACATTTCCGTACCCCATGGCCTTCATCCGCGCGCAATAGGTCCTGAAGCAGTTCTCGGCCGCATTGGCGCTCGCCCTAAAGCAACACGAGGCGACAACGGAATCCTCGCCCTCGCCAACGAAAACGACAGTCCTTCCATTATTGCTATATGACGTGTAGGCCCTGCACCTATAGTTTGCTGCAACAACAAGTGCGAGGGTTTTCTTCCACTCGGGAATGCGACGTCCGAGGTCACAGGCCTCCTCACCGACTTTCGCGGGAGAATCATCCAGATTGATGTCCTCCAACTTGAGGTTGTTCGCAACAAGGAGCCTCTGGAGCGCCAACGAGGCGGCGCGTGCTTCGCCTTCGGTCGCTGCGCCGTCGATGAGGGCGACGATCTTCCTGATCTTCTCGTCAATGTTGTTCATGGATTTCTCCTTTGGAGTGGGGCGAGGGCTCGCAGGCCCTCGCCATTGGCTGTTCTTGAAATTAGGCGGCTACGACAGACTGGATTTCCCTGTCCTTGTTGCAGATACCATCGGGATTGAGAATTTCAATTGCTATGGGGAGCATCGGCGACTCGTGGTACGCATGACTCAACTTGGCAATGTAGAAAGTCATGCCGTCGTCGATCTGAGCCCTGTCGTGGGCGAAGAACTGTCCAATCATGTAGCTTTCGCCGTCCACTTCCGTGGTTCTCATGGACACGCCGGTTCCAGCACTCCAGTAGGCGTCACGGGCGCGGTTGTACGGCGCTTTGGAATGGACCGAGATTTCCTTGCCGGCGAATGGGTCATAGACGACGATGCCGTTCCCATTCACGCCGTCCTCGAATAGCCCGTCGAAACGGAAGAACTCGAACTTCTGGTTCGAGTCCACCTGCTCGAGAATGCTTCGATCCTCATCACTGACGCTATTGCAGTTGCCGAGGTAATGTTGGATTGCGGACGTTTCGAAAACGTTGCTTTCGAAGAGGATCCAGTCTGTGAATACCTTATTCATGAAAACCTGAAGCGACTCGTTTCCATCATCATCAAGGTAAAACTGGCACTCGCGCTCGAACTCCGTCCTCGCCCTTTCCAAGAACTGGGGCTTGCGCTCGAGATGCCACAGCCCCATGTTGTAGACGGCATCCTGCACCCTGTTGTAGCGGTTGATGTTCTCGTTCTTCTTGTCCACGATCGGACCTCCTAACCGCGCGGCGTCGGCACCGCCCCTTGCAAATGCCCCTCATGACCCCGCCGCGCGTCGCTTTAGCTCTTGCGAAAGCCGCCGCGGGCGGGCGCGTCCCGTCAGGGGTCTGCACGGCAACCTCCACCAGGCCCCGCGCCCCGCGCGGGGGCTTGTGCGGGGTTCCGTGCGGGCCCTTGACGGGGTGCGGCCCCGTGGCGACGGAGCGTGCGCGATCGGGTTGCCGCCCTGGCGCGCGACCGCGCCCCGCGCGGGCCGCCGGCGGTGGACGCGGCCGCCACGGCAGTGGCCGCACCGGCGCAGCCGGCGGCCGAGGGGGTCGCAGGGGGACGGGCCGCATCCGTCCCCCTGCGGACGAGCGAGCGTTGTGCGCGCTTTCGACGGCCGTAGGGGCTCCGTGTGTAGCCCCAGGCTGTCGGAAGGGAGCGCAACGCGAGCGACGCCAAGGGGCCCGTGGGGGTCCAGGGGGAGGCGGCGCCGGAGCGCTCCCCCTGGGCGGTGGCCAGGGAAATAAAGGCCGGGACGGCGACCGTCCCGGCATTGGATCTATTTGATTTGGGTGATATGGAACGTGGGGACACCCCAGTCGTTGACGTTGATGAACAGCTGGAACCTCTGGTCGGCATAGGTCAGATCGATGAACATGCAGCCGTTCGAGCACTCAACGCCACCATCCGGGAAGCTGGCGACGAGCATATCCTTCTCGGTGTGCAGCTCGGACTCAAGCCACCGCTCACCGTCCTCTCCGCTCCACTTGAAATAGCTTTTGACGCAATGGGGGCCGATCGCCTCAAACGGTTCTTCCGTCCAAGACCCGATTTTGTCCCATTCGTACTCGATATCGAAGGAATAGGGGTAGAAATCATCCTTGGAGTGGACTGCGGAAAACCCGAGTTCAGACATCGCCTTGCAGAACTCGAACGACTCATGGTCGGGGTAATCCTTCTCGATGCCCTTGAAATTCGCGCTAGCGGGGATCTTCTTCAACGCCTTTACGGCGGCTTCTAGCTCATCCTTGGACGCAAACTTAATTTCGCCGGTACCCCATGCGTAGTAGCCCATCTGGCTCCTCCTATCCGCACGGCGTCGGCACCGCCCCTTGCGTGTGCCCCTGACTGCCCGCCGCGCGTCGCTTTAGCTCTTGCGAAAGCCGCCGCGGGAGGGCGCGGCCCGTCAGGGGTCTGCACGGCAACCTCCACCAGGCCCCGCGCCCCGCGCGGGGGCTTGTGCGGGGTTCCGTGCGGGCCCTTGACGGGGTGCGGCCCCCGTGGCGACGGAGCGTGCGCGATCGGGTTGCCGCCCTGGCGCGCGGCCGCGCCCGCGCGGGCCGCCGGCGGTGGACGCGGCCGCCACGGCAGTGGCCGCACCGGCGCAGCCGGCGGCCGAGGGGTCGCAGGGGACGGGCCGCATCCGTCCCCCTGCGGACGAGCGATCGTTGTGCGCGCTTTCGACGGCCGTAGGGGCTCCGTGTGTAGCCCCAGGCTGTCGGAAGGGAGCGCAACGCGAGCGACGCCAAGGGGCCCGTGGGGGTCCAGGGGGAGGCGGCGCCGGAGCGCTCCCCCTGGGCGGGAGCCGAGATAAAAGAGGGGCGGCTCCTTGCTGGGAGCCGCCCCTGATGCGAAGCCGATCCTATCACCTCAATGGGCGCTTGGAATATCTGGCGCTCGATTCATCAAACACAGTTGCCAAGACTTCTTCCTCCCGCTTGAGATAGAAATAGAGAAAGAGGGCGCAACAGATCGGGTAGGCGAAGGCGACCAGCAGCTTGATTTCAAAAAGGTAGGCCAACGCGATGGGTGCAAGGCTTTTAATCAAGATCACTACATCCACCAGAGACGGCCTTACGCAATCACGCCTGATACCTTGAAATCGCTCGCTTAAAATCATATAGTCGATAAACCCCATGATATTCCTTTCTTACGCTATGGTTTTCGTGGGCTTGACTGCGAGCCGCCTCCCCAAAATGCGGCTCGCTTTTCTTTTCGATCTCACCTCGCTTTCCACTGGACTGAAAGCGACTTGGGGCAGGGCTGCGAACAGCCCTGCCATTGTTTGGTTCCTATGCGGCGGACTCCGATACTCGAGCAACCATGCTGCCGTTGAACATGCCGTTAGGGGCAAGTGTGCTCGCTGCCATCGCGACGATGAACGGATAGCCGATCTCCAAACACTTGCGATACAGGTTCAGGGTCTCACTCTCATCGATCGGTGCCTTGTCGTGCGCCGGGAACTGACCGACAAAATATGCGCGCCCGTCCAGAATCGCAAACCTCGCCGACAGTCCGGATCCGGGTTCAAAGGAGCGCTCGATAGCCAAACCGTGCAGATAGGCGCTGTAGACCTTGAAGCTGCTCCTTTCGAGGACATCGGAGACGACAATCCCCTTGTCGCCGGAACCGTCATCGAAAAGACCGTCGTAGCGGAAAAACCCGTACTTCGCAGTCCCCTTAATCTCACTGAGAATCACCTTGTTCTTATTAGAGACGTCCTCGACACGGTCGAGGTACTCATCGATGCACCCATGACCGAACACCATGCTGTCGAACATGATCCACTCGGTGAAGGCATAGTTGAGCACTGCCCGAGCAATCCCCTCGCAACCGTCAAGGTCGACCTCGTCGCCACAGAGTGCCCTAAAAGAAGCCCATGCCTTATCGAGGAACTCGCCCTTGTGCAGCGCGCACCACATGCCCATGCCCTCGATCGCCCTGTCGACGTCTTCCTCAACGTAGGCGTTTACAGTCTCCTTTTTGTCCATGATCGGACCTCCTAACCGCACGGCGTCGGCACCGCCCCTTGCGTGTGCCCCTGACTGCCCGCCGCGCGTCGCTTTTGCTCTTGCGAAAGCCGCCGCGGGCGGGCGCGTCCCGTCAGGGGTCTGCACGGCAACCTCCACCAGGCCCCGCGCCCCGCGCGGGGGCTTGTGCGGGGTTCCGTGCGGGCCCTTGACGGGGTGCGGCCCCCGTGGCGACGGAGCGTGCGCGATCGGGTTGCCGCCCTGGCGCGCGGCCGCGCCCCGCGCGGGCCGCCGGCGGTGGACGCGGCCGCCACGGCAGTGGCCGCACCGGCGCAGCCGGCGGCCGAGGGGTCGCAGGGGACGGGCCGCATCCGTCCCCCTGCGGACGAGCGAGCGTTGTGCGCGCTTTCGACGGCCGTAGGGGCTCCGTGTGTAGCCCCAGGCTGTCGGAAGGGAGCGCAACGCGAGCGACGCCAAGGGGCCCGTGGGGGTCCAGGGGGAGGCGGCGCCGGAGCGCTCCCCCTGGGCGGTGGCCGGGAGATGGAAAAGCCCGCCGGGTCGGGGCGGGCTTCATCGGGATCCCCTCGCTAGAACGGGATATCCTCGTCGTACAGGTCGACAGCGGGCGTGATATGTAGGCGGCCTGCGTCGGCGCTACTCCTCGGAACCCTCCGGTTTGATGGTCGACAGGTCCATATGCCTGCAAGCCTAGAAGAATATAAGCCAGATCGTACCCAAGAGCAGGGAGACATATCCCACAGCGGTCACGAGGAAGTCTATAAAGGCGAGGGCCGCGGCAGTATCGACCCGGATGCCACAGGGAGCCAAGTTCGATGCGAACCCATGCAAGGGATACATGGCACAGATGAGGCATATCGATTCGAGACCTGCCGCCAACAGGGGATTCACCCCCGCCAGCTCCCTCGGATAGAACAAGCCCATCAGGACGGAATCCACCACCAGCGCCGCCCAAATCAGGAACACGCCGACCTTAAATGCCTTGGTGTCCTCGACCAATGCCAGGGGCATCATGCAGCCGAAGAAATCGAGCAGCAAGGCCGAGGCGATCAGCGGGACGACCATCACTCCACCGAGTTCTCGGCGGAGTCGGCATCGATATCGGGGTTCGAGAGCAGGCCGTTCAGCAGGGACGGCAGGTCTAATCCCGTGCTGTCCTTCAGACCGGATGCGACCTGGTCGACAATCGAAGTGGTCTCCTTTACGAGTTTCTGCGCGTTGCCCGATCCGTACATCTTGATGGAATCGACGGCGGTGAGGGGCTTCGCAACCTGCTCGGCTACCTTGGGCATGATATCGATATAGCGGTTCGCGAGGAGGTAGGGGTTCTCCATGCCGTTGTAGGCCTCGGCCTGAGCCTTCACGCCCGCGGCGATGCCCTCTCCCCTGCTCTTCTCGGACGCACCGTCGGCCTCGCCCTTCAGGCGCGTAGCCTCGGCTTCAGCCGTGGCCTTAGCCTTGATGCCCTCGGCATCCTTCTGTGCGGAATACAGCTCGGCATCGGAGGCGTTCTGGCGCTCGATGCGGGCGGCTTCGGCCCGCTTCGTGCGCTTGTAGAGGTCGGCCTCGGCCGCCTGCTCGGCAGCATAGCGATCGGCCTCGGCCTGCTTCTTCACGGTTGCGTTCAGCTCGCGTTCCCTCACGTCCGCCTGGCGCTCGGCGAGCTCGACCTTCTTGGTCTCAGCGGCGATCTCGGCCTCCTGCTGGGCGATGTACAGTTCGCGCTGCTTCTCGGCCGTCACGGTGGCCTTCACCATATCGGCCTCGGCCTTCGCCTTGTCGGCCTGCTTTTTGAGATCGGCCTGCTTCAGGTCGAGCTGATTCTGGCGGATGGCGACCTCCTCCGCGGCCTTGATCTGTGCCAGCTCGGCCTCCTTCTTAATCTCGGCTGCCTGGTCGGCGCCCATGGAGCGGATGATGCCTTGGGAATCGGAGAAGTCCTGGACGTTGAAGGTGCGCAGCTCGAGACCGAGGTTGGCGAGATCGTCCTTGGAGCCATCGAACACCTTGGCATTGAAGCTCTCGCGGTCGCGCATGAGCTCCTTCAGATCCATCTGACCGATGACCTCTCGCATCTTACCCAGCATCACTTCGGTGACTTGGCGCGTCATTTCCTCTTTGTCCATATTCAGGTAGTTCTTGGACGCAGTCTCGATGAGCTCGGGAGTTTGGCCGATTTGGAAGTTCGCCACGGCGCAGGCGTGGATGAGGATCGCGTCCTGTGTGGGAATCTCATTTTCGGTGGTCAGCTGCACCTGCACGGCACCGAGGGAGAGAGTGTCGACGCGCTGGAGGAGCGGGATAACGAACGTACCCTTACCGGAGACACTGCGCATCTGCCCGAATCCAGATACGATCATCAGTTTGTCCGGCGGGCATTTGCGCCAGCAGCTCTCGAACACCATCGCCAAGACCAGGATACCGACGATGATGGGAAGCAGGTTGAAGATTACAGATTCGAAGAGCATGTAGCTTCCTTTCTTTAAGAGCGGCCCTGACAGGGCCGCCCGGTGATAAACAGTTGCTAGTGAGGGGAATTACGCCAAGAACTCAATCAGACGTGCGAGCATCACGAAAAGCATGGCGATGCAGGCGAGAACACAGAGCGCGAGCGAGAAGGTCCATACACCGTGCAGGATCTCGACCTGCTCGGCGCGGCTCAGGCTATTGAACCCGCCGCCGTATCTCGTCCAAATATTGCGAAGTATGTTGATGATGGGCATCTAGCACTCCTGTGAAACTAGAAGGAATTCAAGGTCAGGTTATTCAGGACCACGAAAAGCGTGGCGAGGCAGGCGAGAACGCCACCAAGGAGAACGAGGATCTCTGTGCTATGTATGAACTCGTCCAGCTCGTAAGGGCTCAGGCTATTGAACCTGCCGCCGTATTTCGTCCAAATATCGCGAAGTTTCTCGATAATGTGCATCTATCACTCCTGTGAAACTAGAAGGTGTTCGGGCTCAAAGGCAGTGGCGATCATGGAGCTCCAGTAATTCGTATAAGACGAGCATCAAGCACGCCACGAGGAAAGTTGGCAAAGCGAAGAAGAAAAACAAGGCCTTTAAAATGATGTTGCTGGCCGCACTCAACTCCCAGAGTGCAGCCATAGTCTCGCCGGCTTCCGTCTCGGAAACCGACTCGCCCTGACCGTCTTTCTCCGCGCCCTGTCTGTCCGAGCCACTATCAGACGCACACGCGCTCAGATCGACGTCGACGACGACGTGGTTGCTGCTGACGGATGTCACGGAAACACTCGTATCCTCCGCGTATGCCGCTGGCGAGATGCAGCCGACCGATGCGGCGGCCACGGCGAGAACGACAAGGGGCTTCAATGCCCTTGCTGGTACTCTCATTTCCATTCTCCATTCCCTTTTGGATGCGCCTTCCCATGGCGCCATCTGCCCCTACTCCCACGAACAGGAGCGGTTTCAAACGCGAGCCTATACGTGGGATAAATCTGGGGGTCATGGACAAGCCGAGTCGACTCTGCCTTCAAGCTATGACGCGATCATGCTCATAGATACACGCAAATCATTTCGCCCAGCAACAACACGATTGTGAACCCGATACTACCGAAGAGAAGAATTATCCCGATGTCGCCTTCTGCAAGAACTCCAATTATCCCGCCGATAATGGCCGCCAGCACGGCAAAACCCAACACAATCAGAAACGACGATGCAGGAATATCTCCACAAGCCTTTTCCCACCACTTGCCCTTCAGCTTATCTTCTTTTTTATCCTTGGCCTCACCTGTCGTCTCCGAATCATTTTCATCGGTTGACGAAGAATCTGACTGAGAATCGGAGCCGGAGCTATCGGTATCTTCGTGGAGGTTTATATCGACGACGATATGATTGCTGCCATCTGAGGTCACGGTGGCGGTCGCATCCTGCGCGTATGCGGGCGTGATGCAGCCGAACGACACGGCAGCGACGGCCAGGACGACGAGCGGCTTCACCGCTGCGGCGGGTATTCTCATTTCCGCTCTCCATTCTTTCTTGAGTAAACCCTCCCACGGCGCCAAGCGCCCCGTGGGATGGATTCGATTTAAGTACGTTCAGAGGATTGTTGAGACTAATTTTCCAGGGCCAGGATGCACGCCCTGATATATGCGCTGGCGGTGAGGTTCGAGGGCAAGATCTCCGGATGTGCAGCGCGAGCGCTCACGAGTCCGGTCATGAGATTCTTGTAGACCTCATAGTGGACGAGAGCCGTTCGGCTATAGCGCGTGGCGCTCATTGACCGCTTGGGATTGTCCAGAACGGAAAGATCGAGCACGCTGCCGTTGATTCGGTCGCGAAGTGCATCCTCGATGACACGGCTGACATTGGCGTCTCTCCTGGGGCCGCCTTTCAGTTTGAGCTCGAGAACGCGCCGCTCGAGGATTTCAGCCTCGAGCGGCGAAGTCGAGAAGGTGACCCTCTCTTTTTTGGATCCGGAAGAAACCTTGTTGGGTGTGGGGGACGCCGCGGGTTTTGATTTGCGAACGCTCGCATGGGAAATGGGCGACGCGGGTGCGTTGTCCTGAACAGGATCTTGCGGGGCGGGTCCCGCGGGGCGGGACCCGGAACGATTCTGTGCCCCGAAATTTGGCAAAGTGAAGCGTGGCGCATTGCTCATCATGTCGCCAACGAGGTTATCGGGTAGGTTAGAGGCCACAGTTACTCAACTCCTTCGGTTTCACCGGCTGCGGGCTTGAGCTCGCACCAGTTCATGATGTTGCCTACAAGGACGTCATACTCGAAAGCTGCGCCCTTGAGGACGTTCATCTCGTAGATGCTGCGGCCGTTCGCCTGCGCGTCCTGAATGGCGACCGTTATACCGATTCGGCGCTGGAAGACCTTGAGGCCCATTTTGGGGAACTCTTCGACCATCTGGGAGGCAAAGGCCCTCGCGAGCTTGGCGATACCGCGATAGAGCGTAATGAGGACGGCGGGGGCACTAATCCATGCAACATCATAGGAATCGGATACCGCGCTGAGGAGCTCGAGGGTCTGCTCGACGGCCTCGGTGCCGAGCCTGTCGGCGGTAGTCGGGATGACGAGATGGGTGGCGGCAATGGTGGAGGAAATCGTCGAGAAAGTCATGCCGGGCTGGGTGTCGACAACGACGGCATCGAAGCCGTGCTGGGAGACGGCCGACTCTATTGCGCGCGTCAGGGAGTACTCATTGATCTCGTTACCCTCGAGGTCCCTCTCGTCAGAGACGTTGGCCAAATCGAGATCGCCGGGCACGGTCGCCTGCCCGTCCTCGGTGCAAACCACTTGGACGCCCTTGAGGAAGCTAGAACTGCAGCAGGTGCCTTTCGCGACGCAGTCCGACTCGATTCGCCCAAGCGAGCCCTGGGGATCCATATCCACGGCTAGGACCTTGAGGCCGCGGCGGCGAAGTCCGTCGGCGATTGCGTCTGCGGAAGTCGTCTTGCCGACGCCTCCCTTCTGGTTGGTGAACACGATCACAGGGGTGAAATTCGGCATAGTGATTCCTTTCAAATTGAAATTGAAAACAATTAGAGCCAGAAAATGCCTAGGAGCGACTAGCGATGCTCATGACCACAAGAGCGATCGGGATGGCGATGAGGCACGCTGCCGCGCCGACAATAAACTGAAGGACGGCGTAGGCGAGCCCGCTTGCAAAAAAGGCTACGAGCGCGACAATCCCCAAGATGAATTTGATGATTGGAATGTAATCAGGATAAGAAGACATAGACCCTCCAATGCCCTAATTGGACCGATGGCGGAAACTCCGCATTGAAGGTTGTTTTTTAATAATAACAGAATTATGTCATTAATGAACTGCGGAATAGATGAATAAAAGAATTAAAGAAGAAAATAAAAGTGCAACGACGGAATAACCGATTTTGAGAAAACACGATGAAGAGGAAAGCGTAATCAATGAACTAAAGAAGTACGTAACTGTGTCATTGCGTAACTGTGTCATTGCGTAACTGTGTCATTGCGTAACTGTGTCATAACGTAATATCACTTCATTGCAGTCGCGACTTGCAACTTTTCCTTGGGGGCTTTCCTATAAAGGCCTCCACCCGGAATCGTCCTCATCACCATTGTCGAATAGCTGGAGCACGATCGCAGCGGAAGTAATAAGAAGCAGTAAAGCCAACCCATCTAGCTGGAGAAGGTAGCTCAAGCCGGCGAGTGCAAGAAGTAGTCCAGATGCAAGTAGGATAATAATCAGGGTCATATGCGTACCCGCCAAAGGATTACGGCGCTCACGCGGCATCACCAACGATGATGCTGTAGAGATCGTCATCTGACGCTATCAGCGCGACGATATGGTTTCTCCTCCTGATGACAGTCCTCTTGGAGACGCCCAAGAGCGCGCCGATCCTCTCGCATGTCAGGTTGTCGATATAGGACAGCTGGAAGATAGATCCGAGTCCCGGCTCGCAATCGTCCAGTGCCTCGACGACGACCATTACGAGATTCAATGTCGAATCGATATGCAGGACGCGGTTCCTCATCCGCTCCCTTTCATTCGATCGGGACGGCAGCTGCCTGAGCGCTGTCTCGCACTGGCTTCTGATCGAGGCTAGATGTCTCAGCTCGGACAGAACGCATCTGACGCGCTCCTCTCGAGCGCCGATGCCGCCATCGTCTGAGGAAAGAGACGAGTCATGGTTCTCTCCCTCAATCCCGACGAATGCAGATTGTCCATTACGCTCGGTTCTAATCAGCCTTTCCCACGAGTTCCCTTCCATGTCACTTCCCCTTTCGACATTTATTCAATCGTTCGTTCAGCAGCTCACAGCGAAGATGTGGCCTGTTTGCGGGCCAGGTCTATCGCGGCCTCCTTGTTATCGCCGCGATAGACGATTCCGTTCGCATCCACAACCGGATGGACCGGCCCGTCTCCGATGATGAGCCAGGCGCCGTCGGGAGCCCTTCGCAGGTGCTTTTCGCCGCGGCCTGTTCGCTGGCGTGCGGCCTCGACCATCTTTCGGCAGCCCTTGACGCTCGTGTCGAGAAGCCATTTCCGCAGCTGAGGCATGAATTTATCCTCGCAGCCGGCATCTTTGGCTTCGGCCTGCCGGCGAGCCCACGCAGTGCCGATCTCGTCGGCCCCGAAGCCGATACGGCGCAGCTCATCGTAGGGCTGGCGTGCGGCGTCGAGCTTGTTGCGGTTGATCGTTTCGTCGGCGATTTTCCTGAAATCACTTGCGGTATCAACCTGAGAGTCCATTCCGGGATAGACGTCCGGTTGGTTGGTTTGAAAATCCATCCATCCATCCGTCCAATCTTCTGGATAGTCATTACTTATAGGTATATAGGGAGAGTCACCTGAAAAAATTGCAGGTGAGGAAGAATCTTCACGTGAAGAAATTTCAGGTGAGGAAGTATTTTCACGTGAAGTATTTTCCGGTGAGGAAGTATTTTCAGGTGAAGAAACTTCACGTGAAGAAACTTCACGTGAAACTTTTGCAGGTGAGGAAGAATCTTCACGTGAAGAAATTTCAGGTGAGGAAGTATTTTCAGGTGAAGTATTTTCCGGTGAGGAAGTATTTTCAGGTGAAGAAACTTCACGTGAAGAAACTTCACGTGAAACTTTTGCAGGTGAGGAAGAATCTTCACGTGAAATTTCTTCTGGTGAGATTCGAAAAGAAGACCTTCCGGCGTCCGGATGGTCCGCCTGCCAAGCCTCCCTGGCGCGGACAATTGGCTCTGTGGCTGTAACAAGAGATCTGCCGACGGTGTTCATGCCGTGGACATGGGATCCGCGCTCAACGACAAGGCCCATCTCGAGAAGGGAGGCGATGGTCGTGCGGGCAGTGCGCTCGCTCGTGCCGGACCAGTCCGCGAGAACGGCGGCTCCAAAATCGTAGCAACCCTTATCTACCGTGCAGGAGTAGATCAGGGCATATGCCACGAGTTGTGCGGGCCTAAGGCCCAAATAGCGCATGAAGCCGTGTATGGCGAACGAAGGACCGTAGCCTTCAGTCTCTGTCTCGAGAATCTTCGACACTATGCGGCCTTTCTCCTTTGCAGCGCCTGGACCGCCAGGGAGAACAACGCCTCTTCGTTGAAGACATTGCACTCCCCTGCCGCCCGCGCGGATTCGATTTCACTTATCAGGGACTCGCGTCCGTAAACGGACAGCATGAAGTTGACGAGCTCACCGGAGCGGAACTGACCACCGCCGACAGACAGGGGAACCGCTAGGTCGAAATAGGCGACAAGCGGCTGTCCGATGGTATCGACCGCATCCAGCGCAACCGCCACCCTGCCTGCGCCCGCCTTAAAGATAGCAACAGGAGACTGAAGGAGTTCGGGAACCGATGCAAGCAGCGAAGGCTCGATGCCGTGCCTGTGTGAGCGATTGGAGATCGTTGTCTCCCGAACGATATGCCGCACGGTGTGGCAGATAGGCAGGTTGGGAATCCCCGCCGCCAAAAGCGCCCTCGGAGTTTCGGGGAGAACGGGCACAGGCGCCTGTCGGTTATAGCCCCGGCCCCTCGCCTTTGCAATTTCGGCGAATCCAGTCCACATTCGGCATGAATTCGCGTATTCGGCTAGATCTTGATTGTTTAGACCCTCTACTTCGATGGTAGAATCAACTTGACCGACGAGGGCGCGATACCGTCCTATGTCGTCGAGATCGTGTTGACGCTGTTCACCTTTCCACATCCGTGAACTCCCTTCTTCTACGGTCTCACGTTTCGGGTGCGGCTGGGGCTCTTCCTTAATTTCCCAGTCGCACTTTTTTTCTGACACCCTAAATTGAACAGTCTTCGAGAACGATGCGGGAACCATCATGCGGCCCCCTTACGGCCGTCAAGGGCCATGCTCTTTGACATGCTCTCTTGCAGGGACTGCAGAGAGGCGTATTCCTCGTACGGCATCTCATGGCTCGACTCCTTAATGAAAGGCGTCCTGCGCATATAGGCATCGAGGTCGTCAATGTTGATGTAGATGGTCCGCGATCCACCACGGTTGAACGCGCCATAGACGGCGGGGATCTCACCAGACTCAATGAGTTCCTGAACTGCATCGACATGGCGATGGATGTATTTTGCTGCCGCGGATTTGGAAAGCCATTTGCTACTCGCCCACGGCTCCAACCTTTCTTTGCCGCTCATTACGCAACCTCATCCTTCTGGGGAAGACGATCATCGGTTTCGCCAAGTAGGTATTGGATGGAGCAACCGAACAATTGAGACATCTTCTCGAGTTGATCGTAAGTTGCCGACTTCGGATCGCGCTCAATTCGCACGATGATGCTTCTACTGACACCAATCTTGTCGCCAAGATCGGTCTGTGAAAGGCGAAGCCTCACTCGTTCCGCTCCGATACAATTCGGCATATATCCCTCCTAAAGTAAAACGGATTGTTGTACTTGAGTAGATACTAAAACATTTTGAAGTACTGTGCAACAAATTGTCATACATAAAGTCAAGGTGCTCAGAGAAAGGGGCACCCATGGGCAACAATCTGAAGACTATTCGCGCCAATAGCGGCAAAACCCAAAAACAAGTGGCGAATGAACTCGGCATTTCGCTCTCTGCTTATAGAACATATGAACAAGGAACGAGACGACTTACAGACGAGCTTCTAATTCAGTTATCTACTTATTACTCGGTTTCAGTGGACTCGATTCTCGGTTCCAAATACTCAGTTTCGATCTCCTCTCCATCATTCCTTGAAGACTCTGCAATGCGCTCAGTGGTCAATGCCGCAATTTCAGAAATGAATAAAGAGGAAAGATTGCAGTTTAGGAAGTTGTTGGAAAGTTACATGGCCCTTAGTTTTGCTGGAAGAAGTCAGCTGGTAGATAACGCGGATACGATGAACCGTTCCGGAAAATACAAGAGGTTTGGCAATATTGCCAAAAGCAACGCCCCAGCTAGTTCTCACAGTAGAGCCAAGACAGCCTAAGCAATCGAATAAACCATTTATGACTAGAGTTATTTATCCGAACTGGGAAGCAATTTGGGGTAGCCAATAATGCCTAAAAACAAAATCGGCGAAATTCAGAAAATAGGAGTCGACGCCGAAGGGTTAGAGATCTTCAGGGTCAGAGTCGAGGTCGGCACTCGCGAAAAGCGCACTGCGAAAAGGGTCACGATTCACGAATCATGACGAGATTATCCTCCGAATTCTCATTTACTAAAAGGGAGGTAGGATGACTAGAAAAAAGAGCCCGCAGGAGATTGAGATCAATCGCCAATTTGGTCAGAATCTCAAGCAGGCCAGAAAACAGCTAAATATCAATCAGACTGTTGCGGCTCGTAGAATTGGCGTTGAGCTTGTCACCTACCAGTCATACGAACAGGGCCGAAGGTTTCCGTCAAACGAGACCTTAGAGGCTATTTGTAATGCACTGAACGTGCGTCTATCCGAACTCGTCGACCCCTCATGGCGTGATCTTCATGCTATATCCCTCGCAAAGTCATTGATTGCCCTTACGGAATTGGAAAAGGCTGCGACAAAACCAGCGGAAGTTAACGATGACTCCTTTGAAAGGCTTCGGTCTGCTTGGGTTCGTCTAAATGACAACGGGAAAGGTATTGCGCTTTCGCTAATTGAAAGCTTGCTTGAAAACAACCTGTTGTTGAATGATTCTGAGCCGGCCTTTTCAAACGGTGATTCTCACTCCTCCGTGGCCCAATCAGCATAACGATTAAAGATCAGCTGGAGGCAAAATCACCATGCCTAAATTCAAAAATGGCCAAATTGAGAAACAAGGTGCTCAGAGAAAGGAGCACCCATGGGCAACAATCTGAAAACCATTCGCTCCAATAGCGGGAAAACCCAAAAACAGGTTGCGATAGAGCTCGGCATTTCGCTTTCTGCATACAGAAAGTATGAACAAGGAACAAGACGACTTACGGATGAGTTTCTGCTCCAGTTGTCCACATATTTTTCTGTTTCAGTGGATTCGATTCTCGGTTCAAAATACTCGGTTTCAATTTCATCGCCTCCATTTCTTGAAGACTCTGCAATGCGATCAATAGTCAATGCTGCAATTTCAGAAATGAATAAGGAGGAGAGACTGCAATTTAGGAAGTTGCTAGAAAGCTATATGGCCCTAAGTTGCGCCGGAAGAGAGCAGCTTATGGATAGCGCTGACACAATGTACCGTTCCGGAAAATACAAGAGGTATGGCAATATTGCTAAAAGCAACGCCTCAACTAGTTCTCGCGGTAGAGCCAAGACCGCCTAAACGATCGAACGGAACCTTTACCACAAGAGTTCTTTGTCCTGACTGGAAAACAATACGAGGTAGTCATAATGCCTAAAAATAAAGATTGGCGTAATTGAGAAAATAGGTGTCGACGCCGATGGCTTAGAGATATTCAGGGTTAGGGTCGAGGCCGGCACTCGTAAAAAGCGTGCCACAAAAAGGGTAACGATTCATGGAACCATGAGAGATGCCCAAGCAGCAGCATCCATGCTCTATGTCGAGTTGAATTCCAGCCTTTCCGAACGCGACATTCCTGAGATTACGCTGAATCAATACTTTTATGGCAGGTTTATCCCGGCCCTGGAAAAAGAAGGTAAGACCAACAGCACAATCGACGGATATGTCAAAAACTACCGAAAATGGATCTCCCCGAATCATGGCGAACGAGTCCTCTTGAATCTAGATGAGACTAATGTCCGAAATCTCATCGAGCGATCTGGGACCCCGAGAAACACGCTGCGGACGTACAGGGCGATCTTGAACAGGGCCAAATCGGATGGTTTCATACGCCATAAAATGGATCTAACGGGACTCGATGCCAGGGCAAAGAAACAGAAACGCCCCGCACCATGGTCACCCTTGGAATTAAAGCACGCTGCCGACGCACTTGTTGACGATGAGATGGCATATCTAACCCTGCTGGTCGGCAGTGCGGGCCTTCGCAAAGAAGAGAACCTTGCAATCACGCCAGCCGACGTACAGATATTGAAAATGCCGACTTATCAAGGCGTAAAAAAGTATGTGCTCCTGAACGTCCATGCGGCCTATACCGACGAGGACGGACTTAAGGTCACCAAAACAGAAGAGTCTAATAGACATGCTCTGGTTCTTCCAGAGTTTACGGAAAGGTTTCTTTCAGCTCTCGAGGCCACAAAGCCCTCAATCGAGCAAGTTGAGGGATGCTGGCTCATCAGGCACAAAACAAGCTGGCACAAGTCCAGAAAAGCCAAATATAGGATCGAAACCGTCATGGGAAATCGAAAAGATGCCCAGGCAGTTGCAAGTCGATTGGCCGCAGAAACGGCAGCAAAGTATAAGTTGGGCTCAAACCCAAAACTGAAAGAAGTTGCCGATGGAATTTGGACTGTCACCGTTTTTAACGGATATGTCGACACCATGGAGAGGACCATCGCGCCGGAGGCGTTCATTGGAACCGAACAAGATGCAACGCGACACGCTCTGGAGCAGTGGAGCAACCGGCGAATTCTTCCATGTGCCGGCGAAACACTGCGCGGCCACTGGGAAACCGCGCTGAGGAAGCATGGCCTGAGGTTTATCCCCGTGAATAACCTGAGACATACCTCAGAAACGCTCATGGCCGCCAGCGGAGTTTCGACTCCGACAATTTCAAGCATGCACGGACATACGCAGTTTAAGACGGATTTCCAGCACTATATCGACCTAAATGTCGAGGCGATCCTTGATGCCGCCGATAAGGTCGACACATTCATGGCTTCAGACATGGCAAGTGGCGGCTTCACTCTCGAATCACTTATTGAGAAAAAGGACTTCTAGAAGATGTTCAAAAGCCAAACGCGAGTAGTTTCTATACAAGTCAATACAAACTACGCCTGAGGCCGTGAGAGGCGATATAGAGCGCCGAATCGATATCTTAGTAACACAGATGAGTGCCAGACTTTCAGATGGTCTTAAATCGCGTCTGAACGCTTAGCCCATCCAGATCTGCCGAAAAACTGCGGCCATCGATTCATCACACTTCCACCTTTTTTGGCGAAAGCAAACGCATCGATCGGTAGATCATAAAGCTCATTTTAAATCTACTGATACAGACGGGACCCATATCTATGCACTAATCAGTGGTGGATAGTGGTGGATAGCCAGAAGAAACCAGTGGATTCGAGAAGGAAAAACCAAAACGAAAGCGGTTCCCCTGATTAACTGAATAGCAGGGAAACCGCTGGTAGATGGTGGTGGGCCCTCCGGGATTCGAACCCAGAACCCAGGGATTATGAGTATGGGCCGAGGCTCATCGAGGAACTTTGGACACCGAAGTCAGACCACTGGCCAATTAGTACCTGCTGCCAGGCGTGTGCACAGCATCCTCACCGGGGTAGCGAAATTCAACGCTGATGCCGCGACGCTCCAGCTCATAGGCCATCGCGCGGGCGTTCGCGTTGGCCTGGCCATAGGGACCAGGATCACGGCCGAACTCGTCATACATCACCTGGTCGCGGTAGTACGTAATCGGCACCGTAACTGGCTCAACTCCAAGAGCCTCAACCTGTTTGGCAACGACAGCACAGGCATAAGAAACCTGCTGTTTCTGGACTTCAAGCGCATGGTCGATATACTCCCAGGCTGCCGCCGGAGCGTTATATCGATCCAGCTTAGGATCTTCCCAGCCCTTGACTGTACGAATGTTCACGTTAAGGGCTTCCGCGATGTTCTTCTGCGATAGCCCGGCGCGCTCGCGGTTGCCCTTAAATTCTGCTTTGCTCCTACTCATTGAAACCTCCAAAGAGCTCACGGGCGTCAGTAAGGTTGTCACGTTCAAACACATCGTATCCATGATTGCTGTTACAGATGGAACCGTCGTTCATCTCGCCCCACTCGTGCACGACCTCGTAGTTTACGTCGATGTAGCCAGTCCTCCAGACACTGACGCAGCGACGAAGCGTGTACTCATGAATGATGCCGGTCTCGGTAGTGGATGTCGCGCTGTCGATTACGACCGTAAGCTCGGGGACAATCTCCTTGCATGCATTCTTGTTGACCCACTCCTGTACATAGGCATCTGCGAACTCGACGGTTTCAAAAGACTCAATGAAAGAATCGCTCCAGGCGCTATCGGCGCTAAGATCGGTGAAAGCGACCGTGTAGCTCACGCGACCGTCATCGTTGCGATTCTCATTGATTTCGATTGCGAAAGTCTGATTGATGCTCGTGGTGACCGTATAGTTGGCGAGCTTGGTGATCTGCATTTCTATCTCCCATCACTTGGGGCGCGGTTGGCCTCTTGCCCTCCGTCGTTAACACCATTATACCACCTTTGGTGGTATTCAAACAGCAAATGAAACCGGGTAGAACCCATCCCGGTAGATAAAGCAGGTCGCAGTAGAGCATAAATTGACTGCACCGGATAAAACTAACGATAGTCAAAACCGCTATCCGCTTCTATCCACACTATTAGTATTATTTCTGCACTTAAATTCGGTTTTAATAATGGACTCATAATCCCTGGGTTCTGGGTTCGAATCCCGGAGGGCCCACCACCATCTACCAGCGGTTTCTCTGAAATCTAGTCGATCAGGGAAACCGCTTTCTTTTTGGTTTTTCCTTCTCGAATCCTCGTGTTTCTTCTGTCTATCCACCACTATCCACCAGAACCCAATGTATAAGGAGGAGTTTCGCCTGTATATACATTGTGGAGGCCCTAAGGAGCGCCGTTCTGAGTCGGCGGCGGGATGGGGCCTCGAGCGCCTTCCCTGTGACTTAAGACCGTTTTGGAGCTTTTACTTTCGGGTGTAATAAAAATTCAAATAGTTGGTCCTAAAATGCTCTCGGCAATTCATGGGCAGCATTTGCCGCGTTGGAACTAGATGATCTCAGTTTAGCTTGCGAGATGATCCATTTCGATACGATTGTTGGTCGCCAAGTCAATGAAGGCCTGGAACAGTTGTTCAGCAAGGCCATATAGGCACTTCCCGCCATCAGACTTGTCTCAATACCCTTGAGGATTGGAGCAGGTTATGACCAATCGAACAGTTGTCCATGGCGCTATTGTGGAAGCCGCCTCGGCGGTGCCCATCGACATCGCGATTGAATTCAAGCCGGGAATTCCCGGCATGACCATTCTGGGCATTCAGGATAATGCCGCCGTAGAGCTGCGAGGTATCGTCAGGTGCGCCCTCAGGGCGCAGGGATACACCCTGCCTCGAAACAGTGGCTCTATCGATGTCATGCCCTCGCCCGGCTATAACAGGGCCTTCTCTGGTCGAATCCGAGATGCAGGCTCCCTCGCGCTACCCATCGCACTCGGAATCCTAAGCGCCTCGGGGCAACTTGAGCCTGCGTATATCGAGGACAAGCTGTTTTTCGGCTCGCTCGACTTCGGTGGCAACGTCACCTCTTGCCGGGGTACTATCGCCGTCGAGAAACTTTGCCGGGAGCTGAGTCTTCAAGGAATTGTCTCAGCTGCAACTCCACGCGGAATCAGGCCTTATCATTCGAGCCTTCAATCTTTGGACTCGATTTCAACTGACGCCCTAAGTAATCCCGAGAAGCTCATCGGAAGGACCATGCCGGCCGAACCCGAGCAATTGAGCCCAATTTACCCGCCCGCCGTCGTCTCAGCTGTGGCTGATGCGCTTGCGACCCACACGCCCATCCTCATCGAGACGGATAGCCCGGAGCGCGCGGGCGAGGCGCTCCGGGCGTTCTTCCGTGTCGGCGAGAGCGACGAGGCGACACTCATGAGAGACCTCGCCCGCGCCGGCACTAAGGGGAACGTCGCCGTCGTGCCCGATGTCGGGACGGCGAGTATTGCGGGCATTGTCGGCGGGGGGCGCCCGATCCTGCCCGGTATCATTTCGACCGCAAGCGGTGGCGCTATCGTTTTGGGAAATATCGACCAGGCCTCGTCCCATATCCTTCAGTGCGTTGCTGCGGCGACTAGGCGAGATACCGTAAGCATTGTCAGAGTCGACGACACTTTTCAATTTCCCAGCGATGCCGCGCTCGTCATGACGGTGAGGGAGGACCGCAGCAAGTACGCATTAAAGGCTTTTGAGAAGGGCCTGTTCCCTAAGGTTGAGCAGCCCGTCGTTGTCGAAATCGACCAGCTGGAAGAAGGCCTATCTCAGATTCAGGCGTGCCCCGGCTCGTTGGTCGCCTATAGGGAGAACGTCGAAAAGCGCATCGAGGACAGCAGCCTCTATGTGGATGCAACCTCCAAAGGCGGCATCAAGGTCAACTATTCGGTCGATGGGGAGCCGAAGACCGTGGAGCTCGTGAAGCAGGTCTACGAAGAGAACGACACGCTCTGCATCCAGGCCTTTGATGTGACCGAGGGCTCCGAGTCGTTCGGGGCTCTTTGGTCGGACGTCACCGTTAACCTTGACGGCCCGGCGCAGGGTGATCGAACTGTCTACATGAAGCGATCAGACATTGACCCCTTGCCCGGGATCCTGATGGACTCGGAGGTGTTCGGTACCGTTATCGATGGCGCCGGACGCGGAGGGTGTGAGGCCGTCGAGGTCAGCTCGAACGCCTTCCTCTCGATGAGGGATTTGCCGGAGTTCCGAGAGATGGTCGTACCCGCCGAATACAAGGATATCGCTATTGCCGCGGGCGTTATGTTCGCCGTGGTGCCGGCTATTGAAGCAAAAGATATCGCTCTCATGCCCGATGGCCTTGTCAAAGTCGGCGGGCACGACTATACGCTCTATCGCGGGCAGACCTTCGAAGAGTCTCAGAAGGTGGACGCGATTCTCGATCAATACGATGAACTCAGCGTGGCGCCCCACAGGCTAGATTGCAGCCCCAGCACCAAGAAGATCATCGACTCGCTCCGGCTTACGACCAAAAGCACGGCATCGTCCGGTGGCGTTGTGACGATGGAGCGCGATGTGACCCTTCCCCACGTTCAATCGCTGAAGCATTAACCAAAATCTAGGAACACTTGTTCAACGGCTCTCATCGCCATGCCCCAGGGCGGACGATAAAACCAACGGAACTATGACCGAAGGGAGAGCCGTATGGACAAGCTGGACAGGTCGGGAGCGGCGGCAGGGCTAGGCCTGCTCAATCTCGACCACATCTACAATAACGTGTGCGAGCAGATCATGGACCCGCAGCGATGCGAGAGCCACCTTAAGTGGCCGGCCGTCGCCACGCTTGGCGCGATTATGGCCGAGCCGAGCCTTCTTGCGGCCGCGGCCGAGGTCGCATTTGACGGTATCGCTCCCAATACGCATGCCGACCAGAAGTCCTGGTTGCTCGCGCAAGCCCTATTCACAGCTTCAACCGCCCAGGCCGCATATGAGGTCGAGCACGGGCTTGAGCTCTCGCCGTCCGATCGCGCCCATATCAATCCTAAGGCCCCTATTGCCGTCCAGGATTACATCTCGCGTGACCAGAAGCTTGCCGTCATGAAATTCTATGTCATGGCAGACACCGAACTTACGCACATCGCCATGAACTGGCCGGCTGGTCCCTACGGCCAGTACAGGATCGGCGACGATGGCTATGTCACAGACGAGCAGTTCGTGCGCGTGATTCCCGACCCCCTCGACCAGAGCCTCTACGAATACATCGCGAACGGCGGCCCGCTTACCGACGAGGTTATCAGCGCTGCCGTGAGGGGTGAAGCCGGCTACATCGATACACTTGCTTCTCAGGCTATCGATAACGATCCCGATGCCCCCGTCTACTACACCGAGGGAGAGCAGGACGAGTGGGAGGACTCTCTCAATGACGGATTTGTCGAAGAGAGCGAACTCAAGACCGAACGTGCCCACGTGATGCCGGGAACGAAAAACCTCATCGCGCAGATCAGCAAGAAGCTAGGCGGCGGCACCGAGGGAGCACTTCACACCACGGCCCCCGACCGCACCGCCTACTTTCACTATGGGCAGTCATAAGGGAGGCGCACAACGATGAGCATTAGCCTTATCCCGTTCGACTCCAATATCGAGTGCATGACAATCGACACGGAGACCACTGGGCTCGATCCAGCCGGCGGCGATGAGATCCTGACGCTCGCCATGGTTCTCGATATCGAAGGCCAAGACTCACCCTCGACGGTTCATCTTCGTGTCATGCCGCAGCATAAGACGGAATGGCCCGACGCCGAGCGCGTGAACCATATCTCCCCTGTCTCCGTGGCGGGCTATAAGCCCTTTGAAAGATATCTCGAGGCCGTTCAGTTCCTATTCGACCGTACGGAGAAGATTGTCGGATGGAATGTCAACTTTGACCTTGGTTTTCTCGAGAACGAGGGCGTCGTCATACCGCAGACGACGAAGGTAGTCGATGCGATGGAGGCCTTCGGGCGCGCATACGGCCCGTTTTCGGAGACTCATACCCGATGGAGGCTGACCTCTGCGGCAGATGCCGTGGGCTATAGCTTCGATGGGGCGCCCCATACCGCCCTCGCCGATGCCTTGGCTACCAGGTATTTATATCGACACGCCGAATCGATCATCGAAGGCCATAGACATCCGGGGGCAAATGTCAAACGCCCCGGAGCTTACAGGCATATCTAGGAAATTGTCACCCTGTGGCACCAAACCGGTCTGCACGGGTGGCCTATATGGCGAAAACTGTATTTGGGGCCGCCCGAGCGTGCGGCCCCAATGCACATCGCCGGAAGGAGGTACCAGCAATGCCCGGAGAGAACGAAGAAGCCATGCGTGTCTTGCTCATGCTCGGGCAGGCTGTTATGCCGCCGGCGCGTGAGGTTCTCATTCTTACGATGAGGGCGCTGGCGCGCGGCACCGGCAAGGTTGCCGGCACTGCCGGCAGGACGGCCCAGCGCGGCGCGAACCATGCGTTCAGCCATGTAAACGGACTCGGGCGCTACGGCCTTGTGACCGAGCATACGTTGAGGCGCGACCGCAACGACGTCATCAAGCTCGTCAACCTCGGCAAGGAGGGCGCGCTCGACCGCAGCGACCTGTCGCTCCTTTCCGACATCTGCCGCAGGCACCGCATCGGGTTCGCGGTTTTCGAAGACCCGGCGACCGGCTATTTCGCAATCGAATACAAGATGAAGGACCAGGAGGCCCTTGCCGCCTGCATCGAGACGGCTATCCAGAGAAAGCTTATCTCGAATGCCGACGTGGATAGCGCCATGAGGGGACCGGTCGAGAAGGGCAACGGCCCCCAGTCGGTCAATCCGCGTAATGAGCGCTCGTCTGAGCAATTAAAAGAGTACCCAGCGCTTCCCGCAATCGGGCTTCCCGCCGTTGGCCTCCCTCCGGTCGGCCTGCCGCCCGCGCCGGAAAGCATCGAATACCTCGGGGAGTCTTGGAAGCTCGACCAGTCCGATGGCATGTACAAGCGTAAATTCACCGGTTGGGACGGCACTGCCTACACCGCCGCCATGACAACGGCCGGTGCCTTCAGGATCACCGATTCCGACGGCCGTCTGGCGAAAATCGGAAACCAGGTCTGCGAGGGAGACGTCAAGGGGGCGGTTATCGAGGGGCGCTCCGACGCGCTCGTTCGATGCCATTCCCAGATCGAGACCCTGAAGGACCGTGAGGCCTTCGAGGGATCGGTTAAGCTGCAGCAGCGCCCAGGACGCACTAAGCAGATGGGCTCGCACGAGGTCATTCGCGCCGCCAATATGCGCGACGCCGCCGACCGCAAGGCGAACCGTCACCAGATCGGAAATCAGAACCGTCCGGCCACGCACTCCCGAACTCTCAACAAGCGGGTCAAGAGGTAATTCATGAAGTTGCCCAAGCTGGACATAACGAGGGCAATCGGAGCCGTCGTGCTGGGGGCGGCCGCCTTCTGGATCGTAAACCTTACGGTCCAGAAGGTCATGCTCGGAATCAACGGCATGGACGCACCCGATGACGTCGTAGCCTTCATCGCATGGTCGGCATCCCGGCGACCCTTAGGCATCTACTTCGGTGGGCTCCCTTTGCTGATTTCTGCCGCAACGTCCCTCGCGTTCGCGCTGGCCGTCTTCCTCAAGAAGGAGGCGCCCGGCGAGGACATATCTCCCGCCAAGCAATACGGATCCCAGCGCTTCTCCACCGCCCAGGAGCGCCTGCTGTACTCGCATAACAAGGCGACTGACGACTGGCCCGTCCCCGACTGGTGCGAGACGGTCGAGGACGACAATATCATCCTGTCGCTCAACAGCAAGGTCGCCGGTACCTCAATCGTCAATGACAAGAAGGACCCGATCAGGCGTGAGAGCCAGGTGCCTAACCGCAACATGTTCATCATGGCCGGATCGGGTGCTGGCAAGTCATACCGATTCGTGACCAACCAGATCATGCAGATGAACGGCAACATGGTCTTCACCGATCCGTCTGGCGAGCTTTTCCGCGCATCTGCCGCCTTTTTGGAGAAAAACGGCTATGAGGTGCAGGTCATCGACCTGCGCGACGAGGAGCACATCCTGGCCTCTACCCCCTACAACCCGCTCATCAACTGCCGTGACGTCACGTCCATCAACTCGCTGGTCAATATGTTCATTGCGAACACCAAAGGTGAGGACACGCGCGGCGACCAGCAGTTCTTCATCGACATGGAGAAGAACTTCTACACCTGCGTCTGCGGCATGTTCGTCTTCTGGTTCAAAGCCAACGGCAATACCGCGGACTGCACCCTTCCGGGCATCATCGACTACCTGGCGATGGCCAAGGCCGACGGCGCCGAGGGCATCAACAAGCTCGACCTCGTCTTCGAGGGTACCCGCGAGCGCGACGGCTTTGATGGGTTCGCGCAGTACATCATCGATACCTACGGCGAGGACGCGCTCGACGACGAGTCCCTCCCCGAGAACTCCGTCCTCACCAACTACCGCACCTTCAAGGCCAACGCCGGCGCCCCCGAGCAGATGGCGGCAGTCGTGTCCTCGTGCGCGGCCCGCCTGCAGAGACTCAACAACCCCGCGATCAGGAAGATGCTGGGTCGCGACGAGCTCGACCTGCAGTCTATCGACAAGCGCAAGCGCGCCATATTCTTCTGCATCAAGTCCGGCGGCGGCCCCTATGACTTTGTCGCCGCGATGGCCCTGAACCAGCTGTTCGATATCTCGAAGGATATCGGATCCACGAACGGCATCGGCCATCTTGAGATCCCCCTCTATTGCTATCTCGACGAGCTCGCCCAGATAGGTAAGATCCCTGACCTCGAGAAGCTGTTCGCCGAGAGCCGTAAGTTTTGGATCAACCTCTGCGCCATCGTACAGGACGGCAAGCAGCTCGAGGCTCGGTACGGTAAGCAGTCGGAATCCATCCGTGCAAACTCGGCCATTTTCATGTACATGGGTTCCTCCCTCTTTTCCGACTGCGAGCAGATATCTCGTGAGATGGGCAACACCACGAAGAAGTTCACCGATTACTCCGTCTCGAATTCCGTAAGCGGCAAATCCATCAATGAAAGTACGAGATACGTCAAGGTCCCGCTCATGAGCCCCGAGGAGCTCTACAGCTTCAACGAGGAGGATGGCCTGTCCCCTGACGAGTGCGTGACCCACTACAAGCAGGGAATGTGGTTCCGCGACCTCAAGGCCGACCCGGAGATCCACCCCCGGCGCAAGGAGTATCTCGCCGCCGGCAAGACCGACATGCTTGAGTGGGCGCGCTCCAGGAAGCATGCGAAGGAACCTGACGCGTCCACACCTGAGGACGTCGTGCTCATCGACCGAGCAAACCCCAAGACCATCGTCATCGACGCCTATTAGGGCGCATGAATAGATATCGCAAATCCTAGGGAAGGACATTTAAATGGAACAGCTTACACAAATCGTCACATCCTTCGAGAATCTCATGATTGCCGGTGGTTCTCTGTTTGCCCTGTGGGGTGTATACAACCTGCTTGAGGAAAAGACCAAGGGACGTCCCGGCCACGGTACCGAATGGTGGCAGGTGCTCGCCGGCGTATTCATTGCCGGATGCGGTGTGTCCCACATCATCTCCCAGCTGTTCAACGGCATCATCCAATAATGAGTATTCGGGAGAGGTTGCTCGCCTTCGCCGCCGGCTCCCCTATCGGGGATGACCGGTCGCCAAGGCCGACGGAACCATACGGGGAATACGAGCTCGACAGGCGACGCATAAAGTGGTCGGAGTGCATTTTTCGCTTCGCGGTTGTCAGCGTTGCCCTGCTGGTGCTGGGCTGCGCGCTGTCTGGCATCGCATATGCTGCGCAAAAGGGTCAGTGGTCTGTAAGAGACTCGCTTGATGTTTCAGGTTCCCAGGCAACAGACTCTAAGCGCTATGTCGTCATCCGTTGGTCAGATATTGAAAAAGACAAGTTTATAGACTTTAAACATGGCAACATCACCGCTCATGAAATCAGATATGAGGTGAAAATCGGAAACGGAAGCGCAAATCTTTATGGCCCGATCTATGTCGATAAGAACGGTAAAACTGTAAGTTCAAAAACCGCCAAAACAAAAAAGCTGAGCGGAAGTTTGAGCGATAGTGAGTTTCTGAAGAGCTTGGCGCCAAGTTGGGCCCCTGATGGCTGGGAGATAGCAAAAGCCGCGGCAACTGGACAGGAATCCACTGGAACCGGTGGCGGACCTCATACCGACAAAGACTCGGCAGCAAAGGACCCGGAGGACTTGGAAAACCAGTTAATCAAGGATCACCCGCCCAAATTCGCTCTAAACTTTGAATTCTTTAAGTATTCTGCCGAAAATTTGGCATGGTCCTTCTGCCGCGGACTTGCCGAGAATGCTACCAGTCTCGCCGAATGGTGTATTTCACTGGTGTCCTCCACGGCGGATACGGCTTTCACTTCCGATTTCACCAATGGGCCTTTTGCCCAGTTCTACACCATGGCATCGACGTTGTCCAAAAACGCCTTCCAGCCTTACGCCTTTGCGTTTCTTGGCCTGACTTTCGGCGTCGCCCTTATGCACCAGCTCGATGTCCGCCGCAAGATGGCCGGTATCGACATCATGGCAAGCCTCGCCTTCGTCGTGATGATGTTCGCGGTGAGCTACACCCTAATCGTGCACGCGATGGATATCTGTGCCTGCATATATATCCTCGCCCAGAATCTGGTAAGGGTCGTGAACATCGCGCTCGCGTCTGTCGGCATAGAGGCGTCAAAGTCCCTCGGCATAAAAGAGCAAGTGATCGCCTCGTTCGACTCTCTGACGTATGCCCAGGCGAGCACGTCCTTTATCCTGCTGCTCCTTGCGATCGTGGCCCTTGTCGCCTGCGTTGCCTGCCTATTTTGCGTACTCACTACCATCTTTGTACGCGTCGGCGAGATATATCTCAGGGCGGCGGCGAGCCCACTCTGCCTTGCATTTTTCGCAGACGACAGGTCCAGGGCAATGGGGGTCGGGTACCTCAAGCGCTTCGCCGCGGTGTGCTTCCAGGCGGTCATGATTGTCATCGCCATCGGCATGATCCCCTTGATCATGACAGTGGCCTCCGAGCTCATAGCGCCGATCACGTCTGACACGAGCAGCCTGAGCGGGTTTGGGGATGCCGTCGCCGCCCTGATCCCGTCGATGTGCGCTGTCCTGTGCATCACGGAAATCGTCAACAAGTCCAAGTTGGTCGCCAACAGCCTGTTTGGCCTTGCCTAGGGAAGGTGATGAAATGGCAGAGACATTCGTGCGCGACGATATCAACAACTATGTCGCGAGAAATATCTTCGGTCATTTTTCCAAGCGCTCCGCTGTGGCGGCGTTGGCTGCCGCTTCGGTCGTATCTGTCGGCATTTACGGCGTTTACGCATGGGGCTGGAATCTCGAAGCCGTCACTTATCTGGCGATACCGGTTTGCGTCGCGATCGGCGTAATCGGCCTCCATTCGCACCATGGCCTCAAATCGGAAAAATGGCTGCCCCTCATGCTGAAGGACCGGGCCGAGCCGGATCAACTCATGCTCGCGGTGCCGACTTTCGAGGTCGCGACGCCAAAGAAGACTCGGGCCGAATTGCGCAAGGAGAAGCGCCGCGAAAAAGCCGCGAAAAAAGCAAGAAAGGTAGAACAGGAGACCGTGCCGGCGGGAATCGCCCAGGCGATGGCAGAGGTCTCTATTGATAACGATAGGAGAAACCCGAGATGAGCAGGATGACGATTGAGGAAATCGACTGTGAGATCGCGGAGGCGGAACAGCGCCGCGCGAACGCCGTCGAGGCCGGTTGGCCGAAGGGCGTGCGCCAAATGGACAAGCGCCTGAAAAAGCTGAATAAGAAACGCGACAAGCATCTTGCGAAATATGGTCCCGACGTGCCATCCATCCCCCTTGGCTCTTCCTGGGAGACGGATGAGGACCAGGCCGATCTCGGCGTCAACACCGCCCTGTCGACCGACGTCAAGCTCGTCCAACCCAAGTGGTCGACCACGAAACTTGTGCCCTACGAGCTGCTAACGGTCGACGGCGTCATGCGTATCGATTCGGCGACCTACTCCATCGCCCTGCGGGTCGACGACGTCAACTATCAGGGCGCACGACCCGAGGACCAATATCGCGTGCGCGAAGCATGGGCGGCGTATCTCGACTCCCTCGACCATACGGTGCGCCTCGGCATCTTCATCATGAACAAGCGTGTAAGCCCGGAGGAGTTCGCCTCTGACCTGCTATTCCGCGAGGTGCCCGGCGACGATCGCGGCAACGTTCTGCGCCGCGAGTACAACGCCTGGACTCGCTCCATGCTGGCGAAATCCTCCAGATCCGTACGCCGTGACCGCATCGTGACGATTGCGGTGTCTGCCGACACGTTGGAGCGCGCCGTCCCGCGCCTTTCCCAGGAGGCCGATTCCTTCCTGCGCTTCATGCGCGACCTCGGGTCCGACGCGCATATCCTCGACGGCCAGCAGCGTCTCGATATCATCCAGGCCATGACGCGACAGGACGATAACCCGGGTACGGCGAACTTCGAGCGTCTTTCCGGAACCGTCGGCCTCACGACCCGCGAGCTCGTGGCCCCCTCTTCCGTCCTCACTGCGGACGGCTATCGCGGCGATCCTAGGATGATCGTCGGCCGACGCTGGGTGAAGACTTATGACGTCACCCTCGACGGGTACGGCAAGACGATGAAAGACTCCTTTATCTCAGATTTGACGGGCCTGCCCTACGACCTCACCGTCGCCTGGCACATCCGGCCCTGGGAATTCTCTGCCGCGATCTCCGCTGCAGAGAACCACCTGCATGAGATCACCGAGGAAAACAACACCTATCAGTTCAACACGAGCCGTCCCGAGGTCGGCTACTTCGTCGACCAGAGTAACATGCCGCCTGCCATGCGTGAGGCCCAGGAGGACGCCGAGGCCTTCCGAGACGACCTCGAAAGCGCGGAGATGCATGCGTTCGGAGTCACGACGGTCGTTGCCGTCCAGGGTCGCACGGAGACGGAGCTCGAGGAGGCGTGCCGCGAGGTCGAGAAGGTGTTTTCCACGCACAGGAAGCCCTATCCCGATTCCTGGCGCGCGCTTCGCGAGGAATCGTTCTCGACCGCCCTGCCTATCGGTACCCCCTATATCCCGTATGAGCGCACCCTCACGACAGATCCTCTGGCGCACATGATGATGTTCGTTGCGGCAGAGATGAATGACCCGGGCGGCAACATCATGGGCCTCAATGCCGAGACCCGCTCGTTCATCGTCTACGATCCAGTCTCCCATGAGCACACGAACAGCTTCACGCTGGCACAGCCCCGTTCCGGCAAGTCGTTCAATTCGAAGATCACCCGCATCATCCCCGTGCACCTGAAGCATCCGGACGACGACGTGATCACAATCGACCCCGAGGGCGAGTACGTCACCCCCACCGAGTATCTCGGAGGCCAGGTGATCCGTATCGCGGAGAACTCCGGCGACTACATCAACCCCCTCGACATCTCCCTTGCCTACGGCTCGGACGACCCGGAGACGAAGTCCTCCCCCGTTCCGGCGAAGGTGTCCTTCATCCAATCGCTCGTTCGCATGATGGCGAGCAGCGTCAACGACGCCCAGGCAAACGTGCTCGATGCCGCCGCTGCCTACGCGTATAACCGATACTTGGACGACCCGCGCCCCGAGAACCTGCCGACACTGCAGGATATCTATGACTTCCTGATGTCCGAGCAGGGCTCCGACATGCGCGACGCCCGAGACCTCGCGAAGCTCATTCGCCGCTACGTCACGGGCACGCTGTCGCTGTTCAACCATCCGACGAATGTGGACCTCCAGTCGAACCTCGTGTGCTTCGATTTGCATGAGCTGTCCAGCGAGCTCAAGCCGCTGGCGCTTCTCATCATCCTCGACCATATCTGGGTCCGCGTCTCGGCAAACCGCCGCGCCGGAAGGCGAACCTGGCTCGTTATCGACGAGTTCCAGCTCCTGCTCGACAGCCCCTATGCGCGCAGCCAGATCGACCGCTTCTTCACCCGTGGCGGCAAATGGGACTTCTACATCAACGCCATCACGCAGAACCTCTCGCGCGTCCTCAACAGCGAGGAGACGCGCTACATGTTCCAGAACTCGCCCTTCGTGACGGTCCTGCAGCAGACGAGCGACCTTCTGCCCGACTTCCAGGAGCTGTTCAACCTCTCCGAGAGCCAGACGAAGGTTTTGGCAACCGCGCATCCCGGCGAGGGCCTCTACGTGTTCAAGAACCGCGTGGTCCATTTCGACTTCCCGATCGACCAGAAGATCTGCCCGACGCTCTACGACATCTGCACGACCCGCCCCGCCGATATCAAACGCCGGGTGGCGAGGCCGGTGCCGGCGAAGGCCGACGTCGATACGCTCGACGAGCCGGAAGATGCCCCGTCATCGTCCTCGCGTCCGAGCCGTGAGGAAATCGGCCGCAGCGTGCCGTCGCCGGCGCACATGGCTCGCCCGCCGCAAGTCCGATCCGCCAATCGACCTGCGAGCGAGCAATTTGGTTTCAACGGCGGCGACAACCGAGACGCGGTTGCCGCCAAAAACGAAAGGATGGAAGATATGGATGTTCGTGACTTCCAGGAGGGCGTGAGCTTCTCGCGCTTCAACACCCGTCGACTCCCGACCGAGGAGGAGCTGCGCGCACAGGCGGAAGCCGAGCTCAAGGAGCTTGTCCTGAACGCAATCGATCAGGTCTTCACCCGTGAGAGCGACACCCACTTCGATGATTTCACGCTGGCGCTCTCCGCTGCCGGCATCACGCTCGGCGCCGATCCCTCCGGCGACATCGCCTTCTCGAACGGCACGGTCGCACTTTCCGGTTCCGAGGTCGGCTACACGCTGCCGGAGCTCGTGGCCATGTCCGAGCGCGCCAACGGCCTCGATGCCGTAGCGGAGCCCCAGCGTGCCGCTGTCCCCGAGCAGGCTCAGTCCATCGAGGAGGATACCGAGCAGGCTGCCTCTCGTCTCGATGGTGCCCGTCAGCAGCCGGTGGAATCGCCGGCCCGTCCGCGCACTCAGGCGCAAGTCCCTCAACAGCCGGCACACTCCGCAACGCCCCAGCAGACTTCCGCTGCAGACTTCATGCAGACCGGCGGCATGTATCCAAACCAGCGCGCGGCTCAGCGCCGCCATCAGGCCGCGATGCAGGCGACGGCTGCTCCCCAGCAGCCCGCTGAACAGCGCTTCACGAGCGCATCGGTCGCGGGGGCCATGCAGGGCCTGCTTAACTACCAAAACGACAGCGGCGAGGATATCGGTGGCGTGTTCACGAATCCCGATGAAATCAGCCCCGAGGGCCTCGGCGAATATGCTAGCGGCTCCGGTTTCGTAGGCTAGAAAATGCGCTCGACGAGATACAGTTCCAACCTTGCCCATGCGGATGCCCGTACCGCCGCCAGCAGGCGTGCGGGCACCGTCGCCGCCATGCTCGAATCGGAGTCGCGGTATATAACGGCATCGACAGGGTCCCCTTCGCGCAAGAACCGCTCGCGCGCGAACTCATCCGAACTCTCTCGTCTCGGCGCCCAGAAAACGACGCGCTCGCGTGCGGCATCTGCCGCCGCGGGCGCCGCCTCCTACGGCGGCGCCTTTGCAGCCGCCGCGCGATCCTCGATGACGGGTGCATCCGAAGCCGATGCGCCCGACACAGATATGTCGGAGGGATCGGGTTTCTCCCCCTCCGCTATGGCCCCGTCTTCCCGACGCGGGGCCGCTGTGTCGGGCGCAACGCCCTCGGCGCAGCTCGCGGCGTCCTCGGAGCTCGCGAAAAAGATAGCGACGGTCCCTGCCGCACCGTTCGCAGGCAGCGCCTCAAAGGCACTATCGCGAGCCAATGCGGTCGAGCTCGATATCCTCATGAAGCGCCGTCCCGGTTCCTTCAAGAAGGACCCGGCCGCCGTCAAAAAGCTCAAGGACTACCGCAAGCGCTCTCTGCGCAGGAAGCGCAAGGCGGCACTCAAACAGGCCTCGCTCGGGAAGAAGGCGAGCCGCGCCGTCGGCGGCAGCATCTCCCGAAAAATATTCAAGGGGCGCAAGGGAAGGCAGAAGCTCCTCTCCATGAGGGCATGGAGGAACAGGGTCGCCATGTTCACCTCCCTGCTTTCGCTCGGCTGCCTGCTGTTCATGGGCGTGGTTCTAGCCTCGTCGCTCGGCATCGTTCTGTTCGGCAACCAGGCCGCCGGCGCGAGCAGTACGGCGAGTCTGGGCGGCGAAGAGCTCAAGATATATCTGTACCTCAAGGACCACGGGTGTGACGATATCCACGCCGCGGCCATCATGGGCAACTACTGCCACGAGTCCGTGGGCACAGCGGATAAAAAGATATATCCGATGGCCGACCAGGCGAAGGGCTCCTATGCCTACTGGAAAGAAGGTATCAGCCCTTGCACCAATGACGAGATCATCGCGAGGGGCCCCGTCTACAACAAGGCAGTTGGCATCGGCCAATGGGACGGGGGGCGTCGCCTTCGCCTTGCCCAGTTCGCCAAGGAGACGGGCAGGAACTGGTACGAACTCGACGTTCAGCTCGAGTTCTGGTCGGACCACGATGAGTGGGGCTCGTTCACCAGCGCGAACGGCAAGTACACCTACCAGACATTCATGGAGACCGACGATCTCGAGTCGGCGACGATGCACTATGCGATGGGATGGGAGCGGTGCGCGATGGTGGGAGGCAAGCCGCACGGCTGGGACTCAAGGTACCCAAACGCGGAGTATTTCTACAACGCCATCACTTCGGGCTCCCTCGGCGGCTCCGGCCAGGAGCTGTCTGGCGCCAAGGGCACCCAGCTGGCCGTCGTGAGCGCATGCAAATCGACACCCTCGCCAGGCAAGAACTGGTGCGCCGCCTGGGTGACCAATGTGTTCAAGGCCGCCGGCGTCGGCTACTACGGCGGCAACGCCTGCGACATGGTCAAGGCCTGGTGCCATAGCAACAACCCAGCGGACCTCAAGGTCGGCATGATCGTGGGCGACACGAGCCACCCCGGCACCGGAACGCCCGGCCTTCTCTATGGCCATGTCGGCATCTACGTCGGTGACGGCAAGGTCATGAGCAATGAGGGCGCTATCACGACCAAAACGCTTGACGAATTCATAGCCTTCTACGGAAAGGGCTCCGGCGTCTACTGGGGTTGGATGGGCGGAGTGGAGCTCAAATAGCTCTAAGAGGAAAGGAATTTGTGCCATGTACGATAAGGGAAAGAAGCTCGACTCAAAGGGGATTATTCTCGCCTGCGTCGGCATCATCGCGGTCTGCATCGCAATCAATATCGCATTCGCGGTATTCCCGCCCATGGGAAGGTCGGATGGTGCCTCGAGCGAGGAATCCTCAATTGGAACCGACAGCGCGTCCGAAGTCTCAGGTGACGAGTCAGATGATGGGCGGGAAACCGACGTTGCGGATGGACAGGGCGAGACGGCCCAGGTTGACCCCTCGATCGTGTCCGTGCCCGACAACCTGCCGGAGGAAGCGACCCAGGCAGGTTTCCAGGACGCTGTCGCCGCATACCTCACATCCCTGACCTCAGAATACGGCGTTCCCGAGAAGACGCTTATCGAGTCGAGCGACGTGAATGCGGGAATGGGCCCCGATGGCTCCGATATCCCCTACTGGGTCATCCGCGCCTACTTCCCAAACGAGACGGAGATTCCCGTGACCGTCGATTTCACCAAGGGCGAGGGCTTCAACGTCGGGACGTACTGATTTAGATGAAGAATGCGCCCGGACCCTACACAACAGAACCGTCCCTGCTGCTCTTTCGCCGGCGCCTGGCCGCCCTCATGAGAGTGACGGGCGTCGGCCAGGATGAGCTTGCGGCAACGATCGGCCAATCGCCGCGCTCTATCGCCCTTTGGTTGACGGGCGTCAGGCTGCCTTCGGCGGTCTCGCTCAAGGCCCTCTCGAGGACGTTCGGCGTGCCTGCAGACTGGCTGTTGGGCGCGGACGCGGTCGAGATAGCCTCGGGGCTCACGAGGCTCGCGGAGATCGCCTCGGCGCCGAAGAACGCGGGCGCAGATAAGGCGTCGGACTAAAGGCGCGGGCGACCTTTCTATCGTTGGGCGCGAGTTCAACGTAAATACCGATTGTGAATGGACAGACCATGGCAAGACTACCGTTACAGGGCTCAAAGATGAATAAGATTAAATTCGGTACGACCGTTGAGGTGGCCACGCCGGATAGAATCAAGGAGCTACGCAGCAAGAACCCCGAATCAATTCGGAGTACCGGTGAGGCGATCGATTATCTGACTGCTATGTTTACCGGTCTTACGCCTCGAGTTGCAGAGGCCATGGATAAAGCCTGCCAAAAAGAGCTTCAACTTACTGCGCAAGAAATGAGACGCCTCTCATTTGATGGGTCAGAGGAATTGTCCGTAGCGGAACTTGAGCGTGACTATGATCAGTTCCTGCGCCTTCACGAACACTTTTCCCTTTACTACATGGACTTGGCGGAGAATGAGCCTCGCGACATGCGGCGGATTGATCTTGCCGACAATGATTTCGCTGTCGTCCCATCGTCTTGGATATTGCTTGGTGACGGCGAAAGCTCAGAATCTTTCAGCCAGGTTTCAGTTGTTGAAATCTGCGGAGGCGCAAAACACGGCGCGCCTCACTTCGCCTTCCTCCATAACGGCGAGTATAACGAGGAGGATGTCCTCGACCTTGCGATTCAGAAATGGCCTCCCCTATTTGACCTCGCCCATGACCCATGCGTCGGAAGGTGGAATAGCAAATCGGCTAAATCATGTGTCTATAACGGCGTACCTGTCATATGCTTCCACGAGCTTCAAGATGCGTCCTTCTATGAGGGCCGCGGACTAGATGCCCCTTGCGGAGCGGCGGTGCATCGTTGTCAGCAGTGATTGGGTGTACCTCAGCAGCCTAATCATGATGAACACTTGTTCCCGCACCGGACGGCATGGGCGCACTCCCCCATCATCGATGGGAGTTGACTGAGACGGGGAGGAAATAATGCAGCAGAGGCTAATCGAAGCGCCTGTCGAGATACTCGCGGCTGTGATGGGTCATCCGCGAGGCTGGGACACGATTCTCGACTCCATGGCCGAGCATTCCGAATTGGGCCCGAGGAGTATTCTTGCCCTCGCGGCATTCAAGCTCGACCATCCCGAGGCCGATACCTCCGCTGTCCTCAGCAGACAGCGCGCCGATAGGTTGGGTGGCAAAATCAAAGAGCATCCGGTAGGGTTCGAGATTCTCGTTCCCTTTGCAAAACGAGACGGTGAAGAGCTGACTCTCGATTGCGAGCTCGTGCCGGAGACCGTCTACCCCGCCTCAGCCTACACGGGCCTCACCTCGTGTCCCGGTGCCGCTCCAATCAGGGTGGTCGAGGGGGATACGGTCGCACTCGACGCGGTCACAAAGGCCGCCGAAGACATCGACCTTGAGGGCATGGACCCGATGGCCTCCCATGTGACGCTTCGCCGCTACGGGATCGATGACGGCTTGGAGATTCGCGTGCCGATGGAGGACACCGAACTGCTCCTCGTTCGCATCGAGCGCGTCTGCACCCAGGTGAGGGGCGCCACGAACAGAATTGACCGCGCCCTCAGGCGGGCGGGGTTCGAACACAAGCCGAGAACGCGAGCTTCGCAGAACAGCCCGGTCGAGCGCGGCCAATCGGCAACCATGACGACAAAGCGCCTGAAGAGTATGCTCGCATCCTTCGATGCCGGCGCGCGCGGAGCCTCCAACAACGCCCGAAAGGGGGCGTAGTTCCATGGCCAGGAGAACGTCGAGGCGCTTTGTCGCGGTTGAGGGGCAAATCTCCCTCTTCGCGATGGACGACCCCTCAATTTACGAGGCGCCAGCCGAAAAACAAATAGATGACGTGGATGCACAGCAAAGGTTGGCACTTGACTTTGGTGCGCAACAGGAATCTTATGTAAGCCAAACGGGAGGCGATAAGGCCGCCCGCAAGGATGATTCCGAGGAGGAAGCGCATGTCGGTGCTGAAGAACCCGTACAGGGGCGTGAGGGGACTCCGGTATTCCTTCATGGAGCAGAACGCTCCGGAGGAACTGGCCAGGATGGATGCGGCCGGAGAGACGGAGGAGTATCTCGAGGCAGTGGAGCGCAACTATCTGACGAGGCTCGCGGAGCTTCAGGACAGCTGCATGGAGAGCTGCGGGGCGACGCCGGAGTTCGCACAGCTCACGATGGCCGAGTGCCGGTACGACGACTACATTCGCAGGGCCAACAGCGCCCGGAAGATGGCCGAGGAGATCGCCCTCAACGAGACGGTGCTCACGCTCTAGCCACCCGCCACAACACCGAGTACCTTAACCCCGATGCCCAGGCCGGCCATTCGCCGCTGGAGCGCGCGAGACTGAACGTGGCCGCCCTGCGCGCCCTCAAGGCGACCATGGATGAGGGGCGAGACGCCACCCCAGAGGAGGCACGCGCCATTTCAGCCTACTCCGGTTGGGGCGGTGCCGCGAACGCCTTTGCCGAAAACCAGACCGGCGGCTGGGCCGAGGTATCACGGGAGCTGAACGAGCTGCTGAGCGAAGATGAGTTCGCCGAGCAGCGCGCGACGGTCCTCACTGCCTTCTATACCCCCCGTCCCATCGTAGAGCTTATCTGGGAGACGCTGAGGGATGCCGGTATCTGCGATGGGGGCAGAGCCGAGATTCTGGAGCCGGGCTGCGGCACGGGCAACTTCATGCGCTGCGTGCCCGAGGGCATGGACGTCCATGTGACCGGCGTGGAGATCGACCCCGTGAGCGCGGGACTTGCTCGTGTGCTTTGCCCGGACCATACGATCGTCGCCGCAGATATCGAAAAATGCGAGATCCCCGATGGGTCATTTGACGCCGCCATAGGCAACGTCCCCTACTCCGACGCTATTAAAATTGATGGGGCACCGCTTCACGACTATATGATCAAGAGGGCCATGACCGCCGTGCGCCCCGGCGGTATCGTCGCCGTGCTGACGAGCCGCTACACCATGGATAAAGCACGCGAGGTCACGCGTGAGTACCTTGCGCGCGAGTGCGACCTTGTCGGTATGGCACGACTCCCCAAGGAGACATTCGAGAGCCAGGCTGGAACTAGCGCGCTGTGCGACCTCGTCATCCTGAGAAAACTTGAGAAGCCGCGTGAGGTCGAGCGCGAAAGTGCGCCGGCCTGGGTCCACACGGCGACCAACGCGGACGGCTTCCGCGTGAACGCACTGCTTGCCTCCAATCCGTCCATGGCCGTCGGCGAGCAGGGTTCAGAAATGACTGCGTACGGCCCCGGATATGCGCTGACCAGCGGTCTTGACGCCGAGGGTATCGCCGATGGCGCCAGGAAGGCCCTAGCAGATCAGGCCATCGCTGCAATCTCCCATACTTTCGAGGGGGTGCCCGATAGGTGTGCCGTACCCGAGGTTGCGCCGGTTCCCGCCAACCCTGCGATCTATGAGTTCACACTGGGCGACGGCGGGTCGATCTGGTACGGCAACGGCGACACGGTCGAGCGTTTCCGGCTCGCGGAGCGCGGGGCAGAGAACCGCGCACGCGCAATGCTTGAGCTCAGGGATGCCGCGCGAGCGCTTATCTCGCTTGAGCGCGACCCCAAATCGACCGATGCGGCAATCGAATCTGGAATAACGGCGCTCAACGACCGCTACGACCGCTTCGCCGAGCGTTACGGCCGCCTGAACGATCCCGTGAACCGCAGAGTCCTCACCATGAAGGGCTATCACGACTGCTCGCTCGGCATCAACCTGTTCAGCCTCGAGGTGCTGGACACCAAGAAGAACTTCGTCCGCAAGGCCGACATCCTCTCGAAGCGCACCGTGCGCCCCCAGGCACCCCTCCCCGACCGTTCGGAGACCCCTGCCGATGCCCTGGCCGTCTCATATGACCGCACGGGCGGGGTCGATCTGGCGCTCATCGGGCGACTACTCGGCTGCAGCGTCGCCGAGGCCGAGCAAAGGCTCGGCGACCTCATCGTCCGCGATCCGGTCACTTCGAGGATCGAGAGCGCCGAGGCATATCTTTCCGGCGATATCGGCGAGAAGCTCGATGCGATCCATTCGATGCAAAAGAAAATAGAGAGCGATCGGGTCGACGCCGGGGAAAGCTCCTGGCTCGAGTCGGTATCGATTCCCCCCGCCCGCACTCCCGAAACGAGTGCGGAGGTGGCGAGAGCCGTTACCGTCCTCATGAAAAGCGGCCTGTGGGACACCTGTGTCCATCCCCTGACGGCCGACCGTGCCGTTATCGCCTCAGCACATGTCAGCAGCCTCCCCGACAGCTGGCGCGACAGGTCATTCAGTACGTGGACCGGAGAGGCGTTAATCGCCGCTTTGGGAGAGCTCGATGAGGGGGTTCGCATCTCCACTGAGCGCAGGAACGGCTACGAGGCCATAACGAACCCCCTCATTGCAACGCTTGTCGAGAGATCGCTTGGATATCAGGCAAGTAAACGGGATTTCGCGAACGATGGGATGAACACGGAGGAGGTTCTCTGGCGATTGTCCACCGATCCCCGCGTGGGGCCCGATGTCCTTGCCGTAGCGCTTGGGCGTGCCGATGCCGACAACACATATCAGACTCCCGATCCGATCAAAAACCTGGCGCGCGCGTATGGGATCTCTGTTGCCCGGAAGTCGGAGCAGGAGCCCCTATCGAGTGTTTTGGCGGCTGCCATGAAGGCAGACCCCGTGCCGGCTGAATACCTCATCTCGCTTGGCTATCGCCAGGCGGGTGAGGAGGCCGTGATGAGGACTACCCATGTCGACTGGATGGGCGACGTCGATCAGCCCATTCCCCACGGGGAGCTCGTCAACCCTGATGACCTTTCCGAGTACAGGGCTAGACGCGAGCGACATATGGCGGCCTTCGGCCTAACCGAGTCGGATGTCGAGAGGCTCGCCGCGCTGAGCGTCTGTGAAGAGAAACTGAAGGCCGTGCTTCCACGTGAGCTGGGTCCCGGGGAGATCGCGGCGACCCTGGGCTCTCCATGGATTCCTCCCTCCTTCGTCATGAGCTTCATCGAAGAGGAGCTCGAGTTAACTGATGGTGAGATGACTGCGGCAAAGCAGAGGAAATTTGAGGTTGCTCATGAGCCTCGTACCGGAAAATGGCGCCTGACGGGAAACGCGACCGAGCTTTCGCTTGAGGTGCTGGCCAGATACGGGTGCAACAGCTATTCGCCGCTCAAGGTCATCTCGGCCGTCCTCAACGGCAGCGAGACAAAGCTGAACAAGACCGATCTGTCCACGGGCAAGAAGGTTCCCGACCCCCAGGGGACTAAGGCCGCATGGGACAGGAGGCGCTTGATTTCGTCGGCTTTCGAGAAATGGGTGTGGGCAGACCCGGATCGGGCAAATGTTCTGTGCAAAATCTACAACGATAGGTACAACCGACTGGCGCCCAGGACGTATGACGGCTCATACCTCACTTTTCCCGGTATGAATCCCGACGTGGAGATGAGGCCACATCAGCGTGCCGCCGTCGCGCGAGCTGGGCAGGCAAATGAGGGCACGCTTGTGGCCCATGTCGTCGGCGCCGGAAAAACCTATACGGGTATCGCCATGTGTATGGAGGCCAGGCGTCTCGGTCGGGCCAACAAGCCGCTTGTCGTCGTGCCGAAGCACCTAACCGAACAGTGGGCATCGGATTTTGCCTACCTTTATCCAGGGTCGAGGGTGCTCTATATGGGTAAATCCGAGTCGGATTCCGCGGATGCGGCGAGGGAGTTCTTCGGCCGCGCGGCAAACGGGGACTGGGACGCCGTGATCGTATCGGGTTCGCGCTTCGATATGCTCGACCTTTTGCAGGAGCGAAAGGAGGTCTATCTCAAACGCCGTAGGATGGAATTCCTGCAGGCCAAAGCAGATGCGCAAGAAAACGGTGGAACCTTCTCGGTTAAAAAGCTCGAGGAAGAAGTTAAGAAAATCAATGATAAGCTCTCGAAGCTCCATTCTTCTCCGAAGACCGAAGGGCTTTCGTTCGAGGAGATCGGCTTCGACTATCTGTTTGTGGACGAGGCGCACAACTATAAGAATCTCCCTACGTATGGCCTCGCTATTGCGGGAATGACTTCCTCGAAGTCCAACCGCAGCGAGAGCCTGCTTGAAAAGTGTACTTACCTTCGTGAGATTGGCCATGGACGCAACATCGTGTTCGCTACGGGCACGCCTGTCACCAATACGATGGGCGAGCTGTATAACATGCAGCGCTATCTCGCGCCTAAGCTCCTCGAGAGGCAGGGCCTGTCATCATTCCCGTCCTGGGCGTTTACGTTCGGCACGATAGAGGACTCGATGGAGATCAAGCCTGAGGGCAACGGCTTCCAGTTGAAGCAGCGCTTCACGAAGTTCCATAACCTCCCCGAGCTCATGAGCGCCTATCGAACCTTTGCGGATATCGTCACGCAGGAAACCGTGAACCTCAAGGTTCCCGATTGCGAGGAGATCCATATCACCGTGCCCGCCACGCCCGAGCAGGTCGAGGAAGTCAAAAAGCTCGGCATCCGCGGTGAGCGCGTCCGCGCCGGAACTGCCGAGGACAACGATAACCTGCTTGCGATCACGGGCGACGGAATGAAGGTCGCCCTTGACCCGAAACTGATGCACCCCGAGCTTGAGCCGATGGAGGGCGGCAAGTGTGAAGCGTGCGCACTCGAGGTATTTAGAATCTGGGAGGAGACGGCCGACATGCGCGGCGCGCAGCTCGTCTTCTGCGACCGTTCGACCCCGGCCTCGGGAAAATGGAATATCCAGGATGATATGAGGCGCCGCCTCATCGAGTCGGGAATCCCCTCCGAGCAGGTTGCTTGCGTCAGCGACGTCGGCAACGACCCGGAGAAGAAGGAAACTCTCTTCGAGAAGGTGCGCATGGGCGAAGTTCGAGTTCTCATGGGCTCGACCGAGAAGTTGGGCACGGGCACGAACGTCCAGACGAGGCTCGCGGCCATCCACAACCTCGATTGCCCATGGAGGCCTTCCGATTTCGAGCAACGCCTGGGTCGAATCAGGCGACAGGGAAACATGTTCGACAGCGTCAAGGATTTCAAGTACGTTGCCCAGGGAACGTTCGATTCCTTCCTCTACTCCACCGTCGAGCATAAGCAGCGCTTCATCGGACAGGTCTTCTCGAATAAGCCATCCGTACGCAGTATGGACGACATCGATGAGACGAGAATCTCCTACTCAGACCTTGCCGCCGTGGCGTCCGGCAATCCCGATATCAAGAGGATCCAGGAGCTAAGAAGCGAGATTATGGCGCAGTCCATGCTCAAGCAGTCTCATGCCGAGATGGTGGCAAACATGCGCCACCAGATCGAGTCTCGTTATGAGCCTTCAGCTGCATGCAACCGCCGACGATTCGATTTGCTCGAACGCGACCACGATGTCCTCGAGCGCGCGAACAGGCAAAGGGAGCTCGACAAGGGCACAGATATCGTAAGGGTCTCGGTCGGAGGCCTGTCGGCGCTAGATCGAGCTAGCGCGATCGGAATGATCCGGCAGGCTGCCGGAGATTGCCCCATCGGCCCCATCAGGGCAATTGGAGAGTTTCGCGGTCTTGAGATTGTCGTGAAGAAGGAGCAGACGCTGCTCGAGCGAGGCGGCACCTTCCGTTACGACCCTTTCATCGGGCTGAGGGTCAAGGGTACAGCCGACGCGCACTGGTCGAATCATATGCTGCCATCGGCCACTTCCGGTTCACACACCGTGCTGCAGCAGATGGACGGCATTATCGAGAAGGAGGCGGGCGGTCTGGACCAGGCAAGGGCCCTTATGGAGCGCTCCGACAAGCAGCTCGAGGATGCCACCAGGATCGTTACCGAGCCCTGGGACGGCGAGGAGAACCTCAAGAAGCTGCAGGCCGAGCTTGCGGAGCTGGAGCAGAAGGAGTTGCAAAAGGGTCAGGAAGAGTCAAGCGGAGATGATGGCCAGGACGAGGACGGCCCTGTCATCACGGAATCTCCCGTCAGTGTAGAGGGGCAGGATGGGGACGAACAACCCCACACGATCAGTCATGGATTTTAAACGACAGGCAAAATCGGCTTCCAAAGACTTCGATCGTTTGGATGCTATTGGACCTATTGTGGTTGAATGAGATTGGAGACGGGATGGAAGTAGGGAAAAGTCTCGCCGAATCGATTGAAGGGGCCACGACGGCCTACTATCGGGATGGCGGTGGCACCGAGATCGGGATTGCGGCTGATGAGAGACTGGTCGAAGCGCTCAAGCAGGCCTATATCGCCGCCTATGCCCGAAATGACGGCGGCTCGCTGGATACCGTGAGAAATGAGCTCGCGGAGTTCGGTGGAAGGGAGCCGACGGCCAATGAGATCTGCGAGGCCGCCATCGCACTCGCAGGCAAGCAAGCAAAGCAGGATGCGGGTGTCATCTCCCGCATGTTCAAGCTGCAGGCCGCATCGCTTGCTGAGGAGTACGCGCCCGCGCTCGCCAGGACCTTCGATGCGGAGCGCGCCCAGAAGGCCGATCGCGGTATCGCGGTAAACGAAATAAATTCGGTCAAGCGAATGAATATTAGGAGGAGCTGATATGTACCTTGTGGATGACTACGGAGAGCCTTATGTCGCCTTATTCAGTGTGCAGTACACGCCTCGGTACAGTGACTATCCTTGTCGGCCCCATGACGCCTGTTTCAAACTCAAGAGGGATCTGAAAGGCCGCGAGGGCGTTTTCATCCAGCCCTTCTCGCGTGACGGCATCTCTCCTGTGGCCCACGTCTCGCATGAGGTGGAGGCCGCCCTTGCGCTCGGATGGCCGGAGCTTTCGCCCAACGGTTACGTAGTCGAATTTCCCGGCGATTATGATGGCGCCAAGGAAATCGGGAGCTTCAGTGCCGGGCACGAAAGCCTGATGGAGCTCCCGATCCTCATGGGCATCCTAGAGCTCGAGGGGATGGTGGAGAACGCCGAGCGTGACTCGCTTTTCGGCGCGCTCGTGGTCGACGAGGAAGCCAGGGAGATTAGGGTCGAGGTTCCTGAAGATATCGATATCGAGTTCAGATATTGGCTCAGGAATAACGGTTCGCACCCTGTCTCATCCGAGGAAATGCCGACGATTCCCGTTGCCCGCGACCCGAACCGGATTTCCAACGAGACCGCTGCAATTCTTTCGGAAAAGACGCCAGAACGCTTTATGAGGTCGCTACTCGACTCGAAGATCTTGCGTGACGGGGCCTCGCCGTCAGATGTCGCGGCGCTGAGGTCGGGCCTCGATGGCCTTTTGGGCCATGGCGTCGCCGGTACGAAAAGCCTTACAAAATCGCTCGAGATGAGAGAGCGTTCAACACACCATTAAACGTTTCGCCAGACTGAAAACCCCTGTCCTGAGCAGGGGCTTTCCATTATTCATGAGCTTGGTAAATCATGTAATCGACAATTACGTTGTCACGCTATTACGCAGTTACTTTATGCCGCAGTTACGTTATCGTGTAGTTCCGTTTTCGTGCAGTCGCGTAGTTACGTTATTCGAAAGTTCCTTTATCAGGCGGTCCGGCTGTTGCTATGGACTGGCATGTCACCCGCTGGCACCAAACGGTCTCATGCGAGAGTTTCGGCAGTGGGATTCTTATCTCATGCCAGCCCCTGGAAGAAAAGGTCAAATCGATTTGCTCTGCTAGGCCAGGATTGGCATATTGGTGTAAGTGGATGTTGGAATACCAGATTGAACGGAGCGAACTTGAACGATTCCTGTAAGGGGATTTCAAGTTTTGTTCGTAAGTTCATCGTGCGCGCCTGCCTCATTGGCTTCGAAAAGGCAGCCAGTCCAAGGCGGGTGCCGCTGCGGTGGATGTCCACACGGTCAGCTAAGATTTCCTTGGCGATCTGCTTGTCCAGCTTCCTCATCGAACGCTGGCCGACCTTGTCGATCTCAATTCGCCAGGCCAAGGTTTTCCTCCAGCTCGTCGAGCGTCGCTGTCTCAAGCCTACCAGCCCGGTAATCCTCGACCTTCTTCAATAGTCCGTACTCGTACTCAAGCCTGTCAATCTCGGCAGCGAGTGCTTCTGTCGTGTAGAAAGTCTTCGCGCGTCCTGTTGATTTCACCAAACGGGCGTACCTGATTGCTAGGTCCTCGGGTAGGCTCAATGTCGCGGTAACGGTTGCCATGACTCACCTCCCAATCACTCGTATAACGTGCTTTACTTTCTAGCACATCGCTTGCCGCAGGGGTGTACAACAATAACTATATTGACAATATGCGTCGTGTGAAGGAAGGGCCTTAGCCCTCGGGGCGTCTGGTTGAAAATTAACAGTAAAAGACGGCACCCGGTTGATTCTGCCCATCTTGAATCGCCAATCTTGTATGAAACATAGAGCGTCGGGGAGGGTCAGCCGCTCTGATAAAATCGTTCTCGCTGTCGGCAGCCCTTGTGCCGGGCAGAGCCCTCCATCCGATGGGAGGTGATGCCCATGACCGATTTCACCGAGTTCGTGAAGCTCCTGACCGCCCTGGTCTCGCTCCTCACGGGCCTTGTCGGCCTTTCCAAGGCACTCAAGCAGGGTTCGAAGCCCAAAAAGAAAGGCCACCGTCGCTAAGACGATGACCTAACTTTAGCAAGCAACGGCTCTGCCCAGCTCTCACAACTTGGGCTGCCGTCGGCATCATTCTACCCTCCTGACGAGGAGTCTGTCCATATTTCAAAAAATCAATTCGCGTCTGCTATCGAAGCCTTGATTATCGACTTTATCCGAACACCTCCCACATTCATCCGCACATGTGCGGATGAATGTGGGAACCAGATACCCTGAGGGCCGGATCGGCCGGCCCCGGGAGATCGGAGGACGGCATGTCCGGAAAGAAGAAGAGGGGCCCCGCGAGGGCGGTCCCGAGGGCCTACGGAAGGCTCACGAGGCACGAGCGGGACACGGTCCAGAGGATGCTGGAGCGCAGGGCGTCGTGCAGGGAGATCGCGAGGGAGCTGGGCAGGTCGCCCTCGACGGTGAGCGCCGAGGTGGCGTCGCACAGGTTCGTGACGGCGCCGAAGGCCAGGCGCGGCGAGCGCGTGGACGCCTCCGCCGACCTGTCGGCGGCCTGCCCGCGCCTGGCCGCGTGGCCGCGCTGCTGCAACGGGTGCGGGCGGTACCGCGCGATCGGCTGCAAGCGCCGCCCCCACGTCTTCTACGAGGCCCGGGCCGCGCAGCTGTGCGCCGACTCGGTCCTCGTCTCGTCCAGGCGCGGGATAGACGCCGACGAGCCCGCCGCGGCGGCCAGGCTGGAGGCGATAAGGGACTGCCTGCGCCGGGGGCTGTCGCCCGAGCAGATGGCGGCGCGCAACGGCGGCCCGGTGGACCTGTCGCCGTCGACCATCTACCGCTGGGTCTCGGCGGGCTACGACGGCATGACCAACATGGAGCTCAGGCGCAAGGTCGGCTACAGGCCGAGGAGGCGCGCCGCGGGCCGGGCGGCGACCCGCCACTCCGCCCGCAGGTCGCATGCCGCGTTCCTCGCCCTCGGGGAGGACGCGTGCGCCGCGGCCTGGGAGATGGACACCGTCGAGGGGGCCCGGGAGGACTCCGCCTGCCTGCTCACACGCTGCTGCACCGACCCAGCAGGCTCCAGCTCGCGCTGCCGCTGGAGGAGAAGACCGCCGGGTGCGTCGCGGACGCCCTGGAGGGCGTCCGGGCGGTCCTCGGCGCCGACGGGACGCGCCGCGTGTTCCGCGCCGTGCTCACCGACAACGGCGCCGAGTTCTCCGACGAGGGCGCCATCGCGGCGCTCATCGGCGAGGGGCCGGGCGAGACGAGGCTGTTCTACTGCGACCCGAGGCGCAGCGACCAGAAGGGCGCCTGCGAGCGAAACCACGTCGAGATAAGGAAGCTGCTGCCCAAGGGCGCCGGAATCAGGTTCGACCGGCTCGTCCCGGCGGACCTGACGCTGGCCATGTCGCACGTGAACTCCGAGCCCCGCGGCGCGCTCGGCTTCTCGACGCCCGCGCGCGCCTTCAGGGCGATGCTCGGGGAGGACGCGGCGGCGCTGCTGGACGCCTACGGCGTGGAGGACGTGGCGCTCGTCGATCTCGACCTGACGCCGGGGCTCATCGAGAGGGCGCGCGCAGAGAGGGGCGATGCCCCGCTGGCCTAGCCTGGAAGAAAAACGGAATAGACGGACCGACCGTCCGGCTGAGTCTGGGAAGAGGTGCCGGGCGGCGGGCGGAGCACGGCCACCGGACCCATCGAAACACATCTCCACCGTTCCTTCAACTGGGAAAACGGCGCCCCCGGACCCCGGGAGGGGCCGCGGGGGCGTTCAGCTAACTGCGGGAATGGCCTATTTGCTCAATGTGTTCGGCTAAGATCGGAAATCAACCTCTGCTATCGAAGCCTTGATTATCGACTTTATCCGAACACCT
>JBKTTM010000003.1:0-5751 GCA_047247485.1 Collinsella sp. | reverse complement strand
AAGGGCGAACTCTACGCGAAGACCAGCGGAAAACTGAAGAAGATGGGCCACACGGTCAAACAGCTCTGACCTGGTGGACCTGACCAGCGAGACGAAATTCAACCCCATGCGCTACATCGACCCCGACAAGCCCGGACGTGGCGATCATGCGCCTGGTCACCAACATCATGGACAACACCAACGGTTCCACACCCAAGGAGCACCAGACCGACGACTTCTGGACCAAATCCGAACGCAGCCTGCTGACCGCGCTCACCGCGTTCGTCTACTACCTGCCCGACGACATCCTCAAGGACTGCCTGAACATCGACGCAGGCCAGACCCTCAAGCAGGAAGGCCAGGAGCGGGCGGACCGCGACGACCCGAAGCAGGCGCTGAAGATGGACGCCGACAGCATCGGCATCACGTTCATCATCACGAACACCTCCAAGACCGACCCGGCCACCGGTGACGGCGCATGGTTCAAGGCAAGCGACCTGGACCTCGCCGACTCCACCATCGTCGGCGACGCGCACGTGGACATGGATTCGCTCGCCTACCCCGACAACTGGGACACCCTGGTGCTCAAGCCGGGCGAGTCGGTCAGCGTGACCGGCACGCTCAAGGGCGTCAGGGAAGGCGACACACACACGGACCGCGCCATCGTCACCGGCACCCCGCTCGTGGAATGCGCGCCGTCCAACGGCGACCCGTTCAACGACAAGACCGACGGCGGCGAAGACACCGATCCGGAATATTCCACCGGCGACGTGACCGAGATCGACGGCAAGCAGCTGTGCGCCGACACCCAGGCCACCAGCAACACCGACGACTGGAACGGATACCGTGCCAAGCCGTTGGCCTCCACCGGCACGGCCGTGCTCGGCCTTGCCGGCGGCGCCCTGGCGGTGCTGCTCGCCGGCGGCTCCCTGCTCGTGTTCCGCAAGCGCCACTGCGCACAGGGTTCCGGCCGCCACACGGCCGCGAACGCGGGCAAGTGACCCCGAGGCGTTCCGGCCTCGTCGTCCGATGACGGCCGGAACGCCCTCCATCGACTTCACATGCCGGAAAGGGGCATAAAGCCTTCCGAATCCCGTGCCCCGGGCGGCGTGCGAACCCCCAGGCCCTTCGCCAGAACCAGCCCTAGGGGAAGTTCTGCAGAGTTCACTTCGGTCATAAGCTCAATTTGCACCGTCACTGAGGTTCGGAACATCCATTCATTCCGAACGAAAGAGGAGTTCTTTTCCTTCATCAAGGGCCGCAGCGTTTTCACCAATGAAGAGTTGGAACAGTTCTGGAATAGAAAAAGATACCCCTATATTATCTGCATGCTTTATAATTTCCCGCTGAAGCGTCACCCTATTCGCAAGACCCTTATTGAGGAGGGGGTCATCAACAGATCGACGAGGCTGGTCTGCGAGCCGATTGATGGCAAACGTTTCGGAAGAATACTTACCTTGGGAGAAGCCGATGAAAGCTATGTTGTCGATTAAGCCCGAATATGTGGATAGGATCCTGTCCGGTGAGAAAACCTACGAGTTCCGTCGACGTATCTTCAAACGGCCAGAAGTGGATACCATTGTGATCTACGCGACGAGCCCTCAGTGCAAAGTCGTGGGCGAGGTGAAAATCGACGGCATCAAAACCGCGGATCCCGAAAGTATCTGGCTCCAGACGGGAAAGGAAGGCGGTATCAGCAAGGAGCGGTTCATGGACTATTTCGATGGTCGTGACGTCGCCTACGCAATCAAGCTTGGGAAGGTGAAACGGTTTGTCCGACCGCGTCCGTTGTCCTACTATGAGCCGCAGGTTCATAGTGCGCCGCAATCATTCGTGTATATCGATTGATGGCCAAGGAAACAACCCGAACTCGGTTATGTGGAACAGGAGGAACGCGCTTTCGTCGATCTGGTCGAGGGACTACGCCGGAAACCGAAGATGCACTGCATCATCCGCAGCAAGACGGATCTGCTGGATAGTTTCGACGATACATTGCAGGAAAACCTCGATCGGCGTGGAAAGAACGACAAAAGCGCCGGAATCGATCAGGAAGGCCCGCGCGTCATATGAGCCATTAGGCCGATATACTCTGGGTATACCAATTCCATGAAGTAGCGAGGAGAACAGGTCATGCCGACTTTGGAATGGATGGGAAAGAACAAGGTGGTCGCCTACCACCGTCAGGTTCCGTACCGTGTTCTCGACCGCGTTCCTGAAAAAAGCGTCCTGGATTCACGTGGATCCGATTGCGGTATATTGTTTTTTTGGTATTTACTGATTTCAGTATTTCCGTATTCCGGTATTGCTTATTTGTCTACATTTTTTTGGTAAACGTAGACTTCGTCATTAACTGGAATGTATCCCTTCAGGATTTTATCCTTACGAATTTCCTTCCCGATTATCTTGGGCGAATAGGCCAGTAGATAATCAAGAGTCGCCTGATACGGTTCGAGTATGAAGATGCATCGGCTCAGCGACTCCAGGTAATGAAGCTGCTTTCTGCATTCCCTCTTATTGAACCAATGGCGCCATCTTATCGAGAACTTCTTTTGCTCACTCTGCGAAGAGTCATAGATAAGCGGAAATGGTTTCAAACCTGGTTCAGCCATTCCGTTGCGAAAATACTTATGCCACTTGCGCGACAATGAGGGGAACCTGATTTTAATCCATGCTCTTTGTGCCCAGGTTGGGGATACGCGTGCCGCCGGAAGCGTTATGAAGCATTCATCGTAGAATATGGAATTCTTATATATGGCTTCCCATATCGGCATACTTCCTTCAGCGTCTTTCATGGTCTGATTGACTCGTTCGGCCCATTTGCGGAACTTCTCATATGCCGAGGAGGCCAACCCGAGGAAGAAACCAAACAGTGCGCTGAAGAAATTCTGGAAAACCGGATTCGATTCACTTGGAATCAAGAAAATGGCAATCAGGCAAATGGCGCTCAGCCCGACGGCAATCGCAGCCGGTCTAATGCGGCGGATCCGTCGTCTATAGAAATCCGGATTCATATTCAGCAACTTGCCCAAGTCGTTAATCAAACATCCCGAAGCGGACTCAGGATACACCTTTATATCGCTGGCTGAATCCGCGGTTTGGTTTCCTCCATCGGTGTCATGTCTATCGAAAGCGTCCATGCCGAATACTGTCTTGTATGAGATGGGATTCTCCTTACCGAGATAAATAAGCGAAACCATCATACATAACTTTCTGATTGACGCTCATTCCGTCCAAAACGATATAAGCAGTCTCAAAGCGCGATCACCATCGGTTCGCGGGTCTTCTCGTTCATCGGTTTCTCCTTGTCTCGGTTTTCCAGTGTTTCCATATCCCGGTTTTTCGGTATGTAGTTCTTTCGGTATTTCGGTTTTTAGGTAAAACGGTTTCCCGGTTTTCACCGGTTCCGGTATCCCGTTCCAGCAGGATCTTCCTGAGCCTTTCCACCTCGTCCCGGAGCTTGCCGATCTGACGCTCCTTCTGGGCGATGACGGTGCGGTGGCGTGCCTGACGTGTCATGCGTGGCATCTGGCGAAAGGATTGCGACTGGAATGAAGGACTTTAGGAGCGGAATCAGGCGCGGCTCCGTCTAAGGGCCGTCGGTTTTGCTAGAATCTAAAGAGAAAAGGAGGTGCAATGTTCGGAACGATATCTGAATCCGAGATGCGCCGCCGCACGGAGAACGTCGGACTGTCGGTGCAGTCCGTGCGGCTGGAAGGCGGTGACGTGACGAGGGCCTTCATACGCGATGCCGGAGAATATGCGCGGGGGAGCATCGGCAGCGCCGAGCTTCTTTCCCGCACCCGTCGCCGTTACGGATTGGAGTGACGATGGCGCGTGTCTTCGATCCCTACCTGATTCCAGGAACGAACGTGCTGCGGAACCTTGTGGGCGCCACGGACAAGGATGCGCTGGCGGCTGCGGAGAACGATCTCTGCTCCGCCCGCGCCGCCATTCTGAGAGAGAATCTCCCACCTGCGGAGGGGACGCTGGAACAGCTTCGCCGTATACACCGGTTCCTCTTCCAGGACGTGTACGACTGGGCGGGGGAGATACGAACCATCGACATGGGCAAGGGCGAGGGGCTTCCCTTCCAACCGTTGGAGCTGTTTAGCATAGGGGTTCGCTACTCCGAGGGGGTGCTTCGCGGTGACGATCTTTTCAAAGGCCTCGGTCATGAAGAATTCGTGAAGCGTCTGAGCGTCAGCTACAACAACTTCAACATCCTTCACCCGTTCCGTGAGGGCAACGGGCGGACGCAACGCATTTTCTGGGAGATCATCGCGCGCGAGGCCGGCTGGCATTTTGATTGGGGACTCATCGACAAAAGGACGAACGATCAAGCCTCGATCGCGGGGATGCAACGAAACGACCTGCGTCCCCTTGAGGATATGTTCAGAAGAATCGTCAAGCCGTTGTCAGAACCGTTGACCATGTCGAATGATCTGGCCCATCTTGGTGAGTATGCGCAACCGGCGAACAAGGCATACGACATGTCTCCCGCACAGAGACAACATGTGTGCGAGCATTACTCCTATCAGCGTGCCATCGTTCCTCCAGGGCAGGAAAAGCCGAAACTCAGGCATAGGTCGAGATGATTTTCGGATAACGCCTCACGTATCTAAGTGTTGCGACGGCAGATGCCGCAACGCTTAGATGCGTGGGCCTGTTCCGTTTGATGCCGGTCTCCACCGGTTTTGGTTTTTCATTATTTCGGTTTTTCGGTTTTTCGGTTTTGGGTATGCTTATCCGGACTGGCTCCGCCCGTCTCCGTCGTCTTCGAGCTCTTCCAGTCTTCTCCGGAGTCCGGCGACGGTCTGCCGCAGCTGGTCGATTTCCTCTTCCTTCTGGGCTATCTGCGCCTTGATGCCGGCCGGATCCCCGGCGGGGAGATATTCGAGCGCCAGTCGTTCGGCGACGTCGCGCCTGTGCCTCGGCACCACGCGTTGGTAGCATCGGACGGCCACGTCGACATCCACATGGCCGAGCTCGTCCATGGTCTCGCGCAGCGTGCCGCCCTGGATCATGAACATCGTCGCGTGCGTCGCGCGCAGGGAGTGGAACGTCACGTCCTCGCGGTTGATTCTTTCTCGCGGTGCGGAACTGCCGTTGATCGTCGTCGGGTTCAGGACCCGTTCCGGGTGCCTGACCGCGTGGAAGAGCATCGTGTCGGGATCCCTGTCGGGACAGAACCTGTCGATATGTTCCTGATGAGACGGCAGACCGGGGCGGGGATGGGCACGACTCGGTGGCTTTCCGGGGTCTTCGTCTCGTCGAGCCGGTATTCGCCCAGATCGTCCGGACCCTGCGTCACGGAATGCCGCACGTACAGCAGCCTGTGGTCGAGGTCGATGTCCCTGAGTTGCAGTCCGCAGACCTCTCCGATGCGCAGCCCGCCCACCAGCAGCGCGAGATGGATCGACAGACGGTAGTATTCCGGGAAGCCCTCGACCAGCGTGTCGATCTCCTGCCTGGTCATCGGCGCCTGCTCGCGTCTTTTGGACGGTCTCTTCCTCGTGACGAGATTGCATGGATTCGAGGACAATAGCGGCGGACCCCCGTCCGGCTGCCGCTCGGTCGCGGCCCTCATCACGCGCTTGAGCAGCCAGACCGCGTGCTCGAGCGCGGAGGGACGTACCTCGTCGCATGCCTTCGCGTACCATTCGTTGACGAATTCCTCGGTGATGTCGCACATGGGCGTCTCGCCGAACCAGGGAGCAGTTTGTCCAACGCCGCCTTCTGGATCCGCTTGCTTCTGCCGCTCAGCTCCGACCC
>JBKTTM010000002.1:0-2435 GCA_047247485.1 Collinsella sp. | reverse complement strand
CGATGTACGCGATGATTTCGCGGGGTGTCGGGCCGCGCCCTTCTCATGTGCTATCCTGGGTTTCTCGGGAATCGGAGGAACCGTATGAGTGAGATCAGGATAGCGGATTTGTTCGCCGGCATCGGCGGCATCCGCATGGGAATGGTGCAGGCGCTGGGCGATGCCGCGCACGTGGTGTATTCGTCCGAGTGGAACAAGTACAGCGTGCAGACCTATGAGGCGAACTGGCACGACGAGAATCCCGTGGCCGGCGACATCACCAAGGTTGACGAGCATGACGTTCCCGACATCGACCTGCTGCTCGCGGGATTCCCGTGCCAGCCGTTCTCCATCGCCGGCGTCTCCAAGAAACAGAGCATGGGCCGTCCCACCGGCTTCGAGGACAAGACCCAAGGCACACTGTTCTTCGACGTGGCGAGAATCATCAAGGCGAAGCAGCCGAAGGCGTTCCTCCTGGAGAACGTGAAGAACCTGCTCTCGCACGACCGTGGGCGCACGTTCAAGACGATATATTCCGTGCTGACCGAAGACCTTGGATACCACGTCACCTACAAGCTGATCGACGCGGCGGGCTTCGTCCCCCAGCACAGGGAACGCACGTACATCGTGGGCTTTCGCGAGGAGAACGGGTTCACGTTCGATGACGTGAAGCCCATCGCGCACGGCAACGTCGGCAGCATCCTCCTGCCCGCCTCCCAGGTTCCCGACAAGTATGTTCTGAGCGACAAGCTGTGGACGTACCTCCAGAACTACAAGAAGAAGCACGAGGCCGCAGGCAACGGTTTCGGATATGGCATGGTCGATGCCGCCACCGACCACACGCGCACGTTGAGCGCGCGGTACGGAAAGGACGGCAGCGAGATACTGGTCTCACGCGGCGAGGGAAAGAACCCTCGAAGGCTAACCCCGCGCGAATGCGCGCGACTGATGGGCTACCCGGATTCGTTCAGTATCCCGGTATCAGACACGCAGGCATACCGGCAGTTCGGCAACTCGGTCGCAGTGCCGGTCATCCGAGCCATAGGCGAGGCGATGAAACCCTACCTGTCCGACTGATTCGCCCGAGGCGTTTCCTGTCCGATTGGTCTATGCTCATGGATTATGAGCGATTACGGAAGAATCGGCGACTACATCGGCCCGGTCGCGGCCAAGAAACTGTCGGCCGTCGATATCGACGCCAACAGCAGCAACCAGCACGAGTTCGGCGGCAACGACGCGCTCAGAAGACTGCTCGGCACCGGCGAGGACCGCAGAGCATCCCAAGGGCACGGCATACCCACCGCGCTCATGTACCTGAGCGACGATGACGCACCGGCGGTCGCCGACCTCGAAACCACATGGTACGACGCACGGCGCAACAACCCGAACCGCAGCGCCGAATGGCGTCTCTACTACAAGGACTGCGAGCCAATCCGCATGGCCCGCCCCGGCGACCTCATGTGCTTCGGTATGCTCAGGGACAATCGCCTGCTGATCATCATCGCACAGCATGACAGCACGGCCGAAGCCCAAGCCAAATGGCTCTTCGGCATCGACGACGAACAGGAGGGCGCGTTCCGCTTCCACGACAATACGGAACGTGAGCTGGACGCCTTCGGCGCGCAGATCTTCGAAGCTCTCGGCATCAACGTCGAAGTGCGGGATGACACGTATCTCCCCGAGATGATCGGCAGATGGGGATACAGGTTCCCCAGCAACGAGGAGTTCGCGGCCTTCTCCCAATCCTCCTTGACGGACGTGGACCCCACGCACGATGACCCTGACGACGTGGTGATCGAATACTACGACCGCAGCTACCTGCTGTTCAAACTCTATGAGCGGGCGGTCATCCAACACGACTACGATGCCGCGCCATTCGTATCGGATGGCGTCATCGACGTTGACTCGTTCACTTCGTTCTACACCTCCGTGCGCAACCGGCGCATGAGCCGCGCAGGCAAGGTCCTCGAAATCCACATCGCCCACATCCTCGACGCGCGCGGCATCGAATACGAGGCGCAGGCCAAGACGGAAAACGGAAAGAAACCCGATTTCCTGTTCCCCTCGCAAGCCGCCTACGAGGATCCGGCGTTCCCCGAGGAACAGCTGCGTATGCTCGCCTCGAAAACCTCCATCAAGGATCGTTTCCGCCAGGTCGCCGACGAAGCCAACCGGATCAGGGACAAACACCTGTTCACCCTGACTCCCGGCGACGTGACCCATCCCAAGCTCGCCCAACTCGATGAACTGCACATCCACCTGGTCATGCCCAAGGTAGTCAAGGAATCCTATGACGACCTGATCCAGGGAGAAACCATGACGTTCTCCCGGTTCATCGAAGAAATCCAAGGACTACAAGCGGACCGTCCGCAAAGCCTGACCCTCCTCTGACCGGTTCGCGTCATCGGGCACTCCCCCGGACTGCCCGATGACGGCATCGAGATGGTCTATCAGCT
>JBKTTM010000001.1:0-9981 GCA_047247485.1 Collinsella sp. | reverse complement strand
CAAGCGGTTAGCAGCAGTCTCTTGTCACAACGCAAAAAGGGCGCCCGCGCAATTGCGGACGCCCTTGTGCAGGATCGAGATATCAACCAGCCAAGATATCGGACCCGTGACCAGCTCTTAGTAGTCGAACTGGTGGTAGTAGCGGCGGTACTTGAGGTTGTGCTTGGTGACCAGCTCGTAGTTGCGCGAGAGGCGGTCGGTGGTCAGCACGGACAGGATCCAGGGGGACACGATGACGCGGAAGTCGTCGTCCAGGCCCGGGATCGCGTACTCGGCGGTGTCGATGATGACGTAGTCCTCGTCGCCGGTCACGCCGCTGGTGAGGAAGGCGCGGACGCGCTCGTCGAGGGCGCGGCACTCGTCCTCTCCCATGAACAGGAACACCGGGACGCCGGGCTCGAGCAGCTCGAGCGTGCCGTGGAAGAAGTCGTGCGAGGTGATGTGGCGGATGCGCTTCCACTGCATCTCCTCGAGCAGGCACATGGAGTACAGGATGGTCTCGCCCCACAGCGCGCCCGAGCCGATGAACATGGTGTAGTCGGCCAGCGCGTACTTCCTGGCGAGCTCCTCGGCGCGCGGCTCGAAGCGCTTGCGGATGTCGAGCATGTCCTTCCAGACGTCCTTCGTCTGCTCGATGAACAGGTCGAACTTGGGGAAGCAGCCACGGCGGTTGAGCAGGCGCAGGCCGAAGCAGTCGGCGAGGTAGTAGCCCTTCTCGCAGCCGCCGGCGCCGTGGTCGGAGGCCATCATGACGCAGTTCTCGGCGCCCACGGCCTGCCCGATCTTGCCCTCGGGGTTGGTCATGGCGAAGACGCGCACGCCCATCTCCCTCATCTTGCCGACGGCCTCGAGCACCTCGGGGGTGGTGCCGGACTCGGAGGCGGTCAGCACGACGGACCTGTCGGTCATGCGCTTGTGGCCCATGACGTTCCACTCGGCGGCGTGGATCAGGTAGACCTCGAGGTCGCGGTCGCCGAACTTGTTCATGAGGTACTCGAGCTGCATGAACTCGTCCCAGGTGCCGCCGACGCCCATCAGGAAGACGGCGTCGTAGCCCTCCTCGTGCACGCGGTCGGCCAGGGCGGTCATCCGCTTGCCGGCCTCGTAGACGTTCCTGCCGTCCTCGAGGTAGCCCTCCTGGTCGAAGTGCATGATCTCGATCTTCTCGGTCTCCTTCATGTGTGTCCTCCCATCACATGTGCGCAATTCTATACATCGCGCTTCTTGCTGATACCAATTATAGCCATACGATTGCTTGTTATTTAATACCAATCCAAACTCACGGAGATTTGCGGCGAACGGTCGGTTTCCTCGCCCGAGTGGTATTACAACGCCAATAGTTGTCTATTTCGAGCGCTACTGCCAACGGGTTCCCCACAACTCGCCAGCTATAAAAGCGTTGCGCCAGACCCGCCCAAGCGTTTCCGGCGCAACCGCGCAGTTTAGTTATTCGGCTTCCATCTCCGCTGTCACACGGCGATACATCTCGATAACCTGAGTCGTCGCCTTGGACGGATCCTGATAGTAGCGGCCATCACACGTCTCGGCCGAGACATAGCCCGTATAGCCGTGGCGCATGAGTGCCTCGAGGTCGGCACGCATATCACGCTCGCCGTCGCCCCAGGCAAGATGCGTCGTGCCGCCGCCCACATCTACAAAGTGGGTGTGAACGATCTTGTCGCCCAAAACCTCAAAGTAGCCGTCGATCGTGTCGCCGGCAACTTCCATGGCGCCAAAGTCGATACAGGCCTTCAGGTTGGGACGATCGACCGCCTCGAGGATGCGCGCGACATCCTGTGCCGTATTGACCAGCACGGACTCCGACGGCTGCAGGGCCTCGAGCGCGACGCGAATACCGCGCGTATCGGCGTAGTCGCACACCGAGCGCAGCATGGCAACGCTGCGGGCCCAGGCGTCCTCAGCCGGCTCGTCCAGATAGGCCCAACCACTCGTCACCAGAATCTGCGGCACGCCCAACTCAACGGCAACGTCGATCACATTCTTAAAGTACGAGAGGATGCGTTTTTGGCCCGCCTCACCGCGCACCGCGACGTTCCACGGCTTGGGGTTGTTCTGCTCGGGGCACACGCACACGATCTTGATACCGTATTGGGCGGCAAGATCGCGAATCTTATCCACCGAATCGTGCTCATGGCAATCCACATACAGGTGCATCGAGCCGGTCCACAGCTCGATATTGCGATAGCCGGCCTCACCTGCAGCCTTAAAAAACGTCTCGATGCTGTAATAACGATGGTTGATGTTCATGAGCGAAAGCTCGGGTACGACCATAGCCCTCCCCTTTCGTACGGAGTTTTAAAAAACAGGGGGCCGCCGCAGATGCGACAAGCCCCCAAAGATCGACGCAACCGTTAGACGCGATGGAAGCGCGATTCGAACATATTAGGCAAGCACGCCAAAGTAAGCGCCGATGATGCCCACGACCATGGTGCAGAGGATCAGGACCATCGGGTTGATCTTCTTGGAGAGCAGCCAATAGTAGAGCCAGAAGGCGGCCATGCCGAGCATACCGGGCATGATACCGTCCAGGATGTCCTGGAGAGTCTGGGCGGAGTCGCCCTGACCAATGGCGATGGGCAACGAAGCCCAGAACATGTCCTTGCTCATGGCGCCGACGACCATAACGCCGACAATGCCGACGCAGGCCATGATCTTTTGCATCAGGCCGGTCTTCTGAGCCTCGTCGAGGAAGCCAATGCCTAGCTCATAACCCTTGATAGCGCCAAAGATACGAATCAGGAACGCCGGGATGTTGTAGACGAGCAGGAAGGCGATGGGGCCAAAGACGTTGCCGGCCTGGCACAGGCTGATGCCCACGGCAGCGGCGACGACGCGCAGGGTGGACAGGAAGAAGGAGTCACCCAGGCCGGAAAGCGGACCCATGAGGGCGGCCTTGATGTCGTTGACGCTCTCGGGCTCAACCTCGCCACGAGCGACCTTTTCTTCCATGGCCATCGCGATGCCACCCACGAAGGGAGCGAGCTGCGGGGTGATGTTGAAGAATGCGCTGTGACGGTGCAGGGCCTCGGCGTAATCATCGGGACGGCCGGCATAGATCTTCTTGAGCATGTTGGCGACCATCAGGCAGAAGGCAATGTTCATCTGCTTGTAGTAGGTCCAGGAGAATTCCATGCCCAGGGCGCCGGTGTTCACGGCGCTCTTAATGAGGTCGGAGCGAGTAATCTGGTTCTCGGAATTAGAAGTCATCGTCCTCATCCCCTTCCACAGAAAGCTGGGACTGGGCGCCACCAAGGCCCAGCAGGTCGTACTTGTCGATGCCGATGATGATTGCGATCAGGGCGACGCCGAGGACGGGCACGTTGGCATAGGAGCACAGCAGGAAGCCCAGGAAGTAGAACGGCACGAGCTGCTTGGTAAGCACCAGACGGCCGAGCATGGCGAAGCCCATGGCAGGCAGGATGTTGGCTGCGACGCCAAAGCCATCGAGGACGAACGTCGGGATGAAGTCGAGCAGGCCCTGAACAGCGTCGGCACCCAGATAGAAGGAGACCGAGCACAGGATAAAGGCCAGGACGACAATCACGAGACCGATAATCCAGTGCATAGCGTAGATACCCTTGAGGTTACCCTTGCTGGCAAAGACGTCGGCACGGTCGACCAGAAGGGGCATACCGGCGTTGACGACGTTCTTAATGGCCAGGCACAGAGTGGCGATGGGCATCGCGAGCGCGATAGCGGCCTCGGTGCTCTGACCCAGCTGAATAGCGAAGGCGCAGGCGAGCACACCGCCAATACACTCATCGGGCGGCACGTAAGCGCCGATGGAGATAGAACCCATGAAGAGCAGCTCGAGGCTCGCACCGATGGCGAGGCCGGACTGCAGGTCCCCGAGGACTATGCCGACGAGCGGGCACAGAACGATCGGGCGGAACGCATAGAGCGTACCGAGCTGATAATCGAGCTTACCGAAGGCAGCGATAAGTCCGATGAGGATCGCTTGAACAAGCATTGTTCCTCCCTTTGATCCCTCTTGGATCCGCGCGGCGATTCCCGACTTGTCAGCGCGCCCTTTTCCATGCCGACAATCGCCTAGACAGATCCAGCTTGTACCGGTGTGCTGTTAACACCTAAACCGGTGCAAATGATTTAATACCAATTATATAGTCATGAGAAAACTATTTAATACCAATCGCTCAACGGGCGTGTACTCCCGGTGAACGGTAGATGGGGGTAACGGGTAAAGCGTTTATCCGGTACGCCCACGAATAGGGGCGGCGCCGTGCGCGCCGCCCGTGGTTCCCAATTAGAGGGCGCTTAGGGCATCGACCTTGGGATCGTCGGCCAGAGCGCGAATCTCGACCTCGACACCGCGGCCGACGAGCTCGCGAATGTCCTCTTCCTCGGCAGCAGTCACAAAGATCTGGCGGGAGATCTTACGGGCATCGGGACGCTGCTCGTCCTTGGACTTGGTGTTGCCCAGGTTGATGGAGGTGATCTGCGGGCAGCCGTCGACAAGCTGCTTGGCCTCGGCGATGCTGGCGACGCAGATGATCATCTTGTACTTATCGGTAACACCGGAGTTGATGGCCTCGATGGCGTGCTCCATGTCCTTGATGACGAGCTTGACGTTGGCCGGCTTTCCCATCTTGAGCGTAGTCTTCCAGACGGGATCGTTGGCAACCTTGTCGCCAACGCAGAAGATGCAGTCGGAGCCCAAGCCCTGGACCCAAGAGACGGCCACCTGGCCATGAAGCAGACGATGGTCGACGCGAAGCAGTTGAATCATGATTGACCCCCAAAGGTCTCATGCCGGAAACCCGGCCCCATTAATAGCAGGCGGTGACTAGAACTCTTCCTCGTCATCCGCATCGGTCAGCAGGTCGTTGACAAACTTGACGCGCGTGTCGTCAGCCGCGAGGATCTCGCGGATAACCTGATCGGCGGGAGCCTCCTGGTCCGAAAAGAGCAGCTGGATCAGCAGCGGCAGATTCATGTTGGCGATCAGGTAGGTGTTGGGGCGCGTCTGGACGATCTTGGTGAACTCGTTGTTGACGCTGCCGCCAAACAGGTCGGTGCACACGATTACGTCGTCGGCGGGGTCGAAGGTCGCCAGGAGCTTGGCGGCCTCCTCGGCGACGTCGGTGCGGCCGTCGACAAACATCGACAGGTCGTGGACGTTATCGCGCGCGCCCGAGAGCAGCTCGGTGCTCTCTTTGATGCCGGTCGCAAAATGCGCGTGGCTGGCAAAGATGTATTGCCTCATTGCGGTTTCCCCCAAATGGAATTAGTAGTCGAACTGGTGGTAGTAGCGGCGGTACTTGAGGTTGTGCTTGGTGACCAGCTCGTAGTTGCGCGAGAGGCGGTCGGTGGTCAGCACGGACAGGATCCAGGGGGACACGATGACGCGGAAGTCGTCGTCCAGGCCCGGGATCGCGTACTCGGCGGTGTCGATGATGACGTAGTCCTCGTCGCCGGTCACGCCGCTGGTGAGGAAGGCGCGGACGCGCTCGTCGAGGGCGCGGCACTCGTCCTCTCCCATGAACAGGAACACCGGGACGCCGGGCTCGAGCAGCTCGAGCGTGCCGTGGAAGAAGTCGTGCGAGGTGATGTGGCGGATGCGCTTCCACTGCATCTCCTCGAGCAGGCACATGGAGTACAGGATGGTCTCGCCCCACAGCGCGCCCGAGCCGATGAACATGGTGTAGTCGGCCAGCGCGTACTTCCTGGCGAGCTCCTCGGCGCGCGGCTCGAAGCGCTTGCGGATGTCGAGCATGTCCTTCCAGACGTCCTTCGTCTGCTCGATGAACAGGTCGAACTTGGGGAAGCAGCCACGGCGGTTGAGCAGGCGCAGGCCGAAGCAGTCGGCGAGGTAGTAGCCCTTCTCGCAGCCGCCGGCGCCGTGGTCGGAGGCCATCATGACGCAGTTCTCGGCGCCCACGGCCTGCCCGATCTTGCCCTCGGGGTTGGTCATGGCGAAGACGCGCACGCCCATCTCCCTCATCTTGCCGACGGCCTCGAGCACCTCGGGGGTGGTGCCGGACTCGGAGGCGGTCAGCACGACGGACCTGTCGGTCATGCGCTTGTGGCCCATGACGTTCCACTCGGCGGCGTGGATCAGGTAGACCTCGAGGTCGCGGTCGCCGAACTTGTTCATGAGGTACTCGAGCTGCATGAACTCGTCCCAGGTGCCGCCGACGCCCATCAGGAAGACGGCGTCGTAGCCCTCCTCGTGCACGCGGTCGGCCAGGGCGGTCATCCGCTTGCCGGCCTCGTAGACGTTCCTGCCGTCCTCGAGGTAGCCCTCCTGGTCGAAGTGCATGATCTCGATCTTCTCGGTCTCCTTCATTCCCGCTCCTTTCACGAGCAGTCTGAATTGTCGCACGGACACGAACGGGCTTGCCGTCCCATTAGTCCCGTTTAACCTTGTGGTCATCTTGACCACAAACTCAACAATTCAAAGGTTCTTAATACCAGTGAACGATTACAGGTTAGCCGTTTTTAATACCGATATTTCGATTTAATCCTCCTCTCTCGGTAGACGGTCAGTTTTGACCGCTCATCGGTCGAGCGGCACATGTCCTAAAAAAACGAGCGTCCTCGCCGTGCGCAAGGACGTTCTAGATACTAATAGTTGTAGGCATAACCGCCGGCATCGCCGCGAGTAAAGGATTTGGCGCACTCGATGACCTGTCCGCTCGCATCGTAAGTCAAGCATTCCAGCACAAGCGCCAGATCTCCTGGCTCAAGATTGAGCAGGCTCGCATCGCGTGCGCCCAAAGCCTCGATATCGAGCTTCTCAATCGATTTATCCGGCTTTCGACCCAACATGTCATAGGTTTCGTACAGACTGAAAACCGAAATATCGACATCCTCGATACCCGGGAACAGCAGGCACGGAATCAGCGTCATCTCGATCGACACGGGCTCGCCATCGATGCAGTTAAGACGGCGCACCGAGTAAAGCAGATCGTCCTCGGCGATACCAAACAGGTCGGCATAGTACAGGCCGGCATAGCGTTTGGAACGCGCGAGGATGCGTACCGATGGCGTCGCGCCCGAGGCCAAAACCGTCTGGCGAAAACCGCCTTTGCGAACGTGCTCATCAAACCACTTATGCCCCACAAAGGCGCCCTTGCCCTGCACGCGACGAATCTGACCGCTCTTGACCAGCTCGTCCATGGCGCTACGAATTGTCAGGCGCGTGGTGCCAAACTCCTCGGCCAGTTCATTTTCGGACGGAATCATCGAACCCGTCGGATAGTCGCCGCGCTCGATCCGCTCCGCAATACAGCGGCGGATTTGTTTGTAGACCGGCAGGCCCCCTACCGCTTCAGCCATTCGACACCCACCTTCGTTGCAACGCCGTCCGCCTCGCCGTTATCGGCAAAGCGATACTTGGTCGGCAGAATCACGGACTTGCAATACTCGACAAAGCCATCGTTCTCGTCGCGTTCGTGAGACGCCTTGTAAAACACCGGCGTGCCCTCCTGGGCATCCAGTAGCTTGGCCTCGTCGGCGTTCAGGCGGCTGATGGAAATATGCTCCTTGCCGTGCGTCACATGGACATTTCCCTCTTTGAGCAAAACGTCGTAGAGGCTCTCCTTCTCAAAATCGTGATCGGGAAGCGAGAGACACAAAGACAGATTGACGTATGCCGTCTCGATCGATGCGGGGGATCCATTGACCACGCGAACGCGTCGAATGCAGAAGAGCGGCATGCCCAGATCGATCTGCGCCTTTTGAGCCAAATCGATATCGGAATACACGACCTTGGACCATATCAGGCGTGCGGTGGACTTTGAGCCGACCCTCTCGACGGCCTGGGTATAGTTCCACGTTTCCTGGAAAATGTTCAGCGGTTTGGGCGGGCACACATAGGTGCCCGAACCACGACGGCTCTCCAAGGTTCCACACGATATAAGGCGCGTGATGGCGGCACGAAGCGCCGTGCGCGATACGCCCAGCTCTTCGCAGAGCACGCGCTCGGCAGGCAACCGATCGCCACCCTGTAAGTCATAGTGTTTGATATACCAAAGAATACCCTCAAAGGCGCGATCTTTGGGCGGAATCGCATATGGTTCGCTCGACATGGGCAAGGCTCCTCAACCGCTTGATGCTGCGGGCATCATTGCTCCGAACACCCCATGGCGTCGAAAGCTTCCTTAATCTGCTCCGCAACGTTCCGATACGACCGATATAGGCCGGAGTCTCGCTTGACTTCGCCCGCAGTCACCGGAATCTCAAGCTTCGAAATCTCATCCTCGCCGGTTCGCACGGCAACGATGACACCCATACCAAGGCACATATTACGCTTGGCGGCGTTGTTTTTAGTGGCCTGAGCTGGATTGATCAAAATCTGCTGAGCGAGCTCACGATTGCTGAGCTCCGGCACATCCTCGGGATTCCCAGTCTCAACGATCTCGCACTGCAGCACATCCGCGTAGTCAAAGATCTTCGGCTGCGCACCGCGCTGGTGCACGGCCCACTTGCGACGCGTGGCATCCTGGTAGATGGCCGGCAAAAACGTAAACCGCGGCGGGTCCAGAATCGTATCTGTGATGGTAAACACACCGGGATCAAAGGCGTCCTGCGGGTTTTTCTTCTTGAACAGCCCCATATCAGCCTCCCGTACTAGCATTAAACAACTCAAGCCGAATATAGCACCAATTTCAAGCCGGCGCTTTACCGTATCGGTGCGTGGCGTCTATAGCTCGCTCAGCGGGGTGATACGGGCGAGGGCCGGGGTGGTTGGTATAGGTTTTGGAAGTGGGCTTCGCGAACTTCCAAAACCTATACCAACCACCCCGGCCCCGGCGATTTAACCTTGGCTGACCAAAGGTAGATGCGCTGTCTCTAAGGCAGCAACAGCAAAGTCCCCATTACATTAAATAATTATCAGACCCGCAGATCGAAACGGTCGAGAGGGCCCTGTCAGGCGGGGTGACTTTGTCCGGGGAAGTTCGCGAAGCCCACTTCCCCGGACAAAGTCACCCCGCCTGACAGGGCCCCAGCGCGAGACCGTCCCGGATGCTACGCACACAGCATCGTTACTAATGGGATTGTCAAAATGGAGCAGATGATCGACAGGAAGGTGCACTGCATCATGGGGCGGGCGTCTTTGCCGTATTGGAGGCAGTACAGCGTGCCGTTGCTGCCTACCGGCATTGCCATCTCGAGCACGAGTGTCGTAATGAACATGGGCGTCATGCCCGGCCACACGCGAGCCACGGCAAGGCACGCCACCGGGACGATAACCAGGCGAAACGCCACGGCGACATAGGCACGCCAGTTGGTGAGCATATCGAGCGGTCGATACTTGGCAATGGACGAACCCATGAGCAGCAGCGCCGCCGGGGTGGTCATGGTACCCACGATGGAAATCGAATCGCCCACGACGCCCCAGTCGGTCCATCCGGTCAAAACGACAATGAGCACGACAACACTCGCAATAAGGCCAGGGTTTTTGCAACAAGCGGCAAGATTTCGCAGCTGCTTCTTGAGGCCGCCTTGTGCGCCACTAAAGAGCATGACGCCAACGGTGAACATAAATATGTTGAGGGGAATGAGCGCAATCGAAGCGTACAACAGCGCCTGTTTTCCCAATACCGCCGAAATAACCGGAAAGCCGATAAACCCGGCATTACCGAAAATCACCGCAAAGCGATACGAGCACTCTGTTCCCTTGGGCACACGAAGGACAGCGGTAACGGTAAACGCAATAACAATCGCCACCGCATACATGGCGACGGACAAGCCCATAAGCGAAAACGTATCGGCAACGCTCGGCAACTGCACATCGTCACCCAACGCCGACGAAAGCACCAAGCACGGCAACGCCACCTGCAGCAGCAAACGCGAAAGCTCGCGCTCAAACTCTGCCTTCATAAATCCCAGCTTGGAGATACACCACCCCAACAGGATCGGCAAAGAAACCGTCACCATCTGCAACGCCACGCTCGTAAAGCTCATCCATCCCCCTCTTAGCTATTCCACGAGGGC